>NZ_JAIVLF010000015.1 GCF_020524485.1 Novosphingobium profundi | reverse complement strand
GTAACGGGGCTCAAACCACACACCGAAGCTGCGGGTGTCACGTAAGTGACGCGGTAGAGGAGCGTTCTGTAAGCCTGTGAAGGTGAGTTGAGAAGCTTGCTGGAGGTATCAGAAGTGCGAATGCTGACATGAGTAACGACAATGGGTGTGAAAAACACCCACGCCGAAAGACCAAGGGTTCCTGCGCAACGTTAATCGACGCAGGGTTAGTCGGTTCCTAAGGCGAGGCTGAAAAGCGTAGTCGATGGGAAACAGGTTAATATTCCTGTACTTCTGGTTACTGCGATGGAGGGACGGAGAAGGCTAGGCCAGCTTGGCGTTGGTTGTCCAAGTTTAAGGTGGTAGGCTGAAATCTTAGGTAAATCCGGGGTTTCAAGGCCGAGAGCTGATGACGAGTCGTCTTTTAGATGACGAAGTGGTTGATGCCATGCTTCCAAGAAAAGCTTCTAAGCTTCAGGTAACCAGGAACCGTACCCCAAACCGACACAGGTGGTCGGGTAGAGAATACCAAGGCGCTTGAGAGAACTCGGGTGAAGGAACTAGGCAAAATGGCACCGTAACTTCGGGAGAAGGTACGCTCTCGACGGTGAAGTCCCTTGCGGATGGAGCTATTGAGAGTCGCAGA
>NZ_JAIVLF010000014.1 GCF_020524485.1 Novosphingobium profundi | reverse complement strand
GAAAACGCGATTCAGACGAGTGACTGGTGTTCAGAAGTGTGCTATTCCGATATAGCTGTTCACTGGTGTCGTCCCTATTCTGGTGGAACTGGATGGTGATGTCAACGGTCATAAGTTTTCCGTGCGTGGCGAGGGTGAAGGTGACGCAACTAATGGTAAACTGACGCTGAAGTTCATCTGTACTACTGGTAAACTGCCGGTACCTTGGCCGACTCTGGTAACGACGCTGACTTATGGTGTTCAGTGCTTTGCTCGTTATCCGGACCATATGAAGCAGCATGACTTCTTCAAGTCCGCCATGCCGGAAGGCTATGTGCAGGAACGCACGATTTCCTTTAAGGATGACGGCACGTACAAAACGCGTGCGGAAGTGAAATTTGAAGGCGATACCCTGGTAAACCGCATTGAGCTGAAAGGCATTGACTTTAAAGAAGACGGCAATATCCTGGGCCATAAGCTGGAATACAATTTTAACAGCCACAATGTTTACATCACCGCCGATAAACAAAAAAATGGCATTAAAGCGAATTTTAAAATTCGCCACAACGTGGAGGATGGCAGCGTGCAGCTGGCTGATCACTACCAGCAAAACACTCCAATCGGTGATGGTCCTGTTCTGCTGCCAGACAATCACTATCTGAGCACGCAAAGCGTTCTGTCTAAAGATCCGAACGAGAAACGCGATCATATGGTTCTGCTGGAGTTCGTAACCGCAGCGGGCATCACGCATGGTATGGATGAACTGTACAAATAATGACAAACGGCATGATGAACCTGAATCGCCAGCGGCATCAGCACCTTGTCGCCTTGCGTATAATATTTGCCCATGGACGCACACCGTGGAAACGGATGAAGGCACGAACCCAGTTGACATAAGCCTGTTCGGTTCGTAAACTGTAATGCAAGTAGCGTATGCGCTCACGCAACTGGTCCAGAACCTTGACCGAACGCAGCGGTGGTAACGGCGCAGTGGCGGTTTTCATGGCTTGTTATGACTGTTTTTTTGTACAGTCTATGCCTCGGGCATCCAAGCAGCAAGCGCGTTACGCCGTGGGTCGATGTTTGATGTTATGGAGCAGCAACGATGTTACGCAGCAGCAACGATGTTACGCAGCAGGGCAGTCGCCCTAAAACAAAGTTAGGTGGCTCAAGTATGGGCATCATTCGCACATGTAGGCTCGGCCCTGACCAAGTCAAATCCATGCGGGCTGCTCTTGATCTTTTCGGTCGTGAGTTCGGAGACGTAGCCACCTACTCCCAACATCAGCCGGACTCCGATTACCTCGGGAACTTGCTCCGTAGTAAGACATTCATCGCGCTTGCTGCCTTCGACCAAGAAGCGGTTGTTGGCGCTCTCGCGGCTTACGTTCTGCCCAAGTTTGAGCAGCCGCGTAGTGAGATCTATATCTATGATCTCGCAGTCTCCGGAGAGCACCGGAGGCAGGGCATTGCCACCGCGCTCATCAATCTCCTCAAGCATGAGGCCAACGCGCTTGGTGCTTATGTGATCTACGTGCAAGCAGATTACGGTGACGATCCCGCAGTGGCTCTCTATACAAAGTTGGGCATACGGGAAGAAGTGATGCACTTTGATATCGACCCAAGTACCGCCACCTAACAATTCGTTCAAGCCGAGATCGGCTTCCCGGCCGCGGAGTTGTTCGGTAAATTGTCACAACGCCGCAGGTGGCACTTTTCGGGGAAATGTGCGCGCCCGCGTTCCTGCTGGCGCTGGGCCTGTTTCTGGCGCTGGACTTCCCGCTGTTCCGTCAGCAGCTTTTCGCCCACGGCCTTGATGATCGCGGCGGCCTTGGCCTGCATATCCCGATTCAACGGCCCCAGGGCGTCCAGAACGGGCTTCAGGC
>NZ_JAIVLF010000013.1 GCF_020524485.1 Novosphingobium profundi | reverse complement strand
TGTTCAACCAGGAAGACGGCTCGTTTTTCCGTCACAAGACGCCGTCGACGCCGCATGACAGTTCGGAAGGTATTCTGAACGGTCTTGGCGCGATCTGCGAGAAGGCGGGGATTACGCCGGCGGATATCGAGTTCTTCCTGCACGGCACGACCGTTGCCACCAACGCCGTGCTCGAGGGCAAGGGCGCGCGCGTGGGGCTCATCACGTCCGAAGGCTACCGCCAGGTCATGCAGATCGCGCGCTCGTTCGTGCCGGGCGGTCTGGCGGGCTGGATCGTGTGGCCCAAGCCGGTGCCACTGGCCGCCCTTGAAGACACCTTCGAGGTCGCCGGGCGCATGAACGCGCAGGGCGAGGAAGTGCGCGAGATCGACGAAGCGCAGATCCGCGAGGTCCTCACCAAGCTCAAGGATTCGGGCGTCCAGGCGCTCACCGTTTCGCTCATGAACGGCTACCTCAATGGCGCGCACGAGACCCGCATCGGCGAACTCGCCGCCGAGATCTGCCCCGAGCTTCCGGTCTCGCTCTCCCACGAAGTCCTGCCCGAGATGCAGGAATACGAGCGTACGCTGACCACCGTTGCCAACGCCGCGGTGCGCCCGGTCGTGGGCAACTACGTGCGCAACCTGCGCTCGAACCTGCGTTCGGGCGGCATGGCCGGTTCGCTCTCGCTGCTGCGCTCGGACGGCGGTCTCATGTCCTCCGAGAAGTCCGAAGAGCACCCCGTTGCGCTCCTCATGTCGGGCCCGGCAGGCGGCGTCACCGGCGCGCTGTGGGTCGGCAAGAACGCAGGGATCAAGAACATCCTGACGCTGGACGTCGGCGGCACCTCGACCGACGTCGCGCTCATCGAGAACCTCGAGGCACGCCGCGTGCGCACCACCGAAGTGGGCCACCTTTCGGTGCGTGCTTCGGCGCTCGACGTGAAGACCGTGGGCGCGGGCGGCGGCTCGATCGCCTATGTCCCCGAGCTCACCGGCGCGCTGCGCGTCGGCCCGGAATCGGCTGGCGCCGTCCCGGGTCCGGTTGCCTACAACAAGGGCGGCACGCTGCCGACCGTGACCGACGCCAACGTCGTGCTGGGCTACCTCCCCGAGAACCTTCTGGGCGGCACCTTCAAGCTCGACCGTGAAGGCGCCAAGGCCGCTGTCCAGACCGTTGCCGACAAGCTCGGCATCGATGTCATGGAAGCCGCGCGCGGCATCATCGACATCGTCAACGAGAACATGTTCGGCGCGCTGCGCATGATCTCGGTCCAGCAGGGCTATGACCCGCGCCACTTCGCGGTCATGGGCTTTGGCGGGGCGGGTCCGCTCCACGTCAACGCCGTTGCCAAGCTGATGGGCTCCTGGCCCGCCGTCTCGCCGGTGTCCCCGGGCGTCCTGTGCGCGCTGGGCGATGCGACCACCCGCATGCGCACCGAGACCGCGCGTTCGTACTCCAAGTCGTTCACCAACACCGAGGAAGCCGACGTTCTCGCCCAGCTCGAAGAGATGGCCGCGCAGACCACGAAGGAACTCACCAGCGAAGGCATCGATGCAAGCGATGTCACCGTCGAGTTCGAACTCGACGTGCGCTACGAGGGCCAGGCCTTCGAAGTGCCGCTTTCGATCGATCCCGAGACGTTCAAGTCGGGCGGCCTTGCCGCGATCATCGAACGCTTCGACGATGAGCACGAGCGTCTCTTCACCTTCAAGATGGATAGCGAGCACGAGCTGGTGAACCTGCGCGCCGTCGCGCTTGGCCCCGTCCTCGACCTCGAAGCCCAGCGCCTTCCCGAAGGCAACGGCGATCCCATCGAGGCCAAGGTGCGCGACCACCAGCTGTGGGCCGATGGCAAGATGGTCCCCGCCGCGATCTACGACCGTTCCAAGCTCAAGGCGAACGACGTGATCCAGGGGCCGGCCATCGTCACCGAGATGGACTCCACCACGCTCATCGAAGCCGACTGCACCGGCACCGTCGATGCCTACGGCAACATCCTCATCAACCTGAAGTGAGCGAAGGAACTCTCTAATGCCCGCACAGATCATTCAGGCCAACGAAACCCCCTTCGAGAAGATCGAGATCGATCCGGTCACCCTCGAAGTCATCGAGAACGCCCTTCGCAACGCCCGCATCGAGATGGACGCCACCCTCGTGCGCACCGCCATGTCGCCCGGCATCCGCGAACAGGGTGACGCCTTCCCGCTCATCGCCGACCACAAGGGGCGCATGATCGTGGGCCAGTTCGGCTCCTACATCGGCCCCTTCCTCGAAGGCTTCGACGGCACCGTGGAAGACGGCGACATGATCTTCCTGTCCGACCCCTACTCGGTCGGCGGCGCGATCAGCCACTGCAACGACTGGCTCGTTCTCCTGCCCGTCTTCAAGGACGGCCGCCTCATCGCCTACACCTCGATGTTCGGCCACCAGAGCGACATCGGCGGCATGGTGCCCGGCTCCATGCCGATCCACGCCACCGAGATCTTCCAGGAAGGCGTGCGCATCCCGCCCGTCAAGATCTGGAAGAAGGGCGAGTACAACGAGGACCTCATCAAGCTGGTCATGCACCAGTCGCGCATGCCCGACTGGTGCAAGGCGGACTTGAACGCACTGATCGCCTCGTGCCGCGTTGCCGCCAACCGCGTGGTCGAGATGGCCGAGCGCTTCGGCGATGACATCTTCGTCTCGGCGACCAACCTGCTCCTGGATCGCAACTACCGCGCCATGCAGCAGCTCATCGAGAGCTCGATCGGCGAGACCCCCGTCTCGTTCGAGGACTACATCTGCGACGATGGCATGGGCTTTGGCCCCTACAAGATCAAGTGCACGATGTGGAAGGAGAACGGCCGCGTCGTTCTCGACTTCGACGGCACCGATCCGCAGAGCCAAGCCTCGATCAACATGCTGCTCAACGAGAACATGATGCGCATGTTCTTCGGCATCTACATGATCATGGTCTTCGATCCGCAGATCCTGTTCAACGACGGCTACTACCCGCTGATCGACATCCGGATCCCGGAAGGCTCGCTGCTCAAGCCCAAGTTCCCGGCCGCGCTCTCGGGCCGCACCCACGTGCTCGGACGTCTGTTCGACATCATGGGCGGCCTGCTGGGTCAGAAGACGCCCGAGTTCCTCAACGCCGCGGGCTTCTCGTCCTCGCCGCACCTGTTCTATGCAGGCCACGACAAGGCGGGCAAGTGGTTCCAGCTCTTCCAGATCGGCTTTGGCGGAATCCCGGGCCGGCCCATGGGCGACGGCCCCGACGGCCACTCGCTGTTCCCCGGCTTCACCAACGTGCCCAACGAGTTCCTCGAGCGCTACTTCCCGCTCGAGATCGTCAAGTACGAGACGGTCGCCGACAGCGGCGGTGCAGGTCTGCACCGCGGCGGCAACGGCATCAACATGGTCTACCGCTTCTATGAGCCGGGCGTCATCGCGATCCACGACGACCGCTGGTTCGT
>NZ_JAIVLF010000012.1 GCF_020524485.1 Novosphingobium profundi | reverse complement strand
TTGGTGTTGGTTGCGGGGGTAGGATTTGAACCTACGACCTTCAGGTTATGAGCCTGACGAGCTACCGGGCTGCTCCACCCCGCGTCACCGATGTTGAGCGTCTTGTAGAGACGCAAAAAGGGCCCTTTTTGGAGGGCCCTTTTTAAGAGGCCTTTGGGGCCTTTTGTCATTGTGATGGGTTTTATGATCTTGCGCTGGCTTCAATGCCTGGCGACGTCCTACTCTTCCAACGCTTGAGCGTAAGTACCATCGGCGCTGGCAGGTTTCACGTCCGAGTTCGAGATGGGATCGGGTGGGTCACTGCCGCTATGGCCACCAAGCAATGGAGCGAGCGCAAGATTTTTAATCGATGAAGTCCGTGCAGATTTATGTGTGTCTGGCTGATTGATCGTCCGATCATCGCCGAGAGCCCTTGGCAGGACTGTCATTGATGGTGGGATTCTACAAGCATGAACAGAGTTATTAGGACCAGTTAGCTTCACGCGTTACCGCGCTTCCACACCTGGCCTATCAACGTGATGGTCTATCACGACTCGATGATACCTAATCTCGAGGGAGGCTTCCCGCTTAGATGCTTTCAGCGGTTATCCCTTCCATACATAGCTACCCTGCTGCGCGGCTGGCGCCACGACAGGTACACCAGAGGTATGTTCATCCCGGTCCTCTCGTACTAGGGACAACTCCTCTCAAGTATCGACGCCCACGGCAGATAGGGACCAAACTGTCTCGCGACGTTCTGAACCCAGCTCACGTACCACTTTAATTGGCGAACAGCCAAACCCTTGGGACCTGCTCCAGCCCCAGGATGTGATGAGCCGACATCGAGGTGCCAAACGATTCCGTCGATATGAGCTCTTGGGAATCATCAGCCTGTTATCCCCGGCGTACCTTTTATCCGTTGAGCGATGGCCCTTCCACGAGGGACCACCGGATCACTATGACCGACTTTCGTCTCTGCTCGATTCGTCAATCTCGCAGTCAGGCAGGCTTATGCCATTGCACTCTTGCAGCCGGTTTCCAACCGGCCTGAGCCTACCATCGCGCGCCTCCGTTACTCTTTAGGAGGCGACCGCCCCAGTCAAACTACCCGCCACAGAGGGTCCCGGTACCGGCTAACGGTACGCAGTTAGACATTAAAAAATCACAGGGTGGTATTTCACCTATGGCTCCACACCAGCTGGCGCCGATGTTTCAAAGCCTCCCACCTATGCTACACAATAATTTTCCAATGCCACTCTGAAGCTGCAGTAAAGGTGCACGGGGTCTTTCCGTCTAACCGCGGGTACTCCGCATCTTCACGGAGAATTCAATTTCGCTGAGCATATCCTGGAGACAGTGGGGAAGTCGTTACGCCATTCGTGCAGGTCGGAACTTACCCGACAAGGAATTTCGCTACCTTAGGACCGTTATAGTTACGGCCGCCGTTTACCGGGGCTTCAATTCGGAGCTTGCACTCCTCCTCTTAACCTTCCGGCACCGGGCAGGCGTCAGACCCTATACGTCGTCTTGAAGCCGACTTAGCAGAGCCCTGTGTTTTTGCTAAACAGTCGCTACCCCCTGGCCTGTGCCCCCCGACAGTGCTTGCGCATAGCCGGGGCCTCCTTCTTCCGAAGGTACGGAGGCAATTTGCCGAGTTCCTTCAGGATACTTCTCTCAAGCGCCTTGGTATACTCTACCTGACCACCTGTGTCGGTTTCGGGTACGGTCTATACGGTGGGGCTATTTCCTGGGACTGCTTCGAAGCACGTTCAATCCGATAAGAACGTACAACACACGCAATCCGTCACACACCACCAGGCCCACGAATATTAACGTGGTTCCCATCGACTACCCCCTTCGGGCTCGTCTTAGGGGCCGGCTTACCCTGCTCAGATTAGCTTTAAGCAGGAACCCTTGGTCTTTCGGCGAGAGGGCATCTCACCCTCTTTGTCGCTACTCATGTCAGCATTCGCACTTCCGATACGTCCACCCTCGGTTACCCTCGAGCTTCACTCGCTTACGGAACGCTCCGCTACCGCTCAGACTAGTGTCTGAACCCTAAGCTTCGGTGCATCACTTTAGCCCCGTTACATTTTCGCCGCAGGAACCCTTATTTAGACCAGTGAGCTGTTACGCTTTCTTTAAAGGATGGCTGCTTCTAAGCCAACCTCCTGGTTGTTTTGGGATTCCCACATGCTTTCCCACTTAGTGATGACTTGGGGACCTTAGCTGTAGGTTAGGGCTGTTTCCCTTTTGACGACGGACCTTAGCACCCGCCGTCTGTCTGCCGAACAAGACTCGTTGGTATTCGGAGTTTGGTTAGAATTGGTAGATCTCGCGACCCCCGCATCCATCCAGTGCTCTACCCCCAACGGCATACATTCGACGCTCTACCTCAATAGATTTCGCGGAGAACCAGCTATTTCCCGGCTTGATTGGCCTTTCACCCCTAAACACAACTCATCCGAGAATTTTTCAACATTCAACGGTTCGGTCCTCCAGTGCGTGTTACCGCACCTTCAACCTGGTCATGCCTAGATCGCCGGGTTTCGGGTCTAATACACCATACTCAGTCGCCCTGTTCAGACTCGCTTTCGCTGCGCCTACACCTAACGGCTTAAGCTTGCATGGTACATTAAGTCACTGACCCATTATGCAAGAGGTACGCTGTCACCCCCTATGGGGCTCCAACTGCTTGTAAGCATCCGGTTTCAGGTACTGTTTCACTCCCCTCATCGGGGTGCTTTTCACCTTTCCCTCACGGTACTGGTTCGCTATCGGTCATGTACGAGTATTTAGGCTTGGAGGGTGGTCCCCCCATGTTCAGACAGGATTTCACGTGTCCCGCCCTACTCAAGTCCTGGAACCTCACTTTTGCATACGGGGCTGTCACCCGCTATGGCCACTCTTTCCAAAGTGTTCTGCTAGTTTAGTTCCAGGCACTGGCCTGGTCCGCGTTCGCTCGCCACTACTAACGGAATCTCGGTTGATGTCTTTTCCTCTGGTTACTTAGATGTTTCAGTTCACCAGGTTCGCTTCACCAAGCCTATATATTCAGCTCGGTGATACCTTATCCACCTCACTCAAACTTTGGCGAACCAAAGATCGAGAGAAATGGTGAAGGTGGGTTTCCCCATTCGGAAATCGCCGGATCAAAGTTTGCTCACAACTCCCCGACGCTTATCGCAGCGTGCCACGTCCTTCATCGCCTGTACATGCCAAGGCATCCACCAGATGCTCTTACCTCACGCTTGAGAATCCACACCATCAACGACAGCCCTGCATAGAGACTGCGTCGTGCTAGGTATGGACGATTATCTCAGCCAGATAATAAAATCTGTTGTAACGCATGGTTGATTACCCAACGTCTGGATAATCCATGCGCCACGGCATCGATTAAAAAACCCATTCACAATGTCAAAGATCTGCGGGCAAATCCCGCGTAACCGACCCGAAGGTCGGAACTGTTTCGCTTCATCCCTGGAGTTTCAAAGAGCGTCTACCCAAACACGCTCACCACCTTGCATGACGCAAGATGGTGGAGCCTATCGGGATCGAACCGATGACCTGATGCTTGCAAAGCAACCGCTCTCCCAGCTGAGCTAAGGCCCCGTGTCTTGGTAGACTGGCAAGTGGTGGGCCTGAGTGGATTCGAACCACTGACCTCACCCTTATCAGGGGTGCGCTCTAACCAACTGAGCTACAGGCCCAACTTGCCGCGCCAAGCAGGCCACAATGGGCCGCGGGCGGCGTGAGCCAGCTCAGGCGTATAACGATCTCTCGATCGCTATCTCCAGTGATGAAGGGACATGAGGACGACGGCATGTTCTTTGGAATGGGAGAAGCTCTTCTCTCGTCTAGCAAGAGCGCTTTCTTCCAAATCCTTAGAAAGGAGGTGATCCAGCCGCAGGTTCCCCTACGGCTACCTTGTTACGACTTCACCCCAGTCGCTGATCCCACCGTGGTTAGCTGCCTCCTTGCGGTTAGCACACTACCTTCGGGTGAAACCAACTCCCATGGTGTGACGGGCGGTGTGTACAAGGCCTGGGAACGTATTCACCGCGGCATGCTGATCCGCGATTACTAGCGATTCCGCCTTCATGCTCTCGAGTTGCAGAGAACAATCCGAACTGAGACGGCTTTTGGAGATTAGCTTGTGCTCGCGCACTTGCTGCCCACTGTCACCGCCATTGTAGCACGTGTGTAGCCCAGCGTGTAAGGGCCATGAGGACTTGACGTCATCCCCACCTTCCTCCGGCTTATCACCGGCAGTTTCCTTAGAGTGCCCAACTAAATGCTGGCAACTAAGGATGAGGGTTGCGCTCGTTGCGGGACTTAACCCAACATCTCACGACACGAGCTGACGACAGCCATGCAGCACCTGTCACTCATCCAGCCGAACTGAAGAAATCCATCTCTGGAAATCGCGATGAGGATGTCAAACGCTGGTAAGGTTCTGCGCGTTGCTTCGAATTAAACCACATGCTCCACCGCTTGTGCAGGCCCCCGTCAATTCCTTTGAGTTTTAATCTTGCGACCGTACTCCCCAGGCGGATAACTTAATGCGTTAGCTGCGCCACCCAAATTCCAAGAACCCGGACAGCTAGTTATCATCGTTTACGGTGTGGACTACCAGGGTATCTAATCCTGTTTGCTCCCCACACTTTCGCACCTCAGCGTCAATACTTGTCCAGTCAGTCGCCTTCGCCACTGGTGTTCTTCCGAATATCTACGAATTTCACCTCTACACTCGGAATTCCACTGACCTCTCCAAGATTCTAGTCACCTAGTTTCAAAGGCAGTTCCGGAGTTGAGCTCCGGGCTTTCACCTCTGACTTGAGTAACCGCCTACGCGCGCTTTACGCCCAGTAATTCCGAACAACGCTAGCTCCCTCCGTATTACCGCGGCTGCTGGCACGGAGTTAGCCGGAGCTTATTCTCCAGGTACTGTCATTATCATCCCTGGTAAAAGAGCTTTACAACCCTAAGGCCTTCATCACTCACGCGGCATTGCTGGATCAGGCTTTCGCCCATTGTCCAATATTCCCCACTGCTGCCTCCCGTAGGAGTCTGGGCCGTGTCTCAGTCCCAGTGTGGCTGATCATCCTCTCAGACCAGCTAAGGATCGTCGGCTTGGTAGGCCTTTACCCCACCAACTACCTAATCCTGCGCGGGCTCATCTCTTGGCGATAAATCTTTGGACCGAAGTCATCATCCGGTATTAGCAGTAATTTCTCACTGTTATTCCGAACCAAGAGGCAGATTCCCACGTGTTACGCACCCGTGCGCCACTAACCCCGAAGGGTTCGTTCGACTTGCATGTGTTAGGCATGCCGCCAGCGTTCGTTCTGAGCCAGGATCAAACTCTCAAGTTTGTGAAACAATATTCACGGCACAAAGCCTAAGCCTTGCCAGCCGCAAACATCGAAACCTTCGGGAGCCGATACCTGCACTTGTCAAACGTATGGAAACGAAGGACATATAAGGCATCGGCTTGATTTAAACTGCACCATAGAGCCCGAAGCTCCCAAGGTGCAGGCGCCGTCGCCCACATGTCCCTTCATCTAAAAACCAACAATGTCAAAGATCCAACCACGCCCATCCGGAGACGGAAACAACCGGACAACCATCCATCCCCGCTTCTCAAAGACCCGGGGAACAAGCTGTCCGTCTATCGTGGCGACCACCCCAAAGCGCCGTGTTTGGCGGCGTGCTTCGCTGCGGTGAGAGGCCCTCTAAGTGA
>NZ_JAIVLF010000011.1 GCF_020524485.1 Novosphingobium profundi | reverse complement strand
ACCCGGAACGGCTGCCTTCAGGAGCGCAGATTGGGATAGCAGACGTTCCAGCCGGCGCGTCAGCTTCGCGCCTCATTCGAGCCGTACAAGCGTAGCCCGGCTATTCCTGAAAGCAGTTGCTCGCTCGTCGAGATTGATATCTCACCAGGCGCCTATGCATAGGCAGTATCGTTCCATACGCCCCTGCGTTCGTAAGTTCTGATGGAGGTTCGTATTCAACAGACCTCTAGCAGTTTCGCAGAATTAGTCGGAGACCTGAACAAACTCATACTATGCAACATTTCTTGAACTTCTTCCCACTGCCGCAAGGGCATGGATCGTTGCGACCAATCTTCGATCTATTTGGCGCGCGACCGCCAGGCTTCGGTTGAGAGATATTGCGGTTGCCGTTGACCACCATCCCCTGCGTCAGATTATCCATGCGGGCATCCCGCTTCCACGGGAAACGCACAGCGAGGCTGGCCCTGGGTAATCCGTCGGTCTCACGCACGAGAAGTCCGAACCAATTGTCGGCGCGGTGAACATATTTGCGGCGTCGGCAATGGCTGGCGAGCGCCTCGAGCGAATCGCTCGGTAAAGCCCGACTGCAATGGATTGTGAGCCCGGCATCACCTGTATCGAACCCTAACGTGAAGTCGTGGGGCCGTCCGTCAAGACGGGTACGCCGAGCAACATCCTTCATCCCTTGGTCGAGTTGTTTGACGGTATCGCCGTTGATGTTGAGCAGGAGGAAGCCGAGATCGATCAGGTCAGGATCAGCCTCGTGTTCGATCTTCTCAATGACCCGGGCTACATGTGTACCCGTGAATCTGGTTAGGATGCCTTTTGGCGTCGCTGTACCTGGAATGCCCTCCCGCCGGACCGTCATCGCTGTGTCGAGGTCGAGCGAAAAATGATCCGCCACCATCGCGACGCTATTCTCATCGTCGAACCAGAGGTTCTGACTCAAATGGTAACCCAGAATGGCGAGTTCGTTCGTCCCTTGTATGCGTTCGGCATAGCCAACCCGCCGGTCGATATAGCTGAGAAACCGCAAAGGGCTGGCGAGCATCTCAGCAAGCACGTCGATTAGAAAGACGTCGGCGACCAAGGGGGCGTGGATAACCGCATCATCCTCATATTGGAGGAAATGCCGCGCTTGGACCGTTAGCACCGGATAGTGATCAGAGACCGCGCAAAGGATATAGACATTGCTCAGTTCGGGAATTTCGAGCTTGGCTCCGTCCTCCTTCATGAAGTTCAGTTCTGGCCGGCTGAGCGAGCGAGCGCAGAGCAAACCTTGATCATAGGCGTCTTGGACGGCCTTCTGGAAATCGTCGCGCAGCGTCTGGTCGTTTCCCTTACGCGACTCCAGCGTCATCTTCTTCGACTTGCACTGGACGATCAGGGCTCGGTCGCCAAACAGGACCAGCACGTCCATCTCGGAAACCCGACCATTCGCAGCTTCGATGTTGACGTTGGTATGAACATTCTGCTCGCCGAACACTGACCGCAACCGCTTCGCTACGAACTGCTCAGTGAAAGCCCCTCGGTGCGCGGAGGCTTTGGGGCGATAGGATTTGTCCCTGACCATCCAATAAAAGGGAGAGTCATAAAGGGACTCAACGATCCCGTATGTCTGAAGCGAGAGGTAGCTCCCATCCGGGAGCGCCACGATCGGGCACGCGTTGGCCACGTTGAATGCGCCGAGCGAAGTGAAATCCTGATTAGCGGGTGCCGCGACACTAATGGCCGCCAGCGCGGCTCGCACTGTCTTTGCCGACAGACCGCAATGCCCTACGATCTCATCGATTGTGGTTGTGAAGGCTGGCAGCAAGGACGGAAGAGAAGGCGATTTGGCCTTGAGGCGCGATAATACGCTGACGATTTTGCCGGTCTGAATCTCCGAGATTGCTTCGGCAACTGCCTGCGCGTCTGCGATGCAGAAACCCTTGTTCGCGGTCAGCCATCCTTCGTCTGCGGCGTACCGTTCGAGCGCCATATCTCGATACTGGAAGCTATAGGCGGATTCGCCGCCGTAGAAGATGGGTTCCCTTAGCACATCGGCGCGAGTGAATGGGGAAGAAGGACGCTCCGCTCCTTCCTCCTGCATTGCTTTCGCCGTCTCGATGATTGAATCCCACATCGGTCGGCCCAGCCGCTCATGCAACTCATTCAGCAATGTACCGGTTCGATCGAACAATGCCTGGATTTCTGCCGGCGTCGGTTCACTCAGGTCAATGGGCTGGCGGATCAGCAGGCCGAGTAAGGTCGAGAATTCGGTCCGAACCGTTCGACCAGGCGCATAAGAGGCAGCCAGCGCCTCGCTCCCCATGGCGCCATCGAAGGTCACATAATTGTCCCGCAGCGACATCCAGGCAAGCGCGTGCGCAAAGCCGGGTGCGGCGCATAGCTCCGCGAGATGGTCGAAGATGTCCTGCTCCGCGCGGGGTTCTGTCGAGGCCATGATACTGGGAATTAGCCCGCGACGACGCCGTATTCGCCAAGGTTTGGCGCTCGCTCCTCAACGACGAGCGCGACATAGCCCACCATGTCGCGGGGGTTGAAAACGCGTCCTACCACGTCCCAAACTCTACGGTTCTTTGGGTCGTGCCGATTGAGCCCTTGAAGCACGCCTGGGTCCACGATCATATCACCGATCGCTGGAATGACTCCGGCGAAGCTCTCTATGTCGAATTCCTGTTGGCTATCCTCCAGCGTGCCGTCTGACTCTCGAAAATAGATACGAATGTGAACATCAACCATGTCATGTTCCCTCATCTGATCATTCTGAATGGGCTAGTCGTGCCACTGGGCATTTGCAACGATCTTGTTTTGTTCCTTGCGGAGGGCTATCTGGTTAATGGTTCTGAGAATGGCTTTGCGTCGGGATATCCGTTCGTCAGCCGCCCCAGTCTCTATGGCATCCGGCGGGAACTAGATCGTGAGGGACTTCGTGCTGATAAACTTGAGGGTAGATGGCATTTTGACGGGTGCATTCCGGTTGACATTGTCACTGACTGTCGCGCCTTTAGCCTAACCACTAGGTAAGGTCGTCGACCACCTTTACCTTCATCCGTTCATCGGCGAACATAACCATGGCACTTACATCCGGAGCCGGCGAACGGGCAGCAAGGCTAGGGCTTAGATATCAAGACCGCGCCTCCGCCCACCTTGCCTATCGCGCAATATTGGACGGTACGCTGACATTTGTAGCGTTAGCAGATGATCATGCTGGCATGTTCGACGACCTCGTCATTGGTATCGCGGGCAAGGTCATTGGGCATCAGTACAAATCATCGGGCAAGCCTAAACCGGTGGGCGTCACGGGCCTATTGCTCGGCTCAGATAGGGTCATCGCGGACTGCGCAGCATCCTTCGCTATGCTCGAAAGCGAATTTCCTGATCTTTTCGTTCAACTGCGTTATGTATCGTCGCATTATCCAACGACATCGGATCGCGGTAAATTTGGAGTCCCCAAGCGGGATTCGGCGGACTTTTTTCGCGATAAGGCGCGCCATCCAGATCGGTCGTTGGCCGACTGGCGATCAAGCGAGTGGAAGCCGCTCATCGAAGCGCTGCTACAGGCGTCTGACCTGACGGAGCCGGATTTTGAGCGCTTCTTTGGCCGTCTCGAATTCGCGCTCGGGGCATCGGCTAACGCGGAATCTCTCATCACTCAGGATGCCGCGGCTCGTGCGCAGATCAATGACCTGGCCCATACATTGGGCGACCTTGTCGGACGCAATGATGGCAGGACGCGATGGACGCGCCGCGAACTGCTGGATGCACTCGGTTGGACCGACCGGTTTCAGCTTCGTTTCGAGCATCGGTTCCCGCTTGGCGCCCATGTACAGAGCAATGAAAAGAGTGAGGCAGAATTGGAAGCGGCGCTGGGCGCGCATACCTCGGGCTATCTCTGTCTGATCGGGCCCCCAGGAGCTGGCAAATCTACCTTGCTCGAGCGCTTCGTGCAGCCCAGTCCCGAACGCAATGTTGCGCGCTACCTTGCGTTCATACCTGGCGAGGCACAGGGACAAGGTCGCGGCGTCGACGCCAATTTTCTTGATGACCTGAACAGTCAGTTCATTGGCTTCGGATATCAGTCGCAGCGTGCCAAGGACGACACGCTCGAGCAGAAGCGGGAGACATTCGAAAGGCTGCTCGAGCAAGCAGGCAAGCAATATGCGGCCGATGGGCAAATGACCGTCATCGTAGTCGACGGCCTCGACCATGTTCCTCGCGAGGAACGGCCCGATGCCAGTTTCCTGCGCGCGTTGCCACTTCCGCAGAGCGTCCCCAAGGGCGTCCTCTTCTTGCTAGGTAGCCAGCGGATCGACCTCGCCGATATTCCGCCCGAGGTCCGTGATCAGGCATCGGATGGCGGCCGACGGATCGAGATCGCACCGCTCAGTCACAATGCTGTGGCGGAGATGGTCATCTCGGTGGGCCTGGATCGCGAGCAGGTCGACCCCGCGGAGGTTTTCGCGGTGAGCCTCGGCCATCCGTTGGTGACGCGCTACCTACTCGGCAAGCTCCTGAGTGCCCGACCTGAAGAGCGCGAGGCTCTCCTAGCTGGCGGTTTTGAATATGATGGCGACCTTGAGAAAGTCTATCGCCAGGCTTGGCGCGACGCGCAGGGCGCCGGCGCCGATGTCTCGAAGACCCTCTTTGTACTGAGTTTCGCCGATGGTCGGATCGAGCCAGAGTTGCTGGCACAATGGTTGTCGAGCAGCGCGGTCGACAAGGCGTTCACACTTGCCCATCATTTGATCGACCATGGCGGTGGCGCTTGGAGGATTTTTCACAACAGCTTCCGTCTTTTCCTGCGTCAGCAGCGCATCACGCTCTATGGCAAGTCAGACCCGGCGTTCAGTGATCCTGTCATTTATCGGGGCCTGGCTGAACTGGCCGGATCAGCGCCGCAGACAAGCGTCCAGCGCTTCCTTGAATTCCGGTACCGCTTTCTCGCTGGCGATCTCGATCAAGCCGCAGCCTTGGTCAGCCGCCGGTACTTTGTTGGCCAGTTTGTCGATGGTCGACGCAGTTATGAGGTGAGCAACGATATCGGGGACGCTGTAGTCTGTCTCGGTGCCGATCCCAATCCCGCAGCCTTGTTTGACCTTATGCTCGCCCGTGACGAGATCTGGCGACGCCAAGACGCACTGACCATGGCCGAGCGGATCGTCACGGCGCAGATCGCAGCAGGCGACCTCGACATGGCGGTTGCTCAGCTCGATTCTAATCATGTCGCTGGCGATGAATGGCTTGTTATCGATGCCCTGCTCGACGACGGCCAAGTAGACAGGGCACGTCTGCTGTTCGACAGTGAGAATCCATGGAAATGGTTCGACGAAAGCCACGGCCAAGACACTAGAGAAGCCATGGAGGCCTGGGCCGACCTCGCAGTCGTGCTTCTCGAAGAAGAACAGATCGAACGGCGCATCCGCCTTCCGATCGGCAAACAGGGCAGTGATAAGGATTCGTTCTCCGGCAGGACGCGGGACGACTACCTCCTCGAGTTGCGCTACATGCTTGCGCGCGCGATCGTGCGCCATGATCCCGACCGGGAAATCACCGAAATTGCGACGCAGCATCGAGTAGTCCGAGGCGCCCACCTCGCGATCCTTCATCTTGAGAGCGCAGAAGCAAAGATGATTGCATCGCGTACCGAGGAAGCGCTCCAATGCGTGGCCGCGTATGCGACCTTGTCCGAAGGGCAGAATCTGCACGACAGCTGGCATCTGCATGCGGCCCGCATCGCGATTGCTGGCAACGATCACGAACTTGCGCGACGGTTATTCGCAAGGGCCGCAGTCCCAGACATGACCGGTCTCGAGCACAAGTCGGATGAGGTCGAGAACGCAGTCGACGCCATTCTCGGTTATACAGCGATCGCAGGCCAGCTTGGCGAGACGCCGGCTCAACCCGCGCTTCCGAAAGAATTTCTGTTCCGCGGAGTGCAAGCCCAAGCAGTGCGGCTAGGCACGCTGATCGGGGAGGTCAGGGCGGAGCGCCCGGTTGCGTCTTCGCAGATCGTGGCACAAATAAAGGCGTCGCTGGCATTTCTGGCAGGCGCAGTAACCAATCGACACGATGATGTGCTGCTCGGCTATCGCCTCCGGTACGCCGACAAACCATTATTCGATGCCATCTGCAAGCTGGTCCGACTAGTGCCTGATGCTGCGCCCGGCTTTGCGGCCGAGTTCGATGCATGCTTGCAATTGCCTGTTTGCAGCTTCCGCCAAACCCCGCAAATCCATCGCAGATTCGCCGAAACCATGTTCGCATTCGATGGCGATGCTGCCGCCGCGGTCGGCCGCCTAGAAAGGCCGCATGCCGGACTGGGCCATGCCCGTTCCCCGCAAGAGGCGATCGACTTGCTTTCCGAGCTCGCGATCGCCTTCGGCAATATCGGCTTGCATGAGCGAGCACGCGAGCTGCTGCACATGATGCGGCAAAAATCGCTAGGTTGTTACCTCGCGGCGAAGAAGGACGGGCTCTATCAGCTATGGGAAGGTGTGCTCACAGCCGCCAATCGGGCGGATCCGTCCGGTTCGGCCGATCGTGCCTTTCGGATGCTGCGGCTTACGGCCGGTGTCGACGATAGCGATGCGCATGATCAGGCCTGGCGCATGGCAAAATCGGTGCTTGTCGATTCGATCGCAAGTGGCACGGCAGCGGCTTGGGATGCCTATAGGTGGGCAAAGGAATCGGGCGTTTGGCATTGGGATGCGCTGGTCGACGCGGTTGCTCGGGGGATTTTGCGACGACGCCCGGATCTTGCGATCCCGCTCGCCATCACTTGGTCAGCGCTCGCGCTTCCCTATTATGAGGAAGTCTATAACAGCCTGACTCGTACCGGACAGTTCCTGCGTGATCTCGCTGCCGCAGCGCCTCAGGAAACGCTCACCGCCATCGAGCGAATGATCGTCACCAGCCTAGAACGCGATGCCAAACCATCGCAGCGAGCGCAGCTCCTCCGGGTTTTCCGGGACGGTTTGGCTGATCGCGACTATACTTCTCCAAGGGTGGACTTGGCCATTGACCGTTGGAATGCCGAGCCTGCTCAGGACAAAGATGCGCTCCCTGACTATTTCCAACTCAAATCCTTCGAGGATGTCGAGCGCGCGGTTGCCGTGGAGCGCGCCAGGCGCGAAGCGCAGACGAGTGTCCATTATGGTGATTTCGTCAACTACAAGCTCGGCAAGCGGATAGGCAGGATCATCGCGAATAAGACTTGGGAAGAAGCCGAGGCATTCGCCGCCCGAAATCCCGAGCTCGTTCGCGACCGGCCAGTGAAGACCGCTCTTGCCAGTACCGCGCTCGCAGCAGGCAGGCGTGGCTATGCCGAAGCGCTGTTATTAGGCGGCACCGAGACTCGGCAGGGATGGGGCGGCTGGGCAGACAGCAACCTACTCAACCATCATCGAGCGCGGCACCTGCTCGGCTGTCCCGACGCGCATAGCCGCGCCCGGGAAGATTTCTTGCGTGACCTTGCCGCAGGCGGCCACGGCACGGGCAGCGCGTTATGGGGCGTCGACGACATCTTTCCATTGCTGTTCGAGGCAATCGATTGGGCAGCACTTTGGGCGCGCCTCGACGAACAGATCCCTGAATATCGGGACTATCAAAAAGCCATGGAAATCCCCCGCAGCTATGGGGAGGAGGCAGACGATCTCGACCTGCTCGTTCTTCTGTTCCTCGACGCTGCGCAGTTGGGCGTTTCCGATCCACTCGAGCAAGCGGCTGCCGGTCTGCTGGAACTCGCTCAGGTGGAATCGAGTGAGGCGATAGCTGTCTTCTCGCGGACCTGCGAAAAGCTGGTCGAGGGCGACGGGCCAAACGCGTTGTTCGGCCTCCGCCTCTTGTTTGAGGCGCGAAGCTGTGATGGCATCACACAATCAATTAAGAACAAGCTGAATAGGCTGGCCGAGCATCAGGACGGGTGCGTCGCAGTGCTGGCGGAAATATTGAGCGGTATATGGGGCGGCGCCGCGCAGGTACCGGAAATCGAACTGCCGCCCATCTACGGGCTACAATTGCCACCGCTCGATTCCGCCACGGGCAGAAGTCTGCGCGATGCGGAGTCGCTGGGACCGGTCATCGACGATGCCGCCGCCTGGACAGAAGGATTTGAGAGCTGGATCGAGATGCTGGCGGACTATTCCGGCGTATCGGTCGCGAACATCCGACACCGCGCTGCCCAGCTGATCGCTGGATGGGGCGGCGTTGGCGCTTACGGCGCCAACGCTACCAAAGAGCTTGGAATCCGGCTCGGTGCGCTCGGCTTGCGACTCCCCTTTGTTCGCCCGCATATCGGGGCATGCATCCGTGCGCTGCGCGTGATAGTCGGCGAACATTGGCGCGCTGGGACTTTGTCGCAGGTCGAATTTGACCTGCTGCTCCATCGACTCGACGGCGGTCCGCTCTTGCCGCCCCGCACTAGCGTGTCGGCAAGGCCCGCGGATTTAGACTGGCCGACGTTGCCTGAGGAGCGCTGGAGTGCACGCGCCGAGGATTGGCTGCAGGCGGAGGGTATCCAACGTTTGACTAGCTCCGAACGAGTAGTTGGTGAATGGGCACGCTTCGCGGCGCTGGAATCGCGCTCACTGTTCAGCGAGGGGCTGCTCGTCGTCCGGGGTGTAAGGATCGGCACCACTGATGATCTAGATGGAGCGATCGGCCAACTTCCCAAGGTTTTCTGGTCTTGTGGAGGTATAGTTGACGTCGAGCCTAATACCCCCCCACCGATGGTGAGAAACTTGCGAGTGTCGCTAGTCGGCGAGCGATCCGAAATCCTGATGTTCGACCCCGTTTTAGCTAAGAGCCTGGGCTGGCAGCACTCGCGAGGTGATCCTTTCGTTTTTCTAAACCAAGACGGTCACGTCATGGCGGCAACGCGATTTTGGCGCGACGGTTGGCAACAGGAAATGGCGCATAACGACGCGCGCTGGGCCGAGGGGCAACGGGTTGAGCTAAGTGAGGCAGGCCTTGCTCAACTGAGAAGCTATGGCAACCTCCCCGAGTTGCAGATCCTCCGATGGCGCGACTTGAGAGCTCACCACACCAAGGAACAGGGCAGTTCCAGCTGGAGAAGCGGCGCACCACCGGCTAGCACCTGAATGTATGGCAGCTTTCAACGAGCTAATCCGAAGCTGAGAATGGCCGCTCTGTCAGCGCGAGCCGACACCGGTGCCGGAAGCCGGGAACGGCAGCTATCCTAAAATTGTCGCTCCGAAGCCGACCGTCGCGAAGGTCGAAGGGTTTCGGGCGCCGTCAGGCGTACGTAAACTCGAG
>NZ_JAIVLF010000010.1 GCF_020524485.1 Novosphingobium profundi | reverse complement strand
AACCATCCATCCCCGCTTCTCAAAGACCCGGGGAACAAGCTGTCCGTCTATCGTGGCGACCACCCCAAAGCGCCGTGTTTGGCGGCGTGCTTCGCTGCGGTGAGAGGCCCTCTAAGTGACACCTCCGATTCGGTCAAACCCTTTTTTTCAGTTTTTTGAATCTTTGTGCGTGAGGCCGAAATGCCCCCATCACCTCCTTGCGCGCCTGATTTCGCAATGAGGGAGGAAGGCACCTTGGGTTGGGGCACGCAAGCAGGGTTCGCCCGGAATACCCGTGCGCATGTTCCGCCCCCCCTAACCAGGGATGCGACAGGATAGATCCACCCCACACCCTTTTGAGAGCAAAGCCGGCATTGAATACAAGGATCGACCCAGAGCGAA
Organism: Novosphingobium profundi; assembly: GCF_020524485.1. Classification (GTDB taxonomy): domain Bacteria; phylum Pseudomonadota; class Alphaproteobacteria; order Sphingomonadales; family Sphingomonadaceae; genus Novosphingobium; species Novosphingobium profundi_A. Next base: position 26,489 of record NZ_JAIVLF010000010.1, on the reverse strand, counting down.
CACACTGCAAATTTAATTCAATAATATTTGAATATGCAAAACAACTGTCGACATATTAAGAAATATAGATTCATGTTGATTATATTTTTACTTGACGAAAATAGCGCTGATCATATTCTTAGCGGATAGTTAACGGCGTTTTGAGCCTCGCGTGTGATGGCTGGAGGGTGGGAAGATGCGTGCACAGCCGAAATGGAACGGGCCGGATGAGGTCAGTGTCATGTCTGCAACGCCTGCGCCGGCACCCCACCCCGAGAATGATGTCGCGACGCTTGAGCAGGGGCCCGGCACGGCCGGTGAAACCAGCGATCTGAACGCGATCAAGCTGTGCGCCATGAAACGCTCGTTCGACATACTCTTTGCGGTGAGCCTGATCATCATCTTCCTCCCGCTCTTCGCGCTGCTATGCCTCGCGGTGAAGCTAACGAGCCCCGGGCCGGTAATCTTCGCCCAGCGCCGCATCGGCAAGGATGGCCGCCTGTTCCTCTGCTACAAGCTGCGCTCGATGGTCACCGATGCCGACGTGCAGCTCGCCCGCCTGCTGGCGGAGGACCCGATGGCACGCGCGGAATGGGTGCGCGACCAGAAGCTGCGCAACGATCCGCGCATCACCCCTGTCGGCGGTTTCCTGCGTTCCTCGAGCCTCGACGAATTGCCCCAGCTCTGGAACATTCTGAAGGGAGACATGTCCGTGGTCGGTCCTCGCCCGATCGTCGAGGCCGAGGCCGTACGCTATGGCGAGCACTTTGCCCACTACTGCGCCCTGCGGCCGGGACTGACCGGGCTGTGGCAGGTGAGCGGGCGCAACGATGTCAGCTACGAGGAGCGTGTCCGGCTCGATGTTCGCTATGTCGAGGACCGCAGCTTCCTGGGAGACCTGGGCATCTGCCTTCAGACCATCCCGATGATGATGAGCGCCAAGGGGTGCTACTGAGAACCCGTTATGCGGTCAGGGGGCCTTGAGCGATCACAGAGCCTGGAAGATCGCCCCCCAGAGCCCAAGGCTCACCAGTGCGGCAACGAACCACACCCACGGCTTGATCCGCGCCGTCCCGGTTCCAGACACCAATCCCGGTGCGACGCGCGGCGCGCCCTGCCGCCCTTTGCCCTGCCGTTCCGGGCCAGAGCCTTGTTGGTCATGTCGTCCTTGATCGCCAATCATGTGCCCAACGCGCATTAGCAGGTCGTGGCCATTCCATCACCGCGATGGGGCCTGACGACACTGCCCCACGAGAGATAATCGAATCGCGCGTGCGGGACAACCTGCGGCGTGGACGCGTAAAGCCGCCAAGGCAGCGTGGACAGAAGGCCGTGTTCAGGCGCGGCGGGCTGCGGACCAGCGCTTGAGGAAACGCAGGCTATGCGCCGCTTCGAGCAGCGCCAGTCCAAACCGTCCGGTCCGGCGATAGCGCTGCACCACGGCCCCTTCGCGCCAGAGGCTGGAGGTAATTGCCCCGCCCTCCGGAAACTGGTGGACCGCTTCGATCCGACCGAAATCGCGGGCGCGCGGCGACAGGGAGAGAACCGCAAGATCCTGGCGGCCTGGCCAGATGATCGCCTGGCGCAGCCGCCCCCATGCCTCTTCGGCAGCCGTTTCAATGCCGGGCAGCTGTTCGGGCGAAAGACCGCTCAGGTAGGTGAGAACGCCCGTGAAAAGCCCCTGCGTGTCCTCCCCGACCCGCTCCCGCCACCCCGGCTCCTCGAGATTCGAGCGCGGCACCGGCTCGTTGGAAAAGGACTTCACGCTGGCCAGATCCGGCTCCAGCACGGCCTCGATGAGATGCCAGAAGCGCAACACACAGGTCCGCGCGTTCCAGGGGCAGTAGCCATCCTGCTCGACGCTGAGACCCACCGTCACGTCGAAGTGGGGCGTGGCAAAGCGCTTGTAGTTGCTGCGCGCGAACTGCGCCGCGAACCACTGCACCTGGGGCACGCCCTCCTGGAGCAGGCGGACCGTACTTCCATAAAGACCGGTATCGCACAGGATCGCACGCCCGCGTCCCTGGCTGACCTGGTCCAGGTGGCGACGGAACGCACCATCGAGACGCGCGACGACCTGACGCACCAGACGCCCCGATTCGCCTTCGAGCAAGGCCGCGAAGGTGCCCGCCTCGAACGGGTGATGCCATTCCGGCCCGAGCCGGATCGAAGGATCCTGGGTAAGCGCCAGGACAACCTCGGCCATGGTCTGGCCTTCGAATTCACGGCCCAGCTCTTCGAGCAGCGCGGGCCCCGGTGCGGCAAGCCCGGTGCGCGCGGCGACCAGCCGCGAGATCATCAGATCGGCATGGGGCAAGGGCGCGGACAGACCGCTCGCGGCCAGGAACGCCTCGTATATCTGCCGCAGACGCAGCCCACCGCGCGCACAGAACAGCAGGCACGTATCGTCCTTTTCCGGCATGTAATACTGGAACGTCCAGAGGCGCTGCGCAAACTCGGCGAAGATAGGCCCCAGGACCTCGCAACCGAAACGTTCGGCTGCGAGGTCACCGCGGGGAAACAGGGGAAGGGCAAAGTTCATGGTCAGCGTTCCGGCATCTTGCGGGCCAGCCGCGCGCGCGCGGCATCGAGACGGCGTTCGAGAATGACGAGCCGCGGGGGAAAGATACGATGGGGGCGAAGCCCGGCGCTGCGGGCCATGCGCTCATCAGCCTGCGCATCATCGCCAATGTGCAGGAAGGCACCGGCGGGCACGCCCTCGGCGTCGGCCACCTTGGGGAAGATGGCCGCGGTCCGCTTGGTCGCGCCGAGGTCCGCGCTGGTATAGACCTTCGCGACGGGATGCCCCTCGGCCAGGTCGTCCAGCAGGCCGCGAATGGTCGCTGCGGTGTGCCAGGTGTCGCTCACCGCGATGATCCGAATGCCCTCGCAGGCGCGCCGGGTCAGCCAGGTCAGCAGCGAGGTATTGGGCGCGAGCTGCGTGCGCTCGACCTCGATTTCCGCGCGCGCGAGGACCTGCGCCTCGGCCGGGCCAAGCCCGAGCGAAAGCGCCATGCCCTGAACCAGAGCATCGAAGGTCACCTCGCCCGTCGGATCGGCCATGTCGAGCGCGCGGTAGGCGAGGTGCTGAACGTTGCGACGCGCGCGCCACAGCGCTTCCTTGCTTACCAGAAGGCCGCGCTCACGAAGGAGCATGGCTGCGGCCCGCTCGGCGACGTGACGCACCCGCCCCGGCTCGGCCGTGGCGTTGCGCCGAAGCAGGGTGTCGAAGACATCGCACGAGATCACGCGTATGCCTTCCAGATCGACGCCCTTCATCCTCGTCCTCCTCCCGTTTCCGCAACCTCATCCCGGGGCAAGACGCGCCGCGGGCGCATCGTGGGCGCCTGCTCCTCGGCCTCGCGCTGCTCCGGCGGCAGCGTTTCGCGGTAAACGGCCAGGGTCTCCTGCGACATGCGCCGCACCGAAATCTCCGCGATGTTCTCGCGCGCGGCACTCGAGAGCGTCTCGCGCAGGCGCTCATCGCCCAGGAGACGTGTCATCTCGCGCGCCAGCGCATCGCTGTCCGCCGGGGGCACCAGCACCCCGCGCTGGCCATGGCCAAGCGCGGCCGGGATCCCGTCGACGGCGCTGGCAATGATGGGATTGCCCATCTCGCGCGCCTCGAAGATGACGAGCGGGCAGGGATCGCGCAGGGAAGCGAGCACGAAGAGGTCCGCGCTGGCGAGCACGTCGCGCGGATCATCGCGGTAGCCCATGAAATGGATATGGTGCCCGCTGCCCGACGCCTCGGCCCGCGCCTCGAAGTCGGCCTGTTCGGGCCCGCCGCCCACGAGGTAGAGATGCGCGCCGGGATAGCGCTTGCGCACCATGGCAAAGGCATCGATCAGGTAGTCGACCCCCTTGCGCGAATGAAGACCGCACACCGTCACGATCGCGGGATGCTGCAGCGAGACCGGCGCGCCGAAGAACACGGGACGGCGTACCCCCCCGACCGTGCCATTGGTGACGGTGCGCAGCTTGGCGCGGGGAATGCCGCGTGCGTGCATGTCCTCGCCCACCGCCTCGCTGACGGTGATCACCCGGTCGCCCACGCGCATGAGCTTGGCTTGTTCGTCGAAGGAATTGTGGACCGTCGTGACCAGCCCGAAGCGCTGCCACAGGCGCACGATGCGGGCGGAAAGCGCGGCATAGACCATGTGCGCGTTGACCACGTCGGGCTTGATCCGGCGTACCGCGCGCCAGAAGCGCCAGGCCATGATCCCCAGCTTGAGGGGGCCCTTCGAGTCGCCGAACTGGATGACCTTCACCCCGTTGCGCACGAGCAGGGCATCGAGGTCGCCATAGCCGCTGACGACATAGACATCGTGCCCGGCATGGACCTGATCGCAGGCCAGGTCGACCGCGACGGCGACATGCCCGTTCCCCAGACACGTGTGATTGAGATAGTGGACTATGCGCATGCAACGTCTCGCCAACCGAGGAGAAAATCGAGCTGTTGGTAGGGCCTCGTCATGATCCCGCCTCATCCTTGGCGCGGTACACGCGGACATAGTCGACCCGCATGCGCGAGGGGCTCTTCATGCCCTCGATCGGCCAGCCGCCGCCCGCAGCCAGGTTCACCATCGGGAACATAGGCTGGAGGTATTCCGCGCGTGTCGGCTCGGTCGCGACGACCTTGCGGTCGAGGTAGAAGGTGACGAAATCACGATCTATCGCGACCCCGAAGGTGTGGAATTCCTGTTCCAGGGAATGGGCCGGAACGTCGACACGGTAGGTTTCGCCCGCCTGCGACTTTCCGTCCTGCCAGACATGCGTGGTCGCCAGGTAGGCGTCGGGAAACTGGCCGTAGTATTCCAGCACGTCGATTTCGGGATTGGGCCTGCCCCCTTGCGCGTTCGAGCCCAGCCAGAAGGCGGGCCACACTCCCGGTCCGCCGGGCAGGCGCGCGCGCATCTCGAAATAGCCACCGGACTGGAGAAACCCGCGCGAGGCGCTGTCGGCGGCTGAGAGCAGACCCGATTCCCAGCGCCCGTCGCGCTCGCGCATCTCGATGGTGAGCATCCCCGCCTCGACATGGAAGGGGCCATCGGGCTGCGGATCGCGGAACACCGCATCACCGAAGTCACCAGCCCAGGGCGTATGCGCGATCCAGCGCGTCCCAGGCCCCCAGGCCGAGACGTCGAGCTCGTCGAAATTCTCCTCGAACGTGAGCGTGAACCGCTCGATCGCGAGTGCCTCTCCCAGCCTCGGCGCAGCGCCCGCGGCCACTTCGCCGCGCCCTGCTCCTGTAACGAGAAACGCAGCGGTGAGCAGAACGGCAAGCCCACCCAGCCCGAACCGGCGATGCCGCACCCCACGCACAGGGGCGATCTTGGAAAGCACCTCCATCACCCCCCCGTGCACCGCACCTGCGCGGCCCACCGAGGGTTCCGCCGAAATACAAAAGAACGATCCCAAGACACCGGACCCTCCCAACAACTCAAGATCGCAGAATTAATTTACTCAATATTTCTATAATTGCAAATACAATAAACATACTTCATGAGTAGATGTCATAAACATTACTTCTTTACAGCATGCGCGGTGCAGGAAAATAAATAAGTACACCCTAATAAATGGCCGCTACGGCTTTTGGGCACTTGGGACCCGCGCCGGGGAGAAGCGAATCCGCGGCAGGCACTGGAGACGAGATCATGATGCTGAGTGAACAACTGGCCGTAACACGCGGGCGTCCGGCGGGATTCGATTACCTGCGCATCGCTCTCGCCGCGATGATCGTGGTCTGGCACACCGCGATCACCTCGTACGGGACTGAGACCCAGACCGCGCTCGCGCTGGGCCCCAGCCGCCCGATCTGGGCCGCGATCCTGCCGATGTTCTTCGCGCTCAGCGGGTTTCTGGTGTCGGGAAGCCTGGAGCGCTCGCGCACGCTGATCAGTTTCCTCGGCCTTCGCGTGCTGCGCATCTTTCCCGCGTTGGCGGTCGAATCGCTGATCGCCATGCTGGTGATCGGCCCGCTCTTCACCGCCTATGCGCTCGACCTCTACTTCACCGATCCGGTGTTTCAGCGCTACGCGCTCAACATGCTGGGCATCGTCCAGTACGACCTGCCCGGCGTCTTCCTTGCAAACCCGGCCACGCAGGTGAACGCACAGCTCTGGACCCTGCCCTTCGAGCTCAAGTGCTACATCGCGATCGCACTGTTCTACATCTTCCAGATGTACCGCGTGCCCGCGCTGTTCGTGTTCGGCTGTATCGCCCTCCAGATCGCAGCGAGCGTCTGGATCGTCCTCGATCCCCAGCAGGACGAGGGGATCCTGCGCGGCCCGGTGCTGGTGCTCGCCTTCCTCTACGGCTCATTGCTCTACCGCCTGCGTGACCGCCTGCCCTGGAGCCCGGCGCTGTGCGTGACGGCCGCGCTCGTCAGCCTGGTCCTGCTCTACATGCCGCTGGCCAATTCGCTCGCCGCGCTGCCGCTGGCCTATGTCACGGTCTATCTTGGCCTCACCAATCCCCCGCGCTCCTCACTGGTGTCGAGCGGGGACTATTCCTATGGCATCTTCCTCTACGGTTTTCCGATCCAGCAGGCGGTCTCGGCCACTCTGCCCGACCTGCGCTTCTGGTGGGTGAACCTGTTCGTCGCCACACCGATCATCTGCCTCGTGGCCTATGGTTCCTGGCACCTGATCGAGAAGAAGGCGCTGCGCGCGCGTGGGTATCTCACCCGCTTCGAGGACTGGTGCCTGCCCCACCACGACCGCATCGCGGGCTTCTATGGCCGCACCATCGCGGCCAGCCTGCAGAGCCGCTGGGTCCCGCGTCGCCTGCAGCAGACCAACCTCGTGCGCGCGCTGTGCGAGACGGGCCGCCCGGTTCCCGCCGAGTGACCCTTACACGAACGGCGTGATCCGGACCGTCCCGCCCGGATCACGCCGCCGCCCTGCTCCCAACGAGGGGAAGGCCCCCGGCACCTGCGCGGTGCCGGGGGCCTTTTCGGTTCATTCAGCGAGGACGAGCAGCGAGTAGCCCCCCACCACGCGCACCGCGAGATCGGGCGACAGCGCGTAGAGCAGGCGGCGCGGCAGCTTCATCAGGCGGCTGAGCAGGGCCTGGTCGGGCAATTCCAGCCGGCTTGCGGTGTAGCGCCAGTCGAGGATCCTGTAGCCGCAATCCTCCAGCGCGCGCAGCGCCAGGTCCTTGAAGAAGTAGTGAATGTGGCCAAGATCGCGCCGCTGGTTGAGGATCGGCGAGACCCGCACGAGCGACTGCACGGACAGGTCGAGCGGGATGTGCAGCACCTTGTAGCGCCCGATCGGCTTCAGGCTCTTCATGAAGGCCATGTAGTCATCGACATGTTCGATCACGTCGATGAGCATGAGCACATCGAAATCGGGATCCTCGGCCTTCGTGATGTCCCCAAAGTAGAACTGCGTACGCTCGGTCCCTCGCGTGTTGGCAACCGAGAAGGCCTGGGGCGAAATTTCATAACCGCTCAGCCGCGCCTCGGGCAGCATCTCCTCGAGATTGAGGAGAATGCCCCCCACGCCGCAGCCGACCTCGCACACTTTGTCGTGCGCGATGCCGTTGTCGAGGAGGATGTTCTTGATGTGCCTGGCCTTCCAGGGCGAGTCCGCCTCGTGCCAGGCGGGGTTGTTCTCGAAGTAGGTTCCATCCTGGTACATCGTGTTCATGGGGCCCCCTAGGCTGTTGCACCGCACCTGCGCGCACGCTTTATTTCACCTGCCACAGCAATACACATCAGAACAATTGTCAATAAATATAGATTTGCAAACTGCACCTATACTGTACAGAATCAAAATTAAATGACTTCCCAGCCGACACGTCGCGATCTATATATTTATTACTTCATGAAAGAAGACGTGACAGGGGTAGTCGGTGCGAACAGCGATCATTCATTATTGGCTTGTCGGCATGCGGGGCGGCGAACGCGTTCTCGAACACATCTGCGACATGTTCCCTGAGGCCGATATATTCACGCATGTCGTCGACCCGGCAAAACTCTCCGACAAACTGCGTGCGCGCCGGATCGAGACCACCTTCATCGCGCGCCTGCCGGGCGCCCGCACCCACTACCAGAAGTACCTGCCGCTCATGCCGCGTGCCCTGGAAGCGCTGGACCTCACCGACTACGATCTGGTCATCTCCAGCGAGGCGGGCCCGGCCAAGGGCGTCATCACCCGGCCCGATGCCACCCACGTCACCTACTGCCACTCGCCGATGCGCTACATCTGGGACCAGTACCACCAGTACCGCAGCACCGGCGGGCTAGGCGCGCGGATCTCGATGCCACTGTTCGCCCCAGCCCTGCGCACCTGGGATGTCGCCAGCGCCGCGCGCAGCGATCTCATCATGGCCAACAGCGCCTATATCCGCGCGCGCATCGGCAAGTTCTGGGGGCGCGATGCCCGTGTCGTCCATCCGCCGGTCGACACCGCGCTGTTCACCCCTGTCGACAGCCACGACGAGGAATATCTCTGGGTGGGCCAGCTTGTCTCCTACAAGCGCCCCGATCTCGCGGTCGATGCCTTCTCGGCGAGCGGGCGCAAGCTCCACGTCGTGGGCGATGGGCCCATGTTCGAGGAGCTGCGCGCGCGCGCTGCGCCCAACGTGCGCTTTACCCGCCGGCTCGACTTCACCGCGCTGCGCGCCGCCTACGCCCGCGCCCGCGCGCTGGTGTTCACCGGCGAGGAGGACTTCGGCATGATCCCGGTCGAGGTCATGGCCTCGGGCCGTCCGGTCATCGCCTATGGCCGGGGCGGCGCGCTCGAGACCGTGGTCGAGGGCGAAACCGGGCTCTTCTTCCGAGAGAACTCCGCCCCCGCGCTCAACGCCGCACTTGCCCGCTTCGAGAGCTGGGAGGCCGACTTCGCGCCCCAGGCCGCGGTGCGCCAGGCCCGCCGCTTCAGCCCCGAGGTGTTCCGCACGCGCTTTCTCGAAACCATCGAGCGGGCCCAGGCGCTGGGGCATCGCCCCCTTCCCGCGGCGCCCCAGGCGCTTTCGGCCTGAGCCTGCCAGGAGGCACGCCATGATCCTCACGCACATCGGCCTTGTCATCGCGATCATCGGGATCTTCCTCATGTTTCGCGGCGGGATGATGGACATGCTGCTGCTGGTCATGGCCTGCACCCTGCTGGGCGGATCGGCGGCGGCCCAGCTTCCCGCGCTCGGCGGCTCCTCGGTGCCGCCCGCCCCCTTTGCGCTGGTCTTCGCGCTGGCCCGCATGACGCTCCCCAACAGTCGGCGCTGGCGCGAGGCACGCGGTGCGATCCGGGCCAATGCCTGGCTCGCCATCTACGCGCTCTATGGCCTGCTCGCCGCGGCCATGGCACCCAGCTTCTTTCGCGATAGCATCCAGGTCACGGCCATGCGCGCGACAGGCCCCACCCGCTCGCTCTTCGACACCGTCCCGCTGGCGCCCTCGCCACAGAACGTGACGGTCACGGTCTACCTCCTCGGCACGGTCTGCGCCGGGATCGTCGCGTACCTGGCCATGCAGGAGGAAGGCGCCGGACGGCGCTTCGTGAAGATGGGCGTGATCATGGCCTGGATCCACGTGACGCTCGGTGTCTTGGCCGCGGTTTTCAAGGGCACGCCCTTCGATCTCCTCGTCGATGCCTTGCGCAACGCCAACTACACCCAGACCGATCAGACCGCCTACGGCATGGTGCGCCTGACGGGGATCTTCACCGAACCCTCGGCCTATGTCGGCTTTGCCTTCGGATGGTTCGTGTTCCTGCTCGAATGCTGGCTGCGCGACATCCTGCCACGCCAGACCGGCCCCGCCGCGCTGGCGCTGGCTCTGGTCCTGTTCTTCTCGACGTCCTCGACCGCGTACCTGGGCCTTGGCGGCTACGGGGTCATCGTGGGCCTGCGCCTGCTACTGGCCCCCCAACACCTCGATGCGCGCAAGGGCCTGACGCTGGCGGGCGCCGGGCTGGCGCTACTGATCGCGGTCTGTGCGCTCGCTTTCCTGTGGCCTGCCTTCATCGACCTGATGAGCACGATCCTGCGCCGCGCGACGATCGACAAGCAGGACAGCGAATCGGGCATCCAGCGTGCCTTCTGGGCGCGCATCGGGATCGACGCCTTCTTCGCCTCCTATGGCATCGGCATCGGCCCGGGCAGCTTCCGCTCCTCCAGCTTCGTGACCGCAATGCTCGGCTCGACAGGCCTGATCGGAAGCCTGGCCTTTCTTGCCCACCTGGCGCGGGCCTTCCGCCCCTTGCGTATCTCGACCTACTGCGGGCCGCGCCTGGGGCGCCAGTTCGGTGAAAACACGATGATCGGGGCGGCCGGCGGCTGGGCGGCGCTGTGCGTGCTCATTCCCGCTGCGGTCGTCTCGCCGACCTGCGATCCGGGCGGGGATTTCGCGGTCTTCGCCGCGGTCTCGCTGGCGCTGCGCAGCCTTCCACTGCCACGGCCGGGAGCGGTCGCACAGCGCCCCTCCGTGGCCACCTGGCGCCGTCCCGTACCGGCCCATTCCGGATGAAGATGCGACCGCCCGCCAGACCACCGGCGGCGCGAGATCAGGATGCGAAGCCAAGAGCGCGCACGATGATGCGCGCCTGGTTCTCCCAGCTGAAGATCTGCGAACGCGCCTGCCCGCGCTGCGACAGACGGCGCGCCAGCACCGGATCGCCAAGCACCTCGCGAACCCGGGCCACCAGGCTCGCCGCATCGAGCGGGTCGCAATAGAGCGCAGCGTCCCCGCACCGTTCGCGCAGCACCGGCAGGTCCGAGACCACGACCGGGCAGCCCAGCCGCATCGCCTCGCTCGGCGGAAGGCCCGAGGCTTCGTAGAGCGAGGGGTACATGAGGCAGGCTGCCTCGCTGTAGAGGCGGGTCAGCTGCGCGTTGTCGACGAAGCCTGTAAAGCGCACCCTTGCGCGGACCTCGGACGAAAGGCTCTCGAGCCATTCTTCGCAGCGCGCATTGGGCCGACCGACCAGCCGGACCTCCACGCCATCGCCCGCCAGAACCTCGGCGGCGGCAAAGACGCGGCCCACGTTCTTGCGTTCGGAAAAGCCCCCCACGTGCAGCACGTAAGGCGCCGCTGCGGCGTCCAAGGCCCGACGGGGAGGCGCGGGTTCGTCATTCATCCAACTGCCGTTGGGGGCCACGACCAGCTTCTCCGGACGCCCGCCGTTGGCCGCGCGGATGGCCTCGGCCTCGGTCTGCGACACGGTGATAAGCGGGCGCGCGCGGCGCACGAGAAAGTGGCCTACCACCTCATGAAAGAGCCGGTAGGGCAAACTGTAATCGCCCTTGAAGGTGCGGAAGGACTGATCGTGCAGCATGACCGCCACCGGCGCGCCCGCAATCAGGCTGCGCAAGGGCGCAAGGTTGCCCAGGCACAGCAAGTGCGCATCCCGGGCATGGCGCGGCAGGGTCACCTGCTCCCAGTAATGCCCATTCCCGCCCGCCAGATGCTGCGTGGCGATGCAGGCGAGGTTCAGCGAGCCGAATTCAGCCTCAGCCGGCGCGACCAGCCGTGCCCGCAGGCCCGGAAATTCGCCGCGCACCAGAAGCCGATCAAGCGCCAGCACGAATTCGCGCGCGACGCGCTGAACGCCGGTGGCCGGCTGACACAGGAAACGCCCGTTGATGACGAGCTCGCCCGCGACCTGTTCATCCTGGCCTCCGCGCGGCGCATGGCCACCTACCGCAACCGGGCCGTGCATCACAGTTCAAGCGCACGCATGGGATCGACGCGCCCGCGCGCGACGTCCCACAAGGCCACCCAGTTGCCGACCACGCGCCCGCGCCGGTCGATCCAGGGTTCGGGCCGCGCGGAGCGGACGTGGTTGGCGATCACGTTGCGGCTCGCCATGACCAGCGCCTTGCGCCACTTCATGCTCCCCTTGCGCAGGAGGTAGAGCGGATTGACGATCTGCGAATAGCCCAGCCGCCGCCCGCTGCCGCGCCCGCCCTTGATCCCCTGATGCACACCGGCAAAGGCATCGGTACGCCCCATCGGGCGCCCCCTGGCGACGCGCACCGCAAAGTCGACATCCTCCTGCCAGGCGTAGAGCGGAAGGTTCTCATCGAATTCCTCCCCTTCAATCACCCCGGCACGGTAGGCCATGTTGCAGCCATAGAGGCCCTCCCAGGGCTCCAGCGACGGCTTTTGCGGGAAGACCCGGCCCTGCTCGTAGCGTTCGACGAGCGCGCGGGCCTCTTCGTATTCGATCCCGCGCGTGCAGATCCCGTCGCCCAGCATCGTTCCGGTAAGACCAACCACCTCGGGCATGATTTCAAAGGCGCGCACGATATCGGCAAGGCAACTCGCGGTCGGCACGTAGTCATCATCGAAGAAGACGACATATTCCGGGTCGCTGGAGATATGCGCGAGGCCGCGGTTGCGCTGGCGGGTCAATCCCACCGGACACTCCAGGATCGAGAAGCCCTGTGTGACACTACCAAGTTCGTATCCCTCGGGCAGGTCGGCCTGCGAGGTCACCGCCCAGATCATCTCGCACGGCTTCAGGGTCTGCCTGGCGATGTGCTCCACCCAACGCCCCAATTCGCGCGGCCGGTTCACACTCGCAATAACGACGACAATTCCTCTCGCCATAGCCTTCCCCTTACTGTCGGGCCATAGAACCAAAACAGACCTATATTGCAATACTAAAGTTGCAAAACTAATTTACCTTTACTTAGAGACTTAAATCAATACATCATATAAATACAATTATTGCAGGTGTCGGCAAATACTAACCTCACCTGATATTCCGAATACGCACCTGGAGACCGTATGGAAGCGTCCCTGCGTTTCAGCGTCATTATCGCCAACTACAACTACGGCCGGTTCGTGGCCCGGGCGATCGACAGTGCGCTCGGCCTCGACTGGCCCGAGGTGGAAGTGATCGTCATCGACGATGGCTCCAGCGACGATTCGCGCAGCGTCATTTCCGCCTATGGCGCGCGGGTCCGCACGGTGTTCCAGGACAACGCCGGACAGGTTCGCGCCAACAATGCCGGTTTTGCGCTCGCCAGCGGCGATGTCGTCGTGTTCCTCGATGCCGACGACGTGCTCGAACCCGGGCTCGCGCGCGAGGTCGCCGCCGTCTGGCATGAGGGGGTCAGCAAGGTCCAGGTGCTGATGCAGAAGGTGGACGAGAACGAACAACCGCTTCCTGCGCTGCTGCCCCACATCCGCCAGCCGCCCCGCGCCTGCGACATCCGCGCCTGGGCCCACCACACCAACGAATACCCCTCACCGCCGGGCTCCGGGAATGCCTATGCGCGCAGCTTCCTCGCGCGAATTTTCCCGCTCGATGCCAGCCGGGACAGCTCGACCGACACCACCTGCATCGCGATGGCCCCGTTCCTGGGCGAAGTCGTCACGATCGTGCAGCCGCTGGTGCGCTACCGCATCCACGGCGCCAACGATTCCAACATGCTGGCCAATGTCAGCCATTTCGCCCGCGAGGTCGAACGCGCGCGCAAGCGCCTCAAGGCAACCCAGGATGCCTGCGAAATGGGAGGCCTGGCGCCGCCGGGAAGCGCGGCCCTGCGCCGCGCGAACCACCTTCTCCAGCTGCGCGCCGCCTCGCTCCGGCTCCAGCCCGACAGCCACCCGATGCCTGAGGATTCGCGCCTGTGCATCCTCCTCGATGCCGCGCGCCTGCCGTTCCAGCGCAGCTTCGAGCCGCTCGTGCGGCGCATTGCCATCGCCGGATACTCGGCCCTCCTCGCAACCCTGCCGATGGCCGCAGTGCGCCCGATGATCAGACTGCGCTTTTCCTCACGCTGAACGCTGCTCGGCGCGGGGGCCACGCAGCCGTTCGAACACGCGCACGAACACCCGGTCATAGGCCATGCTCTCGATCCCTGCCGGCCGCCCGGCCTGGTGCCAGGTCAGCGCGAGGATCAGGCCATAGACCGCCATGCCAAGCCCCGCGACCAACCCGATTCCCAGCGCCAGCTCCAGCCCGGCGAGGTCCGCCAGCAAGGGACGCAGCGCATAGAGCACCGCCACGAGACCGCCGCTGGCAAGCACCGTGCGCCAGGTCGCCACAAGTTGGCGCCACACCGACACCCCGATCAGGCGGCGCGTCATCACCATGACGATCAGCGCGGTGCTGAGCGCGGAAATCGCGCGGGCGCCCACCGCCCCTTCGATGCCGTACCAGACCGCGCCCACCACCATCAGCGGCACCTTGAAGACGAGTTCGGCCGCACGCTGGCCAAGCAGGCCCTGCGGCCGGTTCAGCGCCATCGCCAGCGAGGAATAGGGCGCGGTCAGAAGTGGCGGGATGAGCGTGAGCGAAAGCCATTGCAGCACCGGAATGGCCCCCAGCCACTTGTCGCCCAGCGCGAGCGCGACGGCGGGCTGGGCCAACAGGCACAGCCCCAGAAGTACCGGCGCGCCGATGGCCAGCACGGCATTCGAGGCCTGGACGTAGGCCGTCGCCAGACGCGCGCGCTGGTCCGCAATGAGCGCGAAGACCGACAGGAGCGGGCGCACGATGGGTCGGATCAGGGCCTGCTCGGGCACGTAGGACAGGTCGTTGGCGACCGAGTAGATACCCAGCTGCGCCGGGCTGACAAACCGGCCCAGGATCAGGCGGTCGCACTGCCAGTTGATCGCGGCCAGAAGCTGCGCGCCTGTCGTCCAGCCGAGGAAATCGGCGAAGAGCGGCCACTCGGCCAGCGAGAGCCGGGGCCGGTAGGGCGCCAGCGCATAGGAGGCGAGAATCCAGATGGTGGGCGTCGCCACGATGCCCACCATCAGCGCGCGGTAGTCGCGCAGCCACCAGGCCGCCGCCACCGAACAGACCAGCGAGCCTGTCTTGCACACCAGTTCGGCCGCAATCTCGCGCCGGTACTTGAGCTCGCGCGCGTAGAGGACCAGCCCGGGACTGCCCATCCCGCGCAAGCCCGGCGCCACGCCCAGGGCCAGGATCATCCAGACAAGCGTGTCGTTGCGGTAGAAATGGGCAAAGGGTACCGCGCTCGCCCAGATCACTAGCGTCAGCGCCCCGCCCCGCAGCGCGCTCAGCGTGAAGGCGGTATCGAGGTGGCGCTGTGAAATCGCCCGGCGCGCGATCAGCACCTGCGTGATCGGCAGTTCGAACACGGCCTCGACAATCGTGACCAGTGTCATCGCGATCGCAATGACGCCAAAGTCCTCCGGCGTCAGGAGTTGGGCGAGGACCAGAAGGCTCAGGAACTCGACGAACTTGGTAAAGAGGCGCCCGCCGATCAGCCAGGCCGCGCTGCCCGCCGTCCGCCCGCCCAGGGCCTCGCCCCCCGCCTGCACCGGCTCCGACATCGACTCTGGGGCCTTCGCATCAGCCACGCGCCACGTCTCCGCGCCAGGCCAGCCCCTCAAGCATGGCCGCGTGCTGGGCGACCACGTTGTCGAGGCGGAAGAAGGAGGCGGCCTCGCGCCGCACCGGTTCCTCGGCCCGCATTCGCGCGCGGGCCGCGAAGCCGACCATGGCTGCGGCCAGTGCGCCGGCATCCTCGGCAGGCACGACCTCGCCCTTCTCGGGCATGTCGATGAGATCGGTCGGGCCGAAATCGCAGTCGGTGGCAATCACCGGAAGCCCGGCTGACATGGCCTCGACAATGGCAACACCAAAGCCTTCCCAGCGCGAGGCGCTGACGAAGCATTCGGCCTCGGCCAGTTCGGCCGCCGGATAGGCGATCTTGCCAGCCAGGCGCACCTTGCCCACCAGCCCCAGCCGTTCGATCTGCGCAGCAAGGGCGTCCCGCTCCTCGCCATCGCCCACGATAGTGAGGTGCGCATCGATCCCTTGCGCAATCAACTGCGCAAAGGCCTCGATCAGGACATCGTGCCCTTTCTGGCGTGCAAGGCGCCCGATGGTGAGGAACCTGACAGGGCCGCTGGAACCTGCCGTGCGCACGACTTCGCCGAACTGGCGAACCGGGTTGGGCAGATAGTCCGCCACGTCCGCGTGCCCTGTGCGCGAAGCCAGGTAGCGCGCCAGCGCGGGGGAGACCGCAATGACCTTGTCCATGCGCGGCACCAGCAGGTTGAACAGCGAGAAGGCGAGCCGCGCGCGCCGCGAGGTCCTCCCTTCCACCTTGGGATTTCCATGCAGGTGCATGACGAAGCGCGATTTGCCCCGGGCCAGGCGGTGCAGCAACCAGACCAGCACGGTGGGCTCGAACTGGGCGATGACGACCACGTCGTAGCGGTCCCGGCCCAACTGGCGCGCGACTTTCCTGGGAAAGGCGCGCAGGCTCCCCGCCTCCTCGAAAAGAACCTCGTAGGGCAGGCTCTCGGGCAGTTCGACATAGCGGTGGCAATAGAGCACGCTTACCTCGATCCGCCCGCGATAGCGCGTGGCGAGACCGCAGGCGAGATCGTGGACGACCCGCTCCATACCTGCAAAATGCGTCGATGGCGGCACGACATAAAGAACTTTCACCGCAGCGCTTGCCCCCTTGCAGACATTGCACACCCGATCGATCCGGCCCCCGGAGCGCTCCGGCTCCGTGCCCCCATCATGCCCGTTTTCTCAGGCGTAATATTTCCGGTATTGCTCGTAGTAGAAGCTCGCATCGCCGTAGCCGAACTTGGCTTGCTTGCGCAGGTCCACCTGGCTGAGGACGGCTCCCGCCACCCGCACCCGCCCTTCGGGCAAGAGCCGCAGCGCCGCGCGGATCGCGTGGTCGGCGGTGGCCCGCCAGCGCGTGACCATGACCACCCCGTCGACCTGCGTCGCCAGCGTACGGGTATAGGTGATCGGGAGAATCGGCGGGGCATCAAGCAGGACAAGGTCGAAGGCATCGCCGAGCCGGGCGAGCAAAGGTCCCATTTCCCCGTTGCCCAGAAGGTCCTCCAGTCCGTGCGCCTCGCCCACGATTGGCAGGACACAGACCCCGCGCCGCGCATCCAGAACCAGCGCTTCCTCGAGTGTCGCCTCCCCGCGCAGCACCTCGAGCAGGCCCACCTGCGGAAGCTCGCCCGAAAGCGCCCGGGTCGCTCCACGCTGGCGCACGTCGACATCGACTACCACCGCGCGCTCCCCGGTCAGCGCCGCCACCCGGGCCAGTCCCGCCGAAATCGTGGTCTTGCCCTCACGCGGGAGCGCAGACGTGATCAGCACCAGGTTGCGCGTGTCCCCCAGCGCATGGTTGATCGAGGCGCGAAGGCCCCGGAAAGCCTCGGCGTAGCCCGACATCGGCGCGTGGGCGATGGCCTCTATCGGATCGTCCTCGCCGGGCAGGATGCTGCCCACCTGCGGCACGCTTTCCAGGCAGCGCAGGGACAGCTTGTGCTCGACATCCGAGGCCGTCGAAAGGCCGGTGTAGAGCATCTCTCGGACAAGGCCGATCACCACGCCCACGCCCAGTCCCACGACCAGCGCCAGCGCGAGGTTCAGCAGGGGCCGGGGCGACACCTGCGTCTCGGGCAGATCGGCATAGGAGATGACCCGCGCATCGGGCCGCTCGGTCCCCTGGCTCGCCACGGTCTCCTTGTACTGGGCCAGATAGCTGTCGTAGAGTTCCTGCGAGGCTTCGGCCCGGCGCGTGAGATCGGTCAGCGCGACCATCGCCCGGTTGTTCGAGGCGAGCGCCCCCTTGGCCGAACCGAGCGAGCCCTGCAGCGAGGAAAGCCGCCCCGAGGAGACCTGCACCTTGGCTTCAAGGTTGGAGATGATGCGCTTGATTTCCGAGGCGATCTGCGCGTCGATCATGTCGAGTTCGGAGCGCGCGCTCTGGAGAGCGGGATAGCCCGGACCGAACTGCGCCTCGAGCGCGGCGACGCGGCCTGCGACTTCGGCACGCTTGGAGCGCAGCGAGCTCACCACCCCGGAGTTGAGCGCCTCGCCCACATCGTCCCCGGCCGAGCCCCGGCGCAGCTGCGCGCGGGCGGTGGCGAGCTGCGCCCGGTCGGCTGCGGCCGACGCGCGCGCCGAGGCCACTTCCTGGTTGTAACTGGAAATCTCCTGCTCGGAGAGCGAGGCTCCCGTCGTGCTCAAGAGGTTGTTGGCGATGCGGTACTGCTGCACCCGCGCCATGTCGTCGAGCGCCTGCTGGCGTAGCTCCTCGAGCCTTTCGGACAGGAAGCCGGCGGCCTGCGCGCCGCTTGCCCGCTTCTGGTTGAGGTAGAACTGCGAATACTGCGTCGCATATTCGTTGGCGATCGCCTGCGCGTCATGGGGATCGACCTCGGTAACGGCGATGGAAAAGGCGTGGGTGGTGCCGATACGCTCGACCTCAAGAGCGCCCTGGAGACGCTCGGCGATGGCGTCCAGGCGTTCCTCGCGTGTGGGACTGGCCTCCGCCTCCTCGCCCAATCCCACCAGCGCCTTCAGCCGGCTGCGCAGACCCACGCCGGATCCGGGCGCGAAATTCGGGTTGGTATCGAGCTTGAGCGCCCGCGCCACATCGAGCGCCAGTTCGCGCGAGCGGATGACCTCGACCTCGGTGTCGACCTGGTCGGAATCGGGCGGTAGAGCGCCCGCCCCCTCGCCGCGCGGGGTGGTGCGCTCTTCCAGCGAATTAAGCACGACACGCGCGCTCGCCGTGTACCGGGGTGTCTGCAGCGTCGTCACCAGCGCCGCAAGCGCCACAAAGACCACCGCCACGACCACGATTACGGTCAGCTGGCGCCGCAAGGCGAAGTAGATCGCTCGAAGGTCGAGCCGGTCCTCGGGCGGGGCGGCCATGGCCGGAAAGGCCTGGGCCAGGTCGGCCTGGAGCTGGCTGCCGCGATGGACGACAAGGGAATTGTTCATGACAGCCTCACACTCCTGCGCATTGCAATTGGGGGAAGGGCCCCGCGCCGCCGGGCGTCTCCCTCCCGCTCGGGACAGGACCGATCCACCGGCACCATCAGAACTTCACCCGCAGGCTCAGCAAAGCGGTCGATCCCGTGAAGGGCCGGGCCTCGAACCCACGGCTCGACTGGTCGCGGTGGCTGAACCCCAGCCCCACTTCGAACCTGTCTCCCAGAAGCCAGCGGGCGTTCGTCCCGATGCGGAACTGACGATCCCGCCGATCCGACCCGAAGTAATCATAGTACAGATATGATGTATTCACGGAAACTACTAAATTGCGAAGCAACTCATAGTCGACATAGAGAGATATACTATCCTGAATGACCCCCGGCTGATTGAAGAAGGGGCTTGCCTCCAGTGTCCGCGCGCCGTTCAACTTGACAGTGACAAGCGTGGTGACATTCCAGATGAGCCGTCCGGAATAGGTCATTCCCGAAACCGTGCCCGAGGCAGGCTCGTCGTAGTCCTGCGACAGGTAGCCCACCGTCACCTCGCCGCTGAGCAACTCGCTGAAACCGAAGGCGAGACCGCCCGACAGCGCGTAACCTTGCGAATCCTGGCTGATGGCCTCGAAATCCTGCCGGTAGTCCTGCCAGTTGTAACGCCCTTGTGCGAAGACCCGCAGGGCCGGGCCAAGCCGCAAGGACGCCCGCCCGCCCAGTGTCGTCGCGGTGCGGTCGCGGTAGTTCTGGAGGACATCGAGCCCCTCGAGCCGGATGGTGCGGTAGTCGAAACGCTCCGCCCCACCGGCGAGCGACACGGTGAGATTGGCGAGGGCCACGGAGAGCCCGGCACGGCCCGCGAGGCGCGAATAGGTATTCGGTGCGCCGATCACCGCATCGCCCAGCGTGCCCGCCATTTCGGCCAGCAGCCCATAGCTCCCGGAGAGATCGAGGCGCACCGGTCCGAACGCCTTGTGGCCCGCCGCCTCGAGGCTGTACTGCTCGTTGTTCTGAACCTTGAGATCGGCGTAGCGGGTCAAGGTGGCCTGCCCCTTCACCGAAAGACCGGCATCGGGCGTGCGTTCGACCAGTTCGAAGCCCGGCTCGAAGGTTGCCTTGGCATCGCCGCGCGGATCGGGAGCGATATTGAAGACGTTGTCGTCGTATTCGATCCGCAGGTCGGCCCTGGGATAGAAGCGCAAGCCCCCCAGAGGCAGTCCCGGCGCTTCGTAGGCCGCCTTGGAGCGCGCGCCGACCGAACTGGCCAAGGCTTCGTCGGCAAGGCTCGTTCCCGCCTCCTGCGCCCGCGCGCAATTCGCGCCCCCAGCCAGAGCAAGGCAGACCAAGAAGGCAGCACAGCGCGCCACAGCTCGCGCAGAAGCCCTACGTGCAGGTTTACCCGCAGCGGGCATGCGCTCGGCTCCCGACAACCCCGATGGACACAAATACCCCCAAACTGGCCCCCTCAGCCGGAGCCCAAGAGGCGCACCGGCACACACGAATAGAAAACTAAAAACTAAACGCGATATTTCGCGCGCCACACCAACAAGTCAACTTATGATTTTATTCATATAATGACAGTTGCATAATGGAACAATAGTTATGGGATGAAAATAATGACCTGTACTATTCAATTCTTATGTGTCACGAATTGAATGCGCCGGGGTGGCGCGTTTATTTCAGGGGGTACACTCGTCCGGCTGGCCCGGCACGTGGAAACGGCCCCGCCAGACGACAGGGAGACCGTCCTTTGCCGCGCTCGATTGGAAAACTCCGCCTGGTCATGGCGCTTGTCATGGCAACAGCCGCGCCAGCCCTGCAGGCCCGCGACGCCGCCAGCCCCGCTGCGCGGCCCGGGCAGGACACCACGGCGCAAGGCGAAGTCTATCGCCTTGGCCCCGGTGACAAGCTGCGGATCACCGTCTTCAACGTGGAGTCGATCACCGGCGAATACACGATCAGTTCGGGCGGCCAGGTCGCCGTCCCCCTGCTCGGAGCCGTCCGCGCCGACGGCGCGACCACGCAGCAGCTCGCCGATGCAATCCGCACCGGGCTCGACGGGACCTATGTGAAAGACCCGCGCATTACCGTGGAAGTCCTAAGCTACCGCCCGTTCTACATCCTGGGCGAGGTGAACCAGCCCGGGGAATTCGCCTACAAGCCCAACCTGACACTGGAGCAGGCGGTCGCCACGGCGGGAGGCTACACGTACCGCGCCGCACGCAAGAAGGCCTATCTGCGCCGCGCGGGCGAGGACGAGCAGGTCATCAAGTTCGGCCGCGAGAGCAGGGTCATCTATGTCCACCCGGGCGACACCATCCGCATCGGCGAACGCTACCTTTAGAGCATTTTCCAAGCAGATGGAATCATCTGCTGGTTCAGAAAATGCGTCAAACCAATGGCCTAGAGCGGTTGATCCGATGTGATCGCATCGGAAACCGCTCTAGCACGCCAGCGCGCCGCCACGGGCCCTGTGCCTGTGCGTCCTGATCTTCTCTGGCGAAATAAGGATAGTCTCCCATCCTGGCACCTTCCATGCGCCGCGCGCTTGCCGACCTTGCTCCCGCCGATCTGGCCGCCACCATCGACGCTGATGGCTATGCAATGGTGGCCGATTTCGTCCCGGAGGCTGACCTTGCAGCGGCCCGGCGTTTCACAGAGGCTGGCATGGCGGCCAGCACCACGGGCTATTTCGGCGTAGGCAATGGAGGGCCGCTGGGCGGCACGTTCCTCGAGGCCTTGCGCGATTCGCCGGAATTCCAGAGCCTGTGCCGCCGCCTCTGCACGCTGGCCACGGGGCGCGAGGCCCCCGAGACCGGCTTCTACCAGATCCTGCGCGCCCTCGAAGGCCAGGACCAGGCGCGCCACGCCCTTCGCTTTCACTACGATTCCTATGTGCTGACCGCGCTCCTCCCGATTCTCATTCCCGGCGGAGGCGAAGGGCGGCTCATTCTGGGCCGACAGCGGCGCCCCTTGCGGCGCAGCTATGCCGCCAATCTGCTCGACAAGCTGCAGGTCGACCATGCGCGCGCGCAGCAGCGCCTTGCCCGGCGCTACGCAGGCGGCGCGTGCGAATTCGAACGGCTCGTCCTGAAGCCGGGCAACCTCTATTTCTTCTGGGGCTACCGCACGCTGCACACCAACGAACCCGCCCCCGCTGGCGCGATCCGTGCGACTGCGGTCTATCACTACCTCGACCCGCACGCCCACGCCCCGCTCAAACGGCTGCTGCGCCGCGCACGCGGCTCCTGAGCGGCCGAACCGCCCCGTGCCACGTTCGAGCGCAGCCGCCGCTTGACAAGATGCACCCCGCCCTCCGATCCTTGCACGCACGCTCAGGGCCAACCAGGAACGGCGAAAGCGGGATATCCGGTACATCACGAGACCGGAGCCCGGACGGAGAGGACGGATAGGTGTGCGATGGAGGCAATCCAGACATTCGCGACGTCGGCGCTGCCGCAAAGCCAGCGGCTGCGCTATTGGAACGAGCTTGCCGAGCGCATTTACGCAGGCACCTACATCAACGGTGACCACAGCTTTCATGGACGCATGCAGACCTGGCGGCTGGGCGACCTGCAGATGATACGCCCCGCCGGAGGCCCCTCGCAGGTCGGACGGCGTCACCGCACCCCCGGTTCCTCCAACATCATCCTCCACCTCCAGACCCGCGGACGCTGCCGCCATCGCCAGGGCTACGGCCAGGAGGACATTGTCCTGGAACCGGGCGACTTCGTCCTGTCCTCTGCCGCCACTGGCTACGAGATGGACCTGGAGGCGCACGAGTTGCTGGTGGTGGAGTTTCCCGGCGCCCCCATCCTGCAGCGCTGCGAGGCTCTCGACAGCGTACTCTCACGCCGCATCCGCGCCACCAGCCTGGCGAGTGGCCGCGTCCTTATAGATTTCCTGCATTCGCTCTGGCGCCAGGCCGGCAACGCGCAGTTCCCCATTCCCGGCGATGCGAGCTGGCAAGGCACAATGGCCGATGTCTTCTATGACATGCTGGGCCTGACCCTGCGCGAAAGCCGCCAGCCCCGCCCGGCCGCCGACGCGTCGCCCCCGCTGGCACGCCAGCTCCTGCGCCATGTCGAGACTCACCTGGGCGATCCGGACCTGCGCACGGGCACCATTGCCCAGTCTCTCGGCGTGTCCCCCCGCACGGTGCAGAACGGCTTTGCCACGCTCGGCACGGCCCCGTCTGCCCATATCCTGAATGCCCGGCTCGAACGCGCCGCCGATCGCCTCACCAGCGATCACGCCACCTCGATCACCGAGATCGCCTTCGAACTGGGTTTCAACGACAGCGCCTACTTCGCGCGGTGCTTTCGCCGCCGCTACGACGCCTCGCCGCGCGAATGGCGAAAGCGGGGCTGAGACCCGCAGGCGTTGTCGATTGCGCGCAGTTCCCGATGCGTCTGCGCGCCTGTCCAAGCCGGCCTTGCAAAACCGGTCTAGAATAAGCGCGTCACCCACCCTTGAGGGCCGGTCTGCCGCAAGGCTCCCGGCCCTTTCCTTTTGCCCGGCGGCACACGTGTGACACGAGATCAGGGCGCGATCAGGACCTTGCACTGGCCGTGGCCTGCGCTCTTGAGGGCTTCGAAGACCGTGGGTACCTTGTCGAGCGCGATGGTCTCGCTCACCAGCAGGCGCGGCGCGATGGCACCGCTCGCCAGCGCGTCCAGCGCCGCCTCGTATTCGCTGCGCGTGAAGAAGGCACTGGTGACGAGCCGAACTTCCTTGGACAGCATCGCAAAGGAATTGAAGGTATCGGGCTGAGTGCACAGGCCCAGCAGCAGGATCGTTCCACGCGCGCGGACCTGCTCGACGGCCTGCGCGATCAGCCCGGGCCTTCCGACGCACTCGAAGACGATGTCGGCCTTGCCGCCAAGCGCGGCGTCGCTTCCCCCCACCGGATCCTCAGGGCTCACGACGAAGCCGGTCGCGCCCAGCCCCATCGCGCGCGGCTCCTGATCCGGCACCACGTCCTGCAGGACCACGGCCCCCGCGCCAAAGCGCCGCGCCCAGAAAGCGACGGCAAGCCCGATCGGGCCCGCGCCCAGGATCAACACCCGGTCTCCGGGTGTGATGCCACTCAGCTGTACGCCATGCAGCGCAACCGCAAGCGGCTCGATGATCGCCCCATCGGCAAGGGATACATCGGCAGGGAGCGGCACGCACTGATTGGGCCGGGTCACGGCATATTCGCCATAGCCCCCACCCTGGAGGCTGAACTCGCGGCACCAGGCGACCTCGCCCCGGCGGCACGCCTCGCACTGGCCACAGCTGCGCAAAGGTACGACCGAAACGAGGTCCCCGATGCCAAGGCCCGTCACCTCCCGGCCCAGGCCAACCACCTCGCCTGCAAACTCGTGCCCGAGGACGTCCCCGTGCTGGCAGCCGTAGGCCGCGTCCTCGGTCATGTGCAGGTCCGACCCGCAGATACCGCAGCGCGCGACCTTCACCACGACCTCACCTGCATCGGGCGTAGGATCGGGTATCGTCTCTATGGCCAGCGGTTCGTGCAGGCCCTGGAATACGGCAGCCTTGATGGTCTATCTCCCTGGTGTTTGATGGTGCGAGCCGAAGGGGCGGTCACAGTCCGGTAAGCGGTTTGACGGGCCCCAGTTGCATGCCCCCGTCGATCATCACGTGGGCCCCTGTCATGTAGCTACCCGCATCCGAAGCGAGCAGCAGCGCCAGCGGCTTGATCTGATGGACCTCACCCACGGCGCCCGTTGGCACCAGCTTGTCCCAAGCCTTGCGGGCCTCCGGGTTCTTCTTCAGCCAGCCCCCGCCGATGTTGGTGACGAAGGGCCCGGGCGCGATGGCGTTCACCCGAATCCCGAAGGCGGCCAGTTCCAGCGCGGCGTGGCGCATGAAGTGCATGACCCCGGCCTTGGCAGGCATATAGGGCACGCCCACGATGGCCTCGTTGACGACGGCCGCGTTGGAAGAGGTGCACACGATGGAGCCTCCGCGCCGCCCCGTACGTTCCTCGTTGCGCTTCATCACCCGCGCGGCCTCGCGCAGGGTGTGGAACTGGCCGGTGAGGTTGACCTGAATCGAACGCTCCCAGGCCGCCGGATCGTAGACATCGAGCTGGCCTTGCGGGTTACGCGTGTCCTCGGGCGTCCAGAAGCCGTTCCCCGCATCGTACCCCGCATTGGAAAAGACGATGTCGCATCCGCCAAAGGCCGCGACATGGTCGTCGAACGCGGCCGCGACTTCGGCCAGGTCCGAGACATCAGCCCGGGCGGCGCGGGCCGCATAGCCCTCCTCGCGAAGCCGCGCGGCCTCACGCTCAGCGCCGTCGCCATCATAGTCGGTGAGCGTAACCTGCGCCCCCGCCTCGCACAGCACCTCGGCATAGGCGAGGCCCAGACCCGAGGCGGCCCCCGTCACAAGACCCGAGCGGCCCGCGATATCGAACTGGTCGAGCGTCTTCACAGGTAGAGCTGCGGATTGGGCGTGAGGCCATGTTCGGCGCAGTAGGTCTCGTAGTGATTCATGAACCACCAGACATCGAGCGTCTCGACGTGGTTGCCCTGCGCATCGAAGAACTCGTTGGCACCCTGCATCCAGAACAGCGCCTTCATTCCGTTCGGGTCGTCGGTGACAAGCGTGTGCGCGGTACCCGGCGTCTCGGTGATGAAGTCGCCGGGGCGGCACACCCAGTCGTACTCGAGATAGCGGAACGAGCCTTCCAGCCCGATCGCCCAGACCGGCCCGCGATGCTTGTGGGTGCCTATCACGCCCGGCTGCTTGATCCACAGCACGTTGCAATAGACATTCTGGCGCACGTCAAAGGCAAGGTGCCGGATCGCGGCGTTCTCACCGAACGGAACCCAGGGGCTCTCCTCTTCGGATGCCCCCACATAGGTCCCCTCAACGCCCTTGGCGCCGATCAGGGCGCCGTAGAGTTCGGGAACCTTTACGATCTCATACGCGCTCGAGGGAGGTGCGGTCATCGTACCCATGGCGCGCCCCTCAAACGTAGAGCTTGGGATTGAGCGGGATGCCCTTCTCGCGGCAGTAGGTCTCGTAGTGGTTGATGAACCACCAGACATCGGCCGTGTCGACGTAGTTGGCGTTATCGTCGTAGAATTCGATGGGCCCCTGCATCCAGCCAAACAGCTTCACGCCCTGAGGGTGGTCGGTGACGAGCGTGTGGCTCTCGCCCGGCACTTCCAGGATCAGGCCACCCGGGCTCGCGACCCAGTCGTACTCCAGGTACTTCACCGAGCCTTCGAGGCAAACCATCATGATCGTGCCGCGGTGCAGGTGCGTGCCCACCACGCCCGGCTCCTTGATCCACAGGATGTTCGAGAAGATGCCCTGGCGCACATCGAAAGCCAGGTGCTTGATCGCCGCATTGTCGCCGAAGGGCACCCACGGGCTGTCGACGTCGGTCTGCGCATCGATGTAGCGCCCGCCCGGGCTTAGCCGTTCGACGAGCTCGCGGTGCGCGAAAGGCACATCGACGATCTCCGCCTTGGTCGAGGGCGGGGCGGTCATCACGTTGGTCATGGTGGTTGTCCTCTCCATCGGCCCTGCCCGCGTCCGCGTCTACGGATCGTTCTGGCAACGCCTTGTTTGGTGCGGGCTTTCGGGGTGCCCTTGTGCCATCCAGCATAGGCTGCAGACGGGATCGGAACTTGGATGTGCGCGCAGCGCGATCGGGACAGGTGCGCAGGTATGTTGCAGATACGCCAAGCCCCCCGGCGCGAGAGCGGCGGGGGGCTTGGCGAATGTGGTTTGGTGTTGGTTGCGGGGGTAGGATTTGAACCTACGACCTTCAGGTTATGAGCCTGACGAGCTACCGGGC
>NZ_JAIVLF010000009.1 GCF_020524485.1 Novosphingobium profundi | reverse complement strand
TAATCCGCCCGCGCGAGACAATGAGCCGCATGCGCGGCAGGATCGCCCTTGCGGCAAGCCGGTTCACCCGGCTGCGGAACGGTCCCATGGCTTGCGCGCACTTGACCACCGGGACCCGCATGAAAAGGGCGGGCAGGACCGAGGCGACGTTGTAGAGCAGGAATTTCTCCCGGCCATCGCAAAAGGTGATGCCGCCCTGATCGAGCAGAACGTCCGCGTCGCGCAGCGCCTTGATCGCGCCGCAGCTGCGGGCCAGAACGGAGCGTAATGGGGGCAGCAGCCAGTAGAGAAGCGCCAGGGAATTGATCACGATCCCGAGACGCAGCGGCCCGGCAGGTACGATCGTGAGGTTCGGATAGTGGTTCAGCGCCCGGTCCTCGTCGGGATACATCGAGAACAGCGTGAAGCGGGCGTCGGGGATGCGGCGGGAGATGCCCTCGATCGCGGCTTCCAGCATGGCCGATGCGCCCCTGTTGCCGGACAGAGCCGAACCGATGATGGCAACATGCGTGCTCATACGGGATTCCTGACGTGCAAGGCGCGCAGCGCGATCGCAAACACGAGCACCAGGGCATCGGATGCGATGGAGACAAAGCGCGCAAGGAAGGCGGCGATGATGGCGGTCGAGCTGCCCAGTAGCGGGGCTGCAAGCAGGATGATAGCGGCTTCGCGCACGCCCAGGCCACTCGGTACGAACACCGCGAGCACCCCGATCGCCCCGGCCAGCACGTAAATCGCCCCAAGCGCCGGCATCTGTGCAGGTTCGACAGGCGTGATGTGGAGACAGATCAGCACGAAGGCGACCGCATTGAGCAGGCGCGGGAGCAGGTAGAGGGCCATGAACCGGGCCGAAGCCGCGGGCGAAAGCGTGCCGAACTGGCCTTGCCCTGCCGTCAGCTTGCCCCGTTTGCGTACCAGCTTCAAAAGCAGCCCCACCCCCGGCCCGAGCGCAAAGACAATCGTCACCATGGCCGCGAGAGCGCCGCATGCCGCAAGCAGGCTGTCGTTCCCGATGCGCGCGCCCAAGGTGGCATGCGGAAGGATCAGCAGCGCCGGGGCCCAGGACGCGACCTGCACGAAGAGGTTTTCATACACGAAGCTGAGACCTGTGCCGGTCTTGCCCAAACCACGCTTTTCAGCCCAGACGAGCTTGTAGACCAGCGCTGCAATCTGGCCCGGCAGGTACTTGAGAAGCCAGGAGAAGCAATGCGTGACGATGGCGTCGGCGGCGCCCACCCGTGTGCTCTCGAGCCTCTGCAGCACGCGCCCCCACAGCCATCCCGAAACAGGTACGGCCGCAGCAAAAAGCAGCCATGCGGCGATGACCGGCCACCCTAGGGCCGGTGGATCGGCACGGACCTTGTCCCATGCGGTGTCCAGGGACGTTCCGAAGGCGCGCAGGGATACCGCCACGACGAGCGCCAGCGCCAACCAGCGCAGCGCCACCTTGCGCATGCGCCGTGCCCGGTGGGGACGGTCTTGCTCCTCCTCCAGGAGCCTGTGCGCCTTCATTCCCCGACCTTGTTGTAGCTGCGAAAGCTGTCCAGTTGCTTCTTCTGGGAGTACGGGACCATGGCATCAGGGTGACTGTAGCCAATCGCGATCAGCATGACGACACGCTCGGACAGATCGAGGCCCAGAAGGCGCTGCATCCGGGCCTCGAGCGGTTCGAAATCGGGCCAGTTGATGATGGTGCTGCTCAGTTCCAGCGTTTCCAGCGCGAAAAGGAACGACATCGCAGCCAGGCTCGCATCTATGTAGATCGCATGACGGTCGCGCGCGCTGAAGTAGCTGTCCAGCTTGCCGACGACGACGGCCAGCGTGGGTATCTGGTGGCCGAACCCCGCGGCGCCAAAGGGCAGCTGCGCAACCGCGCGCACAAGGTCGGGATCGTCGTAGATCCGAAACTCGTAGGGCATGCGATTGCAGGCAGTCGGCGCCTGGGCCGCAATACCGAGAGCGCGGTCGATCAGGTCCCGGGGGACTGGTCGCTGTTCGAAATGGCGCACGGACCGGCGCTGCAACGAAAGTTCGCGCAGTTCGTCAAAGGTAATCGTGCTCGCGCCGCGATCGCCTCGACGGGTCGGGGCCTTGCCGCCACTCGGGAAAAGCGGTGGCAGGCCGGAAAAGGTCTCGCGCGCCTCGTCAATAACCCTGTGACCTGGGGAGCAGGCCCGGAAATAGGCGTCGAGCACATCGTGCGCCCAGGCCAGTTCATCCCTGTCGATACTTGCCGCACTGCGCTCAAACTGCGCGACGGCACGCACATAGCCAGCCATCGTCTCGGCAATGTAATCCGTTGCGAAGACATCGCGGCGTGGCAGCATTACCAGGCCCTTTTCCAGCCTGTGAATGTTCCGCCGCAGTTGCACATGGCTGCGCCTGTCGCGGCGAAGGTTGCGATGGTAGTTGCGCGCGCCGCGCATGACGGCGGCTTGTTCCCGGTTGAAGGGCAAAGGGTTCAGGGCATGAAGAACGTGCCCAAGCACACGGTTTGAGCCAAAGACCTCGGCCTCGGCATGGCGCGCGCGCGAAACTGCCTTGTTCACCCAGCCTACGGCGAGGATCGATTTAGCTAAATGTTTGAGACGCAGGAGCAAGACAAGGCACCGTCCATCGTTGGTCTGCCGCAGGAGAGCAACGTCCCGCGCCTGCAAACAGGGTTTCCAAATAGATAAAATTTTACCTTTAAATTTCCCTTAAATCAGCCTTGTCCGAGGCTGTTCGGGATGCCGGAACGCTCGCGAACCTGATAGAGACGCAGCGCCCCCAGGCGGGGATCGCGCACCGGTTCGAGCCAATCGATACGCTCCCCCCTCGAAAGGCGGGCCATCATGCCCTGCGGCGCGGCACCTGCGTAAGTTCGCGGCTCGGAGATGCCGGGGCAGAACAGGACATAGTCGCTCCTGCGCGCCTGCGCGATCTGGCGGGCCTGTGCCGGTGAGGCCATCCAGAAGCGGATCACGTCGTTCATCGCGATCTTGTTGCGGTGATGGCTGCTGGCAAGCACCGTGGCATCGGTCGAAAACAGCAGTGCCGGCCCGAGGTCGAGCGGCGCCATGATGTTGCGCCCGCCCTTGCGGTGGTCGAGCAGGTCCCCAAGCGCCTGCAGGCGCGTCGGCGCAAGGCAATCCTCCTCGCGCTCGCTCGTGCGCTCCCGCACCGCCTCGTGCGCGTCTTCGGACGGGATGAGGCTGTTCATGAGGAGCAACGGGACAAAGGGGAGCAGGATGGCGCTCGTCGTTGCCAGGATGCGCAAGGGCGCGATGCGCAACTGGCGTGCGCGCGCGAGAAGACGGTCAACCACGTGGCTTGCAGGCGCGATGGCAAGGATCATCGCGACACCGTCAGCCCGCGCGACAAGCCAGGAAATCGCGACGGCAAGGCCGAGCAGCCCGCCATACATCGCCCAGTCGCCCCGCTCCTCGCGCCGCGTGCGCCACAGCAGCACCAGCCCCCAGACCGAGATCGGCAGCAGCGCCACCATGGTCACGATCCGGCTCCAGTCCTGGCGCCAGATGGGAAGACCCTCGGAGATCTGTTCGTACCAGTAGCGATGGACGAGCGGCGGCAGGTCGTTGAAGGCTCCGGTCACGCATTGCGGCGCCGGAACGGCCAGCAGAATGGCACAGACAGAGCCACTGATCGCAAGACCTGCAAACCGCGCGAGAGGTCCGCGCGCCAGCTTGCGCGTCAGCCATATCCCCAGAGCCGCAGCCGCGAAGGTGGCGAGATGATAGGCCGAAACAGTGTCGCACCAGACCTCAAGCCCTTGCGGCAGGCGGGTTGCGAGCCACAGCAAGGTCGTGGTCAGCGCCAGGGCCAACGCCGCGCTCTCAAGGCGGGTGCCGTCCCTGTCGCCCTTGCGCTGAAGCAGCCAGCCCAGGCCCAGGGCCGTAAGCGTTCCCACCACCATCGGCAGGCCTTCGAGCGAAATGGTGAGCCAGATCGCTCCCGAAACACCCGCGAGTGTCCCCCCGCGCCGCGCCGCGGGCAGGAACACGCCCAGCATCATTGCGGCCGCGCAGACCATCTGCCAGGCATGGTGATCGACCCGGTAGACCTGGAACTGCAGGATCACGGACAGCGTGATCGGCACCATCAGACACGCAAAGAAGGCCGCACGGCGCCCCAGCAGGCCGTCAACGAGCCGGGCAAGCACCGAGAGCAGAACCAGCAGTGTCAGGAGCGGGACAATGGCCGCCGCCACGATTTCGGCCATCGCCATGCCCACGAATGGGCGCAGTATCTCGATGGCAAGGGCAATCGGCAGATCGACCAGGCGCGACCAGTGCATGGGTGCCCCCTCGGGCAGGTTCATGCGGTACTGCGTGACGTCGAACCAGCCCTGGCCATGGAGCCAGTCGCGCACCTCGACCATGCGGAGCAGATCGTCCGGGTCCTGGAAGCGCATCTCAAGAACCCGTCGCCAGGACACCGCGCCCAGCACGAGAAGACTGAAAAGCCAGGTCGGCAGGGCCACGCGGGCAAAGAGGCCCGGCCGCCCCTGCGCACGCAGGGGCGTGCCTTCGGCTTGCGGCATCACGGTCAAACTCTCATTCCTCTGATTCAGATCGCGCGCGAGATCGGGCGAAACACGACATGCTTGCGCAAGAGCCATGTCAACTGGAAGCTGAGGACGACCGCAAGCAGTTTGGACAGGCGCGGATCCCAACCGGCCAGGCCGCACAGCCAGACGGTCAGGCCGGTAACGCCAAGCCCGACCAGTGCCGAGACCAGGAAACCCGACTGCTGGCGCAGACGCCCTGCCCCCCTCGCGGCCAGTCTGTCGGCAAAGATCATTCGGCTCGAGGCCAGCCAGTGCGCCAGGATACCTGCACCATAGCCAAGTACGGCGGCCGGCGTCGCGGGAACGGCCAGCGCCAGCAGCGCGAGGAACGAGCCCATGTCGAGGGCCAGCGCGCCCAGGCTCACCAGAGCGTAGCGCACGAAGCGGCTGCGTCCCAGGCGCAGGACCTGCGTCCTCATCGTGTCAGGCGCTCCCCCTGCCATGTTCCGAGATCCGCGGCCTCAGGCCGCCCGGTTGACCGAGCGCGGAACAGCGCGTTCGGAATTGAGCGCGGCGGCGCGGTCGGGCCCGATCGTGGCCTTGCCCTTGGCGCGCAGGAGGTCCTCGATGGGCGTGCGTTCGCCCTCCTTGCCGCTCTCGTGGTACTCGGCATCCTCGTTGACGCTCCACACGTCATGGATGCGCTCGCCCGCGACGATGTTCTCGACCGAGAGGATCGCGGTCATCATCGCGTGATCCTGGTTGTTGTAGCGGTGCATGCCGTTGCGCCCGACCATGTGCAGCGTGGGATAGCGCGCTTCGAGTTCGCCGCGCATCGCCGCGACGTTGTCGGCGTAGCTGTCGTCGTAGACCGGGTAGGCCTTTTCCTGGCGCACCACGCAGCCGCCCACGACCGTCTCGGGATCGACGAGGCCCAGGATCTGCATTTCCTTCTTGGCGAGCTCGACCAGGTCCTCGTCGGTGGAGGACCACAGGCCATCGCCTTCGAAGCAGAAGTACTCAAGCCCCACGCAGGCGAGCGAGGGATCGGGCACCATCTCGGGCGACCAGCTGCGGAAATTCTGAATGCGGCCGACCTGGACCTGCGAATCGTGGATGTAGATCCAGTTGTCGGGGAACAGGTCGTCCGAACGGATCATCAGGGCCACGGTCAGGAAGTCGCGGTACTTGAGGGCGGAGGCTTCCATGCTCGTTTCCGGCAGCGGGTGCAGGCGCGAGGCGAGCTCGCGCATCGGCGCCGAGCTGACGACGTGGCGGGCGTGGATCGCGGTCTCGCTTCCGTCCGCGCGGGTTGCGGTCACGCGCCAGGTCCCCTCCTCGTCCTGCGAAAGCTGCTTGAGCGAATGGCCCATGAGGACG
Organism: Novosphingobium profundi; assembly: GCF_020524485.1. Classification (GTDB taxonomy): domain Bacteria; phylum Pseudomonadota; class Alphaproteobacteria; order Sphingomonadales; family Sphingomonadaceae; genus Novosphingobium; species Novosphingobium profundi_A. The sequence continues at coordinate 89,892 of NZ_JAIVLF010000009.1, read as the reverse complement.
GTATTGCCCCCGGCCACCACGTGGTCGCGCGCCGCGTCCCACATCATGCCAGGGCCAAGGCGCGGATAGCGGAAGGTCTCGAGCAGGGTCTTGGCCTGCCCGTTGGAGCCATCGTTGGGCCGCTTGTTGAGCCCGAGCGAACGCTTCAGGCCATCGAGCACCGCCTTGCCCAGGCTCAGACCCTTGATGCGCTGGGCCGCCCAGTCCGCCGACATTTCATCGCAGGGCATCCCCCAGACCTTCTCGGTGTAGGTCTTGAAGAAGATCGAATAGAGCTTCCACCCGAACTGGCTGGTGGTCCAGTCCTCGAAGCTGCGGATGGTCTTGTTGGGGAAGAGCCGCGCCTTGGCGTAGCTTGCCATGCACACGCTCGAGCGCCAGATACCCAGGTTCCACAGCGCCTCGAACGCGCGCAGCGGATAGCTGTAGAACTTGCCTTCGTAGTAGATGCGGCTCATGCGCGGGCGCTGGATGAAGTCGTCGGGCAGGATCTCGTTCCACAGATCCACCACTTCCTGGCTCTTGGAGAAGAAGCGGTGCCCGCCGATGTCGAAGCGGAACCCTTCGTATTCGACCGTGCGGCTGATCCCGCCCACGTCCTTTTCGTCCCGCTCGATCACGGTGACGTCATAGCCGAGCTTGGTGAGCTGGTAGGCCGCGGTCAAACCCGCCGGTCCCGCCCCGATGACCGCCACATCGACAGTCGACTTTGCATCCTGACTCATACCGTCCTCTATGCCGCAATCCATGGTGCAACCCTGCGAGATTATCCTTAATTTACTCTTAAATAGCGCATCATCGATGGCATTCGGATAGCCTGCTCAGGCCTCGTCATCGAGGCACGGTGCAGGTTGCGAGCCATATTGCGCCGCAACCCGGGGCCAGGCCCCTAGAATGGCATGAAGTACGGCTCCTGCGGCGGCACAGACGCCGGAACCGCAAGTCGGTCCCCCCACACGAGTCGCGCATCGCCCTGTGGGGCAGACAGCCGATGCTGTCCGCGGGCCAGAGTCACGCGATCGCCCTTGGCAAATTCGCGCCCGTCGATCACCACGCGCCCTTCCCGGACGGTATAGACCCCGGGCACCCGGACATTCCAGGTTTGAGCGCCCATGCCCCCGCTGATTTCTCGGCCCGCCAGCCAGAACGGCCCCCAGAAGGGAATATAGGTATCCCGAAGCGCGACTACGTCCTGGGGGAGCAGCGCGGAAACGTCCCCCTCACTGGCCACGGCCTCGCCGAGTACGGCATCATCGTTCAACAGGAGCGGCACCGTGCGCTGCGTCATGGTCTCCTCCATGCTCGCACCGATGCCCTGCCGATACATCGAAAGCACCCAAGGGGTCATGAAGACATTGGCCTTGGGAAAGGAGCCCAGCATCGCGCAGCTGTCGAAATAGGCGACGCCGTCGGGAAACAGCCGCTTCGCCTCCTGCTGGATCTGGCGCTGGCGTGCAAGCGTACTCTCCGGCTCGGTCGCGAGGACGAAGGCGGCACACGCCAGCATTGCGCCCGCGATCAGCGCAGCGCCGTAGCGCCGGGCCAGCACAGCCATCAGGGGACTGGCGGCGACAGCCACCGGCGGCATCATGAAGACGTAGTAGTAAGGTGCCGTGTTCTGGTAGAAAAACAGCGTCGTAAGGGGAAGCCACAGGCCCGTTAGGGCAATCTTGTGCGCGGTGGCACTGTTGCTCCGCCAGATCGCGAAGGGCGCGAGGAAGGCGGGGATCGCCAGCAGCGGCGAACTGATCGCAAACCATAGGATGAAGCGGCGGTAACCAAACGGATCGCTGAGCGTGAACATGCTGCGTCCGGCGTTCGAAAACAGACTCTCGGCCTGGCCGCCCCCACCTGCTGCCAGGCTTGCGGCATGGAGCAGATAGACCACGCCTGCGCAGACCACCACGCCCACAGCCAGAGCCGCGAGCCTGACAAGATCGGCGCGGCGGCGTCCCCTTTCGGTCCAGACCATCCAGGCAATACCCGCGAAAACGGGTGCATAAAGGACGGTCTTGATCGTCAGCACGGTCGATATGCCGGCAAGGATGGCGGCCAGCGCCAGGCGCGAAGCGCGCATGTGCGAACTCGTGAACAGCCAGGCCGAGCCCATCAGCAAGGCCGCCGCAGGAGGATCGAAGCGGAAGGACGTCCCATGCCGGAAGATGAAGCTCGCGCTCAGATAGGCCAGCGCGCAAAGCAGCCCGGTCGTCCTGTCGGTGAAGCGCGCCGCCATCCCGGCAATGCACGCCAAGGCCACCAGTTCGCACGCGAGCATGAAGATGCGGATGAGAATGACATGGTCGACCCCTGCCCCCGGCAGCGCCGTAACCCAGACGAAAGGCTGCGTATAAAGCGTCTGGAGAGGCAGATCGAGCGTGCCCTTCGCCAGTTTGACGACCAGGCTGTAGTGGTAGAATTCGTCCCAGTTGATCGCACGAAGGAAGACGACCGGCAATTGCAGGATCAGAACTGCAACCAGAGCTGCCAACACCCATCGTCTGGCCCGATCTTGCCCGCTTGGGACTGCGTTGGAGGGCGCCAACTTGGGCCAGGCCCGCGCGATGTCCACGCTCACGCTCTCTTGCGCTCGGGCGTGGAGGGGCAGTCCTCCAGGGGATCGGGTATCTGGGCAATGTCGAGCGTCTCCTCGATGCGGCGCAGATGGATCAGGTTCAATTCGATGAGCTTGCGGTTCGCCGCGATCAGATCGGCAAGGACACCCATTACCGAAACCACCGCGCCCAGAACAAGCAGGGCCCCGCCCAGCACGAGCGACTGGACGTGTCCATCACCATCGCCCGCAAAGAAGGCAACGAGGAAGCGCAGGATCGGAATCAGTCCGACAAGAATGATCGCAATTCCGCTTCCGACGAACACCCGCAGCGGGTTGTAGGTCGTATAGGCCCTGGCCATCGTGATGCCGGTGTTGGCGATGAACCCGGGAATCGATTTGAACAGCCGGGACGGACGCAGCGTCGCGTTGGTGGCAACAGGCACGCTCTGGATCGCGAGGCGCTTGCGCCCGGCCTGGATCAGCATGTCCGTGGTGTAGCTGAATTCGGTGGTGATGTTGATGGACTTGGCCGCATCCCGGCTGATCGCGCGAAATCCGCTAACGGCATCGCGGACCCGGGTCTGGGACAGACGCTGGACAATCGCGCTTCCCAGGATCTGCAGGCCACGCTTCACAGGTCCGAAATGCGCGTTCTTGGCAACGTCGCGGTCGCCGATAACGATATCGGCCTCGCCATTGAGCACCGGCAGGACGATCTTGACGATGTCCTCACCTGCGTACTGGCCGTCGGCGTCGGTGTTGACGATGATGTCGGCGCCGGCGCGAAGGGCGGCGTCGATTCCCGATCGAAAGGCCGCGGCCAGCCCGCGGTTGGTGCGATGGCGCACGATATGATGCACCCCTGCAGCCCTTGCGACCTGAGCGGTATCATCGACGCTTCCATCATCGATGACGAGTATCTCGATCACGTCGATCCCGGGAATGGCGCCCGGCAAGGCGGAGAGTGTGCGGGGCAAGTCCGCTGCCTCGTTGAAACACGGAATCTGTATGATCAGCTTCGTCACGCACCCACCCTTGTCACGCCTTCTGGAAAACAGATGACCTGTCCCTTGCGAAGGCTCTTGCCATGAAGCGAGTTAACGAAGTGTAAGCCATAAAATCGAAGTCGCTCTGCCGTTCTTCGTATCTGCGCCCGGGTACGAGGGTATTCTGGTCTTGCAGTGCCTTCGCAGCTCCCCTCTCGTTCGAGGAGGGACCGTCGCGTGGAATCATGCCAACTGCAATCCTTTGCATTTCCAGATGGCCTTGCGCCGCTGGAAGGCCTGAGAATGGCTTATCGAGTCGTGCCGGACGCCTCGAGCACTTTCTCGGGATCGAGCAAGGTAAGGGCCGCGCCCTTCCCTTCGGGATGTTCCGGCCCAGTTCTGGCCGCATGCCAGTCCCACAGCACAACACATGTACCACCACGATTTTGCGCAGAGGGAACAAGAGCCCCCTGGGCTCCGGCGGCAATGAGTTCGCGGGCCAGGGTCCAGCTGGGGGGTGTCCTGCTGCGCGCGGCCATCGCCTTCCAGGCGGCGGTGCAGGCGTGTTCGACCATCTCGTTGCCAGCACCGCCCATTCCATCGGTAAGATCGACCAGGGCGCTGGCAAGGAGGCGATAAGGGGCGAGGGTTCCAGGCTTGGGCAGGCCTTGGTAGAATTCGGCCACGGCCGTTGCAGGGTCGCTGGCAAGGTAGAGTGCGGGAATACCTCTTGCATTCCAGCGCCCGCCGTAGAGCCGTGCCCCTTCCCCGGAATAGGGAGCGCGTTGAAAACGGATCGTCAGCATGCGCCACAAGGCGATCTCGCGGGCGATCAGGGGATAGGATGGGTTTTGGGAAGTCACGTGATTTGTGGAGCAGACCGGTTCAGGAATAGACGCCTTCGCCATGCCGTTCGAGATCGTCGAGAACCTCCTGGGCGAGACCATCCTCGACAAGCTCTTCAGGGGTCTTGCCCCAGCCCGGGAGTGGTTGGTGCTTGAACCAGATGATGGCCCGGTCCTCATCGCCCGTGAGCACGGCGGCCCTGGTGATGATACGGGCAATCTGACCCAGCTTTTCCTGCACGGCCGGACTGGCTGGACGGGTAGTCATGGTGTTGCGGTTGAGATGCGCGAGCTTCGAGAGACGGGTCATCGGCAGGCGCAGGCGTTTGGCCATGAGCCGCGGGGCGATGAGATCGCCATCCCGGATGTCGTCGAGAAAAGCTGCAAGCATGGGTGCACTCCTTGCCTGAATATATGCACTCGCCTGTGTTTGGGCAAGAAGGTGCGATGGCCTGCGTTCTTGCCCCTATCTGACGCTCGGGCGCCCTCCCCTTTTCTCCCATCTTGCAAGAGACTTCACAGAAGTTAGAGGGGTTAGGAGAATAAGTTAGATAAGGTTAGACGTGGTCTCGCCGAGGTTTGCGCTGCGTTGTTCCACGAGTCGCGTTCACCAGGCTGTTCCTGATGTGTCGGATATGCGTTCCCGACGTGTCGATAGAGGTGTTCCCGATAGGTCGAGGCCGTGTTCCCGAAGGGTCGAAGCCTGCCTTTGATGTGTTCCTGGAGTGTCGACGCGACGAATCGCTGCCTGGAATTTGAAACTCTTTTTCGAAGAGGCGCGCGAAGGTCGTTCAATTCGTGCGTCCTCGCCGAGGTAAGCTTCGAGCCTAGGCCTGGATGACAGGATGGACGCGACACTTCGGGAACGCATGCGGCGCTGCCTTTCGGTTGGCGATGTCATGGGACATCGCCAACCATCCGGCGCTGGCGGATATTTCTCTCCTCGTCAGGACTGGATTGGGTCGCAATGGAATTCGCGAAGCCCGTTCGCAGGCGGTCCGAGCCATGCCATGGGGTTGGGGGGAGTTGGAGGCCGCGGCATGACCGGAGCGGCCAGGATATGGCGGAGCGTGGGCGTGCTGAATGGACGCTCGCTTCCCGTTGGTCCCTGTCGCGAAGACGACCGGCCCTTGGCGAATGGAGCGGGATCCCCAGCGGGACGCAGACGGCATCGGAGATAGAGTGGGCTGAAAGCGCATTGCCATCCGGCGACGCCTTCGCAGGACTTTCGCGAGGAGACGATGTGTGGGAGGGGCCGATGATCGACGAGCCCCCTGCCCTCACCCGCGCAGCTGGTTCTTGTGCTTGGCGTGGTGGCGCCGGACCCAGCCTACGAAGGCGCGCTGCCAGTTGGCCGGGGTGCGTTCCGGATCGGCGGCAACCCACCGTTCGAAATCGGCGTGAAGGGCGTGCAGGTCCCAGCCCGGACATTCCCCGCGCAGGGTGTCGATCGTCTCATCGGTCATGAAGCCGCGGGTCGCATTGTCGGAAAGACCGGTGATGGTGGAGCGGATAAGGCGCGAGGCGTCGAAGACCTCGGCCGTCTCACGGGTATGTTTCCTGGAGGAAACTTCCCCTGAGTCGCCCGACGAAACCGGGGCAGGGGCCTTGGCCGGGCGCGCGGGGTCGGGTTCTTTCCTGTCCGCCGTTGGGGCAGGGGTAGGGGCGGCATGACGGGCTGGGGAGGGTTGGAGGTCGCCTGCGCCGCCCTTGGCATCGACGCGGGTCATGCGCAGCATGGCTTCGCCATCGCGTGCGGTCTCGACGGCCAGGGCGTAGCCGGGAAGCTCGTTCTTCTCGGCCAGCTTGAGCATCTCGAACTTGAAGCGGCGGTACTGGCCTTCCGCACCGGACTTCTCGAAGAGGACGGGCATGGTGATGGCAAAGCCGGTCTCGCCAGCTCCACCGGCGTGCTTGCGCGCGACCCGGTAGAGCCAGCGCTCGCGCCCACCCGTGATGTCGAAATAGGCGCGGTCGATGGAGAGCACGCCGCCCTTCATCATGACGCCTTCCCAGAACCAGTTGGACAATTCCAGCGTCATGCCGCGCGAGCGCTCGGTCTTCTCGTCGACCAGCTGCGTCCAGCCATCGAGCCACGAGAAGGTTGCCTCGCGCCGGTTCTCGGCGCGGATGTTGGTCTTGATGGTCGTTGCGACGAGCCGGTCGAGGGCCTGGCCCAGAAGCTCGTAGGCGCGCCCCGTGGTCGGACGCCCGATGGCGCGAAGGAGATCATAGGGCATGATGTGGAGCTTGCGGGGGACATCGTTGCGCCCCCGGCGCTGCATGTCGGCCAGGACGCTCGCGCAGTAGATCAGGATGTCCGCGTCCCAGATCGTGGCCATGCCATACTCGGGACTGGCCGAGACGTGGACGCGTACCTGTCCGTCGGGACTGGTGTAGTCGATCGGCTTGACCCGTTTGGACTTGGCGAGACTGAAGAAGGGGCGCTCCATCATCTCGCGCTGGTCGCGCAAGGGGAGGTCGGCGATATAGGGAAGGAACAGGTCGAACTGTTCGCTGACGGGGGCCTTGGGCGCGCGGGTCATCGACGGGGGCCTTGTGCGCTGGAGGGAAGGGGGAAGGTGCACGAAAAGGACGGCGTGAAGGGACACGTCGCAGGTTTGGTCCGGGCAGGTGAGGGGGGACTGAGCCGTGCTGCCCGGCCCCCCCTTGCCTGCACCGAAAAGTTTCCTGGAGGAAACATCGCGTCCCGTTTCCTTCGCCTCAGCTGACCGAGATGCCGTTCTTGCGCAGGACGTCGAGCACTTCCTTGAGCGCGTTGGCCAGCTGCTCGTCGCCAGCGCCGCTGGCCATCGGCAGCTGGATCGTCACGCCCTGCCGGGTCACGTCCTTTACCGCGAGGATCGTGCGCCCATGGGGGCCGGAAACCTCCATGCGAAAGTCCTTGGTCGCAAGCGGCTGCCCGCTATCGGCAAGGTCGCTTGCGGCTAACAGCCGCTTGAGCGTCACCGGACCGGGCAGCCCTGCGCGCCCTTCCGAACGGGCCTTGGCGTTCTGCGCGGCGATGGCCTTGGCCTCCTTGCGGATGGCGCGGGCGCGGGCCTTGTCGTCCAGGGCTCCGGCCAGGCGATAGGCCGGGTTCAGCGTCAGCTCGGCCGGATCTGCAAAGGCGGCGAGGACCTCGTCCGGGATGGTCGCGGCCTTCAGCATTTTGGAAAGCCAGCCCTTGGAGAGCTTGAGCCGCTCGGCCATGCGCACGGCCTTGCCGCCGTAGTGGATGGGCAGGGCCTCGGCATAGTTGCGCGCACGCTCGATGTCGGTGATGTCCCGGCGGGCGCGGTTCTCGATGTCGGCGAGGCGGAAGGCGGCCTCGTCATCGAGCTCGGCGACCTGGGCCAGCAGCTTCATGTCGGGATAGGAATGGGCGCGCAGCCACGAGATCGCGAAGTGGCGGCGCGTGCCCGCGATCAGCTCGTAGTCGTGATCGGGATCGCCCGTGACATGGCGCACGACCGCAGGGACCTTCTGACCGCCTTCGGCGAGGATCGAATCAATGAGATCGCGGCAACTGTCTTCGGAAAGCCGGGCCTGGTTGCGGGCATTGCCGTCCCATACCCGCACGCGGGCCGGATCGAGCAGAAGCTGCGTAACCTGACGGACCTCGCCGCTCGCAACACGGGCGAGCGCATTCTCACGGCCGAGCAGGGACAGACCGGCCCGGGTGCTGGAGCGCGGGGCTGGGGAGACCGCTTCGGCTTCGGCCGGGGATGCGGGATCGGGGGTGTCGGCAGACGGGGCCTGCCCGTCCTTGTCCGGTGAAGGCGCAGGCGCAGGCGAGGGGGCATTCGCTTCGGCATTGGCGTCGGCGGTGTCGTCTCCCCCTGAGAGCAGGCTGGCGAGGTAATCGGATTGCTTGCGGGCCATGGGACTACCTCCGGGCGTGTGTCAGGGCGGGGAAGGGCGAGCGGGCGGTTTCGAACATATGGTGAACAAAGGCCCTGTAGGAAACCGTTTTCTGCAAAGCGGCGATGAAATTTGCGTCACCCATTGACCACGGCCTCCGGGCTGGCGGGGGTGGCCAGACCCCAGCCCCGGCGCACCAGCGCGGCGACCTGGGCCATGGCCTCGTCAAGATTGGCGCGGCAGCGCTTGTGCGTACGGACCGACCCGATCGGGCGTTCCAGTTCGTAGACCGTCATCATGCGCAGCGCCGCGTGGCTGATCTCCGCGCTCTCCAGGATGGAGACGGGAAGGAGGGCGGGCCCGAAGGTCTGCTCCATGATCTGGCGCACCATTGCATGGCTGGGATCGTTGCCATCGAACTTGGAGCACAGGAGGCGCACGAAGTCATAGTCGACGGTAAGGCCCGCCTGTGACAACTGGCCCGTCACCTGGTCCATCATCGAGAGGAACTGGACGGTCGAGCAGAAGTCGGGCGTCGTCGCGGCAAGCGGCACGATCAGGGCGTTGGCCGCCTGCATCACGGCAAGGCTGATGGTGCCGAGCGCCGGGGGCGGATCGAGGATGACCACGTCGTAATCGCGGGCGAGGTCTTCGAGGCCCTGCTTGAGCTTGCGGAAGCGCGAGGCGAGCACCGAGCCCCCGTCCGCGCCGCTGGCGGCCAGTTCGTACTCGACGTCGAACAGTTCAAGGTTGGAGGGGATCAGGTCGACGTTGGGCCAGGGGGTCTTCTGGACCGCGTAGAGCAGGTCGGTCTGGGTCGGATCGATCGAGAGATAGGGGTAGAGCGTCTGCTCGCGTGTGATGTTGAAGTGCGGGTTGAACCCGAACAGCGTGGTCGTGGTTGCCTGGCTGTCGCAGTCCACCACGAGCACGCGGTAGCCCTGGATCGCGAAATAGTGGGCCAGGTGGGTGGTGACCGTGGACTTGCCCACGCCGCCCTTGAAGTTCTGCACCGCGATCATCGCAGGGCGGTCGAGCGGCGCACGGGCCGGGCTTGCGCCCAGCACCTCGCGCATGTGCTGCAGCGCCTCGATCGAATAGCCGGGACGGCGTCCGTTCTCGGTCGGCGGGGGAGGGGGCAGACGTCCGTCGTCCTCGGCCATGCGGATACGGTTGGTCGAACAGCCCAGCAGTTGCGCGGCCTCGGCTATGCCGAAACGGATGTTGAGCCCCTTGCGGCTGTCGGGCAGGAACGCCTGCTTGCGCAGACGCTCGATCATCCGCTCCCCGGCTTGTGCCATTTCGGAGAGGCGTTCGACTTCTGAATGCATTTGATCCCCTGACAGTTCTTTTGAACGTTCACAGAGGGGTATTCGGAAAATATCGTTCAGTCTAGGTTATAGCCCCCTAAAGCGCGCAATTTCCGGCCCATTTGGGCCACACTTTCGCGTAGGCGCGGCAGATCGAAGGGGGGAAGGGCGGAAAAGGCGCGTGCCAGGTCTCAGGAGGAAGGCCCTGATCGCCTGCGTGAATCAGACGGAGCGCGACTGATTCGATTTTCGCGTTGGACGTGCGTGACGGCCTGCCGTCAACTTGCGGCCATGGATCTCGAACGCACTCTCGACCGGCTGCTCGCGCCCGAAGGCGGGTCTCTGGCGCTGGAGGCCCGCGCGCCGGAGCGCGGGCTCGCGCGGTCCTGGCGCGTGGTAGTCGATCGCGACCTGTTCGGGCGCACCTGCCTTGTCTGGAGTTGGGGCCGGATCGGAACCCGGGGGCAGGGCAAGAGCCTGTCCTTTGCCGATCCCGAGGCCGCGCGGGGGCCTTTACGTTCCTTGCTGCGGCGCAGGCTGCGCGCGCCGCGCCGGATCGCCGTGGCCTATCGGCCGGTTGAGGCGGGCCTGCATCTTCACTGGATTTAGCGGGGCTGGCCCCTATATACCGACTGGTATGAAATGTTCGCAAAGCCCTACCAAGTCGCGCGGTCGGCCCCGGGAATTCGATCCCGAGGTGGCCTTGGGCTCGGCGCTTCAGGTGTTCTGGAAGCATGGCTACGAAGGCGCTTCGCTGGCCGAACTGACCGAGGCAATGGGTATCACCAAGCCCAGCCTCTACGCCTGCTTCGGCAACAAGGAAGCGCTCTTCAAGAAGGCGCTCGACCTCTACGAGCGCGACAAGCTGGCTTATCTTCGCACCGCGCTCGAAGCGCCCACGGCGCGCGGCGTGGCTGAGCGCCTGTTGCGCGGCTCGCTCGACACCTATTGCGGTTCGGCCGACAGTCAGGGGTGCCTGGGCGTCATCAGCCTGGTGTCCTGCACCAGTGAAGACACCTCGATCCGCGAACACGTGATCGCCCGGCGCCAGTCTTCGGACGCGGCACTGATCGCGCGCTTCGAGGAGGCAAAGGCTAAGGGTGACCTGCCCGAAGGCAGCGATCCCGTTGTCCTGGCTCAGTGCCTTTCGACGGTGCTGCAGGGCCTGGCCGTCAAGGCCCAGGGCGGAACCCCACGCGGCGAACTGGAAGGTGTCATTGCCGCTTTCCTGGCGATGTGGCCGGGGCGTTGAGCGCGGCGGACGCGATTTTCCGAGAAACGGCGGCTGTTCAGGGTCTTGAATGCCGCGCGCGCCACTTAATATACCGGTTGGTATATAAAATCGGTTGACGGCGCATCCCGGCTTAATCTATACCGATAGGTACATAAAGAGTCCGCTCGACTCGCACTGCAACAGGGGAAGAGCCGATGTACCCAGTCCACTACCGCCAAAGCTCGGGCTAAGGCCCCGGCACGTACCCGGCGTGCCCTGACGCGGCCCGCACGAAGATATTCTCGATATCCGGCCCTCTCGGCTGTCACGGCGATGCAGTGACGCGCCTGTCGGGCTGCTCGCTTTGCCCCACTCCCGGCCTCCCTTGCGCCGTGGAGGGCCCCGACGCGCGCTTGTCCCCCCGCCCTATCCCCGGGCGCGCGTCGGGCTTTCATTCCAGGAGCACTCACCATGGCTTTCCTCGACTGCCGGGATGCGGCGCTGCACGCGCTGCCCGACCTTGCGGCGCTTGACCCGGACGGAGCCTACCGGGCCGATCTTGCATCCCATTTCGACGCCATGGAGCTGCGCGTGGTGCAGCTGGCGCATGGCGATACGCTGAAAAGCTTGCGCCCGCAGCGCCCGCGCGGGCGGCTCGCCCGCCTTGTGCTGGGGCCAAGGCCGCCTTCGCGCCAACTCGCCAATCCTCGTCTCGAGGCCCTGCGGCGTCTGGTCGTCCACGCCTGGCACAAGGGCTTTCTCCTTCCCGCATCGGTCCTGCACGAAGCGGAAGCCGCGGGCTTCAGCGACACCCAGATCGGCGTGCTCGTCGACAGCATCGGCCGTGCGCGCAGTTGTCCGGGCGGCCTTTCGGGATCCTCCCGGGCGTAGCCTTGCGGCGTATCACCGCCGCGGCCGGGTCAGATCCCGTGGATCCGATCGCCCACCCGCGGTCTGCGTGTGCCTCAGGCCGGCGTGTGCAGGGGATGCTCACGCGCAAGGTGGGCTGACACCAGGGCGAGATCCGCCTTGAAGCGTTCGGTCTCGCGCGTGCCCGCCGCGCCGTCGAGGCGCAGGAGGTAGCTGGGGTGGACAGTCAGCCACATCGGCGTGCCATCGGGGAGCGGGATCGGGCCTCCGCGTTCGCGGCCGATGGACGGCGTACGCCCGAGAAGAGCGCGCCCGGCACTGGCCCCCAACGCGAGAACCGCACGCGGGCGGACCAGCGCGCGCTCGGCTTCGAGCCACCAGCGGCAGTGGTCGATCTCGTTCGCGGTGGGGTTCTGGTGCAGACGGCGCTTGCCCTGGCGTTCGAACTTGAAGTGTTTGACCGCGTTGGTGACATAGGCCTGCTCGCGCGCGATGCCCGCGTGCGCGAGATGGGTATCGAGCAATTCGCCCGCAGGGCCGACGAAGGGGCGGCCTGTGCGCTCCTCGGTATCGCCGGGCTGTTCTCCCAGGATCAGGAGCTGTGGCGAGAGGGGGCCTTCGCCAGGAACGGGCGCAGTGCCGTTGCACCCGATCGGGCAGCGTCGGCACTGCGCGAGAGCTTGCGCCAGGGCTTCGCGACTGGCGGGAGGGGCATTCTCGGCCGGACCTGAGCCGCTCGCGATCATGCGCACCTCGCGCTGCTGGGCTCCGGCGATGAGGGCGGGGATCTGCGCGGCTTCCGGCAGGTTCTTCCAGTAGCGGCGCGGCATTTCCTTGACCATGGCACCGACCTTGAGGCGCGCCGGGTTGAAGATCGCGCGGTAGTAGCCCAGCCACAGGTCCTCGGTCGCATCGTGGGCGGGCACGTCCTCGCGCCGCGCAGGAGGGGCTTCGTTCAGGCTTTTTCCGTCCCAGTGCAGGGTCAGGCGTGGGGTCAGGATCGACCAGCGCTGGCTGGCGAAACGGTCGCGAAAGAAGGCCGCGTTGGCGCGTTCGATCCGGTGATCGGGCTCGAACCAGGCTAGGTAGTGGGGATCCCCTGTGGCATCGCGGACCGCGCGAAAGCGCACGAAGGCGCGCATCTTGTGAATGTCGCGCCGGACCTGCCGGACAAGGGCATGGAGCGCGCAGGCATCGGGATCGGCGGGATCATCGAGCAGACGGGGCTCGTCCTGCAGCCGCCACAGGATGCGGTAGAGGAGGTCAAGCCGCGCGCCGTCGCGGTGCAGAATGGCAAGGCGCGCCCGTTCAAGAAAGGTCCGGTTGGCGCGGACCGTCCGCGTCGAAGTTGCCGGTGCGGGTGAGGGGGCAGGAGCAGGGGAGGGGGCAGGGCGCGCTGCGAACAGGTCCGCGCTCTCCCCCGCCTCGCGCCAGGACACCTCGTGCGGGGCATGGCCCTGGGTGACAAGGCGCCGGGCTTCCTCACGCCAGGCCTCGAAGTCGTCGGGCTCGGGCAGAGTGGCCGCAATCATGCGAAGAGTTCGAGTTGCCTGGGCCTGGGGGCCAGCTGCGCGCGCAGGTCTGCGCGATCGAGCAGGGCAACCGGGCGCCAGTCGGCGGTCGTCACGAAAGGGCGCAGCTTGCGCACCGAGACGGTGAGGCGCGCGACATCCTCCAGGCGCAGCGTGCGGTGGCGGCGCGCGGCGAGGATCGCATCGACGGCCTTCGTGCCAAGACCGGGCACGCGAAGGAGCATTTCACGCGGGGCGCGGTTGAGGTCGACCGGAAAGATTTCGCGGCTTTCCAGCGCCCAGGCCAGCTTGGGATCGATGTCGAGCGGGAGCATGCCCTCCGGCCCCGCCGCGCGGCGCACATCGCTGGTGGAGAAGCCGTAGAAGCGGATCAGCCAGTCGGACTGGTAGAGCCGGTGCTCGCGCAGGAGCGGCGGGCGCTTGAGCGGAAGCACGGCGCTTGCACTGGGGATCGGGCTGAAGGCCGAATAGTAGACCCGGCGCAGACCGAACCCGCGGTAGAGCGTGCTGGCGCGCTCGACGATCTGGGTGTCGCTTGTCGCATCGGCGCCCACGATCATCTGCGTCGACTGGCCCGCCGGGGCGAAGCGCGGGGCTGAGCGGTAGCGCGCTTTGGCGTCCTTGCCCGCGATGATCGCGTCGCGCACGGTGCCCATGGCGCCCTCGATCTGCGGGGCCTTCTTGTCGGGCGCGAGGCGGGCCAGGCCCTGCTCGGTCGGAAGTTCGACATTGATCGAGACGCGGTCCGCCCAGCGTCCCGCGCGTTCCACCAGTTCGGGCTCGGCCTCGGGGATCGTCTTCAGGTGGATATAGCCGCGAAAATCATGGTCCTCGCGCAGGCTGCGCGCCACTTCGATGAGCTGCTCCATCGTGTGGCTGGCCGTGCGCACGATGCCCGAGGACAGGAACAGCCCCTCGATGTAGTTGCGGCGATAGAAGGAGAGGGTGAGGTCCACGACCTCGCGCGGGGTGAAGCGCGCGCGGCGCACGTTCGAGCTCTTGCGGTTGACGCAGTAATGGCAGTCGAAGATGCAGTGGTTGGTCAGCAGTAGCTTGAGCAGCGAGATGCAGCGTCCGTCCGGGGCATAGGCATGACAGATGCCCATGCCCGCGGTCGAGCCGAGCCCCTTGCCATCGCGACTGTCGCGTTTGGACGTGCCGGACGAGGCGCAGGAGGCATCGTACTTGGCGGCATCGGCGAGAATCTCGAGGCGTTCGAGGACGGAAAGTTGCGGCATGTCGTTCTTGATATGTTCTAATTTTGCCGCCCGCAAGACGCTTGCGATGATCCGAGCGGGAATGATCCTCAGGCCTAGCTGGCGAGGGCCTCTCCGAGCTTGCCGATGAGGCGGCGCAGGCCCTTGCGGCGGCGCGGCATCTTCACCGGTTCGCCAAGGTAGGTGCTGGTGCGGATGACGCCGTCGTGGATACCCACCGGCTCGCGCAGGTGCAGGCGACCCACCGCCTCGTCCGAATAGGCCGGGGTGTAGTAGATGCAGTCCTCGAAGTAGTAGTGCGTCACCTGCGACCAGCGCGTGCGGCGGATATCCGTTTGCAGGCTGCCGCCATGGAGGAGGTTCGCGCTCCAGATCAGGGCCTGGCCCTTGCGGGCGAGGAAGGGTTCGGGGCTGAGCCCGTCGGCTCTGGCAAGCGCGTCCCACGCCCGTTCGTAGGGAGCCTGGGCGCTCTCGGGAATATTGCCGAAACCGCGGCGGGCGATCATCGCGTTGGTCATGATCGGCCAGCGGTGCGAGCCGGGAAGGTAGAACACAGGGCCGTTCTCGGGCGTGATGTCCTCCATCGCCAGCCAGACCCCGCACATGAAGCGTTCGGGCAGGCTGGAGAAATGGACCGCATCCGAATGCGCGCCCTGTTGCGTTCCGACCGGAAAGTTCAGGGTCTGGAACGGGAAGGCAGGGCGGCCGTAGAGCTTGCCGAGAAGATCGCGCAGCTCTGCATTTGCAGCGATGGCGCGCACATCTTCATGGAAAGTCCAGGCATCCTGGATACGCCGCTCGCCCTGAGTCTTGTCGCTGTCGGGATCGGTCAGGTCCATACCCTTGTAGCGCGGCCCCAGGTCGGCCCGGATACGCGCGATCCGCGCATCGATCTCGGGATCGGGAAAATCCAGGACGGCAAACCCGCGTGTGTGCAGATCCTCGGCGATACGCCGTTCCCCGGCGGTCAACCCCAGGGCTTCCACGTCCTGCGTGAAGAGGGGGGATTCGATGAGCGGGACGCCCGGAAGCGGAGTGTCGTTCACGGGCAGGGCCTTGCTCCTCGAATGATGGGCCAGATCGCCAATAAAGTGGCGTATCCCGGTTGTATAGATATCCCGCGGGAGCGGCTACAGGGGCGCTCATTGGGGCGCAGACGACGTGGCCTTTCTCCCGGCACGATCAATGGCCTTGCGGATATCCTGCACGAAGCGGGAGTGGCGTACGCCCTTCAGGAAGATTTCCTGGATCAGGTTTCCGCGCCAGCGGCAGGGTCGCTTGATCTGGATGAGAAGGATATAGCGGTCTTCCCCGGTCTCGTTCCAGACCTCGTGGTTGAACATGTCATCGAACAGGAAGGAGTTGCCTTCGTCCCAGTGGAGGACGTGGAGGGTCTCGCCTTCCTCGATGTGCATGCGGCACTTTTCGCGCTCGGCCGGGGCCTTGAGCGCCAGGTGCCAGGTCAGCATGCCCTTGGTCATGCCCCAGTGACGCGGGATGTGTCCGCCCGCTTCGAGCACCGAGAAGTTGGCAGTGACAAGGCCGGGAATGCGTTCGAGCAGCGCGGCGGTAACAGGCGCGCGCGCGGCGTTGGCCTTCATCCGGTAGCCATAGCCCTTGAGGAAGAAGGCCCGCCAGCGCCGGTCGGCCGCGATGCGGCCATGGTCGAACGAGATCTCGCCCAGCGAGGGAATGTCCTCGGCGCGGATGCGCACGGCCTCGTCGCGGATCGCTTCCCAGTTCGCTTCCATTTCGGCGATCCAGGGAAACCTGGCCGTGTCCTGGATGGCCGCGTCCGGGATCCTGGAATTGCGCAGGATGGTGCGGTCGATGGCCGGGCGCAGTTCCTTGCCGATCTGGAACAGGGACTTGTTGACGAACGGGACCTTCCACCCGCGTGCGTTAAGAGTATCGTTCCAGCTCAATTACTTGCTCCGACAGATGCTAGCCCGCTTCGAATTGCCTCTATAGCCTTCCTGCACGAAATTGCACGGTATTGAGAGCCTCCGAAGCCGCATCTTCGCCACGGCGGCGTGACGAACCGTGGCATGCGGGCGGCGAATACCCCGAAGTGGCCCAGACACACGTCCAATCCTCTTGCCATTGCCGGGAAGACGGGCGAAACGCACGGGCAGGGCGCCCCCGCCCGTGCAACGATGCCGGGGGCGCGACAGACGCTGACGGATACCACGATGACGATCTTTGCCCGGGCCCGGGCCATCCTGCTCACTCCGGTTTGGACGCTGCAACTGGCGACGTCAGCCAAGAGCTTTCTCGACCATCCCCTGATCGGATCGGCGCGGCTCAACCGCTTGGGGCTGCACCGTGCCCGTGTGCGCGGGGCCGATATCCTGTGTCGCTGGCGGCGTCGGCGTCTGGCGCGGCACGTTCCGGCCGCCTGGCGCGCCGCTTTCGACCGCGATGGCTTCGTGGCGATCGAGAACGTGGTGCCCGAGGCCGAGTTTGCCGCGCTGCGCCGCGCGCTGCTGTCCTACGAGGCGCCTGCGCGTGAGATGCGCCAGGGCGATGCGATCACCCGGCGCATCGCGATCGACCCGCAGATGCTGGCGGCAATCCCGGCGCTGCGCAGGCTTCTGGCAAGGCGGGATCTGCGCGCTCTGTTCCACTACGTGGCGAGCTTTCGCACCGAACCGCTGCACTACATCCAGACCATCGTCAGTCACTGCGGAGAGGGTGGCCCCGACCCGCAGGAGACGATCCACGCCGACAGTTTCCACGCCTCGATGAAGGCCTGGCTCTTCCTCAATCCGGTACGCGCCGAGGATGGGCCTTTCACCTATGTACGCGGTTCGCATCGCTACACGCCTGCCCGGCTCGACTGGGAGTATCGCCGAAGCCTGCGCGATCCTGCGAGCATCGACCGGCTGTCGGCCCGTGGTTCGCCGCGAGCGGGGCCCGAGGATCTGGCCGAGATGGGCTATGGCGCGCCCGAAGGGCTGGCCGTGCCCGCCAATACGCTGGTGGTGGCCGATACCGGCGGTTTCCATGCCCGCGGCGCGGCGCAGCAGGCGGGCGAGCGGGTCGAGATATGGTCCTATTCGCGGCGCAATCCCTTCCTGCCCTGGCTGGGCGGGGACGCGCTCAGCCTGCCGGGCATCGCCGAACGGCGGGTGGGCTGGCTGTGGTCCTTCCGGGACCGCTTCGCAGCGCGCATCGGCCAGCCCTGGCAGCCGGTCGGCACGCGCCGGGCCATCGAAGCGCGGGTCGAGGAGGAGGGCACGAACGGCGCGGCCTGAGCCGCGCGTTCGGCTCGCTCAGTTGCCCGGTGCGATCAGCCGGTAGGCCTGTGCCATCCGCGCGTTGAGCGTCTCGGCATCGAGTACGGCCTCGGGGCGATAGGTCAGTCCGCTGCGCTTCGTGCGCGACCAGTGATCGACATAGAGCGCCTTGCCTTCACCGAAGACGCGGTGGACGTGACGTGACAGCTCGGCCGGACCACTGGCGCAATAGGCGAGGCGGAACAGCGCAATGTCGGCCACGTGGGACCCGACCATGACCCAGCTGTGCGCTTCAAGCACAGGCACGCCTTCGACCAGCAGCGCGCCGGTGACGACGTGGACGGGCGCGTCGGGCATGCGCTTTTCCAGACTGACTGCGAGCGCCGCGCTCAGCGCCGGGGCGGGGTCGTCCAGCGCGGGAAAGACCTTGAGCAGGTCGAGCCCGGTGCGCGAAAGGGTCGCCCCGTCGGCGTCGTCGAGGGTGTAGGCCTTGAAGGCGCGCGCCGCATCCCAGCCATGGTGGGCGGCGATGTGGCGGGCAAGCTGGGCGAGGTCCTTGATGTGCGGCATGGTCCGCGCCCTTAGTCGCCGGGCGGCGGGGATGCCAGCGAAACCGTGCGACGGCGCGCCTGCGCGCGCTTGCGCCGCTCCATCACGCCCGCCAGCGGCAGGGTCACGGCCAGCGGGCCGATCCAGTCCGCCCACTGGTCTGCCTTGGGCCAGACCCGGCCGTCGAAGGCCCCCCACCAGGGCATGTTTGCACGCAGCCCAGTGCCAAATTCCTCGATCCAGCGGTACTCGGCCTGCGCCAGTTCGCGGCCGATGAAATAGCCACAGGCCAGTGCCGCGCCCGCCCACCAGTTGCGGCTGCACAGGCCGATACACAGCTGGATCGCCAGCGCGACGAGGGCGTGTTCAATAAGCGACATGGCAGCATTCCCGAGGACCGAACGGCAAGACCCCTGCTTTAGCGCAGGATCATCAGGATATCGATGCACCTCCCTCGGTTCGTCGAAGAAGTACCCTGTATCCGGGAACTTAGTGAGGCAGCAGGAGGTTGGCGCGGGGCGATCCTTTCACGCATCTATCCGGGATATGACATGACCAAGACATTTTCGCTCGCCCTTGCCGCCGCCACTGCAGTTGCAGCCCCTGCCTTCCTTGCCGCCTCGCCCGCCATGGCCCAGACCGAGGCTGCGACGACCGGGGGAGGTACCCAGTTCCGCGGCATTCGTGTCGAAGGCAATATTGGTGGCGATCGCTTCCAGTCGGAAGGCAACCACGACGACAGCTTCGGCTACGGCGGCACGGTCGGCTTCGATGGCATCATTGCCGAGCGCTTCGTGATCGGCGCGGAGGGCAGCTACTGGACCGGTGATGATTCGGAGAACTGCACCGCGCTGCCCGACACCAACTCGATCTGCCACAAGGCCTTCCAGGAATGGGGCGCGGCGATCCGTGCGGGCTATCTGGTAACGCCTGACCTGCTCGTTTTCGGCAAGGGCGGTTACGTCAACGGCGAACAGCGCCGCCGCATCGACAACGCCGCAGGTACCCAGCTGGTTTACGACCACTACAACGCCGACGGCTATCAGGTCGGCGGCGGCGTCGAATACGACGTGGTCAAGGGCAACACCCCGATCTACGCCAACCTGCAGTACGTCTATTCGAACTACCACGGCAACAGTTCGCGCCAGCGCGTGATGGCCGGTGTGGGCGTGCGCTTCCGCTAAGGACATAGAGCTCCGGGGGCGATCGCCCCCGGGCTTTCCAAAGTGCCGACCTTGCCCATTGGGGGCAAGGGGCGATGGCCCCTTGGAAGATATCTTCCTTTATTTCGCCTAAGCGTCCGGCCCCTTGGTCCCGAGCTGGATCAGCCGGGCCATCGCGGCCCGCCCTGCGATCGTACGCAGTTCCAGTTGCGCCTCACCCAGGTCCTCATGGCCGCTGGCGCGGCGCACCAGGTTGCCCAGTTCGTGGCGGGCGAGTTCGGCCTCGACGCTGGCGAGCCCCGCGGCGCGACGGCGCATCTCGATCTCGGCTTCGTGTGCATCGCCCTCGACCGCGTCGAGATAGGCGCGGTTGGCTGCGATCCCGGCGCGCAGGCGCTCCTCAAGCGGTACGCCAAGATCGGGCCAGAGCGCGAGCACGGCCAGCAGTGCAGCCAGGCTCCCCACGATATTGTCGAGAATGCGCGCCCAGGCGATCCCGCTCCCTGGCTGCAGCATCTCGGTCACGATCACGAACAGCATGGTGAGGAACAGCACGAAGAGCGTGTAGTTTACCGCGCGCAGCGCAATCGCGATGGCCGCCAGCAGGGTTGCCAGAAGCGAGAGCGAGAGCGCGTCGCCTCCGTTCAGATAGACCACACCCATGGCTGCGCCGCCGCCCAGCGCCGTACCGGCAATGCGCTCCAGCGCGCGCGTCCAGGTCACCCGCGAACCGCCCTGTAGGACGACGATCACGGCAAGCGCGGCCCAGTAGGGATAGCCCAGATCGAAGCCGCGCGCGACGAGGTAGACGAGTACGAGCGCGGCGGTGAGGCGCAAGGCCCGTCGCAGAGGAACGCTGCGGGACGAGGGCGTCCCCTGCGCCGCCTCCCCCCTGACAGGGGCCGTGAGTGGCAGGGCGAGCGCCTGTTCAAAGGCCCGCAGGCAGCCGCGCAAGAGAGCGCTGGTGCTGCCTGCGCGGTGGCGGCCAAGGCGCCGGGCCGTCCATTCGAGCACGGCCTGCGCGGCTTCCACCCGCCCAGCAGAGGCTCGGCGATAGGCGACCTGCCAGGCGCGCAGCGCGGTGCGGCAGGCGCGTGCGGTCCGCTCGCGCTCGGCAGCAGGTTCGCGGCCGTCGATGAAGGCCTGGTCGAGCGCGATGAGCGCGGCGAAGAGCTGCTCCCCGGCCTCCAGCGCGCGCTGCTGGCGCGCGATGTCATCGTGTGGGGCGAACTGGTCCAGGAGGCCCCGCAGCCGCTCGATGGCGAGGCGTACGGCGCGCCGGTGCTGGCCGTGTTCGCTGTGCCACTGCGCATCGCGGTGCGCCTGCCCATCACCCAGGTTCGCCAGCTCGCCCGCCATGTCCTGGAGGCGCAGCAGCACCGAGAGATGCGCGCGTTCGAGGGGCTTTCGTGCGTCGCGCCGCCAGATCCCATTGATGAGCAGCCAGGCCCAGGTTGCCCCGGCCAGAAAGGCTAGCGCCTGGACCAGCGCCAGGGCCGGGCCTTGCGGGAAGCCGACCGCCACCACCGCCACAACGCCGAGCAATGTGGCAAAGAGCCCCTCGCGCGCGAGGAAGGGGCTGACAAGGATGATCGCGAAGACAAGCGCGGGCCCGGTCAGGACCGGCAGGCCGGGCAGCGCGTGGGCGAGGAGCGCGCCCGCAAACGTGACCAGCGTTCCGCACAGGGCGAAGGCGCCCAGCGTGCGGCGGTGCAGGCGGTCGGGGCCGTTGGGGTCGCACAGGCAGGTCCAGAACGCGGCGAAGACGGCCCAGGAGAGGATCTTTTCTTCCAGCGCGACGGCGAGCGCGAGCGGCAGGGCCACCGCCAGCGCGGCACGGCAACCCTCTGCGGCGCTGAAATGTTCGGGGACGAGGCCATAGGAGCGCAGCTCCAGACGCCGGGCGAGTGCGCGCAGCGCGCCTCCGGCCCGCGCGCTGGGAGGGCGGGACTGGGGGGCATTGTCAGGCAGGCGCGTCATCGCGAAGGGCGTAACGCGCGCGGGTGGCTTTGAGAAGGGCAGGTCAGGCCAGGGCCGCACCTGTTTCCCCGAGGGTCTCGATCGGCACCATGAAGCCCATGGCGCAATGGACGCCGGTGGGCAGGTAGTCGAGAGTGACCCTGCCGCCGTATTCGGCCGCGAGGCTGCCTTCAATGAGGCGCGAGCCAAAGCCCTTGCGGTCCGGCGGCGTGACCACCGGGCCATCCTCCTCGTTCCAGTCCAGCACGATCCGGTGCGGGGCCTCGGGCGCGCGGTGCCAGCGGATGCGGACCTTGCCCCGCTCGTTGGAGAGCGCGCCGTACTTGATGGCGTTGGTGGTCAGTTCATGCAGTGTCATCGAGAGGGCGACCGTCAGGCGCGGGCTCAGCACGGTGTCGGGCCCTTCGATCACGATGCGCGCGGGATCGCCGCTGGCCGCGGTCGCTTCGCGGATGACCTCGCCAAGCGCGCTCGACTGCCAGCTCGCCTCGGTCAGGAGGTTGTGCGCGCGGGCCAGCGCGCGCAGGCGGAAGTCGAAGGCCTCGCGTGCCGCGCCAGCGCCCTCGACATGGCGGAACGACTGGTGCGCCAGGCTCTGGACGATGGCGAGGGTGTTCTTCACCCGGTGGTTGAGCTCGTTGATGAGCAGGTCCTGCTGGCGCGCGGCGAGCACGGTCTCGGTGACGTCCTGCCCCTGGACCAGGATCGTCGAGATTTCGTCGTGCGAGACGATCGGCTGATAGATGAAGTCGATATAGCGGCGCACCGGCGCGCCGTCGGGTCCGGCCTCGAAGACGATCTCCTGGGCATGGCCGATATAGGGCTGCCCGCTGCTCCGGACATTGTCGAGGATAGCGACGAAGCCCTGCCGCACGACTTCGGGAAGGGCCTCGGCCACGCTCTTGCCCAAAAGATCCTGGCGGCCGACCAGTTCGCAATAGGCGGCATTGGCCATCTCGAAGACGTGCTGTGGCCCGCTCAGCACGCAGACGAAGCCGGGCGCCTGCTCGAACATGGCGGTCATGCGCTTCATCTGCGTCTGCAGGTTGAGATTGCGGGTCTGGACGGCCTCGGCGCGGCGGACGAGGTCGAACTCGTCGCGCATGGTGCGCAGATTGTGCAGTTCGGTCACGTCGACAGTGTGCTGCAGGAAGACTGTGACCTCGCCGTTCTCATCGAGGATGGGAGTGTGCGTGGCGCTCCAGTAGCGGGCTTCCATGGTCCCGTCGGGCCGCGCGATGTCGTAGCGGATCAGCGCGATCTCGTCGGGTTTCTTCTCGGTGAGAACGCGCGCGAAGGAGGACACGAGGAGTTCGTGGCTTTCACTGCCCGGCTCGCTGGGGAAGGCCTCCAGCACGTTGGTACCGACAAGGTCCTCTTCGCGGCGCATCGTGCTGCGCTGGTAGGCCGCGTTGGTCCACACGATCGTCAGGTCCGGGGCAAGGACCATGTAGGGATTGGGCGAGAGCGCGAGGAGCGCCTTGAAATCGATGTTCATGCGCTGGAACTCGCGTGGCTGGAGGGAAGGGGACCGGCGTGGGGGGCGCCCCGTGCTTTGTCAATCGGATGAAGGGGGATCGCGCAGGGGTTGGCCTTGTTCCCGTGGACAGGGCCGTCCTGGAACTAGAAGCTGCTGGTCACCCCGAACTCGCTGGTGAGGCGCCGGTAATCGTAGAGGGCGACGTTGGACGCGTTGCGCTCGTAGCCCACGCGCACATAGGGGGCGATGCCGTGCACCGCGAGCGTCCGGAAGGTTGCCCCGGCGCGCGCGTTCACAAACCACTCGCGGCGCCGTGCCCCAAAGAGCGCGAGGGCCGCATCGCCCTCGGTGCGCTGCGCCATGGCCGAGGCGTAGAGAGTCGTGTGCCCGGCCTCGCGCCATCCCAGCAGGCGCAGCCCTCCTGCCGCGCTGGCATAGCCCGGATCGCGCGCGGTCTGGCGCGAGGCGGTCAGCGTGGCGCTGATGCCGCTGCGCGCCGAGAGCGCGCGCTCGACGCCCACGCTCGCCGTATAGAGCGCCCCGTCCTGCAGTTCGTTGCGGGGAAAATCGGTGCGGGCCGCGCCCAGCGAGGTCGTCACCTGGGCGCGGCGGCCCAGCACGTGGATCCAGTCGAGCGTCACCATGTCGCTCTGCATGTAGGCCTGCTGGCCATACCAGCGCCAGCTGTGCCCTACCGAGGGAACGATGCGGTCGTGCTGGCGCTGCACTTCGAGGCCGATGAGCCCGGAGGCGGTGATATCGTTAAAGGCGCTCTTGCCGTAGAGCGTGGCGAGGGTGTTGACGCGTGGCACGAGGCTGAAGCCCCGGCCTATCGGCACCTTCCAGTAGGCATCGCCGGACACCCGCACGCCCAGGCCCGACTGCGCGCGCGCGTCCTCGGACAGGGTGAGCGGGGCGATGACGGTATCCAGCGTGAGCACCTCGGTCGCCCGGTTGATGTTGCTATCGGGGGCAAGGGCGAGTTCGAGGCGCAGCCCGGCGCGCTTGTGCGAGCGTAGCGCTGCGTCGAACTGCCCCACCGCGCGCGCGACCTCTTCGGGCAGGCCCGTGGCCTGGACCTGGCGCAGCTCGCGCCGGGCCGCGCCCTCGTTGCCCATGGCGGCGAGGACCCGGGCCAGTTCAAGGCGGACCCGTGAGGCCTCGGGCTGTTCGTCGAGCAGCGCCCGGAACGCGATGGCCGCCTCGCGGTATCGCTCCAGCGAGGCGAGCAAGAGCCCCTTGCGAAAGCGCGCTTCGGCGCGCACGTCCGCGTTCTGGTCCTGGTTCAGCGCCTCGTAGAGGCGGATGGCCTCGTCGGGGTGGCCGCTCCTTGCCAGGCGCTCGGCGACGCCGAAGACCTCAATCGCGGAGAGGTCGTGCGCGCGGACCGGCGCGGCCACCGCCACGTCGGCCGCCGGGGCGCCGGACAGGGAAGGTGCAGCGGCCAGTGCCGCCGCCAGGAAAACCAGCACGTCAGATGTCCGCGATCACCTGCGCGTGGCGGCGAAGGCGCCCTGGACATTCGTGCCCGCCATGGGATTGCCATCGGGGGTATTGAAGATGAAGGTTCCGGCCACCTCCTGGCCCTGCTGGCCGTAGAACTGGCCCGAGATGGCGCTCCCCAGGCTGCCCCCTGCCTGGAAATCGCCCGTGAACAGGCTCGCGCGGCTGTTGATCGTGCCCGAGAACGCGATCGAGCCGAAATCAACAGGCGCGTTGGTGACGGTTTCGACGCCGTTCAGCGCGAGCGCGCCCGTGAAGGTGTCGGAACCAAAGTCCACGTCCATGCGCGAGGTGCCACTGACATCGTAGCGGGCGCTGTTCGACATGCCCGTGCCATAGGCCACTCCTTCGTAGCTGGCCGAGCCGGTGCGGTTGTCGAGGGCGTAGCTCGGGGTCTGGAAACCATAGACGAACCATTCATGCGCCGGACCGTTGTAGCTGGCCGGAAGCGAGCCCTGCCAGTGCCCGAAGCTGGCATAGGTCAGGGGCAGCTCGGAATTGGCCGCGCCGGTCTGGTAGAGTTCCAGCGTGACGTCCTGCGTTCCGTAATACGAATTGTCGAAGGTCTTCTGGTAGGTCCGGAAGTTGGCGCGCCCGTCGACCTTGTCGGAGATCGTGAACTGCCCGCCGCTCTGGTCCGAGGAATAGCCACGGAAGAGGAAGGTCTCGCTGTTCTGCCAGGTCAGGCTGCCGCGCGCATATTGGGAGATCTGCGTGATGAAACGCTGTTCCTGGGTCATGTTGGCAAACGACAGGTTGGCGGGCGTCAACGCGCCGTCCTGCTGGCCGACGATCGAGCCCGTCACCGACATGCCATCTGTGTTCTGGCCGCTGAAGCTGGCGCCCAGTTCCTGTCCGTCCGGTCCGTAGAGACTTCCGTTCAGCGCGCTGGTGACGGTTCCGTCCCAGCCCCTGAAGACCGCCGTGCCGGTAAGCGAGGCATCCTGGGACGAGATCTGCCCCAGGGTCGTGAGTTCGATCCCTCCGCCCGAGATCTGGGAACCGCTCACGAGACCGTATTCGTTGAGGTAGCTATGGCCGCTGAAGATGCCTTCAGCGAAATCGAAATCGATCTGGCCAGCCCCCATGAAGGCCTTGGGCTCTTCGCCCGGAGCCGTGGCAGCCCCGAAGGCCTGCGTTGCATAGGCGGCGCTGCCGCTGCGCGGTGTCGCCGCCGCGCGGGTCGGCAAGCCGTAGGTGAAGCTGGTCAGATCGGACGACTGGAGCGATCCCTCGATGCGGTTATCCTGAAGCAGGCCCATGCGGACGTAATTCGTCGTGAGGTCACCAGCATAGCCCTTGGAGATCAAGGTCAGCCGCGTATCGTCGACAAGGTAGACCGTATCGTTCTCGCTGGTCGTTTGAATGTCGGACGGGAGGAACGTGCGTACGACGTCATAGGCCGAGATGGTATAGCCATTCGTGTCCGCATCGTAGGAGATGGCCAGGCTCACCGCCTCGGGACGGCTGCTGATCCCGGTGCCGGTCGTCTGGTCCCAGACCGCCGAAATTCCGGCGGCGTCGTTCGCGAAGCTCTGGTCATAGCGCAGATCGGCAAGGGACGAATTGGTGGGCGTCGGCGCGGGGGGCACGCTGCCGATGGCGCCGCCGCTGCTACCGCCCCCGCCGCAGGCCGATAGGAGACCGGCGATGGTGGTGCACGCCAAAACATTCTTCAACTTCATGAATCCGCCCCGTAATATGTCGGAGTTTTCTTTTCATCAATTCAGAGGGGCGTGCAATACTTGCCTCTACAAGTCTGCGTAAAAACCGTGACTTGTGCGAAGTTTAACCCTGTACCCGGGGGCGGCCGGCGCGTCAGGCCGCATCGCTGCGGTAGGCGCTGGGCGGCGTGCCGAAGTGCCGGGTAAAGGCGCGGGTGAAATGGCTGGCATCGCCAAAGCCGAGCGAAAAGGCGATGTCGGTGATCCGCCTGCGTTGGGCGCCCTGGTTGCGGCCTAGGAGCCGCGCAGCCTCGGCCAGCCTTTGCTGGAGGATGAACTCGCGCGGCGATGCGCCGGTGTCGAGAAAGGCGCGCTGGAGGTGGCGCACGCTGACACCCAGGGCTTGCGCGACACCGCCTACGCTCAGGTCCGGATCGGCGAGGTTGCGCGCGATGAAGCC
This sequence comes from Novosphingobium profundi, assembly GCF_020524485.1. Taxonomy (GTDB): domain Bacteria; phylum Pseudomonadota; class Alphaproteobacteria; order Sphingomonadales; family Sphingomonadaceae; genus Novosphingobium; species Novosphingobium profundi_A. The sequence goes on along the minus strand of NZ_JAIVLF010000009.1, from coordinate 63,463 downwards.
GCTCGCCGCCCGATGAAGCGAACGGTGGCTGCCGCAAGCCTCTCCGCCCAGGGGAACCGGACCGTCATGGCAGATCATGTGAAACACGCTTTCCAGCACGGGTCCGAGCCGGGCGTTCCAGCTTTCCTCGTCCACCGCCTGGAGCGCGCGCTTGCTGGCCCGGATGACGTCCGAGGCAAAGGCCACGCGCGGATCGGCCGCCGAAAGGTGCCGCCCGACCAATCGCTCGGGATCGGGGTGGCTGCGGGCCGCCACGCTGTAGGGGATCTTGATGAGAATGAGCCCCACGTCCGCGTCCGAACGGCTGATCCAGGGCTTGTTGAGATCGCGGATGACAATGTCGCCAGCCTCCAGGTCGGCCGACCAGCGCGACTGGCTCAGCGAAGAGCGGCCATGGTCGAGGACGGTAAGCATGAGGCAGTCGTCGGCCTCGCGCGCCCAGGGGCCAGGGCAGGCCGCCGAGGAACTGGCCTCGGCCGCGCTGCTCGTGACCACGACAAAGCCGAGCGGGCCCAGGTTGCGGCGATGGATATGGGCGCGAAGGCCGCTGTCACTGCGCGCACGCACAGTCATTTCCGAAAGCGTCTCGCTCCCGAACTCCGACCAGCGCCGGGTGCGCAGGGGAGGGGCGACATGCTCGGTCGAAAACTCCTGTCCGGATCTGCAGTACACAGGCGTGCTCCCAAAATGTCTTTCGTTCTCAAGGCCTGAACGCGGGCTCTTGGACGTGCGTTCCAGCTTTTCGGCAAGGCTATCACCCTGTGTCGGCGGGCAAAAGCCGGGGCAGGCTCGGCCCATCGCAACCCCGGCCCGTCGCGCGATGTCGCATAGGGGCAACGCGGCGTCGCCTGCGGTCAAGAACCGCGCTTCGCGAACGGCGAGAAAGGCTCAAAACCATCAAGGAGAGCCTGAAAATGCAGTTTCCATCGCTTCAAGCCAAGATCGACCACTTCGGTGGCGCCCTGCAGATGATGCGCAATTCGCAGACCGGTCCCTACCAGTTCCCGATACCCGCCGAGTTTTCCAACTGGCGCGAGGAGCAGCGCGCCTGGCGCGAAGGCGTGGCGCTCATGGACCAGTCGTTCCACATGACCGACCTCTACGTGGAAGGCCCCGATGTCATGGCCTTTGTCTCCAGCCTTGCGGTCAACACTTTCTCGAACTTCGGCGATGGCAAGGCCAAGCAGTTCATCGCCTGCGCCGAAAACGGCTTCCTCATCGGCGACATGATCATCTTCGGACTGGGCGAGCACCTGGTGAACATCGTGGGCCGCCCGACGGTCGCCAACTGGGTGGAGTACCAGGCCGCGACCTCGGGTTTCGACGTGCGCTGCGACCGCGACGAGCGCACGCTTCAGAACGCCAAGCCGCGCAAGACCTTCCGCTTCGAGCTTCAAGGCCCCAAGGCCTGGGCGCTGCTGGAAAAGCTGAACGGCGGTCCGATCGACCAGCCCCGCTTCTTCCAGATGGGGCATCTCTCGGTTTCCGGGCGCACGTTCCGTTCGCTGCGCCATGGCATGGGCGGCGCGCCGGGGCTGGAGTTCTGGGGCCCCTGGGAGCTCTATGACGAGATCAAGGGCACGATCCTGGAGGCGGGCGAGGAATTCGGCCTGCGCCAGGTCGGCGCGCGCGCCTATTCGAGCGCGGCGGTCGATTCCGGGTGGCTGCCGTGCCCGCTTCCCGCGATCTATTCGGGCGAGGAGATGCGCGCCTACCGCGAGTGGCTGCCCGCGACCAGTTTCGACGCGATTGCGGCGCTCGGCGGAAGTTTCGTCTCCGATGCGATCGAGGACTACTACTTCACCCCCTGGGAAGTGGACTATGGCCGCCTCATCCGCTTCGACCATGATTTCGTGGGCCGCAAGGCGCTGGAAGAAAAGGCCTCCCAGAAGCACCGCAAGAAGGTCTCGCTTGTCCTCGACAGCGAGGATGCGGCCAAGGTCTACGCCAGCCAGATGAGCCCGGGCCAGAACGCCAAGGCCATGGAAGTGCCGACCGCGCACTACGCGGCCTACCCCTATGACGTCGTGCTCGACACGCACGACAACGAAGTGGGGGTCTCGACCTACACCTCCTTCATTGCGCCGGACGGGGCCTGGGTGGCGCTGGCCGTGGTGGACGAGGAGGTCGCTGCGAAAGGCTCGGAGCTGAGCGTCATCTGGGGCGAACCTGCGGGCGGCTCGAACCGCCCCACGGTCGAACGGCACGTCCAGACCACGCTGCGCGCCACGGTCAGCGGATGGCCGTTTTCCAAGGTGGCGCAGGAGGGCTATCGCCCGGGCCTCGCCGCCTGAGCCTGCCCAGATCGTGCGCCTGTCGTCTCGATCCGGGGGAGTGATCTTCCCGGGATCGGGACGCCGGGCTTGCCTCGCCCGGGCGCATGGCTCAGGAAGGCCGCCATGAGCGAAGCGTCAAAACCCTGGGATAGCGAACTGGTCTCCAAATGGCTGGAGGCGCGCATCGAGGCCGCAGGCCGCGACCAGGCCGCCGCCGACCGGCGCGGCTATGGGTCGGAGGACGACTACGACAAGGCGGCGGCCGAAGAATGGGCCTGTCGCCGCCTGAAGATGTCGGCTTCCCTGGAGGATCAAGCCACTTTTGCGAGCGCGATCAAGCGTATGCTCGATCAGGACGACTATCGCATCACCGGCATTCACGACGATCGCCGGGTCGAACGCCACATCCGCGCGACCTTGCGCAAGATTGCCAAGATGACCAAGGCCAACGAAGGGTTCGAGAACCGGCTGCGCTATCAGTGAAGGCGGCCAGCGGATCCGTGTGACGCGGGAGGAGGGCGCTTGCCTCTGGCGTGTGGTTCCCTATGGCGAGGGAAACCCAGCAACAGGCGGATACCATGACAGCATCTTCAGACCACGCAAAGCGCGAGCACTTCGCTCACTGCGTCCAGATCTTCGGCGGCCCGGCGGCCTTCTCGCGCCGCATCGGGATTGACGAGCGCGCCATTCGCCGTTTCGCCAACGGCGAGCGTGAGCTGAGTGCAGGCCTGCTGGAAGACACCGCCAAGGAACTGCGCCGCCTGATCCTCGAGGCGACCGCCGCCGAGGAGGAACTGCGCGCTTCCCTCGATTGAAGTCCCGGCCCCGCCGCTGACAAGCGGACGGGGCCGAGCGGTTTTCAGGGTCCGACGTCCTGCGCGCCCGCCTTCAGCACGTGGCGCGCGCGTTCGTCAAAGCCCAGCTTGCGGGCGACGCGCGTATCCCAGTCGTAGGGATCGGCGTGGACAGAGGGCGTGCCTTCCTCATCCAGGACAACCGTCTGGTAGAGCAGACGGACCGGGATCTCGCGCGGAAGCGCCACGAAGGTTTCCTCGCCGGTCTCGCGCGCGGCGGTCCATTCCTCGCTCAGCCCGGCGTGGCTGGCGATCAGCGCGGCAAAGCCCAGCGCGTCCTCTACCCGCACACAGCCGTGACTGCGCTGGCGCTGAACCTCGTCGAACAGCGCCTTGGCGGGTGTGTCGTGGAGGTAGATCGCGTGGTCGTTCTTCATGTCGAACTTGACGAGACCGAGCGAGTTTTCGGGGCCGGACTGCTGGACGATCCAGCCATCCTTTCGCGCCATGTTGTTGGCGCGCAGGTACGCCGCGCCCTTGCCCGCCAGCTCGTTTTCCTCGATCGAGCGGGGCACGGTCCAGGTCGGGTTGGCAACGAGGCGATAGATGGGCGAGCCCAGCTGGGGCGTCTCGTGGCCCGGCTCGCCGACCACGGCCTTGCGGCGGTCGGCCACCTTGCCCTCGCGCCAGTAGGTCAGGCGCCCGGTCGCGGTGTTGACGTCGATGCGGGTGTCCGGCGCCTTGCGTTCGAGCCAGCGCAGCCGTTCCATCGCGACGGCCAGCGCGCGGGCGCGGTCCGCATCGGAAAAGTTCAGGATTTCCAGCGCGTCCTTGCCGATGATGCCATCGGGATCGATGCCGTAGTCGGCCTGCATGCGCTTGACCGCCGCGACCATCTCCTCGCTGTAGCGCTGCCCGGCCGCACGGCCCGCTGCGCTCGAAAGATACCCCGAAGCCGCCAGCTGGCGGGCAATGGCGGGAACGCGCGGGTCCTCGTCACCGGCTTCGAGCGGTTCCTCGGGCACAGGGATCTCGGGCGAGGGGGCCGCCTTCTTATCCGCGAGCGCGAGATAGGCCTTCGAGAGCGCTTCGTACGCCCCATCGTGGGGCGCAAGGCTGTTCAGCCAGTCGTCCACGTCCCCTTGCGCCAACGCCTTCGCCAGCCCAGCCTTCAGGTCGGGATCGTTGCGTGGCACCGTGTAGACCTCGTAGAGTTCACCGGGATCGCTGGCGCCCCGGGCAAGCGCGCTGGCGTAGAGGAGCGCGGCCTTCGTCATCGCCGTCTGGCCCGCCGCCGATCCGGCGTCCTCGGGCACCTCGAAGCGCACATGGTCAAGGCCATGTTCGGCCCGTTCCCCGATGGCTTCGCGCAGCTCCTCGATCGATCCGGACGTCCAGCGCGCCTCCCCCTCGGCTTCCGAAGAGCCTGAGCACCCCGCCAGCGCAGCCGCACCGATCAGGGGCAGGATTCCGGTTCTCGCAATTTGCACGCATTTCTCCCTATTCATCAGGGAGGACTAACCGCGCCCGGATGCAAAGGTTGCGCACACAAGTGCGCTCAGGCCCGGTCGGCGTAGATCATCCGGCCTTCGCCCAGGAACGCGAAGACATCGTCGAGTTCCTTCTCGCCCACCGCAAAGCACCCCTGGCTGCGGCCGAGCATGCCGTGTGTGCGCAGCATGTCCGGGTTGGCGTACCAGGCGCTGTGCAGCACGATGGCGCGCTGAAGCGCGTTGTCGTTCGTCGCATCAAGGCCGCTGAGGCGCTGCGAGCGGCCATGCTTGCCTACGTAGTAGTTGGAGGTGACATAGGCCCCCCGGCTCGACGCGTTCGAGCCCACCGCGTTGGAAAAGCTCTGTACGAAGCCGGTATGGGCCGGGTCGGACCCGGAGCCGTGCGAGACAAGGAGCTGGGTCGCCTTGCCCGCCTCGAGGTCGAGCAGGTGCATGCGGCGCTCCGAGGAGGCCTCGGAAAAGTCGATCAGCGCAATCCGGTCCCGGCGGCGCAGCGAAGAGGCGTGGGTCTCCATCGCCTGCCGCGCCCGCTCCAGGAGGCCCCGGTTCACCGGGAACTCGACAGGATCGGGTGCCGCGCGCGCGGCCACCTTGGCTGCCTGTGCACCGGGCGCTGCGGCGCGCGCAGAGGGAGTGGCACGGGCGGCCGGATCGGAAGTAAACGCGGAAGATCGGAACAGGAATGCGCCCAATGCGACCGCGCCGCCGGAGCGAACAAGGGCCCGGCGATCAAGTTTCGATTTCAGTTCTGCCATGCCCTCAATATAGGGATCACACCTTTATTTTAAAGAGACGGGAACTTTTCATAGTTTCTCATAAACTGTTCATAAGTGAACGTTTATTTGCACTTTTGGAGCCATTCCAGACTGTTCGATCCTGCGCCGGGAACCCAGAGGGCGGGGCTGCGCGTTAGCAGGAGATCACATCCCCGCGACCGGCAAGGAGGCCGAGACCCACGTGCTGGCGATACCCGAGGAAACCCGCAAGACCCTCGACCAGGAGAACGACCCGAAGATCGACGGGGACATCGGGCTCGTGCATGTCGATCCCTCCAGTCCCGGCTTCACGCGCCGGGCGCTGAAGCACGGCTTTGGCTACTACGACACGCACAGGAAACGCATCCGCGACCGCGCGACGATCACGCGGCTCGACGCCATTGCCCTGCCACCCGCCTATACCGAGGCCTGGTTTGCGCCAGCAGCCAACGCCCATATCCTGGCGACGGGCAAGGACGCGGCCGGGCGGCGCCAGTACCGGTATCACCCGCGCTTTCGCGAATGGCGCGAGACGATCAAGTACGAGCGCATGCTCGACTTTGCGGCCAGCCTGCCCACGATCCGCGAGGAAGTTTCCCGGCACATGCGCCGCCAGGGCCTCCCGCGCGAGAAGGTGCTGGCAACCGTCGTGCGGCTTCTGGAAACCACGATGATCCGGGTGGGCAACTCCGACTATGCGCGGCGCAACAAGAGCTACGGCCTCACCACCTTGCGCTGCCGGCACGTCTCGGTGGAGAAATCGAAACTGCGCTTCGATTTCAAGGGCAAGAGCGGGCGGAGCTGGCGCCTCAAGGTCACCGACCGGCGCGTGGCGCGGATCGTCAAGGCCATGCAGGAACTGCCCGGCCAGCATCTCTTCCAGTACCTGGACGAGGATGGCGAACGCCGGGAGGTCAGCTCCAGCGACATCAACGCGTACCTGCGCGATATTTCCGGACGCGACATCACCGCCAAGGATTTCCGCACCTGGAGCGGCACTGTCCTCGCCGCCATCGCGCTCAGCGAATACGAACTCTTCGACAGCGACGCGGCGGCCAAGCGCAATATCCGCGAGGCCATCGAAGGTGTCGCCGCGCGGCTTGGCAATACGCCCGCCGTCTGCCGCAAGTGCTACATCCACCCCGAAGTCTTCGAGGCCTATCTCTCGCGCGAACTGACCGAGGCGGCGCTCGACAGCATCGCCGCCGAGTTGGTGGAAGACCCCGGCCATCTCGACTCCGAAGAGGCGCTGGTCCTGGCTTTCCTGCGCCGACGCCTCGGGGCGGGGGCCTGATGCGCCGCTGCGTTTCCTCGCGGAAACTTTCGAGGTCCGAGCCGTGGTTGCCGGATCGGCGGCGTGGTGCGATCCTCCCCGCGATGCTTCACCAGTTCTCCCTTGCGTTCGCCTGTACGGCTTGGCGACGTGCGCGCCTCCTGCGCGTCGCGGCGCTGTTTCTCGCGTTCGTCGCTACCGCTCCCGGGCCAGCGTTCGCGCAGTTGGACGCCGCCCTTGGCACGCAGGTCGCAGAGGCCGAGGGCGAGAACGCGCCAGGCACAGAGCAGGTCATCTCCGACGAGCAGGACGAGGGCGCCGACACCCGCATGGCCATGCGCATTCGCGGCATCTTCTCCGAATTGCCCGCCTTCCGCGATGTAAAGGTGACGGTGCGCCAGGGCGTGGTGAGCCTGACAGGAACCGTGCCCGAAACCTCCGACATCGCGCGCGCCGAAGGCATCGCCCGGCGCGTTTCGGGCGTGGTGACCGTCGACAGCGCGCTCCAGCGTGACCTTTCGCTGGCCGCCAGCGCCGATACGCTGGGATCGCTTCAGGGGCGTCTCGAACAGTTTGTGCGGGTCCTTCCCCTTGTCGGGATCGCGGTGGCCGTCGCCTTCGGGATCGGCCTTGTCGGCTATGCCCTCGCCGGACTGACCGGGATCTGGCACCGCGTCGCCCCCAACAGTTTCCTCGCTGAACTGATTGCGAGTGCCATCCGCTTCGTCTTTGTCGTTGCGGGTCTGATCGTCGGGCTCAACCTGATTGGCGCGGAGACCCTGCTGGGCGCGGTGCTCGGCGGGGCGGGCCTGCTGGGACTCGCGCTGGGATTTGCCTTGCGCGACACGATCGAGAACTACGTTGCTTCGCTCATGCTCAGCGTGCGCCAGCCTTTCCTTCCCAACGACCATGTGGTCATCGACAGCTACGAGGGCCGGGTCATCCGCCTCACCAGTCGCGCGACGATCCTGATGACGCTGGAAGGCAACCACCTGCGCATCCCCAATTCGCAGGTCTTCAAGGCGGTGATCCTCAACTACACCCGCAACCCGCAGCGGCGCTTCCAGTTCGATCTGGGCGTTGATGCCGACGACGATGCGCTCGCCGCCCGCAGGCTCGGCCGCGACACGCTCGGCAGCCTGCCCTTCGTGCTGGACGATCCGGGCCCCGAGGCCCGCGTGCTGGAGGTGGGCGATTCCAACGTCGTGCTCCGCTTCCTGGGCTGGATCGACCAGGACGAAAGCGATTGGTACAAGGCGCAGAGCTTGGCCATCGTGGCGGTGAAGACGGCGCTGGAAGATGCTGGGTTTGGTCTGCCCGAGCCGATCTACCGCCTGCGCTTCGATCCCCGCTCGGCCGCCGTGCCGCTCCCGCAAGGTCCGGCCCCCGCCGCGCCCGAGGCCGCAGCAAAGCCGCGGGCATCCTCGCAGGTGCGCGCACAGGCCGAGGACGTGCGCCCCACCGACGAGATCCGGGACATGGTCGAGGCCGAACGGGCCGCAACCCGAGGCGGGAAGGCCGACCTCCTGGACGAAGCGCGGCCCGTCGAATAAACGAACGGGCCGCGCGGATCGCTCTTAACGGGCCTGGAGCCAGGCCGCGATCTGGGCGCGCTGGCGCGGACGGTCGCGCAGGCGCACCTTGAGGCGGGCAAGCGCCTCGCTCACCGGCTTGGCCTGATCCGCCGGGATCCCGGCGATGTAGTCCTCCAGTGTGCCGACCATCTCGGGATTGGTGCTGGCGCGCACCAGACGCGCCTGGAAGCGCGCACGGCCCGAGCTGGAGACCAGCGTTTCGACCGCGTCTTCATGGCCGCGCACGAAGCTCCAGGCGAGGTCGGGGTGCAGCCCGGCCACGGCCACGATCATCTGCGCGCCGCTGGTGGCATCGGGCGTGCCCGAAATGGCAAGGTCCAGCGTCCTTTGCGCCAGGGCCTCATCCTTCGCCTCGCCAAGCGCGGCGTAGTACAGCTGCCGCTCGACGATGGAATTTGCCTTTTCGGCGAGCGACTTCATCAGGTCCCAATCCTCGGGCGAGGCGTTCGCGGCGGCCACGGCCAGCCAGGTCGACTTGAGCGGACCGTCAAGGGCATCGGGATTGGTGGCAAGCGCCTGGAAGCGGCTGCGCGCCTCTGTTACGACAGCCGGATCGCCCATGCCGCCAAGGTCGCGGATGAGTTCGGAGCGAAGCGCGGTATCGGTCAGGTCCTCGCCCTCGCGCGCCTCGAAGCCAAGCGCGGCCAGGCGCGGCCCGTAGGTCGCCGAAGCCAGGTCGCGCAGCTGCGCCTTGGCGCCGTCCTCCTCGAGGATTTCATGGAGCGCGGCATAGAGGCTGGCGACATTGCCCGCCAGCACCGGATCGCTGTCGGCCGGAACCGCCGCGATGAAGTCCATGCCCACCGCAAGGTCCTGGTAGCCCGCCATCGCAAGCGCGAGATTGTCGCGCACGAGGCCGTACTGGTCGATGGCCGACAGGCCTGCAAAGCCGTCCAGAACACCGCCCAGAGCCTGTGCGCCATAAAGCGTGCGGTAATATCCCAGCTGCCCCGAGTTGACGAGAGCCGGGCCGCAGCCTGCGATCGTCACCCGGTCGGTCTTGCCGGTCATCAGGTGCTGCACCGGCTCGCCTTCGCCCGCGCTCAGGAGCAGCGGGATCGGCCAGGTCTGCGCGCTCGTGCCGCTGGTATCCTCAAGCGAGAATTCGCCCTGGGCGAGCTCGAGCGTGGTCTTGCCCGCCGCGCATGTCGCTGAAGTCACCCGCACCAGCGGAACCCCGGGTTGCGTGGTGAAGGCCTGGGCGATGCGGTTGATGTCCGTGCCGCCGGCCTGTTCAATAGCGCTCCACAGATCCTTGCTCTGCGTGTTCGCGAAGGCATGCGCCTTCATGTAGCGGCGCAGGCCATCGCGCCAGGTGTCCGGCCCGGCGTAGTGTTCGAGCATGGTGATGACCGCCTGGCCCTTCTGGTAGGTGATCCCGTCGAAGGCCTGCTCCATTTCCGCGACGGTGCGCACGTGCTGGACGACCGGGTGCGTGGTGGCGAGCGCGTCCTGCGACATCGCGCCCTCGCGCCCGTCGATCTGGCCCAGGAGCCAGTTCCACTTCGGGTTGAAGTGGTCGGTCGCCTTGGCCGCCATCCAGCTGGCAAAGCCCTCGTTCAGCCACAGGTCGTCCCACCATCCCATGGTGACGAGATCGCCGAACCACTGGTGCGCCATCTCGTGCGCCTCGACGCTGTAGATGCCCTGCTTGAGCCCGGGGCTGGTCAGCTTGGGATCAAGCAGGAGGAGGCGCTGGAAGGTCATGATCGCGCCCCAGTTCTCCATCGCGCTGAAGAACTGCGAGGCACCCGGCGCGGCGACGTTGTCGAGCTTGGGCAGGGGGAAGCGCACGCCGAAGTAGTCGTCGAAGTAGGGGAGCAGTTCGGCCATCGAGTCGCGCGCGTAGGTCATCTGCGCGCCGGTGCCCGTGGGCCCGACAATGCCGGTCTCGACCCCGTCGGCCGCCGTGATCGCCGAGCGTTCAAAATCGCCGCTGGCAAAGAAGAGCAGGTAGCTGCTCATGCGCGGCGTGGTTTCGAAAGTCACGCGCTTGGTACCGTTGCCCAGGTCCTCGCTCCTGGCAACCGGCATGTTGCCGATGGCCATGTCGCTTGTGGGCACCACGGCGCTCAGATCGAAGGTCGCCTTGTAGCTGGGTTCATCGAAGCTGGGCACGAAGCGGCGCGCATCCGGCGCCTCGAACTGGGTGAAGAGGCCGCGCACGTCCTTGCCGGTAGCAGGATCGGGGTAGTCGAGCGCGAAAAGCCCTGCCGCCTGCGTTCCGATAGGGCCGGTATAGGCGATATCAAGGCGGTAGCGCCCGGCGGCAATCGTCTCAGGCGCAGCGAAGGTGAGGGTCTGCGCCTCGGCATCGGCGCTCGGCGTCAGCGTGATCGGCGCGCCGCCGCCTTCGGGGAGGAGGGTGGCTGCGGTGACGGTCAGCCCGTTGCCGTTGAGCGTGAGCGAGGGCGTCGCCTCGAACACCTGGAGATCGATGCCCACGCTCGCGCCGAAGGAAAGCGAGGCCGCGTCTGGTACCAGTTGGATCGTGTAATGCAGCGGGCGCGCGCTGCGCGGCAGGCTGCTCGGGATCGTCTCGGGCAGCGGCGCGAGCTTCGCGTTCTCGGCCGAGATCGAGGGCATCGCAACATCGCGGGCCGAAGCGTTCTGGCAGAGCATGAAGGCAAGAACGGCCGCCGCCGTGGTAACGCCTGCGCGAAGTTTGCGACGCATGAATGATGTCTCCTGGCATGCGGGGGAAGGGGGCGGCAGGAGGGTAAAGGGAATTTTCATTCGTTTCCAGTCCCGAAGATTGCGTGCTTGCGGAAGGACCTTACTCACGCCCTTCAAGTCACGGGCATTTCGGGGCCGGGCATCGGGCTCGATGATCGATAACCGCCAGGCTATAGATCATATTTGCTTGAATGATGATCTATAGAAGAGCATTCCTTCGATCATGCACTGGAACTGGCAACAGCCCGACTGGCCCGACTTCACGTACGATCCCGCCGCGCTGCGCGAGGCGGAGGACCGCTTCCTCAAAGGGGCCGGGGTGGTTGTGGGAGCCATGACCCATCTCGCCCCGCAGGAGCGCGAGCAACTGACCATCGCGATGATAGCGCAGGAGGCAGTCGACAGCTCGGCCATCGAAGGCGAAGTGCTCGACCGGGCGAGCGTGCAGTCCTCGGTGGCCCGGCATCTGGGCATCAAGGCCGACACCCGCCGGGCCAATGCAGCCGAGGCCGGGGCCGCCGAGCTCATGGCGGACCTCTACCGCACCTATGCCGAACCGCTGAGCGAAGCGATGCTGCTGCGCTGGCACGCCATGCTGATGAACGGACGGCGCGACCTCGACGCCATCGGCAGCTACCGTAGCCATGCCGACCCGATGCAGATCGTCTCGGGCGCGCTGCATGCCCCCAGGGTCCATTTCGAGGCGCCGCCTTCCGCGCAGGTTCCCGGCGAGATGGACCGGCTAATCGCCTGGTTCAACGAGACCGCCCCCGCAGGCCCCACGCGCAAGGGGGCATTGGTGCGCGCTGGGCTCGTCCATCTCTGGTTCGAAACGATCCACCCCTTCGAGGACGGCAATGGCCGTATCGGCCGGGCGCTTGCGGAGAAGGCGCTGGCGCAGTCGCTCGATGCCCCCGCCATTACCGCGCTTGCCGAAACCATCCAGCGCCGCCGCAAGGCCTATTACGAGGAGTTGCACCGCGCGAGCCGCTCCAACGCGGTGGATGCCTGGCTGGCCTGGTTTGCCGACACGGCGCTTGCCGCACAGGCACGAAGCCGGGAGCACGTCACCTTCCTGATCGCCAAGACGCGCCTGTTCGACCGCCTGCGCGGCGCAATCAACGAACGGCAGGAGAAGGCCTTGCTGCGCATGTTCGCGCAAGGACCCGACGGCTTCGACGGGGGGCTGAGCGCGGCGAACTACCGCACGATCACGGGCGCACTCTCGGCCACCGCGACCCGCGACCTCGCCGAACTTGTCGCACTGGGTGCGCTGCGCCGGGAAGGGGAACTGCGCTACACCCGCTATTATCTGGCACTCGGCGGCCCCTAACCTTAAGGCGATAATATTTCTTATGTTAAATAAGGGCCATGCCTTGCTCGGGCCGTTCACATTCCCTGGCCGCCCCCGCCGCGCGCGTCAGCGCAGCAGGTTCTTCAAGTAGTGGCCATAGTCCGACTTGCCGAGTTTCGCGATTGCCGCTTCCAGCTCCACCGCGCCGATGAAGCCCTTGCGGAACGCGATTTCCTCAGGTGCCGCGATCTTGAAGCCCTGCCGCTTTTCCAGCACCCGCACGAAATCGGCGGCATCCAGCAGACTGTCGGGTGTGCCGGTGTCGAGCCAGGCGTAACCGCGCCCCATGATCGCGACCGAAAGCTCGCCGCGCTCGAGGTAGGCCTTGTTGACGTCAGTGATTTCAAGTTCGCCGCGCGCCGAAGGCGTCAGGTTGGCCGCGATGTCGACGACTTGGGCATCGTAGAAGTAGAGGCCTGTCACCGCCCAGTTGCTCTTGGGCTCGGCAGGCTTTTCTTCGATTGAAAGCGCCCGCATCTCGGTATCGAAATCGACCACGCCGTAGCGTTCGGGGTCGGTCACATGATAGGCAAATACGCTGGCGCCGACCGTCTTTTCCTGTGCCTTGGTCATGATCTCGGGCAGGCCGTGGCCGTAGAAGATATTGTCGCCCAGGATCAGCGCAGAGGGCTGCCCCGCAATGAAGTCGGCCCCAATGACATAGGCCTGCGCCAGCCCGTCGGGGCTCGGCTGTTCGGCGTATTCCAGCGTCATGCCCCACTGCGAACCGTCGCCCAGCAGTTCGCGAAAGGCGGGCAGGTCGCGCGGGGTCGAGATGATCAGCACTTCGCGGATACCCGCCAGCATCAGCGTGCTCAGCGGATAGTAGATCATCGGCTTGTCATAGATCGGCATGATCTGCTTCGAGGACGCCAGTGTCATCGGGTAGAGACGCGAGCCGGAGCCTCCAGCCAGAATGATGCCTTTCATGGGGTAACCTTCCCGAACTTGGTCATTTTCTATAATCCAGAGCCCGCTCAATCAGCCTCGGCCAGAAGCCGGACGACGATGGGCCCAAGCGCATCGCGCCAGGCGGGCAAGGCCACGCCATGGGTCCGCGCGAGCTTGCCGCAGTCGAGCCGTGAATTGGCAGGACGGCGTGCAGGCGTGGGGTAGTCGGCCGTGGTGATGGCATTCACGTGTGCCGCGGGCCCACCATGGCGCGCGCTGGCAGCGAAAATAGCCTCGGCGAATTCGGCCCAACTGGCCTCGCCCGCAGCTGTCATGTGAAACACACCGCGCAAGGCCGGATCGCTGTTGCCCACGAGGTTCTCGGCCACCTGGAGGACGCCCTCGGCAATATCGAGCGCGCTCGTCGGATTGCCGCGCTGGTCGCCCACCACGCCCAGCGTATCGCGGGTTTCGGCAAGACGAAGCATCGTCTTCACGAAGTTGGCGCCGAAGGGGCTGTAGACCCAGGCCGTGCGCAGGATCGCGCTGTTGCCCGCATGTGCGGCGAGCACCGCCTGCTCGCCGGCGAGTTTCGAGGCGCCGTAAACGCCCGTCGGACCGGTCGGATCGTCCTCGGTCCAGGCACGTTCCCCCGTACCGTCGAAGACGTAATCGGTGGAGAGGTGGACCAACGGCACACCCAGCGTTTCGGCCACCGCCGCAATGGCCCCTGCCCCGCGCGCGTTGACGGTGTCGGCCAGGTCGGGCTCGCTCTCGGCCTTGTCGACCGCCGTATAGGCCGCCGCCGACACGATCACGTCGGCAGCGGCGGCTTCCAGCGCCGCTGCGATGGAGGCCGTGTCGGTGAGGTCCAGTTCCGGCCGCCCGAGCGCAAGGATCTCATGCCCGCGCACAGAGGCCCGTTCGATCAGGCTGGTCACGACCTGTCCGGTCCTGCCGGTGACTGCGATCTTCATGCTGTCTGCTTGCTTTCGTTCGGGCTCAGGCCGAGGCGCTCGCCGTCGTAGCGAGCGCGCAAGGGGGCCCACCACCACTCGTTCTCGAGGTACCAGCGCACCGTCCGGGCAATGCCGCTGTCGAAGTTTTCCTGCGCTTTCCAGCCCAGTTCGTCCTCCAGCCTGGTCGCATCGATCGCATAGCGCGCGTCGTGTCCGGGACGGTCGGCCACGAACGTGATCAAGGATTCGCGCGGAGTATCGGTGGGCACCAGTCGGTCAAGTTCGCGGCAGATCGTGCGCACGACATCGATGTTGCGCCGCTCGTTGCGCCCGCCCACGTTGTAGGTCTCACCCACCCGGCCCGTGGCGACAATGAGGTCGAGGGCGCGGGCGTGATCCTCGACGAAGAGCCAGTCGCGCACGTTTTCGCCCTTGCCGTAGACCGGCAGCGGTTTGCCCGCGAGCGCGTTCAGGATCGTGAGCGGGATCAGCTTTTCGGGAAAGTGGTAGGGGCCGTAGTTGTTCGAGCAGTTCGACACCACCACCGGCAGGCCGTAGGTACGCTTCCAGGCCTTGGCGAGGTGGTCCGAGGCCGCCTTGGACGCCGAATAGGGCGAACTGGGATCGTAGGGCGTGGTCTCGGTGAAGAGCCCTTCTTCGCCCAGCGAACCGTAGACCTCGTCGGTCGACACATGCAGAAAGCGGAAGGCCTCCTTGGCTTTGCCTTCCAGCGTGTTCCAGTAGGTTCGCGCCGCTTCCAGAAGCGTGAAGGTGCCCACCACGTTGGTGTGGATGAAGTCGGCAGCCTCGGTGATCGAGCGATCGACATGGCTCTCGGCCGCAAGGTGCATGATGCGCTGGGGCTGAAATTCGCCGATGGCCGCGTCCATCGCCGCGCGGTCGCGGATATCGGCTTTCAGGAAACGGTGCCGTGCGTTGCCTTCGACTGCCTTAAGCGAAGCCTCGCAGCCCGCGTAAGTCAGGGCATCGATGGTGAGAACCTCGTAGCCCTTGTCGAGCACGAGATGGCGCACCAGCGCCGAGCCGATGAAGCCAGCGCCGCCGGTCACGATCACACGCATGGGATCAGGCCCCTTCGTACTGGAAATAGGTGGGCAGTTGCGCCAGCGAAGGCTGCACCCGGTCCTTGCCCGAGAGCGTCTCACGGTCGGCCACGTCGGGCCAGGCAATGGCGATCTCGGGGTCATCGAAGGCGAGGCCCTTGTCGCATTCGGCGCTGTAGTAGCCGGTGACCTTGTAGCAGATGACCGTGTCGGGCTCGAGCGAACAGAAGCCGTGGGCAAAGCCGGGCGGAACCCACAGCTGCTTGCCGTTCTGCGGGCTCAGCGTCTCTCCCACCCACTGGCCATAAGTGGGCGAGCCCACCCGAATGTCCACCGCCACGTCGAAGAGCGATCCCGCCGTGCAGCGCACGAGCTTGCCCTGGACGTGCGGCGCGCTCTGGAAGTGGAGGCCGCGTATCGTACCGGCCTTTGCGCTGAGCGATTCGTTATCCTGGACGAAAACGGCATCGCCGCAGGAGGCGGCAAAGAGATCGGCCCGGAACGTTTCGGCGAAATAGCCTCGCTCATCGCCAATTTGGCGCGGGGTGATTATGGCCACGCCTTCGATGGCACATTGCTGGATTTCCATGAAAGTTTCCTAGCGGACCTGCATCCTCAGACCTAGGGCATTTTGCATTTTGGCGGCGGATCGCACACCGCCCCGGCCCCGAAATCAGATCTCAAAGACCCAAGGCGCGCAACATCGGCTTGCTCCACCGACGCGTCTTGGGATCACGGATCGGATAGGAATTATCGTAGCCCCACGCGCAGCTGTCGATCCCGACATTCTCGAACGCATCGTGCACTGCCTTGTAATACGTCACGCGCTGCTCCTGCGGGATGACGCCATAGGCCCCGAACTCACCGAGGAACAAAGGCTTGCCCGTTCGCCGCACAAAGGCCCGCGCCGCCTCGGCGCTTGCCTTCAGGTGCGCATAGTCCTCAGGCGTCCCGAAAGTTGCCCCGATCGGCACCGGCTTCTTGGTCGGGGCGCCCTGCTGCGAGAAGGCGACCGGGTCGTAGTAGTGGAACGTGTAGACAAGGTCGGGATCCTTGAAGAGGGGAATGGTCTTCAACTGGCCGACGCTGCTCCACCAGCCTCCGCCGATCACGATGACGCGATCCGGGTGTTTCTGGCGTATCAGATCGATGGCGGGGGCATAGAGTGCCGGGATGTTCCTGTTGGTCAGCTTGCCTTGCGGCTCATTGAGAAGTTCGAACCAGAGTTGCGGGGGGGCTCCTGCGAACTGATCCGAAATCTGCGTCCACGTCGCAAGGAACTGCGTCCGGCTTCCTGCCGGATCGCGCATGGCCTCATGGAAATGATGGACATCGAGAATGACACGCAGATCGGCCGCCAATGCGGCATCGACCACGTCGACTACCCTTTGCATGAACGCCGGGTCGATCATGTAGTCCGGCGCGCCGCCCTGATGGGCACTCCACATGACCGGCAGACGCACTGTCTTGAAACCAACTGCGGCGATATCGGTGAAATCCTTGTCCGTCGCAGGTGGCGCAAGGTCGCCTTCATGGCGCGCATCCAGCTTGTCGCCAATGTTGATGCATGGACCCACCTGGCGGGAAAGAACCTCCTCGGCTTGAGCCGAGGCAGCCGCTCTGCTCTCTCGTGCGCCTGCGCCTGCGGGACCACCGGAAAGGCAGACAAGACCCAGCATGCAAAGGCTTCGTGCGCCTGTTCGGGCCAGCTTGCGGTAAGACCTCATTTCACGATCCTCATGTGCACCCAACGCAGTACGGCGCCAATCCGCGCCCGAAAAAATGCTCTGCAGCCTAGCCGCATACCATCCGTGGACACGGTCCTGCCGCGCGCCTCCTGTGCCCGGTGGATCGCGCAAGGTTTGCCCAGCATATCACCTGCAAGAGGGCGCCTGCACGCAAGGCGCCCCGACCCTATCGCGCACGAAGACTTCAGTTTTCGCGCAGGTCAATAAACCTTCGGCGGCAAATAGTAGCCCCGCATCAGAGCGTAGTCACCATAGCAATATTGCAGAAGGTTCTTGCGCGCGCGCGGGAGAAGGTCGGAGAAAGCCAGCTTGGCCCCTCCAGTCTGCTCGCGTCCCATCTTGAGATCCATGCCCGTCTCACCCTGCAGGAAATCCACAAGCTCATCGAGTTCATTGATCGTGTAGATCTTGTGATAGTAACTAAGATCATAGCCGAGAAATGCCGACGTCATATCCGTATGATGCTTGATCGAAGGCGACAGAGCTCGAAATTTCTCGATATTGTTGAAAAAGTGGTCTGGAGAAGGGTTGGGATGCACCTCTAGCTTCCGAGCCATTTCCATGTCGATCCGGTCCTCGGACAACTCCTTGTGGAAGCCTACGCGATTGCTGAAAGCAGACAGCATCCGGGCGACCGGATCACGAATTACCGCAATCCGCGTCGACCCCACGAGAGCTTTCTGATCAACGACCTGGAAATATTCCGTCGGGTACATGGAGTTGTGTATATGTTGCACCTCCCCATTTACTTCCGTCATTTCAAAATCTTTGCCATTCTCAACGTAATAGAAGAGATACTTTATCGAAGTGCAGGCCGTCTTCGGAACAGGAAAATAGGAAATCTTATTGTTGAGAATATTGACTGGCATACTTTATTATTCCAAAAATAGCTTCAGCATTCGAGACGCAGCGGCATCGCATACGCTTGCGGCCGCAGGAGTACCGGCCCGTTATGCGGCCGATTGCAGCCCTTGGCAACGCCCGCCAGACTTCTGAAATCCTTACCAATCACAAGGCCAGTACGGGCTCAAGCGAAGATCGCTTTCGCATTCAGGTGTACGCCCTTTCCGACGGCCGGTTCAAAAGTGAGACAAACGCCTAAAAAGGCGCACGCGAACCGCGCCCGCCAGCTGCATCAAGGCCCCCTGCCTTTGGAACAGGCCGTGCCCCCCGGACATCCACGCCCTCTCCAGCTGATCTACCCAACTTAATGAACACAAACGATTTGTCGACGCGATGCTACAACGCTACCCCTCATCAAGGCGGTGGCGCGCCGTTCTGGTGAAACGCCGATGCAACCGGAGGAGAAAAGTGCGCAAGCCATTGCCTTGATCGACCAAAGAGTTACCTTCCCCTCCCAGAAACGACCGCCAGCCTCCGCACTGACATTGACGAAATTTCATCTCAGGGACGCAATGCCCACGCTACTTGGAATCTTCCGCTTGCCCCGCCTCACTGCCTGCCTTCGGCAACGCCTTACCAAATGAGAATTTCGATGAAAAAGATTGATACCCTGTTCGGATTTGGCGCCGCCCGCACAGCGGGAGGCAAGCGAAAGGCAGGACATCGCACCGCCGTCCAGTACAATATCGATCGCGCCGATGACAAAGTCATATCCGGATGGATCTGGGACCAAGGTCAGCCCGACGAACACCTTGAAATGGAATTGTTTCAGGATGGCAAGCTGATCGGCTCGGCCCGCGCGGACATGTTCCGCGAAGATCTCAAGCTTGTTGGCAAGGGCAAGGGTGACCACGGTTTCCATATCGCCCTGGATGGCCAGCACAATCTGCTGCCCGGTCATGACATCACCTTGAAATGCACGAACGGCTTCGAAGCCCACTTCGCCATCGAAGACGAGAGCGGCCCGAACGCCCAATCGCCAGGCCGCGGAAAGGCCAGGATCGATTACAGCATTGATGTGATCGATCTGAACGAAATTCGTGGTTGGGCCGTCTCCCGCACCGAACCAGGTCGCCGGCTCCGGATCGAACTGCTCGAAGGCGGCAAGGTTATTGCCTCGGCGCAGGCCTCCGAATTCCGGGAGGACTTGCGCGATGCGGGCAAGGGCGATGGCAACCACATGTTCGCGATTGGCGTGCCCCATGCGATCAAGGACGGCCTGCCGCACCAACTTGCGCTGAGTTGTGAAACGGATGGCGGTGTCTTTCTGGAGCTTGGTGCGCGCACTTTCGCCAAAGTCTGCGCGGACATTTGCACGTGTTCGCCGGCAGGAGTTTCGGGCACCTCGTGGATCGAGAACGGCGCAGCAGGAACCTTCGATCTTGCCATCACCCTGAACGGAAAAACGGTGCACTCGGGGACGACCGGCCCCGACGGTGAATTCGACTACCAACTGCCCCCCGAAGCGATCTGGTCTGCGGTCAGCGAAGCGATGGGCGAGGAGACCGCGTCGCTCCTCCTCGAAGTGCAGATCCAACACCAGACCGTCCTGGCCCGAGAATTCCCGTTCGAGATTTCCTCCTCCCAGCAGCTTGCGCTTTGCCTTGATCGCTTCAATTCGGATCGCATCCGCGGTTTCGTCGTGCGTGCCAAGACACCCGATGCGCCCTTCCACCTGGCCTTCGATGGCCAGGAAATTGCCACGCTGGGCAACGAGAGATGCGCCGCGTTTGACCATTTCATCGAAGACCCCGAACTGGAGGACGGCGACTATCGGGTGACGATCGGAGCGGGCCCCAACCCTGCAGACGGGATCGAGCGGACACTGGCCTTTCGCCACTACGACGTGGAACTCGACGTGAAGGACAACGTCCTGCACGGAAGCATTCGCCAGGCAGGCCCCAAGAGCGCCAGCCTCGTCGCCGAACTGCTCCTCGATGGCCGCCCCGTCCAAGGCATTGCCCTCAAGCGGGCCGAAGACAACGAAGACGCCTCCCCCTACAAGGAGGACCACGACAGTCGCCTCTGGACATTCTCGGCTGCCATCTCGAACCGATGGCTCGACGGCAAGCTTCACAAGGCCCAGATCCGGATTGCCGGAACCGATGGCCTCTTGCCGGAAAGGCCCATCTTCTTTCAGGCGGGGGACCCCCGAAGTCAGGTCCTGTCCGACTTTGAAGCCCTGCCTGGCAAGTGCCTTGCGGGCTGGGTTGTCGCCCCCTGGGCACCGGGCTCGGTCGCCAACGTGACGGTCAGGCGGGGGCGCGAAATCCTCGCCTCCGGACCCGCGGATGAATTTTCGCCGGCGCTGGCATCGAACGGAATGATGCCCCCGCACCACGGCTTCCGTTTCGAGTTGAACGCACCCGCCGGTGCCGAGCTCACCGTTCATGTCGAACTCGACGGTGACGAACTTTTCACCTACCCCATAACGCTCATCGAACAGCAGCGCCCCTTCACGCTCGGCAGCGCGGGTGTCGACCGGGAAGGCCTGTGCTTCCTTCTGCCCTCTCCCGGAGAAAGTGCGCGCGCACGCGAAGAAGCGCGCTCCTTGCTGTTTCTGGCGGTGGCCTCGGCCCAGGCATGCCAAGACCCGATCACCATCGCCCTCCCGCACATCGGAGCCTCGCCCGGCGCAAACGAGGAGAGTTGCAGCGCCATTGTCGAGGATCTGGTTGGCAAGGCCGGGCAGGTTGCCCTGGAACACGCCGAATTCGTGCGCATTCCCGCCCCCCCGCTGCCTTCGAATGCCTACGACGCCTCGCTGGCCGCCTACAATCTCGACATCTGGATAAAGGCCAATCGGTTCCGCAAGATCTTCGCGACCAGTCGGCAGGGCGTGACCGCCTATTGCGCAGATTCGCTGCGCCAGGGCCTCCTTCCCGGGGACACCGAAGTTGTGGTCCTCTGCGAGAATCTGAGCATCGCTGACATCCTCGACAACGATCAGTTGCTCGATCAGCCCGAAGCCATCTTCGAGGAAGCGCTGGAACGCCGCGCCCTCAAGGGGGCGACACGGGTCATCGCGGCCAACTCCAGCGCCGCCAGGCGCGCAACCGAGCTTCTTGGCAAGCAGGTCACGCCCCTCGTCACGGACCTGACCGCAAACGCCGAACCCACCAAGCTGGCGGCCGATACCCTCGCCCAGGGCCTCTGGCTGGTTTTCGCCGGACCCTTGCGGACACGCAACCAGCTTCGCCTCTTCTGCGACGCTCTTGATCGCGTCGCCCGCAACGCCGCGGTCGGAGCCGACGCCCTCAACATTGCTATCATCGGCCCGGACGACCTGGTGCGCGAGCGCGGCGGCGTTGAATTCCTGCGCGACCGCGCGCGCAAGTGGCCGTTCCAACTCCGCATCCATCCCAACTTGACCTGGGACGGTTATCGCCGGGTCATTGCCCGGTTCGCCAAGGCATACCATGTCGCGGTTCCGGAACTTGCGGGCACCTGCTGGGAGCAACTGTGCGTGCGCGCGGGCATGACGCCCTTTGGTGCCAGTGCGTTCGATGCCGGCAATCCCTCGGCGCTTGCGCAGGACATCGAACGGCTCGTGCGCGCAGAATACGTCCCGCAGGACCGGAGCGGCCAGCCCGCAGCGGCAAGCCTGGCAAGCCTGCTCGCCGTCCAGGAGCAGACGGAGACCAACACGCCCCCCGCGTCCCCCCCCGATGACGCGGCCTTGCCCCCGCTTGTCAGTGTCTGCATCAGCCACTTCAACCGACCCACGCTTCTGCGCCAGACGATCGCTTCGGTGGAAGCCTGCAATTACCCCAACCTGGAATTCATTGTCGTTGATGACGGCAGCAGCCTTGCCGGGATCGCGGACGAACTCGCGCAGATCGAGACGTCCTTGAAGGACAAGAACGGTCGGATCGTTCGCCAGAGCAACCGCTATCTGGGCGCCGCCCGCAATACGGCCGCGCGCGAGGCGAAGGGCGAGTTCATCATCTTCATGGATGATGACAACCTGGCGCACCCGATGATGATCCGGGAATTCCTGCGCGTGCAGCGAGAGACCGGCGCCGCCATCGTCACCTCCCGCTTCGCCCTCTTCGATGCCCTTGATGCCATCGACCCCGGCCTCGACGTGCCGCGCCGCATCGGCGCACCGCTGGGGGCCGATGTCGCCGGAGGCATGCTCACGAATTGCTTTGGCGATGCCAACATGCTGGTCACCCGTGAGGGCTTCGAGAAGATCGGTGGGTTTACTGAGGACTATGGCCGCGGCCATGAGGATTGGGAATTCTATTCCAGGGCCGCGTCACTGGGGCTCGGGCATGAACTCCTCACCCGCCCCTTGTTCTGGTATCGCGAAGCTGAAACGAGCATGCTCCGCGGGCGCGAGTCGGTAGAGTTCGATTTGCTCCGGAACATTCGGGGCTTTCGCGCGGCGATGCCCGATGGTGCCTATCGCGCGGTCCAGCTGGCCCAGGGACTGGTCGAACGCTGGGACGAACCGGCCAGGCCGATCAGCGCCCAGCCCCGGACCGGGCTGAAACCGGCCAACCGCATCGGCTTTGGCCGGGCCGCCGTGGTCATGCGGACCAAGGATCGTCCCGTCCTGCTCCAGCGAGCGATCGACAGCGTCATCAACCAGACCTTTTCGGACTGGACACTGGTCATCGTCAACGACGGCGGCGATCCCCGCCCCGTCCAGGCTCTCGTCGATGCGCGCAAGCACGCCTTGCAAGGACGCGCCCAGATCATCAGCAATCCGGCTCCTACAGGCATGGAAAATGCCTCCAACGCCGGTCTCACAAATACGGCGAGTGAATTCGTCTCGATTCACGACGACGACGATGCCTGGGCTCCCGAATTCCTGGAGCGAACCATTCGCCTTCTCGACACCGCGGATCCCAGTGTGGGCGGCGTGGTCACCCATGCGACGGTCGTCATCGAGGAAATCGACAACGACAGGACAATCGAGCGCGAGCGGTTTCCGTTCAAGAAGTTCGAAGCGATCGAATTGTCCAAGCTCGCGCTCGAAAACCAGTTCCCCCCCATCTCGTTCCTGTTCCGCAGGTCGGTCATGGACGCCATCGGCCAGTTCAATGGCGAACTTCCGGTCCTGGGCGACTGGGATTTCCACCTTCGTGTGGCCGAGAGATTCCAGATCGAGGTGATCCAGGAACCCCTTGCCTACTACCACCACCGCGCGGCGGGGACGAGCAACGGCTATGCCAACACGGTTGTCGCCCAGCGTGACATCCATCGCATATTGCGCGCGAAATTCATGAACCAGCATCTTCGCTCGTCGCTGAACTCGGGTGAGATCTCGAACGGGGATGTCCTGCTCATGGGCGATTTCCGGAAAAGTGTCGAAGACCGCATGGATGAGTTCAAACAGCATCTCCATTGGGTTGAGAAGCTCATGAACGACAATCGCGAGCATATGAAATACATGGAAAAGATGCTGCTCAGTTCGTCGCAGGAAAGCCGGTCGAAATGAGCTTGCACGCACTATCCGACCAACCGGAAATCGGATTGGACATCGACGATCCGGCCAGGCAGCTTGCTTCCGACTTCGATGTCATCTCCTTCGATGTGTTCGAGACCTTGCTGCGCCGGAAGGCCACGTTCCGTCCGGTCGACATCTTCCACGAGATCGGCCGGCGCTCCCAGGCCGAAACCGGCCTGGAGCCGTTCGATTTCGCAACCTTGCGGGTGCGCGCAGAGCGTGACGCACGCAACCGCGCAATCGGCCAGGGCGGCGATGAAGTGCGTCTCGACGAAATCTACGCGACGCTCGGCGGTCTCGCCCCCACACTGGGGTACCTGCCCTTGCCCCGGCCCCTGCTCGAGCGCTTGCGCGATCTCGAGATCGAAGTCGAACTCGAACACCTGGAACCGATCGAAAGCGTACAGCAGTTCTACAACTGGGCGGTGGCCCAAGCCAAGACCATCATTTTCGTCTCGGATTTCTATGCTCCCGCCTCCATGCTGGCCAAAGCCCTGGAAAAGGCGGGCTATTCCCTCGAACATGCGCTGTTCGTCTCCAGCGAAATTGGTCTGACCAAGCACAAGGGCACCCTTTACGGGCACGTCCTCGAGACCATCGGCAGCGATCCGACACGTGTCCTGCACGTGGGCGACAATGCCTGGTCCGATGGCTCTCGCGCCCTCCAGGCCAATATCCACCACCTGAGGATCAACAACCCTGCCGGTCCTCTCTCCTGGCACCTGCGCCTGGCCGATTCCCGACCCGCACCACGCTTGCAAAGCGCCATGATGGCCAAGGTCTGCGACGATGCGTTCGGTCATGGGCTGGTCTCGAAGAAGCCCAACCAGCTTCCCCTCATCGAGCGGGTCGGGCGTCTCGCATTGGGGCCACTGCTGCTCGGCCTGGCCAGTTGGCTTTACGAAGAGGCGGGCAAGCAGGGCTTCGACAGCCATTACTTCTGCTCGCGTGACGGCCTGGTCATGAAGCGGGCTTTCGACTCGTATCAGGCCCATTTCGGGAAGCGCGTGGACACCCGCTATCTCGAAGTTTCGCGTCAGGTGATCTATCGCGCCCAGGCGGCCCGGGATGTGGCGAGCGTCAAACCCCTTTTCGTCCAGAATTGGGACCAGCTCACACCGGCACATGCGCTTGCGCGATGGGGGCTGACACCGGAAGAATTCTCCGAGGAGATCGTCAGGGCCGGTTTTCGCAATCAGGACGAACTCGTCGCGCTGGGCGATGCCAAGGGCCAGACACAGTTCGCGCAGCTCTTCGATCTGTGCCGCGATGCTCTTGCCGCGGCGAACCGCCCCCATGCCGAGTTGATGGGCCGCTACCTCGACGAGGCGGGCCTGAACTCAGCGTCCTCCCCATGCCTTGTGGATATCGGGTGGCATGGTTCGATGCAGCGCGGTCTGACGAAGATACTGGACCGAAAGGATCTTTCGGGCCGCTACCTCGGCCTTTTCGCGCCGCGTGAAGAGATGAAGGCCATCGGCGCGGAGGGCTACCTCTTCTCGACCGACGGCACCCCCTTGTCCCGCGAACTGCGGGCCAGCCCGAGTCTGGTGGAATTGTTGCACACGGCAGGACATGGCTCGATTTGCGGCTACCAGGCCGACCCCAGCGGGCACGTTGTCGCCACGTTCGAGGAGCGGCCTGCCGAAGCCGCCCAGTACACGGCGACGATCGAAGGCATACAAACGGCCGCGCTGGACTTTGTCGACGAGATTCTCGGCCGCGCGGGTCCGATTGCAGCTATGATCGATCCTGCCACCGCCTTCGCAGGCCTTGGTCGGCTTCTCAACCGGCCCTTCGCCGATGAAGTGGCGAAGATTGGCGCGCTGCGGATTTCGGCGAACTACGGAGCGCTTGCCAAGAGTACGGCCCTGACGGACCTCTCTCCTGAAGGGTATCGTCTGTGGAACTACAACAAGCAGGGCTGACCTCAGCGCCGAGCCCTCGACCGGATCGGTCGGGGGCTCGCAGGGCGTTACGCTACCTTCCTTGCAGCCCTGAAAGCACTGGACTGAATTTGTTGCCTTTTTATGCACCCATTCCGGTTGCTGATGGCCGTGACCTTTCTGTTCGCCTCGTGTCAAACTTTCGCAGAACGCCTCTATTGACATGACTTGGTGGCCTCCGCAGATACGCAGCATATTTTCGGAGCGAAGGCGCATGATGGATAGCGCCCTTGCCAGATCCTCGCGGCCAGAGCGCGGCACGCCAGGAACTCGATCTACAGGCTGAAGGCATGTCATCCAGAGCCATATTTACAATTATTTCAAATAATTACTCTGCCTACGCCACGACACTGATGGCGTCGGTTCGCGAGGTTGAACCCGACTGCGACACATTTGTCTGCCTGGTCGATGAAGAGATCGGCGATCCCGCTCGATTTGGCGAGGGCGTCACGGTTGTGCGCGCGGTCGACCTGGGCATAGATCAGTTTCAGGACATGGCGCTTCGCTACGATGTCATGGAACTGAACACTTCGGTGAAGCCTTTCATGTTCCTGCACCTTCTCGAGAAAGAGGGATACGATCAGGCCATCTACATGGACCCGGACACCTGGCTGATCGAAAGACTGGCCGACGTTGACGATCGGATCGCAACGGGAGCTTCGGCGGTCCTTACGCCCCATTTGCTGGCCCCTCTTGAAGATGCCTTGATGCCGGACGATCACGCGATCCTGAAATCCGGCGTCTATAACCTGGGCTTTGCGGCCTTCTCCAACAAGGCCGAAGCGCGCGACTTCCTGAAGTGGTGGTCGCACAAGCTGCGCTTCCAGGGCCAGTCGGACATCCCGAACAACCTGTTCACGGACCAGCGGTGGTGCGACATGGCGCCGTGCTTCATGGAAAAGCTCGCCATTCTTCGGCATCCCGGTCACAATGTTGCCTATTGGAACCTGGCCAACCGCCAGGTCAGGGCGCTGCCGAACGGCACGTTCGAAGTCGATGGCCACCCCCTGGTCTTTTTCCATTTCAGTGGATTGGTCCGCAGCGAGCCCAAGCTGGTCTCGAAGCACCAGAACCGTCTGCAGTGGCAGGATCTGGGTTCCTTGCAGCCACTGTTTCAAAGCTACCGCGCCGCCTTGGAAAGCCATGGCTGGGCCAGTGACCAGGCGCGATCCTACGCCTATGGGACGCGCAATGGACTGAAGATCGGCGCGCCGATCCGCAGCCTATACCGCAAGCTCTATCCCGACCGGCAAGCCATGGCCGAACTGGATCGTGATTTCCTTTTGCGCCTTTGCAATCAGCCGGTGCAGCAGGACCTGTCACGCGATGGCCTCATAATGACCGAGCTCATGCTCCACGTGCATGAGAGCAGGCCCGATCTGCAAGCCGCTTTCCCATTTGGCACACTGCGCGGCATCAAGGCCTATGTGCGCTGGTTCGAGCAGACGGCAGGGCGGGAATACGGCCTCGATGAGGCCGTGACGCAGCAAGCGCAGATTGCCGGGCACCGCCACTCCCGATTGAGCGATGCGGCCGTTCCTCCGGTTCCCAATGCCGGGCGCAGCCGCCCCTACCGCCTGTGGCGCAAGTGGAGGAAGAGCTTCCTGAATTTCCAGGCCCGTTTCTAGATCTGCCCCTCCCGCCTCCCGGATCGATCCCTACATCGCACCATGCTGAATGACGCCCTCTTCATGCCTGCTGAGTTTCCTCCCACATCCGATGGGCGGCTCCTCAGCAACCTGATGCACATCATCTGGCTCAGCCGCCAGGACCTGCAGGCGCAGTACGACCTGAATGAAGAGGCCGGGCGCGAGGGGTTTCTGCGCTGGTTCGCCTTTGCCGCAGCGCAGGAATACCTGCTGCCGAACGCCGTTCCGAAGGTTGGCAAGCCCTCCCCGCGCCCCGGACCGCTCTATTACAGCCTGGTGCGCACAGGTAGCCGCCTGGCACGCCTCACCCATTGGATGCCGCACTCGGTTCGCCGTCGGGGCTGGAGCCTGTGGCTGGAACTGGCCATGAAGCTGGGCGCGCAGCCCGCCCTGCGCGAAACGACCTCCGGACCTGGCAAGGCCCCCGCCCTGCCCGGCGTGAACCTGGTCGGGTATGCCAACGGCCTGCTCAGCCTGGGTGAGCACATCCGCATGAGCGCCAAGGCGCTCGCCCAAACCTCCCATGACTTTGCCGTCGTCGATTTCCAGGTCGGGGTCACGAGCCGCCAGCAATCCAGGGACGAGCAGATACCGACCGTCCGGTCCAATCGGTTCTCGACCAATCTCTTCCATGTCAACGCCGACCAGATGCTCAATGCCTATACCCATCTCGGCCATCCCTTTTTCGCGGATCGCTACAATATCGGGTTCTGGGCCTGGGAGCTGAGCGAGTTTCCCGAGAACTGGGTCCCCATGATCTCATTCGTCGACGAGATCTGGGCACCCTCCCGCTTTGTCCAGGAGGCGATCGCCCAGGTTACGGATAAACCCGTAACCCTCATGCCGGAATGCGTCGAACTGCCCGAATTCGAAAGCCTGGGACGGGGACATTTCGGGCTGCCTGATGACGCCTACCTGTTCATCTACCTCTTCGATTTCCTCTCCTTCATGGAACGGAAAAATCCCCAGGCCGCCGTAGCCGCCTTCCACAAGGCCTTTCCCGCTGGCGACGAGCCGGCGGGCCTCGTCCTCAAGGTCATGAACGGAAACGAAGACGACCCGCAGTGGCAGTCTCTCGTGGCGCGTATCGCGGGAGACAAACGCATTGTCCTCATCAACGAGACCATGAGCCGATCCCGGTCGCTTGCGCTGCTCAACTGCTGTGATTGCTTCCTTTCGCTCCATCGCTCCGAAGGTTTCGGACGCGGCCCCGCCGAAGCCATGGCGCTCGGCAAACCGGTCATTGCCACCAATTATTCGGGAAACACCGATTTCACCAAGGCTACAAACAGCCTGCTCGTCGATTACACGCTCGTTCCGGTTGCGCCTGGCGCGTACCTTTATGGCCACGGCAAAGTCTGGGCCGAGCCCGATGTCGAGCATGCCGCACAGCATATGCGGTTCGTGAGTTCGGACCCCTGCGGCGCGGCGCACATAGCCGAGGCCGGGCGCGCGTATGTCCGCGAGCATCTTTCGGCCCGGGCCGTCGGCAGGACGATGACCGAGCGACTAGGGGACCTCGGGCTCCTGTGAGCTTGGAATGCGGCGCGTGATCAGGGTCTGATCACGGTAATATCGCTGTATCCATAAGGGTGTAGCGACATCGCGCTGACTTGGGCGCCAGCGTCGAGAACCTCTTCCATCACAGCCTTGAAACCACCCAGGGAACGCGCTTCCATCACCCCCCAGTTGGTGAAATTGTTGCAGACGATGCTGCCCCCCGACCTGACCTTGCGAAAGACGCCGTGCAGGTCCTTGCGAACAACCTCGTAGTCCTGGGCGACATTGACATAGGCGTAGTCGAGCGAACCATCCTCGAGCGTCTCGAGGGCTTCGTCCGTATCCCCGTCCAGGCTCTCGATCCGCCCGGATTGAAGTTCCGCGGAGAGAGGCCCGGCTTGGGCAGACTGCCGCTTATTGCCGAGCAGGTAGAGCTTGGCCGCCTGGGTCGTGTCGAACAGAGTGCGCGTGAAGGCTGGCGGCTGTCGCCCCACCTGCACGCCAACCCCTCCCTTGGGCAATTGCGCGACGATGTCCGCGCGCCTCGGCAGCACCGTGCACCCTGCCAGCAGGTCCGCCGCGAGTGTCGGCGCAGGCCCCGGCAGCAGGAAGTCCGGCGGGCTCCCTGCCTTGCGCTGGTATATCCGCAAGGCCGTCTGCAACTCCGCCAGCGCCCCATTCGCACGCTTCTTGAGACTTTCAATCTCCACCGCCAGTGGCGGCGGCGGCGCGTCCTGGGCACTGCCCAAAAGCGTCCCGCCCTGCGCGGCCTCCTGCTCCCTGAGCATCTGCTCGTAGAATTCGTAGCCGCTGTCGAGATCGGGGAAATCGTAGAGCCGCCCCTTGTTCAGGACGACCGCCCGGTCGCAGTGCTTGCGGACATAACCGGGGCTGTGCGACACGATGATCATGGCCCGGTCGCGCCGCTTCTCGAAGAGCTCGCGGCGGGACTTTTCCTGGAAGCGCGCATCGCCCACGGCGACGACCTCGTCGATGAGGAAGCAGTCGAACTCGATCGCCATGGAAATTGCGAACGCGAGGCGCGCGCGCATGCCTGTCGAATAGTTTTTGACCGGCTCGCGCAGATAGCGGCCAAGCTCCGCGAAGTCCTGAATCTGGTCGATCTTTTCTTCGGGCTTGATGCCGTAGATCCGGCAGATGCAGCGAACATTGTCGTAGCCCGTGAGCGCATTCTGAAAGGCGCTCGTGAACGCCAGCGGCCACGATACCGACATCGTGCGATGGACCACCCCGCGCGTCGGGCGCTCAACACCCGAGATGATCCGCACAAGCGTGGACTTACCGGCCCCGTTGACGCCGAGAATGCCGACCTTTTCACCCGGCCTGACCGTCAGGTTGATGTCGTGCAGGACACCGACTGCGCCTTTGCGCGTCTTGTATTCCTTGGCGACGTTCTCGATTCTGATCATGAACTTGCCATCCCTGGCATCACATCACTCATCCCGGCTCGATTTCACGCGACAGTTTGCGCGTCAGGGCCAAGCCAAGCAAGGTCATCAAAGTGCACACCGCAATGACGTAAAAGACATCGTAGTGGGCATGATAGCGCGAACCGAAAAAGCCTTCGCGAACCAGTTCGGTTCCACTGACCATGGGGATCCACAGGACCACGTTCTGGAACTGCGACGGCAGGGCATCAACCGTAAAGGCCGCGCCGGAAATCGGGAACATGATGTAGGCCATCGGGTGCCAGATCTTGTCGACGATCTCGGAAAAGAACGCCATGGCTCCCAGCAGGATGCCGGCACTGCACCCCAGCCAGGCCAGCAGGATCCAGCCTCCCAGGACCTTGAGAATATCCTCCGGCAGCCCGGACCATCCGATCGCGTAGAACAGCAGCGTGAGGATAAAGAATGACATGCCTGCCCCGATGACCTCGAGCAAGGCGCGCGCGAGCATGATATCGAAGGGCTTCACGTTGCGATGGTGCAGAAGCGCAAGATTGGGTTCGATCGCACCAATCGCGCGCGAGATCACGTTGCGCCAGACCAGAACGCAGGAATACCCGGTCATTGCAAAGTCCACGATCGGCAGATCGGATCCGTGAAACGAGGAAAGCAGGCTCCAGAGCGTGGCGACGCCCACCGTGAAGAGCATGGGCTCCACGAACAGCCAGAGGAACCCGATGTTGTGGCGTCCATAGCGCGTGAGGACCTCGCGCATGAGCAGGGCACTCACGACGCGGCGCTCGATGTTCAAACTGCGCAGAAGCGATGGTTTGCCACGTACATCCACAAGGTCAGTCCTGGTGCTCGCGAATACCGGCGATCAGCATCGTCAAAATGCCCCAGGTGGCAAAGCCCAGCGCAAGGGTCGACAGGATACCACGCAAGCGGCGCGGCTCCAGCGCCTCGTCCGGCACGTTGGGGGCGACAATACGCTCGACATAGGCCTGCTGGCGCAAGGTATCGCTACGCGCCTCCTCATAGGCCGACATGGTTGCGGCCAGTTGCTTTTCCGCAAACTGGTTGTCCAGCAGGAGATGCTGGTACTGGACAGCGGACCCCGCGAGCGACTCCCTGCCCTTCACCGTCTTCGAGGTTTCCTCGGCAATTTGCGAGGCAAGATCCCGCGCCGTCGCTTCGAGAACGGAGATCTTGGGGTTCTCCGGCGCAAGCTGCCGATACTGGCTCAGCTGCATTTTCGTGGAAATCAGTTCGTCCTGCAACTTCGAGATCATTTCCAGCTGCGCGCTCGCCTGCTGTTCGGGATCCAGGATGCCGCTGGAATTGCGGAACTCGGCCAAGGCCATGGCCGTTGTCCGCACTTTTTCGTTCGCTCTTTCCACTTCCTTCTCGGCGACCCGAATGACGTCGGCCTGGGCCCGCTGCGTGAGGCGATTGATCAATCCCTCCGAGCGCTTCAGCAAGAAGGCGTTGAAGCGATAGGCATCCTCCGGATCGAAGGCACGCACGCTCAGAGTCACGATCGACGACGAGGAATCGTAATCGATCGCAACCTTGTCCATGTAGTACTTGTAGAGACTTT
The DNA here is from genome assembly GCF_020524485.1 of Novosphingobium profundi. Lineage (GTDB taxonomy): Bacteria > Pseudomonadota > Alphaproteobacteria > Sphingomonadales > Sphingomonadaceae > Novosphingobium > Novosphingobium profundi_A. The sequence goes on along the minus strand of NZ_JAIVLF010000009.1, from coordinate 32,099 downwards.
CATTCGAGCCCTCGACGCCGAAAGGATCGAAACGGTCGAACAGAAAGATGGACTTTGCGCCGAAGGATTCTTCCAGCGCGTGCTGCTGGTTCAGATCGTTCATCGCGCTGCGCGACTGGACATAGGCCCGTGCCGCGTAGACTTCCGTGCCTTCGCCCGACCAACTACTGGACCCCAGCAAGCCGCCCAGGCCGTTCACGCTTGGTTTCTCGGGATTCTGGACGACGAACTTCGATTCGGAGACATAGATGTCCGAAGCGGCAAATCCGAAATAGAACACGGCAAGCAAGGTTGGAATGACGACGGTCAGATAGAAGAGCGGCCCCACCTTCTTGGCCTTTTCAAACGCAGCCTCGACATAGGACTTCGAGGCCCCGTCCTGCCCCTCGTCCTGGGCGAGGTCAGCACCATGGCTGGACGCATGCTGCGCCGGCGTCATTTGCGAAAAATTCATTTCAGATGCGCATCTTAGGAGTAGCAAAGCCCAAACTGTGAGTGCCCACTGCAACCGCAGCGGTTGCCTCGCAAATGCCTGCCCCCAAGCGTATTTGCAATGCAAAAGTGGCAAGTCCGATCCCCCCGCATCAGCAACCACCTGACGCCTGCGAACCCTCGCCCCGGCACTGCAATCCCCGGAACTCTGCTGCAATCCGCTGCGCCCACCGGTAAATTGCCCAAGCGCGGCACCTGCCGAATGGACGTACAAACCGGACGATGCGCGGCAGTCTGCATGGCAGTTCACTCTCCCGATGAGATCGGCTAGGGGCATCGCCATGGTCGAAACACGCAGAAATCCCGATCGAAAACCGACATGGCATCGATTGGTACGTGCTGGACTCACGCTACGGATACATTTGCAGGCGCTGCGATCGACACCGCGTCCCTATGCGCTCGCGGCATGGTGGCGCCTGAACGGCAAACGCGTCCGCGCCCACGCCCATTTCGCTCCGCTGTTGGCCAAGTCCCCCCTGGCCTACAAACTCTGGATGCTCGACAACGAAGTTTCCCCAACGGGCGCGGAGACCTCAGACACCGGGCCCGCCCAGATTGAGCCCCCCCGAATTGCGGCGATTGTATATGATCGCGAGCGAGGCGCCCCCGAGGCGCGGGAGCGCACCTTGCGCAGCCTCTGCGCCGAGCGAATCGATCTGCTCGAAGATCTTGACCCGCCGGAGATATCTGACTTTGCCGGCCCTGAAAATCGCACGCTCTGGATCCTGCCGATCGCGGCCGGGGACATCCTCGCCCCGGGCGCCGGCGCGGTGTACGGTCAGCAGCTTCAGGATCGCGCGCAGCTGATCTATGCCGACGACGATCTTCTGGACCGCGACGGGCAGCGCCATTCCCCCCATTTCAAACCGGAATGGAACAAGGAGCTGTTCCAGCATCTCGATTATCTGTCCGGGGCGTGCATCCTGCGCGTTCCACAGAAGAACCTCGCCGGGAATGCGACCAACTGGCAGAAGCAGCTCCACACCCTCGTCGATCAGGCGAGGGAGGGCGACATTCGCCATATCCCTCAGGTCCTGCACCACCGCCAGTCGCGCCCGACCGCGCGGATGCCGGGCGCCATCGCCATGGACACCGGCGCATGGCCGTCCGTCAGCGCCATCGTCCCCACGCGCAATGGCCTGCATCTGCTGCGCACCTGCATCGAAGGTCTCGAGCGAACGAACTATTCCGATCTCGAGGTCATCATCGTCGACAACGGCAGCGACGATCCGGAAACTCTGGCCTACCTGGCCGCCCTCGCCCCCGAGCGATATCGGGTACTCCGGCACCCCGGGCCGTTCAATTTCTCCGCCCTCAACAATCGGGCCGCCAGCGACGCGCGCGGAGAGCTGTTGTGCCTGCTCAACAACGACATTGAAATCATCGACCCCGACTGGCTCCGAATCCTGGTCCATCAGGCCCTCCGACCCGATGTCGGAGCGGTGGGCGCGCAACTGCTCTATCCCGATGGACGGATTCAGCACGCGGGCGTTGTTCTGGGAATCGGGGGCGGGGCGGCCCACGCACACCGACGCCTGTCGCCCGATGAGGAAGGCTATTTTCGCCGCCATGCCCTTCCGCAATTCACGTCTGCGGTCACGGCGGCCTGCCTCGTCGTCCAGCGCGCCCGCTTCGAAGCGGTTGGCGGTCTCGACGAGACCCAATTCGCCGTGGCGTTCAACGATGTAGACCTGTGCCTGCGACTCAATCGTCAGGGCTGGCAATCCTTCTACGAGCCCCGCGCAAGGCTGATCCATCACGAATCGGTATCGCGCGGGCACGACCGGGATCCCACCGGCGCTGCCCGCCTGGCCAACGAACTGGCCGCGTTGAAATCGGCCTGGTCGACAGACCGGATCACGGACCCCTTCCACCATCCGCAACTCAACCCCTTCAGCGAACACTTCGTGGTAAGGCTCTAGGACGACCGGCATGATGCCTTCAGCCCGAAACGACCGGCTTGCACTGCCGCAAGTGACCCTCTGCGCCGTGACCTCCGTCAATCTATCGGCCACCATTCGTGCGCTCGAAGTCAGCCTCGAACAGATTGCATTTGGCCAATGCCTGCTGTTCACCGATGCGCGCCCCGAGCGGCTTCATCCTTCCATCCGAATAGTGCCCGTCGATCGCCTGACCTCGTCGGCAGCCTACTCGCAATTCCTGCTCAACCGGCTTGTCGATTATGTCACGACATCGCATTGCCTCGTGGCGCAGTGGGACGGCCACGTTCTCGATGCGACGCGCTGGCAGTCCGAATTTCTCGAATACGACTACATCGGGGCAAGCTGGCCCCAGTTCGATGACGGACACGACGTCGGCAACGGCGGCTTCTCCTTGCGCAGCCGACGGCTCATGGAGCTTTGTCGCGCACCCGATTTCGAGCAGGCGCATCCCGAAGACCTGGCGATCGGACGGACCAATCGCGCCTGGCTGGAAGCGCAGGGCCTACGCTTCGCCCCGCGCGAGCTGGCCGACGCGTTCTCTGCAGAGCGCCGGGCCGACGTGCGCCGCACCTTCGGATACCACGGAGCCTTCCGCATGCCCGATGCGATCGGCCCCGAGCGCTTCTGGGACGTGTACAAGGATCTGGATGACATAGGCACCGTGCGCCACGACTTCTTCTCGATCGCACGAGACATGTGGCCCATGCGCAACGCCCTCGCACGGATCTCCAGGCTCGCGGCTGATTGCCTGCTGCTCCCCCTGCGGCGCAAGGCGCGCAAGAGCTAGCGCCTGCCTTGCCCTCCTGCCCCCTGCCGCAGGGGCCAATCCGGCCTGTCGCGAAAAAGGGAATCGCGCAGTGACATATGGGGTTTGGAGCGATACAGCGGCCCCACAACCATGCCGGACTGGAATGTCTGGCGAGGCGCTTTGCGCTTCTTGACCAGATCACAGTTCAAGAGCAACAGATGAAGATCGCTGGATTTTTTCCGATTGATTTCCGCTTCGACATGACACCGCGACACGCGCTGGCATTGTCTGCCCTGGTCCTGCTGGGCGCCTGTTCGACGTTGCCGAGATCGGGACCGTCGACGGATGAAATCAATGATCTCCCCGCGAGCAGCACGGAAACGGGCGTACCGGTTCAGGTCGTCGATGTGAACGCGCAGGTTGCCCAGCGGCTGAAGTCACACGAAATTCCGCAATCCTTCCACGCCGATCTCGGCGAAGTGCCCCCTTACGGCAGCATCGTGGGACGCGGGGATGTCCTCTCCATCTCGATCTGGGAAGCGCCCCCTGCCCTGCTCTTCGGCTTTGGGATGAGCACGGAGAGCAGCAGCGCAGCCGAACAGGCAGGGCGGGGCGTTCCCTTGCCGGAACAGATCGTGGAAGCGGACGGGACGATCAGCGTTCCCTTTGCCGGACGCATCACCGCAGCGGGAAAGACCCCTCAGGACATTGCCACCGCGATCAAGTCCAAGCTTGCAGGCAAGGCCCATGACCCGCAGGTCATCGTGCGCATCGCCCAGAACTCCACGGCCGACGTGACGGTCATCGGCGACGTCACGAACAGCTTGCGCATGCCCCTGAGCCCCAAGGGCGAGCGCTTGCTCGATGCCCTGGCCAGCGCCGGTGGCGTGCGCCAGCCCATCGGCAAGATGACGGTCCAGATAACGCGAGGCGACAAGGTCGTCGCAATGCCGCTTTCCCAAGTCATCAACCGGCCTACGGAGAACGTCAGGCTCGAGCCCAATGACGTCGTCACGGCCCTGTACCAACCATTCAGCTTCACCGTTCTGGGCGCCGCCGGGCGCAACGACGAGGTATCGTTCGAAAGCACGGGTCTCACCTTGTCGCAGGCGCTGGGCCGGATCGGTGGACTGGATGATCAAAAGGCGAATGCGCGCGGCGTCTTCATCTTCCGCTTTGAAGACCCCGAAGTTCTCGGTGTCAGGAGCGATCCTTTGCAGACACAGGCGTCGGACAACCGGATTCCCATCATCTACAAGATCGACATGCGCAATCCCTCGACGCTCTTTGCCGCGCAGTCCTTCCCCATTCGCGATGACGATCTGATCTATGTCTCGAATGCGCCGCTGACCGACTTTTCGAAGTTCCTCCGCGCGGTTTCACAGATCGTCTACCCGATCGTCGCGATTCAGAACGCCAACATGTTCTGATCGAGCTGCGTAGCCTCTGCCAAGTCGCGGGCGGGGGGAGAATGGAGAAACCCAGGTGGCGGCAAGGGGCCGCCGCGCCCACTTTCGCGCCACCTGGACAAGAGCCTTTGGCAGCCCGCTCCTGCGGCAGGACAGGTCCTCCTGGCAAAGCGTGTGCAGGGACGGCTCGAAACCACCGGCACATGGACAGTTTTTCCTCGATCCGGTCCTGTCCCCCTGCCTATACTCCCAGAATTGTTCTGCGATTTCTGTTCGGGAGACACATGGGCCTCATTCAAAAACTGCTCATCCGCGCAAACCGATGGCATTTTGTTCATTCCTACAACACGATCATTGCACGTGAACGTAAGAAATATCCAGGCGACCTGGAGCGCGCCCTGATCGGCGCCATTGGTTCCTCGGGACCTGAAGATTTCGCGCGGCAGGGGGATCTGCAGGTCGATGTCCTGCGCCACCATGGCCTTGCGGATGGCATGGCGATCTATGACCTGGGCTGTGGCTGCGGCCGCACCGCGATGGCGCTGCAACGCGCAGGCTGGCAGGGCCGCTACACCGGCGCGGACATCGTCGCCCCGCTGGTTGCACACCTGAAATCCCGCTGCCCGGACTACCGCGCCCTCGTCCACCGCAATCTCACCATCGCCGCGCCAGACGGCTCGCAGGACATCGTGTTCCTGTGGTCGGTCTTCACCCACCTCTATCCCGAGGAATGCTACCTCTACCTGCGCGACATGCACCGGGCCCTGAAACCGGGCGGCAAGGTGATCTTCTCCTTCCTCGAGTTCGAGGACCCGGGCCATCACCGGGTCTTCCACACCCGCACCGCCAACTTCGCCGCGAAGGGCTGGTCGAGCGTTCTCGACAGCTTCCTCCACCGCGACTGGATCCGCCTCTGGGCGCGCGAGCTGGGCTTTGCCGAGCCGGCCTTCACCGACGGCACCGATGCCCGCGACCACGGCGCTTTCTGGCAAAGCCTCGTCGTGCTGGGAAAGCCCCGTTGAGCCGGGAAAGCTGAAGGCATGAACCCGGGGCCGCTGGCCCTCAGGTTCACCGGGTCGGGCGCGTTTCGCACAACCGTAAGAGACATGCGCTAAGGGCTGCGCCATGTCGCCCGCCCACGCCCTCACCCGGTCGCGCCTTCCCTGGTTCGCGGACCATCGAACGAGGCGGACCGCCACGGGGGAAGCCCGCCTCCTGGCCTATGCGGCGGGCAATTTCGGCAAGAACATCACCTTCTCGGGCGCCGAGATCACGTTCCTGTTCCTGCTCACCGAACTGCTCGGCCTGCGCGCGGCCACGGCGGGCGGGCTCATGCTGCTGGTGCTGGCGGGCGACCTCGTCTTCGACCTCCTCGCCGCGCGCATCGTCATTGCCATGCAGGTGCGCGGGCGCAGCTACCGCTGGCTGATCGTGGCTGGAGCCGCACCGTGCGGCCTTGCCTTCGCAGGCGTCTACGCCCTGCCCTTCCTCTCAAGCCGGATCTTTGCCGGTGCCCTTCCCATGGCCGCGATGGCGCTGGTGCTCGTGCTCTTTCGCGGAGCCTATGCGGTGATCGACGTGCCGCACAACGCCCTGATGACCCGGGTCAGCGCCGACAGCAGGGTGCGCGCCCGCGTTTCGGGATATCGCCGCCTGTTCTCCTCCTGCTCCTCGCTCACCATTGCCCTTGTCCTCACTCCCATCGTGCAGGCGGCAGGCACGACCGGCGACCATACCCGGCTTGCACTGGCAGGCGGGCTCGTCGGGCTCATCTTCACCGCAACCATGATCGCGAGCGCGCGCTGCGCGCCGGGCACGGCGGATAGCCGCGCTGCCCCCAGCGCAGCGCCGTGCCGCGACGGCCTGCGCGTGCCGCTGCGCGCGCCACTGGTGCTGGCCATGCTCGCCCTTGCCGCGCTGACCGGCTTCGCCCCGCCCGCCTTCGAGCGCATGCTGCTCTACATGGGCGAGCACGTGCTCGCCGCGCCCAGGCTGGTCGGAGCTATCCTCACCGCAATCACGATCGGCCAGTTCGCAGGGGTCGCTGCCTGGACCGCGCTTACCGCGCGTATCGACGGTACCCGCCTCCTGATGCTGGGCCACGCGACCTGCCTTGCCGGCCTTGCCCTCTTTGCGCTGATCGGGATCGCCTTTCCGATGGGCACTTCGGCGCCCCTCCTCGCCAGCGCGCTGGTGATGGGTTTCGGGCAGACCGCGATCTACATGCTCCCCTGGAGCCTGCTCGCCGATGTCGTCGACGCGCTCGAATGGCAGTACCGGCGCCGCTTCGAGGCCGGGCTCTTCGCGATCTTCCTCGTCGCCATCAAGGCCAGCGGCGCGGCCTCGACGGCCAGCCTGGGCCTGCTTCTCGACCTAGCCGGATACAGCCCCGGAGAGGCCGCGAGCCCCGCCGTGCGCGGCGCGATCCTGGCACTCGGACTTGCCCTGCCCGCCGCGGGAAGTCTCGCCGTCATTGCGGTGCTGGCACGGGTGAGGCTGGGCCATGCCCGCCACGCCCGGATCCGGCGTGCGCTGATCTGGCGGGAAGGAAAGACATAAGAAACAGGCAAGGGGTCATCACCCCTTGACCCCAGAACCGGGCGACCCCGCCTTTCATTCGCCACGTCGGCTGAGAACGGTGAGGTGGCCCAGTTTGGGGAGCCCGAGGGCGATCGCCCTCGGAACCTTCAAAGCCCCGCAGGCGCACTTCCCGTTTCCGGATTGAAGGCCGGATTGGCAAAGTCGATGGGCGAGGGATCGACTGTGGCCGGGTCCTGCGCGCTCTCTTCCCAGGCGCGGCACAGCATGTCGCGCAACATCGCGGCGGCTGAACCTGTCTGGGTGAGGATCAGGTCGCGCACGTCCGCATCGGAAAAGTCGCCGAACTGGTCGCGCTTCTCCAGCTCGTAGACATAGCCGACCTTGTCGCCTGCCGCATCGAGGTAGGCGAGGACTGCGTCGAACATGTCGCCCTCGCCATGTGCCCTGGCGGGCATCTGCGCGGTGACATCCCCCGCGCTCAGGTCCATCGCATCGACGAAGCGGCTCTCGAAGCGGCCATGCACCGACCTGCTGGTGGTATAGCCCTTCGGGTTATCCCCCAGCCAGCCATCGGCATGGACGGAATCGTGCATCGGGTTGCCGCCATCGCCGATGTAGTGGCCCAAGCGGATCGCGTGGAACGCGCAGTGCCGTTCGGGAACCGAGGCATCCCCGCCCGAAGCTCTGGCCGCGCGAACCTGGCGCATGCACACGATCAGCCGCTCATAGGTTTCCATAGCGGCATAGGGCAGAGTGCCGGTCCAGCGCACATTGGTGCGCGCAGCCGCAGCGGGATCGCTGTCCTTGATCGCCTCGCGGTGCTTGAACAGCGCCAGCACGAATTCGTAGCGCGAACGCGGGATCGGATCGAGGAAGGTGAACTGCTCGCGAAACCAGCCATGATTGGGGTCTTCGGCGATCTTGGAAAAGCCCTCATCGTTCCCACGCCAGGCGTCGGGATAACCCGCAGAGGCGGCGATGTAGTCCTCATAGTCTTGCAGGAACACCGGACCATCGGCGGGGATCGCCTCCAGCGCGGCGCGGTCGATCATCTCGTGCCCACGCTTGCCCCAGGCGTGGGCGGTGGGGGCATGGAGAACGAGCGCGGACGAAACCGCCAGCGCGGCAAGGGTGAGTTTGCGCATCATCGGAAAAGTCTCCTCAAGGGTCGAGCGGGTCGCGCGGATCGACCCGCAGCGAACGGCGCGAGGGCGTGAATTCGAGCGCCGTGGGCGAGAGGCGCTGGCCCACCGTACCGGGCTGGAAGCCAAGCTCGTCGGTGTTGCGCTGCGTGAAATCGGCGCTTTCGATGTAGGCGCTCTGGCCCTCGTTGCTGACGATCAGCATGGGCCGATCGAGAGGGGCACCCAGCATGGCAAGACGGCGCGCCGCGTTACGCAGGTTGGTCGTCGTGTGGCGCGCATAAGGCTCGATCACGATGGCCTCGGGCGCGATGGCGTAGCGTTCGATAAGCGCGCGGCGCATTTCCTCGGCCTCGGCGAAGCGGGTCTCACGCGGGTGCGCGCGGCCGCCGGAAATGACGATGAAGCCGATGTCGCCGTGCGCGAAACGGGTGGCTGCAACGCGCAGGTGGTATTTGCCCAAGGGGCTGAGGGACTGGCCTTCCACTTCCGGGCCGATCCCGGTCAGGATCATCGCCGGATAGGCATGGGCCGACCAGTCAAAGCCCTTCGCCCGCGCCATGGCCTTTGCGTTGAGCCCTTCGGCGATGGGTTCGTAGCCGATGGCATCGGTGCGATCGCTTGTGTCCAGGAGAGCGATGGCGAATTCCAGGCTCGGGTCGAAGTCCTGCACCGAGCCCTCACGCACCACGCGCGACAGGCCTGATGCGCCTTGCAGGCGGGCCTCACGCTCGCGCGCGTCGATAACGCCCGCGCCGTCGATCTCGGAGTAGACGGGACGCGCCCCCAGACCATAGGTCCGGATGATCGTGTTCACGCCTTCCAGTTCGCGGCGCACCTGCGCGGCCACTCCGTCATCGAAGACGCCCGGTGCCTTTGCGTCGAGCCTTGCGGCCAGAACCTGCGCGCTCGTCGCGATCTCCGCCTCGCTCCAGATCTGCGAATAGGCGAGGCAGACAAGATCGCGCGCGCACTCGTTCCGGCGCGCGGCGCGGGCGGACAGGACCTGCGCCAGCGCGGGCTCGGCCTGGGCCGAACGTACGTTGCCGGGATGTCCCAACAGCGGGAAGAGACGCTGCGAAAGCCGCTCGCTCACGCGGTCGCGCACCGCTCCTTCGCGAACCGCCCCGGCATGTGCCGGGAGGGTTGCGAGGGGGAGGGTTCCGACAAGGGCCGTAACGCCCGCCAGCGCCAGGGCCAAAGGGGCCGTCCGAACCACCCTTACCACTCCACGCCGACAATGAGGCGCACGTTGCGCCCGAAGATCGGGCGGCCGTAGATGGCCTCGGAGCTGCCCTGCCCGCTGATCGAGTCGGTGCGGGTGTTGCCCTCGGTCAGCCCCTTCTCGTTGAACAGGTTGTCGCCCACGACCTGCGCCGACCAGCGCCCGTGGCGCACCGTCACGCCCGCACCCACGGTGCCGAAGGACGGGAGCGCGGTGTTGTTGTAGATGTCGACGTAGCGCTTGGACTGGTAGGTATAGCGCCCATAGACCGAGATGTCGGTCTCGCCCGCGGTGAAGTCGAAGCTGGGACGGATGTTGCCGTAGACCTTGGGCTGGCGGGTGATCTGCTTGCCTTCAGCCAGTTCGGGATCGGCGCCGTTGGTGTTCTGGAAGTTCTTGTACTGCGGGTCGCTGACGGTCAGCGCGGCGTTGAGCGTGAACCAAGGGACAGGCTTGAAGGCGCCGTCGAACTCGATGCCCTTGACCTGCGCCTCGCCCACGAAGGGCACGTTCACGTCGTTGCGGCCCGTGGTCGGGTCGAAGGCGAGGAACGAGGCGTTGTAGGGATCGTAATTGGTGTAGAAGCCCGTGACATAAAGATAGGACTGCCCGAAGGCGAGCTTGAGCCCGGCCTCGAACTGGTCGATCTTGGTGGTCGCGATGGTCGGGTTGATCGACATCGCCACCTGCACGTTGTTGGGCGTCTCCATGTGCGAGGCGCGCCCATAGATGCCCACCTGCGAAGAGAAGTCGTAGTTCGCGCCCACCGTCCAGTTGGTCGCGTTGGGTGACAGGCCGCCATTGACGATGGTGCCGTCAAAGGCGCGGGTCATGTCGTCGGCCAGCGTCGTATCGTCGCCCAGGTTGACCTGGACGGTGTTCGCGGCCCAGCCATCGAAGCTGTAACGCTCGTGGCGGATGCCCGCATCGATGCGCAGGCCCGGCGCCAATTCCCAGGTGTCGTTGGCGTAGAAGGCGATGACGGTGCCATCGCTATCGCCTGCGTTGAGCGTGGCCGCGACATTGAGCGCGCCGTTGTCGGTCACCCGGCCCATCACGCCGCCTTGCGCGTCATAGGCCACAAGGTCGAGCGTCGCGGGCTGACCAGCCACCTGGATCAGGTAGTTCTGGTAGAGCTGGAACTTGTCCTCGCCATAGGCGCTGGCGTAGACGCCCACCTTCAGGTCATGGCTGCCGATGCCGGTGTCGAAGCGCTTGGCGACCGAGAGGTCACCCTGCGCAGAATAGAACTTGGACGCGACGTTGCGGTACTGGCCCTGCATGACGAGGCCGGAATCGCCGTAGGGGTCATAGGCCGTGTTCGTGCCCGCCAGCACATAGCCGAGCGAGGCCGGAGCGCCCCAGGCCGCGCTCGCGCGGTCCGCGTAACCGGCCGCAAACTCGTCCGCATCGGCCGGGTTGGTGGTCGAATAGAACGCATCGAAATCCAGCTTGCCCTGCGTGTACCCGGCCTTGGCCGAGACGAGCCAGCCATCGAAGTCGCCTTCGTACTGCACCCCGAAGTTGAACAGGCGCATGTGACGGCCATCGGCGAGGTCGCCGGTGCGGCTCTGCAGGTTCCCATTCCCGTCCTGGTAGCGCAGGTTCACGTTGCGGAACGCGGGCGAGTTCATCGTGCCCTTGAAGTAGTCGATATAGGGATCGAGCGAGACCGAGGGATCGCGCGGGTCCGAAATCGGGATCGGCAGGTAGAAGACATTGTGATCGTTGACGTAGTTCGCCGTGACCTTGACCGAACCGTTGTCGAAATCGTGCTTGATGTTGGCGCGCACCTGACCGCCCCGGTCGTTGGGGAAGCCGTTGTCGCGGTAGCCGTCATGATGGCGCAGGAAACCGCCGATGGCGTAGTAGGTGTCTTCGCCCAGCGGGCCGGACTGCATGGCGTCAAGCCGGTAGAGGCCGGTGTCGCCCAGCGTCACCTGCGCCTTGCCGCGCGAGACGTCGCTGCCGGTCACCGTGATCTGGTTGACGATCGCGCCCGAACGGCTCGCGTAGATCGGCGCCGGACCGCCACGCACGACTTCGACGCGCTCGGTCATCAGGTCGTACTTGATCGCCGCATCGCCGCGCCAGAAGTAGCCGTCGTTCTCGTGAAAGACGGTCAGGCCGTCCTGCTGGAAGCTGGTGACACCGTCGCTGGGCAGACCGCGCACACGGTAGATGTTCTGGACCTCGCCGCCGGTGATCTCCGTCTGGAAGCCGGGAACCTGGCCCACCAGGTCAGCCAGGTTGACCGGCGCGATCTTGGCGATTTCCTCATCATCCAGCGTGTTGACCGCGTAGGACACATCGAAGCGGCGTTCCGCGCGCGTCGAACCGGTGACGATGATCGTGTCCGAGCCGCTCTGTACAGCGCCGGTGGCCGCCGCATCGGCCGTGGCGACAGGCGCGGTCTGGGCCAGCGCCGGCGCGCACATTCCGGCCATCAGGCCCACACTCAAGGCAGCAAGCGCGCTGGAGCGCACGAGATCGGTTTTCAGCATATACCCCTCACGTTTCGACAGTCCGCAGCGCAGGCGGCGCGCGGTGACGAGGGGCCCTGTGACGGCGCTTTGTGACCCATTTAAATATTTTTTGAAAAATAAAAAAATATGACTATTCCGCGACTCTCCACGTGGGCAACGGCAGGGAGACGCGGCGATGAACGGACATGGCCTCGACAAGGATCAACGCCAGCTGATTGACCAGCTGCGGCGCACCGGGCCCGCCTCGCGCACCCAGCTGGCCCAGGCGCTCGACTTCAGCGCGGCCTACCTCACCAAGCTCTCGCGCGAGCTTCTCGCGCTCGGCCTGCTCCACGAACGCCCCGAGGGCACGGCGGCGGGACGCGGCCGCCCCGCCGTCCCGCTCGCCATCGCGGCCGAAGGCGGCTTCGCGGTGGGGGCGAGCGCGCACAAGGGCATTCTCGACCTGGCGCTGGTCGACTTCGCCGGAAGCCCGATCGCCCGCCACCACGAGACGGTCGCGCCGATGACGCCCCGCGACTTTGCCCAGAGGGTGCGCAAGCTGGTGCACGAACTGGTCGAGGAGCATGGCCTCCTGGGGCGGCGCATGCTGGGCATTGGCGTGGCCGTTCCCGGCCCGCCGATGACGCGCGAGGGGACACACTGGCACGCGGTCGATGCGCTGCCGGGCTGGCGCGACGTGCCACTGAGGGACCTGCTGGCGGCCGAATTCAACTGGCCGATCTGGCTGGAGAACGACGCCAACTGCGCCGCACTCGCCGAATTCTACGCGGCCGGGCGCGTGCGCGACATGTCGCATCTGGCCGTGCTGCTGCTGGGGTTCGGGATCGGTGCGGGGCTGATCGTGGACGGCGTCCCCTTGCGCGGCCAGCATGGCGCTGCGGGCGAGATCGGCTGCCTCTATCCCCTCGACGCGCCGCGCCCGAGCCCACTCGACCTTCTGGGCCTCTTGCGCGCCGAGGGCCTCGCGCTGGCGTCTCTGGACGACATCGACCCCGCCTCGCCCCGCCAGGCGCCGGTCATTGCGCGCTGGATGGACCGCGCGGCTACGCAGCTCAAAATCCTCGTCAGCACCGCCTTTGCCTGGTTCGATCCGGGCGCCATCGTGCTCGCCGGAACCCTGCCGCGCGCGCTGCTCGAAGGCCTCCACGCGCGCCTCTGCAATGCGCCGCTTGCCACCATGATCGACGCCCGCCGCCCACCGCTGGAGGTTTCGCGCCTCGAGGGATCGCCCGTCACGCTGGGCGCGGCCATGCTCCCCCTGCACGCCATCGCCAGCTGAGCCCCATCCCACACGCACAGACAAATCCTGCCAGATATGGCGGGTTTTGCCGATTGCATCGGGAGTCCCAAGCGCGAAGTCTGGACCGGGCCAAGCGCCCAGGGCGTGCCGCCCGCAAGGTGCAAAGGAGAGGAACCCCCATGCCATTTCGAAGCATGTCCACGCAGGTCGCACTGACCACTCTTGCCGCGACCACCCTTGCCGCGTGCTCCCCCTCGGGCGAGGCGCCGGAAGAGGCCACGGTAACCGACAGCGCCCTCGACCCGATCCCGGCCCCCTCCCCGGCCTCCAGCGCAGACGACACAGCCGCCGGGATCGCAACGCCGCCACCGCTCAACGCGACACCGGCCAGCGCCCCGCCCACACCGCCTCCCGCCGCCTCGCCGCCAAGTGGCACCTCCGCGCGCGAGGAGGGCATGACGACCAAGCGCATCCGCTTTGCGCCGGGCACCTCCAGCGCCATCGAGGAAGGATCGATCACCGGCTACGACAGCGTCGACTACCTCCTTGGCGTCAAGGCCGGGCAAGCCCTCAATATCTCGCTCGCCACGAAGCACACCGCGACCTACTTCAACCTGCTCGAACCGGGCGAGAGCGTCGTCGCGATCTTCGCGGGCGCCTCGGCCGGGGACCAGTACGAGGGCGTCGCGCAGAAATCGGGCGACTACCGCATCCGGGTCTTCATGATGCGCAGCGCCGCCCGGCGCGAGGAAACGGCCAGCTACCGCCTCGAGACCATCGTCAACTAGCGGGCCAGAAATCCGCCTCGGCCTGCCGATTGGTCCGGGCCTTGTCCTCCACGATCGTGTAAGGTGCTGCGCGAAGACCTGAAAACAGGACGCAAGAGGAGAGGCCCGATGCCCCACGGCAGCCGAGATTCATCGCTCAACCGCAAGCTCATCATCACCGTCGCGCCAACCGGCGGCATGGCTGCGAAGAGCCAGAGCCCGCACCTGCCCACCCAGCCCGCCGAGATCGCCGCCTCGGTCGCGGCGAGCCACCGCGAAGGCGCGGCCATCGCCGCGCTCCACGCCCGCCGCCCCGACGACGGCGCGACCTGCAACGATGCCATCTACCGCGACATCAACCAGCGCATCCGCGCCGAGTGCGACATCATCATCAACAACTCGACCGGCGGCGGATCGAGCGGCGACATGCTGATTGATCGGGGCGATGGCCTCTACGAAAGCGACTTTGCAGAGCGTCTCAAGGGCTGCGAGGCGGGCGCCGAAATGGCGACCTTCGACGGCATGACCTTCTGCGACGTCCACGGCGGCAAGGAAATCGTCGTCGTCACCCCGCCAAGCCGCTGCGAAACGCTGGTCAAGCGCATGGTCGAAAGGGGCATCAAGCCCGAGTGGGAGGTGTTCAGCCCCACCCATATCCTGCAGGACGTGACCCGCCTCATCGAGAAGGGCTACGACAAACCGCCCTATTACATCAACATGGTGCTGGGCGCGGACAAAGGCTTTCAGGGCGCCATGCCCTACAGCCACGATGTCCTCGCCGCGATGATCGCCGCGCTGCCGCCGCAATCGATCTTCTGCGTTTCGGCGATCGGCCCTGCGCAGCTTCCCGCCACCACCCAGGCCATGCTGCTGGGCGGCCATGTGCGCGTGGGTCTGGAGGACAACCTCTATTACCGGCGCGGCGAGCTGGCCACCAACGAGCAGCTTGTCGCGCGCACCCGGCGCATCGCCACCGAGCTGGGGCTGGAGATCGCCACCCCGGGCGAAGCGCGCGACATGCTTGGCCTCGCCCCGCCTACGTAGTCCTGCGCGGGGGTCCTCCCACCAGGCCTTAAACACGCAAGGGCTATCCGCAGCGGTCTCACCACGAGGCCGCGATGCACCTGCCCTTCTCCTCCACCCCCAGCGCGCGCGACGCCGCCATCATCTTCGGGCTGGCGCTCGTTCTGCTGGCAGTGTTCATCGGGGCGGAGGCCTTCGAGTACATCGTCGACTTCTCCGACCGGCACGAGAACCTGGAGATCGACGAGGGCCTGACCGTGCTCATGGTCATGCCGATTGCCATGGGGATCTTTGCCTGGCGACGCCTTGCCGAAGCGCGCACCGAACTGGCCCGGCGGATCGAGGCGGAGGAAAAGGCCCATGCCCTTGCCCGCCACGATCCACTGACGGGCCTGCCCAACCGTCGCCACGCCGAGCATGAGATCGGCCGCGCGCTGGAGAAGGCCACTCCCGACGCGCCGGTCGCGGTGCTGCTGGTCGACGTCAACCGCTTCAAGTCGATCAACGATCTCTACGGCCACGCGGCGGGCGACCGGCTGCTGCTCGACACCGGCGCCCGCCTGCGCGAGACGGGCGGCCCGGACGCCCTCGTCGCGCGCCTGGGCGGCGATGAATTCGTGGTCCTGCTCCAGGGCCCCACGCGGCAGGACGAACTGATCCACCGTGTTGAGACGATCTCGGAGAGCTTTGCCCGCCCCTTCGTCTTCGACCACGGTTCTTCGCTCGTCGGCGCCTCGATCGGGGTCACGCTGGTCGACCGGCCCGGGCTCACCCCCGACCAGGTCCTCGCCCGCGCCGATGCGGCGATGTACCGCTGCAAGGGCAAGGGGCTCAATGGCTTTGCCTTCTTCGAGGAGGGCATGGAATTTGCCGCCTTCCGCCGCGCCCAGATCGAGCGCGATCTGCGCCAAGCCCTGGCCGAGGAGCGGATCGAACCCTTCTTCCAGCCCCTCGTCTCGCTGACCGAGGGCTGTATCAACGGCTACGAGGTCCTCGCCCGCTGGCGCCTCCAGGACGGCACCCTGCGCCTGCCCGACGAGTTCATCCCGATTGCCGAGGACTGCGGCCTCATCGGCGAGATCTACTTTGCCATGCTGCGCCGTGCCGCCGCCCGGCCCTGGCCGCCCGCCACACGCCTTGCCATCAATCTCTCGCCCATCCAGTTCGAAGACGACACGCTGGTCGAACGCACCCGCCAGGTGCTGGAGGAAACGGGCTTTCCGCCCGGCCAGCTCGACATCGAGATCACCGAGAGCGCCTTTGTCTCCAATCTCGAACGCGCGCGCATCGTCATCGCGCAGTTCAAGGAACTGGGCATCCAGATGGCGCTCGACGACTTCGGCACGGGCTATTCCTCGCTGCGCCACCTCAGCGAATTCCATTTCGACAAGCTCAAGATCGACCGTTCGTTCATCACCGATCTTGCCGACAACCCGGCCTCGCAGACGATCGTGCGCACGATCACCGCGATGGCCCACAACCTGGGTCTGCGCGTCACGGTCGAAGGGGTGGAATCGATCGAGAACGAGGCCGACCTCCTCGGCTTTGGCTGCGATGTCGGGCAAGGCTATCTCTATGGCCGTCCGGCCCCCCAGCCCGAGACCCGGCTTCTCCCGCGCTCCACCGGCCAGGCCGCCTGAGATGGCCTCCCGGTGCGCGGGGGCCGCGTGGGCCCTGCTGGCGCTGGCGCTTGCCACCCTTCCCGCACGGCCCGCCCACGCCGAGAACGGCCAGGTCGACCAGGTCGAGCGGCTCGACGCCGAGCCGGGCGAGACCGAGGTGGAGACACAGCTCATCCTCGTGCGCCGCGCCGACCCGCACGGCGACCTGTTCAAGACCACCTTCGAACACGCCGTTTCCGAGCGCATGCAACTGGGTATCGAGTTCGGCTCGCAGCGTGTTCATGGCACCGGGCTGGAACTCACCACGATCGGCCTGCAGGCCACCTGGACCCTGCTTGACCCCGAAGAAGTCCCGGTAGGCCTCGGCATTCAGCCCTCGCTCGAGATCGACAGTACGAGCGGCGCCCTGGGCTCCGAGACCTTCTTCATCGCCGAGGTGCGCGAGGGACCCTTCGACATCGCCGCCAACGCCATCCTCTCGACCGAGCCGGGCGCGTGGGACGATGTCGGGCTGTTCTGGGCCCTGCGCGCCGACCGTGACCTTGGCGGGCGCGTCCTGCTCGGCCTGGAAGCGGGCGGCAGCTTCATCGGCGAAGGCGCGGGCAGCCATTTTGCCGGCCCCGTCTTGGTGGTGGGCCTGGGCAAGGATGGCCCGGCCCTCGAACTAGGCCTCTTCGCGCCCCTGACGGACCGGGCTCCGGGCTTTCAGCTGCGCTTCGAGACCGACTGGGAATTCTAGCCTGTCAGGCCGCGCCCGCATCCGCCTTGACGAGCGCATCAATCGCCTGAAGCTTGGCCACCAAAGGCTTGAAACGGTCGAGCGGCAGGGCATTGGGCCCGTCCGACAGCGCGTTGGCAGGATCGGGATGCGTCTCCATGAACACCCCCGAGACCCCGGCCGCCACCGCTGCGCGCGCGAGGAGCGGCACGTACTGGCTCTGCCCGCCCGAACGCGTGCCAAGGCCGCCCGGCTGCTGCACCGAATGGGTCGCGTCGAACACCACCGGACAGCCGGTCTCGGCCATGATCGAGAGACCGCGCATGTCCGAGACGAGCGTGTTGTAGCCAAACGAGGTGCCGCGTTCGCACAGCATCACGTTCTCGCCGTCATGGCCGGCGGCCTGCGCCGCATTGCGGGCCTTGGTCACCACGTGCTGCATGTCGGCCGGCGCCATGAACTGGGCCTTCTTGATGTTGACCGGCTTGCCCGTGGCCGCAACGGCCGCGATGAAATCGGTCTGGCGAGCGAGAAACGCGGGCGTCTGCAGCACGTCGACGACCTCCGCCACGGGCGCGGCCTGGGCTGGCTCGTGGACGTCGGTCAGCACCGGCAGGCCGGTCTCGCTGCGCACTTTTTCGAGGATACGCAGGCCGTCCTCAAGCCCCGGCCCCCGGTACGAGGCGTCGGAACTGCGATTTGCCTTGTCGAAGGAACTCTTGAAAATAAGAAGAATATCAAGGTGTTGCGCAACATTGGCGAGCGTTTCGGCCACCGCCAGCGTATGGGCCTCGCTCTCGATGACGCAGGGCCCTGCAATGACGAAGAGCGGGCTTCCTGCCGTAATTTTATGTCCACAAAGGATCATGACTAACCTGTTCGCACGGCGCGAAAAATTTGCACCAGATTAACGATTGTAAACTTGCACTTCGGGCGTTCAAGGTCGAAGAGCATCGTTTCCGTCTCTCCCTTTGAAGAAGAATTCCGATCGAGGCAATTGCTCCCATGTCGACGCAAATTTCCAACAGTTTGCAGACAAGTCGTGGCAAATTGCACAAATGAAGAGTTGCTGCGACGTATGAAGAACGAAGTCGTGCCGTCCCGGCACACCCTTTCTGCGATGAAAACTCTCGATATCGAGATGGAAGGCCTCGTCGCGCTCAAGAGCGCCCTCGCCAACCCGGATCTGGGTGCGGCTCTCGAGAAGGCGATCCATGCCTTCTCGACCACGACGGGACGCGTCGTGATCACCGGCATGGGCAAGAGCGGACATGTCGCACGCAAGATCGCGGCCACCATGCGTTCGACCGGCACCTCCGCGCTTTACCTGCATCCCGGCGAAGCGAGCCACGGAGACCTCGGCGTGATCTCGCCCAAGGACGTGGTCCTCGCGATCACCTGGTCGGGGGAAACGCGCGAGCTGGACGACATCTTCCACTTCTGCCGCATCTACGGGGTGACACTCGTCGTGGCGACGGCCTTCCCGGACAGCACCGCGGGACGCGCGGCGGACATCTGTCTCGCACTGCCGCGTGTGCGCGAAGCCTGTCCGAACGAGTTGGCGCCCACCTCCTCGACCACGCTGCAGCTCGTGCTGGGCGATGCCCTCGCCGTTGCCCTGATCGAGGCGCGCGGATTTTCGTCCAACGATTTCCGCATGTTCCATCCCGGTGGACGGCTCGGCGCGCAGCTGGCCACGGTCGGGGACGTCATGGGCATCGGCGATTCGGTCCCCAAGGTCACCACCTCCGCGACGATCATGGGCGCCACGATCGAGATGAATCGCAAGCGCTACGGCTGCACCGCCGTGGTCGATGCCGAAGAGCGCCTGGTCGGGGCCTTTACCGATGGAGACCTGCGCCGCTGCATCGCCGTCCACGACCTCCACGAGGAAATCGCCGCCCACATGACGCACAGCCCGGTGACGATCGACGCCGCCCGCCTGTGCAGCGACGCCCTGGCGCTGATGAACGAAAGCGCGGTCTCGGTGCTCTTCGTCACCCAGCTGGAGAAGCTCGTGGGCATCATCCACATGCACGACATCGTCAAACTCGGCGTCGAGCGGGCCTGACACCATGGGCGTGAACGGGCCCCGCGCGTTCTTTCCCGTCTCCGCGCAAGGGGGCGATCTCATCGTCGTGCCCGCGCGCTTCGGCTCGACGCGCCTGCCCGGAAAGCCCCTGCTCGAAATTGCCGGACGCACGCTGCTCGAACGTGTGCTGGCGAACGCCACGGCCGCTGCCGGCCTCGCCGGGGACTGCCGCGTGGTTGTCGCGACCGACGATGCCCGCATCGCCGCCCATGCCCGCGACCTCGGCGCGCAGGTAGCCATGACCGCGCCCGAGCTCAACTCCGGCTCCGCGCGCGCGGCCGCCGCCGCACGGCTTCAGGACGCCCCGCCCGCACGCGTGATCAACCTGCAGGGCGATGCCCCCTTCATTCCGCCCGCCACCATCGCCGGTCTGATCGCGACCTTGCGCGAAGGCACGGCAGACGTGGCAACGCCTGTCTACCGCCTCGACTGGGAGCGCCTCGACCGGCTGCGCGCGCACAAGGAAACCGCGCCCTTCAGCGGCACCACCTGCGTGCGCGATGCAAAGGGACAGGCCCTGTGGTTCTCCAAGTCGATCCTTCCGGCCCTGCGTGACGAAGACGCCTTGCGCGCCGCGTCTCCCCTGTCGCCGGTCTGGCAGCACCTGGGGCTCTACGCCTATACCCAGAGGGCTCTCGACTGGTTCGCACAGGCCCCGCAAGGCACCTACGAAAAGCTGGAAGGTCTCGAACAGCTGCGTTTTCTCGAGAACGGGTGGACAATCGCCACCTGTGAGGTCGATCCCCCGCGCCATGCCCTTTCCGGCGTCGACACGCCGCAGGACATGGCCCTCGCCGAGGACGCCATTGCGCGCCTGGGTGATCCCTTCCCGGCCCAGCCTCAGTCGGGGCCCCAGTCCGGGCCCGTGTCCGAGCCTGCCCGAAGCTGAACCACCTTGCGCCGCGCGCACAAGACGTTAGGCGCAAAGGGACATGTTCATTATCGTCCGTCATGGCAACACCTTCGAAGCCGGGGAAACCCCGCGCCGCATCGGCGCCCGCACCGACCTGCCGCTGACCGCGAAAGGCGCCTCGCAGGCTGAGGCGCTGGGCGCCCACTTTGCCGCACTCGGGTTGCATTTCCGCCGCGCCTTCGTCTCCCCGCTCGCCCGCACCCGCCAGACCGCAGCGGCCATTCTCAGCTGTCAGGACGGCGCGCCAGCCCTGCCACGAAGCGCCGAGTTCCTGCGCGAGATCGACCACGGGCCCGACGAAGACACCACCGACGAGGCCATCCGTGCGCGCATCGGCGGCGATGCCCTCGCCGCCTGGGACCGCGATGCAATTGCCCCTCCCGACTGGCAGGTCGAGGCCGAAACGCGCAAGGCCGCCTGGCGCGTGCTCTTTGCCCAATCCCGCCACGAGGACGGCCCGACACTGCTCGTCACCAGCAACGGCGCGGCGCGCTTTGCCCTCCTCGCCGATCCCGCCCTGGCCGAGGCCGCGCGCGCCCTGCCCTCGATGAAGCTGCCGACCGGCGGCTACGGTGTCATTTCCTGCAGCGAGCGCGGCACACTGGAACTGCGCGAATGGGGCACGCGTCCGTGAGCGCGCCGCACGGTTCCTCGCCCGCGCTCCTGCGCGTTCCCCCCTTCCCCGGCTTCGCGCCGGAGACAGGCACGCGCCCCGCCGTGCCCCCATTGTCGCAGGTCGCCACAGGAGAGGCGCGCAGCCAGCTTTTCGCAACGGTCTGCGCGGCCCGGGTCGGCGGCGCCTTCTGGCTGCCTCCGGCGGGGCTCGAACGTGCCCCCGGCGTGATCCTTCGCCCGCGCACGATGGCCGACCTGCCGCTGCTGGCTCCCGAAGCGCGCACCGAAGCGGCACGAACTCAGGGCGCGCTGTGGATCGCCCCCGACACGGCCCTGCATCCCGCGCTCGAAGCCCTTGCCAAGGGCGCACGCGCCCAGTGGCGCGACGAGGTTGATCCCTGGTCGGTCCTGCTCGGGGCCGGGCACCTGCACGCCCACGGTGACGACGAATGGATCGCACTCGCCCGCGTTGCCACTGTCCCCGTCACGGTGCTGTCCGCCGGTGTCTTCGGCGTGCCGGGCGACAGCGACGAGGCGCTCGATGCCCGCGCCGCGCAGCTCCTCTCGATCCCCTTGCACGATCCCTTCGGCGAGGGCGAACTCACCACCGAGGCCGCGCTCGCCGTGTTGGCCAACTGGCGCCAGGTCATCGACGCCAACCGGGGCGACAAGGGCCAGGGGCTGGTCGCCGCCTGCGGCATGGCCTGGTGGAAGCGCGCCGAGATCCGGCGCTTCCTGTGGACGCCCGAGCATCGCCTGCGCATCCTCTCCGATCCGCGCAAGGCGCTCGCCGCCGCGCACCGGGCAGGCGGCGCGCTTGCCATCTGGCCCTCGCGCGTGTCGGACGCCCTGCTCGCCGAAGCGCGTGCCAAGGGCGTTCCCCTCGTACGCGTGGAGGACGGTTTCGTGCGCTCGGTAGGCCTTGGCAGCAACCTTGTCCCCCCGTCCTCGATCGTCGTCGACCGACGCGGCATCCATTTCGACCCGAGCGAACCGAGCGACCTCGAGGACATTCTCGCCACCCATGCCTTCCCGCCCGAGCTTCTGGAACGGGCCCGCAAGCTGTCTGACACGATCCTCGCCGCCGGGATCAGCAAGTACGGCGCGGGCAAGGACGGCGCCGCCCTCCCTGAGCGCCAGGCCGGTCGCCGCGTGGTGCTCGTCCCGGGCCAGGTCGAGGATGACATGTCGGTGCGTGCAGGCGGCCATGGCCTGGCCTCGAACCTCGAACTGCTGCGCCGCGTGCGGGCGGCCGAGCCCGACGCCGAGATCTGGTGGCGTCCCCATCCCGACGTCGATGCCGGGCACCGCGTGGGCGCGATCGACGACGACAGGGCGCGCCAGTACGCCAACCACATCGTGCGCGGTGGCAGCATGGCGGCCCTCCTCGATGCGGTGGATGCGGTTCATGTGCTCACCTCGCTTACCGGCTTCGAAGCGCTGATGCGCGGGCGCGAGGTCACCTGCCACGGCACGCCGTTCTACGCCGGATGGGGTCTCACCTGTGACCTCGCGCCCACCCCACAGCGACGCGGGCGCACGCTGACCCGCGAGGAGCTGGTGGCCGGCGTCCTCATCCTCTATCCGCGCTATCTGGACCCCATAACCGGCCTGCCCTGCCCGCCCGAAACGCTCGTCGCGCGCATGGCGGGCAACCGCGCGGTCAACCGCCAGGGCTGGATCGCCCCGGTGCGCCGCGCACAGGGGCGCGCCATGGCCGCGCTGCGCCGCCGCTTTGGAGGCCACGGCAGGAGCCCCCGGCCATGACCGATCTCATTCTCGACATCTCGCGTCTCATCTCGCGCGTGCGCCACGTGACGCCCTCGGGAGTGGATCGGGTGGAAATGGCCTATGCCCGCGGGCTTCTCGCCCACTACGACGAGGCACTGAGCTTCGCTGCCGTCCATCCCACCGGGGTCTATGGCCGCTTGCAGCGCCCGGCCGCGCTCGCCTACCTCGACGAACTTGAACGGCGCTGGGCTGAGGACCATGAGAGCGTGCGCCAGCGTTCGTTCATCTCGGTTCTGCCCTGGCTGAGGGCGCTGCGTCCCACCCGGCGCGGGATCGGTGCTGGCGGTGTCTATGTCCAGGTTTCCCCCCACCACCTGACCCGGACCGAACAGGTGCGGCGCATCCTGTCGCGCGAACGCGCCCGGATGCTCGCGCTGGTCCATGACCTCATCCCCATCGAGTTTCCCGAGTATGCCCGGCCCGGCGGCGCCGCGCTCCATGCCCGGCGCATGACGACGCTGGCCCGCCACGCCGAGGCCGTCATCGTCAACTCGGCCGCGACCGGAGCCTCCTTTGCGCGCTGGACCGAGCAGCAGGGCAAGGCCGTGCCCCCGATCCACGTCGCGTTGCTGGGCACCGAGCCCGTCGCGCAGGCCCCGGCCCACACCTTTGCGGACGCGCGGCCCTACTTCCTGTGCCTGGGCACGATCGAGCCGCGCAAGAACCACCTGCTGCTGCTCCACCTCTGGCGCCAGATGGCTGAAACCCTTCCCGCTGAGCAGATACCGCGCCTCGTCGTGGTTGGCCGCAGGGGCTGGGAGAACGAGCAGATCCTCGACCTGCTGGAGCGCTGCGACGCGCTCAAACCCCACGTCACCGAGATCAACGGCTGCCCCGACGCCGAACTGGCGGCCCTGCTGCGCGGTGCGCGCGCGCTCCTCATGCCCTCCTTTGCCGAGGGCTACGGCATGCCCATCGCCGAGGCGCTGAGCGTGGGCACCCCGGTCCTTGCCAGCGACATCGCCGCGCACCGTGAAGTGGGCGGCCACGTGCCGGACTACCGCGATCCGCTCGACGGGCCGGGCTGGCGCGCGGCGATCCTGGACCATGCGGAACGCGGCGATCTTCACCGGGCGCAGATGCAGCGTCTGCCCGACTGGCACGCGCCCGACTGGAGCGCCCACATGAAGGTCGCGCGCCGGGCCATCGAGAGTTTGCGCAGTTGAAGTAGGAGATACGGTTTGCGAGGGCCAATGCCCTCGGGCTCCCCGAACGGTCTGGCACACCGTTCGCGCGCCGCCTTGGCTGAGAAAGGCGAGGTCGCCCATTTGGGAGCCAAGGGGCGATAGCCCCTTGAATCACTTCACCTCTAGCGCTTCAACGAGCGCACGTCGCTGCCGAAGACGCGGTCCCAGAAGATCGCGGTGATGGCGTAGTTCGCGTGCTTGTCGATATGGTGGTGGCGCATGTGGTGGCGCTTCAGCGCCTGGCCCAGGCGCCCGCGCATCGGCCACTGGTGGCAGGCGTAGTGCACGAGGTCATAGGCCACGTAGCCCATCATGAAGCCCAGGAACGGCCAGGCGCTCGCCCTGCCCATGACGAGCGCGAAAACACCCCAGACGCACAGCGCAATGGGAATGCTCAGGATCGGAGGCATAAGATTGCGCAGCCGATCGTCGGGCTGTTCATGATGATTCCCGTGGATCAGAAAAACCACCCAGCGGATCGGAGCGATCTGCGTCTGCCAATGGAACAGGTAGCGGTGCATCGCGTACTCGAACAGGCTCCACACGGCGAGGCCGAGCGCCACGAGGCCCAGCCCCGTCAGCGGTCCGACCGCCCCCCACCCGGCAAGTCCGATCAGCGGCAACAGCACCGCCCAGGTCAGGCCGAACCAGAATGCGGACACCACCGTAAGCCTCTCCAGCCAGGCATTCTGGAAGAGACGCAGGCGTGTATCGTTCGAGACGGGTCCTTTGTTCATTGCCCCAAGTCTGGACAGAAGGGCAGTGTCCCTGTCAAGCGATATCCGTACGTGTTCGGGTAGATTGTTATTGGACATACGGATAAGTTCAGAAGTGATACCAACTTGATTTATACATCTGATCTGAAACGGATTTTTGTGACCGGCGCGTCCGGGCACCTCGGGGGGGCCCTGGCCCGCTTGCACGCCGCGCCCGGCGTCGAACTCACCTTGTGGGGACGCGATACCGCCAAACTCGAGAAAATCGCCCGAACCTGCCGCGAAGCCGGGGCCAAGGTGGGCGTCCTCGCGCAAGATCTGGAGGACACCTCGAACGCCGTGGCCGCGCTGTGCGCCGAAGATGCGCGGGCCCCCATCGCCGTGGCCTACCTCGTCGCCGGGCTCGGCGACACCTGCGCGCCGGGGCAATGGGTCGAGCCGCCCGAGCAGGTCCTGCGCCTCGCCCAGGTCAACTTCGCCGCGCCCGCCGCCCTGGCAAGCGCGCTCGCCGCGCGCATGGCCGAGCGCGGCACTGGGCGCATCGTCCTGATCGGTTCGGCGGCAGGCCACCATGCGCTGCCCTTCGCCGCGTCCTATGCGGCCAGCAAGGCCGGGCTTGCCCGCTTCGCGCAAGCGCTGCGCATCGCCGTGGCGCCGCGCGGCGTCCAGGTCACGCTCGCGGTCCCGGGCTTCCTCGCGACACCCGGCCGGCGCGAGGCGCCAGGTGCCCCCCCAATGCTGCTGGAGGTGGACGAAGCCGCGCGGCGCATTGCCCAGGCTGCCCGTGCGGGAAAGGGTTCCTACGTAACCCCGTGGATCTTCCGCGTTCTCCACCTCGTCGACCGCGTGCTGCCGGGCCCCGTGCGTGCGCGTCTGCTGCGCGCCATGGCGCCCTAGGTTCGGGCCCCGTCCCGTTCGCGCCCAAGTGCGCCTTCGAGGATCGCGTGATGCAGCGCCGCCGGGGTCAGGTCACGGCGTCGGTTCGCTCCGGGCACGACCTGCCCCGAGCCATCGAAGCGCAGCACGACATAGGGCGTGTGGCGCGGCCCGCCCGGCTCGCTCGCGCCCGGAATGCTGGGCCGGTGGTCGCCGAAGAAGACCAGCATCGCGGGCCGCTCCAAGGCGGCCAGCCCGGCGGTCAGTTCGGTCAGCATCGCATCCCCCTTGCCCACCAGTTCGCGATACCCCTCCACAAGATGCTCGGCCCGGTTGCCCTTGGCCGACGACCAGGGCCCGTGGTTCTCGATCGTCACCGCATAGAGCAAGGTCGGTCCGTGCGCGCGGCGGGCCTGTTCCAGCAGTTCGCGCGTGATCGCCGCATCGTGGACATAGCGTCCCTCACCAGGCCCCGGCGGATCGAAGCGCTCCTCGCCCACCAGTTCGGCAAAGCCGCCCGCTGGCAGTATCCGGTCGCGGCCATAGAAACGCATGTCGTGCGGATGCACGAAAAGGCTGCGCCAGCTGTGCGTTCCCAGGCGATGGGGAAGCGCGTACGAGGTCTCGCGCAGCGCGGTCAGGAACGGGTCGAAGCGGCGAAAGCCCAGCGCCGCCTCCTCGCGCCCGAAAAGGACGGCGTATTCGGTGCGCATGGTATAAGCCCCAAATCCGCTGACCTGCAGATCGCCCCACTGCCAGGCCTGCGCGCGCGCTGTGGCCAGGCCCGGAAGGGCCATGGCCGGATCGGCGAACAGTTCGGCCGGATCGGCAAAGGATTCGCACTGCACCGCCACGATCAGCTCAGGCCCGGCAAGGTCCGGCGCCGGATGGTCCGGATCGGCATGGGCCGGGAGGCGCGCCGGCGCGAGGCACGGGACCGGGTCCGCGCTCGCCCGCCAGCGCAGCCAGTGCAGGAGCAAGGTCGGCACGAGGCCATGGCACGCCACATCCGCCGCCGCGTCGGGCTCCTGCGCGAGGGCCCGGTACGGCGCGCTGCGCAGCGCCATCACCAGCACGGCCCAACTCGCCAGCGCCAGCCCGGCCCCCCACACGTGGGCGGCCGGATCGGGCACGAAGAGCCAGGCCAGCGCCACCACCAGCGCCCCGGCGACAAGCGCAATCGCCAGCTTCTGCCAGCCCCGAAGCGCGGAAAGATAGAATTGGGGATGGCGAAAGATGGCGCCGATCAGGGCAAGGTCGGAGAACAGCAGCGGCTCGCCCAGCATGGCCCGCTTCGCGTTCGACGCCAGCGCCAGGAGCGCCTGCAGCGCAAGGGTCAGCACCGCGGACACGAGGACATTCCCGCAGAGCGCCAGAAACAGTCCGCAAACCATCAAGCTCATTAAAAGAAGCAGCGCGCTGCCCCGCCCCGAACGCCAGGGACGCAGCCCATCCACGCGCCGGGGACGTACCAGGGCATCGAGCAGGAAAGTCCCGGCAAGAAGGGCCAACCCGGCTAGAATCAGGGGCAAGGAACTCATCTGCAGGCAGGGGAGCAAGTGTCGATCATCGTGGCAAGGCTGGTGCGTCCTGTTTGACGCCTGGTCAAGGCTGCAGCGCACTGTCCCCGTCTAATTCGATGAACCGTTTATGACGGTTCTTGGTTTCGCGAAACGAGAGGCGTAACGGGGGGCAGACATGTTTATCTCGACCCAGAAACAGGCTGCGCAGTCCGTCGTGGCAGGGCAGGCATCCCGGGAGCAGGCCCGGGAGCAGGCCCCAAAGCAGGAAGATACGCAGGCGGCAGAGGCGCCCCCCCGCAGCGTGCTGCTCCTGCAAGGGCTCATGGGCCCGCTCTTCCGCCGCCTCGGCCAGGAATTGCTGCGCCAGGGACATAGCGTCCACAAGGTCAACTTCAACGGCGGGGACCGCCTGTTCTGGCGCCTGCCCGGCGGCATCGAATACCGTGGCTCGCTGGAAGACTGGCCCGCACAGCTGCGCACGATCCTCCAGGAGAAGGCGGTGACCGACGTCGTCCTGTTCGGCGACTGCCGCGTCCACCACCTTGCCGCAACCGCGGTCTGCCGCGAGCTCGACATTCCCGTTCATGTCTTCGAGGAAGGCTACATCCGGCCCGACTGGGTCACGCTCGAACTGGGCGGGGTCAACGGCCACTCGCTGCTGCCCCGCGATCCCGATTGGTACCGCACGACCGCCGCCGCGCTGCCGCCGGTTCCCGAGCACAGGCAGGTGCCCTCCTCGTTCCGGCGCCGCGCGCTGGAGGGGCTGCTCTACAACTGCGCGGATGTCTTCACCCGTCGCGCCTACCCGCACTGGACCAACCACCGCCCCTGGCACCCCCTGGTCGAGGGCATGGGCTGGCTGCGCAAGCTTCTGCGCGGCAAGGGCAAGCGCGCGCGCGCAACCGCGCTGATCGAACGCCTCCAGGTCGATCCGACGCCCTACTTCCTGTTCCCGCTCCAGCTCGACAGCGACGCGCAGATCCGCCTGCATTCCCCCTTCGCCGGGGTCGCCGACGCGCTGCGCCTGGTGCTGGAATCCTTCGCCCGCAACGCGCCCGCCGAGGCCCGTCTCGTCGTCAAGGAGCATCCTCTCGACAACGGCGTGCGCAACTGGCGCGAGGAAACCGCCAGTCTTGCCGCGCTGTTCGGAGTTGCCGACCGGGTCGACTACATGGGCTGGGGCGACATCGTGCCGGTCGCGGCCCGCGCGCGCGGTACGGTCACGATCAACAGCACCAGCGGCACGCTCGCGCTGGCGCTCGGCACCCCCGTGGTGGTGCTTGGCCATGCCGTCTACGACATTCCCGACATTACCTGCCAGGACGGGCTCGACGCGTTCTGGACCAATCCGGTCGCGCCCGATCCCGAAACCTTCGCGGCCTTTCGCCGGGTCCTGATCGAGCGCTGCCTGATCCCGGGCGGGTTCTTTTCGCAAGAGGCGCTTGACAAGGTGGTGCGCCACGCCGTCGCCCGCTTCGAAGGCAAGGCGCTGCTACCCGAGTAGAAGCGCCCTCGCCACATGAGAGCAACATCTTGTTCTGCTTAGATACTTGCTTCTGAACGATTAATTAGCCTGCTAATCTTCTCGGTCATTGCTATTACTCATTATAATCTTGTTGATTACCCCCCTCGAATCGCCTAAATGACAGGCAGCGCCAAGTAGAGCGCAAAGGACACGCAAAGTGTCCGGTTCAAGGAGGGGTTCCTGATGACTATTGCTCGTGCATCCGCACGCCTGATGGCGCGCGCCAGCGTGATTTCCTGTTCCACGGCTCTGGCCCTCGCGGCGCAGCCGGTCCTCGCACAAGACGAGGCGCAGACCGCCCAGGTGCCGGAAACCGTCAGTTCGACCGAGATCATCGTGACCGCGCAAAAACGCGCGCAGGCGCTCTCGGATGTGTCGCTCTCGGTCGCAGCCGTCAACACCGAGCAGCTTGCCGCCAACAACACCGTGTCGCTTGAAGGCCTGCAGACGCTGGTCCCCTCGATCAGCTTCGGCAACGACTTCAACTTCGCCAAGCTCTTCATCCGCGGCATCGGCCTGTCGAGCTCGCTGCCGGGCGTCGATCCGTCCGTCGCGCTGCACGTCGACAGCGTCGTCGTCTCGCTGCCCCAGGCCCAGCTCGGCTCGATGTTCGACCTGGAGCGCGTCGAGGTCCTGCGCGGTCCCCAGGGCACGCTCTACGGCCGCAACGCGACCGGCGGCGCGGTCAACCTGATCACCGCCAAGCCGACCGAGTACCTCTCGGGCTACGTGCGCCAGACCATCGGCGGCGATGCCTTCCTGCTGCAGACCGACGCGGCGATCAGTGGCCCGATCACCGATGGCATCCTCGCCCGTCTCGCCGTCCAGCGCATCGACCGCGAGGGCTATGGCTACAACGAGTACACCGGCAACGACATCGACAACGCCAATCAATGGTCGGTGCGCGGCCACCTCATGCTGCAGCCCACCGAGAAGCTCTCGCTGCTCCTGACCGGCGAGCTGCACACCGAGGACGACCACGCGCTTGCCATCAAGTTCCGGGAGCTATCGTTCCCCGGCACCACCGTGCCCAGCCTCACCGCGCTCGGCCAGCGCACCAACGCCGACGGCAGCCAGGCGAGCTTTGCCAGCAAGGTGCGCAACCTCAACACCAACTTCGATCCCATCAATGATCGCAAGCAGTACGCCTTCACCGGCATCCTGAACTACGATGCGAGCGACGCGATCTCGGTCAAGTCGCTGACCTCATACCGCAATTTCCGCGCGTACTTCTTCCATGACTTCGACATGTCGAGCTACCTGGGCTTCCCGCTCGCCGAAACCGGCGCGGTCCAGACCAGCGCCAACCACTGGCAGCCGGTCTGGCAGAACCAGTTCAGCGAGGAAATCCAGGCCAGCATCGAGACCGGCCGCCTGCACGCCATCGTCGCGGCCTTCTACCTGAAGGAGAACATCCGGGTCGAGAACCACATCGGTTTCGACGTGCTCACCAACACCGACCCCTTCCGCGTCCAGTTCGACGGCAAGCTCGGGGTCGAGACCTGGGCGGTCTTTGCCAACGCGACCTATGACCTCACCGACGAATTCTCGGTCAAGGTCGGGGGCCGTTACTCGTGGGAGAAGCGCCACCTTGCCAACAACACCGGCATCGGCACGGCAGCGACCGGCTTCAACCTCGATGCGCTGCAGTGGGACACCAGCAAGTCGTGGACCGACTTCTCGCCGTCCGCCGGCTTTGAATACCGCCCCGGCGACGACGTGATGGTCTATTTCAACTGGTCGCGCGGCTTCAAGTCGGGCACCGCCGAAATCGGCTCGCGCCGCGTGCCGGGAGCCGAAACACCCTTCGTGAACCCGGAAAAGGTCGAGGCCTTCGAAGGCGGCATCAAGTATTCGGCCGGAACGCTGCAGAGCAACCTGGCGGTCTTCTACCAGAAGCTCAAGAACGGGCAGTTCCAGCGCTCCTTCCCGATCCCCAACCCGCCCTTCTTCGCCAGCACGCTCGACAACGCGGCGGCCTCGCGCGCCTATGGCGCGGAAGTCGAGTTCCGCTGGCAGGCGACGCCCGAGCTCATGCTCGATCTCTCGGGTGCCTACCTCAATTCCAAGTTCACCGACTTCTTCTCGACCGACCCGCTCGACCCGAACCTGTTCGGCCCCGGCGGCAGCCAGGTCGCGCCTTCGGACCTCTCGGGCAACTACACCCGCATGAGCCCGAAGTGGGTGTTCAACTTCAACCCGACCTACCGCATCCCGCTCGACAGCGGCGCAAACGTGCAACTGGGCACCAACATCGCCTACCGCGCCAAGCAGTACCACACCGAGTTCAACGACGACCGCCTCGCGCAGGATGGATACACCATGGTCGATGCCAACGTGCGCTACCGCCACTCGGACGGGAAGCTCTCGGTCAACGCCTGGGTCAAGAACGTCTTCGACAAGCTGGTCTGGGGCGGCAGCTATGCCGTCGCGACGAGCCGCACCATCGGCGGCACGCTCATGCCGCCGCGCACCTACGGCGTGACGGTCGGCTACGAGTTCTGATCCCACGCGAACGCACAGCAAGGGCGCGGCCGGGATATCTCCGGCCGCGCCCTTCCCATTTCCGGACCCCCTCCCCCGAACCATTCCGGGGAACCGGGGCAGGGCCTTCCTGGAGCGGTTCTTGCCCCATCAGGTAAATCCACCTGACCCGCAGACGATCTAGACACCGTCCGTTCGCTGTGGCCTGGCCGCTCCCGCACCCAGGACCTGGGCGATCGCATCAAGTTGCTGTTCGGCCACCGCGCGAACGCCTGGCAGTGCTTCGCGCAGTCTTGCCGCCATGGCTTCGCGGTTCTGCCACAAGGATGTGAAGCGCGAACGCAGGCACTCCTGGGAATAGTCCCCATGCGCGATGGCAAAGTCCTCGGCCCCGAACATTTCCAGGACCTCGACATACT
Source organism: Novosphingobium profundi (assembly GCF_020524485.1). Taxonomy (GTDB): domain Bacteria; phylum Pseudomonadota; class Alphaproteobacteria; order Sphingomonadales; family Sphingomonadaceae; genus Novosphingobium; species Novosphingobium profundi_A. The sequence goes on along the minus strand of NZ_JAIVLF010000009.1, from coordinate 599 downwards.
TGTGACTCCATCCCAGCACCAAGGTCGGAGTGCCGGTCGCGAGGCCCGAGACCATCGCGTGAAAACGACTGGTCACGAAGACATCGCATCCCGCGATGACCGTGCGCAGTTCGCGCGCCGACAGTTCCATGTTGGAGAAGCGGGTCGCGGTGCGCACGTGCGGAGCAAGAGCTGCGTGAATGCTGCGGCACAGCGGCAGGTCGTTGTTGTGGCTCGCGCTGGTGTGGGCGCGTGCCGAGTGCGGCAACAGCACCACCTGCCTGCCGCTTTCGACAAGGTAGGTGATGAACTGGGCCATCTCGGCCACGTAATCGCCGCCAGCGGCATCGATCTTCTTGTGCATCACCACCGAGGGTGCGCAGCCCACGAGACCCTCGTTCGGTGTCGCCTCGGCGCGGTGCGGCGCATGCTCGAGCGTGAAGGCAAGATCCGCTCCGCGCTGCAGCGGGCGGATACCCAAGGCCTCGACGTGCCCATGCGTAATCCGCCCGCGCGAGACAATGAGCCGCATGCGCGGCAGGATCGCCCTTGCGGCAAGCCGGTTCACCCGGCTGCGGAACGGTCCCATGGCTTGCGCGCACTTGACCACCGGGACCCGC
>NZ_JAIVLF010000008.1 GCF_020524485.1 Novosphingobium profundi | reverse complement strand
TCACCTGGGGCGGCGGTGGCTGGGGCGACCCGCTCGAGCGCGACCCCGCTCTCATCCTCAAAGAAATCGGCCAGGGCCTCGTCACCGAGACCGGCGCTCTCGACTACGGCGTCGTCATCACGAACGGCGCGGTCGACGAGGCGGCCACCCAGGCCCTGCGCGAAAAGATGCGCGCCGAACGCGGCGAGGTCGATGTCTTCAACTTCGGTCCCGACATCGAAACCCTGCGCGCAAACTGCCTCGAAGAAACCGGCCTCCCCGCTCCCAAGCAGCCCATGTGGCGCACGGCGGAAGCGGCCGAATAAGAAACGTGGTTGGTCGGGAGGCACTCCAGGTGGGTGCCTCCCGCTTTCCTGTTCAAGAACATTCAGGGCGGCACGGAACCGACCCTGCACAAGACATGAGGGCCTGATGGCAAATCCGATCTTCCGGGAGAAGCTGCGCGCGGGCAAGTTCTTTGCCGTTCCCGGCGTTCAGGACATGATTGCGGCCGTGATTGCCGACAAGGTCGGCTTCGACCTCGTCTACGGCACCGGCTACTGGCTGACCGCTTCGGCCTGGGGCCTCCCCGACGCCGGCATAGCCACCTACACCGAGATGAAGAACCGGATGGAAACGCTGGTTCGCACGAGCAAGGCCGGGGTCATCGCAGATGGCGATACCGGATACGGCGGCCTGCTCAACGTACACCACACGGTCAAGGGCTACGAGGAAGCGGGCGTCACCGCCATCCAGCTCGAGGACCAGGAATTTCCCAAGAAATGCGGCCACACCCCGCACAAGCGGATCATCGCGGCCGAGGACATGGTCGAGAAGATCAAGGTCGCGGTCGACGCGCGCCAGGATGAGAACTTCGTCATCATCGCGCGCACCGATGCCTACCAGTCCGAGGGCATGGACGGGGTCATGCGCCGCATGGAGGCCTATGCCTCTGCGGGCGCGGACGTCCTCTTCCCCGAGGCGCTGGCCACCAACGAGGAAATCCGCATCGCCTGCCGTGACCTGCCCCTGCCGGTCATGGCCAACATGTCGAACAGCTCGGGCGAACCCATGCCTTCGGCCGAGACGCTGGCCGACCTCGGCCTTGCCTATGCCATCTATCCCTCGCTCATGGCGCTTGCCGCCTGCAGCGCGATGGAGAACGCGCTGCGCGGGCTCAAGGAGCAGGGCACGGCCAATCCGGACGGGCTGTTCAGTTTCAAGGAATTCTCCTCGTTGATCGGTTTCGACGAGGTCACTGCATTCGAAAAGAAGTGGGCGCAGATCTGATGAGCAAGGAAACCCCTGTCATGAACCGCCGCATTGCCGCTGCCGTGCTTTCAAGCTCGGGCGGCCACGCAAAGCCGTACGCGGACAGCGCGCCGCTGGACGTGAAGCCGATCGATCTCGCCGATCCCAAGCCCGGCGAAGTTCTCGTCCGCATTGATGCCGCAGGCATCTGCCACTCCGACCTCTCGGTCGTGAACGGCGACCGTCCGCGCCCGATGCCGATGGCGCTGGGCCACGAAGCTGCGGCCACCGTCCTTGCGCTGGGCGATCCCGAGGAACCGGGCCTTGCCGTGGGCGACCGCTGCGTGCTCGTGTTCCTTCCCTCGTGCGGCCAGTGCGAGGAATGCCTTTCGGGCGAGGGATACCTGTGCAGCGTCGGCGCAGCGGCCAACGGCAAGGGCGAACTCCTGCGCGGCGGCTCGCGCCTGTCCTGCGATGGCGAGACGATCCACCATCATCTGGGCTGCTCGGCCTTTGCCACCCAGGCCGTGGTCGACCGCCGTTCGCTGGTGAAGATCGATTCCGACATCTCGCCCGAAACCGCCGCTCTCTTCGGCTGCGCGGTCCTGACGGGCGTGGGCGCGGTGATGAACACGGCCCAGGTCCGTCCGGGCGAAAGCGTCACTATCTACGGCTTGGGCGGCGTTGGCCTCTCGGCCCTGCTCGGTGCGCTCGCCGCTGGCGCGCAGCCGGTCCACGCTATCGACCCCTCGCCCGCCAAGCGCGCACTGGCGCTCGAACTGGGCGCGGCCACGGCCAGCGCTCCTGGCGAAGACGAAGCCGCGATGGGTAGCGATGTCGTGATCGAGACGGTTGGCAAGGCCGCCGTCCTGGCCGCGGCCTACAATTCGGCACGGCGCGGTGGACGCATCGTCACCGTTGGCCTTCCCAATCCCGACGAGGACCTCTCGATCAAGGCCGTCTCACTTGTCGCCGACGGCAAGACGCTGATGGGCAGCTACATGGGTTCGGCCATCCCTGCCCGTGACATCCCGCGCTACATCAAGCTGTGGCGCGCAGGCCGCCTGCCCATCGAGAAGCTCCTCACGTCCGTGGGGCCGCTCGAGGAGATCAACGAATCGATGGACAAGTTGGCCTCGGGCGAGGCTATCCGACAGGTGATCGTGCCGGCCTGGTAAGGCCGCGCGATCATTGATCCAACTCAAGTTCGCGGAAATTCATGCCGGTAGGCGGATATTGTATCCGCCTACCGGATAAAAACTTGATCTTTGCGGCCATCTGTAATGGAATGGTCATTCTCCGGTTATCGCACGAACCGATCAGGGAGTTTGACCGTTGGAAAAAGGTGTCCCCATCCGCTCTATCACGCGTTCGATATCGGCGCTGAAGGCGATCAACCGTCATGGTTCGCTCTCCATGATGGAAATCGCCAAGGCCGCGGACGTACCCTACCCCACTGCCTGCCGCATCGTGCAGACCCTTCTCTATGAAGGTCTGATCGAACAGGAGCCCTCGCGCAAGCGCTATCGCCCGACCGCTCTGGTGCAGACGCTGGCCACAGGCTTCCAGCACGACGACGAGTTGGTCCGTATTGCCCGCCCGCACATCGTCGGGCTGACCAAGCGCATTGGCTGGCCGGTCTCGATCGCCATCCGCGTGGGCCGCGAGATGATGCTGCGCGACAGCACGCACTCGAACTCGTCACTCACCTTCGAGCACTACTACCCCGGCTTCACGCTGCCGATCCTGGATAGTGCGTCCGGCAAAGTGTCGATGGCCTACGCGCCCGACGAAGAGCGCGAGATGATCCTGCGCTTCATGCGCGTCTCGCAGGACATCGACCTCAACTACCTCGCCACGGCCGAAGTCAGTCTCGATGTCGAGCGCATCCGGGCCGAAGGCTATGCGGTTCAGGGGCGCAACCACTTCAACCTGACGCCGGGTAAGACCTCGTCGGTATCGGTGCCGATCTTCCGCAACGGTCACTACGAGGCGGCGCTGACCATGGTCTTCTTCGTGGCCGCCATGCGCCTTTCGCAGGCCCTCGAACTCTACCTCGACGACCTCAAGGGTACCGCGCAGGCGATCAGCCACGACCTCTCCAACCCCGTTCCGGGCGGCAACGCCTGAGGTCACCCCTTCTCCTTTGATCGGATAGAAAAAGGGCCGGGAAAGCAGATCGCTTTCCCGGCCCTTTCTTGTTGGGTTCGCCCAATCGGCCAAGCCCCTTAGAGGCGCGCGGTGACTGCCTTGGTCTCAAGGTAGGCGTCGAGGCCTTCGTTGCCGAACTCGCGGCCCCACCCGGATTCGCCGTAACCGCCGAAGGGGATGTTGGTGCCCACGGCGCCGTGGCAGTTGATCGAGACGTGGCCCGAACGGATGCGCTTGACCAGGCGGTGCGCGGTCGAGAGATCCTTCGTCCACACGCTGCCCGACAGGCCATAGGGCGTGTCGTTGGCAAGTGCGGCCAGCTCGTCGAGATCGGTGGTCGCCACCTTCTGGATCGCCATCACCGGGCCGAAGATCTCCTCGCGTGTCACGGCCATGTCAGGCGTGCAGTCGGTGAAGATCGTGGGGCGGATGAAGTTGCCCGGACGGTCAAGCTTCTCGCCGCCCGCCACGAGCGTGGCACCCGCCGCCTTCGCGCCCTCGATGTAGCCCATGACCTTGGCGCTATGCGCGTCGGAGATCATCGGCCCCTGCATCGAGCCCATGTCGAGGCCGTGGCCCAGCGTCATGGAGTTCGCGAAACCGGCCAGCCCCTCGACCAACTGGTCGTGGATGCTCTCGTGCACGAAGATGCGCGTGCCGGCCATGCAGTTCTGGCCCTGCAGGAAGAAGGTCGCCATCGAGACGCCGGGAATGGCCAGGTCGAGGTCGGCGTCGGGCATGACCATGACCGGGCTCTTGCCGCCCAGTTCCAGGCTCACCCGCTTGAGGTTGCCCATCGAGGCCGCGATGATCCGCTTGCCGGTCGCGGTCGAACCAGTGAACGAGATCTTGTCGACGCCCGGATGCTCCGACAAGGCCGCGCCCGCGTCCTGGCCAAGGCCGTTGACGATGTTGACCACGCCTTCGGGGAAGCCCGCATCGCAGATCATCTGGCCAAGCGCCAGGACCGAAAGCGGCGTCATTTCCGAAGGCTTGACCACGACCGTGCAGCCTGCGGCGAGCGCGGGTGCCATCTTGAGGATCGCGGTCGAGAGCGGCACGTTCCACGGCACAATCTGACCGGCCACGCCGACAGGTTCGCGCAGGGTGTAGGTCAGCGCCTCGGTTTCGTCGGCGATGTGGCGCGGCGGGGCGATGGTCGTGCCCTCGATCCGCATGATGGCGCCGGCGTAGTAGTCGATCATCTCGACCACGTTCGAGGTGGTGAGCCCGGCGATGAAGCGCGGCATGCCGTTGTCGAGAATGTCGAGCTCGGTAAGGAGCGTCGCGTTCTCCTCCATGATCCGGGCCAGCTTGTGCAGGATCGCGGTGCGCGCGGCGACCGTCATGCGACCCCAGCTGCCATCGAACGCCTTGCGCGCGGCGGCAACCGCCTTGTCGACCTCGGCCTTGCCGCCGGTCTGGAAGGTAGTGAGCGCCAGGCCCGTGGCCGGGTCCAGCGTCTCCATCTCACCGCTGCCCTCGACCCACTCGCCGCCGATCAGCAGCTTGTGGGTCTGGCCGAGGAAAGCCTCGGTCTCGGGCGCAATGGCGTGACCGTCGAAACGGGTTGCCTGGGTCATCAGACCTCCACCGTGCGCGGATCGTACTCGAACAGGCCGAGCGATTCCTCGTCCTTCATCTCGCCAAGACCGAACAGCGAAGTGTCCTGGCCCTGCATGCGGTCGGCGTTGTTGTTCGATTCACCCTGGATGAAGGTTGCGCGTTCATGGCGCGCATCCTGGTAGCGCTTGAGGCCCTCGGCAATGGTGTCCGAAGCCTTGAGCGCGCGGGCGAGAACAACCGCATCCTCGATGCCGCACGCCGCGCCGTGGCCGAGGAACGGCGTCATGGCGTGGGCCGCATCGCCGATCAGGGTGACGTTGTCGTCGATGATCCAGCTGTCGAGCGCGGTGCGCGCGTTGAGCGCCCACTTGTACATCGGCTGCTGGCAGGCCGCATCGATCAGGCGCTGCGCGTCGCCGCACCAGCCCTGGTAGACCTTGCGGATTTCTTCGGGGTCGACCGGCGTCGTCCAGCCATCGTCGGTCCAGCCTTCCTGGCGGGCGAAGAACACGAGGTTCATCGCCTCGTAGTTGCGGATGTTATAACGCGTGATCATCGCGCCCGGACCGATGATGATGCCCGGGAAGTCCGAGAGATCCTTGATGTCCTCGGTCACGGGCACCAACGTGCGCCACGCGACGTGGCCGGTGAAGTGCGGCTCCTTGGGATCGAAGCGCTCGCGGATGACCGACTTCACACCGTCCGCGCCGATGAGCAGGTCACCGCTGACGGTCGAACCGTCGGCAAGCGTGACCGTGGTGCCTTCGCTCGAGACGACGGGCGCGCCGCAGCGCAGGTCCACGCCCGACGTGCGGGCCGCTTCGGTCAGGACCTCGTGCAGGTCGGCACGATGGATGGTGAGGTACGGCGCGCCGTACTTGTCCATCTGGCCGGTGCGGTCCTTCTCGACGAGCGTGCGCCCGTCTTCCCAGTGCTGGATGCGCTGGCGGGCCGGCTCGACACCGGCCTTGGTCGCTGCCTCGCAAGCCCCGATGAAATCGAGGCCCTTCATGGCGTTGGGCGAAAGCGTGACGCCCGCGCCGATTTCACCGAACTCGGGCGCGCTTTCGAGCAGGGTCACCGCAAAGCCCTGCTGGGCAATCGCGGCGGCCGCGGTCATGCCGGCGATACCACCGCCGACAATCAGGATCTTCTCAGGACGGCTCATGGGTCTTCTTACCCTTCCAGCTGGCCGGGGATGTGGCTCTCGTGATTTTCGAGGTACCACGCGGCGATTTCCTCACGGGTGGCCCACCAGACGCCCGGAAGCGACTTGGCGTGCTCGATGAATTCGCGCAGCGCGCGCACGCGGTGGGCGCGGCCCGAGACGTGCGGGTGCAGGCCCAGGTTCATGATGCGGCCGGTCTTCTCACCTTCGGCGTAGAGCACGTCGAGTTCCTCGATGAGCGCATCGCGGTACTGGTCGGTGGTGAAGTTCTTGCGCGTGATGAAGGTGAAGTCGTTGATCTCGTTCGAGTAGGGAACCGAGACGATCGGACCGTTGGGCGTGCGCAGCAGGTAGGGCTGATCATCGTTCATGATGTCGCAGTAGAAGGTGCAGCCCTGCTCGGCGAGGATGTCGGCGGTCTGCAGCGTGCCGCGCAGCGAGGAGGACAGCCAGCCCTTGGACTTGCGGCCGGTGTACTTCTCGAACTGGGCGAGGCTGCGCATGATGATATCACGCTCGGTCTCGGGATCGTGGGCGAAGTTGGTGAGAAGCTCGCCCTGCTCCCAGTTGTGGGTGAGGAGTTCCCAGCCACGCTCGAGGACGGCGTCGGTCATCGCCTTGCGGCGCTCGAAGGTGACCGCGTTGGTGGTGCAGCTGGCCGGAACGCCCAGTTCGTCGAACAGGTCGAACAGGCGCCAGATGCCGACGCGCTGGCCGTATTCACGCCAGGAGAAGTTGGGGAAGTCGGGCGTGTTGCCCGGCAGGATGTCGGGAAGGATCGCCGGGCCACCCGCGTAATACGGCTTGTCGGTGTCCTTGGTGAGATCCCAGGTTTCCAGATTGAACGTCAGGATCAGGGCCACGCGCGCGCCGTTGGGCCACTTGAGTGGCTTGCGCTGCGGAAGGGGGACGTAATCATATTCCATGGGGCTAATCTCACTTGCAACGTGTTGAGGGACAGGGACCATATTTCAGGGCCCCTCCCCCACTCTTTCCGAACGAATGTCCGACTTACGGATAGGCGTGATCGCCTGCCGGTCAGACTCCGAGAACTTCGAGCACCGCCCTTTCGGCACTTTCCATCGCTCCTTCAAGGCCGCGCGCGCTCGTGGCGAGGTGTTCACCACAGAAGTGCATGTTGCCCGCAGGCTGCGCCATGTCGTTGACCCAGGTCGACTGGCCCGGCGCGAGGTACGAGACATCACCGCCGTTAAAGCGCTCCTTGGCCCACGAGAAATAGGTGTGCGCCTTGACCTTGCCCTTTGCGGCAGGACGCAGTTCCTCGATGCGCTTGACGATCATCTGCTTGACCGCCTCGGGGTCCATGCGATCCCAGTAGAGCGCGAGGTTGCCGCGGGCCTGGACGATGAAGCCGGTAATCTCGTTGGGATCCTCGCCGTAGCGCTGGGGCATGACGTTGCCGAGGAGACCATCGGTCCACATGCCAGGCGCCAGGCCGTCTTCTTCCCAGAACGGGCTCTCGGCGGTGATGAAGGCCATCGAGATGGGCTGGTAGCCCAGCTGCGCGACAGCTTCGGCCTGCACACCATTGAGTGCCGGATCGATCTTGACGTTGCGCAGCGCCGAAAGCGGCAGCGAGCAGATGACCTTGGGCGCGGTAAAGCGCGAACCATCGGCGCAGAAGACGGTGGTGCCTGCATCTTCCTGCACGATGCCAAGAACCTCGCGGCCCAGCAGGATATCGCCCTTGATCTGCTCGGCGAGCGCAATGGGAAGCTTCTGGTTGCCGCCCTTGACCGCCAGCGATTCCATGCCGGCCGCCATCATCGTCTTGATGAAGCCGTCGTTGAATTCCATCATCAGCGACGAGGTGCCATAAGCATTGACGCCGTAGTAGGGTGCCAGATCGTTCGCGAGGTGGATCGCGGCGTCCGAAAGGCCCTGAGCCTTGAGGAATTCGTGCAGCGAAACGTCGAGCGCGGCGTTGGCCGGATCGCTCCAGAGCGTCCAGTCCTCCAGCCTGCCGTTCTGCGCCACGAGCATGCCAACGAGTTCGCCCGGCATCACGCTCTTGTACTGCTCGGGGAAGGGATTGCCCGGGAAACGGGCCCATTCCTCGCGGGTCATCGCGGTATTGCCGATGTAGACCTGCGAAGGCGGACCGATACGATAGCGGGCTCCGACTTCCTGCAGTTCAACACCTGCGCGCTGGGCAGCATCGATGCCGCGGCCATAGCCTGCCGCCATCGAATTGAAGCCCATCTCCGGGTAACCGGGCTGGTCCATCAGGGTAAGGATGCGGCCGCCCACGCGCTCGCGCGCTTCAAGGATGGTCACCTTCATGCCCATTTCCTCAAGGAGATGCGCCGAGTGGAGGCCGGAGATACCCGCGCCCAGGATCAGCACATCGGGCTGTCCGGCCGAAGCGGAGGCTTTCATGGTCGGGGCGGCGTGTGCGAACCGTGCTCCCGTCATGGCGCCAAGGCCCAGGGCCGAGGCCCCCAGCGTGAACTTGCGGCGATCAAATCCCATGAGAACCCCATACTCCTTGTCTGTCTCGACGCGCCGGCCGCTGATGCGGGCAGGCGTCACTTATGGACTCCTTCCTAATGCGCTCGGGCACGGCTCGAAAGCACGTCCATTGGCTCACCACCTGTCGGATAAGTTTTCGAGATCGTGCGTTGCGCAAGGCCCCCGCGATAGGCATGCCGGGATACGAAATCCCGTCGACAAGCCGAGGAAGCTCCCACGATGCCGCGTATTTCCCGCAAGCTCTCCCTTCTCGTCGCGCTCGCCTGCTCGGTGGCTGGCGCTGGCCTCGCTGCAACGCCTGCCGCCGCACAAATTCTCTCGGCACCCAAGGACCTCTCGAAGTACCCCTTCCTGAAGGTCAAGGAACTGCGCAAGATGTATGGCGATGCGCAAAGCCGCTATGTGAAGATCGGCGACCTCACCATTCACTACAAGGACGAGGGCCCGCGCGATGCCCCGGTCCTCCTGATGGTGCATGGCTCGGAAAGCTCGATGCGCACCTATGACCGCGAGACCGAGCTCCTCAAGGACCGCTATCGCATCGTGCGCATCGACCTGCCGAGCTATGGCCTGTCTGATGGCCCCACCGACACATCCCTGGAAACGCTGCAGCCGACCGACATTCCGATCGGGGTGCTTGATGAGCTGGGCATCACCAAGGTGACCTACGTGGGCGTCTCCAGCGGTGGCACCATGGGCATGTACCTGGCCGCGCGCCGCCCCGACATGGTCGAGCGCCTGATCCTTTCGAACACACCGTCGGATCCTGTCGACGTCAGCCACCTGAAGATGTCGCAGGAATTCCTAGACGCGGTCGCCAAGGCGCAGGAAACCGGTTGGCGCGGCCCCGATTTCTGGGACCTGTTCCTGACCTACTTCGCCGGTGATGGTTCGCGCATTTCCGAGCAGACGAAGAAGGAATACTTCGACTTCTACCGCCGCTTCCCGGAAAAGCACCTCGTCGGCCTCATCGCCCGCATCGGGGATGGCAAGCAGGCCGCCATCGAGATGGCCAAGGTCAAGACGCCCACGCTCCTGATCTGGGGCACGGCCGATCCGCTACTCCCGGAATCGGCCGCGGATGCGATCTCGCGCTACCTCAAGAACGCGCAGATCTCGCGGGTGCTGATGCCTGATGTCGGCCACTACCCGCCGCTCGAGGTTCCCGACCGCTTTGCCCAGCTCGTCGCCGCCTACGTCGAGGCTGGAACCCCGATCCTGCCGACGGCGACCGACGCCGAGCCCGACGCGGCGCCCCAACCCTGACCGTCCTGCGGAAGCGCAGGCGCTTGCCGCTTGCCTTCCCGCCTTCTCCCGATACGCCCACGAGGCCAGCGCGGATCGTTCGCTAGGTCCCGCACCCACGCCTCGAACAGAACAAGGATTGCCCCCATGAGCAGCGAAGAAGACCTCCTCGCCAACTACAAGAAGGCCTACGACAACAAGGTCGGCTTCGGGACGCGCCCCGCGCTTCTCCTGATCGACTTCTGCCAGGCCTACTTCGAGCCGAGCAACATGCTCTACTCCGAAGTCGAGGATGCGATTGCCTCGGCGCTGCGCGTGCGTGCCGCCGCGCGTGAGGCTGGCATCCCGGTCATTCTCACGAACGTCGTCTACCACCCCTCGGGCTTCAACGGCGGGCGCTTCTTCGAAAAGGCGATGCCGCTCCAGAACTTCACGCAAGGCAACCCGATGGGCGCCTGGGGGCCGGGCCTGGAACCCTTCGAGGACGAACTGATCGTCTCCAAGCAATACCCGAGCGCGTTCTTCGGGACTTCGCTCGCCTCGACCCTGACGGCCGCCGGATGCGACAGCGTGATCCTCACCGGCCTGACGACGTCGGGCTGCGTGCGTGCGAGCTGCGTCGATTCGATGAGCCATGGCTTCCGCACGGCCGTCGTCGCCGAAGCCTGCGGCGACCGCCACGCGGGGCCCCACGATGCCAACCTCTTCGACATGAACGCGAAGTACGCCGACGTCGTCAGCGAAGCGGAAACCATTGCCTATCTCGAAGGCCTGAAGTCGGCCTGATCAGTGTCTCCAGGCGGCCTCGGCGAAACGCGCTCAGGCCGCCTGGAAGAATTCGAAGCGGGCGCCCCATGGGGTCATGCATGCAAGAGCGCGCATCGGCCCATGGGGCCGCCACTCAAGCGATACGGGCTGCGAAAGCGTACAGCCTTCCCCCGCCATGCGGGCCGCAATCACATCGACATCCGTGACCGCAAAGCGCAGCCCCGCCCAGCCTCTTCCGGGCCGGGGTACCCCACGAAAATCGCGCCCACCGCAGTCGAACGCGATCACCTCGACCGAGCCCTCCATGCGCCCATGGGGATGATAGATGCCGATCTTCATCGGGATCTTCGGCGCCAGACCCGGCGGAAAGCCCATACAGTTCGCGCCGTCCTGTGCGGCGGCATACCCTTGCGTTTCCTGAACCGGCAACCATCCCAGTGCATCGACGAAGAGATGCCGGGCCGCCTCGAAATCAGGGACGATTTGCGTAGAATTGAAGATCCAGGACGTTGCCCCGCCAATACCGGCATAACCTTCGAGCGGCGGATACACTCTTTGCATGGCTGCAACACAGATCCCGTCCGCATCCGGCTCAACCACTTCGCGAACCGCCAGGGAACCGAAGTCCCAGTCCGTGACCGGGGCCGGACAATGAAAGCCCTGCGCTCCAAAGGCCGCGTGCACGGCATCGAGATCATCGAAGGCGCGTATGTTGACGTCGAAAATTCCGCCGTGGTCCCAAGCTTGCGCTCCCTCACGATCAAGAGGAAGCGGAGGGCCATCCAGAGACAGAAAGCGCACGGCTCCCCGCTCCGAATCCGGGTGTCGGACGAGCACTTCACGGCCCGAAATGGCTGAGCCCACCCCCAGGAATTGCAGGACCTGTGGTGAGGCAGTGCCCTGAAATACTTCGATATAACCCGTGGCAGCACAGAATCGCGTCGCACTTGCCGAGGCATCGCTCACAAGCCCCAGGGCTTCCTGAAATCCATTGTCGCAAGAAATCATGCGCCAAAGCCTGACGCAGTTTCCGGATCGACCACCTGATCCACGCCGCCGTCACCACCTGTCGGATAGAGATGCCGATACGCGATGGCACGAAGCCAAGGTCGAATACCTGTATGGCCATGCACAGCACGCCCCCCGCCTGCTCTCGCATTCACCTCGGCACCGGCGCGACACCTGACGCGACCGTCCGCTGGAGTGATGGGATGAGCCCGCTACCGCACTTTGCGGCAGCCCCGGAAGCGGTGGTGGGCGTAATGTTTGCGAGCTGGCTCGAACCCGACAATGTTGTCGCCTCAGTGCGCGGCCCGATATCGGCAGTTCGCCCGGGAATGAAGCAAGCGTCTTCGCACTCGAGAACGCCAGTATGGCACAGCCATCGTCCACTAAGAGGACGTTGCGCAAACTCGCTCACGCAGCAGATTCCTGATAAGTGTACGAAATTATCTTGCCTGACAGACGTCCAACCATCCGACAGGCGAATAGCAAACAGAATTGACAACCATCTAACCAAGGTCGCGGCCAATCTCTCCACTGCATACGACGCATAGGTAAAACACCCGAAGCGTAGAGGCCTCCCAAAGAGAAGCCGGTATGCACAAGAGAACACAAGATCACCCGAAAACCGGATGCTGAGAGTTCAGGGACTATCGAGGCGTATGCACGTGCATTCGCCTCCCTTCGGTTAGCGAAAAACTGAATCCCGGTCGCTGGATACCGGGACCGTTACTTCAAACGCCTCCCCATGGGGCGCATCAAAGATCTAATATTGAGGGGTCTTCTATGAATCGTACTGCAAACACCATGCGGCTCGCCTCGACGCTGTCGACGCTCGCCGTTGCCGGCAGCCTGCTTTACGCAGCGCCTGCCTTCGCCCAGAACGCGGCTCCGGCCTCCGTTCCCGGCGAAATCGTCGTCACCGCGCGTAAGACCGGTGAAGACATCCTGAAGACCCCGGTCACCGTCGATGCCGTCACCTCCGAGGAACTCGACGTTCGCGGCATCGTCTCGATGAACGACGTGGCAGCGGCTTCGCCGGGCATCAACATCAACAACTCGTCCTCGGGCCACGCCGACCGCTCGTTCCAGCAGGTCGTGCTGCGCGGCTTCACCCCCTCGACGACGCTGGCAACCACGGTTTCCTCGTTCATCGACGGCGTTCCCGTGTCCTCGCCCTCGCAGATCAACAACGTCTCGAGCCCCGCGCGCGTCGAGATCCTGAAGGGTCCGCAGAGCGCCTACTTCGGCCGTAACACCTTCGCTGGCGCCGTGAACGTCGTCACCCAGACCCCGGACGGCTACTGGGGCGGCGAAATGATGGGCATGATCGGTACGCGCGACAACTGGCGTCTGCGCGGCGCGGTCGAAGGTCCGATCATCGAAGACCTCATCGCCTTCCGCGTCACCGGCGAGAAGTACTCGAAGGGCGGTTCCTACGAGAACCAGAACGGCGTCACCCTCGGCGACCAGTCGAGCGTCATCGGCACCGCAACCCTTTCGATCACGCCTTCCGACGACGTCAAGATCAAGCTCTTCGGCATGATGAGCGAAGACAAGGACGGCCCGGCCGCCCAGACCCGTCTCTACGCCCGTGACGTTTTCGACGCAGACGGCAACCAGGTCATCCAGGGCCAGGCCAACGGCACCACGCAGGCTGGCCTCCCCTGGTTCTTCGGCACCGTGCCCTCGATTGCCAACCCGGTCACCGCGAACGTCGAGAACACCACCCAGATCCGCCAGTTCCTGGCAATCAACAACAACCGCGTCGTGAACGCCAACGACGGCGTTCAGGGTTACGGCCTGCGCCGCAAGACCACGCACTTCCACGGCACCGGTGACTGGGAAGTCGTCGACGGCGTGACCGCGACGGTCCTTGGTGGCTACAACAAGGAAACCTGGTCGACCCTCATCGATCTCGACGGCTACGACACCAGCTCGCTTGGTTTCGACTTCCCGTACCTGATCGAGCGCAAGGTCGAAGACTGGTCGATCGAAGGTCGCCTCGCCTATGAAAGCGATCGCTTCCAGGGTGTTGTCGGCGTCAGCTACCTGCAGTCGGACCTCTACCAGGGCCTCGGCGGCGGCTTCAACCTGACCGAAAGCGGCCTGAGCGCCGGCGGTCCGAGCCGTTCGCAGACCACCGGCTTCTTCTTCGGCGCCACCTACGACCTGACCGACACCCTGTCGATCAGCGCCGAAGGCCGCTACCAGATCGACAACCTCAAGGCGTTCACCGCGGCAGGCGGCCTGACCGTTGCAGCCGACGAGAACGGCAACAACCCGTTCTTCACGCCCGGCACCTACAACGGCCTCATCACCTCGGCCAAGTACAAGAACTTCACCCCGCGCATCATCGTCAACTGGGACATCAACCCCGACATGATGGTCTACGCATCGTGGGCGAAGGGCGTGAACCCGGCGCAGTTCAACACCACGATCCTCGACGACCGCATCGAAGTGATGCAGGCCGCCGTCGACCAGGGTGGTGCTCTCGCCATCGAACCTGAAAAGGTCACCAACTACGAACTGGGCCTCAAGGGTCGTTCGATCGACGGCACGTTCCGTTACGCCGTGGCAGCCTACTATGCCCAGTGGCGCAACCAGATCAACACCGTCCAGATCATCGTTCCCGATGACAGCGAAAGCACGGGCTTCTCGTTCGTGAACACCGCTGCGAACGCCGGTTCGGCTGACCTCTACGGCATCGAGGCCGACGTCTCCTGGCGCCCCCTCGACTTCCTGACGATCGATGCCGCTGGTGCGTACAACGAGAGCGATATCAAGGAGTTCGCCAGCCCGACCGTGACCGCCCTCACCGGCATCACGGACTTCAACGGCAACGATCTGAAGAACACCTCGAAGTACTCGGCCAACGTCGGCGTCACCTTCGCAGGCGACATTGCGGATTGGGACAACGGTTCCTGGTTCGTGCGCGGTGACTGGAACTTCAAGTCGGGCGTCTACAGCAACGAGGCGAACCTCGCCAAGCTGCCCGACCTGCACCTGTTCAACGCACGTGCGGGTGTGACCCACGGCAACATCTCGGTCGATGTGTTCGTGAACAACATCTTCAACAACCACACCCCGGTGTCGGTCTCGGACAACTACACGTTCACGCCGAACTTCGCCTACACCGGCACCTTCTCCGCGCTCATGCTGGGTCTCAATGACCTGCGCACCGCGGGCCTGCAGGCTTCGATCAAGTTCTGATCCAGGCCGTCCGCAGGACGAACGAAAAGGGCCCGGGAGCAGCAATGCTCCCGGGCCTTTTCGTGTGAGCAGGCCAGTCAAACGCGCAAGCCCTGGCGATAATCAAACAGGCATCAAAAAAAGCCCGGTGCGACCCGCGTGGTTGCACCGGGCTTTCCGCTATCGGGAGATGTGGGGAGCCTCAGTCCTGGGGCATCTCGCGCGCGACGCGAAAGCCCAGGTGGTCGTTACGCGCGCCCGGCGGATCGCCGATGCGCTGGGCGGCGCGAACGCTCCAGCCCTGAAGGCTCCACCCGCCGCCGCGCACATTGCGCAGTTCGCACGGGCCCGTCAGCCAGGCCGAGCCATCATCGGGCGCACCTTCATAGCTGTCATGGTGGCAATCCTGCGTCCACTCGGCAACATTGCCGATGACATCGTGCAGACCGAAACCGTTGGGCGCGTAGCTTCCCACAGGCGTTGTCCGGTCCAATACCTGCGCCGCGTTGGCCTTGTCAGCCGACAAGGCATTGCCGAAAGGATACCAGGTCTGGGTGCCACCACGCGCGGCGTAGGCCCATTCGGCTTCGCTCAGCAACCGATAGCTCGCGCCGGTCTTTGCGCTCAGCCATGCCACATAGCTCTGCGCATCGGCGAAGTTCACATTGATGACCGGGCGGCGGCCGCGGCCCCACCCAGCGTCATCCGGCCGGTAGCCGTTGCAGCCGCCATCGGCGACGCAAGCGTCCCACTGCGCGAAGGTCACCTCGTAGCGACTGACAGCGTAACGGTAGCCGATGGTAACCGGGTGGCGCGGCTCTTCCATCGTGTCGAACATGGCAAGAACGCCCAGGGTGCGGCGCTCCTCCTCGCTCGAACCCATGACGAAGCTGCCCTCTGGCACCACGACCATCTCGGGGCAATCGCGGCATTCGGCAAAGGCGCTGCCAGCCACGCGCGGCGGGAACACCGGGGCAGGAGCCGCGACCTTGGCGGGCACGTGCCCATTTGGTTCAGGCGGCGCGGCACCGACAGGCGATGTGAGCGCACTCGCCCCAAGGGCAAGCGTAAGCAACGACCTCACTGCGGCATATCCGCCAGCGGGGGATCAATAGCGTCCGCCGCCGAGTTCGCGCGCGCCGAAGCTTTCACCCGGTCGATCAGCGCGATGAGACGCGCGGCATCGCGCCCCGTGGGCAGACGGTGCGGCTTGCCGCGCACGGCAGCGTGCATCTCGGAGAGCTGGTCGGCGAAGTAGTGTCCCAGCGTGCGCCCGCCCATGCGGCGCGGATCGATGAGCACGCCTTCGGGCGGATGGACCAGTTCCTCGCCATTCCAGCGCAGGATCTCACCATGCTCGATCTCGAGCACGCCCTTGTCGAAGTGCAGCACCTTGCGGTCGAGGACGGCAGGCTGGTTGTAGGAGATGTGGACGCTCGCAAGGCGGCGGCCGGGATAGGCCAGCAGCACCATGGCCTCGTCCTCGCCCTGCCAGCCCGACTGGTGCCGGGCCGCCTCGGCATGGACGCGCACCGGATCGTCCTCACCCATGATAAGCTGGACGAAATCGAGCGAGTGCGGCGCGAAGAGCGAAAGGATCAACCCTTCCTCAGGCGTGCGCGTCGCCCACCAGGGCGCCTGCGGCCCGTCCCAGAACACGCAGGACGATACCTCAAGCGAGCGGAACTTCCCAAAGTCCTCCCAGTGATCGACGATGTAGCGAACCGCATCGTTATGGCGGAAGGTGTGGCCCACGGCAAAGACGAGGCCCTTTTCGGCCGCCAGCTTGGCTAGTGCGAGCGCGTCCTCCCCGGTCTCGGCAGCGGGCTTCTCAACCAGCACGTGCTTTCCGGCTTGAAGCGCAGCCATCGATTGCGCGGCGTGCAGGCCGTTCGGCGTCGCGATGAGCACGGCTTCCACCTCGGGCATGGCGAGCACGTCCTCGAAGTGAACGCATGCTACCGCCCCGAAAGGCTCGGCAGCCGCCTGCGCCTGCGCGGCATCGATGTCATGGGTGGCGACGATGCGTACGGCTTCGGGCCGCGCTTTCGCCGCGTTGAAGTGGGCACCGGAAATGCGCCCGCACCCGATGACGGCAAGGTTGAGCGGCGCGTGCGGCGCGGTCTGTTCGTTCATTTCAGGCATGCGCGGGCGTGGCCCCTCCCTGCGAGTTGGACGGATGTTCGTGGACGTAGCGCCAGATCATCGCAGCCGCGACCAGCTTGGCGATGCCGGGTACGGTGGAATAGCTGACGATGATGCCGGCCAGAGCGCGCGGCGATTGCGGCATCCCCGCACTGGCCGCCGCCGCATCGAAACCGAAGGCCGAGAGGATCAGGCCGACGATGAGCGTCCCGCCCATCGCAATGCCCGCCTTCTCGATGATCGACCAGATTGCCGAGTAGGACCCGGCGCGGTTCTCGCCGTATTCCTCACGCGCCGCGGCAATGCTGTCGGAAAGCAGCGAGAGGACGATCGTGCCCCACCCTGCATTGCAGGCAGCCATCAACCCGGCGAGGACATAGGCGACCTCGATCGGGGCATCGGGCAGGTAGCCCCAGACCAGCGTCACCAGGCCGTGCCCTGCCGCTGCGAGCACATAGGTCAGCTTCTTGCCGAGGCGCTTGGAGACCATCACCCATAGAGGCGATCCGCCCATGACCGCAAAGGCCATGATCGCGGACATCACGCCGATGTCGTGCAGGGGTTCCTCGCGCGCCATGGCGTACTTCACGAAGAAGGGGAAGCTGGCATAGCTGATGCCTGCCGCCACCGTCATGACGATGGCCGAAAGGCACAGGATCATGAAACGGCGGTCCGTGAAGGCGCGGGGCAGGTCGCGTGCGGCAAGCGGCGTTGCCACTTCGGCCGGTTCAGGAATGCGCGCGGCAAAGCGCCAGGCGACCAGCAGGCAGACTAGGCAGATGACCCCGATCGAGCTCATCGTGATGAGGTAGGCCGGGCGGTCGGTGCCCAGCGCGTTGACCGCCATGGGCGCGACCGAGGAGGACATGAGGACGCCAAGACCGGTAAAGGCATGCTTCCAGCCCATAAGTTCAGTGCGCTCGGCCGGATCGGACGACATCTCCGAGAACTGCGCGAGATAAGGCACCGAGAACGTCGAATAGACCGCCATGTAGGCGCTGAAGGTCACGAAGACCCACGCCACCTGGAAGGTCATCGAGGCCTCGGGGACGGCGAAAACGCCCAGCATCGCGAACGGCGCGGCAAGACCGCCGACCAGCAGCCAGCGCCGCCGGGGAAAGCGCGGCGCAAGCCGATCCGAGGCCACGCCGATCCAAAGGTCGAAGACAAGGCTGAAGAAGACCTTGGGAACGAAGATCGCGGTGCCTGCAATCGCGGGCGCCACGCCCATCACGTTCGTCAGATAGAACATGAGGAGAAGGGAGGGCGCATCGCGGAAAAGCTGGCCCGCAACCTGCCCCACGCCGAAACCGGCCTTCGTCGAGGTCGCCAGGCGGCCCGGCAACTTCGCTGCAACAGTATTCATGTACGACTCCCCGCAGGCCCGGAAGCTCGGACCGCCTTTGCCCGGAAGGTGCCCAGAGCATCCTCCACAGGCCCGAACTCGTCGCATTTTACCCGCGCATCGGATAATCGTACAACGGATAACGGAGATAGCACCCTCGCCCCCACGCGGTCGGCGGGCCAAGCACCTTGGTCGAAATTTTCGTTCCTTCAAAGAGAGACCGCATGGCAACCACGGCAAACGACACGACGATCATCGGCGCTCTGGAAAAGGCGCTCGGCCCGGATGCCGTCATCAGCACCGGCGAGAAGCTCGAGTACTTCGCCAACGACGTCTACCGCACCGGCGAAAAGCCGCTGGCGGTGGTACGCCCTGCGACGGTCGAGCTTCTGCAGGAAGCCGTCAAGCTGTGCAGCGAAGCGGGCATCGCCATGGTCCCGCGCGGTGGCGGTGCGTCCTACACCGACGGTTACGTGCGTCAGGAAGGTGGCCACGTGCTGTTCGATACCGGCGCGATCGACACCATCGAAATCGATGAGCGCAACGCCGTCGTGACCTGCGGCGCGGGCGTAACCTGGGCCAACCTCAAGACCGCACTCGACGCCAAGGGTCTTCGCACCCCGTTCTGGGGCCCCTTCTCCGGCATCGCCGCGACGGTCGGCGGCAGCGTCAGCCAGAACACGCTGAGCCACGGCACCACCATTCACGGCATCTCGGCGCAGTCGGTGGTCTCGATGGACGTGGTGCTTGCCAGCGGCGCGCTCCTTTCGACGAGCTCGTCGAAGGCGACCCGCTTCTACGGCCCCGACCTCACCGGCCTGTTCACCGGCGATTGCGGCGTGTTCGGCGTCAAAGCGCGCATTCGCCTGCCGCTCCTGCCCGTTCTTCCCAAGTTCGAATGCCTGAGCTTCGCCTTCGACAGCTTTGCCGACTACCACGCCGCATCGCGCAAGGCCGCCGCGGCCCGTCTCGATGACAGCCACTTCGGCCTCGACCTTGCTCTCTCGCAGGGCCAGATCGGCCGCCAGGAAGGCATGGGCGCGCGCATCAAGATTGCTGCGGACATCCTGCGCAAGGCCCCCAACAAGCTGAAGGGCGTCGCCCAGCTCGTGAAGATGGCCTTCGCCGGCGAGAACCCGATGCGCGCGGGCGCCTACATGTGCCACTTCATCGTGGAAGGCGCGGACGATGACGAGGCCGCGCTCAAGGCCAAGCAGCTGCGCCGCCTGCTCGATGGCCTGGGCCGCGAGATCGCGAACTCGATCCCGACCTTCGTTCACTCGGTACCCTTCGCGCCGCTCTTCAACGTGCTTGGCCCGGGCGGCGAGCGCTGGGTGCCGATCCACGGCGTCCTCGCCCACGACGAGGCGGTCGCCTTTGACGAGAGCTTCAAGGCGCTCATCAAGAGCTACCAGGCGAAGATGGACAAGCTGGGCATCTGGATCGGCACGATGTTCTCGCCAGTCGGCTCGACCGGCTTCCTCTACGAAGTCGCGCTCTACTGGCCCGAGGACCGGACCGCCTACCACACGACCACGCTGGGCGAGGAATACCTCTCGCAGCAGCCCCAGTTCGCCGCAAACCCGGACGCCAGCGCGCTGGCCGACGAACTGAAGGAAGCCATCGTTGCGACCTTCCAGAAGCACGGCGCCGGGCACTTCCAGCTGGGCCGTGCCTATCCCTACCAGCAGCGCCTCTCGGCCGAGGCCAAGTCGCTGCTTGGCGCGATCAAGACCGAGCTTGATCCCAAGGGTCTGATGAATCCGGGCGCGCTGGGTTTCTGATCCGAGCGATCACGTACTAACAAAAGGAAAGCGGCCTCCCCGGATGCGGGCGGGGCCGCTTTCCTTTTGTAACTATCGCCCGCAACACACTGTGAGCGAACAAAAAAGGCCGAGAGCAAAACTCCCGACCTTTTCCTGTTTACGATGCCATCAGACCGTCGGCCTTACTGGCCGCCCCGCTGCAGCGGCTGCGGTGCTGCGGGTGCCTTGGGCGGCTCCCAACCTTCAGGCACCGGTGCGGGCTCATGGTCGTGGATGTAGTTCTCGATGCTCGAGAGCGAGGGACCATAATCGCTCTCGGGCGCGTGCAGCCACTTCTCGCCCATGTTGCGGGCGGCTGCCACGAGATCATCGGGGAGGCCAGCAATGCCGTCTTCAGCGGTGGTGAAGTTGTTGAAGTAGTTGATGTGACCCTCGGCCTGACCCATGAGCATCCAGGGCAGCCACGGGGTCACACGGCTCCAGGCACCCACGTGCTGGATGTGCGTCACATTGGGGTTCAGCACGTCCTTGCGGTTCACCGTGTAGATGAAGTGCTCCGAAACGCGGTTGAACGCGCCCGAGGACTCGCGCACCCACTTATCGGGGGTGAGGCCGTTGGGGTACATCATGTCGATGTCCGAACGCAGGATCAGCGTGTCGTTCGGGCCCTCTTCCCATTCCATCAGGAAGGGCTTGCGCGGCGGCTTGTCCTTGTTGAGGCCACCGTACGACGGCGGTTCGGGCGCCCACTGGCTGATCGTGAAGTTGAACGGATCGTTGGCGATGGGAACCACATCGACGGTCTCGTCGGTATAAGGGTTATACCATTTGTCGATCAGCTTGCCGGTCTCGATGTCACGGTAGAACACGATCTCGCGCAGCAGGCGGCGGTAGGAGCCATCTTCCTGGCGGACCGAGCGCACGACGCTGAAGCCCTCATTGATGAAGAGCTGGCGCACCGGCTCATTGGGGCGCACGCCATAGACCTTGCCCTTGAGCCAGCCCACCTTCTCCTTGGTGGGGTCGATGTCCGCGTCGATGCGCACATAGGTGTCGCGGTTCCACTCCGGATCCTTGAAATCGATCTTCGTCTTGAAGGCCGGGGTCTTGGGGCTGGGACCCTTGGCGCCGGTCGCGGCCTGCGCCAGCGAAGGCGCGGCGACGAGACCCGAGGCAAGCCCTGCGCCAAGTCCGGCCATTCCCAGGCTCTGGCGACGGCTGAATTTCATATCATCCATGGTATGGTTCCCTTTAGGGGGCTGGTGAAATCGGGCGGGACCGGAATCGGCCCCGTCAATTGATCTAGACTTATACTTTTTGTGCTTTCCTTGATCCAGCGCATCGCGATAGGATTGCATGATCGCCAAGCGGATAGCGGACCGGGGCGACTATGCCGCCCCACGCACGGTCCGCAAGAAAACCGCAAGAGCCCGATGAACAGAGGAGTCGCATCATGCTCAATACCTTTCAGCAAGCCGACCATCCGATTCTGCCCAAGGCGACGGCGGATGAGGCTTCCCGCGAAGAGTTCGCCAAGAGCTTCAAGGGCTTCATCCAGTCCACTCTGCTGCCCGGGCTGACCCCGATCTACGAGACCCGCGTGTCCAAGGCGTTCGAGAAGGCCAACGGCCGTCCGCCGGAGAACCGCCGCGACATCCGCTCGGTCATGATCCACGACCTCTACTTCCAGCACTACGCCATGGCCAACCGCACGGCGCAGGAACTGCTGTGGGAATCGGTCAACGTCTCGATCGACCGCCAGCTGCCCGACCTCATCGCGAAGGCCAAGGAGCTGTCCGCGACCAACAAGGGCGAGCTCGTCATTCCCGAAGGCTTCGAGCCCCCGCGTTACGTTACCGCGCTCGACATCCACTGCATGCCCGGCGGCTACTGCTCGGAAGTCACCGAGGACGACGTTTCGGTGGGCGCGCTCTACGACCGCGGTGTGTACCTCTACTCGATGGGCTACACCGGCCCCAACAACGACGACATGGGCCGCTCGGTGGTGAACTACCTCAAGCGCAACATGCCCGACTTCAAGCCCAAGCGCATTCTCGACATGGGCTGCACGGTCGGCCACTCGACGCTGCCCTACAAGGAGCTGTTCCCCGAAGCCGAGGTCTGGGGCATCGACGTGGGCGGTCCCTGCGTCCGTTACGCGCACGCACGTGCGGCAGGCATGGGTCTCGACGTCAACTTCGCGCAGATGAACGCTGAGGAAACCACCTTCGGTGACGAGGAATTCGATCTCGTCGTCAGTCACATCCTGCTCCACGAGACCAGCGGCAAGGCCATGCCGCGCGTGTTCAACGAGGCCTTCCGCGTGCTGAAGCCCGGCGGCCTGATGATCCACGCCGACCTTCCGCCCTTCGACCTGATGGACCCCTTCACCCAGTTCATCCTCGACAACGAGACCTGGTACAACAACGAGCCGTTCTGGGGCGCGATGCGCGACATGGACCAGATCGGCCTTGCCGAGAAGGCCGGCTTCGATCGTGACGCCGTGCGCTTCGACACCGCCCCGATGGCGGTCATGGAGTTCGCCGCAGCCGCGTCGGGCTACAGCCAGGAATCCTCCGAGCACGTCGCCGAGCGTGACTTCACCGCAGGCGAATTCGCACCCGGCGGTGGCTGGGAAGTGCTCATCGCCAAGAAGGGCGAAAAGCAGGCCATCGCGGCCTGAGGCGCAAGCAAGGACAGATATACGATGGACAACACCACCCAAGAGCGCCCGCACGTCATTCGCCACGCCAAGGGCAAGCGCCCCGAGTTCTATGAGACCCCGGGCGTCGATGCCGCGATGTCGATGATCATGGTTCTGGCCAGCGAGCTTTCGGTCGTGCGCGACCGTCTCGACAGCGCCGAGCGCGTGGCCAAGGCCAATGGCCTTGACCTTGCCGCCGGTATCGAGGCTCTCGAACTCGACCAGGACGCCCTGGAAGAGCGCGAAGCACGCCGTCAGGACTTCATGCAGCGCCTGTTCTACCTGCAGCTCAAGGACGCGGACGAAGCGGCCCAGGCGCAGACCTCGGAAGGCTTCGAGGCAACGATCCACGAGATCGCCCAGCCCTGATCGGGCGAAGGGGCTGCCAGCCCCTTCCCCACCAGCCAAGAAAAAGGCCCGGCGGTCATCCCGCCGGGCCTTTTTCTTGGCTGAGCCTTACGCGACCGAGCTAGATCGCGTTGCCTAGGCGTCGCAGCTCCGGGCCAATCTCAGTCCCGATGCGGTGCGCGTCGGGCAGCCAGTCAAAACCGGTGACAAGGAAGTTGTCGATCCCGACCTCGCGGTAGCGCAGCAGCGCCTGAACCAGCGTTTCGGGGGAGCCGACCAGGCACATAACCTGAAGGCGCCCTTGTGTCGCCTTGGTAAGCCCGGTCCACAGACACGGATCCTCCGAGGCCGCATCGGCTTCGGCTGCGCCCTTTGCCATGTCCTGCGCCGCCTTGCCCAGATCGCGACCAAGCAGACCATGTGCCGCCTGGCGCGCTTCGACCGTGCGCAGGATCTGTGTCGCGCGCTCCCACGCGGCTTCATCGGTATCGGCGACCACGAGGCGCATCGACATCGAGCAGCGCGGATTGCGCCCGTGTTTGGCGGCTTCGGCCCGCACCAACGCGACCTGCGCGCCCACTTGCGCCACGCTACCCGGCCCGAAGGCGTAGACATCGGCAAGCTCGGCGCCGAATTTCACTGCCAGTTCCGAATTCCCCGCCCAGAACACCGGGACCGAGCCGTCTACCGGATGAACCTCGCTTCCCGCTTCGTCGAAACGGTACCAATCACCTTCATGGTTGCACGGCGCCTCGCCCGCCCAGATCCGGCGCAGGATGCGCACGTATTCATTGGAGCGGCGGTAACGCTCGTCCTTGGTATGGTAGTCGCCGTCGCAGCGTGTCTCGATGTCCGAGAAGGCGGTGATGATATGGACCCCCGCGCGCCCACCGGAAAATTGGTCGAGCGTGGCAAAGGCCCTTGCGGCCATGGTCGGGGCGATGAAGCCGGGACGATGCGCCACCATCAGCTTGAGCCGCGTGGTCGCCGCCGCCACCCAGGTCGCGGTGACAAGACTGTCGGCCGAGCGCGCGTTCTGCCCGATCAGGACGCGGTCGTAACCGGCCGCTTCATAGCCCTTCGCCGCTTCCGCAACAAAGCTGGCATCATAGGCGGGCGGCGCCTCGCTCGCTTCGGACGCGCGGTACGGGGCGACAAGCCCGACGAGTTCGATTTCGTGGCCGGACATGGCTCAGGCTTCCTTCTCGATACGGCCCGTCTCCAGCGCCTCCAGCATGGCCGGATCGAGACGGTAGAACAGCATGGCAACGATAGCCGCGAGCATCGCGGCAGCGGGAATGGCGGATTCGCACAGGAGAATGGCAAGGCGCGCGCTGTCGCTCTGCGCGGCGGCCTCTCCGCTCGAGGATGAGACATAGCCCATGGCGCTGAGGAACCCGCCCATCGCGGCAAGGGCGGCGGCCGACGACAACTTGTCGAAGAGCGTGGTGAAACCGGCAAAGGCCCCTTCCCGCCGCTCGCCACTGGTGATGAAATCGTAGCGGACCGCATCAGAGAGAAGCGAATAGGCGCACAGGATCATACCGCCACCCGCAAGCCCACTTAGGATACCACGCGCGCTCACCAGGACCATGCTCTCCCCCGGCCCTGCAAGCAGCCAGCTCAGCTGCACCACGGCAAACATGGCGAGCGCGGCGATGTAGCTCTCCTTCTTGCCAATGCGGTTGGAGAGCCAGACCCAGGGCGTCATGCCCACCAGCATCGCGCCTGTTGCCATGGCGAAGTAGGTTCCGAGTGCGGAGTCCGGCAGGTCGAGGAAGGTGCGGGTAAAATAGGCCAGCCCTGCCGAGCCGATGGCCGTTCCAAAGAGCAGGAAGACGTGGGCGATGGCGAGGATGCGAAAGGGTACGTTTTGCCAGGCAAGGCGCACCTGGTGGGCAAGACTGCGCAGCGGGTGCGGCGCCTTGGCGAGATCGGCTGCGCGCGGCGTGGTGCGCGGCGCCTCGCGCAGAAGCCAGACCGCGATCACGGTCGCAGTGAAGACCACCGCCCCCACCGCGAGGGCCACCAGCAGATGGCTCTCGCGCGACGGGCCAAGCGCCCCCAATATCCAGGCGGGAAGCGTGGAGCCGAGCAGCGTCCCGACCGCGTTGCCATAGGTCCGCCAGGCCATGAGCCGGGTACGCTCCTTGGGATCGGTGGAGCTTTCCACCAGCATGGCAAAGCCGGGAATGGTGAGCAGCGTATAGCCCGTCGCGTGGATCATCAGGGCCAGGAGAACGAAAGCCTGGGCCAGCAGGATCGATCCGAAATCGGGCGCGCCAAACAGAAGGGCGAGGCCGACCGGCATGGCGAGGCCACCTGCAAAGAGGAATGGGAGACGACGCCCCCAGCGCGTCTGCGCGCGGTCGCTCCAGGCGCCGACCGCCGGATCGGTAATCCCGTCGTAGATCTTCATCAGTGCGAACATGAGGCCCGCCGCACCCGCCGAAATCGCGAGGCTGTCGGTCATGAAACGAAGGCCAAGGACGGTGACGAGGTTCTGGCCCGCAGCATGGCCCATGGGGATCATTGCCGAGCCGAAGCGGATCTTCCAGGTAGCTCCGGGCGCGCTCGGCGCCACGGACATCTGCGGCTCGCTCACGGGCAAGGCCGCATCGGCGGCCATCTGCGTTTCACTCGTCACACGCTTCTCCTCGCCCGTCTGTTGCATCGCGGGTTCGAGAAGGAGTGTGCAACCAAGCTGCCCCTCCCGGAGCGGCATCGCGGCTCTGTCCGATACGCGGACATGTGGGGTCGAAATTTCCTCCAGGAAACCGGACCTCCAGACAAACGGGGCGCAGAACCAATCTGGTCCTGCGCCCCGCTGGCAATCTGCTGGAACGCCTGGCGGCGTCCGGCTCAGACGATTTCGGAAGCCTGCTTGAGGCTCTGGTACATCGACTGGCGCAGCATGTAGGCGCGGCGCTTTTCGTCGTCGTCGCGGATCGCCTGAAGGTTGCGGCGACGCTCCTCGTGGCCGTCTTCCTTGGCCCCGTTGATCATCGACATGTTGGCCTTGGTCTGCGTCTGGGTGAAGGTGTGGGTCACCTCGCGGCGCTGGCGGTCGAACAGCGAAAGGTTCGCGTCGGCCGCGGCCTTGCCCTTGAGGACCGGCTCGAGCTTCTCGAACAGGTTGAAGGCGTCATGGATCCCCGAGTTCATGCCGAAGCCGCCCAGCGGGTTGTTGAGGTGCGCAGCATCGCCGATCAGCATGATGCGGCCCTCGCGGAACGACTTCGCGACACGCTGGTGCACGCGGTAAAGCGTGCGGTGCTCAGTCTCGACGTCCGCGCCGCGACCGATCAGGCGCTCGAAGATTGCGTTCTTGTTTTCCTCGGAGCGCAGCTGGTTCTCGTCCACCAGGCCGTTGACCGGGACCAGAACGCGCCACACCGAAGGAACGCGCAGCAGGACCAGCCATTCCTTGGGATCGCTGACGTAGTTCACGTAGGCGAGGTTAGGGAGGTAGTCGGCCAGTTCCACTTTGGTCGAGAGCGTCAGGAAGCGCTCGGGGTAGGTGAAGCCGTCAAATTCGATGCCCAGCCACTTGCGCACGACCGAGTTCGCGCCGTCGGCACCGATCAGGTAGTCGGCGCGGATACGGTCGATACCGGTCATGGTCTCGACCGAGAGGTCGACGCCGGTGTCGTCCTGGGCGACGTGAAGCAGACGGCTGTTGAAGCGCAGATCCGCGTTCGTGTAGCTGTCCAGACCATCGGCCAGCGCGCGGCTGAGGTGGTACTGCTCGCACTGGATGCGGAACGGATAGCGCGTCACGTCGGAAATCTCGGAGAGATCGAACTCGATCGCCTCGCCCGAGGCGCGGTCGCGCCAGTGGAACAGCGGCGCCTTGAGACCACGCTCGAGCAGCATCGAGGTGATGCCGATTTCGTCGAGCATCTCGAGCGTCGGGGGATGGAAAGTGGAGGCGCGCAGATCCTGCGCACAGTCCGGACCGGCCTCGATCAGGACGACGGACACGCCGGCCTTGGCCAAAAGGGTCGCCATGACGGTGCCGACAGGACCGGCGCCGGCGATTGCGACTTCGCAACGCTCAACAGCTGACATTATACGAGAAAACTCCAAAGTACGTGGCACCCGGCCTATGGCGTGACTACGCGCCATGCTGGACCAGTGCGGATTGTATCCGACGCTCGGAACTGAGAGCGCGGGTGCCGATCAGGCGGTGGGGGCGGCCTCCTGTGCCGTATCCTCAGGCTCGGGCTCTGCTTTGCGCGTGGCCGTTGCCGTCTCGAGCCAAGCCTTGAGATCGCCGCCGAACTTCTCCGGGTTCTCCCACATGGGGAAGTGACCGAGGTCCGGGTATTCGATCATCTTCACCTCGGTGTTGGTGAAGCGGTCGACAGAGGCGTTGGCCCCTTGCGAAATCACATCATCGTAGGTGCACCACTGGATGAGCACGGGCACGGTCACCGCTTCGGCAACAGCACCCACATCCTGCGTCTGGAACAGCTTGACGTTGGCCTGGATATACTGGGCCTGCCGCGCGAGCGCGCCGGGCCGGTTGTTCATGTCGTAGATCTGGTCGACCATGCGCTCGCTCGGTTCGAAGCCGGGGGGCGTGGTGTCTTCCAGCATGAGGCGCCAGAACGTGTGCGAGCGCCAGTTGGGCAGCACCGCGTTGTGGAACTGGAGCATCCACTTGAGACGCCAGTCGACCTTGCGGGTCTGGCTGGGACGCTCGAGCGGAAGGATCGAAAACGCCATGGCCGTGGTGTGGCCGGGATAGGCGCGGTTGAATTCAAGTCCGACATTGGCGCCGTTCGAGGTGGCCACCACCGCGAACTTGTCATGGCCCAGCTGCTTCATCAGCTTGTCCATGAGTTCGGCCGAACGGGGCGTCGAGTAAACACCGCTCGGATCAACCCCGGTCATCCCGTAGGGCGACCAGTCGAAGCGCACGACGCGGAAGCTCTGCGCCAGGATCGGCGCAACATCGTCCCACTCGTGCAGGTTGACGATCGAACCGTGCAGGAGGACGACGACCGGCGCGTCTTTGGGGCCTTCCTCGCGCACGTGCATGCGCACGCCGTCAACCTCAACGAAGCGCGAGGGGCCATCGACCCACTTCGCCTCGAGCTCGGCCGGGTCGGGTTCGCCCGCCCCCAGGCGAAGGGCAGCAACGCTGCCCCCCGCAAGGAGTACGGCCGCGCCCAGCGCGCCGAAGATCAGGCGTCCGGTCTTCACGCTTCGGCCCGTTCGTAGGCCGGAAGGCCCAGCGTCGAGCGCAGCGTAGTGCCCGGATACTCGGTGCGGTAGCGGCCCTTCTGCTGAAGGATCGGAATGACGCCTTCGACGAAGTCCTCAAGACCGCCCGGCATGTAGCTGGGCTGCAGCGTGAAGCCATCGCACGCGCCGGCATCGCGCCATTCGATCATCATGTCGGCCATCTGCTCGGGCGTGCCAATGAAGACGTTGTGACCGCGCGGGTTGAGCATGAAGTTCATCGCGAAGTCGCGAAGGCTCGTGCCCTTCTCACCGGCAGGCGTGACCATGCGGCCAACGTCGGCCGTGGGCAGCAGGGTCTTTTCAAGGATCGCTTCGACCGGCAGCTTGGCGTTGGGATCGAACGAGGTGAGGTCGCAGCACAGCGATTCCGAGAGGTACTCGATGGCAAGCTCGACGCTGGCCATGTCCATGATCGCCTTGTGGTTGGCCTTGGCCTCTTCCTCGGTGCCACCAAGGACGCAGGACAGACCGGGCATGACGCGCGTACCATCGGGGTTGCGACCCACGCCCGAAATGCGGCTGCGCATGTCGTTGCGGAAGTCGATGCCCGCCTCGATCGAGGGCGCCGGGCAGAAGATGGCCTCGGCGGTGCGCGCCGCGAACTCGCGGCCCGCCGGCGACTGGCCGGCCTGGACGAGGACCGGACGGCCCTGGTTCAGGTGCGGACCTGCACGGTCCATGGCGGCCCACAGTTCGCAGGCCTTGTCAACGACGTCGGCGGCGTTGCTGTAGCGCGTTTCCTTGGGCGGCATCTCGTCGAGACCGAAGTTGCCCGCCGTGTCCGGGTGGACGGAAGTCACGATGTTCCAGCCTGCACGGCCGCCGGTGATGCGCTCCATGGTGCCGAAGCGCTCGGCCAGCATCTCGGGCGTGTTGAACGTGGTCGAGATGGTCGCGACGAGGCCGACGTGGTCGGTGACAGCGGCCATCGCGGTCAGCAGCGTCATCGGATCGAGCGTGGGCATCGCCATGCGCTCGGGCGTGCGGCCACCGGCGCCGCGCGACTGCAGCTGATCACCGAAGACGATGGCGTCGAAGCGGCCCTTCTCGGCCAGCTTGGCGACGTAGCTGTAGTAGTCCATCGAGAACACGCCTTCGGGGCGCGCACGCTCGTGCATCCAACCGGTGGGGTAGAAGCCGATGCCTTGCAGGAAGGCCCAGAGGTGGATTTCGTTGCTCATCATGCGATCTCCGGGATCTTGGCGCCGTCAGGCTGGTTCGAGGCAGTGGACGCAAGCGGCAGGCCGAGGCGCGCGCGCAGGTCGCCCTCCCCGCCCGGATTGGCAGCGACCAGCTCGGCGAAGAGCGCGGCCAGCTTGGGCAGCTCGGCGAGCGGATCGGAGAGGCTCATGTGCACGCCCTCGATCTTGCCCTCGGCGAAGAGCGCAGCAACGTCCTCGACCTTGGTGTCGAGCGTGACCTTGAGCAGGCTCTTGGTTGCACCCGCGTCCGCGGTCGGCTCGGAGACGAGTGCGATGTCGGCGTCCTTGATCGCGATCGGCGCGGCATCGTCGAGCACGAGCACAGGCTGGCCGAGCAGCGGGCGCATCGCGTTGACCGGGCCGGTCACCTTGAAGAAGGGACCTTCGTAGTTCGAGGCCTTGACCTTGCTGGCATCGAGGTAACGGCCCGAAGCCTTGTCGAGGATCAGCGTGTCACTGCCCCAACCGTCCCACAGCGAACGCGCCGCGCCCACCATGTCCTCGGCCGTGCCTTCTGCAGCACCTTCGGGGATCACCGACCAGCCCGTGCGACCAGCGCTCAGGAAGTCGACCGCCGAGAGCGCGCGGGCCACGTGGAAGGGGTGCGCGTTCGAAGCAGGCACGGTCGCAACGAGGCCGACGCGCTGCGAGCGCGGTGCGGCCCAGGCGACGAGGACCTGCGCGTCGAACGGGCGGCCACCGGCCTCGCCGAAGAGCAGCAGGTCGAGCCCTGTCTCGTCGGCCGCATTAAGATACGTGGCGGCCGTTTCGGGAACGGCCAGTTCCGGATCCGCAATCGCGGCGGACAGGATGAAAGGTCTGGTCATACGACAATCACCGGTTCGTGTAAGGGATGGATGGGTTCGCAACCGTCTTCGGTAATCAGGACAAGGTCCTCGCAATGGGCCGAGCCACCGATGCCGGTGTCGAGAGTGGGGCAGTCGACCGACAGGATCATGCCGGGCTGCAGAATGATGTCGGGCTTGCGCCAGAAGCCGCCGTGGACTTCGCCAGGCTCATCGGTATGGGCAAGGCCGCAACTGTGCGGACCGAAGCCGACGAGCGCGGTGTGCCCCGCTGCCTTGAGCGCCTCTTCCCCGGTCTTGACGATCTCGGAGAAGCGCATGCCCGGGCGCAGCTTTTCGCGCACGGCCTGCCAACCGAAGGCCGAAGCCTTTGCGGCCGCTTGCGCCTCGCGGGTCGGATCGCCGACGAAGACGGTGCGGGCAAAGTCGCCGTGGTAGCCCATGAACTGGCTGACGCCGTCGATCATGAGGGTCTGGCCATCGGCGATGGTCGCGCGCGAAAGATCCGAGGACACACGGTCGACGTTGAGGAAGACCGCGCCGTTGCCGCGCTTGGCCGCCTCGAGGCGGAACAGCGCCATCAGTTCGTGATGAACCGCGCCCGCCCGCACGGCCTGGCCGACGGCATTCAGCGCATCGACGTTGGCCTTCGCAGCGCGCGCCATCAGGGCCTGCTCGAGCGGCGACTTGATGAGACGGATTTCACGCAGGATGTTCTCGGCCTGGACCATGGCGCCCGGATGGTCGTGGCGCGCGGCGACCTCGGCAATGACGCTGTGGTCGAAGCCGACCCGCCCCTGCCACAGGCCCATGCCGCGCATTGCCGCAACGATCGCCGCGCCCGCATCGCCGGTGGCGGTGTTGGCGCCAGCCTCGCGCGCAGAGGCCCGCGCACGATGGTCTTCAACCTGGGTCAGCGGCGCACTTTCGCGCTGCGGGAGGACGGGGCCTGGCGGAACGACCGAAAGGGTCTCGTCGCCCTCGTCGCCCAGCGCGGTGTAGAGCCAGCAGTGGACGTCCGCACGCTCGCGCCCGTCGGCCCAAGTGTAATGATGCAGGAAACGACTGGTCACGAGGCCGAATTCCTCGGGCTTCGCACGGGTAATGACCGCGAAGGTGCCCGGAGGCTGCGCCATGCGCGTGCGGCCGATCTGAGGCCAGTGGCCGAGCGCATGGAAGACGTTGACCGGCTCGCCCAGGACCAGGCCTTCCAGGTCATGACGTTCCATGATCTCCACGGCGCGCGCCATGTTCATCGGGCCGGACTTCTCGAGCCAGGCAAGAAGTTCGGCGTCTGTGTATGTTGTTATCGCCATGACCCAAGCATGCCTATTGTCCCCCCTTGCCGTACCCCTGTTCGGATGATCTTGTCCGCCTGCCGGTTATTGCGCCCCTGACGGGCTCGGCTTTCACCCCGCCCACGATAGGCTTTAGCCATGACAGACACGCCCCCTGCTTCGGATAGCACGCAAGCCACCCAGATCGAACGCGCCTTCGTGCGCCTCGAGGAAGGCCAGCTCCACCTGCGCCGCCTGCCCGCCGCACGTGCGGGCGCAGTGCCGGTTCTGCTGCTCCACGCCTCGCCCGCCTCGTCCTGGTTCATGCAGGACCTGATGATTGCCCTGCGCAAGGCCGGGTGCCTTGGCGAAATCATCGCGCCCGACACGCTGGGCAACGGCGATTCCGTCCCGCCGAGCCCCGAAGAGCCCGACATTGCCTATTTCGCAGGCTCCATGGAGCGCCTGTGCGCGGCCCTTGGCTACGACAAGGTCGATGCTTACGGCACCCACACCGGCGCGCGCATCGCCTGCGAACTGGCCGCGGCCTACCCGGCGCGTGTGCGCAAGCTCGTCCTCGATGGCATCACCGAGTACCCCGACGATCTGCGCGAGGCGGTGATCGCCAACTACGCGCCCGTCGTCGAGCCCGACGAATATGGCCGCCACCTCATCTGGGCCTTCAACTTCTGCCGGGACCAGGCACTGTTCTTCCCGCACTTCATGAAGGAGCCGGAACGGCGCCTCGCGGTCGGCATGCCGCCGCCGCAGATCCTGCACCGCATCACGCTGGACGTTCTGAAGACGCTCGACACCTACCCCAAGCCCTACATTGCCGCGTTCCGCTACAAGGCGTTCGAACGCATGGGCCTGGTGACGGCGCCGACGCTCCTGCTCAAGCCCGAAACCGAACTGGCACTGCTCAACGAGTCGGTGACCAGAGCACTTGAATTGCTCGACAACGGCAAAGCCGTGTCGACGGCGGGATCGCCCGCCGCAAAGGCCGACGCGATCGGCGCGTTCCTTGGAGAAGCGGACACATGACAACTTCTGCACCTGCACAGCAGGGCGAGACCGGACACGCCCGGCTCAGCACAAAGCTGTGCCTGGGCTTCAGCGTCGGCACCATCGGCGTGTCGATCATGCTCAACGCCGTCTCGACCTACTTCCCGCTCATGATGTCGACGGTGCTGGGCCAATCGCCCCAGATCGCCGGCTATCTCCTGATGATCTCGAAGCTCGCCGACGCGGTGATCGACCTTGCCGTCGGCTCGCTCTCGGACCGGGCCCGCACGCGCTGGGGCCGCCGCAAGCCGTTCCTGGCCGCGGGCGCGCTCTTCTCCGTCATCGCCTTCCTGATGCTCTTTGCCCCGCCGGTCCTGACCGACACCTGGCTGATCATCTGGATGAGCGCGGGCCTCCTGATCTATTCGCTGGCCTATTCGCTTTTCAACGTGCCCTACATGGCGCTTCCGGCCGAGCTGACCGAGGGTTTCCATGAGCGCACCCGCCTCATCAGCTTCCGCACCGTCTTCGTCTCGATCGGCCAGTTGCTCGCGCTGGCTGGCACGGGCTGGCTGATCGAGGCTGGCGGCGGTGACCGTTCGGGCTTTGCCACGATGGGCCTTGTCATGGCGCTCATCATCGGCGGCGCGATGACCGCGACCGCGCTCTCGATGCCCACGCACAAGCACAAGGAATCGAGCACCGGCACCCACCTGCCCGGCCTGAAGGAAATCCGGGCCATTGCGCGCAACCGCCCCTTCATGATGCTGCTGGGCGCCAAGATCTTCCAGTTCCTCTCGTTCGCCTCGGTCGCCTCGACGATGGCGCTCTATATGCTCAACGTCCTGAACGTGGGCTACTCGGGCCTCATCGTCTTTGCGGTCACGCAGAACATCGCGACGGCCTGCGCCATGCCGCTCTGGGTGCGTACGGGGCGCACCATGGGCAAGCGCCAGACTTACCTCATGGGCGTCATCATCTTCTGCCTGGTGACGCTGAGCTGGCTCTTTGCAGACAACACCATCACCAACACCGGCATCATCATTCGCGGTGCCTTTGGCGGCGTGGGTTCGGGCGCCATCATCCTCATGGCGATCTCCATGCTGGGCGACACGCAGTCCTATGACCGCCTCGTCACCGGTGAGGCCCGCGAGGGCCTTCTCGCCAGCGCCATCGCCGTCATCGAGAAGGTCAGCTACGCGCTTGGCGTCGCGGTCCTGGGCATCTTCCTGGAGGCCCTGCACTACGTTCCGACGACCGGCGGCAAGATCGTCGAGCAGCCCGAGAGCGCCATTCTGGCCCTCACCCTGGGCTTCGCGGTGATCCCCGCGATCATGTTCGGCATCAACGGCCTCTTCCTGTGGGCCTACGATCTGGACGAGGACAAGCTCGCGGCGGCCCGCATGGCCACCACGGAGGGCACCGGAGCGACATTGACCTGAGGGCGTGACATTTTTGCTACGCCGCGCTTTTTCGCGTGTTCGGAGGCTCCCATCACACGATGGGGGCCTCTTTTTTTGTTTTATTTTCAATACAAAAGAAGCTTCGATCCAGTGAGGATCATTTGGCAAAGTCAAGTAGCCAAATGTCCAAACTCCACGGCCAATCGCCCAAATTCATCCGACAGGCGAATACTGCATCGCAGCCTTAATTTCTATTTTCCCATTGCAACCAATCCTGACGTCCGTGGACCTGCAATGATGAGTCGTCTCAAGGGGAGCGACGAGGCAGGTACCGCAAGGCGCTGCGGAGTGGTCCTGCTTGGGGGTACGGACCACCCGCCGCAACAGACCGGCGCCTTGCCCACATAACAGTTCTCCGCGTCCGAGGGCGCGCACGGCATCAACGACCGACGCGAAGAGGCGTGAGAGAACATACAAGCGGGGAAGAAAGTTCAATGAACACTCGACTTCAGACCAAGCTTTCGGGCACATCCATGATGGTTGTCAGCGCACTTCTGGGAATGGGCGTTGCCGCCCCGGCCCAGGCGCAGTCCGAAACCGCCCGGTCGGAGGGCCTTGCCGGCTCCTCGATCGTCGTGACCGCGCGCAAGCGCGAGGAATCGCTGCTCGAAACACCGATCGCGATTACCGCCCTCTCCTCCGACCAGATCGAGAAGCAGGGGATCCGCTCGATCAACGACGTCGTGCTCAACACGCCGGGCATCAACGTCTCGAACGTCAACTCGGGCCGCAACGACCGCTCATTCCAGCAGATCACACTGCGCGGCATGACGCCCTCGACCACCAACTCGACGCTCACCGCCAGCTTCATCGACGGCGTGCCGGTCGCCTCGGCCACCGCGCTCATGGGCATCACCGACCCGGAGCGCATCGAGATCCTGAAGGGCCCGCAGAACGCCTACTTCGGCCGCAACGCCTTTGCCGGTGCCATCAACGTCGTCACCAAGACGCCTGCCAACAGCTTCGGCGGCAACGTGCGCGCGATGGTCGGCACGCGGGACAACTTCGACGTGCAGGGCTCGCTTGAAGGCCAGCTCGTACCGGGAATCCTGGGCTTCCGCCTGACCGGCCGCTCGATGAGCAAGTCGGGCTCGTACACCAACGGCGCGAACCCGAACCAGACGCTGGGCGACCAGTCGAGCGACATCGGCACGCTGCAGCTCGAGTTCACGCCCACCTCGCAGCTCACCGTCAAGGCCTTCGGCATGTACAGCCGCGACAAGGACGGCCCCTCGGCGCAGGGCATGGCCTCGGCCTACGAGGTCCGCTCGAACAACGGTTCGCCCAACATCCCCTACTTCTCGGGATCGAACGCGGGTGAAGTCGTAATCCCCAGCATGGCAAACTGCACGCTTGCCGGGCGCCCCTGGATCTGCGGCGCGGTGCCCAAGATCGACAGCCGCTACAGCCCGGCCCAGAACACCACCGAGGACGCGCTCCTTGCCGGTATCCTGGGTGACGACACCAACCGCATCACCTCGCACGGCAAGGGTGTGGACGGCTACGGTCTCAGCCGCGAATACTACCACCTCCACATGAACGTGGACTACGAGCTGGGCGACACCGGCCTCACCCTGTCCTCGCTCACCGGCTACAACAACGAGTTCTACTCGGAAGTCGCCGACCTCGACAACTACGACAGCAGCGCGTTCACCAACTTTGCAGCGACGCCTGCGAATGGCCTGCGCACCTACTGGTCGTTCCCCTACCTCGTCGAGCGTCGCAACAAGGACTTCTCGCAGGAGCTGCGCCTGTCCTTCGATGACGGCGGCCCGCTCCAGGCGATGCTGGGTGCCAGCTACCTCTACACCTCGGCGACGCCTGGCCTGGTCAGTGTCTCGAACTTCGAGCAGTACGGCATCCCGGCGCCCGCCAGCGCCCGCCAGCCTCCGCAGAAGGCGCGCACTTACGGCATCTTCGGCAGCCTCAGCTACGAGATCACCGATGCGCTCTCGATCAACCTTGAAGGCCGCTACCAGCGCGACAAGATCTACGCGTTCGCAGGCGGTGCAGGCACCAACATCTCGCCCGATGCGGCCGAGATCTACGGCCTTCCCGCGGGCAGCTTCCCGCCGCTGGAATCCTTCTACAACCAGACCTTCAACAACTTCCTGCCGCGTATCATCATCAACTACGACCTGACGCCCGACATGATGGTCTACGCCTCCTGGTCGAAGGCCGCGAACGTCAGCCTCAGCTCGTTCAACACTAGCTTCATCTCCGGCACGCAGGCCGAAGTCGAAGCGGGCGAGTCGATCGGTCTTGGCGTCATCGTCCAGCCTGAGAAGCTCGACAACTATGAAGTCGGCTTCAAGGGCAGCTTCCTCAACGGACGCCTCGTGGTCACCTCGGCGGCCTACTACGCGACCTGGAAGGACCAGCACAACGACCGCAGCGTGATCTTCGCCTCGGGCGGGCAGCCGCTGATCGTCCGCGGTGTCGCGAACTCCGGCAAGAGCAACGTCTACGGCATCGAGCTCGACGTCATGGCCGAGCCCATCGACGGCTTCTCGATCACCGCCTCGGGCGCCTGGAATGGCAGCTCGGTGCGCTCGTTCGACAACCCGGCCGTCACCCTGCGCACCGGCTTTGAGGGCGACGACTTCAAGGGCAACACCCTGCCGCTGACTTCGGAGTACTCGGGCAACCTCGCGCTCATGTACACCGGCGAAGTGGCCGACTGGGACGACTTCAGCTACTTCGCCCGCGGCGATCTCAGCTACAAGTCGAAGCAGTATGTCGATCCGGCCAACCAGACCTGGATCAAGGGCCGTGCCCAGGTGAACGCCCGCATCGGCTTCACCAAGGGGGACTTCACGCTCGAAGGGTTCGTCACGAACCTCTTCAATAACAAGCAGTACACCTCGATCGCGCAGAACAACCTGCTCGAACCCTCGTACCTGCTGGCGAGCCAGTCCTATGCCTACCTCAACCTCGCGCTGCCCGAGCTGCGCACCTGGGGTCTCCAGGCCAGCTACAACTTCTGATCCTGGCATCATGCGTCCCTGCCGGCCAAGCGCCGGCGGGGCATCCCCGAAGGGCCGCTGCGCTGCGCAGCGGCCCTTCTTGCATCCGGGTATCCTGCCCTCGCACCAACATGCAAATCACCGCTGTGCGAACAAATTTGCGCGCGCTTGCAAAGCGGGAACGATATCGCGCACAGTGATTTCCATGCACAAGAGCTCCCGGATACGTCGTGGATATACATCCTGCCGCTTCGGCCATCTGCATTATCGCAGCTGCGGCTCCGCGGCCCCGGATCGCAATCCGGTCGTTCTCCTGCACCAGAACCCGTCGTCCTCCTATGAATACGAGGCACTGATCGAGGCTCTGGGACGTGACCGACTTGTCTACGCCTTCGACACACCCGGCTACGGGATGTCGGATGCACCTCCGGCCCCGCCGGGAATGGCAGGTTACGCGCAGGCGTTTTCGGATGGGCTCGATGCCCTGGCCGAAAGCGGCGAACTGACCGGCAAGGTCGATCTCTACGGGTTCCACACCGGGACGCTTCTTGCCTGCGAACTCGCTCTGGCCCGGCCTGACCGGGTCCGTTCGGTGGCGCTGACAGGCATCCCGATGTTCGACGAGGCAACGCTTGCCGACAAGCTTGCCTACGCCGAGACCTTCCCCACGCCCGACGAGGACGGCACGGTCATCATCGACCTGCTCTCCAATCTCTGGAAATACGTGGTGGGAGCTCGTGACCCCAGGGTCCCGCTGGAAAAGGCCGTCTTCAACTTTGCCGACAAGGCGAACGTTCTGGATCGTTTCACATGGGCATACAAGGGCGTCTGGTCCTACGACTACGCCCGCCTCGAAATGGTCGAACAGCCCGCCTTTCTTCTGCAGCCTGCCGAACAGATCCGCGAACCGAGCCTGAAGGCCGCCGCACGGATGCAGCGCTGCACTGTCACGGAAATGCCCGATCTCGACCGGGACATTTTCGATATTGCACCGGAACGTATAGCAAATGAACTCTGCAACTTCTTCGATCAACACGGACCTTCCGACCGCTGAGGTCTCGCACTCGGTCCTGCACCCCGACTTCATTGCGCGCGAAGTGGCCCGCCGCTTCCCGATCGAGGGTGAGCTGACCTGCTTCCTGCTCTATCGCGGCATGAACGACGTCTACCTCGTCCAGGACGAGAAGACCAAGTACGCGCTTCGCGTGTGGCGCAAGACCTACCGCGATGTCGACGATGTCGCCTACGAGCTGAACTTCCTCGACTACCTGCGCCAGATCGGCTTCCCGGCCTCGGTCGCGGTGCCCCAGCACGACGGTGCGCTGTACTTCAAGGTCAACTCGCCCGAGGGTGAGCGCGCGATCGCGATGTACGACTGGGCCGATGGCGTGAAGTTCGGCGAGCGTCTCTCCGAAGAAACCGCCTTCCGCATCGGTGCGGCCATGGCGCAGATGCACCTCCACGGCAACGACTGGGCGGGCAAGGACCACGTGTTCTCGACCGACACGGCCAAGGACTACAACATCTGCATGCCCGCGCTGATCGACTTCGTGTACGATCGTCCCGACGACCTGCGTGACTACCCGATCATCGCCGCCAACCTCGACAAGCGCCTCGACGAGCTGGCCGCTTCGGGCAAGGTTCCGCTGGGCGTGTGCCACCGCGACTTCCACCCCAGCAACGTCCACGTCGACGAGAACGGCAAGATCACGCTGCTCGACTTCGACGCGGCGGGCGAAGACTTCATGATGCAGGACGTCCAGAACTTCGTCTGGGGCAACCTGTTCTACGGCTTCGATCCCAAGATCGGTGAAGCCTTCGAGAACGGCTACGAGAGTGTCCGCCCCTTCACCCAGGAGGAAAAGGACAACAAGGAGCTCTTCCTCATGGCCAAGTGCTTCCGCC
The DNA here is from genome assembly GCF_020524485.1 of Novosphingobium profundi. Classification (GTDB taxonomy): domain Bacteria; phylum Pseudomonadota; class Alphaproteobacteria; order Sphingomonadales; family Sphingomonadaceae; genus Novosphingobium; species Novosphingobium profundi_A. Next base: position 83,517 of record NZ_JAIVLF010000008.1, on the reverse strand, counting down.
TGATCGCAGGGATGGCGCACAGCTCGACCGCGGTTGGCCGTGGCACGCTGCGCTTCCGCAACCTCGACTGGCTGGGTGATTACGTGAAGACCCGCGCACGCGCCGCCGGCCTTCTCTGATCATGACGGATCCCGTTTCCTCGACTTCGACCGGAGCCGCTTCTGCGGCTCCGGTCTTCACCGCGTCCGCGCCCCGCCCCTCACCGGCTCAGGGCTGGGTCATGGTGGGCATGCTGTTCCTGGCCGGGATCCTCTCGGTCATCGACCGCGCCGCTCTCAACATCCTGGTCGACCCGGTCCGTGGGGACCTGGGTATCAGCGATGAACAGATCGGCCTTCTCCAGGGCCTTGCCTTCGGCCTGTTCTATGCCTTCATGGGCCTGCCCATGGGCCTCCTCGCCGACCGCATCTCGCGCCGCAACCTGATTGCAGGCGGCATCGCGCTGTGGAGCGTGGCGACCATCGGCAGCGGCCTTGCGCAAAGCTTTGGCTGGCTGTTTGGCGCACGCCTTCTGGTCGGTCTGGGTGAAGCCGCGCTGGGTCCGGCGGCGATCTCGCTCATTGCCGATCTCTTCGCGCCCGAACGGCGCGGGCGCCCCATCTCGGTCTACATGATGGGTCAGGGCCTCGCCAACGGCATTGCGATCTCGGTGACGGGCCTGCTCGTTGCTGCAGCCGCCGCCGGTTCGTTCGACGGGCTGCCCTTCGTAGGCCACCTTGTACCCTGGCGCATGGTCTTCGTGATCTTCGGCGCGATCGGGCTGCTCGTCTCGGCAACGATGCTGTTCCTGACGCGCGAGCCTCCCCGCCAGGACGTGGCCGCGCAGGGTGTGCCCCGTGCTCCCGGCGCGGCGGAAGCGGCCTACCTCTGGCGCAACCGCGCGATCCTGATGCCGCTCTACCTCGCTTTCGCGCTGGTCTTCACCGTGGCCTACGGCTCGATGTCCTGGGCACCCACCATGCTGATCCGCAGCTACGGCGCGGATGCCGGCTTCATGGCGAGCTTTCTGGGTCCGGTCTCGATCGTCTTCTCGGCTTTCGGTCCGCTTCTGGGTGGCACCCTGCTCGACCGCTCGATGCGCTCGGGCAACACGATGGCCCGCTTTGCGATCCTCTCGCTGGCCCCCTTCTTCGCCCTGCCCTCGATCTTCGCCGTGATCTCCACCGACCTGCACGTGGCCTCGGTCATGGTCGCGTCCTCGAACGCGGTGTTCTCGGTGATCGGCACGGTCATGTTCGCGACGCTCCAGTCGGTCGTCCCTCCGCGCATGCGCGGCAGTTCGATCTCGCTGACGCTGGTCCTGAACACGATCCTGGGCGCCAGCCTCGGGCCGCTTCTGGTCGCGACCTTCACCCAGCGTGTCCTTCAGGACGAGAGCCAGGTGGGCTGGTCGATTGCCTGGGTCTGCCTGCCCTTCCTGCTGATTTCGGCGGGGCTCTACGCCCTCTCCTGGCGCGCGATGCGAAAAGCGCGCGCGAACGGGGGCAGCGAATGCGCTGCCCTCATCGACGGAGAGCTGGCCTGACAACATTGCGGGGCGGGTGCCGGAAAGGCACCCGCCCCGTTTCATTTTCAAGCACCACAAATTTCCGGGGGGAACGATTTGATGAGGGGTCTTTTGAAGGGACTGGCGATTGCGCTGGTCGCCATGATCGTGCTGGCAGGCGGCGTGCTGCTGACGATGCGCCTGGGCTGGTGGAACCCGTCCTACGAGGAGGTCAAGGCCGCGCAGGCAACGCCCCCTTCCACCTTCGAGCAATACGGCACCGCCAACATCCACATGCGCGATGAAGGCCCCCGCGACGGGCCGGTCGTCATCATGCTGCACAGCTCGATGACGAACCTGCGCGAATGGGACGCCTGGACCGACCAGCTCAAGGACAGCTACCGCGTCATCCGCTTCGACTGGCCACCCTATGGCCTCTCCACCGACACGGCGCCTTCGCGCGGCATGCCCGGCATCGTCGAGCTCCTCGAGAAGATCGTGGAGCGCAAGGGCCTCGAGAGCTTCGTCCTCGTGGGGACCTCGAGCGGGTCGACCATCTCCACCCTCTACACCGCCAAGCACCCTGAGAAGGTCCGTGCGCTCGCGCTTTCCACACTGCCCTTGAAGGCACCGCCGCCGCCCGAGTTCAGCCGTCTCCTCTGGTCGATGGTCTGGATCCACGAGAACCTCGTGCCCAACTACTACCCGCCCTACTACTACCGCGTCTCGCTCTCCGAGCTTTACGGCAAGCCCGAGCGCCTGACCGATGAAACGGTCGAGTGGTATTACCAGACCAACAACATTCCCGGCGGCTTCGACAACGTGCGCCAGTACTACGCTGCCAACCAGAAGGCGGTCTGGGCCAAGGGCGCGGGCGATGAGGCAGCACAAATCCGCGTGCCGATCCTGCTGCAATGGGGCGATGCCGATCCGGTGCTCCCCAAGTACCTCTCCGATGACGCGGTCAAGCAGTTCAGCAACGCGCCTGTCGATCTGATCCACTACCCCGATGTCAGCCACTACCCGATGCTGGAACTGCCCGAAAAGACCGGCGCGGACCTGCGCACCTGGCTCGATGCGACGCTGGGCGACGAGCCCGCAGCCACTGACACGAAGGACACCCCATGATGCGAATGGCCCGCCCTCTTCTGGCGCTTGGCTCGGCCCTGGCTCTCACCGCGACGGGCGCCCTCGCGGCCCCCGCCGCGCCCGACTTTCCGAGCGACGACGCGCTGCGCGCCAGCTATGCGCTGCCCAACTCGCAGTTTGCCACAATCGAAGGCGAGCCCGTCCATTTCGTCGATGAAGGCAAGGGCCCCGCGATCCTGCTCGTCCACGGCTCCTTTGCCAGCCTGCGCCAGTGGGACAACTGGGCCGCGGAACTGGCCAAGAGCTACCGCGTCATCCGCTACGACAAGGCACCGGCCGGTCTCTCCGGTCCGAACCCACAAGGGGACTATTCCACCGAGCACCAGATCCGGGTCATCGACGCCTTGATGACCAGGCTGGGCGTGGCCCGCTTCACCCTCGTCGGCACGTCGAGCGCGGGCACGCCGACGGCCGCCTACGCCGCAGCGCACCCCGAACGGCTCGATGGCCTCGTTCTCTCGAACATCGCGGCCGGGCCGATCCATCTCGACATCGCGACATTGCCCGAGGAGTTTCGCACAGTGCTGGCCGAAGACGCCACGCACCCCGGCTGGCACCGCCCGGAATACTGGCGCCAGATCCTTCTCGCCAACGTCGTCGACGACAGCAAGGTGACGCCTGAACTGGTCACCCGCTGGACCGGGCTCAACCACCGCATGCTGCGCGATCCGCAAGTCCCCAAGCAGGTCTTTGCCGCCATGGACCACGACCGTACGCCCGCCGATCTCGCGCAGATCACGGTCCCGACCCTGCTCCTCTGGTCGGACCAGGACCACGAGACCAAGCTGGAGACCCATGGCATCACGGCGTTCAGTGCGCTCAAGACCCACGACAAGACCCTCGCCGTCGTGCCCGAGTGCGGCCACATGATGCCGCTCGACTGTCCGACGCGCGCGCTGGAAAAAGCCCTGCCCTTCTTCGCGCGCGTGGCCACGAAGTGAGCGGGCTCAACCGCCGCGCCGCGCTGGGCACGCTGGGTCTGGGCCTCGCCGCCAGCGCGCTTCCCTTCCCGGCGCGCGCTGCCGAGACTTCGGGCGAGGAACCCGCGCTGGAACCCGAGCTCGAGATAGTCGACCCGCACTTCCACCTGCGCGATTTTTCCGATCCCGAAGCACCGGGCGAACGCTATCTGGCGCAGGACTTCACGGACGACATCGCTCGGTCGGGGCACCGCATTACGGGCAGTGTCTTCATCGAATGCGGGATCATGTACGATGCGGCAGGCGAGGACGCCGTACGCTCGCTGGGGGAGACCCGGTACGTTGGGGAACTCGCGCAGGCGCATCGCGAGAGCGGCCTTGCCTCGGGCATCGTTGCCAAGGTGGACCTGCGCCGTACGGAAGGTCTCGAGACCTTGCTCGCCCGCCACGAAGAGGCTGCAAAGGGCCATCTTCGCGGCGTGCGCAACTCGATCGCGACCGCTCCTTTCCCGCCGCTTGCAGGGATCCACAACGATCCGATATTATTGCAGGACACGGCCCTTCGCAAAGGTGTCACCCTGCTTGGACGCAAAGGTCTGGTTTTCGAATCCTGGCTATTCCACCCGCAGATGGACGAACTGGCGGACCTTGCAAAAGCCTGTCCAGACACGACCATCGTGCTGGAACACCTGGGCTGCCCCCTGGGGCTTGGACCTTATGCGGGCAAGCTCGACACCACCTTTACCGAATGGCGCCCGGCGATGGCGCGCCTCGCGCAGTGTCCCAACGTCGTTGCCAAGATCGGTGGGCTAGGCCCCTTCATGGGACAGGTGGCAGGACCCAAGACGACATCGGTTTCGCTTGCTCGCGACTGGAAGCCCTGGATCGAGACGGCCATCGAACTGTTCGGCCCCCAGCGCTGCATGTTCGAAAGCAACTGGCCTGCCAACCGCCCTGCCTCGACCTACGGCCAGATCTGGAACGCCTTCAAGCTGGTGACGCGCAGCCTGTCCCAAGACGAACGGGCCGCGCTGTTTTCCAGCACGGCCCGCTCCATCTATCGTATCTGAGGGCTTCGGCGACTTACTTGGTCGCCGAGCACGCGTACCAGCTGCCGAGCAGCGCACGCCCCTCGGGGTGGCCTTCGGTGAAGAAGTCCGCGCGGTCGGGCTTCAGGCACGTCGTGCCCTTGCGGTACCCGACGTGGACGTTTTCTTCTTCAAAGCCGGCATCGGTCGCCACCTTCACCCAGTCGGTGCGGGCGAGCGAAGTCATGAACGGCTCGTTGTTGTAGTGGCTCTCGAAGTCGCAGCGCATCTGGTCCCACAGGGCCATGTGCTCATGGCGCGGCGGCACGTCGACGTGGCACATCACGCCGCCCTTGCGCAGCAGGCGGAAGCACTCCTTGAACACACCGCGCATGCCCTTGGCCGAGGTTTCGTGCAGCACGGCCGAGGAGCAGACGAGATCGAAGCTCCCGTCCTCGAAATTGGTGTGCTCGGCGTCCTGCTGGCTGAAATGAATGGGAACGCCCATCGATTCCGCACGGGCGTGGCCGTAGCGCAGCATCGGCGCACCGACATCGAGCGCGAAGACCTCGGCATCCGGAAACGCCTCGGCAATCGCCAGGGTCGAATGGCCGACCGAGCAGCCCAGGTCCAGAATGCGCTTGGGCTTGAGGTCAGGATGGAAGTCCTGCACGTGGCTGGCGAGCGTGTGCCCGCGCCCGTCGTTCTTCCACCCGCCATTCAAATTGCGCAGGTAGGTCGAGGCAAAGCGGTCGTAGAGCGCGCCGGCGCGGAAGTCGAAATCGGAGGTGTCGACGACGTAGCTGCCAGGCATGCGGTGGTGGTCGAAGGCCGCGATGTAGCGCGGGATTTCAAGCTCCGGGTTGAGGGTGAGCGAGCCCTTGGGGCTTGCCACCTGCGCGCCGACCTTTTCCGACAGCTCGTCGTACTGGCGGTTGATCGCAGCATCGAGCCCGTACCAGATGCGGTCCTGGTAGTGCAGCGAGAGCGTCAGCCAGTACTGGTGCAGCGGATGAGCTTCCAGCTTCTGGCGGACCTGTCGGCTGCTGGTGGGAGCCGCGCCCGTTTCCTTCTCGACTTCGGGCACGATCACCTCGTCGAGGAGGCGCCGGTCGAGCGGATCGATGTTGCGGTTGGTCCACGCGCGCATGGCGAGGAAGTGATCCTCCATCGCCTGTTCGTCGTGGTTGGCCTGCGGCATCACCGCGTGGCCGAAATGTTCCTGCTTATACTGTTCCATGGCCGTCTCCCGCCCTGTGGATGTATGTTGGGGAATGCGCTCAGTCGCGGGTGACCGCGTCGAGAACGCCCTCGTATTCCTGCTGTTCGGCCAGCGCCTGGGGCACCAGCTTGTCACGCCCTGCACCCAGCACGCGGTCGTAGATGCCTTCGCGGTAGCCCGCGCGGTAGGCCTTGGCCGCCGCGTCGGGCGCGAACCCGTCAACATCCGCCGGACCGTGCAGGCCGGCTGCGGCGAGCAGGCGCTCGTTGGCATCGAGCCGGTCCTTGAGAACGACCACCTCGCCCATGAGCGAGAGGACCATGCTCGCCAGCGCGTCGACCGTCTCGTTCTCGAAGACGACCGGCTGGCTGCCCTTGGACCGGGCGATACGCTCGCGGTTCTTGCGTTCCACCATCTTCAGGGTCACTCCGTAAGTTCGAAACGGAACACGTTGCCGGTGCGGGCGACGATGTCCTTCTTGTCGAGATCGGGGCCGTGGGCCTCTTCGGTCTCGGCGTCCTTGGCCTTGAGATCGTATCCCGTCTGGCTCGAGAGCACGACCACGATATCGGTCTCGTCCTCGATGGCAAAGGGGAATTCGTGCCAGGTGCCAAGGTGCAGCGAGAAGCCCGCGGTGCCATCGAAGCGGAATGCGCGCACCTTGGAGAGGTCGGGCAGTTCACCTTCGCTCGGTGGTGCCATGACCGCGATGAAGGGCTTGCCACCCAGCGGCAGGAACGCCTGTGTGTGCTGGAAGTGGCGCTCCATGTAGCGCACTTCGGGCGTGCGGCGCGTCATCTGCGCCAGCGTCATCTCGACCGGGTGTTCAGAAGTGAAACGCGTGGGATAGCTCATCCGCACGGCGCCCTTGTAGAAGTCCACCGAGACCGGCTCGACTGGCGCCTGGCGTCCCACGATGTCGCCAAATGCGGCCGTATTCTCTGCCGTGGCCTCCTCGACCGTCAGAGAAATGATGGTGTGTTCGTCCATTGGTATTGTCCCCTCGCCCGATGTTGTGCCCGGGCTTTGCAGGACAGCACCTTGACCCTTCGGGCACCTCGGTGCGGACTGGATCGCCATCCTGTCCGGCTGGCGGACAGGATGGCCTCCGAATTGGTCACCACAGGCCCACTGCGAGGGGCCATATGGCGTGGGTTACTTGGCCATCAGGCGCGCGGGCAGCGCATCGGTAATCCGAGCGTCGAGTGCGGATTTCGCGGCCGCATCGCCCTGGCCGTAGGCTTCGAGGAACAGCCCCACGTAACGGTTGGCGAGGTCAATCTGCGCCAGCTGCGGCGGACCGGGCTGGCTGTCATCGCAGATGATGCCGCCGAAATAGTGGTTCGCCCCCTGAAGCACGAGACCGTAGCGGTTCCCGCCTTCGGCCGCGGCATCGAACGGCGCAAGGTGGCCCTTCCACGCCTCACTCTCGGGATCATCGATGCCCGGAGGATTGTCGATCGTGCCGGTCTGGATAAGCGCGGGAACGGCAATCTTGCCGTAGCCTTCGGCCGTCATCAGCACCGGCACGGGTGCAGGCGGTGAGAAGGCGACCACGGCTGTGGCGAGGCGCGGATAGAACGGCAAGGAAATCCCCTCGGGCGCCACGCCTTGCGAACCGCCCAGCGTCGTCGCGACAAGGCCGCCGTAGGAGTGGCCTGCCGCGATGAAGGGGGTCTCGCCGATTTCGGCGATGAGCAGGCGCATGTCCTCGATCCGGGTCTTCCAGCTGGCAAGACCCGGGAAGTCCTTGGTCCGCGGATGCTCGCGCGAGTCCACGTGAAGCGGCGCGAGCACATGATACCCGGCTGCAATCCAGGGCGCGAGGATGAGGTCATAGTGCCAGGGCGCGGACCCCGCGCCATGCGAGAAGAGGATGGTTCCGCGCGCCGTGCCTTCAGGCCCCCACTCGCTCACCGAGACCTCGCGGCCTCCCGGAGCCATGAGCGTGCGCGTGGTGGTCGCAGGGCTGCCCGAAGCCAGCACCGGCCTTGCCGCCAGTGCCGCGGCCAGAGCCAGCGAACCACCCAGAACCGTGCGGCGCGAATGCGCGGAACCCATCGTCATGCTTACTTGCCCGCTGCCTTCATGTATTCGATCAGCGACTTGCGGTCGTCCGGCTTGGGAAGACCGGCAAAGACCATCGAGGTGCCCGGAACCACCGTTGCAGGGCGGGTCAGCCACTTGTCGAGGGTCTTCTCGTCCCAGGTCAGGTCCGCCTTCTGCATGGCGGCCGAGTACTTGAAGTTCTTCACCGCACCCGCCTTGCGGCCGACGACACCGGCAAGGTTCGGACCGACCTTGTTGGCGCCGCCCTTGTTCACCGTGTGGCAGGCCATGCAGCGCATGAACAGTTGCTTGCCGCGCGCCGCATCGGCCGAGGCGACCGACGGTGCGAGCATGGCCGTCGCCGCGGCGACCATGGAGAGAGTGGAGAGCGAGACGATCTTCCGCATGAAATCCTGTGTCCTTCCTAGCAGGCTGAGCCTTGATTAACCGCTTCTCTTTAGCAGGTTCTACCTGTCTGAAAGCTGCACCAAAGTGCTGTGCCTGCGCATTTTTCGTTTAATTGTTATAAAATGTAGCCATTTACACCGCAGCGCCGTGAAAGGTTTGCATCCTTTATCCGCGCAGCGGTCAGCGATGTGTTGCAAGCCAGCGCTGCGCGCGCAAGCGCGCATTCGCCCGAATATCCGCCCAGAACAAACCGATGTCGTGATAATGCATCACTCCGGTACCGGGCAGCGGCTCCAAGCCGAGCCCCGGCGCCGGGAAGACCACCAGCATTCCGCGCTCGCAACGGGCGGCGACTGCGCCGTCCCGCAGCGGCGCCATCGTGCCGAACCCAGGCGAACCGGGCACGGCGCCCTTGGCCTGTGACGAAAGACTGGACGGCTGGCTACGCTCGAAGGTGACCGGGTTCACGCAGACTATCTGCTGCCCGGCCTGTGCGCCGTAGATATCGGTAAAGCTCTTCTCGTAGGCCGAGACGACCGGATCAAGGTCGGTTCCCGCGAGAATGGCGTTCCACTGGACAAGGCATCCGGTCTGGTCGGCATGATCGCACACCGGCACGGACCCGAAGCGCAGCGGCACTTCGGCCTCGGCAATGTTGATGCCCACGATGTAGGCCGCGACGAGACGCTCCTGGAGGGGCGTTCCCGCAACCTTCTTTTCGAGAAGATCACCGACATGTTTGCCGCCCTGGCTGTGCCCGGCCAGAACGAACGGGCGCTCATCGCCGATGTGCTCCAGGAACCAGTCGAAGGCCCGCTCGATGTCGGTGTAGGCCAGGGCATAGGCCTCGTCGGTATGGGGCCGTGAGCGAAGGGCGTTGGTGCTCGCTGCGCGGTAGCGCGGAGACCAGATTTCACAGCACGCCGAGAACGCGCTGGCCTGACGCTGGACCACGCTCTCGTCGGTCCACCGGTTCGCCTCGGCATTGGCCGGGTCCTGGGTCCACTCATCCTCTTGGGACAGGAACGTCGTGGGGTGGACGTAGAACACGGCAACGCCCGGATCGGTGGCCGCTGGCGAGGCGCCTTGCGGCAGGGCTGCGGCCGGCCCTGGCCCTTCCGGCCCTGCCGACCACATGGCCGGATCGGCATAATCGGGCGGCGCGACCGCGCCTTCGCGAACCTCGCGCGCGCCCTCTACCAGTTGCGCGGCGGTGGGGACCGGCCCCACGCCTTGCGCGAGTGCCACAGGGCTTGCGCACATCAGTACGGCTGCAAGCACCGCGCGCGTCATCCTGCTCGAGTGTCCGTTGACCATCCTGCGCATCGTCGTCCCCCCTTTTGTCAGTGTCCGTCGAGAAAGGCACGCACATCGCCCGCAAAGGCTTCGTCGGCAAAGGCCAAGAACCCGTGCCCACACCCTTCCAGTTCACGGTAGATCCCGTGTTCCAGCAGCTGCGCCGCCTCGCCCGTCACCGCGTTCAAGTCGTCCTCGCTGTTGAGGATCAGGGCGCGATGCGGCAGCGCGGAAAGGACCGCGATCAGATCGTAGTCGAAGACCGCACGGTAGCCCCAATCCATACGCTCACCCAGGCGCAGGCATTCAGCCATGGCGACCTGCCGCTGCGCGCCATCGAGGCGGCGGTCGGCGAAGCTCGACTGGAAGGCATGGAGCTGTTCGGCGCGGGCAAGGCTGCCATCAACGGGTGGGAACATCCCATCGATCCCGCGCAGCATGTCCTGGCGGGCCGCGTCGCCGAACGCGGGCAGGCTGCAGAATACCAGGTGCCGCACACGGGCATCGTATCGGGCCAGTTCAGCGGCGAGGACAGAGCCGGTGTGATGGCCCATCGCATCGTAGCGGGTGAGTGCGAAGCCTTGGTCTGCCGCCAGTACTTCGAGCCCTTCGGACAGCGCCGCGGCCAGTTCCTCGACCGAAGCCGGTTCGGGCGGGGCATCGCTTTGCCCGTAGCCCGGCGTATCGGGGGCGATCACCCAGCGATCCCGGCTCATCAGTGCCAGCACCGCATCCCAGTCACCTCCGTGGCTCGGCGTCTGGTGAAAGCAGACCAGCGGCGGCCCGACCGGCACGGCTTCCGGCTCCGCGATCCGCACATGCAGCTGCCCGAAACGGCAGGGTACGTAAGCGCGGCGGAGCCGGGGATGCTGCATGATCGGGATCAGTCCTTTGCGATGCGATAGCGTGAGAAGACGATGAGGCTGACAACCTGCAGCGCTGCCGGGATCAGGCTGTAGAGCAGCAGGATGCCGGTAATCGCATGCGGGGTCTGCTCGACCGCGCCGCCCTTGGAGGAGACGAAGCCGAAAGCGCTCATCACGAGGCCTGCAATGACCGGACCCAGTGCGAAGGAGAGCTTCTCGATGGCGGAGAAAAGCCCGGCGAAGACGCCCTCGTTCGCGGTACCAGCCCGGCGGCGCTGGAAGTCGATGGTGTCGGTCAGCATCGAGAGCGCAAGCATGATGAAGGCCGCGTTGCTGATCCCGATCAGCGCGCCGCGCACCAGCACGAGGAGGTGCTGCGTGCCCAGTACACCGACACCGGGCAGCGTCATGATCTCGTCGGTAGCCGGCGCCATCCAGTACCAGGACACGGTCACCGCGGTCCACATGGCCGAGGCGAAGACATAGGTCTTCTCCTTACCCCAGCGGCGCGAGAGCGTGAACCACAGCGGCTGCGCGGCAATGCCCGCAATCGACATCACGAGGATGAAGGCCGGAATGATCCAGACCGCCTGGAGCGCGTAGAGGAAGACAAAGCCGATCACGGTATAGCCCGAAGCCTGCCCGATATTCTGGATCAGGCAGGTGAGAACCAGGATCAGGTAGGGCTTGTTGGTGCCGATCACCTTGAGCTGGCTGAGGAGACTGCCCTGTACGGAATCGTCCTCGATCATCGGCACGCGGGCAAGCCCGATGGCGGTCACCAGCATGGTGACAAGACACACCGCGCCCAGCGTCAGCGCCATGACCGTCCAGCCATGCTCGCCCCCGCCCAGCCAGTAGATCATCGGCTGCGCGACCCCGACGCCGACAAGGACGCCAAAGGTCGAGAAGATCATGCGGAAGATCATGATCCTCGTGCGCTCATGCGGGTCGGGCGAAAGCGTCGCCGCGATCGCGAGATAGGGCACCGAGAACATAGAGAACGCGGTGGAGGCCAGGAAGAACAGCAGGCAGGTGAGCGCGGCTGAAACCATCGGGCTCGCGCTTTCGGTCAGCGTGAAGAGCGCAACGAAGCCAAGGCTCGTCAGGATGGCGCCGCCCACCAGGAATGGCGTGCGCCCATAGAGCTTGCGCACCCGGTCCGACCAGGCGCCGACAAGCGGGTCACAAGCGATCAGCCAGAGCTTGGGGATCAGAACGACGAGCCCGGCCAGCCAGGCCTCGACGCCCAGCATCGTGGTCATAAACAGCGGCAGCAGGACCGCGGGGGTGTCGCGGAAAACCTGTGCGCCCAGCTGGCCCGTGCCATACCGCAGCAGGACAGAGGTGCCTACCTTGCCGCCATCGGGGCCGGTCTGCGCATAGGCGGTTGAAGGCCGGGACAAGGTACCGCTCGGGGAGAGATCGGTCATCGAGGGGGGAAGCTCCGAATAAGTCCATGTGCCAATTGCGTTAAATCAAGGATCTTCAACGCAAGGCGTCTATGGCAGCGTGGTGTTCTCCTTTCGCCGCGCGCACGCACCGCTTTAGGGATACGATATCCGACAGGCGGAATAAATTTCACCAGGCGACGTCTTCTCCGAGCAGGTTGAGGAAGCGTCCATTGTCCACAGGCCCGAGGCTCGCGATCACTTTCAACTGCCTGGCGACGCTTTCGTCCACGCCCCACGTCGCAGCCGCGCCGCCCAGATCGGTGCGCGTCCAGCCCGGCGCGATGGAGACAAGCGTGATGCCCTCCCCGGCCAGATCGATCGACAATCCCTTCATCACCATGTTGAGCGCGGCCTTGCTCGAACGGTAGGCGTGGCTCTGGCCCATGGTGTTGGCGGCGATCGAGCCCAGGTCCGACCCCATCATCACCACCAAGGGCTGCGCGCTGCGGCGCAGGTTCGCCCGCAAGGCCACGGTTAGCCGGAAGGGCGCGATGGTGTTGACCCGCAGGATCTCTTCCCAGAGCGCATAGTCCATGCCTTCCAGAGACTGGCGCTCTGCATCGGTAGTCCAGCTGCCGCCATAAAGTCCGGCATTGTTGACGAGGACATCGATGGCCTCACCCCCCAGTCGCTGGACGAATGCCGTAAGCGAATTAGCGTTCGCCACGTCAAGAGTTTCGAGGCGCATACGCTCTGGATACTGGGACGCGAGGGCCGAGAGCTGCCCGGCCGTCTCCAGGTCACGCGCGGTCGCGATGACCCGCTGACCGGCAGCCGCCAACTGGCGGACATACTCCAGTCCAATGCCGCGATTGGCGCCAGTCACGAGCCAGGTTCGGGTCATGCGGATATCCCCCCTCTGTGCGTTCAATCGGCCTTGGTGAATCCTTCAGCCTCGATCCACCAGGCGAATTCCTCGATCCAGTGGTCCTGCGTGCCCCCTGCCTTCTTCATGCCGAAACCGTGTCCGCCGCGTTCGTAGCGGTGCGTCTCGGGCGTGTAGCCCGCGTCCTTGAGCGCGGCCTCCCAGGCATCGAAGCCCTGCCCCACCGCGACATCGTCCTGCGCGACCGCCATGAACATCGGCGCGAGCCGTCCCGGCGCAGGTGTGGGGGCCGGGCGCAGCCAAGGCTCCTCGGGCGTGCCTTCGGGCCAGGGCAGGTTCGCAGGCGGAAGTTCAGGCAGACTCTCCCCGAAAGGAAAGCCGTAGATGAGCCCGGTGAAGTCAGGCCGCGCGCCCTCTTCGGCCAGCGCCATCTTGCCCGCAACGTGCCCACCTGCGGAGAAGCCAACCGCGCCGATGCGGTCAGGTGCGATCCCGTATTCTTCGGCGCGCGCACGGATGAGGCGCAGAGCCTCCAGCCCATCCGCCACGCCCGGCTCGCCCCCGACACCGGGGCGCATGGTCGTGTTGACGCGTGTGCGCATCGCCTCGTTGGTCTCCCCCGGAGGGGTCTGGATCAGGCGGTACTTGAGAACGAAGGCCGCAATGCCATGGTCCGCCAGCCACTGCGCCACACGCGAGCCTTCGTGGTGGATGGCCAGAAGGCGAAAACCACCGCCCGGCGCGACGATCACCGCGGCGCCCGTAGCCTTGGCCGGATCAGGCAGGAAGGCCTGGTAACTGGGCACCGTGACGTTCCAGAGGGTCTCGCCATCGTCGCGCGCTTCCTCGGAGACGGGCTGGTCGATGAGCCCCGGCCAGTTCGGGTCCACCGGTGCGCCCTGCGGCCAGATCGCTTCGGGAGCCAGCACGCGCACGCCGTCCGCCTGCAGGCCTGGTGTGGACGCCTCAAGGCCCGTGGGGGTGACCATGTCCTCTGCGTACAGCGGCGCGGCCAGGGTGAGGGCTGCCAGAGCCGCGCCCATGAACAGGTTCGATTTCATCTCGCGCTTCTCCCTTATTCGCCCTGGAACAAACGCGGCGCGAAGTCGGCCAGGTAGCGCCGCCAGTTCACCCATTCATGCCCGCCGCCAGTTTCGTTGTAGACATGCGCGATACCGTAGCGATCGAGCAGCGCACGCGTCGGCGCGACGGTCTCGTGCAGGAAATCCTCGCGGCCCATCGCGTAATAGACAAGGTCCAGTTCGGCCGCGTCGCGGCGCAGCGCCGCGTCGTACTTCGCGGCGTAGGTGTCTACGCCATTGAACGCCGAGCCTTCGGCCAGCCCCATCGAGAAGACCCCGATCCAGTGAAAGGTTTCGGGGTGCGTGAGGCCATTGCGCAAAGTGTGCGAGCCGCCCATCGAAAGCCCCGCCATCGCGCGCGCCTGTGCCCGCGCATCGGTGCGGTAATGGGCATCGATGTAGGGGATGAGATCGCCGAGCAGGTCGTTGCCGAAATCCGGGTTGTCGAGCGTCATCACCCCTTCGCGCAGCGGCGTGTGACCATCGGGCATGACCACGATCATCGGCTTGGCCTTGCCCTCCGCGATCAGGTTGTCGAGGATCGTGTGCGCATGGCCGACGCTGGTCCAGCTGTCGTCACTGTCGCCAGCGCCATGCACCAGATATAGCACCGGGTAGGACGCGGCGTCCTTCATATAGCCGGGCGGCGTGTAGACATGCGCGCGGCGCTTGATCCCCAGCGCCTGCGACCAGTATTCCAGCGTCGCGACCGTGCCGTGCGGCACGTCCTTGCGCCAGGTCTGGAAGGCGCCCTCCTCGCCGGTCACCTCGAAGGTCGAGTTCGTGCCTTTGAGTTCCTCGGAGAAAGTCTTGCCCAGCGGATCGACCGTCTTCACTCCGTCGACCTCGAAGGCAAAGCGGTAGACATCGGCCGCGACCGGCCTGGGCGTCGTGACCGACCACAGCCCCGTCGCGTCCTTTGTCATGGCCAGCCCCTTGGGCGTGCCGGGCGGAAAGCCCATGGGAATGACATCGGCGATATCGCTGCTGGTAAGCCGCACGTCCGTCGCCTCGGGCGCGCAAAGGCGGAATGTCACACGCTGGTCAGGGAGCTGCTCGACCGAGGAATAGGGCATCGGCCCGGAATAGAAGGGCGGCGTGACGCAGGTCGTGGGGTCGAGCTTGGGCCGCTGCATCTGCGCCATCGCAAAGGTGCCCGCCAGCAGCCCCATCGCCCCGGCTGCACCTGCAAGTACGCGCTTTGCGTGATATCCCCAAGGCCGCATCCCGGCATTCCCCCTTGATATGTCCCTGGACCCGCACGGCCGCGTGTCCAGCGGCCGACAGTCGGCCCCATCACGCCGCAGGATCGGCACCAAGCGGCCCTCCACGCGAGCTTTTTCTGACCCGTTGTCCGACTGGTGGACAGCGCCTCCAAGGTCGCACGGAGCTTGCGGACGATCATGCCACTTTCGCGGCACACAATGCGGGAGGCGAAGAAGGATGGGTATCAGGCACAAGCGCAGGCATGCACGAGCGGCGGTCACAACGCTCCTGTGCGCGACCCTCGCCGGACCGGCCCTCAGCGCCGACACGCCTCCCACCAAGCCTTCGGACGATCCCGTCTATCGCGAACGGCTCGACGTCTATGTCAGCGACTACAGCAAGTTCGTCTATACCCCGATGGCCCAGGTCCCCGGTGCGCCGGACTGGACGCCCCTGCCCTCTGCGCCGAAGAGCGCCATCAGCCAGGCCGCGCTCGAAAAGGCCACCGCCTATGCCCGGCGCATGAACAGCACCGCGCTGATCGTATGGCACAAGGGCAAGGTTGCGCTCGAATGGTATGGCGAAGGCGTGACGCGCACCACGCCGCTGGTCTCCAAATCGCTCTCCAAGCCGCTTGCCGCGATTGCCGTGGGCCGCGCGATCGCGCTCGGCAGGATTGCCTCACTCGATCAGCCGATCGCCGACTTCATTCCCGAACTGGCCGGCACGCAGAAGGGGCGGATCAAGGTACGCCATCTGCTCGACATGCGCTCGGGCATGCAGCACCAGAGCTTTTCGCCCGATCCCGAAAGCCCGCTCAACCTCGGCTTCCTCTCGCCCGAGCACACCCGGCACATCATCGCGAGCTATCCGATGATCGCCGAACCGGGCACGCTCTACTCCTATGCCAATGCCCCCGCAGACCTCGTGGGCGAAGTCATCACGCGCGCCACGGGCCGGAACTACGCCGAGTTCGTCGACACCGAAGTCCTTCGCCCCCTTGGTGCGATGGGCGGTGAGTTCTGGCTCAATCGGCCGGGCGGCGAGGCCCATTCGGGTTGTTGCATGATGCTGCCTGCCGAGACTTTCGCGCGGCTTGGCGTGCTCCTCCTCCATGACGGAACGTGGGAGGAGACGAGGCTCCTTCCCGAAGGCTACGTGGCGCAGATGCGCGCGGGCACGCCGCAGAACCCGCACTTTGGCCTCGGCGTATGGATCGGCGCGCCCTATGCCGAGCGACGCCCGTTCGGCGCGCCCGACCAGCCCGGCCCGCGCGTGCTGCATTCCGAGCCCTATCTCGATCCCGACCTGTTCCTGTTTGATGGCAATGCCGACCAGATCGTCGACATCGCGCCGGGCCACGATCTTGTCGTGCTGCGCATGGGGGGCAACCCGCCACGTCCCACTGAGGAAAACCCCGAGGAATGGGACAACAGCTATCTCGTGAACACGCTCATCCGAGGCATGAAATCCCCCGAATGAGCGCGCGGTAGTCAGGCGTCCCAGAGCGGCGCAAGCAGCGCAGCCGGGTCCTCCAGAACTTCGGGTCGGCGCGCGCGCGTTGCCGCGATCCAGGCCGGCGGCATCTGCGCCCAATCCGCGTTGTGCGCGCCCACGCCCGTCGCGGTGAGATGCCCGGGCCTGTCCCCCATATTCATCCAGGGCCGCCACGAGCAGACATTGGTGAACGACACCGAGACCGGCACACGGGTCGCCCCCGGGGCCTCCATCGCCGCGCGGCTTGCGTGGTAGGTGTTGCTTTCGGAATAGCGGAACGGCTTGGCAACGCCCCGCACCTGCATCGCGGTCCGCGTGCGCTCGGTCACCCAAAGGTCATCGCCGCGCAGGTCAAAGGGCAGCACTTCGTGCTCCATCGTCAGCCCCGGAATCTCCTTTTCAAGCTGCAGCTCCAGCTCCGGTCCGAACCGCACCTTGGACGGCGCATAGCCCCCCTGCGGCACCTGCACCTCCTCCCCGGTATAGGGATTGTGATAAGTGTCGAGCGCTTCGCCGCTGACCGGATCGGTGAACCAGGCAATCTCGGCGTTGACCGCCTCGAAGCGACCGTCGGAAAGCTGGCGCGAACGCGAAAAGACGGCAGAGACAACCGCGAAGAGCGGGTCCATGCGATCCTCGACAACGCCATAGTAGCGCGCCGAGACCCAGCTCATCGTGAGCCTTTCGTCCAGCGCACCGCGCAGCATCATGAAGGTCCGCAAACGCCCCCCGGCGGTCTCGATGTCCAGCGGCGCACCGACATCACCCTGCTGCGCCAGCGCCGTCTGCGCCCCCAGGCTTGCAAACGCCCCCAGCGCTGTGAGCCCTGCCCCCATCGCTCCGCGCCGATCCCATCCCGACATACCGTATTTCCCCTTCCCATTTTCCTAGAGGAAACATCCGGCGAGCCTTCCTTGGGCGCCATGTGCGACACCATGGATATTCGCGTGTCGGACAGTCCTGCATACCTCCGCACGCGCTCGAACCGCGCGCCAACTTGATTGTAACAACTGTTTGGTACATAGGTTCAGACAACAGGAGGGACAGACCCTCGAACCCGGTTTGGAAAGGATGTTTGCGCGATGACCAGCTTCACGCCGCCCGTGGACGATATGCGCTTCCTGCTCACGCAGGTGCTCGATTTCGATGGCCAGATCGCCACCCTGCCCGGCTGCGAGGATGTCTCGGCCGAATTCGCAGGCGAAGTCCTGACCGAAGCAGCCCGTTTTGCCGCGGAGAAACTCGCCCCGCTCAACCTGCCCGGCGACGAACAGGGCGCCGCGCTACAGGACGGCAAGGTCACCACGCCCGAAGGCTTCCCCCAAGCTTACCGCGATTTCGTGGAAGCGGGCTGGGTTGGCCTCTCCGGAAATCCCGAGTTCGGCGGTCAGGGCCTCCCGCGCACGCTCCAGATCCTCCTCGACGAAATGGTGAGCGGCGCGAACGTCTCCTTCGGCCTGTTTCCGGGCCTTACCAGCGGGGCGGCCGAAGCGCTCGAACACCATGGCAGCGACGAGCTCAAGGCCCAGTGGCTACCTGGCCTAGTCACCGGTGAGACCTGCGGCGCGATGGCACTGACCGAAGCCAATGCGGGCACCGACCTGGGGCTCCTGCGCGCCCGGGCCGAACCGGTCGGCGATGGGACCTACAAGGTCACCGGTACCAAGATCTTCATTTCCTCGGGCGATCAGGACTTTGGCAACAACATCGTCCACCTTGTCCTTGCTCGCCTTCCCGATGCGCCGGCTGGCGTTAAGGGCATCTCGATGTTCCTCGTGCCCAAGTTCCTGCCCGCCGAGGACGGTGGGCTCGGCGTCCGCAACACGATGTCGGTGGGCGCACTCGAGCACAAGATGGGCATTCACGCGCAGCCGACCTGCGTGATGAACTACGACGAGGCCATCGGCTGGCTGGTGGGTGAACCGGGACGCGGGCTCAACGCCATGTTCACGATGATGAACAACGAGCGCCTCTTCGTGGGCATCCAGGGCCTGGGCATTGCCGAGGCGGCACACCAGAAAGCCGCGACTTATGCGCGCGAACGCCTGCAAGGCCGCTCCTCGGACAACACCCGCGCGCCGGTGCCGATCATCGAACACGCCGATGTGCGCAAGATGCTGCTGGAAGGCCGCGCCTTCCTCGATGCAGGCCGCGCGCTGGCGGTGTGGACCGCGATGCAGATGGACATCGCCGCACGCCACCCCGATCCCGAAGTGCGCAGCCAGGCCAATGGCATTGTCCTCCTGATGACCCCCGTCATCAAGGCCGCCTTCACCGACATGGGCTTCGAGACGGCGGTCAAGGCCCAACAGGTCTTCGGCGGGCACGGCTACATCCACGAATGGGGCATGGAGCAGTTCGTCCGCGATGCGCGCATCACCCAGATCTACGAGGGCACCAACGGGGTTCAGGCGATGGACCTGGTCGGCCGCAAGCTCCCGATGGAAAACGGCGAACTGATGGTGCGTTTCCTCACCCTGGTCGAAAGCGATCTGGCCGCAGCGGGCGGTTCGCCATTCGCGGCGCAGCTCACCGAGGCCCTTGTCCCGCTGCGCCGGATCACGCAGGACCTGGTCGCGCAGAAGGGCGACGTCGAAGCGCTGGGCGCCGCAGCTACGGACACCTTGCGGCTCGTCGCGCTCGTATCGCTGGGCTGGATGTGGGTACGCATGGTCCGTGCGTGTAAGGGCGAGGACAGCGCCATTGCGCGCAAGACGCGCGCCGTCGCGGGCTACTTCTTCGCGCGCATGCTGCCGCAGGTCCACGCACTCGCCGCGCAGATCGAGGCGGGCCCCGAAACCATCATGACCATGGACGCCGAGCTGTTTTGAGCGCTAGAGGGAGGCGCACCGTCGCCTCCTCTTTTCCGCCTGCGCAAGGACAGCCATGACCGCCGCTTCCCGTCACGACCAGATCGACCGCCTGCTCTCCATCATGGCCACCTTGCGCGATCCGGTGAACGGGTGCGAATGGGACCGGGCGCAGGACTTCGCCTCGATCGCGCCCTACACCATCGAGGAGGCCTACGAAGTCGCCGACGCCATCGAGCGCGCGGACCTCGCAGCTCTTCGCGAAGAACTGGGCGACCTGCTGCTTCAGGTGGTGTTCCACGCGCGCATGGCCGAGGAACAGGACGCCTTCGCCTTCGCCGACGTGGCCGCCGCGATTTCCAACAAGCTGGAAGCGCGCCACCCGCACATCTTCGGTGAGGGCGATACGGAAACCGGCCAGACCGAGCGCTGGGAGAAGCTGAAGGCGCAAGAACGCGCGGCCAAGGGCGAGACGAGCGCGGTCGATGGGGTCGCGGGTGCCCTCCCTGCGCTCATGCGCGCCGAAAAGTTGCAGAAGCGCGCCGCACGCGTCGGTTTCGATTGGCCCGATCCGAGCGGCGCGGAAGACAAGGTCCGCGAGGAACTCGTCGAACTGGCCGAAGCTTCGGATGCAGAAAAGCTGGAGGAAGCCGGCGACCTGCTGTTTGCCGCCGTCAACCTGGTGCGCCTCAACGGGATCGCGCCCGAGGACGCGCTGCGCGCCGCAAACGCCAAGTTCGAACGGCGCTTCCGGGGGATGGAAGCCCTCGCCAGCCAGCGAGACGAGGTCTTTGCCAACCTCGATCTCGACGCGCAGGAAGCGCTCTGGCAGGCGGTGAAGGCGTCAGAGCGCGCGAAAACGGCCTAGTTCACGCTCAGCCAGGCGCACTTCGATGCGGATGCGGGGACCATTCTCGTCCTCGCCGTCTGCAACTTCGGAGAGCACCTCGCCCCGCGCGTGCAGGAACGCGAGCCGCTGCCCATCAGCTGCGGGCAGCACGAAAGTATAGACCTTGGCATCGGCGTTGAGGCCATGGCCGACGACATCGAGCAGGTGCTCGCAGCCCTCGCCCGTGACCGCCGAGAGCGGAATGATCGTCTCGTCCGAACGGTAGTCGATGACCTCACGCAGTTCCTCTGCGCGCTCGGGCGTGAGCAGGTCCCACTTGTTCCAGACCTCGATGATCGGGATCGTAGGTTCCTCACCCGGCTCTTCCTCGTCGTCCTCTCGTGGGATGACGCCCAGATCCGAAAGCACCGAGAGCACTTGGCGCTTCTGCGATTCGGTGTCGGGGTTTGCAATGTCGCGCACATGCAGGATCACGTCGGCCGCGGTCACTTCCTCCAGCGTGGCGCGGAAAGCCGCGACGAGCTGGGTGGGAAGATCGGAGATGAAGCCCACGGTGTCCGACAGGATCGCCTTTTCCACGCCCGGCAGGCGCACCGCGCGCATAGTCGGATCGAGCGTGGCGAACAGGAGATCCTGCGCCATCACGTCCGCACCTGTCAGGCGGTTGAACAGGGTCGACTTGCCCGCGTTGGTATAGCCCACCAGCGCGACAATCGGCCAGGGCGCCTTCTCGCGCCGATCCCGATGAAGCCCGCGCGTACGACGCACCTGCTCCAGTTCACGGCGCAGGCGTCCCATCCGGTCGCGGATCATCCGGCGGTCGGCCTCGATCTGGGTCTCACCCGGACCGCCAAGAAAGCCGAAGCCACCGCGCTGACGTTCCAGGTGGGTCCAGCTGCGCACCAGACGCCCGGCCTGGTAGTCGAGGTGCGCCAGTTCGACCTGCAGGCGGCCTTCTGCGGTCGCCGCGCGCTCGCCGAAGATCTCGAGGATGAGGCCGGTGCGGTCGATGACCTTGCGCTTGAGCTTTTCTTCGAGGTTGCGCTGCTGGATGGCGGTGAGCGATCCGTCCACCACCACCAGTTCGGCCTCATGCAGGTTACATCCAACCGAGATATTCTCGATCTGACCTTCACCAAAGAGCGTGCCCGCGCGTGGCTCGCGGATCGGGATGATCTGGCCATCGGCGATCACGAGGCCGATCGCGAGTGCGAGCCCCTTGGCTTCTTCGAGGCGGGCTTCCGGGTCCAGATCGGCGCTGCCCCGGTTGCCTCGCATGTGCGGATATACGACGAGGGCACGCGCGCCGCGCGTGACCTCTCCTTTCAGTTCGTCGTCCAAGCTGGAATCAGTCTTCCGCTTCTTCGTGGCTCTGCAGGTCCACCGGGGTCACCGGCTGGATCGTCGAAACCGCGTGCTTGTAGGCAAGCTGCACATAGCCTTCGCGTTCGAGCAGCATGCAAAACAGGTCATAGGCCGCGACCCGGCCCTGGAGCATGACGCCGTTGATGAGGAACATCGTCACCTGCACGCCGGCGCTGCGGATGCTGGAGAGGAAGACGTCCTGCAGCGCGCGGGTCTTCTTGGAACCCTCGCCGCTGTTGAACTGGGCCGCATCGACGGGCGTCGAGGGCATGATCGTCGAAATGGCGTGCTTGTAGACCAGCTGCGACTGCCCATCGCGGCGCAGCAGGATCGAGAAGTTGTCGAACCAGGTGACGATCCCCTGCAGCTTGACACCCTTGACCAGGAACATGGTCACGGGGGTCTTGTTCTTGCGCAGGAGGTTGAGGAACTGATCCTGAAGGTTCTGGCCCTTACCGGATGCAGGTGCCGATTGCGCCGGAGCTGCCGCGGGCTTGGTGTCCGCAGCCTCCGTGGTGGCGCTCGCTCTCGGCCGCGCGGAAAGCGTTCGACCAGCCATTGTATTCTCCTTCTTTTTGGCGGCCGCTGATGCGGTCCGCGATCTGGCATGCCCATCCCGGATCATGCCGTAAGCGAATCGAAATTACCCGCTTGCTGCAATGCAGTAAATCCGAAAGTTATGTCGTTTGCCTTACGCGTGTCTCACCCCTCGCCTTCGCCGGGGGTTTCCTCCTCCTTGCGCTCGGACATGCCGAGCAGCTTGAGCTTTCGGTGCAGCGCCGATCGCTCCATGCCGATGAACGAGGCGGTCTTCGAGATATTCCCGGAAAACCGCCGGATCTGGACGCGCAGGTACTCACGCTCGAAGCTCTCGCGCGCCTCGCGAAGCGGCGCGCTCATCATCACCGCCACGCCGCCATCGCCACCGCCACGGGCGTTGAAGATTTCCGGGGGCAACATGTCGGGCTCGATCCGGTCCAGCTTCTCGCGCGGGGCCATGATGACCGTGCGCTCGACCACGTTGCGCAGCTGGCGCACGTTGCCGGGCCACTCGTACGCCTGGAGCGCAGTCATGGCCTCGGGCGAAACCTGCGGCGGCGCGACGCCCTGCTCGTTGGCGTAACGCGCAAAGAAATGATCGACGAGCGCGGGAATGTCGTCGCGCCGTTCGCGCAGCGCCGGAATGGCGACGGGCACGACATTGAGGCGGTAGAATAGGTCCTCGCGGAAGCGCCTCTCGGAAATTTCCTTCTCAAGGTCGCGTGAGGTCGAGGACACCACGCGCAC
This sequence comes from Novosphingobium profundi, assembly GCF_020524485.1. Lineage (GTDB taxonomy): Bacteria > Pseudomonadota > Alphaproteobacteria > Sphingomonadales > Sphingomonadaceae > Novosphingobium > Novosphingobium profundi_A. The sequence continues at coordinate 60,716 of NZ_JAIVLF010000008.1, read as the reverse complement.
GTCGACGCGGATCTGGCGCGTCCCGCCCACGCGCACGAAGGCCTGATCGGTCAGAACGCGCAGGATCCGGGCCTGGGTCGACAGCGGCATGTCCGCCACTTCATCAAGGTACAGCGTGCCGCCATCGGCGGTTTCCAGGAGACCCGGACGCACCAACGCGCCTTCGGCTTCCTCCCCGAAGAGCTCCTGTTCGAAGCGCTCGGGCGTGATACGCGCCGAGTTGACACTGACGAAGGCCTTGTCCGCGCGCGGGCTCCAGGCGTGGAGAAGCCGCGCGGCCACTTCCTTGCCCGATCCGGCGGGCCCAGTGATGAGCAGGCGGCTGCCGGTGTTGGCCACACGCTTCAGGGTCGCGCGCACCTGGTTGATCGAGGCGCTGGAACCGGTGAACTCCTCTCCGGTCGAGAAGTCCTGGCGCAGCTGAGCATTCTCCCGGCGCAGGCGCTCGGTTTCGGTCGCCTTGCCGACGAGGTGGATCAACCTCTCGGCCTCGAAGGGCTTTTCGATAAAATCGACCGCACCGCGTCCGATGGCCGCCACGGCGGTGTCGATGTTGCCGTGGCCCGAGAAGATGATGACCGGCAGTTCGGGCTCGCGCGCCTTGATCGCATCGAGCACCTCGAGACCGTCAAGGCGGCTTCCGTGCAGCCACACGTCGAGGAGCACCAGCGAGGGGCGGCGCTTGTCGATTTCCTCGAGCGCCTGGGTGCTGTCGCCCGCCGTGCGGCAATCGTACCCCTCGTCGCTCAGAACCCCGGCAACGAGCTCACGAATATCACGCTCGTCGTCAACAATCAGGATTTCCAGTGCCATGGCCCAATCTTCTTCTTGTTTCTCGTGTCGTTCCTAGCAAGCGCGAAGCGCCTGTGTTCCCGCATGGCCGCCTTCATTCGGCGGCCTCCTGCTTGCGCTGGCGCAGCAGCGGGTCCGCTGCGAAGCGCATTGTCACCACGGTCCCGCCGCCCTCGGCGGGGGTAAAGGTCATGTCGCCGCCATGTTCCTCGACGATCTTGTTGACGATCGCGAGGCCAAGTCCGGTGCCCTTTTCGCGGGTGGTGACGTAAGGTTCGATGATCCGTTCGCGTGCCTGCGAGAGGCCGATGCCGTTGTCAGCGATGCGCACCTGAATGCAGTCCTCGCTGGCCGTCATGTCCACCGCGATCCGTCCCTTGTAGTCCTCCCCGGCTTCGCGGGCCTTGGTCTCGGTGGCCTCGACCGCGTTCTTGAGAACATTGGTCATGGCCTGGCCGTACTGGTGGCGGTCGCAATCGATGGTGCCGATCTCGCCCTCGGCCGCGAAGGTAAAGTCGACGTCGGGACGTGCGACTTCCTGAAGGAACAAGGCCTGGCGTGTGAGCGCCACGGGGTCTTCTGCGCGGAACACGGGCTTGGGCAGGCGGGCGAACGAGGAAAACTCGTCGACCATCCGACGCAAGTCGCCGACCTGCCGGATGATCGTGGCTGTGAGGTCCTCGAAGAGCTCCGGGTTGTCGGTGATCTGCTTGCGGTAGCGGCGGCTGAGACGCTCGGTCGCCAGCTGGATCGGCGTGAGCGGGTTCTTGATCTCGTGCGCAATACGGCGCGCAACGTCCGACCAGGCCGCGGTGCGCTGGTCGACCAACTGACGGGTGATGTCCTCGAAGGTGATGACGTGGCCGGTTGCATCACGGCTCGTCTTCACGGCGAGGGTCAGGAGTTCGCCGCCCCGGCTGAACTGGACGATGCCGCTGCGATCATCGCTCTCGATCATGGTCGCAATGGCCGGGGCCAACTCGGCAATCGGCATACCCTCGGGCACGTCGTCCTGATTGGTCAGCTTGAGCGCGGAGCTGTTCATCAGGAGAATGCAGCCTTTCTCGTCGAGCGAAATGATGCCCGAAGTCACCGATTCCAGAACGGCTTCGATGAACAGGCGGCGTTCGTGAAGCTGGCGGTTGGCGCCCAGAAGCGCCTGCGTCTGCTTGTCGATCTGCGCGGTCATGCGGTTGAAGGCGCGGTTGAGGAGGCCGATCTCGTCGGTGCCGGTACGCCCCTCCAATTGCAGCGAGTAGTTGCCCGCCCCCACGCGGCGCGCGGCCTCCACCAGTTCGTAGAGCGGCTGCACCTGCCGGTCGGCAAAGCGCAGCGCGAACCAGACCGAGAGCCCGACCAGCGCCAGAGAACCGACGAACAGCGCGACGTTGAACTGCAGCTGCATGATCCGCGCACGGCTGGTCAGGACCTCGTAGGCCTGCACGATGTTCTCGGCGCGCTGCCCCTGACTGAGGGAAACAAGGTCATTGGTGCGCGCGACCAGCAGGTAGACACCCGACTGGCGCTCGATCGGTGCGCCCGCAACGATGCGGTTGTTCTTCGATTCCGCGACATAGGGTTCGCCCTTGTCGAGGCGTTCGAGCATTTCCTTGCTCAAACGGTTGTTCTCGGACTTGTTGTCCGGATCAACGATGATCGGGGTGCGCTGCTCCCCATTGGAGTCGATCTGGATGACTGCCGCAACCGACAGATTGCGGAGCAGGACCTGCTCGGCAAGGAAACGCTGGAAAGTCGGACTGACGACAGGATGGCTTTCGAGGGTGACACGCGAATCCTGCGCCATCGCCGCAGACTCGTAACCCACGTCACGCACCGTCTGTTCGTAGTAGCCCCGTGCCAGCTTGTTCGCGTTTTCGAGGAGGCCACGCGAGTTGTCGGAAAACCAGAACTCGACACCCGACTGGAACAGCCACGAGGCGAAGACCACCACGAGCAGCGTCGGGATCGCCGAAATGAGCGAGAAAATGAACACGAGGCGCACGTGCATCTGCCCGGTGCCGCCGATACTCTCCGCCGCGCGTTGCAGGGCTATGTAGCGCCCCAGAAGCACGATCAGCGCCATCGCGGGCACCAGCATGCCGACCAGAAGCGTGGCCGTCAGATTGGAAGGAATGGGGCGCGCCGCATCCCACCCCGAATTGAGGCTGATCCAAGTGATCGAACTCATGACCACGAAGGCGACCACGCACAGCGCGGCAATCACCGCGAAGATGTTGGCCCGGCGCGCCGCGATCTGGAATCGCCTCCACCACCGTGGCCAGTTTCGTCGTGTCGCGGGTACTGCACTCATCGTTGCACCTATACAACACCCCTGTTGCGCCAGCGCAAGTTCCAAATCTGCGTCGTGCGTTCGGTTGCAGGCACATATCGGCGAGACGACGCCGTGCCCGCATCGCCGTCTGCCCCTATGAAGATTAACGCCGGGCGAATTCCTCCGGGTCAAGCGCCAGTTCGCTCAAGCGCTTGCGCAAGGTATTGCGGTTGATCCCCAGGGCCTGCGCCGCGCGCAGCTGGTTTCCCGCGGTCTGGCGCAGGATCGAGGCGAAGAGAGGGCGCTCCAGCGCCGCGAGCGCCGAGGCGTAGATCGTGCCAGAGGCGGGCTGCGCGCTCTCCAGCCACTGGACGATGGCCGCCTCGATATCGGACCTGTCCGGATCGCCCTCGGGGGCAGTCTCGGCGCTGGCCGCCTGGCGCAGCAGCGGGACAACAACCTCGACGTCGATCATGTCCTCACGCGCCAGCAGGGTGAGCCGGTAGATGAAGTTCTTGAGCTCGCGCACGTTGCCCGGCCAGGCCTGCTCGCCCAGCAGGCGCGAGGCCGCCGGGGTCAGCTGGCGACGCGGCAGCCCCTCGCTTGCCGCCTGCTGGAGGAAATGGCGGGCCAGGACCTCGATATCGTCGCGCCGCTCGCGCAGCGGCGGCATGTGAATGGGCACCACGTTGAGGCGGTAGAACAGGTCCTCGCGAAAGCGTCCGGCCGCGATCTCGGGTTCGAGCGACTTGTTGGTGGCCGCGACGATGCGCACGTCGAGGCGGATGTCTTCCTGCCCGCCCACGCGGCGGATCGTGCCCGACTGGAGCGCGCGCAGCAGACGCGTCTGCGCCTGCATCGGCATGTCACCGATCTCGTCGAGGAACAGCGTGCCGCCCGCGGCCTGCTCGAACTTGCCGACATGGCGCGCAACCGCGCCGGTAAAGGCGCCCTTCTCGTGCCCGAACAGCTCGCTTTCGATGAGTTCGGCCGGGATCGCGGCGGTGTTGACCGCGATGAACGGCCCGGCCCGACGATTGCCGAGCTGGTGGATGGCCTCGGCGACCAGTTCCTTGCCCGTCCCCGATTCGCCCAGAATTAGCACGGTCAGATCATTGCGCAGGACCCGCGTGATCATGCGGAAGACCGACTGCATCGCCGGGCTGCGGCCCACCAGCGGCAGGCCATCCTCGACGATGTCCTCATCCTCCAGAGCATCTCCACCGCCCGCGTTGCCCGCCGCCTGGCACACCGTGCGCGCCAGTTCATCGATGTCGAAGGGCTTGGGAAAATACTCGAAGGCCCCGGTGTCGGTCGCGCGTACGGCGGTGTCGAGCGTGTTTTGCGCCGAGAGAATGACGATCGGCATCTCGGGGCACAGCGTGCGCACCACGCCCAAGGTCTCGATCCCGTCCCCATCGGGCAGCATGACGTCGGTCACCAGCGCGCTGAAACGCTGCTGCTGCAAAAGCCGGTCGCGCTCGGCAAGCGTCTCGACATGCGTCACGTTCGCACCTTCGGCGACCAGTGCCGCATCAATGACGAGCGCGATCGAGGGGTCGTCCTCGACCAACAGGACTTCGATCACGATGGCCTCCCTCCCAAGAGTGTCTTTCGTGTTTCCTTCGCAAGCGGCAAGTGAACGCGAAAGTGCGTAAGCCCCTTCACGTCGTCGCGCTCATGCGTGATACGCCCGTTCATCTCGCGTACCAGCTTGCGCACGAGCGGCAGCCCCAGCCCCTGTCCCGATTTCTTGCTGGTGACGAACGGCTCGAAGATATGCTCGCGAAGGCTCGGCGCCACGCCTTCACCATTGTCGGTCACGCGCAGTTCGACCGGCAGTCGCAGCGGCTTGCCGTCCTCGGTGGTGTGCAGCTGTAACCCGCTGGCAAAGCGGGTGCGCACCATGACGCGCGGCACGACTTGCGAGAGGCTGGCTTCCATCGCGTTCGACAGCAGATTGATGATGACCTGCACCAAGGCATCCGCGCTGCCCAGGACCGGGGGCAGAGAGGGATCGAACTCCTCCTGGATGGTGCAGTATTCCGGGTGCTCGGCACGTCCGGCGTGGATCACGTCAATCGCGCGGCGCGCCGCCTCGTGCAGATTGCAAGGCGCCATCGCGGGGGCCGTCTGGCGGCTAAGGTCCTGCATGCGCCCGATAAGATCGGCGATGCGGTCCACCTCGCTCGTGATAAGATGGGTCAGCGCGTGCCCCTTCTCGTCAACCTGGCGCGCCAGGAGCTGCGCGGCCCCGCGGATCCCGGCAAGCGGGTTCTTGATCTCGTGCGCCATGATCTCGGGTCCGCGAAGCGCAGCGGCATCAAAACCGCCTGAATCGTCGCCCAGAGCCTCGGCCGTCGTGTGATCGTGGATCATCAGGACCTGCCAGCGCGGATGGTCGGCGACCGGCGCGACATTGAGATCGATCCGGCGCATGCCCATGCCTTTGACCTGGACCGCCAGTTCGCGCGCCGATACCGGCGTCTCGTAATCGTCCAGGCGATCCAGCACGCGCGGGCTCGTCACGTCGAGCAATTCGCGGAGGCCCACCCCTACCAGACGCCGCAGCGACTGGCCGAAGAACTGTTCTGCCGCCGGATTGACCGAGGCGATGCGCAGCCCCGGCTCGAGCAGCACGACCGCCTGCGGCAGGCTGGCCAGCACGCGGTCAGCTTCGGGCAAGGTGATGCCCGCCGCCTCGCTCATGCGGCCTGGGCCTCGCGAAAGGGGGCGTAGAACTCGGCCAGCGCGCGCAGCACTTCATCGGGATCGTCGATGAAGTTCGCACGGTTGCGGAACTCGGCCGAGCCCTTGATGCCCTTGACGTACCACCCCAGATGCTTGCGGGCCATCTTGACGCCTGTGTCGCGCCCATAATGCTCCAGCATCGCTTCGTAGTGTTCGCGGATGATCGCGTACTGCGCGCCGAAATCGGGCTCGGCAGCGACTTCCTGGCCGCGCCACCACTGCATGATCTGCGAGAGGATCCAGGGCTTGCCGTAAGCGCCGCGCCCGACCATCAGGCCGTCCGCGCCCGACTGCTCCAGAGCGTTTGCCGCGTCTTCGATACCGCAGATATCACCATTGACGATGACGGGGATCGAAACCGCGTCCTTGACCTTGCGCACGAAGCTCCAGTCCGCGCTGCCCTTGTACATCTGGTTGCGGGTGCGCCCGTGGACGGTGATCATGCGGGCCCCCAGATCCTCGGCAATACGCGCAAGTTCAGGGGCGTTGAGGCTGTCATGGCACCAACCCATGCGCATCTTGACCGTGACCGGGACCTTGACCGCCTTGACCGTCGCCTCGATCAGGCGCGTCGCCAGCGGCACGTCGCGCATCAGCGCCGAACCCGCATCGCCGTTCACGACCTTGCGCACCGGGCAGCCCATGTTGATGTCGATGATCGCCGCGCCGCGATCCTCAACCAGCTTCGCCGCCTCGCCCATCTGCTCGGGCTCACAGCCGACCAACTGCATGGCAACCGGGTCCTCGCACGGATCCCACATCGCCTTCTGCACCGAAACGCGCGTTTCGCGAATCGCCGCCGGGCTGGCGATCATCTCGGTCACGTTGAGACCGGAGCCGAAGCTGCGCACCATCTTGCGGAACGGAAGGTCGGAAACCCCCGTCATCGGCGCGAGCACGACGGGACAGTCGATCCGCACAGGACCGATGTCGATGGGCTTGAGCGCGGGCGCGGCCGGCAGGTGAGTGTCGTGTCGAGTCATATCTTGTGCAGTACTGCCTAAAAAACAGGCAGGCGCATAGTGGATTGCCCTCGCCGCAGCAAGCGATTACCCGCAATCGCGATGACGCAGAGCACTTCGACTTCCCCCCGCGCCATATCCGACACCCCCAGGGCCGCCGCTGTCGTGGTGGCTGCGGGCAAGGGTTTGCGCGCCGGACAGCCCCTTCCCAAGCAGTTCGCGAACTGGCGCGGCAAGCCGGTCCTGCGTCATTCCGTGGAGGCCCTGGCCGCCGCTGAAATCGCTCCGATCTGCGTGGTGATACCCGAAAATGCAGGACCTGTCGCACGTGAGGCGCTTTCCGGCATCGCCGGGGTGATATTTACAGCAGGCGGCGAGACCCGGCAGGAATCGGTGCGCCTTGGCCTTGAAGTGCTGGCCGGATCGCAGCCCGAGCATGTCCTGATCCACGATGCCGCCCGCCCGATCCTGCCCCAGGCCGTCATCGCACGGCTGCTCACCGCACTAGAGCACCACAAGGGCGCAATCCCCGTCCTCCCGGTGGTCGACAGTCTTGCCCACGCCGAACCCGGCGCGCATGGGCCGCGCATGGGAGCCAGCGCGCGGCGCGAGGACCTGAGGCGGGTCCAGACCCCGCAAGCCTTCCGATTCGCCGAAATTCTCGACGCCCACCGGGCCTGGGACAGCCCGGCCAGCGCCGGAGATGACGCCCAGGTCGCCCAGGCCTGGGGCTGCGACATTGCCCTCGTCGAAGGAGACGAAGCCCTGCACAAGTTGACCTACAGCCACGACTTCACTCCCGCCGCCCCGCCCATGCGCGTGGGCACCGGGTTCGACGTCCACCAGTTGGAAGAGGGCGAAGACCTGTGGCTGTGCGGCGTCAAGATCGAGCATACCCACGGGCTGGCGGGCCACAGCGATGCTGACGTGGCCATCCACGCGCTCGTCGATGCACTGCTCGGCGCGATTGCGGCGGGCGATATCGGGCAGCACTTTCCGCCCAGCGACGCGCGCTGGAAGGGCGCGTCCTCGGACCGTTTTCTCGCCCACGCCGCCTCGCTCGTGGCCGAGGCTGGCTACGCGCTCGGCAATGCGGACGTGACAATCATCTGCGAGGCGCCCAAGATCGGCCCCCACCGCGACGCGATGCGCGCGCGCCTGGCCGAAATCCTGAGCGCCGACCCGCAGCTTGTCAGCGTCAAGGCGACCACCAGCGAGAAGCTGGGCTTTACCGGCCGCCGCGAAGGCATTGCCGCCCAGGCCGCCGTCAGCCTCGTGCGGGTCTGACCCCAAGGCATTTCAAGGAGACGTCTGGTGACCCGATTTGCTTCTCGCGTTCGACAGTCTGCGCGCCGCGGGCTGGCCGCAGGACTTGCCGCCAGCATCGCCGTGTGTCCAACGCTCGCCAGCGCAGCCACACAGGCCTGCCTGACCCGCGGTGAAGCCCGTTCGGTCCTGACCTATTCGCTTCCGCAGGTAATCGACGGGACGGCACGGCGCTGCCGCCAGGCGCTCCCCGCCGACGCGTTCCTGTCCACCCATGGACAGGAAATTGTCCAGCGCTACTCCGGCCCGCGCGAGCAATACTGGCCGCAAGCGCGTTCGGCCTTCCTGAAGCTTAGCCGCGGACGCGACGAGGGCATGGGAGCGATCGCTGCACAGCTGCCCGACGAAACGCTCAAGCCGCTCGTCGATGCCACCGTATCGGGCCTCGTCGCGCAGGCCATTCACCTGGAATCGTGCGAGGAGATCGATTTTGCCATCGACCTGCTCTCGCCGCTTCCGCCCCAGAACACCGCTGGGCTCATCGCGCTCTTCATCGAAGTCGCGGCCCGCTCGGAGACGATCGCTCAGCAAGGCACCGCCAATTCGAAGGCGCTGGGCGGCCTGACCATCTGCAAGGACTGACATGGGTAAACAGCTTCTCTTCCCGACCGACCTGTTCGATCTCGCCGAGCGCGTGATCACCGAAAACAAGGCGCTGGGTCGCACCATTGCCGTGGCCGAAAGCTGCACCGGCGGTCTTGTGTGCGCGGCGCTGACCGAAGTACCCGGCTCCTCGGCCGTGCTCGAGCGCGGGTTCGTGACCTACTCCAACGAATCCAAGCAGGAAATGCTGGGCGTCCAGCCCGACCTGATCGAGGCCTTCGGCGCCGTTTCGCCCGCCACCGCCTGGGCCATGGCGCAAGGCGCCCTGCGCCAGAGCCGCGCGGACGTGGCCGTGGCGATCAGCGGCATTGCAGGTCCTGGCGGCGGCACCGAGTTGAAGCCGGTCGGCACCGTCGTCTTCGCCCGCGCCTTTCGCGGCGACGAGGAGGTCAACGCCGAGCAGCAGCACATCGAAGGCGAGGACCGCGCGGCGGTACGTCACCAGGCGGCGCTGACGGCGCTCAACCTCCTCCTCCCCTAAAAATTACGTTATTTCAGATCTTTGAAGGACAAAGGTAACAAAAGAAAACCCCGCAGAAGGCCTGCGGGGTTTTCTTTAGAAACCACTTTAAGTGCGGCTCGGGCGCTGTGGTTACAAATTGCAACCACTCCGCTCCGCCATCCTGGTCAGCCTCCAGCGGGCGCGCCGTAGAGCTCGCTCGCGCGCGTCTCGAACGCGGCCACCATCTTGCGGAAGGCCTTGTCGAAATACTGGCCCGCCAGCTTCTCGAACAGCGCGTTGCGGAACGAGAAGCGCACATCGAACTCGACATCGCAGCTGGTCTCGTCCACCGGATGGAACGTCCAGACGTTATCGAGGTCCTTCATCGGCCCATCGACATAGTGAACGCGGATCTCGCGCGGACGGGTCTTCTCGACGCGTGACGTGAACTTCTCGCGCAGCGCCTTGAAGCCGACGAGCATGTCCGCGACCATCTCGGTGTCACTGTCCGAACGGACACGGGTCGCCACGACCCAGGGCAGGAACTCCTGGTAGCGACCGACATCGGCCACGAGATCGAACATCTGCTCCGCGCTGTAGGGGAGCCGGTAGGTTTCATGAATTCCGGGCATTTGGGTGTAACGGGCTTTCCGTGGGCCTGTTCCGTGCCCGCGCCTGCCCAGCTCTGGACAGGGACCGCGGGCCTCGGAAGCTTAGCGCTTTTTCTTCTGTTCCTTGGCGAGACGCGCTTCACGCGCGGCGCGCATCTCGGCAAAGTCATCGCCCGCATGGTAGCTCGAACGGGTCAACGGCGTCGAGGCGACCTGCAGGAAGCCCTTGGCACGCGCGATGGCCCCATAGGACTTGAACGCCTGCGGGGTCACGAACTCGGCGACTTCGGCGTGCTTGGGCGTGGGCTGGAGGTACTGGCCCATGGTCAGGAAGTCGATGTCCGCGCAGCGCATGTCGTCCATGACCTGATGCACTTCGAGACGTGCTTCGCCCAGGCCCAGCATGATGCCCGACTTGGTGAAGATCGAGGGATCGTGCGCCTTGACCTCTTCGAGCAGGCGCAGCGAGGCGTAGTACCGCGCGCCGGGGCGGATCGTCGGATAGAGACGGGGCACCGTTTCCAGATTGTGGTTGAACACGTCGGGACGGGCCGTGGCAATCGCCTCGATGGCCGCGCGCATCTTACCGCGAAAATCGGGGGTCAGGATCTCGATGGTGGTCTTGGGGGTTGCAGCGCGCAGCGCCTCGATCACCTTGATGAACTGGTTTGCGCCGCCGTCGGGAAGATCGTCACGGTCAACCGAGGTGATGACGATGTGTTCAAGGCCCGTCTTCAAAGCCAGCTCGGCAACATGCTCGGGTTCGGCGGGATCGACGCGGCCCGGCATACCGGTCTTCACGTTGCAGAACGCGCAGGCGCGCGTGCAGGTGTCGCCCAGGATCATCACCGTCGCATGCTTCTTTTCCCAGCATTCCCCGATGTTGGGGCACGCCGCCTCCTCACACACCGTGTTGAGGCTGAGATCCCGCATCAGCTGGCGGGTTTCACCATAACCGCGACTGGTCGGCGCCTTTACGCGGATCCAGTCGGGCTTGCGCTTGCGTTCGGGCTTGGGAGCGGAGGAAAGATCGTTCATGGGGCCCAGATAGTCCCTCCCGGCCCGGCTTGCCACCCCCAATATGCACGCTAATGGTCGCGCAATCGTGCTTTGTCGTGCACGCGAAACGCAACGGAAGAAACTGCGTTATACCTCGCGCAATGGTTTGCCAGATAATCCCAAGGAGTTTTCAATGAGCGAAGCCAAGTCCCCCGTGCTCGAAGATCTCGTGGAGGGATACCGCCGCTTCCGGTCCTCCGGATGGAGCGAAAACCGTGAACGCTGGGCGAAGCTCAAGGACGGCCAGGAGCCGCAGGTCATGGTGATCTCCTGCTCCGACAGCCGCGTTGACCCCAGCCAGATCTTCGACGTCGACCCCGGCGAGATCTTCGTGGTCCGCAACGTCGCTGCCCTCGTGCCGCCCTATGAGACCACGCCCGGCCACCACGGCGTTTCCGCCGCGCTCGAATTCGCGGTGCAGGTGCTCAAGGTCAAGGAAGTGCTGGTCATGGGACATGGCATGTGCGGCGGCTGCAAGGCGGCGCTCAGCCAGAGCCTGCGCGGCAATGCGCCGGGCGCGGGCGGCTTCGTCGACGACTGGATCTCGCTTCTCGACGAGGCCCGCGAGAAGGTTGTTGCCGACCATGGCGACAGCGGCCGTGCTGCCGAGATCGAAATGGAGCACGCCGGCGTGCGCGTCAGCCTCGAGAACCTGATGACCTTCCCCTGGGTCAAGGACAAGGTCGAGAGCGGTGAACTCACCCTGCGCGGTTCGTTCTTCGCCATCTCCGACGGAATCCTGCACCTGATGAACCCGGAAACGAAAGAATTCGAGCCCGCCGACTGATCGGCAGCCGCAATGCTGTCGAGCGTGGGACAGCACCCTGCCCCACGCTCGACAACCGGCCATTTGCACGGCCACATAAAAAAGGAGGCGATGGACACCGGGTCCATCGCCTCCTTTTTTATATTGCCCGCAGGCCCGGGCGGCGACCGGAAGGTCCGGCCGCCCCGCCCTTATCCGTCGATCAGGACTTGCTGGCGGCGTAGGCCGACCACAGCTCTGCGACCGGCTTCGAGGCGCCGCCAACCTTGGCGAGGGTCGCCTCGGCCTCGGCGAACTTGCCCTGGCGTGCCTGCGCGATACCGAGGCGCAGCGCGACGGTGTTCGCATCAACGCCCGGCTTTTCAAGAGCGCGCGCGTAGAAGGTCTCGGCCTTGGCATTCTCGTCGTAGCTCAGGAACACGTCGCCCGCGTTGGTCAGCGTGGCAAGGGTCGCGCTGGGCTTGGCCGCTTCGGCTTCCTGCGAGGGCAGCGAGGCCTTGTCCGACTTCACGCGCGCTTCGGTGTCCGCCTTTTCGGTGCCCAGGTCAGCGCTCGCGAGCGCGCCCTTGGCAAGACCCTGGTTCATGATCTTGAGCGCTTCACCCGGGTAACCGCGCGGGTCGGCGTTCTCGAGGTACTCGAGGTAGTCGCGCTTGTCCTTCATCGCCTGCGTTTCGTACATCAGGCGCATGAGATCGAGGTTCTGCTGCTTGGGCAGGCTGGCGAGCTGGCGCACGATCGAGGACGAGATGTACCAGGTGTCGGGCGAGGGATAGTTCTCGGCCAGCATCGCGGCGTATTCGGTCGAGGCCGCAAGGTCCTTGGCGTCATAGGCCGACTGCAGCGCGGCTCGCAGCGAGCTTTCTGCCGGCGCACGGCCCGCAGCCTGGGCTGCCGCAATGTCTTCCTTGACCATCGCGAGCGCCGCTTCGGGGTTGCCCGAGCGCTTGTAGGTGTCGGCCAGCAGCAGGTCGAGCTGGTTGTTGGGATCCTGGTAACCGGCGTCCTTTGCCGCCTTCAGGTACGGTGCGGCGGACGCGAAGTCCTTCTGCTGGTAATAGGTGACGCCAAGGTCGTAGTTGACCGGGCCGATCTGCTCGGGCGCGACCTTGCCGCTGTCGAGGCGCATCTTGAGCGCCTTGATCTTGAGGTCGTTGTCCTTCGAGATGATCGCGAAGAAGCGCATGAAGTCACCCAGGACGTTCTTGTCGTCCGGGGTTGAGGCCACGCTCGCCGCCTTCTCGTAGGCGGCCTTGGCGTCACCGCCCAGCTCCGCGTTCATCACCGCAACGGCCGCCGCCATAGTCTGGTCATTGGGGGTGCCGCCCAGTTCGGCGCGGGCCTTCTTGTCAGCTTCCTGGATGGGAATGAATTCGGCGACGAACTCCTTCGAGTAGTCAGCCGAGCCACCCTTGTCCTTCTTGGCAGCGACAGCGGCCGTCGGGGCCACCGAAACCGCAAGACCGCTCGAGAGCGCGACCGCAAGGGCCACACGGGAAATCAGGAATTTGCGAGCCATGATCCAGGCTTACTCCTCTTGCACTGCGGGGATGCGCTTCGTGCGCCTCTCCCGGGTAAATTCGACAGTCCGCCGCGTGATGGCGATGAATTCCACCGTTGGCAACCTTGCAGCCGACCTAAAGGCTTACGGCTTAACGCGGATTGAATGCACTTGGCCGCAGCATGTTCCCCGGGTGTCTCAGTCAAGGATCCGCCCAAGGCCCTGCGGCCAGCACGTCACACCTTGAATTTGTGGAAAAGAACGTTCGAATTGGCGCCATGTGCATGCTTGTGGTGGCAATCGCCCGATCCATGCCCTAGAGCCGACTATCCGTTCCTGAAAGCTTGGCAGAAGACGATACTAGCGCGTGAGCGACCAGACCGAAAACCTCGACCCGACCGCCCCTGACGGCGAATACGCTCGTATCGACATCGTCGATGAGATGAAGTCGAGCTATCTCGATTATGCGATGAGCGTGATCGTGAGCCGCGCGCTTCCCGACGTACGCGATGGCCTCAAGCCCGTGCACCGGCGCATCCTCTATGCGTGTCAGGAGGCCGGCTACGTGGCAGGCAAGCCTTACCGCAAGTCGAGCCGCATCGTCGGTGACGTCATGGGTAAATACCACCCCCATGGCGACAGCGCGATTTACGATGCTCTTGCGCGCCTGACGCAGCCCTGGTCGATGCGCCTGCCGCTGGTCGATGGTCAGGGCAACTTCGGCTCGATGGACCCCGATCCACCGGCCGCGATGCGTTACACCGAGGCCCGCCTCGACAAGAGCGCCAACGAACTTCTCTCGGACATCGACAAGAACACCGTCGATTTCGCCGACAACTACGATGGCTCGGAAAGCGAGCCGACGGTCCTTCCCGCCCGCTTCCCCAACCTGCTCGTCAATGGCGCAGGCGGCATCGCGGTCGGTATGGCCACCAACATTCCCCCGCACAACCTGGGGGAGGTGATCGACGGCTGCTTCGCGTTGATGGACGATCCGACCACCAGCAACGAACAGCTGTGCGAGATCATCCCGGGGCCCGACTTCCCGACTGCCCCGCTGATCCTGGGCAAGAGCGGCGCGCGCAACGCCTACACCACGGGCCGCGGCTCGATCATGATGCGCTGCCGCCACGAGATCGAGGAAGGCCGCGGCGACCGCCGCTCGATCGTCCTCACCTCGATCCCCTACCAGGTCGGCAAGAACAACCTGGTCGAGAAGATCGCCGAGGCCGCCAAGGACAAGCGCATCGAAGGCGTCTCGGACATCCGGGACGAATCGAACCGCGAAGGCGTGCGCGTGGTCATCGACCTCAAGCGCGACGCTTCGCCCGAGGTCGTCCTCAACCAGGTCTGGCGCAACACGCCCGCGCAGTCGAACTTCGCGGCGAACATGCTCGCGATCCGGGGCGGCCGCCCCGAGATCATGAGCCTGCGCGACATCCTGCAGGCCTTCATCCATTTCCGCGAAGAGGTCATCACTCGCCGCACCAAGTACGAGCTGAACAAGGCGCGCGACCGCGCGCACATCTTGCTCGGCCTGGTCGTTGCGGTCTCGAACCTCGATGAAGTGGTCAAGATCATCCGCGGCTCGTCCAACCCGGCCGATGCCCGCGCCAAGCTGCTCACGCGCGAATGGCCGATTGGCGACATCGCGCCCTACATCCGTCTCGTCGAGGCGATCGAGCCCAACGCCGAGGAATCGGACGGTGTCTACCGCCTGTCCGAAGTCCAGGTCCGCGCGATCCTCGACCTGCGCCTGCACCGTCTCACGGCGCTCGGCCGCGACGAGATCGGGGACGAGCTCAAGGAACTGGCCACCGCGATCGAGGAATACCTCTCGATCCTCGCCGACCGCGTGAAACTCTACGGCGTCATGCGCGACGAACTGAAGGCCGTGCGCGACGCTTACGCGACTCCGCGCATGTCCGAGATCACCGCTGCCTTCGACGGTATCGACGACGAGGACCTGATCGAACGCGAGGACATGGTCGTGACCGTCACCATGGACGGCTACATCAAGCGCACCCCGCTCTCGACCTTCCGGGCCCAGGCGCGTGGCGGCAAGGGCCGCGCTGGCATGGCGACGAAGGAGGAGGATGCCGTTGCGACGATGTTCGTCACCTCCACCCACAACCCGGTGCTGTTCTTCTCGACCGCAGGCAAGGTCTACCGCCTCAAGGTCTACAAGCTGCCCGAAGGTGGCCCGACTACCCGCGGCCGTCCGATCATCAACATGCTGCCCGCCCTCGACAAGGACGAGACGATCCAGACCGTACTCGCTCTGCCCGAGGACGAGGCGGAATGGGGCAAGCTCTCGGTCGTGTTCGCCACGTCGAAGGGCAACGTGCGCCGCAACCTGATGGACCTGTTCGCGAACATTCCCTCCAACGGCAAGTACGCGATCAAGTTCGACCTCAACGCCGATGGCACGCCGAGCGATGACTACCTGATCGGCGTGGCGCTGCTCAACCCGGATACCGACGACGTGCTCCTCGCCACACGCAAGGGCAAGGCGATCCGCTTTGCCGGCGACCAGGTCCGCGCGTTCTCGAGCCGCACCTCGACGGGCGTGCGCGGCATGAACCTCAAGGACGACGACCGGGTCATCTCGCTCTCGATCCTGCACCGCGTGGGCACCGAATCGGAGGAACGTGACGAGTACCTCAAGTTCGCCCCCTGGAAGGGTGAGCGCGAAGGCACATGCTCGCTGTCCGAGGAACGCCAGGCCGAACTGGCCGAGCGCGAGGAATTCATCCTCACGGTCTGTGCCAACGGCTACGGCAAGATGTCCTCGGCCTACGAGTACCGCCGGATTGGTCGTGGCGGCCAGGGCATCACCAACATCGACAACATCGCCCGCAATGGCGATGTGGTGGCCAGCTTCCCGGCGACACGCGAGCAGCAGCTCATGCTCATCACCGACCAGGCCAAGATGATCCGCCTCCCGCTCGAGACCATGCGCGTCATCGGGCGCGGCTCGGCGGGCGTGCGCCTCTTCAATGTCTCCAAGGGCGAGCAGGTCGTGGGCGCGGTGCGCCTCGATGAACCCGCCGAAGAAGAAATCGAAGACATCGTCGTCGAGGCGGGCACGGACGCTCCGGCATCCGACGCCCCGGCTCCGGACAGTGAAGCGCCCGAAGGCGACGCCGAGGCATGAACAGCGGCCCTGCGACCACGGGCGTCGCCTACAAGATCCTGACCGCGCCGCAGATGGAAACACTGCTGCGCGACCAGGCTTTCACGGGCGCACCGATCGATCTGGCCGATGGCTATATTCACCTGTCCGACGCCGGACAGGTGAATGAAACCCTGGTCAAGCACTTTGCCGGACAGAACGATCTGCACCTTGTCGCAGTCAATCTCGATACGCTCGAAGGCGCCATCCGCTGGGAAGTCTCGCGCGGCGGCGCGCTGTTCCCCCACCTTTACGGCGAACTGCCGATGTCGGCCGTGATGGCGCACGCTCCGGTTTCACGCGATCCGGATGGCGAGCTGATTCTTCCGGCCTGACCAGCAACCTCACCTCGCGCGCGCCAACCTGGCCGCGAGAGGTGCGCTCGACATTATGGGGAGCCCGAGGGCGATGGCCCTCGGACGTTACTTTTTCCCTTAGAAATCGTCCCAATCGACCCGCGCGATTTCCTCACGCTGGCGCAGCTCTCCGGTGACGCCTGTCGCCAGGACCAGATTGCCGAAGTAGAGCGCGAGCCAGGCGATGACCGCCTGCGGCGCCTCTCCCGCCAGGTATTCGGGCACCGTGATCTGGAGGACGCCGCCCACCACTATGAGAACACCGCCTACCCCGACGCGGCTTTGCGCAAAGGTGCTCATCCAGGCCGAGGCCGCCAGCCCGCCCAGTGCAAGGCCATAGAACAGCGGCACGGGAACGCCGACACGGCTCGCGGCGAAATAGCACAGGAGCGGCGTCAGCAGGAAAAGCCCGGCCGTTCCGATCCGCCTGTTGATGTCAGGATCGTGGCTTCGATGGCTGAGAAACAATGAGAGCCCGGCAAACCAGCCCAGCATCAGCACGATCCGCGCAAAGCCTGGATAGAAGCCTGTCAGCGCGCCCGCCAGCGCCTCGAACCCGAGCATGGCGGCGAGAAGCTGGGTATCGCGTCCCTTGTGGCGCAGCAGCGCATAGACCGCGAGCAAGGCGAACGGCAGCGCTTCCAGAGCCATCCAATAGACACCCGGAACCGGGGTGCGCGAGACAAGGAACCAGGCATGTCCGAGTGCCAGCGCCAGGCTGGTGAGGAGCCAGGGACGTCGTTCCACGAGTGCGCGCCGGGGCATATCTGTCTTGCAACCTCCATCATCGGCGCCCCGCCGCATCGGTATATGGGTGCAAGCGCCTGAATATCCCTGTTTGTCCGTTCCCGTCGGGCAAGTCATCCCCCCAAATCGGGTTCGTGCCCAGCAATCCCCCTCTTCCCGCCAGCGAGCAGAACGGCTAGGCGCCTCAGCCATGACACAGAAGGTTCACATCATCGGCGGCGGCCTGGCTGGCAGCGAGGCCGCCTGGCAGCTGGCCCGTCGCGGCTTCCAGGTCCGCATCTCGGAAATGCGCGGCACGGGCGAAGGCACGCCTGCGCACCAGACCGATGGCCTCGCCGAACTGGTGTGCTCGAACTCGTTCCGCTCGGACGATGACGAGAAGAACGCGGTCGGCCTCCTCCACCATGAAATGCGCGCGTGCGATTCGCTGATCATGGGCGCGGCCAAGGTCGCTGCGGTCCCGGCGGGCTCTGCGCTCGCGGTCGACCGCGACGTGTTCTCCGCCGAAGTCGAGAAGCGTCTGTCCGCGCTGGACAACGTCGAGATCGTGCGCGAGCGCGTCGACCAGCTTCCCACCGAAGGCACGACCATTGTCGCGACCGGTCCGCTCACCGCCGAGGCGCTGGCTGGCAGCATCGGCGCGGCGACCGGTGCGGACAGCCTGGCCTTCTTCGACGCCATCGCACCCATTGTCTACCGCGACAGCATCGACATGGACATCTGCTGGATGGCCTCGCGCTGGGACAAGCCCTCCAAGGTCGGCGGCGGCACCAAGGACTACATCAACTGCCCCATGACCAAGGAGCAGTACATCGCCTTCCACCAGGGCCTGGTCGATGGCGAGAAGACCGTGTTCAAGGACTGGGAAGCCAACACCCCCTACTTCGACGGCTGCATGCCGATCGAGGTCATGGCTGAACGCGGGGTGGAGACACTGCGCTTCGGGCCGATGAAGCCGGTTGGCCTCGACAATCCGCACTGGGCGACCCCTGAACATCCCAACGGCCGCTGGCCTTACGCCGTTGTCCAGCTGCGCCAGGACAACAAGCTGGGCACGCTGTGGAACATGGTCGGCTTCCAGACCAAGCTCAAGCATGCCGAACAGGTGCGCCTGTTCCGCACCATTCCGGGCCTGGAGAACGCGGAGTTCGCGCGCCTGGGCGGCCTGCACCGCAACACCTTCCTCAATTCGCCTGTCCTGCTCGACCGCCAGCTGCGCCTCAAGACCGCGCCGCACGTGCGCTTTGCCGGGCAGATCACCGGCTGCGAGGGCTATGTGGAGAGTTCTGCGGTGGGCCTCATGGCCGGACTGATGACGGCGGCCGAACTGACCGGACGCACCTGGCAGGCCCCGCCCGCGACCACCGCCATGGGTGCCCTGCTCTCGCACATCACCGGCGACGCGGAGGCCGAGAGCTTCCAGCCCATGAACGTGAACTTCGGCCTCTTCCCACCGCTCCACGAGGTCTCCAAGAAGCAGCGCAAGGAGGCCTACACCGCGCGCGCCAAGGAAGAAATCGGCCCCTGGATCGCCGGTCTCACCCCGGCGGCCTGACGCCCTCTCAAATCCTGTCCAGCGCCCGACAGTTCCCGTCAAGCGCTGGACAGAAGCACGACCTCAATCGCAGGCGCACTTGGGTTTCGGCTTGGGCTTGCGGCGTGGCGGAGCCGTCCGCGCGAACTCTTCAGGCGTCAGCCAGTCGTTCCCATCCACATCGGCGTACTCGAACTTGTCGACCGTGGTGACGGCCCACTCCTCGAAGGTGAGGAGGTTGTTGCCATCCGTGTCGAGCTTGCGGAACGCCGACGTCCGCGTCGAGAGCATCTCGTTGCGCGAGATGCGGCCATCGCTGTCGCGGTCATAGCGTCCGAAGCGGCGCTGCTCGCGCGAGAGTTCGTCCGCCTCGGGCGGCGCAGGCCCCACCAGAAGTTCCAGATCGTCCGCCGCATAGGACGGTAGCGCATCGTCATCCCCGCTCCCCAGCGTGGGAATGACATCGGGCGGCGGCGCGGCGCTCTCCACAAGAGCGCGTCCCTGCATCCAGAACAGGCCAAGCGCGACGAGACACAGGGCCCCGAAAGCTCCCAGCACGACGCGGCTCATCTCCACCCCCCTTCGCGTAGAACCAAGAGTGGCGGAAATCCCCCTCTACGTAAAATTACAGATTGTTCACTACAACTAGCGACCGAGCAGTCCGACCCCGATGGCGCGCATCAAGGCGCCGGGCGAACGGGCCGCCTCTTCGCTGCCCTTGGCATGACGCCGTGCCGAAAGCACCTCGAGGACCTTGAGCGGGCGCAGCGCGCGCGGCACGCGGCCACGCGTCGTCGCGCCGTTGTTGGCCAGGAGGCGTTCGACCGCGGCGCGCTCCTCCTCCTTGCTCAGCCGGACGGCGAGATCGCTCAGCCCCCAGGCGCGGCCGATGGCTTCGGCCTGCCCTGCGGCGCCTGCGCAGCCGACTTCCTGGGCGAAGGCGCCAAAGGCCCGCGCGCGGCCGTCTGCCATGGATTGCAGTGCCCCGTGCGTCAGCGGTGCGGGCGCAGTGAGCGCTTCCCAGCCATCGACGAGCGCCACCGCGCCGTGATGTCCGCCCGTCCAGCTGCGAAAGGCCGCCAACAAGGGCTCCCCCTGCGGCCAGGCCGACGCGTCCTGCCCCAGCGTCTCGCGCCACCACGAGAGCCGCAATTGCGCCAGCATGGGCTCGGAGGAGTGGCGCAGCAGGTTGGCGAGCCGCGCGTCGAGCGCAAAGAGCGCGAGCGTCTGCAAGCGGGTGCGGTGGGGCGCATAGGACAGCGCAAGACGGGCCAGTGGGGAAAGCGAGGCGAGCAGGCTTTCCTCGATCTGCGCGGGGCTCAGCGGAGCGGGTCCGGCGGCGGATTCTTGTTCAGACACAGCTGCGCCTCTTAACTTCCGTCGCCACACTTGCAAGCGTTGCGCGCGCACCGGCCAGGCACGAGACCCCCGCCACGGCGCGCAATTCCGCCATTCCTTACCTGCGCGCACTGCAAACGATACCATTCGGCGATCCGGGAAACTGCCGGGATCCACATTAACTACGATTGATCCGCATTTTATAAGGTTTTTAGCGGTATTTCGGTCGTAGCTACCCCAGCAGGCATTTACCAACCGATGAACCATAGGACGCGTCCCCCGGGACAAGGTGATAGCATGCGACAGGCCCTGTCCTGCCTTCGAAGGCTTGCGCGTGAGCGCAGCGGCAACACCTTCCTGATCTTTGCAGCTGCGGTGACGCCACTGCTCGCGCTCGTCGGCGGAGGGATCGACATGGGTCGCAGCTACCTGTCCGAGACCCGCCTCCAGCAGGCCTGCGATTCGGGCGTGCTCGCCGCGCGCAAGGCGCTGGGCTCACAGGTCGTGACCACCGGCGCGGTTCCCACCGAAGTCTCGGTAATCGGCAACCGCTTCTTCAATGGCAACTTCGGCGAAGGGGCCTACGGCTCGCGCGAGCGCACATTCCAGATGGCGCTGGAGAACGACTTCTCAATCTCCGGCCTGGCCAGTGCCTCGGTGCCCACCACCATCATGCGCATCTTCGGGAGAACGCATATTCCCGTTCGCGTACGCTGCGAGGCGAAGCTCAATTACTCCAACACCGACGTGATGATGGTGCTCGACACCACAGGCTCGATGGACCTCACCAACGCCGGAGACAGCGAGCCCAAGATCGCGGTCTTGCGCCGCGTGGTGAAGGACTTCCACGCCCAATTGGAAGGCAGCAAGACGCCGGGCGTGCGCATCCGCTATGGCTTCGTGCCCTATTCCACCAACGTCAACGTGGGGTACCTGCTGCGCTCGGACTGGATGGTCGATACGGCCAGCTACGAGGGCCGCATCGCCAAGAGCACTGGCAAGACCGAAACCGTGCCCAAGTACAAGTACACCTACCAGACGCTCAGCGGCACACGCACCTCGGACGCAAGCTGGTTCGACACCGAGTGCCCGGGCGACACCGCAACCTGGCAGATGATCGCCTATGGCTCGGGCACCGGCTACGAGGTGTGGGACACGCGCGTCAAAGGCGACACCTACGCCTGCGCGCCCGCCGATGGCGGCTTCACCGTAACGCCGACCCGCTACACCGATTATGTCTACCGCACGTTGAAGCAGGAAGATGGTGTCGAGACCAAGGAAGTCTACAAGTGGCAGTACAACAGCGTCGCGCTTGACGTGCGTTCGCTGAAAGGTTCGTCTGGCAGCGCACTCTACAAGGGCGGCGCGCTTCGCGTGCGCATGTACGGAAGTCCCTCGCCCACGCCCCAGAACATGTCGGCTGGCTTTCGCGGCTGTATTGAAGAACGCGATACCTACCAGATCACCGATTATGACAACGTCGATCTGACCAAGGCGCTCGATCTCGACATCGACCGGGTCCCCGAGGCCACCCAGCCTGGCACGCAGTGGCGCCCGATCCTGCACGAGATCTCCTTCGAGCGCGCCTGGTCGGCGACCGGCGGAAGTTTCTCCAAGCAGCCGGTCATGACCGACGAGAACTACATGCAGGCCAACAATTACGGCGTCACCGCCTGCCCTTCGCGCGCGCACAAGCTGGCCGAGATGACCGCTGGCGAAGTCGCGGGCTATGTCGACTCGCTCAGGCCCGAAGGCAGCACCTACCACGACGTCGGCATGATCTGGGGCGGACGCCTGCTGTCCCCCACCGGGATCTTCGCCAGCGAGAATGCGGACGTGAACCAGCGCCCGACGACGCGCCACCTGATCTTCCTGACCGATGGCGAGACGGCACCCAATGACTTCAGCTATGGCAGCTACGGGATCGAGCCGCTGAGCGAACGCCGCTGGTCGCCCTCCTCGCCCTACTCGCTGACGCAGACCGTGGAGAAGCGCTTCTCCTATGCCTGCAGCGAAGTGAAGAAGAAGAACATCACCGTCTGGGTGATCGGCTTTGGCACCGAGATGACCGACATGCTCAAGACCTGTGCGGGGCCAGGCCACTGGTTCCAGGCGGACAACGCCGACCAGCTCAACGATGCCTTTGATGCCATTGCCAAGGCCATGGGCGACCTCCGGATCGTGCAATGAGGCGGCGCGAACTCTTCCAGGCCTGGGCGCAGGACCGGCGCGGCGTTGCGGCGGTGGAGTTCGCGCTTGTTGCCCCCGTCATGCTGCTCACGATCTTCGGCCTCTTTGACCTGGGCTACAACGTCTACACCGCCGAACAGCTCGAAGGCTCGATCCAGAAGGCCGCGCGCGATTCGACCATCGAAGGCGCGGCGGGCCGCGCAAGCCAACTCGACGAGCGGGTGCGCGAGGCGGTCCATGCGATTGCTCCGGCCGCCGACCTGACTTTCGAGCGCACGGCCTACGCCTCGTTCTCCGACATCGGCGCGCCGGAGGACTTCACCGACGTCAACGGCGATGGCATGTGCAATGAAGGCGAACCTTTCGAGGACGCCAACGGCAACGGGGTCTGGGACGCGAGCCAGGGCACGCGCGGCCAGGGCAGCGCCCGCGATGCGGTGCTCTACGAGGTGGAGGTCACCTATCCGCGCCCCTTCCCCGTCACCGCGATCCTGGGCATGGGCGACACCTTCACGATGCGTGCCCGCACGGTGCTGCGCAACCAGCCCTACGAAACCAACGACGCCCCGCCCAGCATCGGGAATTGCCCATGATCCGCCAGCTCTGCCCGATGATCGCCACGGCCGCGCGCCGTCTCAAGGCCCTGCCCGGCGCCCGTGCAGGCGTAGCGGTGACCGAGACCGCGCTGGTGCTCCCTTTCTTTCTGGGCGCCGGCCTCGCCGGGATCGAACTTGCCAACTACTCGCTGACGACGCTGCGCGTGGGCCAGCTGG
Source organism: Novosphingobium profundi (assembly GCF_020524485.1). GTDB lineage: Bacteria > Pseudomonadota > Alphaproteobacteria > Sphingomonadales > Sphingomonadaceae > Novosphingobium > Novosphingobium profundi_A. The sequence goes on along the minus strand of NZ_JAIVLF010000008.1, from coordinate 37,518 downwards.
CTGTCCAGGTCGCGGACAACGCCTCACGCATCGGCGACATCTCGACGCTGGAGAACCGAAAGATCTACGAGGCCGATATCAACGACCTGCTGCTCGGCGCGAAGGTCCAGGCCGGATCGGGCATGGATCTCTACGAGAATGGGCGGGTGATCGTCAGCAGCCTGGAGGTCAATGCGGACGGCGAGCAGTACATCCACTGGCAGCGTTGCATGGGCACGCTCAAGATGGTGTCCAGCTACGGAGAAGAGGGCGACGAGCTTTCGAATGGAATCGGACCGGACGACCGCAAGGTCCTCGCCCAGAGCGGCGATGCGGTCGTCTTCGTGGAGATCGCCTACACCTATCAGCCGCTCATTTCCCAAGCCCTGATGGGCGCACGCCGGATCGAGAGCATTGCCTCCTACACGGTGCGCTCGAGCCGGGATCTGTCACAGGTCTACCAGGTTGAAGGCCTGGCTCACGCGCCGGTTTCCTCCTGCAACAAGTTCACCGACACCGCCGCCTGAGCGCCACGAAAAAGGGCCCGCGACCGCATGGTCACAGGCCCCTTCCTCAATTCTTGCGCCGCAGCCGAACTGCGGCGGTCACGATCAGCGGTAGCAGACCTTCTTGACCGCTTCGATGACGCGGTCGGTGTCGATCAGCGCGGCGTGCTCGAGGTTCGCGGCGTACGGCAGCGGAACGTCTTCGTTGCACACGCGGGTGACCGGCGCGTCGAGATCGTCGAAGCCCTCTTCCATGCAGATCGAGGCGATCTCCGAGGCAATCGAGCAGACCGGGAAGCCTTCTTCGGCCACCACGATGCGGTTGGTCTTGGCGAGGCTTTCCAGCACCGCTTCCTTGTCGAGCGGACGCAGCGTGCGCAGGTCGAGGACTTCGGCATCGATGCCTTCCTCAGCCAGCTTCTCGGCGGCTTCCAGAGCCACACCCACGCCGATCGAGTACGAGACGATGGTCACGTCCGAACCTTCGCGCATGATGCGGGCCTTGCCGATCGGCAGGACATGGTCATCAAGCTCGGGCAGCTCGAAGTTGCGACCGTAGACGAGCTCGTTCTCGAGGAAGACCACCGGGTCCTCGCTGCGGATCGCGGCCTTGAGGAGGCCCTTTGCGTCCGAGGCGTCATAAGGCGCGATGACCACGAGACCGGGAACGCTGGCGTACCATGGGCCGTAGTTCTGCGAGTGCTGCGCACCCACGCGCGAGGCCGCGCCGTTGGGGCCACGGAACACGATCGGGCAGCGCATCTGGCCACCGGACATGTAGTTGGTCTTGGCGGCCGAGTTGATGATGTGGTCAATCGCCTGCATGGCGAAGTTGAAGGTCATGAACTCGACGACAGGACGCAGGCCGCCCATCGCGGCGCCCGTGCCGATACCGGCGAAACCGTATTCGGTGATCGGGGTGTCGATCACGCGCTTGGGACCAAATTCGTCGAGCAGGCCCTGGGTCACCTTGTAGGCGCCCTGGTACTCGGCGACTTCCTCGCCCATCACGAACACGCGCTCGTCGCGGCGCATTTCCTCGGCCATCGCGTCACGCAGCGCATCGCGCACGGTCGAGGTCTTCATGTTGGTGCCGTGGGGCACTTCGGGATCGCGCTTCTTGGGCTTTTCCTCGGTCGCGAGCTTGGCGGTGCCGCTGGTGGCCGAAACGTCCTGGATGACGTCCGACTTGACCTGCTGCGCTTCGACCTTGGGCTCGGCGGGCGCTTCAATGGAGGAAGCGTCTTCGCCTTCGCCGGCCAGCATGGCGATGACCGTGCCGACCTTCACGCCTTCGGTGCCTTCCTCGACGAGGATCTTGCCGACGGTACCTTCATCGATGGATTCGAATTCCATCGTCGCCTTGTCGGTCTCGATTTCGGCGAGGATCGTGCCCGAGGACACTTCGTCGCCTTCCTTGACCAGCCACTTGGCAAGCTTGCCCTCTTCCATCGTCGGCGAGAGCGCGGGCATCTTCAGTTCAATCGCCATCAGTAGCGCTCCACCAGCACGTCAGTATAGAGTTCGGACATTTCGGGTTCGGGCGAGCTTTCGGCGAAATCGGCCGCTTCGGAGATCTGCTTGCGCACGGTCTTGTCGAGGTCCTTGAGCGTATCTTCGGACATGCCCAGTTCGACCAGTTCGGCCTTGGCATGTTCGATCGGGTCACGCTTGTCGCGAACGCCCTGCACTTCCTCGCGGCTGCGATACTTGGCGGGATCGGACATCGAGTGACCACGGTAGCGGTAGGTGTTCAGCTCCATGAGCACGGGGCCATTGCCGGCGCGCACGTATTCGAGCGCGATCTCGGCGGCCTTGCGCACTTCGAGGACATCCATGCCATCGACCTGCATGCCCGGGATGCGGAACGCGCTGCCGCGGCGATAGAAGTGGGTCTCGGCCGAGGAGCGGTTGACCGCGGTACCCATGGCGTACTGGTTGTTCTCGATCACGAAGATGATCGGAAGCTTCCACAGCGCGGCCATGTTGAAGGCCTCGTAGACCTGGCCCTGGTTTGCGGCACCATCGCCGAAGTAGGACATGGCAACGCCGCCGTCTTCGTTGTACTTGTGCGCGAAGGCGAGGCCCGCACCCAGCGGCACCTGCGCGCCGACGATACCGTGACCGCCGTAGAACTTGTGCTCGACACTGAACATGTGCATCGAGCCGCCCTTGCCCTTGGAGATGCCCGCGGCACGTCCGGTGAGCTCGGCCATGATGACCTTGGGGTCGATGCCGTAGGCAAGCATGTGGCCGTGGTCACGGTAGCCGGTGATGACCGAGTCCTTGTCGCCGTCGAGCGCGGACTGCAGGCCCACGGCAACGGCTTCCTGGCCGATGTAGAGGTGGCAGAAGCCACCGATCAGGCCGAGACCGTAGAGCTGGCCCGCCTTCTCTTCGAAACGCCGGATGAGCAGCATCTGCTCATAGAGCTTGAGCAGCTCTTCCTTGTCCGCCTTGTAGCGCTTGTCGCCTTCGAGGGCCTGCTGGAGGCTGCCGAGATCGAAGTCGTCTTGGGTGGCTGGCGTTACCGGCGTATCGGTCGTGCCGGACGCGGCGTCAGTCTTTGTTTTGGGCAATGCTGCTCCCCCTGGGGTAAGGATGGCTTCGTCCACGCGATATAGGGAGATCGCTTGGATACGGGAAGCGTTCCAACCCTGAATCGAGGCCGATTCAAAGCACTTTTTGTACCATTCGGCGCAACTAGCCTTGCAAAAAAGTGCATAGTCGCCGTTTTCCGGGACGCACGGGAGGGCGCGATTCAGGGAAGCAGGAGAACCTTTTCATCGGGACGGGCGACATTGAGATTGCTGCGCAGCAATTCGCCGGCAAGATCGGGATCGACGTGATCCGGTGCGAGCAGGTTCACCCGATTGCGCAAGCGGTCACGCTTGTCCTGCAAGTCCGCAAGGCTCGTCCGGCGCTGTTCGAGCACACGCTGGTTCTCCCCCCAGGCGAGCAGACCGCTAGGCCCAGCCACGGCAAAGGCGCCCATGAGCAGAAGCGCTGCTACGGGCAGCCCCTGCACAAGTCGCTTTCGCACGATGGTAGTATCGCCCCGCATGGTCCTCATAAACTCGATAGAATCACAACTGATTCGCCCTGACAAGCGCTAATTCTAGGCGATTCGCCCATTTCGATACAGAGGCGCGCACAACGGTCCGTCCGATACCCGGAACGAATTGTGTCGATAAGTTGCAAGCCCCTGTGACGTGCCTTCCAGAACGCAGGCAGGCGCGATTGGTTCCAGGTCACGACCCGCCCCGTCCTGCGAGCATTTTCCAAGGCTTTCCGGCACTTCCCAGCGGAGAAGCGACGTGCCCCAAAGTCCGCTAATGCGAATCTCTTGCAAAACTCTTGCAAACCTTCGCAACCCATGCGAATGGCTCGCAACAACATACAGCAGACATCTCCGGGCAACGCTCGGAACATCAGGGGGACATACGATGATCACTGGCAAGAGGCTTGGGGTGCCTGCCATGATTGCTGCACTGCTCGCGACCAGCCCGGCCCACGCCGCGGCCGTCGCCCTTCCCGAGAATCTCTCGGTCGGCGCCATGTTCTGGCAGGCCGACTGGCTCGTCAAAGTCGTCATGATCGGGCTGGGCCTCGCCTCGCTTGCGACCTGGACGATCTTCGTCGCCAAGCTCATGGAACTGCGCAAGGCCAACGCCGCCGAGAAACAGGTGCATGACCAGCTCGTCTCGCTGCGCTCGCTGCGCGACGCCGCGCTCGACGGCAACCTTGCCTTTACGCCGCTGGTGCGCGAGGCCCTCGCCGAACTGCGCCTCTCCAGTGATGCGCTTTCCGATCCTGAAGGCATCAAGGAGCGTGTCGTCTCCCGTTTCCAGCGTCACGAAGCGCTGGTGACCCGGCGTATGACCCGCGGCGTCAACGTGCTCGCCACGATCGGCGCGACCGCTCCCTTTGTCGGCCTGTTCGGAACGGTCTGGGGTATCATGAACAGCTTCATCGGGATTGCCGAGAAGCAGACCACGAACCTCGCCGTTGTCGCGCCCGGTATCGCCGAGGCCCTGCTGGCGACTGCCATCGGCCTTGTCGCGGCGATCCCCGCCGTCGTCATCTACAACCACTTCGCGCGCCAGATCGCCGCGCACAAGGCGCTCGTCTCCGACAGCGCGGCCGCCATCCTGCGTCTCGTCTCGCGCGACCTCAGCCGCGGGCAGGCCATTCCGCTCGCCAAGGAAGGCTGAGGCGCCATGGCGATCCAGCTCTCCGACGGCGGCGAGGACCTGCCGGTCAACCACGACATCAACGTGACGCCGTTCATCGACGTCATGCTGGTGCTGCTCATCATCTTCATGGTGGCCGCGCCGCTTGCGACCGTCGACGTCAAGGTCGACCTGCCCTCCTCCACTGCGGCGCCCGCGCCCAAACCCGAGGTTCCCGTCTACCTGACACTGCGCCAGAGCGGCGAGATGCGCGTGGGCGAGACGGTGGTCTCGGCCGCTGCGCTGGGTGAGGCGATCACGCGTGCCACTTCGGGGGACCGGGAACAGCGCGTGTTCCTGCGCGCGGACAAGAGCGTGACCTACGAAGCGATCATGGACGCGATGAACGTCCTGCGCTCAGCTGGCTATCGCCATGTCGCCCTGGTGGGGGCTGAACAGGGCGCGGGAGCCTGACCATGCGCAGCCCCGACCTCCTTGATCCGGGCGCGCGCCAGCGCTGGGCCGGGGCCATCGGCATTGCCCTTGGGGGACATGCCCTGGCGCTTGTCGCGGTGCTCCTGTGGAGCCGCGACACAGTGCCGCCCCCGCCCGAGCCGGTCGTCCTCGTCGAGCTGCCCGAAGGCGCCTCGGCCCCGGCGGCCTCGCAGGCTGACGCTGAAGCAGCCGCCACGCCCGAAACCACGCCGCAACCGCCTCAGCCGACGCAGCCCCAGCCCGCGCGTGCCGAGCCACTCCCACCTCTGCAGGCCGCCGATCCCCTGCCGAGTGAACCGCGCCCGATGCCGCGCCCCGTACCGGTCGCTCTTGCGCAAAGTGCGCCCGTGGCAACGCCTGAGCGCGCGGTCTCGGTGCCTGCCCCGCCGGCTCCCGCTCCGGTCAGCCGTAGCACGGGCAGCGGGACGAAGGGCAAGGGCCCGGGCACCAGTGCCAAGGCGCGCAAGGCCCAAGCCGACTACTTCGCGATGATCGCCGCGCACCTGCAACGCAAGAAGAGCTATCCCAAGGAAGCCAAGAAGGCTCGCCAGCAAGGCACCGTGACGGTGCGCTTCACTGTCGCGCGCGACGGATCGGTCAGCGCCGTCTCGATCAAGACCTCGAGCGGGCACGATCTGCTGGATGGGGCCACGCTCGACCTCTTGCGCCGCGTGGCCCCGCTGCCGCGCATGCCGTCTTCCATGGAGCGCGACAGCGTCACGCTGGCGCTCCCGATTGATTACTCGCTGCGCACCGACTGAACGGCGCGCCGCCACAAGCCAGAACCAATCACATTCGTAATGAGGGAAGTTTCGTGAAAAAGAACTCCGGGGGAATCCTGCGTCCAACCAGCCTGCGTGGCTCGGGCCTGCGCCGTTCGGGCACGGCCGCCCTGCTGGGCGTGACCGCCGCCACGTTCGCCGTGCCGGCCATCGCGCAGGAGGTCGAGGACGAGGAAGAGATCCAGCTCGAAACGCTGCAGATCGAGGACCGTGCGGCCGACGTCAATCCGTACACCTCGCAGGGCGCACCCTACAAGGCGCGCGTCTCGGCCGACCCGCGCCGCGTCAAGCCGCTCGCCGAAACCCCCGCCACCATCACCGTCGTCACCGAGACGCAGATGGAGGAAGCGGGCACGACCGACCTGAAGGAAGTGCTGCGCCTGCAGCCGGGCGTCACCATCGGCACGGGTGAAAACGGCAACGCCTTCGGCGACCGCTACATCATCCGCGGCGAGGAAGCGCGCAGCGACGTCTTCGTCGATGGTCTGCGTGATCCCGGTATGACCACGCGCGAGAGCTTCGCAGTCGACCAGGTCGAGATCACCAAGGGGCCCAGTTCCACCTTCGCCGGACGCGGCGCCTCGGGCGGCGCGGTCAATGCGATCACCAAGTCGGCGAGCACGGACTACTCGTTCCACAAAGTGGACCTGGGCGTGGGCACCGACAGCTTCTGGCGCGGCACGCTCGACACCAACTGGGCGCTGGGTGAGAACGTCGCGGTGCGCGCCAACCTGCTCTACGCCAACCAGGACGTGCCGGACCGCGATCCCGCCTACCGCGAGCGCTGGGGCGCCGCTGTCTCAGGCCTCGTGCGGGTGAGCGAGGACGTGCGCGTCCAGCTCGACTACTACCACCTCACCGCCAAGGACCGCCCGGACCTCGGCGTCTACGTCGCGGCCAGCGACGAGAATGGCTACGGCGAGACCTTCGATGACCTGCCCAGCTATGCGCAGGACGAGGACTTCCTGAAGTCCGACGTCGACACCGTCACGGGCCGCATCTTCATCACGCCGATGGACGGCTTCGAGATCGTCAACTCGACCCGCTATGGCAAGAGCCACAACGGCTACGTCGCAACCGGCGCGCGCGGGGACAGCACCGGCGGCTCGATCTCGCTCAGCACCCACCAGGGCTGGCAGGACGTGAGCTACTTCGTGAACCAGCTCAACGTGATCGGCCGCTTCGAGACGGCGGGCCTTGCGCACAACCTGATCGTGGGCAGCGAATATTCCGACCACAAGGTCCGCAACGGCGCGTACGAAACCAGCACGCAAGGGGCGACCAACTGCGAAGTCGCGGGTTGGGGCGGCGTGCGTCCGGCCTACTGCATCACCGATGCCAACGGCGAGCAGATCATCGAGGACGGTGCGATCCGCAGCCTGCTCCAGCGCGACATCACGAAGGGCAGCTGGGACTCCTTGTGGCACATGCGCACCTTGTCCTTCTACGCGATGGACACCGTGGATGTGACGCCCTGGCTTTCGCTCAACGGCGGCGTGCGCGCCGATGCCATCGACTTCGCGCTTTCCACCTACAGCGCGAGCAGCGATGCGCGCTCCGACTACTATATCAACGACACCTTGTGGAACGGCCATGCCGGGGTGAGCCTGAAGCCGATGGAAGAGCTCATGCTCTACTTCACCTGGTCGACCGGCTCGAACGTCAACGGCGGCGAATCGGACCTTGGCTCCAATTGCGGTTACGGCGGCCTGTGCGTCGATCAGAACGTCCCGCTTTCGGCCGGCAAGCCCGAGAGCTCGGAGTCCTTCGAAGTCGGCGCCAAGTGGGACCTGTTCGACGATCGCCTGCTGCTCACCGTCGCCGCTTTCCAGACCACCAAGGACGATGTCTACGAAACCGCCGGCCGGGGAAGCGACTACACCCCGAGCGGCTCGCTCAACACCGGAAAGACCCGCGTGAAGGGCATCGAGATCGGTCTGGTCGGCAACATCACCGACCGCCTGTCGGCACAGATCGGCGGCTCGATCATGGATGCCAAGGTGCTCGACAGCTACAGCGCCGACAACATCGGCCTGACGCTGGCGAACTTTGCCGACAACCAGGTGACGGGCCAGGTCCGCTACCAGGCGACCGATGCATTCGCCTTCGGTGTCACCGGCACCTACAAGAGCGCGATGTACGCCGGCCAACCCGACGCAGCGGCAAGCTACAACGCGCAGATCGGCCGCTACACCTTCCGCGTGCCCTCCTCGACCGTGTTCGACGCCTTCGCCGAGTACAAGTTCAACACGAACTTCTCCGCGCGCATCAACGTCCAGAACATCGGCGACGAGGACTTCTACACCGCCGCGTACCGTTCGGGTGCCTTCCTCTACAAGGGGGACGAACGCCGCGGGACGATTACCCTGACCGGCCGCTTCTGATAGGCCATGGCGCGGCGGGCGTGCTCGGGCACGTCCGCCGCGTTTCCTATCCTTTCTTGCCCGGACACCGTAACGCATGCTGATTGTCATCGAGAACCTGCTCGCTTCCGACGAGGTCGCGGATCTGCGCGCGCGCCTCAACGACGCGCGCTGGATCGACGGAAACCAGACCGCGGGCACCCGCTCGATCGCGGTCAAGCAGAACCTCCAGGTCGACCGCGAGTGCCCGGTGGGGCGCGAGCTTTCCAACATCCTCCTGCGGCGCCTCGGCGAAACCCCGCGCTTCGTCTCGGCCTCGCTTGCCGAGAAGATCTGGCCCCCGGTGTTCAATGCCTACCAGGACGGCGGGCACTACGGCACGCATGTCGATTCCGCGCTGATGCGCGACAATGCGCGCGGTCTGACGCTGCGCAGTGACCTCTCCGCCACAATCTTCCTCTCCGATCCCGACAGCTATGAAGGTGGCGAACTGGTCATCGAGCAGGAGTATGGCGCGCAGGGCGTGAAGCTGGCAGCGGGCGACATGGTTCTGTACCCTTCCAGCAGCCTGCACCAGGTCACGCCCGTCACCTCGGGCCAGCGCCTCTGCGCGATCCTGTGGCTGCAGAGCGCGATTGCCGACGCCGCCGAGCGTGCGCTGCTCTACGATCTCGACCAGTCGATCCAGGCGCTGTCAGCCGACCGCGCGGTCGATGATCCTGACGTAGACCGGCTGATCCACGTCTACCACAACCTCGTGCGCCGCTGGGCGCAGGTCTGAGAGCGATGAAGCGCGCGCGCCTCTCGCTCCTCGTCAGCCTGGCGCTGGCCATTCCCGGCCTACTCATGGTCTGGGACCTGCTCGCGAACGCGGCCTGGCCGATGGACCTGCTGTCGCCCAGCGGGGAGCTTGCCGTGCGCCTGATGGTCCTGGCCATGCTGCCCGGCCCACTTGTCGAACTGGTCGGGCCCAACCGCTTCCTCAAGGGATGGCTGCTGATCCGCCGTAACCTGGGGGTTGCAGCCTTCGGCTACGGCCTGCTGCACCTTGCCTTCTACGTCATCGACATGACGCCCGAGGGCATCGTCTCTGAACTTGGCCTCCCCGGCATCTGGACGGGATGGCTGGCGCTCGCCTGCCTGCTGGTGCCCGCCTCGATCAGTTTCAACACGGCCGTTCGCAGGCTTGGCCGCCGCTGGAAAACGCTGCAGCGCCTCGTCTACCCTGCTCTTCTCCTTGCCCTTGCACACTGGTTGCTGCTGGGCTGGAGTTCCACCCCCGCCCTCATCCACGTCGCACCGCTCGTCCTCGTCTGGGTCGCCCGCGCGTGGAAACGCCATCGTATCCGCAAGGGAGCCTTCGCCGCATGACCCGCCTGTTCAATTCGCTCGCCTGCGCGGGCTTTGCCCTCTCGGCCCTTGGCCTTTCTGGGCCTGCCCTCGCCGATGGCGACGTTGCCTGCAAGGCTGGCCCAGAGGCCAACTGGAAGCCTATCGAAAAGCTGAAGAAGAAGGTCTGGCAGGAAGGCTGGACGCTCCTCAAGATGCAGGTCGAGGGCGATTGCTACGAGGTCTACGCCCGCAACAACGCGGGCCAGGTGCTCGAGGCGTTCTACCACCCGGTGACGCTGGACAAGCTTGTCGTCTATCGTCGCGGCACCGAGATCTACCGCAAGAAGGGCTTCTAAGGAGCGCCCTCTCCCCCGGCGGGATCGCCTGGCGGCACGTTGCCCACCGCCTTGTTCACCGCGATGAAGCGGGTGCGCAGGTCGCCCTCGCTTTGGGCAAGCTCGCGCTGCGCGCCCAGAACCGCGCGGCGCGCATCAAGCAGCGGCAGGTAGCTGACGTTGCCCGCCGCATAGTTCGCCTGCACCAGATCACGCCGCCGCTCGGCCCCGGCAAGCCGCGCCGCCAGTTCATCGCGGCGGCTGCGCTCGGCGCCATAGCCATTGAGCGCATCGTCGATCTCCTGCCAGGCGCTCAGCACCGTCTGCTGGAAGCGCACCGCCGCCTCGCGCTGCTCGATCCGGCGTAGCGCGACAACACTGCGGCGGCGCCCGCCATCGAAAAGCGGCAGGTTGAGGCTGGGCCCCACCGACCAGGTGCGACTGCCCCAGTCGAAGAGGCTTTCGCTGCGATAGGACTCAAGGTTGAAGCCTCCCCCGAGGCGAATGCTGGGATAGAGGTCGGCCACGGCAACCCCGATCTCGGCCGTGGCTGCATGGAGCTGCGCGGCTGCCGCGCGAACATCAGGCCGCCCCAGCGCCACCTCGGATGGGAGCCCTAGCCCCAGATCCGGATCAATCGGCGCGCCCGTACCGGCAGGCGGATCGAGAAGATCCGGCAATCCCCACGGGCGCTCTCCGGTCAGCACTGCCAGCGCGTTGATGAGTGCCGCCTCCTGCGCGCGCAGCGGGGCAAGAGTGGCCTGCGCACCGGCTCGCGCCATCGTCTCGCCTTCGAGCAGCGTGTGCCCGTCGAGCCCGGCTTGGACCCGCGCGCCCACGATCTCCTCGCGCTCTGTCAGGATGTCCCGGTCCTCTTGCGCCAGAGATAGTTGGCGCTGCACGCTGCGCAGTTCGACATAACTGCGCGCAACCTCGCTCGCCACCGCCAGGCGCGTCTGCTCCAGCGTGGCGGCCTGGCCTTCCACGCGGGCATCGGCCACTTCCAGCGAACGGCGCACTTTGCCCCAGAGGTCCGGCTCCCACCCGGCGTCGAAGCCGCCCTGGAAAAGCGTGAAGGGATTGGCGAGAAAGCGCGCCATCTGGTCGCGCTCGGCCTCACTGCCAATCACGTCGAACAGGCGGGTCGACGCGCCGTTCTCGCTCAGCCGCTGGCGTGTGACCGAACCTGACAGGTTGACCTGGGGCAGACCTGCCGCCTCCGCACCGCCGCGCTGCACCCGCGCCGCAGCAAAGTGAAGCGCAGCGCTCGCAATGTCCGGGTTCGCCACTAGGGCGCGCGCCTCCAGATCGTTCAGCACCGGGTCGCCCCAGAGCGTCCACCAGTCGGCGGGCAGCGCCTCACCGTCCGTCGCCACATCGTGCAGCGCGGCATCGCCCGAGCGCCAACTGTGCCAATCGGCTGGAACCTCAAGCGACGGCGCCGCATAGTCCGGCCCCATCGTGCAGGCCCCCAGCGCGAGGGCGAGGAGCAGCGGCGAAGCCGTCGTTCGGGCAAGCAAGGAAAGGTCGGTCATGCAGCGTCTCGCAGGTTCCAGGTTCAGGCCAGACGGTGGCGAAAGAGCCATGCCGCAAGCGGCAGTGTCAGCGCCGCGATCACGAACATGGGGATGAAGTCATGGTAGATGTCGGCAAGGCTCGCCCCTTCCAGATAGACCCGGCGCACAAGGTCGACGCCAAAGCGCAAGGGGTTGGCGTAGGTCGCGACCTGAAGCACCTCGGGCATGTTGCGCACGGGCGTGATGAGCCCCGAAAGCAGCGTTAGCGGCATGATGATGAGGAAGGTATAAAGCATCGCCTGCTGCATGTTGAGCGCCACCGAGGACAGCGACATGCCGATCCCGACCGAGGCCCCGGTAAAGCCGAGCAGGCCAAGGTAGAGCAGCCAGACCGATCCGCTCATCGGGATGTCGAACCAGAACAGCGAGATCAGCAGCACGATCGTCGATTGCAGCATGCCGACCACGATCGAAGGCACCGACTTGCCGACCAGTATCTGCAAAGGGGTGAGCGGGGTGACGAGAAGCTGGTCGAAAGTCCCCTGCTCGCGCTCACGCGCGACGGAGAGCGCGGCCAGGAGCAGCGTCTGGAGCATGCTCAGCGTCGCCACCATGGCCGGCACGATCTGCCAGCGCGATTCCAGATTGGGATTGAACCAGGCCCGGCGTACGAGTTCGAGCCCCGGCCCGCCTCCGCGCGCCGCGTTGAAGGCGGCCACCACCGAGGCGACATAGCCCGAGGCCGAACCCGCCGTCGTTGAATTGCGCCCATCGAGGATCAGTTGCACCTGTGCGCGGCGCCCGGCGGCGAGGCTCTCGGCAAAGTCCGCCGGTATCGCGATGACCATGAGCGCGCGCTGCTCGTCGATCACCTGCGCAATCTGGTTGGCGTTGGCGAGCGTCGCCTCGCGCCGGAACACACCCGTGCCATCAAGCCGGGCCAGCAATTCGCTGGAAGCTGCGCTGTGGCTCTGGTCGAGCACCGCATAAGGCACGTTGGTAAGATCAAACGAGGCCGCGTAGCCGAACAGCAAGGTCTGCACAAAAGCGGGCGCGAACAGGACGATGCGGTTGGCGGGATCCTTGAAGATCGCCAGCAACTCCTTGCGGATCAGCGTGAGGATCGGGAAGATCAGGGCGCTCAGGGCTTCCATCGGCGCGCCTTCAGTCGAGCCGCTTGCGCACGGTGCGCCGCGTCAGCAAGGTGAGAAGAAGCGCATAGGCGCCCAGGATCGTGCAGCTGCGCGCGACCATCGCCCAGTCGGTTCCGGCCAGGAACAACGTCTTGATGAGCGTCATGAAGTGGGTGGCGGGCACGATCTGCGCGGCGATCTCGACACCGATTGGCACGTTGCGCAAGTCGAACACGAAGCCTGACAGCATCATCGCGGGCATGAAGCTGGTGAGAAGCGCCACCTGGCTTGCCGCGAACTGGTTGCGCGTCGCCCCCGAAATCCAGAGGCCCAGAAGCAGGGAGACGATCAGGTACATCGTCGAGGAAACCAGGACCGCCAGCAGCGAGCCGCGGATCGGCACATCGAAAAGGACGCGCGCGGCCACCAGGCACATGGCGAGGTCGACAAGCCCGACGAGTATGTAGGGCGCGAGCTTGGCGAGCACGATCTCGAGGGGGCGCACCGGGGTCACGAACAGCGATTCCAGCGTGCCGCGCTCCCACTCGCGCGCCACCAGCAGCGAGGTCAGGAACGCGCCTACCAGCGTCATGATGAGAACAACGAGCCCGGGCACCAGGTACCAGGTGCTGTTCGAAGTCTCGTTGAACCAGAAGCGCTGCACGATCTCCACCTGTCCGGCGCCAGACAGCCCCCCCTCCCCGCGATCGACACGGTGCTCCAGTGTCTTGGAGATGGATCCTGAAAGATACGCTTCCAGCGTGCTGGCCGTCACGGAATCGATACCGTTAAGCACGATCTGCACGCGGGCGCGGCTCGCCGCATACCGGCGCGCAAAGTCAACCGGGAGATGGACGATGGCATCGACACGGCCATCGCCGAGCAGGTGCTCGGCCTCGGCCATGGTCGTGACCCGGCGCGGGGCAAGGTAGCGTGAGCCCTCCAGTCCCGAGACCACTTCGCGTGCGGCGACAGACGGGGTGTCGATGACGACCGCAACAGGCGCATTGCGCACGTCGAAGGAAAGGCCGTAGCCAAACAGCAGGATCAGCGCGAGCGGGAGCAGGAACCCCACGAGGAGGTTCGAGCGGTCGCGCACCATCTGGCGCATTTCCTTGCGCACCAGCGCGGTCAGGCGCTGGACAAAGCCCGATCCTGTCGCGCTCATGCCACGCTCTCCGGCGCGGCTGCCCTCGTCCGTTCGTGTGCCCGCGCGTTCTCGACGATGGCGATGAAAGCGCTGTTCATGTCCTGGCCGCGCGGGCCTGCCTCTTCGCGCACCTCGCGCGGAGTCCCCAGCGCAAGCAGACGGCCCGCGTCCTGGATGGCGATGCGGTCGCAGTACTCGGCCTCTTCCATGAAGTGCGTCGTCACGATGATCGTCACGCCCTCCTGCGAAAGCTGGGTGATCGTGCGCCAGAACGCGCGCCGGGCCAGTGGGTCGATGCCGCTGGTGGGTTCATCAAGGAACAGGATCCGTGGCTCGTGCAAGAGCCCTGCCGCCATCGCAAGGCGCTGTTTGTAGCCGTGCGGAAGATTGCCGCTCTGCGCCTGTGGGTCGAGATCGAAGCGGGTCTCGATGGCGCGCACCCGCGCGCGCAGAGTCCGGCCGCGCAGGCCGTAGGCGCCGCCGAAGAACTCCAGGTTCTCGCGCACTGAGAGGTTCGCGTAGAGCGAGAACTTCTGCGCGACGTAGCCGATACGCCGCCGCGCCGTCGCGCGCGCCTGGCGCAGGTTCACCCCCGCCACCTCGAGGTGGCCGCTGGTCGCCGGAAGCAGCCCGCAAAGCATATGGAAGGTGGTTGTCTTGCCCGCGCCATTAGGCCCCAGGAGGCCGAATATCTCGCCCGGCCGAACATCGAAGCTGGTGCTGGCAACCGCGGTAAAGTCGCCGAAACGGCGAACCAAGTCTCGCACGACGATGATCGGCGCGCCGTCCTGATCCGGCTCGGGTCCGCCACTGGACAAGGCCGCTTCCCCATCCTGATCCGGCCCGCCCTGATCGGACGCGGTCGGCTCCTCTTCCTCCTCGTGCGCGCGCAGCAGAAGCATGAAGGCGTCTTCCAGTTCCTCCTCGCGCGCCCGCGCTTCGCAGCCGACCAGAAGATCGCCCAGACTGTCGGCTGCGCATTCGGGTCGACGAATGAAATGGACCTTGCCCCCGCTCGGCACCGCATCCACGATCCGGTCCCGCGCGTCGATCAAGCGCGCTTGGAGATCGCGGGCGGGCTCGCCTTCCCGCGGCGCGGCAACGTAGGTGAGCCCAGTAACCTGCGCGCGCAGTTCACCGGGCGTGCCTTCGGCCAGCTGTTCGCCCTTGTTGAAGACATGGACCCGTTCGCAGCGCGCGGCCTCGTCCATGTAGGCCGTGCTGACGAGGACGCTGAGGCCCTCTTCGGCGATCATCTGCTCGATGATCTCCCACAAGTCACGCCGCGAGAGAGGATCGACACCCACGCTCGGCTCGTCGAGCAGCAAGAGGTCGGGCACACGCACCAGCGTGCAGGCGAGGCCGAGCTTCTGCTTCATGCCGCCTGAGAGATTGCCGGCAGGGCGCGCGGTAAAGCGCGCCAGGTCGGTCATCTCCAGGAGCCGCGCAAACCGGTCGCCTCGCACATGGGCGGGCACACCGTGAAGATCGGCGTAGAGATCAAGGTTCTCCTGGATACTGAGATCTTCATAGAGCCCGAAGCGCTGGGGCATGTAGCTGATGCGGCTCTGAATTTCCTGCGCGTCCTGCGCAGCGTCGTGCCCCAGCACCTGCAGCGCGCCTCCATCGGCGCGCAGCAACCCCGCGATCATGCGCATCAGCGTTGTCTTGCCAGCCCCATCGGGGCCGACGAGCGCGGTCAACCGCCCCGCTGCGACCTCGAAGGACACGCCTTTCAGGGCGTCAAAGGGTGCGCCGTCAGGCCCCTCGAACCGCTTGACCAGATCGCGCGCGACGATGATCGGCGGCGCACGCTCAACCTCTCCGGTTCCATAAATGTCCACCGCTCGACTCATTCGTGTCTACCGGTGTCCAGACGCACCGTGACCGGCTGGCCAAGGCGCAGGGCCTCACGGGTGTCCGAGACAATCACGCGCACCTCGTAAACCAGCGCCGTGCGCAGTTCTTCGGTCTCGACCGACTTGGGCGTGAACTCGGCGACCGAGGAAATGTAGCCGACCTGCCCCTTCACCGGCGCGTCGGGCGCGCTGTCGCTGGTCACGTGCGCGGCCATGCCGGGATGAACCCGGCCCAGGTCCGCCTCTCCGACATAGACACGCACCCACTTGGGCGAGAGAAGCGCCAGATCCAGCACCGGCCGCTGGGGCGATGCCATATCCCCCTCTTCGAGCAGCCGCGCCCGCACAACGCCGCGATGGGGTGCGCGCAGCACGCCCATCTCGACACGGTGACGCAGCAACGCGGCCTGCGCTTCGGCGGCCTGTACCTGCGCGGCCGCCGTGGCCACCTGCTCCGCGCGCGGCCCCTTACGCGCGAGCGTCAGCGCCTGTCCGGCTTCCTCGGCGCGCGCCGCCGCGGCCTCGGCCGCGCTCTTTGCCGCGTCGAGATCGTGGGTGCTGACCGCCCGCCCCTCGGTCGCGGCGCTCGCCTGCTGCATACGGGCAAGGTCCTGGCGGGTCCGGGCCGCGTCGGCCTGTGCCGCGCGCCTGGCCTCACGGGCCTGGGCAATTTCTTCGGGGCGCGAGCCGTTGCGCAGTTGGTCCAGCTGCGCGCGGCGAGCTGCCAGCTCGGCCTCTGCCTGGCGGGCCTGAAGCGCGAGCGTCTCGGTATCGAGCCGGGCCACGACATCCCCGGCCGCCACCGTATCCCCCTCCTCGACGGTCAGTTCGGTAAGGCGCCCAGCCTCCTCGAACGCCAGCGAGACCTGACGGACATCGACATTGCCATGCAATTCGAGGACGCCGTCCCCATCATCGCCCCGCCCCAGGAACCAGAAGAGAGCGAGCGCCAGAAGGACAAGCGCCAGCAGTGCGGCTCCGACCGATTTCTTCATGCCCCTTACGAACCCCCGAGTCGTTTCCGCACCGCAATCCGACAGGGAGACTGCCACCACCGCGCGTCCAAGAAAACCGTGCTAGATCAAATTGGACGAATGTCCTTGCAGCCCGATTGCAGTGCAGCACGCCCCGGCACCAGCGGAACAGGCCATCTGCCGCTTGGGAAATCGGTCCGGTCCTGCTACGCGGCCCGCCATGCTGACGATCCGCGACATCACCGTGCGCCTTGGGGGCCGCACCATCCTCGACCAGGCCAGTGCGACCATCCCCAACGGGGGCAAGGTCGGCCTCATCGGCCGCAACGGCGCGGGCAAGTCGACGCTGGTCAAGACCGTGATCGGCGAGCTCGAACCCGATGGCGGTTCGGTCGACCTGCCGCGCCGCGCGCGCCTTGGTTACATTGCGCAGGAAGCGCCCAGCGGAACCAAGACCCCGTTCGAGGCGGTGCTCGACGGCGACACCGAACGCACCCAGCTGCTCGCGGAAGCCGAAACTTGCACCGACCCCAATCGCCTGGGCGATGTCCACGAGCGCCTGATCGCGATCGACGCCTACTCGGCCCCGGCCCGCGCCGCACGCATCCTCGTCGGCCTCGGCTTCGACGAGGAGATGCAGAGCCAACCGCTGGACAGCTTCTCGGGCGGGTGGAAGATGCGCGTCGCGCTGGCCGCGCTGCTCTTTTCGCAGCCCGACGTGCTGCTGCTCGACGAGCCTTCGAACCACCTCGACATCGAAGCCACTCTGTGGCTGGAAAGCTTCCTTTCCAGTTATCCCGGCACGCTGATCGTCATCAGCCACGAACGCAGTCTCCTCAACCGCGTGGTCGACCACATCTGCCACCTCCAGAATGGCAAGCTCACGCTCTATCCCGGCACGTATGACAGCTTCGAGCGCCTGCGCGCCGAACGCGCGGCGCAGGCCGAAGCGGCCAAGGCCAGCCAGGAAGCCCAGCGCAAGAAGCTGGCTGATTACGTTGCGCGCAACTCCGCACGCGCCTCGACCGCCAAGCAGGCCCAGTCGCGTGCAAAGATGCTGGCAAAGATGCAGCCGATCGCGACGCTCGCCGAGGATCCCTCGATGCGCTTCGAGTTTCCGAGCCCCGACGAACTGCGCCCGCCGCTGGTCACACTCGACAAGGCGGCCGTGGGGTACGAGGAGGGCAAGCCGATCCTGCGCCGGCTCAACCTGCGCATCGATCCCGACGACCGCATCGCTCTTCTGGGCCGCAACGGCAACGGCAAGACGACGCTCGCCCGCCTGATCGCGCGCCAGCTTGAGCCGATGGAAGGCGAAACCAACTTTTCGCCGCGCATCCGCATCGGCTACTTCACCCAGTACCAGGTCGAGGAACTGCCCGAAGGGTCAACCCCGCTCGAATTGATGACCCGCGCCATGCCCGACAAGCCGCCGCAGGCCGTGCGCAACCAGCTTGGCCGCTTCGGCTTCTCCGGCGACCGGGCGACCTCGGACACGCACACCATGTCGGGCGGTGAACGCGCGCGCCTGGCGCTCGCGCTGGTCACCCGCGATGCGCCGCACATGCTCATTCTCGACGAGCCGACCAACCACCTCGACGTCGACGCGCGCGAGGCACTGGTCCAGGCGCTCAACGCCTACGAAGGCGCCGTCATCCTCGTCAGCCACGACCGCCACATGGTGGAACTCGCCGCCGACCGCCTCGTCCTCGTCGATAAGGGCGAGGCCCGGGCCTACGACGGATCGATGGACGACTACATCGACTTCGTGCTGGGTCGTAACCAGCCCAAGTCCGACGAGCCGCAGCGCGCGAACGAGACCAAGCCCGCCCGCAAGTCCGGCGCGGTCGCGCGCGAGGAGTTGAAGGCCCTGCGCCGCAAGGTGACCGAAGCCGAGACCGCGATGAAGCGCCTCCAGACCCGGCTCGCCGCGCTCGACGCAGCCCTGGTTGATCCCGCAAGCGCCAAGGGTGACCTCAAGGGGCTGGGCCTTGGCGCCATCGGACAGAAGCACACCGAAGTGAGCGAAGCGCTGGACGAAGCCGAGATGACCTGGCTCGAAGCCAGCGAAGCGCTCGACGAGGTCATGGGGAACGGGTGAGATCTGTAAACCCAATGCGGGTGCGGACAGCCGCAAACGCCAGTAAGTATATCGAAATAAAGAAGGACGTTCCGAGGGCCATCGCCCTCGGGCTCCCAGAACTGTCCACCTCACCTTTGGTGCGCGACCATGGTTGAGAAAGGAGAGGTCGCCAATTTTGGGGTCAAGGGGTAATAACCCCTTGAAAAATAACTTTCCTGTTCCTGCACATGTCTAATCGCTGACCATCACGCATTCCCTAAAGTGCCTTGCATCAAGGCGCTGAGAACGCACGTTTACCAGCGCTGGACATAGTTCTGTCCGACGCTGGCCAACGAAAAAGGGCCGGACACACGGTCCAGCCCTCTTCTCTTCCTCAAATGCGCGCGGCGGCGATCAGCCCCGACGGCTCTTGCCCTTCGGGCCACCACCGTGGCCACCGTGGCTCGAGGCGCCGCGGTGCGGGCCTTCGCGGCGCGGGCCATCACGGCGCGGCGGCTTGCCGCCACCGTTGAACGGACGGGCCTTGCGCGGCGGACCATCGTTGCCGCCACGCGGACCACCACGGAAACCACCGGGGCGTCCCGGCGGCGGCGCGGCCGAACGCTCGAAGCGGATGGCCTTCTCGAAGTCGTCGTCGTCCGAACCGGCGGTCTTCTCGACGGTCTGGGCAAAGCGATCGGCCATCGCGGCCGGAATCTCGATGAAGGTCTCGTGCACGAGAATGCGGATCTGGCCGATGACATCGCTCGACACGTGGCCACGGCGGCATACGACAGGCAGCACCCAGCGCGGCTCTGCCTGATCCTTGCGGCCGATGTTCATGCGGAACCACACGGCATCTTCGAAGCCTTCGCCGCGCTTGCCACGGCCCGGCTTCTCGACCTTGCCGAGGAGTTCCTCGGGCTGGGGCATCGTTTCGCGCTGCGCAGCGACGAGAGCCGCGGCGAGGTCTTCGGCCGGGACCTTCTCCATGAGGGCACGCGCGATCTCGCGGTCATCCTCAGTAATTTCGCGCGGCGCGGTCAGCGCGTCGATGATACGCTCACGGTCCTTCGCGCGGATGACCTCCGGGCCGGGAACTTCGGTCCACTCGGCCGGGATCTTCGCGTCACGCAGCATGTATTCGACGCGGCGACGACGCGAATGCGGCACGAGCAGGACAGCGGTGCCCTTCTTGCCCGCACGGCCGGTACGGCCCGAGCGGTGCTGGAGCGTCTCGGCATCGCGCGGGATCTCGACGTGGACGACGAGCGTCAGCGTGGGAAGATCGATACCGCGCGCGGCGACGTCGGTCGCAACGCACACGCGCGCACGCTTGTCGCGCAGCGCCTGAAGCGCGTTGTTACGCTCGTTCTGCGAGTGTTCGCCCGAGAGCGCCACGGCGGAAAAGCCGCGCTCGACCAGCTGCGCGTGCAGATGCTTCACCTTGTCACGCGTGGCGCAGAACAGGATCGCGGTCTCGGCCTCGTGGAAGCGCAGGATGTTGATCGCCGCGTTCTCGACGTCCGAAGGAGACACCGTCACCGCCTGGTAGGCGATGTCGCCGTGGCCGCGGCTTTCCCCCACAGTCGAGATGCGCAGCGCGTTGTTCTGGTACTGGCGAGCCAGCTGCTCGATGCCGCGCGGCATGGTCGCCGAGAACAGCAGCGTACGGCGCTCGGCCGGGGTCGCGTCGAGGAGCTCCTCGAGGTCTTCGCGAAAGCCCATGTCGAGCATCTCGTCGGCCTCGTCGAGGACGGCAACGCGCAGCTCGGAGAGGTCGAGCTTGCCGCGTTCGAGGTGGTCGCGCAGACGGCCGGGGGTGCCCACGACGATCGCGGCGCCCTTCTCCAGCTTCTTGCGCTCAGCCACCGGGTCCATGCCGCCCACGCACGTCACGATACGCGCGTTGGTGGGGGCGTAGAGCCAGCTCAGTTCGCGGCTGACCTGCAGGGCCAGTTCGCGGGTCGGGGCGATGACCAGTGCAAGCGGCGTGCGCGCATAGGGCAGGTCCTCAACCGAAAGCATCTGCTCGGCCATGGCGAGGCCGAACGCCACCGTCTTGCCCGAGCCCGTCTGCGCCGAGACGAGAAGGTCGCGGCCTTCCGCTTCCCCTTCGCAGACAGCCTCCTGCACGGCGGTCAGCTTTTCATAGCCCTGGCCGGTCAGCGCGGCTGCAAGAGGTTCGGGGAGGTGTTCAAAATTGGAAGGCATCAACGGTTCATGCCGCCAAAAAGCGGCCTCTCGGTCAGGGGGATTCGGGAAGCTGGCCCGCACATCGGGCAAACAGTCGGCGCCCCCATAGACGAAAGCGCGCCACAATGCGCGCCCCAATTTCGTTTTCGGGCGATTTTTTATCGGGGCTGTCCCGTTCCGCATCGGGCCGGGTACCGGAAATGAACCGCACAGTCCTCTCTATCGAAGCGGGAAGGAAGCCCCCCTGCCCCTTCCCGCCTTGCGATTTCAGGAGCTTGGCTCCAGCCGCACCGCCATACCGCCACCAGGCGCCATCCACATGTCGAGGCTATCGCCCCTGGTCACCGTTTGCGTATCGTAGGCAATGGAATGGCGCGTTTCGTCCAGATACGTTGCGCCTTCGCCGTCCTTCCAGATCGTTGCCGTATACGTCCGCCCCGGATCGAGAAAGTCGAGAGCAACGCGCACCCTGCGCGGCGTTGCATCGTTAACCCCGCCGACGAACCAGCGCGCGCTCTTGCGATCCTTGCGGGCAAAGACTGCATAATCGCCCACTTCGCCGGCGAGGAGATGGCTCTCCGCCCAGTCGGTCGGCACGCTGGAGATGAAGTCCATCTCGCGCGGGTGTTTTTCCAGCTCCTCAATGAAATCCGCCGCCATCTGAATGGGCGAGTAGAGCGTGACGTAAAGGCCCAGTTGCTTGGCAAGTGTCGAGGCCAGTGGCACGCCCTCTGCTCCAGTCAGGCTGAGGATACCTGGCGTGAAGTCCATCGGCCCGGACAGCATCCGGGTGTAGATCAGCGTCGGCTCGTGATCCGGCCCGTTCGCATAGGCGCCCCAGGCATTGTACTCCATACCGCGTGCGCCCTCGCGCGAGACCCAGTTGGGCCAGGTACGGCGAAGGCCGGTGTCCTTGATCGGCTCGTGCGTGTTGACAGCCACATGGTGCTGTGCCGCGACTTTCACCACGTCGAGGTAGTGGTTCGCCATGCGCTGACCGTCGTGCCAGGCGGTACGCACCGCGCCGGACGCTTCGCCATACCGGTCGGTGTCCGCGATGATCCCTCCCGCATCGGTCACGTATCCGGTCTTCACGACATCGACGCCCAGCCGCTCATAGAGCGCCATCGCATCGTCGAGTTGGGCTTCGTAGTTGGCGATGTTCCCGCCTGTCTCGTGGTGCCCGATGAGGCGCACCCCCTTGCTGCGGGCATAGGATGTCACCGCGTCGAGATCGAAGTCCGGCACGGCCCTAGTAAAGCTGAAGTCCTGCCCGTGGCCGAGCCAATTGCCGTTCCAGCCCTTGTCCCATCCCTCGACAAGGACGCCCCGAAAGCCATTCTCGGCGGCAAAATCGATATAGGCCTTCGTGCGGGCGGTGGTGGCTCCGTGGCGCGGGCCCTCCCCCCAGGTCCAGTCGCCCCGGATCATGCCCCACCAGATGCCGATGTACCGTCCCGGCTCGAACCAGCTGACATCGCCCAGCGTGTTGGGCTCATTGAGGTTGAGTTCCAGGTCGTTCTCGATAAGGCCCGCCGCATCCTCGGCAATGCGGATCGTACGCCAGGGCGTCGCGAAGGGAAGATCGCGCACGACGGCGGGGCCAATGGCGGACGGCGCAAGTTCGGTCCGGAAGGTCTGTCCATCGGCCCGGCGTAGGCGATAGCCCGCGTAATCGACGAGGGCCGCCTCGTGAAACGAGAGGTGCGTGCCGTCCTCCAGCTTCATCGTGATCGGCGTGTGCGCCGTGGACACCGCGTCGATGGCGGTGTGCTGGTAGACCTGCTCGTAGCGGTTCCATTCCCCGCCCGCGATCCACCAGGCCTCGCCCTTGGGAGCGATGGTGAAGCCGGTCGCTTCCTCGGCGATGCGCATGGTCTTGAGCGCGGGCTGCACGGGCAGTTCATAGCGAAAACCGATACCGTCATCGAAGAGGCGGAAGCGCACATTCATCCGCCGCGCGCCGTCCTCTTCGGACTGCACGAAGCGCACCAGGACCTCGTTGTGACGGTCGTGCACGAAGCGGCGTTCGCCCCAGGGCTGCTCCCAGGTTTCTTCGCCTTCTGCCCGCTCGCTGCCCGTAATCGAGAAACCGCGCACCATGGGAAGACCGTCCGCCAGGATGAAGCCCAGCCGACTGGGCGCGACAAGAAGCTTGCCCTTCCGTGAGAGCGACCATTCCGGCCGGGCATCGTTGTCGGTCGTCACGCGAAGGACCAGGCTTCCATCAGGCGAGTTGGCCGAAACTTCCCTGGGCTCAGCCGCTCCCACGCTTGTCCCATGGCAGCTGGCAAGGACCAGTCCGGCGGCGGCGGCCAGAAGGCGCAGCGGTTTCATCGTTATCTCTCTCCCTCTTCGATCCAGATCGCCGCGTGCGGGGGCAGCTCGTCAAGGCGCCCCTCCCCCGACCATTGGGCGGCGTCGAAATTCGTATGCGCGAGCAGATTGCCGGCGGCGGTCAGATCCTCCGGCCAAGGCTGAGCGCCTTCGCTGAAGTTGAACACCGCGAGCACGCTCTGGCTCTTGTGGCTGCGCCGAAGGACCAGCCGGTGGGCATCGGCAAGCAGCACGGCGCAGGCCCCGTCACGCAAAGCGGGCGAGGCCTTGCGGATCTGCTGCAAGTGCGCGGTCAGGTTGAGCTGCGAGGCCGGATCGGCCTCTTGCCCATCGACTGCCCGCGCGAGGTTCTGCCCACTCAGGGGCAACCACGGGTATCCGCCTTGCGTAAAGCCCCCCTGCGCATCGCCCCCGACCCACGGTAGGGGCGTGCGCACCCCGTCGCGTGACAGGGTCAGCGGCCAGTTGGCAATGGCCTCCGGGTCCTGCAGCAAGTCAAAGGGGACCTCATCCTGGAGGAGTCCGAGTTCCTCACCCTGATAGAGGATGAGATTACCGCGCAGCGCGAAGAACAGCATCGCCTTCAGGCGAGCGAAGGCGGGGCGCGCGCCTTCATCGGCACACCAGCGCGAGAGGGCGCGCGGCGCATCATGGTTCTCGAAGGCCCAGCTCGGCCAGCCGCCGACCTCGGGCCCGTCCCAGGCCTCGAGCGCCCGCTGAACCAGCGCCGGGGTGAGCGCCGGCGCGTAGAGGAAGTCGAAGCCGTAGGCGCTGTCGAGCCGGTCGGGTCCGCGCGTGAACTCGTGCATCTCGGCCAGCGCGTTGCGCCCGCCCACTTCGGCGAGCGAGAAGGTGCCCGGATAGCTGGCAATCAGCGCCTGCAACCGCTCGATGAACTGCGGGATATCGGGGTGTGACTGGTTGTAGGCCTGAAGCTGGAAATCGAAGGGCCGTGTGCGCACCTCGCCGGTATCGGGCGCAGGCGGATTGTCGCGCAGCAGCGGGTCGTGCATCGTGAAGTTGAGCGCGTCGATGCGAAAGCCCGCGACGCCCCGCTCCAGCCAGAAGCGCGCAACCTCCAGCAGCGCTTCCTGCACCTTGGGATTGTGGACGTTGAGCTGGGGCTGCTCCTTCAGGAAATTGTGCAGGTAGTACTGCCCGCGCCGCGCGTCCCAGCACCAGGCCGGACCGCCGAACACGGACTGCCAGTTGTTGGGCGGGGAGCCGTCGGGCTTGGGGTCTGCCCAGACGTACCAATCGGCATGCGAGTTGTGGCGCGAGACCCGGCTCTCTACAAACCAGGGATGTGCATCGGAGGTATGCGCGTAGACCTGGTCGACGATGACCTTGAGGCCCAGTTCTGTGGCGCGCGCGACCAGGGCATCGAAATCCGCGAGCGTCCCGAAGATCGGATCGACATCGCAATAGTCGGCGATGTCATAGCCGAAGTCCGCCATGGGCGAGGTGTAGAACGGGGATATCCAGATCCCCTCGACACCCAGGCGCGCCACGTGGTCGAGGCGCTGCGTGATGCCCGCCAGGTCCCCCACGCCATCGCCGTTGCTGTCCAGGAAGCTGCGCGGATAGATCTGGTAGATCGTCGCACCGTGCCACCAGGCACCGGCTTCGCGGTCGGTTTGCTTTGCCACAGGGGTCGTCATGCTGCGCAGTATCCCTTTTCGCATCTCGCTAGGCGTCGAAGTCCGCCAGAAACTAGCGCCGGGCCTCACACAGGGCGAAGCCGAAGGGTGCCAGCGTGACGGCGAGACTTCCCGCTGCAATCGATTTTGTACCGCAACCGTGGCCCGCGATCTCGCGGAACTGCACTGAGTTTGGATCGACTGCGACCATAGCCTCTAAGGCTTGTCCCGAGGTGTTGAAAACCATAACAATTTCATGGCTATCGCGCGGATCGAAGCGCGAGAGCGCGAAGAGGCCGGGCGCGGTTTCGGACGCAGCGCGCAGCCGTGTCGTGCCGCTCTGCAGGGCTGGAGTGCGCGCACGCAGCTGCGCCATCTGCGATATGAAGCGATAGAGCGGATGGGTGGTATCGAAATTGGCCTCAGCGCTTGTCGCGTCGGTGCCCAGCAAGTCCTGCGTGTTGAACGCCGTGACCTGTGAGGCGAACATGTCCTGGCGCGCCTCCTTGTCGCCGCCCGTGCCGACAAAGCCCTGCTCGTCGCCTGCATAGATCGTGGGGACGCCGCGCAAGCTCAGCAGCAGTGCGTGGGCGAGCGTGACCCGCGCGAGAAGCTCATCACGCGATATGCCGGGGTTCGCCTTCTCCAGAAGCATGGCGACCCGGCCCGCATCGTGGTTGCCCAGGAACGTGGGCAGGCGGTTGGCCGCCAAGGCTCCGCCCGCATAGAGCCTATCGTCCATCGGCATCCGGGCGAGGTCCGCCTGGCTGCCTCCTGCCGAAAGAGCATGGATCACCGCGTACATCAGGCCGAAATCGAGCACGGAGGGAAAATCGGCCGCATGGGTCCAGGAGGCAAGCAGAGCTGGATCGTAGCGCTCGGTCGCGACTTCACCGAAGATGTGGAAGTTGGGAATGCCCGCCTTTCGTGCGCGCTCCTCCATGGCGGGCACGAAAGCCTGCCAGAATTCAGGGTTCACGTGCCGGGCGGTATCGATCCGGAAGCCGTCGATGCCATAGCGGTCTATCCAGGCCCCGTAGATCTCGATCATCCCCTCGACAACGCGCGGATGTTCGGTCGCCAGGTCATCGAGGCCGATGAAATCGCCGTACTGCGCGCTCTCCCCGGTCCAGTCAGTGTCGCCCCGGTTGTGGTAGTAGATCGGATCGTTGAGCCAGTTCGGGGTCTTAGCCTCCCGTTCGCTCTCGGGCACGCGCGGGGCATAGGCAAAACCGGGATCGGTCAGCTTCGCCCAGTTGGCAGGCGCGCGATCGTGGTCGCCCGCAAAGCCCGGGTTGATCGGCGCCCCCTGAACCGCGCCTCGGGTCGAGAAGGGATACGCGGCCTTGCTGCGGTAGGCATAGCCGTTCTCTTCGCCATCGGCATAGGTGATGACATCGGCCGTGTGGTTGACGATGATGTCCATATAGACCTTCATGCCACGCGCGTGGGCCGCTTTCACGAAGGCGGCGAACTCGGCCTCGGTGCCAAGGTGCGGGTCGACCGTGGTGAAATCGGTGATCCAGTAACCGTGGTAGCCCGCGCTCTCCTGGCCCGGCGCGCCTTGCACCGGCTTGTTGCGAAAGACCGGGCCAACCCAGATCGCAGTGGCGCCCAGGCCCCGGATATAGTCCAGCCGCGAAGTCAGCCCCGCCAGGTCGCCACCATGATAGAAGCCCTTGTCAGCCGGGTCGAAGCCCGTCGCGAGCCTGTCCCCTTCATACCCTCCCCGATCATTGGCCGGATCGCCGTTCTCGAAGCGGTCGGGAAGGACAAAGTAGATCACGTCCTGCTCAGGCGGGCGGGCGCGCAAGGCGGCCAGGGCGTTAGCCGGCTCCGGTTCCCGAGAATGCCCAGCGCTAGACAGAAGCGCCAGGCTTGAAGCGGCAAGGGCCAGCGTCGTGGCTCGGATCATCATGGCCTCCTCGAAAGAGATCGCGGGGGTGAAAGCGGATCAGGGGTGGAACCGACCGGGACGTTCAATCGGACGGTCCCACCCCCGAGGTGTGGCCGCAAGGTCCGGTCCAGGAGGAGCCAGCCCGGGCCTTGCTACCGAAACTCTCAGAACTTGTAGGTGAACCCTGCGAGGAACCGGCGTCCATAGCTCTGGTAATCGATCACCTGGCGCGCATCGCCGGGATTGGCCGTGATGAAGGGCTCGTCGGTCAGGTTCTGCCCCTGGAGGTAGAGCGAAAGCCCCTCCAGCGCGCTGCCCGGCTGGAATTCATAGCCCAGCTGCCCATCGACGATGAACTCCGAGGCCGCCCGGCGCCGCACGCGCGCCGCGCCGAACCCGGAAACCTCGCCCACGAAGGTCGAACGATAGCGCACCGAACCGCGCGCGCTGAAGCCTGCCTTCTCGAAGTAGGCCGTGCCGTTGGCAACCCATTTGGAATAACCCGGCAGGTCCTCCGAAGCGCCGCCCGGCACCGGCGAGATCTTCGTCCTGGTATAGGCAACCGAGCCCGTCACACCGAAGCCTTCCAGCGCCTCGACGAAGGTTTCGAAGGGAAGCGTTGTCGCGACTTCCACGCCGTAGAGCTTGCCGCCCTCCCCGTTCACCGGGACATTGAGCTGGGCATAAGGCGCAATCGTGATACCATCGCCCGGGCTCGGCAACGCCAGCACGGATGTGGGCACCGTCACGTCCAGATTGTAGACGTAGCTCTTCAGGTCTTTCCAGTAGAACTGCGCGGCGATGTAGCCCTTGCTCGCGAAGTATTTCTCGAAGGTGAGGTCGATGGCGTTGGCGCGCCAGGGGCGAAGATCGGGATTGCCCGATGAGCCGGTCACCTGCGCGACATCGCCGGTCACGGTATAGCCCCAACTGAGCGAGGCCCGCATATCGTCGAGGCGCGGACGAATGATCTCGCGCGCGGCGGCAAAGCGGATCACGAAGTCGCTCGGGAAACGCAGCGAGAGGTTGAGGCTGGGCAGCACATCAAGGTAGTCGGTGCTCTCGTTACGCTCCGAAGCTCCGATGTCGGGCGAACCATTGGGGTTGGTTCCCAGGTACACCGCCGTCGCGCCCTTCGAGTTCTGGTCGACCCAGTTGGCCTGCACACCCACGTTGCCGGTCAGATGCGCCGAGCCGATCTCGGCATCGATGTTCGCCTGGGTATAGGCGGTCATGATCTTCTCGCGGATCGCGTAGGCCTTGACCACGACGTCGCCGTAGGGGTTGGCGACAAGGTTGTAGAGCCCGGCATCGACCAGTGCGACCGGATCGTAGCTGACCATCGAGCCCAGCCCCAGATAGTCGAGGTTGGTTGCGCCCAAGCGCGCGTCCTCGGGGATCGGGACCGAGATCGTGCCATCGGTGTTGGCGGCAAGACCGAGGAAGTACTCCTCGGGCACCAGCCGCTTGGAGCGGGTGGTGTAGTTGAGCCCGGCCTGCAGGGAACGCAGGGGCCCGCGATCAATCTCCTTGGCGACTTCGAGGCGTAGCTGCCACAGCTCGTCCCGTATCTTGCGGTCATTGTAGTAGCCGTCCTGGCCGCCGGTGATGGTCGTCCCATCCGGCCCGATCTGCGTGCCGCCCCAGCCTTGCGGGCTGGTCAGCTGGATCAGGTCGTAGTCCGCATAGTCGAGCTGGTGGGTGAACACCGTCCCGCCCGAGGAACTGGAAAAGCCGATGGTGTCGGTCGCGCCGTCACCCGCACGGCCCGTGCCCGAGTACGTCTCGACCACGAGTTCGTTGCGATCGGTGCGCGAGTAGCTGACGTCGGCAACGGCGTTCCAGCCATCGTCGCCCTTCCAGGCGTTGTTCCACCCGAACGAATAGAGCTTGGCGTGGCGCTGGAACGCGTCGTTGCGCAGCACGCCCTTCACATCGTCAAAAGCCCCTTGCGTAATGAGGCCGTCCGAGGCGCTGTAGTCGTCCTGGAGCGAGGCGCCCGACCAGAACAGCGGCAGCTCGATCCCGCGCTTGAACTGGTCGTCCTTGAAATCGGAATAGAACGCATCGAGCGTCGAGGTGAAGTTGGGAGACGGGCGCCATTGCAGCGTGCTGTTAAGCCCGAGACGCTTGAGCTTGGTCGAGGTCACATAGGACTTCGAGCCCCCGATCACGCGGTTGCCGTCAGGCCCATCGGCGTAGCCCCAGGCGTTGAATTCCTCGACCTGGTAGGGCTCATCAAGGTAACTGGCGCCAAGGGCGATGCCCAGGGTGTCGTTCGCGAACTGGTCGACATAGAGCGCGTTCATGCGAAACCCGGTGTCCGAGGACCCCGCGTTAAGCTTGCCCTGATCGGTGTAGGTCCCGCGCGCGCCGACGCTGACGATGCGCTTGGTGCCATCGAGCGGGCGGACCGTGCGCATGTCGACCGTGCCGGAGAGGCCCTGGCCGATGAGGCTGGCCATCGGTGTCTTGTAGACATTGACCGCGTTGACGATCTCGGAGGGGTACTGGTCATACTCGACCGCGCGGTTGTCGCCGGTCGAAGTCTGTTCGCGCCCGTTGAGGAGCGTGGTCGAGAAGTCCGGCGCAAAGCCGCGAATAGAGATCGCGTTCGAGCGCCCGTTGACACGCTGCGAGGTCAGGCCGGGCAGGCGCGCAATCGATTCCGCGATGGAAGCATCGGGCAGCTTGCCGATGTCTTCGGCCGAGATCGATTCCACGATCTGCTCGGCCTCGCGCTTTTCGCCCACCGCGCTGGCCAGACTGGCACGGTAGCCGGTGACGATGATCGCGCCTTCCTCGGTGAGCGGTTCGGCCGCCTCCTGCGCCAGCGCCATGCCGGGCATGGTGGCCAGCATCGCGGCGATCAGTGCGCCGCGCGAGATCACGACCTTGCTCGCAGTATACGTACGAAAATCCATTCCCTGTTACCTCCCACTGCCGCGTGACGGTTCTGAAGACCGATTGCGGCGTCCGCTCCCAAGGGTGAGTGCGCTTCAAAGACGGCGCGACTCATTTCCTGCCTTCGGCATAGACGCGGGATTGGTTACGCATAATATGGCATACGTATACGTAGAGCGAACGGGGCCTCGCGCCGTGGCACCCGGGCAACATACGCAAAACTGCGTGATCGCCCGGAAATCCGCGCCGCAAAGCCCGACCGAACGCCGCCATTGTGCGCAGCATGACCGCGCCACGGGAGAGGGAGGACTATATGGGGCGCAAGCCTTCGAACCGGCCGACGAGCTTCGACATCGCCTATAGGGCGGGCGTCTCGCAGCCGACCGTCAGCCGGGCGCTGCGCGGCAGCCCGTCGATCAGCGAAGCGACCCGAAAGCGCATCGAGGCCATTGCGCGCGAACTGAACTACTCGGTCGACAAGAACGCCTCCTCGCTGCGCTCCAAGCGGACCAACACCATTGCGCTGCTCTTCTTCGAGGAAGACACCCCCGGCGATTCCAAGATCAATCCCTTCTTTCTCGCCATGCTTGGCGCGATCACGCGGCACAGCGCCACGCGCGGGCTTGACCTGCTCATCTCGTTCCAGCGCATGGAGGACGACTGGCACGTGCGCTATCTCGACAGCCACCGCGCCGACGGGCTGATCCTGCTCGGCTACGGTGACTACACGCTCTACCGCAGCCGCCTGCGCGATCTGGTCGAGCACGGCACGCATTTCGTGCGCTGGGGCGCGGTCGACGATCCGGCCTTTGGCGCCGCGATCGGTTCGGACAACGTGCAGGCGGGCCGGATGGCAGGCGAGCACCTGCTGGACCTGGGACATCGCCGCATCGCCTTCCTCGGCCAGGCGGATGAGCACTACCCCGAGTTCGCAGACCGCTATGGCGGACTGTGCGAAGCGCTCGATGCGGCCGGGATCGCGCCCGACGATGCCCTCCGGCGCGACACGATCAGCCACGAGGACCTTGGCCGTGCGGCCATGCAGGACATCCTCGATGCGGGGACCGAGTTCGACGCGGTCTTCGCGGCCAGCGACCTCATTGCGCTAGGCGCCATGGCAGCCCTGCGCGCCGCAGGAAGGCGCATCCCCGAGGACGTGGCCGTGATTGGCTTCGATGACCTGCCCGCTGCGGCCATGGCCTCGCCCACGCTCACCACCATCGCGCAGGACATGCGCGCGGCAGGCGAGCGGCTGATCGATGCCCTGCTTGCCCGGATCGAGGAGCGCGCGCCGCCCTCCCCGCTGATCGGCACACGGCTGATCGTGCGCGAGAGCACGGCCCCCCGTTAGCTTCGAAACGGACGCAGAAATGCGCCGCGTATTCGTATGCGTGATTGCCGCCGGGCCCGGGCCGTGCAAGTGCCATGGGCCTGAAGCGCACGGTGGCAGACCATCGGCAGGTGAGACGGGAAAGGACGGCCGGATGGCTACAGGCAGCGAGGCCGGATTGCGGGAAGAGGCCACCGCACTCTCGGAAAAGCCCCGACAGGGCTGGCTGGGCCTGTGCAACATCAGCGTCGGCTTTTTTGGCATTCAGGTCGGTTTTGCGCTCCAGAACGCGAACATGAGCCGGGTCTTCCAGTCGCTGGGCTCCTCCATCGATGACCTGCCCGCGCTTTGGGTAGCCGCGCCACTGACCGGCCTCCTCGTCCAGCCCGTTATCGGCCACCTTTCAGACCGCACCTGGCTCGGCAGAATCGGGCGGCGGCGGCCCTATTTCCTGGCGGGTGCACTGCTGGCAGCAGCTTCGCTGCTGGCGATGCCCGGCAGCACCAGCCTCCTGATGGCCGCGCTCCTGCTGTGGACGCTGGATGCCAGTCTCAACGTCTCGATGGAGCCGTTCCGGGCCTTCGTCGGCGACATGCTGCGCCGCGACCAGCACACGGCGGGCTACGGAGTACAGACCGCCTTCATCGGCGCGGGCGCGGTCGTGGGCTCGCTCTTCCCCTACCTGCTCGATCACCTGGGCGTTGCGAATGTCGCCGCGGACGGCACGATCCCCGAGACGGTTCGGATCAGCTTCCAGGCCGGCGCGGCGCTGCTTGTCGTCGCCGTACTGTGGACCGTCCTGTCCACCCGCGAATATACGCCCGAGGATATGCGCGCCTTTGCCGGTTGCGAGGAGGTTTCCGCCACACCCGCAACCCTGAGCGCACTGGCTGTGCGCAAGCCCACGACGGGGCTCGCCTGGGTTAGCCTTGGCGCCGCGCTGGCCCTTGCCGTCTGGCATTGGAGCCTCGAAAAGGAAGTCTACCTCCTCGCCGCGCTCCTTGCCGCCTACGGCCTCGCGGTAAACCTCGCGGCCCGGCGCGCACGGAAGGGCAAGGAGAGCTCGATGCTCACAGGGATCGTGGGCGACTTTGCCGGAATGCCGCTGCTGATGAAGCGCCTGGCTCTCGTCCAGTTCTTCAGCTGGTCGGCGCTCTTCATCATGTGGATCCACACGACACCTGTCGTGGCGAACACCCATTTCGGCGCCGCCTCGCCGCTCGATCCGGCCTATCAGGAGGCGGGCAACTGGGTCGGCGTGCTCTTCGCGGTCTACAACAGCGTCGCGGCCCTTGCCGCACTGCTGCTGCTTCCGCTCCTGTCCGCACGGCTGGGCAAGGTGCGCACCCATGCGCTGTGCCTGCTCACAGGCGCACTCGGCTTTGCAGGTTTTCTCGTGGTGCGTGATTCCACCTGGCTGATCGCGTGCGAGATCGGCATCGGTATCGCCTGGGCCTCGATCCTGGCGATGCCTTACGCCATCCTCGCCAGCCACCTGCCGCAGGCCAAGCTGGGCGTCTACATGGGCCTTTTCAACGTCTTCGTGGTCCTGCCGCAACTGCTCGTCGCGACGGTCATGGGGACAGTGATGAAGACCTTGTTCCCTGAGGCCCCGATCTGGACGATGGCCTTTGCTGCGGGAACGCTGGCACTGGCCGCGCTGCTTGCGCTTCGCGCCAATCCCGACCGAGGCCGCGCGGCCTCCTAGTCCATATCCTCGGTGAAGTGCGCGCCGCCTGTCGCCGCCTCGTTCGCGCGCAAGCGATAGGCATGGGCCGCGCGGCGGATGTGGTTGCGCGCGATGGCGCCCGCCCAGGCGACATCGTGCGCGGTGAAGGCCGCGATGAGATCGCGGTGGTCGCGCTGGCTCTGTTCGAGGTCCGAGACGTTGTAGCGCTCGGCCGTGCGGTGGATAATCACCTGGTTGACGATGATCCGCATCATCTGGTTAAGCGGCTCGGAGCGCGCGGCGGCCAGCAAGGTCGCGTGAAAACGGCGGTTGCCTTCCACGAAGCCCGGGATATCGGCCTCCCCACCCAGTGCCGCATCGATGAAGTCGGCGTGGGTGCGCAGCTCCGCGATCTCGTCCGGCGTGATCAGTTCGGCCGCGCGCTCGGCGCAGTGGGCCTCAAGCTTGGCACGCAGGGTGAAGAGCTCCTCCACCTCGCCATCGGACCAGAGCGGTACGAACACCCGCCGCGTACCCGAGCGCTGCAGCAGCGTCTCCGAGACAAGGCGGGCAATCGCCTCGCGCACCGGCGTGCGCGAGGTGCCGCAGTAGCTCGCGAACTCATCCTCGGGTACGAACATGCCCGGTTCGAAATCGCCCGCCAGAATACCTGCGCGGATCTGGCGATATACCTGCTCTGACGTCTTGGCCATGTTCAACTCCCGGTGCGTGCGCCCGGCATTCCACTTGCTAAACAGGCAGGCTCCCTAGCGCCGGATGGGCGGGCAGCGCAACGCGCAAAGTGCGCGCGCCGTCCGCCCAACTGCGCCCTGTCAGAAGCTGAAGCCCGCTTCCACGCCGATCTGGCGCAAAGCGCCCGGCGTCAGGAACGCGCCGCCGAACTCGGGCGCCGGGATCACTTCCTCCAGGTAGCGCTTCTTGAAGAAGTTGTTGACGAAGCCGGTGAGGTGCCAACCCTCGCCCTTCAGCCCGGCGCGCAGATTGACGATGCCATAGGCATCGCGCCGGGTCTGCGAATAGTCTGCCGTGCCAAGCCCCGGATAGAACACGTCGAAGATTGTCCGGCGCTGCTGGTCCTGCACGACGTGGAACCAGGTCGGCCCGGTCAGGCGGTAGTCCGCGCGGAAGGTGAAGTCGACGCTGTCGCTGACCGGCTGGATTACCGAAGCGCCCAGGTTCAGGGTATAGTCGGCCGAATAGGGCGACTTGTTGCCTTCGGTATCGGGCCGCACCGAGTTGGTGATGATCTTGCTGTCGAGGACGTTGCCGCCTGCATCGAGCGTGAAGCCCGGAGCGACCTTCCACACCACGCCCAGTTCCGCCCCCATCAGGCGCACCTTGTCGATATTGGAAACAACGCGCAGGATGCCGAAGGTGCCGGTGTAGAACTCGAAGAACTGCATGTCCTCGACAATGTTGCGGTAGACCGCGCCGTTGATCTGCACATCACCATTGGCCAGGCCAATCTTGAAGCCCGCCTCCAGCGCGTGGCTGACCTCCTTCTTGTAATCGTCGTCGATGGCCAGGTTCGAGCCCAGGAGGTCGTTGTAATAGGTGTCGATCAGCGCGGCGCTGCCCTGGCTGTTGAAGCCGCCCGCCTTGAAGCCCACACCATAGTCCAGATAGACGTTGATGTCGGGCGTGAACGCGTAGCGCAAGGTGACCTTGGGCTGGAGCTGCTCGTAGGCTCTCTTCTGGAACTCCAGCGTACCCACATCGTAGCCCGGATTGATCGAGGCCCCGGTGATGGGATCGGTGACATCGGGCACGAGCGGGGTGACGGTGCGTTCTTCGCGGTCGAAACGCAGCGCACCCGACAGGGTAAGGGCTTGCGTCGGGCTCCATTCCAGCGACCCGAAGCCAGCATAGACATTGGTCTTGAAGCGGTCGTTGAAGAGCTGCGAGGTCTGGTTGGGCGTACCCGGCGCGTTGTAGAGGTTGGAATTGACCGGCCCGCCGTCATCCTCGTTGAGCGCGGTTGCATAGTGGCGGTTGATGTGGAGGTAATAGGCCCCGACCGACCACTGCAGAGGCGCGCTTGTGTCCGAAGCGAGGCGGATCTCCGCGCTCACATCGCGCTGGTCGCGCAAGGTCACCTGAATACCATCGCAGGCGGTCGGGCTGTAGGCACCAAGCGTCGAGCCGCCCGGCGTCGGCGCAAGGTAGAGCGGCGGCGCCAGCACCACGCCCGCATCGTAGAGCGCCGCAGTCGAGGCGATGCACGCGTCCTGGCCGTTGAAGCGCCCGAACGAGGCGGCGGTCGTGTCGGCATAGAACGTCTCGTCGATGTCCGAGAAGGACACCCAAGTCGTCAGCTTCGCCCCGTCGAAGGCGTAGTCCGCCTTGAGCGAGGCCTCGATCGTGCGCAGGGTGTCGATCGAGGGGACGTTGCGCTGCCATTCGAAACGCGCGGTGTTCACGTCCTGATAGTAT
Source organism: Novosphingobium profundi (assembly GCF_020524485.1). Lineage (GTDB taxonomy): Bacteria > Pseudomonadota > Alphaproteobacteria > Sphingomonadales > Sphingomonadaceae > Novosphingobium > Novosphingobium profundi_A. The sequence continues at coordinate 2,432 of NZ_JAIVLF010000008.1, read as the reverse complement.
TCCGGGATGCCCAGCGCACTTGCGAAGTCAGGCATTTCGAAAGCCGCGTTGTAGTTGAGCGCAGCGGCCTCGATCTTGTTGTAGCGAAACTTCGCATCAAGGCTCAGCCGGTCTGTCGGCTCGGACAAGAGGCGTCCGCCCAGCCCCCAGCCTTCGTACTGGTCGATCGTCTTGCCGCGCGTGCGCGGATCGGGTCCGGTGTTGGTGTAAAACCCGTCAGTCGCGCGGTACTGGCCGAACAGAACAAAGCCGGTGCTGCCCCCCAAAGGACCCGAGATCGAACCCTCAAGAAGCTGGCTGTCCTGCGTCGCCCAGTAGGCGCGCCCTTCGGCCTCAAGCCGGTCCGAGGGCGCCTTCGTCGTCATCACGATCACGCCCGCCGTCGCGCCGCGCCCGTAGTAGGCACCTTGCGGGCCCTTGAGGATCTCGAACTGCTGGAGCGCGCCTTGGTACTGGTTGACCGCAGCCGTGTTGGTCTTGAGGATGCCGTCAACCACCAGCGCGACGTTGTTCTCCGCATCACGCGCGCCGTTGACGCCGCGAATATTGATCTGCGCGTCACCGACCTGCGCGGCGTTGGAGACGATCGTAACGCCCGGCGTTGCCGCAATCGCCTGCTCGGTCGTGACGATGCCCTTGGCCTCAAGATCCGCGCCGGTCAGCACCGTGACCGAGGCGGGCACGTCGCTCAGGCTCTCGTTCTGGCGGCGCGCAGTAACGGTAATCTGATTGCCGATCAGTTCCGCGCCCGAAGACGTAGACTGCGCCGCGACCGGATTGGCGCCGACAACGCCAAGCGCGACACCTGCGAGAAGAATTACCTTCTTGTGCTGCATCTGATGATTTCCCCTGAACCTCGAATTGTCTTACTTTGCAAACATATCATCGAGCGCCCGGCCGGTTTCGGCTCTTGGCGGCATCAAGGTGACTGCGAATTACATCTTTGTACACAAAAATGTTCGAGCGCTTCTCGATCCAACTCAGAATCGCGCCCAAAATCCAAATTACAGCTTGATATCGGGTCAGGCAGGCGCTCACGTATGGACCGCCTGCTCCATTTCGTGTACAGTTTTGAAATGACCTCAAGGGGAGAGGCGAAAAGGCTCTACTGGCCACCTCTCAGCCCATCCCAGCGGTCCGCAAACGCAATGCACTCCAGGCCCCGGAGCCAAGGAAAGTCCCAAGGAAAGGCCCGATCCGCGTGACGGCAAAGTCGATTGAATTCATGGAAGTAGGCCCGCGCGACGGCCTGCAGAACGAAAAGACACTGATCTCGACCCAGGACAAGCTCGAACTGGTGCGCCGCGCCATCGACGCCGGTGCCCGTCGCATCGAGGTCACCAGCTTCGTGAATCCGCGCCGCGTGCCCCAGATGGCCGATGCGGCCGAGGTCTGCGCCGGACTGCCCGAGGTCGAAGGCGTTCTCTACACAGGCCTCGTCATGAACGCGAAGGGGGGCGAGCGCGCCATTGCCACGGGGCGCATCCACGAACTGGGTGCCGTCTGCGTCGCCTCCGACCGCTTCGCCATCGCCAACCAGGGCCAGACCAGCCTCGAATCGGTTGACGCCGCCAAGGGCCTCATTGCCATGGCCCAGGATGCAGGCCTGCGCGGCCAGGCCACCATCGGCGCCGCGTTCGGCTGCCCCTTCGAAGGCGAGATCGCCGAGGACCACGTTGTCGAGATGGCCCGCAAACTGGCCGAGGCCGACCCGGTCGAGATCGCACTGGCCGACACCATCGGCGTGGCCGATCCGGCCCACGTCTCCCGCCTCGTACGCGCCGTCAGCGAAGCGATCGGCCCGATCCCTGTGCGCGTCCATTTCCACAACACCCGCGGCACCGGCATCGCCAATGCCTGGACGGCGGTGGAAGCAGGCGCACGCGTCGTCGATGCCGCCCTGGGCGGCCTTGGTGGATGCCCCTTCGCCCCCGGCGCGGCCGGCAACGTCGCCAGCGAGGACGTGGTCTACATGCTCCACCGCGCGGGCGTTGCCACCGGCATGGACCTTGGCAAGCTTGTCGAGGCGAACCAGTGGCTTGCCACCGTCATGGAGCGCACCCTGCCCTCCATGGTCGCCCGCGCGCCCGCCTTTCCCAAGCCGGTCGAAGCGGCTGAGGCCTGAGCATGATCGCCGCGCAAACGTATCCGATAGGTGGGGCCAACCTCCGCCTAGCGGATGTTTGTGCGCCAGTCGTTTTCATATTCCCCCGACATGCGGCCTATTCGCTGGCGCATAGTCTTCGAACAAGGTGAAACACATGACCTATCGTTTGGGTGTCGACGTTGGCGGCACCTTCACCGACCTTTTGCTGTTCAACCAGGAAGACGGCTCGTTTTTCCGTCACAAGACGCCGTCGACGCCGCATGACAGTTCGGAAGGTATTCTGAACGGTCTTGGCGCGATCTGCGAGAAGGCGGGGATTACGCCG
>NZ_JAIVLF010000007.1 GCF_020524485.1 Novosphingobium profundi | reverse complement strand
CAGGCGCCAAACACGCTCAACCTCGACAGTTCGGGGAGCCCGAGCGCAATAGCCCTCGGATAAATCCTCTTCCTTCCCAGCCCCGTCAGAACTCGTGCTGGTACGACACCCCGATACGCGGCTTCTGACCGGCGCTGGTGTCGCTAAGCTCATGTTCCCGGCGGCTATTGGGGAACTACTTATGCATACTTGAGCGGGCTTTCATGGGGCCTGGTCTAAGCGCTGGCTCGACGCCGCAGTGCTGCGGCTTGAGACAAGGGGCTTCATCGGTGTCCGCTTACCTGGATAAACTTTCCGTCAGTCGGCGTCTGTCGCTGCTCGCGTTCTGTGCCGCGGGAGTGGGGGCGTGTATGATCGCTCTGGTTCTCGCCTCTTCGCTGCTGGGCGCGCGCATGGATGAGCGCGCGCAGGATGCGGCGAACCAGGCTCTCTACGCCGCGCTTCTGGAAAAGGACTTCGCTTCGCTGGAGCGCGATGTCTTTCGCCACGCGCTTCTCAACGATGCGGCGACGCGCGAAGCCTACGAGGGCAACACAAGGGACTTCTTCGCCTCCAACGAGGAAACCCGCAAGCATCTGAGCCCGGATGAGCTGTCGGCCGCCGATGTGGTGGAGCAAAGCGCCAAGGCTTACGTCGCCGTGGTCGACGGCGTCCTTGCCGATGGGCCCGTGGGCAGCGCCGGGGTCGCGCGGATCATGGAGGCCGGGGACACGGTCGATGCCAATATCGAGGCGATCCGCGATCCTGTCATCGCGCGCTCGGTGGCGATCGATGCCCAGCAGACCTCCATGGCGCTCACCATGGTCGGCGTCTCGGTGGTGCTGGCGCTGGTGGCCTGCGGCTTCGCCTATGTCACGGCGCAGCGCGTGCGGCGCAGCATCGTGGGCGAACTGGGTGATATCCGCTCGGCCATTGCCCGGATCGAGGATGGCGGGGGGGAATTTACCGTACCGCATCTGCACCGAAGTGATGAAATCGGCGACCTCGCCCGCGTTGCCGAGCGCCTGCAGGTGATGACCCGCGCCAAGGCCGACAGCGATGCGCGCACGCACGCGATGATCGAGATGGTCGGCACCCAGCTGAGCGCGCTTGCCGAAGGCGACCTTACCGCCGAGTTGCCCGATATCGGGGCGACCTATGGCCGGCTGCGCGCCGATTTCAACACCATGGCCGGACGCCTGCGCGAGGCCTTGCTGGCGGTCTCGCACGCGATCCATGCGATCCACACGGGCGCGCGCGAGATCAACGATGCCTCGAGCGACTTTGCCACACGCACCGAACAGCACGCCAGCGATCTTGGGGAAGCTGCCGAGCGTATCCGCGACCTGAGCGGCGACATCAGTTCCACCGCCTCGGAAGCCACCACCGCGCACCGCAGCGTTGTTGCGGCCGTCGAGGAGGCGCAGTCGGGCGGGAAGATCGTGTCCGATGCGGTGGCGGCCATGCAATCGATCGATCACTCGACCGCCGAGATCAAGAAGATCATCTCGGTCATCGACGGGATCGCCTTCCAGACCAACCTGCTTGCCCTGAACGCGGGGGTCGAGGCCGCCCGTGCGGGCGAGATGGGCAAGGGCTTCGCGGTGGTGGCCACCGAAGTGCGCGCGCTTGCGCAGCGTTCGGCCGACGCCGCGCGCGAGGTGCGTGAGCTTATCGAGACGAGTTCGGTCCAGGTCGCCTCCGGGGTCGTCATGGTCAACGACACCGGCGCTGCGCTTGATCGCATCATCGAGAGCATTGCTTCGGCGACGCAGCTCGTGACCTCGATCGCGGATTCCTCGCAGGTGCAGTCGGGCAAGCTGCGCCAGACGACCGAGACCATCAGCGCCATGGACCGCATCACGCAGCAGAACGCGGCCATGATCGAGGAGAGTACCGCCGCCGCGCGAAGCCTGTCGAGCGAGGCGGACCGGCTGTCCGAACTGGTGGGCAAGTTCAAGCTGGGCGCGGGCGAAGTCGTGCAGCTGCGTGCGCCTTCTCTTGCTCCGCACAAGTTGGCGCGCGCGCCCCTGACGCAAGCCTCTCCGTCCTATGGGACGGCCGGATCGGCGGCGCTGCAGCCCATGGCGAGCGATGGGGAATGGGATGAGTTCTGAAGGCGTGCGCGGGTTTACCGGAAAGGTGTTGGCCATGAACGTTCCGCCCATGGTGCGGACTTGCGCGGCGCTGCGCTGGGGGCTTCTGGCCGGAATGGCCCTGGGCTTCAGTCCATCGGCCTTGGCGCAGGAGGCTGCGGGAGCAGGGGAACTCGACCTCTCGGGCAGTGTGCGCTTCCGGTACGAGGCTTACGACAATGCCTATCGCAGTTCGGGCGCGCGCTCGGACGATGCGGTGACGATACGGACAAGCATCGCGGCCAGGTACACCCGGGGGCGGTTTCGCGCGGGGGCCGAAATCCGCGATTCGCGCGGCTATGCCATCGATATCGATACGCCGATCAGTTCCGCGCACATCGACCCGTTGCAGGTCCCTCAACTCTATGTGGGACTGGACGTTTCGGACCAGGTCTCGGTGACGGCCGGGCGCATGGTTCTCAATTTTGGTAGCAAGCGACTTGTCGGCGATCCGGGCTGGCGCAACGCGGCCAACGCCTTCACCGGGGCCCGGCTCGACTGGCAGGACCCTGAAGGAAAGGCGCGCCTGAGCGTCTTCTACACCCTGCCGGACAAGCGCCATCCCGACACCAAGGGGGAGGTCATCGCGAACGCCTGGTCGGTGGACACTGAGGGCTTCGACCTGCGCTTCTGGGGCGCCTTTGCCTCGGCGCAGCAGGGGCCTGTGGCGCTGGAAGCCTATGCCTTCGTGCTCGACGAGCGCGACGATGCCACGCATGCGACCCGCAACCGGCACTTGCGCACCGTTGGAGGGCGTCTCCAGGTGCCCGCGGCGGGGCGCTGGGATTTCGAACTGGAAGCCGCGCTCCAGCTGGGGCGGATCCGCATGTCGCGCGACGAGGACGCGCCCAGCGTTCCGGTGCGTGCGTACATGGCCCATGGCGAGGCAGGCTATACGCTGCCCGGATCGCTCGACGCACGGCTCTCGCTTCAGGCCGACATGGCAAGCGGCGACAAGGCGGGAACGGCGCGCCACGAACGCTTCGATTCGCTCTATGGCCCACGCCGGGGCGATTGGGGGCCGACGTCGCTCTATGGTCCGCTGGGGTACAGCAATGTTCGCAGTCTGGGCGTGCGGGCGGAAATCGCGCCGTCCAAGCGCTTCGACGCCTTCGTCGACTGGCGGCGATTGTGGCTGGATTCCACGGGCGATGCCTTCGCCTTTACCGGCATTCGTGATGCGAGCGGCGCCAGTGGGCGCGACGGAGGGAGCCAGTTGCAGGCCCGCGTGCGCTACTGGCTCATTCCCAAGCGCATCAAGATCGATCTCGGCGCGGCCTGGCTCGACAAGGGCGCGTTCCTGAAGCGGGCGCCCAAGGTGCAGGACCGGGGCGACACCCACTATGGCTATGGGGACATCTACTTCCTGTTCTGATGGCTCCGTCGCGCGTCGCAATCCCCACGAAAAAGCCCCCTCCACGCACATTGCGAGGAGGGGGCTTTTTCGTGAGCGTCGGGCGGGGGCGTTCTAGTCGCCGCCGAAGGCGTCGGCGATCGAGCAGGCCGCGGGGCCCAGGATGACCACGAAGAGCGTAGGCAGGATGAACAGGATCAGCGGCACGGTCATGATCGCAGGCAGACGCGCGGCCTTTTCCTCGGCGCGCATCATGCGCTCGTTGCGGAATTCGGCCGAAAGCACGCGCAGCGCCGAGGCGAGCGGGGTGCCGTAGCGCTCGGTCTGGATCATCGTCGTCACCACGCCCTTCACCGCGTCGAGATCGACACGCCAGGCGAGGTTCTCGAAGGCCTGGCGGCGTTCGGTGAGGAACGAGAGCTCGATCGAGGTGAGCGAGAATTCATCGCCCAGCTCCGGGTAGGCGCGGCCCAGTTCGCGCGCGACGCGGTCGAAGGCGGCATCGACGGTGAGACCGGCCTCGGCGCAGATGACGAGCAGGTCGAGCGCGTCGGGAAGGCCCTTGCGGATCGCGTCGGTACGCTTGGTGGCGATGTTCTGAATGAACAGGTCCGGGCCCTTGTAGCCCGCCAGCAGCATCGCGGCGAAGCCGCCGAAGCGCTTGAAACTGCTCCATTCGGGGAAGTAGTCGATGCCATAGATGACAATTGCGGCGGTGCCGCCGAGCAGGATCGGCAGGACCAGGCGTCCGAACACGACGGCGACGGCCCACTGCTTGTCGCGGATGCCCGCATGGGCGAGCTTCTGCTGGATTTCCTTGAGCTGGCTGCCCTGCAGGACCTTCAGGCTGGCCAGGATCCGGCCCATCTTGTCGGTCGTCTCGTTGCGCTTGACGAGGCTTTGACGTTTGCGCGCGCCGGTGCTGATACCGGCCTTGAGCTGTTCGCGGCGCGCGTTGAGAGCGCGCACGCGCTTGGCCATGGGGTCGCGCACGGTGAGCGCGGTGTAGATGGCGTACATCGTCGCCATCGCTGCGATCATCGCCAGGAAGGTGCCGACGAGGATGACGTCGAAGCCCAGGATGGTAGGGCCGGTGGGTTGCTCGAGCATGGGTCGTGTTCCTCGCTCAGATCTCGAAGCTGACCATCTTGGCCATGATGAAGGCGCCGATTGCCATCCACACCGCGCCGCCCATGCCCGCGACCATCAGCCGCTCGTCGATGAAGAATTCGCCCACGTAGGCCGGATTGACCATCCAGATCATGCCGAAGACGAGGAAGGGCAGGGCGCCCACGATGTAGGCCGAAGCCTTCGATTCCGAGCTCATGGCGCGGATCTTGAGCTTCATCTGGGCGCGCTTGCGCAGCACGTCGGCGAGGTTCGACAAGGTCTCGGCAAGGTTACCGCCGGTCTCGCGCTGGATCGCGAGGGTGATGCAGAAGAAGTTGAATTCCGAGATCGAGAGACGGTCGGCGGTCTCCTGGAGGGCATCCTCCATGGTCTTGCCGATCTTGATGCGTTCGGTGATGAGCTTGAACTCCTGGCCAACCGGACCCGGGACTTCCTGCGCGACGACGGTGAGCGTCTCGGTGACGGGCAGACCCGAGCGCAGGCCGCGCACCAGAAGCTCGATGGCGTCGGGAAACTTGGTGGTGAAGTTGTTGGTGCGCTTGTTGATCATCATGTTCAGGGCAACGTGCGGAATGCCGGCGCCGGCGAACAGGCCGATGCCCAGCGCCAGCAGCACCGCGCTGGTCTTGAGGTAGATGAGCAGGGTCACCACCACCGCAATGCCCAGCGAGCCATAGAGGTACTGCGACAAGGTCCAGGACAGGCCCGAACGCATCAGGCGCAGTTCCAGCGCCTCGAGCTGCGAGCCCGAGCCGGCGAGACGGTGCATCTTGGGGCGCCGCGCGGCGACGGCCTTGCGCATCTGCGCCTCGACCCGGTCGTTCGTGCTCTGCGAGTGGCGAAAGCGCACGGCCTTCAGGCGGCGCGCGCCCTCCTTGCTCGGCGAGGGGCCGGCAAAGGCAAGGTAGACAAGCACCATCACGCCCATGAGGCCGCCTGCGAACAGGATGAGCTGAAGAGGGGTCATCGCCTTTGCGGTCCTTTACGTCACTGCGTCGTCATTGCGGCCGGGAACGCGTACGTGCGTGCGCCGCGTCCCCGTAAGCGGGAGCATCACTGCGCCTGCGCGCTCGCCTTCTTGGTGCCCATGCCCGACATGAACGACTTGAGATCGAGCTTGTCGAAGAGCGAAGCCTTCTTGCCCTCGCCCGCCTCCTGGACGTCCTCGCGACCTTCGAGAATGAGCTGCGAGAGATCGCGCATCGCCGCGCCCGCCCTGGTGGTGCGGTTGGCATCGGCAAAGGTCTGCCCCAGCTTCGCGGCGAGCGCGGCGGCCTTGGCGTCGTAGGGGATGGTGAGCGCGACCTTGGCCTCGATCGAGGCCTCGAAGTCGGCCTTGCCGATCTCACTGACTGCGGACTGGACCTTGTTGGCCACCACGATCACCCGCGCCTGGGGCGCGTTGGTGCGCAGCCAGGAGAGGATGCGGATCGAATCGCGCGCCGAGGCAAGGGTGTACTCGGTCACCAGCACGACCACGTTCACATCGGTCACCAGCTGCGGGAAGTTGATGAGCATGTTGCGCGGCATGTCGATCACGGTGGCCTCGAAGGCCTCGCGGAATTCCTCCTCGAGCTGGAGGAAGGCCGCGCCGTCGGTCATCAGCGGGCTCGAGATCGGGGCCTCGGCCGAGAGGATCGCGAGGTTGTCGTTGGCGCGGATCATGGCGCGTTCGATGAACAGGCCGTCGATGCGGCTCGGGCTCTCGATCGCGTCGGTGAGGCCGCGGCCCGGTTCCAGATCAAGGCACAGCGCGCCGGTCCCGAAGTGGATGTCGAGATCGAGCAGGGCGGTCGGCAGCTTGTTGTCCGCGCTCAGCAGCCAGGCCAGCGAGGTGGCGATGGTCGAGGCGCCGACGCCGCCGCGCGTGCCGATCACCGCGGTCGAGACATGCTGGCCCGCGCCCGCGCCGTCATGGCTCTTGGGTGCGGCGTAGACCGCCTGGGCCTGGGCCAGCGAGTCGCGCACCTGGGCGGGCGAGAGCGGCTTGAGGAGGTAGTCGTGGATGCCGCTGGCGATGAGGTCGCGGTAGAGGCGCACGTCGTTGACCTGGCCCACCGAGATCACGATCGTGCCCGGTTCGCACACTTCAGCGAGCGCGTTGATGTCGCTGAGCGGGTCGCCGCTTTCCGACAGGTCGACCATCAGGATGTTGGGCGAGGCGGTGATCGAGAGCGACTGGATGGCGTTGCGCAGGCCACCCTTGTTGCACTTCTCGGGCTGCCAGCCCATTTCCATCGCGATCGGGCGGATCACGTCGAGCGAGGCTTCGTCGCACAAGTAGGCGGCGAACTGGTCGCGGCCATTGCCGCCTCCCGATTTCCAGGGTGCGTTCATCACTGGCCTCCCGTGGTGGTGCTGGCTGTGGTTACGGTGTTGCCGTTGCCGGTGGGCTTGGCCTCGCGGTAGGCCTGGATTGCCTTGGTCGAGGTCATCGCGTTGGTCTCGCCCGTGCCCTCGGCGCCGTGCAGCAGATCCTCGGGATCGGCGACCATGGCGGCAAGGTTGGAATTGGTGGCGCAGCCGTAGTTGCTGGAAAGGCCGTTGCCCGGGTTGAAGTCGGAGTTGCTTGTCCACTCGGGGCAGCTGGGCACGGAGGCCTGCATGCGTGCGATCACCACGCGCAGCGTGCCGGGCTGGATGTAGCCCTGGGTGATCGGCGCGCCTTCGGCCATGAGGATGCCGCGGCGCTCGGCGAGCGCGGCGATGGCCTGGCGCGCGGCGGCGCTGGTGGCCGGGTCATCGACGTAGAGCTTGTCGCCGTACTTCAGGTCCATCGCATCGAGCCAGCCCGAAAGGCGCTGGGCTTCGCCATAGGCGAGGCCGCCGCCGTCGGCATTGAGGTCGAGCGTGTAGTTGACCTGCTGCACCACGGGCTGGTGCTCGGAATACATCGTGCGGTTGGTCGGGACACCGCCCATGCACCCGGCAAGCGCGGGGGCAAGAGCGAGAACGAGGGCGCCGGCGGCGAGCGGACGGGCGCGGGTGGGAAAAGACATGCGCATGGTGGTCAGCTCTCTCACTTGAGGGTGAAGCCGGGCTTGGCGGTGTCGTCAGCGGCCGTACGTGTGCGCGGGCGCGGCTGCGGCTGTGCCTGGGGCGTGGCGCCAAGCGCGCCGACGTCGACGCCGGGTGCCGGGGCAGGGGCTGCCCCGCGCGAGGGGCCCGGACGCTGGGTGGGACCCGAGCCGTCGCTCTGCTGGTTGCCGAGCAGGCGCTGCAGCTCGTTGGGGGCGCTGTAGCCATCGGTCGGCAGGACGATCTGCGAGGGATCGACCGGCTTCACCAGGTACGGGGTGATGACGATGACCAGTTCGGTCTCGCCGCGGTTGTAGTTGGTCGAGCGGAACAGCGAACCCAGGATGGGGATGTCGCCGGCGCCGGGCATCTTGGTAATCGAGTTGGTGCTGTTGTTGCTGAGCAGCCCTGCGATCATGAAGCTCTGCCCCGAACCCAGTTCGACCGTGGTCTCGGTGCGGCGCGTGGTCAGCGAGGGAACCTCGAAACCGTTGAGCGTCACCGAGCCCTGGCTCGAAAGATCCGAGACCTCGGGGCGCACGCGCAGCGAGATGCGCCCGTTGGCGAGTACGGTGGGCGTGTAGCTGAGGCTGACGCCGTAGTTCTTGTACTCGATCGAGGTGGCGCCCAGGCCCTGGCTGATCGGGATCGGGAATTCGCCGCCCGCAAGGAACTCGGCGGTCTCGCCCGAAAGCGCGGTCAGGTTGGGCTGCGCGAGGCTGGTGACAAGACCCACGGTCTCACCTGCATCGAGCGCGCCCAGGATGTCGAGCCCGAACAGGCGCCCGGCCATGCCCAGCGTCGTGCCGGTGCCCAACTGGTTGACCGAGGTGCCCGGGACTTCGATGATATCGCCCGAATTGGGATCGATCGCCGGAACCGTGGGGATGTTGTCGACCCCCAGCGCGCGGCCCGGCGCGAAAATGCCGTTGCTTGCGATCGGGGCGTTCTGGCCGATGCCGAACTTGAAGCCGCCGGTCGCGTCCATCGTCGTCAGGCGCGTGCCGATGGTCTTGACCAGCGAGCGGCTGACTTCGGCGATGCGCACCTGCAGGTTGACCTGCAGGGGCGTTGCCGTGCGCAGGCGGCTGATGACGTTGGCGGCGTCGCCGACGTAGGCCTGGACCAGGCGCTCGGCCTCGGCGGCGTCCTCGGGCGACTTGATCGTGCCGGTGAGGAGGAAGGTGTTGGTGCCCATCGAGGAGACGGTGATCTTGGCCTCGGGCATGGCCAGGCGCAGCATCGAATCGACGCTGTCGAAGTTCGAGCCGACGCGCACGTTCGCCGACCAGATCACCTGGCCTGCACGGTTGCTGGCGTAGACCGTGGTCGTGCCGCCGCCCTTGCCGAAGACGTAGAGCTGGTTGGTCGACTTGACCTGGACGTCGGCGATCGCCTCGTTGGCGACGAAGACGTCGGCCATCGTGCCCGGAACGGTGACGAGCTGGCCGTTGCCGATCGAGAGGGCGATGTCCTGCGCCGGGGTCGAGATCGACTGGGCCGCGGCCGGAGCGACCGGTGCGAGCGCGCCAAGGGCGGCCAGCGGGGCGACCAGGTAGGTCGCGCGGAGCAGGGAGGGGAAGAGGCGGCGCTTCATGGCTGGGCCCTTTGCGGTTGCCGGGTGGCCGGCGTCGGCGTGACGCGCGGACTGGCGGAATGTGCGTGCGGTCATGGTGCTTACTTTCCGGCCGGTTCGGCGGTGGTGACCTTGCCGCGGGTGACGCGCACCACGGGGCCCGTGTAGCCCTGCGGCGCGGCGGCGGGGCCACCGGCCATGCGCGGCGCGGAGGTCATCGGCCCCGAGCCCGAGCCCTGGGGCGCGGGACGGCTCGAACGCTGGAAGCGCGAGACGTCGCCGCCGGTGACGTAAGTGGTGTTGCCCTCGATCGGGCGGGTCATGGCCTGGCGCATGAGGGTTTCCTCCTGCTCCTTGGTCGCGCCCTCGGGCACGTCGACTTCGCCGCTGGCAAGGATGCGTTCGAATTCGCCCTGGTTGTCCGCGATCGAGCGCAGCGAAAGGCTGAGCGCACCGATTTCCTCGGCGACCGAGATCTTCTCGGCGATGCGCGGCGTGACCTCGAGCGTGACCGTGCGGAAGGCGCGGACCACGGTCTTGCCGTCCTCGACCTCGTTGTTGGTGGTCTGGTCGGTCGCGAGCACGCGCAGGTTGCGCAGGATCGTCTCGGTGGTGTTGAGCGGTTCGCCTTCACCCTTGACCTGCTGGGTGAGCATCATGTCGACCCGGTCGCCCGGGAAGATGAAGCCGCCCACGCCGGTCTTGGCCGAGACCGAGATGGTGACCGCGCGCATGCCCGGGCCGAGCGCGGCGGCAAGAAAGCCGCGGTCGCCCGGCGCGACGAGCGCGCCCTGGGTGACCGGCTGCCCGGCGGTGACCGGGTAGCGCACGACGGTGCCCAGGAGCTTGGACATGTCCGCCTCGCCGTCGAGGAAGTAGACGTCCTTCACGAGTTCGGCGGGCCAGTCCTGGAAGGACATCGAATCGGCGGTGAGGATGGTCCCCACCGGAAGCGCCCGCTGGGCGACGAGGACCTTGGGCCCTGCGGGCTTGACCGCCACGGCCTCTGCCTGGGGAGCCGAGGCTCCGGCAAACATCGAGCGCGCTGCAAATGCGGTGCCGGCTGCGACGAAAAGCGCAACGACCAGCAGCAGCAGCTTCTTTCTATCCATGGCTGTTCAAGCCCCCTGAAAATCCGATCTTGGTGAGTTACCTTGTCGGGACAATTGGTTAAAATCGGGTCAATCGAGATTAGTTTACGGTGGATGACACCGCCGCACTCGTCAGGGCCTGCTGGGCGAGGACCCAGACTCCCGCAAGCGCGATGGCGACCCCGTAGGGCACGCGCATCCGCGATTTCTGGCGCCGCACGAGGTGCACGAAGCCGAGCGCGAATCCGGCCAGAATGAGGAGGGCGATCAGCGCCACGATCCATCCGGCGGGGAAAAAGGCGCGAATCGATTGCAGTGCGGCGGCCGAAAGCAGCGGGCGTCCGGTGGCGAGCGCGGTCAGGACGGCGAGCGCGCCGCCCACCCAGAGCGCCGAGGCGCCCAGCGCAAGCGCGCTGCGCAGGCCCTCGCCGGGGCGCCGGTCGAGGTTCCAAGCCGCCATCGCAACCGAGCCCGCGCCGCCCAGCAAGGCCATCAGCACGACCAGTTGCAGGAAGGGAGCGGGCGCAAACCAGAGCGCGAGCGCGGTTAAAAGTTTGACATCGCCGCCGCCCATCTGGCGCACGACGAACAGGGCGCAGGTGACCACGAACGTGACAAGCGCGAGCACCAGCTGGAGGCCCATGTCCCACCAGCCAAGGCCCGTCGCCAGCCACCACACCGGGGCGGCGAGCGCGATCGCAAGATTAAGCGTGTTATCTATCTCGCGGCGTTTGATGTCGGTGATCGCGGCGACCAGCAGGGCAGTTGCCAAGGCCGCCATCAAAGCGTACGAAAATATGCCGCCTGGCATCGAAGTCCCCCTTGTGGAGGGCCTCGTCTAGCGGTCATCACTTACCAAAACGTAATTACCTGCCCGAGGTCCCCCATTAGCCACTCGATTGACGCGACGGACGCAGCCGCACGGGTTCGGCGCGCAGTCCCGGCCGATGCCCGCGAATCGCGCTGGACGGCCGCGGATGGCTGGGAAATCCGCGTTCTCCAGATCCCGGCGCGGGGCACGTCCTGGCGGCGGCGCGGCGCGATCCTGTTCATGCCCGGACGGGGCGACTGCTACGAGAAGTGGCTCGAATCGCTCAACGATTGGGCCGATTCGGGCTGGTCGGTAACCTCGGCGGACTGGCGCGGACAGGGCCTCAGCGGACGTCTGGGCGGCGATGCGACGACCGGCCATATCGACGACTTTGCGACCTGGCTTGCCGACTACGCCGGGATCTGGACGGAGTTCGTCGCTTCGCAGCCCGGCCCCCATGTCGCCATCGGCCATTCGATGGGTGGCAACCTGGTCCTGCGCGCGGTCGCGGAAAAGCGCATCGCGCCCGATGCCGTGGTCCTTTCCGCGCCGATGCTCGGGCTCCATCCGACCTGGGCGCCCAATGCCCTGCTAGCCCCTGTCGCGCAGGCGATATGTGCGGTGCGTGGGCGAACGGCACGCGCCTGGAGCGGGAGCGAGCGGCCCGAACTGGTCAAGCGCGCGCGCCAGCACCTGCTCACCCACGACGCCGCGCGCTACGCCGATGAGCAGTGGTGGTACCAGGAGCGCCCTGGCCTCGTCATGGGCCCGGCGAGCTGGGGTTGGATTCGCGCGGCCATCGCCTCGATCCGCGCGCTGGAGCGGCGCGGCGTCTTGGAAAAGGTGCGCGAGCCTGTGCAGATACTCGCCACGCGCCGCGACGGCCTTGTCTCCTGGCCCGCGATCCGCAGCGCAGCCGGGCGCCTGCCTGCCGGTGAACTCGTCGCCTACGACGAGGGCTGCGCCCACGAGATCCTGCGCGAGGCCGATCCGGTGCGCGCACATGCACTTGCCGAAATCGAGGCTTTCCTGGACCGGGTCGCACCGGCTAGGGGCTGAGCCCTATGTCCCAGAAGTTTGATATTGCCGTCATCGGCGCGGGGATGGCCGGTGCTTCGCTGGCCGCCGCGCTGGCCGCCCGGGGGGGCGCCAAGGTCTGCCTCGTCGAGGGTGAGGATGCGCCCGGCTACCATGCGACGGGCCGCTCGGCCGCGTTCTGGGTCGAGAGCTATGGCGGGCCGGGCGTACAGCCGCTGACCGCCGCATCGGGCCCGGCGCTCCATGACCTGGGTGTTCTCACCCCGCGCCATGGCCTCACCATCGGCCGCGCCGATCAGCGGGAGGAGGTCGCCGCCTTCGCGCAGACCTTCCGCGCGATGGAGGTCGAGGTCGAGGAGCTTGGCCGCGAGGAGATCGCACGCCGCATTCCGGGCCTCAGGCCCGCGTGGACGCACGGCGCGCTCGAGCCCACGACTTGCGACATCGATGTGGCGCGTCTCCACCAGCATTATCTGGCCGCCGCGCGCCAGGCGGGCGCGCCGATCCGCTGCCGGGCTTCCTTGCGCGCCGCGCGCCGGGAGCAGGGCCGATGGCGTCTGGACCTCGCCGACGGCAGCACGCTGGAGGCGGGCATTCTTGTCAACGCGGCGGGCGCCTGGGCGGACAGCGTGGCGCAGATGGCTGGGGCACGCGGGCTCGGCATCACGCCGCTTCGGCGTACCATTGCCCAACTCGTGCTGGATGCGCCGGTGCCCGAGGACCTGCCGCTTGTCCTCGACATTGCCGGTGGCTTCTACTTCAAGCCCGAGAACGGACGCCTGTGGCTGAGCCCGCATGACGAGACGCCCAGCGCCCCGTGCGATGCCGCGCCCGAAGAGCTCGACATCGCGCTGGCCATCGACCGCTTCGAGAAGGTGGTGGACTGGCGCATCGCGCGTGTCGAGCACCGCTGGGCGGGCTTGCGCTCCTTCGCGCCCGACCGGCTGCCGGTCTACGGTTTCGACGCGGAGGTGGAAGGCTTCTTCTGGTGCGCAGGGCAGGGGGGCTTTGGCATCCAGACCGCCCCTGCCGGCGCGGATCTCGCCGCGCGGCTGCTGCTGGGCGAGGCTGCGGGCGCGGTCGATCCGGCGCCCTACAGCCCTTTACGTTTTAGCTGAGAGGTCAGGCCGCAGCGGCGGGCGTCGTGGCCTTGGCCTTTTCGGCCGACGCGCTGTGGAGGCGCTTGGCGATGAAGTGCCAGGACAGCAGCGCGGGTTCGAGCATGGCCATGCCGACAGCAATGCCCAGCAGACGTTCCATCGCGACCCCGGCCTCGATCTGGCTGTAGCTGTCGGGCACGAGCGCGGTGAGGAGTGCAATCGAGAATTGCAGGCCCACGTACTGCGTCGCCTTGCCGCCCGTTTCCAGGTGACGGCCCAGGAACAGGCCAAAGCAGGTGCCCGCGATGATCACCGCGACATTGCCATGCGCAAGGACCAGGAGGCCGATGGCCAGCAGCCCGGCTGCGACGCAGCCGATGGCGCGGTGCAGGAGGCGGCGGCTGACGGGGACAAGCCCACTCTGGCCAAGCCCGGCGACCGGCACGATCATCACCGCCATGATGGTGATCGCGGCCTGGGTCAGTTCGGGCACCTTCACGAAGTGGTAGAGGAGGGGCAGCGCCGCGAGCGCGATGCCGGTCTGCGCGGCGTGGCGCGCGGCGGTCGCGTTCCAGCGCATGCGCTCCGGGCGCGCCTTGCGGTTGGCGAGCCAGTCCTTGCCCGAGATGAGCGCGGCGCCCAGGCTCACCACGACGCAGGCCAGCGTGCCCGCGCCCACTTCGATGACGCGGGTGAAGGCCAGCTCGAAAGTGGCAAGGTCGGGGTTGGCGAGCTTGTCGAGAAGGACGATCTCGAAGGTCAGGCCGAACAGGAACCAGGCGTAGGCGCGGCGGCCCGTCAGCATGCCGTAAAGGCCCATACCGCCCACGAGGCCTGCGCTCAGCACGGCGACGACGAGCGAGTGCAGGGCCAGCGGCGCCAACATCAGCGCGAGCGCGCCGCCCGCCAGCGTGCCGACCATGCGCATCGCGCCGCGCAGCAGCGTTTCCAGGGTGTCGCTCTTCAGGAGTACCAGTGCGGAGACTGCCGCCCAGTTGACCATGCGCGCATCGGCAAGCTGGGCCAGCACGATGGCCAGCATGACCGAGAGCACGCAGGCGATCTCGTCGGCCATGCGGGGGCCCGGACGGGTCAGTTCGCGCAGTTCGTTCTGCACATGCGATGTGATCAGCTTCACCATGCCCCTGATTATGGGCCGATCGGGGCGCCCTTAGAAGGTGGGGGCAGTTGCATATAGCGCACGAGTGACTTGCAATTTCGCAAATGCAGCGAAAACCTTCGCACTTGCGGCATATCGGAGGCGGAGTGCGGGCCTCGCGTCTTCGGGAGAGGCCAAAGAAATTTCGTGTCGTGCGGGCAACAGGGCCCGAAGGTGGGGCAGGAAACGCAAGACCCCCGCGAATCCGGGGATCGCGAGGGCCGACTCTGCGATAGGTTGCGTTTTGCGCAACGAAATTTCAGCGCGTGCAATCGCCCGCTGTGGGCCCGCGCGCGGGCGCCTGTCCCGTGGCTCTCAGGCCACCGACTTGGCCGCGTCGCTGGCGAGCTGGTCGACGCGTTCGTTTTCCGCATGGCCGTTGTGCCCGCGCACCCACTGCCAGGTGATCTTGTGCGGCTTGGTCGCGGCCAGCATCTCGCGCCACAGATCGTCGTTGGCGACCGGCTTCTTGGCGGCGTTGACCCAGCCCTTCTTCTGCCAGCCATGGACCCACTTGGTGATCCCGTCGATGACGTACTTGCTGTCGGTGCACAGCACGATCTCGCAGGGCTGGTTGAGCACTTCGAGCGCCTTGATGACCGCGGTCATCTCCATGCGGTTGTTGGTCGTCTCGGCTTCCGAGCCCGACATTTCCTTCTCGTGCTCGCCCATGCGCAGGAGCGCGCCCCAGCCACCGGGGCCGGGATTGCCCTTGCAGGCGCCGTCGGTGAAGATTTCGATCTTCTTCATCGCCTCAGCCCTCCTTCGCGAAGAGGTCGCGGTTTTCCGGGCTGGCGTAGAAGTCGAGCCGCCGCGCGAAGGCGAGCGGGTCCTTGGGGGTGACGAGCGCGTCCTCGGGGGTGTTCATCCAGTCATAGGCGCGCGTGGACAGGAAGCGCATCGAGGCGGCGCGGGCGAGCAGCGGGAGCGCGGCGCGCTCCTCGTCCGAGAGCGGGCGTACGCTTTCGTAGCCTTCCAGAAGCGCGCGCGAGATCTCGGGATCGAAGCGCGTGCCGTCGTCGCTGAAGCACCAGGCCGCGTGGGTCACGGCAACGTCGTAGGCCAGGATGTCGGTGCAGGCGAAGTAGAAGTCGATGAGGCCGGTGACTTCCTCGCCCAGCATCAGCACGTTGTCCGGGAAGAGGTCGGCGTGGACCACGCCCTCGGGCAGGCCGAGCGGCCAGCCCAGAGTCAGGCTGGTCAGCTCGCGCTTGACGATGCGGGCCAGCTCGGGGTGGATGAGGTTGAGGCCTTCCTCGCCGCAGTCGGTGAGAAGCTGGTTCCACCGGGCAAGGCCCATGGTGTTGGTGCGCCGCGCCGGGAAGCTGGCGGCGGCGAGGTGGACCTTGGCGAGCGCAGCGCCGACCGAACGGGCCTGGCCTGCGGTGGGCTCGGTGACCGAGACACCGGGCAGGAACTCGATCAGGGCAAGCGCCTTGCCTTCGTGGAAGCGGTGGCTGGCGCCCTCACGGTCATGGATCGTGCGCGGCACCGGGCAGTCGTTGGCGGCGAGGTGGTCGAGCAGGTCGAGGAAGAAGGGCAGGTCCTCGACGTCGGTGCGCTCCTCGTACATCGTGAGGATGAAGCGGCGCGGTTCTTCCTCGCCGCGCTGGGCCTCCAGCAGCCAGTTGCTGTTCGAGACGCCCTCGGCGATGCCCTTGGCGGAAAGCAGGGTGCCCACGTCGAAGGCGTCGACGATCGCGGCCATGTCTTCCGCGCCGATTCGTGTGTAAACGGCCATGTCTTTGTCTTTATGCTCGTTGGCTTTGCTGGGCTTGGCTGGGCGCGCGGCTCAGGTGGTCAGCTGCTTGGGCAGCTTGAAGCTGATCGTTTCGGTGGCGGTGACGAATTCCTGTTGGCTGACGTCGCGCAGTTCCTTGAGGCGCGCGATCACTTCGTTGACCAGCGATTCGGGCGCCGAGGCACCAGCGGTCAGGCCCACCGTATCGACCCCCTCCAGCCAGGCCGGGTCGATGTCGCTGGCGCGCTGGATGAGCTGCGCGCAGGCGCCCGAACGCTGGGCGACTTCGGCCAGGCGCAGCGAGTTGGAGCTGTTGGGCGCACCGATCACGAACATCAGCTGGCAGTCGGGCGCGACGCGCTTGACCGCGGCCTGGCGGTTCGAGGTCGCATAGCAGATGTCCTCGGCCTTGGGCGCGGCCACCTTGGGGTAGCGGGCCTGGATCGCGGCGATGATCGCGGCCGTATCGTCCACCGAGAGCGTGGTCTGCGAGAGGTAGGCCAGCTCCGCGTCGGCCGGAAAGTCCAGTGCGGCGACGTCCTCGACCGTCTCGACGAGCGTCATGCCGCCTTCGGGGACCTGACCGAAGGTGCCGATCACTTCGGGGTGGCCGGCGTGGCCGATGAACAGGATGTGGCGCCCATCCGCGATCTGGCGCTCGGCCTGGCGGTGGACCTTGGAGACCAGCGGGCAGGTCGCATCGAGCCAGTCGAGGCCGCGCTCGGTGGCCGCTGCCGGCACCGATTTGGGCACGCCGTGCGCGGAGAAGATCACCGGAACCCCGTCGGGCACTTCGTCGAGTTCCTCCACGAAGATCGCGCCCTTGGCCTTCAGGCCATCGACCACGAAGCGGTTGTGGACGATCTCGTGGCGCACGTAGACGGGCGGGCCGTATTTCTCGATCGCCCGCTCGACGATCTCGATGGCGCGGTCGACACCGGCGCAGAAGCCGCGCGGGGCGGCAATGAAGAGACGGAGCGGGGCCTTGGTCGACGCAGCGTCGCTAGAGGCGGGCGCGGACTCGGCCGGGGATGGAAAGGGCGCGTTCATACTGCGCCCTCTAGCGCTTTGCCGCTTGCATCGCTAGGGCAAGCGCACGCCACTCAAGGGATGTCATGATGAATGCACGCCGCCTGACCGCCACAGTCCTGTTCTCCGCCGCGGCCGCGACGGCCCTCAGCGCCTGCAAGTCGGAAGGTGAGATCGTTCTGAACTCGGGCGTCGGGATCACCGCTGTGCGCAGCGCCTGCCCGGCCGTCGGGATCCCCGATTACACCGGCGACATCACGCTTTTCGGGCCCGGAGGCGCCAAGACCGCCGACAACATCGACGTCACCGCGACGATGACGCAGGTGCGCGCGCAGTGCGGCGAAGGCACCGACAAGGTGACCAGCCAGGTCAACTTCCTCGTGCGCGCCCAGCGCAGCGACACGAACGGTGCGCGCCGCGTGACGCTCCCCTACTTCGTCACCGTGCTGCAGGGCGGCAACTCGGTGGTGAGCAAGCGAATCGGCCAGGTGACGCTCCAGTTCGCCGACGGCGAAGCGCGCGCCGAGGCGACCGCGAACGGCTCGGCCTTCATCGACCGCGGCGCGGCCACGCTGCCCCCCGAAGTGCGTGACCGCATCACCGCCAAGCGCCGCCCGGGTGATCAGGACGCCGCGCTCGACCCGCTCGCCGATCCGACCGTGCGCGCGGCCGTGACACGCGCGACCTTCGAGGTGCTCGTCGGCTTCCAGCTCAACGATGAACAGATCGCCTACAACGCCACGCGCTGAGCGCAGTCGGTTCTTGAAAAGGGCGCGGTGGATCTTGGTCTGCTGCGCCCTTTTTCGTGGAAGAAGAAGGTAATGATTCAAGGGGTTATTACCCCTTGACCCCGGAACCGTCTTGCGCAGCTTGGGCCTGGATCGGAGCGCATGACGCGTGAGGGTGTGGCAGAGGATATAGAGGGGCAAAGCCCCTCAATCCGATTTCCCCTATCCCCCTCGAGCCGCGACACCCGGCACACCTGCGCTCGACAGTTCGGGGAGCCCGAGGGCGATGGCCCTCGGAAATCTCTTCTACTTACTCAACAACTCCACGCACCGCCGCGATGCGCGATCGCGCGGCCTGCGCGATGGTCTTGCGGCTGGTGCGCTCCTCGCGCGTCAGGGCCGGGAGGACGTGGATGGTCACCGGGATCGGGCGTGTGCGCGCGAGGATGCGCAGCGCGTTGCCCAGGCCCGGTTCGTCACCCACCCAGGCGACCTTTTCGGGCTGCGGGCCGTAGTCGAGCCAGACCGGGTGGATCGCAACGTGGGCCAGGTCGGTTTCGAGCGGGGAGAGCAGCGAGGACTTGAACGGGAGCAGGCCGCGCCCGTCGCTCGTCGTGCCTTCGGGGAAGAGGGTGAGGCTGCCGGTTTCGGCCAGGGCGGTGCGCACTTGCTCGGCCTGCTGCGCGACCGAGCGGCGGTCGTGGCGGGCGATGAAGACGGTGTCGTTCATCTCGCACAGGCGCCGTAAGGGGGCGAAGACGGAGAGGCCGTCGTGGGCCACGAAGGCGCAGCCCGTCGTGCCGGCAAGCGCTGGAATATCCAGCCAGGACATATGGTTGGAGAGGAAGATCGCGGTCTCGCCCCGGCCCGGCAAGGTGCCCTTCACGCGCAGGCGCAGCCCTGCGATGGCGCCCAGCGTGCGCAGGAAGAGGGGCGGTACGGGATTGTGGCGCGTGAACAGCGCGAAGACATAGTAGGCGGCCACCGCGACGATCAGGCTGATGAGGAGCGCCCCGAGACGCAGGGCAATCAGCGGCCAGCCCAGCACGGGCGGACGGGGCCAGGCGGCGCCCGGCTCGGTGTCGTGTGCGGGGGAGGTCACGGGCTCAGCGGCCCGGTCCGCGCGGCTGGCCGGGTGGGCCGGCACGCGCGGGAAAGGGGGCAAGGGCTGGGGTATCAGCCCTCGTCACGGTCGAGCTTGACGCCGAACAGTTCCATGCGGTGATCGACGAGGCGGAAGCCCAGCTTCTCGGCGATCTGCTTCTGGAGGGCTTCGAGTTCGGGGTCGACGAATTCGACCACGGCGCCGGTTTCAACGTCGATCATGTGGTCGTGATGGGCTTCGGGAGCGGCCTCGTAGCGGGCGCGTCCGTCACCAAAGTCGTGGCGGTCGAGAATGCCCGCTTCCTCGAACAGGCGCACGGTGCGGTAGACCGTGGCGATCGAGATGCCCGGATCGATCGCGGTGGCGCGTTCGTGCAGCTTCTCGACGTCGGGGTGGTCGGTGCTCTCGGACAGAACCTTGGCGATCACGCGCCGCTGTTCGGTAATCCGCAGGCCACGCTCGGCGCAAAGGGCTTCAATGTCGATGGGCTGGCTCACGTCTGACCTGTCTTATTCAAAAGGAAACACCGGCCACAGGGGGCCGGTGTCGTCCCGATACCAAAAGAATCGGGAAAGGGGAAAGGGGGACGGCGAACGTTTGCACTGTTCTCGCCCGGTAAGGTCGGGCCGGGCGAGGTGGGGGGAGCAAGGTTCAGGCGTACCCTCTTT
Source organism: Novosphingobium profundi (assembly GCF_020524485.1). Classification (GTDB taxonomy): domain Bacteria; phylum Pseudomonadota; class Alphaproteobacteria; order Sphingomonadales; family Sphingomonadaceae; genus Novosphingobium; species Novosphingobium profundi_A. Next base: position 209,123 of record NZ_JAIVLF010000007.1, on the reverse strand, counting down.
TCCGTTGCTGGCGCCTATCAGGCAGCCACCGCCTTGGGCTTGCGGCCACGGCGGGCGTTGGGCTTGCGGCCCAGGCCGATCTTCTTCGCGAGTTCGCGACGCTTTTCGGCGTAGTTGGGGGCGACCATCGGGTAGTCGGCGGGCAGGTTCCAGCGCGCGCGGTACTCTTCCGGGGTCATGTTGTAGTGCGTCATCAGGTGGCGCTTGAGCATCTTGAGCTTCTTGCCGTCTTCAAGGCAGACGATGTAGTCGGGCTTGATCGAGGCGCGAACCGAAACGGCGGGCTCGGGCTTTTCTTCTTCCACGGCAGCGGTGCCGCCAAGACCGGCAAGTGCGCCGTAAACATTGTTGATCAGCGAGGGGAGATCATCGACCGTTACGCTGTTGTTGCTGACATGTGCGGCAACAATGTCGGAAGTGAGGGTGATGAGCGTTTCGCTCATGTCGGGCTGAACAGTTTCCATTATATTTTCCTCTATAGCGACCTTGAGGCATTCATTCGTTGGCCGACACATCTGTGACTTGCCGAGAGATGCAATGGATCAAATGAGCCAATGTTTCAAGTAGTATCGTAAGTTGTTTTGGCCTTCTTGCTGCCAAAATGGATTGAAACCTTGAATCTGCCCAATTTAAATTCAGAGGTCGCGCGCGAATGTAATCGCGTTGACGCGCTCTCCCGATAATAAACGGTAGTAATCGGGGCGTTCCCCGATCTGGTAGAAACCGAATGCGCTGTAAAGGGATTCGGCAGGATTTCCCTTTCGCATTTCCAGCAACAGCCGTTGCGCACCGCGATGTTTAGCGGAATCGCTAAGTAATTCGAGAAGAATTTTGCCGAGGCCTTTCCCACGTTCCTGCGGAATTACGGCCAGGAGGAGAAGTTCTTCTTCGTCGAAGCCGTGGCGCGAGAGCGTGAACCCGGCCGCAGGGGTCTTTGCGCTAGGGGCATTCCCGTGGGCATCGACAAGGCTGTAGTACGTATGCCCAAAAAGTAGCGCGTCTTCGACTTGGCGCCGGGTCCAGGCTTCCCCGTATAGCGGGTCGAAGGCCGCGGTCATGACTTCCATCAACTTGTCGAGGTCTTCGGTCATGGGATCCTGCTGCCGGGGACTACTTGTGTTCAGGAGTGCGCAGACTAGCCGGGCATCTTGCCGCCGGGCAAGCGCGCATCGGGCGCGCGGCCGTAAAGCGGGCTGATGTCACGGGTCAGGTGGACGGCCGGGAGGGCCGCGAAGGCGCGCGCATCGGGGAGCAGGGGCTGGGCCGTGCCGTGGCCGCGCGCGGCGACGAGCGCTTCGGCCTCGTTGCCGGTGATGCGCTGGGCGGTGAGGGCCTGGGCGGCAGCCTCGGGCTTGAGCGAGGCGAGCGGCGCGGTGCTCTCGCCCGCGGCATCGAAGCTCTCGACGAACCATTCGCCGTGTCCGCCGGTCATGGCGACGTCTAGCGGGCCTTCGCCGAAGGCCTCGCGCGCCATGGCCGCAACCAGCGCGAGGGTGGGATAGCCCACGATCTCGGCCCCCCAGGCCAGCGCCAGGGCGCGCGCGGCGGCAAGGCCCACGCGCACGCCGGTAAAGCTGCCCGGGCCGAGCGCGACCGCGATGCGGTTGGCTTTTCCGCGTTCGGGCAGGTCCGCGATCATCGGCACCAGCGCCTCGGCGTGGCCGCGCCCGAGGACGCGGAACGTCCCGCCGATCAGCGTATTGCCTTCCAGAAGGGCCACGGAACAGGCCGCCGTGGCGCTGTCGATGACGAGGGTGCGCGCCGGGTTGGCGGCAGGCGACGGGGAGGGCGAGGGCGACACGCGGGCGGGCTGACTTTGTTGTTGTCGGGGAAAGGTGGGAAGGGGCGGCCGATCAGGCCGCGCGCACCTCGCTCACTTCGGGCACGTAGTGCTTGAGCAGGCTTTCGATGCCGTGCTTGAGCGTCGCGCTCGAGGACGGGCAGCCCGAGCAGGCGCCCTGCATCGAGAGGTAGACCACGCCTTCGCGGAAGCCCCGGTAGACGATGTCGCCGCCATCGTTGGCCACGGCCGGGCGCACGCGGGTCTCGATCAGGTCCTTGATCTGGTCGATGATGTCCGCATCGGCCGGATCATCGCCCAGGTCCGCATCCTCGCTCTCGGGCGGGACGGCGATGCCGTTGCCGCTCTGACGGAACAGCGGCGCTTCGGAGACGAAGTGGTCGAGCAGGATCGAGACGACCTGCGGCTTGAGGCTGGGCCACTCGACGCCGGGCGCCGCGGTGACCGAAATGAAGCCGTGGCCGAAGAAGACGCCGGTGACGTCGCCCAGGTCAAACAGCGCTTCGGCGAGCGGCGAGGCGGCCGCGTCCTCGGGCGAGGTAAACTCGCGCGTGCCTTCGGCCATGACTTCCCGACCAGGCAGGAACTTGAGCGTGGCGGGGTTGGGAGTCGTTTCGGTTTCAATAAACATGATGCCCGCGATTTAGGCTTTTGGGGCTTTTAATCAAGTCGTGGGGCGCGGGCGGGACGTTTTGTCCGGGGGCTGTGGGCGTCACAGATTGCGGCCGATCTCAATCAAGTCGCCGGTTATAAAGGTTAAAGGTGATATTTGTGCATGCCCGGAGCAGGTGCGCGCGGCGCTCTATTCACTGGCCCTTAATCCGCCCGCATCCTATAGCCTTGGCAATGACCACTATTTCGCGCGCCGTCAGCTCGCTCGCCTGTCTTGCCTTCCTGCTCCAGGCCCCTGTCTCGTCCGCATCCGCGCAGGAGGCTCCCACGGCTCCTGTTCCCGCCGAGGGCGCGGTCCCCGAAGCCCCGCCCGCGCCGGTCCTGCAGACGAACGAGGAGGACCCCTGGCTCTACCGCGGCAGCAACATCCCGCACGACAAGGCCTGGCACTTCGGCGAGATGGACAACGGCCTGCGCTATGCGGTGCGCAAGAACGGCGTGCCGCCCGGCCAGGTCTCGATCCGCGTGCGCGTCGATGCCGGTTCGCTCTACGAGACCGACGCCGAGCGCGGCTATGCGCATCTCCTGGAACACATGCTGTTTCGCCAGTCGAAGTACATCCCTTCGGGCCAGGCCATCGCCGCCTTCCAGCGGCTGGGCGCGACTTTCGGGACCGACACCAACGCGGTAACTTCGGCGACGCAGACCGTGTTCAAGCTCGACCTGCCTAACGCGACGCCCACCTCGCTCGACGAGACCTTCAAGCTGATGTCGGGCATGGTCACCGCGCCCACGCTTTCGGCCGACAATCTGAAGCAGGATCGCCCGATCGTGCTCGCCGAGATGCGCGAGCGCGGCGGCGCGGCCTTGCGCGTCCAGAACGCGATGCAGGAGACGCTTTACCAAGGCCAGCCGCTCGCCGAACGCCAGCCCATCGGCACGCTCGAATCGCTCAATGCCGCGACACAGGAGAGCGTGCGCGCGTTCTACAAGCGCTGGTACCGGCCCGACAACGTCACCGTGATCGTCGCGGGCGATGCCGACCCGGCGATGCTGGAGGGCTACGTGCGCAAGTGGTTCGGCGACTGGCAGGCCAAGGGCGAGAAGGCCAAGGCGCCGAGCTTTGGCGAACCCGCCGCGCCCAAGGGCTTTGCCGGCAACAACCGCGAACTCGCGCCCGTGGGCGAGACCCGCGTGCTGGTCGAGCCCGACCTGCCGCCCTCGCTTCTGGTGGCGACGCTGCGGCCCTGGAACCAGGTCGTCGACAATATCCCCTACAACCAGGGGCTGATGACCGACGCGATTGCCCAGGCGATCATCAACCGGCGCCTCGAAACCCGCGCGCGCGCCGGGGGCAGCTTCCTCTCGGCCTCGGTCAACACCGACAAGATCTCGCGCAGCGCCGATGTCACCTTCATGTCGGTCACGCCGCTGGGCGATGACTGGAAGGAGGCGCTGAAGGACGTGCGCGGGGTGATTGCCGATGCCATGACCCGCGCGCCCACGCAGGAGGAGATCGACCGCGAGGTGGCCGAGCTCGACGTCGCCTTCCAGGTCCCGGTCGAGCAGGAGCGGATCCTGCCCGGATCCCAGCTCGCCGATGATCTCGTCAACGCGCTCGACATCCGCGAGACGGTCGCCTCGCCCAAGGACGTACTGCGCATCTTCCGCGAATCGCGCGCATTGTTCACCCCGCAAGCGGTGCTCGACCACACCCGTGGCCTCTTCGCGGGCACCGTGACGCGCGCGCTCTTCACCACGCAGGAGGAGGGCAAGGTTACCGCGAGCGCCCTTCGCGACGCGCTCATCGCGCCGGTCGAGCCTGACGCCACCGCGCGCCGGGTCGCCAACGCCGAGCCGGTCTCGTTCGACACGCTGCCCGCCATCGGCACACCGGCCGCTCCCATCGCCGACCAGCCCACCGGCCTTCTCGACATCGAGGAGCTGACCTTTGCGAATGGCGTGAAGGCGCTGCTCTGGCCGGTCGCCGAGGAGCCGGGCCGCGTCGTCGCCAAGGTGCGCTTTGGGGGCGGCACGCGCTCGATCGCGCCCGAGGACGCGCCCTACCTGACGTTGGGCGAGTACGCGCTGGTGGGATCGGGCCTGGCAACGCTGGGGCTCGACGATCTCGACGTGATCTCGACGGGCCGCAAGATGGGCTTCGAGTTCACCGTCGATGACGCCGCCTTCCAGCTCAAGGCCGAGACCCGCCCGCAGGACCTGGAGGATCAGCTCTATCTCTTCGCGGCCAAGCTCGACCTGCCGCGCTGGGACGAGAACCCGCTGCGCCGCGCCAAGGCCGCGGCCAAGATCCAGTACGATACGTTCGCCACTTCGCCGCAGGGTATCCTCAGCCGCGACCTCGCCTACTACCAGCACGGCAAGGACGCGCGCTTTGCCACGCCCACGCCCCCCGAGATCGACAAGGCGACACCCGAGGGCTTCAAGCGCGTGTGGTCCAAGGCGCTCGCCGAAGGGCCGGTCGAAGTGCAGATCTACGGGGACTTCGACAAGGCGGCCGCGATTGCCGCGCTGGAGAAGACCTTTGGCGCTCTCAAGCCGCGCGAGGACGCGCGCAGCACCGCGACGGCGCCTGATATCGCGGCGGCACAGCCCAGTACGAAGCCTGTTGTCCTGCACCACCATGGCGATCCCGACCAGGCCGCCGCCGTGCTCTCCTGGCCAACCGGCGGGGGTACCCTGGAAATCCGCGAATCGCGCCAGCTGGAAATCCTCACCCAGCTCTTCACCAACCGCCTGATCGATGCGGTGCGCGAGAAGCTGGGCGTTGCCTATTCGCCCTATGTCTATTCGACCTGGCCGGTCGATCTCCAGGCGGGCGGGGCAATCACGGCGGTCGCGCAGGTCGATCCCAAGTCGGTCGACGTGTTCTACCAGACCGCCGAGGAGATCGCGCAGGACCTCATCGCCAACCCGCCGACCGCCGACGAACTGGCCCGTGTCACCGAACCGCTGCGCCAGCAGGTGACGCGCGCGGCGTCCAGCACCTCGTTCTTCATGAACCAGCTGGAAGGCGCGAGCCGCGATCCTGCGCGCTTCGGCTCGGTGCGCTCGGTGCTGATCGATTTTACCCAGACCAGTCCGGCCGAGATGCAGGCGCTTGCCGCCAAGTATCTGGGCGAAGGCAATTCCTGGCGGCTTGAGGTGATCCCCGAAGAAGGGAGCGGCAGCAAGGTCGCGGCAAAGTAACGCGCGATGGTCCACGCGGCAGGGCTTCGCAAAAAACCCTGCCGCGCAACCGATTGGCGGTTTTGGGCAAAGCTTCTTTGCAAAAATTGCGGGCAGAGGCTATGGGGCCCGCCTTGCCGAGGCTTCGTGCAAGGTATCCGGGCGCCCGTGGCGTCCCGGCAGCAACGGCCCGGGAGAGGGCCGCATTTCAGGAGTGAACGACGTGGCGAGCAATTGGACCCCGGATGGCTGGAAGGCGCAGGAAGCGCGCCACCTTCCGGTATATGGCGACGAGACCAAGCTGAACGAGGTCGAGGCGACCCTGGCAAAGTTTCCGCCGCTGGTCTTTGCGGGCGAAGCGCGCGAACTGAAGAAGGACCTCGCCGAAGTGGCCGAGGGCCGCGGTTTCCTGCTCCAGGGCGGGGACTGCGCGGAGAGCTTCGCCGAGTTCCACCCCGATAACATCCGTGACACCTTCCGCGTCCTGCTGCAGATGGCCGTCGTGCTCACCTTCGCCAGCAAGCAGCCGGTGGTGAAGGTTGGGCGCATGGCCGGGCAGTTCGCCAAGCCGCGCTCCTCGCCGACCGAGATGGTCGATGGCGTCGAGATGCCCAGCTACTTCGGCGACATCATCAACGGGATCGAGGGCAATGCGCAGGCGCGCCGCAATGATCCGGAACGCATGGTCCAGGCCTATGGCCAGTCGGCCGCGACGCTGAACCTGCTGCGCGCCTTTGCGACCGGCGGCTATGCGAACCTCAGCCAGGTCCACAAGTGGACGATGGAGCACATCGACCGCAGCCCCTGGGGTGAGAAGTTTGCCGAGATGGCCGACCGCATCGGCGAGGCGCTCGACTTCATGTCGGCCTGCGGCGTCGATCCCACGACTGTCCCGCAGCTGCAGGGCACCCAGTTCTACACCAGCCACGAGGCGCTGCTGCTCCCCTACGAGCAGGCGCTGACCCGCCGCGATTCGCTGACGGGCGGCTGGTACGACTGCTCCGCGCACATGCTGTGGATCGGGGACCGCACCCGTTTCGAGGGCTCGGCCCACGTCGAGTTCCTGCGCGGGGTGGAAAACCCCATCGGCATGAAGTGCGGTCCGAGCCTGGAGCCCGACGCGCTCCTCAAGATGCTTGACACGCTCAACCCCAACCGCGAGCCGGGCCGCATGACCCTCATCAGCCGTTTCGGTCATGAGAAGGTCGAGGCGGGCCTCCCCAAGCTGGTGCGCGCGGTGAAGGCCGAAGGGCATCCGGTGGTGTGGTCGTGCGATCCCATGCACGGCAACGTCATCAAGACCGATTCGGGCCTCAAGACCCGTCCCTATGACCGTATCCTCTCCGAAGTGCGCGGCTTCTTCGCGGTGCACCGCGCGGAAGGCACGCATGCGGGCGGCATCCACGTCGAGATGACCGGCCAGGACGTGACCGAGTGCACGGGTGGCGCCATCGCCATCACCGACGAGCGCCTGGGCGACCGCTACCACACGCACTGCGATCCCCGCCTCAACGGCGCGCAGTCGATCGAACTGGCCTTCGAGATGGCAGACCTGCTCAACCTCGAAGCCAACGCGCAGCACCAGGCCGCGGCCTGATCCGCGCGTGATACCAACCGGCGGTGAGCTTGCCTCATCGCAGGTTGGTCAAGTCCGCGCGGCGCCTGAGCGTTCCAGGGGGCTGATGCGTCAGCATCACTGCAGCCTGGCAGGAAACGCCTGAAGGCACCAAAGGGCAGGGACCGCAGATGTGCGGTTCCTGCCCTTCGTGTGTGCCGGATCGGGGCGGGGAAGTACCCGTTCCAGAGCCCGTGATCCTGCACGTGCGGTAAAAGGATCTTCCGAGGGCCATCGCCCTCGGGCTCCCCAAACTGTCTGGCTCACCTCCCGCGGCCACGTGGCGTGCGAAAGCCGAGGTCGACAGCTCCGGGGTCCAAGGGGCGATGGCCCCTTGAATCCTCTTTTCTCTACTGTCCCACGCGCAGCGTGGACGTATCGAGCGCGGCGAGGCGTTCGGGGTTGCCGCGTGCGGCCATGCGCATGTCCAGCAGCGCGTCGCGGTCCGCGTGGGCGCGGGCGAGCGACGTCACGCGGCAGTCGCGCATCTGGGCCATGTCCTGCAGTTCGCGCAGGTCCGGCGCGCCGCACACGCTCTTCACCGCGCGTACCAAGCGCAGGTCAAGCGCGTCACGCCCGCTGGTGCTGTCGAGATCGAGGTCGCTGTAACGCACGGCAACCGTCGGTCGGTCGTCCCAGACGTGCTTTTGCACGACCACTTCGTTGGACGCCGAGGCGGCGCTTCCCAGCAGCACGCAACTGAGCGTGCAGGCGGCGATGGTAAGCCTGTTCATGGTGCTTCTCCTCTACGGTGCGCAGCCCATGGGGAGCCGCGCGGGACGCAGGTAGAGGCATTGCGGACAGTGTGTCCGTTCCGGGCAATCGGCCCGTTTCGCGTTCGAATTTCAGGCGTGGGGGACGGGCTGCGTCACTGGGCAGCAAGCTCTCACGAAGGGCGTTGCGTTTCGGTGCGTGCCTGGTCGTCAATCAGGCGCCGAGTCGGCGATCAGGATGTCTGGCGGGATGCCAAGGCATCGGGAAGTTCGCCCGGTTTATCGCAACTTATGATTGCGGCGACCTCTCCCTGCGGTAATTTTGGACTATACGCCTCTCTCTGTGTAAAACAAAGTGTTTCATTGGGGCGCTGGTGCAGACTGCCCTCAGGACGCGACGAAACGCGGCTGAGGGCTCGCTTTTACGTGGGTTTACGTAGAGAACAGGCGTGGGAAAGATTCTATTCAAGGGGCCATCGCCCCTTGGACCCCGAAATGGGCGACCTCGGCTTTCGCACGCCACGTGGCGCGCGGGAGGTGAGGCAGACAGTTTGGGGAGCCCGAGGGCGATGGCCCTCGGATTCTCATGTGTTCGTCCTATTCCTGTCGCGGCCCGGTCAGCCCCCGCAGCGGCTGTAGTAGCCCTGGCGGCAGGCGCGCACGTCGCGTTCCCAGGCGGCGCGGTCGGCCTCGTAGTCCTGGCGGGCGCGGGCGTAGCTGCGGCGGTCGTCCTCGTAGGCGCGCCTATCCTCGTCGTAGGCGCGGGCGCTGTAGTCCGCATAGTCGCGGCGGTCGGCCTCGGCCGCAGCCCAGGCGTCCCAGCCTTGCGCGTAGCGGGCATCGCGGCGCGCGACGTAGGCGGCTTGTTCGCGGTTGAGGCGGCGGATTTCAGCCGCGTCGGCCTCACGCGCGGCGCGCGAGCGCATCCCGGGATCGCGCGGATCGTCGGCCTGCGCCGGCGTGGTGGTGACGGCAATCGCCAGCGCGGCGAGCGCGGTGGCGCGTGTGATACCCCTCATCGTTTTCCCTCAAGTCCCGGTATGTCCCGTGGGGTCTTGCTAGGCGCGACGAGCACACGATTGCAAAGGTCTTGCGATGAAGCGAGCCGCCATCCAGCGCAGCTCCGGAACGGGTGGCCGCAGGGTGTGCCTACACCGTAAATTGTCCTGAAATCTCAAGATCCCGGACTGCCGTTACGGCCTTTGTCATCTTAAATTCTTTGACTCAACTTCGCCGGAAGTCGCATTTTCAGGGCCTGTCGAGCCGTCGGGAGACATCGTCATGAACATTGTCGAGCTGCAATCGGCCGTGGGCGCCAAGCCCGACGGGATCTGGGGCCCCAAGTCGCGCGCGGCGCTGCTGACCGCCTTCACCAATACCCAGGCCCCCGCCATCACCGATGCGGAAGAGGCCGAACTGGCCGAGCGCCTCCACGTCAGCGTGAAACAGCTGCGCGCGGTGGCGCAGGTGGAATCCTCGGGCGGCGGGTTTGATCGGCAGGGGCGGCCCAAGATTCTCTACGAGCGGCACAAGTTCCACAAGTACACCGGCGGGCGCTGGTCGGTCGCGGCCTTCAGCAATCCGCGCTACGGCGGCTACAGCGAAAGCAGCTGGGACAAGCTGGCGGGCGCGATCGTGACCGGCGATGTCGATGCCGCCTTCATGGCCTGCTCCTGGGGCAAGTTCCAGGTGCTGGGGCAGTGGTGGGACGAGTTCGGCTTTGCCAGCCCCTTCGCCTTTGCCTTCAGCACGGTCGCCTCCGAGCTCAAGCACTACGAACTGCTCGCCCATTACGTCGAATACAACGAGCTGAACGACGAAATGGCCGCGCTCTCCACCGATCCCGACGACTGCCGCGCTTTCGCGCGCGCCTACAACGGCGGCGCCTACGCCCGGCTGGGCTACCACACCAAGCTGGCCGCCGCGATGCGGTGAGAGCGCGTAAGCAAGGAGTCTTTTCCAAGGGGCCATCGCCCCTTGGACCCCGAAACTGTCTGGCCTCACCTCTCTCGAACCACGTCGCGGGCGGGAGGTGAGCCAGACAGTTCGGGGAGCCCGAGGGCGATGGCCCTCGGAAATCCTTTCTTTGCCTCTTCTGACTTTCTCCAGGGCGGAAGGTCCGACCGTTTGACGCAGGCGCATCGCATCGGGTATTCCCGATGGGTTGCCGCCGCAGGCTCCCTGCGATGCGGCCAGTCCCACCGTTGGAGCCGTTCCCCTTCATGTCCGAATACCGCTATCTGCGCGATCTTCCCGATCCTGACAGCCTGCCCGCACTGCGCCCCGAGTACGCGCACGCGCGCCCCGCGTTGGGGCTGGGCGAGCTGGATCCACCCCCGCGTATCCTGCTCCTCTACGGGTCGCTGCGCGAACGCTCCTACTCGCGCCTTGCGGTCGAGGAGGCGGCGCGCCTCCTGCAGTATTTCGGCTGCGAGACGCGCATCTTCGACCCGCGCGACCTTCCGCCTCCCGACCAGGTGCCGGGCGATGATCACCCGGCCGTCCACGAACTGCGCGAACATGCGCTGTGGTCCGAAGCGCAGGTCTGGTGCAGCCCGGAGCGCCACGGCCAGATCACCGGCATCATGAAGACGCAGATCGACCACCTGCCGCTGGCGTTCAAGGGCCTGCGCCCGACGCAAGGGCGCGCGCTGGCCGTCATGCAAGTCAGCGCCGGCTCGCAATCGTTCAACTCGATCAACACCTTGCGCGTGCTGGGGCGCTGGATGCGGATGTTCACCATCCCCAACCAGTCCTCGGTCGCCAAGGCCTACGAGGAGTTCGACGAGGCGGGCCGGATGACCCCATCGAGCTACTACGACCGCATCGTCGACGTCATGGAGGAACTGGTGCGTTTCACCGTCCTCCTGCGGCCTCACGCCGACCAGCTTGTCGACCGTTACTCGGAGCGCAAGGACAAGGACCAGCGGGTCGAAACGCATGTCGAGAAGGCGGGACTGGCCTGAGGCAGGGAAGAAAGAAATGCAGTCCGAGGGCCATCGCCCTCGGGCTCCCCGAACTGTCGAGCTCACGTCCCGCGCGCCACGTGGCGCGAGAAAGGTGAGGTCGCCCGTTTTGGGGTCCAAGGGGCGATGGCCCCTTGAAAAGAACTTCCTTCTTTGCGGAAATCTGTTGGACGTCTGGACAATTTTATCTTGCTGTCCTCTCTGCCTCAAAGTAACCTTGCTCAGTATTCGGGTTGGGCCTCGATCCGAAGGAGACATGCGATGCTGCGTAAATCCGTTCTGACCCTTGCCGTGGCCGGCGTGGCCGGGCTTTCCGTTCCGGCAATTGCCGCAGAAGCCGAAGGCCCCAACGCGAAGATGCTGCGCGAGGTTGCCCGCTACAACGCGTCGGCCTCCGAAGAGGACCAACTCACCTGCCGCACTATCGAGCGCGAAGTCCTCTCGACCCGGCCGGGGCTGACCTGCGGGACCAAGGTGCAGTGGCAGGCCTATGCCAACCACCAGCAGTGGCGCCGGGGGCTTCAGGCCGAGGCCATGGGCGTACGCCGCGGCACCTGATCCGCCGGGTTTTCGGGCACGTTCCAGGCCCGAAGCCCCAGGCGCTGGGGAACCGCAGGGCCCTCAAGGCATTGCGCTTGGGGCCCGCGGACATATCTAGGGGGCCAATCTGCGCGCCGGGCGCTTGAACGGCGCGAACAAATCTGGAACATAGGCCCCCATGAGTCTGACCCACATCACCGTGCGCGGTGCGCGCGAGCATAACCTCAAGGGCTTCGATATCGCGCTGCCGCGCGACAAGCTGATCGTCATCACCGGGCTTTCGGGGTCGGGTAAGTCGAGCCTCGCCTTCGATACGATCTACGCCGAAGGCCAGCGCCGCTATGTCGAGAGCCTTTCGGCCTACGCGCGCCAGTTCCTCGAGATGATGCAGAAGCCCGATGTGGAGCACATCGACGGCCTCTCGCCCGCCATTTCCATCGAGCAGAAGACGACGAGCCGCAACCCGCGCTCGACCGTCGCCACCGTGACCGAGATCTGGGACTACATGCGCCTGCTCTGGGCGCGCGTGGGTGTGCCCTATTCGCCCGCGACCGGCCTTCCCATCGAGGCGCAGACCGTCTCCAACATGGTCGACCGGGTGATGGAGCTGCCCGAGGGCACGCGTCTCTACCTGCTGGCCCCCGTCGTGCGTGGCCGCAAGGGCGAATACCGCAAGGAACTGGCCGAGTGGCAGAAGTCGGGCTTTACTCGCGTGCGCATCGACGGCGAGCTCTACCCCATTGAAGACGCGCCCGCGCTCGACAAGAAGTACAAGCACGACATCGAGGTCGTGGTGGACCGTATCGCGGTCAAGGACGGCATCCAGACGCGCCTGGCCGACAGTTTCGAGCAGGCGCTCAAGCTGGCCGAGGGGCTTGCCTACGTCGACCTTGCCGATGGCGTGGTGCCGGGGCGCGAGGACGAGGCCGAGGCTGCGAAGGGGGCCAAGGGCAAGAAGAACCTCAAAGGCGCGGGGCTTCCGGCCAACCGCATTGTCTTTTCGGAAAAGTTCGCCTGTCCGGTCTCGGGCTTCACGATTGAAGAGATCGAGCCGCGCCTGTTCTCCTTCAACGCGCCGCAGGGCGCGTGCCCGGCCTGCGATGGCCTGGGGGAGAAGATGGAGTTCGACCCCCAGCTCGTCGTCCCCAACGAGGGGCTGACGCTCAAGCAGGGTGCGGTCGTGCCCTGGGCCAAGTCGAACCCGCCGTCCCCCTACTACATGCAGGTGCTGGGCAGCCTGGCCGACCACTTCGGCTTCGATCTCACCACGCCCTGGCAGGACCTGCCGACCGAGGTGCGCATCGTCATCCTCGACGGCACGGCCGGATCGCCGGTGCCGCTCACCTTCAAGGACGGGCGCAAGGAATACACCGTCACCAAGCCCTTCGAGGGCGTGATCGGCAACCTCAACCGCCGCCTTGTCCAGACCGACAGCGCGCTGATGCGCGAGGAGCTCCAGCGCTTCCAGACCGCGCAGCCCTGCGAGGTGTGCGACGGCAAGCGCCTCAAGCCCGAGGCGCTGTGCGTGCGCCTTGCCGAAAGCGACATCGCCGACGCCGCGCGGCTTTCGGTGGCGGACGCCTTCGCCTGGTTCGGGAGCCTTGAAGGCAAGCTCACCGATCAGCAGGCGCAGATCGCCAAGGCCATCCTGAAAGAGATCAACGAGCGGCTCGGCTTCCTCAACAACGTCGGGCTCGACTACCTCAACCTCGACCGGACCTCGGGCACGCTTTCGGGCGGTGAGAGCCAGCGCATTCGCCTCGCCAGCCAGATCGGTTCGGGGCTTTCGGGCGTGCTCTACGTGCTGGACGAGCCTTCCATCGGCCTGCACCAGCGCGACAACGACCGCCTGCTCGAAACCCTGAAGCGCCTGCGGGACCTCGGCAACACGGTGATCGTGGTCGAGCACGACGAGGACGCGATCCGCGCGGCCGACTACGTGGTGGACCTCGGCCCCGGCGCGGGCGTCCACGGCGGCGAGATCGTGGCCGAGGGCACCTTGAAGCAGGTGCTCAAGAGCAAGACCAGCCTCACCGCCCAGTACCTCACCGGCGAACGCAGGATCGAGGTCCCGGCCACGCGCCGCAAGGGCAACGGCAAGTCGGTGACGGTCGAGAACGCGCGCGCGAACAACCTGAAGGGCGTCACCGCGGAGTTTCCGCTGGGCACGTTCTGCTGCGTGACCGGCGTTTCGGGTTCGGGCAAGTCCTCGCTCACCATCGACACGCTGCAGGCGGGCGCGAGCCGCACCTTGAACGGCGCGCGCGTGATCGCAGGGCCCCATGATGCGATACGTGGGCTGGAGGCCTGCGACAAGGTGATCGAGATCGACCAGTCCCCGATCGGGCGCACCCCGCGCAGTAACCCTGCGACCTACACCGGCGCCTTCACCCAGATCCGCGACTGGTTTGCCGGGCTCCCCGAATCCGAAGCGCGCGGCTACAAGCCCGGGCGCTTCAGCTTCAACGTCAAGGGTGGGCGCTGCGAGGCGTGCCACGGCGATGGCCTCATCAAGATCGAGATGCACTTCCTCCCCGACGTCTACGTCACCTGCGAGGAATGCGACGGCAAGCGCTACAACCGCGAGACGCTGGAGGTGAAGTTCAAGGGCCACTCGATCGCCGACGTGCTCGACATGACGATCGAGGATGCGGTCGAGTTCTTCAAGGCGGTCCCGCCGATCCGCGACAAGATGCAGATGCTGTGCGAGGTGGGCCTTGGCTACATCAAGGTCGGCCAGCAGGCGACGACGCTCTCGGGCGGTGAGGCGCAGCGCGTGAAGCTCGCCAAGGAACTGGCGCGCCGCTCGACCGGGCAGACGCTCTATATCCTCGATGAGCCGACCACGGGCCTGCACTTCGAGGACGTGCGCAAGCTCCTGGAAGTGCTGCACCGCCTCGTCGAACAGGGCAATTCGGTGGTGGTGATCGAACACAACCTCGACGTCATCAAGACCGCCGACTGGCTGATTGACCTCGGCCCCGAAGGCGGCGTGCGCGGGGGCGAGATCGTGGCGACCGGAACGCCCGAGGACGTGGTAAAGAACGAACGCTCCTTCACCGGGCACTACCTCAAGCCCTTGCTGGAAGCGTAAGGCGAAGCAGGAAGGACTTCTTCAAGGGGCCATCGCCCCTTGACCCCCAAACTGTCGACCTCGCCTTTCTCACGCCACGTGGCGCGCGGGAGGTGAGCCAGACAGTTCGGGGAGCCCGAGGGCGATGGCCCTCGGATATGCTTTCTTCCCTTCCTCAGCGCCGTCCAAAGAGACGCGCGAAGAAGCCGGGTTTGCGCGGCGGCGGGGCGTGTTCGGTTTCGGCGGCGACGACCTTGCGGCGGATGGCGGAGCCGGTGGCGTTGGGGTCGTAGGCGGGCAGGGGGACCTTGCGCTGGAGGCTCACGGCGGCGAGCGAGCCGAAGGTGTCGTCGGTCAGCGCGCCCTTTGCGAGGTGGACCATGGCCGCCTCGGTGCCCATGTCGACCGTGCCCGAGATCACCGCGACGCGGCCGGGCAGGCCCTGCACGGCGACTTCGGTGGCGACGGCCTGGTGGAAGCGCAGCGCGCGTAGCCAGGCGGCGAGCACGGCCTCGACATAGGCGCGCGGGGCCGGGGCGCCTTCTGCGTCCTCGCGGATGAAGTAGCGGCGCTTGTGGCGCAGCAGCGCGGTGTTGATCGCGGTGAGGCCGTCGATCTCCAGATAGAGCTCGATGTCTTCCTCGCGCTCAGCCCAGGGGGCCTCGTCGGCGGCGCACAGGGCGCGCAGCTCTTCGGGCGAGGTGGCCGAAAAGGCGAAGGCCTCGTCGGTGTAGAGGCCGTGGAGCAGGACGGGGGCGTGGGGGACGTCCTTTTCGAAGGCGACGTCCAGCTCGTTGGCAAGGCCGATGGTGAGCGCGGTGATCGGAGCGCCCTCGTGCATGTCCACGGCATCGACCAGCTCGGCCCAGCCCGAAATCTCCACCGCCGCGCGCGGGGTGGCCAGACACAGCCGCGCCAGATCGGTGTCGAGCGCGGCCAGGTCGGCCGCCAAGACCTCTTCGGCCCGGTCCAGATCCCCCGCCGCAATCCACGCCGCAAGCCCCTGCGTGTAGTCCCGCTCGCCCTCAAGGGTCGCGAAAGCCTCCTGCAACCTGTGAACCACGTGTCATACCCCTTAACCGCGCACACCCTGCGCCTGCGCGCCTGACCGGGGTTCTTATGGGCTAGAGGTCTTTACTTAGTTAACGAACTTCCGGAGTTCGCAATTTTACGAAGTCAGAAGGGGGAAGGATGCGAGGGCCATCGCCCTCGCGCTCCCCGAACTGTCGAGGGCAGGTGTGCCGGGGACGGGGCAAAAGGCCCGTTGGGCTTTGTTATGGTGACAAGCAAACACACTACGACACCTTGCAAACGTGTCTGAATAGCGCACGCGGATGAGGCACGAGCATATTTCTATGCTGTTTAAATTCTCGTCCCATATGATGCGCGAGTAGATTCGACACTGCTTCGTAGTTCGTTTATATATTTTGGAACTAAATCATGCCTTCCGTTCGCATATTCAATAAAGTTAATGTTGTATGTTTGGGAATTAGCTTCGCGTAGGGATGGGTGTTCGAATTTCGGAACTAAGGCAAAGTGACGATGCTCTGTGCTTGATACTGCGTTAATATCTTCGAGTATTAATTGAATGTCTGGGTCATTCATTGAATAGCCAAGAAAAAGTACAGTGTTTAGTGTGCAGAGGGCTTTTATAGTTTCGTATATTCCTGGGTTTTCGGATTTTGCTTTGAAGTATGACCTTTTATCTAAGACAATATCTGGAGGGTCGCTAATGCATCCGTGTAACTTTATTAGTATTCTTGACGGAGACCTGATGTCGGATAGTATTTTTTTATAAGTATATAGTCTGACTTGATGAGATACGCCCGTGCCGCTGAAGTGCTCGAAATTCTTCTCAATAAATTGATCGTAGTTCGTGGTGATGCAAATTTTTTGGTCTAGCGACAGGATATCACTGTAAATTTCGGATATTGGTTCTGGCTTAATTTTGAACTGATTTTCAAGTATGGATCTTCGGTCCGCTGGCAGCACGAGGCTGCTAATAAGTTCGGCGGCGTCAAGTAGGCGCCCGTTCTTGATTAATTTATCTGTAAGTTTCTTGTCTTTCTTGGTGGTTATATGTGCGCTCATGTCCGTCAGGAGCTTGGGCCATGATGGCATTTCTGATTTGGCTGCTTTGGAAATTCCTGCTCCGATGAAAATTACTGCGCGTCGTTCAGCGAGCTCGGTTACAAGTGATGGTGGCCAAATACTCATTTATTAAACTCTAGCCAGAATTGACTCAGCAAGGTCGCCGATAATGCCTTTGTAGTTCCTGGCTTGACTGTATTGATTCCCTACTAGCCCATCTCCAGACCCTAAGGCGACAATGGGGGCGTTTACGCTTTGCGCAAGTGGAATGAGGCTATACAGATTTGGGACGTCGCCGAGGTGAGGGTCGGTGTTTGAAATAGAGTTGAACGACTGCAGGTAATTTTGTATTTCGCCTGGAATATCTTGGATGATTCGTTCGTAAGCTTTCGTTGGTCGTTTTACGCCAGCTTTGGCCTTTGCGATATATTGCTGTAGCGTGTAGCCGAGGAACCCATTCTTTATTTCTAACTCCGTTCGGATATCATAATCGTTAAGGCCGTTTGGATTTAGCCGATTGGACTGTTCCAGGCCGACTTCATAGTATTCTAGCCATCCGGTCATCCATCTTGATATGTTGCGGATGCCAAGCACGCTAAAGGCATCTGCCCCAAGTGGAGTTATGAAGTGGTCTGATGAAAGAAGGACAGATCTATTGAGTGCTCCGAGGGATGGGCTTACGTCAATAAATACTAGATCATACTGATCTTCAATCGAGCTAAGGTACGAATAAAGCCAGTTTGTTCGCCTAAATCCGCCTGCCTTGCCTGTGGGTAGCTCGGACCAAGCCGCTGATAGTTCATCTTCAAATGTCGAAAATCTGGGGTGTCCAGGTAAAAGGTCGACGCCAAATCTATTCATGCTTGAGCGAAGTGGCTTTATTCTAGAATTTATTTCTGCATCGCCACTAATTATAGGGCCAACTAGATCTAGTACAGTTTTTGACTTTGTTTCTTCTTTCTTGTCGTTGGATGGCCAATATAGATCTATAGTTTTGCTGTCCCCAAGTATAAACTGTGTAATATTACATTGGGGGTCGCAATCTATAATTAGTACACGTTTGTTTTTCTCTAGGGCAAAATAGGCTGCGATATTTCCGGTTAAGGTGGTTTTTCCAACGCCGCCTTTGTTATTGAAGAATGAAATTGTTTTCATTTTAGGGCTCAGATCTTTGAGTTGAGGCGATAGCCTTTGTGTGGCTGGGAGATTATCGTCTTGAATAGAAAAGTGAAAGGGGGGCTGTTTGGATCCCCTCAGATATTTCGAGTGAGAACAATCTTCTGTTGCCTTTCCTACACCCCTGAATATGCGATACATGATCTGGTTCACCCCGGCGCGTTGAGGGTTACTCCGCGCCGGAATGGCTTTTCGAGAGCATCGAAAGGGTGGACCATGACCGACAGTGTGCAGGCTTTTGCGGGATCGTCGTGTGCGGGGCAGGCGGCGTCGTCGTCCACGCGGTTTGGGCGGGGGTGGATTCCGTGTGACCGGGATATCGGTTTGCCGGGGGAGGGCGCTCGGCCTGCGCCTCCCACTGCGCAGATGGTTGGGGAGCGCGAGGGCGATGGCCCTCGCATTTCCTCTTTTTCTTCTTCTTCTGACGACAACGAAACTCCACCGAACGGGCGCTGGGACGCGGGCCGCAAGGTCCGGTTCCTGCACGCGCTGGCCGAGCGGGGGGATGTGCGTGGGGCCTGTGCCTTGGTGGGGATGAGTCGCCAGTCGGCCTATGTGCTGCGGCGGCGGGACCGGGTGTTTGCGGCGGGGTGGGCCGGGGCTCTGGTGCTGGCGCGCCAGCATGCCGAGGAGGTGCTGGCCTCGCGCGCTCTGGAGGGCGTGGAGGAGAGCGTGTGGTTCCGGGGTGAGCTGGTGGGGGTGCGGCGTCGGTTCGATTCGCGCCTGTTGCTGGCGCACCTGGGGCGGCTCGACCGGCAGGCGGGGGAAGTGCTGGGGGCGGACTCTGTCTCCGATCTGGCGGAGCGGTTCGACGAGGTGCTGGCGCTGGTCTCGGGGCTTAGACCTGAGGCGGACATGGTGGAGGACCGGGCGAACTATGACGCGGTCTCGCCGGTGTTGCCGCGGGGGCGCGAGGATTTCGTGGCGCAGGGCTCGGAAGCGATGTGCCGGGTGGTCGAGGACGAATGGTACGCGGCGCGCGTGGCCTCGGACGACGAGGGTTCTGATGAGGCCGAGGTGTGCGGGTTTGACTGGACTGCCGCGCAGGCGCTGTGCGGGGCGCAGTGGGACGGCTGGCGCGCGGCCTCGTGCGGGCGGGTGGATGCGCTGGTTGGCGCGCCTCCGGGCGGCGCGGGGGAGGCGGGTGACAGTGCCCTCTGGAGGGTGTCAACTGTGTCACCTTCGGAGCCCTCGGACGGGGCGGAATCGGGCTTGCGAAAATTTCTGGAAAAAAGTGACGGGGGCCGGGAACGCAATTCGGGGAATGCGGTTATCGCTAGTGAAGGCCGGCGCAGTCAGTCCCCCCCACCCCCTCCAGACTGCGCCGGTCCGACCCTTTTGAAGGGCGTCAGGGCAAGCCTCGGGTCGCAGCGAGGTGAAGTCAGAGGGGAGAGTGGCTCAGCTTTCCTGAGCGAGGACGGCGAGTTCGACCGTTCCCGAGCCACGGCGCACAATGCCGATTTCGCGTGCGGCAGCTTTCGACAAATCGATGACCCGGTTGCCGTGGTAGGGCCCGCGATCCGTGATGGTGACGACGACGCTTTCGCCGTTGCGCGGATTGGTGACCTGGACCTGCGTGCCGAAGGGCAGGCTGCGGTGGGCGGCGGTCAGTTCCTCGGGATCGAAGATGGAGCCGCTGGCGGTGCGGCGACCGGCGAATTTCAGGCCGTAGTAGCTGGCGACACCCGAACCGATCGATTCAAAGGCGTCTTCCACGATTTCCGGCGTGGCCGGGAGTTCCTGGACAACCGGCTGCGAAATCATGGCAGGTGCGGACTCAACTGCGGCGACGGCCGCAACAGCTTCGATGGGGGCAGCCCCGGCATCGGCGTGGACGGGCCCGGCGAGCGGGAGCGTGACCGAGGCGGCAATGCCTGCCAGCAATCCGAAGCGTGAAACCTGCAAAACCTACCCCGCTGGGCCGTTGACGATGGAGCCGCTTTTACCCGCGAAGCGTCAAGGATGGGACTCCATAAAAAGCGGCCCGTCGCGCGATGGCAACGGGCCGCCCTGAAATTCGGCTAGCTTGCGATGAAAAGATTACCGGTCGCGCTGGGCCAGGAGTCGCAGACGCAGCGCGTTGAGCTTGATGAAGCCGGCCGCGTCCTTCTGGTCGTAGGCGCCCGCATCGTCCTCGAAGGTGACGTGGCGCTCGGAGTAGAGCGAGTTCGCCGACTTGCGCCCGACGACCGAAACCGAGCCCTTGTAGAGCTTGAGGCGGACGGTGCCGTCGACCTTTTCCTGGCTGTGGTCGATGGCGGCCTGGAGCATCTCGCGCTCGGGGCAGAACCAGAAGCCGTTGTAGATGAGCTCGGCGTACTTGGGCATGAGCTCGTCCTTGAGGTGGGCCGCGCCGCGGTCGAGCGTGATCTGCTCGATGCCGCGATGGGCCGCGGCGTAGATCGTGCCGCCCGGGGTCTCGTACATGCCGCGCGACTTCATGCCGACAAAGCGGTTCTCGACGAGGTCGAGGCGGCCGATGCCGTGCTTGCGGCCAAGCTCGTTGAGCGCGGTGAGCAGGGTGGCGGGCGACATGGCTTCGCCGTTGAGCGCGACGCCGTCACCCTTGGCGAAGTCGATGGTGATGTATTCCGGCGCGTCGGGCGCGTCTTCGGGGTTCACCGTGCGCGAGTAGACGTAATCCGGGGTCTCTTCCCAGGGATCCTCGAGGACCTTGCCTTCCGAAGAGGTGTGCAGGAGGTTCGCGTCGGTCGAGAACGGGCTCTCGCCGCGCTTGTCCTTGGGAACGGGGATCTGGTGCTGCTCGGCCCAGGCGATGAGCGCGGTGCGGCTGTTGAGGTCCCATTCGCGCCAGGGGGCGATCACCTTGATCGCGGGATCGAGCGCGTAGGCCGACAGCTCAAAGCGGACCTGGTCGTTGCCCTTGCCGGTCGCACCGTGCGCGATGGCATCGGCGCCGGTTTCCTTGGCGATCTCGATGAGGCGCTTGGAAATGAGCGGGCGGGCGATCGAGGTGCCCAGCAGGTAGTCACCCTCGTAGCGGGCGTTGGCGCGGAACATCGGGAAGACGAAGTCGCGCACGAATTCCTCGCGCAGGTCGTCGATGTAGATGTTCTCGTCGGGCAGGCCCATCAGCTTGGCCTTGGCGCGTGCGGGCTCGAGCTCCTCGCCCTGACCAAGGTCAGCCGTGAAGGTCACGACTTCGCAGTTGTAGGTGACCTGAAGCCACTTCAGGATGACGCTGGTGTCGAGACCGCCCGAATAGGCGAGAACGACCTTCTTGATGTCGGACATGGGTGCCGTGTTCTCCGCGAGAAAATGCGCTTCTTCGGGACGCGCGCCTAACAGCACCCGCCGAAGTGTGCAACGGTGAGCTGCGCAATGGTGTTGCGCAGCTCACCGCGGGAACGGCTTTGCCCGCTCAGCGGCGACGCAGCGCGCTTTCGGCGGCACCCATGTAGTCGCGGGTCAGCGGCAGTGTGCGGCGAAGGCGGGTGTACTGGATCTGGTAGTTGCACATCGACCCGCTCTCGAAGGCGGCGGTGGCTCCGGCCAGGTAGAAGATCCACATGCGGTAGAAGCGCTCGTCCATCAGGGCGATGATGGCATCCTTGTTCGCAACGCAGCGCTTGTACCACTCACGCAGGGTGAAGGCGTAGTGCAGGCGCAGGTTCTCGACGTCGGAGGCGATGAGGCGGAACTTCTCGCTGGCCGCGACCGTCTCGCTCAGCGCCGGGATATAGCCGCCGGGGAAGATGTACTTGCGGGTGAAGGCGTCGGTGGTGCCGGGCCCGCCCATGCGGCCGATGGTGTGGAGCAGCATCACGCCTTCGTCGGTGAGGAGTTCGGCGGTGGACTTGAAGAACTGCTTGAACTGGGCCTGGCCGACGTGTTCGAACATCCCGACCGAAACGATGCGGTCGAACTTGTCGCCGCGCTTGGGCATGGCGCGGTAGTCGACGAGCTCGAAGGTGACCTTGTCGCTGACACCGGCTTCTTCGGCACGGACCTTGGCGAGTTCGATCTGCTCTTCGCTGAGCGTGATGCCGTGGACCTTCACGTCGTAGTGCTTGGCGAGGTAGATCGCCATGCCGCCCCAGCCGCAGCCGATGTCGAGCACGCGCTGGCCAGGCTCGATCGCCAGCTTGGCTGCAATATGGGCCAGCTTGGCCGTCTGCGCCTGTTCCAGCGTCATGCCGTCCTCGGGCCAGTAGGCGCACGAATACTGCATGTGCTCGAGATCGAGGAAGAGTTTGTAGAGTTCATTGCCGATGTCGTAGTGATGGGCAATGTTCTTCTTGGCGCTGGTGGCCCGGTTGATGCCATCGATGAGGGTGACGGCCTTGTCGGTGGCGAGCTTGAGCGGGGTCTTCTCCTTGACCTCGCCGCCGCGATCCCACGGCGCGTTCTGGCGCAGCAGCTGGACGAGCTCCATGATGTCGCCCTCTTCAAGAACGAGCTGGCCATCCATGTAGGCCTCGGCCGCGCCGATGCGCGGGTCGGTCAGGATACGGCGTTCACCGGCCTTGTCGGTAAAGCGCACGCGGACGTTGGGATAGCCTTCGGTCGGCGTGCCGAACCGGGTCTTCGAGCCATCGGGACGCGAGACTTCGAGGGTGCCGTGGCGCACGCCACTTTCGAGGAACTTGTCTAGAATGGCCATCGTATCCAGTCGTCACTAGTTTGAAAGAAGAAGAATTGGGGGGCAGAGCTACAGGCGCGTAGCGCGCCTAGTCCGGGATTGTTTCAGGTTCGTGCCAGAAAGAGGACATCTCGGGGCTGGGGGACAAGATGTTGCCCGGAATCGACATAGACGGTCTCACCGCTGGCAAGCGGGCCTTCCGCCAGAAAGAGTGCGGTACGCGCGATATCGTCGGGCGAGGTTTTTCGGCGCAGCAAGTTCATGCGGTGCGAGATCTCGGTTTCGTCCTCGGTCTGGTCGTGACTCGCAAGGATGGCGCCGGGGGCCAGGCCGTAGACCCGATCCTGCGGGCGCGATCGCGCCATGGAAAGCATCGGGATCGTTGCCGCAAGCGCGTGCTTGCTCATCGTGTAGGAGAAGAAATCGGGATTGGGATTGCGCAGCTTCTGATCGGTGATCTGGATCAGGCGACGTCCCGACGGTGTTCGCGCATGGGCAAAAAAGGCTTGGGCCATGCGGGCAGGCGTCCCGGCATTGACCTGCATTGCGGCCTCGAACGTGTCGGGCTGCAGCACCTTTGCATCGTCGAATTCGAAAACGGCCGCGCAATTGACCAGAAGGCGCCAATCGCCGCGACGTTCGGCAAGATCGCGGATCATGGCGGGGCCCGCGTCCCAGTCATCGAGATCGCAGGAGACGGTTTCTGCAGACGGCAACTCGTCGGCGAGGGCTTCGGCTTCCTTACGTGAATTTCCGAAGTGGATGGCGACATGCCACCCCTGCGCACCGAAGGCGCGGGCGAGATGGGCTCCGATACGCCTGGCACCTCCTGTAATCAGGACAGTCCGGGTGTTGCCGCTCACGCGCCGCGATCCGCGCAAGGCAGCGCCCGGGAGAACGCGTGTTCGGGGCCGTTCGGCACGTTAACCGAGGAAGTCCAGCGGGGTATGTGGCACAAGGAGAGACGCATCGTGCTCTATAGGAGCATAACATGCCGGACGAGGGAAGGGGGCTGGCGTGTGGAAAGCGGCAAGGCCGGTGCAGGAAAAGGTTGCCTGCGGAGCGGGGCCGGGGTGCCCCAGACCCGGAAAGCCAACGGCACACGCGCCGCGGCGGAACTCTTACGGCTCCATCGCGGCGCGGTGAAAATTTCAGCAGAAAATCAATGTCATCAGCGGCAGCGGATATCGCCCTTGTCGATTTCGCGGCCAAGCGCCCCGCCGAGTACGCCGCCCAGAATGGTGCCCAGCGTGCGATCGCCGCGACCGGCCAACTCGTGTCCGGCCAGGGCGCCGACACCCGCGCCGATGATGAGCCCGGTCGTCCCGTTGTCACGGCGGCAGTAGTAGCGCCCGTCGCGGCCACGCCAGACATGGGAGTTGCGGCTGATACGCCGGGGCGAACGGTAGCGTCCGCGCGCATCGTACAGGCCGCGGCGGTCGTCATGGCGGTAATCACGATGGTGCTTGTTGCGGTAGCCATGCGCGGGTGCATGGCGTGGAGGATCGGCGAAAGCGGCCGTTGGGAGCAGGCTTGCTCCGGCAATCGCGAGGACGAGGCCCATGAGCGGATGTTTCATCTCGAGTATCCTTGATTCGGTATGCTTGGCCGTGCCTTGCCTGAAGCGTCGCGAACCTCACATGAACCGGATCAGGGATGAAGGCCGGACGACCTGTCGGAGGGACACTGTTCAAGGACCCGGCTGGCGGTTGCTATTGAAGGCGAGATTCCGGACTGTAAGCCGGTAGGGAATGGGGGCTGGAGTTCCATTTGACCATCCAGCTCTGGAGGTGGTCGAACGGAAGCGGACGGCTGATGCCGTAGCCCTGGCCGAAGGGGCACCCCAGCGAGACCAGAAGGGCGCGCACAGATTCGTCTTCGATCCCTTCGGCAACAAGACTGATGCCCAAACTGTTGCACAGGACCACGAGGGACGTGATCAGCGATTGATCGAAGGTGCTCTGGGTGCAGCGGGATATGAAGGAGCGATCGATCTTGATTTCATCGATCGTGAAGTCCCGGAGATATCCAAAGGAGGTGAAGCCGGCGCCGAAGTCGTCGATGGAAAGGCGCACGCCTTCCTGGTGGAGCTTTTCGACGACACGCCGGGCTTGCGCGGGATGGGCGATGAGCGCGGTTTCCGTCAATTCCAGGATGACGCGCTCCGGGTTGATCTGATGCATGGAAATGCTTCTCAGCACATTCTCGACGAAACTGGGACGCTCCAGCATGCGCGCCGAGACGTTGATGGAGATGCTGGTGTCCGGCCAGGCTTCGTGGACCGTTGCAAACTGGCCAAGCACCGTATCCAGGCAAAGGATCGTGAAGGGTTCGATCAGGGGCGATTGTTCGACGACCCGGATAAGCTGTTCGGGAGACACATCGCCACTGTCGTGCGGAACCCAACGGACCAGGGCCTCGAAGCCGGTGACCCGGGCGTGGAGCAGGTCGATCTTGGGCTGCCAGTGCCACTGGATCTCGCGCGCCGCGATGGCTTCGGCCAATTCTTCGAGGAGCCCCTTGTGATCGAGTTCATCGGGATCCTGAAGCTCCTGGCTGCGCGCCACGCATGTTTTCTCGACGCCGGCTTTGGCCTTGTACATGGCGCTGTCTGCGGCCGAGAGAAGGGCCGTGGGCGAGAAACTGAGCTGTGGGCACAGGGCCATGCCCAAGGAGGCCCCGACGTAGAGGACACGGTTGTCGTGGAGAACGGGTTGTTCGATCAACTGATTGATCTTCTCGCCCATTGCCGTGGCGGCATCCACCGTGGCGACGGACTCCAGGATGATGGCGAATTCGTCACCGCCAAGGCGGGCGACGGTGTCGACTTCGCGCAGATGGGCGCGCAGCCGGCGCGCGACCGTCTGCAAAACCACGTCTCCCGCGGCATGGCCGAGGCTGTCGTTGATTTCCTTGAACCGGTCGAGATCGACCATCACGACGGCGAAACTGTCGCCGCTGCGGCGGGCCCGTGCGCAGGCCTGCGTCAGGCGGTCGAAGAAAAGCGTGCGGTTGGGCAGGTCGGTGAGAGGGTCGTGCAGGCTCTTGTGGGTCAGTTCCGCTTCGGCCTGGCGCACGGCCTTGCGATCCTGCCGCCAGGCGATGCCCTCCTCGATAGACGCGGCGACGTTCTCGGCCGAGAGCATACGCTTGGTAAGAAACTCGGTCATCCCCTGCTTGATCGAATCCGCGGCGATCTCGGCGCTGCCATGGCCGGTGACAGCGATGATGGGGCAGTCCGGATCCAGTTCTTCGCGAATGGCCGGGAGCAGTTCGCGGCCGTCACCGTCGGATAGGCCGAAGTCAAGAAATACGATGTCGAAACGGCTGTCCGGGTTGCGGATCAGTTCCAGAGCCTCGCAGCGCGAAGCGGCCTCCTCGACGTGCACGTTCCAGGCCGTGCGATGCAGCATGCGGGAGAGCTTCTCGCGATCAACATCATCGTCATCGACGATGAGAACCTCGAGAAGATCCTCGTCACCGGTGCCGTGGTGATCTTGCATGGAGCGGTGAATGTCCTTGGTCATAAGGCGTCTCGCGGGAGATTCTGGGTGCCGGTGTACTTGCGAATGAAGTCGGCCAACCGAGCGAACTGGGGGCCCACGGCAGACTTGACCATGTAGCCAGCCACATGTTCGTCGTAGGCTCGGCGCATGTCCTGATCGCGGGCCGACGTGCTCAGGACGAACACGACGCTACGTCGCAAGGCTGGATCCTTGCGCAAGGCCTGGAGGAACTGGAAGCCGTCCATGTCGGGCATGTTGAGGTCGAGCAGGATGATGTAGGGCGGCGAAATGTTTTTGCTGGGATGCGTCCCGCGCAAGATGGACAGGGCCTCGCGGCCATCCCCGGCCGTCAGCGTTGGACAGGTCACGTCGTGCCGCCGGAAGGAACGGAGCACGCCCTCGATCGCCACATCGTCGTCATCGACGATAAGGACGGTGCATTCGACGACATCCGATGGTGTCTGAAGGTCCGGTGGCGTTTCAACCATCCTTGAATTCCCGAAGCAGAATGCGTGGCCAGTAGATATCGAAGCGGGCGCCTCCCATCTCACCGTGCGGTGTGACGCAGATCATGCCGCCGTTCGCATTGATCATGCGCCGGGTGAACGCGAGGCCGACGCCGTCGCCTTCCACCCGGGTCGATCCTCGGTGGAAGAGTTTGAAAATACGTTCTTCGTTCCCAGAGGGAATTCCCTGTCCGTCATCCTCGACGGTGAAGACCGTGAAGCGCCCATCCTCGGTGACCTGAATACGGATGCGTCCGCCTGGCGAACCGTGGTGCTTGACCGCATTGCTGAGGAGGTTCCTCAGCGAGGCGGACAGGGGGGCACGGGCGGCCTTCAGCGGGCCCGCATCCACATCTATCTCCAGGGAAAAACTGCCCGGAATGTTGCTCGTCGCAAGTACCTCGTCGATCAAGTCTCGGGGCTGGAGAGTTTCAAGCTGCGGGTCGCGTACCCCGATACGGGCGTAGTTCAAGAGGTCGTCGATCATCTGTTCGGCACGTTCGATCCGGATCGCGACGCGTTCGAAGTTGCGGGCGACATCGGGGGGGAGTTCATGGCCCTCGAGGTCTTCGCGGATCCAGCTGACGAGGTCGGCGATACCCCGCAAGGGGGAGCGCAAGTCGTGGCTGGCGACATAGGTGAATTCTTCCAATTGGGCGTTGGTCTGCTGCATGGCGACTTCGGAGCGCTTGCGGTGTGTGATGTCGGTGACGATGGCCATGTACAGCGGCTGGCTGGCGTTCTCGTGGCGGGTGAGAGCGATCTCGATCGGGAACTCCTGCCCTGAGCGATGCAGCCCGGTGAGGTCTCTTCCAACCCCCATCATCCGCGAACTGGGGCTTTTTACGTACCCCTGTAGATGATCGCGATGTGCAGAGCGGTAGCGTTCGGGGATCAGCATGGCCAGCGACTGGCCGATCAACTCCTCCCGGGAATAGCCGAAATCGGCGCCGAGCGTCCGGTTCGCCTTGACGATACGTTGGCGGCTGTCGACGACGAGAAGGCCGACGGGGAGGTTCTCGAATATCTGGGCGAAGCGCCGTTCGGCGGTCATGATGCGTTCGAGACTGCGCACGAACACAATGGCATTGGCTTCTGGAGACTCGGGGAAGGGGGATAGCGTAAGTTCAACCGGACGTTCGGAGCCGTCAACGCTGGGAATCGTCATGCGGCGGGTCCAACCCGCACGTGTCTCGACCGGCGCCTGAAAGTGGACGTCGACCATGTGACGCAGGGTTTCCGAGTCGCTTTCCTTGAGCCAGGTATAGATCAGCGAATGGCGCAGCGGTTCGGGATCGGACTCGCCAAGAAGATTCGCGGCGCTGGCGTTCGCACCGAAGATAAGGCCTGTGCGCTCAATGATCAGAGCGCCGATGGGAGCATAGAGCAGGGCGCCCGGAAGTTCGTGCCCGCAGGAAATCGTCGTTGTCACGCCTGCCCCCTCGCGAAAGCTCTCTCATCCCCCGCGCGGGTCAGGCACGAGGCCAGGTACCTGCACGTGTCGGGAGAGCGCTCAGGCTAAGGGGCAATTGGTTGGGAAGTCACGAAGCCGGGACCTGTGGAACTTGCCTAAGCGGGGGCCTCAGATATCGACGAACTTGCCCGCCTCGCGGTCCTTACGCACCTGCAGGCCGTTAAAGACGGTGCCGCTCATGGTGATCCAGACGCCGGGCGCGGCGGTCTGCGCCGTGGCGAAGGCCATGCCGAGATTGAACGCCGCATCGCTTTCGGCGAATCTGGCTGGGGTCAGGGCGCCGCACAGGACAATCGTCTTGTCCTGAATGCCAGCGAGCGCCTGTGCGGTCTCGGTCATGGTGTCGGTGCCGTGGGTAAGCACGATCCGCGTCTCGGGAGCGGCGCGGATCGTCTGGGCGATCAGGTCGCGGTCTTCCTCGGTGAGTTCCAGGCTGTCCTTGCGCAGCAGTTCCACGATACGGAAAGGGTGCGCGACCCGTGCTGTCTCGAGCAGCTTGCCCATCACGCTTTCGGTGATCTGGTATTCGCTGAGGGCGTCGAAATAGTGTTTGTCGATCGTACCGCCGGTCGTGACGACGAGAATGGGGGAGTGGTTCATGCCTGTCGCTTTAGCAGCCTTGCCGTAGGTAAAAAAGCACCGGGCCTGAGTTGTCCCGGGAGCTTCAGGTGTTGGACCGGCGGGGACTCAGCCGCTCCCAGTCGATCGAGGCGATGAGATCGTCGACGAAGGCTTCGCATTCCGCGGCATCGGGCTTTACCGGGCGCAGCAGAATGTCGGTACGAAAGCCTGTCATCGCCCAGGTAATCACGGTGGTGAGGCGCTGGGCATCGTCTTCGCAAAATGCAGTGGAGAAAAAGCGATGGACCTCGCGCCGGACTTTTTCAGGGCCCCGGGTGTAGAACATTTCGTTGATTTCGGGGAAGCGTTCGCCCTCGCTCAGCACGAGGCGGAAGAGGCGGATCGAATGATCCTTGAGAAGACAGTCGAGAAACCGCAGGCACGCCCGGTGCAGTGCCGGACAGGAGAACGTCTGGCGGGTCAGGACTTCATCGATTTCCTGTGAGAATTGCCCCACCAGGTCGTCAATGACGGCTGCGAACAGATCCTCTTTCGATGCAAAATGCGACCACATGGTCGCTTTCGAGCAACTCAGGGCATCGGCAACCGCGCTCATGCTCGTTGCGGCGTATCCTTGCTCAAGGAAGGACGTGCGGGCGGCCTCCACGATCTCGGCCCGCTTGCGCGCCTTGTTGCGCTCCCGTTTCCCAATGTTCTGATCCATACCTAAACTAGGTAGTACACTTTTCCGTTGACTCTTGCAAGTGATGCAACGATAAAAAGTGTACTGATGAGTACGATATTCCCCTCACGAGTCGCAGCAAGTTTCCTCTTGGCTGCCACGATTTCGCTTGCCGGATGTGCGCCGGACCTGGGGCCCAAGCCCGAGATACGACCGCTATCTTCGTTCGAAATGGAGCGGTCGATCACGGCTGCCGGACAGGGCGAGGAATGGCCGCCGTCCCAGTGGTGGCGGGGCTATGACGACCCGCAACTCGATGGCCTGATCGAGGCAGCCCTCACGGATTCGCCGGATCTGGCCTCCGCGATTGCTCGGGTGCGCCAGGCGCGCGGTGCGCTGCAGGCATCGCGTTCGAGCGTGCTGCCTTCGCTGGGCGCGCAAGGCTCGGGTGAATTCGCCAAGCAGAGCTACAACAACGGAACTCCGGCGTCCGCCCTTCCGCAGGGCTGGGAAGACTACGGGACCCTGGCCCTGTCCGCGAACTGGAACCTGGACATCTGGGGCAAGAACCGCGCGCTCCTTGCGGCCGCTACCTCGGCCACGGAGGCGGCCCTTGCCGAAGTGCGGCAGGCAGAGCTCGTCCTGACCAGCGAAATCGCCTCGTCCTATTTCGACCTCGCACGCTTGCTGGAGCGCGAGAAAGTCCTCGAGGAAGCGCTGGATGTGCGGGAAAGCTCCGAGGAGCTTACGGCCAAGCGGTTTGAACAAGGACTGGAGAACGAGGTGCCACTGCGCCAGGCACGGGCCGAAGTGGCCCGTGCGCGGGGGCTGATCGTCGCCAATCGTGAGCAGATCGCCAGGCGGCGCCACGCGCTCGCGGCTCTTCTGGGGGCGGGACCGGATCGGACGCAGGATCTTGTACCGGCACCCCTTGACGGTATCGCGATGACGCGCGTGCCGGCAGATGCGGGAATCGCTCTTGCCGGTCGCAGACCGGACATCGTCGCAGCGCGCCGTATTGTCGAGGCTTCGCAAAGCGGCACGGAATATGCCCGCAAGTCGTTCCTGCCCGACGTTTCTCTTGGTGGCCTGATCGGTTTGACGTCGCTCGGGATTTCCAATCTGTTCGACGACGGTTCGGACTATGGCAGCGCGGGTGCGGCGGTCAGCCTGCCTATCTTCCAGGGGGGCGCCCTGTCCGGTCGCTACCGTGTGGCGCGGGCCGGGTACGATTCGATGGTCGCGAGCTACAACAAGACCGTTATCGAGGCTCTGCAGGAAGTCGCAGATGCGATTGCGAGCCGCGATTCCGCGTCTCGTCAGCGAGAGCACGCCCTGGCAGTCGAGACCGAGGCCAAGGCCGCGTTCGGTCTCGCCTCGCAGCGCTATGGGGCGGGGCTCACCACCTACATTGAGGTCCTGGCCAGCCAGACTTCCGAACTCGACGCGCGCCTCTCCGCGCTGGATGCCCAATTTGCAACGCTCGCCAGCGATGTCGCGCTCAAGCGCGCGCTTGGCGGCGGTTATGCCGAAGAAAACGACGAGAAAGCCAATAGCGATGACTGACACGAACACGGGCGGCGGGGCCGGGGCCGAGGGCGTACCGGAAAAGGGCAGCGTCATCCCCAAGAGCAAGCGCAAGACGCTCCTCATGGGGCTGGGCGGGGTCGTGGCCGTCGCGGCGGTGCTGTGGGGCGGCTATGAATTCTTCATCGGCAGCCGCTCGGTCTCAACTGACAACGCCTATGTGGCTGGCGAAAACGCCGATGTCACGCCGCTGACCTCGGGCCGCGTGATCGAGGTTCTGGTCACGGATACGCAGCCTGTCCGCAAGGGGCAGCTCCTGTTCCGTATCGAGGACAAGGACCAGAAGATCGCGCTGGCCGAAGCGGAAGCGAACCTGGAGCGCGCCAAGCGAATGTACGGGCAATCTCTTGCCAACAACGAGGCCCTGGCTGCGGCGGCAGATGCCAACCAGGCGCAGATCGATACCGCGCGGGCCAATCTTCAGGCGGCTCGGGCCGATCTGACCAAGGCTACCTCGGACTTTACTCGGCGCGATGCTCTTGCGGGCTCGGGTGCCGTGTCGACCGAGGAACTGACCTCGGCGAAGCAGGCGCTGGATTCGGCTCAGGCGGCCTTCGAACAGGCGCGAGCCGCGCTCAAGCAGGCCCAGGCCAGCGCCGTCAGCGCGCGGCAGCAGGAGCAGGCTGCCGTTGCCCTGACGAAGGGAACCGACGTGGAGACCGCGCCCGAGATCAAGCTGGCCCAGGCCCGCTATGAGGCTGCCAAGCTGGACCTTGAACGCACGGTCGTGCGCGCGCCGATTGCGGGCGTCGTGGCGCAGCGTTCGATCCAGGTTGGCCAGAAGATCCAGGATGGTTCGCCCGCGATGGTCATTGTCCCGGTCGACAAGCTCTATGTCGATGCCAACTTCAAGGAAGACAAGCTCGGAAAGGTGCGGGCCGGGCAGAGCGCTACGCTGACCTCCGACTTCTATGGCGGCGATGTCGAGTATCACGGCAAGGTCGTCGGTTTCTCGGGCGGGACGGGCGCAGCCTTCTCGCTGATCCCGGCCCAGAACGCGACGGGCAACTGGATCAAGGTCGTGCAGCGCCTTCCGGTGCGCATCGAGCTCGACAGGGACGAATTGAAGGCCCACCCCTTGCGCGTGGGACTTTCGATGGAAGCCGAGATCGACCTGACGAGCGAGCGGTAATGGCACAGGACGCGGCCGCTGCGCCGACCTCACCGCCCGGGCAGGACGGGACCTTCTCCGGCGCCAAGCTTGCGATCACCGCCTTCGTCCTCGCGATGGCGAACTTCGTGGTCGTGCTGGACATGACGATCGCCAATGTTTCGGTGCCGCATATCGCAGGCGGACTTGCCGTTTCCACCGAGAGCGGGACCTGGGTGATCACCACGTACGCGGTCGCCGAGGCGATCTGTGTTCCCTTGACGGGCTGGCTGGCGGGACGCTTCGGTGTGGTCCGGATGTTCCTGATGTCGATCCTTGGCTTTGGTCTGTTCTCGGCCCTTTGCGGTGTCTCGGGCAACCTGACGGTCCTTCTTATCTTCCGCTTGGGGCAGGGGCTGTGCGGCGGGCCGTTGATGCCGCTCTCGCAGACGCTGCTGCTCAAGATCTTCCCGCGTGAATCGCATCCCAAGGCAATGGCGATGTGGGCGATGACCGTCGTTGTCGCGCCGATCGCGGGGCCGATACTGGGTGGCTATATCTCGGACAACTGGGACTGGCGCTGGATCTTCCTGATCAACGTGCCGATTGTGGTCGCGGTCTTCCTCTCGCTTGCCTATCTGCTGCGCGATGTGGCTTCGCCCAAGCGCTATCTGCCGATCGACAAGGTCGGGCTCGCCCTTCTCGTGATCTGGGTTGGGGCATTCCAGATGATGCTCGATCTCGGGCATGATCGGGACTGGTTCCACAACACCACGATTTGCATCCTTGCGGTCGTTGCAGTCATCTTCTTCGTGATCTTCGTGATCTGGGAGCTGACCGAAGAGCACCCCATCGTCGATCTCGCGGTGTTCCGACACCGAGGGTTCAGCGCTTCGACGTTTGCCCTGGCGCTGGCCTTCGCAACCTACTTCTCGGCCGTGGTCATCGTGCCTCAGTGGCTGCAGGGAGGAATGGGATATACCGCGACCTGGGCAGGCATCGCCATGGCGCCAGCGGGTGTCCTGGCAGTCTTCGCATCGCCTATTGTGCCCAAGCTCATGCAGCGCGCCGATCCCCGGCTGCTGGTGTTCCTGGGCGTCTCGTGGCTGGCCTTCTGCGCGTACCTGCGCACGTACTGGTCAACCGATTCCACTCTCTGGCAGGTGGCTTTCCCGCAGCTGATCCAGGGCATAGGTGTCGCCTTCATGATCGTGCCGTTGACGACCATTGGCCTGGCCTCCGTGGATCCGGACGAAACCGCCTCGGCGGCGGGGATCTCGAATTTCGGGCGTACCCTGGCAGGGGCCATCGGCACCTCGATCGTGACGACCCTTTGGGCGAACCTGGAGCGCAGCGATGGCGCCGATCTGGTGGCCAGCATGAACCACACGGACCGCACGATGTCGGCGCTGCAAGCGCAGGGCATGCCACTCGAAATGGCGCGTTCTGCAATCGAGCGGATCGTGGCCCTGCAGGCCCAGGCGCAGGCCACGGTGCACGTTGCCATGTATTCGGCCATCGCGCTTCTGGTCGCCGCCTTTGCGATCTGGTTCGCCCCCAGGCCCAAACGCGGCATGAAACCGGCGTCGGGGCACTAGGCCACCAGCGGCCTTCGTTTGCCGCCTATCGCGGCTGGGGACGCTCTAGCTGGTAGCTGCGCAATTGGTGAGGATGTCGGCGGCCAGTTCGGCAAGCCCCAGTTCCGCGCTCGCCGCCCCGGCCTCGACGGCGGCGGCGGGGGCCTGCGGGACGGTGGCCGTGTTCCGGTCCTGCGCCAGCGTGCGGCAGCCCGCCGCCTGGAGCAGTTTGAGCCCCTTGGCGCCGTCCTCGCCCATACCGGTGAGTACGGCGCCGATCGCGGGCATGTTGCCGCGCGACAGTGAGCCGAAAAGAAGCGTCGCGGAAGGCCGGAAACCGCCCACCGGATCGCGCTCCACCAGGCGGAGCCTGGCTGGCGTGCCCGGTTCGACGATCACATGCCGGGCAGGATCGTAGGCAATGTGCACCGTGCCGGGCTTGAGTTCGGCGCCGTCGGCGGCGGCCACGACGGCGCACCGGCAGTCCTTGTCGGCCTTGGCGATGAACATTTCGGCCAGCATCGGCTCGGTCTGCAGGATGATGACGGTGGGCGGGCAGGCCTTGGGATACTGCCCGAGCACTTCGGTGAGGGCATCGACGCCGCCCATGGAGGTGCTGAAGGCTGCGATCATGCCGCTGGACTGGTAGCCGCTGTCGTCATCCGCCTCGCCCTCGCCGCGGGCGGCCTTGGGGCGGGGCTTGTCGCGCACGTTGGAATTGGCCGCGGCGAGGACGATCTTGCCCAGTTTTCCGACCGTCTTGGCGAACTGTTCCGGGGTGGCCTTGAGAGGCTTGGGAAAGCATTCCACCGCGCCAAGTTCAAAGGCCTTGAGCGAGGTCTCGGTCCCGCTCTGGGTCAGGCTGGAGAGCATGACCACGGGCAGGGGGTTACCCCCGTTCATGATCTCTTCGAGGAATTCGATACCGCTCATGCCGGGCATTTCGACATCGAGCGTGACGACATTCGGCTGGAGCTCAGCGATCTGTTCGCGCGCTTCGGCGGCATTGGCGGCGGTGCCGATGACACGGATGTTCTTGGATTGCTCCAGGACATCGCAGAACAGGGCGCGCATCGCCGCGGAATCGTCGACTACCAGGACGCGGGCGTCATGCATGGAGTGAAACCTCTCTTGTGCTTCCGGACTGCCGGATCGGCACGGAGGTAAGTCAATGGCTGCGACGATTTCCCTTAAGCGCCTTACGCAAAATGCCGGAGATTGAGGCAAACCCGCTGTTGGCAGCCGCGCGGCTAACTCCCCGGTCGACGCCCCGGCCACCTCGGCCCTGACAGTTCGGCGATCGCATCCGCGAGGGTTTTATGTCGCAGTTATCGAACCGCATGCCGTTCCGCCACGGGACTTGCCTGAACCACTCCAGCCTGCGCTTTGGGGCGTGAGGGGGGCGTTTTGATGGGAACCATCTCTCTGCCGGTTCGGTGTGACCGCGCCGCTGCCGAAGCTCTTTGGCCCGAACTCGTAGGCGCTGTCGGCAATGCGCCTATCGAGATCGATGGCAGCAGCGTCGAGCATGTCGGACAGGCGGTTCTCCAGCTTCTGGTCTCGGCCCGCCGCAGTGGCGGTGGGGCGCGTATCGAAGCCTCGCCGGCCCTGCTCCAGGCGGCCGCACTGACCGGCCTTCAATCGGAACTCTTCGAAGAGGGGGATGCATGAGCCCGGAAGAAATCCAGCAGATATTCTTCGTCGAGTGCGAGGAATCCCTGGCCGCCGCCGAAGCTGGCCTGGCCGCATGCCGTGCAGGCACGCAGGATGCTGATACCGTCAACGGCGTGTTTCGCGCGGTGCATTCCATCAAGGGGGGCGCAGGTGCGTTCGGGTATGGCGCGCTCCAGGCCTATACGCACACCTTCGAGACGCTGCTTTCGGATGTGCGCGAAGGCCTGGTGGAGATCGCCCCGCCACTGATCGACCTTCTGCTGCGTGCGCTCGACACGCTTGCGGACCATGTCGAGGCCGCGCGCGAGGGCGGGGATGCGCCCGACGATGCCGGTCTGATCGCGGAGATGGAAGGCGCCATGGCCGCCAATGCAGGGAACGCGCCACAGAGCGCGGCTCCGGCACCTTCGCCGGTTGAGGAACCCGTGCAGGTCGACGCGCAAGCGGCGGCGGCAAGCGACGACGAGGAAGACCTTGAAATCGATCTCGATGCTCTGCTCGATGACCTGACTGCGGATTTTGACGCGCCCGGCTCCCCCGCAGAGGCACCGCAAGGCGAATCGTGGCAACTGCACTTGC
Organism: Novosphingobium profundi; assembly: GCF_020524485.1. GTDB lineage: Bacteria > Pseudomonadota > Alphaproteobacteria > Sphingomonadales > Sphingomonadaceae > Novosphingobium > Novosphingobium profundi_A. The sequence continues at coordinate 173,508 of NZ_JAIVLF010000007.1, read as the reverse complement.
GGCCCCGGGCAGGGGCCATGCGCAACGGCAACGAGCCGCTCCTGATGCTGCGCGACGTAGCTGAACTGGGCGGAACGTGTCTCCACTGTGATGTCGGTCAGGTTCCGCAGCTGGACAGCTTCGATGTCGCGCAGGGCTATCTGGGCTGGACCTTCGCCATTCCTGACACGGTGAGCGAGGAGCGGGTCCGCGACATCTTCGATTTCATCGGTGATGACTGCGCGATCGCGGTGGGCGCGGACGAGCGTATCCCCGATGTCGAGCTGGATGCAGCCGCCACGCCTACAGCGGCACCTTCACCGGCCGTGGCCGCGTCGAATGGCAATTCTCAGCCGCAGGAAGCCGGGGCACCGGCACCAGAGGAGGCGCGGCCTCTCCAGAGTGTCGAGACTTCCGCACCGGTCGGTGCGGACGCGAATACGCCGCCAACCGGGGGCAAACCCGCGGCCGCCGCTGGCGCACAGCCGGCGTCTCAGGGGGCCGGGCAATCCATCCGCATCGACTTGTACAAGCTTGACCGGTTGATCGATCTGGTCGGGGAACTGGTCATTGCCCAGGCCATGCTCGTGCAACGTCTGGACGGCGTCCATGTCAATGCCAGCGAGGAGCTCTCGCTGCTCGAAAGCCTGACGCGCGATATCCAGGAATCGGCGATGTCGATTCGCGCCCAGCCCATTGCCTCGGTCTTCAGCCGCGTGCCGCGCATTCTGCGCGATCTTGCCACATCTACCGGCAAGCATGTCCGCCTCGAGGTCCATGGCGAGTCGACGGAACTCGACAAGACGGTCATAGAGCGTCTCGGCGAACCGCTCACCCACCTGATCCGCAACGCGGTCGACCACGGAATCGAGAAGGCCGAAGATCGCATCGCCGCAGGCAAGTCCCCTGAAGGTACGCTGACCCTTGCGGCGGAGCACCGTTCGGGCCGAATCGTCATTTCGATTGCCGACGATGGCGCGGGCATCAATCGCAAGGTCGTTCTGGCCAAGGCGATCGAGAAGGGCATCGTCGGACCCGATGCGCAGCTTTCCGCTGAAGAGATCGACAACCTGATCTTCGCGCCGGGATTCTCGACGGCGGCGCAGATTTCGAACATTTCCGGGCGGGGGGTCGGCATGGATGTCGTGCGCCAGAACGTGAAGGATCTGGGCGGCCGCATCACCATCGAGAGCACGCCCGGCAAGGGCACGGCCTTCATCCTGACCATGCCGCTCACGCTGGCGATTTCGGACGGCATGATCGTGAATGTCGGAGACCAGACGATGGTCGTGCCGCTGGCGCACGTCGTGGAAAGTCTGCGTCCCGGTGAGGGCGATGTGAAGGGGCTGGGCTCGCAACGGCAGATGCTCAACGTGCGCGGCCAGTTCATCCCGGTCATCACGCTGGGCCGCGAACTTGGCGCGGCCTGCAACGCGACGACGCCCGAGGAAGGGGTGCTGATCGTCGTCGATACCGAGAGTGCGGGCCAGGCGGCCTTGCTGGTCGATGATATTCAGGACCAGAGGCAATTCGTCATCAAGAGCCTAGCAACCAACTTCCGTCCGGTCGAAGGTGTCGCCGGGGCCACGATCCTGGGCGATGGCCGGGTCGCGCTCATCGTCGATGTCGATGGCCTGGTGGCTTGTGCGCTGCCCTCGCACGAGAGGCAGGCTGCGTGAACGCGACGCTGGAAATTTCCGATGCGATACCGGGGATCAGCCCCGATATCTATGGTCCGGCTGACTTTGCGGAAGTCGCGAAGATCGTGCACGAGGCGGCGGGTATCGTCCTTCCCTCGGGCAAGTCGATGCTGGTCTATTCGCGGCTGGCGCCACTGGTCCGGGCAAGCGGTCTCGTTACCTTTGGGAAGTATATCCAGCGCCTGCGCGCGGACCGGGGCGAACTGAACCGTGCCGTCGCCGCGCTCACGACCAACCACACCTTCTTCTACCGCGAGGCGCACCATTTCGAGCACCTGCAAACCCAACTGCGTCCGCACCTGGTGCGCACGCTCAAGGACGGAGGCAAGGTCCGGGTCTGGTCTGCTGGCTGTTCGAGCGGCGAAGAAACCTGGTCAATCACCATGTCGCTCCTGGGGCGCGACCGCCATGAAGGGCAACAATTGGCGCGGGCCGATCTGCGCGTTCTGGCCACGGATCTTGCCCCTCATGCGGTCGAGGCGGGCAAGGCCGCGACGTATGCCGCCAAGGACCTGAAGCCCGTGCCCGAGGCGCTGCGCAGTGCCTGGGTGGTGGAGCGTGGAGACGAGGCGGTCATTCACGATACCGCGCGATCAATCGTACGCTTCCGGTTGCTCAATCTCTTGGGGGACTGGCCGATCCGTGGGCGTTTCGATTGCATCTTTTGCCGCAATGTCATGATCTATTTCGACAACCCGACGAAAGAGCGGCTGGTCCAGCGGTTCTGCGAAGCGCTGCAGCCGGGAGGTTACCTCTACATCGGGCATTCCGAGCGGGTCACAGGGCCTGCCATGAACATGCTGAACCTTGTCGGTCCCACGATCTACCAGAGGAGCGTCGCATGACGGTGCGTGTGCTCATTGTCGACGATTCGGCCACCATGCGCGCGATCCTCCTGTCGCGCCTCAGCGAGCAGCCGGACATTACCGTGGTCGACACCGCGTCCAACGCCGCCGAAGCGCGTGAACTGATCAAGAAACACGACCCTGACGTCGTGACGCTGGATATCGAGATGCCGGGCATGAACGGCCTGGCCTTCCTGGAGAAGATCATGACGCTGCGCCCCACGCCGGTCATCATCGTGTCCGGGGCGACGCAGGAAGGCAACGATGTAACAGCGCGTGCGCTCGCGCTGGGGGCGGTCAATTGCTATTCGAAGTACGATCCTTCGGGAAAGCTCGCGCTCAACGACAGCGGGGAACTGGGGCGGCTCATCCACGACGCGGCGCAGGTGCGCTTCCGTAAGCCTGCCCGTGTCTCACCCGTGGTTGCTGAGGAAAGCCGCCGCGTGATCCGGCGCGATGCGAAGCTGATCGCGATCGGCTCCTCGACCGGCGGCGTCGAGGCGCTGCAGGTTCTCCTGCGCGAGTTTCCGGTCGACTGTCCGCCTACGGTGATCGTCCAACACGTCAACCCGCGCTTTGCGCCTGCCATCGCGCGCACACTGGACAAGATCTGCCCGGCGCCGGTGCAGGTGGCGATCAACGACATGCCGCTGGTCGCGGGCAACGTCTATCTTGCGGCGGAACCGGATCATCACCTGCTGGTGCGGGGAAACGGCACCTTTCACGCCAAGCTGCGCCGGGGCGAACCTGTCTCCGGCCATTGTCCCAGCGTCGATGTGCTGTTCGGTTCGGTTGCGCAGACCGTCGGCGCCGAGGCGGTAGGGATACTGCTCACCGGCATGGGGCGGGATGGCGCGCAGGGCCTTCTGGCTATGGCGGAAACCGGGGCGCATACGATTGCGCAGGATGAAAGCACCTGCACGGTCTTCGGAATGCCGCGCGCGGCCATCGCTCTGGGGGGAGCGCGCGTGGTCGCCCCTATCAACCGGATCGCGCGCCATGCGCTGAATAGGGCAGCCTGATGTCGGGTCTTGATTTCATGAACAACGGGAATGTGAAGCTGACCGTGCTGCAGGGGCAGTTCAAGGTGAGCTCGGGGGCGCGGGTGGAACTGAGCACGGTGCTCGGCTCGTGCGTGGCGACGTGCCTCTACGATCCGGCGGTGGAGCTTGGCGGCATGAATCACTTCCTCCTGCCCGAGCCGCCTGCAAGCCACGACCGCGGCCAGGTCGACGTCCACTACGGGGTCTACCTCATGGAGATGCTCATCAACGAGATGCTCAACTACGGCGCGCGTAAGGACCGGCTGCGGGCGCACCTCTATGGCGGCGCGAACATCCGCTCGGGGATGCAGCAGATCGGGACCGCCAACGCCGAGTTTGCCCGGGGCTTCCTGCTGCGCGAGCGCATCGAGCTCGTCCGCGAGGACTTGGGAGGGAGTAATGCACGCCGGGTGGATTTCCGGCCGCAGTCCGGGATGGTCCGCTGCCGCTCTGTCTCCAGCTCGGATGCTCCCGTGGAAGTTCGTACCCAACCCATCGCGCGCCCGGCTCCGCGGGGCGATGTCGAACTGTTTTGACCAAGCGAGGCACGCAATGTCCAAGAATACCCGTATCCTGACTGTCGATGACAGTGCCTCCATGCGGGCGCTGCTCAACCATGCGCTTTCCACCAATGGCTTCGAGGTGTCGCAGGCGGACGATGGCGTCTCGGCGCTCGAGTGGTTGGCGGTGAATGAGGTGGATGTCGTGATCACCGACATCAACATGCCGCGTCTGGATGGCTTCGGTCTCATCGAGCAGGTGCGTGGCGGCACGCGCCATCGCGACCGTCCGATACTCGTTCTGACCACTGAGAGCTCCGACGAGAAGAAAGCGCGGGCTCGCGCGGCGGGGGCGACCGGGTGGATCGTGAAGCCCTTCGACACCGAAAAGCTGGTCGCGGCCGTGCGCCGGGTGGCTCACTAACCCAAAGCAACACCAAGGAGGTGCTCCCATGTACCGCGAACTGATCACATTCGAAGTTGCGGGGCAGATTTTCGCCCTCGATATCATGGCTATACGGGAAATCCGCGCATGGACACCGGTGACCCCGATGCCCCGTGTGCCCCATTATGTCTCGGGCGTCGTCAATTTGCGCGGGACGGTACTTCCCGTTGTGGACCTTGCGGCCCGGCTCGGGTGGCCAGCGACCGAGGCCACGCCGCGTCACGCGATCATCGTGTGCCAGGTCAACGGCCAGTCGCAAGGACTGATCGTGGATTCGGTGAGCGATATCGTCGGCCTCAACACCGAAGACCTGCAGCCCGCGCCAACGGCGGGCTATGACGAAGTGCTGCCCTTCCTTGAGGGCCTTGTTGCGATCGAGGAGCAGATGGTCATGGTGCTGGACCTCAACGCGCTGAGCGCCTCCGGAGAGGTCGCCTTCGCGGCGTGAGCGGAGCGTAAGCAATGGATGAACCCAAGTTCAACGCGATGGCCGATGTCCTTCTCGAACTGGGCACCGAGGTCGAAGCCCTGGGAGAAGTCCTGTGCCGCGACGAAAACTTCGCTGCGCGTCACTTGCGCGAACTCCAGGCGATCGATCTGATCGCCCAGAAACAGCGTGCGCTGGCTGCCATACTCGCGGCCGGTTTCAGTGAGAGCGAGATGCGCCGTATCAGCCTCGAGGCCCTGCGTTCGCGTTTCTGTGGGTTCATGGATGACAGCGTGACCTGCTGCGAAGTACCGATCGAAAGCGGCCCTTCGCAGGATGCGCTGGGATTGTGGGACTAATGTGCAACGGGTAAGCCCGAAGCATGAGTTATACAACGCCGCTCGATCCCGGTTCGCCCGATCCACGTCGCCACGCCCCCGCCACGCTGCGCAACCGCGCGCCGATCCTGGAGCTCCTGCGCGAGGAATTGCCCGGGAATGGGCTCGTGCTGGAAGTGGCAAGCGGGAGTGGTGAGCATGCCGTGCATTTTGCGGCAGGGCTCCCGGGGCTCGTGTGGCAGCCTTCCGACCCCGATCCCGAGGCCTGTGCGTCCATCGCGGCCTGGCGCGCTCAGGAAGGCCTCTCAAACCTGCGTGCACCCGTGACGCTGGACGCGTCGCAGCCTGCCGACTGGCCGGTGGACCGTGCGGACGCCGTGGTCTGCATCAATATGGTGCACATCAGCCCCTGGAGCGCGACGCAAGGGCTCTTTACCGGTGCGGCCGAGAGGCTGAGTACAGGCGCGCCAGTGGTCCTCTACGGTCCCTACCGGGAGGCCGATGTCGAAACCGCGCCGTCGAATCTCGAGTTCGATCAATCGCTCAAGGCGCGCGATCCGGCCTGGGGGCTGCGGCAGCTCGCCGATGTGGACGCTTTGGCCACAAACTCGGGGTTTTCCCGCAGCCGGCGGGTCGAAATGCCCGCCAACAACCTGCTTCTTGTATATCGACGGGGCGAGGCGAGCTAGCTTTCGGCAAAGGCCCGTTTCGTGTGCCGCGGCAGGACGGCGAACTGGCCAGCCGCGCGTGCAATGAACAGCACCGTGAAAGCGAGCCACAGGCCGTGATTGCCCAACGGGGATAGCAGCCAGAGTAGCGCGACATAGAGCGCCAGGGCCACGGCCATCGTACCCATCATCGCGCGCGTCCAGCCTGCGCCCACGAAGACGCCGTCGAGCACGAAAGAGGCCATGCCGACGGCGGGGAGCGCCATGATCCAGAGGATGTACTCCTGGCTGGCGGCGCGGACCTGCGGCGATGCGGTGAACGCGTCGGCGAGGCTCGGTGCGGCAAGCAGGTAGATGCACGATAGCGCGCACCCCGTGATCGCGCCCCAGCCCAGCGCGAGGCGCACGGTATGCCGGAAGCGCCGGGCTTCGCGAACACCGTAGGCTTCGCCGCACAGAACTTGTGCCGCGTTCTCGAAGCCGTCGAGGAGAAGCGTGGCGAGCATGAACAGCTGGAACAGGATACCGTTCGCCGCGAGCGTGACGGGGCCTGCCTGCGCGCCCGTGCGCGCGAAGAGCATCATGGCGCCGGTCAGAAGCAGCGTGCGAAGGAACAGATCGCGGTTGAGCGCGAAGAGGCGGGCAAGTGCACTGCGCTGCCAGGTTTCCGCACGAAGCACCTGGTGGGCCGCAATGCGCGATGCGGGACGATGGAGGGCAATCCCGATCAGGAGGACGAGGCGAAGGCCCTCAGACAGCAGACTTGCCATTGCCACGCCTTCGACGCCCCAGCCCGCTCCCAGAACGAGCCCCAGGTCGAGGGCGACATGCACGACGTTGGTCGTGATCTCGACGGCAAGGACATGGCGGACCATTCGCTGGCCGACAAGCCAGCCGATCAGGACGCAATTGAGCAGCCACAGCGGCGCCGCCCAGTAGCGTAGGGCTACGTAGGCGTGGGCTTCCTCGCGCAAGGTGCCATGGGCTCCGAGGAAATCGAGACCCGCCGGGATCGCCAGCGGCATCGCACCGATCAGCAGCACTCCGATCCCAAGCGCTACCGCCAGGGCGCGCACGAGAGTGGTTGCCTGCGCGTCGAAATCGCTGCGGCCCGACCCTTGAGCGGTCAGGGCAATCGTGCCGGTACGCAGGAAGTTAAAGACGTTGAGCAAGCCCATCGTGAACTTCGCGCCGAGTTCGACAGCCCCTTGCGCTGCGGGATCTCCCAGTCGTCCGATCGCCCACATGTCGGCCAGCCCGAACAGGGCGGTTGCCACATTGGTGAGCATGGCCGGAAAGGCGATCGACCAGAGCTGGGCGCTCAGCGAAGGTGGGGTAGAAGAGTGGCTCAAGGGAAGAAGGGCATTCCGGAAGTGTGGGGTGCAGCGCGCTTTGCGCTACCCGAGCCCGCCTTACGGAGCAATCCTGACTTCAGAATGACAGGGGAGGGTTAGACGGGGGAGGGGGAGGCGGTGCCTCGACCCCAAACTTGCCCCCTTAAAAATCGGCGCGCCGGAGGTGTCCCCCGGCGCGCTCTCTCCCAACCTCTTCAAAACTCGTTTCGGTCTAAAAGACTGTTCGAGTGGAATGTGCAACAGAAATGTCCGGCTGAAAAGCAATAAATGCAAATATGCTTGCGCCAGGCGCTCAAAATGACCCGTATTGGACCTAAGGGATTGTGCTGATGCGAAGTGAGTGGGTGGTTTATCGCAAAATCATGCTGCATTTGCGAAAAGCGGGCCAATTGCTGCACCTGCGTCAAGCGCGAGAACTTCCGCAAAAAGCGAATCAGTATAGATCATAGTGGTTCGGGATCAGGCACTTGTCTAAGTAGGCGGGCGATGTCGTGGGCCTGTGCAAGCCCGGTGCCTGCACGCAGCACGGCGGCGGTTCCCGCGGCAAGCCCCATGCGGAATGCGGCGAGATCATCATCGCCGCGCGCTAGAGCGTAGACCATCGCCGCGACGAAGCTGTCGCCTGCCCCCACAGCGCTTGCCGCTTCGATCGGCAGCGCCGGGAGGAACCAGGCACCGTCGGCCCGCGCCAGAATTGCCCCCTCATGCCCCAGGGTCACGGCCATCAGCCTGGCCTTGCCTTCTGCGACTATGGCGCGGGCGGCTTGGGCGATAGAGGGATTTCCCCTGAGGGAAGTCCCTAGGTAGCTCTCCAGTTCGCCCGAGCTGGGTTTGACCAGCAGCAGGTCGCCCTCGGCGATGCCATGGGAGAGGGCCGGGCCCGAACTGTCGAGTACGACTTCGATCCCTTTGCGACGCAGGCGTCTCGTGGCCTGCGCGTAGAAGTCATCGGGGACGCCGGGAGGTAGCGAGCCGCTGAGGACCACGATATCGGCATCCGTTTCGTCGAGCCGGTCGAGGCATTCATTCCATTCGTCGGGCGCGATCCGCGGCCCTTGCGGGGTGAAGCGGTATTCCTTGCCGCTCTGGCGTTCCAGCACGGCCGAAGCGACGCGGGTGGGGCCGGTAATGGCTATGCGCGTACGGACCAGTTGATGCAGGTCGACCAGGCCATCGAGTGCGGGGCCGGTGGCTCCGCCGGAGAGATAGAACGAGCGCGCATTTCCGCCCAGCCGCACGAAGACGCGGGCGACGTTGAGCCCACCGCCGCCAGGGGCGTACCACTCGTTGTCGGTGCGCATCTTGTGGGTGTGCCGCATTTCGGCGACGTCGTAGGAAACGTCGATGGTCGGGTTCATCGTCAAGGTGGCGATCGACTTCATCGGCAACGGTCTCCTCGCAGGCAGGGGGCAGGTGTGCACCGTGCGCGAGGTTGGGATGCCTGTCCATGTTCTCGATCAAGCGCGCCATCAGTCTGCAAGACGTGGTCGTGCCGGGATATCGTGTGTCAGGTGTTGACGGCGGTCTTTTGCGTGAGGTCGGAGCGGGGATGGCTCGGTGGCCCGCCCGGACGGCCGAAATAATAGCCCTGGGCTTCGTCGCACCCTTCGTTCTCCAGAATTCGCAGCTGCGCTTCGGTCTCCACGCCTTCGGCCAGAACCGGAATGGCGAGGCTCTTGCCCAGCGCAAGAACGGCGCGGATGATCGCGCGGGCCTGCGCGCTTGTGTCGGAGAGCAAGAGAAAGGACTTGTCGATCTTGATCTTGTCGAAGGGAAAGGAGTGGAGCGTGTCGAGCGAGGAGTAGCCCGTGCCGAAGTCGTCGATGGCCACCCCGATACCCATGGCCTTCAACTGGCGCAGGCAGTGGAGTGCGCGCAGCTTGTCCTCGATGATCGCGGTTTCGGTGATCTCAAGCTCAAGGCGGCGCGGGGAAAGACCGGTCTCGGCGAGTATCCTGTGGATCGTGCCGACAAGATCGGGCTTGGAGAACTGCACCGCCGATAGATTGACGGCAACCTTCTCTCCGCCCGGCCAGCGTTGGGCTTCGCGGCAGGCTTCCTCGAGCACCCATTCGCCAATCGCGAAGATCGATCCGCTTTCTTCGGCGATCGGGATGAACTCGTCGGGTGGGATGAACCCCAGGCGGGGATGTTGCCAGCGCAGCAGCGCTTCGTAGCCACTGAGCGTTCCACTGCGTAGCGAGCGCTGCGGCTGGTAGAGCAGATGCAGTTCCCCGCGCGCAATGGCTTGGCGTAAGTCTCCCGCCAGAAGGCGACGTCGCCGGGCGGCGGCGTCCATGCCTTCCTCGTAGTAGCAGCAGCTCTCGCCGCGCTGGCCCTTCGCGCGGTACATCGCAAGGTCTGCATTGTTGAGGAGAGTTTCCCGGTCGAGGCCGTCGTCGGGGAAGATCGCGATGCCGAGGCTCGCGCCGACCTCGATGTCCCTGCAATCGTTGGCGCCCGCGATACAGGCGTGCAGTCGGCTGACGAATTCGCTGAGGTCCTGAGTGTCGGTGAATATCTTGGCCGCGGCAAACTCGTCACCACCGAGTCGGGCGACGACTTCGCTCTCGAGTGTACCCTCCGTCACCGCGCGGCCGATGGACTGGAGCAACGCATCACCCGCAGCATGGCCGTGGGTGTCGTTGACGTCCTTGAAGCGGTCGAGGTCCATCGCGATCACGGCGACTTTGCCCTGCGTGCGCTTGGCCAGTGCCAGCTTGTCGTCAAGACGCTGGTTGAAGCGGGTGCGGTTGGGCAGTCCGGTAAGGCTGTCGTGCAGCGCCATGTGCGCGATGCGCGCTTCGGAGCGGCGCTGCTCGGTGATGTCATCGCACGTGGTGACCCAGCCACCGTCAGGAAGCGCGCGGTTGGCGATCGAGACCGCCAGCGCGCCGTCGAAATCGATCGTGATGGGGGGGAGAGAGGGTTTGGCGAAGGTCTCCTTCAGGAGCTGGCGGTACTGGGCAAGTGCGGGGGCGGCGTGCTCTGTCCCATCAGGATTCATGAAGCCGGCGCGGACCATCTCGGCCAGCGGGGTTCCCGCTTCGCACACGGCGTCATCGAGGTCCCATAGCTCGCGAAAGCGGGCGTTGCACAGCACCAGGTGGCCATCGGCATCGAACAGGCAGAGGCCCTCGTGCATGTTGGTCAGCGCGGTGTCGAGCCGCATCGAGGTCTGGGCAATCAGGTCCTTGTCTGCCTTGAACCCGCTCACGTCGCGCATGACAAAGGAGTATCCGGCAAGCCGGCCTTCGGGGCCGCGGGTGGCCTGAAACGTGCCGTGCCCCCAGAATGTGGACCCGTCCCGCCGCAGGTAGAGACATTCGCCTGAGGCACTGCCCGTTTCGCGCGCATGTTCGAGTGTGCGTGCGGGCAGGTCGTCACTGCGGTCGCCATAGCTGAACAGCCGCGCGACGGGCATTCCGAGCATGTCCTGCGCGCTGTAGCCGGTCAGGTTGCGCGCGCCTTCGTTCCACTGCGTGACGGTGCCGTCCGTGCCGAGCAGGACAATGGCGTAGTCCGAGATCGAGCGGACGAGGTCGGAGAACTGCCGCTCGCTCCGCAACAGCGACGCCTGAGCTTGGCTGCGTACGAGCTGGGTTGCCATGCCGGCTGCGAGCATGGCCAGCGCGACGGCGGCCACCCATCCGGCCAGGGAACTTGCCGGGATGGCTGGAGCGCTCAGTGCGCCATGCTCGGGGCCCGGTGTCAGCGCCGCCGAACCTAGCAGATGCAGGCTCGCGGTTCCCAGAGCGAGCAGAAGTGCCGCGGGCCACGGCGAGCCTGGGCCCCGCCGCGCAAGCGTGTGGGTGAGCGCCGGGTAGAAGAACAGGGCAGGCAGGAGGAGGGAGGCGCTCACCAGGCCAAAGTGCCATTGGAACGTTGCGTCGACCTGGAGCGAGAGGCCTCCCAGATAGTGCATGATGGCGAAGCCGATCGAGAGCACGCCTGTCGCCATGGCCTTGGCGCGTACCGTTTGTCCCGGGACGGCCAGGTGCAAGGCGAGGAGCCCGGCAGCCAGTCCGGTGGTCTGGCTGGCCAGTGTCAGGACAGCCGAATGGGCGTGATCGTGGGTAGGATCGTCTCCCAGGAGCGCGATGAAATGGCTGGCCCAGGCCCCGAAGCCAAGCGCCGCGCCTGCGGCCAGGGTCCAGAGGCGCCGTTCGCGCTGTCGGCTACGGCGGGCTTGGCGCAGCAACAGGACCGTCGTCCCCGAAGCCATCAGGCACACGATGGCGGCCAGCAATATCAGGTCCATCCGGGACTGCTGGAGCGCGATCATCGCGATCATCGCGATCATATCGAGGGAATCCGTGCCGCTGGTGCCCATGCTCGAGGCCTAGAGGGATCGGGCTTGAGATCGCTCTAACCGAGACTTGCGTAACTATCCGGGAGAGACGGTCCGTCATCTCGACAGGGCGCTCCGGCACGCAAATGGGCCCGCCCCGCAGTGTCTGCGGAACGGGCCACGCTTTCCTCCCCAGGAAAACTCGATGAATTCGGCTTCCCGACCCGGCGTTCTGGAGCGCCGGTGTCGGGGGCTCCATCAGCGGCGGATTGCCGAGCCGAGGCGGTGATAGAGCGCGGAGTACTTGGACGAGATGGGATCGTCCTCATGGGCCTTCAGGTAGAACAGGCAGGCATCCTGCAGCAGCTTGAAGTCCTGGTTGGACAGCACCGCGCGGGCGCGGGCCGGTTCGGTCGTGGTCGTTGCAGTCATCATGTCACGTCTCCTTCCATTGCGCGCGCCGGGATTGGCGTCGGTCGTTGTCAGTTCTTCGGTATCGGCGAGCGGGGCGAGTTTGAGAGTTACCCCGCTCGGCAATTTCAGGTGTTCGCGGATATCCATGCTCGCGCTCCTCTCCCAGGCGAGGCGGTCAGGCCGCGAACTGGTTCATCGTATTGTGTTCGCCGCCAGCCTTGAGAGCCGCTTCGCCGGCGAAGTATTCCTTGTGATCATCGCCGATGTCCGAGCCGGCCATGTTCTGGTGCTTCACGCAGGCGATGCCCTGGCGGATTTCCTGGCGCTGGACGCCCTTGACGTAGCCGAGCATGCCCTGTTCGCCGAAGTACTCCTTTGCGAGGTTGTCGGTCGACAGCGCCGCGGTGTGGTAGGTGGGCAGGGTGATGAGGTGGTGGAAGATGCCCGCCTCGCGCGCCGCGTCCTTCTGGAAGGTGCGGATGCGCTCGTCGGCCTCGGCCGCCAATTCGGTGCCGTCGTAGTCCACGCTCATCAGCTTCGCGCGGTCATACCCCGAAAGATCACGTCCCGCCGCTTCCCATGCATCGTAGACCTGCTGGCGGAAGTTGAGCGTCCAGTTGAAGCTGGGCGAGTTGTTGTAGACCAGTTTGGCATTGGGCATCTCCTCGCGAATGCGGCTGACCATCCCGCCGATCTGGCCGATGTGCGGCTTTTCGGTCTCGATCCACAGCAGGTCGGCGCCGTTGCGAAGCGCATTGATGCAGTCGAGCACGCAGCGGTCCTCGCCGGTTCCCTTGCGGAACTGGTAGAGATTGCTGGGCAGGCGCTTGGGGCGCATGAGCTTGCCGTCGCGGCTGATCAGGACTTCGCCGTGGCCGACCTCACCGGTGCCCACTTCCTCGCAGTCGAGGTAGCTGTTGTACTGGTCGCCGATGTCGCCCGCCGCGCGGGTATAGGCGATCTGCTTGGTGAGCCCGGCGCCCAGCGAGTCGGTGCGCGCCACGATCAGGCCGTCCTCGACGCCCAGCTCCATGAAGGCGTAGCGGATCGCGCGGATCTTCGCGATGAAGTCCTCGTGCGGAACCGTGACCTTGCCGTCCTGGTGTCCGCACTGCTTCTCGTCCGAGACCTGGTTCTCGATCTGGAGGCAGCAGGCGCCCGCTTCGATGAACTTCTTGGCGAGGAGGTAGGTCGCCTCGGCATTGCCGAAGCCGGCATCGATATCCGCGATGATCGGAACCACGTGGGTCTCGTAATTGTCGATCGCGGTTTCGATGCGCTTGGCCTCCATCTCGTCACCGCCCTTGCGGGCCTTGTCGAGATCGCGGAACATGCCTCCAAGTTCGCGGGCGTCGGCCTGCTTGAGGAAGGTGTAGAGCTCTTCCACCAGGGCCGGGACACTCGTCTTTTCGTGCATCGACTGGTCGGGCAGGGGTCCGAAGTCCGAGCGCAGCGCGGCGACCATCCAGCCCGAGAGATAGAGGTAGCGCCCCTTGGTCGAGCCGAAGTGCTTCTTGATGGAGATCATCTTCTGCTGCCCGATGAAACCGTGCCAGCAGCCCAGCGACTGGGTGTAGTTGGCTGGGTCCTCATCGTAGGCGGCCATGTCCTGGCGCATGATCTTCGCGGTGTAACGGGCGATGTCGAGCCCGGTGTTGAAGCGGTTCTGCAGGCGCATGCGCGCCACCGACTCGGCCTCGATGCCGTTCCAGTTGGGTTCGTTGCCGATGGTCTGTCCGGCGGCGCTGATCGTGCTCTGGTAGGTCACTGGTCTCATCCCGTTCATGGTGCCGTTGGCCTGCATTGCGAAGGGCCTTGGAAGCGGCGGTTGTTTGCGATGACCTCCAGATACGGGCAAACTTTCTTGCGTGAAATGGCTTGCGCAGTGACATTGTCAAACTTTACAAGATTTGATTGTAAAGTTGTACAGCCCTCACAGGAGCCACCCCGCATGGCTGAAACCCGCCCCTTATATCTCGGTCCGCGCCTGCGCCGGCTGCGCCGGGAACTTGGCCTCACCCAGCAAGCCATGGCCGACGATCTGGAGATCTCGCCCAGCTATGTCGCGCTGCTCGAGCGTAACCAGCGTCCGGTCACGGCCGAGATGCTGGTGCGGCTTGCGCGCACCTACCGTCTGGAAATCGGCGACCTCGCAAGCGAGGACGGCGAGGACTATGCACGGCGCCTGTCCGACGTGCTGCGCGATCCGATCTTCGCCGATATCGACCTGCCGGCGCTGGAGATATCGGACATCGCGATGAGCTTTCCGGGGGTGAGCGAAGCATTGCTACGCCTTCATGGTGCCTACACGCGCGAGCAGCAGGCGCTCGCCGAACAGCGCGCGGCGGGTCCCGGGGCCGAGGAAAACGAACCGGTGCGGGAGGCACAGCGCTTCTTGGCGGCGCGGCGAAACTATTTCCATCCGCTCGATACCCGGGCCGAGGATCTTGCCGCCGAGATCGAGCAGGCAGGCGGGGCCGAGGCATGGCTCAAGGGCAAGGGCGTGCGCGTGCGCGCGCTGCCGCCCGAGGTCATGATGGGGGCGCTGCGCCGTTTCGATCGGCACAACCAGCAGCTCCTGCTCGATGACACGCTTGATGGTCCCAGTCGCGCCTTCCAGACGGCGACCCATATCGCGCACACCGCGATGCGCAGCGACATCAAGGCGATCCTGCGGGTGGAGACCTTCGCCAGTGAGACTACGCGGGTGCTCCTCCAGCGCGCGCTGGCGGCCTACGGCGCGGCGGCGATGCTCATGCCTTATGGCAGGTTCGCGCGCGCGGCCGAGCAACGTGGCTACGACATCGAGGCGCTGGGCGCCCTGTTTGGCGCGAGCTTCGAGCAGGTCGCCCATCGTCTCACCACGCTTCAGCGGCCCGGCGAGGAGCGCGTGCCGTTCTTCTTCCTGCGCCTGGACGAGGCGGGCAATGTCTCCAAGCGTCTGGATGGAGCGGGCTTCCCCTTCGCCGCGCACGGGGGGGGATGCCCCCTGTGGAGCGTGCATCAAGTCTTCCGTGCGCCTCGGGTGATCCACACCCAGTGGCTTGAACTGCCGGGGGGCGAGCGTTTCTTTTCGGTCGCGCGCACGGTGGCGAGCGGGGGCAACGGGTACGGGCGAGGGCAGGTCACCCGCGCCGTGGCGTTGGGCTGCGCGGCAAGCGAGGCGCCCCGCCTGGTCTATGCCCGGGGGATGGAGCCTGAGATCGTGGAGGCGACGCCGATCGGCGTTACGTGCCGGTTGTGCCACCGACCGGAATGCGCGGCACGTTCGGTACCGCCGATCGGGCGCGATGTCATGGTCGATGACACGCGGCGCGGGGCGCAGCCCTATACCTTCACCGATGGCTGACGAACGGCGTCGCTAAGCATTTCGCCGGTGTCGGCGCTTGAAACTCCGTTACCCCTGTTCGCGTATCGCTCGCTCAGGCGTCATGCCTGGTGAGGGCCATCGCTCGGGCGGTGGGAGGAAGGAGGGCGGCACAAGAGGATGGAGCGCGAGCCGTTCATACGCGCGATCGAGGTCTGGGTGCCGTCTGCCGACGGGACGACGATCGATCTGCAGTCGGGGATCTATGGCGAGATGGACTATTTCGCCGGGGTCAGCCGGGGCATGCAATTCCACTTTGGGGAGGGACTTCCGGGACGCAGTTGGAAGGAGCAGAGGCCGATCCTTATCAAGGATCTCGCCAACTCGTTCTTCGTGCGCAAGGAAGCTGCGCTCAGCGAGGGGCTTAGTTGCGCCGTCGCGGTGCCGGGCTTCGATGGCGCGCGATGTGTATCGGTGACCCTGTTCTTCTGCGGGGACGATCGCTTTCGCCTCGGTGCTCTCGAACTGTGGTGCGCCCGTCAGGGGGAAGAGGAGTTGCGCCTCGAAGATGGCTATTTCGGTCGTGCGCGATGCTTTGAGGCCGACGCGCATACTTTTCGCTTCCATCGCGGTTATGGAGTTCCGGGAAAGGCCTGGGACCAGGGGCAGCCGGTCATCCTGCCCAAGCTATCGCCCGAAGGGCGGTTCCAGTGCAACGAAGCGCAGGAGCCGACCGGTTTCGACCGGGCGATGGCGGTTCCTTGTCCTTCACGCGATGGCGCAACCTGGGTGCTGACGCTCGTCTCTTCGCGTATTTCTCCGGTTGCAGGACGGGTCGAACACTGGCGCCTTGATGAGAGCGGGTCTGCATTCCGCTTTGCCGCGGGGTACTGCGAGACCGAGAGTGACCTCGCTCTCATCCATGCGCAGGCGCATGTATCGACAGATGAGGGGCCATTTGCGCGCGCTTGCCGCAAGAGGATCCCACTCGTCGACGAAGATCTTGCCACCGATGTGACCGACCCTATCGCCCAGGGCGCCGTCGCGGCAGGGCTCAAGTCGATGGTGGTGTTTCCTCTTCACGGCGGCGAGCAATGCGACGGGGTGCTGGTCTGGTATTTCTGAGCCGCGAGGTGCGAGGGGAAATGGCATTCGTGCCGAGCGCTTCCTATCTGGGAGGGCATGGGCGCTCGCCGTACATCTTCCGAGATATCCGCGCAGGCTCGCGGTTATCGGGCCTCTGTCGGGGCTAGGTTGCCGGTGGTTCTGGTCGTGGCGGGCTTGCACGTTCTGCTCGCCTTCGTGGTTGTGAACATGTTCGCGCCCGGACTGGCCGAGAACGTTGTCGCGGCGGGTGAGCGGCTGGCCGTGACGTTTACGCAGGAGCCGCCTGAACCGCCCGAAGATCCCGTTGAAGAGCCCGCACCTGCGCCAGACCCTGCCCCCGAGCCGGAAGGCGCTTCGGCCGAGGCTGGAGAGCGCGCGCAAGCCAGGCCGGTTGCCGCGCCCAAAGCCCCCGTGGTCCTGCGCCCCCGCCCCGCACCACCAGTTTCGGGCGATGGCAACGAGGACGATGCCGGCGCGGCGGATGCAGGTGAGGGCACCGGCGCTTCGGGCGAAGGGCTGGGGCCCGGTTCCGGGCGCCGTGGCCTGGGGCAGGGCGGAGGTGGTGGAGGCACGCCTACCGTGAAAATCGCCGGAGACATCAGTTCGGCGCGCGACTATCCGCGAAAGAGCCGCAAGCTGCGCCTCGGCCATTCGGTTGTCATTGATCTGCGCGTCGGGACCGAGGGGCGCGTGACAAGCTGCCGGGTGGTGCGTCCCAGCCCCGATCCGGCGGCGGACCGCATCACCTGCGAACTGGCGCAGGCCCGCTTCCGCTTTCGCCCGGCAACCAATGGTGCAGGCGAGCCGATCCCGGCGGTCTACCGCTGGCAGCAGCGCTGGTTCGTGCCCTGACGTGCTGGCGGGAAGGTATGTCGCAGCCCGCTTGCGGGGCACAGCCGATAGCGGCAGGATAGGCGGCAGATGATCACGCAAACCATCCAACTCGCCCTGACTCCGGTGTTCGTGCTGGTGGCTATCGGCAACATTCTCAACATCCTGTCCACCCGGCTGGGGCGGGTAGTTGACCGGGCACGGCTGTTGCAGAAACTCTATGCCGAGACGGAGGGTGGAGAGCACGATGGCATCGTGCGCGAAATTCGGCTGGTCGATCGTCGCATCAAGATCATCACGCGCGCGATTCGCCTGATGGTGCTTTCGGCTCTCGCCATCGGTTCGACGGTTGCGGTGCTATTCCTTCAGGGCCTCGCCGGTCTTGACCTGCATGTCCTCGCCGCCGGGATCTTCCTTGTCTCCATCGTCCTGCTGCTGATCGCGCTCGTCCTGTTCCTTCAGGAGACCCAGGTCGCGGCGGATGCCTTGCAGGTTCCGGCCGATCTTCTCGAACTGCATCGCAATATCTGACGCGCTCGCCCGGACGTGGCAGGTCTTGTCCGGGCAACAAAAAAGGCCGGTCGCGAGGACCGGCCTTTGTCATGTTGGCTATCCGTGAGGCTGCGATCAGGCGGCCAGCTGGAAGGGGGCGATTTCGCCCGAAAGATAGAGCTTCTTGGCCTTCGCGCGGCTGAGCTTGCCCGAGCTGGTGCGCGGCAGGCTCTTGGGCGGAACCAGTTCGACCACGCAGTTCATGCCGGTGATCGAACGGACCTTGTCGCGGATCAGTTCGCGCAGTTCGAGGCGCTTGTCCGGGTCCGAGACGCGGCAGTGGACGAGCACGGCAGGAGCTTCCTCGCCGGCGTCGGTCTCGACGGAGAAGGCCGCGATGTCACCGTGGTTGAAACCGGGCAGCTGCTCCACGGCCCACTCGATGTCCTGGGGCCAGTGGTTCTTGCCGTTGATGATGATCATGTCCTTCGCGCGGCCGACGATGAACAGGTAGCCTTGCGCCATATAGCCCATGTCGCCGGTATCGAGCCAGCCATCGACAAGGCATTCCGCCGTCGATTCGGGGTCGCGGAAGTACGAGTGCATGACGCTGTCGCCGCGGCACCAGACCTTGCCGATCTGGTGGTCGGCGAGTTCCTGGCCACTTTCGCCGCGGATCACGACTTCCATGTCGCGCACGGGCTTGCCGCAGTTGACGATGGCGCGGTAGCGGGCCGGGCGGCTGAGGTCGCGGGGCGTGCCCGAGAGGCGCTCTTCCTCGACCAGTTCGACGCGGATGCCTTCGCCCGGCGGCATGATCGTGACCGCCAGGGTCGCCTCGGCAAGGCCGTAGCTGGGCAGAAACGCGCTCGCCTTGAAGCCGGCGGGGGCAAAGGCGTTGACGAAGCTCTGCATGACATCGGGGCGGATCATGTCCGCGCCGTTGCCGGCAAGGCGCCAGCGCGCGAGGTCGAAGCGCTCATCGACACTGGTCTGGCTGGAAATGCGGCGTGCGCAGATGTCGTAGCCGAAGGTCGGCGAATACGAGATCGAGGTGCCCTCGTTGCGCGTGATCATGTCGAGCCAGGCGAGCGGACGGCGCGCGAAGTCCTCGGTCTTGAGGTAGTCGCCCGAGACCTGGTTCGCGATCAGCGAGAGGAAGCAGCCGACAAGGCCCATGTCGTGGTACCAGGGCAGCCAGGAGATGCAGCGGTCGCTCTCGATGAGCTGCATGCCGTGGCTGTGCGCGGCCAGGTTCGACATGAGCGAGCGGTGGGTGACCGCCACGCCATGCGGGAAGCGGGTCGAGCCGCTCGAGTACTGCAGGTAGCAGATGTCGTCGGGGCTGGCCTTGGGCAGTTCGGTCGCAGGCGCATCCTTGGCCGCGAAATCGGCCCAGGTGGCGTGGCCGCAGCCCTGACGCTCGGCGGCGGCCGAGGTGAGGTGGGCGATCTCGTCGGGGCCGATCAGAAGCAGCGGGTCCGCGCTCGACAGCTGGACCGAGAGCTGCTCGATGTAGTTGTCCTTGCCGCCAAAGCTGGTGGGCAGCGGCAGCGGCACCGGCCAGGCACCCGCGTAGACCGTCGCGCAGAACAGCGCCGCGAAGTCCGCACCGGTTTCGGCGATAAGCGCAATGCGGTCACCCGGCTTCACGCCGCGCGCGATCAGCGCGTAGGCGACCTTGTGCGCGTCATCGCGCAGTTCGCGGAAGGGGTAAACCTGTTTGAGTTTTCCACGTGGATCGTGGAAATTGAAGCCGCGCTGGCCCTGGGCCGCATAATCAAGGGCGTCGCAGAAGGTGTCGAAGTCCGCGAACCGGCGCGCAAGCGCGTCCTCGTTCGGGGTGGCGATCAGCGCCGCATCGGTCTTCGTCACCATGCTGATGGTGTCGCTCATTATATCGTAACCCGTTGTCTGTTCTAACTATCCTGAAAGAGTCCGCCTCGGCCTACTGGTTCGTTCGTGAACCGGATATTGCCAAGGTTTTCTCCTTGCAGGGGTCCATAAGCACTCCCCATTCTGCGCCGAGTGTGGCACGAATAGGGCAAGATGTCTGCCAAGCGTCGCAATCCCCGTCCGCTCGACCTGCCTCGACTCGAGGAAATGGCGCTCGCCTATGTCGCGCGATTCGCCACAACGCAAGCCAAACTGCGTGCCTATCTGGTGCGTAAGGTGCGTGAACGCGGCTGGGAAGGCGAGGACGCGCCGCCGCTCGACGCGCTTGTGGACCGGTATGCGCAAGCGGGCTACGTCGATGACGAGACCTGGGCGCGCATGAAGGCGGGCAGTCTGCTGCGGCGCGGTTACGGGGCTCGCCGGGTGCGCGAAGCGCTCAACCAGGCCGGGGTGGATGAGGATGTACGCGAGGATATGGCGCCGGGCGAAGCGCAGCAGCGCGAGGCGGCGCTGGCTCTTGCGCGAAGGCGCCGCCTCGGTCCGTTCTCGCGTCTGGAAGAGATGGACCGCCCCACGCGCGAAAAGCACATTGCCGCGCTGCTGCGGGCGGGGCACGGGCTGGAGGTGGCGCGCCGCATCATCGAGGCAAGTGATGAGCGCGCGGCCGAGGAGTGGGTCGCCGAAGCGTTCGACGAGTGAGGAGAGCCAATCTCATTTCGGACCGGGCATAAAGAAAGCCGGCGCGTGCAAGGGACAACACGACGCCGGCTTCTCTAGCCCCTTCGGGCTTACCGAATTTCTATTCGGTAAGGCTTAGCGGCACTTGGGCCTGCTGGTGCTGCGCTCGACTTCGCGGCCAAGGAGCGCGCCGGCGGCTGCGCCGACCACCGTGCCCACGGTCCGGTCGCCACGCGAATCGATCGCGCGTCCGGCAAGGGCTCCGGCCACGCCGCCGATCAGAAGTCCGGTCGTGCCATCCGACTTCTTGCAGCGATAGCGTCCACGGTCATCGCGCCAGTAGCGGATGCCATTGTCGGTGCGGTGGTAGCGGTGGTGGTCGCGCGCGGCGACTTCGGTCGTGGTAGCAACGAGGGTTGCGGGGGCGACGACAGCCGTCATGGCGGCGGCGAGAATGAGGTTACGCATCAGCGTTCTCCTGTGAAAATTTGCGATCCGTTCGGGATAGGAACTCGCTGATAAGCCAAGTGATCCCCAACCTCAGATGAACGAAACGCCGCGCCCGCGAAGGCGCGCTGGGGTGTGCGTGTAGTGCGGCAAAGTGTGCATATGTGCGCTTTGTGCATGGGCACTTTCGCGATTGGGATCGGCAAAGCCGGGGCAAATACACGCTAGGCGCTTGGCATCCGCGCAAAAGAGGTCTAACGCGCGGCTCATGGGAATCCTGTCCAAGATCTTCACCTGGTGGGGCGGCGCCACCATCGGCACCTCGCTCTGGTCCTCGCGTAATGGCGAGCACGTGGGCACTGACGCGCAAGGTAACACGTATTACCGTGCGAAGAAGGCCAAGACGACCGAGGGATACGAGCGGCGCTGGGTGATCTACGCCGGTGCGAACGACGCAAGCCGCGTGCCTTCGGAATGGCATGGCTGGCTGCACCACTCCTACGATGACGTGCCGGAAAGCCACCTGCCGCCCGCGCGCATCTGGGAAGCGGACTACACCCCCAACGCAACCGGCACCGTGGCCGCCTACCGTCCGCAGGGCGCGCTTGAGCGTGGCGGCCGCCGCGCGGCTGCGACCGGCGACTACGAGGCATGGTCCCCGGACGCCTGAGCGTTTCAGGGCTTATGGTTTCGCTCTATCGCCGTGTCTGCGGCTTCCTGCCCCCGGTATTGCTGAGCGGCGCCCTGGCTGCCTGCGGCGGTGCGCCTGAACCGGCGCCCGCCGAAACCGAAGTGCCCGAGGCTATCGCGGGCATGCAGGCTGGCCCTGCGCAGGCCGCGCAAGGGCAGGAACTGGGCACGCCCAACAAGGACCGGGTGGCTACGCTCGGCATCCTCAACAAGCGCAACAACCTTACCCAGGACATCACGATCAAGCCGGGCGAATCCAAGCGTCTGGGCAATCTCGTGGTGAAGCTGGCCTCCTGCGAGAAGTCGCTCCCCTGGGAGCGCCCGCAGGAAGAAGGCGCCTTCGTCCAGGTCTTCGTGGAAGAGCGGGCCAGCGTCGAGGAGAAGCCAGCCTGGCACAAGGTCTTTTCGGGATGGCTCTTCAAGAACTCGCCGGCGCTCAACGTCGTCGAGCACCCGGTCTATGACGTCTGGGTCAAGAACTGCGCGATGAATTTCCCGGGCGAAGAGGACGGTTCCGCGTCGCCAGCATCTTCCAGCAGCGCGGCAAACGCCTCGGGAAGCGGTAGCGCCGCAGGCTGATCCGGCGTTTTCGGCTCGTCCTGGGCCTCGTTCAACAAGGTCAGATAGCGCGATTGCGGAATCTCTACTGCGCCGAGCGAGGCGAGGTGCGAGGTGATGAACTGGCAGTCGAGCAGCTGTGCGCCGCCCCGGCGCAGGGCCGCTACGAGCCAGCACAGGGCCACCTTGGACGAATCGCGTGTGCGCGAGAACATGCTCTCCCCGCAGAAGACCCCATCGAAGCCGACCCCGTAGAGCCCGCCGACCAGGGCGCGCTCGCCCGTTTGCGCGTCGCGCTGCCAGCACTCGACCGAATGGGCGAGGCCAAGGGTATGCAGCATTTCGTAACTGCGCTGGATGCGGTGGCTGATCCAGCTTTCGCCGGTCTCGTCGCTGTCCTCCTCAAGTTCGGACGGGCGTACGGCACGCGGCGCGGCGCAGGCGTCCATCACCTGCGAGAAGGCGGCATTGCAGGTCACCTCGAAGCGGTCGCGCTTCAAGGTGCGTGCCAGCGAGTGCGAGACGTGGAGGCCTTGGAGCGGAAGGATCGCGCGCATGCGTGGCTCGATCCAGAAGACTTCGGGGTCCTCGCGGCTGTCGGCCATCGGAAATATCCCGCTGCGATAGGCCAGCATCAGGATCTCGGGCTCTATGATGTCATCTGACTTGGGTGCGTGCACGCAGGCCAGACTAGCAAATCGGCGCTGGGGGCAAATACCTTTTTCAGCCGTGTACGGGTGCTTTCGGACGAAGAATTTGCGGCAAGGCCAATTAGGTCCTTGTCATCTGTCTCTGCACGCTCTAGAGGGCCCGTCACCCGCAGGAGTGTAGCTCAGTTGGTAGAGCATCGGTCTCCAAAACCGAGGGCCGCGGGTTCGAATCCTGCCACTCCTGCCATTTTCCTCACATCGTCGAAAAACGCCACCCCATCGAGGGGCGGCAAGTGGCCACACCACGTGCGCGCCCTTGCCAATTGCGCGCGCTGAATTATGGGAACCCGACCGCAAAATTCGGGGCGAGGGTGTGGCAGTGTCCTGCCATCGCAGCGTGGAGTGAGGCCAGCATTCGCATATGACGGACAAGTCGCAGATGGACGTTTCGCCCGAGGCGGAGCCGGTGATGCCCGCGTCCGGCGTGGGGGATGCAGCTGCATCCATGCAGGAAAGCGCGCCCCGCGCCCGCTATGACCTTGTCTTCTGGGTCGGGATCGCGCTGGCTCTCTTTGCCGCGATGCCCGCTCTCGTCGCCTGGACGCCGCAGATGACCGACTACCCCTCGCACCTGGCGGGGTACAAGATCATGCTCGAGCACGGCAGCAATCCCTTCCTGACCTGGTATTTCCTGTTCCACTGGGAGTGGACCGGGAACCTGGGTGTGGAGCTCTTGATGGTGCCGCTGGCGCCGCTCTTCGGCGTAGAACTGGCCGGGCGCATCATCGTTGCGGCCATCCCTGCGCTGACGGGGCTGGGAATTGTCGCGGTGTCCTGGGTGCTGCGGCGCCGAGTCGGGATCGGTCCGATCCTGGCCATGGTGACGATCTGGTCGCCCTCGCTGCTCATGGGTTTTCTCAATTATTCGCTTTCGCTGGCCCTGGCGCTGTTCACGTTCGCGCTCTGGGTGAAGATGGAAGGCTCGGCCTGGCGACGGGTGGTGATGATCCCGCTGGGCTTCGTGGTCTGGCTCAGCCACGTGTCGGGCTGGGGGATCCTGGGCGTGATGGTCTTCGGCTACGAATGGACCCGGCGCGCGAGCTGGCGGGACTGGCGCCCGTTCCTTGCCCCCTGGCCGCTGATATTTCCGCTCCTGCCGATGCTGGCCGGGATGGGGGCCAACTCCAAGGTGTCCTACGGGCGCTGGGGCGTGCTCGAATACAAGTGGGGCATCCTCTACAAGGCGCTGCGCAGCTACGACTATGTCTTTGACATCGCGACCCTCGTTGCGGTCCTGCTGGTGGCCTTGGCGGCCCTTGCGGTGAAGCGAATTGATGGCCGTCTGGGGTGGGCGGCGCTTATCATGTTCGGCCTTACCATGGCCGTGCCGCGCCAGATATTCGGTGGTGACTATGCCGACTATCGCCTGAGCACCGCGGCGCTGATGATCCTCCTGATGGCGGTCGATTTCCGCGCGAAGGCGCCGGTCTGGTTCCTGACGGCGTGTTCGCTGCTTTTTGTCGCGCGTACGGGCCTGACGTCGGTGGTCTGGTACCGCGATGCGCAGACCGCGCGCACCCTGATCAAGGCGCTCGACTACGTGCCCGAGGGCGCCAGAGTCGCCACGGCCGTGGCTATCCCGCGCCGCCAGTGGTTCTTCGGTCCCTTCGAGCATTTCGGCAGCTATGCCGTCGTGCGGCGCAGTGCGATGGAGAATTCCAACTTCGCGCTGCCCGACGTGCACATGCTCTCGATGCGCGAGGAGGGCTATCGTTTTGCCGATCCATCCCACCGCATTCTCTATTCGTCCTACCAGCGCATCGACCTCAGGAAGTTCCGTCCGGCCAATCACGCCGACTACCTGTGGTACATCGGCAATTCGCAGCCCGTCGCGCTGCCCGATGGGGCGCACATCGTCTACGAGACCGAGAATTCGTTCCTTGCGCGCCTGCCCGATGCCGTGGACCTTGCAAATCCGGCGAACGGAAGCTAAGTCAGCACCTCTTCCGACATGAGGAACCTTTACCGCCCCTCCCGGCCTTGGCCGGGACGGCGATGAGCCCTAGCCGGAAGACACGGAACCTATCTTCATTTGCGTTCGCGCAAACCAGGCAAGAGACACGAGAGCGTTACGGACATGGCCAAGATCAATCCCGGCGAATTCATGCGCCAGGTTCAGGCAGAAACGCGCAAGATCCACTGGCCCTCGCGCCAGGAAACGGTGACGACCGCGATTTTCGTCGGCATCATGACGGTGCTGCTTGCGACGTTCTTCCTGGGCGTGGACGCGCTTTTCGGCTGGGTCGTCAGCTCGCTGCTGTCGCTCCTGTGATCGCTTAGAACCTGTAGACCCAAAAGAGAGAATCATGGCCCGCTGGTACATCATCCACGCCTATTCCGGCTTCGAGAACAAGGTGAAGGAAGCCATCATCGCCGAGGCCGAACGCATGGGCCTCTCGCAACTTGTCGAGGACATCCAGGTCCCGTCCGAGACGGTGACCGAGGTCAAGCGCGGCAAGAAGGTCCAGGTCGAGCGCAAGACCATGCCGGGCTACGTGCTCGCCAAGCTGGGCCTGAACGACGATGTCTACCACCTCGTCAAGAACACGCCCAAGGTCTCGGGCTTCCTCGGCGTCAACGGCAAGCCGCAGGCGATCAGTGAAGCGGAAGCTTCGCGCTACTTCGGCGCCGCCGAAGCCGCCGCTGCCGAGCCGCGCAAGCAGGTCAGCGTCGATTACGAGATCGGCGATTCGGTCAAGGTGCTGGAAGGCCCCTTCGCGAGCTTCAACGGCATTGTCGAGGAACTCGATTTCGACAAGAGCCGCGTCAAGGTCTCGGTCTCGATCTTCGGCCGCGCGACGCCGGTCGAACTCGACTTCGAGCACGTGGAGCTCAGCAAGTAATCGACGCATTTCCCATGCCGCAGCGTGCGGCGGGGAAGGCGAGGAGAGGGGCGCTACACAGCGCCCCTTTTCATTTGGTGCGTTGTGGTGTAACGGCGCGCCCTTCGGATCGGCTTTTTGCCGGTGCGATTCCCGGCGGGAGAGGGCGAAGGTCCCTGCAGGCGCAGATGCCTCCTCCCTCGTCACACCGCTAAACATGAGGGCTCCTGCGTGGGGGCCCGACAGTGTGAAAGGAGGCCATCGTGGCCAAGAAAATTGAAGGTTACATCAAGCTGCAGGTGCCCGCGGGCGCAGCAAACCCCTCGCCGCCGATCGGTCCGGCGCTGGGTCAGCGCGGCGTGAACATCATGGAATTCTGCAAGGCGTTCAATGCCGCCACGCAGGAGATGGAAAAGGGCATGCCGATCCCGACCATCATCACCGTGTACGCCGACCGCAGCTTCACGTTCGTCACCAAGACGCCGCCCGCCACCTTCCTCATCAAGAAGGCTGCGAACCTCAAGTCCGGCTCGAAGGAGCCCGGCAAGGTTTCGGCCGGAAAGATCGCTCGCTCGAAGCTGACCGAGATCGCCGAGATGAAGATGAAGGATCTCAACGCCAACGATATGGAAGCGGCGACCCGCATCATCGAAGGCTCGGCCCGCGCGATGGGTCTCGAAGTGACGGAGGGCTGATCTGATGGCCAAGATTACCAAGAAGCAGAAGTCGCTGACCGAGAAGCTGGGCGACAACATGAAGCTCTACGCCGTTGGCGAAGCGCTCCAGACCCTGCGTGACCTCAAGACCACCAAGTTCGACGAGACCATCGAAGTCGCGATGAACCTGGGCGTCGATCCGCGTCACGCCGACCAGATGGTCCGTGGCATGGTTTCGCTCCCGGCCGGCACCGGCAAGACCGTCAAGGTCGCCGTGTTCGCCAAGGGCGACAAGGCGGACGAAGCTCTTGCCGCTGGTGCCGACAAGGTTGGTGCCGAAGACCTCATGGAAGACATGCAGGCCGGCAATCTCGACTACGACCGCGTCATCGCCACTCCGGACATGATGGGCGTCGTCGGCCGTCTCGGTAAGCTGCTGGGTCCCAAGGGCCTCATGCCGAACCCGAAGCTGGGCACCGTCACCCCGAACGTGACGCAGGCCGTGAAGGACGCCAAGGGCGGCCAGATCGAGTTCCGCGTCGAGAAGCAGGGCATCATCCACGCCGGTATCGGCAAGATGTCGTTCTCGGACGAAGACATCCAGAAGAACTTCGCCGCGTTCGTCGACGCCATCGTCAAGGCGAAGCCCTCGGGCGCCAAGGGCAAGTACGTCCAGAAGATCGCGCTGTCCTCGTCGATGGGCCCCGGCCTCAAGATCGACACCGCGCAGGTTCAGGGCGCCTGAGCGCACCACTTGCATAAGATCGTGTGAGCCTTTTCGGTAAGGCTCTCGCGTTCTGAACACGAAAACGGCCGGCAAGGATTGTCCTTGTCGGCCGTTTTCGCGTGTGCGGCTCAGGGCATGTCTTCCTCGTCCCGCAGCGCAGGTGGGGCGAGCGGGTCGGGCAAGGTCTCGCTCCACTCGAAGCGGGCCGCGTTCTCGCGCACGACGGGCGCTTCGCGTCCGGCCCGGGGCTGAAGGAGGCGGTCGATGGGCTCCATCACGATGCGGACCGGATGGCCCGCGTAGCGCGCGATTCCGGGGATGCGCGAGTCCGGATCATAGGGCGCGCGGTCGGTTAATGTGGCAATCGAGAGGATCCCGGCGTCGCGCAGAAGGGCGGCTTGGCGCAGGTAGATTTCCGCTTCGGTCTGGGCCGCGGCCGTGCGCGCGTTGAGCAGATCGTTGGTGACCTGAAGCACATCGCGCAAGGTGCGGATGCCCGCGGTCTCCTGGCGCGAAACGCCGTCTACGGCGCGCTCGCCCGCCTGCACGGCGGCCAGGTACCGGGGAAGCGAAGCCTCGGCGGCCTGAAGGCGGCTCCAGTTGGCGGCGAGTGTCTCACGCATGGTTCGGCGGGCTTCCTCCACGAACTGCTGGTCGGCCAGGTTCGCCGCGATGGCCTGGCGTAGCGCAGAGGATTGCAGACCACCCGAGTAGAGCTGGAGTGTCAGCCGCACCCCCGCGCTTACCGCCTCCTCGCGCACGGTGTTCTGATAGGGGGAGAGTGGTGAGCGCGAGAGGGCGGAGAAGGCGCTGACCTGGGGGCGCATCTGGGCCCGGGCGGCGCGTACTTGGGCCCGCGAGGCTGCGGCTGTCAGCGTGGCGGCGGTCAGGTTGGGGTTGTACCTTTCTGCGGTCACGTAAAGCGTTTCCAGTGTGGAGAGGGCGGGCAGCGGCGGTGGGGGTGCCAGGTCCTGCGGATAGTGTCCGACGAGATGGCGGTAACGCGCCGCGCTGGCCTCGACCGTTGCGCGCGCTTCGATCACGCGTCCGGCGGCAAGTTCGAGTCGGTTGGCGGTCTGCTCCAGATCGGGCCGGGTGGAGTCGTGCAGGGCGTAGCGTGCGGCGATGACATCGTTCTGCCCTCGCAGCAGTTCGTAGTTTTCGACCGCAATGGCATAGAGTTGGGTGTCACGGCGCACGCCGACATAGGAGGATACGACGTCGAGCAGGAGTTGCTGGGTCTGCCCACGCAGCGCCTCACGCGCAGACAGGCGGGTTGCTTCGGCGGCATCTATTCCGGCGGCCAGGCGTCCGGATGTGAAGAGCGGTTGGTTCAGCGATAGCTCCACACTGGATGCAAATCCCTGATCCTCGGCCGGCAGTGCGGTGCCACGGGTGCGCGCCGCCGTGAAGGTGTGCTGCGCGGAGAGGGCCAGGCTGGGGCCGTAGGCTGCGCGCGCCTGCACCACGAGTTCGTCGCTGGCGGCAACAAGATCGCGGTTCCCCTGAAGTTGCGGATTGCCCGCGTAGGCCGAGGCAAGCGCTTCGGCGAGCGTTTCGGCCCGGCTCTGGGGGGCGCTTAGCGGGAGCGAGAGGGCCAGCAGGCATGGCAGCGAAAGGGCCGGTGCGCGGCGCAAGGGCAAGCGAAGGAGCAAGGCAGATCCCTTCTGTCGGACGGCTGGAAATTCGAGCGGGCCCCTATTCAATCCGGAACAGAGGTGTTCGCGGTGTCGGTGTACGTTGCGGGCTGTTCTAATGCAGCGCGAGATAGTTCCAGACAGGACGCAACTATGAATCGACTGGATTGGGGCGGCCCTATTGGGGGCGGGAAACACCACGCGCGTGAGGAATACTTGGGCGGAGGTCGGCCATGCTGAATCCGTTCGAACGCCTTTCGCAGGACCTTCGCGACGCCCTGAGGGGGCTTGGGCGTGTGGCTCCGGTCGTGCTGGTCATCAGCAGTGTCTACAATGTCCTGCTGCTTTCGGGTTCGTTCTTCATGCTGCTGGTCTACGACGATGTCCTGCCCAGTCGCTCGCTTCCCTCGCTGTTCAGTCTGCTGGCGCTCGTGCTGCTCGCTTACGTGTTCCAGGCCGTACTCGATGTCGTGCGCGGGCGGATCATGGTCCATGTCGGATCGCGCTTCCTGGAGGAGACCAGCGGGCGCGTGCTCGACATTCTCGCCCGTTTCGAGCTTTCCCGTGGCAGCCTGCCCAACGGGACCCAGGTGGTTCGCGATGCCGATACCGTGCGGGGGTTCCTGTCGGGGCCGGGCCCTCTCGCGCTTGTCGATCTGCCCTGGATCCTCGTCTATCTCGCGGTCCTCAGCGTGTTCCACTGGAGCCTGGGGCTGCTTGCGCTGGTCGGGGTGGGCGTGCTGGTCACGCTGATGGTGGCCAACAACCGTTCCACTGGCCCGCTGGCGCTCGAGACGATGAAGGCGGGCGCGCGGCGCGCGGGCCTGGCCGAGGCCACCTTGCGCAACGCCGAGACGCTGAAGGCTCTGGGAATGGCGCCATCTCGCCGGGATGAGTGGACCGAGGCCGAGGCGGCATACCTGCGCGCGAACGAAGCCTTCTCCGCACGCGCCAGCACGCTGTCGGGGGCGACCAAGGCGTTCCGCATGTTCCTCCAGTCCGCCACCCTGGCGCTCGGCGCCTATCTCGTGATCGAAGGGCAGGCGACAGGCGGCATCATTATCGCCAGCTCGATCCTCTCCTCGCGGGCACTGGCTCCGGTGGAGCAGGTGATTGCCCAGTGGAAATCTATGGTGGCGTGCGGGCAGGCGCTGGGGCGCATGCGCGAGCTGATGGAAGCCGTCCCCGCGCAAGCTGAACCGCTGGGCCTAGAGCCCCCGCGCGAGGCTTTGCGCGTACAGGGGCTGACCGCGGGACCTCCGGGGCTCAAGCGGGTGACCCTTGCAGAGGTGCGCTTCTCCCTGAAGGCCGGGGATGCGCTGGCCGTGGTCGGGCGCAGCGGGTCGGGCAAGACCACGCTGGCGCGTGTGCTGTGCGGGGTCTGGAGCCCGCTGCGCGGTGCGGTGCGGCTCGATGGGGCGACGCTGGATCAATGGTCGGCGCCGCAGATCGCGCAGTTCATGGGCTACGTGCCCCAAAAAATTGAGCTGTTCGAGGGTACGATTGCCCAGAATATCGCGCGTTTTCGGCCCGATGCAGACCGGGAGAAGATTCTGGCGGCGGCCCGTGCGGCGGACTGCCACGAACTGATCGTGCGCCTGGAAGGGGGCTATGACGGACGGATCGGTCCGGGGGGAGGAGGTCTGTCGGCCGGGCAGCAGCAGCGCATCGCGCTGGCCCGCGCGCTCTACGGCGATCCCTTTCTCGTGGTCATGGACGAGCCCAACAGCAATCTCGACCACGAAGGTGAGGCCGCGCTTGCCCACGCTATTGCGGCGCTGCGCGCGCGCGGCGGCATTGCCATCGTGATCGCGCACCGTCCCGCCATCGTTTCGCAGGTGAGCCACATCATGGTGATGAATGGCGGACGCATCGAACGCTTTGAAACGCGGGCGGAGTTCGAGGCTCGCATGCGCCCGGGCAAGGATGCTGCGAAAGGGGCGACGACCGGCAAGGCAGCCGGTGCCAATGTCCCGGACGGCGAGGCCGTGCAGGCGCTGCGCACGGTGCGCATGGAAGAGGAGCTCGACCAGTGAACGTCCATTCTTCCATGCTGGATCCCGTTCCGCTGCACGGCGAGGAACCTCTCGCACGTGCGCCAGAGGCAAGAGGGGAGCGACGCCTGGCACGGCTCTCCCGCCTCGGCTTGGGGACGGTCGGCGCGCTGGTGGTGGGCGGACTCGGGCTCGTGGCCTTGCTCCCCATGGCAGGCGCCGTCATCGCGCCGGGCACGGTGACCGTGGAAACCCACGTGAAAGAAATTTCGCATCCCTATGGGGGTGTGGCCGCGGCAATCCTGGTCGAGGATGGTGATGCGGTGCGCAAGGGCCAGCCTCTGGTCCGGCTGGATGACAGTGTGACGGGGGCTTTCGCCACTTACGCGGGATTGGAGCTCGATCAGTTGGTCGCGCGTGCGGCGCGCTTGCGGGCGATCCAGGCGGGCGCGCGGAGCATCGATTTTCCCGAGGAACTGCGTGCACGTGCAAGCGAACCTGGGGTGGCGCAGGCGGTGGAGGACGAACGGCTCAGCTTCGAGCTGGAGCGACGTGCCCGCGCGGACCAGCTGGGTCAACTGCGCGCGCGCGTAGTCCAGACACGTGCGGACGCCGACAGCTATCGCAGCCAGTTGGATGCGCTGGGGGAGCAGGAGCAATTGATCCGGCAGGAACTGGATCAGATGCGCGCACTTTACGCGGATCGCCTGACCACGCTCGACCGCCTCAACGCTCTGGAGCGCTCCGCGGTCGGCGTACGTTCCGAGCGGGAAGGGGCCGGATCCGGTCTGGTGCAGGCCCGCGCACGGGTCGGGGAACTGCAGGTGCAGATGGCGGGCCTCTCCAGCCGCGCGCGAAGCGAGGCGGCGCTGGAGCTGGCCCAGGTTGAGGCGGCCATTGCGCAGCGCCGCAGGGAAACGGCCGAAGCGCGCGACCGCGCCGAGCGAACGGTAATCCGCGCTCCGCAGGATGGGCGTGTCGACAAGCTTGCCGTGCGGACCCTGGGGAGTGTGGTTCCGGCGGGCGAACCTCTGATGGAGATCGTTCCCGAAGCCGACCGTCTGGTTGTGCGCGCGCAAGTGCGGCCTATGGATATCGATCAGGTCGTGTCAGGCGGCTTGGCCCATGTTCGCTTCTCGGCGCTTAATATGCGCACGACCCCCGAACTTGAGGGCAAGGTGACGCATATCGCGGCGGACAGTTCTCTGGATCGAGTGACCGGGGCTACGTACTATCCGGTCACTATCACCATTTCGGATGCAGAGTTCGACAAGCTTGAGAAGGCCCGTATTTCTGTGGGTATGCCGGTCGAAGTCTTCGTGCAGACCGAAGAGCGCACGATCCTGCACTACATTATTAGGCCGCTTTCGGATCAACTCCGGCGGGCGCTGCGCGAGTAGGTGCGATACCTCAAGGACATTCTTCTTAGGTTGAAACCGAAAGGTCGATGGCCATGACGGCATGTCCCGCCAGCAGCAAACGGATCGACGGTACCAGGCGCCCCGGTGCATCGGGAGTGGTGGGCCACGCCGTCGCGGGGCGCTGGGGATGGTGGATTGGAAGTGCGAGCCTTGCGATGGGGGGCGTCGCCATGCCCGTAGGGCTTCATGCGCAGAGCCTGGGGGCGGGATGGGCGCTCGATGGCACACCGTCGCTGGACCGACCCGGTGTTGCGGGTAACCGGATTGAGCCCGGGTTCGAGACTACGCCGCTCCAAGTGGGCCCGTTCCGGCTCGAACCCAGAATCTCGGCCATTGGGGGCTACGATGGCAACGTCTTCAACGAACCCGACGCGCGCCGTGACGCGGCGCTGGTCGTGGCTCCTCGCCTTGATGTCGCGCTCGATGATCCGCGGCATCGCGTGAATTTGGTGCTGTCCGGTCGCTTGCGCCGTTTCGCTCGGACGGGGACGGAGAACAGCGACGCGTACGGCGCGCGCGGCAATGGCCGCTTTGCTCTCGGCACCAATGTGCAATTCGGCGTGACACTGGAAGCTACCCGGCAGATCGAACCACGCAGTTCGTCCGGCGCGGCCATCGATGCGCGTGAGCCGGTGAGCTACCGCCGTCTTGGCGGGGACGCGGCCCTCCAGTTCGAACTTGGCCGCTTGCGGCTGTCCGCAGGGGCGGGCGTTCGCCGTGTGTCCTACACCGATCTGGATTTGCGGGATGGGAATACCCGCGACCAGTCCTTCCGCGATACCCGGGCACTGTCCGCCGATTTGCGGATTGCGTACGACCTTTCGGGGTTTCTCTCTGCCTTCGTGCAGGGACGGGGCGATACGCGCCATTCGTTCCGTGCCGCGCCCGATCAGGCGCGCGATTCGCGTGGCGGGGCCATCACCGCAGGGATCAAGGGCGAAATCGCGCCTCTGGTTTCGGTGGAGGCGTCCGCGGGATATCAGGTGCGCGACTACGACAATCCGGACTTCCGGGATTTTCAGGGAGTTGGCTTCAAGCTTGAGGGGGAGTGGTACGCCACCCCCTTGCTGACCATGCAGCTGCGCGCTGAACGCCGTTTCCGCAACAGCGGCAACAGGGATGTGGCGGGCATTCTGGAAGATACGCTCACCGCAACCGTGTTCTACGATCCGACGCGGCGCCTGCGCCTGTCGCTCGCAGGGGAAGTCGCTCGGGACAACTACCGCGACGTCTCCACGCGGGCTCGCCGTGTACGCGCTGATGTGCAGATCCAATATCGCATCAACCGGCACGTCGCACTCGCCGGGCAGATCTACTGGCGTGACCAGCATGTGTCCGGAGCGCCGCTCGTCAACGCCTTCACCGCATTCGGCGCGGGCCTGGGCCTGACCATCACCCCATGACCGCATGGAACACACCAGCCAGGGAGCCTGTCGCTTGAACCTGCCCGCCCTCTACGAGCCGCAAGGCCGACCGCCGCAGCTTCTCGCCCGGGATACCGGGACTTACCGGGAGGAGGATGGCGAGGACGCCATCTCGGTACGCTTCCTTTTCGCCATGCTCATGCGGCGCCGGGAGGTCGTGGTACTCACTCTGGCCCTGTGCGTCATGCTGGCTCTCATCTTCACCTCGGCGCAGTCCCGCATATATTCGGCGAGCGCGGACGTCGTCATGATTACCGGCGACACCCAGATTGCTCCCGAGGACGAAGGGGAGGCCCGGGAAGGGCCGACCCGGGCCGAGGACGTGGAAACCCAAATCCAGTTGATCCGCTCGCGCGATATGGCGGGTCAGGTCCTGGAAGCGACCGGATTGGAGGAGGACGCATCCTTTCGGGCCGACGTGCTGGAACCACGCTCGATGCTGGACAACCTCCTTGGCACGGTAGGGCTCTCCGACAGGCAAGACGCGAGCCAGGAGATCGACGCGGCGTCTCTGCGTGAGCGGGCGGTCACGTATCTGATCAAGCGCATCCATGTCATCCGGGTGGGAAATTCCTTCAACCTGCGCATCGAATTTTCCGACGTGGACGCGGCGCGCACGGCGCAAATCGTCAATAC
Organism: Novosphingobium profundi; assembly: GCF_020524485.1. GTDB lineage: Bacteria > Pseudomonadota > Alphaproteobacteria > Sphingomonadales > Sphingomonadaceae > Novosphingobium > Novosphingobium profundi_A. Next base: position 139,470 of record NZ_JAIVLF010000007.1, on the reverse strand, counting down.
CTATGCGCGCCTCTACACACTCGATGACCTGCAGGAACGGGCACGCGGCAGCGCCGAGGCGGCGGAAACCCTGCGAGAGAAGGTCGCGGAACTGAGCGAAACGGCGAATGCCGCCTTTGCCAAGGTTCAGGCCTACCGCGTGGCCAATGGCCTGATCTCGTCCTCGGCGACCGGACTGACGGAGCAGGAAATTTCCACGTACAACCAGCAGGTGGCCAGCGCCCGCGCCGAGGCTGCGCGCGACGCGGCCGCCCTGCAGAGCGCGCGCTCGCAGATGGCAGCCGGCGGAGCGGGCAACGTCGGCTCGGCCGCGTCCTCCCCGGTGGTCGCTTCACTGCGCGCCCAGCGCGCGCAACTGGTGACGCGTGAGCGCGACCTATCGCAGCGCTACTTTGATGAAAATCCCGAACTGGTCACGGTGCGTCGTCAGATTTCGGATCTGGACACGCAGATCGCAGCGGAGGTCAATCGCTCGCTGCAGGCCCTGTCCACCCAGGCTCGCGCTTCCGCGCAGCGTCTTTCTTCGCTGCTCGCCAGCCGCAATGGCACGCGTGCGCAGCTCGGGGCGGACAACACCGCGCTGGTGGAACTGGCGGGGCTCGAGAAGGAGGCTGATGCGGCCCAGTCGCTCTATCGCAGCTATCTGGAGCAGCTCAACAAGGTGGTTGCGGGCAGCGGTACCGAACGCCCGGCCGCACGCCTCATCTCGGCGGCCAACGTGCCTGGACTGCCCGTGTCGCCCAACCTCGCGCTCAATCTGGCGCTGGGCGCGGTGGCTGGCATCTTCGCGGGCGCACTGCTGGCGATCGTATCTGAGATTTCCTACCGGGGGTTCACGACCATGGAGGATGTCGAGAAGCGCCTGAGCGTGCCGGGCCTTGGCGCGATCCCGGCCTTTGCCACCGTCCAGCCGCACAGCGGCTCGCCGCTCGATACCGTGCGCGACTTCCCGGATGGCGCCTTCTCCGAGGCCTTGCGCAACGTGATCGTGTCGGTGCGCTATCTGACCGGGGGATCGGGCCGCGTCATTGCTCTTGCCTCATCCGTGCCGGGTGAAGGCAAGTCCACGCTTTCGGCGTGCCTGGGGCGCTCGTTGGCTGCGGCGGGGGAGAAGGTGGTCGTGGTCGATTGTGACGTGATCCGCATGCAGCTGAGCCGCATGTTCGCTTTCGACAACGGACAGCCCGGTCTGATGGAGGCGCTGGCCGCCGAAGACAGTCCGATCCCATGCTACGAGGAGCCGGAATCGGAAATGCGGATCGTCCCGATTACCCGGGCCTTCGCAAAGGGGGAGCGGCTGACGGAGCGAGGGCGCTTTGCCCGGATGGTCGCGCGGCTGCGCGAAGACTATGACGTGGTCCTGCTCGACTGCCCGCCGATCCTACCAATCGCCGAAACGCGGGATATCATTGCCTGTGCCGATGCGACCTTGCTCGTGGTGGGCTGGCGCAAGACCACCGACCGGGTTGTCAGGGCCGCGATGCGACTGCTGCCTGCGCGGGCGCGCAAGAACCTGGGCGTTGTCCTCAACAAGGTCGACATGGAAAAGCAGGTGCGCTTCGGAGGGGACGATGCGGCCAGCTTCTACACGCAATATGCGGGGTATTACCGGTGAGCGGCGCACAGCCCGCCTTCTCGGGGCGCGTGGCGCTCGTCCACTACTGGCTGGTGGGCATGCGGGGCGGCGAACGGGTGCTGGAGCGGCTCCTGCGTCTCTTCCCGCAGGCCGATATCTTTACCCATGTCTACGATCCGGCGCGCATGTCCGAGGCCTTGCGTGGGGCGCGTGTGCAGGAAAGCTTCATCGGGCGGCTGCCGGGCGCGCGCAAGCACTACCAGAAGTATCTGCCGCTCATGCCGATGGCGCTCGAGGAACTCGACTTGCGTGCCTACGATCTTGTCATCAGCAGCGAATCCGGCCCAGCCAAGGGCGTCATCACGCGCAATGACGCGCTTCACCTTTGCTACTGCCATTCGCCCATGCGGTATCTGTGGGATCACTACCAGGACTACAAGTCGGCGGCGGGGCGGCTCAGCCGGGCGCTCATGCCCGCGATGTTCCACCGCCTGCGCCAATGGGATGTCAGTTCCGCACAGCGCGTCGATGCGATCCTCGCCAACAGCCGTTTCATCGCCCGCCGCGTGGGCAAGGTCTGGGGGCGCGAAGCCGAGGTCGTGCATCCCCCGGTCAGCGTATCGGAATTCGCGCCATCGTCGCAGGTCAGCAACCGCTACCTCTGGGTTAGCCAGATGACCCCCTACAAGCGCGCCGATGTCGCGCTGGAGGCCTTCAACCGCATGGCCGTGCCCGCGCTCATGGTGGGTGATGGGGAGATGGTGCGCGAGATCGAGCGGCGCGCCGGTCCCAATGTAGAGGTGCGCAGGCGGCTGAGCTTTTCGGAACTGAAGGAAGCCTATGCGACCTGCCGCGCGCTTGTCTTCACGCCGGAGGAAGACTTCGGGATCGTTCCGGTGGAGGCCAACGCCAGCGGCAGGCCGGTGATCGCCTTTGGGCAAGGCGGGGTCACGGATTCGATCGTGGACGGAAAGACCGGGCTGTTCTTCCCCGAGCAGAGCGTCGAGTCGCTATGTGACGCCATCAGCCGGTTCGAGCGGTGGGAGGCCGAGTTCGATCCGGCCGCAGCCGTTGCGAACGCACAGCGCTTTGCACCCGAGGTATTCGATGCAGGCATCCTGTCTGCGGTGGAGAAGCTACGCGTGCGCGGGCCGATGGCCGCGCCAGCGATGACATGAGAGGAAGGGGACGGATCATGCAGTTTCGTTTGGGGATGGCGCTGGGCCTTCTGGCGCTTTCAGGATGTGGTGCGCAGGTCAGCCGGGAACTTCCGAGCGTGGGAGTGGTGGAATACCGCTTGTCTCCGGGTGATCAGCTGCACCTTGAAGTCTTCCGCGAGGAAGCGCTCAGCGGGGATTACGTGGTGAACGATGCGGGTGCGATCACGCTGCCCATGGCGGGGGATTTTCCGGTCACGGGCAAGACCTTGGCGCAGGCGCGCGCCGAACTGGAGGCCCTGCTCGCAGGGGGATACGTCCGCGATGCCAGGGTCAATCTCACGATGGCCGAGTACCGCCCGGTCTTCATCCTGGGCGAGGTGACCCGGCCTGGTGAATATGGCTATGCCCAGCGCATGTCGGTCCATGCCCTGGTCGCGAAGGCGGGAGGCTTCACCTACCGTGCCAACGAGAAGGTGGTCTACATCCGGCACGCGCTGGAAGGGGAGGAAACGGCCTACGCACTGACCAGTGCGGCGGCGGTGATGCCGGGAGACACGGTGCGCATCGGCGCGCGCTACTTCTGAGATGCGAAGGCTGGACACCTGCCTGAAGTCGGCGCAGGATTTCTTTCCGGGAGGAGGACGCGGCGTGGGAGTGAGGCCCGAGCGAGTGGTCGTTCTGCACGATTTCAGCGAAGTGCTGGGTGGGGCATCCCACCTGGTCCAGGTGCTGATTGGGCAATTGCGGGCGCGGGGCATTCCGGTCACTTTCATTGCCGGGGATACGGGCGCCCATTTCACGCGTGAGGATGTCGCCTTCGTACCGTTGGGGGGAAAGGACTTGCTGGCGCGTTCCCGGCCCGGTGCGTTGGGGCTGGGGCTTCACAATCCGGCAGTGCTGCGCAGCGTGCGGGAATGGATTGCGATGTATGACACGCCCGGCACGATCTATCATCTGCACGGCTGGTCCAAGGTCCTCTCACCGTCTGTTTTTGCAGCCCTGAAGCCGGTCGCGCGGCGTCTTGTCCTGCACGCGCACGACTATTTCAATGCGTGCCCCAATGGAGGCTTTTTCGATTACCGGGAGGAGCGCGATTGCGCGTTGGAGCCCCTGTCACGGGCGTGTATCGTGCGCCGCTGCGACAAGAATTCCCAGGCGCAGAAGCTCTGGCGTGTCGGGCGCGAAGCCTTGCGCCGACACTGGCTGGGGGGAGCCTCGAACGCGGCGCGCATGCTGCTGATCCATCCTGGGCAGGCACGGTTGTTTCATCAGGGGGGCTGGCCCCAAGACAAGCTTCATGCTGTGCGCAATCCGGTGACCCCGCCCTGCGATGCGCGCGTGCGGACCGAGGCCAACCGTGGGGTTCTCTTCCTCGGACGTATTTCGCGTGAGAAGGGCGCGGATCTCGCCGCTCTGGCGGCGAAGGAGGCGGGCGTGCCGATCACGTTTGTGGGCGAAGGTGCCGATGAGGGCGCTTTGCGTGCGCTTCATCCCGGCGCCCGCTTCCTCGGGCGGCTCGATCGCGAAGGCGTGGCCAAGGCCATGGCCGAGGCGCGCGTGGCGGTCATGCCCAGTCGTTGGTCGGAGCCATTCGGTCTCGTCGCGCTTGAGGCGATCGGCTCGGGCCTGCCCGTCATTGTCAGCGAGCGGGCATTGGTGGGACCAGAGATCGCAGAGGCCGGACTTGGCCTCGCGCTCGATACGGCGGATATAGCGCAGTTCGCCGCAGGCATCGCGAAACTGCATGCCGACGATGCGCTTGCGCGCGAATTTTCCGAAGCTGGCCGGGCGCACTACCGCGACCTGTGCCACAGCCCGGAAAGCTGGGCGGATGCTGTGCTGGAGCACTATGGACAGGTCTTGCGGGAATCTTGGGACCTGGGAGCCGCCATGCAAGGCTGAACTTGGGGCCGAGCAGCCAGGAAGGATGATCCGAGGGCCAACGCCCTCGGGCTCCCCAAACTGTCGACCTTACTTCAGGCAAGCCGCCTTTGGTGAGAGAGGTGAGGAGGCCGACTAGGGGGCGACGCCTTGTCGCCTTTTTGCCCTTGCCCGGCTCTCCCTTCTCAGAACCGCGCGGTCACGCCCAGCCACAGGCGGGCCGGATCGATGACGTAACCCGAGGTATCGTAGTCGAGCCGCTTGTCGAAGAGGTTCTGGATACCGCCATGCAGGCTGAACTCGGGTGAAATGCGGTAGGTCCCGCCGATATCAACCGTGGTGTAGGAGGCGGCAAAGACGTTCGTGCCGCTGATCTGCGCTTCCGTGACCGCTTCCTTGCCGCGATAGATGGCGCGGGCGTAGGCGCTCAGGCGTTCGTCCGGGCGCCAGTTGAGCGAGGCGGAGGCCTGCTCCTTGGGCGTGTCGTTGAGTGCGCGGCCCGCATTGTCGCCGGTGAGCTGTTCGGAATCGGTGAGCGTGCCGCTGGTGGTCAGGCGCAGTGTCGGCGTCAGGCGCAGGTTCAGCGTGACCTCGATACCGCGCACGCGCGCCTCGTCGATGTTGACGTAGGTCGTGGGAGGACGGCCGATCGAGCTCAGCGGCTCGTCGATACACCAGGCGGAGGCCTGCGAGCAGGTGATGCGGGTGATGCGGTCATGGAACTTGGTGTCGTAGGCCGTGACGCTGGCTTCGAGCGGGCCGCTGTCGAACATGGCAACGGCCTCGAACGTGCGCGAGGTCTCGGCCTTCAGGTCGGGGTTGCCGTAGATCGTCCCCCCGCGGCTGTTCTGCCCCCAGTCGACGAGGGTCTGGCGCAAGTTCGGCGCCCGGAAGCCCTGTGAGTATCCGCCCTTGAAGGTAATCTCGGGCGTGGCGTTCCACACCGCGTAGAGGCGCGGCGTCCAGTGCGTACCGTACTGCTGGTCATCATCAAGGCGCAGGCCGCCGGTGAGATGGAGGCTGCCCGAGATTTCCAGCTCATTCTCGGCAAAGAGCGCCCAGTTGGTGCGCGAGGCGCCGGTGCGGCTGGAACCGGAGAGGCCGTTGCTGGTGAGGTCGGTCATGTCCTCGTTGCGGTAGAAACCACCCAGCGTCAGGTTGTTGGACGGCAGCGGGATCGCCCAGATTGATTGGGCGACGGTGTTGCGGATGCGCTTCTGGCCCTCGACGTGCTTGGCGTCCTCGTACTGGACGTAGGTGTCGTCGCTGGCGAAGCCCCAGTCGCCATGGTGGCTGACCGAACCGACGTAGCGGCGCTGGGTCATGGCGTAGATCGTGCCATCCGGGTCCTCGGTGCCGCGGTTGGCCTCGACCGACGTGCCGACCGTGGAAAGGGTCTGCTGGCTGTAATAGCCTCCCTCGACAAGGAAACGGTGGTCGGGGCCAGCCTCGAAGCCGATCTTGCCGGCCAGGCTCTCGTCGCGGCGCTCCGGCGTGCCGCCGATCACGCTGTCTTCCGAGCGGCGGTTGAGCGACCCCTGGACCTGGAGCCCGACACCCTTGGTGACAGGGCCGGAGAGGTAGAAGTTGGCATCGCCGAAGTTGCCGAAGGTGTCGGAGAGCTGCATCGTGCCGTTGGCGCGCAGACTGCCCGACCAGGTGTCGGCAATGGCGCGGGTGATGACGTTGACGACACCGCCCATTGCGTCCGAACCGTAGAGCGAGGACATGGGCCCGCGCACGACTTCGATACGCTCGATCGATTCCAGCGGGGGCAGGAGGCCACCTTCGGAGATCGAGCCGCCGTTGGTACGCGATTCGCGCGCGCTCAGGCGCTTCCCGTCGACGAGGATCAGCGTGTACTGCGGGGACATGCCGCGGATCGAGATGTCGCGGCTATTGCCTTCGCCCGTGGTCACCGTGACGCCGGGTACTTCGAGCAGCGCGTCGGTGACCTCGCGGTAGGGAAGGCGCTCGATGTCGTCGCGCGTGATCACGCTGATCGAGGCCGGGGCGTCCTTCACCTCCTGCGCGCGGGTCGATGCGGTGACGACGATCTGGCCGGGATCGCCGATGTCGGCCGCGTCATCGGCCACGGCCGGAAGGGCGACAAGGCTCGCTGCAATCCCACACATCGCGGCGCTGAGGCGCAGCGCACTGATCGGCTTCTTCACGTTCGGCATCACCATATCTGATATTGCGAATTGTTCGCGTGTTGCGCTCTTGCACTACTGCGACGCACTCGCAACGATCAAATGCGAATAGGTCTTATTCAGGTGTGGATAGCGCAAGGAGGCCTTGTGGTGACGGGGGCTGAGGATGTGATCGCCCGGGCACAGGTTCTGGCGCGGGATGATAGATGCCCTGATCCTTCGCGCCGTGCCGGAAAGTCTGGCACGCGAAAGCCGCGATCCGAGGGTCGTAGCCCTCTGGCTCCCCATACCGGTGTCCTCACCTCTGGTGCGCCACCTTGGTCCAAAGGGATGACGTGGCCAGGTTTGGGGTCAAGGGGGGATGCCCCCTTGAATCGCATTTCCTTCTGTCGACTTTTTCTGTGATCGTATGCGCCCTCAATCCTCGGAGGCCGGCTCCGCGTTCGCAGCGAGCAACTGTTCGCGCAGCCAGATCGAACCGGGATCGTTGCGGCTGCGCTCATGCCACAAGAGCCAGTAGGGGAAGGGGCCAAGGCCCTCCGGGGCGCCGAGAATGGCGAGTTCGTCGCGGCGGGGGCGGGCATGCACAAGGCGTGAAGGGACGACCGTGACGAGGTCTCCGGCCAGCAGGAGGTCCGGTGCTAGGGCAAAGTAGGGCACGCTCAGCATGACCTTGCGGTGGCGCACCGCTTCGCCAAGTGCGGTCGAGACACGATCAAGCTCCGCATCGCTGACGGTGAGGCCGAGGTGCGGGTGGGCAAGGAAGTCGCCCAGGGGCACCGGCCCCTCACCATGGCGCGCGAGAGGGTGGTCCTTGCGGGTCACGCAGACGAAGTGGTCGGTGAACAGGAGTTTCCGGTGGACCTGCTCAGGATCGTGATCGAGGCCGGAAATGGCAAGGTCGATCTCGCCATGCGCGAGCTGGCGGTGCGAGGCATGACCGAGCGGCTGCAGGTCAAGCGCGAGCGAGGGCGCGGCGGCGCGCAGGCGCGCCATGGCGGGCAGGCAGGCGGATTGCACGCCGAAGTCGGTGGTCGCGATGCGGAAGCGCCGTTCGAGCCGGGCCGGATCGAAGTCGGCCTCGTCGAGAAGGCTGGTCGTGGCGGCGACCCAGTCGGTCAGGCGGTCGACAAGTTCCTCGCCGCGCCAGGTTCGGGCCATCTGGTTGCCCGAGCGCACCAGGAGCGGGTCCTTGAGAACCTCGCGTAGGCGGGCGAGGGCCCGGCTGACACTGGGCTGGCTCATCCCCAGCATGAGCGCGGTCGTGCTTACGCTGCGGGTCTTGAGCAGGTAGGCCAATACCAGGAGCTGGTTTGGGGGTAGGTGGGGCGAGAGCATGGGCTTGCTAATGCAAGTCATTCCTACCCTTGCGCAAGAGCACTCTGCCGGAATTTACAGGCTGGAAATGGTTCCGAAACGGCCACGCCATGTGGGGTGGGTGGCAGTGGCCCGGCTCGCCCGAATCCAAAGCGTCCCTTTGCCCCTTTGCCGCGTGCCACGGGGGAGAAGGACAGGACGCGCGAATCAGGCGCACCAACGAAAAACCCCCGCCGCGCAGCAGGTGCGGGCGGGGGTTTTTCTAAGCGGACCGGCGCACGAAGCGCCGGTCGGCTCGCAGGGCCTGGCTTTACGCGTCAGCCTTCTTGCGGCTCATGCGCTTGCGCTCGTTGGGGTCGAGGTAGACCTTGCGCAGGCGGATCGACTGCGGGGTCACTTCGACCATTTCATCGTCGTCGATGTAGGCAATGGCCTGCTCGAGCGTCATGACCTTGGGCGGCGTGAGGCGGATCGCGTCGTCCTTGCCCGACGAACGCACGTTGCTCAGCTGCTTGGCCTTCATCGGGTTCACTTCGAGGTCGTCCGGCTTGGCGTTCTCGCCGATCACCATGCCCTCGTAGAGCTTTTCCTGCGGAGCCACGAACAGGATGCCGCGGTCTTCCAGGTTGTTGAGCGCGTAGGCGTTGGCTTCACCACTGCCGTTCGAGATCAGAACGCCGTTGAGGCGGCCTTCGATCTGGCCCTTGTAGGGACCGTACTTCTCGAACAGTCGGTTCATGATGCCGGTACCGCGCGTGTCCGAAAGGAACTCGCCGTGGTAGCCGATGAGGCCGCGCGAGGGGGCCGAGAAGGTGATGCGGGTCTTGCCCATGCCCGAGGGACGCATGTCGGTCAGCTCGGCCTTGCGGCGCTGCATCTTCTCGACGACCGTGCCCGAGTGCTCGTCGTCCACGTCGATCACGACGGTTTCGTACGGCTCGGTGCGCGCGCCGTTCTCGTCTTCCTTGAAGAGCACGCGCGGACGCGAGATGCCCAGTTCGAAACCTTCGCGGCGCATGGTCTCGATGACGACGCCCAGCTGCAGTTCGCCGCGACCGGCAACCTCGAAGCTGTCCTTGTCCTCGCTCTCGGTGACGCGGATGGCGACGTTGGTTTCCGCTTCGCGCATCAGGCGGTCACGGATCAGGCGGCTCGTTACCTTGTCGCCTTCGCGGCCCGCGAGCGGGCTGTCGTTGACCGAGAAGCGCATGGCGAGCGTCGGCGGGTCGATCGGCTGCGACTGGATGGGTTCGGTCACCGAGGGATCGGCGATGGTGTGCGCGACGGTGGCCTTTTCAAGGCCGGCAAGTGCGATGATGTCGCCCGCGCGCGCTTCCTCGACGGGAACGCGGTCAAGGCCGCGGAAAGTCATCAGCTTGGACGCACGGCCGGTCTCGATGACATTGCCCTGACGGTCCATGGCGCGGATCGGGTCGTTCATCTTGACCACGCCCGACTGGACGCGGCCGGTGAGGACGCGGCCCATGAAGTTGTCGCGGTCGAGCAGCGTGGCGAGGAACGAGAAGGGCGCGTCGACGTCGAGGTCGGGGGCCGGGACGTGGTCGCGGATGAGCTTGAACAGCGGCTCCAGCGTGCCTTCGCGCGCTTCGATGTCATCGCTTGCGTAGCCGTTGCGGCCCGAGGCGTAGAGGACGGGGAAGTCGAGCTGTTCGTCGTTGGCATCGAGGCTGACGAAGAGGTCGAAGACTTCGTTGAGCACTTCGTCGGCGCGGCCGTCGGGACGGTCGATCTTGTTGACGACGACGATGGGCTTGAGGCCCAGGCCCAGCGCCTTGCCGGTCACGAACTTGGTCTGCGGCATCGCGCCTTCCGAGCTGTCGACGAGCAGGACAACGCCGTCGACCATCGAGAGGATGCGTTCCACCTCGGCGCCGAAGTCGGCGTGGCCCGGGGTGTCGACGATGTTGATGCGCAGGCCTTCCCACTCGATCGAGGTCGGCTTGGCGAGAATCGTGATCCCGCGTTCCTTCTCGAGGTCGTTCGAGTCCATGGCGCGCTCCTCGACGCGCTGGTTGTCACGGAAGGTACCGGACTGGCGGAAGAGCTGGTCGACGAGGGTGGTCTTGCCGTGGTCGACGTGCGCAATGATTGCGATATTGCGCAAGGGAAGCGGGGCGGACATGCGGAGGCCTTCAAAATAAGAGGGGCGCATTGCGGGGCACGATTGCCTGCAAAATCCGCGCGCCCTTAACGGAAATGTTGCATGGCGGCAAGCTATCTTGGGTCCGGCCCTTGCACAGTGAACTGGGGCAGCCCGATGCCTTGGGGGCATCGAATTGGTGGAAAGTCACTCGAAAATCTTTGAAAATTTGCGCCGTACGTGGGACGAATTGGTCATCTGGCCGATGTTTGAAATCGGTCATCTGAGAAAAGAGAGGGGCTCTTATGGTGCCGTACGGCGGTTTTTGGTGGCGGGTTCTCGCCTATTTCATCGATGCGATCCTGTTGCAGATCGCCCTGTCCATCGTGACCGGCTTCCTGGGGCTGGGCGTGGGCTTCAACGCGGCGCTCATGGGCGGCAACGAGGATCTGATCATGGGCCCGATGGTGGCCGCTTCGGTTCTGATCAGCTTCGTTGCGCAGTGGCTCTACTTCGCGCTTCTGGAAAGCTCCAAGATGCAGGCGACGGTGGGCAAGCTCGCGATCGGGCTGGTCGTGACCGATCTTAATGGCCAGCGCATCAGCTTTGGCCGGGCGACCGGACGTTACTTCGCCAAGATCCTGTCGGGCTTGATCCTGCTGATCGGCTACATCATGGTCGCCTTCACCCAGCGCAAGCAGGGCCTGCACGACATGATCGCGAGCACGCTGGTCTACAAGACCCGCGACCCGCGTGAAGTTGCCGAAGGCGCCGACGTCTTCGCCTGAGGCGAAAGACCGCGAACCTCAAGAGGGGGCAGGGGCACGGCGCCCTTGCCCCCTTTTTCGTAGCTAGAGTTCGCGCAGGGCGCGGGCAGGCCGGGCGCGCAGCTGCGGGAGTGAGCCGCCCAGCGCAAAGGCGAGGACAAGGACCAGCCCGGCGGCGAGGACGGCGAGAATGCGCGGCCAGTCGGGGAGCCATTCGAATTCGAAGAGCTGGGTGATGACCGCCCAGGCCATCGCGCTCCCCAACGCCAGCGCGACAAGACCCAGCACCAGCGCGAGTGCGCCGTACTCCACGATCTGGAGGACAAGCAACTGGCGGAGGCTGGCGCCCAGCACGCGCAGGATCACGTTGTCGTAGGTCCGGCTGGCGCGGGCGGCGGCAATCGCCCCCAGGAGCACGGCAAGACCCGCCAGCACCGCGACCGAGGCCGCGGCCAGGATCGCCAGTGTCATCTGGTCGAGGATGCCCCGCGCCTGGGTCAGCAGCGAGCCGGTCTCGATCACCGAACTCGAAGGAAATTCACGGGCCAGCACCGGGAGGAAATCGCGTGCGGTGCCTTCACCCCCGGTCTCGATGGTGGCGGCAAGGTTATGCGGGGCATCGGCCAGCGTGTTGGGCGAGAAGACCATCACGAAGTTGAAACCCATCGTGTCCCAGTCGATCCGGCGCAGCGCGGCGATACGCGCGGTGCGCTCGACACCGAGCAGGCTGACGGTGAGGTAGTCGCCCACCTTCAGGCCCACGGCCTCTGCAAATTCCTCGTCGATCGAGACGAGCGGTTCGCCGGAGTAATCTGCTGCCCACCATTGCCCCGACGTCACCGTGCTCCCCTCGGGGATCGTTTCGGCATAGGTGAGGCCGCGCTCGCCGCGCAGCGCCCAGGCACCCTCGGGGCGCTCGTCGAGGTCGGCGACGCGGGTCATTGCGTCCTTCGGGCCATAGGCGATCACCCGGCCGCGTAGGTTGGGCACGATGCGGACGCTGGAGCCGGGCAGCGTGCGTTCGACAGTGGCGCGAAAATCCTCGGCTCCGGCCTTGGGGATGTCGAGCACGAAGTAGTCGGGCGCGCGGTCGGGAAGCGCGGTGCGCATGTTGCCATCAAGGCTGGTCTGGATCGCGGCGATCAGGACGAAGGCCGAAAGCCCGAAGCCCAGCGCGGTGACAAGCGCGCCTGTCTGTGCGCCGGGACGCGAGAGGTTGGCAAGTCCGGCGCGCAGGATCGGATCGCCGGGACGCGGCAGGCGGGCGGCCAGCGTGCGGATGCCAAGGCCCAGTGCCGCGAGGAGGCCAAGGAGCAGCGCCGATCCTGCGAGGAAGCCGAGCGTCACCATCGGCTGCGCGGCGTTGACAAGCGCGAGCGCAACGATGGCGGCAAGGCCAAGGCCCACGGGAAGCGCGAACGTGCGCAGGTTCGCGCGCAAGGGGGCGACGCCCGCGCGCATCAGCGCCATGGCCGGGAAACTGCGCGCGCGCGCCAGCGGCGGCGCGGCGAAGATCAGCGCGACAAGAAGGCCGTACGCGGCGGCTGTCGCAAGTGCCGCGGGGTCTATCGTGGTGCCCGTGTCGACCGGGAGGAGATCGCCCAGCGCGCGGGCGAGAAGCGGGGTGACCGCGACGCCGGCTACAAGGCCTGCAAGGCTGCCAGCAAGCGCGGCGCTGCCCACCTGCAGGAGGTAGATGCGTGCGATGTCGCGGCTGGTGGCACCAAGGACCTTCAAGGTGGCGATCGAGGAGCGCCGGGCCTCGAGGTAGGAGGAGACGCCGCCGCCAATACCGATCCCGGCGATGACCAGCGCGGCAAGGCCCACGAGGATCAGGAACTGGCCCATGCGCTCGACGAAGCGGGCGGTGGAGGGGGAGGCAGCTTCGTGGGTGCGGACCTGGAAGGCGTCCTCCCCGAAGGTTTCGGTCAGGGCCTCGGCCGTCGTCTCGGCATCGCGCGAGGGTGCATCGAAGCGTACGCGCACGGCGCTGCGGTACATGGCGCCCGGCGCAGTGAGGTTGGCCTTGGCCGGCAGGTCGGCGGACGCGATGGCGAGGTCGCCCAGCGCGAAGCCCTCGGAGAGCTGTTCGGGGTCGCTGGCAATGATCCCGCCGACCCGGACCGTCTCGCCGCCAAGCGAAAAGCTGTCGCCGATCTCAAGGCCCAGACGTGCGGCGGTGCCCCGGGCAATCCATGAGGTCCCTGCGGGCGGCGCGCCCACGTCGCGGCCATCGGCAAGGGCCAGCGTGCCGTAGAGGGGCCAGGCCGTGTCCACGGCCTTGAGGGCGACGGGGGCGGTGAGATCGCCCTTGCGGGCAATCGCCTGCATGCGGGTGCCTTCCGACACCGTGCCGAGTTCGTGCAGGGCCGTGCGCTCGGGCTCGGTCAGGGCGCGCTGCCACATGCGCAGTTCGATGTCCCCGCCCAGGACTTCGCGGCCCCGGCTGGTCAGCTCGCGCTCGATCGAGCCGGTCAGCGTGCCGATGGCGGCAAGCGCCCCGACCCCCAGGAACAGGCAGACGAGGAGCAGGCGCAGACCCTTGAAACGCGCGTGAAGGTCGCGCCGGGCGATCTTCCAGGCAGTCGCCCAGGGCAACGTTTGCGCAGACACCGGGGGCTCAGACATCGGGCGCGAACGCGGGCAAGCTGTCGTGGGCGATCACGCCATCGCCAATGGTGACGATGCGCTCGCAGCGCTGCGCCAGGCTGGCATCGTGGGTGATGATGACGAGCGTTGCGCCCGCCTCGGCACGGCGCGCGAAGAGCAGTTCGACGATGCTCTCGCCGGTTGCCTGGTCGAGGTTGCCGGTGGGCTCGTCGGCGAAGACGAGCGTGGGGCGCGGTGCCAGCGCGCGGGCAATTGCCACGCGCTGCTGCTCGCCGCCCGAAAGCTGGGCCGGGTAGTGGCCGAGGCGATGGCCAAGGCCGACCGCCGCCAGTTCGGCTTCGGCGCGTTCGTGGGCGTCGCTGATCCCGGCGAGTTCGAGCGGCGTCGCGACATTCTCGAGCGCGGTCATCGTGGGCAGCAGGTGAAAGGCCTGAAGGACAATGCCGATGCGCCCGCGACGGGCCCGGGCGAGCTGGTCCTCCTCCATTCCGGCGAAGTCCGCGCCTGCGACCTGCAAAGCGCCCGAACTGGCGCGCTCGAGGCCCGAGAGGACCGACATCAGCGAGGACTTGCCCGAGCCCGAGGGCCCCAGCAGCGCCAGCGTCTGGCCCACAGGAACGGTGAGGTCGATGCCCTTGAGGATCTCGACCGCGCTCGCACTCTGGCCCAGCGTCAGGCGCAGGTCCCGCGCGTGTATCGCGGGCGAGGGGGCGGGGGAATTGTCGGACGGGGAGTGGGAAGATCGGGTCACGGCTCCCATATGGGGGGAGATTTACGCATTTCACAAGCCCGCCGAATATGGAGAAGTCCTTGCGCCGTCTGAATTTCGTGGTTCCGCTGCTGCCCCTCGTCCTGCTTTCGGCCTGCGGCGATCCCGCGCCCAGCTCGGCTCCGGCGAGTGCGGGAGTGGGGGATGTCGGGGCGGCCATGCCGGTGATGGGGCCGGAACGGCGTATTCTTGCCTTCGGGGATTCGCTGCTGGCGGGGTATGGTCTGGACGATGGCGAAAGCTATCCAGAGCGGCTGGAGCAGGCGCTGCGCGCGCACGGCGTGAACGCGCGGATCACCAACGCGGGCGTTTCGGGTGACACCACGGCGGCCGGCCTCGCGCGGCTCGACTTCACGCTGGAGAGCCAGCCGCAAAAGCCCGAGCTCGTCATCATCAGCCTGGGCGGCAACGACATGTTGCGCTCGCTTCCCCCCGAGGAGACCCGCAGGAACCTCGAAGAGATCGTCGCGCGCCTGAAGGCCGACAATATTGAGGTGGTGCTTCTGGGCATGCTGGCCGCGCCCAACCTGGGCATGGACTATGCCGAGCAGTTCAATCCGATCTACCCACAGATCGCGCAGGAGGAGGGCGTGACGCTGGTGCCCTTCTTCCTCCAGTCGGTGATCGACAAGCCCGACCTCATGCAGGACGATCATGTCCATCCCACCGCTCTGGGCGTGGATGCCATCGTCAGCGCCACGCTGGACGATGTCACGCGCGCGCTGCCTCCGGTCGAGGACGAGGGTGAGGACGCTGCGGAAGGCGGCTGAAAAAGATCGCTTGAAGATCGGGAGGTAGGCCCCAGATAGCCTGTCCCAAGAGGCGCCCCGGGGCGCCGTCCGGCCACTTCGGTTGACGCGCAGGCACAGGTCTGCGACTCTTGGGGCCAAGCTGGCGCGTGTTTCACAGCGCCGAACGAGCGATGCGCGGGGGGCCTGGAGGGCACGGCGCGTCGGAACGAATTATCCCGAAGGAATATCTATGCAGAGCGCAAAGAGCGGCGATACCGTGCTCATCAACTTTGAAGTTCGCACCGATGCCGGTCAGGTTGTCGGCAGCACCCAGCAGGAAGGCCCGCAGACGGTCACCATCGGCGGTTCGGAAATCTTCCCGCAGGTGGAAGCTGCGCTGATCGGCATGGAAGTGGGCTCCGAGCAGTCGGTGACCATCGCTGCCGCCGACGCGTTCGGCCCGCGCCGCGAGGAAATGATCGTCGAGATCCCGCGCAGCAACCTGCCCGCCGAGCCCGAGCCGCAGATCGGCATGGAGCTCGCCGCACGCCAGCAGGACGGCTCGACCGTCAACCTCGTCATCACCGAGATCGGTGAAGAGGCGGTCAAGGTCGACGGCAACCACCCGCTCGCGGGCGAAGACCTGCACTTCGGCCTGACCCTGGTCGAGATCAAGGCCGCCGCCTGATTCGATCCGGCTTGGCCGGTTGAAAAGGCCCGCTCGGCCTCTTCGCAAGGGGAGCGCCGGGCGGGCCTTTTTCGTGCCCGGGCCGGGTTACATCCGCGTCGCGGTGCCTTCGCGCACGTGCCAGACGGCGGCTTCCTCCAGGATCGGTCCGAACGGCGCGGTCTCGGTGCCGGTCAGCCAGACCTGGGCAGAGCCCGTGCGAAGCCGGTCGAACAGCGCTTCGCGCCGCACCGGATCGAGATGCGCGGCGACCTCGTCGAGCAGCAGCAGGCGCGGGCGCGTCTCGCCGCCGCTCTCGAGAAGGTGCGAATGGGCTAGGACAAGGGCGATGAGCATGGCCTTCTGCTCCCCGGTCGAGCAGTCCGCGGCGGGCTGGTTCTTGGCGGCCATGATCACCTCCAGCTCGTCGCGGTGGGGCCCGGTCAGCGTGCGCTGGGCCGCGCGTTCGCGCGGGCGGCTTTCGCGCAAGGCCTCGGCCAGCGCCTCGGCCGCAATCGGGCCACCGGGGCGGTAGGTGAGGGCGGGCCGGGCAAAGGGCGCGTCGGGGAGTGCGGCCAGGACCGCGTCCAGCTGGGCGATGAGGTCCGCGCGGGCCTGCGCGACGGCGCTTCCCGCCTCGGCGATCTGGAGCTCGATCGCGTCGAGCCACCAGGGGTCGGGCGTGCGCGGATCGGTGAGCATGCGGTTGCGTTCGCGAACCGCGTTTTCCAGCCGGGCCGCGTGTCCGGCATGGGCCGGGCGAAGAGCCAGCACCAGCCGGTCGAGAAAACGCCGCCGTCCGCCTGCGCTTTCGGTGAAGAGGCGATCCATCGCCGGGGTCAGCCAGCCGATGGAGAGCCACTCGGCAAGGCTCGTGGCCGTCGCGTTGGCGCCGTTGACCTGAACCAGCCGCCGGGTCGGCCTTTCCGGCGCGGTGCCTGTCCCGAGGCGCACGGGAGCCGCGCCCGGCACGCACAGGTCCGCGCTGACGGCAAAGCCGCCGCCCCCGTCCTGGGCTGCGATTTCGGGAAGACCTGCCCGGCGTAGGCCCCGCCCCGGTGCGATCAGGCTGATGGCTTCCAGGACATTGGTCTTGCCCGCGCCATTCTCACCGACCAGCAGGTTGAACTGCGCCGTGCCCGAAAGGACGGTTTCGCCGTGGTTGCGAAATCGGGAGAGGAACAGGCGGTCGAGCATGGGCCGCGCGGGCCTAGCCGGTTCGGGCCCGGCTTGCCAAGAGGCGCCCTGTGATGGCGCGCTCAGACCGCGTCGGTCTTGGCAAACGGCGAGAAGTCGAGGTTGTCGTCGAAGACGTCCACACCTTCGCGCGCTTTCAGCCAGCCGACGACGAGGTAGGTCAGCGGGGTGAGGACGGCCTCCCAAACCACCTTGAGCGCCCAGTTGGTGAGCATGACGACAAGGATCGACTGGCCCGTCCACACGCCCAGGAACGCGACCGGGTAGAAGATCGCGCTGTCCATCGCCTGCCCGAAAACCGTCGAGCCAATCGTGCGCATCCACATGTGGCGGCCCTTCGTCCACACCTTCATCTTGGCCATGACGTAGGAATTGACGAACTCGCCTGCCCAGAAGGCCACGACCGAGGCAGCAACGATGCGCCAGGTGCTGCCGAAGACCGAGACGTAGGTGGACTGGCACACGGTGCCGGGGTTGGTGGCCGACACGACGTCGGCCAGCAGCGGATCGGCGCTCGCCGCGCAGCCCCAGTCGGCCGACGGGGGCATGGCGACGACGACAAAGCTCATGAACGCCATGAAGATCAGCGCGAAGAAGCCCACCCACACGCAGCGCCGCGCGTTGGCATAGCCATAGACCTCGGTCAGCACGTCGCCCAGCACGTAGCTGACGGGGAAGAACAGGATGCCTGCCCCGAAGGTCCAACCCTCGACCGTGGTCAGCTTGGCCGCGCCGATCAAGTTGGAGAGCAGCAGGATCGCGACGAAGGCGGCCATCGCGTAGTCGAAATAGCGAAAGTGGCGCCGCCCACCGCTCTTCCCGTCGATACGGGTGAGGTTCGAGGAGGTGGATGCTTGCGGATGCGCCTGTGCCATGGCGCTTTGCCTAACCTGCCTTTCCCCCCAAACAAAGCGTTGATTGCACGCCTCAGGCGGTTTGCGCAAAGCCCGAAGCGCGCTATGAGCCCTGATGTGCGCGCCCGTAGCTCAGCTGGATAGAGCACGAGCCTTCTAAGCTTGGGGCCGCAGGTTCGAACCCTGCCGGGCGCGCCATTTCCCTTTCATCACGCCTATGCGGGGCTCTTTATACCTCGCGAGAGGAACTGGCTCAGGTCTCGCCGCCGATGTTGGCCAGCGCATCGCCCGGGGTGAGGATGAAGCGCCAGATGAGCGCGCCCAGCGCTGCGCCGATCATGGGGGCGCTCCAGAACAGCCAGAGCTGGGCGAGCGCGTCGGTTTCGGCGAAGAGGGCAACGCCCGTCGAACGGGCCGGGTTCACCGAGGTGTTGGTGACGGGGATCGAAACGAGGTGGATGAGCGTGAGCGCAAGTCCGATGGCGATGGGCGCGAAGCCGCCCGGCACATAGGCCGAAGTGGCGCCCAGGATCACGATCAGGAAACCGGCGGTCAGTACGATCTCGGCGAGGAGCGCGGCGCTTAGCGAATAGCCACCGGGCGAGAGGTCTCCAAAGCCGTTCGAGGCAAAGGCTCCTGCGGTAAAGCCCGGCTGGCCCGAGGCGATGGCGTAGAGGACGGCGCCCGCAACAATCGCGCCCAGCAGCTGCGCGATCCAGTAGGGTACCAGGTCCTTCCAGGCAAAGCGGCCCGCAATGGCAAGGCCGAGCGAGACCGCCGGGTTGAAATGCCCGCCCGAGATACCACCCACGGCGTAGGCCATGGTCAGCACGGTCAACCCGAAGGCGAGGGCGACCCCGGCAAAGCCGATACCCAGGTCGGGGAAGCCCGCCGCGAGGACGGCCGCGCCGCACCCTCCGAAGACGAGCCAGAATGTTCCGAACAATTCGGCACCCAGTGTGCGCAGCATGGCAGTCCCTTCCCTGTCGTGAAGGCGCTCATCTTAAGGGGGTGTTAGCCATGCGCTCTCGTGGATAGGCCTGAGGTGTCGGGGAGATTTCTACGCACGCGGTGCGTGGACCTGTCCGCAGGCCTCGGGAGGCCGGGGCCGTGCGCTGCCCTCCTTGGGGTTTTCCGCAATGGC
Source organism: Novosphingobium profundi (assembly GCF_020524485.1). Lineage (GTDB taxonomy): Bacteria > Pseudomonadota > Alphaproteobacteria > Sphingomonadales > Sphingomonadaceae > Novosphingobium > Novosphingobium profundi_A. Next base: position 120,543 of record NZ_JAIVLF010000007.1, on the reverse strand, counting down.
AGGCGAGGGCGCAACCGGTCCAGAGTGCGGCGCGTGCGTGTGCCCTTGAGCCGGGGGGCAGACGGGCATAGGCTGCGTGGTGTCCAGCAAGAGGGCGCACCGGGCCGAGCGGCCTTCGAGATGCGTCCGGACCACGAGAGGAGCACGATGCGATGAACGCGAGCACGCCCACCGACACCGCCAAGGGGGGCACGTGCCCCGTCGTCCACGGAGGCATGACCTCGGCGGGGACCTCGAGCACGGGCTGGTGGCCCCAGGCCCTCAAGCTCGAGATCCTGGCCCAGCACGACACCAAGACCAACCCGATGGGCGCGGGCTTCGAGTACCGCGAGGCGCTGAAATCGCTCGATATCGAGGGGCTGAAGGCGGACATGCGCGCGCTGATGACCGACAGCCAAGACTGGTGGCCTGCCGACTGGGGGCACTATGGCGGGCTCATGATCCGCATGGCCTGGCACTCGGCCGGGTCCTACCGCATCGCCGACGGGCGCGGCGGAGGGGGGACGGGCAACCAGCGCTTCGCTCCGCTCAATTCCTGGCCCGACAACGTCAGCCTCGATAAGGCGCGGCGTCTGCTCTGGCCGCTCAAGAAGAAGTACGGCAACGCGGTCAGCTGGGCCGATCTGATGATCCTGGCGGGCACGATCGCCTATGAGACGATGGGGCTGGAGCCGTTCGGCTTCGGTTTTGGCCGCGAAGACATCTGGGCGCCCGAAATTGATACCTACTGGGGGAGCGAGACGGATTGGCTGGCGCCGAGCGGCAGCGAGGGCACCCGCTATTCCGGCGAGCGGGACCTGGAGAACCCGCTGGCCGCGGTCATGATGGGGCTCATCTACGTCAATCCCGAAGGGGTGGACGGCCATCCCGATCCGATGAAGACCGCGCACGACATGCGCGTCACCTTCGCGCGCATGGCCATGGACGATGAGGAGACCGCCGCGCTCACGGCAGGCGGGCACACCGTGGGCAAGTGCCACGGTAATGGCGATGCCAGCGCGCTTGGCCCCGAGCCCGAGGCGGCGGGCGTGGAGGCGCAAGGGTTCGGCTGGGTCAATCCGGGCGGCACCGGCGTTGGGCCAGACGCGATCACCAGCGGCATTGAGGGGGCCTGGACGAGCAATCCCACGGTCTTCGACATGGGCTATTTCGACATGCTCTTCGATCACGAATGGGAGCTGGCCAAGAGCCCGGCGGGGGCCTGGCAGTGGGAGCCTGTTTCCATTGATGAGGCGGATCGTCCGCTCGACGTCGCCGATCCCACCAAGCGCCACAACCCGATCATGACCGATGCGGACATGGCGCTCAAGGTGGACCCCGACTACCGGCGCATCATGGAAGGTTTTCGGGCCGATCCGGCACGTTTCAAGGACGCCTTCGCGCGGGCCTGGTTCAAGCTCACCCATCGCGACATGGGGCCAAGGGCGCGCTATTTCGGCCCCGACGTTCCGGCCGAGGAGCTGCTCTGGCAGGACCCGGTGCCGCAGGGCCCCACCGACTATGACGTCGCCGCGCTCAAGGAATGGATCGCGGGCAGTGGCCTGACCACGCGCGCGCTGGTGTCGACGGCCTGGGACAGCGCGCGCACGTTCCGTGCCTCCGACATGCGCGGGGGCGCAAACGGATCGCGCATTCGCCTGGCGCCCATGAAGGACTGGGAGGGTAACGAACCCGAGCGGCTGGGCCGGGTGATCGGGGTGCTTGCTTCGCTGGCGGACTCGGTCGGGGCAAGTCTTGCCGATACGATCGTGCTGGCAGGCAACGTCGCGATCGAGCAGGCCGCCGCGGCCGCGGGCTTCCCGATCGAGGTGCCTTTCACACCCGGACGGGGCGACGCCAGCGCACAGCAGACCGATGCGGAGAGCTTCGAGCCGCTCGAGCCGGTGCATGATGGCTACCGCAACTGGCTGAAAGCCGACTTTGCGGTGAGCCCGGCCGAACTCATGCTCGACCGCACCCAGCTGATGGGGCTGACCGCGCCGGAAATGACCGTGCTCGTGGGCGGGATGCGGGTGCTCGGCACCAACCATGGCAACAGCGAGCTGGGCGTGTTTACCGAGCGCGAGGGCGTGCTCAGCACCGACTTCTTCGTGAACCTCGTGGACATGGGCAATCGCTGGGAGAAAATGGAAGACGGCAACTATGCCGTGATCGACAGGGCCTCGGGCGAGACCAAGTGGACGGCGAGCGAACTCGACCTCACCTTCGGCGCGAACTCGATCCTGCGCGCCTACGCCGAAGTCTACGCGCAGGACGACAACCAGCAGAAGTTCGTGGAGGACTTCGTGGCGGCCTGGACCAAGGTGATGAACGCGGACCGCTTCGACCTCACCTGATCGGATCGTCGCGGAACACAAAAAAGGGCCGCATCGCTGCGGCCCTTTTCGTGTCTCGGGTACATGGAGACGGTATCAGTCGACGAAGGCGCGCTCGATCACGAAGTCGCCGGGCTTGGAGTTGGAGCCCTCGGTAAAGCCGATGCTTTCGAGGTACTCGGCTTGGCCCTTGATCATGTCCATCGAGCCGCACAGCATGATGCGGTCGGTCTCCGGGTTGAGCTTGGCATCGCCGTCCAGGCCCTGGAACAGGCGGCCGTTCTCGATGAGGTCACCAATGCGGCCGGTGGTGTGGAATTCCTCACGCGTGACCGAGGGGACGTAGTGGAACTTCTCCACCGCCTCTTCGCCCACCAGCGGGTCCTCGGCGAGACGCGCTTCAAGCATTTCGCGGTAGGCAAGGTCGCTCACCTGGCGCACGCCGTGGACGCAGACGACCTGGTCGAACATCTCGTAGACGTCGGGATCGCGCGCGAGCGACATGAAGGGAGCAAGACCGGTGCCGGTCGAGAAGAAGAACAGGCGCTTGCCCGGCAGAAGCGCGTCGGTGACGAGCGTGCCGACCGGCTTGCGGCCCAGGAAGATCTGGTCGCCGGGCTGGATCTTCTGCAGGCGCGAGGTCAGCGGGCCGTCCTGGACCTTGATCGAGAGGAACTCGAGTTCCTCGTCCCAGGCGGGGCTGGCGACCGAGTAGGCGCGCAGCAGCGGGCGACCGTTGTCGTCCATCAGGCCGATCATGATGAATTCGCCCGAGCGGAAACGGAAGGTCGAGGGGCGCGTGATCTTGAAGCTGAAGAGGCGGTCGTTCCAGTGATGGACCGAGTTGACCGTCTCGACGCTCAGCGCCTTGGTGGGTTCGAGAGTTACCGGGGCTTCGGCAGTGGGTTCGCTCATCGTGTCAAATTCCTCGGTATGCGCAAAATTCGTTAACTCGCTCGGCGCGCCGGGAGCGGGAGGTCCCCGCCTGGCGGCGTCTGCGGCGTGGTCGGGCCACGCCGCCGCAGCCTCCGGGCGAAGCGGGACACGACCCATCTCGTGTGGCGTGCGTCAAGCGTAACTTGGCCCCTCGGTCAAGATATGGCCAGACGTGGCGGGGTCGAAATTTGCTTGGCGCGGGTCAAAGTTTTCTAACACGTAGTGTGCAACTCGCGGGAAAGTGACAGTTTTGGGGCGCGAGCCATGGTTCTGCAGGTGCGAAAAATGGTGCGCGGGCCGGGCCGTCCGGGAGGCATCGAAGCGGGGGCGGGTCTTCAAGATACGACACTTTTGCGAATCGGTCGCAAGTTTCGGCTCGGGGTCATTCCGGCGCGAAGCTTCCCGCCTCGGGCGGGGGCCATATCGGGCCAAGGGCAGAAGCCGGGGCCGGGGCGTCCATTACGGCGGCCCGTGCCGCTCGGCTTTCGGCATCGAGCCAGGCGCGCAGCACGCCCGCGACGTCCCGGGCGTGGGTGGTGGCAAAGCCATGGCCCCAACCGGGCAAGTCGAGCATGTCGATGTGCGGCGAAAGGTGGCGCGCAGGCTCGGTCTGCCGGGCAAGGTCATCGCCCGTCTTGAGGATGAGCGTGGGGTGGGCGAGGGCCTTGAGGGCCGCTTCCAGATCATAGTCGAAGGCCGCGGCATGGCCCCACCAGGCGTTGGCACCGCCGGTCATGGCCTCCTCGAAGTGTTCGGCAACCTCGTCCAGGCTCATGCCGGGGCGCTGGTAGTGGTGGACGAAACCGCGCCACCGCTTTGCCAGGTGCTCGCCGTCCGCGCTCGGGCTCGTCGGGCCGTAGTAGCTCTTGAAGGTGGCGCGTTCCTGCGGGGTGAAGAGCGGCGCGCCGATGAGGACGAGACGGCCCACGCGGGCAGGGCTGAGCGCGGCCAGCGCGGTCGCGGTCAGCGAACCTGTATGATATCCCAGGATGTCAAAGCGGCCATCGGGGACGAGCGCGTCCATCGCCTCGCCCAGCGCCGCGGCGTAGGTCTCGATGGTGGGCTGCGTGTCCGGGGCATCGGACTGGCCATAGCCGGGCGTGTCGAAGGCGACGCTCAGGCGGTCCTCGCCCATTTCGGCTGTCAGCGCCTCGAAGATGCGGCCCGTCATCGGGCTCATGTGGATGAGCAGGAGCGGGCGTTGGCCGCAGTCCCTGACAGGCTGTGCGATCCGGGCGTGGACCTGGCCGAAACGGCCATCGACGTAGCGGCGGCGAACGGCCGTCATGGATGTCTCCTTGCAGGGGTGGGCCAGTATGGGGCCAGTCTCAGGTCTGTTCGGGCTCGATCACCATGGAATAGGAGAAAGCCTCGCCCGGGTGGTGGGTGTTGGTGATCTCGAAGGGGACGCCGTCGCTGTCGTGGTAGACGCGCACAATTCGCAAGCAGGGAGTGCGGCGCGGAATCTCCAGCGCCTTGGCCATGGCGATACTGGCCGGGACCGAGGCGATCTGCTGGATGACCCGGCCGATGGTGAAGTCGCCGTGGCTTTCGAGCTGGCGAAAGAGCGCGAGAGAATCGAGATCGACGCGGGTCAGCAGATGCGCCAGGTCCGGGCGCACGTAGGCCTCGATCGCGGCGACCGGGCGGTCATCCCCGCCGCCCTGGGTGCGAAGGCCGCGCAGGCGCGCCCATTTGCTCTTGTGGAGGGCCGTGTGCTGCGGCTCGACGAAGGCGGCCAGACTGCGTGGCAGGAGCGCCTCGCCGTCTCGGGCCAGTGTCATGCGCGCATCGGCGGCGTACTGGCGGCTGGCATCGAGGCTGGAATAGGCCTGGAAGCGTGCGCTCTCGCGCACGCTGCGTGGTTCCACCACGGTGCCCGAGCCGCGTCGGCGCGAGATCAGCCGGTCTCCCTGCAGACAGCGCAGCGCCTCGCGCACGGTGAAGCGGCTGACGCCATAGTGCTCGCACAGCGCGTTCTCGGTGGGAAAGGTCGCATCCGTGTCGAACTGGCCGGACCGGATCGCGCGGCGCAGTTCGTCGGCGAGCTGTTCGTAACGTGGCGCCTGCCTCTTGCTCACGGTCTCTCCCTGGTCAAATCGGATAGTGGGCGCTGGGAGCGCCTGTCCAAGCGCCCCCATACCTGCATGCGCTGTATCTTTACACGTTCTGGCAGGCACTTGCCCACGCCTTCGCGGCGCGGCTGCGCAGAAGGGCGCGGTGCTCGATGCGCAAGGTCTGGGGATCGAGCGCCTCGGGGGCAAAGTCGATCGCGTTTGCCGCGCTGGCCTCGTACCACGGCGCAAACATCTTGCCCGCACGCACGATCGACCAGGCGCGGGTGAGGTAGGCGCCGAAGCGATCGGGCGTGAGGTCGGGGAACAGCGCCTCGGGATCGCCGAGCGGGGCGGGCGGCAGGAGGATCTCGCCGCAGCCCAGGGCCTCCTGAGCCGCCTCGATCACCGCCATCCAGCTGGCGCGGTCGGTCGGGGCAGGGCCGCTCCAGTCGTCCGAGAGGCCGTGGCCGGGCAGATCGATGGCGCAGGCCGAGGTCGTGTCGAGGAGTTCCAGCGAGCTGCCCGGCGCATGGATCGCGAGCGGCTTGCCGGCATCTCTGCGGCCGCGCCAGTGCAGGCGCCCCGAAAAGCCCTCGCAGGAGAGAGCCAGGAAACCTTCGTCCGCGCATTCGCCTAAGCGCGCCGGGGGCGGGCAGGCGTGGGCGCCCAAGTGCGCGATATGCTGGTCCTGCTGGTCGGCGGGTGTGGCGACCTTGCGCGCCTCCCACTGGGCGGGAAGGGTGGGCAGGCGGTCGATGTGCTCGTAGAGAACGTCGGCGGTGTAGGCGAGGATGAGGACCGGGCGGGTCTCGTCGTCAGGGCCGGGCACTTCGCGCGGGGCGCGCAGCACCGCGCCATAGCCCACACGGTAGGCATCGCCCGAATCGAGCATCTCGCGGATCACGGCATCCACGCGCACCGGATCGGCATGGGCGACGCCAATGCGCGCCTCCTTGCGGGTGTCGAACCAGGGGAAGAACCAGGTCTGTTCCAGGATGCGATTCCACAGCCAGGTCAGGTGTTCGCCGTAGCCACTTGGCTGGAAGGGCGGGAGGTAGCTTTCGGAAAAGGCCTTGCTCTCCTCCTCGGTCCAGATCGCGTAGCCGCCGATGGCGAGCGCGGTGAAACGCTGGGGCGCGCGCTTGAGCGTGTTGACCAGGATCGTGCCGCCCGAGTGAAAGCCGTAGGCCGCGACCTTCTCCAGCCCCAGCGCGTCGAGCAGGTCGACCAGCGCGTCGGAGAAGTCATCGATGGTGGCATCGGCGTCGGGCAGGGGATCGGACTGGCCAAAGCCCGGGGTGTCGGGCGCAATGCAGGTGAAGTTCGCGCCCCAGGTACGCATCAGCGCCTCGTACTCGGTCGAGGAGCGCGGGCTCTGGTGGACCATGAGCACGACGGGGCCTGTACCGCAGCGGCGGTAGTGGACGCGCCGGGAGCCGACATCGACGAAGTGGCGGGTGATTTCCATGGAAGCGGGATCTTTCGGTTGGTTCAGGCGAGAGGGCAGGTTGGGGCTCAGGCGTCGCCGAGCGGCGCGCCGTCCAATTCGACGAGTTCGAAGACCGAGGCGAGGTACCCTTGCGCCTCGCCCTTGATGTAGAGACGGTCGGCGTCGCGGCTCAGCCACATGTCGTAGGGCGGATGGTCGTTGACGATGCCGCGCAGGCGCACCCGGTTGCAGGTGAAGGTGCCGGCCGGGACCGTCACTTCCTCCACGCCCATGAATTCGAAGCCCGAAGTGGTGGTGGCAAGGCTCGGGCCGGTGGCGCCCAGGTGATGCAGGCTGTGCATCAGGTTGCGGCCCTTGAACTCGACATGGCCCACGCCTTTCTCGAAGGGGAAGGTGGCGGCCAGCCATCCATCGGACTGTACCGCGTGAAGGCCAAAGCCGCGCATCGGGCGCTGGATCTCGATGGTCTGGCTGACCCGCCCCAGATCCTGCGAATAGCTCTCGCAATGGGCCTCGGTGTCGGTGAAGCGGAACCAGCCGCTGCCCGTCAGGAGCCCCTTGTTCATGATCCGCACGTAGGCCTCGCAAGGGTGGAAGTCGGCGTGGACCGAGATCACGCTGTCACGCACGACGATGTCACCTGCAATGGCGAGTTCGCAGTGCGAGGTGAGGGTGCGCATGCCATCGGCGCCGAGCGTGATGTCCCAGTCCTCGAAGCCCCAGGGCGTGGTCTCGTCGACCTTGCGATAGTTGATCCGGCCGCGGCGGCGCGGGAGCGGCGTAAAGGCCGCGCTGGCCGAACCGGCGGGGGTGGAGGCGGGGCTGTTCATCGGTCGACGGTCTCCCTTTTTTCAGATGTCAGGCCTTGGGTGAGCCGGACTCTCAGGCGTGCACCTGGCAATCTCATGTCCGCCTGTCGGATAGGGGCTGAGCCCTGCGCTTTGCGGTGTCCTGCCTTGGATATGTCTGGACAAATTGCCACCTGTCAAGCGTTGCGGAATGCCCTTCGGGCTTCGCCGCTTTGTCTGATGGCGTCGATAAGAATGCCTTTAAATCAGCACTTTAGATGGATTATTTGTGTGATTCGTGCGGCCTGTGACAATTTTGTAATGGGCTTATACCAAAAAAGTCAAGTGTCGCCATTTCTGGCTTGACAGAAGGCCTCTCGGGACGAACCTTCGTAGGGGAAATCCGGAGCAGTTCGACGCAGATCGAGCGCTCCGGCGCGAATGGCTCCTTCGAGGGTGTGGAGCCAGCCCGAACGGCCACTTCGGTAGCCGCGCAACACAAAGGGATGGAACATGAGGAAAGCAGTACTGACGGCCAGCACCGCGCTTTGCGGTCTCTTCGCGATGACGAGCCCGGCACTTGCCCAGGACGGGGAGAGTGAGAGCGCCCGCCGCCCCGCGGCCCAGGTCGCGGAGATCGTCGTCACCGCACAGCGCCGCGAGGAAACCGCGCAGAGCGTACCGATTGCGATCTCGGCCATTTCGGGCGCGGAACTCGATGCGCGCGGCGTCACGAGCACGCTTCAGGTCGTGCAGTACATCCCCAACATGATCGGCATGAACAACACCGGCCTGGGGTCCTCGAACACGTACTACATCCGCGGTATCGGCAGCACCGAATCCATCGCGACCTTTGATCCTCCGGTCGGCACCTACGTCGATGATGTCTACATCTCGCGTCAGGGCGCCAACAACTTCTCGACCTTCGACATCGACCGGATCGAGGTCCTGCGCGGGCCCCAGGGCACGCTGTTCGGCCGCAACACCACGGGCGGCGCGGTCTCGGTCCACATGGCCCAGCCCGAGTTCGATTCGATTGGTGGCTTCATCGAGGGCGGCTACGGCACCTACGAGGCCAAGACCCTGCGCGGCTCGATCAACGTGCCGCTCAGCCCGACCTTCGCGGCCAAGGTTTCGGCCTACTGGCAGGACAGCGACGGCTATGTGAAGAACACGACGACGGGTGACCGGCTCAACGACATCGACGGCTGGGGGGCGCGTCTCGCGCTGCGCGGCGAACTCAGCGATTCGGTGCGCTGGTCGGCCGGCTACACCCACATCGTCGACGAATCCGAGAACATCCTGAACTTCGATTGCGATCCCGCCGATCCGAGCGAATGCAGCGGGCGCTATGCCTCCAGCGGCTACACCGAGGCCTCCTCGGACGTCTTCCGCGATCTGGGCGTGACGGGTGACAAGGCCGACTATGGCCAGCACAGCAAGTCGGTGACCGACCTCATTACCTCCAAGTTCTCGGTCGATGTAGCCGAGGAGGCGACAGTCGAGTTCATCACCGGCTACCTGCGCCAGAACATGGAGTACGGCCTCGACTTCTACGATGGCCGTTCGGCGCCCTCGATTGCCAATCCCTATCCGGCGGTGGGTGGATATCCCCACGGCGGCTTCACCATCCTGGGCGACATCTGGACCGACCAGATCAGCCAGGAAGTGAAGATCAACGGATCGCTCTTCGACGGCTTCCTCGACTACGTCGTGGGCGGCTTCTACATGAAGGAGAAGAACAACACGAACACGGCCGACATCTTCGGCCTGTCGTCCTCCTTTGCGCTGTTGCTCGACGACAAGGTCCTCAAGAATTCGACCGAATCGCTGGCCGGTTACGCCCAGTTCGACGCCAATGTCACCGATCGCCTGAAGCTCACCGCAGGCATCCGCTATACCGACGAGACCAAGAAGGTGGGCGTGACCGACCTTCGCGAGTCCTGTTTCGCGGGCGGTCCGGCCTGCCTCAACAACGGCAATCTCCAGGCGGCGGGCATTCCGCTCCAGCAGAAGACCAAGATCTGGACCCCGCGCTTTGCGATCAACTACCAGATCAACCCGGACGTGCTGCTCTATGCCAGCGCCACCAAGGGCTTCAAGTCGGGGGGCTGGGCCTCGCGCGCGACGCGCCCGGGTGAATTCCTGCCCTTCGGCCCCGAACGCGTGTGGAGCTACGAGGCGGGCATCAAGTCGGAATGGTTCAACCGCATGCTGCGCGCCAACCTCACCGTCTACTGGATGGACATCTCGGACCTGCAGACCCCGGCGGGCTTCGTGCGTGACGATGGCTCGATCGCCTTCCTCACCCGCAACTTCGCCGACTACCGCAACAAGGGCGTGGAAGCCGAGTTCGTGCTTGTGCCGACACCTGGCCTGAACCTGCACCTCACCGCAGGCTACCAGGACGACAAGTACATCATCGACCGCGACGCGCCGGTTGCCGACGAGTACGGCGTGCTCTCGGTCGCCGCGCAGCAGGCCGAGTGCCTTGCAGGCGTCACCTCGCGCTGCGGCGTGGGCATCGTGACCGACAGCGGCGCCATCTCCACCCCGGTCCGTACGCCCGACTGGACGCTGGCGATGGGCGGCAGCTACGAGATCCCGATGGGCGATCTCTCGCTGGTCCCCTCGGTCGATGCGACCTGGCGTTCGGCCATGGAAGTCCAGTCGGCCAACCGCACCATCTACTACGATGCCGACACCGGCACGGGCACGTACGAGGCTTCGGGCAACCGCTATGTCGTGGGTTCGCACGCCAAGGCGCAGTGGATGCTGAATGCCGGCGTCGCTCTCAACGGGCCGGACAACCAGTGGCAGCTCTCGGTCAATTGCCAGAACTGCACCAACGAGGTCTACGCCGAGAGCTATCTGGGCTATTCGTACATCAATCCGCCGCGCACCATCATGGGCAAGCTGCGGTACAATTTCTGATACTTTGAAACCCAAACAGGATCGTCGAGGCAAAACAATTGGCTAGTGAATTCAAGAAGGGGTGGAAGGTCGTCTTCGCCGCCCTCCTCGCAACCGCGTGTGGCGCCTCGCCGATCCCGTTCAACGTCCTGCCGCTCGTCATGGGGCCGATCCATGACGAGTTCGGCTGGGACTATACCCAGATCAGCGCCGCCACGCTGATGTGGGGTGTGCTGGGCGCCATGCTGGCGCCTGTCTATGGCGGCTTTTGCGACCGCTTCGGCGTGCGCCGGGTCGGCATCCTCTCGATGCTGGCCTTCATTCTCGTCTTTGCCTCGTTCTACTTCGTGCCCGACTGGCTGCCCGGCTGGTACATGTGGTGGGCTGCGCTGGGCCTTGTCGCCATCGGCTCGACGCCCGTGACCTGGAGCCGCGCGGTCGCGATGTGGTTTGACCGGCACCGGGGGCTGGCCCTTGGCATCATGCTGCTGGGCACCAGCGCGACCGCCATGTTCGTGCCGCACTTCGTCAACTTCGCGATCAACCTGGGCGGGTGGCGCGCGGCCTTTCCGGCGGCCACCGTCTTCGCTCTGTTCCTGGCGCTGCCTTTCATCGTCGCCTGGTTTCGCGAGCCGCGCCCGGAAGAGCGCCCCGCCACGCTGGAACAGGCCGCCGACGGCGATGTCGTGGGTCTCTCGCTGCGTCAGGCCATGCACGGCCGCCAGTTCTGGATCCTGCTGGTCAGCACGCTGCTGATCTCGTTCTCCTATGGTGGCGCACACATCCACATGGCCCAGATGGTCGAGCTGCACGGCTTTACCGCGGGCGATGCGGCGACGGTGATGAGCTGCGTGGCGCTGGGCATCCTGATCGGGCGCCTTGGCATCGGTTACCTTTTTGACCGGTTCTGGGCGCCGGGTGTGGCATTCCCCGCGATGCTGCTGCCCGCGATTGCCTGCTACCTGCTCATGGGCACCAGCACGAGCTTTCCGCTCATTCTCTTTGGTGGCTTCCTGATCGGTGTTGCGGCCGGGACCGAGACCGACATCGTGGCCTTCATGACCGCGCGCTATTTCGGCCTGCGCCACTACGGGCGGATCTATGGTTTCCTCTACGCGCCCTTCGGCATCGGTTCGGCGATTTCGCCCATGCTTTATGGCTATGTGCGCGACACGACCGGCAGCTACGATCTCATGCTGACGGTCGCTATCGTGCTCTTTGCCATCGGCGGCGCGGCGTTGCTGGCGCTTGGGCGTTATCCGGGGCGTGAACAGCTCTCCCGCCGGGACGTGTGATTTCAAGGGCCTGGGCCTAGCCTCCTGACTTCACCCGAAGATCACGAGGCGAGGCCTACGCGCATGACGACACCGATCCAGCCATCCCTTCCCAGTTCCGCGCTGATCCGGTCCACGATCTTCGTGCGCGATATTGCGCGATCGGCGGCCTTCTACCGGGCCATCGGCCTGTCGGAGACTTACATCGAGGCGCGCCTTGCGCACCCTTCGGCGACCGCGATCCTGGGGTTCGACGATCCGCGCCCGTTCGACATCTGCATTCTGAAGCGGCCGGGGCCGAACTACGGCATGGTCGGTCTGTTCCAGCTGGCTGACGGCACGGCGCAGGAGGAACTTCCCGCACCCACCGGCCCTGCGCGCATCGGCGAGGTGGCGCTGGTCTTCTACGTCACCGATATCCTCGCCACGATGGAGCGCTTGCGCGCGCTGGGCGCGACCTGGGCGCCCGAGCCGCAGACGTTCGCGATGGAGCACCGCGCCCAGTTTGAGGTGTGCCTGCGCGATCCCGACGGGGTCCTGATCAACCTCGTCGAGACCGACCCGGCCGAGCAGGAGCGCACGCGCCCCGAGCTCGACTACGCGACCTGATCTCAGCTCTGCGCCGCAAGGTGCGCCTGGCCCGCGCGCTCCCGGCGCCGCAGGTGCAGGGCCTCGGGGCCAACGAGCGCGAGCGCGCCCAGACAAAGCGCGGCATCGATCAGCAGCGAGCCCATGGGCAGGGGGCCTGCAAAGATCACGTGGCCGATCCCTGTCAGCGCCAGCATGGCGGCCAAGACCCGCCGCAAGGTGGGCGAGGGTGCCAGCGCTGGGCGCAGGGCGGCCAGGATCGTGGCCAGCACCAGCGCTGACCAGAACAGCGCGGCGAAGGGCAACTGCGGCCCGGCCACGACGCGCAGCCAGTAGGCCCCTGTCATCAGGATCGGGCTCCCCCAGATCGTCACCGCCCAGACCGCCTCCAGGCGGGGGGAGGGCAGGCCGCGCGCGCGCCGCTTCATCAGCCACAGCGTGGTGCCGGTCGAGATGATTGCGCACAGCGCAAGGCCAAAGACAAGGTAGGCCAGTTCCACGGGAATACCGCCATAGGTGCCGAAGTGCAGCTTGTAGACCGAGGCGGCGGCCTGCTGGCCCAGCGCGCCGTCGGCAAGGCCAAGCGTCTTCTTGAAGTTGCCCTTGCCATCGAAGAGGTAGTTCTCACCGTAGATCAGGCGGCGCGGATGCTCGGCGAGGACCGAGATCTGCTGCCCCGCCGTGGCGGTCTCCTCGATGGTGACATAGCTGACGAAAAGGTCCGGGTGGTTCTGCGCCATCCATTCCAGCGCGCGGTCGGCGCGTGCGACGGGGGCGGGCGCGGGATCGTGCAGCGGGTGTTCGCCGAAGATCGGGGCGAAGGCCTCTTCGAGGTTGCCGCCGTGGCGCTCCTGCGCGGCGGTGTAGAAGACGAGCTGGCCCAGCCCGATGACGGCACCGGTAAAGCCGAGCGCGGCGATGAAGGGGAGGAGCCAGACGCCGAAACGGTTGTGCAGGTCCGCGCGGGCAAGTTGGGGCTGGGCGCGCAGGCGCATGCGGAACGCGTCGCGAAAGATGCGCGGGTGGGCCAGGACACCGGTGACGACGGCGGCCACCAGCATCGCGCCGAGCGCGCCTGTCACCATGATCCCCCAAAACGCGGGCAGGTTCAGGTAATAGTGCAAATAGAGCACGAACTGCGTCCAGGCGTGCGCTTCGGGCCGGTCGTAGTTGCCTTGCGCATCGACATAGTTCGCGCCGTTGTCGGTGGTGACCACGGTGCGGGGCAGGCCGCGCGTGGGCATGTGGACATAGGCATGGTCGGTGGCCTTCCCCTGGCGTTCGAGCGTGCCCTCGATCGCGCGCTGCACGGCCGCGGGCGAAATGGAAGTCATCTCGGCCGCGCCGGGTTCCTCCCAGCGCTGGAGGTCCTGCTGGAATACCGCCAGCGCGCCGGAGAGGCAGACGAGATAGAGCAGCGCGCCCGTGAGCAGTCCGAGCGCGGCGTGGCCCTTGAGCGCGCGGGCGACGAAGCCCTCCTTGGGAGCAGCGGGATTTACAGCGTCAGCCATGGAAGTCCTCCGGCGATGGCCACACCAAGTGCGGCCAGGAGCATGTCGGTGATGCGAATGCGGGTCAATTGCCAGCTTGCCAGAAGCGCCCAGCACAGCGGCAGGGCGAACAGGCCCACGATCAGGGCGTCGGCCTCGGCCATGCCCGACAGCCAGGCCAGGCGCTGTGCGCCCCAGCCAAACGCCAGCGAGGCGACAAGATCGGCAAGGGCGACGATGAGGAAGATGCCGGTGCGCCGCGCGATATCCGGCAGGCTTGGGCGCGGCGCGCGGCGCGCTGCGGGTTCGCGCGGCGCCCGGGCGCGGGCCGGAGCCGGGCTGCGCAGGGCCGCCACGGCAAGAAGACCAAGCGCGACCAGAGAGGCCAGTGTCGCCCCCACCGCAAGGCCCCAGGCGCCGCCTGCCGTCAGCGTCAGGACCAGCGCAAAGCCCAGCGCCGCCCAGCCCAGCGCGACCGCAGGGCGCGGGCCGTTCCAGCCCATCCGCAGGAGGACAGGGCCTCCCGCAGAGAGCACGAAGCCGGTCGACAGGAGAAACGCCGAGGCCATCAGAAGCTGACGCCAAGCGTGCCACGCCAGGTGCGCGGCGCGTCGTAGAGGCCCTGCGCAAACTGGATGCTCTGCCAGTACTTGGCGTTGGTGAGGTTATCGAGGTTGAACCCGAGCGAGATATTGCGGGTCAACTGGTAGCGCGCCATCAGGTCGACCACCGCGTATTCGTCCTGGACCACGCCATCGTTGGTGATGCGGCTCTGGTAGCGCACCGAACCGCCCAGGCGCAGCGCTTCGAGCACGGGCGGAGTGTAGACCGTGCTGAGACGCACGGTGTGGCGCGGGATGAAGGTGCGCGCGTCGATCCCGTCCTTGTCCTCGATATCGACATAGGCATAGCCGCCGGTGAGCTGGAGACCCGGCAGGAGTTCGCCCGAGACGTCGAACTCGACCCCGCGCGAGGAATTGTCGACCTGGATATAGGCGTTCTGGACCGAGTTCTCGACGAGCTCGCCGGTTGCCTCGGCCACGTTCTGCTGGTCGGTCTTGAAGACGGCGATGGCGGCGTTGAGGCGCCCGTCGAGCCATTCGCCCTTGATCCCGGCCTCGTAGGTCTTGCCCTCGAGGGGGTCGAGGACCGAGCCGTCGCGACGCATGTTGATCTGCGGGTTGAAGATCGTCGCGTAGCTCGCATAGGCGCTGAGCGAGCCGGTGAGATCGACCGTCAGGCCAGCGAAAGGCAGAAAGCGCGTCTTGGCGAAGTAGTTGGGCGTGCCGTAGGACTGGCCCTCGCGCTCGGTGCGTGTGACGTTGCCGCCCAGGAGCAGGTGGACCGGATCGGCCAGCGAGAGACGCAGCGTACCGTACCCGCCGTACGTCTTGGTCGTGTAGGCGGCCTGGAGGCTGTACTCGCCGAAGTCGGGCCGCGCGAAAGTGCCGCCGAAGGCTTCGTCGGGAGTGAGCGGAAGGTTCGTCTGGGCGGGCGCATCGGCCTCGTCCTCGCGCAGGTGCGCCTCGCCGTAGTTCGCGCCCAGAACCAGGTCGTGGCTGCGCCCGAACAGGGTGAAGTTGCCCGTCAGGTGCGCGTCGAACGTGGTCTGGGTGTGACGGTCGATGTAGGCGCCCGGCCAGGAGTAGAGGCCGTTGCCGTCCTCGTCCTGCGCGCCGTAGAGGTAGAAGAGTTCCGCCTCCATCGTGCGCACGCGGCGGAAGACAGAAACCTTGCCCTCCCAGCCATTGCCGAAGTCGTGGGTGATGTCGCCGAACAGGTCGCGGCTGATCGAATGCCAGCTGGACCAGGGCTGGGCCGTGGTGATCGAGCGGTCGTATTCAAGCATGTCGCCGTTCGCATCGAGGAAGGGAACGCCGCCCCAGGTCACGCCGGTCGGATCGTTCTCCTGCCAGCCGTAACCGACGGTGGCGACCGTGCGGGGCCCCAAATCGGCCGAGAGCGTGCCGTAGAGCGTCAGGCGCGAATCGTGGTAGAAATCGAGATGGCTCTCGCCGTCCTCGTAGGCGCCCACGAAGCGCGCGCGCACGCCGCCGTCCTCGGTCAGGGCCATGTTCACGTCGACATCGCCGCGCACGCGGTCGAAGCGGGCGTAGGCGAGGCTCGCATGGCCGCCGGTCTCGCGGCGCGCACGCTTGCGCACGTAGTTGACCGCGGCCGACGGGTTGCCTGTCAGCGAAGTCAGGCCGCTCGAGCCGCGCACGACCTCGACGCGCTCGAAGGTGGCGGTGTCAACCGCGCCGATCTGAAGGCCGGAGGGCAGCGGCTGGCCCACGCCGTCGTACTGGAAGTTGATGATGTCGAAGCCGCGCGCGTTGTAATAGGTGCGCGTCGTCTCGGCGCGTTCGACGTTCACGCCTGGGGTCATCAGCAGGACATCGTTGATCGTGTCGAGGTTGAAGTCCTCGATCTGCGCGCGCGAGACGACCGTGGTCGCCTGCGGGGTCTCGCGCAGCGAAAGATCGAGGCGGGTCGAGGTCGACTGGTCGTCCACCGTGTAGTCGTCTTGGACGGCGCCTGTCACGATGATCCTGTCGCCAGGGGCGGCGTCGGCGTCGGCATTCTCGGCCCGGGCGCTCGTCGCGCTGAGGGCGGCAAAGGTGGCAAGCGCGCCGAAGGCGCAGCTGCGCAGAAGCGGTGACCGGCCGCAGCGACGCACCTCCTTTGCAGATTCCTTCAACAGATGTGCCCCACGCATCGCGGCCATTGCTCGAGTCCTTATAATGAGAATGAGTTGCATTAACTTTATTGCCGCGAATTAGCACGCGCTGGCTCACTGTCAAGCCGTGCCGGACATGGCGGTTCGGGATGGGGGGCGCTCAGGCGCGGATGCACCCGTGTCGAAGGCGCAAGACCGGCAGCCGTTCGGGGCCGGTGCATGTCGGCGCGGGGCGGTGGATCGGGCGCGCGGAAACGCCGTCAGGCGTCGGGGGAGGGGCGCTCGAAAAGAGCGAGGAGATCGACGAACTCGGCGCGGATCTGGTCGCAGGTGTCGTAGGACGGGAACAGCGCGTGACGGCGAACCTGGCCTAGCGTGAAGTCGGAGAACAGCGCGCCTTCGGTTGCGGTTATCGTGCGCTGGGTGCCCACCAGCGATTGCAGCAGGCCGCGGCCGGTGCGGCCACGCAAGTAGCGCAACTGACGGCCGAAATGGGACAGGGCCGGGTCGCGGGCAACTGCGAGGAACAGCTCGTTGCGCGCTCTCTCGCGCGTGGCGCTGGAGATGTTGTCGGCCATTGCGTGGATCACGGCGTCGAGATCAGCAGAGGCGAAGCTTCGCGGGTCGAGCTTGTCGACCATTGCGCTGTAGGCGCCTTCAAAGGCGGCTCCCAGCAGTTCCGACTTGGTCGGGAACTTGTGGGATACCGTGCCCAGCGTCAACTCGGCGCGGCGGGCCACGCGGCGGTGGGTGAGGTGGGGGCTCCCTCCCTCGGCCAGGACCTGCTGCGCGGCCACGACGATGCGCCGGGCCGTCTCGTCACGCTCGGGAAGCGCGGGCATCGTCTCCAAGGCGAGCGCACGGGTATGGTCACGCCAGGGGGTCGGCGGTGGCGGAGTGCCCGCGAGCCAGCTGCCCAGCGTACGCGCCAGTTCGCCCAGCGCGGCCTGGTCAATGGCGCGGTGCCAGCGCATCAGGTGAAACATGCTCTCGGTATCGAAGATGCGCTTGGTGATCACGTGGCCGTGAGCCACCTGGAAGTGGGCGCAGGCCTCGCGCCAGAACTTGTACCAGAGCCGCTGCCAGGCCTGGGCCTCACCATGAATGAGGTCTTCGGTATCGGGGACGGAATCGCATTCGCGCCAGGCAAAGGCGAGATGGCGCTGCGTTTCGCACCAGGCGTCGATCACATGCGCGAAAAAGCCGCCGAACGCTTCGGGGCTGGCGGGAAAATCGCCGATCGCCTCGAGCAGTGCGGCGCACCAGTTCTCGGCCTCATGGCGTGCGCGCTGCTGCGCGCAGACCTGTAATTCTTCAAGCGAATCAAAATGATGGTAGATCGAGGAGACCGGCACATCGGCAAGCGCGGCGAGGCGGCGGGCCGAGATGCCCGCGGAGCCTTCAATCTGCCATTGGTTCAGGACAGCCGTGATCAGGCGGTCCTGCGTGGGGTGGGGGGAGAGTGCCAGGGTTGCCATTGCAAATCATTTTCTGCCGAATTTGTACGGCAATTGGCAAGTCTTATTTGCAGATAGTCCTAACTGTTAACAAAAGCTTCTCTGGCGCTCTCAGGCCGGGGTGTCCTCGGTGTTGCGCATCCAGTCGGCGAGCTTGGCCATGGCGTTGCGGATGGCCTCGCGGGCGGGCGCGTCGGAGATACATTCGTCAAGCGCACCGTTCATGCACAGCATCCACTGGTCGCGCGCGGAATTGCCGATCGGCACTTTCATATGCCGCATGCGCATGCGGGGATGGCCCTTCTCGCTCGAATAGAGGGGCGGTCCCCCCAGCCATTCGGTGAGGTAGTTCTGGAGCATGAGGGTCGTGTAGGTGAGATCGGCCGGGTGCAGTGCGCGCAAGGGCTGCGCCTCCTCCAGCGTGTCCATGCGCTCGTAGAAGCGCACGACCAGCCGGTCGATGACCGCCTTGCCGCCGATACGCTCGATGATCGGCTGGTCTTGGCCTGCGGTCTCCTCGCTCATGCGCCTTCGCCTCCGGCCGGCACGGCCAGGAACGTCTCGAAGCCTTCGAAACGGGGCGGCCCCAGGTACTTGGGCTTGCTTTCCGAGGCCTGCGAATGCGCCTTGCGGAAGGCTTCGCTCTTGGTCCACGCCTCGAAATCGGCGCGGCTGCGCCACAATGTGTGCGAGGCATAGAGCGTGTGATCGTCCGCCGCTTCGCCGCGCAGCATGTGAAAGCCCTCAAATCCAGGCACTTCGTCGAGATAGGTCTTGCGGTTTGTCCAGAGCGCTTCGAAGGCCTCTTCCTCGCCCCGCAGCACCTGGAAACGGTTCATCGCGATGAACATGATCGTACCTCCTTGGCTGGGTTCGGGCCTTATCCCATGACGCACGCTCTCGAAAGGGGACGCAATGTCCTGCCCTGAGTCTTCTCCCGCACGAGGCGCCCGCCTGCCTTCCCGCGCCGGTACATAGGCAATCTTGCGATGGCACCCGCGCGCAAAGGCGTCTATGGCGCGGCCATGATCCGACTTTCCGACCTTGCCCTGCCGCTCGACCATGCGAGCGAGGACCTCGAGGCAGCCGTCATCGCGCGCCTTGGCCTGTCTGCGGGCGAACTCCAGCGCCTCGCCATTGCGCGGCGCGGCAACGACGCGCGCCGCAAGAACGCCATCAAGCTCATCTACACTCTCGACCTGCAACTGGCCGACGAGGCGGCTATCCTCGAGCGCTTTGCCGACGATCCGCATGTGCGCAGGACGCCCGACACCAGCTACACGTTCGTGACCAAGGCCCCGGCCGATTATTCCGGGCCCCGCCCGGTGGTGATCGGGGCGGGCCCGTGCGGCCTGCTTGCCGGGCTGATCCTCGCGCAGATGGGCTTCAAGCCGATCATCGTCGAGCGCGGCAAGGCCGTGCGCGAGCGCACCAAGGACACCTGGGGGCTGTGGCGCAAGTCTGTCCTCGATCCCGAAAGCAACGTCCAGTACGGCGAGGGCGGCGCGGGCACCTTCTCGGACGGCAAGCTCTATTCGCGCATCAAGGATTCGCGCCACCTGGGCCGCAAGGTCCTGACCGAGTTCGTGAAGGCGGGCGCGCCTGAGGATATTCTCACCGAGGCCCACCCCCATATCGGCACCTTCCGCCTCGTCACCATGGTGATGTCGATGCGCGAGACGATCGAGAAGCTGGGCGGCGAATACCGCTTCAGCACGCGGGTCGATGATTTCGAACTGGAAACCGGACAGGACGGCGTCCAGAAGATCTGTGGCCTGCATCTCTCCACGGGCGAGTTCCTTCCCGCGAGCCACGTGATCCTGGCGGTCGGCCACTCCGCGCGCGACACCTTCGAGGTGCTCTACAAGGCGGGTGTTCACGTGGAGGCCAAGCCCTTTGCGATCGGTGTGCGCATCGAGCACCCGCAAGGCTGGATCGACACCGCGCGCTATGGGCCCAACGCGGGCAACAAGATCCTGGGCGCGGCGGCCTACGCGCTCTCGCACAAGTGCTCGAACGGGCGCACCGTCTACTCGTTCTGCATGTGCCCGGGCGGGCGCGTGGTGGCGGCGACCTCGGAAGAGGGGCGCGTCGTCACCAACGGCATGAGCCAGTACTCGCGCGCGGAGTTCAACGCGAACTCGGGCCTCGTCGTCGACATCAGCCCCGAGCGGGACTTCCCCGGCGACGTGCTGGCGGGCGTGGCGCTCCAGCGCCGTCTGGAAGAGCTGGCGTTCAAGGCCGGGGGCTCGAACTACAAGGCGCCGGGCCAGAAGCTGGGCGACTTCCTCGAAGGAAAGCCGTCGCGCGAGTTCGGCGTCGTGACCCCGAGCTATGAGCCCGGTGTCCACCTGACCGACCTGGCCGAGTGCCTTCCCGATTTCGTGATCGAGGCAATCCGCGAGGC
This sequence comes from Novosphingobium profundi, assembly GCF_020524485.1. Lineage (GTDB taxonomy): Bacteria > Pseudomonadota > Alphaproteobacteria > Sphingomonadales > Sphingomonadaceae > Novosphingobium > Novosphingobium profundi_A. The sequence goes on along the minus strand of NZ_JAIVLF010000007.1, from coordinate 100,188 downwards.
GCTGCCTGTCTTCGGGCGCCAGGTGCCGGGCTATGACCACCCTGATGTCGTCCTGACCGGGGTCGAGACGCGCACCTCTTCGCCCGTGCGAATCACACGCGGGCGCGACTTCAACAGCCTCAACACGCGCGGGCTCTACCCGGCGGGCGAGGGCGCGGGCTATGCAGGGGGCATCCTCTCGGCCGCGGTCGATGGCATCCGTGTCGCCGAGGCGCTGGCGCTCGATCTTGTCGGGGCGGCGGAGACGGCCACCTCGTGAGCGATACCTACGATGCGATAGTCCTGGGGGCAGGCGCGGCGGGCCTGTTCTGCGCGCGCGTGGCCGCCTTGCGCGGGCGGCGCGTGCTCGTCCTCGACCATGCCGAGAAGCCGGGCAAGAAGATCCTGATTTCGGGCGGCGGGCGCTGCAACTTCACCAATATCGACACGCTTCCAGAGCGTTACCTCTCGAACAACACGCACTTTGCGAAGTCGGCGCTGAGCCGCTTCACTCCGCGCGACTTCCTCGACTTGGTCGAGGCGCACGGGATCGCCTGGCATGAGAAGACGCTGGGCCAGCTGTTCTGCGATGGCAGCGCGAAGCAGATCGTCGAGATGCTGCTGGAGGAATGCGCCAGGGGCGATGTCACGGTCCACTGCGGCGATGCCGTTGCCAGCGTGGAGCGCAGCGACGAGGGCTACACGGTGCGCTATGGCGCGGCCCAGGCACAGGCCCCTTCGCTCGTGATCGCGACGGGCGGGCCCTCGATCCCCAAGATGGGGGCGACGGGCTTTGCCTATGATCTGGCGCGCCAGTTCGGCCTCAAGGTCGTCCAGCCGCGCCCCGCGCTGGTGCCGCTGACGCTTCCGGCCGACGAGGCGCTCTTCCGCGAGCTTTCGGGCGTGGCGACCGAAGTCGTCGTGACCTGCGGCAAGACTGCCTTTCGCGAAGCGGCGCTGTTTACGCACCGGGGCCTTTCGGGCCCGGCCATTCTCCAGATTTCCAGCTACTGGCAGCGCGGGGATACGGTCCATATCGACTTCCTGCCGGGACAGGAGAGCGGCTGGCTCAAGGCCGCCAAGCGCGCGCGGCCCAAGGTCGCCTTGCGCAAGGTGCTGGGCGAGTCGCTGCCCGACCGTCTTGCTCAGGCACTGGCCGAACGGCTGGCGCTGACGGGAGAACTGGGCAACCTCTCCGACAAGGCGCTGGACAAGGCCGAAGCGCAGCTTGCGCGCTGGCCCTTTGTTCCGGACGGCTCGGAAGGCTTTGCCAAGGCGGAAGTTACCGCAGGGGGTATCGACACCGCCGGGCTCTCCTCCAAGACGATGGAGGCGCGCAAGGTCCCCGGGCTCTACGCCATTGGCGAGGCGGTCGATGTCACCGGGTGGCTGGGCGGCTACAATTTCCAGTGGGCCTGGGCGAGCGGGTTCGCGGCCGGTGAGGCGATCTGAGCGGCTTCAGCGCGTGTAGAGTGCGGGAAATTCGCGCTTGAGCCGGGCCACCTTGGGTTTGTCCCAACGCACGATATAGGCGTTGCGCGGGTTCTTGCGGGCAAAGTCCTGGTGGACGTCCTCGGCCTTGTAGAACGCGCCCTGTTCCAGCTTCGTGGCGATCTTGCGTCCGAACGTGCCCGCGCTGTCGAGCTGGGCGATGTAGCTGCGCGCCATCTGCCGCTGCAGCGGGGTCTGGGGAAAGATCGCCGAGCGGTAGCTGCGCCCGACATCGGGTGTCTGGCGGTTGAGCTGCGTGGGGTCGTGGGCGACGGCAAAAAAGACGTGGAGGAGCTGGCCATAGCGCACTTCCTCGGGGTCGTAGACGATGCGCACGGCTTCGGCGTGCCCGGTCTTCTCACTGGCGACGCGGCGGTATTTGGCGTCCGCGCGGGTGCCCCCCGCATAGCCCGAGGTGACTGTGCGCACGCCTTTTACATGTTCGAACACGGCTTCCACGCCCCAGAAGCAGCCGCCGGCGAAGACCGCGGTCTGGAGGCCGCTGGGGACCGGGCCCGCCTCACGCGGTGGGGGCGGCAGGTCCTGCGCCGTAGCGCTGGAGCGGAAGGTGAAAACGGCCGCTCCGGCAAGCGCCAGCAGGCAGGTCGCGGGCAGAGCGAGCGAGAGCGCATAGGGGCGGGCTTCGCGGGGGGGCTCCCGTTCCGGCGGTCTCGGCGATGGTGTCACGTCCACTCTCCCGCTTGCGGCCGCGCGGCGCGGCTATGGGGAGGGAACGTGAAAACGAGCCGGTGCGTTCCCGACAGGTGTTCCGGCGCCGTGGATCTGGCCCGGAACCTTGGGCCAGATCAGAGCGCGCGCAGGATCGCCTCGCGGGTGGCGGGTTCGCCGTCCCAGTCCAGTGCCGCCGCCAGAAGCGCAATCGCCACGTCGCATCGGGGCGCATCCTCGCCCTCGTTCTGCAGGGCCTCGCGCACGGCCGCGTCGGGAAGGCCCGTGCGCGCGATGATCGCGTCGATGAGAGCGCCGGGAATGGGAACCGAGGTATCCTCCTCGCCCGGGTTCTCGGGTGGGAGCGGGGTTTCGGCAAGGCGCGCGGCCGCGGCACGCTCGCGCGCCCGCAGCGGCTCGGGAAAAGCCGACGCCTGTTGGGGCAATTGCCCGTCGTGGAGCAGGGTGAGGCAGGTGGCCGGGGCCATCTCGCGGGCGGCGCGCAACTGATCGAGGCGCAGGCGCATGGCGGCCTCGCGCGCCTCTCCGCTCAGGGTGTGGCCCTTTGCGTGAGTCGCTGCGCGCACAAGGTTGACGGCCGCGCGGGTGGCCCCCTCCGCGCCGCCTCCGCTGTCCAGGCTGGCGCGCACTTGCGCGACGATGCGCCGGGCCAGTTCGGCGTCCCGGTCCCAGAGCCAGGCCAAGTCATGGCCCTGTCCCAGGCTCTCGGCCACCGCGGTCTCGAGGTATTCGCCAAAAAGCGTGGGGCCCGGACCGTCCTCGGCAAGCTCGATCTGGGTGCCATCGGGCAGCTCGTAGGCCGGGGATACGAAAGGCCAGGACAGGCCCAGCAGATTGGCAAGAAGCGCGAGCCAGCACAGGCCCAGGACCACGCGTGGCCAGATTACCGGGCGGTTCCACGAGGCGATCCGGCGCGGGTCCAGCTCGTCTTCCAGGTGCGCGAAATTTGCGCGCAGGCCCGAAAGCACGAATTGCACATCATCGCGCGAGGCGCGCAGCCAGCGGAAGGGGCCGGCGGGCCCCTTGCGGTTCAGCTCGCGCCAGGCGGCGTGGTAGCGGTGCCCGGGGTCTTCCACGCGGGCCCGGAAACGCGCACCGCGAAGGCGCGCGCCGATGAAGCGCACGGCAGGACGCGCATCGAAGCGATGCCACTCCTCGTGCCAGCCAAATGCCTGCGTTGCCGTTTCGAGCAGCGGAGCCGAGCGCGGCCAGTGGGTGGCGAGAAGACCCGCCAGCCAGTCTTCAACCTGCTCCTGCCGGTCGATCCCTTCCGAACGGGCTTCACCGATCGCGGCCTGCAGCGCGCGCAGTGCGACGATGCGTTCGGCCTCGGCCAGTTCGGCATCGTCGCTTTCGGTGAGCACGGCCTCGAGCCGTTCGCAAGCAGTCTGTCCCGGGATCAGACCCAGCGCGGCCTCGATCTCTCCGTAACCGGAAAGGGTGGGCGCCGCGAGGCTTTGGTGCGGGCCAAGCTCCAGCGTGGCGGCAATCGGCGTGTCGGCCGGGGCGTCGGGAAAGATCGTCTCGAAGCAAGGGCGCCCTGGGGCAGGCTCGGGCGTTTGAGGTGCGGTGCGGACCGAGCCTTCGCCCAGCGGGCGCAGCAGGCGCGGGGCGGCCAGCGGCCAGAACCCCGAGCTGGACGAGGAAGCGCCCTCATCCCCCGGCAGCGGATCCCCACCGTCTTCGGACACGTCGCGCAAGGCCAGCGGCGAAACGGCGTCCACGGGCGTTTCCCTGGCCAGCGCCAGCGCCTGGTCGCGCGCGCTGCGAAGGTGTGCATAGGCGTCGACCTCGGCGTCAATGTCCATGGCCTTGACGGCGGCGGCATAGGCCTTGCGGATCGCCTTGCGGTCGCTGGTCGGGGCGATGCCCAGCACCGACCAGGGGAAGGTCTCGCTCATAGCGGGGCACTGCCCTCGATGGCGTCAAGCTGCGCGCTGAGCCGGTCTCTGGCCTCGGCGATCAGTCGGGGTTCCTGGGTGTCGAGGATACCGGTGAACCGGCTGATCGCGCGGCCCAGATTCTGGCGGACGGGCCCGATATGGTCTTCGTAGCAGCGTTCGGCGCGCGCGAGCAGCGCCATGTTGGCCGCGTCTTCGCGGGGGTGGAACTTCAGCGCGGCGAGCGCCTCGCGCCGGGCGGCCAGGCTCTCGGGCCCCTCGCGATCTTCCTCATCCAGGATGACGAGGTTGTGGCGGCTGTCGTCGAGGGGGATGTGCAGGTCCACTTCGAGAAGACCTGAGCTGTCGTAGGAAAAGCGCACGTCGACATCGACTTCGCCCGCCGGGCGCGCGGGCACGGGAATGCGGATTTCGCCCAGGCGAATGTTGCGCGCGACCTCGCGCGCCTCGCCCTGGTAGATGCCGAACTCGATCTGCTTCTGCCCGTCCGACAGCGTGGAGTAGGACTGCACGCGGCTTACGGGTACGGGCGTGTTGCGCTCGATGATGGGGGAGAACAGGCCCTTCAGGAGACCGCCATTGGGGCTGGGCTCGGCCACTTCGACACCCAGCGTGTAGGGGCAAACGTCCGTGATCCGCACCTCGTCGAGGGCGGCATCGCGTGCGGCCAGGCCCGCCTGGATCGCCGCGCCAAGCGCCACCGCGTGGTCGGGGTGGACGGCGGCGTTGGGGAAACGGCCAAAGAGGCGGGTGATCGCCTTGCGCACGGCGGGCATGCGGGTCGCCCCGCCCACCAGCACGATCTCGGAGAGGTCGTGTGCGGCGATGTCGCTGTCGCGGAGCGCACGCACGATGGGATCGCGCAGCCGGTCGAGGAGCGGGCCGCAGGCGGCCTCGAACTCGTCCTGTCCGATAGGGAGGGAGAGCTGCGTCTTGGCATCGAGCGTGACGGTGAATTCGGCCTTAGCGGCGCTGGAAAGCGCCTTGCGGCAGCGCTCGGCGGCGCGGGCGAGGAGCGCCTCGCGCCGTGTCTCGGGGAGGGCGGCAAGGCGTCCGTCGGGATCGAGGCGCGGGGCGGCGAGCGCGATCAGCGCGCGGTCGAAGTCATCCCCGCCCAGGCGGTTGTCGCCCGCTGAGGCGCGCACTTCCACGATGCCCTCGAACATCTCGACAATGGAGACATCGAAGGTGCCCCCGCCCAAGTCAAAGACGAGAAAAGGCTCGCGGTCGCCCTTGTCCTGAAGGCCGAAGGCAAGCGCGGCGGCAGTCGGTTCATTGATCAGGCGGCGTACGGTGAGCCCGGCCAGCTCGCCCGCCTGACGCGTGGCCTTGCGCTGGCGGTCGTTGAAGTAGGCGGGCACGGTGATGACCGCCTCGGTGGGGCGGGTGCCGGTCTCGGCGGCGATATCCTCGACAAGCGCGCGCAGGACCAGCGCGGAGAGGTCCTCAGCCCGAAATTCGCGGCCCGCAAGGTGGAACAGGGTGTTGGTGCCCATGGCGCGCTTGAAGCTGGTGGCGGTGTCGGCGGGATGGGCTGCCCGGCGGTCGCGCGCGGGCGTCCCCACCCAGGTCGCGCCCGCCGCGTCACAGCTTACCGCCGACGGGGTCAGCAGCGCGCCATCGGCGCCTGCCGGGATCAGCCGAGCCGTCCCGTCCTGCCAGATCGCTGCCGCGCTGTTGGTCGTCCCGAGGTCAATCCCGATCAGCATGCGACGTCGAACATGGGTCTTGGCAATTCCTGCTCATGGGGTCCGTGCGGCGTCGAGCCCATCCGGGGCGGCGCCTGCTCAAGGCTGTCTAGCGTGGGGCGCCCGACACCGGAAGGCATGGTCTGCCCTTGCGGACGAGATTACCGCGAAGCGATGCCGGGAAGACACGCCGAACGGTGAGCGCGGCCCGAAAATGGGGCGTCGAGACTTGCTCTACAAACTAACGCGTAGAATCCCGGAGGATGAGCGTGGGGGCCATGACCTCGCTTGGCGCCGGTTGACCCGCGATCCGTGCCTTGAGCTTCTCCACCATGAGGTGTGCGCCGGTCTGTATCTCCTGGCGCAGGGTGGAAAGCGGTGGGAAGGTCTGCGCGGCGAGCGGGAGGTCGTCGAAGCCTATCACCTGCACCTCGGCGGGAACCTGGTGCCCGTTTTCGAACAGGACGCGCAGGGCCGACATCGCGATGAGGTCCGAGGCAGCCACGATGCCATCGAATTCGATACCGCTACCATAACCGAGCGCGGAAGAGACTTCTTCAAAGACCTGTTCGTGGGCCATGTGGACCGGGAGATGGGTGACGGTGAGGCCCGCCGCGCGCGCAGCGGACAGCGTGCCCTCGAAGCGCTTGGCGATCTCGATGCCGACCGTGCTGCCCAGGAACGCGAGACGACGCGCGCCGCTCTTGATCAGGTGCTCGGCGGCGAGGCGTCCTCCCTCGAAGTTGTCGCTGCCCACCGAGCAGTGGATCTGCCCTTCGCGGTGATGGCCCCAGACGACCATGGCCGGGTAGTGGCGGGCCACCCGCTCGATCGTCTCGAACTGGTTGGACTGGCCGATCACGATGACCCCATCGACCATGCCCGAACCGGTCATGCGCTCCAGCCAGTCGCTCGTCTGGTCGGGGATCGCGCGGCTGAGCATGAGGTCATAGCCGCTCTCGGTCAGTTCGTCGGCAAGGGCGCCCAGCAGAGTCAGGAAGAAGGGGTCCGAAATATGCTGGCGCTTGTCGTGCCCCAGGGGAATGACCACCCCGATGACACCGGTGCGGCGCGAGCGCAGCTTGCTGGCCATCTGGTTGGGCCGGAACCCGTGCTTGCGGGCCAGCGCCTGGATCCGCTCACGAGTCTCGGCATTGACCAGCGCCTTGCCGGCCAGCGCCCGCGACACCGTGCCCGCCGAAACGCCCGCCAGGCGAGCGAGGTCGGCGAGAGTGCGCACCTCGATCTCTTCCGTGAGGGCGAGTTCGGAAGAATCCGCCTCGGCCTCGTTCCTCAATTTTTCCACCATCGTGGGCATTTGTAGCACCCTATTGGTCAGTCGGATAGATACGCGACGCTATTTCTTGCGATTCTGTCGCAAAAAGGCGGAAACGCTGGGGTTCCCCGATAGAAAAATGGTTAAGCCTCCGGCCATCATGATGAATCCCGCCATTACAATCGCTTGCGATGGTTCGCTGCCCAGCAGGTGGCGGTAGAGTAGCGGCATGGTCACGGTCTCGGCGAGCATGGGGACCACGATGAAGAGGTTGAACAGGCCCATGTAGATGCCGATCCGGTGCGCTGGCAGGCAGCGTGCGAGCAGGGCGTGGTTGTTGCCCATGAGGGCGGCCCAGCCGATCCCGATGCCGACCATGGCGAGCGCCAGCGAGGTCACCGATCCGGCACGGGCCAGAAGGAGCATGGAGAGGCCGCTCAGGGCAAGGCAGCTCGCATGGACGGGGCGGATCGGCCAGCGCCGCAGGAGGGGGATCAGGGCGAGCGCGGCGGCAAAGGCGATGGCGTTGTAGAGCGTGCCCAACTGCTGGGTGAGCAGGATTGCCTCGCGGTAGGCGTCCGAAGCCGGGTCGTGGGTGCCCATGAGGCGGCGCGCGATGGCGTCGAGCCAGAACTGCCAGAACACGAACATCGCGTACCACTGGCACAGCATGGGAAGCGCCAGGCGGCGCATGGGCGCGGGCATGGTGCGCAGCGCCGTCCAGATTTCGGCAAGGAGCGGGCGGCGGGGCAGCCGAACCAGCGCCTCACGTTCGTTGGGGGAGAGGCTGGGTTCGGGCACGCGCAGCAGCGAGTAGAGGATCGTGGAGAGCGTTATCACCGCGCCTGCGCCAAAGGCGATGCGCACGGTCAGCGGCACGCCGTTGGCATCGACAAGCCGGTGGTCGATGAGCGCGGCGAGCGCCCAGGGCAGGAGGTAGGCCAGCGTCTGCGCGGCGCCGGTAAAGGCGCTCTGGACGAGGAAGCCGCGCGGCAGCTGGTCGGGAGGCAGGCGGTCGGCGACGGTTGAGCGGTAGGGTTCGAGCACCAGGTTGTTGGCCGTGTCGAGCACCCAGAGAAGGGCGACCGCGACCCAGAGTGCTGGGGCTAGCGGCATGGCGAGCAGGCTGGCCGCGGCGAGCACGCTGCCCGCCGCCAGAAAGGGCGTTCGCCGTCCGAAGCGCGAGGTGGTCCGGTCGCTGAGCGCGCCGACGAGGGGCTGGACGAGCATTCCGGTCACGGGGCCCGCGATCCACAGGAGCGGGAGCTCGCCTCCCTCGGCGCCGAGACTGCGGAAGATGGGCGAGGTGTTGGCGACCAGCAGGCCGAAACTCAGTTGCAGGCCGAAGAAGCCCAGGTTCAGTTCGACGATACGGGCAAGCGAAAGCCGGGTCTTTCCCTGGGCCCCGCTCGCGCTGTCGGCCATCGCACGGCCATCGGGCCGCGCCGGACCTTGAAACGATCTGCCTGGCCCGTGTGGTGGCCCTGCCCGCATTTTGCTTCCCCTCGCGGCCTGTGCGATGGCTACAATCGTTATTGCCTACCAAGGTCTGGTGCGGGCGAGGCTCCGTAGAGCTACGTGTTTGGCTCCGATTACGAGCCAATCGCACAGGGCGGCGGAGGCGGTTCAGGAAGGAAAAGGCGCGTGCACAGGTTGGCGGGAATCGAACTGGGCGGGACCAAGACGGTCGTTGTGCTGGGACAGCCTGGGCGGATCGACGAGCGCGTCGAGTTCGCGACCCGCGATCCCGAAGCCACTCTGGAAGAGGCGCTTGAGGTTCTGTCCGGTTGGCAGGACGTGCGGGCGCTCGATGCGCTGGGGATTGCGAGCTTCGGCCCGATCCGTCTCGATTGCGCCGCAGCCGATTTCGGACGCATGCTGGCAACCCCGAAGCCGGGGTGGAGCGGGGCGGAGGTGCTTGCGCCCTTTGCGCAGGAACTGGGCTGCCCGGTCGGACTCGACACCGACGTCAACGGCGCGGCGCTTGGCGAATACCGGCATGGGGCGGGGAAGGGCTGTACCAGCCTTGTCTATGTCACCATCGGCACAGGGATCGGGGGCGGCGTGCTGGTCGAGGGGCATCCGGTCCATGGCAGCCTGCATCCCGAACTGGGGCATTTGCGCCTGCGCCGGGCGCGCGGGGACGGTTTTGCGGGCGCCTGCCGTTTTCACGGGGACTGCGTGGAGGGGCTGCTGAGCGGGCCTGCGCTCGCCGCGCGGCTGGGCTGCCATCCGGGCGAGGTGCCCGCGCACGATCCGCGCTGGGAGGTGATCGCGCAGGATCTTGCCGAACTGCTCGTCCACTTGCTGCTGACACTGGCGCCGCAGCGGATCATCGTGGGGGGAGGGGGCACCCATCGCCAGCGGCATCTGCTGGCACGCGCAATCGACCATGTCCCGCATCTGCTGTGCGGCTATCTGGAGGATGCGACGCCCGCCGTTCTGGCGCAGCGGATCGTGCTGCCGGCGCTGGGAGACGATGCGGGGCCGACAGGGGCCCTCGAAATCGCGGCCCGGGCGCTTGCGCAGCGGCCCGGGCACGCGGGGTAGATCAGTTCAGATCCGCTCTCAGAGCGAGCCGATGGCGAGGAAGCGTTCCTCGCGCTGGCGCACGAGCGCCTCGGCGCCGAGCTTGGACAGCTTGGCGAGTTCTTTCTCGATAGCGCTGGCCAGAGCCTTCGCGGTCTGGGCCGGATCGCGGTGAGCGCCGCCCAGCGGTTCCTCGACGATGCCGTCGATGACCTTGAGTTCGAGGAGGTCCTGCGCCGTTACCTTCATGGCGGTGGCCGCGTCGGCGGCCTTTTCGGGCGTGCGCCACAGGATCGAGGAGGCGCCCTCGGGCGAAATCACCGAGTAGACCGAATGCTCGAGCATGAGCACCTTGTTGGCCGCGGCAATGGCGACCGCGCCGCCCGAGCCGCCTTCGCCGACGATGGCTGCGACCATCGGTACGCCGAGCGCGAGGCAGGCCTCGGTCGAGCGGGCGATGGCTTCGGCCTGGCCGCGTTCCTCGGCCTCGATGCCGGGGAAGGCGCCTGCGGTGTCGACAAGCGTGACGACCGGCAGGCCGAACTTGGAGGCCATCTCCATCAGGCGGATTGCCTTGCGGTAGCCTTCGGGCTTGGCCATGCCGAAGTTGTGCTTGACGCGGCTCGCCGTGTCGTTGCCCTTTTCGTGGCCGATGAGCATGACGCGCTGGCCATTGAGGCGGGCAAAGCCGCCCAGGATCGCGCAATCCTCACCATAGAGGCGGTCCCCGCCCAGCGGCACGAAGTCGGTGAAGGCCATCTCCACGTAGTCGACGAAATGCGGGCGCAGCGGGTGGCGGGCGACCTGGGTCTTCTGCCAGGGCGTCAGCTTGCCGTAGGTGGAGGCGAGCATGGCCTCGCTCTTGGCCGCGAGCTTGGCGATCTCGGCCTCGATGTCGATGTCGCTGCTGCCGTCCTGGGTCGCGCGCAGCTCGGCCACGCGGGTGTCCAGTTCGGCAATCGGCTTCTCGAAGTCCAGGTAGGATTTCATCGGTTTGGTCATGCTTTCGCTTAGCCGGCGCGCTTGGCCAGCCACTCCTCGAGCCACTTGATGGTGTATTCGCCCTCGTTGAACTCGGGGTCCTCCACCAGGGCCTGGTGCAGCGGGATCGAGGTCTTGGGGCCTTCGATCACCATTTCGCCCAGCGCGCGCTTGAGGCGCATGATGGCGCCCGCGCGGCTGCGACCCGAGACGATCAGCTTGCCGATCATCGAATCGTAGTAGGGCGGGATCGAATAGCCGGCGTAGAGCCCGCTATCGACGCGCACGTTCATGCCGCCTGCGGCGTGGTAGTTCGAGACCTTGCCGGGCGAGGGCGTGAAGTTCCAGGGATCTTCCGCGTTGATGCGGCACTCGATGGCGTGGCCCTTGAACTCAATCGCGTCCTGCGTGAACGAGAGCGCCTGGCCATCGGCGATGCGGATCTGCTCGCGCACCAGGTCAACGCCGGTGATCGCCTCGGTCACGGGGTGTTCCACCTGGAGACGGGTGTTCATCTCGATGAAGTAGAATTCGCCCTTTTCCCAGAGGAACTCGATCGTGCCCGCGCCGCGGTAGCCCATGTCGGCCATCGCCTTGGAGACGATCGCGCCCATGCGGTCGCGTTCCTCGGGGGTGATGACGGGCGAGGGGGCTTCCTCGAGCACCTTCTGGTGGCGGCGCTGGAGCGAGCAGTCGCGCTCACCCAGGTGCACCGCGTTGCCCTCGCCATCGCCGAACACCTGGAATTCGATGTGGCGCGGGTTGCCGAGGTACTTTTCCATGTACACGGTCGCATCGCCGAAGGCAGCGGCCGCTTCCGAGCGGGCCTGGCCCATCTGGCTCTGCAGTTCCTCGGCCGAGTTCACGACCTTCATGCCGCGGCCACCGCCGCCCGAGGCAGCCTTGATGATGACCGGGTAGCCGATTTCCTCGGCCAGCTTGCGCGCCTCGTCGAAGTCCTCGATCGCGCCGTCCGAGCCGGGCACCAGCGGCAGGCCCAGGGCCCCTGCGGTGCGCTTGGCCTCGACCTTGTCGCCCATCGTGCGGATGTGCTCGGGCTTGGGGCCGACCCACTTGATGCCGTGGCTTTCCACGATCTCGGCGAAGCGGGCGTTCTCCGAAAGGAAGCCGTAGCCGGGGTGGATCGCGTCGGCATCGGTGATCTCGGCGGCCGAGATGATCGCGGCGACGTTCAGGTAGCTGTCCTTGGCGGCCGGCGGACCGATGCACACGGCATGGTCGGCAAGGCGGACATGCATGGCATCGGCGTCGGCGGTGGAGTGCACCGCGACGGTCTCGATGCCCATTTCCTGGGCGGCGCGGTGGATGCGAAGCGCAATCTCGCCGCGGTTGGCAATCAGGAGGCGTTTAATGGCCATGGAAACGCTCTACCTCAGCCGATCACCACGAGCGGCTGGTCGAATTCGACCGGCTGCTGGTTGTCGACGAGGATCGCCTTGATCGTGCCCGACTTGGGCGCGGTGATCTGGTTCATGACCTTCATCGCCTCGACGATGAGGAGGACGTCGCCTTCCTTGACCGACTGGCCGACCGAGATGAAGGGCGCAGCGCCCGGCTCGGCCGACATGTAGGCGGTGCCGACCATCGGCGACTTGACCGCATCGACGGGGGCTTCGGGCGCCGGTGCGGGCGCGGCGGCTGCGGCCGGCGCAGCTGCGGCAGGAGCGGCCGGGGCCTCGGCGGGATAGCCCACCGGGGGGAGCGTCGCGCTCATCTGCTGGATCATCTGACGGCTGACGCGGATCTTGCGTTCACCGTCCTCCACCTCGATTTCCGAGAGGCCGGTTTCCGCAAGGAGCTCTGCGAGCTCGCGGACAAGGGCGCTGTCGATATTCACTGGGCTTCCTTTCGTTCAAGGTATCCGAGGAGCTGTGCCAGCGTGCCTTTGAGGTCCTTGCGGTGCACCACCATGTCGACCATGCCGTGGTCGTGGAGGTATTCCGCGCGCTGGAAGCCGTCGGGAAGTTTTTCGCGGATCGTGTCCTGGATGACGCGCTGGCCGGCAAAGCCGATGAGGGCGCCGGGCTCGGCGATCTGGACGTCGCCGAGCATCGCGTAGCTCGCGGTCACGCCGCCGGTGGTGGGGTCTGTCAGGATGACGATGTAGGGGAGGCCCGCAGCCGCAAGACGGCGCGTGGCGACCGTGGTCTTGGGCATCTGCATGAGCGAGAGGATACCCTCCTGCATGCGCGCACCGCCCGCGGCCGTGCAGATGATGTAGCCGCACTTCTGCGCAATCGCCTTTTCAACGCCTGCGACGAAAGCCTCGCCCACGGCCATGCCCATCGAGCCGCCCATGAACTTGAAGTCCTGGACGCCGAGCACAGCCTTGTGGCCGTCGATCGTGCCGGAGGCGTTGGTCAGCGCGTCGGGATAGGGATTGGCCGCGCGGGCGGCCTTGAGGCGGTCCGAGTACTTCTTGGTGTCGCGGAAGTTCAGCGGGTTTTCTTCCACCTCGGGCGTGGGCAGCACTGTAAAGCCGGCGTCGAGGATCTGCTCGAAGCGGGCCTTGGCGGTGATGCGCCCGTGGTGCTCGCAGCGCGGGCACACCGAGAGGTTGGCCTCGAACTCCTGGGTGAAGAGCATCTCGCCGCAGCTCGGGCACTTGATCCAGAGGTTGTCGGGGGTGTCACGCTTGTTCAGGCTCGAAAGCGAATTGCGGACCTTGCTCAGCCAACTCATGTAGGGTTCAACCAATCTCTTGCGAAAAATCTTTGTCCGGTCGGGTGGGAAACGCCGCCGCGAATGCGGGTAATGCCATATCTTAATCCGCGGGGCATGCCCATCGACCCTTTATCTGGCGCGCCCGTTTAGGGTAAGTCCACAGCGCCAAGCAAGCCAAATTGGCACGATGGGCCTCGCAGAGCGGGATTCGCCCGTGGAAAACGCGTATGCAGATTGCGATGAAACCATGCATTTCGGCCATTTTCTGATCGCTGCGGCAGGGAGCCTGTGGCCATGAGCGAGGGCGTCCCGGGCACGCTTGAGGCGCTCCTTGTGCGTGCAGATTACACACAAGAGCCGATTTCGGAAGGCGCCAGAGGGCATCTTCTGGCCATCGAATGCCCCGTTGCCATCGAGATCAACGGCATTGCCTTTGCCGTCATGATGGCCTCGCCGCTCGATCTGGAGGACTTCGTGACCGGCTTCCTCATGGCCGAAGGGCTGGCCCGGGCCGAGCAGGTGGGCGAGATCGCGCTGTCGCGTGTCGACAAGGGCGCCTGGGGGCAGGGCATGGTCGCGCGGGTGAGCCTTCCGTCCGAGTGCCTCGGCCCGGTCCTAGAGCGCGCGCGGCGCCGCATCGGGGACAGCTCCTGCGGCATCTGCGGGATGGACGGGATCGAGACCGCGCTGCGCCCGCTCCCCGTGCTGGAGCCGACCTTACGCCTTTCGCGCGCTGCTGTCGGCAAGGCGCTGGAGGCGATGCGCGAACGGCAGGTGCTGGGACAGGCCACCCGCGCGACCCACGCGGCGGCCTTCTGTACGAGCGAGGGCGAGGTCTTGCTCGTGCGCGAGGATGTCGGGCGCCACAATGCGCTCGACAAGCTGGTGGGAGCGCTGGCGCGCGAGGGGTGCGATGCGGGCGCAGGCTTTATCGTCATGACCTCGCGCTGCTCCTATGAACTCGTTGAGAAGACGGTGCGCGCGGGCTGCGGGCTCCTCGTCACGATCTCGGCGCCGACCGATCTCGCGGTGCGGCGTGCCGAGGCGGCGGGACTGACCTTGTGCGTCGTGGCACGCGGCGATTCCATGTTGATGACGCAGGTCGACGGCCATGGCCCCTTCATCGACGACTAGGGCGCTCAGCTTTCGGTTTTTCTTGTAGAGACGGGCGCCCAAACCTACCTTGTCTGTCCAGTACCGGGTAAGATGCAGGACAAGGACTTTCACGAATGGCGAGCACGACCGACACGGCTGTGGCTGACGAACTCAAGCTGACGCCGCCCGATCCCGTGCCCACCGTGCAGGCTGAAAAGGCCGCCGGGCTCGTGCCGGTGAACGAGGAGCAGAAGTCCAAGCTGCAGGTGCGCGTGGACGAATTCGTCTCCGATCTTGTCTCGCAGGACGCCAGTTCGCCCGATTTCGGCCGCCGCGTCGACCAGATCACCAACATGGGCCGCAAGGAGATCTCCGAGGCGGCCGGGCATTCCAACCGCTTCCTCGACCGCCCGATCCGCGCGATGGATCGCGACAGCGGCGTGGGCGCGGATCTGGCCGAACTGAGAAAGACGGTCGAGGACCTCGATCCCTCGACCAAGGGTGACCTGCTCTCCAAGCGCAAGATCTTCGGCATCATTCCCTTCGGATCGAAGCTGCGCGACTATTTCGACGGCTACCAGAGCGCGCAGGGGCATATCTCGGCGATCCTCACCCGTTTGCAGAACGGCAAGGACGAGCTTTTGATGGACAACGCGGCCATCGACGTCGAGCGCCAGAACCTGTGGGCTTCGCTGGGCAAGCTGGAACAGATGATCTGGATGTCCAAGGCGCTGGACACGGCGCTGGAGGAGAAGGCCGCCGATCTCGATCACAGCGATCCCGCCAAGGCCAAGGCCGTGCGCGAGAGCGCGCTGTTCTACGTGCGCCAGCGCACGCAGGACCTGCTCACGCAGATGGCGGTCTCGGTGCAGGGCTACCTTGCGCTCGACCTTGTGAAGAAGAACAACGTCGAGCTCATCAAGGGCGTCGACCGCGCCTCGACCACGACCGTGGGCGCGCTGCGTACCGCGGTTACCGTGGCGCAGGCGATGGCGAACCAGAAGCTCGTTCTCGATCAGATCACCGCGCTCAACACCACGACCGCCAACATCATCGAGGGCACCGGCCAGATGATGAAGGACAACACCGCGCGCATCCACGAGCAGGCTGCGAGCGCGACCATTCCGCTGGAGACGCTGAGCCGCGCTTTCCAGAACATCTACGACACGATGGACTCGATCGACACCTTCAAGGTCAAGGCGCTCGATTCCATGAAGCAGACGGTGACCTCGCTCGAAGGGGAGATCGACCGGTCCAAGGCCTATATCGCCCGCGCGCAGGGCCAGAGCGAGGGGCTGGCCGAGGGCGATACCAAGGCCGCGCAGAACCTTCTGGAAGCGCTCGACGAGAAGTAAGGCCGGGAGGCCCTGCAAGGGGTCCTCATGTAACGACAGCAGGAGAGAACGAGAGACATGGCACAGGTGCCCGCGCGCCGGGTTTCAAAGGAGATCGTCCGGGCTGCGCGCCGCCAGCGCGCCGCGCGCCTCTACACCGCGAAGAAGGAGCGCTGGGCGTTTCGCCTGCGCCGCCTGCGCCGCGCGGTGCTGGCCGTAGGCGCGATCTTCGTGGCCGCGCTGACGACCGCGCTGATCCTGGGCGGCCTGACCTTCGCGACCACGGTTCTGGTGACGCTGCTCGCTTTCGTCGTCTTCTGCCTGCTCGCGATCTACCCCTCCGCGCCGCGCACGCGCGCGGGCGATCTGCACGCGACCGAACTCGCTGAACTGGCGGGCTCGACCGAGATCTGGCTGGAGGGCAAGCGCCGCGCGCTCCCCAATGCGGCGGTCGATGCCATCGACATGATTGGCGTGCATCTGGAGCAGCTCGCGCCCCAGCTCGCCACCATGGAGGAGACAGGGCCCGCCGCCCACGAGGTGCGCAAGCTCCTCTCCGAGCACCTGCCCAGCCTGGTCGACAGCTACACCCGCATTCCGCCCTCGCTGCGCGCCAAGCCCGGCACCTCGGGCCTGTCGCCCAACGAGCAGCTGATCGACGGCCTCTGCGTCATCTCCGATGAGATCGAGGCGATGAGCGAGGACCTCTCGCGCAACGACGTCGACGCGCTGGCCACGCGCAACCGGTTCCTCGAAACCAAGTACATCGACGCAAGGGATCCCGGCTGATGCCGGACTTCCTGACGGCGGGGGAGAACCTGCCGTTCTCGGCCGCGCTGGGTGTCGTCCTTGTCCTCGCGCTCGTGCAGGTCTTCGGCCTCGCCGATGCGCTCGAAGGGGACGCGGACGCCGATATCGACCTTGATTCCGGCCTCCTCTCGCTGGTCGGGCTGGGCCGGGTACCCTTCATGGTCTGGCTGACCGTTCTCCTCAGTGTCTTTGGTATCCTCGGCTTGTGCGCGCAGGAGCTTCTTGCGGGGCTGACCGGAGGGGCCTGGACGCCCTGGCTGGTCGGCCCGGTCACAGGCATCGCGGCGCTGCCGCTGACGGGCGGGCTCTCGCGTCCGCTGGCACGCCTCCTGCCGCGCGACGAGACCTCGGCCATCGACCGATCCTCGCTGGTCGGGCGCGAAGGCGAGATCGTGGTCGGCACGGCAAGGCCCGGCTCGCCCGCGCGGGCGAAGGTCCTCGATCATTTCGGGCAGGTCCACCACGTCATGCTCGAACCGGACAACGCCGGACAGACCTTCGTCACCGGCGAGCGTGTTCTTATCGTGCGGCGCGAGGGCGACCTGTTCAAGGCCATCGCCCGCGGCGACCACTACCTGCCCAGGCTGGGGTGAGCGCCGCGCAGGGCGCTACCTGCAATCGACTCGCAACAATCCGGTTTTCCTAGGCAACATATCGCGATTTCGCTATGTAAGTCCCAAGGGAAACAATGAATTGTGAGAGCGGGGCGAAGGGCTGTCCGCAGCGTTGTTTCCAGGAGTTTGGACTATGTGCATCGCCTTTGAAGGGGCTTGATGCCACCACCACATAAAAACCGGATCGGCGCGTGGCGCGCAACTTTCCTGGATCCGTGTTTTATCCACATAGCCTTGGCAGGCATGCGAAATTGAAGTCATTTGAGCTCAGCCGCGTCTTCGCGTGCGCGGTTGAGTTGGGATGAATTCAAGAGCGGGGCATAGGGCCATCCGCTGCATCCCGCTCAAGGAGAGAGTGAAATGACGGGGCTTTACAGCATCGCCGTGTTGGTCGGTGCGGTTGTCGTGGCGCTTATGGCGATCGGCATTGTGATGGCGCGCCTGTACAAGCGGGCGAGCAAGGAAATCGCGTTCGTGCGCACGGGCGTGGGGGGCGAGCGCGTCGTGATGAACGGTGGCGCCTTGGTGCTGCCGGTCTTCCACGAGACCATGCCGGTCAACATGAACACCGTGCGTCTGGCCGTGGAGCGCAAGAACGGGGACGCGCTCATCACGCTCGACCGCCTGCGCATCGACGTGAAGGCTGAGTTCTACGTGCGTGTCCGCCCGGATGCCGGCGCCATTGCCATGGCCGCCCAGACGCTGGGCGCGCGCACCATGCACCCTGAAGCCTTGAAGGACCTGGTCGAGGGCAAGTTCGTCGACGCGCTGCGCTCGGTCGCGGCGGGCATGTCGATGAACCAGCTGCACGAGCAGCGCGCCGACTTCGTGCAGAAGGTGCAGCAGGTGTCCTCCTCGGACCTTGCGATGAACGGCCTGGAGCTGGAATCGGTCTCGCTGACCGGGCTCGACCAGACCTCCATCGAGCACTTCAACGCCAACAACGCGTTCGACGCCGAAGGCCTCACCAAGCTGACCGAGCAGATCGAGCTGCGCAAGAAGACGCGCAACGACATCGAGCAGGACACCCGGGTCCAGATGGAGACCAAGAACCTGGAGGCCGACCGCCAGTCGCTCACCATTCAGCGCGACAACGAGTTTGCACGCCTGGAGCAGGAGCGCGAGGTGGAAATGCGCCGCGCCGAGCAGATGGCGGAAATTGCCCGTGAGCAGGCCAAGCGCACCCGGGAATCGGACGAGGCCCGGATCGAGGCCAAGCAGCAGGTCGATGGTCGCCAGATCGAGGCCGACCGCACCATCCAGGAGGCGCAGATCGCGCAGGCCCAGGCCGTCGAACTCGCCCGCCAGGAGCAGCAGATCGCGATCCAGAACAAGAGCCGCGAGGAAAGCCAGGCCAAGAGCCAGGCCGACGAGGCCCGCGCCAAGGCGGTTGCCGCCGAGGAGCAGGTCACGACCAGCCGCGAGACCGAAGTGGCCGAGCGTCTCAAGAGGATCGAGCTGATCGAGGCGGCCAAGGAAGCCGAACGCCAGGCCATCGCCATCAAGGTGGAGGCCGAGGCCGAAAAGGAAGCCGCGTTCAACCGGGCCGAAGCGGTGCGCCGCGAAGCCGAGGGTGAGGCGGAAGCCGAGAAGCTCAAGGCCGAAGCTGCGCGCGTGCGCATGGACGTCGAAGCGGCTGGCCAGCGTGCGATCAACGAGGCGGCGAACATCCTCTCCTCGGAGCAGATTTCGCTCCAGATGAAGATGGCGCTTCTGAAGGTCCTGCCCGAAGTCGTGCGTGAGAGCGCCAAGCCGCTCGAAGCGATCGACTCGATCAAGATCGTCCAGGTCGACGGTCTCACCCAGAAGGGTGGCGCAGGCGCTGTGGGCGGAGCCGGGGCTCCGGTCGGTGGCTCGGGCAACCTCGCCAGCGACGCGGTCAGCGCCGCGCTTGCCTACCGCGCGCAGGCGCCGATGATCGACGGGCTGATGAAGGAGCTGGGCCTTGATGGCTCGACGCTCTCGAACATGGTCCAGGGCGCAGGCGTGATGCCCGTCCCGGCCGCTCCGGAAGGGGCCGACAACGACGGCGCGGAGCCGGCGGGATCGTCCGAGGGGGCCTATCGTCCCACGACAATCGGCTGATCTACCGCAGAGGGGCGAATCGTCTGCCCTTCTTGAAAAGTCCGGCCGGGCGGGAACCCGGCCGGACTTTGTCGCGTTTGGGCTGATTGGAGTTAAAACATGGAAATCCGGAAGGCGCACCAGCGCAATAGGGTGGTTTCTGCAAAATTAACCAAGTAAGTTTTGAAGATCTTATCTTTGCGGGCGCTTGGGTGATTTCGATTGCAACAGTCGAAAGCCGCGAACCGCCATGCCTTACCCGGCATTCCTGACCCGCCTGCGCTCCGATCGCTCGGGAAGTATTCTTACTTTCACCGGCATCGGCTTCGTGACCCTGATCGGCGCGGCAGGTCTCGCGGTCGATACCGCGCAGTGGTACCTGTGGAAGCGCCAGTTGCAGCAGGCCGTCGATGCGGGCGCGCGCGCGGGCGCGCTCAGCATGCTTCAGGCCGAAGGCGCAGAGCCGGGGGCCCGCAAGGAAATCGGGCGCAACGCGGACAACACTCTCAACGTCCTCATCGAGCGGATCAGCAGTCCACCGTATTCGGGTGCCTATACGGGGGACACGGGCGCGGTGGAGGTCATTGCAACGACCAGTCAGAAGCTGCCGTTCTCCAGCGTCTTCCTCGACGTGGCGCCGACCATTCGCGCGCGTGCGGTCGCCACGCGCACCGATGAGGGCGAATACTGCGTGATTGCGCTGGCCCCGACCGGCATGGGCGTGCGCGCGGTGGGCACCGCCGACGTCAATCTGGGCTGCGGTGTTGGCGCGAACTCGGGCATCCAGGCCGCGATCGACCTGACCGGGACCAGCTGGATCAACGCGCCGACCTTCCACGCGGTGGGCGGTATCGATGCCAGCTCGCGCAACATTCCCGAAGATGCGATCCTCCAGCCCTATGGTCTGCCGATCCAGGACCCGCTGGCGGGGCGCGACCTCCAGGTTCCTAGCGAACCGGAAGGCTGCACCCGCACCAAGTATTCCAACAATCCCAAGGACGTCGTGACCCTTTCGCCGGGGCGTTATTGCAACGGCATGACGCTGAAGGGCAACACGACCCTTTCGCCCGGCACCTACATCATCGACGGGGGCAGCCTGGACGTCGCGAGTTCGGCAACGGTTAGCGGCGACGGCGTGACGTTTGTCCTGACCGGGGGCGGCCCGGGCAACGCGGCCTTCGTCAAGATCACGGGCGGGGCGACGATGGACCTGACCGCGCCCAGCGCGGCGCAGAGCCCGACCTGGAAGAACGTCCTGTTCTTCCAGGACCAGATCGGCTCCAGCAGTGAGAGCAACTTTGCAGGCGGTAGCGAGCTGGACCTCACCGGTGTCATCTACATGCCCAATGGCGATGTGCGCTTTACCGGCAACTCGGGTCAGTCGGCCGAGTGTTTGCTGCTTGTCGCGAACCACGTGACCTTCGCCGGCACATCCTCGCTCAACAACAACTGCACCGTGGACTATGCGAACCTCGATCTCACCGCCCCGGTTGTGAAGGTGGTCGAATGAGGATGGTCCGCCTGCGCCAGGCTCTGGCCGCGCTGCGCCATGACCGGCGCGGGGCGAGCGTGATCGAGCTGGCGCTGGTCCTGCCGTTGCTGCTCATGGTGCTGGCGGGCATGGTCGAAGTCTCGCGTTTCGTCGTAGCGCGCATCGATGTCGAACTGGCCGCGCAGCGCACCACCGACTTCGTGCTCGCCAAGCGTCCGCAGAGTTCGGACACAAGCTATATCGTCACCGAGGCAATGGCCGCGGCCGATGTCGAGGCCGGGCAGGTGACGGCCGAGCTCTTCCTCGAATGTGACGGGGTGCGCAAGGACCAGTTCGATTCCTACTGCGCGGCGGGCGAGGAATCGGCGCGCTACGTTCAGGTCTCGATCGAGAAGACGGTGGAGATGCAGTTCGACTGGTCGAAGCTGGCGAGCTTGTTCGGATCGCAGGTCCTGGGCTCGACGATTACCCTTGAAGGCACCAGTCTGGAGCGCATTCAGTGAAGATCCTGCACCGCTTGAAGCGCCTCGCCGCGAACCGTGAAGGCGCCTCGGTCATCGAGTTTGCCCTCGCCATGCCGGTGGCGGCCGCGCTCATGATCGGCATCCTGCAGTTTGCGCTCGTGCTTCAGGCAACCGGCGCGATCCGTCATGCGGCGGGCGAGGGCGTGCGTTACGCCAACGTCCATCCCGACGCGACCGAGCGTCAGGTCTCCGACAAGGTGCGCAAGGAAATGGCGGGCCTCAACGAGGATGGCATCGTGCGCATTGCTCTGGAGCGAGGCATCAGCGACGGCGCGCAGTTCGACAAGATCGCGATCGAGTACCAGCTCGAACCCGTCGTGCCGTTCATGCAGCTTGATCCCATCTCGCTGAACGAGACGGTTCTCTCCTACGTTCAGAGCTGAGGCACCCGCAGGGCTTCGTCCCTTGCGCTGCAGTTTCCCCGGCTTGCCCCGTCCCCGTGGTGGCGTCTAGTCTCCCCGCCAACAGAGCGTGGGCAATCCGCGCCGCCCATACCGGACAAGGGAGACGCACGTGCCCAGCGTCAGCATCGAGAGGATCGAGCGGGACATCACCGCCATTTCGCGTTTCGGCTTCAATGAGGCCGATGGGGGCGTCTATCGACAGGGCTTCAGTCCAGAGGACATGGCGGTGCGCGAATGGCTGCGCGCGCGCTTTGCAGAGCTGGGCATGAGCCACCGCATGGACGGGGCGGGCAATGCCATTGGCCGCTTCGATCCGGCCGGTCGGGGCGAGGACGTTCCCGCCGTCATCATCGCTTCCCACACCGATTCCGTGCCCGCGAGCGGCATGTTCGACGGGGTCCTGGGCGTCGTTGCCGGGCTCGAGGTCGTGCGCACGATGAAGGCGAACGGAATTGAGCCGCTCTACCCGGTCGAAGTCATCGCGACCGCCGAGGAGGAGGGGCGCTTCGGGGGCATGCTGGGCGCCCAGGCGATGACCGGGCACCTGACGCGTGAGTGGCTGGATGCCGCGGCGGACGAGCGCGGCGTGAAACTGGTCGATGCCATGCGTGAGGCCGGGCTCGACCCCTCGCGCGCGATGCACGCCTACCGCCCGCCCGAGACGATCCGGGCCTACCTTGAACTTCATGTCGAGCAGGGGCCGGTCCTTGATACCGAGAAGACCACCATCGGCATCGTCGAGGGTATTTCGGGCGTCTTCAAATGGATGGTGCGCCTCATCGGCAAGGCGGACCACGCCGGGACCGCGCCGATGAACATGCGCGCCGACGCGCTGATGGGCATGGCCGATTTCGCGCATGAGATCCCGCGCATCATCGAAGAGGAAGGCACCGGCAAGAGCCGCATCACCATCGGCCACGTCAACTGCAAGCCCGGCTTCCCGCACACGGTGCCGGGCGAGGTCGACTTCACCATTGTCGGGCGCGACCTCGACCACGAAAAGATGAAGGCGCTGGCGAGCGCCTGCGAGCGGGTGCTGGCCGCCATCGCGCGGCGCAACAAGCTGCACTTCGAATACGAGCAGATGTCCTGGCTGGCCCCGGCCTATTGCGACACGGGGCTTATGTCGCTGATCGAGGGCAAGACGAAGGAGCTGGGCTACAGTTACAAGATCATGCCCTCGGGCGCCGGCCACGATGTGCAGTTTTTCTGCGAGCATTCGCGCGCGGGGCTGTTCTTCGTGCCGTCTGTAAAGGGCGTGAGCCACGCGCCCGATGAATGGACGCATTGGGTCGATTGCGAGCGCGGCACGCGGCTTCTCTACGAATGCGTGTGCGAGCTTGCCTGCAACGAGGGCGCGCTGGAAGAGGCCGGGCAGACCGAGCGGGTCTGACGCGCTGGGAGCGCCCGCCTCCTGACCAATCGTCCCTGACCGCCCAGCGAGCAGCGCGGGCAGGGAGCGCTTGCCCTTGATGCTGCGCTGCGACAAGGTGCCGGGATGAGTGGTTCCCTTTCCGGCGCCGTGCGGCGCGAATTTGCAGAAGGCTGGCTGACCGTGGTGGCCGCAGGGCTTGCCATTGGCGTGGGCATGATGGGCATCGGTTTCTATGCCCTGGGCCTCTTTGTCACGCCAGTGCAGGAAGAGTTCGGCTGGAGCCGCGCGGCGGCTTCGGGCGCGGCCACTTTCGAGCAATTGGGCATCTTCCTCTCCGCGCCGATCGTCGGGCGCCTCGCGGACCGCTACGGCGTGCGCATGATCGCGATTGCCAGCTATATCGCGGCGCCCATCGGCTTCGTGCTCCTCTCGCGCGCCGGGGATTCGGTGGCGATGTGGTGGGGGCTGTGGCTCCTGGTCAGTCTCGCCGGATGCGGCACGACGCCCGCGATCTGGGCGCGTGCAGTTTCGGCCAGGTTCGATGCCGGGCGTGGGCTTGCGCTCGGCCTCATGCTGATGGGCTCGGGGCTCGCCGCCTTCCTCGCGCCTGCGCTGCTGGGGCCGATCTTTGCCTCGAGCGGCTGGCGCACTGCGGCGCTCGCCATGGGTGCCACGATCCTTGTCGTGGGCCTTCCGGTGAGCCTCCTCATGCCGCGCGAAAAAAAGGCTCCGGCTCCAGCGGCGAGTGCCGAGCCCAAGGTACGCGGCCGGTTCGAGGTCAACCGCCAGACGCTGACCATCGTGGGCATCGCCGTGCTTCTGGGCTTTTTCGTCGCCGGGCTCATCGTCCATCTGGTGCCCATGGTGGTGGACCGGGGCATGCCAGCCGCCGAAGCCGCGCAGGTCGCCGCCAAGATCGGCATTGCCGTGATCTTCGCCCGCGTGATCGTGGGCTATCTCTTCGACCGTTTTCACGCGCCGTTCGTGGCCGCGCTGTTCCTGCTCTCGCCGGTGGTGGCCGCGTTGCTGCTCGCCTTTGGCGGGCCGGTGACGGCCGCCGCGCTCATGCTGGGCCTGGCTGCGGGCGCCGAGGTCGACATGCTCGCCTACTTCACCGGGCGCTATGCGCACTTGCGCAATTACGGCGCGACCTATGGCGTGGTGCTGGGCATGTTCAGTTTTGGCGCCGCGTTCGGCCCGGCCGCGTTTGGCTGGTCGGTCGATGTGACCGGTAGCTACCACTTCGCGCTGCTCGCCTCGGCCATTGCGCTTGTCGTCGTCGTCGCGCTGATCGCAACGCTCGGCGCCTACCGCGATCCGGTCGGCGCCGAGGCGCTGGAGGGCTGAGGACGCCTAGGCCAGAAGCTCTTCCACCGCGTGAAGGCCGATGGCGTGGTTGAGGATGATGTCCATGCGCGTGTTCTGCGCGTGGTCGTCCGAGGCACGGGTGTCCGCGATCGCCGCGCCCAGCTTGGCGGGATCGAACAGGCCCTTGGCGGCCAGGCGCTCGGGCGATAGCCAGCGCGCGATCAGCTTGTCGATCTCGGCGGTCTTCTTCGCATCGGTGTGCGCGGGCGGCGCCATGAAGGCGAACTTCTCGCGCTCGTAAAGGACGCGCGGGAGGACATGCTTCATCGCCTCGCGCACGACCCACTTCTCGACGCCGCCGCGCACGCGCACCTGCGGGGGGATGCGCATGGCAAGTTCGGCCACGTGGTGGTCGAGGAAGGCCGGGCGGCTCTCGAGGCTGTTGGCCATGTCCACGCGGTCCCCGCCCCAGTTCAGGATCTGCCCCTCCAGCATCGTCTTGATCCAGGAATACTGCACCTTGTCGAGGACATGGCGGCCTTCCAGCATGGCCGGATCAAGGCTGTGCGCGATGGCGGCGATGGGGTCGTAGTCCCCCAGCTTCGCCTTGAACTCCTCGGAGAGCAGCGGCTTGACCCGTTCAAGGGTGAGCATCCAGGGCTGGATCCAGCTGGGGGTAAAGCCCATGACCTCTTCGAAGGCCGGATGACTGATCGTCTCCTCGGCCAGAACCGAGCCCGAGAACAGCGCATTCCTCTCCCGCATCTCCTGCGCCGCCGGAGTGGCCGCGTATTCGGGATCGTGCAGGAACAGGTCGGCCTTGAACTGGGCATAACCGCCGAACAGCTCGTCCGAACCCTCGCCGGTGATGACGACCTTGTAGCCGACCTCGCGTACGTGCTTGCTCATCAGCATCTTGGCGACGCCCAGCGTGTTGTAGAAGGTCCGCTCGGAATAGCGGATCGCGTCCTCGAAGTTGGCCCCGTAGAGGTCTTCGGCCTTGAGCTTCAGGATATCCTGATCGGCGCCCGCCATCTGCGCCATCTCGGTCGCGATATGGGCCTCGTCGTAGCGGGCATCGTCGAAGGAGATGGTGAAGGCCTTGACCGGCGATTGCTGGATCGCGGCGGCCATGCCCAGGATCGAACAGCTGTCGATCCCGCCTGAAAGGTAGCAGGCGACCGGAACGTCGGATTCGAGCCGGAAGGTGATCGATTCGACCAGCGCCGCGCGCACCGCCTCGATGTGGTCGTCATCGCTCTTGACGTCGTGCTCGCCTTCGTGCGGGAAATTGGCGTCCCAGTAGCGCTCCTCGCGCACCGACACGCCATCGCCTGTCTTCTCGATGATGAGCATGGTGCCCGGCTTCACCGCACGGATACCCTGATAGAGCGTCATCCCCGGCACCATGACCTGCATCATCTGGTGCAGCTGCGCCTTGGGGCAGACATCGCGGGGCACGTCCGGGTGGGCGAGCAGGGCCTTGATCTCGCTGCCCCAGACGATCCCGCGCGGCCCGTGGTGAACGAAGAGGGGGCGGATGCCGAAGCGGTCGCGCACCAGGATCAGGCGCTGCCTCTCCTCGTCGAACAGGGCAAAGGCAAATTCGCCGCGCAGGTGCTCGACAAAATCGAGGCCGTGCTTGGCGTAGAGTTTCAGCGCAATCTCGCTGTCGGACCTGGTCGAGAACTGGAAGCCGTCGGTGCGCAACAGGCCGCGCAGGCGCTTGTAGTCGTAGAACTCGCCGTTGACCGAGGCGGCGAGCCCGTCCGTGCCATCGTCGCGGCGACCATGGAGCGGCTGGTCCCCGGCGGCAAGGCCGATGATCGAGAGCCGCGTGTGCGCCATGGCAAGGCCGTTTGCGGCATCGAAATGGAAGCCGCGCCCGTCGGGGCCGCGATGTTCCAACTGGTCGGCCATCGCCTCGGCGTGGCGGGGCGTGTCTTGGTCATAGCCCGCTGGGGTCCAGAGACCGGCAATGCCGCACATATGGGGAGTTTCCTTGGCTTGGGTGTTGGCTGGGGCGGGGCGCTCAGGCGCTGGGCACTCAGGTATTGGGGAGGGGCTCGTTGTCGAGCATGTCGGGGGGCACGACATCGGCCACCCGCCCGAAGATCGCGAGGAGCAGCGCCTGGCGGATCCACACGGCCCCATCGGCCTGGTTGAAGTAGAGGTTGTGGGGGGTGTCATCGAGGCTGACGTCGAGTTCGAGCCCGCGCGCCAGCGGGTGGAGGATCACCGTGTCGGGCTTGATCCGGCTCTCGGACGAGAGCGAGAAGGCGTCGGCGAAGAAGCGGTAGCCATCGCCGATATAGGCAATGGCGTTCATGTAGATGACGTCGAGGTATTCGAGATTTTGCGTCAGGCTTTGCGAGAAGCCGATGGTGATCGGGCTGTTCTTGGTCAGCTCGCGCAGTTCCTCGCCCAAGGGATCGGCCATCTCGGAGAAGATGGTGATGCGGTTGATGTTCTCGTGGAAGAGCAGGGCGAGCATCAGGAAGCTCTTGACCGTGCGCATGTTGCCCGGGGTGCCGATGATGCCGATGTTGAGGCGGAATTCCTCGGGCAGGCGGCCGAAGGTGATCTCGGGGCGCCATTTCAGGAGCGCGTACCAGTCGGCCAGCGCCTGGGTGGGGTGCTCGTCCGAACCGTTGCCCCCGTTGATGAGCGGCACGCGCAGGTACTCGCACATTTCGGACAGGGCGGCCTGCTCGGTGTGCCGCACCACCACGACATCGGCGTAGGAATTGAACATCTGCCCGATGTCGCGCATCGATTCGCCCTTGGCGACGCCGGTCGTCTTGCCATCGGCCACGCTGATCGTCTTGCCGCCCAGATGCAGCATCGCGCTTTCGAAGGAGAGGCGCGTGCGGGTGGAGGGCTCGAAGAAGGCGGCGGCCATGATCTTGTCGCTCATCGCGGTTCCCACCTCGAAGCGCTTGAGCTGGAGATAGGCGGCGAACTTCGCGAGTTCGGTCAGGAGGTCCTTGTCGAACAGCGCGGCGGAGAGGACGGACTGGCCGCGCAGCCGGTCGAGCACGGCGCGGCGGATCTGCGGCGCGTTGGCGATGTAGTCGGCCGGGTTGGGGCAATTGCCGATCTTGCCCGGTCGCTTGACGATGACCGGCGCGTGGCAGACGTGCGAGGCGGGGGAAACGTCGCGGCTCACCAGATCTCTCCGCGCCGGATGTCGCGGATGAGCAGGGCGGCGAGGCCGAGCGCGGTGAACATGCACCAGCCCAGCGATCCGTAGACCAGCAGGGCCAGGAAGGAACTTGAGAAGGTCATCAGGAGGCCTCTCGCAGTTGGCTCCAGTCGAAACGGGAGCGGGACAGAAGCGCGCAGGCGAGCACCCAGACCATCGAGACGGCCGTGGCAACGAGCGAGGCGACGTAGAAACCGATGGCGAAGTAGCTGACGAGGCCGATACCGGCGCCCAGCAGCATGCCGCCCACTGCCCCTGTTGGGGTGGCGCGGCGCCAGTAGAGGCCGGTGACGATGGGCCAGATCATCGCGCCTACCAGCGGCCCTGCGAAGAACAGCACCGAAGCGAGCGTGCCAATGCGCGGCAGGCAGACCAGCCAGGTGAAAAGGCCAAGGCCCAGCGTGATCCACTGCGCGGAGGCCTTGAGCGTCTCCGGGCTGGCCGAGGGGCGCAGCAGGCGACGGTAGACGTCCTCGGTCAGAAGGTCCGAGGTGGCCGCCAGCAGGCTGTCGATCGAGGAGGCGAGCGAGCAGAAGACGATGACGAAGATGCCCACCGCGCCGCCAAGGCCCAGGACCTTGGCCACCACCAGCGGACCGACCATGTCGGCGCTGGGGACAGGCACGTCGAGCGCGCCCGAGGCCAGCGCGATGAAGCCCGCGGCAAAGGGAATGGGGAACCAGATCAGCCCGCCCAGCGCGAATGCCTTGCCCGCCACGCCCTCGCGGAAGGCGAAGGCGCGGCTCCACCACACGTTGTTGTGGAACACCTCGCCAAGGCCGAAGAGCAGGTTGTTGAAGATCGCCATGAGGGCGGCGGGGAAGAGCACGTTGAGAAGCTCGGGCCGCTCGCGCGAAAGGTTGGCGTGGATTTCCTCAACGCCCACATGCGCAAGGACGGCAATGCCGACCACGACGATGCCGATGATGATGATGAGGCTCTGGATGAAGTCGGTGCCAATGACCGCGCCCAGACCTCCGCGCATCGTGTAGGCCACGCACACGGCCAGGATCACGCTCATCCCCCAGCCATAGGGAATGCCCGAAAGCGTGTTGAGGAGGATGCCGCCCGCCATCGCCATCGAGACCAGCCAGGTGAGCGAATAGAACAGCGTGAAGGCGAGGAAGATGCCCCAGGCCACGCGCCCATAGCGCAGGCGGAAAAAGTCGCCGCTGGTGTAGCCGGTCGGCATGAGCTGGCGGATGCGCCCGGCCATGGGCGCGAAGAGGAACAGGCCGAGCGAGGCGGTTGAATAGGCGAGCATCCCCCACACGCCCAGCTGCAGCGCCATCTGCGGGGCGAGCATCGTCGTGTTCGAGGTGATCCAGGTCGCCGCCGCTGTCGCCGAGCCGAGCGCAAGGCCGATGTTGCGCCCGGCCAGGGCATGGTCCTCGAAGCTCTTGTTACGCCGCCCCCAGTAGACGCCAAGCCCGATCCACAGCACCGAGAAGCCCAGCAGCAGCGTCCAGCCAAGCCAGGGCGGAAGAAGGGCCTGTTCAACGCTCACGGCGAGCCCCGCGGATCAGGACGAAGACGGTGGCCGCGAAGACCAGCGCGCCCAGAGCCGTCAGCCAGAGCGCACGGGAGAGCGACTGGTGCGTGACCGCCAGGTGCAGCGGGGGCGAGGGTGCGGCCCCCGGCGCGGCATCGGCGATGGTGAAATAGTAGTCGCCATCGGCCAGTCCGCTGACGAAGAGGCGGGTGCCGGTCCCTTCGAAGATGGTGCGCGCTGCGCTCATGGCCGGGGTGGAGGCCTGACGCACCACGACCGGGCGCTCCGCGTCCCATTCCAGCGTGGTATAGCCGTTGTCGCTGGCCAGTGCCTCTTCGTGCGTGAAGGCGGGTGCCTTGCCTTGCGCGTCGGCCGAGGTGGCCGACGTGCCCGAGAGGGCAAGCGCGAGCGTGCCGATGAGCGTCAGAAGCGCGCGGGCTGCGCGTGCAAGGATGCGCCGGTACGGGCGCGGGTGGAGACCACCTGGGTGGCCCGGCGGTCTGGTCCTGCCTGCAAGGATAATTCTCTTCCCATCCGCCGACCGTGGTGTCGGTTCTCTGGCTGGTTCCCCCAAATGCGGAACGCGCCCCTAGCAGATGCGGTCTTCTAAAAGAACCCTAAGTCGTCCGTAATGGTGTCATTACATTTATGTTACTTCGGCGTCATACGTGGAATTGTGAGATTGGTGCTATGTTCAATAGTATTCGCTGCGGTGCGGATGTTTGCTCATATGGTAATCCGATTATTCATTAGCCTGTGGCAGCTTGCGGTGCGTTTCATCCATGCTGGGCTGCAGCATTGGCGAGCGCACGCGGGCGTGATGTGAAGGGGCTTCCCGCATGGGGGCGGGGCAGGAGGCATGTTCGCCGCCAAGACACGCGCGCGCCCTCCCGGCAGGCATTTTGCGTCGCCGGGATCTGGCCTGGCTCGTGTCAGGCCCGGTGGGACGTGCCCACGCGGACCCGATTCGCACACAAGGCCAGGCTAGCCGTGCACTTCCTTTACCGCTTCCATGACCACGAAGGTGGAGGTCGTCGCGACATGGGGGAGATTGGTGATCTTCTCGCCCATGACCTTGCGATAGCGGCGCATGTCGAGCGTGCGCACCTTGAGCAGATAGTCGAAGCTGCCCGCGATCATGTGGCACTCCTCCACCTCGGGGATGCGCCGCACCGCCTCGTTGAAGTCCGTGAGCGCCTTCTCGTGCGTGCTGGCAAGGCCGATCTCGACAAAGGCGATGTGATCGAGGCCCAGGGTCGCGGGATCGACGACGGCCTGAAAGCCGCGAATCACACCGCTCTCGATCAGCCGCCGCATGCGGATCTGGCAGGGGGTTTTCGAGATACCGACCTCGCGCGCCAGATCGGTGACGGTTTTGCGCCCATCTTCGCGCAATACCGCAATAATTCGGCGATCCACCTCGTCCAGATCGCCTGCAAACGTTTTTCTGACCATCCAAATCGCCCAAGATGAAACTAAACTTTAGCCCAGACGCTTTGGAAATAGACGCCGAAAAGGCAGACTGCCAACTGCAAAAAAGATAATCTGGGATCATGACCGCGACACAAACCAAGCACACGCCCTTCGCCTCCTTCGCCCCACCCGTGCGCGAGCCCAGCGCCTTGCGACGTGCGGTCACCGGAGCCTGCCGACGCGAGGAGGGCGAAGCGATGGCCCCCCTGATCGAGGCGGCGAGCTTCCCCGGTGAAATGCGCGATTCCATCCGCAAGACCGCGGCCGATCTGGTCGAGATGCTGCGCGCCAAGCAGAAGCAGCAGGCCAAGCTGGGCGGTGTCGACGCGCTGATGTACGAGTACTCGCTCTCCAGTCTGGAGGGCGTGGCGCTGATGTGTCTGGCCGAGGCGCTGCTGCGCATCCCTGACGACGACACGCGCGATGCGCTGATCCGCGACAAGA
Source organism: Novosphingobium profundi (assembly GCF_020524485.1). Taxonomy (GTDB): domain Bacteria; phylum Pseudomonadota; class Alphaproteobacteria; order Sphingomonadales; family Sphingomonadaceae; genus Novosphingobium; species Novosphingobium profundi_A. The sequence goes on along the minus strand of NZ_JAIVLF010000007.1, from coordinate 69,334 downwards.
TCGGCAAGGGCCAGTGGCGCGAGCACATGGGCGGGGACCGCTCGCTCTTCGTCAACGCGGCGACCTGGGGCCTGGTCGTGGCGGGCAAGCTCTATGGCGGCATCGACGGCAGCGTCGATGATCAGGGGTTGGCGCGCGCGCTCAACCGCCTGATCGGCCGCGCCGGTGAGCCGGTTGTGCGCCGCGGCGTCGACATTGCCATGCGCATGATGGGCGAGCAATTCGTTACCGGACAGACCATTGCCAAGGCGATCAAGCGCGCCAAGGAGCTGGAAGCCAAGGGTTTCCGCTATAGCTACGACATGCTGGGCGAGGCGGCGGTCACGGACAAGGCGGCCAAGGACTACTACGAGGATTACGAGAACGCGATCCACGCCATTGGCGCGGCGGGCAAGGGGAAGGGCGTCTACAAGGGCCCCGGTATCTCGATTAAGCTCTCCGCCCTCCACCCGCGCTACATGCGCATGAAGGCGGGCCGGGCGGTCGATGAACTGCTCCCGCGCGTCAAGGAACTGGCGCTTCTCGCCAAGGGCTACGACATCGGTTTCAACATCGATGCCGAAGAGGCGGATCGCCTTGAGCTTTCGCTGGACCTTCTGGAATCGCTGGCGCTCGACAAGGACCTGGCCGGTTGGAATGGCCTTGGCTTCGTGGTCCAGGCCTATGGCAAGCGCTGCCCGCAGGTGATCGATTGGCTGATCGACCTGGCCAGGCGCGCCGACCGGCGCATCATGGTGCGTCTGGTCAAGGGCGCCTACTGGGACGCGGAGATCAAGCGCGCGCAGGTCGACGGGCAGTCCGACTTCCCGGTCTTCACCCGCAAGCGCCACACCGACGTCGCCTACATCGCCTCGGCCCGCAAGCTGCTGGCCGCGCCGGACGAGATCTACCCGCAGTTCGCGACCCACAATGCGCAGACGCTCTCGACCATCTACCACATGGCGAAGCCGGAGACCTTCACGGTCGAGCAGTACGAATTCCAGTGCCTTCACGGCATGGGCGAGGCGCTCTATTCGCACGTGGTCTCCAAGGACAATCTGGCGCGTCCCTGCCGCATCTATGCGCCGGTCGGCACGCATGAGACGCTGCTGGCCTACCTCGTGCGGCGCCTGCTCGAGAACGGGGCGAACTCCTCGTTCGTCAACCGCATCGCAGATCCCAAGGTGGATGTCGCGACGCTGGTCGAGGACCCGGTGGAATCGCTCCTCGAACTCGACGATCCGGCGGGCAAGCACGACAAGATCGACCTGCCGAGCGAGATCTATCCCGACCGCGCCAACTCGGCCGGGCTCGACCTTGCCGACGATGCGGTGCTGGCCGATCTCACCATCAAGCTCGCGGGAACGGTGGCCCACCCCTGGCAGGCCGCGGCCGATGGCGCCGAGGGTGAGGGCAAGGACGTCATCAATCCGGCCGACCACGACGATGTCGTGGGCACGGTGATCGAGACCCCGGCCGAAATGGCCGAGGCCGCGATGAAGCGCGCGGCGGCAAGCGAATGGTCCAACACCCCCGTTTCCGAGCGCGCGGCCATCCTTGAGCGCGCCGCGAAGGTCATGCAGGATGAGATGCCCGTGCTCATGGGCCTTGCTATGCGTGAGGCGGGCAAGTCGGCGGCCAACGCCATTGCCGAAGTGCGCGAGGCGGTCGACTTCCTCAACTACTACGCGCTGCAGGCGCGCCAGACCTTCGGCGCCGCGCAAGTGCCGCTGGGGCCGGTGGTCTGCATCAGCCCCTGGAACTTCCCGATGGCGATCTTCACAGGCCAGGTGGCGGCCGCGCTGGTCGCGGGCAACACCGTGCTGGCGAAGCCCGCCGAGGAAACCCCGCTGATCGCGGCCGAAGCCGTGCGCATCCTGCACCAGGCGGGGATTCCGGGCGACGCGCTCCAGCTTCTGCCCGGCGACGGCTCCATTGGTGCCGCGCTGATCGAGCAGCCGGAAGTGGCAGGCGTGATGTTCACCGGCTCCACCGAAGTGGCGCGCCTGATCCAGAAGCAGCTTTCGACCCGTCTTTCGGACGAGGGTCACCCGATCCCGCTGATCGCGGAAACCGGCGGCCAGAACGCGATGATCGTCGATTCCACCTCGCTTGCCGAGCAGGTCGTGGGCGATGTCATCGTCTCGGCCTTCGACAGCGCGGGCCAGCGCTGCTCGGCGCTGCGCATCCTGTGCCTCCAGGACGAGATCGCCAGCAACACGCTGAATATGCTGAAGGGCGCGCTCGCTGAACTGGAAGTCGGCAACCCGGATCGTCTTTCGGTCGATGTCGGCCCTGTCATCACGCAGGAGGCGCGCGACAAGATCAACGAGCACATCGAGACGATGCGTTCGCGCGGCCACACGATCCACCAGGTCGATCTGGGTGAGGACTGCGCCAAGGGCACCTACGTTGCGCCCACGATCATCGAGATCGACAGCGTCGAGGATGTGGAACAGGAGGTCTTCGGACCGGTCCTTCATGTCCTGCGCTTCAAGCGCAAGAACCTCGATGCGCTGATCGATTCGATCAACGCGACCGGCTATGGCCTGACTTTCGGCCTGCACACCCGCATGGACGGGACCGTGGCGCACGTCCTCTCGCGCATCCGTACGGGCAACCGCTACGTCAACCGCAACCAGGTCGGCGCCATCGTCGGCGTCCAGCCCTTCGGCGGGCGCGGCATGTCGGGCACCGGCCCCAAGGCGGGCGGCCCCTTGTACCTTGGGCGTCTCGTGCGGCAGGCGCCGCTGGTCCTGCCGCCCTCGGGCGTGCGCATGCCGCTCGTCGACGAGTTCGTCGGCTGGCTCGCCAAGAAGGAGTGGTTCGAAGGTGCCGCTCAGGCCCGCGCGATCCATACTGCAAGCCGCCTTGGTGTGCAGATGGAGCTGCCCGGCCCTGTGGGCGAGCGCAACGAATACGCGCTCCATCCGCGCGGGCGCATCCTGCTGCGGCCCAAGACCCGCTCGGGGCTCGTGCGCATGATGGCGCTGGTGCTGGCCACCGGCAACACCGCGAGCGTCGAGGGTATGGACCTTCCCGAAGGCCTGCCCGACAGCATCGCCGCCTCCTTCAAGCCCGAACCCGATGAGCCGCTGGCCGCCTGCCTTGTCGAAGGCGGCAAGGACGCGCTGCTGAAGGCCTGCGCCGACATGGCCGAGCGTCCCGGGCCGATCGTGCCGGTCCACGCGGCGGGCCGTCCGGGGCCGGGTCTTGCCTGGCTGCTTGAGGAAGTGTCGATCTCGATCAACACCACGGCGGCAGGCGGCAACGCCAGCCTGATGATGATCGACTGATCGGCTTTGCCACGATGAATGAAAAAGGGGCCGGGAAGCGTTGCTTTCCGGCCCCTTTCTTGTGGTGTCCGATGAGCGTCCGCTCAAGCCATGGCGAGCGCGGCCTGACGCTGGTCACGGCGGTAGAGCGTGAGCGTCACGAGGTAGACGGCCAGCCCGCCGAGCGAGAGCACGGCACCGATCCAGCCGGTGGAGGGGAGGCCCAGGCCTGCCGTGATGGCGAGGCCACCCAGCCAGGGGCCGAGCGCGTTGGCGGTGTTGAAGGCGCTGTGGTGCGCGGCCGCGGCCAGCGCCTGCGCGTCGCCTGCCACGTCCATCAGGCGCGTCTGCAGGATCGTGCCAAGGCCGCCGCCAAAGCCGATGAGCAGGACGTCGATAGCGAGCAGCCAGACGTTCTCGACCACGAGCGGGAACAGGGCGAGCGCAATCGCGACCCACACGAAGGCGATGATCGCGGCGCGGTCCTGGTCGCGGTCGGCAAGCCAGGCCCAGAACAGGTTGCCCGCCGTCATGCCCACGCCGTAGACGGCCAAGACCACGGGGACGAGCGTTTCGGGGGTCTTCGTCACCTCGATCATGGTCGAGGCGAGGTAGGTGTAGACACAGAACATGCCGCCAAATCCGATCACCCCGGTCAGCAGCGTGAGCAGCACCTGCGGGCGCTTGAAGGCGCCCAGTTCGCGTAAAGGGCTGGCGTCGGGATCGGCACCGTGGCGCGGGGCATAGAGCGCGACGAGCGCCATCGTGGCCATCGCCAGGAACGCGACGATGCCAAAGCCATAGCGCCAGCCCACGATCTGGCCGAGCAGGTTGGCCGCAGGCACGCCGATGATGGTGGCGATGGTCAGGCCCAGGAACACCTTGGCGACGGCCTGCGCGCGCTTCTTGGCGGGCACGAGCGAGGCCGCGACGAGGGCGGCGACGCCGAAGAAGGCGCCGTGGGGAAGCCCGGCGAGGAAGCGGAAAAGGAGCAGCGTCGAATAGCTCGAGGCCATGGCGCTCAGCGCGTTGCCGACCGCGAAGATCGCCATGAGGCCGATCAGCATGGTGCGGCGCGACAGGCGCGCGCCCAGCACCGAGAAGATCGGCGCACCGACCACGACGCCCAGCGCATACATGCTGATCGCGTGGCCCGCCTGCGGGTCGGTCAGGCCAAGGTCGCGCGCGAAATAGGGGAGGAGGCTCATCGCGGCGAACTCGGTGGTGCCGATGGCAAAGGCACCCACGGCAAGCGCGAGAATGACGAGAGCCGGGTGAACCGGCTGGGAGGGGGGCAAGGTCTGTACGGTCATGTTGCGCCGCAATATAGAGCAAAGGCGGTCCGGGCTGGAGGGGGAAACCTTGCGCTTTGTGCGTGCAGATGGTGCAAATGGCGCAAGTATCGACGTGGCGCATGCAAGTGTGATGTATCGCCCGGATGCGGGCTTGGCGGCTGTCCGCCCTCGGTTTGCGCCAACACGGGGGATGGCAGAAGAGGTGGCGAGATCAGTCCCCTTTGCCAACGAGGATATGTGAAATTGTCCGTTAGACCGCCCAAGTGGACGCGCGGGACTTCTGGCGGTGGGGCCAAGTGCTCGCTAAGGAAGGCCTGCCGCCGGGAAAGTTACCCCGGCAAACTGTACTAGGGGAAATTTCCATGGGTGACGTGCGCATCAGTGTACGGCCGGCACGTTCGGCAAATGCACAGAATCTTCTCTTGATGGTCGATGGCCAGATCCTCGACCTGGGCGAGGAGGAGGCCGCCGCCAACCTCACGCCGGGCGAGCATACGGTCTCTGCGATCCTCACCCGCAAGGACGGTGAGAGCGGGCCGGTCAGCGGCGAAGTCACGCTCCAGTCCGAAAGCGGCGAGGTGATCGACACGCTGCAGGTCGAAGTCGCCGACTGGGGCGAGATCAACCAGGTCAAGAAGACCATCCGCATCGGCTGACGAGGCCCGGAGCCACGAAAAAAGGGGCGGGCCCAGGCCGGGCTCGCCCCTTTTTCTTATTCTGCGCGGCTGTTCCTCAGAACACCGGGTCGAAGCCGGGCGGCAAATCGCTGGCGGGGCCGTTGCCGTCTTCGCCGGGCTTGTGAATGCCGCACTCGGTCTTGTCCCAGCCCCTCCAGCGGCCCGAGCGCGGGTCTTCACCCGGCGCGACCTTGCTGGTGCAGGGCATGCAGCCGATCGAGGGATAGCCCTGCGCCACCAGCGGGTGGGGCGGCAGGTCGAATTCCTGGATGTAGGCCTCGAGCCGTTCGGGGCTCCAGTCGATCAGCGGGTTGATCTTCAGGCGCCCCTGCTCGTCGGTGGTGTCGATTTCGAAGCGGGGCAGGGTCTTGCGGGTGGACGACTGGAAGGCCTTGCGGCCCGTGATCGTCGCATCGAACCCGGCGAGCGCCTTGGCCAGCGGCTTGACCTTGCGGATCTCGCAGCAGCCGTCGGGGTCGTAGGACCAGCGAAGGCCACTCTCGTCCTTCTTGGCCAGTTCCTCTTCGTCGGGCGTCAGGTTGACGAGGTTCTTGAGGCCAAGACGTTCCACGAGGTCGTCGCGATAGGCGAGGGTCTCGGGGAAGTGCTTGCCCGTTTCCAGGAAGAGCACCGGCAGGTTCGGATTGATCCGGCTGACGAGGTGGAGGAGCACCGCGCTTTCCGCGCCGAAACTCGACACCTGCGCCACGTCGCCCGCCATGCCTTCCTTGAGCAGCGTCTCGAGCATCTCGCTCGTGTCGGTGCCGCGGAAGAGGCGGTTGAGGCGCACCGCGTCGGCCTCGACGAAGCGAGGTCCGGTCTCGATGCGGTCGCGGATGCGGCCTTGGGTGTCGTTCTGTTCGGTCATCGGGTACTCCCTCCTGACAGCGGGGACCTTACGCCGGGTGGCGCTTGGCCCAGATCGGCGCACGGCCATCGACGACCGTTGCCTGGTACACATTCTCCCAGCGCGCGAAGGCGGCTTCGGCATCGCTGGTGTTGAGCGGCTTTTCGGGGGCGAAGGCATCGAACCCGCAGCGGCGCATGTGGTGCAGCATATCGATCACCAGATCGCCGGTGGCGCGCAGTTCGCCGGTGTAGCCCGCCTCGCGCAGGATGCGCGCCGAGGAATAGCCGCGCCCGTCGGTCCAGGCCGGGAAGGCCACCTCGACCAGCGCAAGCCGGTCGAGCGAGGGCAGAAGGTCGCGGGCATCGTCGCTGGGCTCGATGCGCACGGCGGTGGCGTTGGACTGCTCGGTGAAGGCGCTGACCGTCACGGCGGGATCGTTGACCGCTTCGTCGTCGCGGAAGCGGAACTGTACATCAACCATAGATTGCCTCCTTGAACGGGGCCATGCCGATACGGCGGTAGGTGTCGAGGAAGCGCTCATCGCCCTGCTTGTTGGCAAGGTAGACGTCGATGGCCTTTTCGGTGGCGTCGACCACCCCGTCCTCGTCGAAGCCGGGGCCGGTGATCTTGGCGAGCGAGGTGTCCGCCCCTTCCGATCCGCCGAGCAGGAGCTGGTAGTTCTCCTTGCCCTTCTTGTCGACGCCGAGGATGCCGATGTGGCCCGCGTGGTGGTGCCCGCAGGCGTTGATGCAGCCCGAGATCTTGAGCTTGAGTTCGCCGATTTCGGCCTGACGCTCGGCGCTGCCGAAGCGCTCGGAGATCTTCTGCGCGACCGGGATCGAGCGCGCGTTGGCAAGGCTGCAGTAGTCGAGGCCCGGGCAGGCGATGATGTCGCCCACGGTGTCGAGGTTGGGCGTCGAGAGGTCGGCCTTCTCCAGCTTCTGCCACAGCGCGTAGAGATCGCTCTTCTTGACGTGCGGGAAGACGATGTTCTGGGCGTGGGTGACGCGCAGTTCATCGAAGCTGTAGTCCTTGGCAAGCTCAGCCATCAGGCGGATCTGGTCGCTCGTCGCATCGCCGGGAATGCCGCCGATGGGCTTGAGCGAGACGTTCGCGATGACATAGCCCGGCGCCTTGTGGGCGAAGGTGTTGCGCTCCACCCAGAGACGGAAATCGGGATCGGAAAGGTCCAGGTCGTCCGACAGGCCGGTCTCGAAGGCGGGGTCGACGAACATCGCCTGGATGCGCTCCAGCTCGGCGAGCGGCGGCTCGATCGGCTGGGTAAGCAGGTGCGCGAATTCGGCGTCCACTTCCTTCGAGTAGGCCTCAAGGCCCAGCTCGTGGACGAGGATCTTGATGCGCGCCTTGTACTTGTTGTCGCGGCGGCCATAGCGGTTGTAGACGCGCACGCAGGCCTCGGCATAGGTGACCATCTGGTCGATGGGCACGAAGTCCTTGATCTTCTTGGCCACGAACGGCGTGCGGCCCATGCCGCCACCCACGTAGAACTCGGCGCCGACCTCGCCCGCCTCGTTCCTGACGAGGTTGATGCCGATGTCGTGCAGGCGCATCGCGGCGCGGTCGATCTCGCTGGCGATGACCGCGATCTTGAACTTGCGCGGCAGGACCAGGAATTCGGGGTGGAAGCTCGACCACTGGCGCAGCAGCTCGGCGTAGGGACGCGGGTCGACGACTTCGTCGGCCGAAGCGCCCGCGTACTGGTCCGAGGAGATGTTGCGGATGCAGTTGCCGCTGGTCTGGATGGCGTGCATCTCGACCTTGGCGAGATCGGCCAGCGCGTCGGGCGTGTCTTCCAGCTTGATCCAGTTGTACTGGATGTTGGTGCGCGTGGTGAAGTGGCCGTAGCCGCGGTCGTACTTGTCCGCGATGTCGCCCAGCACCTTCATCTGCGCCGAGTTCATCGTGCCATAGGGCACCGCGACGCGCAGCATGTAGGCGTGGAGCTGGAGGTACAGGCCGTTCTGCAGGCGCAGCGGCTTGAACTGGTCCTCGGTCAGTTCACCGGCAAGGCGGCGGCGCACCTGGTCGCGGAATTCCGCGACGCGCGTGTCGACCATCTGCTGGTCATATTCGTCGTACTTGTACATCAGATCACCCAGTTCACGGCGTTGGCGTCGGCGGGCTTGACCGTCAGGTCCAGGCGGACCGTCGGGCCGAAGGCGCGGATGCGTTCCTTGATGTGCGCGGGGCGCACGCCCTGGTCGTCCTTCTCGGCGTCGATCACGTAGGCCGAGACGGCGTTCTGCGCGCCTTCCTCGCGGGCGATGACCTTGGCGCCATCATCCCCCACATCGGCGGCTTCGTCGACATCGAGCGACCAGCCCACGCCGGTCCACCAGATGACGGCCCCGCTCTTGAGGTCATTTGCGGTCACGATCTTCACTGCTCTGCCTCCAGCGCCATGGCGCGAATGGTATGGTCGGCAAGGCCGCCCTCGATGCGGGCAACCTCGCCGATAACGATGAGAGCCGGGCTCTTGACGGCGTGGTCGGCGACCAGTTCGGCAAGTCCGGCAAGAGGGGCGCGCAGGACGCGCATGTCGGAACGGGTCGCCTTCTCGATGACGGCGACGGGAACATCGGGGGCCAGGCCATCGCCCATCAGCTTCTCGCTGATCTGGGCGGCCGTGGCGAGGCCCATGAAGATCACCAGCGTGCGGCCCTTGCCGGCAAGGCCCGACCAGTCCTGCTCGGACAGGCCCTTGCACTGGCCCGCAACGAAGCTGACGATCGAGGCGTGGTCGCGGTGGGTGAGCGGGATCTGGCTCGCGGCCGAAGCACCCAGCGCGGAAGAGATACCGGGCACGACCTCTATCGGCACACCGGCTGCGCGGCAGGCTTCGGCTTCCTCGCCGCCCCGGCCGAACACGAAGGGATCGCCGCCCTTGAGGCGCACCACGTCCTGCCCGGCAAGGGCTTCGGTCACCAGCAGGGCGTTGATGTCCTCCTGCTTCATGGTGTGGCGCGAACGGCTCTTGGCGACCGAGACGAGGCGGGCATTGGGGCGCGCCATCTCGAGAATGCGCGGATCGACGAGGCCATCGTGGACGATGAGCGCGGCGCCCATCACCAGCCGCGCCGCGCGCAGCGTGAGCAGGTCGGGGTCGCCGGGACCGGCGCCGACCAGGTGGACGGTGCCGACAGGCCCCGCGTGGCCGGGAAGAGCGGAATGAACGGTCATGGTCCCCGACATGGCCAGCTTGCTAAGGTGATGCCAGCCAGAATGCCTTGGGTGTGCCCAAAGGCATCTTTAGTGCCCCGTGAAAGGGGCCGTTTTCGGAGGCTTGCGGCCTGAGGGCAGGGGCGGTGTCCTGTCCTCAGGTGGCGGTGAGAGGTGTCGCGGTGATGAGCGGGCCATGCGGGCTCTCGCCGGTGGAAAGGCTGCTTTCGGCCAGAAGTCGGCTTGGCGCATGGCCGGGGCGGCCCAGGAAATAGCCCTGAGCCTCGTGGCAGCCTTCGCTCACCAGAAGGTCGAGGTGGCCCGCTGTCTCCACCCCTTCGGCGAGGACCGGGATCTGCAGCGACTGGCCAAGTCCGAGCACCGCGCGGATGATGGCCTGGGCCTGCGCGTTGCTGTCGGACTGGAGCAGGAACGACTTGTCGATCTTGATCTTGTCGAAGGGGAAGGACTGCAGGGTGTCGAGCGAGGAATAGCCGGTACCGAAGTCGTCCATGGCAATGGCGACGCCCAGGGCCTTGATCTGGCGCAGGTTGTGCAGGGCCCGGGCCTTGTCCGAGATGATCGAGGTCTCGGTGATCTCGAGCTCGAGGCGTCGTGGCGGTAGGCCGGTTTCGAGCAGGACGCGGGTGACCGTCTGGGCGATGTCGGGTTGGACCAGCTGGATCCCTGAGAGGTTGACCGCAATGCGCAGGTCGTTGTCCCAGCGCCTGGCTTCCAGGCAGGCCTGGCGCAGCACCCATTCGCCGATGGGCAGGATGAGGCCGGCTTCCTCGGCAATGGGGATGAATTCGACCGGCGAGACCAGGCCCCGGGTCGGGTGATGCCAGCGCAGGAGCGCTTCGTACCCTGAAAGCTTTCCGCCTTCGATGTAGCACTGCGGCTGGTAGAGAAGCTCCAGTTCGTTGCGCTCGATGGCCTGGCGCAGGTCACTGGCGAGCTTGCGCCGCGCCCGCGCGCTCTCGTCCATGCTCGGCTCGTAGAAGCACACGTTCTCGCCGATCTGGCCCTTGGCGCGGTACATCGCGAGATCCGCGTTGTTGAGAAGCGTTTCGCGGTCGATCCCGTCATCCGGGAAGGTGGAAACGCCGATGCTGGCGCCGAAATGGAGGGTCTGGCCCTCGTGCTCGATCGGCTCGGCAAAGCAGCGTTCGAGACGGCGCAGGAATTCGGTGAGCTGGGTATCGGTGGTGTAGATCTTGCCGGCGCCGAACTCGTCGCCGCCCAGCCGCGCGGCGAATTCGCCGTCGGCGAGGGTCTCGTTCAGCCTGCGTGCGATCTCGGCAAGGACGATATCGCCCCAGGCGTGGCCGAAGCTGTCGTTGATGTCCTTGAAGCGATTGAGGTCGAACACCGCGATGGCCAGCTTGCGCCCATGGTGGCGGGCGGTCGCGATCGATTCCTCCAGCCACAGGTTGAGGCGGGTCCGGTTGGGAAGCCCGGTGAGCCCGTCGTGCAGCGCCATGTGCTCGATGCGCGCCTCGGACTTGCGCTGGTTGGTGATGTCATCGAAGGTCGAGACCCAGCCCCCGTCGGGCAGGCGGCGGCTGGCGATCGAGACGATGAAGCTGTCCGAATATTCAGCCATGACCGGGGACAGGCTGGGGTCGCGCAGGCTCATCTGGACGAGATTGCCGGTCGTTTCGAGGTGATCGGGGGCCAGCGACTGGCCAAGGCCGGAGGTGCGCGCGGCCTCGATCACCTCGTCCTGCGTCATGCCGATCCGAAGGTCATCCGGGCCAAGATCGTACATTTCCAGGAAGCGGGTGTTGAAGAGCGCCAGGCGTTCGTCGGCGTCGAACAGGCACAGGCCCTGGTGCATATGGTCAAGGGCGGCGTCGCGCTGCATGCCGATCGCATTGATGCGGTCCTGCGCTTCCTTGTGCTGGGTGACGTCGCGGGTGATCTTGGCGTAGCCGATCGAGCGGCCTTTCTCGTCCTTGAGCAGTTCGATCGTGACCTGGGCCCAGAACCGCGTTCCGTCGCGGCGCATGCGCCAGCCCTCGCCGGTGAACTTGCCGGTGCTCGCGGCAATCCCCAGGGCACGTTCGGGAAGGCCAGCCTTGCGGTCTTCGGGGGTATAGAAGCTGCCCAGTTCGCGGCCCAGCGCCTCCTCGCGGGTGTAGCCCTTGAGGCGCTCTGCGCCGGCGTTCCAGCTGGCGACCCTTCCCTCGAGATCAAGGATGTAGAGCGCGTAGTCCGAGATGCCCTTGACCAGCAGGGTGAACTGGCGCTCGCTGGCGCGGATCACGGCCTCGGTCTTGCGCACGAGGATGACCACGGTGATGGCCAGGCCGACCAGGCCCATCGAGATCACGCTGACCGCAAAGGCCATGGCTCGCGGGGAGATGAAGTTGGTGTGGACGGGCAGGTTGGCAGGGATCACCGTGAGGCCGGTCATGCCGATGAAGTGCAGGGCCACGACGGACAGCGCGAGAAGCGCTGCGGCGCCTGCAAAGCTGACGGTGCCGCGGCGCTTGAGACCCAGGTGAAAGGCGGGGAAGAGGGGGAGTATGGAGGCGAGGATCGAGGCGACGATATAGGTCCCGTCCCAGGAGATTCGGGCCGGCAGTTCCAGGCCCAGCATCCCGCAGTAGTGCATCGCGCTGACGCCGCTCCCGCACAGGATGGCGCTCAGCGTGATCGATGCCGTGTTGGGGCGTCCCGTGCGCATCACGGTGGCGTAGGCCAGCGTCGACGTGACCACGACCAGGACAAGCGAGAGCAGCGTCAGGAGCGTGTCGTAGCCCATGATCACCCCCGGCGCGTAGCCGAGCATGGCAATGAAGTGCGTGGCCCAAATCCCGAAGCCCGAGGAGACCCCGGCAAGGGCAATCCAGTTGAGGCGTTCGCGCAGGACTGCCTCGCGGGCGTGACGCAACAAGAGGACCGTGGTCGCGGCCGAGAGAATACAGATCAATCCGGCCACGATCACGAAGCGCACTTCATGCTGGTCCTGGATGCAGGAAAGAATCGCTAACACGTGAGATGCGCCCCAATCATTTGCAGCGTACCTAGGGGCGTGCTGGTTACAGGATTGTAAACATTGAATGCGCAGATAACGGTTCCGTTCCGCGTAGTCCGCAAGGGTACAAGGCTTTATGCGCTTTGCGGGTTCACCGGGTTAGCTGCCCGGCATGCAATTATAGGGTCGTGCTAACGGAATCTTTACCCCGATGCGCCAGTGCTTCACCCCTTAGTGGAGTACCGTGACCTTGGCCATTGCCGCTCATTTCGATACCGTCGAGGACCCATCGGGGCTGGCGCGCGCGCAGCGTCGGCGCCTGTTCCTGGAAACCCGTGGTAAGCTGCCTTCTGGAAGCGAGGCGCAGGTCGCCATCCACAATTTCAGCGAGACCGGCGCGCTGCTCGAGACCGAGGAGAACCTCGAGATCGGCGAGACGCTGGAGATCGCCCTTCCCGAAGTGGGCGCGCTGCCCGCGCGCGTTATCTGGTCGAGCGGCCGGCTCTACGGCTGTGCCTTCCTGGCGCCGGTGCCCGAAAGCGCGTTGAGCGCGGTCGAACTGCGCAGCGCAGTCCAGCTCCAGACTGGCGTCCTGCCGGCCCATCCCGCGCCCGACACGACGGTCGGCGGGGAGAGCCTGGGCGAGCGGATCCACCGTCTGCGCAAGCTGCGTGGGCTCACCCAGGGCGAACTCGCGAGCCAGCTGGGCGTGAGCAAGCCCACCGTGTGGGCCTGGGAGCAGGGCCGGGCGCGCCCCATCGAGGAGCGCATGAGCGGAATTGCCGATGCCCTTGGCGTCCCCGTTGATGATCTGCGCCCCGACCGTTTCACACCGGGGCTTGCCGAACTCATCGCGCGCTGCCGCGAACAGATCGCCAGCGCAGTCGAAACCGCCCCTGAAAAGGTGCGGATCATGATCGAACTCTAGGTGACCGGGCGCACGCGGTGATCGAGAAGCTCAATCTCCAGGAAGGTGTCGCGCTCTATCGGCTCCTGGCCGATGGCAGCGGGGACATCGTCGTCAAGACCGACCTCAAGGGGTACATCGTCGATGCCTCCCCCGCGATCGCGCAGCTCGGCTTCGATGTCGGCACCAACGCCCATGTCGGCGTACACCTGCTCGATCTTGTCGGCGAGGAGGGCAAGTCGCAGGTCGCCCACGCCCACGGCAATGCGGTTGCAGGCGGTGAGGACGGGGCCTGGATCGAGGTCGCCGCGCACACCCCCGACCAGCGCGAAAGCTGGTACCGCTTCCGGGCGCGGGCGCTGCGCGACGAGAGCGGCGAGGTCTATGGCGCGATCAGCCTGATGCGCAGCATCGACGAGCAGCGCGAGCTGCGTGACCAGCTCTTCGCGGCGACCTACACCGATACGCTGACGCGCCTGACCAACCGGTCCGCGTTCGTCTCGATGCTCGAACACATGCTGGGCAGCGAGATGAAGGGGTGCCTTGGCCTTTTCAGTCTCGACTTCTTCCGCTCGATCAACATGAAGTACGGCCAGCACACCGGCGATGCGGTGCTGCGCGTCTTTGCCGACCTGCTGCGCGAGATGCTGCGCGGTGACGACATCATCTCGCGGATCGGCTCGGAGCGCTTTGCCGTGCTCCTCCCGCGCACCACCGCCGAACAGGCCGAGGCGATCTGCTCGCGCGTGGTGACGACGCTGGCCGAACGCCGCCAGAAGGTGGGCGAATGCGAATTCGCGATTACCGCCAGTGCGGGTGTCGCGCAGATCTCGGAGGATCTCGATTCGACGATGGAGCGCGCCGAAATGGCGCTCTTCACCGCCAAGGCGAAGGGCCGCAACCGGCTGGAGATGGAGCGCCGCGACCGGCCGCGCTTCGTTGCCGCGCCGTCCGCCACCGGGCAGATGCACAACCGCCGCCACGACGACTGAACCGGCCCCGCGGGCAAAGTGCAACGGCCCGAGCGCGTCGGCTTGAGGCTCAGCGCCCCTCGCGGCCGCGCAGGGCTTCGACCAGGTCGCGCAGCGCCTCGTTGGTGCGCAGGTTGATATCGCGCTGGGGGAAGGGGATCTCGATGCCTTCCTCCTGGAACTTGTGCCACAGGGTCTTGAGGACCTCGGAACGCACGTTGCCGATGCCTTCCTCGGGGTCGGTGATCCAGCAGTGGATGATGAAGTTCACCGAGCTGTCGCCGTAGGATTCCAGCCACGCGGTGGGCGGCGGGGCATCGAGGACGCGCTTCACCGAGCGCGCGGCTTCCAGCATCAGCTTCTCTGCACGGTCGATGTCGGAATTGTAGGAAATCCCAACCGGTACCTGGATGCGCACGTTGCGGCTGGAATAGGACCAGTTCTCGACCTGATTGATCATCAGGTTCTCGTTCGGGATCAGGTATTCCTTCTGGTCGCGCGTGGTCAGCGAGACCGCGCGGATGCCGATCCGGCGGATCTGCCCGAAAGTGGAATTGCCCGCCTGGTCGGTGATCGCGATGACATCGCCCGGCTTGATCGACTTGTCCATGAGCAGGATGATGCCTGCGATCAGGTTGCCGAAGGTCTTTTGCAGGCCAAAGCCGATGGCAAGGCCGAACGCGCCCGAGAACACGGTGAGCGCGGTGAGGTCGATCCCCAGAACATCGATCCCGACAAGGATGGCAATGCCCCAGATGAGCAGGCTCAACCCCTTCTCGATGAGGAGGCGCTGCGTCATGTCGAGCCGCGTCGCGCTGCTCAGCACCCGGTGCGAGAGCTTGCTTGTCATCCAGGCGATCGAGATGACCAGCGCCATGACGATGGCCACGACAGCCAGGTCCCAGAGCGACAGGCGCGTGGAGCCGACCTCAATCGCGATGGCATCGAGCGTGTTGATGAAGCCGCCAATCGTGTTCGAGTGCGAGGCAACCGCATCGCGCAGGCCGTCTGCGCCCGCCAGCGGCTGCTCGACGTACTGGGTGACCGTGGGCGTCGGGGAGGGCGCGGTGAGGACGTCCCCGGTGGCCTCGGGATCGGGGCTCTTACCTGCGGCCATCTCGTTCGCCATCATCGCGGCGGCCGCCAGTGCGGCGGTGACGTTCATGCGCCCTGCCAGGCGGCAAGCGCCTGTTCGATGTCGGCAATGAGATCGTCGGGATCCTCCAGGCCGATGGCAAGGCGCACGCCATGGCGGTCGGCGGCCGCGTCGTTGGCGCTGACTGGCGGCCAGGGCATGACCGAGCGCGCGCTCTTGGGCTGGATCGGAAGCGCGAGGCTTTCATAGCCGCCCCAGGAGAAGCCGATCCCGAACAGTTGGAGCGCGTCGACGAAGCGGTTGCGGTCCTCCATCGAGCCGCCCCGGAAGACGAAGCTGAAGAGGCCGCAGCCGCCGGTGAAATCGCGGGCCCAGACATCGTGGCCGGGCGCACCGGGCAGCATCGGGCATAGGACCTGCGCCACTTCCGCGCGCTCTTGCAGGAACTGCGCGATCTTGAGGGCGCTGGCCGCTTCCTGGCGCAGGCGCAGGCTCAGCGTGCGAAGACCCCGCAGGGCCAGCGCGGCGTCGTCGGGCGAGACGACATTGCCCAGCTGCTGCGCGCGCTTGCGCAGCGCTTCGTAGAGTTCGGGGCCCGCGCTTGCAGAGCCCATCATCAGGTCCGAGTGCCCGCCCACGTGCTTGGTGAGCGCCATCAGCGAGATGTCGATGCCCTTTTCCAGCGCGGCAAAGCCGAGCGGGCTCGCCCAGGTGTTGTCGAGCACCGAGATCGCGCCCTTTTCGCGCGCGATGCCGGCGAGTTCAGGAAGGTCGCACATCTCCATGGAGAGGCTGCCCGGCGCCTCCAGCAGGACGGCGCGGGTCTTGGCGCAGAAGGCTGCGCTGTAGCCCTCGATGTCGAGCGGATCGAAGAAGCGCGTCTCCACCCCGAAATCGGCGAGGAGTCCGGTGCCCATCGAGCGGGAGGGGTCGTAGGCGTTGTCGCTGATGAGCAGAACATCGCCCGGTTTCAGAAGCGTGAGCAGCACGCCCGAGATCGCCGCGACGCCCGAAGGGTAGATGACTGTGCCCGCAGCCCCCGGTTCGAGCTGGGTGAGCGCCTCGCACAAGGCCCACTGCGTCGGGCTGCCGCGACGGCCGTAGAAGAAGCGCCCGTCCTCGTTGTACTGGCTTCCGCGCGCAAGCGCGGCGGTGTCCTCGTAAAGGTGGGTCGAGGCGCGCCAGACTGGCGGGTTGACGACGGCGCCTGTCCATTCCTTGCGCCGTCCCGCACCCACGACCCGGGTGGCCGTGCGCGTGGTCTTCAGATCCGTGCTGTCGCTCAAGTTCAACTCCGCGCCTCGCTTGGGGAGGCTTCGTGTGAGGGGGATGAGCGCGCAGCCTAACCGGGCGCGCCCGCGAAATCGAGAGGCAAGAGATGCTTGCGCCGCCCGGCCGCGATTTCGCGCACGTCGAGGACGGCCATGTCGCGCGGGCCGGTGTCGATGCGGATGGGCGCGAGGGCGGAGGTTGGGGCATCGGCGCCCGCGCGGGCCGGCTGGCCGACCGTGAAGACGAGCCCCAGGCCGAGTTCGGGCTGGTCCGCGCTCGCCTCGGGATGGGCCATGTCGGCCACGAGCGCGAGGCGCACGAGCGGCACGAAGAAGCGCGCATTGCCTTCATTGACCGCGCGGATTGCGTTCAGCGGGAGTTGCAGTTCGCCCTCGCGCACGATGTCCTCACCTTCCTGGAGGCGCGGGATCGCGGCGATCACGGGCAGGCCTTCCAGCGCGGGCGCGAGCTGCTCCTCGCGGCTGGCCGAGCCATGCGCGGAAGTGAGGTCGGCGTGGAGGTTGGCGGGCGGGATATCGGTCAGCGCGCGCAGCGAGAAGCGGAAGCGCAGCGAGGCGTAGACGAGCGAGAGGCGCAGCGAGACGGCCTCGAAGGCGATCTCGCCGTGCGCCTGCGGGCGGTTGGAAGCCGGAGCCGGAGCCGGGGCCGGAGTCGGAGTGGGCGGGGCCACGTCCGGCGATGGCGTCGTTGCGGTTGCGGGTCGCGGCGTCGGTCGGGTTGCCGGACGCGTGGCAGGTTGGGGCGCGGCCTTCTTGCCCTTATCCTTGCGCCGCGCCAGCGCGAAGCCGCCGAGAACGAGCAGCGCCAGAAACCCGGCGGGAAGGGCCCACCACCACAGCGGCCATGCCTCGGACGTGGCTTCGGGGGGCGTGGGCGTGGCCGATGCTGGCTCCGGCGCGGGGGATGGAGCGACCGGGCTCGCGGTTTCGCGGGCCTCGGCGTCCTCCGGTGACGGTGTGGCGCGGGGCGGGGTGGGTGTCGGCGCACTCTCTTGCGCAGGGCGGGCTTGCGCAGGGCGGCTCGGCTCGGGGCGAGTCCGCTCGGACGGGGCGGGGGAAGGGGCTTGCCGGGCTGTGGGGCGAGCGTCGGGTGTGGGCGTGGCCGAAGGATCTGCCGCAGGCGTCGGCGCGGCGGATGGCGATGGGGCGGGCGCAGCGGGCGCGGGCGACTGCGTGGGGATGGGCAGCGGCGGCAGCGGCTGCACGCCGCCTGGCAGAGTGGTCGGGTCCTCCGGATCGACCGGGCCGGCCACGTCGGGCGCGCTCTGGCTGGCCGGGCCAGCGGGCAGGCTCCAGGGCGCGCGCTCCTGCGCGGATGCGGCCTGTGCCAGGGACAGCGTAAGCAGCGCAAAGGCGCTGGCGGTGATGACCTGATTGATTCCCCTCATGCCTCTCTCCCAACGCCGTGCGCGGTGAACCGTGACTTAATGCCTGCGCCGTGGCCGGGGGCGGCGCGCTGGACGGTTGCGTTTGCGAGACCTCTTGCCTCGCACGGCCTCCCGGTCCATGCGCAGGGGCATGAGCGATACATCCTCTTCCCCGTCGCTGGCGCCCGTGCATCTGGGCCAGCAGAGCGCGCTTCCCGCTTCTCCTGAGGAGGCGGTTCTCGACTATGTGCCCAATCCGCGGGCCAAGTCCCTCTATCTTGTCCGTTTTGCCGCGCCCGAGTTCACCTCGCTGTGCCCGGTGACCGGCCAGCCCGACTTCGCGCACCTCGTCATCGACTACGCGCCGGGTGAGACCATCGTCGAATCGAAGAGCCTCAAGCTCTTCCTCGGCTCGTTCCGCAACCATAACGGCTTCCACGAGGACGTGACGGTAGGCATCGGCCAGCGCCTGTTCGACGAGATGAAGCCTCACTGGCTGCGCATCGGCGGCTACTGGTACCCGCGCGGCGGCATCCCCATTGACGTGTTCTGGCAGTCGGGCGCAGCGCCCGAAGGCCTGTGGGTACCCGACCAGGGCGTGCAGGGCTATCGCGGCCGGGGGTGATGCGGGCTGGGGTTGCCAGATTCGTGTAAAGTAGAAGGTGAAGTTCCGAGGGCCATCGCCCTCGGGCTCCCCAAGCCTTTCAAAACTCGCGCTTGCGCGCAGGTCTTCGCGAGAAGCGAGACGCTCGCAGCGGCCGAAGGCGTCTCGTACGGCGTGAGAAATTATCTTTGATGTCCGGTTCCACCCCGTTGCGGACACTAAACGCATGCCTATTATGCTCCTATGCCCCCACCCCGCCTGTTGATTTTGCCTATTTTCGTCCTTGCGTTGACGGGATGCTCGCGGGCGATAGATGTGAACGTTGCGTTACTGGGCGGGCTGCCCGTTCTCTCTTTCCGTACACTTGGATTCTTCCCTCGCCCGCTTCCCACCGTCTGCTTGTGGCAAGCCGATATTATCGACGATGTGACTGACAAGCCTGTGATGTCGCTCTTCGCAACGCATTTCGAAGATGATTGCACCCAAATTTCCAAGGCGAACTTTGCGCAGCCTGAACAGGGCTTGAGACGAGCCGGTGAGCCCACGGAGATTGTTGGTGGACGATTTTACCACGCCGAGGTCACCACAGAGGAGGGGCTGGGCCGATCAAAGAGTTGGCAGCAGCCCATGAAAGTGGACTAGCTCGGTTTGGCTAGCGTCCGCTTCCCCCCTCATTCGAGATGCCGCATTTGACGACCAATTCACGCACGCATGGTCAGTTCTGCGCAAACTGAACCTTGCCGACGCGGGTGAGGTCGACTTCTCCGGTGCCCAGCGCGGCAAGCTGGGCGGAGGGGAGGCACTGGGCGTAGACGGTCGGCGCATCGGCGCGCAGGGCTGCGTCGGTCTCCAGCGCGTCTTCGAGTTGGCGGTCGCATTCGGCTCGCGTCTGGAAGGTCGCGACCGGAGCCTGCGCCTCGAGGCGGCGGCACGCGGTGCCATCGTCACTGCATCCGAACAGGGCAAGGGCGATCAGGGTAGCGCTCATCGGTGTGTCTCCTTCCTTCCCCAAGACAACGGGGGCGCCCGTCAAAAGTATCCCGGAATTCTGCGAAAAATTCGGGAACTTTTGCCAAGGGGATGAATTCGCGCTGCTTTTTCTCGGTCGGTGAGCCGACTCATGTGTGCGACGAGCCGTTTTGCCGGAAGCATGTGACATGGATGTGCAGGGCTTCCCTCAAGTGCGTGCAATCTCTCGGGAATGGTGAACTCTACACTGGAACCTGGGGGGCTTTGGCGCGTATTAAGGCCCGCATGGACCATACCAAAGCCAAACTCATCATCCGCGAGGCCACGGTCGGGGACGCCCCCGCGATCGCGGCGCTGTCCGTCAAGGTCTACGGCAAGGCCGACGCCTTCACCCGGGCCGAACTGCGCGGGCAGATCATCAACTTTCCCGAAGGCCAGTTCGTGGCCGAGTACGAGGGCGTGATCGTGGGCCACTGCGCCACGATGATCATCACCACCGCGCTCGCCTTCAAGCCGCACACCTGGGAAGAGATCACCAACGGCGGATACGGCCGCATCCCGGACCCCGATGGCGACGTGCTCTACGGCTTCGAGGTCTGCGTCGATCCCGACTACCGCCGCCTGCGCATCGGCCAGCGCCTCTACCGCAAGCGCAAGGAACTGTGCCAGAATTTCGAGCTGAAGGGCATCGCCTTTGCCGGCCGCATGCCGGGCTACTACCGCCGCAAGCGGACCTTCCCCAACCCGTCCGACTATCTGCAGGCCGTGATCGACAAGCAGGCCAAGGACCAGGTCATCAATTTCCAGATGAACGGCGGGTACGAGCCGCGCGGGATCCTGCGCGACTATCTGCCCAAGGACAAGGAAAGCGGCGGCAACGCGGTCCTGATGTACTGGACCAACCCGCTCGCCCCGCGCGACACCGGCAAGGCCGTGCCTGGCCTCAAGGAGCGTGTGCCCTCGCAGGTGCGCGTCGCCACCGTCCAGTTCATGATGCGCAAGATCTCCTCGCGCGATGATTTCGAGGAGCAGGTGGAATACTGGGTCGACGTTGCGGCGGACTACGAGAGCGACTTCGTGGTCTTCCCCGAACTGTTCACCCTCGCGCTGCTCTCGGTCGAGGAGAAGAAGCTCCAGCCGGTCGAGGCGATCGAGAAGATTTCCACCTACACCAAGCGCTTCGTCACGTTCATGCAGAACATGGCGGTGAGCTACAATATCAACATCATCGGCGGTTCGCACCCCACCCGCGTCGAGACCGAGGACGGCAAGAGCGAGATCCGCAACATTGCCTATACCTTCCTGCGCGATGGCTCGGTGCACGAATCGCAAAAGCTCCACCCCACCCCGTCCGAGGCCAAGTGGTGGAACATCAAGGGCGGCTACGGCGCCAACGTGATCCCCACCGATTGCGGTCCCATCGGCGTCATGGTCTGCTACGACAGCGAGTTTCCCGAGCTGGCCCGCCACCTCGTCAACCAGGGCGCGCTGATGCTCTTCGTGCCCTTCTGCACCGACGAGCGGCGCGGGTACCTGCGCGTGCGCTACTGCTGCCAGGCCCGCGCGGTCGAGAACCAGTGCTACGTCGTGACCTCGGGCGTTGTGGGCAACTTGCCCAACGTGGAGAACATGGACGTCCACTACGCCGAAAGCGCGATCCTGACGCCCTCGGACTTCCCGTTCTCGCGCGATGGCGTGGCGGCGGACACCGCGCCCAACACCGAGACCATCGCGATTGCCGACCTTTCGCTCGATTCGCTGCTGACCGCGCGCCAGTCGGGCGCGGTGCGAAACTTGCGCGACCGTCGCTTTGACCTCTACCGTGTGGAGTGGACACAGGCGCAAGGGTAAGGCAAGGCCAAGTCCATGATCCTTCCCGGCTTTCACGCAGCGAGTGCGATGTTCATCGCGCTGGCCATGTTCTATGGCTTCTTCAATGGAAAGCTGCGGGTCGAGATCGTCTCGCTGCTGACCATCGCGGCGATTGCCCTCCTGCTCTACGTCATGCCGATGCCCGGCGAGACCAAGTACGCGGGGCTTGAACTGGCGTTCCAGGGCTTCGGGCACTACGCGCTGGTCACCATCTGCGCGCTGATGATCATGGGCAGGGGCCTCGTCGTGACGGGCGCGCTCGATCCGGCGGCGCGCGCGCTGGCGCGAGTGTGGAAGTTCAACAAGAGCCTGGGTCTGCTTTTCACGCTCGTCGTGTGCCTGTTCATGTCGATGCTCATCAACGACACGCCCGTGCTCGTGCTGATGATCCCGATCCTGGCGCAAATGGCGACGCGCGGGGGCATGCCTGCCTCCAAGACGCTGATGCCGGTCAACGCCGCGATCCTCATTGGCGGCATGTCGACGACCATCGGCACCTCGACCAACCTGCTCGTCGTCTCGATTGCCCAGGACCTGGGCATGCGCACGCTTTCGGTCTTCCACTTTACCCCGATCGTGCTGATCTCGGTGCTGGTGGCGCTGCCGTATCTGTGGCTGGTGATGCCGCGCCTGCTGCCCGACAATACCAAGCAGGTCTCGGTGGAAAGCCGCCGCTTCCTTGCCAAGCTGCGCCTCTCCGACGATGCGCCGATGCGCGGCAAGACCATCGAGGAAGCGCGCGGGAACCTGCCCGAGGACGTGCGCGCCTGGCTGCCGCCGGGCAACCGCAGCCACGTCGGACGTCGCCTTCTGGCCGAGGGCACCTACCAGGGTCTGCAGGAGGCCGCGCGCACGCTGTCGGCCACGCTCGCGCCGCGCTGGCTGACCGAGCGTATCAAGGCCGATTCCACCCGCTCGCGCGAGGACCTGATGGTGGCCGAGATGATCCTCGCGCCCGATTGCCGCCTGATCGGCCTGACGCCCAGTACCGCGGGGTTCGAAGGCGTGGCGATGCTGGGCATCCACCACGTCCACCAGCCCTTACGCGACACCCGCGCGCACACCCCTGACACCGAGATGGCCGAGGGCGATGTGCTCCTGATGATGGGCATGCCCGAGGACCTGCGCCACTTTGCCGAGACCGAGGGCCTACTCCAGATCGAGGGCGGGGAAGAAATAACCCGTTCGGGCAAGGCGCTGCTCGCGGTCGCGATCATGCTCGGCTCGGTGGGGCTTGCCAGCTTCGGCCTCGTGCCGATTGCGATTTCGGCGCTGGCGGGCGCGATCCTCATGTTCGCGACGGGCTGCGTGCGCTTTGAACGTGTGGGCCGGGCGCTTTCGGCCAAGATCATCGTCCTGGTCGCCGGCTCCATTGCGCTCGGGCGCTTCATCCTGGTTTCGGGTGCGGCGGAATGGCTCGGCCAGATCCTGTCGAGCGGCTTGCAGTACCTGCCGCCCGCAGGCGTGCTCGCCGCGATCATGGTCTTCGTGACCTTGATGACCAACTTCGCCTCGAACACCGCCGCCGCCGCCGTCGGCACCCCGATTGCCTTCAATATCGCCAAGCAGTTGGGCATGCCCGAGGAGCCGCTGGTGCTGGCCGTGCTGTTCGGCTGCAACTTGTGTTACGCGACGCCGGTTGCCTACCAGACCAACATGATGATCCTCACCGAGGGCGATTACACCTTCAAGGATTACCTGCGTTCGGGCGTGCCGCTCGTACTCATCATGGTGGCCGCGCTCTCGACCACATTGGTTTTCTGGTACGGGATCTGATCGGTCCGGCTGCGGCCCGAGAGGAGCGCTTCGCGCAGGTCCTCCGGGCTTGGCAGGTCAAGCGCGTCGAGGTCCGCCACGCCCACGATCGCATCCTCGCCATAGCACTCGGCAAGCGCGATGGTTTTTGCGCGCACGTGCTTGTTCGTCTCCAGTGAGTAGAACGCGGTGACCGTGGGGAGTTCGGGGTCGCCGGGGCACTGGTCGACCACGAGCGCGACGCGCGCGGAACGCAGCTGCACGAACGAGCCCACCGGATAGACCCCGAGCGCTTCCCTGAAGCGGGCGAGGATCTCGGTGTCGAGCGAGCCCGACAGGCTCATCAGCGTTTCCATGGCTTCGGACGGGTCGAGTGCGCGCCCGCTGACCGCGCCCGAGACGATCAGGTCGTAGCTGTCGCAGATCGCGGCCATGCGCGAGAAGACATCGAGGTCGCGGGTGTCGAGCGCCTGGGGGTAGCCTTCGCCATCGAGCCGTTCGTGATGGCGCATGACCGCCTGCAGCACTTCCTCGGGCACGTCGCCTGCCGAGGCGAGCATCTCGCGCCCGATCAGGCAATGGCGGCCCAGCAGTTCGCGCTCCTCGCCCTGGGCGGGGGAAAGGACCGCCTGCGCAACCTCGGGCAGATCCGCCTCGACCCGCGCGAGGCCGACGTCGAGGAGGAGCCCGGCAAGGCCCGCCAGACGCATTTCCCCCGGTGGCAGGCGCATCTGTCGGGCGAGCGAGACCATCAGCGCGCTGACAGACAGCATGTGGTGGTAGGTCGCCTCGCTCTCGGCCTTGCAGCGCATGAGGCCCGAGAAGGCGTAGGGGTTGCGCTGGATCGAGGCGAAGATGTCCTCCACCACCGGCGCGACATCGGCCACGCGCGGCGCCTTGCCCAGGCGCGCCTCGAGGAAGACCTTGGAGATGATCTTGTTGGCTTTGCCCGCAAGCCGCCGGGCCGAGCCGAATTCGCGGGTGAGGGGGACAGGCCCCGATGCGGTGCGCGCGGTAGGACGGGGGGGCGCAGCAGGCGAGGCGGCGGGAGGAGGCGAACTGGGGCCTGCTGCAGGGGTGGCCACCAGCGGGCGGCGCAAGGGACGAGCTGGCGCGGGCGAGGAGGCGGCGGTTTTCTCGTCCGGCAGGTCGCGGCCCTTGTCGGTGTCGATAACGATGGCGTCGAGCCCGCTGGCGCGCAGTTCGCTGCACCGCGCGGCGTCCTCGACCACGAAGTGTGCGCGCCAGAAGGGGTGGGCGAACCAGTTGCCCTGGAAGGCGTGAATGTACATGCCCTGCTCGACCTGCGAGGGCGCGATGCGCTTGAGAACCATGGATGAACTGTCCCTGTGCCGGGCGGTGATGGTGTCAGGATATCGTCTCTTTCCCGTCATCGCCGGACCACGTGGATATACTTGGAAGGCTGGCCGGAAGACGCCATGGACAAGTGGCTGGCAAGGCGGCACCATCGCGCGTGGCAAGGCTCCGCAAAGAGGGCCGTGGTCGCTATCCTGCCTCTGGGAGATGGTCTTCGTGTTCAGCGCTGTCGGCCTTGTTGCCGCTCTTGCTCTCCTCATTCTCCTGACCGTGCGCGGGGTGCATATCCTGCTCGCCGCGCCCGCCTGCGCGGCGGTGGTGGCCGCGACCAGCGGTCTGGCCTTCCTGCCGCCGCTGGCGGACGCGGGCGAGGGGGACTTTGCGACAAGTTACATGGCCGGGTTCACCGGCTTCTTCGCGGACTGGTTCTGGATGTTCCTGCTCGGCGCGATCTTCGGCGAGGTCATGGCGGCAAGCGGGGCGGCGGCGAGCGTGGCGCGCGGTGTCGTCGCGCGCATCGGCCTTCGCCATGCGGTGCTGGCCGTGGTCGCGGCGGCGGCACTTCTCACCTATGGCGGGGTGTCGGTCTTCATCGTGGGCTTCGCGGTCTATCCCCTCGCGGTCCATCTCTTCCGTGAGGCCGACCTGCCGCGCCGGTTCATCCCGGCCGCGCTCGCGTTCGGCTCGGTTACCTTCACGATGACCAGCGCAGGTTCGCCCGAGATCCAGAACCTGATCCCGATGCAGTACCTGGGCACCGATGCCTACGCGGCCTGGCCGGTCAGCCTGCTGGTCGCAGGCCTGATGGCCGGGCTGGGCTATCTCCTGCTCGACCGGATGATGCGCCGCGCGCTGGCGCGGGGGGAGCGTTTCGAAGTACGCAAGGGCGACAGCGCGCTTGATGACCATCCGCACCTTCCCCCGCCGCTGCTGTGCCTCGTGCCGCTCCTTGCCGTGCTCGGCGTCTTCATGCTGTTCCAGTATCCGCAGGGCGTGCCGGGGCTCGCCTGGGCGCTGCCGCAGCAATCGCTGGGCAAGTGGGCGCTGGTCGTGGCGCTGGGCGCGGGGAGCCTGCTGGCGCTGGGCGTGGGCTACCGGGCCCGCGCGGCCATGCCGGGCGCGTTCGCGCGCGGGGCAAGCGGGGCCGTGGTGGCCATCACCAACACCTGCGCGGTCGTTGGCTTCGGCTCGGTCGCCGCACTTTCGCCCGCGTTCCAGATGGCGCTGGAGGCGCTGCAGGGACTTCCGGGCGATCCCCTCATCGGCGCGGCGGTGGCGGTGACCGTGATCGCCGCGCTGACCGGCTCGGCCTCGGGCGGGCAGACCATCGCCCTGCCGCTGCTCGCGCCCGGCTACCTTGAGGCCGGAGCCGATCCCGCGCAGCTTCACCGCACGGTGGCGATCGCCAGCGGCGCGCTCGATAGCCTGCCGCACAACGGCTATGTCGTGACCACCATTCGCGCGATCTGCGGGGAGACTCACAAGGCGGCCTACCCGGCTCTTGGCGTGCTGACGGTGCTGGTGCCGCTTCTCGGCCTCGCCCTTGCTATCGGCATATTTGTCGTGATCTGAGGCACGGAGTTAACGCTAAAAAAAGGATATTGCGTCGGATTATACTCACGTCCAATAATTGGACCTTCGAGATTACGGAAAAAATGAACTCGCAATGACAAAGATACCAAGCGAAGCGGTGAGCGAGCGCGTGGCCGCCATTCTGGCCCGGCGCATCCTGTCGGGCGAACTGGCGCCGGGCCTGCGGATCAAACAGGACGAGCTGGCCGCCGAGCTGAACACGAGCCGCATCCCCGTGCGCGATGCGCTGCGTATCCTGGAATCGCGTGGACTGGTGACGATGCGCGCCAACACCGGTGCGCGGGTCGTTGCGCCCGCGCGCTCGGATATCGCTGCCGCTTTCGACATTCGCGAGCGTCTCGAGCCCCTGCTCCTGGCTGACAGCATGGCCAACTTCGGCGCGGAGGACGTCGAGGCCCTGCGCGCGGTCGTGCGCGCCGGCGAGACCGCGACAACGGCCGAGGACATGATCGAGCACGGGCGCGAATTTCACTGGATGACCTACAGCCGCCACTCCTCGACGCTGCTGGCGACCATGGTCGAGCGCGTCTGGGACGTGGGCCAGGCGTTCGTCCTAGGCACGTGGAAGACGATGGATGCCGCGGCCGCCGAGCATGCCCGTCAGGACCATCTGCGCGAACACCATATGCTGTGCGAGGCCATTGCCCGGCGCGAGCTGGAAACCGCCCAGGCCGCGCTCGTGCTCCACGTACGGCGCATCCGCGCGGTCGTGCTTGGGCAGGTCGAGGCCATGCACAGGGCGCAGGCCGCCCGGGTCTGAACTCCGCCTCGGGCGCTGTCAGGGCGCTGAGAAGCTTTCCTCCAGCGCCGCCGCGCGCGCCGCGGCCTCCCGCTCGGCGCGCTGCGCCTCGAGCCGCGAGGGGCTGGTCGCGTAGACCGCAATCGTCGCGGTGATGGCGCGGGGGGCGGCCTCAGCCCCATCCCCGGCAGGCGCTCGCGGCTCTTCGGGCGGGGGAATCACCGCGCCATCGATCTGCGCGGCAATCCCGGCATCGGCGAGCAGGCGCGCGAGCGCCGTCAGCCGGGCAGGATCGGCCCCGGAAATCGTCACTTCGCCAAGGCCCCAGCGCTGGAGCGCCCAGATGCCAAGGTCGGTCGCGATGGCGTCCTCGGGGACCTGCGCGTCCTCGCTCGCCTCCAGCAAAACGGTCAGGCGCGGCTGGGGCGGGGGCATCAGGCGCACCGTCCAGCCGTTGACGCCCTGGCTCGCCGCTTTCTCGGTGGCGCGGTAGTCGGCCAGGGGCCAGTCGGGCGCAGGGACAGGCTCGAGGTAGACCATGCGCTGCGCGCGGTCGGTCCAGATCGAGCGGGTCGGCAGGCCGACTTTCTGACGGATCGCCTTGTAGGGCGGAACGTCGGCGGCAATGCCCGCGGTCGTGCGCTCCATCGCGGCATCGACCATGGCCTGCGTCTGCGAGCGGACGTCGGCGGCGAGCACTTGCTGCAAGGAGACATCGACGTCCTCGCCCAGCGTTTCCTTGAGCGCGTTCTCGGCCGCGATCTCGGCGTTGCCGGTGTAGCTGGTGGCGATGACCAGCGCCTTGACCTTGGGCGAACCGAGCAGGCTGGAGCTGACGTCGAGCTGGGCGATGGTCACGCCCCGGTCGCCGCAGGCCGCGATGATCGCCTCCTGTGCGGCCGAGCGGATGCGCGCCTCGTTGGTGAGCTTCATCAGCGTCATGGTGAGCGGGGTGGCGAGCGCGAGGAAGGCCGCGACAAGGATCGTCGCATAGCGCGGCGTCCACTCGACCTTGCCGAAGGGCCGCGCCGCGCCCGAAAGCCGCGCGATAAGGGCAAAGGCGAAGGTGATCGCGGCGAGGTTGGTCAGGAACAGCAGAAGTGCGCCCAGCGCGAACATTGGCTGGAACACGCCGATGCCATAGCCGATGACCGTCAGGGGGGGCATCAGCGCGGTCGCGATGGCAACCCCGATGGCGGTCCCGCCCTTGCCGATGACGGTCGAGTAGCCACCGGCGATGCCGGAGAACAGCGCGACCGCGAGGTCGAGCAGGTTGGGCTCGGTCCGCGCGAGGATTTCCGGCGTCGCGTTGCGGATGGGCGAGAGCCAGGTGAGGACGATGCCGGTGGCAATGCCGATGCCTGCACCAATGGCGACGACGCGGATCGAATCGCGGATGCGGTGCCCGTCGAGCGAGGCAAAGCCGAAGCCCATGGCCGCAATCGGGCTCATCAGCGGGGAGACGAGCATCGCGCCGATGACGACCGCGGTTGAGGACTGGAGCAGGCCCAGGATCGCGATTCCCGCCGCGAGCGCGCACATCAGCACATAGCCGTGGGTGAGCTGGCCTTCCTGGCGCACCGTCTGGCGCAGGTCGTAGGCCTGGTCCGGGCTCAGTTCGGGCAGGAGCACCGCGTGCGCGAACTTGACGCGCAGGACATGGAAGAAGGCCTCGCCCCGGCGCACCCATTGCGGGCGGGCCGCCCACATCTCGTTGATCGGGCCCTTGGGTGTGAACGGGGCCTCGGTGTCGGGGCCGCTTGTGCCATCGCCGGGAAGCTGGGTCTCGGGCATGGCCGGATCAGGGCCTTGGGCGGGATCAGGACCTTCGGGGGGAGGGGTCGATGTCACAGGGATGTTACCCGGCTTGGGCCGCGCGGGGTTCGCGCGACTGGATGGCGGAGATGAGGCGGGCAATGGTGCCGCCCTGGATGACGACGGCAAAGACCACGACGATGTAGGTCACCGCGAGCAGTTCGGAGCGGATATCGGCGAGCGGGAGCGAGAGGGCAAGCGCAATCGAGATACCGCCGCGCAGACCTCCCCAGACCAGCGTCGGGAAGGCGAGGGGGCCCATGTCGATGGCCCGCTTCATCGCCAGCAGCGGCGCGCCGACCGCCAGCGCGCGCGACGCGAGGACAATGCCCACCGTCGCGAGCCCGACCAGCATGTAGCCCGGCTCCAGATCAAGCGCGATGACCTCGAGGCCGATCAGCAGGAACAGCACCGCGTTCAGGATCTCGTCGATGAGCGCCCAGAACTTGATGACGTGATCGCGCGTGGTGTCGCTCATGGCGTGGGCGATCCCGGCGTTGCCGATGATGAGCCCGGCAATCGCCATCGCGACAGGGCCGCTGACGTGGGTCGCCATGGCCAGGCTGTAGCCGCCCATGACAACGGCGAGGGAGATCATCACCTCGATGTTGTATTCATCGATCGACTTCATCGCGGCAAAGCCGATGCCGCCTACGGCCAGGCCCAGGACCGCCCCGCCCAGCGCCTCGCGCGCGAAATGGCCGAGCGCGAAGGACCAGGTGAATTCTTCCGTGCCGGTGGCAAGTGCGATGAGGATGGTGAAGACGACGACGCCGATGCCGTCGTTGAACAGGCTCTCACCCGCAACCGTCGCTTGCAGCGTCTCGGGCATCGCCGCGCGCTTCATCACCGCCATGACCGAGACCGGGTCGGTCGGGCTGATGAGCGCGCCGAAGACGAGGCACCAGGTGAGCGGTACCGGGATGCCGACAGCCAGCGAGAGCGCGTAGAACCCCGCGCCGACAAGCCCGGTCGAAAGGAGCACGCCCACGGTGCTGAAGACCAGGATTGGCAGGGCACCTTTTCGCATGTGCGCCCAGCTGACGTGCATCGCGCCCGCAAAAAGCAGGAACGAGAGCATCCCGTCCATCAGTGTCTTGGAGAAGTCGAGGTCGGCAAGGAACCGGCCGAAGGTCGCCGAAAGCGTGCTGGTGGGAACCAGGTGGTCGTAGGCGACCAGCAGCAGCGAGGCGAGTGTCCCCATGATCGTGAGCCCCACCGTCGAGGGCAGGCGCAGCGTGCGGTAGTTGAGATAGCCGAGCGCTGCGGCCATCACGATCAGGAACGCGGCGGCATCGAATGGGGAGAGTTCGTGCATCGCCCATCCTTAGCCCGCGCTCCCGGGCTTGCCTAGCGGTCTCGGGGGCGGCTCCGGGGACGCGAAGGCGGGCAAGTCCATTGGAAAGCGGGGTTCTTTTGTTCGGCGCTGCACAATTTGGCTTGCTGCATTGCAACCTTGTGGTAGCCATGGTGCCTCGTAGTTTCGGATTCCCGGGCGCGGTTGCGCTCCGTTCAGGCTTTTGGCCGTGCATGGGCCAGTTCTTCGGGACATCCTGTCGGGTGCCTGGGGCCGGGTCCTTGCCGTTTGAGGAGAATCTCCGTGGCAGGCAGTCCTTCCGAGTTCGACGATCACATCGTTCGCGTGTTGCGCCACCGCGTCGGCAAGGACGAACGCGCAGCCAAGCACCACGACTGGTACAACGCGGCGATCTACGCGCTGCGCGACCACATCATCGACGATTGGATCGATTCCACGCGCCGCACGTACGAGACCGGCGGCAAGCGGGTCTACTACCTCTCGATGGAGTTCCTGATCGGGCGACTCCTGCGCGACGCGCTCTCGAATATGGGCATGACCCGCGAGATGGAAAAGGCGCTCGCCGCGCACGGGCTCGACCTCGCCGAGATCGAGGAATTCGAACCTGACGCCGCGCTGGGCAACGGGGGGCTCGGGCGTCTCGCCGCCTGCTTCATGGAGAGCCTCGCCACTCTCGACATCCCGGCCTATGGCTATGGCATCCGCTACGTGAACGGCATGTTCCGCCAGCGCATCGACGATGGCTGGCAGGTGGAACTGCCCGAGACCTGGCTCGAACACGGCAACCCCTGGGAGTTCGAGCGGCTCGAGAGCAGCTACCGCATCGGCTTTGGCGGCGAGGTGACAGTGGACGGGGACATCGCCTCCTGGCACCCGGCCGAGCAGGTCGAGGCGACTGCGGTCGATACCCCCGTCGTGGGTTACAAGGCGAAACGGGTGAACACCTTGCGGCTGTGGAGCGCGACCGCGCTCGACCCGATCAAGCTCGACGCCTTCAACGCGGGCGACCACTTCGGCGCACTTTCGGAGCAGGTGCGCGCCGACAGCCTGGTGCGCGTGCTCTACCCGGCCGATTCCAGCCCGGCGGGCCAGGAACTGCGCCTGCGCCAGGAGTATTTCTTCACCGCCGCTTCGGTGCAGGACATCGTGCGCCGCCACATGCAGTACGAAGGCGATATCCGCACGCTGCCCGAGAAAGCCTCGATCCAGCTCAACGACACGCACCCGTCCGTCGCCGTGGCCGAGCTGATGCGGCTCATGGTCGATGTTCACCAGCTCGAATTCAACGAGGCCTGGGAGGTCTGCCGCAAGACTATCTCCTACACCAACCACACCCTCCTGCCCGAAGCGCTGGAGACCTGGCCGCTGCCGCTGTTCGAGCGGCTCTTGCCGCGCCACATGCAGATCATCTACGCGATCAACAGCCGCATCCTGCGCGAGGCGCGCAAGGCGGGCTGCGACGATGGACAGATCGCGGCGATCTCGCTCATCGACGAATCGGGGGAGCGGCGCGTGCGCATGGCGAACCTCGCCTTCGTCGGCGCGCATTCGGTGAACGGGGTCGCCGCGCTCCATACAGATTTGATGAAGGAGACGGTCTTTGCCGATCTCCACACGCTCTACCCCACGCGGATCAACAACAAGACCAACGGGGTCACCCCGCGCCGCTGGCTCCAGCAGTGCAACCCGGGCCTCACCAAGGTCATCCGCGAGGCGATTGGCGACGGCTTCATCCAGGACGCGGAGAAGCTCTCGGCGCTCAACGAACTGGCCACCGACACGCAGCTGGGCGAGCGCATTGCCGAGGTCAAGCGCGCCAACAAGGTCGCGCTGGCCGAGCATCTCAAGGCGACGATGGGCATTCGCCTCAATCCCGACGCGCTCTTCGATGTCCAGATCAAGCGCATCCACGAGTACAAGCGCCAGCTTCTCAACCTGATCGAGACGGTCGCGCTCTACGACCAGATCCGCAGCCATCCCGAGCGCGACTGGGTGCCGCGCGTCAAGATCTTCGGCGGCAAGGCCGCGTCGAGCTACCACAACGCCAAGCTCGTCATCAAACTGGCCAACGACATTGCCCGGCGCGTCAACTCCGACCCCTCGGTGGGCGGCCTGCTCAAGGTCGTCTTCGTGCCCAACTACAATGTCAGCCTCGCTGAGAAGATCATTCCCGCCGCCGACCTCTCCGAGCAGATCTCGACCGCCGGGATGGAGGCGTCGGGCACGGGCAACATGAAGTTTGCGCTGAACGGCGCGCTCACCATCGGCACGCTCGACGGCGCCAATGTCGAGATCAAGGACAAGGTCGGGGACGAGAACATCGTCATCTTCGGCCTGACGGCCGAGGATGTCGCCGAGCGGCGCGCCAACGGCTACGATCCGCGCGCGATCATCGAAGGCTCGCGCGAGCTGGGCCAGGCGCTCTCGATGATCGCCTCGGGGGTCTTCTCACCCGACGACCGTGACCGTTACGCCGGGCTGATCGGCGGCCTCTACGAGCACGACTGGTTCATGTGCGCGGCCGATTTCGAAAGCTACGCCGAAGCGCAGCGCGCGGTTGATGCGCGCTGGCGCGATCCCGCTGCGTGGCGCAGCTGCGCCATCCGCAATATCGCCAATGTCGGCTGGTTCTCCTCGGACCGCACGATTGGCGAATACGCCAAGGATATCTGGAACGTTACGTGAAGCCTCCTGAAAGTTCTCTCGATGCCCTGCTCGATGGCACGCATGGCGATCCCTTTTCGCTTCTGGGCGTCCACTCCGGCCCCGGAGGGACCTTCGCGCGCGCGATCCTGCCGGGGGCCGAGACCGCGGAGGCCTTCTCGATCGACGGGCAGTGCCTGGGCGAGGTCGCCCGGATCGATCCGCGCGGCATGTTCGAGGGCTATCTCCTGGGCACGCCGCAGCCCGTGCGCTACCGCTGCTCGACCGCGACGCGCGACTGGATCCAGACCGATGCCTATAGCTTCGCGCCGGTGCTTGGCCCCCTCGACGACCTCTTGATCGCGCAGGGCACCCATATGCGCCTGTTCGACAAGCTGGGCGCTCACCTCATCGAGCACCAGGGCGCCAAGGGCGTCCATTTTGCGGTCTGGGCCCCTAACGCGCAGCGTGTCAGCGTGGTGGGCGATTTCAACGACTGGGACGCAGGCCGTCACGTCATGCGCCACCGCCGCGACATCGGCGTGTGGGAAATCTTCATCCCCGACATCCGCGATTACCGCGCCTACAAGTTCCACGTCGTCGGACCCGATGGCATCGCCCGCCCGCTCAAGGCCGACCCTTTCGCCTTCATGACCGAGGTGCGCCCGCGCACGGCCTCGATCACCGCGCGCGTGGAAAAGCCCGACTGGAACGATGCGGCCCACCGCACCCACTGGGCCAGCGTCGATGCGCGCCGCGTGCCGGTCTCGATCTACGAGGTCCACGCCGGGTCCTGGCAGCGCGATCGCTGGAACTGGTTCCTCAACTGGGACGAGATGGCCGAGCAGCTCATCCCTTACGTGGTCGACATGGGCTTCACTCACATCGAGTTCCTGCCCATCGCCGAGCACCCTTACGATCCCTCCTGGGGCTATCAGACCACGGGGCTCTACGCGCCCTCTGCGCGCTTTGGCGAACCGGCCGGCTTCGCGCGCTTCGTGGAAGGGGCGCACAAGGCCGGGATCGGTGTGATCCTCGACTGGGTGCCCGCCCATTTCCCGACCGACGAACACGGCCTTGTCCGCTTCGATGGCACCGCGCTTTACGAGCACGAGGACTGGCGGCAGGGCTTCCACCCGGACTGGAACACCCTCATCTACAATTTCGGCCGCAAGGAAGTGGCGAGCTTCCTCGTCAACAACGCGCTGTTCTGGGCCGAGCGCTACCATGTCGATGGCCTGCGCGTGGATGCGGTCGCCTCGATGCTCTACCGCGACTACTCGCGCAAGGAGGGCGAGTGGACGCCCAACGAAGAGGGTGGCCGCGAGAACTGGGAAGCGGTGGAGTTCCTGCGCGCGGTCAACCGCACGCTCTACGCCGAGCATCCTGGCATCATGACCTTTGCCGAGGAATCGACCGCCTGGCCGGGCGTGAGCGCGCCTGCCGACGAGCCCGAGGACGGCACGCGCGGGACTGCGCTGGGCTTCGGGTTCAAGTGGAACATGGGCTTCATGCACGATACCCTGCGCTACATGGGCCGCGATCCGGTGCACCGCCAGTTCCACCACGAGGACATCACCTTTGGCCTGATGTACGCCTTCTCGGAGAACTTCGTGCTGCCCCTCAGCCACGACGAGGTCGTCCATGGCAAGGGCTCGCTGCTCTCCAAGATGAGCGGGGATGACTGGCAGCAGTTCGCGAACCTTCGCGCCTACTATGGCCTCATGTGGGGCTATCCCGGCAAGAAGCTGCTGTTCATGGGGCAGGAGTTCGCGCAGCGCAGCGAGTGGAGCGAGGAGAGGGCGCTCGACTGGCACTTGCGCGAGGCGCCCGCGCACGAGGGTGTGCGCAACCTGGTGCGCGACCTCAACCGCCTCTACCGCGACAAACCCGCGCTGCACGGGCGCGACTGCGAGGGGGAGGGGTTCGAGTGGCTGGTCGTCGACGATGCGACCAACTCGGTCTTCGCCTGGGTGCGCAAGGCGCCGGATGCCAGGCCCGTGGTGGTCATCAGCAACATGACGCCCAACCTTCTGAAGGACTATGCGCTTGCCCTGCCGGGCGAGGGCAACTGGCGTGAGATCCTGAACACGGACTCGGTCTATTACGGCGGGTCGGGCAAGGGCAACCTCGGGCAGATCAAGGCCGCAGGCGGGCTCGCGCATGTCACCTTGCCGCCACTTGCCACGATCATGCTGGAATACGCGGGATAGCACCAGGCCGTGGGCCATGAGAGGATAAAAGGACGATGAAGACCCCCAGTCCACAACCCCTTGCGCGCGATGCCATGGCCTACGTCCTGGCCGGTGGGCGCGGCAGCCGGCTCAAGGAGCTGACCGACAACCGGGCCAAGCCTGCGGTCTACTTCGGGGGCATGAGCCGGATCATCGACTTTGCGCTGTCCAACGCGATCAATTCGGGCATCCGGCGCATCGGCGTTGCCACCCAGTACAAGGCGCATAGCCTGATCCGGCACATGAACCGGGCCTGGAACTTCATGCGTCCTGAACGCAATGAGAGCTTCGACATCCTGCCCGCCTCCCAGCGCATCTCGGAGTACATGTGGTACGAGGGCACGGCCGATGCGGTGTTCCAGAACATCGACATCATCGCCGCCCATGCGCCGCGCTACATGGTGATCCTGGCGGGTGACCACATCTACAAGATGGACTACGAGGTCATGCTGCGCGAGCACGTGGAATCGGGCGCGGACGTGACCGTGGGCTGCCTCACCGTCCCGCGCGCCGATGCGACCGCGTTCGGTGTGATGCACGTCGATGAAAATGACTTCATCACCTCGTTCCTCGAAAAGCCCGAGGATCCGCCGGGCATCCCGGGCGATCCCGAGCACGCGCTTGCCTCCATGGGCATCTACGTGTTCGAGACCGAGTTCCTTTTCGAACAGCTGCGGCGCGACGCCGCCGATCCCGATTCTAGGCGCGATTTCGGCGGCGACATCATCCCCTACATCGTCCGGCACGGGAAGGCGAAGGCGCACCGCTTCACCGCCTCGTGCATCCGCGCGGCCGAAGAGATCGAGGAATACTGGCGCGATGTCGGCACCGTGGATGCCTACTTCGAGGCCAATCTCGACCTCACCGACACCGTCCCCAAGCTCGATATGTACGACCGCGACTGGCCCATCTGGACCGACACCGTGGTCGCTGCACCGGCCAAGTTCGTCCACGACCAGGACGGGCGGCGCGGGCAGGCGATCTCCTCGCTCATCAGCCAGGACTGCATCGTCTCGGGCTCGCTCGCGCGCCGCTCGCTGCTCTTTACGGGGGTGAAGATGGGCAGCTGGTCCGAGGTTAATGAGGCGGTGATCCTCCCCTACTGCAACATCGGACGTAACGCGCGCCTCAGCCGCGTGGTCATCGATTCGGGCGTGCGCATCCCCGAAGGTCTTGTCGTGGGCGAGGACCCCGAGCTTGACGCGGTGCGCTTTCGCCGTACCGAAAAGGGCGTATGCCTCATCACCAAGGCCATGATCGACCGGCTGGAGCTGTAACCTTGCCCGATATTCGTGTTCTCTCCGTCGCTTCGGAGGCGGTTCCGCTGGTCAAGACGGGCGGGCTCGCCGATGTCGTGGGGGCGCTTCCGGGCGCGCTGGCGGACGAGGGTGTGGCGGTCACCACGCTGCTTCCGGGCTACCCTTCGGTGCTCAAGGCGCTGGGCCGCGCGCGCGCGGTCCACACCTGGCCGGACCTGTTCGGCGGTCCGGCACGCCTGCTTACGGGCAAGCTGGGCGCGCATCCGCTCTATGTTCTCGACGCGCCCGACCTCTTCACGCGTGAGGGGCTTCCCTACGCCGACGCGGCGGGCAAGGACTGGCCCGACAACTGGCGCCGCTTCTGCGCGCTGGGGCGGGCCGCGGCCGATGTCGCGGGCGGGGCGGTCGTGCTGCGCGGCAAGGCGCAGCGCTTCGATCTGCTCCATGCGCACGACTGGCAGGGGGCCATGGCCGCAGCCTACACCCGCTATGCGCCCTTCGGCGGCGCGGCTGTGCCCAGCGTGGTCACGGTGCACAACATCGCCTTCCAGGGCCGCTTCGAGGCCGCGATCTTTGCCGAGACGGGCTTGCCGAGCCGGGCCTGGCACATGCAGGGTGTGGAATACTATGGCGGTTTCGGCATGCTCAAGGCGGGTCTTTTCTGCGCCGATGCGATCACCACCGTCAGCCCGACCTACGCGCGCGAGATCCGCAGTCCGCGCTTTGGCATGGGCCTCGAAGGCCTGATCGCCGAGCGCGGCAGCGCGGTCCACGGTATCCTCAATGGCATCGATGGGGAGCTGTGGAACCCGGCCCATGACGCCAGCCTTGCGGCCACCTACACCGCGCGCACGCTGGGCCGAAAGGCGCTCAACACGCGCGCGCTCGAGGCCGAGTTCGGCCTTGTCGAAGAGGAGAGCCCGCTCTTCGTCGCGATCACCCGGCTCACCTGGCAAAAGGGCATGGATCTCCTGCCCGAGATGGCCGACCACCTCGTGGCCCAGGGCGCGCGGCTGGCGGTGCTGGGATCGGGCGATGCCGACCTCGAAGCGCAGCTGCGCGCGGTGGCCGCGCGCCATCCGGGCCGCGTCGCGGTGCGCATCGGCTATGACGAGGCGCTGTCCCACCGCATGCAGGCGGGCGGCGACGCGATCCTCATTCCCTCGCGGTTTGAGCCTTGCGGCCTGACCCAGCTTTACGGCCTCGCCTATGGCTGTGTTCCCGTGGTCGCCCGCACCGGGGGGCTGGCCGACACCGTGATCGACGCCAATCCAGCGGCGCTGGCAGCCGGTGTGGCGACAGGCATCCAGTTCGACGGTGTGGACGCCCAGAACGTGGCCGCGGCCATCGAACGCACGGTCGCGCTCTACGGCCAGAAGGACGACTGGCAGCGCCTTCAGAAGAACGGGATGAAGGCCGATTTCTCGTGGGGAGCGAGCGGGCGGGCCTACGCGCGGCTCTACCGGGACCTGATCGGATGATCCGGCTGGGCGCGCAGGTGCAAGGCGGGGCCACCCGTTTTGCGGTGCGCGCGCCCCGGGCCGAACAGGTCTGGCTATGCCTGTTCGATGATACGGGCGGCGAAACGCGCCGTGAAATGCACCGCGAGGGTGAGGTCTGGACGCTGGAGTGTCCCGGCGACCTTTCCGGCGCGCTCTATGGCTACCGTGCGCAGGGAACGTGGGCGCCCGAGCACGGGCTCTGGTTCGATCCGGCCAAACTGCTGGTCGACCCCTATGCCCTAGAGCTGGATCGCCGCTTCGTGCAGGACCCGGCGCTTGCCCGCTTTGGCGAAGACACCGCCCACCTCGTACCGCGCGCGCGGGTCCCGGCACCGTACGAGCCCGTGGTGGTCGAGCCTGCGCTCCTGCGCCCCGGTGGGCTGGTCTACGAAATTAATGTGCGCGGGTTCACGATGTGCCATCCCGAGGTGCCCGAAGCGCTGCGCGGGACCGTGGCCGCGCTCGCGCATCCTTCCGTCCTCGCCCATTTGCGCAAGCTGGGTGTCGGAGCGGTCGAACTCATGCCCATCGTCGCCTGGATCGACGAGCGCCACCTGCCCCCGCTCGGGCTGGTCAACGCCTGGGGGTACAATCCGGTCGCGATGATGGCGCTTGACCCCGGCCTGTGCCCCGGCGGCGTGGCCGAGCTGCGCGCAACCGTTGCCACCTTGCGTGAACACGGCATCGGCGTGGTGCTCGACCTGGTCTTCAACCATTCGGGCGAAAGCGACCGTGAGGGCGGCGTGCTTTCGCTGCGCGGGCTCGACAACGCCGCCTATGCCCACGCGGGCGATGGTTCGCTCATCAACGATACGGGCTGTGGCAATACGCTCG
Source organism: Novosphingobium profundi (assembly GCF_020524485.1). Taxonomy (GTDB): domain Bacteria; phylum Pseudomonadota; class Alphaproteobacteria; order Sphingomonadales; family Sphingomonadaceae; genus Novosphingobium; species Novosphingobium profundi_A. Next base: position 31,008 of record NZ_JAIVLF010000007.1, on the reverse strand, counting down.
ACTTTGCGAACCCGGCCGTGCGCGCGCTGACCTGCGCGGCCTTGCACCACTTCGTCGAACATGCCGGTGTCGACGGCTTCCGCTTCGATCTCGCGCCCGTCCTCGCGCGGGGACCCGGCTTCGCGCCCGATGCCCCCATCTTCGCCGAGATCGCCGCCGACCCGGTCCTGGCGGACCGGATCCTCATCGCCGAGCCCTGGGACATCGGCCCCGGTGGCTACCAACTGGGCCGGTTCCCCGAAAACTGGCTGGAGTGGAACGACCGCTTTCGCGACGATGTGCGCCGCTTCTGGAAGAGCGAGGCGGGCGTGGGTGTGCTCGCGACGCGGCTGGCCGGATCGAGTGACGTGTTCGGGGAAAGTTCGCCGCAGCGCCCCTGCCGCTCGGTCAACTTCCTGGCCGCGCACGACGGCTTTACGCTGGCCGACACGGTGTCTTACGCCCAGCGCCACAACGCGGCGAACGGCGAGAACAACCGCGACGGCCACGGCGAGAACCACAGCTGGAACCACGGCGCCGAAGGGCCAAGCGCAGACCCTGCGATCCAGGCGGCGCGGCGGCGCGACCTGAAGGCCATGCTCGCCACGCTGTTCGCCTCGACCGGGACGATCATGCTGACCGCGGGAGACGAGTTCGGCCGCAGCCAGCAGGGCAACAACAACGCCTATTGCCAGGACAATCCGATCGGCTGGGTCGACTGGTCGACGCGCGATCGGGACCTGGAAGACCATGTCGCGCGCCTTTCCGCGCTGCGCCGCGAAGCGCGGGATCTTCTTGCCGCGCTCCCCCAGGAGACGCTCTGGCTCGCCGGACCTGATCAGCCCATGACGGTGGCCGATTGGGAGGACCCAGGCCGCGCCGCGCTGCACCTCGTGCGGGCGGCGGCGCCCGGCGGCAGGGCCTTGCACCTGACCCTCGATCGAGATGCCCGTGAGGTGTCCTTGGCGTGGAAGGATACCTGACAGGATATCTCAGGCCGGGCACCGTCCCGGCTGGGTCAGGCGAATGCGATAGTCGGCAGTGGCGGGTTTTGCGCCCGAAGCGCTGGCAACGATAATCTCGAGCCGGGCGCGTGTCTTACTGTGCAGGCGCCGCTTCAGATGAACGGGCGCGGTGACCGTGAAGGCCTCCAGCTCCTGCCCGCCCAGCCGTAGCTGCACATCAAGCGCGCCCGAGGTGGGGGTGAGTTCGAGGTCCAGTTCGACCTCGGTATGCGGGGCAATGGCGATGCTCTGGACAAGGGCGCCGTCCTTGCGCCCGAAGGCGGGGCGCAGGCTGGTCCCGTCGAGCCGCACCCCGCGATGGCCAGCGAGGCTGAGGTACGGGGTCCAGGGTACACCGCGCCGCTCTTGACCGGGCATGGCCGTGAGTGGTCTGTCGACGCCATCGATCCGGGCCAGCCGCTTAAACGGGTCCCCGGACGGCGCGTTGTCATGCCGGGACGGATAGGCAAACTGGAGGCGGCTGTCCGCAATCTGCGTCTGGCAGCCCAGCGCGAACGGTGGACGCGTCTGCGGCTGGTCGGCAAGCAGGATCAGGGCGCGGGTCTCCGCCAGGTTCAGCTCGTCGCCCCCAAGGGCGCGCCCTTGCGCGTCGAAGGCCCGAACTCCCGGTGCGGTGATGCGCAGTGTGCGCGGTGCGCCCCAGAGAACCCAGGCGCGCGACCCGAAGGCGGCGGCAAAGGTGAAGTCATCGACGCGGAGGCGGCGCACCGGTTGCCCGGCAAGATGCTCTCCCACGAAGCGGAAGGCCTCGCCGACAGGGGTGATCTGTCCCGCGTGATCGACAAGGGGCGCCTGCCGGTCGCCGCGCGGATTGAGCGGATACCAGTCGACCTCCGCCGTGCCGAGGCTGGCGAGAACCGCGAAGGTGCGCACCAGATCGTCCGGAGCTTGTCGGGGCCGGGCGCTGGAAAATTCCGTGACGGTGAGGCTGCGCGTCCCCACAGCCGGGCTCTGGCACAGCAGGGCAAACTGCGCGGGCAACTGGTCTATCGGAGTGGTGTAGGGATGAAGGGCCAGGCCCTCTATGGCGCCCGTCCTGTCCTTTTCGAGCAGGGGCCAGAGGAAGCCCGCCGGAAGCGAATGGGTGGCCCCGCCCAGCACCGTGATGTCGGGCCGCTCGGCCTTTACGGCCGCAGAGGCTGCGCGGACCATGGCCAGATGGTAGTCTGCGCGCCGGGGCAGGCCGTCCGCCTTGACCTTGCCCTTCACGAAGTTCGCGCCGTTGACCTCGTTGCCGATCTCGAGGGTGTCGATGGCCGGGAAGCGCCGAACCGCTGCGCGCGCGAAGCGGCCAAATGCGTCCAGAGCCTCGGCGCTATGGGGTGTTTCCCCGCCGTCGTAGAGCGGGTTGCCCCAATTGAGTGTGAGGGTCAGGTGCGCCCCCTGCCGGGCGAGTTCATCGGGATAGCGGTTCCGCGCACCCTCGAACCGGTAGCTGCCCTTGGTGCGCTCGATATCCTGCCAGCGCAGGCTGTCGCGAAACCGGGTGACGCCCAGCCGGGTGGCGGCCTTCAGGGTTACAGGGTTCCAGCCCTGGGCGAAATTGGACGCAGCGCCCAGCCGTGTGCCGGCCAAGTTCGGCGTTTGCGGCCTGCAAAATCCCGAGAGAGGCGCGGCAAAGGCATCCACGGGCAAGGCTGGCGCCAGGACGGCGGCGAGTGCCAGGGGCCAGCTCGGAAGGTGCCTGCGCAACATCGCGGAGCCTCAACGCGGCGAGGGGGGCAGGGCTTCCCGAATGGCGGCGGCAAGGGTTGCAATATCGGCCTCGGCCTCATCGAGCGTGGCTCGGCGGGCGGCAGGCGCGATCCCCTGTGTCAGGTGGTGCGCGACGCGCTCTGCGGCGGTGTCCGGAGAGATGCGGGTGATATCGGCGAGGTTGTTGCTGCACTCGACCGAGGCCAGGAACGCGTCGAGTTTCGCGTCCCAGGCAAGCGCCAGGAAGGGGACCGCGCAGGAATAGGCCGCGATGATCGCGTGCATGCGGAACGCGACCAGGCCATCAAGATCGGAGATGCAGGCGACCAGATCGCCTGGGGTCCGGATTTCGGGGAAGGCGACCCGCCGCGGGCCCTCGGCCAGTTCGAAGCGCAGGCGCAGGCGCTCGACGGCGGCGCGGTCTTCCGGGCTGCCATTGGAAAAGACGCTGAGATGATATCCGCGCGCCAGCAGATCATGCCCCAGCGCGAGGTACCAGGCGTCGAGCGCCTCTTCGGTGAGCGCCTGACCACCATGGTAGGCCACCGCGAGCGCGCTCATCACGTTGAGGCCGATCCGGGCCGGAGCCGAGGGGCGCATGTCACGCACAGCCCGTTCCGGCACGCCGTACTGGCGCGCGGCGAGCAGCCCCGGATCGCGCACCACGTCGGCATCGAGGCCGAAGGCATCGCCGGCAAGGTCCTGCCAGAGTTCGCGTGAGCGGGCATCGCGCACCCACACCCGGCGCACCTGCCCGCAGCGCAGGGCCCGGTGAAGCCGGGCCCGGCCTTCCTTGCTCCAACCGGGCGAGACACCCAGGCCGTAGAGGAAGATCGGCAGGTTGCGCCTGGCCGCGCTTTCGATGGCCAGCGCCAGCTTGGTGGGGAAGTTGAGGTCCATGTCGGCAAGGAGATTGCCGCCCCCGATCACCACCGCGTCGGCCTCTTCCAGTTCGGTGGCGTAGTGGGGGGCCCAGATCCGCCGGGAGGCGAGGGCCAGCGGCAGGCGTACCGCTTCGCGCCGCAGCGGGGAGGGCAGGGCGTGAAGAAGCTGCAAGGCATGCTTGCGCGCAGCGGTGCCCCTGGAATAGGCGGAGCGGCCCGCAAGGTCGATGGAGCGCGCCTGGGCAGCGCCGTGCCGGGCCAGGCCGCCCTCAAGGCACTCGCTGAGAAGTCCGTCGCCCAGGTTCGGGCTGTACTTCACGTTGAAGATGCGCACGTTCGGGCCGTCCTGAAGAGAGGAGACCGAAGGCGGCGCCACGTCCATCGCGCAGGTCTGTGCAGTGCTCATGCCCAAGGGGTGCGGGAAACAGCGCGGGGCCACCAGTAGAACTACCGCCCTTTTGGACCCAATTTCGTGGAGGGGTCAGGAGTGGCTTGGCATGGTGGGCAATCCGCCTGTGGGGGACCGGTCCGGTCCGGGAGGCGGAGATGTGACGGGGCAGAGGGCCTGCTCGTTCGTGGGCCCGGGATTGGCCGGAAGCGCCGCGCGGGCAAGTTCCTCGCCGACGCGGCGTATCACGCCCGACGAGGTGGGCAGGTATTCAAAGCGGCCCTGGCGCCCGGCAAGGACGATGCCCTGTCCCTCAATCCGGGCAAGCGTGTCGTGCAGGATGGCTTCGGTTCCCGGGCGATAGAGCGGGTAGCAATCCGGGACATGCTCGTGCCCTTCGAGGCGCAGGTCGCGGGCGAGGTCGACGGCGGACAGGTGGTCGCGAAAATCGGCGAAGACGTCCTTGGGCGCGTGTTCGCATCCCGGGGGAAGGGTGCATTCGACGGCGAAGAATTCGCGCGGCATTTGCGGTTCGGGGTAGATGCGCGAATAGATCGTCGCGCGTTTCCAGCGCCCGCGCGTATCGAAGTTGAACAGCACGTTGCCCGTGTCGGACGAGAGCTGGGCCGCCGAGACAAAGAGAGTGGTCATGCCGAGCGAGGTCAGACCGCTGGGCGCGCCGAACAGGGCGCGGTGCAGGGTGTCGAGCGGGAGCGCCGAGACGACGGCGGTGGCGTCGAGAGAGCCGTGATCGGTTTCGATCCGGTAGGTGCCGTTGGACGCGGAGATGGTGCGCAGCGCGGTTGCGGTCCGGATGTCCACGCCCCGTTCGGCGAGGCGGTCGGTGATGGCGGCGAAGAGCGGGGCGTATCCCTCGCGCGGGCGTACGTGGAGGGCGGGACGGGGGCGGCCGGCCACCGAGCCCCGGCTGAGCAGCGCGCGCAAGGCCAGACGCGCCATTTCCCGCGGGCGCGTGGCTTTCTCGATGAAGGCCATGCGGTGAAAGAAGAAGGATTCGCTCACTTCTTCGGGCGGGACATGGTGAAAGCGGGTGATGTAGCTGCGCAGGCCGGTCTGCGCGAAGAAGCGCTGTCCGAGGCGCTGGGTCGATATCGCGGCGAGGCTGCCATCGCGCCGCACCGCAAAGCGCGAGGCGGCCAGATCCATGAGGGCTGCGGCCAGTTCGCGTGGCGGGCGGCGCAGGAATTCACGCGGTTCGAGCGGGTAGTGCGCGAGCCCGCCGCCCGGCGCGATCCGGCGCTGGCGGCGGATGACCTGCGGGCACATCTCGCGAAGTCCGGGCGCCAGATTGAACAGGCGCGCGTTGCTCTCGTAGAAGATCGAGCCGACATCGAAGGTGTAGGGGCCGATGGAGCGGGAACGGTGGGTGCCGCCGCAGGCATCGCGCTCCTCGATCACGGTGACGCGCATGCCCGCTTTGCTGAGACTATCCGCTGCGCTCAGGCCTGCGATCCCGCCGCCCAGGACCACGACATGTTCCTGCAGGTGCGTCCTTCGGGCCTTATCCATCGCAGCGGCGGAAAAGGGCGCTCAGGCGAAGGGACGAGGCGGCACGCAGCGAAATCCAGATCTCAGGCACCAGCATCGCCCCTATTCTCCTGTTCGGGCCCGCAGGCGCCTCTCTCCGGCCGTGGCTGTGGTGTGCAGCGCGCGATCCGGCCGAAGGGTGGTTGCGGGGCCTCTCCATGATCGGTCGGGCGACGGCGATGCTCAAGCCGCGAATGCTCCATTCCCGAGGCATAGGGCCCATGGCTGCGCCGGTACCCTGCGCGCGACGGCACCTCCTTTTTATCGCAGGACGGGCGATGCCCACCCTGCTGACATCGGGGGATGAACGAGACGATCAAGGCCGTGCGGATCATGGCGGACTTGTGTGCGGACGGGGTCTGGTCGGCCTCCTCCTACATTCCTGACAGCACGATGGAGGGCTTGCGGGTCAGCGAGGCGCTGTGGGCGCGGATCCAGGATTGGCAGGCCTGGCACGACAGCCAGATTCGCTGCGGGGGTAAGGATCCTGATTTCGATCTCGTGGGGTTCGTGCGCGAGGGCTATGCGCAGGCGCGCGCGGTGAAGGCCGAACTGCCCGACTGGATCGTGCTCTACGCGGACGAAATCCTGCTCAATCAGGCGCTCGATAACGAGATCACGGGCACGTCATGGACGGTGGAAATCACCTAGCTCCCCCGAAGGGAGGTTCGCGCATTCATGTCGGGAGGGCCTTTGGCCCGGTTGCCGTGTGGCCCGTTGAGGGCCGTGGCGGAGACGGAGGGATTCGAACCCTCGGTACCCTGATAGAGTACGGTTCCTTAGCAGGGAACTGGTTTCAGCCACTCACCCACGTCTCCGCAGCGGCTAGGGGAGCGCCTATAGCCATGGTCATCCGGGGCCGCAAGGGGCCATCGCGCGGTTTTTTCAATTCCTTGCGCAATTGGGGAAAATAGCGGGGCAGGGGATTTCGGCTGACCGCAAAAGCAGGTTGTCTGGCCGCCCGTTCATTGCGAGGTCAGGCGCACTCGATTCTTTATGGGCGTGTAATCATGGCGCCGCGTGCAGGGGGCAGGCGGTGCAACGACATTTGGCGCAAAGGGCACCCCAGGCCCGGGAGGAACAAGCACGTGCGCAAGCAAACCACACAGCGGGCCGGTATCGGAAAGAGCCTCGTGGCTCTCGTCGCGGCAACGGCGATGGCTGTGCTGGGCCCGGCGGGCACCGCCTCGGCCCAGATCCAGACGGTCGATCCCGACACTGCCATCGACGGTGACCTGCAGGGAGGGACCACCCGCTATCCTGCGCCCACTTCAACGGCGACGGCCACCCCGACCTATCCGCGGCCGGGCGAACTGCCCGCGACCGACAACGACTACCCGCCCGGGACGTATTCGTCAGATCAGGGCATGGGCGACCAGGACACGGGCAGCGCCGGGAACGGTACGCCCCTCGGCACGCCGATGACCTCGCCGGTCCCCGCGCCCACGGCCTCATCGCCGGGCAGCGTGTCGGACTGGAACACGCAGGATTTCGCCGGGAACGCGACGGGTTCCGGGCAGAACGGCACGACCTACCACGAGGATGACCTGATCGGCGCGGCCGAAGGTGTCTTCGGCAAGGGCGCGCAGGGGCTTGCGGATGTCATCCGGGACCTCCTGAAGAAGCAGGGCGAACCCAACGGCTATATCGTCGGGCGCGAGGGCGGAGCGGCGCTCGCGATTGGCCTGCGCTATGGTTCGGGCACCTTGTACCACAAGGTCGAGGGCCAGCGTCCGGTCTACTGGACGGGCCCCTCGATCGGCTTCGATGCAGGCGCCAACGCGGCGAGCACCTTCGTGCTGGTCTACAACCTCTACGACACCGAGGACCTCTACAAGCGCTTCGGCGCGGGCGAGGGGCAGGCCTACCTCATCGGCGGCTTCAACGTCTCGTACCTGCGACGCGGCGATGTCGTCCTGATTCCCGTGCGCGCGGGTGCGGGTCTGCGCCTTGGTGCCAACATCGGCTACATGAAGTTCTCCGAAAAACAGCGCTGGCTGCCGTTCTGATCGCGCGCACGTCGCGCAACGATTGAAATGCGAGCGCGCCTCCTGTCCGGGGGCGCGTTTCGTTTTCGGGCACCTTTGCGTTTCTTGGTGTCGCAATTGTTGCATTAGGCTGTTGCGCGCCAACGGCGTCCGGAGTAAGTGCCGCCCGCCATGCTTAGCAACCTTCAACAACAGCCCGCCGACGCGCTCCTTGCGCTGATCAAGCTCCACAACGACGACCCGCGCGCCGACAAGATCGATCTTGGCGTGGGTGTCTACCGCACCGGTGACGGGGAAACCCCGGTCTTCGGCGCGATCAAGGCCGCCGAGAAGAAACTCGTCGAGACCCAGGACTCGAAGGCCTACCTCGGCCCCGAGGGTGACATGGGCTTCGTGGCCGCGCTGATGCCCTACGTCTTCGGCAAGGAAAACCCGGACATGGGTGGCCGTATCGAGGGCATGCAGACGCCCGGCGGCACCGGCTCGCTGCGTCTCGCGCTTGCCATGGTGCAGCGCGCGGGCGCCAAGCGCATCATCGTGGGCAAGCCCAGCTGGCCCAACCATGCGCAGATCTGCAAGGACCTTGGCCTCGAGGTCGTCGAGTTCAACCACGCCGGTGAAGACGGCAAGGTGGACATGGACGCGCTGCGCGCCGCGATTGCGGCGGGCGCCGAGGGTGACGCCATGCTGCTGCACGGCTGCTGCCACAACCCGACCGGCATCGACTATACCCACGCCAACTGGGACGAGATCGCGGGTCTTCTGGCGAACAGCCCGATCATGCCGATCCTTGACCTTGCCTACCAGGGCCTTGGCCTTGGCATGGAAGAGGACGCCTACGGTCTTCGCACCGTCCTTGCAGCAGTTCCCGACGCGCTGATCTGCTACTCGTGCGACAAGAACTTCGGTCTCTACCGCGACCGCGTCGGCGCGCTCTACGCCATGGCGAAGGACCCGGCCGACCTGACCAAGATCATGTCGAACGGCCACAGCCTCGCGCGTGCCAACTGGTCGCAGCCGCCAGATCACGGCGGTGCGGCGGTGCGTCTGGTGCTCGAAGACGAAGCGCTGACCGCGCAGTGGCTCGCCGAACTCGATGAGATGCGCGAGCGCATGCGCTGGGTGCGTGACAAGCTGGCCGCGGCTGGTGTCACCGGCGGCGTCGATCTTTCGCCCATTGGTATCCAGAACGGCCTGTTCTCGATCATTCCCTTCACCCCCGAGCAGGTGCAGGAAATGCGCAAGAGCCACGGCATCTACTTTGCCGGTTCGGGCCGTATCAACGTGGCGGGTCTCACCACCGGCAACATCGACAAGTTTATTGCCGCTGTGGCGGAAGTGACCGCCTGATGCCTCTTGAGCGTCAGCCGGTCCTCGCTGGGGGCCGGCTGACGCTCTGGCCTCTGTGCGAGGCCGCCCCTTGCGCCTTTGGCAAGGTGGCACGTGATCCCGCTGTCCTGGCGGGACACCCCTCCCCAGATCGCTGGATCAAATCGCAGCCGCGTGCCGGTGTGCGGCCGGCGCCTGGCCTCGGGGACACCCCATGAACATCGCGATCCTGACCTTCGAGGGTTTCAACGAACTCGATTCGTTCATCGCCTCGGCCCTGCTCAACCGGATGAAGCCCAAGGGCTGGTCGGCGCAGATCACCTGTCCGAGCGCGGAAGTGACCTCGATGAACGGGGTGACCGTGCGCGCCCAGCAGCCGCTCGCCTTCGCGCGCGAGGCGGACGCGGTGCTGATCGGGAGTGGTATCTACACCCGCGAAATCGCGCAGGATCCCGCGATCCTGGAACAGTTGCAACTCGATCCCGCGCGCCAGCTGATCGGGGCCCAGTGTTCGGGCACGCTGCTGCTCGCGCGGCTGGGGCTGATCGGCGATCTTCCCGCCTGCACCGACCTCACGACGAAGCCCTGGGTGGTGGAGACTGGTGTCGAGGTGCGCGACGCGCCGTTCATCGCCCACGGCAATGTCGCGACGGCGGGCGGATGCCTGGCCTCGCAGTATCTTGCGGCCTGGATGATCGCGAAGGGGAGCGGGGAGGCGGACGCGCGGGCCGCAATCCACTACGTTGCGCCCGTGGGCGAAAAAGAGCGCACGGTGCGCCAGGCGATGGACGTGATCGGGCCCTACCTTCCCTGAAGGCGAGAGCCCGGCGGCGGCTTAGCTGCGCAGCGACTGCATGCGCTGGAGATAGCGGGCGAGCACGTCGATCTCGAGGTTGACCGCATCGCCCGACGAAAGCTGGCCGATGGTGGTGACCTCGGCGGTGTGCGGGATGATGTTGAGCATGAAGTGGCAGGTGCCATCCGCCTGATCGTCCACGGTGTTGACGGTGAGCGATACCCCGTCGAGCGTGATCGAGCCCTTGGGGGCGAGGTAAGGGGCCAGCTCCTTGCTCGCCGCGATCACGAACTGCTTGGAATCGCCGACAGGCGTGATGCTGACGACCGAGCCGACGCCGTCGACGTGGCCGGTGACGATGTGCCCGCCCAGCTCATCGCCCAGCTTCAGCGCTGGTTCGAGATTGAGCTGCGCGCCTTCCGCCCAGTGCCCGGGCGCGGTGCGCGCGATGGTCTCCCCCGAGATGTCGACCGCGAACCAGGCATCGCCTGCCGTGCCGCCCTTGTCCACCACCGTCAGGCACACGCCCGAGCAGGCGATCGAGGCGCCGATGGCGATGGTCGCGGGATCGAAGGGGCAGGCGATCACCGCGTGCAGGTCGCCATCGTGGCGCGCCTCGCGCAGGGTGCCGATGGCGGTGACGATTCCGGTGAACATGCGGGCAGGGTCCCTTGGTGATTGGTGCTCAGCGCGCGCTGTAGACTTCGAGGGTGTCGCTGCCAAGGGCGCGGCGTTCGACCAGCGACCATCGGCCATGCGCTTCGCTGAGAGCTGCGAGGCCGTAGTCGCCAAGGCCCGGCCGTCCGCCGACAAGGATGGGCGCACGGTAGATGAGCAGGCGGTCGACCAGCCCCGCTTTCAGGAAGGCCGCGGCCGCGTCTGCGCCGCCCTCGACGAAGAGGTACTGGACGGCGTCCATGTCGCGGATCGCGTCGGGGGAGGGCAGGGCGTTCCATCCCTGCGGTACCGCGCCACGTGTCAGGACCCAGCGTTCGGGGCTGCGCTCTTCCAGACCGGGGAGGCGCACGTCGAGGCGCGGGGCATCGGCGCGCAGCGTGCCGCCACCCACGAGGATGGCGTCGCTCCTGGCGCGCTGGGCGTGGGTGTGGGCCCGTGCCTCGGCCCCGGTGATCCACTGGCTTTCGCCGCTTTGCATGGCGATGCAGCCATCGAGCGAGAGCGCGAGCTTCAGCGTAACCTGCGGGCGCCCCTGCGTGCGCTGGAGAAGATAGCCGGCAAGGCTCTCCTCGCACGCAGGCGAGTGCAGATACTCCGCCGCGATCCCGGCGGCGCGGATGCGGGCAAGCCCGGCGCCACTGGTGCGCGGGTCAGGGTCCATGCAGCCGATGACGACGCGGGCAGGCTGCGCCGCGCAGATCAGGTCGGCGCAGGAGGGCCCGCGCGGCGACTGGTGCGCGCAGGGCTCCAGCGTGACGTAGAGGGTTGCGCCGCGCGCGGCCTCTCCGGCCAGGCCGAGCGCGATCGCCTCGGCGTGCGGGCGTCCGCCGCTTTGCGTCCACCCGCGCGCCAGGACGCGCCCGTCCTTGACGAGGAGGGCGCCGACGCCGGGGTTGGGGCGGCTGAGCGGACGGGCCCGCGCGGCAAGCGCAGCCGCCGCGGCAAGCCAGCGCGAATCCTCGTTCACGGCCGGGTGGGGGTGTCGCCGGTTTCGGCCGTGAGTTCACCCGCCGTCTCGCCGGGCATCTTGGGCGCGACCGCGCCTTCGGGCAGGCGCGGCTTGCCGATTTCCTTGAGCTTGGCGGCCTTTTCGGCGGCCTCTTCGGCTTCGGCCTCGCGCGCGATCTTGTCGACGTCCATGCCCGACCAGCGGCCCAGCGTCTTGTAGATCTCGCGCACTTCCTTGTCGCGCTTGGCCTGCTCGAAGGCGAGCTCTTCCTTGGCCTTCTGGTTGGCGATGTTTTCCTTGAGGATTTCCTCGTCCGAGCGGCCTTCGGGCAGCGTCGAGATCCAGGTTACCTTGGGAGGCGGATGGGGCGCAGAACCCTCCTGGCCGGCCATCATGTAGAAGATCGCAAAGGTGCAGGCCGCCGAAATCGCGGCGATGCGCCAGCGGTTGGTGCCCGCCTGCTGCCACACGAACCGGAAGTCCGCGAGCATGCCGGTGGGCTTGACGTCCTGCCAGTATCCGGAGCGTTTTGAGAAAAGCATGGGGGCTATTTAGAGCCTATTGCGGGCAAACGCTAGCCGAAGGGGACATAGAGGCTGCGCCCATGTGCCTTGAGCCAGCGGTTCGCCTCGTGGACCGAGCCTTCGAAGATGGTCTTGAGGCAGTGGTGGAAGGCGGGCGAATGGTCGAAATGGACAAGGTGGGCGACCTCGTGCGCGACGACCGAGCGGCGCACCGCATCGGGGGCCATGACAAGGCGCCAGTTGATGCGGATCGCGCCGTTCGCCGCGCAGCTGCCCCAGCGGCGCTTGGCGCTGGAAAGGGCCAGCGCAGGCGTGGGCTGCCCTGCGCGCGCGCAGTATTCGGCCAGGTCCTCTTCCAGGAGAGGCTGCGCCTCGCCCTGCATCCAGCGCGCAAGGCGCGAGGGGAGCGAGGATGTGGGGCCGCCGACCTCCAGCGTCTCGGCGCCCAGCACCACCCGGCGCGGGGCGGCAGGATCGTGCGAGAGTACGCGCGCGGCGCCGCGAAAGAGGATCTGCGCCCCGTCAGCCAGTTCGCTCGCCTCGGGCACCGCGCGCAGCTGTTTTTCCAGCCACGCCGTGCGCGAACGCGCGAAGGCCACCGCCTCGCTCTCGCGCACATAGGGGGGGAGGGTGATGCGCACCGCGCTGCCATCGGGAGCGAGGCGCATGGTCATGCGCCGGGCGCGCTCCATGCGGCGAAGGATAATGGGGACGTCGCGCCCGCACAGCGCGACGCTCGGCTCCTCACGGGGATCGCGCTTGAGCCAGTCGAGCATGGGCCTCAGGCGTCCCGTTCCCCATCGTCGGTGCCGGTTTCGGTTTCGGCCTCGACGATGTCCCAGGGGTTCTGGCCGTCCTCGATCTCGAATTCCTGCTCCATCCCCTCGGGCCAGATGATGTGCTGTTCGAGGGGGCCTGCATCGATCTCGCTGACCACGCGGCCTGCCACCGAAACCCCGGCGCGGTGGACCGCCTCGCGGTCGCCGCAGACTAGGTAGTGCCATTCGGGCAGGGGCTGGTCCTCGGCGCGCAGGCGATAGGCGCAGGTCTCCGGCAGCCAGGGAAGCGAGCCCGCTGTGCGCAAGGTCAGCGTCAGGCAATCGGCCACCGCGCGCTTGCGGTGGGGGTAGTCGCTGCACAGCGCGGTCTTGGTGTCGAGCAGCTTGCAGGCGACATTGGTGTGGTAGATCTCGCCGCTGTCGGCGTCCTCTACCTTGTGCAGGCAGCACTGGCCGCAGCCATCGCACAGCGCTTCCCACTGCGCCTTGTCGAGGCTGGCGAGCGGGCGCTCCCAGAACGGGCGGGCGCTCACTGGACGAGGGCCTCCAGGTCGCCGGAGACGGCCTTGCGGCCCTTGTCGACAGGCAGCATGGCGACGGGCTCGCCTTGCGGGTTCATCAGGTAGACGAAGCGCGAATGGTCCATGAGATAGCCACCCTGCGTTTCCGCGCCCTTGCCGTAGTAGACCGCGAAGGCCTTGGCGGCGGCATCGACCTGCTCCTTCGTGCCGGTAAGGCCCTTGAGGTTCTCCCCGAAGGCGGCGGTCCATTCGCCCACGATCTCGGGCGTGTCGCGCGCCGGGTCGATGGTGATGAAGATGGGCTGGACCTTGGCGGCGGCCTCGGGATGGGCCTTGGCGAAGGCGTTGTAGCCCATCATCATTTCCTGCACGTCGATCGGGCAGGCGTCGGGACAGAAGGTGTAGCCGAAGTAGAGCATCGCCCACTTACCGCGAAAATCCTGCCAGGTGACGGTCGTGCCGTCCTTGTCGACGAGCGTGAAGGGCCCGCCGATCTCGGCGCCGGTGATGTCGGTGCCGACGATGGGGGGCATTTCGGGCGCGTCGCTGCCGCCCGAACAGCCCGCAACAGCGAGGCTGAGGCCCAGCGTTGCGGCAAGGAGCGTGCGGCGGACGGTGCGGGAGGCAAGATGGGTCATGGCGAAGCGGTTCATGCTCTGCTAGACCGCGACTTGCAAGGCGCGGATGGAGGGCGCGCGCCCAGCTTGTTGAGAATTCACGGAAGGATATCAAAGGTGTCGAAACTCGCGAACCGGAACGGAACGCCGCTTGGCCGGCTGTTTCTGAAAGGGGCCCTGGCGCTGGCCGCAGCGGGCCTTGCAACGGGCTCGCTGGCGAGCGGCGCTGCGGCGCAGACCGGTTTCTCCGAAGGCTACAAGTTCCTCGAATCGGTGAAGAAGAAGGAAGGCGAAGAGGTCGAGCAGGCGATCATGAGCACGCCCCTCATCGTCAATTCCAGGGACGTGACGAGCGGGGAGACCGCGCTCCACATCGTCGTCCAGCGCCGCGACATCACCTGGCTGCGCTACCTCGTCCAGAAGGGCGCCGAGCCCAACCTCGCCGATGACCATGGCCGCACGCCGCTGCAGCAGGCGGTGAACCTGGGCTGGCGCGACGGCGCGATCTATCTGATCGAGAACGGCGCGCGCACCAACGACTCGAACGATGCCGGTGAGACCCCGCTGATCTCGGCCGTCCACCGCCGCGATACCGAACTGATGAAGGCGCTGCTCAAGGCCGGCGCCGATCCCTCGCGCACCGACAATTCGGGGCGCAGCGCGCGTGACTATGCCGAACTGAATGGCAAGGACAGCTATCTGGTGAAGGTCATCGACGACAACGTGACCGAAGGCGCCAGCAAGAACTCCAAGCCCGTTTACGGCCCCACTTTCTGAAGGAACTGGGCATGGAAGAAGCCACCTCTCTCGCCGACCTGCGCCGCAACCTGGCGCCCGCGATTGCCGATGCCGCCGCCTTCGATGGCTGGAGCGCGCAGGCGGTCGAGCAGGCCGCGCGCCAGCACGGCGTCGATCCCGAACTTGCCGCCTATGCCTTTGGCGGCAAGCAGATGGCGATGATCGAGGCCTGGATCGAGGCGATCGACGCGGCAATGTTCGCGGCGGTTCCTGCCGACTCGCTGGCGGGCGTGCCCGTGCGCGAGAAGATCCGCCGTCTCGTCATGGCCCGCCTCGAAGCTGCGAGCGGGCGCGAGGAAGCGCTCACCCGCGCGCTGGCAATCATGGCAATGCCGCAAAACCTCGCGCGCGCCGCGCAACTGGGCTGGTACAGCGCGGACCTCATGTGGCGCGTGGCGGGTGACACCGCGACCGACTACAACCACTACACCAAGCGCACCACGCTGGGCGCGCTCTATGCCGCGACGCTGCAGGTCTTCGCGCGCGAGAAGGACCCGGAAAAGCCCGAAACCCGCGCTTTTCTGGAGCGCCGGATCGAGGGCATCCTGCGCTTCGAGAAGGTCAAGGCGCAGCTTACCCGTTCGCCCGACGAGCGCTTCAGCCTGACCCGCCTCTTGGGGCGCCTGCGCTACCCGGCGCGCTGACACCGGCATCCGCGTCTGCAGGCGCGCCATGTTGCGCGCCTGCAAGATTTGATTTCGGTCCATGACATGGCGCCCCGCTTATTGCGAAGCAGTTGCAAAGAAGCCTCTAATCTGGCAGCGCCATCTTATGACTCTCGATCAACAACCCATCGATCAGAAGGTCCGCATCGTTGCGGTCGACTGGGACCAGCTCGTCCCCGAGGAAGCGCGGCGTCTGCGCGCGCTGGGCGTCGATACCGGCGCGCAGGTTTCGGTGTCGCAGCGCGGCGTGTTCGGCGGGCGTGACCCCATCGCGCTGCGCATCGGGCGCATGGTCGTCGCGGTGCGCCGCGCCCACGCCGCCGCGATCGAGGTAAGCGATCTGGAGAGCACCAAGGCATGAGCCGCCCCCGCAAGATTGCCCTCGTCGGAAATCCCAATGCCGGCAAGAGCGCGCTGTTCAACGCTCTGACCGGCGCGCGCCAGAAGATCGCCAATTATCCGGGCGTTACCGTGGAGCGCAAGTCGGGCCGCCTAATCCTGCCGACCGGCGAGCCGGTCGAGCTGACCGACCTTCCCGGCGCCTATGGCCTCGATGCGACGAGCCCCGATGAGGAAGTGACCTCCAAGGTCATCCGCGGCGAATTTCCCGGCGAGGCCGAGCCCGATGTGCTGGTCGTCGTCCTCGACGCCTCGAACCTGGAACAGCACCTCGTCTTCGCACAGGAACTGCTCGCGCTGGGCAAGCCCACCGTGATCGCGCTCAACATGGTCGATCTGGCCGAGCGCGACGGGCTCGTGCTCGATCCTGCCGTGCTGGAGGAAGAGCTGGGCGTGCGGGTCGTACCGACCGTGGCGGTGCGCCGCCGCGGCCTGACCGAGCTCGCCGAAGCCGCGTCTTCAGCCGGGCTTCGCGAACCGGGCCCGAGCCTTACCGAGATCGGCGAGACCGAGCGGCGCGTGGCCGCGCACGCGATGGCAAACGGCGCGATCCTGTCGGAAACCCGCCAGCGCCGCCTGCACGCGCGTCTCGATTCGGTCCTGCTCAATCCCTGGGCCGGGCCCTTCGTGCTGTTCGCGCTCCTGTTCGTGATCTTCCAGGCGGTCTTCGCCTGGGCCACGCCCTTTGCCGACGCGCTGGAGGCGGGCGTGGGCGCGCTGCACGACGCGGTCACGGGCCTCATGCCCGCGAGTTTCGTGCGCGATCTCCTGACCGAGGGCATCATTTCGGGCGTGGGCTCGGTGGTGGTGTTCCTGCCCCAGATCGTCATCCTCTTCGCCTTCATCCTCGCCATGGAAGCCTCGGGCTACATGGCGCGTGCGGCCTTCCTGATGGATCGCATGATGGCGAGCGTGGGCCTTTCCGGGCGCAGCTTCATTCCGCTGCTCTCCAGCTTTGCCTGCGCCATTCCGGGCATCATGGCGACCCGTTCGATCACCGATCCCAAGGACCGGCTGACCACGATCCTGATTGCCCCGATGATGACCTGTTCGGCGCGCCTGCCGGTCTATGCCGTCATCATTGCCGCCTTCATCCCGAACGAGAGCGTGGGCTGGGGCGTGGGCCTGCAGGGCCTCGTGCTTTTCGCGCTCTATGTCGCGGGCGTGCTGGGCGCGATGCTAGTTGCGCTGATCCTGCGCCGTTCGGTGACCAAGGGCGCGGCCTCGGGCTTCATCATGGAGCTGCCCAAGTACCAGCTGCCCCGGCCGGGCGACCTGCTGCTGGGCCTTTGGCAGCGCGCGTGGATCTTCCTGCGCCGCGCGGGCACGATCATCTTCATGGTCACCGTGGTCCTGTGGATCATGCTGAGCTTCCCGCGCGCCGAACCCGGGCAGAGCCAGGTCGATGCCTCGTTCGCGGGCAAGATCGCCAATGGCCTGGCCGTGGTGGTCGAGCCGATCGGCTTCAACCGCGACATGGCCCTCGCGCTCATCCCGGCGATGGCCGCGCGCGAAGTGGCGGTCTCCTCGCTGGCGACGACCTACGCGGTCGATGCCAGCGACGAGGACGAGGAAGCGGCCGAACTGGGCGAACAGCTCAAGGGCCGCTGGACCCTGCCGATGGCGCTCGCGTTCCTGGCCTGGTTCGTCTTTGCGCCCCAGTGCATGTCGACCATCGCCGTGACCCGGCGCGAGACCAATGGCTGGAAATGGCCGACCTTCATGCTCGCCTACCTCTTCGGCCTTGCCTACGTGGCGGCCGGGGCGACGTACTGGCTGGCGGTCTGGGCCGGGCTCTAGACCGCAATTCAGGCAGGGCTGTTAAAAACCGGGGCGCACGACTCGCGTCCCGGGCAGCCATTCGCTAACTCCGGTGGCCGAAATTCAGAAGAAAGCGATTCATCCATGGCAGGCAGCGTCAACAAGGTCATCCTCGTCGGCAACCTCGGGGCCGACCCCGAAGTGAAGTCGTTCCAGAACGGCGGGCGCGTGGCGAACCTGCGCATCGCGACCTCGGAAACCTGGAAGGACCGCCAGACCGGCGAACGCCGCGAGCGTACCGAGTGGCACCAGGTCGTGCTCCAGTCCGACGGCCTCGTTGGCGTCGCCGAGCGTTTCCTGCGCAAGGGCTCGAAGGTCTACATCGAAGGTCAGCTGCGTACCCGCAAGTGGCAGGACCGCGACGGCAATGACCGCTACACCACCGAGATCTCGGTCGCGGGCATGGGCGGCGTGCTGACCATGCTCGACAGCGCGGGCGGCGGCGGTGGCCAGCGCAGCGGTGGCGGCATGGGCGGCAGCTCGGGCGGCGACAGCTGGGGCGGCGGTGGCGGCTCGTCTTCGGGCGGCGGCGACTGGGGCCGTTCGGGTGGTTCGTCGGGCGGCGGCGACAGCTGGGGCGGCGGTTCCTCGGGTGGCGGCGCGTCCTCGGGCGGCAGCGACTGGGGCCGCAGCGGCGGTTCGTCCTCGTCCTCCTCGGGCGGCGGTTTCGGCGACGATCTGGACGACGATATTCCGTTCTGATCGAAGCTCCGATCACAAAGCAAAAAGGGCGGGGCACCACAGGGTATCCCGCCCTTTTTGCGTTCAGGCTGGCCGCCCGGCTCAGTCCTTGCCGGTGAGGCCCTTGAGCGCGGCAAAGGGGCTGTTGTCTTCCGGGCTCGACAGGCCCGCTTCGGCGCGCGCGGCTTCGGCGTCGGGGCCGGTCAGGTACGGGTCGATCGAGAGCGCGAGCGACTGCGCGACCGCTTCACCAAGATCGATGTAGGTCCCGGAATATTCGATTTCATCAAGTTCGTCGCTGTCGAGCTCGATCTCGGCATCGGGCGCATAGCCGGTCAGCTGGGGCACGAAGCGCACCTCGATGGGCTCGCCCGAAATCTCCACGGGAAGTTCATCGGCCGAAATCGCGCAGGTCTGCACCCAGGCGGCATCAAGCGTTCCCTTCACCGAGACGGTGCGCTCCTTGCGGCTCAGTTCAAGCTGGGCGACCAGCCTGTCGAGGCGCACCAGGCCAAAGCGTTTGGCCAGCGCGGCGCGCTCGGTCTCGTTCGCTTCCAGGCGCGGGGCCAGCCCTTCGACCTGGCGCACGTCGACCGTGTGCGAGAATTCAGGGGCCGGGGTGGGGCCGGAAGTGGGGGTGTCGGGGGAAGAAGTCATCGCGCAATCCTTGCGGCTAGCAGGTCGTCGTCGGACAGGGACTGGAAGGTGGTGTGAAGTGCGCGCACGGCTTCGGCCAGTGCCGCCGTTGAAGCGCCTTCGTTCAGGGTCACGTTGCGCGCGAGGACGTCCTCGAGCGCGGTGTCGCTGTCCGGGGCAAGCGCGTCACGCAGCGCGCCGATGCGCCCGCCAAGGACGCTCACCAGCTTGCCCATGCGCTTGCCCACGACCAGATCGCCCACGCCCGACTGGCGCAGCTGGCCGTCCATGTCCTCGACGAACAGTTCGGTGAGGCGCGCGGAGGCATCGATCAGCGGGGCAGGGGCCTCGGCGTCGAGTGCGGCGCGTTCCATGCGCAGCATGATAAGCGCCATCACCAGTGTCACCGCATCGAAACGGCCCGACACCGTGTCGGCAACGCCTTCGCGCGCGTACCAGTGTTCCTCGCGGGCAATTTCCACGAGGCGGTGCCAGAGCGGGCGCATGTCGGTGCGCGGCGCCTTGCGTGTGCCCATGAGGCGGGAAAACAACGACACGGGGCAGAGCACTCCTTCGTTCAGCGGCAATTCAATCGGCACTGGCCAAGGCCGTGCAAATCGGGTCCCTTTGGGCGCACAGCCATTGCGCACGCGCTTTCGGGGCCTTAAGGCCTGATGCCGATACATGGGCGGCAGGCGCGCTGGCAAGGATCCTTGCCCGCCATGTCCCCGAGGTTTTGGAGTGTAGTGATGGGTAACCGTGGTTTGAAGCTCAGGTCGGCAGGGGCGCTCCTCGCGCTTGGCGCGCTGGTCGCGGGCTGCAGCTCGATCAAGGACCATCGCGGGTACATCGTGGATCAGACGCTGGTCGATTCGGTGCAGCCGGGCGTCGACAACCGCCAGTCGGTGGAGCGCACGCTGGGCCGTCCGACCTTTGAAAGCCAGTTCGGCGCCAAGGACTGGTACTATGTCTCGCAGACGGTGAAGACGCCCGCGTTCCGCAAGCCGCGCACCGATCAGCAGACCGTGTTCCGTGTCCAGTTCGACGCCAACGACAACGTGCTGGACGTCCAGCGCCGCGGCATGGAGCAGGTCGCCCGCATCAGCCCCAACGGCGACAAGACGCCTACGCTGGGCCGTCACCGCACGCTGCTCGAAGACCTGTTCGGCAACATCGGCGCGGTGGGCACCGGCGGCATGGGCGGCGGTCAGGCACCGCAGGGCCCGGGTCCGAACGGCAGCTGATCGTTCCGGCTTGAAGAGCGCGGCCTCGAAGGGGCCGCAGATCCATTGCAAAGGCGCGCGGGATGCACACTCCCGCGCGCCTTTTGCGTGGGGGGCGTGCAATCGGGCGCAGGCTATGTCTTGAACGGCACACATGCGGGCATATATCCTCGCCCATGAATAGCGATGCAGCGAGCCACGGCCTGGTACAGTGGCATGGGACGACGATCATCGGCGTGCGCAAGGGCGGGCGTACGGTGATCGCCGGAGACGGTCAGGTCTCCATGGGCAACACCGTCATGAAGCCCAACGCGCGCAAGGTCCGGCGCATCGGTGAGGGCGGCAAGGTCATCGGCGGCTTCGCCGGCGCGACGGCCGATGCCTTCACCCTGTTCGAGCGTCTTGAACGCAAGCTGGAGCAGCACCGCGGCCAGCTCATGCGCGCCGCGGTCGAGCTTGCCAAGGACTGGCGCACCGACAAGTACCTGCGCAACCTGGAAGCGCTGATGATCGTGGCGGACGCCGATTCGCTGCTGATCCTCACCGGCAACGGCGACGTGCTCGAACCCGAGGCCATCGGCGACAGCCAGATCGCCTCGATCGGTTCGGGCGGCAATTACGCGCTGGCCGCGGCCCGCGCGCTCGACGCCTACGAGGACGATCCCGAACAGATCGCGCGCAAGGCCATGCAGGTCGCCGCCGACATCTGCGTCTTCACGAACGACCGCGTGACGGTCGAAACCATCTGATTGCAGCGAAGAGACCCATGAAAGACACCCTTGCCCCCAAGGCCATCGTGGCTTCGCTCGACGAGCACATCATCGGCCAGTCCGAGGCCAAGAAGGCCGTCGCGGTCGCGCTGCGC
Source organism: Novosphingobium profundi (assembly GCF_020524485.1). Lineage (GTDB taxonomy): Bacteria > Pseudomonadota > Alphaproteobacteria > Sphingomonadales > Sphingomonadaceae > Novosphingobium > Novosphingobium profundi_A. Next base: position 10,220 of record NZ_JAIVLF010000007.1, on the reverse strand, counting down.
AACCGCTGGCGCCGCCAGCGCCTCTCCGCCGACCTGCGCGATGAGGTGACGCCCAAGAACATCCTGATGATAGGCCCCACGGGCTGCGGCAAGACCGAGATCAGCCGCCGCCTCGCCAAGCTGGCCGATGCGCCCTTCGTGAAGGTGGAAGCGACCAAGTTCACCGAAGTCGGCTATGTCGGCCGCGATGTCGAACAGATCGCCCGCGACCTCGTCGAGGAAGCGATCCGCCTTGAAAAGGAACGCCGCCGCGAATCCGTGCGCGAGGCCGCCAGCAAGGCGGCGATGGACCGCCTGCTCAACGCGCTGGTCGGCGAAGGGGCCTCCGAGGCCACCCGCGCCGCCTTCCACGAGCGCATCACCCAGAACGCGATGAACGACACCGAAGTCGAGATCGAGGTCGAGGACGCGCCGAGCGGCGCCATGGAGATCCCCGGCATGGGCGGCTCGGTCGGGATGATCAATCTCTCCGACATGATGGGCAAGGCGTTCGGCGGCCAGAAGACCGTGCGGCGCAAGATGAAGGTGCCCGAGGCCTGGGACAAGCTGGTCGACGAGGAATCGGAAAAGCGCCTGGATCAGGACGATGTCCAGCGCGTCGCCATCGCCGATGCCGAGCAGAACGGCATCGTCTTCCTGGATGAGATCGACAAGATCGCGGTCTCCGACCAGCGCGGCGGCACCGTCAGCCGCGAGGGCGTGCAGCGCGACCTGCTGCCGCTGATCGAGGGCACGACCGTAGCCACCAAGTACGGCGCGATGAAGACCGACCATGTCCTCTTCGTCGCCTCGGGCGCGTTCCACGTCTCCAAGCCCTCGGACATGCTGCCCGAACTCCAGGGCCGCCTGCCGATCCGCGTCGAATTGAAGGCGCTGACCGAGGCGGACTTCGTGCGCATCCTGTCCGAAACGCGGGCCAACCTGGTCGCCCAGTACAAGGCGCTGCTGGGCACCGAGGACCTCACCATCGAGATGACCGAGGGCGCGGTGCGCGAAGTCGCCAAGATCGCCGCGCAGGTGAACGAGAGCGTCGAGAACATTGGCGCCCGCCGCCTCCAGACGGTCATGGAAAAGCTCTTCGAGGAGCTCTCCTTCGAGGCCGAGGACCGTGGCGGCGAGACGGTGACGATCGACGAGGCCTACGTGCGCGAGAAGCTCGAAGGCCTGGCCGGTAACGCCGATCTTTCCAAGTACATCCTGTAATGACGGACGGGCCGGTGCGCGAGGGACGCGCGATGATCGCGGGGATGTCGCCCCGGCTCGATCCCGAAACCTGGATCTTCTGCACTGGCGGCGCGCCGCTCACGCAGGCCATCGCGAGCTTTGCCGAGGCGGAAGGTCTCTCACAGATCCTTCCCCTCGCCTTTGCCGAAATGGCGGGGCATGACACCTCGCTCCCGATGGCGCGGATCGTGCTGGAGGTCCACTCTGCGCTGGATGGCCACGGGCTGACGGCGGCGGTTTCCACCGCGCTCGCCGAGGCCGGCATCGCCTGCAACATGGTTGCCGCCTTCCACCACGATCACGTCTTCGTCCCCTTTTCCGAGAAGGACCGGGCGCTCGCCGTTCTGGAGGCGCTTCAGGCCGGCTGATCGCGCTTTACGGGCTTACGTGTTCACTGTACGTTCTGTTGGTCGGGGCTGCAGGAGAATCGCCGATGAAGCTCGAAGGTGGGTGCCGTTGCGGCGCTGTTCGCTACCGTGTCGAGGGAGAGCCCGCGCACCGTGCGCTGTGCCATTGCACCGATTGCCGCAAGTCCTCGGGCGCACCGATGGTCGCCTGGGCGGCCTTTCCCGAAGCGGGCTTCACGATCCTTTCGGGGGAGCCTGGCCGCTACAACGGGGAGGGCGCTTCGATCCGCCATTTCTGCCCCACCTGCGGCACGCCGCTGTGGTTCGTGAATGCGCAGGTGCTGCCGGGGCTCGTTGATCTGCCCATCGCTACATTCGATGATCCCGAAGTGCTGGCGCCCGAGGTTCAGATCCAGGTTGCGGACCGGATCACCTGGATGAGCGGCATCGCGGACCTTCCCGAATTCGAACGCTATCCGGGCGAATAGGTCGTTCGGGGGCAGACCTTACCATTCCCGAACAGGGGCGGGGGCGCACGCCAAGGCTTGCCCGGTTCGGGGAGCCCGAGGGCGATGGCCCTCGGACCATTCTACCTGATGCCCTGCGCCTTTTGCCAAACGGAATGCTTCGGGTGCTTTTCCGTAATCCGGCGTTGGGACCCGTGCCGCGCGCGATTCTTGCGGGCAGGGCTTGCCTGCGCCTCTGGAGTGGCTAGGCATCGGGTAAACGCCATTTAAAGAAGGATGCCGCGCCCATGTCGCAATACGAGACGCCCGAAGACCGCCCGATCTATCGCCTCCTCACCGGCAAGGACGACCGCGCCTTCTGTGAGCGGATTTCCGAGGCTCTGGAGCAGGGCTGGCGGCTCTACGGTTCGCCATCGATCAGCTGGGACACGGCCGAGAACTGTATGAAGGCGGCGCAGGCGGTGATCTGGCATGAGGCCGACGTGGTCATGTGACCTGCATGGTCTGCAGACACGAAAAAGGGCGAGACGGTCTGGGCCGTCTCGCCCTTTTTCGTGTCCGGATGCGTCTTGGTCAGACCTGGAAAGGACTGACCACCAGCAAAACGGCGGCGGCAGGAGCCAGCGCGGCGGCGTAGAGGAGGGTGGTCGTCAGGTCGGGCAGGTGGCGCAGGGAACGTTTCAACGGGGGACTCCGGGAACTCGGGCGGGGCAGTCAAGGGTTCGTTTATTGCCAACCCTTGAACAGCTACCCGGTTCCCGGAGAAACAATCAGTGCGGCACGGTGCCCAGCTCGAAGCCGGTCTTGTCGTGCGCGGCGAACTTGTCGACGATGTCCGCGCTCGCCCGGTTGTAGCCAACGACACGCACGTCCGCGCCGCCCTTGGCCAGTTCGGCAACGACCTTGTCGAGCGCCTCGACCGAGGAAATGTCCCACAGGTGCGCCTTTTCCATGTCGATGACCACCTTGGGGGCCGTCTCGCTCGCCGCATCCATCTGCTCGATGAAGCGGTGGACCGAGGCGAAGAAGATCTGGCCTGCGACGCGGTAGGTGGCGGTGTCGCCCTCGACCGTGCGCTCCAGCGTGAAGAGGCGCTGGACCTTCTGGGCGAAGAATACGCCGGAGAGGAGCACGCCCACGATCACGCCCTTCGACAGGTCGCTGGTGGCGACCACGGTGACGACGGTCGCGACCATGACCACCGAGCTCTGCCAGGGGTGACGGCGCAGGTTGGGGATCGAGTTCCAGGAGAACGTGCCGATCGAGACCATGATCATCACCGCAACGAGGCTGGGCATCGGCACCTGGCCGACCCAGGGGCCGAGCGCGGCGAGGAGGATGAACAGGAAGATACCCGCCGTCAGTGTCGAAAGGCGTCCCCGGCCACCCGAGGTCACGTTGATGACCGACTGGCCGATCATCGCGCAGCCGCCCATGCCGCCGAACAGGGCGGCGATGATGTTGGCGATGCCCTGGCCGCGGCACTCGATGCGCTTGTAGGAATCGGTGCCGGTCATGTCATCGACGATCTGCGCGGTGAGCAGCGTTTCGAGCAGGCCGACCGCCGCCATCGCGAGCGCGGTGGGGGTGATGATCTGCAGCGTCTCGAAGGTCAGCGGGACCTGCGGGAAGGCGAAGGAGGGCAGGCCCTTGGGCAGCTCGCCCATCTCGCCCACGGTGTGGACCGGGGTGTCGAAAGTCAGCGAGATCGCGGTGAGGACCGCGATGGCGATGAGCGGCGAGGGGACGGCCGTCGTCAGGCGCGGCAGCAGGTAGATGATCGCAAGGCCGCCCGCGATCATGGCGTAGGTGTGCCAGGTGACGCCGGTCAGCTCGGGCAGCTGGGCCATGAAGATCAGGATGGCGAGCGCGTTGACGAAGCCGGTGATGACCGAGCGCGAGACGAACTGCATGGCGAGGTTCAGCCGCAGGATACCTGCGATGATCTGGAACACGCCCATCAGGATGGTCGCCGCGAAGAGGTAGTCGACGCCGTGCTCGCGCACGAGCGGGCCGACCAGCACCGCCACCGAGGCGGTCGCGGCCGAGACCATGGCGGGGCGTCCGCCGGTGAAGGAAATGATGATCGCGATGGCGACCGAGGCCCAGAGGCCGACCGCGGGATCGACCCCGGCGATGATCGAGAAGCCGATGGCTTCGGGGATCAGGGCCAAGCCGACGACGAGGCCCGAAAGCACGTCGGCGCGAATGTTCGACCGCCATCCCTGACGGTAGTGGGCGAGAAAGCTGCTCATTTAGGTAATTTTCCGCATCAGGCACATGGGAGCGCCGGGTTTCAATTCAAAAATCCGGGGTTCTTCAAAAGCATGTGTGTGATGTTGCCCGGCGGATCGGCGGCCGGGATAGCCACCCGGAATTGCACCGGGTCCTTGCGAATGCGCCGCTTTTGCCGATTCGCAAGCTCAATGGCAAGCCTTGTGATCTCGCAGGCGCAGCACGCGCGGGGGCGCTGCGGCCTGCGGCGGATCCCCCGATGGGCGCGGCAGGCAGAGGATTCGCCCCCTTTTCGAGGCGCTTGCGCGGGTGGCCCGGACGCCCCTGTCGTGGGCGAAAGCCGGGCCTTACTTGGCGGCCCCTACTCAGCGGCCCCTACTCGGCGGCTTCGTCGAGGTCCTCGGCTTCGCTGGCCTGGCGCGCCCACATTTCGGCATAGAGCCCGCGCTGGGCGAGGAGCTCGCCGTGGCTGGCGCTCTCGACAAGCCGCCCCTCGTTGAGGACGAGGATGCGGTCCGAGCCCGCGATGGTCGAGAGACGGTGCGCGATGGAGAGCGTGGTGCGGTCGCGCGAGACGCGCTGGAGCGTGCCCAGAATGTCCTTCTCGGTGCGCGTGTCGAGCGCGCTGGTCGCCTCATCCAGCATCAGGATCGGCGGGTTCTTGACCAGCGTGCGGGCTATCGCGACCCGCTGCTTTTCGCCCCCTGAAAGCTTGAGCCCGCGCTCGCCCACTTCGGTGTCGAAGCGCTGCGGGAGGCGCTCGATCAGCGGCATCAGAGCGGCGCCGCGCGCGGCGGCCTCCACGTCCGCGATGCCCGCACCATCGCGGCCATAGGCGATGTTGTAGCCGATGGTGTCGTTGAACAGCACCGAATCCTGCGGGACGATGCCGATGGCGGCGCGCAGGCTCGCCTGGGTCACCTCGCGGATGTCCTGCCCGTCGATCAGGATGCGCCCTTCGAGCGGATCGTAGAAGCGGAAGAGCAGGCGCGCGATGGTCGACTTGCCCGCGCCGGAAGGTCCGACCAGCGCGACGTTGTGTCCCGCGGGGACGTGGAAGGAGAGTCCTTTCAGGATCGTGCGGTCGGGCTCGTAGCCGAAGACGACATTCTCGAAGGTGACGCTGGGCTCGCCGATCGCGAGCGCGGGGGCGCTCGGGCGGTCGGGCACTTCGACCTGGGTGTCGATCAGCCGGAACATCTCGGCCATGTCGATCAGGCCCTGGCGGATGGTGCGGTAGACCATGCCGAGCATGTCGAGCGGGCGGAACAGCTGGGTGAGGTAGGTCTGGACGAAGACCAGCTGACCCGCCGTGTATTCGCCCCGGTACCAGCCCCAGACGGTCCAGGCGAGCGCGCCCGCCATCAGGAGATTGGTCACCACGGCCTGCGCGATGTTGAGGAAGCCGAGCGAATTCTCGCTCTTCACCGCCGCTTCCGCATAGGCGCGGGTGGCCGAGGCATAGCGCTCCTGCTCGCGCGCTTCCGCGCCGAAGTACTTCACGGTCTCGTAGTTGAGGAGCGAATCCACCGCGCGGTCGAGCGCCTGTCCGTCGAGCCGGTTCATCTGCTGGCGCAGCTTGGTGCGCCACTCGGTGATCGTGCGCGTCACCCAGATGTAGGCGACGATGGCGGTCGCGGTCGCGGCGACAAGGCCGGGGCCGAAATTGACGTAGAAGATGACCGCGACGATCGCGAGCTGGAGCACGGTCGGCGCGATGTTGAAGAGCATGAAGTAGAGCATCGTGTCGATGCTCTTGGTGCCGCGCTCGATGGTCTTGGTGATCTCGCCGGTGCGGCGTGAGAGGTGGAAGCGCAGCGAGAGGCGGTGCAGCTGGCCAAAGACGTTCTCGGCGAGCGCGCGCGTCGCGTCCTGCCCGACCCGCTCGAAGACGATGTTGCGCAAGTTGTCGAAGCTGGTCTGGAGCAGGCGTCCGGCCGCATAGCCCAGCACCGTCCACATCGCGAGCTGGATCAGCTTGGGGCCGGTGGCGCCCATGGCATCGACCGCCCAGCGCAGGAGGTAGGGCAGCAGCAGCTGCGTGCCGGTGGAGGCCAGGATGAACACGCAGGCAATGACGATGCGTACGCGCAAGCCCTTGTTTTCCCGCGGCCACAGATAGGGCAGGAACCGCAGGAGGGTGCGCCAGCCGTCGTGGTTGGCATCGGAATTGGGAGCAGCGCTGTCAGGTGGCATGGGCGCTATCTAGGGGCCTTGCGCGCAAATTGCATCCCTTTGCAGGAACGGCAGGGCGTATCAGGTGCGGGGCAGGTCGAGAAAGAAGGAATCGAGGCCCATGTCGAACTTGCGCGCGAAGAAGGCGCCGCTGGCCTCCAGGGCAGGCGTGTCGGCGCGGCTCAGCGTACGCGGGCTGGAGGCGCCTTCGGGAAAGTCGACGAAGCGGCGGTTGGGGGCGAGCCGGCCGGGGAAGTGCGTACCGATGATGGTGGGAATGACATGTTCATCGCTGCACACGGTTCCGTTGAGGCGCCCGGAGGCCAGCGTGCAGGGCAGGATCTCGCCCAGGGTCTGCAGGGCATCGGCGGGTAGCGACCACCAGGTCGCGCCATAGGACCATGGGCCGAAGGGGCGCGCCCGATCGAGGTGCAAGAGGCGTCTTGCGGTATCCCCCCAGCGGGCCAGGCGGCGCAGCTGCCAAGTCAGCGCGTAGGCGCGCGCGTCCTCCTGCGGATCGAGCCGCAGATAGCGCGTGTCGAAGCGGTAGGTCTGCATGCGCTCTTCGAGGTGCCCAGGGCGCACCTCGATATGGCACAGACCCTTCGCCATTTCCTGCGCCAGATCGGCGCGGGGCAGAAGCGGCCAGTCGGCCCCGCTGATGAGGTGCGCTGCATCGCAGCCAAGGCGCAAGCCCTCGCATACCAGCTTGGTAACGGCGGCAACCTGGCTCCAGTGCCCCCAGCGCACGGTCACCGGATCGGGGATGAGATGGACGCGCCCTGAAGGTCCGGGAAGCTCGCCTTCCAGCTCGGGCCAGAGCAGCGAGGCGCGGTCGGCGTGGATGATCGCGATGTCCTCGTTTCCAGACACGAGCAGGCGTTCGATGAGTAGGCGCAATTGCGCGGCGTTGTCGTGAGCGAGGACGAGGTAGGCCATGCGCATGGGGCGGTCTCCTCAGCGGCCGAGCCGCGCGCGCAGCGGCGAGGCGAGGGCGGTGAGCATCGCGCGCACTTCGCTCCAGGCTGGGTGGCGGGTGAGGGCAAGGGCGATGAGCCAGAGCCCGACGCCCAGTCCCGAAAGGACGAGAAGTTGCAGGAAGGGCATCTCGGCCCCGCCGTGTCCGCTCCACCGCGCGAGCAGAAGCGGGAGGCCCGCCGCGAGCGCGCAGGCGCCGCTGCGCAGGTACACGCGCAGGAGCGCGGTGAAGGGAAAGGCCATGAGGCGCGCAAGATAGCTGGCGTAGATCGCCCACCACACAAAGCCATAAGCGATGCGGCTCAGGCCCGCGGCCTCGAGGCTGATCCAGGCGCCAGCGGTCAGGATCGCGACGGCGGCGACAGTATCGAGCAGGTTCACCCAGACGAGGCGCCGGATCTGGCCCAGCAGGAGCGGGACATCCATCTGCAGGGGGACGGCCACGAAGAAGATCTCGCCCAGCGCGGTCCAGCGCAGCAGCGAGGCCGAGCCCATCCAGTTGGGGCCATAGAGCAGCATGACCAGCGGCTCGGCGGCGAGCGCCAGGCCCAGCATCGCGGCCCAGTTGAGTGCGGTATAGCAGGCGACAAGGTGCAGATAGGGCTCGGCCAGCGGTTCGCCCGCGTCGCGCTTACGGGCAAAGGCGGCATAGAAGACGGTGCCAATGGCGCCCGTCAGCAGCGTGGTGAGCTGTCCGGCAAGGGCACTCGCGCGCGAAAACAGGCCGGTCGCGGCAAGGCCAAGCAGGCGTCCGACGATGAGGTCTTGCGAGCGCTGCCCGATGGCCGCGCTCGCGCTCAGGACGAAGGACATCGAACTGAAGCCGAGCATTGGCCGGACCGAGGCGAGCACGCGGGGCAGGCGGGGGCGCACCGGGCGCTGCCAGTTGGCAAGCGCGGCGCGCACGAGCGCGGTGGCCAGGACGCCCCAGGCGAGGGACCCGGCTCCAAAGCCCATCGCCGCAAGCGCGACCGCGGTGCCGTTCCCGGCCAGCGCACTTCCGGCATTGACCTTGAACAGCGCGCGAAAATCCATCGCGCGTACCAGCAGGGCGGCAGGGACCGTGGCGTAAGGCGTCACGAGATAGGAAGCCGCGATCAGCCACAACAGCGGGGCGAGGGCGGGCTCTGCGTAAAGGTGCGCGACGAGCGACGCGGCCAGCGCGACGACAAGCGCGACCGACCAGCCAATCGTCACCGCGACACCTGCATAGAACGGCACGGCGCCGGGCTCCATCTGCGGCTGGCCCGAAATGAAGCGCGTGATGCCCAGGTCCTGGAAGATCGAGACGAGCATCGCCGCGGCGAGCGCGATGGAGAAGAGGCCGACGTCGGCGGGCAGGAGGAAGAAGCGCGAGATGATGACGCTCGCGGCAAACTGGACGGTGAAGGTCGCGTATTGTGCGCCCATCGACCACAGGGCGGCTCCGCGCACACTCATCGCGCGAGGAGGGCCCTGGCAAGGCGCAGCGCACGGCCGGGGAGGCTGAAGCGCACGAGCCGCACGACCGTCCGCCACAGGCCCTGCGTTTCACCGCCATCCTCGATGTGCTGCAAAAGCAGGGCAAAGCCATCTCCGCCCATGGCCTCGCGCGAATAGACAAGGTGCAGGGCGATCTGCCCGCGCAGCGCGCGCGTCACGCCTTCGCGCCCGAAAAGATCGTCGAAGGCATCGAGCGGCGGCAGGCGCTCAAGATCGGCCGTGGGGTCGCTCCGTCCGGCGGCGCGCTCGGCATAGGCGAGGCGGGCAACCGCGCTGCCGATCTGCTGTTCGGTCGCATGGCGCGAGGAGACCTGTTCGGGATAGCGCCGGTATTGGAGCAGTCTCTCGGGAATGTTGCCAAGGCGGGTGAGGCTGGCAAGGCGCAGCCACAGGTCCAGGTCCTCGCAATGCCGGAAGGCCGCGTGGTACCCGCCCGCGTCTACGACAATCGAACGGCGCATCATCGCCGAGGGGTGGCAGATGAGCTGGCCGCCCCGGGCAATGGCCGCCAGCATCTCGTCGTGCGTGCAGGGGTGATCCGCGCCGATCGGGGGGAGCGGACGGCCTTCGCCGTCGATGTCCGCGCTCCAGCTGCCCACCACGCCGTACTCGGGGTGGGCATTCAGAAAGGCATATTGGAGGGCAAAGCGATCCGACCGGCAGATGTCATCGGCATCCATGCGCGCAATGATGGGGGCCTGAGCCAGGACGACAAGCTCGTTGAGGCTGACGATAAGGCCCCTGTTTTCACGCAAGGTCAGGCGAATACGCGCATCGCTTTTCGCGTAGCGCTCCAGGATCGCCCGCGAACCGTCCGTCGAACCATCGTCGAGGATGAGGAACTCGAAATCGGTAAAGGTCTGGGCGAGCACGCTCTCTATAGCCTGCGCCAGGTAGCGTTCCCCATTGTAGACGCTCATCGCCACGCTGATGGCAGGAGGTGGGCAGGAGGACATCAGGCGCGCGTATTCCCATTGGTGTCCACCCCCTCTGTTTCGGGGCTGGATCTCGAACTCGAAACCCTAGGCTAAGGCGGGCAGGTAAACAAACCATCCGAGGCGAGGCACCCGGAACGGGACAGGATAGCCTCTAGCCAGGGTGCACGGGTCGCCCTTGAACTGGCCCGGCAGGAACCCCACATAAGCCTCAGGCCGGAACAAACCGGTCTGGCATGATTTGATGAAACTTTTTTGAAAAAAGGGTTTGACCGAATCGGAGGTGTCACTTAGAGGGCCTCTCACCGCAGCGAAGCACGCCGCCAAACACGGCGCTTTGGGGTGGTCGCCACGATAGACGGACAGCTTGTTCCCCG
>NZ_JAIVLF010000006.1 GCF_020524485.1 Novosphingobium profundi | reverse complement strand
GAACAAGCTGTCCGTCTATCGTGGCGACCACCCCAAAGCGCCGTGTTTGGCGGCGTGCTTCGCTGCGGTGAGAGGCCCTCTAAGTGAGCCCCGCGATTCGGTCAAACCCTTTTTTCAAAAAACCTTCATGAAATCGGCATTTTTTCCAAATGACGGAAATCAGGTCATTTTTGTTCGCGCATACGTCCTAGAGGGCAACTATCGACCACCGCCGGAGCAGCGCCCCGGCGAGACAGGGATTCGCCGTCGTAAATCCTCGTCCCGGTGCACGGCTTGGCCATCTCTGATGAGCCTCAGGTGATGCTCTGACCGCACGTTGGCGTTCTCCTCGCAGTCAAAAGTTGGCATCTGATGGGGGCGCCGCTTAGGCTCAGGGCATGATGCGGCCTGCGAACGGCGTGCCGTGCCCAAGGAGATCTGTGCAGACATGACCTACTGGCCGCTGATCGGCATCGCGCTTGTCGTCGTGGGCTTCGTGGCCCGGCTCAATCCCCTGATGGTGGTGGCCGTCTCGGCCATCGTCACCGGCCTACTTGGCGGGCTGGAGTTCGTCCCCGTGCTCGAGGCCCTGGGCAAGGCCTTCAACGACAACCGCTATATCTCCGTCACCTGGATCATCCTTCCCGTGATCGGGCTCCTCGAGCGTTACGGGCTTCAGGAGCGGGCGCGCACGCTCATCGGGCAGGTCCGCGGAGCCACCATGGGACGCCTGCTTGTCCTCTACCTCGGCTTTCGCCAGATTACGGCAGCGCTGGGCATGAAGGACATCGGTGGGCACCCGCAAACGGTGCGCCCCCTCATAGCCCCCATGGCCGAGGCCGCCGCCGAGCGCGCCCACGGGGCGCTCTCCCTCAAGGAACGCGAGAAGGTGCGCGCAATGGCCGCCGCAACCGACAACATCGGGCTCTTCTTCGGAGAGGACATCTTCTTCGCGATTGCCTCGATCCTCCTGATCCAGGGCGTGTTCGAGGCGCAAGGCTATCCCCTTGCCCCCTTGCAGCTTTCGGTCTGGGCGATCCCGAGCGCGATCTGCGCCTTCCTGCTTCATGGCGCGCGCCTTCTGGCGCACGATCAGCGCCTGGCCCGCCTTCCCGCCAGCGAAACGGAAGGCGCCGCATGATCACGCTCGAATGGCTTTACGTCCTGACCGGGCTTGTCTTCAGCGCCTGGGCGCTCCTCAGCCTGCGCGACCGGACAAACCCCAAGCGCTGGGGCAACGCCGCCTTCTGGGGATTGCTGGCGGGCAGTTTCTTCTTCGGCTCGCACATCTCGGACCTGGCGAACGGGATCCTGGTGCTGGTCCTCGTCGCGCTGGCCGGAACGGGACAGCTTGGCCGCAGCCACCCGGCTACAACCAGCGAAAAGGAGCGCACGGCACTCGCCGCACGCCTCGGCAACCGGCTTTTCGTGCCCGCGCTCGTCATCCCGCTCACCGCGGTCGCGGGCACCCTTGTCTACACCTATACCCCGCTGGGTGAGAGCGGCCTGTTCGAAGCGCGCCGCGAGACTCTGATCCTGCTGGGGGTCGGCGTGCTCCTGGCTCTGGCGCTGGCCATGCTGTGGATGCGCGCGCCGCTCCTTGCACCGCTCGAGGAAGGGCGCCGGCTCATGGATTCCATCGGATGGGCCGCGATTCTGCCGCAGATGCTGGCCGCGCTGGGCGCCGTCTTCGCGCTCGCGGGCGTGGGCTCCATCGTCGGGGACCTTGCAGGCACGCTCCTGCCGCGCGGCAGCCTGTTCCTCGCCGTCCTTGTCTATTGCACCGGCATGCTCCTCTTCACCGTCATCATGGGCAACGCCTTTGCCGCCTTCCCGGTGATGGCCGCCGCCATCGGCATCCCCGTGCTGGTCGAGGACTATGGCGGCAACGTCGCGCTGATCGGAGCGGTCGGCATGCTGGCGGGCTTTTGCGGCACGCTGCTCACCCCCATGGCCGCCAACTTCAACATTGTGCCCGCCGTGCTGCTCGACCTGCGCAGCCAGTACGGCGTCATCCGCGCGCAGGTGGGAACGGCGCTGCCGCTCTTTGCCTGCAATGTCCTTCTCATCTATTTTCTGGCGTTTCCATGACCCAACTCGATCCGGCCCTGGCCGCCCGCTTTGCGAACATCGCCCTTGGCCATGTCGCACGCGAATACCCGCACAAGCTCGACCACGTGATGGAGAGTGACGGGGATGTCCTGCCCCCGCGCGTGCTGCACCCGGTCTTCTTCGGCAGTTTCGACTGGCACAGCTGCGTGCATGGCTGGTGGACGCTGCTGACCTTGCGCCGGATGTTCCCCGCGATGTCCGAAAGCGCGGACATCGCGACGCTGGCCGAAACCACGTTCAGCCCCGAAAAGCTGGACGTGGAACTTGCCTATCTCGACCGGCCTTCCGCGCGCGGGTTCGAGCGGCCCTATGGCTGGGGCTGGCTCTTGGCGCTCCACCTGGAAGCGACCCGCCACGAGGACCGGGGCTGGGCCGCACGTCTGGAACCACTCGCCCGGCGTCTTGCCACAGCAGTTGGCGACTATCTCGGCAAGCTGACCTACCCGATCACCGTGGGCACCCACTTCAACACCGCCTTCGCGCTGATCCTCGCGCACGAATGGGCGCAGGTCCACGATGCTGCGCTCGCCGAGACAATCGAAAGCTGGGCGCTGCGCGTCTTTGGAGACCGCCGCGACTACCGGGGCTGGGAGCCGGGGGGCGATGAATTCCTCTCCCCCGCCCTCACCGCAGCCGTACTGATGCGCCGCTGCCTGCCTGCGCGCGACTTCGCCCCGTGGTTCGCCGCGTTCCTGCCGGAGGGGGGCTGGCTGGACAGCGACCTGCAACCGGCCACCGTCTCGGACCGCAGCGATGGCAAGATCGCGCATCTCGACGGGCTCAACCTCAGCCGCGCGTGGTGCCTGCGCGAGATCGCGGCAGGCCTCGCGCCTTCCTCACGCACAACGCTGCTGGAGGCCCGCGCCCAAGCACACCTCACCAGAGCCCTCCCCCATGTCGCGGGCGACTACATGGGCGAACACTGGCTGGCGAGCTTCGCGCTGCTGGCTCTGCGCGCCGCCCCGGACGGCTGATCAGTCCTGGTCCGGGACGCCCGCGACCTCCTCGAGACCGCCGCCGAGCGCCGTATAGAGGTTGACCGCGTTCTGCAGTTCGGTCGCGCGCAGCGAAATCAGCGTCTGGCTGGCCGAAAACAGGCTGCGCTCGGCGTCGAGCACTTCCAGGTAGATCGCGATGCCGTTGTCGTAGCGCAGGCGCGCCGTGCGGGCGAGCCGGCGCTGCGCGGCAATGGTGCGCTGCTGGATCTCGATCTGCTCGGCAAAGCGCTCGCGCCCGACAAGCCCGTCGGCGACCTCGCGAAAGGCGTTCTGCACCGCCGACTGGTAGGCCGCTTCCAGTTCGGCGGCCTGCGCCTTGCTGAGACGCACCTCGGCCTCGCGCCGTCCCCAGTTGAAGATCGGCAGGCTGGCCGTGCCGCCATAGCTCCAGCTCTCGTTCGCGCCGTCGAAGAGCGAGCCGAGCGCGTTCGACATGAAGCCCAGCGTGCCGGTCAGCGAGATCGTCGGGAAATAGGCCGCGCGCGCCGCGCCGATATTGGCGTTGGCGCCGATCAGCGCGTGCTCGGCCTGCAGGATGTCCGGGCGCTGTTCGAGCAGGGTCGAGGGCAGACCCGCCCTTACCGGCACGACCTGCTCGGACAATGAGAGACCGGCGGGCATCGGGCCGGTGATCGACCCGCCGACCAGCACGTTCAGCAGGTTGCGCGCCTGTTCGGTGGTGCGCTGGATCTCGGCGAGTTCGGTCTCGGCCTGGGTGAGGAGGAGTACGGTCTGGTCGTAGTCGGCGGTCGAGGTAACCCCGGCCTCGAGGCGCATGCGGGCGATCCGCTCACCCTCGCGGCGCCCTTCGAGGCTGCGGCGGGCCAGCGCGATCCGCTCTTCTCCGGCGCGGATGTCGAAGTAGGTCGCGGCGACCTGCGCGATGAGCGAGAGACGGTAAGCGCGCGCGCCCTCAACCGAAGCCAGCCAGTTCTCACGCTGCAGGCGGGTCAGATTGCGCACGCGGCCCCACAGGTCGAGCTCGAAGGAGCTGACGCCCAGGTTCGCGCCGAACTGGGTAAAGCGGATGGAGTCGGGCACAGGCGTACCACCCCCGCCACTGCCGTCACCCGGGATCGCCGATCCGACCGCGCCGAGCCCCGCGATGGGAGTCTGGCTGCGTGTGCCGGTGCCCGTCGCGTCCAAAGCGGGCAGGCGGCCGGCGGCCTGGATGCGGAACTGCGCGCGGGCCTGGTCGACCCGGGCGTAGGACTGGGCCAGGTCGCGGTTGTTGGTGAGCGCCGCTGCAATCAACGACTGGAGGCGCGGGTCGCGGAAGAACTGACGCCAGCCCAGTTCGGTCGCGAGCGGAGCCTCGGCTTGCGACGCGGCGTCCACCTGCCCGTCCCGGTAGACAGGCGAAATGGCCGCATTGGGCCGCTCATAGTCGGGGGCAAGACTGCAGGCGCTGGCCAGTCCTGCCAGGAGCAGTGCGGCGCACTTACGCATGGGGGGCCTCCCTCTCCGGGCCAGGGCCGTTTTCGTCCCCATCATCGCGGTTCTGCGCCAGCCAGCGCGCGTCCTCGGCTTGCGGATCGCGCCGTTTGCTGAGGTAGGTGCGGGTCAGATAGTAGAAGACCGGCGTGAAGAAGATGCCGAGCGCGGTAGCCGCGATCATCCCGCCCATGACGCCCGTGCCGACCGCCTGGCGGCTTGCCGCCCCCGCGCCCGAGGCAATCGCGAGCGGCACCATACCCAGGATGAAGGCAAGGCTGGTCATCAGGATCGGACGCAGGCGCTGGCGCGAGGCCTCCAGGGTCGCCTCGCGCGGCGAGCTGCCCGCATCCTCATCCTCGATGGCGAACTCGACAATCAGGATCGCGTTCTTGGCGGCCAGGCCGATGATGGTGATGAGACCGATGTTGAAGTAGACGTCGGCCGAAAGCGAACGCAGCAGCGTGAAGACCACCGCGCCCATGATCCCGAAGGGCACCACCAGCAGCACCGCGATGGGAATGCCCCAGCTGTTGTAGAGTGCAGCGAGCAGCAGGAACACGACGATGACGCTCAGGCCCAGCAGCAGGCCGATCTGCCCGCCCGCCTGGCGTTCCTCGTAGGCCGTGCCGGTCCACTCGTAGCTCATCGCGCCCGTCAGGTTGCGCGCGGCGATCTCCTCCATGATGTCGAGCGCCTCGCCCGAGGAGTGCCCCGGCGCGGCGTTGCCCGAAATGGTGAGCGAGGGATACCCGTTGTAGCGCTCGACCTGGATCGGCCCGGAACGCCAGGAACTCTTCGCAAAGGCACTGAAGGGCACCATCTGGCCGTTCTCCCCGCGCACGCGCAGGTTCATCACGTCATCGGGCGTCATGCGCGCGGGCGCATCGGCCTGGACGTAGACGCGCAGCGTGTTGCCATCGCGCGTGAAGTCGTTGGCGTAGGACGAGCCGAAGCTGATCGCCAGCATCTGGTTCACCGACTGGATCGAGAGGCCGAGCGCCCGCGCCTTGACCCGGTCGATGTCGACATAGAGTTCAGGCGCATTGCCCGGCCCGTCGGGGCGCACCTGCATGAGCGCAGGGTTCTGCATCGCCTCACCCAGAATCGCATCGCGCGCGGCGACCAGCCCTTCCCGGTCGTTGCCCGAACGGTCCTCGACCTTGAGCGAGAAGCCGGTGGCATTGCCCAGTTCCTGGATCGCGGGGGGGTTCAAAGCAAAGACGGTCGCGTCGGTCAGCGAGCCTGCAAAACGCTGGAACCTGCCGATGATCGCGTTGATGCTGTCCTCCTCGCCAGTGCGCTCCTCCCAGGGGTGGAGATCGACGAAGGCAAGGCCAGCGCTCTGGCTCTGGCCGAAGAAGTTGAAGCCCACCACCGAGATGATCGAGCGAACCTGGGGCTGGGCGGTGAGGTTCGCCTCGATCTGCTTCACCACCGCCTCGGTGCGCTGCATCGTCGCGCCCACCGGCGCATCGACGTTGACCATGAAGTAGCCCTGGTCCTCTTCGGGTAGGAAGCCGCCGGGAAGACGGGTAAAGAGGACACCCGTCAGCACCGCCATGACCGCAAAGACGGCCATCCAGCGCAAGGGCCCCGAAAGCATGGTGCCGATGGTGCGGGTGAAGCGGTTGGTGGCCGCCCCGAAGCGCTCGTTGAAACTGCGGAAGAAGCGGCGGGGCCAGCCACGCACGCCGGGCGGCACGGGGGCCTCCTCGTCCTCACCCTCGTGGCCATACTCCTCGCGCAGGAGCGTCGCGCACAGGGCCGGGGTGAAGGTGAGCGCCAGCACCGCCGAGAACAGGATCGAGACCGCGAGCGTCACCGAGAACTGGCGGTAGATACCGCCTGTCGAGCCCGGGAAGAAGGCCATCGGCACGAACACGGCAACCAGGACCAGCGTGATGCCGATGATTGCGCCGCGGATCTGGCCCATCGCCTTGATCGTGGCGAGACGGGGCGGCAGCTTTTCCTCGCTCATGATGCGCTCGACGTTCTCGACCACGACGATGGCGTCGTCGACGAGGATGCCGATCGCCACCACCATGGCGAAAAGCGAAAGCGTGTTAATCGAAAAGTCGAAGAGATAGAGGCCAAGGCACGCGCCCAGAAGCGCGATGGGCACCACCACGGCCGGGATCAGTGTCGCGCGCCAATTCTGCAGGAACAGGAACATGACCGCGAAGACCAGCACCATCGCCTCGACAAGGGTGTGGATCACGCTGTCGACCGAGGCGTTGATGAAGGGGGTGGAATCGAAGGCCACGTCCCAGGTGAGACTGTCGGGGAAATTGGCTTCCAGCTGGGCGAGGCGCTCGCGCACCGCCTTGGCGGTCTCCACCGCGTTGGCACCGGTCGCCAGCTGGATCGCCATGCCGGCGATCTCCTTGCCGTTGTAGCGCGCCTTGAAGCCGTAGGTCTCCGCACCCAGCTCGACCCGCGCCACATCGGAAAGCCGCACGGTCGAACCGTCCTGGTTCGACTTGACGATGATCTGCTCGAACTGTTCGGGATCGGAAAAGCGGTTCTGGGTGATGATCTTGGCCGAGAACTCGGTTTCGCGCGTGACTGGCTGTTCACCAAGGCCGCCGCCTGCGGTCTGGCTGTTCTGCTCCTGCACGGCAGCCAGCACCTCGGAAGCCGAGAGGTTGTAGCCAGCAAGGCGCGTCGGATCGATCCAGATGCGCATCGCGTACTGCGAGCCGAACAGCATGACATCGCCCACGCCGTCCACCCGGCGCAGTTCGTTGAGGACATTGTTGTTGGTGTAGTTGCCGACCTCAAGCGCACTCATCGACGCATCGGACGAGGACATCGCAACGACCATCAGGAAGCCCGAGGCGCGGTCGGTGATCTGGATGCCCATCTGGCGCACCTGTTCCGGCAGGCGCGGCTCGGCGCGGTTGAGCCGGTCCATCACCTCGACCCGCGCGACGTCGAGATCGGTGCCCGATTCGAAGGTCAGCGTGATCTCGCCCGTGCCGTTGGAACGGCTCGTCGAGGCCATGTAGAGGTAGTTGTCGACCCCGTTCAGCTCGCGCTCGATCACCGAGGTCACGTTCTTGTCGAGCGTCTCGGCATCGGCGCCGGTGTAGGTATAGCTGAGGTTGAGCGAGGGCGGCGCGACGGACGGGTACTGCTCGATAGCAAGGTTGAGGAGCGCGATGATCCCGCCCAGCGCGATGAACGCGGCGATGACCCAGCCGAAGACCGGCCGGTAGACGAAGAACCGATCCATCGCCTCAGGCGCCCCCGGTCCTGGCCGTGCCCTTGGCCGGTGCCTTGGCCCCGCTCTTGGCCTCCGTCGCCTTCTGCCCCGGACGCAGCTTGGCCCAGCCCTCGACGATCACCCGCTCTCCGGGCTTGAGGCCGTCGTTGACGATCCAGTCCTTGCCCAGCAAGGCACCCAGGCGCACCTTGCGCGCCTTGACCGAACCGTCCTCGCCCATCACCGACACCTGCGGCTGCGAGCCCTGGAACTGGACCGCACGCGCGGGCACCGTCATCCCGTCCTTGCGCACGCCCAGCCGGATGCGCCCGCGCACGAACTGCCCCGGTGCCAGCAGGCGTTCCGGGTTGGCGAAGCGCGCGCGCAGGGTCTGGCTGCCGGTCTCGGGCGAAACCACGGGGCTCGCAAAGTCGAGGTGTCCAACGGGACCGTATTCCTCGCCGTTCTCGAGGATCAGCGAGACCTCGATGGTCTCCAGATCCGGCACAGCGAGCTCGCCGCTGCGCACCTGCGCGAAGGTGTCGAGCACCGAGGCGCTGGAGACGCTGAACTCGGCGTAGACCGGACTTACCTGGTCGACACGGGTCAGGAGCGTACCTTCCGCCCCGCTCACCAGCGCGCCCTCGGTCACTTCGGCGCTGCTGGCGCGGCCTGCGATGGGCGCGCGCACGGTGGTGTAGCTGAGCTGGAGCTTGGCGCGGTCGAGCGCGGCGCGCGCCTCGCTGACCTGCGCGTTGGCCTGCCGCAGATCGGACTGCGCCGCGTCGAATTCCTGCGCGCTCACCGCACGCTCGGCGATCAGCGGTTCGTAGCGCGTGACGATCGAGGCCGCGTTCTGCTGCGCGGCAATGGCCCGCTGGAGGGCCGCCTCGGCCGATTGCACCTGCGCGCGGTAGTCACGCGGATCGATCTCGAACAGCGGGGTGCCCGCCGCCACGCTTGCGCCTTCCTCATAGAGGCGGCGCAGCACGATACCGTCACTGCGCGCCCGCACCTCGGCTGAGCGGACCGCCTCGATACGGCCGGGCAACTCGATCACGTTGGGCACTTCCTGGCGGGAAACCTTGATCGTCCTGACGGGAACCGCGGGCGGCGCGCTCGGTGTCGGCTCCCCGCCACATGCCGCCAGCAGGGCAAGTCCAGCCAGCGCGCCAACGCGCCATGGGCGAAGAGATCGAAGCACGGTGTCACCGTTCCAAAGGAGGATCATTGGGGAGGGGGCTTATCGCACGCGCAATAAGTGGACAAGCCCTGTCCGTTTATTCGTGGCCTTCGGCGCCGACACACGGTATCAGCGCGCCACGAACATGCAGAAGGCGACACGCGGCAGACGACGCAGACGACAAGGAGATCCCCCATGCGTGCAGATGCGCTCGAACATAGGCGGCGCCTGATCGAGGCCGCCGCGCACGTGTTCGCAAGCCACGGCCCCGACACCCCGCTCCAGGCGGTGATCGAGGAGGCCGGATGCGGACGCGGCACGCTCTACCGCCACTTCGCCGACCGCGCGGAACTGATCATGGCGGTGGTCGAAGGCGAGATCGAGGACGCCTTGCAGACGATCGAGACACGCGCGGGCGATCCGGCTCTCCTGGTCGATGCCCTCACCTGCCAGAGCCGAGCCGCCTCGATCCACTTCCCGCTCCTGTGCACCGTCGATGAAGACCGCATCCAGGCCTTCGCCGAGCGGCTGCGTCCGCGCTATGAACGCATGCTCGACCTCCTCCTCGAAACCGCGCGGGGCTGCGGACAGGTCGATGAAGGCTTCACCCCGGACATGCTCTATATGGCCATCGAGATGCTGGGCGCGGCGCGCGGCTCCAAGGCGATGCCCGAGGACAAGGCCTTTGCACTGGCCCTGCGCATCGTCCTCGACGGGGTGCGCCAGAACCCGCAAGGCGCGTACAAGAGTTTGTCCAGCTTCCTGAAACCGGGCGAATGTCGGGAAGTTGACGCTTAGGGCTTGCGTCCGACGCCCTGAGCGGGGAAACGGGCTCTCCATCGCTGAACACCTACGCAATTGCTGCCGTTCCGGTCGGCAACAAGGGGGAAACTCTTGCATCTGGTCCTGATTGCCGTCCTGCCGTTCATCGGTTGCCTCCTGCTGGCCGCGGGCGGCCGCCTGAGCCGCAACGCACAGACCCTGGTGGCGCTGGCCCCGGTTCTGGCCGGGCTCTGGTTCCTCGGCGGCACGGCTCCTGACATCCTCTCCGGTTCGGTCCAGGCATTCCGGGCCGAATGGGTGCCCGCGCTCGACCTGGCCTTCTCGCTGCGCCTCGATGGGCTGGCGTTCCTGTTCACCGGGCTGATCCTGGGGATTGGCCTGCTCATCGTCATCTACGCCCGCTTCTACCTGCCGGGCGACGAAGCGTTGGGACGCTTCCTCTCGCTGCTGCTGCTGTTCCAGGGCGCGATGGTGGGCATCTCGCTTTCCGGCAACATCCTGCTGCTGCTGGTTTTCTGGGAGCTAACGAGCCTTTCCTCCTTCCTTCTCATCGGCTTTCGCAGCGGCAAGGCGGAAGGTCGGCAGGGCGCGCGCATGGCACTCGCGGTCACCGGCGGAGGCGGGCTTGCCCTCATCGCCGGGCTGCTGCTGCTGGGCCACATCGCGGGCACTTACGAGCTGGGCGCACTTCTCGCCCGGGGTGAGACGATCCAGGCTTCGCCCCTCTACCCGGCCGCGCTCATTCTCATCCTCCTGGGCTGCTTCACCAAGTCCGCGCAGTTCCCGTTCCACTTCTGGCTGCCCCACGCCATGGCCGCGCCCACGCCGGTGAGCGCCTACCTGCACTCGGCCACCATGGTGAAGGCGGGCGTCTTCCTGATGGCGCGCCTCTGGCCGGTCCTCGCGGGCACCGAGACCTGGTTCTATCTCGTCGCGACGACGGGCCTCGTGACCATGCTGCTGGCCGCCGTCGTCGGCTTCTTCAAGCAGGACCTGAAGGGCATCCTCGCCTATTCGACCGTAAGCCATCTGGGCCTGATGACCATGCTTCTGGGCTTCGGCACGCCGGGGGCGGCAATGGCCGCGCTGTTCCACCTGCTCAACCACGCGCTGTTCAAGGCCGCGCTGTTCATGAACGCGGGGATCGTCGACCACGAAGCGGGCACCCGTGACATCCGCAAGCTGGGCGGTCTGGCCACGCTCATGCCGATCACCGCAACGCTGGGCATCGTGGCGGCCGCCTCGATGGCGGGCCTGCCCCCGCTCGGCGGCTTCCTCTCCAAGGAGATGATGCTGGAAGAGGCCGCGCACACCGTCTGGTCGGGCCAGGACTGGCTGCTGCCGATGCTTGCCGTCCTCGCCGCCGCGTTCTCGGTGGCCTATTCGCTGCGCTACATCTTCCACCTCTACCTTGGCCCCAGGCGCGAGAGCTATCCGGCCAAGCCCCACGATCCGCCGCTGGGTCTGTGGGCGCCGTCCGCGCTGCTGGTCGTCCTCACCATCCTCGTCGGCCTTGCCCCCAACACCCTCACCCACGCGCTGATGGTCCCGGCCATCGACGCGGTGACGGGCGGGCGCGCGCCCACCTTCCACCCCGCGCTCTGGCACGGGCTGACCCCGGCGCTGGGCATGAGCCTCGTCGCAGTCGCTGCGGGCGCCTTCCTGCTGTGGCGTCACGCGGGGCTCCAGCGGGGCTGGGACGTCGCCAACCTGCCCGACGGCAAGGCCCTGTTCGAAAGCCTCGTCGAACGCCTCGTCGATGCTGCCCGCGTGGTCTCCGATGCCATCCACAACGGCTCGCTCCAGCGCCAACTGGCGGTCCTCTTCGCGCTGGCCATTGCGCTCGGCGCCTACGGCATGGTCCAGGGCGGATACACGCCCGGCACGCACGAGACCCTGCCCGCCCACCCTGTCGCCATCGTCGCCTGGCTCCTCCTGCTGTCGGGCATCGCCGCCGTGCTGGTCGCCCAGCAGCAGCGCTTCCTGACGCTGGTCTTCATCTCGGTGATCGGCCTCGTCGTCAGCCTTGCCTTCGTCTACCTCTCCGCGCCCGACCTCGCGCTGACGCAGATTTCGGTCGAGACGGTGACGATCCTGCTCATGCTGCTTGCACTCAACCTTCTGCCCAAGAAGCCTTCGCGCCTCTCCAGCATGCCGCTGCGCCTGCGCGATGCGCTGATCGGCCTTGCCGGGGGCGGCGCAGTCGGCTTCGCAGCCTGGGCGGTGATGACGCGCGAGCCCAACGATCCGATCTCGACCTACCACTGGGAAAACAGCGTGTCGGGCGGCGGCGGCCACAACGTCGTCAACGTGACGCTGGTCGACTTCCGCGGTTTCGACACCTTTGGCGAGATCACCGTGCTGGGCATTGCCGCGCTCACCATCTTCGCGATGCTCCAGCCGGCCGCGCGCGGCGCCGCCGGCCAGCGCCTGCGCGCCTGGATCGCCGAGCTGCCGCGCTCGCCCGAACGCCACCCGATGATGTTCGCGGTGGCCGCGCGCGTGCTGCTGCCGCTCGCCACGATCGTTGCCATCTACATCTTCCTGCGCGGCCACAACGCGCCGGGCGGCGGCTTCATTGCCGGGCTGGTCGCCTCGATCGCGATGCTGGTGCAGTACATGGCCTCGGGCTTTGAGTGGACCGACGCACGCCGCCGCATCGACGAACACCTGTTGATCGGCCTGGGCGTGACCATCGCCGCGCTGACGGGGCTGGGTTCGCTGGTCTTCGGCGCCCCGCTCTTCACCAGCGCCTTCGGCCACTTCCACCTGCCACTGCTGGGCGATTTCGAGCTGGCCTCGGCCATGGCCTTCGACGTGGGCGTGGGCATGACCGTCATCGGCGCGGTGATGCTGGCGCTGGCCGAACTGAGTCACATCGCCGTGCGGGCCAACAAGGAAGACACAGGGACCAAGGCCGCCGAGGCCGGTCCCATGGACATCGACCCCGCCAGACTGCGTGAAACGAACGGGGAGACACCCGCATGAGCATGGAATTCCTCATCGCCACCGCCATTGGCGCGCTGACCTGGGCGGGCATCTACCTCTCGCTGCGCGGACGCACCTTCCCGGTGGTCCTGGGCGTGACGATGCTCTCCTACGCGATCAACCTCTTCCTCTTCGCCATCGGCCGCCTGAAAGTGGGCGCCCCCCCAATCTTCAGCGAGGACGCTGCGACCTACACCGATCCGCTGCCTCAGGCGCTGGTGCTGACCGCCATCGTCATCTCCTTCGGAATGAGCGCGCTGGTTGTCGTGCTCTCGCTGCGCACCTTCCTCGAAACCGGCACCGACCAGGTCGACGGCGAGCCCGACCCCGCCATCGACCCACTCGACGGCGACCGCGAGGAATGGATCGCACGCCGCAACGCCCACCGCATCGACATGCTGGGGGAAACCCGCCCGTGAGCCTTTCGATTTCCGACAACCTGGCCGCCTCGCTGATTGCCGCGCCCATCATGCTGCCCTCGCTGGCGGGCACGATGGCGCTCATCTTCCGCCGCCGCCGCCGCATGGTCGCGGCCGGAATCTCCATCGGCTCGACCGCGCTGCAAGTGCTGATCGCGGTGGCCCTGCTGCTACGCGCCTCCCAGTCCGACCCCACGCCCTACGCCATGGGCGACTGGCCCGCGCCTTTCGGCATCGTCCTCGTGCTCGACCAGCTTGCGGCCTGGATGCTGCTTCTGACCTCGGTCGTGGGCTTTGCCGTGGCGACCCACGCCGCGCTCACCAAACTTGACCGCAAGGGCTGGAATTTCCACCCGATCTTCCAGTTCCAGCTGCTCGGCATCAACGGCGCCTTCCTGACCGGCGACCTGTTCAACCTGTTCGTCTTCTTCGAGGTCCTGTTGATCGCCTCCTACGGCCTGATCCTGCACGGACAGGGCGCGCGCCGCCTGACTTCGGGCGTGCAGTACGTCGTCGTCAACCTCACCGGCTCGACCCTGTTTCTGGTCGGCCTTGGCATCCTCTACGGGGTGACCGGCACGCTCAACATGGCCGACATGGCCGCACGCGGGGCGCAGCTGGCGCAAGGGGACCGCGGCCTGTTCCTGGCCGGCGGGCTCGTTCTCATCGCCGTGTTCGCGCTCAAGGCCGCGCTGCTGCCGCTGCACCTGTGGCTGCCGCGCGCCTATTCCTCGACCGCGCCCGCCGTCGCTGCGCTCTTCGCGATCATGACCAAGGTCGGCGCCTACTCGATCATCCGCACCACCCCGCTGATTTTCGGCGACGTGGCCGAGCCAATCCTGCTTCCCGCAGCGCTCGGCACCATTATCCTGGGGTTTGCCGGGATGCTCGCGGCACGCGGCCTTCGCGACATGGCCGCCTTCGGTCTTATCGGCTCGACCGGCACGCTGCTTGTCGCCATCGCCCTGTTCGATGGCGATGGCCTTGCCGCCGCGCTCTACTACCTGCCCCACACCACCATCGCCGCCGCCTTCCTGTTCCTGACGGTCGACCTCGTCGTGCGCTGGCGCGGCGTGGAGGGCGACGCCATCGTGCCCACCCCGCGCTTTGCCGGGGCCTCGCTCCTGGCCTTCCTGTTCCTGGCAGGCGGCGTGGCGCTCGCGGGTCTTCCCCCGCTGTCGGGCTTCTTTGGCAAGCTGCTGATCCTTGATGCCGCACTGGCCAGCCCGCAGGCGGCCTGGATCTGGGGCGTGATCCTTGTCACCAGCCTCATCGCCGTTGTCGCCCTCGCGCGCGCGGGCAGTACCGTCTTCTGGAAGCACGATGAGACGCCCGAACTGCCCGAAGACCGTGATCCCCCGCGCCTCGTCCAGGCCCTGCCCAGCCTGTTCCTGCTCGCCCTGCTGGTCGGCCTCACCGTGTTCGCCGGCCCGGCCACCCGGTACACGCAAGGGACCGCCGCGCAGGTTCTCGACACGCCGCTCTACCTGCGCTCGGTCCTGGGGACCGCCTCCCCCCCGAGCCCGACCGCGCAAGGAGATGCTCCGTGATGCACCGCCTCCTCCCGCACCCCGGTCTGACCGCCATGCTGCTGGTCATGTGGATGATCGTGTTCAACTCCCTGAACCTGGGAGTCGCCATCCTGGGCCTGGTCTTCGCGGTTCTGGTCCCCCTGTTCAGCGCGCCCTTCTGGCCCGAACGCGCAAAGCTGCGCCTGGGCCTGCCGCTCGTGGGCTACGTGTTCCTGGTGCTCTACGACATCGTGGTCGCCAACTTCCACGTCGCGCGCCTGATCCTGTTCAAGCGCAATAAGGACCTGCGCCCGGCCTGGCTCTCGATCCCGCTCGAACTGCAATCGGCCGAAGCCATTACGGTGCTGGCGGGCACGATCAGCCTGACGCCTGGCACCGTCTCGGTCGACATCTCGACCGACGCGCGCCACCTTCTTGTCCATGCGCTGCACACCGACGATCCGGACGGCGAGATCGCCCAGATCAAGCAGCGCTACGAACGCCGCCTCATGGAGATCTTCGCGTGATCGACATCGCCCTCAAGATCGCACTTGCCTGTGTGGCGCTGGCCATGCTGCTCAACCTGTGGAGCCTGCTCAAGGGCCCGACCGCGCCCGACCGCATCCTCGCGCTCGACACCATGGTCATCAACGCGATCGCCTTCATCATGCTGTTCGGCATCTTTGCGGACACCACGGTCTTCTTCGAGGCCGCGCTGCTCATGGCCATGGTCGGCTTCGTCAGCACGGTGGCCTACACCAAGTTCCTCCTGCGCGGGGACATCGTGGAATGACAGGCGGCGATACCATGACCACCCTGCTTGACGCACTCGTCGCCTTTCTCATCGTGCTGGGGGGCGCCTTTGCGCTCATCGGCAGCTGGGGCCTTGCCCGCCTGCCCTCGCTGATGACCCGCCTGCACGGCCCCACCAAGGCCACGACGCTGGGTGTCGGCGGCATCCTCCTCGCCTCCATGGCCTGGTTTCCGCTGCACAGCCAGGAATGGTCGAGCCACGAACTGCTCATCACCCTGTTCCTGTTCCTGAGCGCGCCCATCTCGGCGAACATGATCGCAAAGGCCTACATCCACCGCCGCTTCCGCCGCTGCAGCGCGCCCGAGGACGTGGAGACCGAACTTCCCGCCCCGCCGGGAGAGGGCACCGACTGGGCCACCTTTGGCAGCTCCAAATTCGACGATACGAGGACCGGACGTCCCTGAACCTTCGAACCGGGGCAAACGCGGAAAACGGACAATAGGGAAAGAACTAGAACCGAGGGCCATCGCCCTCGGGCTCCCCGAACTGTCGAGCTCACCTCCCACGCGCCGCCCTGGCTGAGAAAAGTGAAGTCGCCGATTCCGGGGTCAAGGGGCGATGGCCCCTTGAAAAGGGCCTTCTATCTATTGTCCTCACCCCGCCATGCGGACCGGCTGCATGATATCCTGAGCAAAGCGCTGTGCCTCGGCGTAGAGGGCCGCATCCGGGGCATAATAGTCCGCGATGAAACGCTCCACATCCGGATCGAGACGAACCGTATCGTAACGACTGGCCGCATTGGCAAAAGCCGCGCTGTTCATCCACAAGGGATAGATCGCCTTCTTGAGCGTCTGGGGCAGGAGGTTGCGGCCGATGAAGCGCACGGCAGGCTGCAACGAACTTGCCCAGGCCTTGGGTTCACGCCGGGCATGGTCATGGGCCACCTCAAGCTCCAACCCGGTCTCCCGTTTGACCCAAGCGGCGAGCGCATCCGTGCGATCAAGCGGGAACAGCGCCGAAACGATCCTTTCGCCTACAATTTCAGCGTAATCGATCTGACGGGAAAAGTGGATGTAGGGCATGTCGCAAAAGGGCCCGCGTCCCTCGAGCCAGTCGCAGATCCGGCGCGCTTCCTGCGCCACGAGAGGATCGTCCACCCGCAACGCCGCCGCCCCGCCATATTCGCGGATCCGCTGCAGCAAGGCCGAGAGGAACCGGTCGCGAGGAGGACGCACCATGATGAAGCTCTTCGCCGCTTGCAGACGCTCAAAGCTGCAAGGAAAAGCCAGTTTCAAGAATGGCAGCGGCACATGTTCGGGCTGGACCGCTGTGTCGATCCCCGGCCGCCCTGTCACCGGCTCTTCCATCAGACCCTCAGCCGTTGGCTCGTCAACCCCCAGATCTCTGGCCATCGCGGCATAAGAAAGCCGGCCGCAGTCGCCGAGCGCGCGACGAATGCTCTGGCCTGCGTTCTTGGGCACATGGATGAAGGCCAGGTCGGCCTCTTCAACATACAGCATGGTTCTTCATCCCCCTCACAGGCACCGAAGTCGCGTGTCGCGGCTATCCCGCTGCCATGGCCTTGAGCAGTCCGGGGCCATGCTATGAAGCCATGGGAACGAGGTAAAACCGAAGTAGCTCCAGGACGGATGTAACCCACGTAGCCTAACGGATCGGTCCATCACGCAAGGGAACAACCAGCCGAGCGCACGCTTGAAGCCGCGACGCCAAAATCACGCCGCCATGATCGAGAGCGATGTCTGGAGAATAGTGTCGGTCAACAGAAAGGGGGGCCAAGCCCGCCACCCAAAGCCGTTCCCTCACACGAGAATCAGGACATTGCCACGGACAGAAGGCTGGCGCACCCGACAGGATTCGAACCTGTGGCCTCTGCCTTCGGAGGGCAGCGCTCTATCCAGCTGAGCTACGGGTGCAGTAAAGCGCCGCCTAGCAGAGCCTTGGCGGGGACGCCAGCGCCAAATCCATCCGCATGTGCAGGAACTTCACCCAAATGCGCGCGCGGATTGGCCGCGTGAATGCGTGGCAGTTAGGAAATTGGCAAGCGCACCGCGCCTAAACAGGCTGACCATGGACGCGACTCCGCACAAGACGGGCAAATTTGCCACCTCAGGTTCCGGACCTGGCCGGTCGGGGCGCGCCCAGTTCGGAAACGGGTCGGCCAGCGCGCTGTCGATGAAATGGTCGGCCCTGCATGATGCCGCGCAAGCCATTGCCAGCATCGCCGGGACGCCTTGCCCCCCGCTTACCCAAGCCATCCGGGCATTCCCCGCGCAAGTCCGCGATGCAGGAGAGGATCGCCGCCTCCAGGCCGAACAGGAGATCGCGGATCTCTCTGCGATCATGGAGGCGGGACTGTCCGCGCTGCTCGCCGCCCTTGCGCGCGGGAGCCATCCCCAGGCCGCCGCCCGCGCGCTGTGGAGCGAGTTCGTGCGCACCCGCGACGGGCTCCTCCATCTGGCCCTCAGTCCGCAAGGGACCGCGCGTCGAATGGCCTGAACTGTCAGCCGCACGTTGCAAGTTCCCATTTTGTTCTTATCATGGCGGGCATGGCCGTCACCGATTCGCTTCGCCCCGATCCCGCTGCCGAGAGCGGCGCCTCCATCGTTGCCAGCGACGTCGTGCGCGGCGTCTCGCGGCTCTTTGCCCGCAACGACATCTGGTGCCTGCCTGAGATGATGCTGCGCAATGGACGGCGCGCGGACCTCATGGGCGTGGACGCACGCGGGCAGGTCATCATCGTCGAGATCAAGGTCAGCCGGGCCGACCTGCTCGGCGATGGCAAGTGGACCGACTATCTCGATTTCTGCGACAGGTTCTACTGGGCGCTGCCCCCCTCGCTCGACCGCGCTCCACTGGAGACCGAGGCGTTCCTGCCCGATACCTGCGGGGTGATCGTGGCGGACAGCTACGACGCCGAGATCCTGCGACCAGCCCCCTTGCGTCAGCTTGCCGCTGCGCGCCGCAAGGTCGAGGTCGAGCGCCTTGCCCGCACCGCCCTGCGCCGTCTGGTGGTGAGCGCCGACCCCGAAACGCAGAAGTGGGACCGGGAGAGCTGAGCTAGACGGCCTGGGCTCCGGGCCAGCGCCGCCTTGGGGCGTTCTGCGCAAGTGCGCGCGTGTTGGCATCCCCCTTGTCGATGTCGATCACGTCGATGTCGATCACATGGCGCGGCTGGAAGGGAAGTTCGATTCCGCTCCAGAACGTGTCGTTCTCGCGGATGCTGCTGGGATCGTTGTCGAGAAGGCCCAGGAAACCTCCGTCGTAGCGCGCGCGGACGAGTACCCACATGCGTTCGACGGCGACCGGCTCGTCGGGGCAATCGAGCTGGATCCGGAAGATGAGCTTCACCAGATCGCCCGGCGCCAGGTTCTCCCGCTCACCCAGGGAGGGTATCCAGAAGGTGTCCGGCGCGGCGGCGTGATAGACCTCGCCATCGTTCAGGCACCAGCCATCAACCTGCAAATCAGGTTCGCGCATCTGCTCGCTCACTTTGGGGCCAACGCTTCCAGCCGCGCCCAGACCGCGCGCTTGCCTGCATTATCAAGGCGGGGCCAGGCGACGATTTCCTCGATCGTGCGGTGGCAGCTGCGGCAGACCCGCCGGGCGGAATCGAGCGCGCAGGTGTTGCGGCAGGGGGAGGGGACCTCGGGCATGGGCTCCATGCTCAGCCGATTCGGATCGGACCGGCAAGCGCAATTATCTTGCGTTTTCCACAGAACACCCCTATCTGCCATCCCGCAACCGGCGCGCAGGAGTGATTCCTGCGCTGCAGTCCGCGAGCGGCGTGAGGTCCAGGGGTAGGCGAAAAGCCGAAAAATCCCGGACCGGCCCGGACGAGCGGTTGCGATAGAACCAAGCTTCCTTCTTCACGCAGGGTCGCCCGAACGACACCTTGCCGTGCGCGCGCTTGCTTCGATGTTCCTGGCGCGCACCAAGCATGACAACTTGAAAGTGACGTGCATGTCCTATTTTAACGACCTTGGTCTGGCCGAGCCCCTGCTGCGTGCGCTCGAGGCCAAGGGCTATACCGATCCCTCGCCGATCCAGCGCAAGTCGATCCCCTCGCTGCTCGAGGGCCGCGACCTGCTCGGCATCGCGCAGACCGGGACCGGCAAGACGGCGGCCTTCTCGCTGCCCTCGCTGCATCGCCTCGCCGCCGATCCCAAGCCGCGCCAGAACGCCGGCTGCCGCATGCTGGTGCTCTCGCCCACGCGTGAGCTTGCCGCGCAGATCGCTGACAACATGCGTGGCTATGCCAAGTTCCTCAATCTCTCGATCCAGTGCGTCTTTGGCGGCGTTCCGGCGGGCAAGCAGGCCCGCGCGCTCGAGCGCGGCTGCGACGTCCTTGTCGCAACGCCCGGCCGTCTGCTCGACCTCATCGACAGCCGCGCGCTGACCCTCAAGCACGTCGAGATCTTCGTCCTCGACGAGGCTGACCAGATGATGGACCTGGGCTTCATCGTGCCGCTCAAGCGCGTAGCCGCCCTGCTCCCCAAGCAGCGTCAGAGCCTGTTCTTCTCGGCCACCATGCCCCAGGCCATTGCCGAGCTGGGCAAGCAGTTCATCAACAACCCGATCAAGGTCGAGGTCGCGCCGCAGTCGACCACGGCCGAGCGCGTCGAGCAGTACGCGACCTTCATCAACCAGGCCGAGAAGCAGGCGCTGCTTACCATCCGCCTGCGGGAAGGCCTCGCCGAAGACGCTGCCGAAAAGGCCGAGCACGGCGCGATCGACCGCGCGCTCGTCTTCACCCGCACCAAGCACGGCGCGGACCGCGTGGTGCGCCACCTGACCGCCGCTGGCATTCCCGCCGCCGCGATCCACGGCAACAAGAGCCAGGCCCAGCGCACCGCCGCACTCGGCGGCTTCCGCCAGGGCACGATCCGCGTCCTTGTCGCAACCGACATCGCCGCGCGCGGCATCGACGTCTCGGGCGTGTCGCACGTCTACAACTTCGAGATCCCGAACGTGCCCGAACAGTACGTCCACCGCATCGGCCGCACCGCGCGTGCGGGTGCCGACGGCGTGGCCGTGAGCTTCGTCGCGCCGGACGAGAAGCCCTACATCCGCGACATCGAGCGCCTGACCCGCGTCAAGCTGACCGCGCTCGGCCTGCCCGAGGATTTCGTGGTTGAGGCGCGCCGCCTGCCCGCTCCCACCCGCCGCAAGCCTGAGCCCCAGGGCCAGGGCCGCTCGGGCGGTGGCCGCGGCGGCAACAACGCTCGGGGTGGCAACGGCGGCGGCCAGGGCGGCCGTTCGGGCGGCGGCAAGCCGCGCCGCGATCGCCAGGGCGGTGAGGGCGAGCGCCAGGATCGCCGCGAAGCTCCGCGCGGCGAGCGCACCAACGGCGCAAACGCGGGTGGCACGGGCGAAGGTGAGCGCAAGCGCCGCTTCCGTCCTCGCGGCGGCAAGAGCGTGGGCACGCACAAGAACGCAGTGCGCCGCGCAGGCTAAGCCTGCCACTTATCGCATGCATACACGACGATCCCGAGGGCCCTGCTCTCGGGATCGTTTCGTTTCTGGCCATATCAAAAGGAAAGAAGAGATGATTCAAGGGGCCATCGCCCCTTGACCCCGGAACGGGCAACCTCACCTGTCTCAGCCAAGGCTGCGCGCGGGAGGTGAGGTCGACAGTTTGGGGAGCCCGAGGGCGATGGCCCTCGGAAGCCTCTTCCTGTCTTTACTGAACCCGGATCGCACTGAATTCGGCGTATCTTTTCCCGCCATGGCTTTGCAGGCGTCCAGCGCGCAGGCATAAGTGGGTATATGGGATCGCTTTCCGCCCCCGGCCTCTGGGCCCTTCTCGTCTCGGCTCTGGCCATGACGGCCATCGTGGGCGGGCGCTATCTGGCGACCTCCGGTCTCTTCGCGCTCATCACCCGGCGCGCCCGGCCCGGACTCTATGCCGGAATGGACCGCCAGATCCGCCGCGAGATCTTCTGGTCGCTGCTCTCGGCCGGGATCTACGGCGTTCCCGCCGGGATCGTGGCCTGGGGCTGGCAGGCCCATGGCTGGACGCGCATCTACACCGATTTTTCCGCCTACCCTGTGTGGTGGATGCCGCTTTCGGTCTTCCTCTTCCTCTTTGCCCACGACACCTGGTTCTACTGGACCCACCGCTGGATGCACCGCCCGCGCGTGTTCCGCATCGCCCATGCGGTCCACCACGCCAGCCGCCCGCCCACGGCCTGGGCGGCGATGAGCTTCCACCCCGTCGAGGCGGTGACGGGCGCGGTGGTGATCCCCGCGCTCGTCTTCCTTATCCCGATCCACGTGGCCATGCTCGGCCTCGTTCTCACCATCATGACCGTGATGGGCATCACCAACCACATGGGCTGGGAGATCTTCCCCCCGGCCCTTGTCCGCTCGCGGCTCGGCCACTGGCTGATCACCGCCTCGCACCACCACCGCCACCACGAGCAGTACCGATGCAACTACGGCCTCTATTTCCGGTTCTGGGACCACCTCTGCGGGACCGACCGGGGTATATCCACGCCCTGAGCCTGCTCGCCCTTGCGCCGCTCGCCATGGGGGCAACAGGCGCCGGGGACGAGGGGGCTTCGGCGCCCGCCGCCAAAGTCGTCACCAGCGCGCTCGCGGTGAAGGGCGCGGTGCCCCACGTCACCGCCCGCATCACCGACCTTCGCTCCACCAAGGGGCAGATCCTGGCCTGCCTGACCCGCGATCCCGACACCTTTCCCGACTGCGACAAGGACCCCGAGGCGCACCGCCTGATCGTTCCGGCCAGCAAGGACGTGGAGCTCGACTTCGGGCCGGTCGCACAAGGCCGCTACGCCGTCGCGCTGATCCACGACGAAAACGCCAACGGCAAGCTCGACAAGGCGCTCATCATCCCGCGCGAGGGCTTCGGTTTCTCACGCGATGCCCCCGTACGCATGGGCCCGCCGGCTTTCGACAAGGCCGCCTTCGCCACCGGTACGGAGAATACCCGCCTGACGATCCGCATGCGTTATTTGCTCTAGGCGCGCTATTTGCCGCCTGGACAGGCCCATAAGGCTTGCCGCCGCGCGCCGTGCCCCCTAACGCCGAAAAGGTGGAAGGATCGCAGCAAAGCCCCCGCCCGCCCTCGGCGACGGCGCAGACCTCGCCCGGCGGTCCCGAGGGCCCGTTCTCTCCGTTTCGCCACCCCGTCTTCCGCTCGATCTGGATCGCGAACCTGTTCTCGAACCTGGGCGCGACGATGCAGGGTGTGGCCGCGGCCTGGCTGATGACCGACCTGACAAGCTCGCACCAGCTCGTCGCGCTGGTCCAGGCCTCGACCACCGTGCCGATCATGCTCTTCGGCGTGTTTGCAGGCGCGATTGCCGACAACTACGACCGCCGCATCGTCATGCTGATCGCGCAATCGGGCATGCTGCTTGTCTCCAGCCTGCTGGCGGGGCTCACCTATGCCGGGCTCATCTCCCCAATCCTGCTGCTCGCCTTCACGCTGAGCGTGGGCATCGGCACCGCGCTCAACGCGCCCGCCTGGCAGGCCTCGGTGCGCCAAGTCGTCGCGCCGCGCCAGATTCCCCAGGCGATTGCGCTCAACTCGATCTCCTTCAACATCGCGCGTTCGGTAGGCCCTGCGCTGGGCGGTCTCCTCATCTCGATCTGGGATGTATCCTTCGCCTTCGCGATCAACGCGGTCAGCTACATCGGCCTCATCGGCGTGCTGCTGTGGTGGCGCCCGCAGCACCGCAAGATCGCCCCGACCCCGATCCTGCCCGCCGTCTGGGCGGGAATCAGCTATTGCGCGAAGACCCGCCCCTTGCGCCGGATCCTCACCCGCAGCTTCGCTCTGGGCCTCGGCCTCTCGGCCTACCAGGCGTTGCTGCCCACCGTGGTCAGCGACCAGATCGGCGGCACCGAGATCGACTTCGGAATGATGCTGGGCCTGTTCGGGATCGGCTCGATCTGCGCGGCTCCGTTCGGCACCGCGATCCGCCGCAAGCTCGGCCTTGAGGGCATTCTCCTGCTCGGCACCGGGACCTTCGTGCTCTCGCTTTCGGTCATCGCCGAGGTGCGCACGATCCCGCTCGCCCTGCCTGCCGCGTTCATCTCGGGGATGGCCTGGGTGCTGATCCTCACCACCATCAACACCGCGGTGCAGCTGCGTTCGCCCGAATCGATTCTGGGCCGCTGCCTTTCGATCTACCAGGCGGTCACCTTCGGGGGCATGGCCATCGGCGCGTGGATCTGGGGGGCGCTGGCGGACTGGAAGGGGCTACCCTTCGCGCTCCACGCCGGATCGGTCGCGCTGCTGGCCGGGTTCCTGCTGCTGCGCGTGCTCGCCCCACTGCCGCGCCTGGGCGAAGGTGTCGTCGGCGAGGATTGAGCCCCAATTGATCCACTGCGTCGCGCATTTAAAGATTATTTTACCACGGCAAGGCATGACGATGGGCCTGTCGGAGACTTGGGGATTCCACATGGATACGTTGCGCGGTCAGTTTTCCGAGCCCGACGTGCCTTTCGAGGAGGCGGGCAACACCGAATCGGACACGCCTGTTGCCGTGGGCCGCGACGAGCGGCGCATGCAGGTGCGCGCCTACAACTTCTGGGCGGGTCTTCTGGGCGAACGCGCCTTTCCCCACACCGACGACCTTGCCCCCGAAACGATCTTCGACTTCGGTCCCAACAGCGTCCTGCTCGACTTTGCCGAGGGGATCGAGGACCCCATCGTCCGGTTCGTGGGCGCCAAGCTGGCGCAGGAGTGCGACCTCGACACGCCGATCCGCACCCTGGCGGACGTGCCCAGCCGCTCGCTGCTCTCGCGCATCACCGACCACTACATGCAGATCCTGGCGAACCAGGCCCCGATCGGGTTCGAGGCCGAATTCGTCAACCAGCGCGGCGAGACCGTGCTCTACCGCGGGATCCTGCTCCCCTTCGCACGCGACGATGCTACCATCGATGCGATCCTGGGCGTCATCAACTGGAAGACGCTGAGCGCGGCCGAAGCGCAGGCGCGCGCGGCACGCGGGGGCGATGCCCCCGCGCAGGCCGACGAACGCGTGCCCGCCATGCTGCGCGAAACGGCCCCGATGACCGAATGGGCCGATGGCCCGGCCGACGAGGCCTTCGATCTCGCCCGCGGTATCGAACTCCCCGCACTCTCACTCGAGCTGCCGACCGCGCAGTTCGGCCTCGTCGATCCGGCGGAACTGGCCGCCAGCACGCCGACCGGCTTTGCGCCGCCCGCCCCGCGTGACCTCGCCGACTGGCTGGGCGCGGCTCGTGAGGAAGCGCGCCTGGCGCGCGGCTGCGAAAGCCGCTCGCGCGAGGCGCTCTACACGGCCATCGGCCGTGCCTACGACTTCGCGCTGGCCACCGAGGAGGCTCCGGACGCGTACGCCGAACTGCTCGCCCAGGCCGAGATCACCGTGCAGGAGCGCGCCCCGCTGCTGCCCGTGGCCAAGCTCGTCTTCGGGACCGATTACGACAAGACGCGCCTCACCGAATTTGCCACCGCCATGGCCCACGGCCAGCGCCTGGGCCTTGCCCGCGGGGGCCTCAGGGATCTACTCGCCACGACGCCCGGCGGCCTCAAGGCGGTGGTTCGCACCGAGCGCGACCTGCGCCGCGCCGAGGCCGGGGACGCCAGCGCCCTGATCGCTCGCCACGAGGAACTCCTTGCCGCGCTGCGCCAGATGCCGCCCAAACCCTTCGAACAGAGCGCGCAGGGCAGCGAATTTGCCGTCCTCGTCGCGCGCCGTACCCCCGAAGGCCGACTGATCCTGCTGGGCGAGATCGACGATGATGCCCGCCTGCTGGATCGTGCGGCGCGCCATCTGCTCGATTGAGCACAACGGCCAGGGGCTGGCAGAAGAAGAGATATCCGAGGGCCATCGCCCTCGGGCTCCCCGAACTGTCGACCTCACGTCCCGCATGCACTGGTGGCCGAAAGAGGTGAGGTCGCCGATTCCGCGGTCAAGGGGCGATGGCCCCTTGGTCATTGTCCTTCCTCCGTCCCCACTTCCCACGGCCCATCGCCCCCGCTAGGCTTCGCACCGTTCCCCGGCGCCCTGCTCGAAGGGCGCTTCAGCACCGGTTAAGGCCCGAAAGGCCCTAGAGGCACCATGCCGTTGATGCGTTTCGCCGCTGCCCTGATTTCCGTTCTGGCCCTGCTCGGCTGGTCGGCCACCCCGGCCGCCGCGCAATCGATCCTGCGCGACGCCGAGACAGAGGCGCTGCTCCACGACATGGCCGAGCCGCTGATTGCGGCCTCCGGGCTGGAGCCCGAGAACGTCGACATCGTTCTCGTCAACGACATGTCGGTCAACGCCTTCGTTGCGGGCGGCCAGGCGGTCTACGTCAATGCGGGCCTCATCAACGAGGCGGACACCGCCGAGGAAGTCCAGGGCGTGATCGCGCACGAGCTGGGCCACGTCACCGGCGGGCATGCCGTGCTGCGCCCGGGCGCCTCGGCAGCGAGCAATATCTCGATCCTCTCGCTGCTGCTGGGCGCGGCCGCCGCAGCGGCCGGCAGCGCGGAAGCGGGCCTTGGCGTGATGATGGCCGGGCAGCAGGCCGCAATGGGCAAGTTCCTTGCCTACACCCGCTCGCAGGAAGCCTCGGCCGACGCGGCGGGCGCGGAGTACCTATCCAAGGCCGGGATCAGCGGGCGCGGCTCGATCGAGTTCTTCAAGAAGCTGCAGAACCTGGAATTTCGTCATGGCTACCGTCCGCAGGAGGGCGACGAGTTCTTCTCCACCCACCCGCTCACCGGGGACCGTATCCAGACGCTCCAGGACACCTACCAGAAGGACCCGGCCTGGGATAAACCGGCCAACGCCGACATCCAGAAACGCTTCGTGCGCATGAAGGCCAAGCTGTTCGGCTACCTCGCCGAGCCGCGCCTCGTGTTCCGCGAATATCCCACGACCGTCAACACGGTGCCCGCGCGCTATGCCCGCGCCTACGCCTACCACCGCGAGAACCAGTTCGAGAAGGCGAGCGCGGAAGTCGCCGCCCTGGTCGAGACCGACCCCGAAGATCCCTATTTCCTGGAAATGCAGGGGCAGATCCTGCTGGAAAGCGGGCAGCCGAAAAAGGCGCTCGAGCCCTTGCGCAAGGCCACGCAGGAAACGGGCAACCAGCCGCTCATCGCCACCCTCTTCGGCCACGCGCTGATCGCAACCGAAGACCGCGCCAACCACGACGAGGCGCGCCGCGTTCTCAAGGCCGCCGTGGTGCGCGACCGCGAGAACCCCTTTGCCTGGTACCAGCTGGGCGTCATCTACGCACAGGACAACGACATGCCCCGCGCCTATCTTGCCAGCGCCGAACAGCAGGCGCTCTCGGGCCGCATGGCGGAGGCCCTGCGCAGCGCCCAGGCCGCCGAGGCGGGCCTCCCGGAATACTCCGCCGACTGGCTTCGTGCCCAGGATATCGAGATGCAGGCGCGCGCTGAACTGGAACGCCGCGCCGAGCGCCGCTAGGGCACCTTCACACAACCACCGACCACCCTCGACAGACCAGACAGGACGCCAGGATACACATGGGAATGGGAACGAAGCTTGCTGCCGGGATTGCCGCCATCGCCGTGATTGGCACAGGCGGCTGGTTCGCAGGCCGCTTGGCGGTGGAACGCGTAGTCCACGACTACATCCTCGAACACCCCGAGATCCTGCCCCAGGCGATGGAAAACCTGCAGAAGCGCGAATCGCAAGAGCAGCTCGCCGGGGTGCGCCAGAGCGTGGAAACCCCCTTCCCCGGCGCGGTCCTGGGCAATCCCGACGGCACCACCACGCTGGTCGAATTCAGCGATTTTGCCTGTGGCTACTGCCGCCAGAGCCTGCCCGACGTGCAGGCGCTGATCGCGAAGAACCCGGACCTGCGCATCGTCGTGCGCGAACTGCCCGTGATCAGCCCGGCAAGCCCGGCCGCCGCGCGCATGGCGCTCGCCGCCGCCGAACAGGGCAAGTACCCGGCGTTCCATGACGCAATGTACGCGGCAGGCCAGGTCGATGAAGCCACGATCGAGGCAGTCGCGCAGAAGGTCGGCCTCGACATGGAGCGCGCGCGCCGCGTGGCCGAAAGCCCCACGGTCGATGAGGAGATCCAGCGCAACCTCAAGATGGCGAGTCAACTGGGCTTCACCGGAACGCCGAGCTGGATTGCGGGCGACGCCCTGATCGCAGGCGCGGTCGGCATCGACCAGCTGTCCCGCGCGCTCGACGAGGCGCGCGCCGCACGCTCTGCACAGGACAGCTGAGCCCACTGCTTTTCAGGCGGCCCGGTTTCGGGCCGCCCCCAATCTAGGCTAGACCATGGTCATGCGCGTACTGCCCATCCAGCCGATTCCGTTCTTCGCGAACAAGGACAAGGCCTTCTGGCGCCTGCAGACCGCCGGCTGGGCCGGTGCGATGCTGCTGCGCACGATGTCGATGATCGCCAACAACCAGCCGCTGACCTCGCTGGTCCTGGTGCTGATCCAGACGATCACCGGCTTCTCGATCTCGCTCGTCCTCTCGGTGATCTACCGGGGGCTCATCACACGCCGCCCGATCATCACCTGGGGCCTGACCGCGGTGATCCTGGCCTTTGCGGTCTCGCTCCACGCTTTCATCGACGCCTGGGTCTGGTCGCTCTGGCGCACCGACAGCGACGCCAGCTTCACCCAGCTGTTTCTGGGCGTGCTCTACATCGACGCGACGCTGCTGGGTGCCTGGTCCGCGCTTTACTACGCGATCAACTTCTACCTCCAGGTGGAGGAGCAGAACGACCAGCTGATCCGGCTCGAAAGCCAGGCGACGAGCGCGCAGCTGGCCATGCTGCGCTACCAGCTCAACCCGCACTTCCTGTTCAACACGCTGAACTCGATCTCGACGCTGGTGCTGCTCAAGCAGACAGAGCCGGCGAACGCGATGCTGAGCCGGCTTTCCTCGTTCCTGCGCTACACCCTCGTCAACAAGCCCTCCGCGCGGGTGACGGTGGCGCAGGAGGTCGAGACGCTGAAACTCTACCTCGACATCGAGCGCATGCGCTTCGAGGAACGGCTGCGCACCACCTTCACCATCGATCCCGCCACCGAGAAGTGCCTGCTGCCCTCGCTGCTGCTCCAGCCGCTGGTCGAAAACGCCATCAAGTATGCCGTGAGCCCGCAGGAATCCGGGGCCGAGATCACCATCGCCACGCAACTCATCGGCCCTACGCTTCGCATTACCGTCTCCGATACCGGGCCGGGCTTGCAAAGCGCCACCACCGACAACAGGTTGTCGGGCATGACCTACGATGGAGGGGAGCCGGTATCCACCGGCGTTGGCCTATCGAACATTCGTGACAGGCTTGACCAGGCGTACGGCGAGGATCACCGTTTCGAGACGCTCGAACCGGTCGAGGGCGGCTTTGCCGTCCTTATCGAGATGCCCGCCGAACGCCGGGACGAAGCCGAGGAAGACCTGCCCGGTCGGCCACCCCAGGCCGCTCTGGCGGGACGCTGAGCACACCACCCGCAATCACCAAAGGGGGCGGGAACAAAGGGGGATGGCGCGCATTGCGCTTTTTTCCGGAGAAGTAAAAAGATGACAATTCGCACGATCCTTGTCGACGACGAGAAGCTGGCCATCCAGGGCCTGCAGCTGCGCCTCGAGAAATACCCCGATGTCGAGATCATCGACACGTGCTCGAACGGGCGCGAGGCGATCCGCAAGATCAAGACCGAAAAGCCCGATCTCGTCTTCCTCGACATCCAGATGCCCGGCTTCGACGGCTTCTCGGTGGTCAAGGGCGTGATGGAGATCGAACCCCCGCTCTTCGTCTTCGTGACCGCCTATCAGGAGCACGCCGTGCGCGCCTTCGAGGCCAACGCGGTGAACTACCTGATGAAGCCGGTCGACGAGAGCAAGCTCGACGACACGCTGGCCCGCGTGCGCCAGCGCATCGCGGAAAAGAAGTCCGCCGAAGAGGCCGAGAAGCTGAAGTCGGTACTTGCCGAAGTGGCCCCCGATGCAGTCGACCACATCCCGGAAGACCCCGAACAGGCCGCCTCGGAGCGCTACGAGAAGCTCATCAACATCAAGGACCGCGGCCAGATCTTCCGCATCGATGTCGACACGATCGAGCACATCGAGGCGGCGGGTGACTACATGTGCATCCGCACCGCCGACAATTCGCTGATCCTGCGCGAGACGATGAAGGACCTGGAACGCCGCCTCGACCCGCGCGTGTTCCAGCGCGTCCACCGCTCGACCATCGTCAACCTCAACCAGGTCCGCCAGGTCAAGCCGCACACCAACGGCGAATGCTTCCTCGTGCTCGATTCGGGCGCGCAGGTGAAGGTCTCGCGCAGCTACCGCGACGTGATCGCCCGCTTCGTGCACTGACCCACGAACCAGCGCCGGAAAACGAATCAAAAGGGCCCCGCCGGTCACCCTTTCCAGGGGACGGGCAGGGCCCTTCGTCGCACGAGGCACCGGCCATTCAGGTGCAAGGGGTGGCCGGTGTCCGGCCGGGTGTTTCGCGCAACCTTACTTGGTCGCGTACTCACCGGCTTCGGCGTTGAAGTTCTTGCGGGCAAAGGCCTTGGCCGCCGACTGCGTCTCGAAGATCTCGTCCTGCAGCTTGGACGAGACGATCGGGTAACCGATCGAGTTGTAGCGCGTGGTGCGCACGGTCAGACGGAAATTGCCGCTCTCGTCCTTCTGGATGAGGAAAGGCTTGATGGGGCCCTGGGCCATGAAACTGCTCCTATATCGTGTACCGGCGACCCGGCATTGCTGTTGAACGGGAGGACCTTGCGCTCCTTTGCAGGGTGCGCACGCAATCCGATCCCGGGCACGAGCGGTGTGGGCCAGAACGGCAGCCGAAAAACGCCCGGCAGACGCGGGGGGCGTCCGGGCATCGGCAGGGTTGGGCTGAACAGCGATCCGGGGGGACTGCGGGCACCTGAAGCGGGGGGCTCCGGGCCGTGGGTCCTGGGTCATGCAGCCACGAGCGCCTTGTGGCCTGTGAGCTCGTGTTGGAGCCCCTATGCTCTCCTTTTGCGTATTTTGCAAATCCGGGATGCAACGCCTCCTCGACAGGCGGGCAATCGCTTGGCAAGGACACGCATATGACTGAGCCGACCCTGTCCGGCCTCGCATCCGAGGCCTTCGCCATCGACACATTCGTTGCCGCCACCCTCGCCGAGGACCTGGGCGAAGGACTTCCCGGAGGCGGACGCGACGTCACCAGCGA
Organism: Novosphingobium profundi; assembly: GCF_020524485.1. Classification (GTDB taxonomy): domain Bacteria; phylum Pseudomonadota; class Alphaproteobacteria; order Sphingomonadales; family Sphingomonadaceae; genus Novosphingobium; species Novosphingobium profundi_A. The sequence continues at coordinate 470,877 of NZ_JAIVLF010000006.1, read as the reverse complement.
AAGCGTCATCGATGCCGACGCGCGCTTCTCGGGCGTCATGGATTCGCGCGATGCGATCACGGTGGCAGGCCTGCCGCTCGCCGCCGCCTTCTTCCGCGCGCTCGATCCCGAAATGGAAATCGAGATTCTCGTCGCAGAAGGCACGCAGGTCCAGCCGGGCGCCGACCTCATGCGCCTCACCGGCAACGCGCGCGCCATGCTGACAGCCGAGCGCAGCGCGCTCAACACCGTCCAGCACCTGTCCGGCATCGCCACGATGACCCGCGCCTACGTCGATGCGATGGAGGGCCACGCGACCCTTCTCGACACGCGCAAGACCATTCCGGGCCTGCGGCACCTCGAAAAGTACGCCACCCGCATGGGCGGCGCCCAGAACCACCGCATGGGCCTGTGGGATGCCGCCATGATCAAGGACAACCACGTCCTTGTCGCGGGCGGCGTCGGCCCGGCCGTGGCGCGCGCGCGCGCAGCGGGCGTTGCGCAGATCATCTGCGAGGTCGATCACCTCGAACAGATCGAACCGGCCATCGAGGCGGGCGCCCACCACCTCCTGCTCGACAACATGGGCCCCGACATGCTGCGCGAGGCCGTGGCCCGCGTCGCCGGGCGCGTGCCCACCGAGGCCTCGGGCGGGGTCAATCTCGCCACCATCGGTGCGATTGCGGCCTCGGGCGTCACTTATGTCTCGGTCGGGCGCCTCACCCAGAGCGCGCCGGCGGCCGACATCGGGCTCGATTTCACCCCGCTCTGACCCTGGAGGACTGCGCGCGATGGCTTCCCGGCCAACCTCGATCCGCATCTTCGGTGCCCTGATGCTGGCGCAGGGCCTCACGGCCCTCGCCACCGTGCCGCTGACCTATGCGCAGGAGCCCGGCAGCCTGCCGATGGTGCTGATGGCGATGTACGCCGTCGGCTACTACCTGTGCTTCTGGTACATGATCGCCCGGCGCGCCAACGTCATCGCGCTGTGGTTCTATGTCGGCCTTGCGCTGCTGGACCTGCCGATGACCATCGTCTTCTGGGAAGAGTACGCGGCCCCAGGCTCGCTCCATCTGGCGCTGAGCCTTGTGAACCTCGCGCTCGAACTTGTCTCGGTAGCGCTGCTGCTGTGCACCGACGCGCTCGCCTGGGTGCGCGCCAGAGGCCAGGCCCCCGATCACCGGGACATCTTCCGCTAGAATGGCGCGCGCGGGCATCTGCATCGGCCTCGCACTCCTGGTGACGCCGCTTGTCCCTCAGCACGCCCTCGCACAAGCCTACCAGTGCCGCATGCCGCGCCAACTCGCGCCGCCGGAGCCGGTCACGCCCGATGGCCCTGCCCGCCCGCGTCCCATCGCAGGCTACACGCTGGCGGCCAGCTGGTCGCCTGACTGGTGCAAGACCCGCGGCAATCCCAAGGTGATGCAGTGCGACACCCGCTTCGGGCGCTTCGGCTTCATCCTCCACGGCCTTTGGCCCGAGGCCGCGCGGGGACCCTCCCCGCAGTGGTGCGCAGTGGCGCCCCTGCCCCGCCCGCAGACGCTGCGCAGGCACCTGTGCATGAGCCCGTCCCCTTCGCTGCTGGTCCACGAATGGGCCAAGCACGGCAGCTGCATGACGAAGGACCCCGCCAGGTACTACCGCGTAAGTGCGATCCTGTGGCGCTCGGTTCACTGGCCCGACGCCGACCGCCTCTCGCGCAAGGACGACCTGAGAGCCGGAGACGTTCGCGACGCCTTCCTCGCGCGCAACCGCGACTGGCCGCGCAAGGCCATCGGCATCCACCTCAGCCGCCGGGGTTGGCTCCAGGAGGTGCGCCTTTGCTACGGCGCGGATTTCCGCCCCCGCGCCTGCGACACCCGGCGGCTGGGCGCGCGCGACGATACCGCGATGAAGATCTGGCGGGGACTTTGAGCTGGACAATCAGGAAAGTGATTCCGAGGGCCATCGCCCTCGGGCTCCCCAAACTGTCTGGCTCACGTCCCGCGCGCCACCTTGGCTGAGAGTGGTGAGGTCGCCGATTCCGGGGTCAAGGGGCGATGGCCCCTTGAAGACTCCCTTTTTCTATCTTCCCGGCCCCGATCAACGCCGGTCACGAAAGAAGGTGCGCAGGAGGTCCGCCGCTTCGGCCTCGCCCATGCCGGAATAGACCTCGGGGCGGTGGAGGCACTGGGGGTGATCGAAGACGCGCGCGCCGTGTTCGACAGCCCCGCCCTTGGGATCGCTGGCCGCATAGTAGAGCCTGGCGATACGGGCGTGGGCGATCGCGCCGGCGCACATCGCGCAAGGTTCGAGCGTCACCCACAGCTCGCATCCGGTCAGCCGTTCATCGCCAAGGATTCGCGCGGCCTCGCGAATCGCCTCGATTTCAGCGTGGCTCGTGGGGTCATGGCGGGCTCTGGGCGCGTTGCGGCCGGTGGCGATGACCTTTTTATCCTTCACCACCACAGCGCCGATAGGGACCTCCCCCGAATCGGCGGCTTCGCGGGCTTGCGCGAGGGCGAGAGCCATGTATTGGGGGAGCGGCCAGCGGGTCATGTACCCTGCGCTAGCCTGCGAAATCCGCCCATGCAACTTGACCTTTGCACAGGGAATCAGTAAGGGCGCGCCTTCCCGTACTTACGGCAACCGTTTTTTTCGAGCGAGAGTAAACATGTCCCGCATCTGCGAACTGACCGGCAAGGGCCGTCAGGTCGGCTGCAACGTCAGCCACGCCAACAACAAGACCAAGCGCGTCTTCCTGCCCAACCTCCAGAACGTCACGCTGATGTCGGAACGTCTGGACCGCAGCTTCAAGTTCCGTGTCTCGACGCACGGTCTGCGCTCGGTCGAGCACAATGGCGGCCTCGACAACTGGCTGCTCAAGACCTCGGACGGCAAGCTCAGCCCGCGCGCCCTCAAGGTGAAGCGCGAGCTCAAGAAGCAGCAGGCCGCCTGATTGCCCTCACCCCGCAAGGGGTGAACGGCCAATTCGGCTTCTCGCAAGGGCGTGCGGTTAACCCGCGCGCTTTTTGCGTGTCCTTTGCTATCTGGACCCGCGCTCAGCGGATGTGTTTTGTCACGTCCGTGCGCGGAAGCTGCGCGGGATCGACCGACAGCTTCCACAAAAGCGTGCGCTGCCAGTGGCGCATGAAGTTGTCGTCCGAGATCAGCCAGATCTCGACGCGGCCTTGCGCGCCCTCACGCACCGCCATTCCCTCGAAATTGTCGAGCGGCATGTCCGAGGCCAGCACCGCGACTTCCTGCGAGGTCCAGGCCCTGCCGGGCACAATGTCACGCGGATCGGCAATGACGATGCGCCCCGCAAAAGTCAGCGGCGCCGGCCAGACCAGCCGCCGCATGAGCACCAGCACGCGCCCGTCGGGCAGCGTGGCGGCATCGACCGCGGAAAAGTTGCGCGGCCCTGCAAACTGCAGCAGCTGGGCTTTCGCACCCTCGAGGGGATCCCCTTCGAAGAGCACCGCTTCGTGCAAGCGCCCACCCGTTCCCGACATCGGCGTCTCGCGCAGCACGAGAAAACGTCCGTCGCGCAGCCGGGTCATCGCCTCGGGTCCCGAATTGACGTCCCAATCGCGCATCGTGGCAGGCTGGACGCGTTTCTCTTCGCGCAACTGTGTGTCCGTGCGTACGATCGCGTTGACGCCCTCCATGCCGAGCCAGATCGTGCCGCTTCGCGGGTCCCGAAACGCCGATTCGACGTCGCGGTCCTCCTTCTCGTTGCTGCGCGTCGCCAGGCCCACCTTGCCATAGGCATGGAGGAAGGGCGCCCCTGCGCGCATGGAGAGGTGCAGCCACATGCCCCCGTCGCTGATTGCGAGAAGCTGATCATCGCCAATCGGCACCAGCGCCGAATAGCCGCCTGCACTCGCACCGGTCAGTTGCCAGGCACCTTCCAGGCGCAAGGGACCAAGATCGCGCGCCAGCCGGTCCCGATCGGGCAGGCGCTGACGCGCCAGCGCAAGGCCGTTGCCCTCGGGCTCGGGCAGCTGCGGTGAGCGCACCCAGATCGGCACGAGGAGCCCGGCCAGCAGGATCAGCGAAGCAATACGAGCGCGCACGGGTCCTCTTTGAAGACGGATATCGCCACGTTAGGGTATATAAAGCAGGAAGAAAGGAGATTTCCGAGGGCCATCGCCCTCGGGCTCCCGGAACTATCCAGCTCACCTTCCGCGCGCCATCCCGGCTGAGAGAGGTGAGGTTGCCGATTCTGGGGTCAAGGGGCGATGGCCCCTTGAAAAATCCTTCTTCCGAACTGGCGCGATCAGTTCATCGGCCCAGTAAACAGGATCGGATCGACACGTGCGTCCTTCCACTTGATCGACCAGTGCAGGTGCGGCCCGGTCGCGCGGCCCGAGCTGCCGATCTTGCCGATCACCTGACCCTGGCGCACCGTATCGCCCACCTTCACGTCGATTTCCGAGCAGTGCAGGAAGGCGCTGTTAAGGCCATTGCCATGGTCGATCATCAGCAAGTGCCCTTCAAGCGAGAAGGGCTTGGAATCGGCCGCCAGGATCACCGTGCCATCGGCCGGTGCAACGAAGGGCGTGCCGCTCGTGCCGGTGGCGATGTCGAGGCCCGAGTGGTAGCTGCCCGGCTCTCCGCGATAGATGCGCTGCGAACCGAAACGCCCGGAGATGCGGCCCTTCACCGGCCAGATGAAGTCCTGCGTCCAGCCCATGGCGCCGGTGCGCTTGGCGCGCGCGGCCACGATCTGGGCGAGTTCGGGACGGCGGATCTTCATGAAGGCTTCGGACGGTCCGCCCTTGCGGCGCGCGACGTTCACCCGCTCGATGTTCCACTTGCGCGGCGAAACCGAGATCGTACGCTCCACCACCGAACCATCGGCCAGTTTGGCAACGAGCCGGGCGCTGTCCCTGGCATCGCGGTCGAAGGCGGCAAACCACCGGCCCGAGCCTTCCGCCACGCCCACGTCCTCGCCATCGAGCGTCATGGAAACGGTGCCCCTGGGCGCGACGCCGCGAATCCAGCCCCCTTGGGTGACTTCGCCGGTAAAGGAGAGGCCCTGCCCGCGCGCCGCATCGTCGGCCGCGTGAGCCGGGCGCTCGGCAGCAAGAAATGTACCCGCGGCGAGAACCGCGCAGCCAAGAGCGCTCCCCAAGGCCATGCGGCCAAGGAGGAACGTGCGTGCAAACTTCGTCATGGGATGGTTCCCTGGGTCAGGTGTCCGAGAGCATGCGGCGCGTCGCGATCTCCGCGCTCGCGTAGGCTTCCTGCCGCTCCGCGCTCCAGTAGCGCAGCTCCTCGAGCGCGATGGGCTCGCCGGTCACGGCGCAATTCACGTAGTTGCCCGGGCTCAGCATACGGTAGCTGCTGGGCCCGTAGGCGAGCTTGGCGGGACGGTCGGCAGAAGACATTAGCATGACCTTGGATCTAGCAGAGGCCCCGCCTCAAAACAAATCGCCCTGTCGCGGTTCCTCGGCCTTCGGTCGCGGGGCAGGAGACGGCTTGGGGCTGGCCTTGGGCGCCGGGGCCGGAGCCGGGCCCGAAGAGCCGGAAGGGGCCGCGCCCTCACCCACCGCAACCGCCAGTTCGCCATCGCGAAACTCAAGGACGAGGCCGGTTTCGGCCGCCGCCTTTTCGCGCGTGGTCAGCGCCTTGCCGTCCACGGTCTTCACCAGCGCATAGCCACGTTCGAGCGGCAGGCGCGGGTTGAGCTGGGGCAGCACGCGCGCAAAAGGCGCCAGCCGGTCGCGGTCCTGCGCCCAGCGGCGGGTCAGGAGGCGCGGTTCGAGGCCCGTACCGGCCAGGTCCTTGCCCGCCTGGACAACCTGACGCTGGAGCAGCGGCAGCGAGAGCCTGGCGGCGGCGACGCCCAGATGCTCACGCTTGCGCCCCGCCCGGTCCTTGAGGCCGCGCCGCAGCCGGTCGGTCAGATCGTCAAGCGCCTGCGCCTTCATGGCAAGGATCGCATCGGGCTTGGGCAGGCGCTGCACGCGCGCCTCCAGTCGTTCCCGCCCCAGCGTTACCGGGCGCAGCGCGCAGCGGCGCATGCGAAAGCCCATTTCGTCCAGCTGGCCCAGCAGTTCGCGGCGCACCGGCACCGCCATTTCGGCCGCGGCCGTCGGCGTGGGCGCGCGCCGGTCGGCGGCATAGTCGCACAAGGTGGTGTCGGTTTCATGCCCCACGGCCGAGATCACGGGGATCGAGCATTCGGCCACCGCGCGCACGACCACTTCCTCGTTGAAACTCCACAGGTCCTCGATCGAACCGCCGCCGCGCGCGACGATGACGAGATCGGGGCGCGGCACCGGACCGCCGGGCGCGATGTCGGAAAAGCCGCGCACCGCGTTTGCGACCTGCTGCGCGGCACCCTCACCCTGAACCAGCACCGGCCAGACCAGCACCTCGCTCGGGAAACGATCAGCCAGGCGGTGGAGAATGTCGCGAATGACCGCGCCGGTGGGCGAGGTGACGACACCGATGGTGCGCGGCAGGAAAGGCAGCGCGCGCTTCCTCTCGGGCGCGAAGAGACCTTCGGCGGCGAGCCGCGCGCGCAGCTTTTCCAGGAGCGCCAGCAGCGCGCCCTCGCCTGCGATCTCCATCGATTCAATCACGATCTGGTACTTGGAGCGCCCGGGATAGGTCGTCAGCTTGCCTGCCGCGACGACCTCGATCCCGTCTTCGGGGCGGAAGGCGAGGCGCTGCGCATTGCCGCGCCACATCACCCCGTCGATCACCGCCTTGTCGTCCTTCAACGCGCAATAGAGGTGCCCGGAGGCCGCGCGCTTGACGCCCGAAAGCTCCCCGCGCAGGCGCACATAGCCGAACCGATCCTCGACCGTGCGCTTCAATCGGGCCGAAATCTCGGTGATCGAGAGCGGCGCGGCGTTGTCCCCTGCGCCCTCCTTCGCTACCAGCCCCTCCAAGCGACCGTATTCGGTATTGTCATCGTCAGTGGATCGATTGAAAGGCACGGGGTTATGAACATCCTTCTTCTGGGCTCGGGCGGGCGCGAACATGCGCTGGCATGGAAGATGGCGCAATCCCCGCTGTGCGACGCGCTCTACGCTGCCCCCGGAAATCCGGGTATCGCGCAGGAGGCAACCTGCGTGGAGCTGGATGCGGCCGACCACGGCGCCGTCCTTGCTTTCTGCGAGGACAAGCGCATCGGGCTCGTCGTGATTGGCCCCGAGGCCCCGCTCGTCGACGGCCTTGCCGATTCGCTACGCGAGGCGGGCGTTCCGGTGTTCGGTCCCAACAAGGCCGCCGCCCAGCTCGAAGGCTCCAAGGGCTTTACCAAAGACCTGTGCGCCAAGGCCGACATTCCCACCGGTCGCTATGTGCGCGTCACCAGCGAATCCGCCGGACTTGCCGCTCTGGCCGAATTCGGCGCGCCGGTGGTGGTGAAGGCCGATGGTCTTGCCGCGGGCAAGGGCGTGACCGTCGCGATGACCGAGGCCGAGGCCGAAATGGCGGTCATGGAAATCTTCTCGGGCCGCTTCGGCGAGGCGGGCGCGGAAGCGGTGATCGAGGAATACCTCGATGGCGAGGAAGCCAGCTTCTTTGCCCTGACCGATGGTTCGACCATCGTGCCCTTCGCCAGCGCGCAGGACCACAAGCGCGTGGGCGATGGCGACATCGGCCCCAACACCGGCGGCATGGGCGCCTACAGCCCGGCCAAGGTGCTCACCCCCGAGCTCACCGCCGAGACGATGACCCGCATCATTGCGCCGACCGTGCGCACACTCGCCGACGAGGGCATGCCCTACAACGGCGTCCTGTTCCTGGGCCTCATGCTCACCAGCGCTGGCCCCAAGCTGATCGAGTACAACTGCCGCTTCGGCGATCCGGAATGCCAGGTGATGATGATGCGCCTGCAGAGCGATCTCGTCGAACTGCTCCACGCCTGCGCGGAGAATCGCCTCGGCTCGGTCGCGCCGCCACGCTTCTCCGACGAGCCCGCGCTCACTGTGGTGATGGCCGCGCGCGGCTATCCCGGCACGCCCGAGAAGGGCGGCGCGATCAAGGGAATCGAGGCCAACGAGAACGACCACGTGAAGGTCTTCCATGCCGGCACCGCGATCAAGGACGACACGCTGGTGGCCAGTGGAGGCCGCGTGCTCAACGTGACCGGCATGGGGTCTTCGGTCAGCGAAGCGCAGGGGCGTGCCTACGCCGCGCTCGACGCGATCGACTTTCCCACCGGCTTTGCCCGCCGCGACATCGGCTGGCGCGAGGTGGCGCGCGAGAAGAGCGCCCACTAAGCCCATGATCAAGCACGCCGACGCCATCCTCAAGCTGTGCCTTGCGGCCGGGGCCCTGATGGGCGGGGCGGGCGTCGGCTTCTACTACGGCATCTACCTGCCGTCGCAGGACATCCGCGAGCAGAGCCAGGCTATGGCCCAGCGCCAGGAGAACGCGGTCCAAAAGACCGACGCACTGGCCCAGCAGGCCCGGCGCGAGAAGGCGGCCCAGACCGCCTTCGAGGACTGCGTGAGCCGCGCCCAGCTTTCCTACAAGAACCACTGGAGCGCGGCCTGCCGCGCCCAGCACGTCGCCGACGTCGCCGAATTCGAGGACTGCGCGGACAACTTCTTCGCCACCGAGAGCGGATGCCGCCGCAAGCATCCGATCCGGCCCGAACGCGGCTGCGCGCTCACCACCCAGCTTGCCGACCGGCTCGTCGAGGAACGCCGCGAGGCGCGCCGCGAATGCCAGGTAGACCTGGAAGAGGCTCGGCGCCGGGCCACTGCCGAGGTCTGAGTTTTCAGATCTTTTCCAAGGGGCCATCGCCCCTTGACCCCAGAACGGGCAACCTCACCTCTCTCAGCCAAGTTGGCGCGCAAAAGGTGAGCCAGACAGTTAGGGGAGCCCGAGGGCGATGGCCCTCGGATTTCTCTTCTTCGTCTCTTGATTAATCAGAGCGCCGCGCGGCTGAGCCCTCCGGGCGGCTCGTCGAGCAGGAGCTTGACCATCATCGCCAACCGCTTCGCATCTTCGCGCGCGAGGTGCTCCTTGGGAAGCTTGGCCCGCGCCGCGTCCAGCGCGCGCACGACCTGTTCGCGCGTGTAGCCGCGCCGGCCGATGAATTCACCCAGGTAGCGGATCGGGAAGGGGAGCGGTTTGCCGATGGCGTGGCACAGGACCTCGAACCAGTATTCGTCGAGGTCGGCATCGGCGTAGAGGTCGCAGTCCTCGGTGAAGGCGACCATCTCGGCATAGACCTGCTCTGGCGGCAGGCCCTGGGATTCCAGCAATTCGCGGCTGATGCCATGGAGGCTCTCGGCCTCATCGGACCAGTCCCAGTAGGTCCAGCGGGGCGAGGGCTTGATGAGCCAGGCCCGGCTGCGCCCGTCCACGCGCGCGATGGCAACCTCGATGGGAAAGGATTGCCCGTATTCGGGCAGGCAGCTTGCCTCGAAGTCGATCAGCGCCGGACAGGTCAATCGGCCAACTCCCCAGTTCCGGGCGGTCCGTCGGGCGGCACACCATGGCGCTGCCCGACGGACCGGAACCGGAAAATCGGCCCCTGTCGGGTCAGACGCCCGCGAGCGCCTTGAGATCGGCTTCCGGACGGGCCCCCATGTGCGAAATGATCTCGGCTGCACAGACTGCCCCAAGCTTGAGGCACTTGGCAACCTCCATGCCGCGCACGTGGCCATAGAGGAAGCCGGCCGCGAAGAGGTCACCGGCACCCGTCGTATCGACGACCTTGGCGATGGGCTCGGCCGGGACCTGAGTCACCTCGCCGCCGGTCGCGGCCACCGCACCCTTTTCGCTGCGGGTAACGACCAACGTCCCGATCTTGGGCGCCAGCGCGGCAATCCCGGCCTCAAAATCGTCCTCGCCGGTCAGCGCGGCCAGTTCGACCTCGTTGGCAAAGAGGATGTCGATCAGGCCATCGGCGATGAGCGCGCGGAAGTCATCGCCATGTCGGCTGATCACGAAGGCATCGGACAGCGTGAAGGCAACCTTCGCACCCGCACCGCGCGCGGCATCAATCGCCTTGCGCATGGCGGCGCGCGGCTCTTCGGGATCCCACAGGTAACCTTCGAGGTAGAGCACCTTGGCGCGCGCGATCATGTCGAGATCGAGCGCCTCGGCGGGCAGGTACTGCGAAGCGCCGAGGAAGGTGTTCATCGTGCGCTGGCCGTCGGGCGAGACGAAGATCAGGCAGCGCCCCGTCGGCGGATCGCCCGCCCGCCGCTCGGTGGTGTAGGCAATGCCGCCCGAACGAATGTCATGGGCAAAGATCTCGCCCAGCTGGTCGTCGGCGACCTGGCCGATGAAGCCGCAGTCGGCGCCCAGCGCGGCAAGGCCCGCCAGCGTGTTCGCCGCCGAGCCGCCCGAGATCTCCGTCGCCTGGCCCATGCGCGCGTAGAGCGAGGTCGCCCCCTCGGTGTCGATCAGGGTCATGCCGCCACGCACCAGGCCCAGCTCCTCGATCAGGGCATCCTCGCAGGGGGCCATGACATCGACAATGGCGTTACCGATGGCAACGACGTCCAGGGTAGTCTCGCTCATGCAGCTTGTTTCCTCAGGCTAAGGGGTTGTTCGGCAGTGAACTTCGCGCAGCACACAGGTTTTGCACCGCATCATGGCGCGAGTAGCCTGCCGTCTGTCGCGGTGCAACCTTCCCCGCCCCCGCGGCCCGTTGACACAGACGCGGCGGCGGGCGATGCGCTGGAGCCATAATGACGACGATCCGCCCCGCACATTCGCGCCTTCGCCGCCGCCGTTCCACGCCCGCCCGCAGGCCGCTCCCGGGGAGGGGAGCCGCGCTCCTGCTGGCCGGGGCCCTGGCGCTGGCGGGCTGTGTCTCAAGCAGCGGCAGCGGCGGGGGATCGCGTACCAGCGCGCCGCCGCGCGCCACCAGCATCCGCCCCGCGACACCGTCCGGCGCGCGCGACCCGCGTTTCCTCAACATTCCGGGGCTCGAAGGCGTGATCGGCGTGACCGAGCGCGAGCTGGTGCGCCAGTTCGGCCAGCCCCGGCTCGAGGTCTGGGAAGGCGATGCGCGCAAGCTGCAGTTCACCGGGCGCGCCTGCCTGCTCGATGTCTATCTCTACCCGACCTCGAATTCGAAGGCCCCGGTCGCGACCTACGTCGATGCGCGGCGCCAGTCGGATGGGCAGGACGTGGACCGCGCGGCCTGCGTCGCGGCGCTGCGCCAGCGCTAGGACTTGCGCAGCGGGCCTCGGCGGCCCCTGCATTAACGCGTAATTAGGGCTATTCAGCCTAGTCTCGCGCCTGCAACCAGGGCGGGGACCAGCACGACCGATGACCATGCATTTCAGCGCCATTGCCGAGAAGGCTCTTGCCGACGGGACGATCTGCGCCAAGGACGTTCTCGAGTTGCGCCGCACCGGCTGGGCGGACGGCACCATCACAGCCGAAGAGGCGGCGACGATCTTCGCGGTCAACCGCCGCCTGACCACGCCCGAGCCCGAATGGGCCGAGTTCTTCCGCGAGGCCATCACCCACTTCATCGTCGAGATCGAGGAACCGCGCGGCTATGTGAGCGAGGCCAATGCCCGCTGGCTGATCGAGCAGATCGAGGCCGACGGCGCGGTCTGCTCGCTGACCGAACTGGAAACGCTCATCCGCGTGTTCGAGACCGCGCTCTCCACGCCCGAGACTCTTCGGGTCTGGGCCATTGAGTGCCTGGAACGCGAAGTGCTGACCGGCGAAGGCCCCACGCGCTGCGGCGGTGAACTGGAAAAAGGCCGGGTCACGCAGGCCGAAGCCGCGCTGCTGCGCCGTGTGCTTTTCTCCAGCGGATCGGACCGCCCCGCCGGGATCGGTCGGCGTGAAGCCGAACTGCTGTTTCGCCTGAAGGACGAAACACTTGGCGCCGACAACGCGCCCGAATGGAAGGCGCTGTTCGTGCAAGGGGTGGGCAACTACCTGCAGGGCTTCACCAGCCACACCCCGCTCGACACCGAACGCGCGGCCGAACTCGAAAGGTTCATGAACGATACAACCTCGTCGGTCGGGCGTTTCCTGGGCCGAACCGGGCGCGCGGCGCTCAATCCCAACCATCTCGGCAAGGTTTTCGGCAAGAAGCCCCCGCGCCGTGAATTCAACGCGCTGGTGGAAGCCGCCACCGACATCACCCGCGACGAGCAGATCTGGCTCGACGAACGGATCGAAGCCAACGGCATGGTCGACGAGTATGACCAAGCCTTGCTGCGGTTTCTCGCGGAGGGGTAAATAGAAAGACAGATCCGAGGGCCATCGCCCTCGGGCTCCCCAGACTGTCTAGCTCACCTTTCTCACGCAGCCTTGGCTGAGAAAGGTGAGCTTGCCGATTCCGGGGTCAAGGGGCGATGGCCCCTTGGAGAAAACTTCTTCTTAAACCGTGAAGCTCTCACCGCAGCCGCAGGCGCCCTTGGCGTTGGGATTGTTGAACACGAAGCCGGCGGTGAAGTCGTCTTCCTGCCAGTCCATGGTCGAACCGATCAGGTAGAGTACCGAGGCGGCATCGATGTAGAACACGCCGCCGGGCGTTTCGATCTTCTCGTCCATGGGGCTTTCCTCGGTCACGTAGTCGACCGAATAGGCCAGCCCCGAACAGCCCCGGCGCGGGGTCGAGAGCTTGACGCCGATCGCGCCGTCGGGAGCCTGGGCCATCAGCTTGGCGACCCGCTCCTCGGCGCTCGGGGTCAGCACAACGGCGGCCGGACGCGGGCGGGAGGTTGTCGTGGTGGTCATAGCTTCTTTTCCCAGAATTGAGCGGTTCCCGCATCGGGATCGAGCGCATAAGTGGCAAACCCCTGCGCGGTGTAGAGTGCCTTGGCGGGCGCATTGCCCGAGAGCACCTCGAGCGTGACCTTGCAGGCCCCGCGCGTGCGGGCCTCGGCCTCGACCGCATCCATCAGCGCGCGGCCGATACCCTTGCCCCGATGCGCCGAGAGTACCACGAGATCATGGATATTGACCAGCGGGCGCGCGGCGAAGGTCGAAAAGCCGGTAAAGCAGTTGGCGAGCCCGACCGGCTCGGCACCCGCGAAGGCGAGGACCGAGAATGCCCCCGGAAAGGCATCGAGCGCGATGGCGAGCCGTTGTTGCACCGCCGGAGCAAGACCCTCGCCCCCGCCCATCGGATCGCGCGCATAGGCATCGAGCAGCGCAACGATGGCCTTGCCGTCCGCCTCGTAGCCATAGTTGGCAAGACGCACGTTGAGGCCATCGACGTGCCCCTGCTCTGCAAGGTCCGCCGCGCCGCTCACAGCATGCCCAGTTCGAGCTTCGCCTCGTCGGACATCTTGGCCATATCCCACGGCGGATCCCAGACCAGGTTCACTTCGGCATCGCGCACGCCCGGAACGGCGGCGACGCGCAATTCCACTTCGCCTGGCATCGATTCGGCGACGGGGCAGTGCGGCGTCGTCAGCGTCATGGTGACCGCCACCGAGGCCTCGGGCGAGACATCGACCGCGTAGATGAGCCCCAGGTCGTAGATGTTGACCGGAATCTCGGGATCGAAGATTTCCTTCAGCGCATCGACCACGCCGTCGTAGATCGCGCCGCCCGGCTCACCCGGATTGGTCCCTTGCGGCTTCTCGGCCAGGAACCCTTCGAGGTAATCGCGCTTGCGCTCACCCGCATCCGCTTCGACCTGCGGCGCGTCGGCCTCGTCGACCCGCGCGCGGCGGGGGGCGGGGGCTTCATCGACACTTTCGACGGTGAAGTTGGGCTTCTCGTCGTTGCTCATCCAAAAATTCTCCTGGTGCGCTCGATCCCTTTCAGGAGCGCCTCGATATCGCTTTCATCGCTGTAGAGGCCGAAGCTGGCCCGGGCCGTGGCGGACACCCCGAGGTGATCCATCAGCGGCTGCGCGCAGTGGTGCCCGGCGCGGATCGCCACCCGGCTGCCATCTGCACCTTCCTCGTCCAATATGGTGCCCAGATCGTGCGGGTGAACCCCGTCGAGCGCGAAACTGACGATGCCAAGGCCATCCTCGGGCCCGAACAGGGTCACGTCATTGCGTGCGGACAGTTCGCGGCGCAGCGTGGCGGTAAGGTCGCGCTCATGGGCCTGGGCCCGGTCGAGGCCGACCTCGTCGAGCCAGTCGATGGCCGCCGCCATGCCCAGCGCCTCGACGATCATCGGCGTCCCCGCCTCGAAGCGCTGCGGCGCCGGGGCGTAGGTGGTCTTTTCAAAGGTCACGCGGTCGATCATCGCCCCGCCGCCGTGCCAGGGCGGCATGGCATCGAGGATGTCCTTCTTCGCCCAGAGCACGCCCACCCCGGTCGGCCCGTAGAGCTTGTGCGCCGAGAAGGCGTAGAAATCGCAGTCCAGCGCCTTCATGTCGAGCGCAAGGCGCGGGGTAGCCTGGCAACCGTCAACCAGGAGCTTCGCGCCGACATCGTGCGCGAGCCGGGCGGCGCGCGCCACGTCGAGCACCGAGCCCAGCACGTTCGAGACATGCGCCAGCGCCACCAACTTGTGCGCCGGGGTCAGCATGGCTTGCGCGGCATCGAGATCGATCCGGCCATCCGCCGTCAGCGGGCAGACGTCGATGGCAACGCCGGTACGTTCCGCCAGAAGCTGCCAGGGCACGATGTTTGCGTGGTGTTCGAGCACCGAAAGCAAGATGCGGTCGCCCGCCTTCAGGTTCGTCAGGCCCCAGGTCTGCGCCACGAGGTTGATCGCCTCGGTCGCGCCGCGGGTGAAGACGATCTCGTCCTCCTGGGCTCCGATGAACTTGGCGGTCGTGCGCCGCGCCGCCTCGAAGGCCAGTGTCATCTCGGCCGAACGCGCATAGACGCCGCGGTGCACGGTCGCGTAGTCGCGGCCCAGCGCGTTGACCGTGGCATCGATCACGACTTGCGGCTTCTGCGCGGTCGCCGCGGTGTCGAGGTAGTGCCAGTTGCCCGCCCCATTCGCCGAAACGAGCCCCGGAAACTGGTCCTTCAAGGTCAGCGTCGCGGTGCTCATCCCAGGATGGCCTCCAGCCGGGCCTGCGCGGCTGCGTTGAGTTCGTCGCTCTCGGGCGCGCCCGAGAAGGCCTCGGCGATGAACGCCTGGAGCATCAGGCGCTTGGCGTCCGCCGGGGGAAGTCCGCGCGACATGAGGTAGAAGAGGCCTTCGGCATCCAGCTCACCCACCGCGCAGCCATGCGCGGCCTTCACGTCGTCGGCGAAGATTTCCAGTTCGGGCTTGGCGTTGGCCGTCGCCGTGCGATCAAGCAGCATGGCGCGCACCGACTGCTCGGCGTCGGTGCCGTCCGCGCCGCGCTCCACACCAATGCAGCCCAGGTACGTACCGACCGCCTTTTCGGCGAGAACGGTGCGCACGATCTGCGCCGAGGTCGCGTTCTCCTGTGCGTGGACCACCTTGGTCACGATCTCGAGATTCTCCGAGCCCGTCGCCAGCTGCGCCGCGCCAAAGGTGAAGTCCGCGCCTTCGCCCAGACGCACGTCGAGCGCGAAGCGGCCATATACAGGGCCCGCCGAAAGGACGCGCAGGTCATACTTCGCGCCCTTTTCGAGCGTGATCACGAGATGGCGCGCGACGGCGGCCTCGCCGTCGAGGACCACCTGCAGGCTTTCCTCGGCGCCGGCGGCAACGTGGATCTCCTCGGGCGTGATCGGCCAGAGCGTTTCGAGCGCCGCGAGATCGGAATACCGGTAGTCCTCGTCCCGGCGCGTCGGAAGAGTCAGGGTATCGCTCATGCCGCCGTCTCGTGCACCACGGCTTCGTAACCCTCATCCTCAAGGCGCAGGGCCAGTTCGGGACCGCCTGACTTGACGATGCGGCCCGCCGAGAGAATGTGGACATAGTCCGGCTTCACGTAGTCGAGCAGGCGCTGGTAGTGGGTGATGAGAAGGACAGCCTTGTCCTTCTGGCGCATGATCGAGTTGATGCCTTCGCCGCAGATGCGCAGCGCGTCGATGTCGAGGCCCGAGTCGGTCTCGTCGAGGATCGCCAGCTTGGGGTCGAGGACGCCCATCTGCACCATCTCGGCGCGCTTCTTCTCACCGCCCGAAAAGCCCACGTTCACCGGGCGCTTGAGCATGTCCATGTCCATCTTGAGAAGGCCCGCCTTCTCCTTGGCGAGCTTGAGGAACTCGCCGCCCGAATAGGGCTCCTCACCGCGGCCCTTGCGCTGGGCGTTGGCCGCTTCGCGCAGGAACTGGACAAAGGAAACACCGGGAATCTCGACCGGGTACTGGAAGCCGAGGAAAAGCCCGGCCGCCGCACGCTCGTGCGGTTCCAGCTCGAGCAGGTCCTCGCCGTTGAAGGTCGCCGAACCGCCGGTCACTTCATAGCCCGGACGACCACCCAGCGTGTAGCCCAGCGTCGACTTGCCCGCGCCGTTGGGGCCCATGATGGCGTGGATCTCGCCCGGGTTGATCTCGAGGCTGAGCCCCTTGAGGATCGGCTTGTCGGCCACCTTGGCCTGGAGGTTTTCAATCTTGAGCATGGCGTTGTTCTGTTCCGCTTG
The DNA here is from genome assembly GCF_020524485.1 of Novosphingobium profundi. Classification (GTDB taxonomy): domain Bacteria; phylum Pseudomonadota; class Alphaproteobacteria; order Sphingomonadales; family Sphingomonadaceae; genus Novosphingobium; species Novosphingobium profundi_A. Next base: position 454,484 of record NZ_JAIVLF010000006.1, on the reverse strand, counting down.
GATTCGTGTGGCGCTTGGCGGTGCAGGAGGGCTCAGCCCTTGGGGCACCGAAAGCGCTGGAATGTGAATTTCTCGTTGGTCGTCGTCAGCGTGCTACCATCGCCCGAAAGCTCGTAGCGGTCGCTCGAAGTCCAGGTCTGGCCTTCGCCATCGAACGATGCGGTGATGACGATGGCGCGTGGCCCCACGTCCTCGACCCCGGTGACGGCGCCCGTCGCTTCCCAGCCCTTGAGCGCCGTGGCGGTCAGGGTCAGGGTCGCATCGCTGGGCGAGGCGCAGAAGCGGCGCTCCTCTTCCCAGTGGCCCTGGAAGGCCTCGGGGATGGTGGGCGCGGCGGCATGGGCAAGGCCGGAGCCCGCCAGGAACACCAGCGGCAGGAGAAGGGCGCTTGCGCGCAGCCTCATGCCTCGGTGTCCTCCATCTGCACGCCCGCCCCGCCGCGGCGCGCGGCGCGCTTGTCGAAGGGGCGGTTGACCTCGACGCTGATCGCCTTGATCACGCTGTCGATGTCCGAGAGCACCTCGCTCTCGGCAAAGCGCAGCACGCGCACGCCGACCTGGCGCAGCTTGGCGTCCTGCAGCGTGGCGACCTCGACGTTGGCACCTTCCGGGCTCAGCAGCACCGCGATCCAGCGCGAGGGGCAGGCGAAATCGACGATCGCCGAGCCGACGATGGCCTGGCGCAGGAACTTGACCCCGCCCAGCTTCGAGCCCGACAGTTCGGCCCAGAGCGCGGCCTGCGCCTCGCTCGGGTGATGGCGCTGTTCGCGCGCGCGTTCCTTGAGCTTTTCGTAGCGGGCGCCCGTCAGCGCGAACGTCGCGCGCACGTCGCTGCCGCCACTCGTGCCACCCTGGCTCACGCCCAGCGTCTTGCGTTCCACGGTCATTATCCGACACTCCCTTCGAGCGAAATGCCGAGCAGCTTCTGCGCCTCGACCGCAAATTCCATCGGCAGTTGCTGGAGAACTTCCTTGGCAAAGCCATTGACGATGAGGCCGACCGCCTCCTCGGTATCGAGCCCGCGCTGCTGCGCGTAGAAGAGCTGGTCGTCGCTGATCTTGGAGGTGGTCGCCTCGTGCTCGATCTGCGCGGTGGGGTTCTTCACCTCGATGTAGGGGACGGTGTGCGCGCCGCAGTCCTTGCCCAGCAGCAGCGAATCGCACTGGGTGAAGTTGCGCACATTCTCCGCCGAAGCGCCCACGCGCACGAGGCCGCGATAGGTGTTGTTCGAGCGGCCCGCCGAAATGCCCTTGGAGATGATCGTCGAGCGCGAGCCTGCGCCGTTGTGGATCATCTTGGTGCCGGTGTCGGCCTGCTGGTAGTTGTTGGTGACCGCGACCGAATAGAACTCGCCAACCGAGTCCTTGCCGTTGAGCACGCACGAGGGGTACTTCCAGGTCACGGCCGAGCCGGTCTCGACCTGGGTCCAGGACACCTTCGAACGGTCGCCCTGGCACAGCGCGCGCTTGGTCACGAAGTTGTAGATGCCGCCCTTGCCCTCGGCGTTGCCGGGGTACCAGTTCTGCACCGTGGAATACTTGATCTCGGCATCCTCCAGCGCGACCAGTTCGACGACCGCCGCGTGCAGCTGGTTCTCGTCACGCTGGGGCGCGGTGCAGCCCTCGAGATACGAAACGTAGGCGCCCTTGTCGGCGACGATCAGAGTGCGCTCGAACTGGCCGGTGTTCTCGGCGTTGATGCGGAAATAGGTGGACAGCTCCATGGGGCAGCGCACCCCTTCCGGCACGTAGACGAAGGTGCCGTCCGAGAAGACCGCGCAGTTGAGCGTGGCGAAGTAGTTGTCATGCTGGGGCACGACCTTGCCGAGCCACTTCTTGACGAGCTCGGGGTACTCGCGGATCGCCTCGGAGATCGAGCGGAAGATCACGCCCGCGCTTTCCAGCTCCTTGCGGAAGGTGGTGGCGACCGAAACCGAATCGAAGACCGCATCGACCGCGACCTTGCGCGCGCCCTCGACCCCGGCGAGCACCTTCTGCTCTTCGAGCGGAATGCCCAGCTTCTCGTAGACGCGCAGGATTTCCGGATCGACCTCGTCGAGCGACTTGGGGCCGTCCTTGGCCTTGGGCGCGGCCCAGTAATAGGCCTCCTGGTAATCGATCGGCGGCACGTCGAGCTTGGCCCAGTCGGGCGGGGTCATTTCAAGCCAGCGGCGGTAGGCCTTGAGACGCCACTCGAGCATCCACTCGGGCTCGTCCTTCTTGGCCGAGATGTACCGCACGGTCTCTTCGGACAGGCCCTTGGGACCGTATTCCTGCTCGATGTCCGAGGACCAGCCGTGCTCGTAGTCGGCGACGCGCGCGGCGGCCTCGCGGGCGGCCTGGTCGCGCTCGGGAGCCTCCGGCGTGAGAGGGGCGGAACCTTGTGTCATTTATGCTTCCTCGACGAACTGGGTGAGGGGCACCTGTGCCAATGCCCCGCGCAGGGCCGCATTGACCTGCGGCCAGTGGGGGCGAACCGTGCATTGCCCCTCCAGCGTGCAGTCATGCTTGCCCTCTTCGATGCAGGCGGTGAGCGCGATCGGCCCCTCCACCGCTTCGACAATGTCGGCTATCGTTATTGCGGCGGGCGGGCGCGCCAGCTTGAGACCGCCACCGGCCCCGCGCGAGGAGCGCATGAGCCCCGCCGCGCTGAGCTTGCTCACCAGTTTCTGCACCGTGGGTCCGGGAAGGCCCGTTTCCTCGGCCAGTTGCCCTGCGCTGATGCGCACGCCGCCGCAATGCCGCGCGGCGGCGGACATGATGACAACAGCGTAGTCGGCCATGCTGGACAAGCGCATCGCTAAAGGACTTCTCGCACCCGAGGGTTAAACTGGATTAAATCTCTCCAATTCAACTAGCGCAGGACGCCGCGGTTTTCAATGGGGCGCAGACCTTCGCGCGCGCGGCTCGGATGCAAAATGCGCACACAAGGTCATAAAAAAGGGCGGCTTTCCGCCGATGCAGAAAGCCGCCTCAAGGTATAAAGAACTCGTGCGCATCCCGCTACGAGCCCTTCGGGTCGCGCAACCCATGTAGGCTGAGGCGCCGTTCAGGAATTGTAGATTTGCGACATGGGGTTGCGGGGGGGTGGCGGCTAAGAGCGCTTTTTTGCTGACAATTGTTGTTAGACGAAAGATTTGTGGCCTTCGCGCAACGCGGCTATGAGCGCGGCTGTGACCTACAAAGCCCTTCGCCCCGCCCTTTTTCGATTCGACGCCGAATCGGCACATGGCATCGCGCTGCGCACGCTCGCGATGGCCCGCTTCCTGCCCGCCCCTGCGCCCAGTCCGGCGCTGGCGAGCGAAGTGGCCGGCATTGCCTTTCCCAATCCGGTCGGCATGGCCGCCGGATTCGACAAGGACGGCGAGGTGCCCGACGCGCTCCTGAAGCTGGGCTTCGGGTTTGCCGAGGTCGGCTCGATCACCCCCCTGCCCCAGCCGGGCAATCCCAAGCCGCGCCTGTTCCGCCTCGAAGAGGACCGCGCGGTGATCAACCGCATGGGCTTCAACAATGGTGGTGGTCAGGCGGCCCGCAAGCGCCTTTCCGCCCGCGCCGCGCGCCCGGGCGTGGTGGGGATCAACATCGGCGCGAACAAGGATTCGACCGACCGCGTCGCGGACTACGCGACGATGGCGCGCATGATGGCGCCCTATGCCACCTACCTTGCGGTCAACATCTCCAGCCCGAACACCCCGGGCCTGCGCGCGCTGCAGGACGAATCCGCGCTCACCGGCCTGCTCGACGGCGTGATCGCCGCGCGCGACGAGGTCTGCCCGGTGAAGGCTCCGCCCGTCTTCCTCAAGGTCGCGCCCGATCTTGAGCCCGCCGACATCGACGCAATCGCGCGCATCGCCATCGAGCGCAAGCTGGGCGCGCTGATCGTCTCGAACACCACCATTTCACGCCCGCCGCTCGCCTCTGCGCACGCGGGCGAGGGTGGCGGCCTGTCGGGCGCACCGCTCAAGGACCTTGCCCAGCAGCGGCTGCGGGATTTCCGCAAGGCGACCGGCGGCGCGCTGCCGCTGATCGGCGTGGGCGGCATCGCCACCGCCGAGGACGCCTGGGCCCGCATCCGCGCGGGCGCCAGCCTCGTCCAGCTCTACAGCGCGATGGTCTACGAAGGCCCCTATATCGCCAAGCACATCTGCAAGGGGCTGGAAACGCTGATGAAGCGCGATGGCTTCACCACCATTGCCGAGGCGGTCGGAAGCGAATAGCCTCGCGCGCAATGCTTCGAAATTCCCTCGCCGTCCTGCGCACGCCCTTCGCCCTTTCCGCCTCGCTTGCCCTTCTTGTGGGCACCGCAGGCTGCACCGCCACCGCGCCTGCCGAAACGCAGACACCGCCCCCTGCCGCGCAGAACCGCGACGGTACCGGGATCGGCGTGGTCAGCGCGGCCGACCCGCGCGCCGCGGCCGCGGGCGTCGAGATCCTCAACCGCGGCGGCAGCGCGACCGATGCCGCCATCGCGACGATGCTCGCATTGAACGTGGTCGAGCCACAGAATTCCGGGATTGGCGGGGGCCTGTTCTGGGTCCGCCACGGCGCGGCCGACGGTTCGATCGCCACCATCGACGGGCGCGAGACCGCGCCGGGTGCTGCCGACGAAAGCTGGTTCCTCGATGCCAACGGCGAACGCCGCCCGGGCCGCGAGATCTACCAGGGTGCGCTCAGCTCGGGCGTGCCGGGTGCGCTCGCCGCCATGGCCAAGGCCCACGCGCAGTGGGGCACGCTGCCCTGGGCCGATCTCTTCGCGCCGGCCATCGCGCTCGCCCGCGACGGGTTCGTGGTGACCGACCGCCTTCACAACGGCCTCAATCTCTACAGCCGCCACGTCACCGGCTGGGCCAAGGAGACCTATTTCCCGGGCGGTGAGGCCGTCGCCATCGGCTCGACGCTCAAGACCCCGGCGCTGGCCGCGACGCTCGAACGCCTTGCCGCCCAAGGGCCCGAGCCCTTCTACAAGGGCGATATCGCGCAAAGCATCGTCCACGCCCTCAACAGCGCCGAGCCCGTCTCCTCGCCGATCACCACCGCCGACCTCGCCGGATACGAGGCGAAGGAACGCCCCTCGGTCTGCGACGATTACCGCGGCTACAAGGTCTGCTCGATGGGCCCGCCCTCTTCGGGGGGCCTGACCGTGCTGATGATTTTGAAGCAGCTCGAACGCTTCGACATGAAGGCGCTGGGCAAGGACAACCCGGTCTCTTGGCACCTTCTCGCCGAATCCGAACGCCTCGCCTACGCCGACCGCAACCTCTACATGGCCGACCCCGACTTCGTCGGCGTCCCGGTCAAGGGGCTGCTCAACCCGGCCTACCTCGCCCGCCGTTCGGCCCGGATCGATCCGGCGCGCACGATGCAGGTGATCGAGCCCGGCACGCCCGAAGGCGCGCCCGCGCGCCAGCGCGTCCCCTTCCGCGACGATCCGGGCACGAGCGACCTTGCCGTCGTCGACAAGCAGGGCAACGTCGCGCAGGTCACCACCACCATCAACGGCTACTTCGGATCGGGCATCGCCGCCTCGGGCTTCCTCCTCAACAACGAGCTGCCCGATTTCGACCCGGTGCCGAGCAAGGACGGCTATCTCGTTGCCAACCGCGTGGAAGGTGGCAAGCGGCCGCGCAGCTCGATGTCGCCCACCATCGTCTATGCGCCCGATGGCTCGGTGCGCCTGGCCATCGGGGCCGCGGGCGGCGCCACCATCATCTGCCAGATCGCCAAAGCCATCATCGGCGTGATCGACTGGGACATGTCCGCGCAGGACGCCATCGCGATGGGCCTCGTCTATGCGCCCGGCTCGAAGACCGCGACGCTCGAACAGGGCACCGAGCTCGAAGCCATGCTCCCCGCGCTCCAGGCACTGGGCGAGAACGTCAAGATCGCCCCCCTCGGTCTCAAGGCCAACGCGGTCGAGAAGGTCAACGGCCAGTGGCTGGGCGCCGCCGATCCGCGCAGCGAAGGCGTGGGGATGGATACGCTGGGCAACGTCACGATCATCAAGCGCCGCAAGAACAGCCTCAACGGCGCGCACGAGTAAGAAGAGGAAGATGATTCAAGGGGCCATCGCCCCTTGACCCCAGAACGGGCGACCTCACCTCCCACTGCAAAGGCCGCGCGCGTAAGGTGAGGCCGATAGTTTGGGGAGCCCGAGGGCGATGGCCCTCGGAAATCGTTCTTCTACGCCCTTCAAACGACAGCCCGTGCCTGCCTTGCGACCTTTCTGACAATCCCCCTGCCCGCTTGCCGCAACCGATTGCGCGGCCTAAGCGTTCGATCCAAGAAGCACGCCCGGCGTCGTCCGCACGCGCGGGCCCGGTACAAGGCAGAGAGGATTTCCGAGCCCATGGATCTTGTCGAATTCGACAGGTGCGCCAACGTCGTATCGCTGTTCCTGGCCCGCGCCGACGCGCTGGGCGAGGCTCCCATGCTCTGGGCCAAGCGCGAGGGCGAATGGACCTCGATCAGCTGGGCCGAAGCCGCGCGGCGGGTCTGCCTGCTCGCCGAAGGCCTGCGCGCGCGGGGCCTGCGCGATGGTGACCGGGTCCTGATCGTCTCGGAAAACCGCCCCGAGTGGTGCCTCGCCGATCTGGCGATCATGGCGGCCGGCTGCGTGACGGTGCCCACCTACACCACCAACACCACCCGCGATCACACCCATATCCTTGAAAATTCGGGTGCCTGCGCGGCCATCGTGTCGAGCGCGAAGCTGGCAAAGCCCCTGCTTCCCGCCATCGTCCAGACCGACCTGTGCCGCCATGTCGTGGGGATGGAACCGCTCCCCAGCCTGCAGGGCGGCAACTTCGCGACCTCCTTGTGGGACGACATGCTGGAGGGCGATGCACAGGCCGCGCGCGCAGCGGTGGAGGCGCGTCTCGTCTCCATCGGGCGCGACAGCCTCGCCTGCATCATCTACACCAGCGGAACGGGCGGGGCGCCGCGCGGGGTGCGCCAGCACCACGGCATGCTGCTCACCAACATCGCGGGCACCACGCAGGTCATCCTCGACGATTTCCACCTCGACCGCCCCGAAGTCTTCCTCTCCTTCCTTCCGCTCAGCCACGCCTACGAGCACACCGCGGGCGAGATCTTCCCGATCGGCCTGGGCGGCCAGATCTACTACGCCGAAGGGCTGGAAAAGCTCGCCGCCAACATCGAGGAGGTCGGCCCCACAATCATGGTCGTCGTGCCCCGCCTCTTCGAGGTTCTGCGCACCAAGATCATGAAGCAGATCGAGAAGCAGGGCGGCGCGGCCAAATGGATGATGGACCAGGCCATTGCGGTCGCCATGCGCAAGGCGGCGGGCAAGCGGCGCCTGACCGACTACCCGCTCGACGCGCTGCTCGAACGCACGCTGCGCCCGAAGATCCGTGCCAAGTTCGGCGGGCGCATGAAGGCGCTCGTCTCGGGCGGCGCGCCGCTCAACCCCGAGATCGGCATCTTCTTCGAGGCCATGGGCCTCACGCTCCTGCAAGGCTACGGCCAGACCGAGAGCGGCCCCGTCATCTCGGTCAACCGCCCGCGTGCCGGGATTAAGATGGACACCGTCGGCCCGCCAATGCGTGGTGCTGAAGTGCAGATTGCCGAGGACGGCGAAATCCTCGTGCGCGGCGAGCTGGTCATGCACGGCTACTGGCAGAACGCGGCCGCGAGCGAGGCCGCGCTCCAGAACGGCTGGCTCCACACCGGCGACATCGGCCATATCGACGACAAGGGCCGCATCTGCATCACCGACCGCAAGAAGGACATGATCGTCAACGACAAGGGCGACAACGTCTCGCCCCAACGGATCGAATCGATGCTCACCCTCCAGAACGAGATCGCGCAGGCCATGGTCGCGGGCGACCGACGTCCCTACGTCGTGGGCCTGATCGTGCCCGATGCGGACTGGGCACGCGAATGGGCGCAGGAGAACGGCGAGGAGGGTGATCTGGCGACCCTCCAGGCCCTGCCCGCTTTCCGCGCGGCCATCCGGGAGGCCATCGACCGGGTCAACCGCGAGATGTCGGTGATCGAGAAGGTGCGCCAGTTCGCCTTTGCCGACGAGCCCTTCGCGATCGAGAACGAGGAACTGACCCCCAGCCTCAAGATCCGCCGCCACAAGCTCAAGGAACGCTACGGCGCGCGACTGGACGCCCTTTACCGCAGCTGACAGGATGGGCGCTCCCGGCCGCAGTCGCGGCCCATCACGGAGTGCCCATGCCCCGCCTGCCAGTGAAGACACCGCCTGCCCTGCTTTCCCTTCTCGCGGTCTTCCTGGCACTCGCCTCCTGCCTCACGGCCCTGCCTGCCCGGGCGCAGGAGAGCGGGCAGAGCCTGATCGTCGCGACGCGCCTAGCCCCGCCCTTCGTGATGAAGAACGACGATGGCGCCTGGTCGGGCCTTGCCATCGACATGTGGCGCGAAATCGCCGAGCAGCGGGGCTACGAGTACAAATTCGTCGAGAGCGACTTGGCCGGTATGGTCGATGGGGTGGCCGACGGGCGTTATGACGCCAGCGTGGGCGCGCTCACGGTGACGGCCGCGCGCGAAGAGCAGGTCGACTTCACCCACCCCTTCTACGCCACCGGCTTCGGCATTGCCGTGCCCAAAGCGCCGCCTGCCTGGCTCTCGCTCCTGCGCAACTTCTTCACGCTCCAGTTCCTCCAGGCGATTCTGGCGCTGTGCGCGTTGCTGCTGGTGGTGGGCCTCCTGTTCTGGCTGGTCGAGCGGCGCCACAACGCCGAGGAATTCGCGCAAGGCCCGCGCGGGCTGTTTGCAGGCTTCTGGTTTTCCGCGGTGACGATGACCACGGTGGGCTATGGCGACAAGGCGCCCAGGACGGCGGCGGGCAAAGCCATCGCGCTGGTCTGGATGTTCGCAGCCATCCTGATCATTTCGACCTTCACCGGCATGATCGCCTCCTCGCTGACGAGCGGGCGCCTTACCGGCGCGATCGGCGGACCGGAAGACCTCGCCGTGGCCTCGGTCGGCTCCATCCGCGCGTCGGCAAGCGATGAATGGCTCTCCAGCGAGGGCATCGCCTTTACCAGCTATCCCGACATCGAGAGCGGACTTGCGGCCCTGCGCGAGGGCCGGATCGAGGCCTTCGTCTACGACGAACCGCTGCTGCGCTACCGCGTGCGCAACGACACCACGAATACGCTGCGCGTCCTTCCCGGCACGTTCGGGCGACAGGACTATGCCATCGCCACCGGCCCTGACAGCGCCTTGCGCGAGCCGGTCGACATCTCCCTGCTCCAGATCGTGGAAGGATCGAAATGGCGCAATGATCTGACCCGGGTGCTGGGCAAGGTGAAGTAGCGCGGGGCGGACACCCGCCACGAAAAAGGGGCGCTCTCCCGGTTTGGAAGAGCGCCCCTTTTCGTTTGAGGGCCTGATGAGGCCCCGCCTTACTTGCGGCCCGAAGTCACGAACCAGGACAGGAAGACGCCCTTCGATTCCTCGCCGAACTTGCTCGCCGACATGTCCGGGCCCAGGACCGCGTCCTGGAAGCCGACCTTCACGTCCTCGAACCCGGCTGCCGTCATCAGCGCGCCGTAGTCGGCCGAGGTCGCTTCCTGCCAGGCCGGCTCGTTGTTGTAGTCGCGTTCCATGCCCGCGATCACCTGGCTCCACAGGTCGAGCGTCTCGTACTTCACGGGCACTTCGAGATGGACCGCGATGCCGCCCTTGCGCAGCAGGCGGTGGCTTTCCTTGAGGATGTTCTGGATCGCCTCGGGCGAGGTCTCGTGCATGACCGCCGCGGTGAAGACGAGATCGAAGCTCTCATCTGCAAAGCGGGTCTTCTCGGCATCGTCCTGCACGAAGTGGATCGCCGCACCCAGGTGCGCGGCACGGGCGTGCGCGTAGCGCAGCACCGAGGCACCAACGTCGACCGCGTAGGCCTCCGCCTTGGGGTAGGCTTCGGCGACGGGAATCACGCTCGAGCCCACGCCGCAGCCCAGTTCGACCAGCTTCTCGGGCTGGAAATCGGGATAGCACGAGGCAAGGTGCGCCGCGACGGCCTTGCCGCGACCATCGTTGAGGAAACCGCCGTTGCGCCCCAGCATGTAGACCGCACCGCCGCGGTCCATCAGCGCGCCCTGGCGCACGCCGTCGGTGTCCGAACCGTAGCCGCCGGGCATGAGGTGGACGTGGGCGTCTTCCAGGTAGTCGGGGACCTGAAAGTCCTCGGCCAGCGTCAGCGAGCCGATCTCGGCCGCCTCGGAGGCCTTGGCGTCCAGCTCACCGGCCTGGCGATCGACGCAGTTCCAGACCGAATCCCAAAGGAGTTCCTGCGTGGTGCGGCGCATGTTCGACCAGCCCAGGAACGCAGGCTCCTTGTGCAGCTTGTCGAAGACCTCTTCGGCGCGCGCGTTGTGGCTGAGGCCCGGATCGAGTTCCTCGGCGATCTGGCGCTCGTGCGGCTCAACCTCGGTGTAGAGCCAGTACTGCAGGTCGCGCACGAAGAGCTGTTCGGTGGTCTCGTCGTGGTTGGCGCTGGCAAGCATCGGATGCGACATGGTTCAGGCTCCCTGGTTCGAAGTGGTCTTGGCCGCGCGGCGCATGGCCGCCTCGCGGATCGGGCGGAATACCTTGCCGATCAGGCGCTGGCGCAGCGCGCCGCGCGCCTTGGCGGCGTCCTCGTCGGGAACATAGGCCTCGACCGCGCCCTCGTCGAGCGTGCCGGCCTTGGCCAGCAGGCGCTCGAGCGTGTCGATGCGCTCGCGCGCCATGGCCAGTTCGCTGGCCAGCGCGGTGATCATCGCGAAGGTCTGGTCATCGCCTTCGTCCAGGCCGGGCATGTCCCGGCGACCGGCGGTCTGGGGTTTGGCCATCTGCGGCTTGTTGGTCACGCGTTACACCTCTTGTTCCAGTCCGGTTGTGTCAGATACCGGATCTTTCAGGTGTACAAGATGCCATAACGGTCTTTGGGTGCAGGTCCGCCTTCGATTTGTCCGAACGGCGACAACCTGCGCCGGATTTTCCGGTCGCAGGTTGCGGTTTGGGCCTCGCACTACGCGGTAGAAGGGCCCGGTGCAGGGAAAGCGGTGCGACCCGAGGGCCCTGCGGTCAAGGAAAGGTATCTCAGGCGGCTTCGAGCTCGATCCACTCGGGGTAGAAGCCGGGTTCGCGCGCGGACCAGCCCGGCGCCGTCGCGGCGGCCTCGCTGATCGAGTGCAGCAGGGTCTTACGCCAGTCAGGACGGATCTGCGGGAGCGCCGCCGCGCCGCAGAAAGCTCCGGGGAGCCAGGGCCGGGCCCAAGCGCCCAGCAGGCGTTCGTAGAGGAAGCGGAAGGCGGAGAAGCTGGCCAGCCCGCCTTGCGCCAGGTCGTAGGCGGCCATGCGCACCAGCTTGCCCATGAACGGATCGAGATCGGCAAAGCCGTACTCGTCCGGGCGCTGGCCGCGCAGGGCCTGCAGGTCACGGTAGCTCTCGTACTGGCCCCGGATCGAGGCCATTTCCCCGGCATCGCGGCCCCAGAGCTTGAAAGCGTCCTGGCGCCCCAGGCCAACATCGAGACTGCGCCGGATATAGCGCTGTTCCGAAGGGGTGAAGCTTGCGAATTCCCGAAGCTCGCTGATCGTGAGACTTGCCGTGCCTGCGTATTCCATGTGCCGTGTCCGTTGCTTGTTATGTGTCGTTGTTCAGCTTTCGCCTTTCCCGTGATGGACACACTTTAAGCCCCGCGCGCTTACCCGCACGTTAATCATGCAATCGTTTGAACACCTCACTGACCGAAAGTATTAGGCAATAAAATCGTTAACCATCAGATCATGCCGGAAAGCGGGCTTGAGGGGTCTGCATAGCGGCGCTTCTGCATGCGTCCGCTAAGATATGCATGGCGTCCGGCCTCCACCGCGAGGCGCATTGCCTTCGCCATCCTTACCGGATTCTTCGCTTCGGCAATGGCCGTGTTCATGAGCACGCCGTCGCAGCCCAGCTCCATCGCGACCGCCGCTTCCGATGCCGTGCCCACGCCCGCATCGACCAGCACCGGCACCTTGGCGCCCTCGACGATGAGGCGCACGGTGACCTGGTTCTGGATGCCAAGGCCCGAACCGATCGGCGCGCCCAGCGGCATGACCGCCACCGCGCCCGCCTCTTCAAGCTGCTTGGCCGCAATCGGATCATCGACGCAGTAGACCATCGGCGCGAAGCCTTCCTTGGCGAGGATCTCGGTCGCCTTCAGCGTCTCGCGCATGTCGGGATAGAGCGTACGCGCCTCGCCCAGCACCTCCAGCTTGACGAGATCCCAGCCGCCCGCCTCGCGCGCCAGACGCAGCGTGCGGATGGCGTCCTCGGCCGTGAAGCAGCCCGCCGTGTTGGGCAGATAGGTGATCTTCTTCGGGTCGATGTAGTCGGTCAGCATCGGCGCCTTGGGGTCCGACACGTTGACGCGGCGCACCGCGACCGTGACGATCTCGGCGCCCGACGCCTCGACCGCAGCCGCGTTCTGCTCGAAGTCCTTGTACTTGCCCGTGCCCACGATCAGGCGCGAGGTGAAGGTGCGCCCGGCAACGGTCCAGGTATCGGCCTCGTTGGTGGCAGTGGCAGCGGCAGGGGTGGTGGCGGTATCGGTCACGGGTCGCATCCTTTCAGGGCGTCGAGGCGCGCGAAAATCTCGGGAAAAACAGAAACGGGGGACGGGGCTTGAGGGGCGTCAGCCGCCGCCCACGAAATGGACGATCTCGAGGATATCGCCCTCGCCCAGAGTCACGTCGGCCAGCGTCGAGCGCGGCGCGATCTCGGCGTTGTGCTCGACCGCGACCTTGGCGGGATCGAGACCGATGTGCGCGACAAGGTCGGCAATCGTCGAGCCAACCGCAATCCGGTGCGGCTCCCCGTTGACGGTGAGCGAGATGAGGGCGTTCGACGTGTCGTTCTGGGCCATGTGGGTGCAGATAGCGCGCCCTGCGCCGAGCGCAAGGTTTCCCGCCGCCGAGCCGGGACGCGAACGGCGCTTTTCGCGCGGAGCCGCAGGGTCATCGCCTGCGCGTCCCCTACACGGAGATCAGTGGGCCGCGTGGCCGCGCAGATTGGAGAGATGTGCTCCCGCGACAAGCGCCACGCCGAAGATCGTCAGCAGCGCCTCGGGCAGGCCATGGCCGACAAACAGCGCGAGCGCCATCAGCACGATGCCCGCCCCGCCCGTCACCAGCGGGGTCATCCGACCATGGCGCAGGACGCCAAATCCGAGCGAGACCGCGCCGAACACGACGGCAAGGGCCAGCCCGACCTCGTGAATCGCGGGCGAGAGCAGCAATTCCCCGCCCAGCCCCAGCACGCCGACCAGCACGATGCCTGCCACGCAGTGCACCGCGCAAAGCCCGCTGAGCAGGATTCCGGCCCGGTCGAGCCGTCCACGAATCGAGGAAGGGTTGCTGCGCATCGCTCGGCAAATATGTAACGTTGTAACATTAATCAAGAGCGGGGCCGAAATTTGCCACGAACCGAGCGCTTACCACGCCCGGAGCCTGCGGGCTCTTGCGTAACCTGCGGCAAGGGCTCAGGAAGAGTCCCCATGAAGAACATGGACGGTCGCCCTCTCATCGGAACCCACGACGACATCGGCGCGATGGTGCGCTGGCTGTTCACCGTCGCCGTGCTGGTCGTGCTCATCGTGGCCATCGGCGGGATCACGCGTCTCACCGAATCCGGCCTTTCGATCACGCAGTGGAAGCCGGTGACCGGCGCCCTGCCCCCGCTGACCGACGCGCAGTGGCAGGCCGAGTTCGCCGAGTACCGCCAGATCCCGCAGTACCTCGATGTCAACGGGCCGGCAGGCATGACGCTGGCCGACTACAAGTTCATCTACTTCTGGGAATGGGCGCACCGGCTGATCGCGCGCATCATCGGGCTGGTCTTCGCGCTGCCGCTGATCTGGTTCTGGGTGCGCCGCACGATCCCGCTTGGCTACAAGCCGCGCCTGCTCGCCCTCCTCGCTTTGGGTGGCCTTCAAGGCGCGGTGGGCTGGTGGATGGTCTCCTCCGGGCTCTCCCCCGACGCGCTCGACCGGGTGAGCCACTTCCGCCTGGCCGCCCACCTCCTGACCGCGCTCCTGACATTGGGCGGGCTTGTCTGGACCGCGCTCGACCTGAAACAGCTCGAACAGGGCACGCCGCGCTCCTCGCTCGGGCGCTTTACCTTCGTGGCGCTCGCCGCACTGGCGATCCAGCTGTTCTACGGCGCGCTCGTCGCTGGGATGCGCGCAGGGTATGTGGCGGGCGCGGGCTGGTTCCACCTCGACGCCTGGCCGCTGATGCAGGGGCATCTCGTCCCCGAGGGCATCGATGCCTCGGGCGGGCTCCTCCATGCGCTCTTCAACGACCCCTTCCTCGTCCACTTCCTGCACCGCTGGTGGGCCTGGGTCGTCGTGGCGATTCTCGTCGTCATGGGGCGGCGCCTGCGCGCGATCCGCCAGCGCCCGGCCTCGGTGGCGATCCACATGGCCTTCGGCCTGCAGATACTGCTTGGCATCGCGACGATCTGGTCGGGTGTGAACCTGTGGCTGGCGGTCGCCCACCAGGTCTGCGCCGCGCTGCTGGTGATGAGCGTGGTGTGGGGCGCCCATGCCCTGGGCCGCCGCGACCCGGTCAACCTGCTGAGCGCAGCCTGACATGGCAGATGCGCCCCTTTCCGGCGCGCTTGTCTGGTGTCCCTGCCCCGATGAAGCCACAGCGCTCGCAGCCGCGCGCACCCTCGTCGAAGAGAAGCTCGCCGGTTGCGGCAACGTGATCCCGGGGGTCACCAGCGTGTTCGAATGGGAGGGCCGGATCGACACCGCGCGCGAAGTCGGCCTGCTCCTCAAGACCCGCGCCGACCTGCTCGAGGCCGCCGTCGCGCGCCTTGGCGAGATCCACCCCTACGACACGCCCGCCGTGCTGGGCTGGATCTGCGATGCGGGCGCACCCGCCACACTGGGCTGGCTGGGCGAGCTCTAACACCCGGGCGCGCGGGCGCGCCTGACGGGCACGCAGGTCAACCTGCCGGCACGCTCAGGCCGGGCTGCGGCGCAAGCTGGCGGGCGAAACGAATGATGCGTTCCCGCAGCCAGCTCAGCCCGGCATCGTGGGTGCGCGCGACATGGTATTGCATCATCTCGCGCATGTTGGGGACATGGAAGGGAAGCTCGGCGATGGCGAGCTCGTGCACGGGTGCCGCGGTCTGTGCCAGCCGCTCATGCATGACGGACAGGCGGTTGGTGCCGCGCAATAACCAGGGCACCTGGATGAACGACTGCGCGCAGACCTCGATCCGGCGCTCGGGAACGAGCGTGTTCAGCACGCCTTCGACAAAGGTATCCTGATTGCCGATGCGCACCGCCACGTGCCCTGCTGCGAGGAAGCCCTCGCGCGTCAGTTCGTTATCCAGCAGGGGGTTGTCACGCGCGCCCACGGCAACGAAGCGCTCCTCGAAGAGGAGTTCGCGTGGATGGTCGCAGTCCATGAATTCCTCGGGCGTGAGGATCAGGTCCACCTCGCCCGCCTCCAGCTTGTCCGCACTGTCCATATCGGGGAGGGACAGGTTGAGGCGAATGCCCGGCGCTTCGCGTTGCAGGACCTCGACCAGGGGAACCAGCAGCACCGTGGTGATGTAGTCCGAGGCATTCACGAAGAACAGTCGCCGGGACACCGCCGGATCGAACCGCGTGCTCATCGCGATCAGCCCCTTGAGGCGTATCAGCGCATCGCTGACTTCGGGCGCGATCGCCAGCGCGTGCTGGGTGGGAATCATCTTCTTGCCGTGGAGCACCAGAAGGTCGTCGTGAAAGCTCTCACGCAGGCGCTTGAGCGAGGCGCTCATTGCCGATTGCGTCACGTTCAGCCGCTTCGCCGCGCGCGTCACGCTGCGCTCCTGAAGCAAAGCTTCGAATGCAACCAACAAGTTAAGGTCGAAATGATCCATCCGCATGATGCATTCATTCCATTTGTAGTTATCGAGAAAAACAAAAAATTGGACCGATAGTCTGAGCGGTGAAAGAACGTATGGCAAGTGCAGCGTAAAATAGCTGCCGTTAGGGAGAGAGAAACCGATGCGTATGCCTCTGGTCGCCGGCACGGCGATGACGCTTGCCCTGTTGGCGCAGCCCGCCCTGGGCCAGACCACCCAGACACAGACCTCCGAGACAGGCGAGACCTTCGGGCTCAACGCCATCATCGTCACCGCACAGCGCCGCGCCGAAACCCTGCAGGACGCGGCCATCGCGATCAACGCGGCCAGCGGTGACCAGCTGGTCCAGAGCGGCGTCGCCGACGCGACCCAGCTCAACACCGTGGCGCCCGCGCTCTATGTCGCGGCAGGCGGCGGCGCGAACACCGGCTACTTCATTCGCGGCGTCGGAAACTTCGCGAACAACGGCTACACCAGCCCGGCTGTCGCCTTCAACATTGACGGCGTCTACATCGGGCGCCCCTCCTCGACCGTCGCCTCCTTCCTCGATGTCAACCGCGTGGAAGTGCTGAAAGGCCCCCAGGGCACGCTCTATGGACGCAACGCCACGGGCGGCGCGATCAACGTGATCCCGAACGCACCGCAGCTGGGCGTCTCGGAAGGCTCGGTCAGCGCGCAATACGGCAACTACGATGCCTATGAGCTGACGGGCATGGTCAACGCGCCGCTCGGCAACGATGTCGCCCTGCGCCTTGCCGGGACGGTGAACGAGCGTGACGGCTACTTCTCGGACGGCACCGGCGCGGCCAAGGATCTGGCCCTGCGCGGGCAGATCTATGCCGAGCTCAGCCCCGCGATCAACCTGCGCGTCTCGGCCGACTACTCGACCCAGAAGGGCACAGGGCCCGGCCTCAATGTGGAAGGCGTCTACACCTTCACCCCCTTCAATCCGGGGGCGACGGTCCGCAACTGGCTTCACGTGCAGGCCCCGGACAACGTGCGCGCGCCCTACACCGGCCTATTCGCGCCGGAGGCTCTGGACTTCATCGAGAACACGGCCACCGCGGCCCCGCTCTTCGCGCCGCTGACCGGCTATGCCTATCCGCGCCGTGACGATGAATACTGGGGCCTCAACGCCGAAGTGAACGTCGATCTGGGCGGGGTCGATCTCGTCGTGATCCCCGCCTATCGCCACTCGAAGCTGGACAACCAGTTCAACGGCCCCCCCTTCAAGGCCGCGATCAACTCCGACACCGCCGAGCAGTACAGCCTTGAGGCGCGGCTTTCGGGCACGAGCGGCCCTGTCGAATGGCTGCTGGGCGGGTACTGGTTCGACGAGACGGTCAAGGGCGTCAATTCGTTCAACCAGTTCTCGACGACCACCTTCAACAGCTTCGACACGCACACCCGCTCGCTGGCCGCCTTCGGACGCGTCACCTGGAGCCTCACCGATACGCTGCGGCTCGTGGGCGGACTTCGCTATTCGGACGAGAAGCGCGACATCGTGGCCCAGGCTGATTCGCTGGCCGCGATCTGTCTGACCGAACTGCCTTCCGGCCAGCCCAGCTGCCCCGACCTGCCCACCGTGCCGGTCGGGCTCACCTTGCGCGATTCGCTCGCGCAGTACGCCCCGGGGCTGTTCCCGGCAGGAAGCCCGCTCGATGCGCCTGCCCCCTACGGCGCCTTCCCCTTCGGCCCGTTCGGTCCCATGGGTCCCACCGCGATCATGGCGATTACCCCGACCGTGATCGACCGCGCGGCGAGCGACCGCGAAGTGACCTGGCGCGCCGCGGTCGAATTCGACGCCAGCCCCGACAACCTCGTCTACGCCAGCTTCGAGACCGGCTTTCGCGCCGGCGGCTTCAACATCACCTTCGGGCAGGAGGAATACGCGCCCGAGTTCATCGACGCCTGGACGCTGGGTTCGAAGAACAGCTTCTTCAACAACAGCCTGCAGCTGAACCTGGAAGCCTTCTACTGGAAGTACCGGGGCCAGCAGCTGGCCGCGCTGGGGCTCGACGACAACGGCAACAACGCCTTCTACACCCGCAACGTGGGCAAGTCCTCGGTCAAGGGCGTGGAGATGGACTTCCAGTGGCTGGCCGGTGCCACCACGCTTGTCCATGGCGGCGCGCAGTACCTCGACGCCACCTACGACAGCTTCCAGTACAACCAGATCGACCTGTCCGACGAAGGCGACCCGCCCTACTTCCTCACCCCGATCACGGGCTGTGGCTACACCCAGGTTTCCGAGCCTGTGCGCTCGTTCGACATCGACTGCTCGGGCAAGCCTGCCCTCTACGCGCCCAAGTGGAGCTTCAACCTGGGTGTCCAGCAGAAGCTTGAACTCGATCCGCTCGACATCACCTTTTCGCTCGACGGGCGCTACCGCGCCAACCGCGTGATCGGCTTTGCCTACCTGCCCACCGGCGACAGCGGCGCGGACTTCAAGATGGACGCCTCGATCCGCTTCGAGCCGACCGAGGTTCCCGTCACGGTCATGCTCTTCGTGCGCAACCTGACCGACCAGGCCGTGCAGTCGACCTATCAGCTGGGCGCGGGCAACGTCGCCAGTTCCGCCTACGAGCCTCCGCGCACTTATGGCCTGCGGGTCGGGTACACGTTCTGATGCGCCCTCTTCGCACGCTCGCCCGCCGCGCCCTCCCCCTCCCCCTTCTCCTTCTCGCCGCAGCCGGTACGCCCGCCGCGGCGCAGGAGCCGGCCCCTGACAGGGAGGGGCTGGGAACCTGGATCACGCTGGGCACAAATGCGGGGCCCGTGATCGTGCCCGAGCGCTCGCAGCCTGCAAACCTGCTGCGCTTTGCCGGAAAGGATTATCTCGTCGACGTGGGCGATGGCGCGGCGGGGCGAATGGAGCAGGCCGGGGTGCAATCGCGCGCGGTGGACGCGATCTTCCTCAGCCACCTGCACTTCGACCACACCGGCGGCCTGGCGGCCGTCCTCGGCCTGCGCTTCCAGACCAGCGCGCGCGATCCCCTGACCATCTACGGGCCGCCCGGCACGCGCGAACTGGTCGAGGGGCTGCTCGCCTCGATGGTCCCGGGGGTCACCGCGAACTATGGCGTGGAAGGCGCACCGCCCGTCGATCACCGCGCGGGCATCACGGTGCGCGAACTGCGCGATGGGGACCGGATCGAGGTGGACGGCATGACCGTCACCGCGGCGCGCAACACCCATTACAGCTTCCCCGAGGGCAGCGCGATGGCGCAGCGCTTCCAGTCGCTCTCGCTGCGCTTCGACCTGCCGGGCCGCGCGATCGTCTACACGGGTGACACCGGCCCCAGCGCGCGGCTCGAAGAGCTCGCGAAAGGCGCGGACCTGTTGGTTGCCGAGATGATGGACATTCCGCTCACCATCGCGCGCCTGATCGCAGCCAACCCCGGTATTCCCGAGGGGCAGTTGCAGGCCATGCAGACGCATCTGGCGCACCACCATCTCTCGCCCGCAGACCTCGGCGCGCTCGCCGCGCGCGCGGACGTGGGCGGACTGGTCGTCACGCACTTCTCGGGCTGGGACGCAGGCAGCCCCGAGCACTTTGCCTACCTCACCACCCTCTCCGCCGCCTACTCAGGGCCCTTCGAGATCGCCGACGACATGGACGCCTACTGAGCGTCCAAGCACAGGACTTTCGACATGACCGAGACGAAACCCTTCCTCGAAAACGCCTGGTACATGGCCGCCTGGAGCCATGAAGTCGGCGAGGACATGCTGCGCCGCCGCCTGCTCGGCGAGCCGATACTGCTCATGCGGCGACAGGACGGTACCGCGGTAGCGCTGGTCGACCGCTGCCCGCACCGCTACGCCCCGCTCAGCAAGGGGGAACGCGAGGGCGACACCATCGTGTGCCCCTATCATGGCCTCACCTTCGATGCCGCGGGCCAGTGCGTGCGCAATCCCTTCTCCGAGAAGATCCCCGCGGGCGCGCAGCTGCGCAGCTTTCCCGTGGTCGAGCGCGACCACATCGTCTGGTTCTGGCCCGGCGATCCGGCGCGCGCCGAAGGCACCCCGGTGCCCGATTTTTCGGCCATCGTGATCGACGGCCATGCCCCCATCACCGGCGTGATGCCGATGGCGGCAAACTACGAGTACGGCACCGACAACCTGATGGACCTCTCGCACATCGAGTTCGTCCACAAGGGCACCTTTGCCGGGCGCGGCGTGATCTTTGCAGGGACCCACGAGGTCAAGGCGCAGGGCGACCAGCTCCATTCCAACTGGTGGATGCCCGCGATCCCCGCGCCCGCGCACACCTTCGGGATCTACGACCCAGCGATGATCACCGACCACTGGCTGGACATGCGCTGGCAAGCGCCCGCCAGCATGTACCTGCAGGTCGGCGCCTGCCCGCAGGGCGGCGAGCGCGCCGAGGGCGTGATTGCCCACCAGGCGCATATCCTCACCCCCGAAACGCAGGGCTCCAGTCACTACTTCTGGGCGACCACGCGGCAGGGTCCCCCCTCCCCCGAGGGCGATGCCATGCTGGCCGGTCTCATGGGCGCGGCCTTTGGCGAGGAGGACAAGCCGATCATCGAGGCCGCCTACGCCAACACCGACGGCGCCGACTTCTGGGAGCGCAAACCGCTCTCGCTCGGCATCGACACCGGCGGCACGCGCGCGCGCCGCATCATCGAGAAACGCAAGAAGGAAGAGGCCGCCCTATGAGCCGCGTGACCGAGATTCGCTATGTCGGCTATGGTGTCGAGGACTTCGACGCCGAACGCCGCTTCTACACCGAGGACTGGGGCCTGGTGGAAGTCGCCGCCAACGAGGACACCGCCTGGTTCAAGGCGCAGGGGCACGATGAACACCACGTCCTGCGCCTCCACCGCCGCGAAACGAACTGCGTGGAGGTCATTGCCCTGGCCGCCCCCGACAGGGCCGATGTCGATGCCCTCCATGCAGCGGTGCAGGACGCAGGGTGCTCCATCATCCACGCGCCCCGCCCGCTCGACGCGCCCGGAGGCGGCTACGGCTTCCGCTTCTTCTCCCCCGATGGCCTGCCCTTCGAGATCTCGGCCGAGGTCGCGCCGCTCGACAAACGTGCCCTCGCGCACTGGGAGGGCGTGCCCGTGAAGATCAGCCACATTGTCCTGCATTCGCCCGACCATCAGGCAATGGTGCGCTTCTTCACCGATGTGCTGGGCTTTCGCGTCTCGGACTGGCTGGGCGATTTCATGTGCTTCCTGCGCTGCAACGCGGCCCATCACCGCATCGCCATTCTGCCGGGCCCGCCCTGTCTCAACCACGTCGCCTACGACATGCTCAGCCTCGATGACATGATGCGCGGCGCCAGCCGCCTGCAGAAGCGCGGCACCGATCTGCGCTGGGGGCCGGGCCGACACACGGCGGGCAACAACACCTTCAGCTATTTCGTGACACCGGGCGGCTTTGCCGTCGAATACACCTCCGAACTCGACGAGGTCGACTTCGACACCCACGAGGCGAAGGTCCACGAGCCTGCCCCCCAGATCATGGACCAGTGGGGAATCGGTACCGGCGGCCCCCAGACCATGCCCAAGCCTGCCGTGGACCCCTGCCTGTTCAAACCTGCGCAAACCTGAGCCGGCCCGGACAGATTCGTCCTGCAGATCGCACGAGCAACGTGCCATACGATGCCATGCGGTATCATATTACCTCTTCGCAAAGCCGCATCCTGCTTGACTTGGCGCCCGATTTCGACGAATTGGCGCCACTTCCCGCGTACGGGACGGATTCGCGCCAGCGCCAATCCCCCGGACGCGCGCACGAAACACAAGGGATAGACCAGCCATGAAGGCGCTCACAAAGGTCACCCGGTCGATCAAGCCGGCCGAGGTGGAAAAGAAGTGGCATCTGATCGATGCCGAAGGTCTGGTGGTTGGCCGTCTGGCTGTCATCATCGCCGACCTCCTGCGCGGCAAGCACAAGCCGAGCTTCACCCCGCACGTCGATTGCGGCGACCACGTCGTCGTGATCAACGCCGAGAAGGTCCGCTTCACCGGCAACAAGCTCAAGCAGCAGACCTACTACAAGCACACCGGCTACGCCGGCGGCCTCAAGGAAGTCACCGCGGACAAGGTCCTCGCCGGTCGCTTCCCCGAGCGCGTGCTTGAAAAGGCCGTGGAACGCATGATCCCCCGTGGTCCGCTGGGCCGCGACCAGATGCGCGCCCTGCACGTCTACGCCGGCACCGAGCACCCGCACGGTGGTACGCAGCCCGAAGCCCTCGACGTTGCTTCGATGAACCGTAAGAACAAGGTGGGTGCCTAATGTCCGACACTGATACCGTCCAGAGCCTGTCCGACCTCAAGGACCTCGGCACCGAAGTCGCGACCGAAGAAGCTGCTGCTGAAGAGCAGGGTTTCACCCCCGTCGTCTCGAACGTTCCCCTGCGCGAGCAGGAACTCGACGCTCAGGGCCGCGCCTACGCCACCGGCCGCCGCAAGGACGCCGTGGCCCGCGTGTGGATCAAGCCCGGCACCGGCAAGATCACCGTCAACGGCCGTGACCAGGAAGTCTACTTCGCACGTCCGACCCTGCGCCTGGTCATTGCCCAGCCGTTCCAGATCACCGCGCGCGAAGACCAGTACGATGTCGTCGCCACCGTCAAGGGCGGCGGTCTCTCGGGTCAGGCCGGCGCTGTGAAGCACGGCATCTCGCAGGCGCTCTCGAAGTACGAGCCGGTCCTGCGCGCCACGGTCAAGGCCGCCGGCTTCCTCACCCGCGACAGCCGCGTGGTCGAGCGTAAGAAGTACGGCCGCGCCAAGGCCCGTCGTTCGTTCCAGTTCTCGAAGCGCTAAGTTTCGAACGGACCGACGCACCGGTTTACGAAAAGAGGGTCGCGGGCAACCGCGGCCCTTTTTTCATGCCTACGCCCCTTGGGCGCGCGTTGCAGCACCGGGGCTTGCATGCCCCCCGGTATCTGGCCAATCCTGTCGGGAATGCACCGGACCACCCTACGCGACCTCACCGCCCTCACCCTCCTCTGGCTGGCGGGCCTTCTGGCCTCGGGCTGGAGCCCGTACGAGCGCTCGACCTGGCTGATGGAGGTGGCCCCCGTCCTGATCGCGCTACCCGTGCTCTGGGCCACGCGCAGCCGCCTGCCCCTCACCCGCCTCTCGCTGGCGCTGATGGGCCTGCATGGCCTCGTCCTCATGTTGGGGGGCGCCTATACCTACGCGCGCGTGCCGCTGGGCTTTACCTTGCAGGACCTGCTGGGCCTCGCGCGTAATCCCTACGACCGGATCGGCCACTTCGCGCAAGGCTTCGTGCCCGCAATCGTGCTGCGCGAATTGTTGCTGCGCCGGGGCGGCCTTGCGCCCGGATGGCTTTCCAGCGTGCTGGTCACGGCCTGTTGCCTGGCGGTAAGCGCCGCCTACGAGCTGATCGAGTTCGGCGCGGCCATGGCGCTGGGTCAGGGCGCAGAGGCATTCCTGGGCACCCAGGGCGATCCCTGGGACACCCAGTGGGACATGCTCATGTGCCTTGTGGGCGCAATCTGTGCCTTGACCCTCCTTACCCCCTGGCACGACCGCCAGATCGCCCGGATCGAGAGCTGAGCCCCAAAAAAGACCCCGGAGCGGCCGCGACCGCTCCGGGGCATGCTTGAGGATGGCCCCCACGGTCTCCCGGGGGGAGGGACAATCGCGTTACTGGAGGCCCTGCTCCATGAATTCGGCCACGACATTGGACATGTCGAACGAGGCCCCGCCCTGCACCGGCGGGTATTCCGCCAGAGTCTTGAGGTGCTTGTTCATCAAGACGCCCATCGGCTGCATCAGCCACGAGACCTTCTGAAGCAGGTGCCCGTAGGCATCGACCGAATCGTAGCTCTCGAAGGGGTCCATGCGGATGTTGAACATGAGCGGCGCCGTGCGCGGGACCAGGTTGTCGTAGTAGTTTTCCTTGGTCGAGAAGTGGATCTTCCAGGGCCCCATGCGCACCGCGGTCAGCTTGCTCTCGTAGTAGTGGAAGATGTGGTCGCGGTTGGAATTTTCCTGCTGGCCGGTCCAGTAGGGCACGTTGTTCACGCCATCGATATACTGCTTCTTGCTGCTCAGCATCCGGCTGTTCACATCGGGAACACCGGCAATCGCAGCGAGACTGGTGAACATGTCCTGATGGGCCTGGATGCCGTTCAGCACCTGATCCTGTGGGATCATGCGCGGATAGCGCAGCATCGAGACCACGCGCACACCGCCCTCGTAGGTGGTCATCTTCTCGCCGCGGAACGGCGTGGTCGCGCCGTGCGGCCAGGAATCGTGCTCGGGGCCGTTGTCGGTCGAGTACCAGATCAGCGTATCATCAAGGATGCCCTGCTGCGCAAGCCAGTCGAGCACGGTGCCCACGTCCCGGTCATGCTGCATCATGCCCGAACCGTGAAGGTCGGCCTCGGAGGTGTACTTCTCGGCCGCGTAGCGCCACTCATCGTCAAGGTGCGTGTAGACGTGCATGCGCGAGGTGTTCATCCACACGAAGAACGGCTCGTTCGCGGCCTTGGCCTTGCCCATGAAGTCGAGCGCGGTCGGAATCATCTCGGCCGAATCGAAGTTTTCCATGCGCTTGCGGGTGAGCGGCCCGGTGTCCTGGATCGTCTGCTTGCCCACCTTGCCGAAGCGCGGGTCCGAAGTCGTATCGTCCCGGTCGGTGGCAAAGCTGTGAATCACGCCGCGGGTGCCAAACTGCGCCTCGTACGTCTCCAGGTCGCCCGAGAACTTCTTGCCGAAGGCCTGGTAATCGCGCTGCTCGGCCTCTTCCTGGGTGTTGAGGTGGTAGAGGTTGCCGAAGAACTCATCGAAGCCATGCGCGGTGGGCAGGTGCTCGTTGCGGTCGCCCAGGTGGTTCTTGCCGAAGTGGCCGGTGCGATACCCCGCCATCTTCATCACCTCGGCCAGACACGGCGAGGCGGCCTGAAGCCCGAGTGCAGCGCCGGGCTGGCCCACCGTCGTCATCCCCGACCGGATCGGGTACTGCCCGGTGATGAAGGCCGCGCGGCCCGCCGTGCACGAAGGCTGCGCGTAGTGGTCGGTGAACTTGATGCCCTCGCGCCCGATGCGGTCGATGTTGGGGGTGCGGTAGCCCATCGTCGCGAGGCCATAGGCCGAGACGTTCTGCCAGCCGATGTCATCGCCCCAGATGACGAGGATGTTCGGCTTGCGGCCCGAGGCCGCCTGCGCCAGCGCTTTCTGCGTGCCGATCAGCGAGCCCAGCGCAGGCAGTGCGGCGGCCATGCTCGAGGCCGAAAGCATCTTGCGCCGGGACATGCCCTTTGGCGTGCCCGCCTCGGGTGCGGCGTGGGGGCTGTCGGAATGGGGCGTATCGTCGTCGTGCATCGCGGAACTCTCCTCTGAACACGGGCCGAAGGACAGCTGCGCAATCGAAGACGATTCGCGCGAGGAAGCCCCCAACCTCTCAGGACGCCACTGTGGCCCGGCGCAGCATCGCGCCGATATCAGGGTTTACCCCCGGCCGAGGGCTGCCTGACCCTGACGAAGTCACGGAAGTCGCGAACAAAAACGCGTTCCTGCCGAGGGCTTCTATCTTGCCGTGCACGGTATAGCGCATGGATCTGTACCTCCTTTAAGAAGGTACCTTGCATCACACACTAGCTGTCTATATACAGTCTCCATCGACAGGAGATGATTCGATGTCCGAAATCGAAGTCCAGCTTAAGAAGGGGGTGCTCGGCCTTTGCGTGCTTGCCCTGCTTTCGCGGCGCAACAGCTACGCCTACGAGATCGCCAGCCGCATGGCCGACGCGGTCGATATGGGCGAAGGGACGATCTACCCGCTGATGCGCCGCATGCAGAAGGACGGTCTGGTCTCGACCTATCTTGAGGAATCGCCGTCCGGTCCGCCGCGCAAGTACTACGCCATCACCGAAGCCGGCCAGACGCGCCTGGCCGCGCAGATCACCGAATGGCGCGGTTTCACCGCCGCGGTCGACGAACTGATCGCGGGCGATGCGCCCGCCGCCACTGCGCCGGAAGCCACCGGCGAACCCGCGAACGTGCAGGAAGGGGAATCCAGCCATGACGCGTCTTGAATTCATCCGTCGCCTCGAAGCCGGGCTCAAGGGCCTGCCGCGCGAGGACGTCGACGACATCCTCTCCGACTACGCCGAGCACTTCGAAGCCGGCATGGCTGAAGGCCGCAGCGAGGAGGCGATTGCCGCCGCTCTGGGCGATCCGGCCCGCTTGGCTCGCGAACTGCGCTTCGAATTCGGCCAGCGCAACTGGAAGGAGGCGCGCTCGCCGTCCTCGGCCTGGGCCGCGATCATCGCCTTCGTCGGCCTCGCCTCCCTCGATATCCTCCTGCTGCTGCCGATCATCGTGACCGTGCTGGGTGTGCTCATCGCGCTGTTCGTGGCCGTCATCGCGGTGTTCATCGCCGGTGGCTTTGTCCTTCTCGCTGGCCCTTTCACCGGCTTCCCCGGAGGCTGGGCCGTCGCCCTTCTCGCCG
Source organism: Novosphingobium profundi (assembly GCF_020524485.1). Classification (GTDB taxonomy): domain Bacteria; phylum Pseudomonadota; class Alphaproteobacteria; order Sphingomonadales; family Sphingomonadaceae; genus Novosphingobium; species Novosphingobium profundi_A. The sequence continues at coordinate 428,148 of NZ_JAIVLF010000006.1, read as the reverse complement.
GTCTCGGCATCCTGAGCGGATCGGTCGCGGCCGCGGCGATCCTCATCCTCGTCAGCATCTGGGTCATCAACGCCCTGATGTGGTTCGGCCGCCTGCACTTCCGGGTGCTCGAGCCCGCCATTCACCCCGACAAGTAACCGCGCACGCAGGAGATATATCATGTTCCGCAAACTGCTCATTGTCTTCGCCAGCGCCGCGATCCTCTCGCTCGTTGCCTTCGCCGGGGCCTGGATCGTCGGGGGAGAGGACGCCCGCCGCGAGTTCGCTCAGGAAGGGGGCTGGCACATCGGCGACGAGGACGAGGACCTGGGTCCCACCAAGACCCGCGAGTTCGCCATCGAGAGCGGATCGCAGATCGCCATGGAAGTGCCCGTCGACCTCAGCTTCACCCGCGGCGAGACCGCCAGCATGACCGTCAAGGGGCCTGAAAAGCTGCTGGAGCGCCTGGTCTGGGAGGACGGCCGCCTCAAGCTCGATGGGCGCCGCAGCCACTGGGGCGATGGCCTCAAGGTCGTCATCACCGCGCCCGAGATCGAGGGCCTTGATCTCGACGCACCGGGCGATGTCACATTGGTCGGCCTCGACCAGGACCAGTTCACGCTGAAGGCCAATGGCGCGCTTGACCTCGAAGCCGAGGGCAAGGTCCGCACGATGGCCGTCACCACCAATGGCGCGGGCAACATCGATCTCGCCAAGCTCTACGGCGATGACGTCAAGGTCGAGGTCAACGGTGCGGGCGATGTCACGCTGGGCCCCAAGCGCCTCGCCGAAATCGAGATCAACGGCGTGGGCCACGTGACCCTGGTGCGCAAGCCCGAGATCCTGCGCAGCAACATCAACGGCCTGGGCTCGGTCGACCACGACTACGCGAAGGCGGACATGTAGGATGAAGGATTCTCAAGGGGCCATCGCCCCTTGACCCCAAAACGGGCGACCTCACCTTTAACACGCGCCTATGCGCGCGCGAGGTGAGGCAGCCCGTTCGGGGAGCCCGAGGGCGATGGCCCTCGGATCTATCTCTTCTACCCGACCTCAAACGAAAAGAGCCGCAGGAAACTGCGGCTCTTTTTTGCATGTTCCGGTCAGCTCACCGGCGGATCGACTTCGGGCACCTTGCCGACAGGCGCCACCGGCTCTTCGGGATCGCGCGGGGGCAGCGCGTTCTCGGGCACGTCGCAGATCATCATGTCGCGGCTTGCCACGTCTTCCAGATTTCGCGCGATGACGCGGATGTCATCCCCCTCGATCACGATCTCGTTGAAGCTGGGCGGGGTCGAGCGGATGCGCTGCGAGAGCGTGCCCGCGCCGATCATCCGCAGCGGGCCCGCCTTCGTGTCCGCGACGAGATCGAAGGGATCGTGAATGTGGCCCGAAAGGATCGCGGCGACCTTGCGCCCGGCCAGCGCCTCCATCGTGCGGGTGCCGTTGATCGTGAGCAGCTTGTTGTCGCGCTCGCGCCGCTCGGTCAGCGGGTGGTGCGCGGCGACCAGAATGCGCGTGCCTTCGGGCTGCGCGTCGATCGCGGCCAGCGTTTCCTCCAGCGCCTTCTTCGTCACCCAGCCGTTCGACCAGGGAAAGCGCTGCCACTGCGCGCGCGTGGTCGTCTTGAGCGGGATCACGGCGAGACGCGGCAGGCCCAGTTCCGCCTCGACCAGATGCTCGATCCGGTTGAACCGGCGGTAGGGATCGAAGAAACGCTGGTAGAGGTTGGCGTACGGGATATCGTGATTGCCCACCTCGACCGTCACCGGGATATCGAGCGCCTGAATCCAGGCGCAAGCGGCGTCGAACTCGCGGTGGCGCGCGCGCATGGTGAGGTCGCCAGTGATGGCAAGGGCATCGGGCTTTTCGCGCTCGATGCAACGCTCGACCCAGGCGAGGGCGCTGCGGTCCTCGAGCCCGAAGTGGATATCGCTCAGATGAAACAGCTTGAGCGGGCGGTCATTCATGCACTTTCACCTGCGTTGGGTCTGCGTTTCGGGCCATTTCGCCCCGGCGCGAAGGAACTCGCCTTCACGCCCTATACCTCGCGCGTGGCAATAAGATCGACCTCGCAGGGTGCAAGCTCGAATATTTCCTCGGGCTCGCCATCAAAGGGTTCACCATCGATGAGCAGGCCCATCGGCTCGCCCGCCGGGCAGACGAGGCGAATACGCTGGTGGATGCCAAGATCGTCGTGCGGCCCATTGCGGAAGTTGCGGTTGAGCAGCGCAATCCCCTGCCCCGCGTAGTCGGCCAGCGATTGGGCGTAATAGCCGCGCGCGGAGAGGCCCTCCTCGCCCGGATTGACGGTGATCGCCGCATAACCGTCCTCGCGTCCGCAATCGGTTTCGGCGCATACGACCTTGGGCCCGTTGGTGGAATAGCTGATGGCCTGGCGCGCGGTGGCCACCACTTCAACCAGGTTCGCATCGCGCAGGGCCTCGCGCACCTCGTTCCAGATCGTGCCCGGCCCCGCAAGCACGCCGGTCAGCGCGGTTCCGTGCCGGGTGTCGATGACAGGCGTGCGCACGCGGCGCCCTTCCCCGCTCTCGAGACGCGCGGCGATCTCGTCCGCGCTGGCCGGGCCGTGCAGCGTTTTGGCGAGGAGATTCATCGTGCCGCCGGGCAGCACAAGCACCGCCCCGCCCCAGCCGAACAGGCCCGTGACGACGGCGTGGACCGTACCATCACCGCCGAACGTGGCGACGACCTCGACCCCTTGCGCCTCCAGATCCGCGGCTTCAGGGGCGGGATCGTCAGGGAAGTACAGCGTACGCGCGACATCGAAGCCCGCGGTCTCCAGAGCCTGCTTCGCCTCGCGCTGGGTCTGCGCGTCGTTGCTGCCGCTTGCCGGATTGCACACCAGCCAGAGACGCCGCGCCTTTGCGCTGCCGGGGGCGGGATCATCGGGTTGCGCCACGGCGGCGGGTGTCTGCGATGCCTGTTCCATGCTTGGCGAAAAGCCCCGTACGCCCGCCGGTTCCCGGATCACCTTTGCGCAATTACAGCCGCTCGGTGACAATCAGCCAGGCGGCGACGCCATTGACCAGCGAATAGACAAGGTAGAGCAGCGCCCACCCTTGCGATCCGGCCGAGACCATCAGCAGCGCGCCCAGCAGCATCACGAACTCGACAAGGAGACTGGCTCGCCCGCCCAGCGGCTTCAGCAGCCAGGGCACCTGGGCCAACATCGGATGCCCGCTTTCGAGGACGGCCTTGTGGGCGGCGAAGTTGATCACGCCCAGACAGAAGACGACGAGAACGGCAATGGTCACATCGCGCAGCCTAACGCGGCTTGCGCCCCAATGCCAATCCCCCTCCATGCGGGCCTGCACCAAGGCCCTGCACGGCCCTTTGCGAATCATGGCTGCGAGTCGCCGCCGTGCGCGGGCATCCCTGCATTTGTGCAGGCTCCGGCCCATGCCGTTCGTCGACTACAAACGTCGTTTGTCCGCCGGCTGTGCCTTTTGTCGACCTTGGACGACCCACCATAGATGCCTGCGTGAAGCGGGGGCGGGTTGGGTGCAGAAGAAACTCATCGAGCCGGCCGACACACACATCGCGGACCTGCTCACCATAGGAGGAAACACGATGTTCAAGAAGACTGCCCTTTTCGCCGCTGCCCTTGTTGGTCCCGCTGCCATGGTCGGCCTCGCCGCTACCGCCACCCCCGCCGCCGCGCAGGAAAGCATCCCCACCGCGACCGTCTACTACACCGACCTCGACCTCAGCACGGTCGAAGGCCAGGAGACCCTGGAACGCCGCCTCGTGAAGACGGCCCGCAAGGTCTGCCGGATGGACGAACGCGCGGTCGACTCCTTCCTGCCCAGCTCCTCGTCGCAGGCCTGCTACCGCAAGGCCACCGAGAAGGTCGACGGCCAGATCGCGGCCGCCATGCGCGACCAGGAAAAGGCCCAGCGCTACGGCGGCTGATCCCCCATCCCCGAGGTCCCATAAGAAGAAATGACCCGGATACCGACTTGGTGGGCTGCCTCTGGCGGCCCGCCTCTTTGTGTGTGCGGGGTACAGGAAAAGAGAGATTTCCGAGGGCCATCGCCCTCGGGCTCCCCATAATGTCAGGATCACGTCTGGCGCGCTGCCGTGGCAGAGAGAGGTGAGGTCGCCCGTTCTGGGGTCAAGGGGCGATGGCCCCTTGAATCAATACCTTCTTCCTGAGCCCAGGCTCATCGCCCCGCCATCTTCTTCACCTCGGGCAGGTACGTGCGCCCGATGCGCAAGCTGTCGCCGCTCGTCGTCTCGACCGACCACACGCCCAGGCCCTCGTGCTTGAGGCCGGTCACGTGGTCGCGGCGCAGGATGTGGCTGCGGTGAATACGGATGAAGCGCGCCGGGTCGAGCCGCTCCTGCAGGCTGGTGATGGTCTGGAGCAGGAGATAGCTCTGGTCGCCCACGTGGAGCCGCACGTAGTCGCGCTCGGCGTCGATGCGCTGCACGTCGTCGGCAGGCACGCGTACCAGCTCGGAGCGGTGCGGCACCCAGAATTCCTCCAGCCAGTCGCTCTTGGGCTCGGTGCGTTCGCCGCGCCGGGCAATGACGCGTCCGATCGCGCGTTCCAGACGCTCAGGCGTCACCGGCTTGAGGACATAGTCCACCGCGTCGAGATCGAAGGCCTCGACCGCGAATTCGTCGTGCGCGGTGACGAAGATCACCGCGGGCGCATTGTCCTGACGCGCAAGACGCCGCGCGACAGTCAGTCCATCGGTCTCGGGCATGGTGAGATCGAGCAGCAGAAGATCGGGATGAAGCGCCTCGCACAGGCGCAGCGCGGCCTCGCCGTCGCTGGCCGTGCCGACCACGGAGACCGACCCCAGCCGCGAGCAGATCACCTGCATACGCTCCACCGCCAGCGGCTCATCGTCCACGATCAGGGTGCGCAGCGGGGCGCTGGTCACGGTGTCGTTGGCCCCGTTCTGCATGGCGTTGCTATCCGTCAAATCTCGTCTCCCTCGCCCAGGCTGCCCCCTGTTCGGTCTCCAGCGGCAGGTCGAGGACGGTCGCAAAGCCCCCCTCCTCCTGCGGACCGTAGGCCAGCCTGGCCGTATTCGCATAGCGCGCGCGCAAGCGATCGCGCACATTGGTCAATCCGATGCCGCACCCGTCGGCCTTGTTCAAGGGCGCGCCGGGGCCATCATCGCGCACGGTAAGCACGAGACGATCGCCCGCACCGTCCTCTCCTTCGCCGCGCCGAGCCGAGATCGTGATCGTGACCGGACGCTGCGTGGCCGCGACCGCGTACTTCACCGAATTCTCGATCAGCGGTTGCAGGATCATGCCCGGTACCATCGCATCGGCGACGTCCTCGTCAATCGTGAATTGGGTCTGCAAACGATTAGGGAAACGTACCCCCTCGATCGAGAGGTAGAGTTTCTGCATCTCGATCTCATCGAGCAGGCGCATGTCGTTGGTGGGATCGCCGTTCAGCGTGCGGCGGTAAAAGGTCGAGAGCGTCTGGATCATCGTCTCGGCCGCCTCCTGGCGCCCGGTCATCACCAGCGCCGAAAGCGAGTTCAGCGTGTTGAACAGAAAGTGTGGATTGACCTGATAGCGCAGCGAGCGCAATTCGGCCGCTTCGGCCGCGCGGCGGTATTCGCCCTCGCGCCGCTCGGCCGCCCGCGCCTCTTCCGCCTTGGCGAGCGCGAAATAGAGCGCGGCCCAGGCCAGCACGAGGAAATAGCGCCCGAAGGTCGTGTCGGCCATGCCCGCCCAGCGCCCGAACAGGGTGTCACGCGCGCCGCCGTTGGTGCGGATGGTGATGCCGCCTTCCGCGCCCGGCATGATGCCCGCCGAAGCAGGACCGCGGCCGGTATCGTCGAGCAGCGGGCCGGCATCATCGCTCATGCCGGGAACGACATCGGGCACGGCCGAACTCGTGACGGGAGGAGCTGGCGGTGCAGGCGGCGCCTCAGGCGCGGCATCGCGCGAGGACGACTTGGGCAGATCGACAAGGATGTTGCCCGCCTCATCCTGCATCACGCGGACCTTGCCCGGGTCGATCTGGGTCAGGCCTTCCTTGTCGGCCGCCTTCATCGCCATTTCCAGGTCGGCAAAGACCATCGCGTTGATGAGGCTGAGGAGCAGGGCAAGCGGCAAGGCGCCCACCAGCACGATCACGAGGCGCACCAGGTTCGACTTGCGGTCGAGCATCTGGAGCAGCGGCCAGACTGCGGCCATGACCATCATCGAGAGCAGACAGATCGTCAGCCTTCGCGAAATGATCGGCCAGGCGAAATCAAAGCCCATGAAGGCCCCGCGCACAGTCGCGACGATGAAATAGCACGCCCAGAGCGCTGCCAGCGAAAGCAGCACCATGCGCGCAGGAACGCGTGGATTTTCAGATACGATGGCCATTGTTCCCCCGCCTTACCCCCGGCGAGGGGGATCAGGCCAGTTCCCCGGTCGGTTCGCAACGGCTTTTTGTCGAGAGGTGCGCGGATCGCCTGGCAGGAGCGGGAAATAAATAAAGTTCCGAGGGCCATCGCCCTCGGGCTCCCCATACCGTCTGGCTCACCTTCCACGCGCCGCGTTGCTTGAGAAAGGTGAGGCCGCCCGTTTTGGGGTCAAGGGGCAATGGCCCCTTGAATATTTACCCCTGACAGCGAAACGGGCGGGTCAGCTTGCGCCGCCCGCCCGTCTTCAGGTTCGCAAAGGTCTTCCCGCTCAGTCGGCGAGCAGGTGCTCCTTGGCGATCTTTTCCTGCCACACCAGCGGGGCGAGCTGGTGGACGTTCTTGCCTTCGGAATCGACCGCCACGGTCACCGGCATATCCTCGACGGTGAACTCGTAGATCGCTTCCATGCCCAGGTCCTCGAAGCCCACGACCTTGGCTTCCTTGATCGCGCGGGACACGAGGTAGGCCGCGCCGCCGACCGCCATGAGGTACGAGGATTCGTGCTTGGCAATGGACTCGGTCGCGGCGGGCCCGCGCTCCGCCTTGCCCACGCACGCCAGGAGGCCCTGTTCGAGCATGGTGTCCATGAACTTGTCCATGCGCGTTGCGGTCGTGGGACCGGCCGGGCCGACGACTTCGTCGCGCACCGGGTCGACGGGACCCACGTAGTAGATCACGCGGCCCTTGAAATCGACGGGGAGTTCCTCGCCCTTGGCGAGCATGTCCTGGATGCGCTTGTGCGCGGCGTCACGGCCGGTCAGCATCTTGCCGTTCAGCAGCAGGCGGTCGCCCTGCTTCCAGCTCTTCACGTCCTCGGGGGTGAGGGTGTCGAGATCGACGCGGATGGCTTCCTTGCTCGGCTTCCATTCCACCTGCGGCCAGTCGGCGAGGTTGGGCTTTTCGAGGTAGCTCGGGCCCGAACCGTCCAGCGTGAAGTGCGCGTGGCGGGTCGCCGCGCAGTTGGGGATCATCGCGACCGGCTTGTTCGCCGCGTGGCACGGCCAGTCGAGGATCTTGACGTCGAGGATGGTGGCAAGGCCGCCCAGCCCCTGCGCGCCGATGCCCATCGCGTTGACCTTGTCGAAGATCTCGATGCGCAGCGCCTCGATGTCGTTCTGGGGGCCGCGCGCCTTGAGCTGACCCATGTCGATGGGGTCCATGAGGCTCTGCTTGGCAAGCTTGACGCAGTGCTCGGCGGTGCCGCCGATGCCGATGCCCAGCATGCCCGGCGGGCACCAGCCCGCACCCATCTGGGGCAGCATTTCCAGCACCCAGTCGACGATGTTGTCGCTGGGATTCATCATCTTGAACTTGGACTTGGCTTCCGAGCCGCCGCCCTTGGCCGCCACGTCGACGGTGATCTTGTTGCCCGGAACCATCGAGACCGAAAGCACCGAAGGCGTGTTGTCCTTGGTGTTGCGACGGGTGAAGGCGGGGTCCGCCAGCACCGAGGCGCGCAGCTTGTTTTCCTTGTTGCCGTAAGCACGGCGCACGCCTTCATCGACCACTTCCTGCAGCGAGCGGTCGCTTTCGAGGCGGCAGTTCTGGCCCCACTCGATGAAGACGTTGACGATGCCGGTGTCCTGGCAGATCGGGCGGTGGCCCTCGGCGCACATGCGCGAATTGGTGAGAATCTGCGCGATCGCGTCCTTCGCGGCGGGGCCCTGCTCGGCCTCGTAGGCCTCGCCCAGCGCGCGGATGTAGTCCATCGGGTGGTAGTAGCTGATGTACTGCAGGGCGTCGGCGACACTTTCGATCAGGTCGTCTTCGCGGATAGTCACCATTTCGGCCATGGGATCAAACGCTCCTGTTGCGCGGCCCCGGACTTGGGACCTGTTGTGCTTTTGCGAGTTCCCATAGGCCGCGTGCCCCCCATCGTCAAAGCGTCAAGATGGATCGACCAGTGCCGTTCAAAGCACTTGAGCCCGAAGGCCTCCTTGGCCTAGAAGGCGCTTTGCAAAAGCCGACTTATCCGCGCGCATCTTCTGCCTGGGACCATCAGGCCCGACAGCCGCGCTTGCTTGAGGGATAGTGAACAGATGACCCTGACCGAGGACCGGTCCGCCACCGCGCCGAACGAAGCCCGCCGCGCGATGATCTCCAGCCAGCTGCGCACCAGCGGCGTCAACGAGCCCTGGGTGCTGACCGCGATGGCCAGCGTCGCGCGCGAAGACTTCGTGCCTGCGGACTGGAAGGACGCCGCCTACATCGACCGCGCGGTGCCGCTGGGCGAAGGCCGTTTCCTGGCCGCCCCGCTGTTCTACGGCGCCGCGCTGACCGAGGCTGACCCGACCCAGGCGAAGAAGATCCTGCTGGTGGGCGATGCCAACGGCTACTACGCCGCGCTGCTGCGCACGCTCGTCGCCGAGTTCGACACGATCACCCCGGCACAGGCGCTCGAAGCCGGCCAGGGCGGCTACGACCTGATCCTGGTCGACGGCGCGGCCGAGGAACTGCCCGAAGCGCTCGTCGCCCGCCTGGAGGACGAGGGCCGCGTGGTCACCGGCGAAATCCTGCGCGGTGTCTCGCGTCTCGCCGTGGGCGTCAAGACGGCCGGCCACCTGGCCCTCCTGCCCGTCCACGAGCAGGGCATTCCCGCCGTTCCCGAATTCGCAGCGCCCAAGCGCTGGAGCTTCTGACCATGTCCCGGCTCGCGCGGCGTGCCGGGATGATGACAGGCGCTGCACTGATCAGCCTCGCCGGGGTGCTTCCGGCGCGGGCCGATACCTTGCGCGAAGCTCTCGTCCAGGCCTACCAGACCAACCCAACGCTGGAAGCGGCACGTTCGGGCCAGCGCGGCGTGGACGAGAACGTGGCGATTGCCCGCGCAGCCGGCCTTCCCAGCGCCAGCGTCTCGGGCACCTACACCGAGTTCGTGGTGACCAGCCGCACCTCGTTCACCGCACCCGAACGCCTGCTGTCCGGGCAGGGCGATGTGCAGGTGCCGATCTATTCGGGCGGCGCGGTCAAGAACCGCGTCAAGGCGGCCAAGATCCGCGTCGGCGCGGGCCAGGCGGACCTGCGCGCCAGTGAGAGCCAGCTCTTTGCCAACGTCGTCGCGGCCTACATGGACGTGATCCGGGGCGAGGCCCTGGTCGGGCTCAACCGCAAGAACGTCGCGGTGCTGGAGGTCAACCTGCAGGCCACGCGCGACCGTTTCGAGATCGGCGATGTCACGCGCACCGACGTCGCGCAGTCGCAGTCGCGCCTGGCGCTGGCGCAGAGCAACGTGCTGAGCGCCGAGGCGACGCTTGCCGCCGCGCGCGAAACCTACATCCAGCTGGTGGGCAAGGCGCCCGAAGCGCTGGCCCCGCCTCCGCCCCTTCCCGGCCTGCCGGACGACGCGCGCGAGGCGGTGATGGTCGCGCTCGACAACAACCCCGCGCTGATCTCCGCGCGCGAGTCCAGCCGGGCTGCGGAAAAGGACATCGACGTTGCCGGAGCCGGGCGCCTGCCCACCCTCGCGCTGTTCGGGCGGGGCAGCTACAGCAACTACCTCGATACGCTGGGCGGTGTGGGCAGCAGCGCCGTGCCGCAGACCGACCGCCAGGCGCAGATCGGCGCCCAGGTCTCGATTCCCCTCTTCCAGGGCGGCCTCCCCGCGGCCCAGCGCCGCCAGGCCCAGGCTCAGGCCTCGGCCGCGCTCGAACAGGAAATCGCCGCCGAACGCGACGTGATCGCGCAGGTCCGCTCGGCCTTCACCGCCTACAAGGCCGCGCTCGACCTCATCGAATCCTCGCAAGTCGCGGTCGATGCCAGTGAACTTAGTCTTGAAGGCGTGCGCGCCGAGAACTCGGTGGGCAACCGCACGATCCTCGATATCCTGAATGCCGAGCAGGAATACCTGAACGCGCAGACCGATCTCGTCACCGCGCAGCGCAACGCCTATGTCGCCGGCTTCACCCTGCTGGCCGCGATGGGCCGCGCCGAAGCGCGCGATCTCAACCTCGAAGGCGGCATTCTCTACGACCCCGAGGTCAATTACGAGCGCGTCCACGACAAGATCTTCGACTGGGAAAGCGACCCCGCACCTGTGGCCCGTTCGACGCGCACCGTTGACACGCCGGTCCAGGACGGCGACATTCCGGAAAGCTAGATCTACCGCGCGCCCGACTCGAGGGCCTGCTTTTTAAGGGTTTTTACGAGATGGGTCACAACGGCGAACCTTCGGTCGAGGAGATTCTCCAGTCGATCAAGAAGGTGATCGCGCGCGAGACGCTCTCGGGAATCGGTGCCAATGCGCAAGGGGCGAGCGCCCATGCCGAGCCCGAACCGACCCCTGTTTCCCGCTACGAGGAATCGGTGCTTGAGCTCGACGAGGCCGAAGCGCTCGCCGACGATGCGCCGCAGACCCCGCCCACCCGGGACGACACGTCGCTGCTCCAGCCACAGAGCCGCAAGTCGATGCAGGATTCCCTCGCCGCACTGGCGATGATGTCCGAACCCGGCATGAAACCGCGCATCGTGCGCTCGGGCGAAACTTCGCTTGAAGACCTCACGCGCGAGCTGCTGCGCCCTGCGCTCGCCGAATGGCTCGACCGCAACCTGCCTCCGATGGTCGAGCGCCTCGTCGCCGACGAGATCGCGCGCATCGTCGGCAAGAAGGTCTGACAGGGCGGACAAGGCAGGGCGAGAGCGCCTTCAGGGGCTGGACCTTGGCCCGGGTACTGCCTACCTGATCGGCCATGGCCAAACCTGATCCCGCGCTGCTCGACGCCAACCGTTACCCCTTTCACCACGAGATCGTCCCGCGCTTTGCCGATCTCGATCTCAACCGGCACATCAACAACGTCACCATGGCGGCCTACGTCGAGGACGCACGTGTGCGCTTCTACGAGGCCTCAGGCTACCGCAAGCACCTCACCGGGCTCAGCACGATGGTGGTCAGCCTCAATCTCGAATACCTGGACCAGACGCACTATCCCGACCCGGTGACCATCGCCTGCGCGGTCGAACGCGTCGGGCGCACCTCCATGACCATGATTCACGTCGTCACCCAGAACGACGTGCCTGTGGTCTTCTCGCGCTGCGTAACGGTGGCGGTTGACGCTTCGGGGAAGACGGTCACCATTCCAGAGCTTCTCAACGACTGGACGCTGCGCCCGTGAGCGCGAGCGAGGCCGAGCTTCGCATTGCGCGCGCCGCGCTCGCCAAGGCCGGGGGCGAGGAGGTCTCGCGCCACATCTTCCTGTGCGCCGAGCCCCAGAAGGCCAAGTGCTGCTCGCCTGAAAAGGGTGCGGCTGCCTGGAAATACCTCAAGAAGCGCCTGAAGCAGCTGGGGCTCGAAGGGCAGGGGGGCATTGCCCGCTCCAAGGCGGATTGCCTGCGCATCTGCACGGCAGGACCGGTCGCGGTCGTCTGGCCCGACGGGGTCTGGTACCATTCGTGCACCGAGGACGTCCTGGAAGAGATCATCCAGGAGCACCTCATCGACGGCCGCCCGGTCGAGCGCTACCGGCTGCGCCCTCCCGAAGAGGCCTGAAGCCAGCCCTTAGGGCGCGTTGCGCTCATCCTCCAGGGGATCGACGATAGATTCGTCATGCCCCGTCCCGCTCGACAGGAACGCGAGGCCCATCAGCGCCGAGGCCAGCAACATCGTGAATCCCACGCCGAGCGCGGCGGCGATGTAGAAGTGGATCGAGACTGCGCCGTTGGAACGGTAGAGCAGATAGATCGCCGCGGCGACGAAGCCGACCGTGACCAGCATCATCCAGCGCATGATGCGCAGGTAGCGCGCCCAGGCGTGCGCGGCCTTCTCGGGATCATCGAGGGGGGAAGGGGGGACCATAGGGTCACCTCTGCTCCTTTGTGTAGTTCACTGCAAGGGGGCCAAGGCGAGGAGACGGATTCCGAGGGCCATCGCCCTCGGGCTCCCAGAACGGTCAACCTCACCTTACGCGCGCCACGTATGGCTAAGAGAGGTGCGGCAGGCAGTTCGGGGGTCAAGGGGTAATAACCCCTTGAATCACTATTTCCTTTTTCGCCCTTATACTTCTCGCCCGAGCAATCCTAAGCCTCCCCCCCGGGAAAGCTCCGCAAGTAGTAGGCAGCTGCGGCCTGTGGTATTCTCTTTCGGGCCGGTCCAACGAGTCCGGCGCTGTCGCTCAAGAACAGGGAGATCAGGATGACGATTGAAAGGATAATCGAAGGCCGCCACGACATTGTAACCTGCCCCGCCTCGGCCACGGTGCGCGAGGCTGCCGGGCTTCTTGCCGAGCGCCGCATCGGCGCGATGCCGGTGATGGACGGGGATTCCATCGCAGGCATCTTTTCCGAGCGCGACGTGCTCTACCGCCTGCGCGAATTCGGCGCAGAGCTCCTCGACAAGCCCGTACGTGAGGTGATGACCGCGCCCGCCGTCACGGTCGATCCCACAACCTCTGCCATGACCGCGCTGGCGATGATGACCAAGCGCCGCATCCGCCACTTGCCGGTGGTCGAAGGGGGCCGCATGGTCGGCTTCGTCTCGATCGGCGACATCGTGAAGTACCGGATCGACAAGGTGGAAGGCGAGGCGGCGGCACTGCGCGACTACATCCAGATGGCCTGATCCCTCCCTGGCAGGGCTCCTGGGGGCAGGGGCCCCGACACGATCCGGGAATCGCACACGATTCCCGGACCTTGCCCATGACCTCACGCAGCGAACTTGTCGGCGCGGCCGCGCAGGCCTACATTGGGGGCATGGAAAACACCGCAATCACTCTCAGCCCGTCCGCCGCCGCCCGTGTCGCCACGATCGCGCAGAAGCAGGACAAGCCCGCGATCCTGCGGCTTTCGGTCGAGGGTGGGGGCTGTTCGGGCTTCCAGTACAAGTTCGGCCTGGCCGAAACTCCCGACAGCGACGACTGCGTGGTCGAGACCGATGGCGTGCGTCTGGTCGTCGATCCGGTCAGCCTCGACCTCGTGAGCGGCTGCGTGGTCGACTACGTCGAATCGCTCGGCGGCGCGGCGTTCCGGGTCGAGAATCCGATGGCTGCGGCGGGCTGTGGCTGCGGCTCCAGCTTCAGCATCTGATCCCCGGACTCCGGTTCGAAAGAGCGTGCGCGCCGTGCGCGTGCGCATAGCGGCGGACAAGCACGCCGCGCAGGCCAAAAGGCATGGCGCGGGCCTTGACGTGCGCCCCTCCTCCTGCCGAGAAGGCGGGCCATGAAAATCGCCAGCTTCAACATCAACGGCGTCAAGGCACGCCTGCCCCGTCTGCTCGAATGGCTTGCCGAGACGCGCCCCGCCGTCGCCTGCCTGCAGGAGATCAAGTCGCAGGACGAGGGCTTCCCGATCGCCGAGTTCGAGAAGCTGGGCTACAAGGGCATCTGGCATGGCCAGAAGAGCTTCAATGGCGTTGCCATCCTGGCCGACGGGGAAATGCCGGTCGAAGTCCAGCGCGGTCTGGAGGGCGAGCCCGAGGACGACCACTCGCGCTACATCGAGGCGGACGTCTTCGGTATCCGCGTGGCCGGCATCTACCTGCCCAACGGCAACCCCGTCCCCGGCCCCAAGTTCGACTACAAATTGCGCTGGATGAAGCGCCTGCGCGACCGCATGGCCCAGATCCGCGCCGAGGAAGTCCCCGCCATCGTCACCGGCGACTTCAACGTCATTCCTTTCGACCGCGACATCTGGTCACCGCCCGCAATGGCGAGCGACGCGCTGATGCAGCCGGAATCGCGCGATGCCTACTTCCGCCTGCTCGGCGATGGCTGGACCGACGCGATCGCGACGCACAACCCGCAAGGCGGCGTGTGGACCTACTGGGACTACCAGGCAGGCGCCTGGCCGCGCGACCATGGCTTTCGCATCGACCACGCGCTGCTTTCGCCCGAACTGGCCGACCGGCTGGTCGCCTGCGGCGTCGACAAGGCGCACCGTGGTCGGGAGAAGGCCAGCGACCATGCTCCAGTCTGGGTGGAGCTGCGCGACGCGTAAGAACATCTGCGACGGACACGCGAAGGCCGGGAAGCGCATAGGGGCGCTCCCCGGCCTTCTCAGCCCTGCAGAAGGGCTCAGCGGTAGAAGATGTGGTTGTCGACGCGCGCGAGGCGCGCGTGACCCCAGCGCGGCGAGATACGGGCCGCGTGGAAGAACAGCGCGCCCTTGGCCGGATTGTCCCAGCCATCGGCTGCGGCAATGCGGGCAACCGCAACGGCGCGCTTCCAGGCGGCCGAACGCTCGGGGATACGGGGCAGGCGGCCGCGGCGCACGAACGAGAACTGCGAACGCTGCAGCACGACCGAGCAGTAGCTGTCGGGGAAGCGGTCGGAGTTCGCACGGTTGATGACCACGCGGCCCACGGCCAGCTGGCCTTCCAGCGATTCCCCGCGCGACTCGAAATAGATCGCACCGGCCAGGCAGCGCATGTTGCGGCTCAGCTTGGCGGGCGCATCCTGCATGGCCACGAGCTGGGCCAGGGTCTCGGCCGTGTCATCGCCCGCAACGTCGGTGTTGCCGCTCTCGGGGAGCGCCTGGACCACCGGCTCGGCAACGAAGGTGACGTCGCTGGAATCGGAAGAGGGAAGGGCAGAGGCGTCCTCGCCCTCCACCACGGGGTTCTGATCGAGTGCCGGGACCGGTTCATGATCGGCCGCGGCTGCACCCGAACCCTGGGTGCTTACGACAGCAGTGACAACTGATGCGGCCAGCGCCACCGCGCTCGCCCACTCAAGCTTCGTACCCATTAAGACAAAATCTAATGCGGTGAACGGTCCGACACAGGTTGGAACGAAGGGGCACTATGTGCCGTTACATCTTCGTTCGGACCTGCCGACGATTCCCCGTCTGCGTGCTAGCCGGGTGTGCCGAAATGCCACCAGACCGCGTTCGCCTTTGCGGGGCGCCCTTTAGCTTGCAAGGCTTGCAAGTCAACCCGAAAAGCTACTCAGCGTCGATGAAGCGCACCCCATCGGCGATGTCCAGTTCCACGATCCAGAGGTCCGGGTCCTGCTTCCCGCGACGCTCCAGAAATTCGGAAAATTCCCAAGGATTTTCAGTATCTTGTTCGCGCGAGAGGGTCCATTTTCGGGTCCCGTCAAGCTGGGGCATGCGCTCATAAGCCCTTGAATCGCGGCCTCTTTCGACAAGCACGATCATGAGCGTTCCGGCGTCACGCTCTCCCTTGCTGAGGACCATGCCGAAGCCCCCTTCCGACTCGACTCGGCGGATCAGGGCGGAGACTTCCATGTGGGCCGGGAGACGCGCATCCATGCGATTCAGTCCTCCCAGGCGGTGTGGTAGCCGGGCAGGCCCGAAAGCGCGATGCGCGAGCGCATGAAGGTGCCGCTGCCCCGACCGACCTCATCGCCCGCCTCGTCGATCAGGCGCGATTCCGCCACGAAGACCCGGCGCCGGCCACTGATCCAGGTGCCCTCGGCCACCAGCCGGCCACCCGTGACCGGCTTGGTCAGGTGCAGGTTGAAGGCAGTCGTCAGCAGGAAGCGGTCCGAGACGAGGGTATTGGCCGCGTAGAAGGCGGCATCGTCGAGCATCTTGAAATAGATCGTGCCATGCGCTGCGCCGCCTGCGTGGAAGACCTCGGGGCGGACATCGAAGTGGATGCGCGCACGGCCCTCGCCCGGGATCTCGAGGCGCGAGGCGAAGGTCTGGTTGATGGCGGCTGAGGCGTAGAGGTTTTCCAGCCCGCGCCAGTGAAGATTGGCACCCGGGGAATTGCCGCTGGCCCCGGCATCGGGGCCACGCTCAGGCGGCATCGCGGTCGAGGACGTTGCTGAGAAGGGCGTAGATGGCCTCGGGACCAGTCGCCTCGACCAGCGTCGCGTGCATACGTTCATCGCGCATCATGCGCGAGATCGCGGCCAGGGCGTGAAGGTGCGTCGCGCCTGCGCCCAGCGGCGAGAGCAGACCGAAGACGAGATCGACCGGAAGACCATCGGCCGATTGGAACTCGGCCGGGGATTCCAGCCGGATGAAGGCCGCAACGGGGCGCTTGAGGCCCTCCACGCGGGCGTGCGGGATCGCGATGCGGCGCCCGAATCCGGTGCTGCCCAGCTGCTCGCGTTCCAGCAGCGCGCCCAGAACATGCGCTTCGTCGAGTTCATAGACCTCGGCAAAGAGCCCGGCGAGATGCTTGAGAATGGCGTCCTTGCCCTCCACGTCGATCGACGTGACCGCGGCCGGAAGCAAAGTGAAAAGACTGGTCATTGCAGATAAGATCGAGGTCGTGTGACCACTCTTCCGTCCCGTTTATGCACGATCAGCCCCCGAATGCTCGGGGGCTGCCGAATTTCCGCGAAAAGGAAATTGCGGGCTCGCGCTGTGCGTCAGGCCGGCTCAACCCACCCGATCGAGCCGTCGCCGCGGCGGTAAACCATATTATGACGGCCCGTGCCAGCGTTTTTGAAGAAGAGCGCCGTGGTGTTGCGCAAGTCCAGCATCATCACTGCATCCGACACCGTGGCCTCGGGAATGTCGACCCGGGTCTCGGCGATCACGACGGGGGCATCGGTGTCGATATCCTCCTCCTGCTCGCTCGGGGATTCCTCGAAGATGGTGTAGGCCGCTTCCTCGACGATCGACCCATCGGCCATGGCCATCGCGTGCGCGGCCTGCTCGGAGCGGTCGGTAAGGCGGCGCTTGTAGCGGCGCAGCTGCTTATCGATCTTCTCGGCCGCCTGGTCGAGCGCGACATGCGCGTCGTGGGCGATGCCGGTGCCCTTGAGCACGAGATTCTGCATGGCGTGCATGACGATGTCGCAGCGGAACGCTCCGGCCGGGGCACGCCCGAAAGTCACCTGTGACGATATGGCCCTGTTGAAGTACTTTTCGATGATCGCCGTCAGCCGTTCGTTGGCGTGGATCTGCAGGGCCTCGCCGGTTTCGACTTGATGACCGGAGACACGGATATCCATGGGCGAATACTCCTCTTTTCTATCGTTATCAGGCACCCCAAAGCGGGGTATCGACCGACTTCAGAAACTCCGCGTGCGCGGAAAGTTCCTCATCGGTGGCCGCGTGGGGACGCGGCTGTCGGAAGGGGCGGTCCTTTCGTGTGAGGACCTTGGTTTCCGACACGATCTCAGTTGTTTGTGCGACCAGTTCGAGACCTATCTGGCGGCCGCCCCGCAGCTCCACATAGACCTGCGCCAACAATTCGGCGTCTAGGAGAGCGCCGTGCTTGGTGCGATGACTTCGATCAATTCCATAGCGCGAGCACAGCGCATCGAGCGAAAGTTTCGCGCCGGGGTGCTTGGCCTTGGCCAGTACGATGGTGTCGACCATGCGATCAAGGTCGATCGCTGGGTGTCCGGCCATCGCCAGCTCGGCGTTGATGAAGTTGAAGTCGAAAGTCGCGTTGTGGGCGACCATCGGGCTGTCCTGGACGAAGTCGAGAAATTCCTGCGCGCACTCGGCAAAGAGCGGCTTGTCGGCAAGGAAGGCTTCGGACAGGCCGTGGACCGCTTCGGCCTCGGCGGGCATCGAGCGCTGGGGGTTGAAATAGGCGTGGTAGGAATTGCCCGTCTCGACCCGGTTGATCATTTCGACGCAGCCGATCTCGACCATGCGGTCCCCGTTCTTGGGGTCAAAGCCGGTGGTCTCGGTATCGAAGATAATCTCGCGCATCTTATCTCATATCTGCCTCACAGGGCCCGGGCGCAAGGTCTGAACAGCGATTATTCTGCACCACCGAGCGCCGTGACGAGGGCGTGCACCTGCGCGCGCGTTTCCTCCAGGCTGGTTCCGGTATCGATCACGTGATCGGCGCGCGCGCGTTTCTCCGCGTCAGGCACCTGAAGTTTCAGAATCCTCTCGAACTTTTCTTCGCTCATCCCCGGCCGGGCCAGCACGCGTTCGCGCTGGACGTCAGCCGGAGCGGACACGACCGCAACCGCGTCCACGTCCCGGTATCCGCCCTTTTCGTAAAGGAGGGGTATATCGAAGACCACGAAAGGGCACATGGCGTTGACCGTGACGAACGCCTCGCGCCGAGTCGCAACGGCGGGATGGACGATGGCTTCGAGTCGCGCCAACGCCTCGGTATCGCCGAACACCGCCGCGCCCAGCGCCGCACGGTCGACCCCGTCCGGCCCGGTCGTGCCCGGAAAAGCGGACTCGATAGCGCCCAGCAATTCCCCGCCCGGGCCTTGCAGCGCATGGACTTCGGCGTCCGCATCGAAGACCGGCACACCTTCGTCGCGGAACATGCCCGCCACGGTCGACTTGCCCATGCCGATCGATCCGGTCAGGCCCAGGAAGCGAGGTCGTTCCATGGCGATGTCCTCTCCTTGTGGCGGCGCCAGGGTATCAGGCCACAATCCGCGCGCGCAGTTCCTTGTCGTCCTCGCGCGGGGGCTTGGCACCAAAGAAGCGTTCGAAGGCGACGTCCGCCTGGCCGATGAGCATCGAGAGCCCGTCGACGGTGGCAAAGCCAGCCTCCTGCGCCGCCTTCAGGAAGTCGGTCTCGAGCGGGCTGGTGACGATGTCGTAGACCACCGATGCGGGGGGAGCGTGGCTGAAATCGAAGGCGAGCGGAGGCTGTCCGGTCATGCCCAGCGGACTGGCGTTGACGATGAGGTCAAAGCAGCCCTGCCGGTCGTCAAAGGCAAAGTCGGTAGGATCGGCGAAGTGGTCGAGCGCGATGGCGTGGTGCTCGCCCTCGGGGTCGAGCTCGTCGAGCATCGCGCGCGCTTTTTCCGGATTGCGTCCGGCCAGCACGATGGTGAAGTGCTCGCGCGCCAGTGCGGCGACGATAGCGCGGGCCGCGCCGCCGGTCCCCAGCACGCGCGCCATGCGGAAGAGGTGAGTCTTGTCGAGCGTGGCACGCAGCGGTTCCAGGAAGCCCGGGGCATCGGTGTTGGTGCCCGTCAGCGTGCCGTCGTCCTCGCGCACGATGGTGTTCACCGCGCCAATCGCCTCGGCAATCGGTTCCAGTCGGTCGAGCAGCGGCATGACCGCCAGCTTGTGCGGCATGGTGACGTTGCAGCCGCGCCAGAGCGGATCGGCCCGCCGACGCGCAAGGTAGTCCTCCAGGTCCTCAAGGCGGACATGGCAATGGTCATAGCGCGCCGAAAGCCCCAGCTTCTCGATCCAGAAGCCATGAATCACAGGCGACTTGGACTGCGCAATCGGATCGCCGATCACTTCGGCGTAGGGCAATGCGCCTGCCTCGTCGTTCGTCGTGCTCATCGCGCCAGGACTCCCATGCTGCGCAGCGCCGCCTGCACCTTGAGCAGCGGCATGCCCAGGATCGTGAAATAGTCGCCCGCGATCTCCTCGAAGATCTGCACGCCGCGCCCCTCGATGCGAAACACGCCGACACATCCGGCCACCTCGGGCCACTCGGCCGCAAGATAGGCCTCGATGAAGGCCTCGGAGAGGGGGGCGACATGAAGGCGCGCCTCGGCGGCTTCGGACCAGAGCACCTCGCCCCCGCGGGCGAGCGCGGCCGCGCTGTGAAGGTGCATCACCTTGCCCGAGAAGAAGCGCAGATGGGCGGCCGCCGCCTCGCGGTCGGCCGGCTTGTCGAAGCGCATGTCGCCGCACACCACGAGTGAATCGCTCCCCAGCACCAGTTCGCCCGGGTTCGCCTGCGAAACAGCGAGCGCCTTCTCGCGCGCCAGCGCCAGCGCGATCTCGGGGGCAGGGGCCTCGCCAAGTGACGCTTCGAGCGCCCGCTCGTCGATATCGGCGGGCTGGGCGGTGAAGGCGATGTCGGCCGCCTCGAGCATGGCGCGTCGCGAGGCGCTCTTGGATGCAAGCAGGATCATGGGTGTTTTCGCAAAGAGAAAGAGTGAGTCAGGAATGGCAACGCAAGGGTCAGATCGGCTTCGGGCCGACCTGGCCGGTCCGTCCGGCGGCCTTGCGTTCGTTGTGCAGGTTGATGACCGCGGCCGCCGTCTCCTCGATCGAACGGCGGGTGACATCGATCACCGGCCAGGAATTGTCCGCGAACATACGCCGGGCATATTTCACTTCGCTTTCGACCTTCTCGCTCTGGACGTAATCGGTGTCGGGCGACTGGCTGAGCGAGAGAAGGCGGTTGCGGCGCACCTGGATCAGACGCTCGGGCGCGGTCGTCAGGCCCACCACCAGCGGACGCTTGAGGCCATAGAGCGAGGGGGGCGGGGGGCTCTCGGGCACGATGGGAATGTTCGCCACCTTGAAGCCGCGATTGGCAAGGTAGATCGAGGTCGGCGTCTTGCTCGTACGCGAGACGCCTGCAAGAACGATGTCGGCTTCCTCCCAGTCCTCCCAGGCGATGCCGTCGTCGTGCGCGATGGTGAACTGAATCGCGTCCACGCGCGCGAAGTAGGCGTCATCAAGACGGTGCTGGCGGCCCGGACGCCCCTTGGCTTCCTGGCCCAGCAGCGCCTCGAGCGCGTCGGTAACCCCGTCGAGCACGGCAATCGCGGGAAGGCCCAGTTTCTGGCAGGTCTCTTCCAGGCGGCTACGCGTGTTCTCGTTGACGAGGGTATAGAAGACGAGCCCAGGGTTTGTGGAAATCTCTCCCATGATCCGGTCGAGGTGCTGCTGCGAACGGACCATCGGCCAGAAGTGGCGCAGCACTTCGGTATCGTCGAACTGCGCGAGCGCCGCCTTGGCGATCATCTCGAGCGTTTCGCCCGTGGAATCCGAAAGAAGATGAAGGTGAAAACGCGCCATGACGGCCAGGCAAGGTCCTTTGCGGGGCACTTCGGGAGCCGGGGCCCCGTGGGACAGCCCTGTGGATAGAGGGGCCATAAACCACGGGATAGCTTCGGTGACAACTCGCGAGGCACTTATCCTCCCCAGTGCCCCGGATTCGCTCCTCCACTTCTGGACAGGCTCTCAGAATCTTCCACACCCTGTGGATAGGGCGGATAATGAATCTTTGACTCCCGAGTCAGGAAGAGTCGTTCGGACTCATTCGCCCTGTTCATCCGGGGACAATTCGGGCATTGCCCGCCAATCCCCGATATCCACAGGGCCAACAGACTCCATCAACCTTTTATAAAAATTCTAAATTTTTTTGTTCGGAACGGAAAAGAACGCGATGCCTGGTCTCCTTCTCGACACTCTGCGCGGCTCGAACACCGAGGAACGCCCGATCTGGCTGATGCGCCAGGCGGGCCGCTATCTCCCGGAATACCGCGAGTTGCGCGCCGAAAAGGGCGGCTTCCTGGCGCTGGTCTATGACACCGATGCCGCCGCCGAGATCACGATGCAGCCGATCCGTCGTTTCGGGTTCGATGGCGCGATCCTGTTTTCCGACATTCTGATCGTACCGTTTGCGATGGGACAGGACCTCACCTTCGTGGCAGGGGAAGGTCCCAGGCTTTCTCCACGCCTTGTGGATAGTGCCCTGAGCGCCCTGGAAGCGGTCCCTGAGCGTCTGACGCCTATCTACGATACCGTGCGCAAGGTACGAGCCCAGCTCGACCCTACCAAGACGATGCTCGGCTTCGCCGGGTCTCCCTGGACCGTGGCGACGTATATGGTCGCGGGTGAGGGGAGTAGGGATCAGGCAGAGACACGCGCGCTGGCCTATCGCGATCCCGAGGGCTTTCAGGCTATCGTGGAAGGTATAACCGAGGTCACTGTCGACTATCTCTCCGGGCAGATCGAGGCCGGAGCCGAAGCGATCCAGCTTTTTGACTCCTGGTCGGGGACTCTTTCCCCGTCACAGTTCGAACGCTGGGTCATCGCGCCCAATGCGCAGATCGTGAAGGAACTGCGCGCCCGCCATCCCGAGACCCCCATCATCGGCTTTCCCAAGGGCGCGGGCGAGAAGCTGCCCGCCTATGCACGCGAAAGCGGCGTTGACGCGGTCGGGGTGGATGAAACGATCGACCCGGTATGGGCCGCGCGCGAACTGCCTGCCGGAATGCCGGTGCAGGGCAATTTCGATCCCCTCCTCGTGCTGGCGGGCGGAGACGAGCTGGAATCGGAGGCCCGGCGCGTTCTCGATGCCTTCGCGGACCGTCCTCATGTCTTCAATCTCGGACATGGAATCGGCCAGCACACCCCGATCGCGCACGTCGAGCGCCTTCTTTCCACCGTCCGGGCCTGGCGCCGCACCTGACCTTTTCAGGCGCGCGTCGAGCCCCTAGATAGCCGCCGACAGGGCACACGCTTTCAAGAGGGACGACTAAGGCTCATGGAGCAGATCTTGCAGACCACCTACCTCTGGCTGAAGGCCGGCCACATCATCTTCGTGATCTTCTGGATGGCCGGACTGTTCATGCTGCCGCGCTATTTCGTCTACCACCAGGAGGCCGAAGCCGGCTCGCCCGAGGAGGCGCGCTGGATCGATCGCGAAGCCAAGCTGCGCAAGATCATCCTGACGCCTTCGCTCATCGCCGTGTGGGTCTTCGGGATCGCGCTGGCCACGGCCATGCACTACTGGTCCGCGCCCTGGCTGCACGCCAAGCTGCTCTTCGTGGTGGCGCTCTCGGCCTACCATGGCTGGCTGGTGAGCTACGGCAAGAAGCTGGCGAAGGGACAGCGCGGGATGAGCGGCAAGGCGCTGCGCATGCTGAACGAGGTCCCCAGTCTCGTGGCGGTCGTGGTGGTGATCCTGGTGGTCGTCAAACCCTTCTGAGACTCCGAAATATCCCGCCCATCGAAAAAGGCCCGGCGCGAAAGCCCCGGGCCTTTTTTCATGCGCGTTTTCGATTCACCGCAGGGGAATCCGGACTGGACCCGCATGAAGGCTGCGCGAGTCCATGACTCATTGACCGCAGGCCCGCAAAAGCCTATTTGCAGGCCCGTCCCGGCACAGGGCGGCGCCTTCAGCTCGCCTGCCCGGATCCGCTTTCCCCAAGCCCCATGATCCGCCCGGCCGACACTTTCTCTCTTTCCATTCGGAAACCACCACGATGCACCTGAAAGAACTCAAGAAGAAGACGCCGGCCGAACTGGTCGCCATGGCCGAGGAAATGGGCGTCGAAGGCGCTTCCACGATGCGCCGCCAGGATCTCATGTTCGGGATTCTCAAGGAAGTCGCCGAGGACGGCGAAGAGATCATGGGCCTTGGCACCATCGAAGTGCTGCCCGACGGTTTCGGCTTCCTGCGCAGCCCCGAGGCGAACTACCTCGCCGGGCCCGACGACATCTATGTCTCGCCCAACCAGGTCCGTAAGTGGGGCCTGCGTACCGGCGACACCGTCGAAGGCGAAATCCGCGCCCCGCGCGACGGAGAGCGCTACTTCGCGATCACCAAGCTGACCAAGGTCAACTTCGATGATCCGGACGTCGTGCGCCACCGCGTCAACTTCGACAACCTGACCCCGCTCTATCCCGAACAGCGCCTGCAGCTCGACACCCTCGACCCCACGGTCAAGGACAAGTCGGCGCGCGTGATCGATCTCATCAGCCCGCAGGGCAAGGGCCAGCGCGCGCTGATCGTCGCGCCGCCGCGTACGGGTAAGACCGTGCTGCTGCAGAACATGGCCAAGGCCATCACCGACAACCACCCCGAGGTGTTCCTGCTGGTCCTTCTGGTCGATGAACGTCCCGAGGAAGTTACCGACATGCAGCGCTCGGTGAACGGCGAGGTGATCTCCTCGACCTTCGACGAACCGGCTCAGCGCCACGTGCAAGTTGCTGAAATGGTTATTGAAAAGGCAAAGCGCCTGGTCGAGCACAAGCGCGACGTGGTCATCCTCCTGGACTCGATCACGCGTCTGGGCCGCGCCTACAACACCGTGGTTCCCAGCTCCGGCAAGGTGCTCACCGGCGGTGTCGATGCCAACGCCCTGCAGCGTCCCAAGCGCTTCTTCGGTGCTGCGCGCAACATCGAGGAGGGCGGCTCGCTCTCGATCATCGCGACCGCGCTCATCGACACCGGCAGCCGCATGGACGAGGTCATCTTCGAAGAGTTCAAGGGCACCGGCAACTCCGAAATCGTCCTGGACCGCAAGGTCGCCGACAAGCGCATCTTCCCGGCGCTTGACGTGGGCAAGTCGGGCACCCGCAAGGAAGAGCTGCTGGTTCCCAAGGATCAGCTCTCCAAGATGTGGCTCCTGCGCCGTATCCTCATGCAGATGGGCACGGTCGATGCGATGGAATTCCTGCTCGACAAGATGAAGGATTCCAAGACCAACGAGGACTTCTTCGCCACGATGAACCAGTAAAACGGGTAACGGGGGCTTTCTTACGTGACTATCCTAGATGCCCTGGTCGCGTCCGGCTCGATTGGCGGGCCGGCCGAGATCTGGCAGCATATCGTGGCGGATTTCGCCAACATCACCGAGCCGGCGGCCCTCGCGGCCTTCGGCCAGGTGCTGATGATCGACCTCCTGCTGGCGGGTGACAACGCGATCGTCGTAGGCGCGCTGGCCGCGGGGCTTCCGGCTGCGGATCGCAAGAAAGTCATCCTGATCGGTATCGGCGCGGCCCTTGTCCTGCGTATCGTCTTCGCGCTCGCGGTGACCTGGCTGCTGGGGGTTGTCGGGCTGATCTTCGCTGGTGGCCTGCTGCTCCTCTGGGTGGCCTGGAAGTTCTGGCGCGAACTGCGTGAGGACGCAGGCCAGTCGACCGGTTCGCCGGAGATTGAAGGGGATCAGCATTCCGGCCTGAAGTCCGCCAGGAGCTTTGCTGGGGCCGCCTGGGCCGTTGCAGTGGCCGACGTTTCGATGAGCCTCGACAACGTTCTCGCGGTAGCGGGCGCCGCGCGCGAGCATCCGGGTATCCTGATTGTCGGCCTGCTGCTCTCCGTCGTGCTGATGGGGGTCGCTGCGAACTTCATCGCCCGCTACATCGAGCGCTACCGCTGGATTGCCTACATCGGGCTTGCGGTCATCCTCTACGTGGCCTGCAAGATGATCTACGAAGGCTGGATCGATCCGCAGTTGGGGATCGTCTCGCTGGTTTAACAAAAAGGCCCGGAAGGCATGAACCTTCCGGGCCTTTTTTGTTTGTAGGAAGGAAGAAGGATTCAAGGGGCCATCGCCCCTTGACCCCCAAACTGTCGACCTCACCTCCCGCGCGCCACCTTGGCTGAGAAAGGTGAGCCAGACAGTTTTGGGGCGCCCGAGGGCGATGGCCCTCGGAATCTCCTCTACTTCGTCTTCTTAGGGAATAAGTACCGTCGAACCGGTCGTCGCCCGGCTCTCAAGCGCCCGATGCGCATCGGCGGCATCTTCAAGCGCGAACGTCTGGCCGATCTTCACGTCGAGAACTCCGCTGGCGATGCGGTCGAACAGCTTTGCCGCACTCGCATCGCGGGCCTCGGGAGTGGCGATGTAGTGGGCGAGGGTAGGGCGCGTGGCGTAGAGGGATCCCCCGCCGCCGTTCATCAGGTCGAGCATGGCGACGGGCGGGACAGCCCCCGAGGCGTTGCCGAAGCTCACCATGAGGCCGCGGCTGCGCAGGCAGGCAAGCGAGGCCTCCCAGCTTGCAGCCCCCACGCCGTCGTAGACCACGTCGCACATCTTGCCGTCCGTGATATCGCGGACCTGCTCGGCGAGCGTGGCGAAATCGCCATGCAGGGAGTGGCCATCCGGTACAGGAACCTGCGCGGCTTTCTCAGCGCTGCCGCAGTGCGCGATGACGGTGACACCCTTGTCGGTCAGCCAGGGCACGAGCAGCGACCCCACGCCGCCCGCCGCGGCATGGACGAGGGCGATGTCGCCGGCCTTGGCGGGGAAGGTATCCTCGGCCAAATAGCAGGCGGTCAGCCCCTTGAGGAGGACAGCGGCAGCGACCTTGGGATCGACGGAGGAGGGCACGCGGATGGCCTTGTCGGCCGGCACGATGCGGTGCGTGGCGTAGGCGCCTCCATTGCTTGTCAGGCCCACACGCTCGCCAAGGGCGAAGCCCTCGACACCGTCGCCCAAGGCCACGATGGAGCCCACGCTCTCCGATCCGAGCACAATCGGCAGCGCATCGGGATAGAGTCCTTTGCGAAAGTAGGTGTCGATGAAGTTGAGGCCGACAGCTTCCGTCTCGATCAGCAGGTCTCCTGGACCGGGGGAGGGGACCTCGAATGTTTCACGTGAAACCTTTTCAGGACCGCCGTGCTCGGCGACAATCATGCGGTATCCGGTAGTCATGGCAATTCCTGTGGTCAGGGGTGAATCGAGGCCGCAAGGCTGGAGACGCGGCGGAACGTGTGCGCGGCCGAAACCTTCCAGGCGTGAGCGTAGTGCGTGCTACTGGGATCGTCGAGGAGCTGACCGGGGGCGACGAAGTTGTAGACCTCGTCAAGTGGCCCGGCCTTGGCGCTGTCGATGCGCTGGTACATGTCATGCTCGTTGAGCTGCCAGGGACTGCGATACCCCATGGCAACGACGATCTCGCGCAGCGACCGCAGAGTCTCCTTCTGGAAACGGGCGACGCGCTCAGCCTTGTCGTCAACGACGAGGCCGCGCTGGCGCCAGTCGACCTGCGTGGCAACGCCTGTGGGGCATTCGCCCGTGTGGCACTTCATCGACTGCACGCAGCCCAGCGCGAACATGAAGGGACGGGCGGCGTTGCACCAGTCGGCTCCGAGGGCAAAGGCGCGGGCCATCCCGGCGCCGGAGTGAATCTTGCCCGAGGCGGCAAGACGGACCCGGTCCTTGAGGTTGGTGCCGACAAGCGCGTTGCGCATCAGCATGAGGCCTTCGCGCAGGGGCATTCCAACATTGTCGGTCAGTTCCTGCGGGGCCGCACCCGTGCCGCCTTCGGCGCCGTCGACAACGATGAAGTCGGGCGTGATTCCGGTCTCCAGCATGGCCTTGACCAAGGCCATCACTTCGTGGGGCTGGCCCACGCAGAGTTTGAATCCGGTGGGCTTCCCTCCGGACAGGCTGCGCAGCTGCGCGACGAATTCCAGGAGCTCGAGCGGCGTCGAAAAGGCGGGGTGCGCGGCCGGAGAAATGCAGTCTTCCCCGACGTCTACGTGGCGCGCCTCGGCAATTTCAGGTGTGACCTTGGCACCGGGCAGAACGCCGCCATGCCCGGGTTTGGCGCCCTGACTCAGTTTGATTTCGACCATCTTCACCTGGTCGTCGCTTGCCTGCTGGGCAAACAGTTCGGGATTGAACGATCCGTCCTTGTTGCGGCAGCCGAAGTAGCCGCTGCCCAATTCCCAGATAAGATCGCCGCCGTGCTTGCGGTGGTAGCGGCTGATCGAGCCTTCGCCCGTATCGTGGGCGAAGCCTCCGATGGCCGCGCCCTTGTTGAGAGACTCGATGGCGTTGGCTGACAGCGAACCGAAGCTCATCGCCGAGATGTTGAGAAGCGCGCTCGAATAGGGCTTGGCGCATTCCTCGCCGCCGACACGTACGTGCCAGCTTTCGGGCGCGTCCTCGTTGGGCGTGATCGAATGGCCGAGCCATTCGTATTCGTCCGAGTAGACGTCGAGCTCGGTGCCCATGGGATGCGTCGATACGGCACCCTTGGCGCGCGCATAGACGAGCCCGCGCTGGTCGATGGTGAAGGGACGCCCCTCACGCTCGCTCTCGACGATGTAGGCGCGCAGGAACGGGCGCAGGTCTTCGAAGAGCCAGCGCATGCGTGCCACGAGCGGGTAATTGCGGCGCAGCGCGTGGCGGTTCTGGAAGAAATCCAGAAGCGTCACACCCAGAACCGGAACGAGGACAATGAGTAGCCAGCGCAGCGAGGGGAGGGCCGCGCAGGTCAAGGTTACTGCCAGGACGGCCAGGGGGACGAGGTAGCGCGGACCCGTCAGAGCCTTCACCCGATGTGCTCCACGATGAAGGCCTCGGTCCGGCTGTCGGCAAGCTGGGCACCCGCTTCGTCACGGCGCGAACCCATCTCGGCGGCGAAACCGTGGTCGAGGCCCTCGTAGTCGTAAAGCGTAACCTTGGGATGGTCGTCGAGACCCTCGTGCATGGCCTTCTGGACTTCGGGCGGATTGAATCCGTCTGCGGTCGGAATGTGCAGCAGGAGGGCGTTGGAGATGGCGTGCTTCTCGTTCAGCATCTCGTCGATACCCACGCCATAATAGCCGACGGAGGCGTCGATGTCGGTGCGCGCGGCGGCCTGGTAGGCGATCTTGCCCCCCATGCAGAAGCCGACGAGCGCGACCTTGGGCACACCGGCCTCGTTGCGGATCCAGTGAATCACGGCTTCGATGTCGCGGATGCCGGCGTCGAAATCGTGCCCTCCCATGAGGTCGAGCGCCTTCTTGAATTCGGGCTCCTTGTCGGCGTCGAGTTCAACACCCGGCTCCTGGCGCCAGAAGCTGTCCGGCGCCACGGCCAGATAGCCCTTGGCGGCCCACTGGTCGGCCTTCTGGACGATCCCCGGGTTCACGCCGAAGATCTCCTGCTGGACGATGATGGCCCCGCGTGGCGTACCCTCGGGGCGCGCGACGTAGGCCGGGATGCCGGCGGCTTTATCCAGAGTGGGGATCTCGGTGTTGGTGGCCATGGACAAGTCTCCTCTTCGTGCGGCGCCTTATGGCGTCAGACTGCGGGCGCCGCGCACCGGCGTCCCCCTTGCAGGTAGGTACGGGCAATGGACTTTGCCATGCGTATGTGTCAGCCTTCATTCGACAAAAAACGAGATCAGGAGAGCCTCATGAAGGTCAATGTCGAGGTCGAATGTTCGCCTGAGGAGGCGCGGCGCTTTCTTGGTCTCCCCGATGTGACCCGTGCGAACGAGGTTTACGTCGAGGCTGTGACCAATGCGATGAAGGGGGCTGGAAGTTTCGACCAGCTTCAGGAGCTGACCAAGCAGATGGCGCCCATGGGCCAGATGGGTCTCAAGCTCTTCCAGCAGTTCCTCGAAAGCGGCATGTCCATGGCGATGAGCGGGGCTGCGCAGGGGATGGGCGAGAAGCCCAAATCGGAGTAAGGGCGCCGCTCACGTTCCTGTCCGGCGACGCTGTCCGCCTTCCGCTTGAGTGAACACGAGCCCATGTCCGAAACCATCTTTGCCCTTTCGAGCGGCGCGCCTCCGGCCGCTCTTGCCGTCATCCGTATCAGTGGCAAGGCGGCCGGGACGGCGCTGTGCGCACTGGCAGGGAAGCTTCCTGAACCGCGCCGGGCAAGCCTTCGCACCTTGCGTGTTTCACGTGAAACAGTGCTGGATCAAGCCCTGGTCCTGTGGTTTCCGGGACCCGCGACAGCGACCGGCGAAGACCTTGCTGAATTGCACTTGCATGGCGGGCGGGCTGTTGTCCGGGCGGTCGAGGCCGCACTTGCGGGGCTGGCTCAATCGGTGGAGGGCGCACCTGCCCTGTCTATCCGTCCGGCTGAACCTGGTGAGTTCACAAGGCGTGCCTTTGCCAATGGACGGATCGACCTGGCCGAAGCCGAGGGCCTTGCCGATCTCCTCTCCGCCGAGACCGAGCTGCAGCGCCGCACGGCCATCGCAATGGCGGGCGGGGCTTTGTCCCAGCAGGTCCACGCGTGGCGTGATCGGGTCCTGGGCGCTTCGGCCGGTGTGGAGGCGGTACTCGACTTCAGCGACGAAGACGATGTGGCGGTACTGCCCGCATCGTTCTACGCCGACCTGGCAAGTCTCGCCGAGGAGCTCGAAACCTGGCTGTCCCGGCCACGGGCTGAAGCCTTGCGCGAAGGCCTACGTATCGTACTTGCCGGACCTCCCAACGCTGGCAAGAGCACACTCTTCAATGCGCTCGTGGAAGATGAGGCCGCGATCACCGCGCCGCTCGCGGGGACGACGCGCGACGTCCTTATCCGCGCCGTGGCGCTGGACGGCGTTCCCTTTGCCTTCATCGATACGGCCGGTCTGCGGGATGGCACGGACGATGCGATCGAGGCTATTGGCGTGGACCGCGCGCGTGGTGAACTGGAGCGGGCCGATCTTGTCCTCTGGCTGGGGCCAGAAGGGGAGGGGCCCGAGCTGGCCTGGGAAATCGACGCCCAAATCGATCGGGAAGGGCATGAAGCGAAGGCCCGGCCCCGGCACCGGATCTCGGCCATGACCGGGGAGGGGCTTGATGACTTGCGCCGGGATCTCGTTGTGCATGGGCGCTCCTGCCTTCCCCGACCGGGCGAGCTCGCATTGAATCGTCGACAGGGGGAGTTGCTATCCCAGGCCCTGACCGGGCTTTGTGGAGCCGGTGCGCAGTCTGATCTTCTCATTCTCGCTGAGGAATTGCGGACAGCGCGGGTCGCGTTCGATTCCTTGATCGGACGGGCGACGACTGAGGACATGCTTGATGCGCTCTTCGGACGTTTCTGCATCGGGAAGTAATCGGCATAGAGTTTCGTGACTCAGTCTCTCCATTGCCTCCGTTCGTATGTTTCACGTGAAACACCACGAGCGATGCAATGGGAGCTTTGACGGGGCAGGGGCGGTGGAGTAAGCGCATTCTCATGCATTCCTTTGATGTCATCGTGATCGGTGGCGGCCATGCCGGTTGTGAAGCCGCGGCCGTGGCAGCGCGCATAGGCGCGCGCGTGGCGCTGGTTAGTTTCGATCTCGACGCGGTCGGGGCGATGAGTTGCAATCCGGCCATTGGGGGGCTCGGCAAAGGCCACCTCGTGCGTGAGGTCGATGCCTTCGATGGCTTGATCGGACGGGCCGCCGATGCCGCTGCAATCCACTATCGCATGCTCAACCGTTCGAAGGGCAGCGCGGTGCAAGGGCCCCGTATCCAGGCCGACCGGCGCCTGTTCAAGGCGGCAATCCATCGCCTGCTCAAGGAGCAGGGCGATCTCACCTTGGTCGCGGGTGAGGCTGCCGAACTGGTCCTTGCACAGGGAAGGGTGACCGGAATTCGCCTCGCCGACGGGACCCGGCTGAGCGCTCCCGCCACGATCCTGTGTACCGGTACCTTCCTTGGCGGGACTCTGTTCCGTGGCGAGGAACGACTGGTCGGTGGTCGCATAGGTGAAGCCTCGGCCCAGAAGCTGGCGCAACAGATGCGCGGTGCCAACCTCCCGATGGCCCGGCTCAAGACAGGCACCCCGCCGCGTCTTGATGGCCGCACCATCGACTGGGGGCGTCTGGAGGAACAGGCCTCCGATGCCGACGGGTGGACGATGTCGGCTCTTGGCCACCGGACCGTTCCGCAGGTCTTCTGCGCCATCACGCGCACCAACCCGCAGACTCACGATATCATCCGCGCCAACCTCGATCGTTCGCCCTTGTTTTCAGGTGCCATTGGCGCACAGGGGCCGCGCTATTGCCCATCCATCGAGGACAAGATTCACCGGTTCGCCGACCGCGACGGGCACCAGGTCTTTCTCGAACCAGAGGGGCTCTCGACCCACCTGGTCTATCCCAACGGTGTCAGCACATCGCTGCCGACCGATGTCCAGCAGGCCATGATGCGCAGCATGGAAGGGCTGGAGACGGTCGAGATGGTCGTGCCGGGATATGCGGTCGAATATGATCACATCGATCCGCGCGCGCTGCGCCCGAGCCTGGAGCTACGCGAAATGCCCGGGCTCTATTGTGCCGGCCAGATCAACGGGACGACGGGCTACGAAGAGGCTGCGGCGCAGGGACTCGTGGCCGGCATGCATGCCGCCGCCGCTATCCTTGAGCGTGCGCCAGCCCCGCTCGACCGGGCCAACAGTTATATGGCGGTGATGATCGATGATCTCACTTTGCATGGTGTCAGCGAGCCCTACCGCATGCTGACGGCGCGCGCCGAGTATCGATTGCGTCTGCGCGCGAACAACGCCAGCACACGCCTGACCCCATTGGCGCTTGGCGTTGGGGCGGTCGGCGAGGAGCGGGCGGCCTGGTTCGCACGGCGTGAAGAGGCCCGCGCCGATCTGGAGAGGGGCCTCGATCAGTCCGTCCCTGCCAGCGAGCTTGCTCAAGCGGGCATGTCGGTGCGCATGGACCTGGGGCGTCTGCCCTTGCGCGAATGGTTGCGGTTTGACGGAATCGATCTGGAGCGACTTGCTCCGTGGCTGGAAAGGGAAGGGGGGGAATCCCCGCTTGCCGATGCCTCCTTGGCTGAGGAAGTTGTCGAGGATGCGGCCTACGCGCCTTATCTCGAACGCCAGGAACGCGAGCTGAAAGACCTACGCGCGAGTGAAGCGCTGCCCCTTGGCGATGATTTTCCCTACGATCAGATTCCAGGTCTCTCTCGAGAAATGGTCGAGCGTCTGACCAAGGCGCGCCCGGCGACGCTGGCGGCTGCGGGCCGTATCCCGGGCATCACCCCGGCGGCGCTTGCCGCTGTTCTTGTTCGCGCGCGTCGGGAGGTATCGGCCGCATGATTACCACAGAAGTCGAGGCGCGTGCCTGGCTTGAAGCGCTGCCTGAGTTCGATGCGCAGGCGGCGGAACGCCTTGAATGTCTGGTGTCCATGCTGGCCGAGGAAAACCAGCGCCAGAACCTGGTTTCAGTGGCGAGCCTGGAGCAGGTCTGGCTACGGCATATAGTCGACTCGGCTCAGCTGCTGTCTCATGTTCCACGTGAAACACGAGGGCCCTGGTTCGATCTTGGTACAGGGGCGGGCTTCCCGGGCCTCGCCATTGCGGCGCTGCGACCGGACTGCGAAGTGGTCATGGTCGAATCGCGCGCGCGGCGAATCGAGTGGCTGGAGCGCGCGCGCGAGGCGATGGGGCTGGATAAGGCGCGCGTGGCCGGGCAACGTCTCGAACAGGTCGAATCGCGCGACGCCGCGGTGATCTCGGCCCGTGCCTTTGCGCCCTTGCAAAAGCTTTTGGAGTTATCCGCGCGATTTTCCACAAGTGACACCCTGTGGGTGTTGCCCAAGGGGCGCTCGGCACAGCAAGAATTGGACGACCTTCGCAAGTGGCGGCACGTGTTCCACGTGGAACAGTCCCTGACGGACCCGCAGGCAGGCATTATTGTCGGAACGCTGTCCGGCAGGAAGGGAAAGACCACGTGATCCGTATTGCTATCGCCAACCAGAAGGGTGGCGTCGGGAAGACAACCACGGCCATCAACGTTGCGACCGCCCTTGCGGCCACGGGATGGAAGACCCTTCTGGTCGATCTCGACCCCCAGGGAAATGCCTCTACGGGCATCGGTGTCTATCCGGCCGATCGCGAATTTTCGTCCTACGACGTCCTTGTCGACAAGCGTCCGCTTGCCGAGTGCGTGGTGCCCAGTTCGATCCCCGGTCTCGACCTCCTCGCTGCGACGGTGGATCTCTCGGGGGCCGAAGTGGAGCTGGTCAACGCCGATGACCGCGCACATCGCCTGCGCGCCGCGCTGCGCGACGATTCCGGATACGATGTCTGCCTGATCGATTGCCCGCCCTCGCTCGGCCTGCTGACGCTCAACGCACTGACCGCAGCCGACAAGCTCCTGGTGCCGCTGCAGTGCGAGTTCTTCGCTCTCGAAGGCCTCAGCCAGCTGCTCACCACCGTCGAGCGCGTCCAGCAGCGCTTCAACCCCGATCTGGGTATCATCGGTATCGTCCTGACCATGTTCGATCGCCGCAACCGCCTCACGGACCAGGTGTCGGACGATGTGCGCTCCTGTCTTGGGCCCCTGATCTTCGATACCAACATCCCGCGCAACGTGCGCCTGTCCGAGGCGCCAAGCCACGGGGTTCCGGCGCTGATCTACGATCACTCTTGCGCGGGCAGCCGGGCCTATATGGCGCTGGCCCGCGAACTGATTACGCGGCTCCCCGAAGCGAGGAAGGCAGCATGAGCGACGACACCGCCCCCCGAAGCACTCCGGCAATGACGCGCCAGAAGTCGCGTGGCCTTGGTCGCGGTCTTGGAGCCCTTCTGGGTGAGAGTCGCCGTGAGGAGCCGGTGGCGACGTCCGGGGCAGGGGAAGCATCGTCTTCGGCCGCGGGTGGAGCCACGGCGGATACGGCCCGGGGGCTTGGCCTTCGCTCGCTGACGATTGCCGAAATCAAGCCCGACCCGCTGCAGCCGCGCCGTCATTTCGATGAGGAAGCGCTCGACGAACTCGCAGCCTCGATTGCCCAGCGCGGCGTCATCCAGCCCATCATCGTGCGCCCTACCGATACAGGCGCATTCCAACTTGTGGCGGGCGAGCGTCGTTGGCGTGCCGCACAGAAAGCCCAGCTGCACGAGATTCCCGCACTGGTTCGAGATCTCTCCGATCGCGAGGTCATGGCGCTGGCGCTCATCGAGAACCTCCAGCGTGAGGATCTCAACCCCATCGAAGAGGCTCGCGCCTACCAGCGCCTGTCCGAATCCGAAGGGATGACGCAGGCCGAGATCGCGCGCCTGGTCGATAAGAGCCGCAGCCACGTGGCCAATTTTCAGCGCCTGCTTTCGCTGCCTGACGATGTGGTCAAGCTCGTCGAGAAGGGCGATCTGTCGATGGGCCATGCACGTGCGCTGATCGGCTGCGACGATGCCGAAGATATCGCCGGACAGGCCGTCTCGGCGCAGATGTCGGTGCGTGACGTCGAGAAGCTCGTGCGCAAGAAGATGCGCGGTGAAACGGCTCCGGCACCGCGCCGTGCTGCCCGTCCGGCGCGCGATCCCGCGCAGGATGCCGATATCGTCGCCGTGCAGGATCACCTTGAGGAGTTCCTGGGCCTTCCGGTCAAGATTCAGTCGGATGAGGACCCGCGTTCGGGGACGGTGACGATCAAGTACGCGACGCTCGACCAGCTCGATCTCGTGTGTCAGCGCCTGACCGGCGGGGCGATCTGAGAAGAGGTATTCCGAGGGCCATCGCCCTCGGGCTCCCCGACCTGTCGAGCTCACCTTGCGCGCGCTATCTGGCCTGAGGAAGGTGCGGTCGCCCCTTTTGGGGTCAAGGGGCAATGGCCCCTTGAATCACTTCATCCTTGCCTCAGGGGAGGCTCTGCACAACCTCTTCAGAAGTGAAGTCCGGCCCGGCTGCGACCGTATAGTCCGCGCCATAGCGACTTGCCTCGTAGCCGGGCGCTGTGAAGCCGGGTCCGGCTTTGCCTTGCGAGGGTGCGGTGCGCGTGCGCGTGTAGCGCTCATAGTAAGCATCGAGATAGGCCTGGCACTCGTCCGGTGCGTCGGGGGCGGGCCGGATTCCAGCTTGGGCATCGCGTAGAGCGACCTTCTGGTAGCAATCGACAAGCCAGGCGTCCCGTGCGACCGGATCGAAGCCACCGTAGCGTACGGCCTCCCGGGCGCTAGCGGATGTCGTGGATAGAGTCAGAAGCAGCGCCGCGCAGGTAAGGTGAGGGCAGGACAGGCGCATCGCAGGTCTCCTTCGCAAGGGCATCGCCGGGAATTCTCCCGAATGTCTGCCCTTGCGAATTAGCACCGAGGTCCTGGGCGGACTATCGTGTGCCTGTGCCTGTCCCGAAACGGCGCAGGCCTGAAGGCGTCAGCCGATGGCCTTTGCCGCGATCTCGGCAAGGCGGGCAAACCCCTTGGCATCTTCCTCGTCGAAGCGCTCGGGAAGGGGGCTGTCGAGGTCGATGACCGCGATCACCTTGCCATGGACCACGACAGGTACGACGAGCTCGGAGCGGCTGTCGGCATCGCAGGCGATGTGGCCGGGGAAGGCGTGGACATCAGGCACGAGCTGGGTCTCGCCGGTCCGCGCGGCCGCGCCGCACACGCCGGAACTCAGCGGAATGCGGATGCAGGCGGGCTTGCCGATGAAGGGGCCGAGCACGAGCTCATCCTCGACCATGCGATAGAAGCCGGACCAGTTGAGATCGGGCACGAACTGCCAGATGAGCGCGGCCAGGTTCGCCATGTTGGCCACGGCGTCGCGCTCGCCTTCGACCAGGGCCTGCGCGGCGCGGGCGAGTTCCTCATAGAGTTCGGGCTTGGGGGCGTCGGTAAGGGGGGCAAAATCGTACATGGCCCTCAGGTAGCGCAACTCGAGGTTGCCGCATAGACGGGGGGCATCTATCTCGGTGCCCATGCGCTCGATCCTGCTCAAGGCCTTCGCGGCCCTCATCGTTCTCGTCCTGGCGCTTGTCGCCTTCTTTGCCTGGACGCAGTATTCCAACAGCTCGGACCTGCCGAGCGACGCCACTGCGGGCAAGGACCCGACTCTGGTCGATCCCGACCCGCAGACGATCCCCAGCATGAAGCTGGTCGATCCGGTGGGGTGGGCCGAGGATGAGGCGCCAACGCCGGCCAAGGGCCTTGTCGTCACGCGTTTTGCGCAAGGTCTCCAGCATCCGCGCACGATGCTCACGCTTCCCAACGGCGACGTGCTGGTGGCCGAGACCGGCGCGCCCAAGGCGAGCGAGAGTGGTGGTCTCACCGGCATGGTCATGGGCTGGGCGATGGGCAAGGTGGGCGCGGGCGCCCCTTCGGCCGATACCATCAAGCTGCTGCGCGATTCCAACGGTGACGGCACGGCCGATCAGACTTTTGATCTGCGCACGGCCGATCTCGTCTCGCCCTCGGGCATGGCTTACCGGGACGGCAAGCTCTACGTCGCCAACCACGACGCGATTCTCGAGTTTGCCTTCACGCCGGGCGACACGAAGATCGAGGGCTCCCCGAAGAAGCTCATGGACTTGTGGCCGGGCGGCAATCACTGGATGCGCAACCTGCTCCTGAGCGAGGACGGCAAGGCGCTCTACGTCGCGGTCGGTTCGGCCACCAACATCGCCGACAACGGCATGGAGGAAGAGGCCGGGCGCGCGGCCATCTGGGAAATTGACACCGAAACAGGCCGCCGCCGCCAGTTCGCGGCGGGCATGCGCAACCCCAACGGCCTCGACTGGAATCCCGCGACGGGCGAGATGTGGGCGACGGTGCAGGAGCGCGACATGCTCGGCCCCGACCTCGTGCCCGACTACTTTACCAACGTGCCCGTAGGCGCGCAGTATGGCTGGCCCTGGGTCTATTGGAAGAACATCTTCGATGAGCGCGTCCAGTACGACATGCAGACCTACATGATCGAGTATACGCGCAAGCCCGAGTACGCGATGGGCGCACACACCGGCACACTCGGCATGGTGTTCGACAAGGGCGGTACGAAGCTGGGCAAGGCCTTCCAGAACGGAGCGTTCATCGCCCGCCATGGTTCGTGGAATCGCCGTC
The DNA here is from genome assembly GCF_020524485.1 of Novosphingobium profundi. GTDB lineage: Bacteria > Pseudomonadota > Alphaproteobacteria > Sphingomonadales > Sphingomonadaceae > Novosphingobium > Novosphingobium profundi_A. The sequence goes on along the minus strand of NZ_JAIVLF010000006.1, from coordinate 390,933 downwards.
CGGCGGTGGGTTACGACGTCGTCTTCATTCCCTTCGATGCCAACGGCAACCCCAAGGATGTGAAGCCGCAGCGCGTGCTGACCGGCTTCCTGGAAGAGGACGGCAGCACCACCCACGGCCGTCCGACCTGGGTGGCTTTTGATGCGAGCGGTGCGCTCCTCGTCACCGACGATACGGCCGGCATCGTCTGGCGCGTGGTGGCGCCCGATGCGGACGCCTCGCCCGAGATCACGCCCATCGTGACAGAGCATCTGGAGCCCAAGCCGGGCCTCGTCGATCCCAACTCGCCCGAAGCCGCGCAGAAGCGTCTCCAGGCCGGTTTCCGGGGGACCGACCGGATCCTCAACCGCGAGAAGGACTAAGCCTCAGACGGGGCGGGCAGGGCCTCAGATGGTCTTGCCCGCGCGCCCGGCCAATTCGTTGACGTACTGCCAGGCCACACGGCCTGAACGCGCGCCGCGGCGGCGCGACCACTCCAGCGCATCGCCCTGGTCCCACTCCAGGGCGAACTCCTGCGCGTAGCCCCCGATGATGGCAAGATAGGCGTCCTGATCGCAGGCGTGGAAGCCGATGGAGAGGCCGAACCGGTCGGCCAGCGCGAGGCGATCATCGACCACGTCGCGCGGATTGATGGGATCGTCCTGCTCGTGCATCGAGCGCGAGACAATGGCGCGGCGGTTGGAAGTGACGGCAAGGCGCACGTTGGCCGGGCGTGCCTCAACCCCGCCCTCGAGCCAGGAGCGCAGCAGACGTGGACCTGCGCCATCGTTCTCCTCAAAGCCCAGATCATCGACGAAGACGAGAAAGCGGCGCTCGATCTTCCCCAGAGTCGCAAAGAGATCGGTCACGCCCGCAAGCGCATCCTGACCGACCTGGACGAGGGCGATGGCATTGTCGTGCTCGGCCTGGCCCTTGCGGATCGCGGCGCGCAAGAGCGCGGACTTGCCCATCCCGCGTGAGCCCCACAGCAGCATGTCGTGCGCCGCATGGCCTGCGGCCAGACGCAGCACGTTGGTGACGACGCTCGCCTTCTGATCATCGATCCCGCGCAGCATGTCGAGCGCGGGGGCCTCCAGCTGCGTTACGCCGCGCGCCGAGGTGCCGTTCCAGACATAGGCGGGGAAGGCCAGCCAGTCGGTCGCAGGTACGGGGGCCGGTGCGATGCGCTCCAGCGCCTCGGCAATACGGGAGAGAAGGGCGGGCGTGTCCGTTTCGGGCAGCGGTGTGGTCATGGCTTCCTTGCGCTTTTCCTTGGCTTTCGCTGCGCTGCGCTATAGCGGCAGGGTATGAATCCCGCCAGTCGTCCCCGCCTCCTGACTTCATCCTCGCCCGATCTTGCCTCGGCGGGGGAGATCCTGCGTAGCGGCGGCCTGGTCGCGGTGCCGACCGAAACGGTCTATGGCCTGGCTGCCAGAGCTGACCGTGATGAGTCCGTCGCGGCCATCTATGCGGCGAAGGGGCGGCCCAGCTTCAACCCGCTTATCGTCCATGTCGCCGATACGGACGCGGCGGAGGCCATCGCCCATCTCGACGCGCGGGCAAAAGCCCTTGCCGAGGCGTTCTGGCCGGGCCCGCTTACCATGGTACTCCCCTTGCGGGAGGGCGCCCCGGTGGCGGCTGCGGTGACGGCAGGCCTTCCCACGGTCGCGCTGCGCTGCCCGGCGCATGCCGTCATGCGCGCGGTCATTGCCGAAACCGGCCTGCCGCTCGCCGCCCCCTCGGCCAACGCCAGCGGCGGGGTGAGTCCGACCAGTGCCGCGCACGTTGTCGCCTCGCTCGGCGGACGCGTCGATGCCGTGATCGACGGCGGTCCTTGCGAGGCAGGTCTGGAATCGACCATCGTGGGCCTTCGCGAAGGCGGCCGCTGGCAGGTCCTGCGTCCTGGCCCCATTGCCGCAGACACGCTGGCTCAGGTGCTGGGCTGTGCGCCCGATCCGGTCATCTCACAAGCCATCGAGGCGCCGGGCCAGCTCGCCAGCCACTACGCGCCCGGAAAACCTGTGCGTCTCGATGCCGACGCGGCCGAGGCTGACGAATTCCATATCGGTTTCGGTCCCGTTGCGGGTGATGCTTCGCTTTCGCCCACAGGCGACCTCAACGAGGCGGCGAGCCGTCTCTACGCGCTCCTGCATCAAGGTGCAGCGGACAGTCATCCCCGCATAGCCATCGCGCCCGTGCCCGAAACCGGGATTGGGGCGGCGATCAACGACCGGTTGCGCCGCGCGGCGGCGTAGGAGGTCGGAAGAGATTTTTCCGAGGGCCATCGCCCTCGGGCTCCCGGAATCGGAGAGCCCATTTGAGTCGGGGTGGCGCAACTTTGCACCCGTCAGTGGGATAGGAATTGGGAGGGGCAAAGCCCCTCAATCATCCAGGTGAACACACCGCTCTCCCCACAATCGGCGTTGCAGGCACCCATGCGCTAGACAGTTTGGGGAGCCCGAGGGCGATGGCCCTCGGAATGTCCTTCTTCCCTCTTCCCGAGCCCCGTCAAAGCCGGTCGAACACCGAACCCATGCGCGGGCTGAAAAGCCTCTCGTACGTCTTCAGGAGGTGGGTGTCGGTCATGGCGGCCACGTGGTCACAGATGACCCGTATATCGCCTGAGGAGGCTTCGTAGCGGCTTAGAGCGGCCTTTGGGAGCAGGCGGGCCGGATCGGCGGCAAGCGCCTCGAAGACGGCGACGACCATGGCCTGCCCCTTGAACTCCAGGTGCTGGACTTCGGGACTGGCGATGACCTCCTTCACGATGAAGGCCTGGAGTGCATCGAGGAACGCCCTGCGCGGGCCTTCCAGGCGCACCCGCCAGCGTAGCAGCGGTTCGTCGAAGGCTGTTTCCTCACGGTATGTGGCGCCGGTCAGGAAGTGGTGGACGAGGCGGCTGATGTAGCGTTTGCGGGTGCCTTCGTCCTCGCCGAACAGGCCTTCGACCATGCGTGAGAATACGTCATTCTCGCTTTCGCCGGGGTACTTTTCCTTGAGCGCATCGAGGAAGGGCGCGCTGGCGCTCTCCAGTGCCTTGGCGAAACGCTCGCGCGCGACGAGCCCGAGCGCGATGGCATCCTCCAGATCATGGACGCCGTAGGCAATGTCGTCGGCAAGATCCATGATCGAACAGTCGAGGCTCTTGTGCAGCGTCTTCGCGTGCTTGCCGGGGCGCGTCTCGATCGCGGTGAAGGCCTCGCGCTCGTGGTGGGTGAGGGGGGCGAGAATCCAGTCCACCACGTCCTGTTCGCAGTCGAGGTAGGCCTTGGGCGGTTTGCAATGACGGGAATCGAGCACGCGAAGGGTGCTGGGGCCGTCGAGCAGACGCGGCTCCAGATAAGGGTTTTCCGCCTGCGAGAACGCGGCCGGGTACTTGAGGACGCCGAGCATCGTGCGGCGGCTGAGATTGGCCCCGGCGTTGGCCGAGAAGCTCTCGAGCCGGGCCAGGATGCGCAAGGTCTGGCCGTTGCCCTCAAAGCCGCCGTGGCGGCGCATGCAGTAGTTGAGCGCGACTTCGCCGCCATGGCCGAAAGGCGGGTGGCCGAAATCATGAGTGCAGCCGATGGCGTGGATGAGGCTGCGGTCCGGCAGGTGCGCGGTCGCCGGATGATCGGGGAAGCTCTTGGCGAGCTGGCGGGCAAGGCCACCTGCAATCTGCGCCACTTCGAGCGAGTGGGTAAGGCGGGTGCGGTAGAAGTCGCTGTCGCCCAGGTTGAGAATCTGGGTCTTGCCCTGGAGCCGTCGGAACGAGGCGGAATGGACGACGCGAGCGTAGTCGATATCGCCGTCCTCGCGCGCGTCCTCGCTCTGCGCGGACCAGGATTCGCGCCTCTCGTACCAGCTCATCTCATCACCATGGGAGGGGTATTCCACCCGCGTGCCGCAGCGTCAATATGGCCGGTTCTGGGGGGCCTGGAGGATCTGCATCTGCGCGTAATCGTCGCGTGCATCAAGGCAGGCGCTCTGGCTTCCCTCGTCACACTTGCGTAGGTGCTTTTCGTAGCGGCGCTGGAGGTCGCGCAGCTTTTCCTCGTGCTCGCGCATCGCGCGCCCACGCTTCTCGTCGGCCTCGGACTGGCTGGTCGTCGCCCAGTCCACGCCCTGGCTCGCCGCGCGTACGGGCAGCGTCGCCACATCGACCGCGGTCTTGGCGATGCAGCCACCCAGGAGAGGAAGCAGGGTCAGGACCAGCAAGGGGGCAGGGGGCAAGGTGCGAGACATCGCGCCAAGAGGTCTCATGCCCGCAGGCTCTTCGCAAGCGGCAAAGAGAAAGGGCCGCGTCACCTTGCGGCGAAGCGGCCCTTCATCCTGTCTGAAACAGCGAGATCGGCTTAGGCGGTCTCGGCCGTGTCGTAGTACTTGGGGGCGTGCTCGTTGAGGATCGCGAGGATCTTCTTGAGCGCGGCCGGTTCGTCGGTCTTTTCCATCGCGGCCAGTTCGCGCGCGAGGCGAGAGGAGGCAGCCTCGAAGATCTGACGCTCGGAGTAGCTCTGCTCGGGCTGGTCGTCGGCACGGAACAGGTCGCGCGTGACTTCCGCGATCGAGACGAGATCGCCCGAATTGATCTTGGCTTCGTACTCCTGGGCGCGGCGCGACCACATGGTGCGCTTTACCTTGGGCTTGCCCTTGAGGGTGTCGAGAGCTTCGCGCAGGGTCTTGTCGGACGACAGCTTGCGCATGCCGATCGATTCCACCTTGTTCACCGGAACGCGGAGCGTCATACGCTCCTTTTCGAAACGCAGCACGTAGAGTTCGAGCTGCATCCCGGCAATTTCCTGCTTCTGCAACTCGATCACACGGCCTACGCCGTGCTTGGGATAAACGACGTAATCTCCAACATCGAAGGCATCGGCCTTGGTTGCCATGTATCGTCCTTTCACCTGCAGGGTGGATGCGAGCAAACAGGCGGTGAGAGTCGGTGTCCCGGTAGGCTGCGACCTGTGGCACGAATGCCTTTCGCCGACCGGTCAGATCACGCTCTTACCGCTTGTTTTCGAACCCTGCCTCGTCATGAAAAATCTCTGCCGGACGAGTGGAAGACTCGGGCAGTTGCCGTATTATATAGCACCGATGTGACAAAATATCCAGTGGCAGCCGCAGGATTCCTGCGCTAGCCTCCTGTGCGGTCCCGATTCGAGACGATGACAGGCAGATTCGCCTGCGTTTCCGGGCGTCTATGCTCGCCCATTTATTTTAGCGCTATTTGCCGTTGGGCCCGTTCAGCCTGGAAATTCCTGTCCAGCGGGCCCTCAGGCATTGGGCGCGATCAGTCGCCTTCGCCGGGCTCGGGCGAGAAGTGCGTTTCCAGCTTGTTCTGGACGTCCTTCATTTCGTCCGCGTTGTCGGGCGCGTCCTTCTTGGTGGTGAGGTTGGGCCACTCGGCCGAATACTTGGCGTTGAGTTCGATCCACTGCTCCACACCGCTCTCGGTGTCGGGGATGATCGCCTCGGCCGGGCATTCCGGTTCGCACACGCCGCAGTCGATGCACTCGGAAGGATTGATGACGAGCATGTTCTCGCCTTCATAGAAGCAGTCGACCGGGCAAACCTCGACGCAATCCGTGTACTTGCAGGCAATGCAGGCGTCGGTGACGACGTAGGTCATGACGGCGAAATCCTTTTTGAGAGACTTACGGCTGAAAGTGGAGCCGCTACGGGATGAGTCGGGTTGACGTCAAGCACTCTGTAACAGGCCTGGGCCTCGGGAGCGGGTCCACGGCGCTCGGGAAGGGCAAGAATTTCTATCACCCGCACGTTCCTGCCTATCGGCACGGTCAGGATGTCGCCCGGGGCGATCTTCTGATGGGCGCGTTCGATGCGCCGACCGTTGAGCCGCATGTGCCCGTCATGTGCAAGGCCCTGCGCCACCGCCCGTGTCTTGGCGAGGCGCAGGAACCAGAGCAGCTTGTCGACGCGCACCGGGCTCGGTCCGGGTCAGCCAGCGCGCATCGCGCTTAGCGCACCATGTCCGCGAGCGCGGCAAAGGCATTGCCTTCACGCGGGCGGGCGGGACGCTTGGAGGGCGCCTGCTGGGGGGGCTGGCGGCGCGGAGGGCGCCAGGTCCAACGCTGTGTGGGCGCGGGGCCCTGCGGGGCATCGATCTTGGCCGTTGCCGTCTCGGGAGCCGCGGTCTCGCCCTCGGCCGGAGCTTCCGGAGCCGCGTCGTCCCTGGCGGGCTTGCCGCGCGGTTCGACCGGCTGGAAGCCGCCCAGACGCAGCAGGCGCTCGTAGCTCTCGGGCGTCAGGCCCATCGAGATCGCGCGGGCGGGATCGAGCGGGAAGCTGGGACGCGGGGCCCGGCCACGGCCCTTGTCGCGGCCGCGATCTTTGCCCTTGGTCTTGCCCTTACCCTTGTCGCTCTTCGCTTCGGCAGCCTGGGGGGCATCCTGCGCCGGGGCCTCGACGGTGGCTTCGGCAGGTGCATCCGCAGCCGCATCGCCAGAGGGTGCCGCGGTGTCGGCCGAGGTCTGCACGTCGGCGGTCTCGGGCTGGTCCTGCGTGGGCGTTGCTGCAGTTTCGTCGTTGACCGCCGCCGTTTCGCTCGGAGCGTCCGTGGTCGCTGCAGGCGGGGGCGGTGCCTTGGCGGCTTCCTCTCGCTGGGTGTGCGCTTCGCGCAGGAGCTTTTCGGCCATGTCGATGCGGATCAGCTGCTTGCCGAGACTGCGGTAGCCGGGCAGGCGGTCGCGCTTGCCGGCGGCAAGGGCAGGGGGCATCGTCTCGTCGGGGGCGCCGCCGCGCGGGGCCTTACCGGCGAGGCGGGCCAGTTCGCGCCACAGGTTGATCGGGCGCGGACGCAGCATGGCGGGCACGAACAGGTCGAGCGCGCCGACACGTACGCCAAGGCGCGCCAGCATCGTGCGGCGTTCCTTGTCGAGTTTTTCTAGGCCCGACTGCTCGCGCGCGAGAATCCCGCCGCGTTCGATGAGCAGGATGAGAAGGGCGCGAAGGTCCGGCCCGGCTTCTTCCGAGCGGCTTGCTTCTTCGAGTTTGCCCAGCGGGGCGAGCGGTTCGAGCTGCTTTTCAAGCCAGACCTCGAGCGCGGCGACGAGGTCCTTGCGCGCGGGAGCCGGAATGGCATCGAGCAGGCGATCGGGCACGAACACGGGCGCGAGCAGGCTGCGCCCGGCGCCGAGCGCGCCCAGCGGCTCGCCGTCCCAGGTGATCGCCGTGCCCGTCAGCGCGAGCGTGGCCGTTCCTTCGTGAATCGCCTTGGTCAGCTCGGCTGCACGGGCTTCGAGAAGGCCGGGCAGGTGCTTTTCGGCGGCCGAAAGCAGGAGCTTGCGGTCGGTCAGACGGGTTTGCGGGTCGATCTGGAAGGCAAAGCCTCGCAGCGAGCCGATATGCTCGCCCTCGACCAGAACTTCTTCGTCTTCGAGCCGTACAGAGAGCAACCCTGTGTCCGGTCCCAGTTTTTTCATGAGCAGCGCAGTCCTGCGATTAATAAAACGTTCGGTAAGCTTGCCGTGCAGGGCATCGGAAAGCCGGGCTTCGACCGCGCGTGCCCGCGCGGCCATCTCATCGCGTGCGAGCACCCAGTCGGGTCGCTGCGCGATATAGGCCCAGGATCGGATTGCGGCAATCCGCCCCTGAAGCGTGTCGATTTCGCCGCCGGTGCGATCAAGGTGCGCGATCTGCTGGGCCACGAAATCCGCGCCCAATTCGCCATGGCGCAGGTCCTGCCACAGCCGCGCGACGAAGCGCGAATGGGTCTCGGTGCCCTGCTGGCGAAAGTCGGGCAGGCGGCACACGTCCCAGAAACGCTCGACCCGGGCGCGGCCGCGCACCGAATCGACAATCTCCGGATCCTCGGCGAGACGCTTGAGGACGGCAAGGTCAATGGCTTCGGGCGCAAGGCGCAGTTCGGGGCGCTCGGGCGGCGTTTCGAGGTCGGCTATGAGCGTGTCGAGGCTGTCGAAGCGCGGTTCCGGATCGCGCCAGAACAGCTTGGTCAGCGGCGGGAAGCGGTGCTCCTCGATCGCGTAGACTTCCTCGGGCTCGAATTCGATCTCCTCGCCGCCGCGCCCGCCCCGGTGCATGCCCGCCAGCGTGCCGAATGTGCCGTCGGTCTGGTGGCGCCCGGCGCGCCCGGCAATCTGCGCCATTTCGGCCGAGGTCAGCCGCCGGTGGCGCTGGCCATCGTACTTGGCGAGTCCGGCAAACGCGACATGCTGGACGTCGAGATTGAGGCCCATGCCCACCGCATCGGTGGCGACGAGGTAGTCGACCTCGCCCGACTGGTAGAGTTCGACCTGCGCGTTGCGGGTCTGCGGGCTGAGCGCGCCCATGACGACGGCCGCACCGCCCCGGAAGCGCCGCAGCATTTCGGCAAGCGCGTAGACCTGCTCGACCGAGAAGGCGACAATTGCGCTGCGCGGAGGCACCCGGCTGAGCTTCTTGGGGGCGACGTGGCTGAGCGTGGAGAAACGCGGGCGGGTGATGACCTCGACACCCGGAATCAGCGCCTTCACCATCGGTTCGAGCGCCGAGGATCCCAGGATCATCGTCTCCTCGCGGCCACGGGCGTGTAGCAGCCGGTCGGTGAAGACATGGCCGCGTTCGCGGTCCGCGCCCAACTGCGCCTCGTCGATGGCGACGAAGGCCGTCTGGCGATCGGTCACCGGCATCGCTTCGACGGTGCACAGGAGGTAGCGCGCGTTCTTCGGTTCGATCCGCTCTTCGCCGGTGATGAGGGCGACGTTGGACTCACCCTTGATCTTGCACACCCGGTCATAGACCTCGCGCGCGAGCAGGCGCAGAGGAAAGCCGATCATGCCGCTGGAATGCGCGCACAGCCTTTCGATTGCCAGGTGGGTCTTGCCGGTGTTGGTCGGTCCCAGGACCGCCTTCACCCCGTCTGAGGTGTCTTTGCGCACCATCGCAGGTGGGGGGGTAAGCATTATGGGGTCAAGTGTGGCACTGCCGCTTACCGCTCGCAAGAGGCGTCTCGCCCCCAATGCCGGTTATAATCCACAATGTAAGGCTGGAATTAACCTTGGACAGGCACGACGCTTCGCGGATTTCGGCGTAAAGCGCCACACAGGTGCCGCATTGGGTGGTGCCTTCCAGGTAGATAGACGCAAGGCAACAAGGGACGGTGCGGGTGTTCAAGGGCCATGGCAGGGGATCGCAGGACGAAGCGCACGATACGCGCACGCCTGCCAGTCTGTCACATGACCAGATGATCGGTGCGGAGAGGGCTGGCGCCAGGAGCGCGCGCGGCGGTCTGCGGGCCGGCGTCGAGGCCTGGTGCCAACGGGTCGATCTTGCGCCTGATCTTGCCAGCGACATCGGCAGCCGCCGCTGGTTTCGTGGCCTTGCGACACTGGTCGGGCTCGGCGCGGTCGCTTTTGCCTTCTGGCCCGATTTCTCCGCCGTGGAAGCCGCGACGTTCACGCCGCTTGAAGAGCGCGTGCGCGACGAGTTCCGCAGCCAGACCATAGCCCCTCTCGCGCTGGGCGCGGACAGCGGACGCCACATGGGCGCCAGCCCGCTGGTGCGCCCGCTCGCCAGCGTTCCCGAGCGCCCGCGCATTGATCTCGTCTCCACTCTGGGGCGGGGCGACAGTCTTTCGCGCATGCTTGGACGGGCCGGTGTCGGTGCGCTCGACGTGGCTGAAGTCGAGAATCTGATCGAAGGCACGCTGCCGCCCTCCGAAATCGAATCGGGAACCCAGTTCGACATCACGCTGGGCCAGCGACCGGGGCCGCGCTCCCCGCGTGTTCTGGAATCGCTCAGCTTTCGGGCGCGCTTCGATCTCGATCTCTCGGTCGAGCGCGGGGAGGGGGACACGCAAGGGCCGCTGCGGCTGGTGCGCCATCCCATCCACGTCGATGCGACGCCCTTGCGCATTCGCGGCAAGGTGGGCTCCAGCCTCTACCGCTCGGCACGCGCCGCCGGAGCCCCTGTGGCCGCGATTCAGGCGTACCTGCGGGCCATCGACAAGTACATCAGCCTCGACAGCGATATCGGCTCGGAGGACGAGTTCGACATGATCCTTGCCTACAAGCGCTCGGCCAAGGGCGACCGCAAGCTGGGTGACCTGCTCTATGCGGGGATCGCGCATGAGGGGAAGAAGCGCCTCCAACTGCTGCGCTGGGGCGAGGAGGGCCAGATGCTGGCCGCCGACACGGCGGGTAAGGCGCGTGAAGTGCCCATCGGCGCGCCGGTCGCCGGACGGGTCACGTCGAACTACGGTATGCGCCGCCACCCGATCCTGGGTTACAAGCGCATGCACGCCGGGATTGACTACGGCGCGCGGCACGGCACGCCGATCCACGCGGTGGCGGCGGGCCGGGTCAGCTTTTCCGGGCGCCACGGTGGGCACGGCAACTACGTGCGGCTGGAGCATTCGGGCGGTCTTGCTACGGGCTATGGCCATATGAGCCGGATCGCGGTGAAGCGGGGCGAGCGCGTGAAGGCGGGCGAGGTGATCGGCTATGTCGGCTCGACGGGTCTTTCGACGGGGCCCCACCTCCACCTCGAAGCTTACCGGGGCGGGCGTACGATCAACCCGGCGGGGCTCAAGATCCTTGCCAGTCCGCAGCTCGACAGGCGCGAACGCGCCGCCTTCGAAACGCGCCTACAAAGTCTGCTCACGCTTGAACCGGGTGCGGCGCTCGCGGACATTGCACCGCCTCCTGATGCCGAGGCGGAGACCACGCGTGAGATCGACCGGCTGGCGCCGCAGCAGGTCGGATGAAGGCAAAGAAAAGACGATTTGATTCAAGGGGCCATCGCCCCTTGACCCCGGAACGGGCGACCTCACCTTTCTTGGCTAAGGCGGCGCGAGAGCTTTGAGGTCGACAGTTCGGGGAGCCCGAGGGCGATGGCCCTCGGATTGTCTTTCTTTATCTTGCATGTGACCGGAAGCCCGTCCCGGTGAGGGCAATTGAATTGCCTCGCAAATTGCGGCATCTCCTGCGGCCATGACCTATCCGCACACCCGTCTGCGCCGCGCGCGGGCCACGGCCTGGAGCCGGGCGCTCCATCGCGAGACCATTCTTACGCCTGCCGATCTCATCTGGCCGGTCTTCGTGACCGATGGCGAGGGTGTGGAGGAACCGATCGCCTCGCTCCCCGGCGTGTCGCGCTGGTCGGTCGATCTCCTGGTCGAGCGGGCAAAGGAAGCGGTGGAACTGGGTATTCCGTGCCTTGCGCTCTTTCCCAACACCCAGCCCGAGCGCCGCAGCGCCAAGGGCGAGGAAGCGCTCAACCCCGACAACCTGATGTGCCGTGCGATCCGCGCAATCCGCGAGGCCTGCGGAGACTCGATCGGCCTTCTCACCGATGTCGCGCTCGACCCCTATACCGACCACGGGCAGGACGGCCTGATCGATGCCGAGGGCTATGTCCTCAACGACGATACGGTCGAGGCGCTGGTCGGCCAGGCGCTCAACCAGGCGCGTGCGGGAGCCGACATCATCGCCCCCTCGGACATGATGGACGGGCGCATCGAGGCAATCCGCGCCGCGCTCGAGGCCGAGGGGCACATCAACGTCCAGATCATGTCCTACGCGGCCAAGTACGCTTCGGCGTTCTATGGCCCGTTCCGCGATGCGGTGGGCTCGCGCGGGCTCCTCAAGGGCGACAAGAAGACCTACCAGATGGACCCGGCCAACACCGAGGAAGCGCTGCGCGAGGTCGAACTGGACCTGGCCGAGGGCGCAGACAGCGTGATGGTGAAGCCGGGCCTGCCCTATCTCGACATCGTGCGCCGGGTGAAGGAGGCTTTCGAGGTTCCGGTCTTCGCCTACCAGGTCTCGGGTGAGTACGCGATGATCGAGGCGGCGGTGGCGGCCGGCGCGGGGGACCGCGATGCGCTGGTGCTCGAGACGCTGCTGGCCTTCAAGCGTGCAGGCTGCTCAGGGATCCTGACCTACCACGCGGTACACGCCGCGCGCCTGCTCAACGGCTGATCGCGGGCCTATGGGGGACGTGCCGATCCGGACCGAGCGGCTGGTCCTGCGCGTCTGGGACGCCGCGCGCGATCTTGCGGCATTTCACGCAGTTTGCAGCGATCCTATCGTGATGGCGACGCTCGGCACGCCTCTGACACGGGAAGAGACGGCCGCGGCCATCGCCCTGATGGAGGCGATGCAGGCCAAACATGGCCATTGCTTCTGGGCGGTGGAACGGCGCGCGGATGCAAGTCTGATCGGCTGGTGCGGGCTCATTCGCGGCCGTACCGGGCCGGTAGCGGGCAAGGCGGAACTGGGCTGGCGGCTCGCGTCCGATTGCTGGGGGCAGGGCTATGCCAGCGAAGCCGCGCGTGCGAGCCGTGATTGGGCCTTTGCCAACCTCGCCGATGAGGCTCTCTACGCCATTACCAGCCAGGGTAACGTGCGCAGTCGGGCGGTGATGGAGCGCCTGGGCATGACGTATCAGCCTGACCTCGATTTCGCGCATCCCGACGTGCCGCACTACAGCCCGTTGTGCCCGCATGTGACCTATCGCTTGGCGCGGGGGGACCATTTGGCGCGGCCGGGCGTTGCGCTGGCATGAGTTCCACGCCGCGCCGCGCCCATAGCGACCGAATCCTCTTCCTCGTCACGATCCTTGTCGGCAGTTTCCTGCTGTTCCTGGTCCAGCCGATGGTCGCGCGCATGGCGCTGCCCTTGCTGGGAGGCGCACCCAATGTCTGGAACAGCGCGATGCTGGTCTACCAGGCGCTGCTCCTGGGCGGCTATGCCTATGCGCATTGGCTGGGCCGTTTTGAATTGCGCACGCAAGGGTGGATCCACGGTGGCCTGCTGGTGCTGGCCGGACTGACTCTGCCTATCGGCCTTGTCGATCTTCCCCCGGCGCCCGAAGGCCGCGAAGTGCTCTGGGTTCCGCTCCTCCTGGGCATCAGTGTCGGGCCGGTGTTCTTTGCCGTTTCCGCGCAGGCGCCCCTCATCCAGCGCTGGTTTGCCGCCGATCCCGAGGCCGGGCAGCCCTGGGCCCTTTACGCCGCCTCGAACCTGGGAAGCTTCGGCGGCCTTCTCGCCTATCCCCTGCTGGCCGAGCCGCTGCTGTCGCTTCAGGCGCAGAGCCTTGGCTGGGCCCTTGGCTATGGCCTGCTCGTCCTGTGCGTGCTGGCCTGCGCCTATGTGCGGCGCGCGCGCTCGGGGCGTGAACGGGGTTTTGGCGAGGATACGGCGCAGGCCTCAGCGCCCTCGGCGCGGCGCATTGCCGTGTGGCTCGCGCTGGCCGCGGTGCCCTCCGGGCTCATGCTCTCGACAACGACGCATCTGACCACCGACATCTTCGCCGCGCCGCTGCTCTGGGTGATCCCGCTCGGCCTCTACCTGCTGAGCTTCACCGTCGCTTTCGCCGACCGGCGGGGGCCTGCGCGCCTGATAACGCGCTTCGCGCCAGTCATTCTCGTGGTGGCAGGCGGCTATGCCATGGTTGCAAATGGTCTTGGCGGGCTGGGTGCGGTGGCGCTTTCGTGTCTGCTTCTGTTCTGTGTCGCCGTGGCGCTTCACACACGGCTCTACGACCTGCGACCCGGGCCCGAGCGATTGACCCAGTTCTACCTCGTTCAATCGGCGGGAGGGGCGCTGGGCGGTGTGTTCACGGCGCTGGTCGCCCCCATGATCTTCGATTGGAGCTGGGAGCATCCCCTGCTGGTGCTTGCTGCAGCTTTGCTCATGCCCTTGCGCCCGCTTCTCGGCTGGCGCGAGAGGGATGATATCGAGCCGGGGATGGCGATTCTGGCGCAGAATATCCTGCTGGCGCTGGCCGTCTTCCTGGCCTGGCAGTTGAAGGACATGGTGGTCGATCCCGCGGCCGGCATCTGGAGGGTTCTCCTGTCTGTGTTCCTCGTGGGCATTGGCATTTTGCTAATGGCCTCGCGCGCAGCCTTCACCGCGCTCGTGCTGATCGCGATGATCGGGCAGGGCGGGTCCTGGACGGTGCTCTCGTCCTGGCGCGGGGAACGCACACGCAGCTATTTCGGCATCTACACCTTGCGCGACTATCCCGAGCAGCGGATGCGGACCCTGGCGCATGGGACTACGCTTCATGGCAAACAGTCTCTCGATCCCGCCCATGCCCACGAGGCGCTCACTTACTATGGACCCGGTTCAGGTGTCGGGCTCGGACTGAGAGCGTTGCCCCAGCTCTACGGACCGGCGGCCCGTGTCGGGGTGGTCGGTCTTGGCACCGGTTCGCTTGCGTGCCTTGCGCGTCCGGGGCAGGACTGGATCTTCTACGAGATCGACCCGGTGATCCGGCGCTATTCGACCGATGGGACCTTCACGTTTCTGAGGGACTGCACGCCCGGTGCGCAGGTCGTGATCGGCGATGCCCGCCTGAAGCTGGAGGACGTGCCGCAAGGGCGCTTCGATGCGCTGGTGATCGATGCGTTTTCCTCGGATTCGATCCCGCTCCACCTCCTCACCCGCGAGGCGCTGGCGGTCTACACCCGCGCGCTGTCGGAGGATGGCCTGCTGCTGGTCCATATCTCCAACCGCTACATCGACCTCGACCCGGTGCTCGCCGCGCTGGCGAAGGATGCAGGATTGGCGGCGAAATCGCGGTTGGACCTCCCGCAGGACCGCGAACGCTATACCCCCTCGCGCTGGATCGCGCTCTCGCGCAGCGAACAGATCCTCAATGACCTTTCCGGGCAGCGCCCCGGCATGGACTGGACCGCGCTGCCCGAGGCGCAAGGAGCCCCATGGACGGATGACCACGCCTCGATCCTGCCCTATATCCGTTGGTCCCAGCTGACAGGAACGCCATGACCGAGATTTCCCGCCCCGACATCACAATCGCCGCGATTCACGGCAAGGCACCCCGGATTCACGAGAGCGCCTTCATCGCGCCCGGCTGCCGCATCATCGGTGATGTGGAGATCGGCCCCGAGGCCTCGATCTGGTACAACTGCGTGATCCGCGGCGATGTGAACCGGATCGTCATCGGCGCGTGCACGAACATCCAGGACGGCACCGTCATCCACTGCGACAGCCCCAAGCCGCAACGCCCCGAGGGCCACGCCACGATCATTGGGGCGGACTGCCTGATCGGGCACATGGCCATGCTCCACGGCTGCAGGCTGGAGGACCGCGCTTTCGTGGGCCTGGGCGCGGTGGTCATGGATGGCAGCGTCATCGAGAGTGACGGCATGCTGGCGGGCGGTGCGATGCTGACGGGCAAGCGCATCGGGGCAGGACAGCTTTGGATGGGCCGTCCAGCCAAGTTCGCCCGCGATCTCGACGAGGCAACCAAGGCGGCCAACCAGGCCGGAGTGTGCGGTTACGTGCAGAACGCGAAGGATCACGCCGCCGCGCTGCGCGGCGCCTGACCCGCCATGGCGCGGCCCAAGCTCGACCTGCCTACAGCGGACGATGTCGAAGCCCTGATTGATGTCGAGGGGCGCCTTGCCGTGCGTGTGACCCCCGGCGCCAAGGGGGAGGGGCTGACCATCGAATCCGGGCGCCTTCTCGCCAAGGTCCGCGCCAAGCCTGAAGGGGGCAAGGCGAACGAGGCGGTGCGGGCGCTCCTGGCAAGCGCGCTGCGGATGGCGCCCTCGCGGCTGGAATTGGTGCGCGGCGCAACTTCGCGCGAAAAGCAGTTTCGCCTGGAGCGCTAGACGGGACGTCGCGGGTTTACGACGTGACGGGGTTCTGCGGCGGGCGGACGGCCATGGCCGCGCACAGGTCGGCCAGGATCTCGCCCATGGCATCGGCAATGCGCTTGGGTTCGGGCGCGACGTCGGCAATTGCGCGCTGCATGGCGCCCGCCCACTGGTCCGCGGCCGAGGCCGTGATGCGGAACGGCTTGTGAATGCTCATCATGCAGCGGTCCGGGTGCGCCTCGAACCAGTCGCGCGGGCCGCCTGCCCATCCGGCGAGAAATTGGGGCAGGGATTCGCGCATGGGCGAGAGGTCGGCGGCATGCATCGCGCGCAGCTCGGCGTAGGCCGGGTCCTCGTCCATGAGATCGTAGAAGCGCTGGGCAATGGCCTCGAACACCGGCATGCCGCCCAGCATGTAGAAGGGCGTGCGCGGGGTCTCGGGTGCGGAAGCTTCGGCAGTCGGAGCAGGGGCAGACACGGAGCGACATCCTTTGCAGACAGCGTGCGGGATGGTGTGAGAGTACACGCGCGGGGCCTAGCCGAACTTGATGCTGGTCAATTGGAAAAAGTAAAGAGACAGGTCCGAGGGCCATTGCCCTCGGGCTCCCCGAACTGTCTGGCTCACCTAGCGCGCGCTGCCATGGCTGAGAAAGGTGAGGTCGCCGATTCCGGGGTCAAGGGGCGATGGCCCCTTGAAAAGGCACTTTCTTCTTCAGTCCCGTATCAAGGCTCTAAGAGATTCGATCCGGTCGGCCTCGTGTGCGGGCTTGTCGGTGCGGATGCGGTGGATGCGCGGAAAGCGCATGGCAAGGCCCGACTTGTGGCGCGCGCTGGCGTGGACCGAATCGAAGGCGACTTCGAAGACCAGTGACTTGTCGGTCTCGCGCACGGGGCCGAAGCGGTTGACCGTGTGCTGACGCACGTGGCGGTCGAGGTCCTTCAGTTCGGCATCGGTGAAGCCGAAGTAGGCCTTGCCGACGGGCAGCAGCTGGCCCTCACCGTCAGGATCGCCGTCCCAGCAGCCGAAGGTGAAGTCGGAATAGAACGAGGAGCGCTTGCCCGACCCGCGCTGGGCGTACATCAGCACGCAGTCGATCAGCAGGGGATCACGCTTCCACTTGTACCACAGGCCGGTCTTGCGGCCTGCGACGTAAGGGCTGTCGCGCCGTTTGAGCATCACGCCTTCGATGGCCGCGTCGCGGGCGTTCTCGCGCAGGGCGGCGAGTTCGGCAAAGCCGGGCACGTCGATCAGGCGCGAGAGGTCGAAGCGTTCTGGGTCGAGCCGGTGCAGCAGCGATTCCAGAGCTTCGCGGCGCTGCGCCCAGGGCAGGGGACGCAGGTCCACGCCATCAATCTGGAGAACATCGTAGAGCCGCACGAAGGCAGGCGCCTCCCGGAGCATCTTCTTCGAGACGGTCTTGCGCCCGAGCCGCTGTTGTAGCGCGTTGAAGCTGGCCGCGCCGCCCTCCTTGCCGCCTTGCGCCTCCCCGCGCACGAGCAGCTCGCCATCCAGGACACAAGGTACGTCGAGCGAGGCCGGGATTTCCGGGAAGCTGGCCGAAATATCGTCGCCCGAACGGGAATAGAGACGGCTCTCGCCCGTACCGCTCTCGCCGGGGGCATGGACCGCCTGCACGCGGATACCGTCCCATTTCCATTCGGCCACGTAGGCATCGAGGTCGAGGTCATCGGCCTCGAAGGCATGGGCGAGCATGAAGGGGCGGAAGAGGGGCAGGTTCTCGGTGTCGGGCGGGGCCGCGCCATGGGCCGCCCAGTCGAACAGGGCGGTGTAGGGGGGGGATTGGCCGTGCCAGTGCTCCTCCACGTCTTCGATCGCCACATCGAAAGCTTGCGCGAAAGCCGTCTTGGCAAGCCGGGCCGAGATGCCGATGCGCATGGCGCCTGTCGCGAGCTTGAGGAGCGCGTAGCGTCCCTCGGCGTCAAGCCGGTCGAGAAGGGCAGGAAGTTCGGTTGCGACCGTGGTGCGCGTCATCGCGGCCAGTGCGTCGACGGCTTGGGCTACCGTCGGAGGCGGGCCAAGAACCTGCTCCGGTTCGGGCCAGAGCAGGCTGGCGGTCTCGGCGCTATCGCCCACGTAGTCACGGCTGAGAGTCCAGAGTTCGGGATCGACCCGTTCACGCATCAGCGCGCGGATCGTACTGCCCTTGACCGCCGTAAAGTCTAGGCCATCGGACAAGGCGGCCAGCGCATAGCCCCGGTCGGGATCGGGCGTGTCGCGCAGGTAGCGCGCGAGGGCGGCGATCTTGGCGTTGCGGCTGCGGGTATAGACCAGCGTGTCGAGGAGCGCGGCGAAGGCTTCCATGTCAGTCGTCGCCCCCTTCGTCCTCGTAGCCCACAAGGGCCAGCGCGCGGGCCTTCTTCTGGTGCAGTTCGCACCAGCGCAGCATGGCTTCCTCGCGGCCGTGGGTGATCCATGTTTCACGTGGAGCAACTTCGGTGACGGTGCGGGTGAGCTCGTCCCAGTCGGCATGGTCGGAGATGATGAGGGGCAGCTCCACCCCGCGCTGTCGGGCGCGCTGGCGCACACGCATCCAGCCCGAGGCCATGGCGGTCAGCGGATCGGGCAGGCGGCGGCTCCAGCGGTCGTTGAGAGCGGACGGCGGAGCCAGCACGACATGGCCCTCCATCGCGTCCTTTGATGGTGCGTCACTGACGAGGGACAAGGGGCCCAGATCGACGCCGAAGTCCTCGTAGAGACGGCACATCTTCTCCAGCGCGCCGTGGAGCCAGATGGTCTGGGCATGGCCCGCCGCGCGCAGTTCGGCGATCACCCGTTGCGCCTTGCCCAGGGCGTAGGCGCCCACCAGCACGCAGCGCTCGGGCTCTGCGGCCAAGGCATCGGTCAGCTTGGCAATTTCGTGCTGTGTGGGGGGATGGCGGAAGACCGGCAGACCGAAGGTCGCCTCGGTGATGAAGACATCGCAGGGCGTGACTTCGAAGGGCGGGCAGGTCGGATCGGGGCGCCGTTTGAAATCACCGGTGACGAGAATCCGCTCGCCCGCGTGTTCAAGCAGGATCTGCGCCGAGCCAAGGACGTGTCCGGCCGGAATCCAGGTGGCCTTCACCCCGCCGGGAAGCGTGATCGTCTCGTGGTAGGCCACCGGCACCGCGCCGTCCGAAGTTGCGTAGCGCAACTTTATGATCGCGAGAGTCTCGGGCGTGGCAAACGTCTGCCCATGGCCGCCACGGGCGTGGTCGGCGTGGCCATGCGTGACCAGGGCCCGGTCGACCGCGCGCGCCGGGTCGATCCAGCAGTCGGCCGGAACGACGTGAATCCCCCAGGGTTCGGGGCGTATCCAGGAAAACGCGCGCGCCACTAGGTCACAATGGAAGGCGCGCGCGCTTGTTCCCTTCAGGTCGGGATTCTCGGACATGGGAGAAGAGGAAAGAGAGATTCAAGGGGCCATCGCCCCTTGACCCCAAAATGGGCGACCTCACCTTTCTCCGCTAAGTTGGCGTGCGAAAGGTGAGGCAGACAGTTTTGGGAGCCCGAGGGCGATGGCCCTCGGAAAGCCTTTACTGCCTCCTTCTCAATCCACCGAACGCGCCACCCGGAAGCCCACGAAGGCGGAACGGGTCGCGTTGGTCATCACCCGGCTGGCCGAGCGCATCGAGCCCGGGTGCGGGCTGTGCGAGCCGCCACGGATCGGGTGCATTTCGCAGGCCGAGCCGTCCTTTGCGCCATCGGTCCAGGCGCTGCCGTCGCTGGGGGCGCCTTCGTAGGTGTCGTGCCAGCAGTCCTCGACCAGCTGGTAGAGATTGCCGATCATGTCGTAGAGGCCCCAGGCGTTGGGCGCGAAGGTCGCGACGGGGGAGGGGCCGTAGTAGTCGTCATGGCACTGGGCCGTGATCCAGTCGCTGTCGCGTTCCTGTACGGTGATGTCCGCGCCGTTCGCATAGGCGCACTGCAGGGTGATGTCGTCGCCCCAGTAGCGCGAGGTCGTGGTGCCTGCGCGGGTGGCGTACTCGAATTCGGCCTCGGTCGGCAGGCGGTATTGCGTGCCCGTTTCCTGCGAGAGCCAGGATACATAGGCGCTGGCATCGTCGTAGTTGACGCAGGTGACCGGGTGCTGGTCGGACTGGGGGAAGCCGATCGACTGCCAGTCGGCGTCCTCGCGCATGCCGTACCTGGTGCCGAGGTACGCGTAGCAGCCCTTGGCGGTGTAGCCGGTCGCCGCGACAAAGCGGGCGAACTGGCCGCGTGTGACCATGGTGGCGGCGATCTCGAAGGCGGGCACGCGCACTTCGTGCTGCGGCTTCTCGCGCGGTGCGAAATCATCGTCGACGGCAAGGCCGGTGTGGTGGGTGAGGGCCTGTTCGGCGTCGGTCTCGGCCTTGGTCGAGCCCATCAGGAAGGTCCCGGCGGGAATCGCCACCATGTCGGCAGGGCCGCTTTCCCCGGCCAAGGCCGGCTGGGACAGGGCCGTGCCTGCAAGTGCAGTACCGGCGATCAGGATCTTGGAAATGTGCATGGTTCCCCCGTTGGTCGTGTGGGGGCAGGCTATGGGCATTGGGCGGGGGGCGGCCCGAACGGGTGGGAGTGATCGCCTCGCGGATAGGCTTCCAAGCGCAGAAGAGCCCGACCTCGCGGGAGGCCGGGCTCTTCGTGATGCGTTGGGGATCGGTCGCGCCGGACCGGATCAGTCGTCCGAGCTGGCCTCGGGCTTGGGATCGGCCGAGGAGTCCGGATCGGTCGTCTTGGGCGGCACCTTCTTCGTGGCCGGCTTGCGCTTGCGGGTCTTGGAGACCTTGGGCGCGGACGGGGTCAGCTCGAAGTTGAGGCTGCTTGTGTCCTTCACCGTCACGTGGACCTCGCCGCCGTGGGCGAGCTTGCCGAAGAGCAGTTCCTCGGCGAGCGGCTGCTTGACCTTCTCCTGAATCACGCGGCCCATCGGACGCGCGCCGTAGAGGCGGTCATAGCCCTTGTCGCCCAGCCATGCGCGGGCATCCGCGTCGAACTGGATGTGCACGTTCTGGTCCGCCAGCTGGAGCTCAAGCTGGAGGATGAACTTGTCGACGACGCGGCTGATGGTGTCCTTGGCAAGGTAGGCGAAGGGCACGATGGCATCGAGACGGTTGCGGAATTCGGGGGTGAAGAGGTTCTTGACCGCTTCCTCGCCCGCGTCCGCCTTCGAGATATCGCCAAAGCCGATGCCGTTGCGCGCCATGTCCGAAGCGCCCGCGTTGGTGGTCATGATGAGGACCACGTTGCGGAAGTCGACGGTCTTGCCGTGGTGGTCGGTCAGCTTGCCGTTGTCCATCACCTGCAGGAGGATGTTGAACAGGTCCGGGTGCGCCTTCTCGATTTCGTCGAGGAGGAGCACGCAGTGCGGCTGCTGGTCGATGGCATCGGTGAGCAGGCCACCCTGGTCGAAGCCGACATAGCCCGGAGGCGCACCGATCAGGCGCGAGACCGAATGGCGCTCCATGTACTCGGACATGTCGAAGCGCTGCATCGGAATGCCCATGATCGAGGCCAGCTGCTTGGCAACCTCGGTCTTGCCGACGCCGGTGGGGCCCGAGAACAGGAACGAGCCGATCGGCTTGTCCGGATCGCGCAGACCCGCACGGCTGAGCTTCATCGCGGTCGAGAGGACGTCGATGGCCTTGTCCTGGCCGAAGACGACGCGCTTCAGGTCACGTTCGAGGTTCTCGAGCGCCTTCTTGTCGTCCTTCGACACCGACTTGGGCGGGATGCGTGCCATCGTTGCGATGACCTGCTCGATCTCGCGCGCGCCAATCGTCTTCTTGCGGCGGCTGGGCGGGACGAGCATCTGCATCGCGCCCACCTCGTCGATCACGTCGATCGCCTTGTCGGGCAGCTTGCGGTCGTTGATGTAGCGCGCCGAGAGCTCGACCGCGGTCTTGATCGCATCGGGGGTGTACTTGACCTTGTGGTGGTCTTCGAAGGCCGAGCGCAGACCCTTGAGGATCTTGATCGTGTCTTCCACCGTGGGTTCGTTCACGTCGATCTTCTGGAACCGGCGCAGCAGGGCGCGGTCCTTCTCGAAGTGGTTGCGGAATTCCTTGTAGGTGGTCGAGCCGATGCAGCGGATCGTGCCGCCCGACAGCGCGGGCTTCAGGAGGTTGCTGGCATCCATCGCGCCGCCGCTGGTCGCGCCAGCACCGATCACGGTATGGATCTCATCAATGAAGAGGATCGCGTGGGGCATCTTCTCCAGTTCGGAGACGACCTGCTTGAGGCGTTCCTCGAAGTCGCCGCGGTAGCGCGTGCCCGCCAGCAGCGAGCCCATGTCGAGCGAATAGATCACCGCCTCGGAGAGGACCTCGGGGACCTCGTCCTCGACGATCTTGCGCGCCAAGCCTTCGGCAATGGCGGTCTTGCCCACGCCCGGATCGCCGACGTAGAGCGGGTTGTTCTTGGAGCGGCGGCACAGGATCTGGATCGTGCGGTCCACTTCGGGGCCGCGGCCGATCAGCGGGTCGACCTTGCCGTTCAGCGCCTTGTCGTTGAGGTTGACGCAGAACTGGTCGAGCGCGGAGTCCTTCTTGTTCGCGGACTTGGTCTCGGCCTTTTCCTCGGGCTGGGGCGCGGCGTCCTCGGTGCCCTTGGCGCTGCGGTCCTCGATGCGCTTGCCACCCTTGCCGATGCCGTGGCTGATGTAGCTCACCGCGTCGAGGCGGCTCATGTCCTGCTGCTGCAGGAAGTAGACTGCGTAACTGTCACGCTCGGAGAACAGGGCGACCAGCACGTTGGCACCGGTCACGGTGTCCTTGCCCGAGGACTGGACGTGGAGGATCGCACGCTGGATCACGCGCTGGAACCCGGCTGTGGGCGAGGGGTCCCCCTTGTCCTCGGTCTTGAGCGACTGGTATTCCTGGTCGAGGTACTGGCGTACCACATCGCCCAGGTCGCCGAGGTCCACGCCGCATGCCTGCATGACCTGCGCCGCGTCGGTGTCGTCGATCAGCGCGAGCAGCAGGTGCTCGAGCGTCGCGTATTCGTGGCTGCGCTCCGACGCATGGGACAGGGCCGAATGCAGGGTCTTTTCAAGGCTTTGGGCGAAACTGGGCATTTAGGACTCTTTCCAGTTGGAGGATAGCTCCTCTTGCGGGTGAAGGGTGATGGATCGTCGTTGCAAATTCAATATAGGCAGTCTCAGGACGCTTACGAGGTCGCGTTGTGCAACCGATCTTGATCCTGAGGCGGCATTCATGATTGCGGCCTGAATGGATCGGGCGGTGTGCCGGGACCGTCGCCCGCCGTTACCGGGGGCGTTGCGGAGGCAGGGGATTTTCCAAAGAGCGCTTCGGCCGCGATACGATGCGAGGCCGCCTGTGCACGGTGCGCGGTGATCCGCGAAATCTCGTTTTCCAAGAGCGCTTTACGGGCGTCGAGTTCATCAAGCGAGTAGCTGTCCAGACTCTCTTGGGAGAGGAGACTGGCCGCGCCGAACTTCTGTTCGGACGCCGGGGGGCGAGGTCGCTCGTCGTCGTCCATTGCCAGCAGCATCGGACCATGACGGGCCCGTGTCAATGCCTTCGAAAACTGTTCCCAAGGTCTATGGGAATGTGGCAACACGAGGCCCATGATTTCCCTTTTGCCCAAGACGATGACCGCGGTGGGATTCGAATCGCCCGGCGGTCCTGAAGTTCTCCAGAGCATGACCGTGCCCGTCCCCGAGGCGGGGCCCGGCGAGGTCCTCATCGAAGTCGCCTTTGCCGGGGTCAACCGGCCCGACGTGGTCCAGCGCCAGGGCAACTACCCCGCGCCGCCGGGCGCTTCACCGCTTCCCGGGCTCGAGGTTTCGGGCCGGATCGCGGCGCTGGGCGAAGGCGTGACCGACTGGGCGCTGGGCGATGCGGTCTGTGCGCTGGTGGGCGGGGGAGGCTATGCCACCTATTGCCTGGCGCGCGCCGACCACTGCCTGCCGGTGCCTGAGGGGCTGGCGATGGAGGAGGCTGCCGCGTTTCCCGAAACGCTGTTTACCGTGTGGCACAACGTCTTTGAACGCGGCCATGCCCGCGAGGGGGAGACGCTTCTCGTCCATGGCGGGACCAGCGGCATCGGGTCGATGGCGACGCGCCTGGGCCGCCTGTTCGGCCTGACCGTGATCGTCACCTGCGGCTCGCCCGAGAAGTGCGCGCGGGCCAAGGAGATCGGGGCGCACCATGCCATCGACTACAAGGCCAGCGACTTCGTCGAGGAGGTCAAGGCGATCACGCAGGGGCGCGGCGTCGATGTCGTGCTCGACATGGTCGCGGGCGATTACGTGCCGCGCAACCTCAAATGCCTCGCGATGGACGGCCGCCATGTCACCATTGCCATCCAGGGCGGGGCCAAGGCGCAGATCAACATGGGAATCGTGATGATGCGGCGCTACACTCTCACCGGCTCGACGCTGCGCGCGCGTTCGGACACGTTCAAGGCGCTGTTGACCCAGGAACTGCGCGCCCAGGTCTGGCCGCTGGTGGCTTCGGGCGAGCTGCGGCCCGTCATGGATCGTCGCTTTGCGCTTGCCGAGGCCGCCGCAGCGCACCGTCATATGGAAGAGGGTGGGCACGTCGGAAAGATCGTCCTGGAGGTCTGAGGACCATCGGCCGGGATCTGCGGGCCAAGGACCCGAAGCGGGAAAGGATGCGCCATGCGCGAAGAACTGGTTCTCCACGAGGATCCCCGTAGCGGCAATTGCTACAAGATCCGGCTGACCGCCGCCCTGCTGGGCCTGCCCCTGCAGCGTGTCGATTACGACATTTTGCGCGGTGAGACCCGCACGCCCGATTTTCTGAGCAAGATCAATGCCCATGGGCGCATTCCTGTCCTGCAGGTGGGCACCCGCTTCCTGCCCGAGAGCAACGCGGCCTGCTGGTACCTGGCCGATGGGGGCGAGGGTGCGGAAGGGGTGGGGCTGATCCCCGAGGACCGTTTCGCGCGCGCGGAAATGCTGCGCTGGATGTTCTTTGAACAGTACAGCCACGAGCCCAACATCGCGACGCTGCGCTTCTGGCTGCTCTACGTGGGCGAAGCCAATCTGGCGCCCCAGCAGCGTGAGCAGATCCTGATGAAGCGCGCGGGCGGCGAGGAGGCCCTGCGCCAGATGAACGAGCATCTGGCCACGCGTGACTGGTTCGTGGGCGAGGCGGTCTCGCTCGCCGACATTGTCCTGTTCGCCTACACCCATGTTGCCGAGGCGGGTGGTTTTCGCCTGTCCGACTACCCCGCGACCTGCGCCTGGTTGCACCGTGTGGCCGCTCTTCCGGGTTTCGTCGCCATGGATGCGCCCTGATCGCGATGTCGGCGCGCCGCTTGGCTTGGCGTGCATAGTGCGCAATCGGGTTTGAATACGGGGCCTTCCGTCCCTATCAAGTGGGCGTGGAAACCGACCCCCCGACACACCATGGGCGCCCGCGAACGGAGCGGACGCAGGCTGGGCAGGCCGCCGATCCGGGCCTTGCCGCGACCTTGCGCCGGCGCGCGGGCCCTGGCACGCGTAGTTTCGCGATCGCAAGCCGGGTGCTGACGGGGGCGTGGAACGACGGGTTCATCCACGCCGGAAACCTCGCCTACATGACACTGCTGGCGCTCTTTCCCTTCTTCATCTGCCTGGCCGCGATCTTCTCGGTGCTGGGCGAGGCCGGGCGGCTCGATGCCTCGATCGACACGGTGCTTCTGGCCATGCCCCCGCGCGTGTCCGAGGTTCTCGCCCCTGTCGCGCGCGACGTGGTGGCCGCGCGCCATGGCTGGCTCCTGTGGGTGGGGGGGCTCTTTGGCCTGTGGACCGCGACCAGCCTCATCGAGACGATCCGCGACATCCTCTATCGCGCCTATGGCAGCCCCAAGAGTCGGGCCTACTGGCACTATCGCCTCTATTCGACCGGACTCATCTTCGGCTCGGTGCTGCTTTTGCTCGTCTCGCTTTCCTCGCAAGTGCTGATCAGCGCCATGCAGGAGATCGTCGCGATCCTGTTCCCCCGGCTCGACGGGGTTCTCGACCGCATTCTCGTGACCCGCAGCGTCAGCGCACTGACCCTGTTCGGCTCGATCTACGGGCTTATTTACCTTCTGACGCCGGGCCGCTATCAGGCGCGCGAATATCCCAAGTGGCCGGGTGCCGCGCTTGTCACCGGATGGTGGCTGCTCGTGGCCTGGGCGCTCCCGCGCGTTCTGCGCAACTTTTTCGTCTACGATCTCACCTATGGAAGCCTCGCCGGGGTGATGATCGCACTTTTCTTTTTCTGGCTGGTCGGCTTAGGGATGGTCGTCGGGGCGGAATTGAATGCAGCACTTGCGGAATCGCCCGAAGATCGAGACAGGGGCGATTCAGGCGCGCGCACCGATGGTGCATGCGACAACGAAACACGGGAAGACAACGAATGACCGGTCTGATGCAGGGTAAACGCGGCCTGATCATGGGCCTCGCCAATGACAAGTCGCTGGCCTGGGGTATTGCCAGGAAGCTGCACGAACAGGGCGCCGAGCTCGCCTTTTCCTACCAGGGCGATGCCCTGCTCAAGCGTGTGAAGCCGCTGGCCGAGAGCCTGGGCAGCGACTTCCTGATCGATTGCGATGTGTCGAGCATGGACGCGCTCGACACCGCCTTTGCCACGCTCGCCGAGCGCTGGGAGACCATCGACTTCGTGGTGCACGCCATCGGCTTCTCGGACAAGAGCGAGCTGCGGGGCCACTACTACGATACCAGCCTCGACAACTTCCTGATGACGATGAACATTTCGGCCTACAGCCTGGTTGCCGTCACCAAGCGCGCGATGCCGATGATGGCGGAAGGCGGATCGATCCTGACGCTGACCTACTATGGCGCGGAAAAGGTCGTTCCGCACTACAACGTCATGGGTGTGGCCAAGGCCGCGCTTGAGACCTCGGTGCAGTATCTCGCCAATGATCTTGGCCCCAAGGGCATCCGCGTCAACGCGATCTCGGCCGGGCCGGTCAAGACGCTGGCCGCGAGCGGCATCGGCGATTTCCGCTACATCCTCAAGTGGAACGAGCTGAACTCGCCGCTGCGTCGCAACACCACCATCGATGACGTGGGCGGCGCGGGCCTGTACCTGCTTTCGGACCTGTCCTCGGGCGTGACCGGTGAAGTCCACCACGTCGACTCGGGCTACCACCTGGTCGGCATGAAGCAGGAAGACGCTCCCGACATCGCGCTCAGCTGAGTTGGGAACACGCACACGAAAAAGGGGCTGGAACGGTGACGTTCCGGCCCCTTTTTCGTGGGTTGAGAAGTAGAGGAGATGATTCAAGGGGCCATCGCCCCTTGACCCTGGAATCGGCGACCTCACGGTTCTCAGCCAACGTGGCGGGCGAAAGGTGAGGTCGATGGTTTGGGGAGCCCGAGGGCAATGGCCCTCGGAAATCCTCCTTCCTTCTTACGGCTGCGGCGTCTCGGCGTCCTCAGCCTCTTCCTGCGCGCGCTGGCGGGCGAAGTAGGCTTCTTCGGCTTCCTCGACGCGTTCCTGCTGGGCTTCGGCCTCGGAATCGATGGTTGAGAGGCGCTTGGCGCGTTCCTCGGCGATCAGTTCGGAGAAGCGCACGTCGCTGCCGTTGTCGCGCTCCGAGGCGGCGCGGTTGATGAGTTGCTGGGTGCAGCCTTCCTGGCCGGCCGGGCCTACCGGCGAGCAGCTCAGCGTGCCGAAGGCGCCGACCGTCTCGTAGGCCTCGACGCGGTTGGTCCAGGCCTGCGAGGTGGGGTTGTCGACACCGCGCAGCGGGGCGGGAATGCGGTAGCGCTCTTCCTCGGGCTTGCGCGCGCAGACGGTGATTTCGGCGTCGGAGGACTGCGGGCAGGGGTCTTCGCCGTAGACGATGACCTGGTTCACGCGGTCGCCGCCTTCGTCCTGCGCGGCGGCGGGGACGGCGCCGAGGGAGAGCCCTGCGCCCAGGGTGGCAAGCGCTGCAGCGGCGGTCAGAAGGCGGGTCATCGTCTCGAACTCCAGTTTGCGGCGGATGTGCTCCGCCATTCTCGTTCTATACCCGGCAAGGACGGGGAACGACACCCCGACGGACGGGGCGAGTTCCATTCCTCTCTCCTGTCCGGAAATGCAGGCGCGTTCAGATTCGTTCCGAAAGCTTGATCGCCGCGCGGCAGCCCATGCGGATCGCGTTGAACAGGAGCGGATAGGCGGGGGCCTTCTCCGCGCCCGAAGCCAACGCGGTATCGCGGTGTTCGCGCTCCTCGTCGCGGAACTGGCGGATCGCTGCGCCCAGCTCCGGGTCATCTTCGCCAAGTTCGTCGAGCTGTTCGGTGTAGTGCTTGTCGATTTCGGTCTCGATCGCGGCGGTGCAGGCCATGGCTGCTTCCGGGCCGATCAGCGCGGTGCCAGCGCCCAGCGCAAAGCCCGCGACCTTCCAGATCGGCTGCAGCAGCGTCGGGCGCACGCCGCGCTCGGCGATGAACGCATCGAAGCGCTCGCGGTGCACCTCTTCCTGCTCGGCCATGTGCACGACTTCCTGCGAGAGCGCTGTGCGGTTGCCCATGACGGCCATCTGCCCGGCATAGATGCGCACCGCGCCGTACTCGCCAGCCTGGTCCACGCGGATCATGCGGTCGCTCAGCGCTTCGCGGGCCAGCGCCCGGCGGGAGGGAGAAGTCATGTCGTTCAGGCCTTTCTGCCAAAGCCGATCAGGAAAAGGATGGCGAGCGCCGAGGCGGTCGAAATGAGGAAGTTCCAGCCTGCCATCGAGACGCCGAGGAAGCTGAACTGCACGACGTCGCAGCGGATCACCGGGGCGGCCATGATCGCATCGAGCGGGTTGCCACCGCCCGCCGCCGTTGTGGCGCAGGACGTCACGCCTTCCCACCAGCCCAGCTCGACACCTGCGTGGAACGCGCCGATCAGGCCGGAGGTGAGGATCGCCAGCGCGGCCACCGCGACAAGCGGGCGGACCGGCGCGCGCGCGAAGGCGAGGGCCGCGAGGGCCAGCGCGAAGAAGTGCGGGTAGCGCTGCCACCAGCACATCTCGCATGGATAGAGCCCGAAGACGTACTGGCTGATGTACGCACCGCCCAGGAGCCCTGCGGGCACGAGGAAGGCGAGGGCGCGTGCAGCGCGCACGGGGGCAGGGACGGGAACGCTCATGGCGCGAAGGTCTCAGTTCTTCTTGGGCTTGGAGGCGGCGGGCTTGGCCGCGGCTTCGGGAGTGGGTGTCTTGGCTGGAACCGGCTTGGCGGCGACGGCGGCCAGCGCGGCGGGTTTGCCTGCAGTGCGCTGGAGCGTCGAGATCGCGTAGTGCAGCTGGAAGTCCTCGATGCCCTGCTCCTCCAGCTCCTCAGGCGTGGCCGAGAAGCGCGGATCGGTGGTCTTGTCGCTCTCCAGGTCCTTGTCCTCCAGCCCGGCCTCGTTGATGAGGTGGCCGCGAAGGTCGGACTCGCGCACCGCGCGCTCGGCGCGGCGGCGCGCGTCTGGGTCGGAAAGCTGGGGCACTTCGATGTCCGGCTCGATCCCGCCTTCCTGCACCGAATGGCCCGACGGCGTATAGTAACGCGCCGTCGTCAGCTTGATCGCGCTCTCGCGGTCGAGGGGCAGGAAGGACTGCACCGAGCCCTTGCCGAAGGTGCGCTCGCCCATGACGACCGCGCGGTGCTGGTCCTGGAGGGCGCCCGCGACGATCTCGGAGGCCGAAGCCGAGCCTGCATCGACGAGGACCGCGATGGGCAGGCCCTTCACGGCATCGCCCTTGAACATCGATTCGGCGCGGTAGTACTGGTTCTCGCTGGCGCGGCGGCCGCGCTGCGAGACGATCACGCCCTTCTCGAGGAAGATGTCGGAGAGCGCGATAGCCTCGTCGAGCGATCCGCCCGGATTGGAACGCAGATCCAGTACGAGGCCGACCAGCGGCCCGGTGCCGGTGGTCGCCGCCTGCTTCTTGAGATCGGCGATGCCCTTGGCGACGTCGTTGCCGACATCGCGCGAGAACTCGTTGACCGAGATGTAGCCCACGTTCTCCTTGAGCTCCCAGGTCACCGGCTCCAGTTCGATCACGCCGCGTGTCACGGTCACGTCGAAGGGCTCGTCGCGGCCCGGGCGGTAGACCGTGAGCGTGATCGAGCTCCCCGCAGGACCGCGCATCTTGGAGACCGCCTCGTCGAGGTCGCGCTCGTAGTAGAGCACGCCATCGAGGTGGGTGATGTAGTCGCCTGCCTTCAAGCCCGCCTTGTCGGCGGGGCTTCCCTTGAAAGGCGAGATGATCTTGACCGCCCCGTCCTCTTCCACGACCGAGAGGCCGAGCCCGGAATAGTTGCCGTCGATCATTGTCTCGAGGCGCTGCAGCGACGGGCCGTCGAGATAGTTGGAATGCGGGTCGAGGCTTGCCAGCATGCCGTCGATCGCGCCTTTCAGGAGCTTGTCATCATCGACCTGGTCGACGTAGTTGTCCTTGATCAGCGCGTAGATATGAAACAGCTTGTCGAACTCGGGGTTCACCTGGCTGTCGAGCGCGGCAAGGCCGGATGTCGCGACGGGCACGGCGGCAACGGCCGAAACCAGCAGGGCGGCGCGCATCAGGGGTGCGAACTTCATCGGGCGTCTGCCTCTTCTTCGTGGCGGGGCCGTGGCCACCGCCGGTTTGTGGATGCACCCTACCGGGGGCGCTCCTCTCACGCAATTGCGCGTCCCTCCCATATAAACGCGTTTGCAGGCATTTGGAGGGGCAGGGCCGGGGAACCAAAGCTGCGCGCTTCGCATTGAACGAGGGACAACCCGGCGTTCATGGCAGGGACAGGATGAACACATCCTTGCGCATGGCCGATGGCAGGGAACGAGGACAATGGCCCTTCAGAAATACACGATGGTCTTTCCCGACGCAGCCGGAGGCCCCGGACGGCGCAAGGCTTTCAAGGCGGTGAGCGTCTCGGATGCGTTTCTGCAGACCCGCAACGCCTCGCTCGAGCACGAGGTCGAGCTGTGGAAGGGGCACTCGCGCATCTGTCGCCTGATGCCCGGAGGCTGAGGGATTCTGCCGTCAGAGTTCGCGGATGAACTGGAGCGGGTTCACCGGCTCCCCGCCGCGCCGCAATTCGACCATGACTTCAGGATCGCGCGCTCCGGCAATGCCCATAGGTGCGCTGGCAACGAGCGTCTCGCCGACCTCCACGTCGAGTCGGGCCAGGCCCGTTACCAGTGAAATCCAGTCGCCGTCGTGCTCCAGGATGACGATGCGCCCGTGCCCCCGGTAGGGCCCGGCAAAGGCGACGCGTCCAGCAGCGGGCGCCACGATCTGCGCGTTGGGCCGTGTCGCAAGCGTGATGCCGCGGGCGCGAATCTCGCCCGGCGCATCTTCTCCGAACCCTGTAACGAGGCGGCCCATGACGGGCAGGCTCCAACTCGACAGGCCTTCGGGCGGCGGCACGAACTGCGAGGCGTCGATGACCCGCGGCGCATTGGGATCGGCGGGGCGCATGAGCGGGCCGGGCAGGGCGGCCAGCTCGTCGCGCAGCCGTCCGCGCGAATCCATTGCCGCGACCAGATCGCCAAGGTCATTCGCGCGTTCGGCAAGCGCCAGGGCGCGTCGGCTTTCGCGCGCGGCGTTGCCACCGACTTCATGGCTCGCAAGGCGCTGGCGGGTTTCAAGCGCGGCCAGTTCCTTGCGCTTGGCCAGCATGTCCTGGTGGGCCTTGCGCAAGTTTGCTTCAGCGGCCTGGGCCTGCCGTTCAAGCTTGCGGCCTTCCTCGATCTCGCGACGCAGCGCCACGGTGCGTTTCTCGACTTCGGGCAGCATCGTGTCGAACAGGGCGCGCATGTAGACCGCATCGCGCACCGATCCCGGGCGCAGCAGCGCCAGCAGGGTGGGGCGGCGCGAGAGGCGCTGGAGTGCGCCGGTCAGCCGGGCGAGCGGACCCTGCCGCGTGGCGAGGCGCTCGCGCAGCTCCCGGCGCTGTGCAGTCACCAGCGCGACCTTGCCTTCCTGCACCGCGATCTCGGCCTCGTTTTCCTGGATGCGCGCGGCGAGCGCGGCGGCCTCGCGGGCAGTCTTCTCGACCGCTTCGGAGGCGGCGCGGGCGCGCTTTTCCAGCGCTTCGGCGCGCTTGCGCACCTCGGCCCCCTCGCGCTCGGCGGCGCGGATTTGCTCTCGGGTCTTCGCGGCATCGAGCCTGGGGGCGGCGTCGGAGAAGGGATCCGTCTGCGACAGCGCATGGCCAGCGAGCAGGCCTGCGGCGGCGATGCCGGAGATCAGGAACAGGCGCAGCGTGCGGGTCATTCCCGGTTTCCTAGGCCAGAGCGGAGCAGGGCGGAAGGGGGAGTGGCGGCGCAAGGGCTGACATTCTCAGGAAAATACCTATCTGCGCGCGCAGAAGCGGATAGAAGTGAAGACCATACATGTTTGCCATCGGGTGCCTCATGCCCGCCGTCCTGTTCGTGGTCGGCGCCATCCTCGGAGCGATTCTCGGGGGCAACAGCGGGTCTATGTGGGGCGCAGGGATCGGATTTCTTGCTGGCTGCCTGATGCCCGTGGCGATGTTCCTGATGGCGAAGAGCCATGGGAATCGGAAAGGCAAATAGCCCTAAGGGCGTTCAGCCATGAGATTGAAGGGCCTGAAATTTCAGGACGGAATCTGACAGGCAGAAGGATGAATCCGAGGGCCATCGCCCTCGGGCTCCCCAAATTGTCTGGCTCACCTTCCGCGCGCGACCTGAGCTGAGAATGGTGAGCTCGCCGATTCCGGGGTCAAGGGGCGATGGTCCCTTGAATCAAATCCCTGCCTTACCCCGAGCGGTGATAGGGATGCCCGGACAGGATCGCGGTCGCGCGAAAGAGCTGCTCGGCCAGCATCGCGCGGGCCATGAGGTGGGGCCAGGTCATCTTGCCAAAGCACAGCAGGTGGTCGGCCCTGGCGCGGGCTTCGTCGCCGTGGCCATCCGCCGCACCGATCAGGAAGCGGCATTCGCGCACCCCGTCGTCGCGCCAGCGGCCAAGGAGGGCAGCGAAGTCTTCGGACGACATTGCCTTGCCGCGTTCATCGAGGAGAACCTCGCGCACAGGCGTTTGCACCGGCGCGGGAATCTTGCCGCCGACATCGGGCAGTTCGGTGTGCTTGAAGGGCCAGGTCAGGCGCTTGGCGTAGCGTTCGAGCAGTTCGGCCTCGGGTGACCGGGCGATCTTGCCGCGCGCGATGATGTGAAGGAGCATGGCGCGCGTTCTAGAGCGCCGGGGCGCATGTGAACAGCCCTGCCCCCATGTGGGAAGGATTGGCCCTCGGTGGGCGTGCAAGCGCGCGGCACCAGAGGCGCAAAGGGCAGGTTGGCGCACGGGCGTGCGTCCACGCACCCTGCGGCAATCCCTTCGCGGTTGTCCGGCCCTGTCAGCGGGCCGGGTGATCGTCTTCGGCGTGGGCGGGCGGCCTCAGGCCGCGCCGGACGGTCCGTCAAAGCCCCACATGCGCTCCAGATTGTAGAACGTGCGCACTTCGGGACGGAACAGGTGGACAATCACGCCGCCAGCATCGACCAGCACCCAGTCGGCGGCCGGAAGGCCTTCGATGCGGGGGTTGCCGAAGCCGTTTGCTTTCAGTTTTTCGCCGAGTTTCTGCGCCATGGCGGCGACCTGGCGGGTCGAACGGCCAGACGCGATGACCATGAAGTCGGCGATGCTCGACTTGCCTTCAAGGTCGATCGTCACAAGATCCTGCGCCTGATCGTCGTCGAGCGACTGCAGGACTACGGCCAGAAGCGGATCGTCGTTGTCCGTCACGGCCGGGGGCGTTTCGCCGGTCGGCACCGGCTGTACATGTGCCTGTGGCATCTAGGGGTTTACTGCTCCTTTCAGGGGACCATGCAGGACCGGCGCAGACACCCCGAAAGGGTGGCCAGGCTGGAAGCACGATCGGTTTTGCGGGTTTGGCCGGAAGATACGCGGGAAAGGCGGGGCGCCTTGCTCACGCAGCATCTCCACCAATGGGGCGGTGCGTGACGGCATCGCGCGAAAGCCTGTGGCCGGATTGGCCGTTCAGGGACTTCCGGGCCCAGTCCGGATCGGCCTTGCGGATATCCGTGGCCGACCGCGTATCGGGGTCGAATCGCAATGTCACCAGCGCGGGTGCGCTCCATCTCACCGGACGTCTGAGACTGGCAACGGGCGTCCGGTAGCGCCTGAACCAGGCCATCGCGGGGCTCGCGAAAGCAAGGCCATCATACCCCGGACGGGCGATAACCGCAATCGGCATGGTGCGCGCGATGCCGCGCCAGTCTTTCCACTTATGGAATTGCGCGAGGTTGTCAGCCCCCATGAGCCAGACGAAGCGCCGCTTGGGGTAGCGCCGCACGAGCGCGCGCAGCGTGTCGGCAGTGAAACGGGTGCCCAGTTCGCGCTCGATCGCGGTCGGGCGAATCCGCGCTCGGCGGCTCTGCGCGCGGGCCGAGGCGTAGCGCGCGGCGAGCGGCGCCATGTCCTTCGCGGACTTGAGCGGATTGCCCGGCGAGACCAGCCACCAGACCTCGTCGAGCCCCAAGGCCTCGCGGGCAAAGAGGCTGATGCGCCGGTGACCGCCGTGCGCCGGATTGAAACTGCCGCCCAGAAGGCCGGTGACGGGGCCTTGTCTCGTCATCGCCGTATCCGAATCACGAACGGGGTGCCTCGCCCGCCTTGGCGCCCTGGCGGTAGCCGCCCTGACGTTCGATCATCCAGCCCGGATAGATGGGGCTACGCGGCATCGCTGAATCGAGCGTGGCCATCTCGTCCGCAGTGAGCTCGAGGTCGCTTGCACCCAGGTTGTCGGCCAGCTGCTCGGGCCGCTTGGCGCCCACGATCACGCTGGTGACGGCGGGCTTGGCGAGCAGCCAGGCGAGCGCGATCTGCGGCACGCTGCAGCCCTTGTCGGCGGCCATCGCCTGCATCGTCTCGATCACGTCGAAGGCGCGCTCCTTGTCGACGGGGGGGAAGTCGAAGCTGGTGCGCCGGCCACTCTCGGCCTCTCCCGAACGGGTGTACTTGCCCGAGAGGAAGCCTCCGGCGAGCGGGCTCCAGACCATCAGGCCCAGCCCTTCGCTCTCCAGCATCGGCGCGATCTCGTGCTCGAGGTCGCGTCCGGCGATGGAGTAATAGGCCTGGAGCGAGGCGAAGCGGTGGAGGCTGAGGCGCTCGCAGATGCCCAGTGCCTTGGCGATCTGCCAGGCCGCCCAGTTCGAAACGCCAATGTAACGGGCCCGACCCGAACGCACGATGTCGTCGAGCGCGCGCAGGGTTTCATCGACCGGCGTCAGCGGGTCCCACCCGTGAATCTGGTAGAGATCGACATGGTCGAGGCCCATGCGGGCCAGGCTTGCATCGATCTGGTCCATGAGATGGTAGCGCGAGGCGCCGCGCTGGTTGACGCCTTCGCCCATGGGGCCCAGCGCCTTGGTTGCGATCACGACTTCGCTGCGCGAAATGCCAAGATCCTTCAGCGCCTTGCCGGTCACTTCCTCGGAGCGCCCCTCGGAATAGACGTTGGCCGTATCGATGAAGTTGATGCCCGCATCGAGGGCCTGGCGCACGAGGCCGTTCACCGCGTCCTGCTGCAGCCCACCCATGACTGACCACATCCCCTCGCTCTCGCCAAAGGTCATCGTGCCCATGCACAGTTCGGAAACGAGCAGGCCAGTGCGGCCGAGGCGGTTGTACTTCATGGGAGCGGGCTCCTTGAACTCAGTTTGAGAAGGGGGGATCGGTTCGGATCTATAGGGTTGAGCTTCTGCGCAATCCGAATTCCCAGAAATCGAAAAACAATCCGAAAGATGAAACCGAGGGCCATTGCCCTCGGGCTCCCCGAACGGTCTGCCTCACCTTACGCACGCCACCAGAGACGAGAAAGGTGAGGTCGCCGGTTCTGGGGGCAAGGGGTGATGATCCCTTGAAAAGGTCATTTCCTCTTCTGCCTTTGACGGATCATGGGGCTGATTCCATGGTCTTCAGATAGGAAAGCGGCCGCGAAGCTGCAAAGCTCGCGGCCGCTTGTACAGTCCGTTTCAGCGCCGCGGGGCGCCCGGATCAGGGACGTGCCTGTCCGGTTCCGCGTACCTGCCACTTGTAGGTGGTGAGGCCTTCCAGGGCGACCGGGCCGCGCGCGTGAAGGCGGCCCGTGGCGATGCCGATTTCGGCGCCCAGGCCAAACTCGCCGCCGTCGGCGAACTGGCTCGAGGCGTTGACCATGACGATCGCGCTGTCGACTTCGGCGAGAAAGCGTTCGGCGGCTTCGTCATCCTTGGTGATGATGACGTCGGTGTGGCCCGAGGAGTGCGCGGCGATGTGGTCGAGCGCGGCGTCGAGGCCGTCCACCACGGCGACCGAGGCGATGGCGTCGAGGTATTCGGTATCCCAGTCAGCCTCGTCGGCCGAGAGGATGCGCGAGTCGAGCGAGCGGGCGCGGGCATCGCCGCGCAGTTCGCAGCCCGCCTCGATCAGCGCCGAGACGACCTCGGCCGAACCGGGGAACTGCGCGTCGAGCAGCAGAGTCTCCATCGCGCCGCAGATGCCCGTGCGGCGCATCTTGGCGTTGACGGCGACCTCCTTGGCGACCTTGGGGTCGGCGGCGGAGTGGATGTAGGTGTGGTTGATCCCGTCGAGGTGCGCGAGCACGGGCACTCGGGCGTCCGACTGCACGCGCGAGACAAGGCTCTTGCCCCCGCGCGGCACGATCATGTCGATGAGGCCGGCGGCGGTGAGCATGGCGCCCACGACCGCGCGGTCCTGGGTCGGCACGAGCTGGATCGCGGCGGCGGGAATGCCCGCCTCTTCCAGGCCCTTGGCGAAGGCGGCGCGGATCGCGTGGTTGGAATGCACCGCCTCGCTGCCGCCGCGCAGAAGTGCGGCGTTGCCCGAGCGCAAGCACAGCGCGGCCGCGTCCGCGGTCACGTTGGGCCGGCTTTCGTAGATGATGCCGATGAGGCCGATGGGGATGCGCACGCGGCTCATCTTGAGGCCATTTGGGCGGCTCGTTTCCTCGATCACCGAGCCGACTGGATCGGGCAGCGAGGCGACCTGGTCGACCGCATCGGCGATCCCGGCCAGACGATCAGCGTCGAGGCGCAGGCGGTCGAGCATGGCGCCCGAGAGGCCCTTCTCCTCGCCAGCAGCGATGTCCTTGGCGTTGGCTTCGAGAATTGCGGCTTCATCCGCGCGCAGCGCCTTGGCGGCGGCGCGCAGGGCCTCGGCCTTCTGCGCATCGCTCATGCGGGCGAGCACGCGCTGGGCGGCGCGGCCGTCGGCGGCAATGCGGGCGACGAGGGCTTCGGGGGTTTCGACAGCGTTGCTGTCGGCGGAAAGAGTTTCAACTGTCATAGGGTGCGGCCTACCATCTGTATTGCAGTGTGTCACGGTCGCGCCCGGCAAGCAGGGGGCCAGACTGGTCCGCCTGCGCCGGTTTTTCGGCGTTCACCTAGGGTTTGTACGAAGTGTACATTCATGAATGTGCAATCTTGTGCGCATTACTCAAACAAGGACTGGGAGCAGAAATGGTTCCTTCGGTTCATCGCTTTCGATGAACGGTTCACCCTGAAATGCACATGGTGCGGGGCGGCTCGATTCGCCTTGTTAACCCTCCCCTGCTAGCCGGTCTGCCGGGGACTGGTAATAAGCCACAGCGTGGGGTCGTTTTGAAGCTTACATCTGTCAGGGCGCTATGGTCGCGCCTGCGGGCAGGCTTCCCGGATCGCGAATTTATCATGCGTTCTCAGGGGCATGTCCATTTCATCCGGATTTCGTCGCG
The DNA here is from genome assembly GCF_020524485.1 of Novosphingobium profundi. Lineage (GTDB taxonomy): Bacteria > Pseudomonadota > Alphaproteobacteria > Sphingomonadales > Sphingomonadaceae > Novosphingobium > Novosphingobium profundi_A. The sequence goes on along the minus strand of NZ_JAIVLF010000006.1, from coordinate 353,706 downwards.
GACCCAGATGGTCGCCGCGGGCGCCGCTGGTGCGCTTGCCACCGTCTGGCTCGGGTCGATGGGCGCTGTCGCGATCGAGCGCATGAGCGCGTCGTCGCAAGAGGCCGAACTGCTCAGCCGCGAGGCCAGGGTCGCCCGGGCCGAGGACCGCGTCGAGAATTACCGCGAAGGCATCGACGAGGTCGCATCCGATCTCGCCCGCCGCCAGAAGTTCATCGAACAGATGGTCGAGGCCCACATCGGTGACCTTCCGCGCGACACCAAGGCCGGTGAGACCGTCTCCAACAGCGACGCGGAAGCCAAGCGCACGATCGAGAAGGTCAGCGCGGCCGTTCCCGAGGCGAGCGAACTGGCCCGACTCGAAGCGCGCCAGATCGCCTTCGTCGAGAATCTCACCCGCTACGCCGACCGCCGCGCCGAAAGCGCGAGCGCGGCGATCCGCAAGCTGGGTCTCAATCCCATGACCATGGTGGCCAATGCCCCTGCAAGCCGCGCTTCGGCGCGCGGTGGTCCGCTGATCAAACTCGCGACCCGTGCCGATGGAAGCGTCGATCCGCGTTTCCAGCGTCTGGGCGCCAGCCTTGCACGTATGGATGCGCTGGAGAACGGCCTTGCCTCGATCCCGCAGGTGAAGCCCGCCTCGGTGGCCTATGTGTCGTCGAGCTACGGCTACCGCTCGGACCCGTTCACGGGCGGCGCGGCCTTCCACGCCGGGCTCGACTTTCCCGGACCGCTGGGCTCGCCGATCTACGCCGCGGCCAAGGGTAAGGTGACCTTCGTCGGGCGCCGCCACGGCTATGGCAACTGCATCGAGGTGCGTCACGGCAATGGCCTGATGACCCGCTATGCGCACCTTTCGCGTTTCAAGTCCAAGGTCGGTGACAAGGTGGAAGCCGGCTCGACCATCGCCCTGATGGGCAGCACCGGCCGTTCCACCGGCTCGCACCTCCACTTCGAAGTGCGCCTCAACGGAAAGCCGGTCAATCCACGTCCCTTCCTCGAGGCCTCCGCCCATGTTCAAAAGCAGTAAGGCCGATCCCATGCCCAAGCCCGTTGCCACTTCGCGTTCGAGCGGCTCTGCGACCTTTTCCGTGCTCGGCAGCGACACGCTCATCACCGGGGACATCGAGGCGAGCGCCGATCTGCACATCGATGGCCGGGTGACCGGCGACATCACCTGCGCTGCGTTGGTGCAGGGCGTTGAGAGCGAGATCACCGGCGCGATCAAGGCCGATAGCGTGCGTATCTCGGGCACTGTTCGCGGCACTGTCGCTGCGCGCGAGATCGTCATTCTCGCCTCGGGCAAGATCGAGGGCGATGTCGCCTACGACACGCTCACGGTCGAACAGGGCGCGCGCATCGAGGGACGTCTGGCGCCCAACGGCGGTGGCATGCCGCCTGCGATCGGAGTCGTCGCCGACGAGGAAAAGGACTCCGTTCTGGCGTGAAGTAAGTTCCGAGGGCCATCGCCCTCGGGCTCCCAAAACTGTCTAGCTCACGCCCCGCGCGCTGCCTTGGCTGAGAAGTGCGAGGTCGCCCATTTTGGGGTCAAGGGGCGATGGCCCCTTGAATCAATACTTTCTTTCTTTGTCTTACCGACGAAAAAGGCCCGCACTTTCGTACGGGCCTTTTTGGTATTCGTGTGTGCGGGACCAGCTTACTCGCCGCGTTCCTCGGCTTCGGCAGCGCGCTTGGCCTGGAGCCAGGCGGCGGCTTCGGCCTCCTGCGCGGCCTCGTTGGCGGCCTTGGCGGCGGCGTCACGTTCGGCGCGCAGTTCCTCGATGAGGGCCTGGCGGTCATCGACGAGGCGTTCGTCGGTCGCGCCTTCGTTCTCGATACCGGCTTTCTTGGCGGCCTTGAAGACCATCGCGTCCAGCTCGCGCTGCGAGCACAGGCCCAGCGTGACCGGGTCCTTGGGCGTGATGTTGGCGATGTTCCAGTGCGAACGGTCGCGAATTGCCGCGATGGTGTTGCGGGTCGTGCCGATCAGCTTGCCGACCTGCGCGTCCGAGACCTCGGGGTGGTTGCGCAGGATCCAGGCGATGCCGTCGGGCTTGTCCTGGCGCTTGGACACCGGCGTGTAGCGCGGGCCCTTGGTGCGGCTGACGGTTACCGGTGCGCGGTGCATGCGCAGACGGTATTCCGGATTCGCCTGACCCTTCTCGATCTCTTCCATCGTCAGCTCGCCCGCGCGCACGGGGTCGCGGCCGGTGTACTTGGCCGAGGCCAGATCGTCGGCCATGGCCTGGACTTCAAGCATGTGCAGACCGCAGAAATCCGCGATCTGTTCAAACGAGAGCGCCGTGTTGTCGACCAGCCACGAGGCGGTCGCGTGCGGCATCAGCGGAGTGGGCTGGCTCATGTCTCTATCTCCGGCGGAAACAATAAGGGCCGCCCCTTCGCGGAGCGGCCGTACCGGCCCGACTTAGGTGAGTTTTGCGCGTTGGGCAAGGACTAGCGCCCGATTTGCGCGCAAAATCGGTGCCGGAGGGTCCGGATCGGAGCCAGAAGAGACCGCGCTGCGCGCGAGGGAGGCCGGGGAGGGACAAGCCGAACTTACCCGTCTCCCGCATCAGCTGCTCCCGGATCAGCCCCCCATGCGTTCGCGCACGTTGCGGGCATCCTTCCAGCCCTCAAGGCGCTTGGCGAGATCCTCGTCGCCCTCGGGCAGGGTGATTTCGAGACGGATGAGCTCGTCGCCGCGCGTGCCGTCCTTGCGGGTCATGCCCTTGCCCTTGAGACGCAGCGTCTTGCCCGAGCTGGAACCGGCCGGAACCGTCAGCATGACCGCGCCGGATGCGGTGGGCGCGCGTACTTTCGCGCCGCTGAGCGCCTCGTCGAGGGTGATCGGCAGGTCGAGGCGCAGGTCGTCGCCGTCGCGCTCGAAATAGGGGTGGTGCGCGATGGAGATGGTGATGATCGCATCGCCCGCGCCGCCCGGACCCGGCTCACCCTTGCCCGAAAGGCGCATTTGGGTGCCGTCCTCGACCCCCTTGGGCAGTTTGAGATCGATGGTCTTGCCGTCGGACAGGGTGATGCGCTGGTTGGCGAGCTCGGCCGCGTCGGTCAGCGAGACCGAGAGGCGGTAGTTGACGTTGGCGCCGCGCGGGGCCGAGCGCGAACGCCCGCCGCCAAAGCCACCGCCCATGCCGCCACCCATTCCTCCAGGGCCGCCGCGCTGGCCGCCGCCGCCGAAAATGCCGCCGAACAGGTCCTCAAGGTCAATCCCGTCGTTTCCGCCGAAACCACCAAAACCGCCCGCGCCGCCGCCCATGCCGGATCGATGACCGCCGCCACCGCCGAAACCACCGGCCCCGAAGGGCATGGTAGGGTTTCCCTCCGCGTCGATCTCGCCGCGGTCGAACTGGGCGCGCTTTTCCTTGTCGGAAAGAAGGTCGTAGGCACGGGTCACGTCCGAGAAGCGTTCGGCCGCCTTCGGGTTGTCCTTGTTCCGGTCGGGATGGAGCTCCTTGGCGAGCTTGCGGTACGCGGACTTGATGTCCTTCTCGCTAGCGCCACGTGCGATGCCGAGAGTGGTGTAAGGATCTGTTGCCATAATGCCACTTAGCTAGGTTGTAGAGCGCGTTCCGACAAGTTCTTCGCGATGCCGGGGAGGTGCTTTTTCGTTTGCTGTGGCTGCAATACCCGCCCCGGACCTTCCCAGGCGCGGTGGGGCGGGCTATTCGGCGGCGCGAAGCGCCCACGTGGCGCCGATCAAGGTCGCCCCCAAAACGGGTGGTACCTTGCTGGCGACGTGGAGCCTACGGCCACAGCAACAGGACGAGATACGATGGAATCCGAACAGACCCGCGAAGTCATCCCCGATGGCGATCCCTTTGCCCTGTTCAGCGCCTGGTACGACGAAGCGCGCGGGACCGAGCCGAACGATTCCAACGCGATGGCCCTGGCAACGGCAACGCCTGAAGGTGTGCCCTCGGTGCGCATGGTGCTCCTGAAGGGCCATGGCCCCGATGGTTTCGTGTTCTACACCAATGGCCACAGCCGCAAGGGCGGTGAAATCGCGGTGAACCCGCACGTCGCCTTGCTGTTCCACTGGAAGAGCCTGCGCCGCCAGATCCGCATCGAGGGAGCCCTGAGCCCGGTGACGCCCGCGGAAGCTGACGCCTACTTCCACTCGCGTCACCGCGATTCGCAGCTCGGCGCGGTCGCCTCCGACCAGTCCGCCCCGCTCGACAGCCGCGAGACCTTCCTGGCCCGCTACGAAGAGGTGCGCGCGCGCTTTGAGGGTGGCGAAGTCGAACGCCCCGCGCACTGGGGCGGCTACCGCGTGGTGCCGGTCGCCATGGAGTTCTGGCAGGACCGTCCCTACCGTCTTCACGAACGCCGCCGTTTCGAGCGGGTGGGCGAGGGGCCCTGGTCGAGCACGCTGCTCTACCCCTGATGTCTCTGGTTTCGATGGGAATTGATTCATGAGCGATGGACGCAGCCAGGTCCGCGCAATGCTGACCCGCAGTGCGGCGTTCGCCAGTATCGCGGCGGCGCTGTTTCTGCTCGTGCTCAAGATCTGGGCGGCGATCAGCACCGATTCGACCGCGATGCTGGGCAGTCTTGCCGACACCACGCTCGATCTCGTCGCCAGCCTGGCGACGCTGCTGGGCGTGTGGATCGCGGCGCAGCCGGCCGACGACAAGCACCGCTTCGGGCACGGCAAGGCCGAGGCGATCACCGCGCTGTTCCAGATCGTGCTCATCGTCATCTCGGCGCTGGGCATTGCCGCGCGCGCGGTGGAGCGGCTGCTCGTGGGCAACGAGGTCCAGGCGGCCGAGCAGGGCATCGGCGTCTCGATCGCGGCAATCGCGGTCACGCTCGCGCTGCTGGCCTGGCAGCGCCACGTCATCCGCCGCACCGGCAGCCTCGCGATCACCACCGACAGCGTACACTACCAGTCGGACCTTTTCCTCAATCTCGCGGTGATCGTGGCCCTTGTCCTTGACACCTATGTGGGCGTTGCGGGCGCGGACGCGCTGTTCGGCTTCGGTATTGCGGCCTGGCTTGCCTACGGGGCCTGGGGCGCTTCGGACGAGGTGCTCGACCAGCTTATGGACCACGAGTGGCCGGAGGAGAAGAAGCAGCGCTTCCTGCAGCTTCTGGCGACGTTTCCTGACATCAGCGGGGTCCATGACCTGCGCACGCGGACCTCGGGCGACAAGGACTTCGTGCAGTTCCATATCTGGGTCGACCCGCAGATGACCGTGCGTGAGGCGCACCGGGTGATGGACGGCATCGAGCATCGCCTCGAGGCCGAATTCCCCGGCGTCGAAATCCTGATTCACACCGATCCCGATGGCCTGGTCGACGAGAAGGGCGCTGCGGGCCGCGATGTGCTGCCGCCGATCCGTGTCGGGTTGGAGCAGGACGTGAAGCTTTAGAAATAGATATTTTTCAAGGGGTCATAACCCCTTGACCCGAAAATCGGCGACCTCACCATTCGCACCCAAGGTGGCGCGTGGGAGGTGAGGGTGACGATTCTGGGAGCCCGAGGGCGATGGCCCTCGGAATCGTCTTTCTGACTCTTTTAACTGTTACTTTCCGCCCGGAAACAACGCCAGAAGCGCCCCGATGCGCTCGTGCACGGCGCGTTCCTGGTTGGGCGCGCTGCGGCCCAGGCGCACCACGGTCAGGAGCTGTTCGGGCGAGCTTACGACGTACTGCCCGTATTCCCCAAGGCACGCGAAGACATCGGCCGGTGCGGTGGCGGGCCAGAGCCGTGCGGTTTCGCCCGGCGGTGCGGTGTTGAGCCAGACCCCGGCGCCGTAGGCCGCGTTGCGTGGGCTGGGCTCGCGCATGAAGGATATCCAGCGGCGCGGCAGGATCTGCGCGCCAGCGACGGAGCCGCGGTGGCGCAGGAATTCGGCGAGCTTGGCCCAGTCGCGCGCGTTGGCGTGAATCATGCCCGAGCCGATCAGCGTGCCCGCCCGGTCGAAGCCGGCCTGGGTCGATTCCATGCCGATGGGGGTGAGGACGCGGCTTTGCAGGTAGCCCATGACCGCGGCGCGGCGCGCTTCGGGTGATCCGTCCGGGGCAAGGACTCGCGCGGCAAGATCGGCGAGGATGATCGCGTTTGCGCCTGAATCCGCGAAAGTCTGGCCTGCAGGCGATTCCAGCGGCTGTGCCTCGGCGTAGGCGGCCATGTCGTCGCGCCCGTCGAGGTAGAGGAGGCGCATCGCATCGGACTGCTCCGTGATGCCGCCTTCGCGGCCCGGGCGGCCTTTGGCAAAGCGCAGGCCCGAGCGCATCTGGAGAAGCTGGCGCAGCGTCACTTCGCCGCGTGGATCGCCCGGCCGGCGCCATTCGGGGACAGGCGCCGATTCGTTGAGGCGCAGGCGCCCGTCGCTGACCAGCTGGCCGATCATCAGGCTGGTGATGCACTGGCCCGCGCTCCATCCCGGCAGGCGCGTCGTGTCGGAGATACCGGGGCCATAGCGCTCGGCGATGACCGACCCGCGCTTCATGATGACAAGCGCATGGGTCGGGCCGACCGCATCGGTGTTGAAGAGGCCGTCGATTGCCCGGCCGAGTTCGGCGTGGGGCGCTCCTCCGTCATCGGTGATGGCGGCTTCGGCCTCGGTGCTGGGCGGGGGCGGTCCCTCGCTCGCGGGTTCTCCACAGGCCCACAGGCTTGGCAGGGCCAGCAGCGGGAGGATAAGGCGGATCGGATACACCGGCATGACGCGCGGTGTAGTGTGCGAGAAGATCGGGAATGGCAACACCGCCCAAATCGGGAGCCGGGGACAAGCTGCGGCAGGCCTGGCAGCAGCGACAGGCATCGCGTGGACCTGAGCGTGGGCGTGCGTCGGAGGGCCAGCCTTCCGCCAAAGCCCCGCGCGCTCCCCATGCCGCCCGCCAGCCTTCGCGCTGGCTGCGCAACCTGGTGGTCCTGGCGCTGCTGGTGGGGGCAGGGCTCCTGGCCTGGCAGTGGGCGGACTTGCGCGAGCGGACGCGCATCGGGGGCGCCTATGCCGCGCGGCTCGGCTGCGTGTGCCGCCATGTCTCGCAGCGCGATCTCAAAAGCTGCGAGGCCGACCTCGCGGTGGCCCCGCTTGGCGGCATCGCGGGGCGCGTCTGGCTCAGCGAGGATACCGAGACGCGCAGCGTCAGCGCCGGGCTCCCGCTGCTCGGCTACCAGAGTGCGCGCTACGACAGCCGCCATGGTTGCCGTCTCGAGCCCTGGGACGGGTGATCGGGCGCTTCGCTCAGAGCGGGGTGGCGGGCGTGGTGTCTTCGATCCAGCCCCCGCCGACCACGCGTTCGCCCGCATAGATCACCGCGGCCTGACCCGGCGCGACGCCGTATTCGGGATTGGCGAAGCGCAAGGTGGTCTCCGCACCCTCGCCGAGCGGACCTTCCAGCGTGACGGGCACGGGCTTGGCCAGCGAACGGACCTTGGCGGTGAGCGGCGTGCCCTCGGGGAGAGGGCCGATCCGGTTGGTCTCGATGATTCGGGCCGAAGCGACCGCCAGCAGATGGCGCGGGCCGACAAGGACCCGGCGTGAGGGCGCATCGATCCCCACCACGTAGAGCGGTTCGGGCTGGCCACCGATCTCGAGCCCGCGGCGCTGGCCCACGGTGTAGTGGATCACGCCCTGGTGCGATCCGAGGACCGCGCCGGTCTCGACATGGACAATGTCGCCGGGCGCGGCCCCCTCGGGACGGACCGAGCGCACGATCTTGGCGTAGTCGCCGTCGGGCACGAAGCAGATGTCCTGGCTGTCGGGCTTGTCCGCGACGCGCAGGCCCGCCGCTTCGGCGAGGCGCCGTGTCTCGGTCTTGGGCAGGCCGCCGAGGGGAAAGCGCAGGAAGTCGAGTTGGGCCTCGGTCGTACCGTAGAGGAAGTAGCTCTGGTCGCGCGCCGGGTCGGCCGCGCGGTGCAGTTCGGAGCTTGCAGGGCCTTCCACGCGGCGCACGTAGTGGCCGGTGGCGAGGCAATCGGCGCCCAGGTCGCGCGCCATCTGCAGAAGGTCGGTGAACTTGGGCCCCATGTTGCAGCGGATGCAGGGGATGGGGGTGCGTCCAGCGAGGTAGTCGTCGGCGAAACGGTCGACGACCTCTTCGCGAAACGCGCTCTCGTGGTCGAAGACGTAGTGGGCGATGCCGAGGCGATCGGCGACTGCGCGTGCGTCGCGGATGTCGTCGCCTGCGCAGCACGCGCCCTTGCGGCCCGTGGCGGCGCCGTAGTCGTAGAGTTGCAGGGTGATGCCGATGGTCTCGGCGCCGGTGGCCGCTGCGAGCGCGGCGACGACCGAGGAATCGACACCGCCCGACATGGCGACGACGATGCGGCGCGCCGAGAGCGGCGCGGGCAACTGGAACAGGTCGGCCGGATCGAGGCCGTTGAAGAGGTTTGCGTCAGGGGACATGGGGAGCGCTCATACAGCGCCTCGTCGCGAATTCCTACCCGATCGGCGCGAAGGCGCGGCCATTGGGATCGCCCTGGGCCTGTCATTAATCTTCCATTGACCATGTGAGCCCTATTCTGCCGCCATAAGCCGGTTCGTTTGGTGTGGTCCTACCGGGAAGGCTGCGAGCGCCGGAGGGCTCCCGACGGGCCATGTGCCTCGGGCCGGCGGTGCGGGAGGCAGGTTTGACGATGCAACTGGATGAAAGCGCGAACTTTTCCTGCTTGATGAAAGCCCCCGAACGACCCGTGGAAAATCCTTAATAAGAGTCCCTAATGCTCATTAACCGTACTGCTTCAAGCAATGGCAAGTCCGAATGGACAAAGAGAGGCTCACCACCGGCTCCAGCAAAACCGGTGGGCGAGGGCTAAGATGATCGAAAACCAGAAAATCAGACCCGCGCAGGTAATCGGGCCGCTGGGTGAACCGCTCACTCTGGAGTCGCTTCCCCCCGCCAATACCACGCGCTGGGTCGTGCGCCGCAAGGCCGAGGTCGTGGCTGCCGTCAATGGCGGTCTGCTGACCATCGACGAAGTGTGTGAACGTTACCAGCTGACGCTCGAGGAATTCGCCTCCTGGCAGCGTGCCGTGGATCGTTCGGGAATGCAGGGGCTGCGTGTGACGCGCATCCAGCACTACCGCGATCTCTACGAGCGCCAGCAAAAGTACTGATCACCCCCGATCAGTTCCGCGGGACCGACAAACGGCGGCGAACCTTTTGGGTTTGCCGCCGTTTTTCTATGCCTCTTGGTTCCATGCCGTTGAACGAGGCGACAAGTCGTTGGTCGATCCGGGGCGTATCTGGAGCGAGACCGCGTTGCCACCTTTAGAGCGCGCACGTATACGTCAGGATCAGGGATTAACGGCCATGATCCGGGCCGTGCGGGGCGATGCGTGACCTTGCACGGGAAACTGGGGGACCTGTGAGGGTGCCGGGACGATGCGGCCAGTGCGGTGACGGAATGAATTACACGAGCAAGTTGGACAAGGATCGCGCCGAAGTCGTGAGCAAGGAGGACCTTGGCGCACAGACGGGCGCGGACGGGGCTTTCGAGGCGCACGAGGCGCAGGCGCAAGGGCCGGAGAAAGGCTCCTCGCGGCTGATCTGGCTTGGCGTTGCCGGGGCCTTCGTGCTCATCGTGGGAATCTGGTTCTACCTCCATAGCGGCGCGGAAACCGGCCCGGTCGAGGCGGCGCAGGTACCCGTCGTGACCGTCGTCAAGCCGGGGCGTTCGACCGTCGTGGGCACGATCACCGCCACCGGATCGCTCGCCGCGCGCCGCGCCATGCCGATCGGCTCGGTGGGTGAGGGCGGCGAAGTCCGCCGCGTTCTCGTCGAACCGGGGGATTGGGTAAAATCAGGCCAGGTGCTCGCCGTTGTCGACAGTTCGGTACAGGTCCAGCAGCAGGCCAGCCAGGCCGCGCAGATCAAGGCCGCCCAGGCCGACGCGCGCCTCGCCCAGTCGAACCTCGACCGCGCGCTCCAGTTGGTCGATCGCGGGTTCATCTCCAAGGCCGACGTTGATCGCCTCACCGCCACGCGCGATGCCGCGCTGGCCCAGGTCGAACTGGCCCGCGCCTCGCTGCGCCAGCTCCAGGCCCAGGCCGCGCGCCTCAACATCGTCGCGCCCGCCGCCGGGCTCGTGCTCGAACGCAATGTTGAGCCGGGGCAGGTCGTGGGCGGCGGCTCGAGCGTGCTCTTCCGCCTCGCCAAGGGCGGCGAGATGGAACTGCTCGCCAATCTCAGCGAGGACGACCTGGCGCGCGTGCGCGTCGGAGCGCAGGCCGAGGTGACCCCGGTCGGCTCGGAGCGCGCCTTCACCGGGCAGGTCTGGCAGGTCTCGCCCGTGATTGATCCCACGTCGCGCCAGGGCACCGCGCGCATCGCGCTTGCCTATGACCGCGCGCTGCGTCCGGGCGGCTTTGCCAGCGCCACGCTGACCAGCGGCACCGTGGTCGCGCCGATGCTTCCGGAATCGGCGATCCAGAGCGATGCCGAGGGCAGCTTCGTCTATGTCGTGGGCAAGGACAACAAGGTGGCGCGGCGCGGGGTCGAAACCGGGCTCGTTACCGCCGATGGCATCGTCATCTCCAAGGGCCTTGCGGGCACCGAGACGGTTGTCCTGCGCGCTGGCGGCTTCCTCAATCCCGAGGACACCGTCGAGCCGCGCATGGCCAAGGCCGCGGACTGACGCGTCGGGCAGGGACAGACATGAACTTTCGCAACATCTCGGCCTGGTCGATCCGCAACCCGATCATTCCGATCGTCTTCTTCATCGGTCTGATGATCGCGGGGATGGTCTCGTTCGGGCGCATGAACGTCAACAACATGCCCGATGTGGACTTCCCGGGCGTGGTCGTGCGCATCAGCCAGCCCGGCGCCGCCCCGACCGAGATCGAGACCCAGATCACCCAGATCGTCGAGGGCGCTGCGCGCTCGATCAGCGGGGTCGAGGAGATTGAATCCAACGCCTCGGAAGGCAGCTCGGTCACTTTCGTGCGCTTTGCCATCGGCACCGATGCGGACGTGGCGACCAACCAGGTGAAGAACGCGGTGGATCAGGTGCGCGGGGACCTGCCCGACGGCATCCTGGAACCGCAGATCTCCAAGGTCGAGGCGGGCGGCGGAGGGACCCTTGCGGTCTTCGCGGTCAGCGCCGATGATATGACCATCGAACAGCTGAGCTGGTTCATCGACGACACTGTTTCGAAAAACCTGCTTTCGGTTCAGGGGCTTGCCTCGGTCAGCCGCAACGGCGGCGTAGACCGCGAGATCCGCGTCGTGGTCGATCCCGACAAGATGATCGCCTTTGGCGTGACCGCGCGCGACATCAACACGGTGCTGCGCCAGGTGAACACCGATGCGGCGGGCGGTGAGGCGGAAATCGCCGGGTCGCGCCAGTCGGTGCGCGTGCTGGGCAATGCCGACAGCGCCTATGACCTTTCGCAGACGCGCATCAACCTGGGCAATGGCCGCCAGGTCAAGCTGTCGGACGTTGCCAAGGTCTACGACGGCTATTCCGAGCGCTATCGCATGGCCAAGCTGCGCGGGCGCGAGGTCGTCACCTTCAGCTTCGACCGCGCCATCGGGGCCTCCGACGTCGCGGTCTACGATGGCGCGATGGAAAAGCTCGACGCGATCCGCAAGGCCAACCCGTCGGTCCACTTCACCCGCCTGTTCTCGCAGGTGGACTACACCCGCGAGCAGTACACCAGCTCGATGGAGATGCTGGTCGAAGGCGCGGTGCTGGCCATCGTCATCGTCTACCTGTTCCTGCGCGACTGGCGCGCGACCTTCATTGCCGCCATCGCCATCCCGCTTTCCGCGATCCCGACCTTCTGGTTCATGGATCTCATGGGCTTCACGCTCAACTTCCTCTCGCTGCTCGCGCTGAGCCTGGTGGCCGGTGTCCTTGTCGATGATGCCATCGTCGAGATCGAGAACATCGTGCGCCACATGCGCATGGGCAAGAGCGCCTACCAGGCCTCGATCGACGCGGCTGACGAGATCGGCCTTGCGGTTGTCGCCACTACGTTCTCGATCGTGGCGGTGTTCTTCCCCGTCGGCATGATGCCGGGTATTTCGGGGCAGTTCTTCAAGGCCTTTGGCCTCACTATCGTCGTGGCCGTGCTGATCAGCCTTGCGGTCGCGCGCATGATCACGCCGATGGTCGCAGCTTACTTCCTGAAGTCGCATGGCCATGCCGAGCACGGTGGCGGGCGGATCATGGACCTTTACGTGAAGATCCTCGCCTGGACGCTCGACAGCCGTGAGGCGCTGCGCCGCAAGGCCGCGCTGGTGCGCCCGGATCATGGCCGCTGGTACGCGCTCCCGGCCGTGGCGCTGCTCTTCGTCCTCCTCCTTGCGGGCATTGCGGGGGCCGTCGTCGCCTTCCAGGCGCTCGCCGCAGGCGTGGCCGCGCTGGGGCTTGGCAACAGCGCGCAGGTCGTCCTGCCCTCGCTCATCGCCCCGCTGGCCGTGCCACTCGTGATCTTTGGCCTAGGCAAGGTGTTTCGACTGGTCTGGGGCCTCATGGGCACGTTCGGCCAATGGTACCGCTACTGGCATGACCGCGTGGCCGCGCGCACGCGCGATCACCGCTTCTACGCCTTCCTCGCCGGTGTTTACGCACTGGTGGTGACCTTCGCGCTGCTGCTGGGCCTGCCGCAGGAGTTCATGCCGGCCAACAACTCGGACACGAGCCGGGTCAACATCGAGATGGTGCCCGGCACCACGCTCGAGCAGACCGAGGCCGTGGCCGACGAGGTGACCCACATCATCGAGGCGCAGTCCGAGGTGGAACTGGTCATGGCCGCCTCGCGCGAGGGTGAGGCGACACTCTACATCACGCTCAAGCCTGCCGATAAGCGCGATGCGACCAGCATCGAGTTCGAACGCCGCCTCGCGCCCGAACTGCAGCGCATTCCCGATGCGCGCGTGAGCTTTGCGACCCAGTCGGGCGGCTTCGGGTCGGGCCGCGATATCTCGGTCATGCTTTCGGGCAGCGATTCCGACCAGCTCAACGAGACCGCGCAGATCCTGGTCGACCAGATGCGCGAGATCCCGGGCGTGGTCGCGCCGCGCATCGCGGCCGACCTCCAGCGCCCTGAACTTGTCATCGTGCCCCGGCTCGACCTCGCCGCCCAGCTTGGCGTGACCACGACCGCGCTCAGCCAGACGATCCGAATCGCGACCCTGGGCGAGATTGACCAGAACGCGGCGAAGTTCTCGCTCTCGGACCGCCAGGTACCGATCCGCGTGGTGCTCGACCGGGATTCACGCCGCGATTTCTCGACCATCGAGAACCTGCCGGTGACGACAAGCGCAGGGGGCAGCGTTCCCTTGAAGCGCGTGGCCGAAATCCGCTTCGGTGCCGGTCCCACCGAGATCGCGCGCTACAACCAGGCGCGCCGCGTCTTCGTCGGCGCGGATCTTGGGCCCGGGCAGATCAAGGGCACGGTGATGGAGGCGATCCAGCAGCTGCCGATCATGCAGAACCTGCCGATGGGTGTCTCCAACGCGCCGGTGGGCGAGGACCAGTGGCAGGCTGAGATGATCACCAACTTCATCATCGCGGTGATCAGTGGCATCTTCCTCGTCTTCGCGGTGCTGGTGCTGCTCTACAAGCGCTTCGTCTCGCCGTTGGTGAACATGGCCTCGCTGCTCCTGGCGCCGCTCGGCGGTCTGCTGGCTATCGCGATCCGGGGCGAGCCGATCTCGATGCCGGTCTTCATCGGTATTCTGATGCTGCTGGGCATTGTTGCCAAGAACTCGATCCTCCTCATCGATTTCGCGATCGAGGAAATGCACCGCGGCGTGGAGAAGGTGACCGCGATCATCGATGCCGGGCACAAGCGCGCGCAGCCGATCGTGATGACCACCGTCGCGATGACGGCGGGCATGGTGCCGACCGCGCTGTCGATCTCCGGCGATGGGGCCTTCCGCGCGCCGATGGGTCTGGTGGTGATCGGTGGTCTCCTCCTCTCCACCTTGCTTACTCTGGTAATTGTGCCCGCAGCCTTTAGCCTTGCCGATGGTTTCGAGAAGCGGATCGGCCCCAAGCTGCGCACGACGCTGCTGACGTTCGAGCCGCACCATGCCGAGGAGGCGCACGCCCGTTCGCAAGGGGGGACCGCGCTTCCTGCCGAATAAGGGAAAGGCGCGTAGTTTTGGCGCAGGACAGTACACTTGAGGAGATCGGCAAGGCGGACAGGGCGCGCCGCATGCGTCTCTTCGCGACCGGCCTCCTCCTGACCATGGCCGTGCTGTTCCTGGTGCTTCACCGCCTGCACGGGCTCTTTCCCGCCTGGGACACGCCGCTGGGTTACGCCATTGCCTTTACCGAGGCGGCGATGGTGGGCGGGCTGGCCGACTGGTTCGCGGTCACCGCGCTCTTTCGCCGCCCCCTTGGTCTACCGATCCCGCACACCGCGATCATTCCGGAGAACAAGGACCGCATCGCCGATTCCATGGCGCGCTTCCTGCGCGAGAACTTCCTGACCCCGCAGGTCGTCGCGCGGCGCCTGCAGGGCTTCAACTTTGCCGCGAGTCTGGGCGGTTTCCTCGGCGATCCGGTGCGGGGCGAGAATCCCCGGATCCGTGCAGGCGCGGCCAATCTTCTCGCCGATGTGCTGGAATCGCTCGACCCCGAACAGATGGGGGGCATGGTCAAGACGGGCCTGAAGTCACAGCTCGCGCGGATCGATGCCGCGCCGCTCCTGGCCCAGATGCTCGAGAACGCGATTGCCGACCAGCGCCACCTGCCTGTCCTTGAGGCGATGCTGCGCAAGGTGGGAGAGGTGATCGAGGCCAACGAGCCGATGATCCGCGAGATGATTCACGCGCGCGCCAACACGATCATGCGCTGGACCGGCCTGGACGAGCGCCTTGCCAACGGGGTCCTCGACGGCACCTACCGCCTTCTGGCCGAGATCATCGTTCAGCCCGACCATCCCTTGCGCGGCAAGGTCGACGAGGCGCTGACGGCCCTCGTGCGCGACTTGCGCAGCGACCCGGAAATGCAGGCGCGGGTGGCGCGCATCAAGGCCGAACTGCTGGCCAATCCGGCGCTGGGCGCCTGGATCGAGGCGATGTGGGAGCGGGGCCGCACCGCGCTGCTCCAAGCCATGCGCAACCCTGATGCGGCGCTCTCCGGCTCGCTCGGCGCGACGCTGGGACAGGGCCTTGGCCAGCTTGGCGCGGCGCTTGGGGGCGACGCGCGCCTCCAGGTCATGGTCAACCGCTTTGCCCGCCGCACTCTCGTCGGCGTGAGTGCGCGCTACGGCAGTGAGATCGTGCGCCTCGTCTCCGAGACCGTGAAGCGCTGGGACGCCCAGACGGTCTCGGCCCGGATCGAGGGGGCGGTCGGCCGCGACCTCCAGTTCATCCGCATCAACGGGACGCTGGTGGGGGGCCTCTTCGGCCTTGCCATCCATACCGTGGAGCGTTTCCTGTGAGCCAGGAGCCCTGGCCCGAGGGCCTGACCGCGCCCCTGCTCACCACCGCGCGCTTTGAACTGTGGCAGCCGCGGGTGGGGGATCTGGCCGCGCACATGGCGCTTCTCGCCGATCCGGAGGTGACACGTTACCTCGCGCCCACACCGCCCGACCCGGAAAAGCACATGGAGCGTCTGATCCGCCATGCCGAAAGCTGGCTCCAGCACGGCTATGGGCTCTTCGCGGTGCGCCCGCATGGATCGGAGGCGATGATCGCGAGCTGCGGCCTGTTTCACTCGAACCGGGGCTTCGGCAAGGGCTTCGACGAGGTCACCGAGGCGGGCTGGATCGTGGCGCGCGACTGGTGGAGCCAGGGCGTGGCCCGCGAGGTCATGGAGGCGAGTCTCGCCTGGTTCGAGGAACGCCACGGCCCGCGCCGCATGGTCTGCATGATCGAGGAGGGCAACCTTGCGTCCGAGCGTCTTGCTACGGCGCTGGGCTTCGTCGCCTACGACCGCAAGGAGCCCGATGCCGAGGACCCGGTCGCGCTCAACCTTTACGAGCGTCAGCCTTCAGACCTGACCTAATTTAGTATGAAGGTGGCCGTGACAGCCCAGTAGCTCGTGACCGGGGTATCATCGGCAAGCCGCGCGGGCTCGAACGTGAGATTCGTCATCCGTTCGCATACCAGTTCGTCGAACCTGGGGTCATTCTGGGACAGGGGGACGCGGCAGCCCTGCATCTTTCCTTGCGGGTCGACCGTGACGACGACGTTGACGCGAGCTTGTGCGCCTTTGCGAATGAGATTCCTTGGAAATTTCAGACCCATCTGCCGGCGCAGTTCGCCATCTCCGGCAGGACGCGCTTCGTAGGCAACCTGATCCTGCACATCGGGATCGACGCCCCATTGGCGCAAGAGATCCCGAGTGCATGTGCGCAAGGCGGCCAGAGGCTTCTCGAGAGCGCCGGTATTGAATCTGAGTGTGCGGGGGCCGAGGTCGACATCGAAGTGGTCCACCTCGCCGGCAACGGGACGCACGAAATGCCGATCGGGCTCCTCGCCTTTGGCGAGGGCCGAGGCACGCTGATCGGCGTCCATGCGATCAAGTTCATCGTGATCGATGGCGATCTCGGTGGTGAAGAGCAGGGAGTCGTATGTGCCTTCGACCTTCGCTGCGATTGCATCGGCTTCGTAGGAGGGGAAGGGGGCAAAGGCGACGTCGATGTCCCGGTGCGGCAGGTTGAGCTTGGCCGGGCCTCCGGTGAGCTGGATCTGGTAGGTGTAGTCCGGCGTGAAGTTCATGAAACGCAGGAGGACGCCCTCATCGCCTTCGCCGTACATGCGTTGCAGGACGCAGGCGTTGTCGGCCCAGTCCACGTTCCAGGGCGAGGAGGCTTCCAGCACGAAGGTGTCCGGCTTGGCCTGCGCGCCCGGCGCCGTCAGGAGCCCAGATACCGCCGCAATGGCCCAACCCGTTCTGCGCATTTCGATATCCCCCGATCCAGTTGACCAAGACTGGCATGGGGCCGGGCAGGGGGCAAGCCGGTCGCGGGAGGGCAATGCCGTGCGATCTACGAAAAAGCCCCCGCCGGGCCGGAGCCGGACGGGGGCTTTTCAAACCTTCGGGCCGAAGCCTCAGAGCTTGCCGGTAAGTTCCGGCACGGCGTCGTAGAGGTCGGCGACAAGACCGATGTCCGCGACCTGGAAGATCGGGGCGTCCTCGTCCTTGTTGATGGCGATGATGGTCTTGGAGTCCTTCATGCCCGCAAGGTGCTGGATCGCGCCCGAGATGCCGACCGCGATGTAGACTTCGGGAGCCACGATCTTGCCGGTCTGGCCGACCTGGTAGTCGTTGGGGACATAGCCCGCATCGACTGCCGCACGGCTGGCGCCCACGGCTGCGCCGAGCTTGTCGGCGAGCGGCAGGATGGTCGCCTCGAAGGTGTCCGCATCCTTGAGGGCACGGCCGCCCGAGACGATGACCTTGGCGCTGGTGAGCTCGGGACGTTCGCTGGTCGCGATTTCCTGGCCCACGAAGCTGGAGAGACCCGCATCGCCCTTGCCCGAGACGGCCTCGACGCTGGCCGAACCGCCCTCGGCAGCGGCCTTGTCGAAGGCGGTGCCGCGCACGGTGATGACGAGCTTGGCGTCGGTGCTCTCGACGGTCGCGATCGCGTTGCCGGCATAGATCGGGCGGGTGAAGGTCTTCTCGCCCTCGACCGAGAGGATGTCCGAGACCTGCATGACGTCGAGCAGGGCGGCGACGCGCGGCGCGATGTTCTTGCCGGTGGTCGTGGCGGGCGCGAGGAAAGCGTCGTGATGGCCCATCAGTTCGACGATGAGCGGTGCGACGTTTTCGGCAAGGCCATGTTCGTAAGCCGGGTCCTCGGCGAGGTGTACCTTGGCAACACCTGCGATCTTGGCGGCTTCGTCGGCGACGGCCGCGCAGCCTGCGCCTGCAACGATGAGGTGAACCTCACCCAGCTTGGCGGCGGCGGTGACGGTGGAGAGCGTCGCGTCCTTGACGGCGGCGTTGTCGTGTTCGACCCAAACAAGCGTCTTCATTACGCGACTCCCATTTCCTTGAGCTTGGCGACAAGCGCGTCGACGTTCTCGACCTTGATGCCGGCGCTGCGCACCGGCGGCTCGGCGACCTTGAGCGTCTTGAGGCGCGGCGCGATGTCGACGCCGTAGTCGGCGGGCGTCTTGGCATCGAGCGGCTTCTTCTTGGCCTTCATGATGTTGGGCAGCGAGGCGTAGCGCGGCTCGTTCAGGCGCAGGTCGGTGGTGACGATGGCGGGCATCGCGAGCTTGACGGTCTCGAGACCGCCGTCGACTTCGCGGGTGACGGCGACGCTATCGCCCTCGACCACGACCTTGGAGGCGAAGGTGCCCTGCGGACGGCCCAGGAGAGCCGCGAGCATCTGGCCGGTCTGGTTGGAATCGTCGTCGATCGCCTGCTTGCCCAGGATCACGAGGCCGGGGGTCTCTTCCTCGACCACGGCCTTGAGGATCTTGGCAACCGCGAGCGGCTCGACTTCCTCATCGGTAGCGACATGGATCGCGCGGTCCGCGCCCATCGCCATGCCCGTGCGCAGGGTTTCGGCGGCCTTGGCGGGGCCGATCGAGACCACGACGACCTCTTCGGCGTTGCCCGCTTCCTTGATCTGCAGCGCTTCCTCGACGGCAATCTCGTCGAAGGGGTTCATGCTCATCTTCACGTTGGCAAGGTCCACCCCGGACCCGTCCGCCTTTACCCGCGGCTTCACGTTGTAGTCGATCACCCGCTTCACGGGCACGAGGATTTTCATGAGAATATGTCCTCTCAAACTCTGCTGCAGGCCTGTTTAGCCATGCGATTAAATTGCGCGGTGGATGCCATCGCGCCCCACGCTCAAGACGTCAACCCCCGCAATTGTTCCATCGCCCCAAGAGGGGCTTTAGTCATACAGGGGCAATTGGCCCGGGGAGTGCATGAGGGGGGCTGTCCCCGGCGTACAGAGCCGGGCCGGGCCCTGTTCAAAGGGCAAAAAGAAAGCGGCGGGAGCCTTGGGCCCCCGCCGCTTTGCGTGTCGTTTCGATGCCTGTGGGGCCGATCAGGCCGCCTTGACTTCGGCGACGATCTTCTTGGCTGCATCGCCCAGGTCGTTGGCCGGAACGATCGGCAGACCCGAGTTGGCGAGGATGTCCTTGCCCTGCTGCACGTTGGTGCCTTCGAGGCGAACCACGAGCGGCACGCCCAGGTTCACTTCCTTGGCCGCCGCCACGATGCCTTCGGCAATGACGTCGCACTTCATGATGCCGCCGAAGATGTTCACGAGGATGCCCTTCACGTTGGGATCGCCGAGAATGATCTTGAACGCCGCGGTCACCTTTTCGGTGGTGGCGCCGCCGCCCACGTCGAGGAAGTTGGCGGGGAACGAGCCGTTGAGCTTGATGATGTCCATGGTCGCCATGGCAAGCCCTGCGCCGTTCACCATGCAGCCGATGTCACCATCGAGCTTGATGTAGGCCAGGTCGTACTTGCTGGCTTCGATCTCGGCCGGATCTTCCTCGGTCTCGTCGCGCAGTTCACGCACGTCGGGGTGACGGTAGAGTGCGTTCGAATCGAAGCTCATCTTGGTGTCGAGGACGAGCAGCTGGCCGTCTTCGCTTTCCACCAGCGGGTTGATCTCGAGCATGTCGCAGTCGAGGTCCATGAAGGCCTCGTAGATCTGCTTGGCGATCTTCTGCGCCTGCTTGTTGAGATCGCCGGTCAGCTTGAGACCGAAAGCGACGGCGCGGCCGTGGTGGGGCTGGAAGCCTTCGGCCGGGTCGATCGTGATCGTGGTGATCTTTTCCGGAGTCGAGTGGGCGACTTCCTCGATGTCCATGCCGCCTTCGGTCGAGGCGATCATCGCGACGCGGCCGGTGGCGCGGTCGACGAGCATCGAGAAGTAGTATTCCTTGGCGATGTCGACGCCGTCGGTCACGTAGAGGCGGTTGACCTGCTTGCCTGCATCACCCGTCTGGATGGTGACGAGGGTGTTGCCGAGCATTTCCTTTGCGAATTCCTCAACCTCGTCGATCGACTTGGCGAGGCGCACGCCGCCCTTGGCGTCGGGGCCGAGTTCCTTGAACTTGCCCTTGCCACGGCCACCGGCGTGAATCTGCGCCTTGACGACGTAGAGCGGTCCGGGAAGCTGCTTGGCGGCGGCAACGGCTTCTTCGACGGTCAGGGCGGGGATGCCGGCGGGGATGCCCACGCCGTACTTCGCAAGCAGTTCCTTGGCCTGATATTCGTGAATGTTCATCGGTCAGTCGCTTTCTGCTGGAGTTTCCTCGAAGGAGGGCGCGAATGGTGATTTTTGCAACGCCGCCTAAGCATATCCCTGCGCGCTTGAAAAGGCCTCTAAGGCTCCGCATGACGTGGGAAATGGACATCCGGGCGACTTTGTCGGCAAATCGCGAGGGAGTTTCGGCATAATGCGAAGCAATATCAATAGATCGGTGCCGGAGGGCTTCCCGCGATGATCGACCGCGCACGTCTCGAGGCGATCGTGCGCGAGGCCGGGCGCATTGCGCTCGCCGCCTGGCCGGGCGACGGACATGTCCTGGCGCACTGGGAGAAGGACCCGGGCAGTCCGGTCAGCGCCGCCGACCTTGCCGTGGATGCCTACCTCAAACGCGAGCTGCACGCGCTGCTGCCCGCTGCGGGATGGTTGAGCGAGGAGACGCTCGACAGCGGCGCGCGTTGCGCGCAGGACCTGGTCTGGCTGGTCGATCCCATCGACGGCACGCGCGACTTCATTGGCGGGCGAGATGGCTGGGCGGTTTCCGTGGCGCTGGTCAACCGCCACCGTCCGCTCTTCGGCTATCTTTACGCGCCCGCGCGCCGTCGCGCGGAAGGCGGGGAGTTCTGGAAAGGCGAGCTGGGGCGGGGCGCCACGCGCAACGGCATCCCTCTCATGGCGAGCGCGCGTCCCGCGCTGGCGGGCGCGCGGGTACCGGCACGCAAGCTCGCGCCCGAGGACGCGGATCTGCTGCGCATCGAGCAGCCCAACTCGATCGCGCTGCGCATGGCGATGGTGGCGGCCGACGAGGCGGACCTGCTGGCCACGCTGCGCTGGGGGTTTGAATGGGACATTGCCGCCGCTGGGCTGATTGCGCGCGAGGCGGGTGCGGCCGTGACCGATGCCTTCGGCAAGCCGCTCAACTACAACAAGCACGATCCGCGCGCGTTCGGCGTCCTGTGCTGTTCGAGCGCGATGCACGGCGAGGCGGTGGCCCGCCTCGCCGACCGGGCCGCGCGTTACTCGGCGTAAGCCTGAGGGGCGTGGCTCTCGTTCGAGGCACGCCACAGCTCGCGCATCTGGCGAAGGCCCGCATCTTCCTGGGGTGGGATCACGTTCGGGGCGAGTTGGGGAAAGACGCTCTCCGGTTCGCCGCTGGTCGCTGGCGCCTTGGCGGAATGCGCCGTAGCCACAGAGAGCAGCGTCGACTTCAGTTCCTCGGCGCCGCAGGGCCAGGGCAGATAAGCGCCCGCACCCTTGAGGAGCGCGGCGGAACGGCGCTGCGGGCTCGCGTCGGCCGAGAAGGCGACGAAGGGCAGGTCCTTGTGGTGCATGTGCATGAGTCGGCACAGCGAATCCACCGCTCCGCCCGCATCCTCGACCAGCAGGACCGCGTCTCTGGGCCAGCACTGGGTGAGTTCGGAATAGTGTTCCAGTGGAATCACGTAACTTGCTAGATTGGTCAGCTCGTGGGCAATTTTTGCCCGTCGATGCACATCACTATCTATAAGTACAAACTGCGCTCTTTCCACTTTCGCCTCCATACTGAAAACAATTTCTCTCATGAAAATACATAAAATCACGAATGAATTGATTTCGTATTTCACGTAATGGATAACCAATAGTGCTTCTGATCTAAGGGTAATTACTAGGAGATCGGCCCGTATGAGGGTGGAAGGCGCAATTAAGCGTCAATGTGGTGGAAAGATAATCAGAAGTGCAAAACTGCGGGTGAGTCAGGTGCAACTGAAGCCGGATTCCCGAAGCGCGGAAAAGCGCGACTGTTGCGCTTTGCGCAACATCATTCGCCGTTTCGTCATTTGCCCGAATCCGGGCTTGAACGTACATGGGACGGGCCTTTCAGGCATCCTCTCCCAAATGAACTAAAACGGCCGGTCCGACATGGACCGGCCTTTTTTTTGCCCTGCGCGGGCGAGGATAGGGAAGCGTGCAGCCCATGGGGGCGCACGCTTCGCATCTCGGGGCGATCAGTTCGCCGAGCGGGCGTCCTCGGTCGTGACCGGGGTGATCTTGATCTCCACGCGGCGGTTGAGCGCTCGGCCCTCGGCGGTGGTGTTGTCGGCGACGGGGTAATCCTCACCCATGCCCTGGGTCTGCAGACGGGCCGAAGCGACACCGCGGCTGATCAGGTAGCGCGCGACCGAATCGGCGCGGCGCTTGGAGAGGTCGAGGTTGTAGCTGGCCGCGCCGGTCGAATCGGTGTGGCCGTAGACGTCGACGAGGCTGTTGGGATACTCGACCATCGACTGCGCGACCTTGTCGAGCGAGCTCTGGAACGAGGGGCTGATTGCGGTCGAATCGACGGCGAAGGTCACGTCGGGCAGGTTGACGAGAATGCCGTCACCTTCCTGCGTCACGTCGATGCCCGAACCGGCGGTGTCTTCCTTCAGCTCCTTGATCTGCTTGTCCATCTGGTAGCCGACCACACCGCCCGCGACGCCGCCGATGCCTGCACCGACGATGCGTGCAGTCTTGCCGCCGATGACGCTGCCCAGAAGGTAGCCCAGACCCGCACCGCCAGCACCGCCGATGGCCGTGCGCGACACCTTGCGCTCGCCCGTGTTGGGATCGGTGACGCAGGCCGAGAGGCCCACCAGCGAAAGAGCGGCCGCTGCACTGACGAACAAACGCGATTTTTTCATAACGATGCCTTTCCTAGATCCGCATGCCTGCAGGAGGTCTGTGCTGTCGTGCACATTAATCCCTCCTGTCCACCTTGCCCACAACGAACAATGGGTCAGGGTGTTCCGCAGGTAGGGCCAAACTCGTTTTTGAGAGGCAAGGGACACGCAACCGCTTCGCGCTGCCGCCGAACTCTGCTAGCGCAGATCCATTGTGACGCCATTTCCCTGGACCGACCTTCTCGTCATCGTTGGGCTGATCCTGCTCAATGGCCTTTTCGCCATGTCCGAGCTCGCCATCGTGTCGGCGCGTGTCCCGCGCCTGCAGGTCAGCGCGGACAAAGGCAATGCGGCGGCCCGGACTGCGATCGCGCTGGCGCAGGACCCGGGCAAGTTCCTCTCGACCGTCCAGATCGGCATCACCCTCATCGGCATCGTCGCGGGCGCCTATTCGGGCGCCAGCCTGGGCGGTCCGGTGGGCGAGCGTCTGGCCATGCTGGGCGTGCCCGCGGCCTATGCCGATGAAGCGGGCTTTGCTCTTGTGATCGTGGCGACGACCTACGCCAGCCTGGTGGCGGGGGAACTGGTCCCCAAGCAGCTCGCGCTGCGCGCGGCCGAGCCGGTGGCCATCGTGATGGCTCTGCCGATGGCCTGGATGGCGCGGATCATGGCGCCATTCGTGTGGCTGCTCGACCGCTCCTCAGGGCTGATCCTGCGCCTCCTGGCGATCCGTGGCGGCGCGCAGGAGCGGCTGACCTCCGAGGAACTCCAGATGATCTTCGCCGAGGCCACGCGTTCGGGCGTGATCGAGGAAGAGGAGCGCGCGATGATGGCGGGCGTCATGCGCCTGGCCGACCGCCCGGTGCGCGAACTGATGACGCCGCGCAACCAGCTCGACTGGATCGTCCTTGACGCGAGCGAGGCGGAACTGCGCGCCCGGATCGAGGAAACGCCGCATTCGCTGCTGCCTGTAGCGCAGGAGGAATCGCGCGACACCATCGTTGGCGTCCTCAAGGTGCGCGAAGTTCTCGCCGCGCTGGTTGCGGGTGAGCGCGTCGACATCGCGAAAATGATGACGCGCGCTGAGGTCATACCCGACCAGCTCGATGCCATGGACGCGCTGCGCAAGCTCCAGAGCGCGCCCGTCGCGATGGCCTTCGTCCACGACGAATACGGGCACCTCGAAGGCATCGTGACACCCACCGACGTGCTCGAGGCGCTGGTGGGCAATTTCGCCAGCCACCAGGACGTGGGCGATGCGCCGCTGGTGATCGACCGGGAGGACGGCTCGATGCTCGTCTCGGGAGCGATGCCCGCTGATGCGCTCGCCGACCGCCTCGCCATGACGCTGCCCGAAGATCGCGAATTCGCGACGGCCGCGGGCTATATCCTCGCCGTCCTCAAGAAGGTGCCGGGGGAGGGCGAACACTTTACCGAGCAGGGCTGGCGCTTCGAGGTGGTCGATATGGACGGCCTCAAGATCGACAAGATTCTTATCCAGCGGCAGGGCGACGAGGCGGAAGGCGACGGCGTTACCGGCGAGGGGTGAGACGCCACCAGAAGGATGATTCCGAGGGCCATTGCCCTCGGGCTCCCCAAACTGTCGAGCGCACCCTTGGCCCAGGCGGCGTGGACAAATTCATACGTCGGGTTTCGCCCCATTGCGGACATTCAGCGCCTAATCAGAGCAAAAGCAGGTTCACCGCTTGAAATAACGTCAAGGCAACCGGAACCAGTAATGAACCGATAATGCTTAGGCGATCCTTGTGAGATACGCCAACTCTCTGATTGCGCCTCGAAAAAAGGGTCGCCTTCTACTCTGTAGGCAAAGTGGTGGGGAACAAGACCAGCCCAATCCCCTGGATGGCTTTCCGTAGACAATGGAAACTCGTCCATCATTCGCACAATTACACCATATCCAAGAAAGCTCACCTCCAAGACGCGGTCATCATTCCAAATTTCGAATGTAGCGGTCTCTCGTTGCCAATCGAATGAGACCAGATCCGCTGCATCTGCATCTGCCCAAGGTGCTTTGCTCTCGATCGGGAAATACTTGATCATGTAATCAAGCTAATGATTGTACAGGATAAGCGCTACATCTTTGTATGTCGGCTTCCCACCCATTTCAGTCGTTCCGATCAGTGCCGAATTCGTCCAGGCGGCCTAGGGCGGTGAGGTCGCCTGGTTCGGGGTCAAGGGGCGATGGCCCCTTGAATCGGGCTTTTCTTCTCTCCCAACTTCACACGCAAAAAGGGCCGGGAGAGCATCGCCTTCCCGGCCCTTTTCGTAACTCTGGAAGCCTGGTTCAGCCGCCGACGGCGACCTGCGCTTCGCGGCCGTCGCCTTCAGGGGCGGACAGGATCGAGCGGGTCACCTGGCCCTTGGCCACGGTGTAGGTGTCGGGATCGCCCACGGTCGAGCGGATGCCGGGCTCTGCCTTGCCGGCCATGGCGAGGGCTGCGGTTTCCACGTCGCTGCGGGCCTGCGGGCCGCCGAACAGCGCATCGAGAGTCTGCTCCTGAAGCGCGCCGTCGGAGGGGCGCGGTTCGCCCTGCTTGGGCGGCTGCAGCGAGAAGTCGGGCGGCACGACCAGCGGCGTCTGGCGCTGGACGGCGAATTCGTCCGGCCGCGCGCGGTTGAACAGGCCGCTGCTGCCGCAGGCCGAGAGCAGGAATGCGCCGCTCGTGACAAGGATCAGGGCGCCGGTCTTCTTAACGAACATCAAATCAACTCTCCGGAGCGGGGCTTGCTGTGGTTTCGGGCTTGTCGCGCGAAAGGAGCGTGCGGGCAAGGATAATCAGGACGCCCAGGGTAATCGCGGCATCGGCGATGTTGAAGACCAGGAAAGGCCTCCATTCGCCGAAATGCAGGTCGGCAAAGTCGACCACGTAGCCGAAGCTGAAGCGGTCGCGGATGTTGCCGAGCGCGCCGCCCAGGACCAGGCCGAGCGCGCCGATCTCGGGCAGCTTGCGCTCGCGCAGCAGCCACACGAAGACGAACAGCGCTATGGCCGCGGTCATCGCCACCAGCGCCCAGCGCCCCTCGGGCGAGCCCGCGGTGAAGAGGCCGAGCGAGACGCCGAAGTTCTGCGTGAAGCGCAGCGCGAAGAAGGGCAGGATTTCCTGCACGTCGCCCACCCGGTCGATGCCGAGCGGGCCCGTGACCCAGGACTTCACGCCCTGGTCGACAAGGAACACAAGGGCTGCGGCCAGAAGGCCGAGCAGGCGCTTGCGCATGAGGGTCACGCGGCGGTCTCCGGCGCGTCCACCACGTCTTCACAGCGCCCGCACAGCGCGCCGTCTTCCGAAACTTCGGGAAGCAGGCGCCAGCAACGGCCGCACTTGTGGTGGGTGGTCTTGGTGACGGTCACGTCCTCGCCTTGCCCGCGCGAGACTGTCGCGGTGATGAACAGCGCGGCCAGGTCGGCGTCCGAGAAGCCCTCGGGCACGGCGCTGGCGGGAACGGTGACTTCGGCCTCGAGGCTGGAGCGCACGGTCTTCTCGCGGCGCAGCGGTTCGATGGCCTCGGTGACCTTTTCGCGCAGGGTGCGCAGGGCCGCCCAGGTGTCCTTGTCAGCCTTGGGCGCGGGGACTTCGGGCCATTCCAGAAGGTGGACGCTGCCGCCTTCGGGATAACGCGAGGTCCACACTTCCTCGGCCGTGAACACGGTGACCGGGGTCGCGTAGCGCACCAGCGCGTGGAACAGCGTGTCGAGCGCGGTGCGGTAGGCGCGGCGCTCGAGGCTGGCCGGATCGTCGCAGTAGAGACGGTCCTTGCGGATGTCGAAGAAGAAGGCCGAGAGGTCCTCGTTGCAGAAGTCGAGGAGACGCCGCACGTAGGTGTTGAAGTCGTAGTCGGCGACGGCCTGCTTCAGGTCCGCGTCGAGATCGGCCAGCAGCGCGAGCATGTAGCGTTCGAGCTCAGGCATGTCGGCGAGGCCAATGCGCTCGTCCTCGGCGAAATCGCTGAGCGCGCCGAGCATGTAGCGGAAGGTGTTGCGCAGGCGGCGGTACTGGTCGCCCACGCCCTTCAGGATCTCATCGCCAATGCGGTGGTCCTCGGTGAAGTCGACCGAGAGCGCCCAGAGGCGGATGATGTCCGCGCCGCTGGTCTCCATGACCTTGATCGGGCTGATCGTGTTGCCCAGCGACTTCGACATCTTGAAGCCCTTGGCGTCCATCGTGAAGCCGTGGGTGAGCACCGCCTTGTAGGGCGCATGGCCGCGCGTGGCGCAGGCTTCGAGAAGCGAGGACTGGAACCAGCCACGGTGCTGGTCGGAGCCTTCGAGATAGAGGTCCGCGTGCGGGCCTTCATAGCCTTCGGGGCGCAGCAATTCGGGCCACTTGCCCGATTCCAGGACGAAGGCGTGGGTCGAGCCGGAATCGAACCAGACGTCGAGAATGTCGACGACGCGCTCGTAATCCTCGGCCTTGTAGGCATCGCCCAGGTATTCCTGTGCGCGCTCGTCCGACCAGGCATCGACGCCGCTTTCGCGGATGGCCGCGATGATGCGTGTGTTAACCGCCTCGTCGACGAGGTATTCGCCGGTTGCGCGGTTCACGAAGAGCGTGATCGGCACGCCCCAGGCGCGCTGGCGCGAGAGCACCCAGTCGGGACGGCCCTGGACCATCGCGCCGATGCGGTTGCGGCCCTTGGCGGGCACGAAGCGCGTGTGGGCAAGCGCCATTTCGGCGGTTTCGCGCAGCGTCATGCCATCGGGCATGCCCGAGGTGGCCGAGGGCTTGTCCATGGGCACGAACCACTGCGGGGTGCAGCGGTAGATGACCTTGGCCTTCGAGCGCCACGAATGCGGGTAGGAGTGGCTGTAGTCGGCCGAGGCCGAAAGCAGCGCGCCAGCCTCCTTGAGGTCCGAGCAGATCGGGCCGTCGGGGGCGGTGAACTTGGGGTTGATGACCGAGGCCGAGCGTTCGTCGGTGCGCGGCAGCCACAGCCAGTCCTCGCGGTAGCGGCCATCGGCCTCGACCACGAACTTGGGATTGAGGCCGTTGGCCTTGCACAGGTCGAAGTCGTCCTCGCCGTGATCGGGGGCGAGGTGGACAAGGCCGGTGCCCGAATCGGTGGTGACGAAATCGCCCGCGAGCATCGGGCGCAGTTCGGCGTAGAAGCCGCCCAGGTGATGCATCGGGTGGCGCACCTTGGTGCCTTCGAGCCCTGCGCCCTTCATGAAGAAGTGCAGGTCGTGCGTTTCATGGCCCAGGCGCTTGATGAAGGCGTCGACCAGCGGCTCGGCGATGAGGTAGCGCCGGCCATCGGCCTCGATCAGGTGGTAATCGATGTGGGAGCCGTAGGCGAGCGCCTGGTTGACGGGGATCGTCCAGGGCGTGGTCGTCCAGATCACCGCGTAGGCGCCGATGAGGTCGGGGTCCTGCGATTCGACGATCTCGAAGGCGACGTCGATCTGGGTCGAGACGATGTCCTCGTACTCGACTTCGGCTTCGGCCAGCGCGGTCTTCTCGACCGGCGACCACATGACCGGCTTGGCGCCGCGGTAGAGCATGTTGCTCTGGGCAAACTTCAGGAGTTCGGTGACGATGGTGGCCTCGGCGTCGAAGTCCATCGTCAGGTAGGGCTGGTCCCAGTTGCCGTTGATGCCCAGGCGCTTCAACTGCTCGCGCTGGGTATCGACCCACTGGCGCGCGTAGGCGCGGCATTCGGCGCGGAATTCCTCGGCGGGAACCTCGTCCTTGTTCTTCTTCTTCTTGCGGTACGCCTCTTCCACCTTCCACTCGATGGGAAGGCCGTGGCAGTCCCAGCCCGGCACGTAGGGCGCGTCCTTGCCCAGCAGCGTCTGCGTGCGCACGACCATGTCCTTGAGGATATGGTTGAGCGCATGGCCGATGTGCATGTCGCCATTGGCGTAGGGCGGGCCGTCGTGGAGGATGAACTTTTCGCGGCCCGCGCGCGCGGCGCGAACCTGGTCGTAAATCCGCTCGTTTTCCCAACGCGAAAGAATACCGGGCTCCTTCTGGGCGAGGCCGGCCTTCATGGGGAAATCGGTCTTCGGCAGGAAGACGGTGTCTTTGTAGTCGCGTTGTTCAGTCATGACCGGCCGCCACTAGAGCAATTGCGCGGTTCTTGGAAGGGAGGAAGAGTCCATGAACGGACTCTCTTGTGCCAATCAGGTCAGGGGAGCGAGAAGTTCGCGTGCCTTGACGCAGTCGCGCCCGATCTGAGTCATCATTTCCTCGATCGAGGCGAACTTGGCCTCGGGGCGCAGGAAGTGGTGGAACTCCACCTCGATGACGAGGTCGTACATGTCCTCCGACACGTCGAAGAAATGCGGCTCCAGCAGCTCCAGCGGGGGCTGGATTGTCGGGCGGATGCCCAGGTTCGCCGCGCCCGGAATCCGGCGCCCGTCCGGGAAATTGCCGATTACGGCATAGATTCCGTAGTGCGGGCGCAGGTAGCTCGCCATGTCGATGTTGGCGGTGGGAAAGCCCATCTGGCGCCCGAACTTGTTGCCGTGCTGGACGGGCCCGCGCACCGCGAAGGGGCGGGTGAGAAGGCGTGCAGCGGCCTCGCAGTCGCCCGCGATGAGCGCTTCGCGCACGCGGCTCGACGAGATAGGTCCATACTGGTCGTGAACCGCAGGCACAGTGCGGTTGGTAACGCCGAATCGGGCTCCGATCTCGCGCAGCACGTCGGGATTGCCACCCCGGCCCTTGCCGAAGGTGAAATCCTCGCCGGTGACGACGCCGGCCACACCGAGCTGGCGGTGGAGGACTTCCTCGATCCATTCGGCCGCGGTCATGCTGGCCATCAGCCGGTCGAAGTGGAGCACGAGCATGGCATCGGCCCCGGCCGCGCCGAACAGGTCCTCGCGCTGGTCGAGCGTGGTCAGTCGGAAGGGCGCCGCGTCGGGCTGGAACAGGCGCACCGGGTGCGGATCGAAGGTCGCCACGATGACCGGGCGGCCCTCGGCGCGCGCCCAGCGGATCGCTTCGCCGACGACGGCCTGGTGGCCCTGGTGGAAACCATCGAAGTTGCCCAGCGCGACAATGGCGCCGTGGAGCGAATCGGGGACGGGTACGCGGTTGTCGAGGCGAATCATGTCTGGCGGCTATAGGTTGCGCTGGAGGGTCACGAAAGCGTGAGGCGGAAAATTGCCGTTTGCCGGATGTTCCTCGCGCGCGGTCTCGCGCCAGGTGTCGTCCAGGATCGGGAAATGCGTGTCGCCGACGTAGTCCTCGTGGATCTCGGTCAGCTCGATGCGGTGGGCGTGGTCCAGGAACAGCGCGTAGATCTCGGCTCCGCCGATGATCGCGATCTCGCCTTCGCCTGCCTGCGCCAGCGCGTCCTGGGCGGTGTGGACCACTTCGGCGCCCTCGGCCTGCCAGGCAACATCGCGGGTGAGCACGATGTGGCGGCGGCCGGGGAGGGGCGAGGGAAAGCTCTCGAAGGTCTTGCGGCCCATGATCATGGGCTTGCCCATGGTCAGCGCCTTGAAACGCTTGAGGTCCGCGGGAAGGCGCCAGGGCAGTTGCCCGTCGAGGCCGATCACACCGTTCGCCGCGCGGGCGGTGATGAGGAAGATGTCCTGCACCTGCCCGCTCAGTCGAAAGTCAGGCGGGTGACGTGGCCCATCTTGCGGCCCGGGCGCACATCGCCCTTGCCGTAGAGGTGCAGGTGGTTGGCCGGGTCCTTGAGGATCTCGGCCCAGTCGTTCGCATCCTCGCCGATGAGGTTGCGCATTTCCACAGCGTCGGCGGCAAGCTCGGTGCTGCCCAGCGGGAGCCCGCAGATCGCGCGAATGTGGTTCTCGAACTGGCAGGTGACCGCGCCCTCGATGGTCCAGTGGCCGGAGTTGTGGACGCGCGGGGCCATCTCGTTGAAGACGGGGCCCGCCTCGGTCGCAAAGAACTCCAGGGTCAGGACGCCGACGTAGTCGAGTGCGTCGGCGACCTTGGCGGCAAGCTCGCGCGCGGCAGGCACCTGCGCGGTGATCGCGGCGGGTGCGGGCACGGTGCTGAGCGCGAGGATGCCGTCCTCGTGGCGGTTGTGCGCGGAATCGAAATAGCGGATCTCGCCGTCCTGGCCGCGGCACAGGATCACCGAGAACTCGGCCGAGAAGTGGACGAAGCCCTCGTAGATGAGCGGCTGGTCGGGCAGGTCGAGGCCCTCGGCGTCTTCGGGCGACATGATCCGCCACTGGCCCTTGCCGTCATAGCCGTCGCGCCGGGTCTTGAGGATGCCGGGCGTGCCGATCTTGGCGATGGCGGCGCGCAGGTCCTCGGGCGAATCCACGGGCGCGAAGGGGGCTGGGGTGCCGCCCAGTTCGGTGACGAAGGTTTTCTCGTTGAGGCGATCCTGCGCGGTTTCAAGCGCGCGCGGGTGCGGGAAGACCGGCACCTCGCCCAGCGCGGCGAGCGGGGCGACGGGCACGTTCTCGAACTCGTAAGTCACCACCGCGCAGTCGGCCGCGAAGGCCGACAGGCCCGCCGCGTAGTCAAACGCGGCCTGGGTGTGCGCAGCGCTCACCTCGGCGGCGACCGAGTGGTCCTCGGGCGCATAGATATGGCAGCGGTAGCCAAGCCGCGCGGCGGCCATCGCGAGCATCCGGCCAAGCTGGCCGCCACCAAGAATTCCGATGGTTTCGCCGGGAGCAATCATGCGCTGTCGTATCTGCCTTTGCGGTCGTGTGAGGAAGGGGGGGGATCAGTCGGAGGTCGGGCGCTCGGCGACGCTCTGCGTCTGCTTTGCGCGGAAGGCCTTGAGCCGCTCGGCCAGGCCCTCGTCCGAGGTCGAGAGGATCGAGGCAGCCAGCAGGCCCGCATTGGCCGCGCCCGCCTCACCGATGGCGAGCGTGCCGACCGGGATCCCTGCGGGCATCTGCACGATCGAGAGCAGGCTGTCCTGGCCCGAGAGCGCGCGGCTCTGGACCGGAACGCCCAGCACCGGCAGATGCGTCATCGAGGCGACCATGCCCGGCAGGTGGGCGGCACCGCCCGCACCTGCGATCACGACCTTGAAGCCGTCCTCTTCCGCGCTCTTGGCGAAGTCGACGAGGCGGTCGGGCGTACGGTGGGCCGAGACGATGCGGGCATCGTAGGCGACCTCGAGCGTGTCAAGCATGTCGGCGGCGCGCTGCATCGTCGGCCAGTCCGACTGGCTGCCCATGATGATGGCGACGCGGGGCTTCTCGCTCATCTCAACGCTCCGAGAGGTAGTAGCGGTCGAGAACCGCAAGGTCGGTGTCGAGATCGTAGACGATCGGCTGGCCGGTCGGGATCTCGAGGCCGGTGATCTCCTCGTCGGAGATGCCCGAGAGGTGCTTGACCAGCGCGCGCAGCGAGTTGCCATGCGCCGAGACGATCACGCAGGCGTCCGCGCTTGTCTTGAGGTGCGGCACGATCGAGCTCTCATAATAGGGCAGGACGCGCGCGATGGTGTCCTTGAGGCTCTCGGTCTGGGGCACGTCGATCCCGGCGTAGCGCGGGTCGGAAGCCAGATCGAACTCGCTGCCGCGTTCGAGCACCGGCGGGGGCGTGTCGAAGCTGCGGCGCCAGATCTTGACCTGGTCCTCGCCGTGCTTCTCGGCGGTCTCGGCCTTGTTGAGACCGGTCAGGCCACCGTAGTGACGCTCGTTCAGGCGCCAGTCCTTGGTCTCCGGGATCCACAGGATGCCCGCCTCCTCCAGCGCGTAGTGCAGCGTCTTGATCGCGCGGGTCTGCAGCGAGGTGAACGCGACCGTGGGCAGGATACCCTTGTCCTTGAGCAGGCGTCCGGCGGCGCGGGCTTCGCCTTCGCCCTTCTCGGTAAGATCGACGTCCCACCAGCCGGTGAAGCGGTTTTCAAGATTCCACTGGCTCTGGCCGTGGCGGACAAGGATCAGACGGGGCAAGGCAGGTATCCTTTGCTGGTATCGTCGCCCCGGTGGCATCCGGCTGATGCACCGTGCGGGCAAGGCTACGGGTCTTGGCGCAAGCCCCTAGCTTTCCGGGGGCGGTTTGGGAAGCCTGCCTGATTCGTGTCCGGCGCGCGGAGAGGGCGAGTCGCTTGCCGATTCGCTGTCGGATCCGGCCGATTCGGGCACGGTGGTGGCGCGGGCCTGCGCCTTGCGGCGTCGCAGGTTCTCGCGCAGCTTGGCCGCGAGACGTTCCTCGCGGGTCAGGTTCTTCCCCCCGGAAACCGCAGACTTGTCGGGCTTGGGAGAGGATTTGTCGGGACCGCTCATGGCCTGTGCAATGGCCCTGCTCACGAGAAAGTGCAAGCAGCGCTTGACAATTCATTCCGGCACGACCAATAGCGCCCCCCTGTCCTCGGGACGCTTCACTTCCCCCGCGAAGAGAGGCCGATTTTCCAGGACGGCGCTTTGAAATTTTCAGCGCCCGGTTCGGCGCTGCTGTAGCTCAGTGGTAGAGCGCACCCTTGGTAAGGGTGAGGTCGGGAGTTCAATCCTCCCCAGCAGCACCATTCCCCCTTCTTCCAGATATATCTGTCTGTCGCATTGCAGCATCGGCGATGCGTCTTTTTCCTATCTGTTTCCCGCAGGTTGCTGTCATGCGAGCGTGTCGCACCTGTCATGGAACTGACAGAATAACAGCATTTGCCTGTCATATTACGCACCTAGGGGGCCCTTCAAACACGTTTGATCAGGGTACACAGGGGCTCTCTTCCTTATGAAAAATTCCGTCCGCATTCTTGCAGGGCTGCTCGCCACCGCCGCATTCCCGGCCATGGCCCACGCCGGCGAGGTCGCCGGTCATGTCTCGGACGCCACGGGCACCCGCGCGCTGCAGTCGGCAAGCGTGCGCATTGTCGAGCTCAACCGCATTGTCGAGACGAGCCGGGATGGCAGCTACATCTTCGGCGACGTGCCCGCCGGTGACTACACTCTCGAGGTGACCTACGTCGGCGCGATCGTCGAGACCCAGACCGTCTCGGTCCCCGCCACTGGCCGTGTCGAGGGCAACTTCGCGCTTGCCGGCATCGGCGGTGAGGCGATCCTGGTCGTGGGTCAGACCGCGAACCTGGCAAGCTCGCTCTCGCGCCAGAAGGCGGCGGACGGGGTCTCCTCGGTGCTGACGCGCGACGCCATCGGCCAGTTCCCTGACCAGAACGTCGCGGAATCGCTGCGCCGCCTGCCTGGCGTCAACATTCTCAACGACCAGGGCGAGGGCCGCTACGTCTCGGTTCGCGGCCTTGATCCCGATCTCAACTCGACCTCGCTCAACGGCGTGCGCGTGCCTGCGCCCGAATCCGATTCGCGCGGCGTCGCGCTGGACGTCGTCTCCTCCGACCTCATCGAATCGGTCACCATCAAGAAGTCGCTGACCCCGGACATGGATGCCGACACCATCGGTGCCTCGATCGAGATCAAGACCACCAGCGCCTTTGACCTCAAGAAGCCGACGTTCACCCTCACCGCCGAGGGCAGCTACAACGACTATTCGGACGCGGTCACGCCCAAGGGCGCGTTCAGCTTTTCGGCGCCCATCGGCGACAGCTTCGGTATCTCGGGCGGTGTGAGCTACTACGAGCGCAAGTTCGAGACCGACAACGTCGAATCCGATTTCTGGGCCGACGACGATGGCGTCCCCTACAGCGAGACGCTGGAATACCGCGACTATGACGTGAAGCGTAAGCGCCTCAACGCCAACCTCAACTTCGACTGGCGCGTGTCCGACACCACCACGGCCTACATCAAGGGCGTGTGGAGCCAGTTCGACGACCACGAATACCGCAACCGCACCACCTTCGAGTTCGACGAAGCGCCCAGCGCCTTCGGTGCGAACGGCCCGAGCTTCAGCGACGAGGACGGCGAGATCGCCATCGAGCGCGACCTCAAGGACCGTTTCGAGCGCCAGCGCATCCGCACCGTTGCCGTGGGCAGCGACACCGACACCGGCACCTGGAAGTTCAACTGGGTCGCCAGCTGGTCGAAGTCGACCGAACTGGAAGACAACTCGGTCGACCCGATCCGCTTCGCACGCGACTTCGACGGCGATGGCCTGACCATTGACTGGGACTACTCCGATCCGCGCGTGCCGACCTACACCGCCTCGAGCGGCGCGGCGATGCTCAACGATCCGGCCTCCTACGAGTTCGACAAGATCGACCACACCACCTTGTCGGACAGCCAGGACGAGGAATGGGCGATCAAGGCGGACCTTGCGCGCACCTTCGCGATGGGCACCGGCGACCTGACGCTGCAGGCGGGCGGCAAGGCCCGCTGGCGCAAGAAGTCCTATGATTTCAACGTCACCACCTACGAAGCGGGTGACATCGACTACACCATGGAGGACTGGACGGGCGAGCAGACGTACCGCCTTGCTGACATCAGCCTGGGCCCGGTCAGCTACAAGGGTGCGGGCAAGGACTTCCTCGCGCAGTACGGCGATACGCTCGAAGTTCAGGCGTACAGCTCGGCCTACGATTCGGCGGTCGACGACTACAGCGTCAAGGAAGACATCTACGCCGGTTACGCTCTTGCCCGCTGGGACTCGAGCGACCTTCGCGTGGTGGGCGGCGTGCGCATGGAGCACACCGAGAACCAGCTCGACGGCAACATCGTCACCGACGATGAGGACAACTTCGAGCTGCCCCCGATCGAGGCCGTGCGCTATGATCGCAGCTACACCGACTGGCTGCCCAGCCTGACCGTGCGCTATTCGCCGCAGGACAACATCGTGGCGCGCGTCGCGGGCTCCAAGAGCCTGGTGCGTCCCAAGTTCTCGCAGCTGGCACCGCGCAACACCGTCAACGAGGACAACGAGGCCGAATTCGGCAACCCCGAGCTGCTGCCCTTCATGTCCTGGAACTTCGATGCGGGCGTGGAGTACTACTTCTCCTCGAACGGCGCGCTGACCTTCAACGGCTTCTACAAGTCGATCGAGAACTACACCTACACGCAGACCTTCGACGACTACACCTACGAGGGCCGCACTTACGATGAGTTCCGCACCGCGCTGAACGGCGAGACTGCCGAGATCGTGGGCTTCGAGGCCAGCTACAGCCAGGCCTTCTCGATGCTGCCCGCGCCCTTCGACGGCCTGCTGACCCAACTCAACTACACCTACACCCATTCCAAGGGCGAGCTGGCCGATGGCCGTTCGATCTCGCTGCCGAGCACCTCGAAGAACACCTTCAACGCGGTGCTGGGCTACCAGAAGGGCCCGCTCAACCTGCGCTTCTCGGGCACCTACCGCGACCGCTACCTCGATGAGGTGGGCGACGACGTGACCGAGGATCGCTACGTCGACAACCACTTCCAGCTCGACTTCTCGGGCAAGGTGCGCGTCACCGAGAACGTGCGTCTCACGCTCGACGTCATCAACATCAACAACGCCAAGTACTTCGCCTACCAGAACCTCGCCGGCGCGCAGCGTCTGCTGCAGTTCGAGAAGTATGGCCCCACGGTGAAGTTCGGTGCACGGGTGAACTTCTGATGAAAACATCTTTCACGAATCTCAGCATGATCGTGAAGCAGGGGTCGGGCGCATTGCTCCCGGCCCTTCTGCTTGGCGCCTGCGCGACCACGCCCGAGGAACCGGCCGTGCGGCTACCCGCCGTCGAGGTGCCTGCAAGCGGTGAGACGAAGCCGGTGGGCACGGTCAACGACGATGCCGCCGATGACCCGGCCATCTGGCGCAACCGGGCCGATCCGGCCGCAAGCCTGGTGCTGGGCACGGACAAGAAGGCGGGTCTCTACGTCTATGGCCTGGACGGCGAGGTGCGCGATTTTGCCGCTGCGGGCCGTCTCAACAACGTGGACCTGCGCGAAGTAACTCTGGCCAGCGGGCAGACGGCGGTGCTGGTCGCGGCGAGCGACCGGGGCGATGAGGCCGAGCCGCGCATTGCGCTGTTCTGGCTCGACACAGCGACCGGCAAGCTTCGCGACCTGGGGACGCAGACTTTCCTCTCGGAAGGGCACCGCGCGATGGAGGCCTATGGCTTCTGCATGGGCGCTCCGCTGGGCGAGGGGGAACTGGCCCGCGCCTACGTTGTGATGAAGGACGGGACCGTGGCCGAGAGCGCGCTCACCGAGGTGGATGGCGCCGTCCATGCGGCCTTCACGCGCGATGTCAAGGTTGCGACGCAGGCCGAGGGCTGCGTGATCGACGATGCCACCCACACACTCTACCTTGCCGAGGAAGACGTGGGGATTTGGCAGGTTGACCTGAGTGCGGCCACGCTCGCACCTGAGGCGCTGGCGAAGGTCGGGGCCAAGGACGGTCTTGTCGACGATGTCGAGGGTCTCGCGCTGGCGCGCGGCGAGGACGGTAAGGCCTGGCTGCTGGCATCCAGCCAGGGCGACAGCGCCTATGCGGTCTTCACGCTTCCGGGTGGCGCTTACGCAGGGCGCTTCCGCATCAATGGCGGCGATCTTGGCGGCACCAGCGAGACCGACGGGATCGAAGTTGCCCTGGGTGATTTCGGCCCGAAGTATCCGGGCGGCGTGTTCATGGCGCAGGACGGCGACAACGCGCCCTATGCCCAGAACTTCAAGCTGGTCGCCTGGGACGCCATTCGCGCAGCCTTGAAGCTCGACTGACGGCGCGCGGCGGGTGGGCTGCGAAGAGCCTGTCCGCCGCCGCGTTTCTGGAGTAAGGAACAGGGTATGAAACACGGGTGGGCACGGCATCGCGTCGAGCGATTCGCGCTGGTGGCAGGTGCCGCCGGTCTTGCCGTGTTCGCTTCGTTTCCCGCCCAGGCCGACGTGCTCGAAATCGGGCAGTCGGGCGCGCAGTGGGTGGCAGGTGGCCCGCAGCCGAACGCCGAGCCGGAGCTGGCCCTGGACGAGGGCGCGCTCGCCATCGATCAGGCTTCGCTTACGCAGGCGCTCGATGCGGCCGGGCCTGAACGCTGGCGTGCGCATGTCGCGCAGCTCGCGGCCAAGTACGATATCAGCCCTGCGCTTCTGGAAGCTGTGGTCTGGCAGGAAAGCCGCTGGAACGAGGGTGCCCGCTCGCACGCGGGTGCGCGCGGTCTGGCCCAGCTCATGCCGGGGACCGCACAGCAGATGGGCGTTGATGCCGACAACCCGCACGCGAACCTGGAGGGCGGCGCACGCTATCTGCGTGAGCAGCTCGACACCTTTGGCGGGGATATCGAGAAGGCGCTTGCGGCCTACAACGCAGGGCCCCGGCGGGTGGCGCAGGCGGGCGGCATTCCCCGTATCCGCGAGACGCAGGCCTACGTCGCCGCGATCATGGGGCGCCTCGCCGATCCGGTTCGCAAGTAACCGTCTGGCGCGAAGGGTGCCGGCAAGGATGGTCGGCGGGGCAGGGCACTGCTACGGGCGCGGCCTTGAACCCTGACGAATTCTTGCGGAAAGGCCGCCGATGATTACCCCCACCGACACCTTCAAGGACAACCTTGCCCAGCTTCCCTCGATCGACGGCGTGGAGCGCATCGACTTCGTCGACGGGACCGGGGCCGTGCTCGACACGATCCCGAACGCACCGGGTAAGAAGGGCTCGCTGGCGCTCTACCAGTACCTGCAGCAGGAATTCGGCACGCTCGATGCCAAGGCCGCGGACCATGGCCTCGCCATCTTCGCCGAGATGGTCGAAGACGCGCGGGCCAATCCGGGCGCGCACCCGAACATCGACCGCCTCGTCGCCATCGTCAACGGCGCCGCGCCGCTGGGTATCGAGGTCATTCCTGTTTCGTAACGAAGCGAAAAGGAAAGTTCTATTTCAAGGGGCCATTGCCCATTGACCCCAAAATCGGCGACCTCACCTTTCTCAGCCAGCTGGGCGAGCGAAAGGTGAGGTCGCCAGTTTGGGGAGCCCGAGGGCGATGGCCCTCGGATATCTCTTTCTGCCAACTCAAAAAAGGGGCGCTGTTCGTGTGAACAGCGCCCCTTTTTGCAGCAATATCCGGGACAATCAGCCCAGGATGCGCTTGGCCATCGCGCGCACGTCCTCGCCCATGTCCTCGCGGTCGAGGGCGATCGAGAGCGTGGCTTCGACGAAGCCCAGCTTCGAGCCGCAGTCGAAGCGCTGGCCCTCGAAGGTGACGGCGTGGAAGGGCTGGGTGTCGATCAGCTTGGCCATCGAGTCGGTCAGCTGGATCTCGCCGCCTGCACCCTTGTCCTGGCTGGCGAGCAGGCCCATGACTTCGGGCTGGAGGATGTAGCGGCCCGAAACGATCTTGTTGGAGGGCGCTTCTTCCACCTTGGGCTTCTCGACGAGGCCCTTCACTTCGGTCAGCTTGCCATTCACCGCACCGGGCTTGATGACGCCATAGCTGGAAACTTCGTTCTCGGGCACTTCCAGGACCGAGACCAGGTTGCCGCCGACCTCGTTGTAGGCCTCGATCATCTGGGCCATGCAGCCTGGCGAGCCGTACATGAGTTCGTCAGGCAGGAAGATCGCGAAGGGTTCATCGCCAGTGACTGCACGGGCGCACCAGACCGCGTGGCCCAGGCCCAGCGGCACCTGCTGGCGCACGGTCACGAGGTTGCCCGGCTTCATGCGCGTGGGCTCGAGCGGAGCAAGTGACTTGCCGCGACCGCTCATCGTGGCTTCGAGTTCATAGGCCGTATCGAAGTGCTCGACGATCGCGGTCTTGCCGCGGCCAGTCACGAATACGAATTCCTCGATACCCGCTTCGCGCGCTTCGTCGACCGCATACTGAATGAGCGGGCGGTCTACGACGGGGAGAAGTTCTTTCGGAATGGCTTTAGTTGCGGGGAGGAAGCGGGTTCCAAGTCCGGCCACCGGGAATACGGCTTTGCGGACAGGCTTTCGGAAGTTGTTGGTAGTCATGGACCTCGCAGTACCCTTCAGATGTTGCAATGCAATTAAAGCGTTTTCGGTGTTGCAGTGCAACCAAGCCATTCCACAAACACATTAGCTTGCCAATGGTTGCGCGCTTGCTGGCGCGCCAAATCACGCTAAATGGGTGGGGATGGACAAGATCGTTATTCAAGGCGGCAAACGCCTTTCCGGCACTATTCCCGTTTCCGGCGCAAAGAACGCAGCGCTCACGCTGCTGCCCTGCGCGCTCCTGACCGAGGAGCCGCTGACGCTGCGCAATCTGCCGCGTCTTGCGGACATCGACGGCTTCCAGCACCTGATGAACCAGTTCGGCATCTCAACGGCCATCGCGGGCTCGCGGCCGGAGGACTTCGGCCGGGTGATGACCCTGCAGGCGACCCGCATCACCAGCACGGTCGCGCCCTACGATCTGGTGCGCAAGATGCGCGCCTCGATTCTGGTGCTGGGTCCGATGCTGGCGCGCATGGGCGAGGCGACTGTCTCGCTGCCCGGCGGCTGCGCCATCGGCAACCGCCCGATCGACCTGCATTTGAAGGCGCTCGAGGCGCTGGGCGCGCAGATCGAGATGGCGGCGGGCTACGTGAAGGCGATTGCGCCCGATGGCGGCCTTCCCGGCGGACGCTTCTCGTTCCCCGTGGTCTCGGTCGGTGCGACCGAGAACGCGCTGATGGCCGCGGTCCTGTGCAAGGGCAAGTCGACGCTCCACAACGCCGCGCGCGAGCCGGAGATCGTCGACCTGTGCAACCTGCTGACCGCCATGGGTGCCCGGATCGAGGGCATTGGCACTTCGGATCTCACCATCCATGGCGTGCCGCGCCTGCACGGGGCGACCTACATGGTCATGCCTGACCGCATCGAGGCGGGGTCCTATGCCTGCGCTGCGGCGATCACGGGCGGCGAGGTTCTTCTCAAGGGCGCGCGGATCGAGGACATGGAAGCAACCGTGCAGGCGCTGCGCGATGCAGGCGTGCTCGTCGAGCCGCGCGAGGACGGCCTCTATGTTGCGGCCAATGGCCCCTTGCGTCCGGTCACGCTCTCGACCGCGCCGTTCCCGGGCTTTGCCACCGACATGCAGGCGCAGCTCATGGCACTCCTGTGCAAGGCGGAAGGCTCCAGCGTTCTGACCGAGACGATCTTCGAGAACCGCTACATGCACGTGCCAGAGCTCAACCGCATGAGCGCGCATATCGAGACAAAGGGCCGCACCGCCATCGTCCATGGCGTCGAGACGCTGACCGGCGCCGAGGTCATGGCGACGGACCTGCGCGCCTCAATGAGTCTTGTCATCGCCGGGCTCGCCGCCGAGGGCGAGACACAGGTGCACCGCCTCTACCACCTCGACCGCGGCTACGAGCGTCTGGAAGAGAAACTGGCACTGCTCGGCGCACAGATCGAACGTATCGGCGCCGATTGAGGAACCGCACGGGCCCCTTGTGCATTTTCCCATCAAACGCCCGCAAGGGCGCCTGAGAGGAGATTGGACAATGGGCCTTATGCGAATGGCCGCGCTCGGTGCGGCAGGCTACGCGTTCTACAAGTACACGCAGAAGGACAAGGGCGACACGCCCAAGGTCCGGGATGCAGGTGCGGCGAACATGGAAACCACGCCCAAGTCGTGGTCCAAGACCGACGAAGCGCTCGACGAGACCTTCCCGGCCAGCGACGCGGTCGCCAACTACTGATTACACGTGCATGTCCCTGATGCAGCGTACCCGAGGGGCGGAGCCGAAAGGCTGTCCGCCCCTTTCCCGTTGGGGCGTCGGAAGACGCAAAGAGAAGCAAAGCCGAATTCAAGGGGGCATCGCCCCTTGACCCCAGAACGGGCGATCTCACCCTTCTCAGCCAAGGGTGCGCGGGGAAGGTGAGCTGGACAGTTCGGGGAGCCCGAGGGCGATGGCCCTCGGATAAATCCCTAGTCTCCTCACTCTTCAAGCGGGGTCACCGAGCCAGCAAAGCGCAGCATCAACCAGACCCGGATCGCACTCGCAAGGCCAGGTGGCACTTCGGCCTGTGCGCGTTCGAGGTCGATGCGCGCGACAAGCGCGTTGATCGGCACGCGCTCTTCCTCGGCGGCCGAGACCAGCGCGTCCCAGAACACCGGTTCCAGGCTGATCGAGGTCTTGTGTCCGGCGATTTCCACCGAGCGTTTGACGGGTGGGTGAAAGGGGGAGACCATCCCCATGCAATAGGGGCTCGCCCCCGGGCCGCCTACGATTTTTTTGGGGTGCCGCGCCTGCGGGACGCTCTCTAGGCTTTGCGGGGCAAGTGATTGCGCGGACGCGTGGAGATGGATGGGATCATGGCAGAAGGGGACCTTCAGGACGGCTACGCGGCCCTCACGGAGCGAGAGAAGGAAACGCTGCGGCTGATGGCGCGCGGGCATGACGCCAAGTCTCTGGCGCGCCACTTTGAACTGTCGGTCCACACCATCCACGAGCGCCTGCGCAACGCGCGGCGCAAGATGGCGGTTTCGAGCAGCCGGGAAGCGGCCCGTCTGCTCCTGGATCGCGAGGAAGGGCTGGGCGCGAACTCGACCCCCAAATTGCAAGGGGACACGGAAATGGGGGCTGCGCTCTACCCGGATCGCACGGCAGATCGGGGGGAGCCGAAACGCGCTTCGAAGACCCGGCTCCTTCTGGTCTGGGCGCTCGGCGGAGTCCTTGTCATGTCGCTTGCCCTCGTTGCCGCTCTCCTGATGCAGAGCCCGTCCGCTTCGCCCCCGTCCGTACCCGAGGCTCAAGGCGTGGAGAGCGCGTCGGTCGCTTCGGCGCGTGCCTGGCTGCGCCTTGTCGACGAGGGAGAATGGCAGAAAAGCTGGGCCGAAACCGGAGAGGCCTTTCAGGCCCAGAATACGGCCGCGCGCTGGGCAAGCCTGGCTGCGCAGGTGCGCCCGCCGCTTGGCGAGGTCGTCACCCGGCGCCTGCTGGGCGAAGAAGCCGTGCCCGGCCCGCCGAGCGGGCTCAAGGTCGTCAAGTTCCAGAGCGAGTTCGCCAACAAGGCGAACGTCATCGAGACTGTCTCGCTCAGCCCGGAAGGCGGACGTTGGAAGGTGGTCGGCTACTGGATGTCTTGAAGCCAGGTTGGAAAGAGAGGGTTTCCGAGGGCCATCGCCCTCGGGCTCCCCACCCCGTCTACCTC
The DNA here is from genome assembly GCF_020524485.1 of Novosphingobium profundi. Lineage (GTDB taxonomy): Bacteria > Pseudomonadota > Alphaproteobacteria > Sphingomonadales > Sphingomonadaceae > Novosphingobium > Novosphingobium profundi_A. The sequence goes on along the minus strand of NZ_JAIVLF010000006.1, from coordinate 311,052 downwards.
ACCTTTCGCACGCCGCCTTGGCCGAGAAAGGTGAGGTCGCCCGTCCTGGTGTCTTAGTACATGTGCTGGCCGCCGTTGATCGACAGCGTCGAGCCGGTCACGAACTCGGCGTTTTCCGAGCACAGGAAAGCGACGCCGCGGGCGATCTCGTAGGCGTGGCCGAGGCGGCCGACCGGGATCTTGGCGACGATCTTTTCCAGCACCGGCGCGGGCACGGCCGCGACCATGTCGGTGTCGATGTAGCCCGGCGCAATCGCGTTGACGGTGACGCCGTACTTGGCGCCTTCCTGGGCCAGCGCCTTGGTGAAGCCGTGGATGCCCGACTTGGCCGCGGCGTAGTTGACCTGGCCGTACTGGCCAGCCTGGCCGTTGATCGAGCCGATGTTGACGATGCGGCCCCACTTGCGCTCGCGCATGCCGGGGAAGGTGGCCTTGGCCATGTTGAAGCACCCGCCGAGGTTGATGCGCATCACCTCGTTCCAGTCCTCGAAGCTCATCTTGTGGAGCACGCCGTCGCGGGTGATACCCGCGTTGTTGACGACGATGTCGACCGGACCGACTTCCTCGGCGACCTTGGCCACGCCTTCGAGCGTCGCTTCGTGGTCGCCCACGTCCCACTTGTAGGCGGGAATACCCGTTTTGTCGGTAAAGGCCTTGGCCTTTTCATCGTTGCCTGCGTAGCTCGCAACAACCTTGTGGCCCCTGTCCTGCAGAGCCAGGGAAATAGCCTCTCCGATACCGCGGGTGCCGCCAGTAACAATCGCAACGCGTGCCATATTCAGCCTTTCGCTTTCGTGTGCATCCACTAAGCACATTGCTAAGAAAGGAATATGAATGCGGCAAGCTCAGTGTGGCGATATTTGCATTCGCCCTGGCGAATTAAGGGTGCGACAAGTGCAACTGCGCTTGCGTGCCTGCGAATTACAGGCACCTGGCGGCCACATTTCAACAATTTAGCAATAGTGTCAGAAGCTGAACTGGGTTCCGACATAGACCGCCTGGCTGTCCTGACGGCCATCGGTGAGCGGCTGCAGGCGTTCACGGTCCTGCGAATAGCGCACGCCCGCCGTCACGTTGAGGTTCTTGGCCACGCGGTAGGCGCCGCCCAGATCCACTTCGCCCTCGATCCCCGCGAAGGTGCGCGGAGCGCGCCCCGCCGCACGCTTTTCGTCGATCGAGATGCGGGGGGTGAAGCGCGATTCCTTTTCCTCCTTGGTGCCCGGCGACAGGCTGTAGGACTGAAGGTCGGGGAGGGCGGCCACGGAGCGCTTCTCCGAAGGCTTCACGAGGTCCTGCGCAAAGTTCTGGTACCCGCGCGACATGCCCAGGCTGAACGAGCTGGCAGCGATCTGCGGGTTGGCGGCTGTGCGCGGGCTCTCCGCCTTGGGCGCTTGATAGCGTCCGCGCACGATGATCGCCTTGGCCGCGACCGGATCGTCGCGCACGACCACCAGCACAGAGCGTTCGGGGCGATGCGGGGTGCCGGCCGGGGTGAAGGCGAATTCGCCGCCCTTGGCGAGCGAGCGCATGGCGACGGCGCGCGAGAGCGTTTCGCCCGAGGCCTGCGATTCGAGCGAACCCAGGCTTTCGCCTTGCGGATCCTCGCCATGGAACGACGCGGAAAACGCCATGACCGCGCTGGGCAGCGCGAGCAGACCGACCGATCCTGCCAGCAGGGCGCCTGCCCGCACACCACCGCGCGAAGCGGCCGGGGCTTCTGTCGGGAGGGCAGGGGTCTGGGCGGTCACGTCGAAGCACTCCCTTGAGGTGGCCAGCGCACTGGCCAGGATCATGGCGTCTTGGTCTTGCACGATTCTTCTTAACACAGTCTGAGCCGGAAGGGAAAATGGGGATCGCACCGGCGTGGCTCAAGAGGGAGGCCGGGGTGGAGGACAGGCCACCATTCATCGCGGGTTTACCTGCCAGCGGCTCTACAGGGCGCCAGATCCAAGCCCGCGCACGGCCTGGGCTGTCCCGTTTGCGGGAGCATCAAAGGCAAGGGCGCTCTTGCTCCGAGGCAATGGCGGTTATAGAGGCAATGCAACATGTCGGGGACCGCAGGGCCAACCTCTGGGCCGATCCCTGCCGACACAGACCAGGAACCGGGAAGTAAAATGACAGGCAGCACTGAATTCGGCCTTTTCGCCCCGCGCAAGAGGATGACCGCCGCGGTATGCGTGGTCGCGGCCCTCGCGCTGGCCGGCTGTGGCGGCAAGAAGAATGACGTGTCGGGCGCGCTGGCGCCCTCGCATGTCACCACCATTGGCGTGAACAGCTACCTGTGGCGCGCGAGCCTCGATGCGCTCTCGTTCATGCCGCTGGTCCAGTCCGACAGCAATGGCGGCGTGATCATCACCGACTGGTACGTGAACCCGGACAAGCCGAGCGAGCGCGTGAAGGTTTCGGTCACCATCCTCGATCAGGACCTGCGCGCCGATGCGCTGCGCGTCTCGGCCGCCCGCCAGGTCCGCGAAGGCGACGCCTGGGTGGGGGCTCCGGTCCAGGCCGCGACCGTCCAGAAGCTGGAAAACGTGATCCTGACCCGTGCGCGCGACCTGCGCCGCGATTCGGTCGGCGGCTGATCCGGCCCTTACGCCGACCCAACCCGAATTTCGAAAGGTCCCCTGCGTGGGGACCTCCACCATGAAAGAACGCAAGGGCCGCAAGGGTCCTTGCAGGAGACCAGACTGAAATGACCGAGCGGTTCGACCCGGCGCAGGCGGATGTCCGCTGGCAGGCAGCGTGGGACGAAGCCCAGTGCTTCAAGGCGGACGACACCTCGACGAAGCCGCGCAGCTACGTCCTGGAGATGTTCCCCTATCCTTCGGGCCGCATCCATATCGGTCACGTGCGCAACTACACGATGGGCGACGTCCTTGCGCGCTACAAGCGCATGCGCGGGCATGAGGTGCTCCACCCGATGGGCTGGGACGCCTTCGGCATGCCGGCCGAGAACGCGGCGATGGAAAAGGGCGTCCATCCGGGCGGCTGGACGCGCGACAACATCGCCAACATGAAGGCGCAGTTGAAGCGTCTGGGCTTCGCGCTCGACTGGTCGCGCGAACTCGCCACCTGCGAGCCCGACTACTACGGCCACGAGCAGGCGCTGTTCCTCGACATGTACGCGCATGGCCTTGTCTACCGCAAGGAATCGGCGGTGAACTGGGATCCGGTCGACATGACCGTGCTCGCCAACGAGCAGGTCATCGACGGGCGCGGCTGGCGCTCGGGCGCGCTGGTCGAGAAGCGCAAGCTGAACCAGTGGTTCCTCAAGATCACCGACTTTGCCGACGAACTGCTCGAAGGGCTGGGCAGCCTCGACAAGTGGCCTGAAAAGGTCCGCACGATGCAGGAAAACTGGATCGGCAAGAGCCAAGGCCTGCAGTTTAGCTTCGACCTTTCGGATGGTGGCAGCGTCGAAGTCTACTCGACCCGCCCCGATACAATCTTCGGCGCGAGCTTCGTGGCCGTCGCCGCCGATCACCCGATTGCGCAGGGTGTGGCGAAGGACAGTGCCGAGGCGCAGGAGTTCATTGCCGAGTGCAAGCGCGGCGGCACCACCGCAGCCGAACTCGAAACCGCCGAAAAGCTGGGCTTCGATACGGGCATTACCGCGAAGCACCCCTTCACCGGCGCAGACCTCCCAGTCTTCATCGCCAACTTCGTGCTGATGGATTACGGCACCGGCGCGGTCATGGCGGTTCCGGGCCACGACCAGCGCGACTTCGAGTTCGCGACCAAGTACGAGCTCCCCATCCTGCGCGTCGTCGCGGCCAAGGCCGAAGATGCCGACGCACCCTTCGCAGGCGAGGCGGAAGCCGGAGATGGCGTGCTCGTCCACTCTGATTTCCTGAACGGCATGAGCGTGGCCGAGGCCAAGGCCGAAGTCATCCGCCGCGCTCAGGACGGCGGCTGGGGTGAAGGCAAGACGGTGTGGCGCCTGCGCGACTGGGGCATTTCGCGCCAGCGCTATTGGGGCACCCCCATTCCCTTCATCCACTGTGAGGTCTGCGGCGTGGTGCCGGTGCCCAAGAAGCACCTGCCCGTCACGCTCCCCGAGGACGTCGATTTCCAGACGCCCGGCAATCCGCTTGAACGGCACCCGACCTGGAAGCACGTCGACTGCCCGCAGTGCGGCCATGCCGCGCGCCGTGAGACCGACACGCTCGACACCTTTGCCGACAGCTCGTGGTACTTCCTGCGCTTTGCCAGCCAGCCCGGCGACAAGCCTTTCGACAAGGAGGCCATCGCCAAGTGGCTGCCGGTCGAACAGTACATCGGCGGCATCGAGCACGCGATCCTGCACTTGCTCTACGCCCGCTTCTGGACTCGCGCGCTGGCCCGCATCGGCCTTGTCGACGTGAAGGAGCCGTTTGCGAGCCTGTTCACGCAAGGCATGGTCACGCACGAGGTCTACTCGCGCAAGGAAGGCGGACGCGATGTCTTCTTTGCGCCCTCCGAGATCACGCGCACGGCCGATGGCGCCACCTTGAAGGCCGACGGTTCGGCGATCGAGGTCGGCAAGGTCATCAAGATGTCCAAGTCGAAGAAGAACGTGGTCGATCCCGATGAGATCGTCGCGACCTACGGCGCGGACGCGATCCGCTGGTTCATGCTGTCCGACAGCCCGCCCGAGCGCGACCTGCCCTGGTCGGAAGCCGGAATCGAGGGCTGTGCGCGCTTCGTGCAGCGCCTGTGGAGGCTCTTTGCGCAGTTCGATGCTTCGGCTGAGGGTGAGGACAAGGCGCTCGACCGCAAGTTGCACCAGACGATTGCGGCGGTGGCCGAGGACATCGAATCGCTGGGCTTCAACAAGGCCGTTGCGCGCATCTACGAGCTGACCGGCGCGGTCGAGAAGGCCAAGCCTTCGGCAAGCCGCTCCACCGCGATCCGCGAATTGCTGCTGCTCATCGCGCCAATGATGCCGCACCTGGCGGAAGAAGCCTACGCCACCTTTGGCAAGGGTCTCGTCGCCGAGGCGCTGTGGCCCGAAGTCGACCCGGCGCTGCTGGTCGAGGACGAGGTGACCATCGCGGTCCAGGTCAAGGGCAAGCTGCGTGACACGCTAACGGTTGCCAAGGGCGCGTCGAAGGAAGACCTCGAGGCGCTTGCGCTGGCCAGCGAGAAGGTCCAGCGTGCGATTGATGGCGCTGAAATTCGCAAGGTAATCGTCGTGCCCGATCGTCTGGTCAATATCGTCGCGTGAGGTCCCTTCGCGCCTTTGCGGCCGCGCTTGCGCTGGCCGTTCCGCTGGCTGGATGTGGCCTCTCGCCGATGTACGCGGGCGGTGGCAGCGGCGAGGTCGCGCGCGGCCTCTCCGACATCCAGGTCGCCGCGATCGAGGGGCGCGCGGGCTGGCTCGTGCGCAACGCGCTGATCGACAAGATGGGCGAGCCGCCCGCTGGCACCACGCCGCGCTACCGGCTCGATGTGCGCCTTGATGACCAGCTCGAAGGCTTCGGTCTCCTTTCCGATGACACCATCGGGCGCGAACGGCGCACCCTGCGCGCGCGCTTCCAGCTTGTCGACACGGCCAGCGACGAGATCGTCGTCGACGCGACGGCGGGCTCGGATGCCGGTATCGACGTGGTCTCCTCCGACTACGCCACCATCGCCGCGGAACAGCGCGCGCTGGAGAACCTGGCCAAGGACGTCGCCGACCGTATCGTGACCAATCTCGCGCTGCGTCTGCGCGACGATGCACGTCCCTAAGGTCCCGTGAAGGCCACCCAGAAGGACTTCGCCTCGGTTGCGGCCCGAGTCGCGCGCGAGGCTCGGCTGTTCTTCCTGTGCGGGCCGGACGAATCGGGCGCGAGCGATGCGGCCGCGAAGATCGTCTCGCTTCTCGACGATCCGGGCGAGCGCATCGAGATGAGCGGGGCGGAACTGCGCCGCGATCCGGTGCGCCTGGGCGATGAGGCCCGCTCGACCTCGCTGTTCGGGGGCACCCGCCATATCTACGTGCGTGCGCAGGGCGACGAGGCGCACGATGCGGTCAAGACCCTCCTCGAGAACGAGGTCGAGGGCTGCCCGGTCCTGATCGTGGCGACCGGCGCGACCGACAAGTCGCGCACGGCCAAGCTGCTTTCCGGGCGCGGCGATGCGCTGGTGGGCATGTTCTATCCGCCCGATCTTGCCTCCGTGACCGCCACGGTGCGTATGCTGGCCAACGGGGCGGGGCTCAAGATGGGGAGTGAAGTTGCCCAGCGCATTGCGCGCGCGGCGGGGCTCGACACACGCCTTGCGCGCTCCGAGGTCGAAAAGCTGGCGCTCTATCTCGATGCCGTGCCCGAGGCTCCGCAGGCAGTGACGATGGAGGCCCTCGATGCGATCGGGGCCTCGACCGAGGACGATGCCTTCGGTCCGCTCGTCGACACGATTCTGGGCGGCAAGCGCGAGCTGCTCGCCTCTGAACTCAAGCGAATGCACGATCTGCAGATCAATCCGGTGGGTCTGTTGCTGGCGTTGGAGCGGCGTGTGGCCCAGCTCGCCGCGCTCAACGCGCAACTGGGGGCGAACGGCGATGTCGGTGCCCTGCTCGAATCCGAGGCAAAGGCGCGCCGCGTATTCTGGAAAGACAAACCGGCCCTGGCGCAGCAATTGCGGGTCTGGCGCGGCCCGCGTCTCGACCGTCTCGTGTCGCGTCTTGTTGCACTGCACCAGAATCTCTTGTCCAATAGTCAGGATTCAGAGCTCTTGTTGGCCGATGGTCTCGTGCGAATTGCCCGAATGGCGATAGGATCTACAAAACAACGCGTAAGCAGAACCGTCTAAGGTTTTTCGATTGCTACTTGGGGTTCATGGGGACTATACGTATTGCGCTGCAGCATTACCGTCTTCGAACTAACGCAGGGGGGCAGGGCAAGGTGAAGCTGGCTGTCGGGAGTGCCGAATCCATGAATGCGCCGTTCGCGCCACGTGCCATGCTCAATATTTCGCCGGAGCAAGGGGTTAGCCCCGTTGCGCCAGCTCTCGTGCGGCGGCGTTTGCAGTGTTATCTGGGCATCATGCTCGGCGACATGCTGGCGATCGCGATCGGTTTTGCGGTGATCGGCTGGGCGATTCATGGCCAGGTCGGCTTCGCGCGGGCGCTCGTTTATGGACAGCTGGTCCTTCCCATCTTCCTGACACTGGCCCTCTATAACGGCAGCTATTCGCTCACCACCCTGCGCAACGCCTGGTCTGGGGTGGCCCGCACGATGATGGCGATGACGCTTTCGGTGGCTGTCGCGGTCTTCGTGCAGTTCCTTATCCGTCCCTCCGGCGAACTGCCCCGTCTCGCCTTTGTCCTTGGTTCGGTCACGGCGATGATCCTGATGGCCATTTCGCGTCGCCAGATGCGGGCCCTGGTCCGCTGGCGCTGCGGCACCCAGGTGCTCAATGAACTGGTCATCGACGATGGCGGTCCCAAGGTCGATTTCCCCGGGGCCATTCGCGTTTCAGCCACCGCAATGGGGCTGCGTCCCGATCTCAAGGATCCCGATGCGCTTGACCGTTTCGGTCTGGTGCTGCGCAATATCGACCGCGTGATTGTAAGCTGTCCGGTCGGCCGCCGCGCGGAATGGGCGATGATGCTCAAGGGTGCGAACGTCGATGGTGAAGTGCTTGACGATGTCGTTGTGCGTCTCGGCGCGCAGGGGGCCCGCGTCTCGGGCCAGCATGGTCTGCTCTTGGTTTCGGCAGGGCCGCTGGGGCTGCGCGAGCGGGCGATCAAGCGCATGTTCGACCTCGCCTTCGCGGGCAGCGCCATCCTTGCGCTCTCGCCGCTTCTGATCGTGATTGCGCTGGCCGTGAAGTTCTATGACGGGGGCTCGGTGCTCTTCGTTCAGCGGCGCATGGGGCGCGGCAACCGCTTCTTCAACATGTACAAGTTTCGTTCGATGACCGAGGCCTTGTGCGATGCCGATGGCAACCAGTCGGCCTCGAAGAACGACCAGCGCATCACGCCGGTCGGCAAGTTCATCCGCAAGACCAGCATCGACGAGTTGCCCCAGCTCTTCAACGTGCTGCTGGGCGACATGAGCCTCGTTGGCCCGCGCCCGCACGCCACGGGATCGCTGGCGGGCGACAAGCTGTTCTGGGAGGTGGACCTGCGCTACTGGCAGCGGCACAGCCTCAAGCCGGGCCTGTCGGGCCTTGCGCAGGTGCGTGGCTATCGCGGCGCGACCGACAAGGAATCGGATCTCGTCAACCGCCTGCAGTCGGACCTGGAATACCTCGAAGGCTGGACGATCATGCGCGATGTGCAGATCATCTTCCTCACCTTGCGCGTGCTGGTCCACGACCGCGCGTTCTGAGCGCGCGGTGAGCCAAGCCAGGCACGAAAAAGCCCGCCCGGTCGAAGTGACCCGGCGGGCTTTTTCGTGGCCGTGTCGGCCAGGGTTTTGGTCAGGATCAGTTGGACGAGGTGGGCACGTTGAAGGTGCCCTTGACGCGTCCGCCCGAGGCCGAGGAGACGCCGGTCTTGAGATCGACCACGAAACGACCGCCGCGCAGCGTGTCGGTGCTGCCGCGCTTGAGCGAGGCGTTGCCGACCATGGTGATGATGCGCTTGTTGAAGTCGTAGACGGCAACGTCGCCGGTGGCGACTTCGTCGCGCCGGGTCACGCGCACGCCGCCGGTTGCGGTGATGCGCTGGACCTCGAGGCGCTCGGCGTTGGTGAAGTTGACCACGGTGCGAGCGGCCTTCAGCGTCAGGCCGGCCTGGCGAATGTCGACATTGCCGGTGAGCACGACGCGGTCCTCGCGGTCCTGAAGTTCGATCTTGTCGGCCGAGAAATCGACCGGTGCGTCGGTGTTGTGGCCTTCGAGGGCCTGCGCCCCGATCCGCTGGGAGGCAACAAGGCCGCCTGTTGCCAGGATCGCGAGGGCAAGGGCCGAACGCAGCGCAAGGGAGGGCAGGCGAACGGACGTCATTGGGGTATCTCCAGCTTGCTGCCGGGGGTCATCCGCAGCTTGGCATTGCCTTCAAGGGTTACGGTGCGCGCTTCGAGGTCGGCCTGCATGGTCTCGGCCTTGAAGGTGCCGCTGGGCACCCGGCCTTCGACACCGCCCGAGCCATGGGCGAGCTTGGATGCGATATCGACCGAGACGTTGTTCGCGGTCATGTGGTAGCCATCGCTCGCGGCGAAATCGACAGGGCCATCGACGTCGAGCAGGTCCTCGTCGTAGTTGTAGCGCCCGCGTGGGGCGACGATCTTGCCGGGCCCGTCGCTGAGTGCAAGCTGCGCGGCAAGGTCGAACATCTCGACAATCGGGGTGGCCGCGCTTTCCTGAACGGCCGTGCCTGCCGTGACGGTGAAGGCGCGCCCCCGGTCGTCCTTGCCGCTGTAGGCGGCGTCGTCGACCGAGAGGCGGTTTTCAGTGACCTCGACCTTGTTGCGATCAAGCAGGAAGCTGACTTCGCCGCGCGGGCTGAGCGGGACGAGGATCATCACCGCCGCAACCACACCGATCGCGGCGGGCAGGGCCTTTATCAGGAAACCCACCAGGCGGTCGTGCGAGCCGCCGGGCGCGGCCAGGTGCCGGCGGCGGTTGCGGATCTGTCTGGCTTCCTCAGACATGGGCGCGTGGTTCCTGCAGCGTCAGGCCGCTTGGTGGCTGAAAATGTCGTGGTCGGGCCACCCGGCGAGGTCGAGACGCGCGCGGGCGGGAAGGAAATCGAAGCAGGCCTGGGCCATCTCGGTACGGCCTTCGCGGGCGAGGCGCTCGACCAGGATGGTGTGCATCGCGTGGAGGTGGCGCACGTCCGAGGCCGCGTATTCCTTCTGCGGGTCGGACAGGTCCGGTGCGCCCCAATCGCTCGACTGCTGCTGCTTGGACACTTCCTTGCCGAGAAGTTCGCGCACCAGGTCCTTGAGGCCGTGGCGGTCGGTGTAGGTGCGCACCAGCTTGCTTGCGATCTTGGTGCAGAACACAGGCGCGGCCATCACGCCCATGTAGTGCTCCATCGCGGCGAGGTCGAAGCGCGCGAAGTGGTAGAGCTTGAGACGCGCAGGGTCCGCCAGCACCGCCTTCAGATTGGGCGCGGCATAGTCGCTGCCCGGTGCGAAGCGGACGAGATGCTCATCGCCTCCGCCATCGGAAATCTGGACCACGCACAGGCGGTCGCGGCGGGTGATGAGTCCCATCGTCTCGGTGTCGACGGCAACGGGCCCCGGCGCCAGGACGCCCTCGGGGAGATCTTCTTCGTGGAGATAGACAGCCATGATGCGAAAGTGCTTAGGGATTGCCGGTCGGTTGCGCAATGGGCGCAAGCCCACCTTGTTGCCGGGCGCGGAGGAAATTTGCGATGAGCGGATCGGAAAGCCACGCCGGTGCTGAGGGCGCCGAGGCGCTGCCGGAAAGCTGGCGCACCGCGCTTGCCCCGGTTCTGGAAGCCCCTGAGGCCCGCCGCCTGGGTGCCTGGCTGCGCGCCGAGGAAGATAGCGGCAAGACCGTCTATCCCCCGCGCGGCAGCCGCCTGCGCGCGCTGGAACTGACCCCGCTCGATGCGGTCAAGGTCGTGATCCTGGGGCAGGACCCCTATCACGGGCCGGGACAGGCGCACGGGCTGGCCTTTTCGGTGCAGAAGGGCGTGCGTGTGCCCCCCTCGCTGGTCAATATCTACAAGGAACTGGCCAGCGACTGCGGCGTGACGGCGCCCGGGCACGGCAACCTGGAAGGCTGGGCCCGCCAGGGCGTGCTGCTCCTCAACAACGCGCTGACGGTCGAGGCGGGGCAGGCCGGTTCGCACCAGAAGCGGGGCTGGGAGGCGATCACCGATGCCGCCGTGGCGGCCGTTGCGGCGCGCCGCGAGCCGTGCGTGTTCCTCCTTTGGGGCTCGCATGCGCAGAAGAAGGCGCAGCGGGTGCCGGGTCTCATGCAAAGCCAGCACCTCATCCTGCAGGCGCCGCATCCCAGTCCGCTCTCGGCGCACCGCGGGTTCCTGGGATGCGGGCATTTCAGCCGTACCAACGCCTTTCTGGAAGAAAACGGCCGCCAGCCGATCGATTGGGGCTGCGTCTGATTGACGCAGCCGATCAGGCTGATCGCAAGCCCTGTGGCAACCACTTGCGCGCCTGACGCATTCTCTTGGTGAACCCCCAATCGCCGAGAGGACCCATCCATGGCCGACAAGCCCACCCTGACCACCAGCGCCGGTGCCCCTGTTCCCTCCAATGAGAACTCGCTGACCGCGGGCACGCGCGGGCCGGTGCTGATGCAGGACTACCAGCTCCTGGAAAAGCTCGCCCACCAGAACCGCGAGCGTATTCCCGAGCGCACCGTCCACGCCAAGGGCTGGGGCCTGCAGGGCACTTTCACGGTAACCAAGGACATCACGAAGTACACCTGCGCCAAGATGTTCTCCGAGGTGGGCAAGGAGACCGAGGTGCTCTCGCGCTGGTCGACCGTCGCGGGTGAAGCGGGCGCGGCGGATGCCGAGCGCGACGTACGCGGTTTCTCCCTCAAGTTCTACACCGAGGAAGGCAACTGGGACATGGTGGGCAACAACACGCCCGTCTTCTTCGTGCGCGATGCCTACAAGTTCCCCGACTTCATCCACACGCAAAAGCGCCACCCGCGCACCAACCTGCGCAGCCCCGAGGCGATGTTCGACTTCTGGGCCGCCCAGCCCGAGAGCGTGCACCAGGTCACAATCCTGATGTCGGACCGCGGCATCCCCAAGAACCCGATGCACATGAACGGCTATGGCAGCCACACCTTCTCGATGTGGAATGCGGCCGGTGAGCGCTTCTGGGTAAAGTTCCACTTCAAGACCCAGCAGGGCCACGAGTTCTACACCAACGCCGAGGCCGAGAAGCTGATCGGCAAGACGCGCGAATCCTACCAGGAGGACCTCTATAACGCGGTCGAAAAGGGCGAGTACCCCAAGTGGACGCTCTACATCCAGGTCATGCCCGAGGAGGACGCGCTCAAGACGCCCTACAACCCCTTCGACCTCACCAAGGTCTGGCCCCACGGCGATTACCCGCTGATCGAGGTGGGCGTCCTGGAGATGAACAAGAACCCGGACAACTACTTCCAGATGGTCGAGAACGCGGCGTTCAGCCCTTCGAACATCGTGCCGGGTATCTCGTTCTCGCCCGACAAGATGCTGCAGGCGCGCGTGTTCTCCTATGCCGATGCGCACCGCTATCGCCTGGGCACACACTACGAAGCGCTGCCCGCCAACGCGGCCAAGGCCGCCAAGGTGAATCACTATCACAAGGACGGCGCGATGCGCTTCTTCACCAACGACTTCGGCAACCCGGACGCCTACTACGAGCCGAACCAGTACGAAGGCCCGGTTGCCGATGCGGGCGCGCAGGAGCCGCCGCTGCGTATCGACGGGGACATGGATCGCTATGGCAACCCGCAGGAAATGGACGACTTCACGCAGCCGCGCGCGCTCTATGAGATGTTCACCGACGAACAGAAGCAGCGCCTCTACACCAACTACGCGCAGGCCATGGGGCCGTGCTCGAAGGGCGTGAAGGAACGCTGGTTCGCGGTCCTGGAGAAGGTCCACCCCGACTACGCGGCGGGCGTGCGCAAGGCTTGCGAAGAACTCGACAGCGACGTGAACGCGGTGCCGATCACGAGCGAGACCGCGACCGACGCCGAAGAGGTGAATACGGCGCCCGATACCGTGAAGGCGCACGCGGAGTAAGCAGGACGTCCTATACAAGGGGCGATCGCCCCTTGACCCCCGAACGGGCGAGCTCACCCTTCTCGGCCAAGGCGGCGCGACAAAGGTGAGCTCGACATTTCGGGGAGCCCGAGGGCGATGGTCCTCGGATTTCTCTTTTTTCCTTTCTGGAGGTTCAGGCGACCGCGCTGGTCCGCCGCAAGGGCTCGCCCTGTCCTGCGATCTCGGGGCGCGCCTCGCGCATACGGGTGCGGAAACCCGACATGAGTTCGCTGAGACCGCGCGCCTCGCTTTCCAGGCTCCGGGTCGCGGCGGTGGTTTCCTCGACCATGGCCGCGTTTTGCTGGGTCATGCGGTCCATTTCACCGACCGAGGTGTTGACCTGGTCGAGGTCGCTGGCCTGCTGGCGCGCAGAAGTGGCCATCTGCGCGATGAAGCTGCGCAGTTCGCCCACCTGAGCCAGGATCGCCTCGAGCCGGGTGCCAGTTTCGCCGACCAGCTCGACGCCGCCTTCCACTTGTGCGCTGCTCTTGGTGATGAGCTCCTTGATCTGGTGCGCGGCGTCGGCGGAGCGCTGGGCGAGGTCGCGCACCTCGTTGGCGACGACCGCGAAACCCTTGCCCGCATCGCCCGCGCGCGCCGCTTCGACCCCTGCGTTGAGGGCAAGGAGATTGGTCTGGAAGGCAATGCCATCGATGAGGTCGATGATGGTCGAGATCTCGCGCGCGGACGTCTCGATGGCGGACATCGCGGAGACCGCCGCGCGCACCACTTCGCCGCCTTCGCTGGCCTCGTCGTGGGCGGTGGTGATGGCCTCCTGGGCCTGGGCCGCGGTGCCTGCCGATTCGCGTATGCGGTCGGTCACCTGCGCCATGGCTGCGGCGGTTTCCTCCAGGCTCGCGGCCTGCTGCTGGTTGCGCTGGGCGAGGTCATCGGACCCTGCGCGGATTTCCGAGATCGCGTTCATCACGCTGGAGGCTCCGACGCGCACGGTGCCCATGGCCTTGCACAGGGCGGTCACGGCCTCGTTGAAGTTCGTGCGCAGCGCCTCGTAGCTTTCCGGGAAAGGTTCGGTGATGCGGTATTCGAGGTCCTTGGCCGCAAGCTTGTGAAGGCCGACCGAGACATTCTCGACCACGCGCCGCTGTTCCTCGTCCGCGCTGGCCTTCTCGATCCCGGCGCGGCGGAAGACGTCCATCGAGCGGGCCATCGTGCCGAACTCGTCGCGTCGCTCGGTGCCGTCAATGACGATGTCGAAGTCGCCCGAGGCGAGGTGGCCGAAGCTGCGGCTGGCGTTCTCCAGCGGGGTGACGATCCTACGGTCGATCAGCCGGGCGGCGTAGGGGATGGCGCCCGCCAGCAACAACGCGATGAGAGCGCTGGCCAGCAGGCAGGCGGCGGTGATCCAGGTGTCGGTGCGCATCTCGGCGGTGGTGAAGGCGCGCGAGAGGGCGACGAGTTTGAGCACTTCCTGGCGCTGGCGGTCGTAGATGGGGGAGAGCTCGCGCACCTGGATCCAGTACATGGCATCCCGGTCGCGGCCCTTGGCGGCCTTGGCGAACTTGCCGTCGACAATGCGCCAGAAGTGGTCCGCGACCCGGATCACGCGGGCCAGCTGGTCGCGCACTTCGGGGGGCACCTCGTTCTCCTGCCAATAGGCCTGGCGTTCGCGGAATTCGCCTTCGAGACGCGCCAGCTCTTCAAGGACGAGCGGGGCATTACCCGGGTTGGCGGTCGCCTGCGTGACCTGGAGGTAGGGTTCGACGACGAAGGCGGGCGGCGGCAGGATGTCGGCCAGCATCTCGTTCTGGAGGGCGTGCTTGCGCTCGATCGGACCGCCGAAGCGGATCATGTAGACGGCAAGGCCGGTCAGCAGCACGGCGAGCGCCACGAGCGCGGTGAGCCCGCGTCCGGCCTTCCGGGTCTGGTCCTTGATCACCGCTGCGCTCCATCCCTTCTGCGCATCCAGGCGCGCGTCCTTGCAGGCGGCCCGTGGCCGGGCTGCCGCGAAGAGAGGAGGTAACGGCGCACGGTGAAATGGGCGCCAAGGCGCACCTAGGCGACTTTGCGGGGGAGCCGGGCAGGAAGCGGCAAGATGCCACTACGTTGGAGTGCGCGCGCAGGGCCTTCGCAAGGCCATGAAAAAAGGGGCGTCCTTGCGGACGCCCCTTCGTATCTCGGTTGCCGTGTAGGCCTTTCTTAGCGCGGCAGTTCGCTCGCGCCCATCAGGGCCTCGTCGACGGCGCGCGCGCACTGGCGGCCTTCGCGGATGGCCCAGACGACGAGGCTCTGGCCACGGCGCATGTCGCCGCAGGCCCAGATCTGCTCGTCCGAGGTCTGGTAGACCTGGGTGTCGGCCTTGACGTTGCCGCGCGCGTCGAGCTCGACGGCGGCCTGGTCGAGCATGCCGGCCTTCTTGGGGCCCACGAAGCCCATGGCGAGAAGGATGAGATCGGCTTCGAGCGTGAACTCGCTGCCCTCGATCTCGACCATCTTGCCGTCCTTCCACTCGACGCGGACGCATTCGAGGCCCTTGACGTCGTTGTCGCCCACGACGCGCTTGGTCAGCACGGCCCACTCGCGGTCGGCACCTTCCTCGTGGCTGGTCGAGGTGCGCAGCTTCAGGGGCCAGAACGGCCAAGACATGGCCTTGTCCTCGTGGACCGGGGGCTTGGGCATGATCTCAAGCTGGGTCACCGACTTGGCGCCCTGGCGGTTGGAGGTGCCCACGCAGTCCGAACCGGTGTCGCCGCCGCCGATGACGATGACGTTCTTGCCGGTGGCGGTGAGCGATCCGCGCGGCGCGGCGCGCAGTTCATCATCGCCCGCATTGCGCTTGTTCTGCTGGGTGAGGAACTCCATCGCGAGGCGCACGCCGGGCAGTTCGGCGCCCGGGATCTGCAGCTTGCGCGCATCCTCGGCGCCGCCTGCAAAGACGATCGCGTCGTAGTTGTCCTTGAGCGAGCTCACCGAGACGTTCACGCCCACTTCGGTGGAGGTGCGGAAGGTCACGCCTTCGGCCTCCATCTGCGCGGCGCGGCGGTTGATGAGGTGCTTCTCCATCTTGAAGTCGGGGATGCCGTAGCGCATCAGCCCGCCCACGCGGTCGTTCTTCTCGAACACCGTGACCGAGTGGCCCGCGCGCGCCAGCTGCTGCGCGCAGGCGAGGCCCGCCGGGCCCGAACCCACGACCGCGACCGACTTGCCGGTCTTCGCCTCGGGGATCTTCGGCGTGATCCAGCCTTCCGACCAGCCCTTGTCGACGATCGCGCACTCGATCGACTTGATCGTGACGGGCTCGTCGATGAGATTCAGCGTGCAGGCCGCCTCGCACGGAGCGGGGCAGATGCGGCCGGTGAACTCGGGGAAGTTGTTGGTCGAGTGGAGGACCTGCAGCGCGTTGCGGAAGTCGTCCTCGTAGACCAGGTGGTTCCAGTCGGGGATGATGTTGTTCACCGGACAGCCGGTGTGGCAGTGCGGCACGCCGCAGTTCATGCAGCGCGAGGCCTGCCCCTTCAGCGTTTCCGCCGAAAGGGGGACCACGAACTCCTTGTAGTTCTTCAGACGCTCGTCGACGGGTCCGTACGTACGGTCCTGGCGGTCAAGCTCGAGAAAGCCGGTTTCCTTGCCCATGTCTTCTATATTCCTTCGAACTTATTCCGCCGCGACCGTGGCGGCTTCGAGACGCTCGGCTTCGAGCATCTTGAGCGCCTTGGCGTAGTCGCGCGGCATCACCTTGACGAACTTGCCCAGCGCATCCTCGAAGTTGTCGAGGAGTTCGCTGGCCCGGCTCGAGCCGGTGTGCAGCTTGTGGCGTTCCAGCAGGACGCGGATGCGCTCGGCGTCGTGACGCAGCATGTCGCCCATGCCCAGGTCATTGACGCTGACCGTGCGCTGCTGCGGACGGCCGGTGCCCTCGTCCTCGTCCGGGGTCGCCGAGACGCTTTCGAGATCCACCATGGCGGTGTTGGCGAGGTCCTTGAAGCGGCCTTCCTCGTCGTAGACGTAGGCGATGCCGCCCGACATGCCGGCTGCAAAGTTGCGTCCGGTCTTGCCCAGCACCATCACCACGCCGCCGGTCATGTACTCACAGCCGTGATCGCCGCAGCCTTCGACAACCGCGATCGCGCCCGAGTTGCGGACCGCGAAACGCTCGCCGCCCACGCCGTTGAAGAACGCCTCGCCCGAGACCGCGCCGTAAAGCACGGTGTTGCCGACGATGATGTTCTCGGTGGGAACGCGCTTCACGTTGTCCGGCTGGCGCACGATCACGCGGCCACCCGACAGGCCCTTGCCGACGTAGTCGTTGGCATCGCCGACGAGGTCGAGCGTCACGCCGTGGCCGAGCCAGGCCGCGAAGCTCTGGCCAGCAACGCCGGTCAGCTGGATGTTGATGGTGTTGTCGGGCAGGCCTTCATGGCCGTAGCGACGCGCCACCTCACCCGAGAGCATCGCGCCCACGGTACGGTTGACGTTGATCACCGGCTTTTCGATGCGCACGGCCTCGCCGTTCTCCAGGGCAGGGGCCGCAGCCGCGATGAGCTCGTTGTCGAGCGCGTTCTCGAGGCCGTGGTCCTGGCGCTCCGACCAGTTCAGCGAGGGGCTGTCGCCCAGCGGTGCCTGGTAGAGGATGCGGGAAAGGTCGACGCCCTTGGCCTTCCAGTGGGTGATCGCCTTCTTCATGTCGAGCTTGTCGACGCGGCCGACCATCTCGGCGACCGTGCGGAAGCCAAGCTGCGCCATGATCGCGCGCAGTTCCTCGGCGACGAAGAAGAAGTAGTTGATCACGTGCTCGGGCTGGCCGGTGAAGCGGGCGCGCAGAACCGGGTTCTGCGTGGCAACGCCGACCGGGCAGGTGTTGAGGTGGCACTTGCGCATCATGATGCAGCCAGCCGCGATCAGCGGAGCCGTTGCAAAGCCGAACTCGTCGGCGCCCAGAAGCGCGGCGACCGCCACGTCACGGCCCGTACGCAGGCCGCCGTCCGCCTGGACAGCGACGCGGCTGCGCAGGTTGTTGAGGATCAGCGTCTGCTGGGTCTCGGCAAGGCCGATTTCCCAGGGGGAGCCCGCGTGGGTCAGCGAGGTCAGCGGCGAAGCGCCGGTGCCGCCCTCGTAACCCGAGACGGTGATGTGGTCCGCACGTGCCTTCGAGACACCCGCGGCAACCGTACCCACGCCCACTTCGGAGACGAGCTTGACCGAAACGCGGCTCGTCGGGTTCACGTTCTTGAGATCATGAATGAGCTGCGCAAGGTCCTCGATCGAGTAGATGTCGTGGTGCGGCGGCGGCGAGATGAGGCCCACGCCCGGGGTCGAGTGACGGGTCTTGCCGATCACCTTGTCGACCTTGTGGCCGGGCAGCTGGCCGCCTTCGCCGGGCTTTGCGCCCTGCGCCATCTTGATCTGGATGTCGTCGGCGTTGACGAGGTACTCGGTGGTGACGCCGAAGCGGCCCGAGGCAACCTGCTTGATCGAGGAACGCATCGTGTCGCCGTTTTCCAGCGGCTTGAAGCGCTTGGGATCCTCGCCGCCTTCACCGGTGTTCGACTTGCCGCCGATGCGGTTCATGGCGAGCGCCAGCGTGGTGTGCGCCTCCCACGAGATCGAGCCGTAGCTCATCGCGCCGGTGGCGAAGCGCTTCACGATCTCGCTCGCGGGTTCGACTTCCTCGATGGGGATGGCCGTGTCGGCCACCTTGAAGTCGAGCAGGCCGCGGATGGTGAGCATGCGGGCCGACTGATCGTTGATGCTTTCGGCGAACTCCTTGTACTTGGCGGGGACGTTGCCGCGCACCGCGTGCTGGAGGTTGCCGATGTTGTCGCTGGTCCAGGCGTGGTCTTCACCGCGCACGCGCGAGCCGTAGATGCCGCCCACGTCGAGCATGCCCGCGTAGATCGGGTTGTCGCCATAGGCCTCGGCGTGGCGACGCACGGTCTCTTCGGCGATTTCGGCAAGGCCAGCGCCTTCGATGGTCGTCGCGGTGCCTGCGAAGTAGGTCTCGATGAAGTCGCTCGAGAGGCCCACCGCGTCGAAGATCTGCGCGCCGCAGTACGACTGGTAGGTCGAGATGCCCATCTTGGACATCACCTTGCGGATGCCCTTGCCCACGGCATAGACGTAGTTCTTGGCCGCATCGTCGGCCGAGATCGGCAGCTTCTTGCGGACCCGCATCTCCTCGATCGTCTCGAAGGCGAGGTAGGGGTTGATCGCTTCCGCGCCATAACCCGCCAGCGCGCAGAAGTGCTGGACTTCGCGGGCTTCACCGGTCTCGATGACGAGGCCGGTCTGCATGCGCAGGCCCTGACGCACGAGGTGGTGGTGCACCGCCGCGGTCGCCAGCAGAGCAGGCATCGGGATCCGGTCCGGGCCCTGCGCACGGTCGGACAGGATCAGGATGTTCTTGTCCGCGAGCACGGCTTCGGTCGCCGCCCAGCACATTTCCTTGATCGCCATCTCGAGGCCCGCAGCGCCGCTTGCAGCGTCCCAGGTCATGTCGATGGTCTCGGTGCGGAAGGCGCCGTCAAGGGCGGCTTCCACCGAGCGGATCTTGGCCAGACCCTTGTCGGTCAGGATCGGCTGGCTGACTTCAAGACGCTTGTGGGTCCCGGCATCGTGGCCAAGCAGGTTCGGGCGCGGACCGATCATCGAGACGAGGCTCATGACCAGTTCCTCGCGGATCGGGTCGATCGGCGGGTTGGTGACCTGCGCGAAGTTCTGCTTGAAGTAGTCGTAGAGCAGGCGGGCCTTGTTCGACAGGACCGGGATCGGCGTGTCGGTGCCCATCGAGCCGATCGGATCATCGCCGTTCATGGCCATCGGCTCGAGGAAGCGCTGAGTGTCTTCCTGCGTGTAGCCGAAGGCCTGCTGGCGGTCGAGCAGCGTGCCGGTGGGCGCGGGGATCTCGGCCAGTTCGGGCTCGATCACGTCGAGGTCGGCGAGCTTGTACTGCGCCTTGTCGAGCCACTTCTCGTAGGGTTCCTCCTCCGAGAGCTTGGACTTGATTTCCTCGTCCTCGATGATGCGACCTTCCTCGAAGTCGATCAGCAGCATGCGGCCGGGCTGGAGGCGCCACTTGCGCACGATGCGCTCCTCGGCGATCGGCAGGACGCCGCTTTCCGAGGCCATGACGCACAGGTCATCGTCGGTGACAAGGAAGCGCGCGGGGCGCAGGCCGTTGCGGTCGAGGGTGGCGCCGATCTGGCGACCATCGGTGAAGGCCACGGCGGCCGGACCGTCCCAGGGCTCCATCAGCGCGGCGTGGTATTCGTAGAAGGCGCGGCGCTTGGCGTCCATCAGCGGGTTGCCGGCCCAGGCTTCCGGGATGAGGATCATCATCGCGTGGACCAGCGAGTAGCCGCCCGCAAGCAGCAGTTCGAAGGCGTTGTCGAGGCACGCGGTGTCCGACTGGCCGTGCGGGATGATCGGCCACATCTTGTCGAGGTCCGCGCCCAGCAGGTCGCTTTCCATGGTGCGGCGGCGCGCGTTCATCCAGTTCACGTTGCCGCGCACGGTGTTGATCTCACCGTTGTGGGCCATGAAGCGGTAGGGGTGCGCGAGGCGCCAGCTCGGGAAGGTGTTGGTCGAGAAGCGCTGGTGCACGAGGCCGAGTGCCGAGACGAAGTCCGGATCGCGCAGATCGTCGTAGAACGAGCCGACCTGGGTTGCCAGCAGCAGGCCCTTGTAGACGATCGTGCGGCTCGAGAAGCTCGGCATGTAGAGCTCGGTCAGGCCGGGCATGTCGTTCTTCTCGGCAAGCTCGTGCAGCGGGTTCTGCGTCTGCTTGCGGATCACCAGCAGCTTGCGCTCGAACGCGTCCTGGTCGGCGCAGTCGCCGTCGCGCGCGATCACGCACTGGCGCACCACCGGCATCGATTCGAGCACGGCCTTGCCCAGGCCATCGAGTGTGACCGGCACGTCGCGCCAGCCCACGAGGCGCTGGCCTTCCTTGGCAATGAACTTTTCGAACTTCGTGACCACGAAGTCGCGCGAAGCTTCGTCGCGGGGCAGGAAGCACATCGCAACGGCGTAGTCGCCCGGCTGCGGCAGCTCATGGCCATTGGCCTCGGCCCACTTGCGGAAAAGCTGATCGGGAATCTGCGTGAGAATGCCCGCACCATCGCCCAGCAGCGGGTCCGCCCCCACGGCGCCGCGGTGGTCGATGTTTTTCAGAATTTCCAGAGCCTGGGTAATAATGGCGTGCGATTTCTCACCCTTGATATGGGCTACGAAGCCCACACCGCAGGAGTCATGTTCATTTCGCGCATCATAAAGGCCCTGGGGCTTAGGAAATCCCATCGATAATACCCATCCTGTCATTTTGTCAGGGGTCGCAAAACCCGCTTCGCCCGCGCAGCGCGCACGAATCGAGCGCCGCTCTTGAGCGACATAGTGACCCCACGGTCCCCATGCAGATTGAGGGCCGGTTTTGCAACCGACTTCGGGCCTCGACGGATGAAAAATTCCAATTGACGCCGATTCTAGGGCATTTTGTTATCAAGAATCGGTGTTTGAGAACTGTCGCAATGGTTTGGTGATGCAAGTGTCCGTGGAGCGGAACCCGCTTCGCAGACCGGAAGGCCGTCGATTCCGTTCGCTGGCCTGTGTGATCAGGCGGCGCCGCTCATCCGCTGGAGCGTGGCGAGGGCTGCGCGCAGGGCCTTCTCGGTCTCTTCCGCGTCCTCGCGCGGCGGGGCATCGAAGGGGCGGGGCTGCGCGCGGGAGGCATCGGCCTGCAGCTGACGCGGGAAGGCCAGGGGTTCGGACCCTCCGGCAGGGGCCGCATCGAAGGGGCGCGGCGCCTCGCTCGATGCGCGGGCGGCCTGGCTGCGCGCCTCTTCGCCCGGGAAGATCACCACCGGTTCGATCTCGTCGTGGTCGTCGGGTTCCTCGACGCGCACGAAGGTCGGCGCGCCCTCGGCCGGGCGCGAAAGGCCGAGAAGCGAAGAATAGCCCTGTTCGAGCACGCTTTCTTCCTCGGCGTCGTTTTCCTCGGGCTCTGCGGGCGCAAGACCGGCGGGCGCGGCGAAAGGGGCCGGGGCCGAGAGCGGGGACGCTGCGGACGGGGGCGCGGGCGCGCGGATCTGGCGGGCCGGGATGTAGTCGGGCAGCGCCTCGTTGTCGTCGTCCTCGAAGGCGTCGAAGTCGATCCCGCGCATCGCGGCTGGCAGGCCCAGCTTCGCGGTGGGCGCTTCTTCGGGAGTCGTCTGTGCCGCCTCGTGCGAGGCAGGCTCGCTGGTGGCTTCGGAGATCGGCGCGGCGAAGGGGCCGCGGGCCAGAGCGACCGGGGTCGGCTCGGGAGCTTCAACCTGCGGGGGTGTTGCCTCCTCTTCGGCCGATGGCGTCGGAATTGGCGGCACCTCGGCGGCGGTTTCCGGCGAATAGGGCTCCGGGATGGCGGGTTCGCTCGTGGACGGCGCTGGGGTCGCCTCTTCCGGTGTCTCCTGGGCCGCGTCCCGCGCCTCGGTCTCGCGGCGGCGCGTCATGGCCAGGGCGAGGCGCTCGAGCAGTTCGATCGGCGAGAGTTCATCGAGTTCGCGCGCGGCGATGCGCTCGGCGCCGCTGCGCGGGGCTGTGCCTGCGCCTGCGGTGAATTCGGCCATGGCGGCTGCGGCGAAGGGCAGCACTTCAGGCGCGTCGGCCGGAGCGGTTTGGGCGCTGCGGGGGTCGTCCGTCGCGGTGGGCTCGGACATGTCCGGGGTATCGTCCCAGATCTGTGCGCTTTCGGTGCTTTCCTCATCCTTGTGCGGGAGCAGCGAGAAGCCAGGGGCTGCGGTCCTTGCGGCGATCGCCTGCGAATAGGCATCAAACAGGCGCTGGCCGGGGGCGGCCGGTACGTCGGCTTCGGGTGCGGAGGCGGATGGGGCGCTTGTCCGGAAGACCTGCGCCTCGGGCGGGATGGGGCGCGATGGGGCCACGTTGTCCTCCGGAACGACAGGCGCATCTGGGGCTTTGGCTTCGCTTGGCGCGGGCATTGCGTCCGGCTCGGCGGCGGGCTCCTGCGCACTGTCGAGATAGGCGTCGAGATCGAACGCGCGCATGTCGAGGATGCCCTCGGCGATGTCGCCATGTTCGGTCTCTTCCAGGGGCGCTGCGGCAGGTGCAGGTGCAGGTGCAGCGGCCGTTTCGGGCTGCGCGAAGGGTGCGGCAGCCTCGGGAACGCTATCTTCCTGCGCCTCGGCGATCTCCGCATTCGCTTCCAGGGCGCTCGCGGTTTCCAGCTCCATGTTGGCCAAGGCCCGGCGGCGGCCCGCAGGAGGGGCGGCGGGCGTGGTGGCCGGGGCCTCGTCCCGAGCCATCTCGGTGCGCTCTGCACGGGCGCGGGCGGACGGGTGCGGGCGCACGATGCGCAGGGCCAGGAACCCGCCGAGGAGGGCGCCGATCCCGGTCATGGCAAGGGCAAGGGCAATCCGGAAGGTGGCCCCCAGTGGCGGAGCGGCCATGGGCACGAGCGTGTCGAGGCCGGTGGCGAGAATCGCCTGTTCGACCACGGCGGGGCGCAGCGCGATGCTGCACAGCCCGGCCAGCGCGCCGCACCACAGCGCGATGATGGCGGGGAAGATCGGATGCTGGCTGATCGGCGGCTTTCCGCCCTTGGTCTTGCGCATCTTATCGGCCACGTCGCACACCCCCAGGAGTGATTATCGGGCCGGGAATCGCGGAACCGATCGCGTTCTAGTGCCCATGTTGCGCCACCACAGGTGACAGCATTTGGTAAACGTCTTGATAACGCCTGGCATTGGCGGACCAGTCGTGCGCGCGGCGCACATGAGCAATGCCCGTGGTGCGTAGGCGTTCCCAACTATCGCGCGCGCCGAGCAGTTCGGCAAGCGCGTGCGCGAGATCCTGTGGATCATCGGGCGCAAAGAGCACGCCGGTCTTGCCATGGGTGACCAGTTCGCGATGTCCGCCCACGTCACTGGCCGCGACGATCTTGCCCTGGGCCATGGCTTCCAAGGGCTTGAGCGGGGTGACGAGGTCGGTGAGGCGGCTGCGCTTACGCGGATAGGCCATGACATCGCACAGCGCGTAGTAGCGTTCGACCTCGGCGTGGGGAACGCGGCCCACAAAGCGGATCGCGTGGGCAGCCGGAGACTCTTTGGCCTGTGCAGCAAGCGCCTCGGCACGCGGGCCTCCGCCGACCAGCAGCAGTCGGGCATCGGGCTCTCGGGCGAGCAGGGCGGGCATGGCCGCGATGAGGTCGTCGAGCCCTTCGTAATCATAGAAGCTGCCGATGAAGCCGATGACGGGGCAGGGGCGCCCGTCCGCACGCTGGAAGCCAAGCGTCTGGGCAAGAGCCTCGTCGCGCGGCGCAGGTGTGCCGAAAAGGTCGAGATCCACGCCGTTGGGCATGACTGTGATCTTGTCGGCGGGCACGCCGCGCCCGGCAAGGTCGGCGCGCAGGCCCTCGCAGATCGTCACCACCGCATCGGCGCGCGCGACGACGTGGTTCTCAAGGCCGCGGGTCAGCCGGTACTTGAGCGAGCCCTCGCGTCCCGTGCCGTTGCCCACCGCGGCGTCTTCCCAGAAGGCCCGGATCTCGTAGACGAGGGGGATCGCGTGGCGCCGGGCGGCCCGCAGCGCGGCCGCGCCGCACAGCGCGGGCGAATGGGCGTGGAGGATGTCCGGGCGCCAGGCGGCGATCGCGGCCTCGATCCCGGTGTGGAAGCGGGCGATCTCGCGCGCCTCGCGCCAGACGGGCGGGCCCTTGGCGGTGCCGGGCGTGCGGTGGAAAAGCAGGCCATCGGCCTCTTCGGGCG
Source organism: Novosphingobium profundi (assembly GCF_020524485.1). Lineage (GTDB taxonomy): Bacteria > Pseudomonadota > Alphaproteobacteria > Sphingomonadales > Sphingomonadaceae > Novosphingobium > Novosphingobium profundi_A. The sequence continues at coordinate 286,665 of NZ_JAIVLF010000006.1, read as the reverse complement.
CCGCGTCGGCGGGAGAGGTCTGGGTCTTGTGGCGCAGCCCCGTGACGCCGCGCACCTCGTAGCCCATCGCCTGCTGCGCCTTCAGGATCGCGCGGGTGCGAAAGGTGTAGCCGCTTTGCAGCGGCAGCGAATGGTCCAGCACGTGCAGGATGCGGGGCGGGCGTGTGCTCATGGCGCTCGTTTGCTACAGGACAACGCTTAACGCGGCGTCAACCCGGGCGCCTTAGCAGGTTTTGCGATGGTCGACATCTTTGCCCTTGCCCTCTCCCACGGCCTGATCGCGCTGGCCGTGTGGCGCCTGTTGCAGAGGCCCGATCTCGACCGCGAGGGCGAGCCCCCAGCGCCGCGCCGTGCGCCGCGCGGGCAGGGGATGCGTGTTCCCGGCTCTGTTGCCGAAACGCAATCCGAGGAGGATGCGCGCGCGCCGCGTCCGGGAGCGCCCGGTGCTTAACCTCGCCTTCACCGGCTTCTTTGTCGCGCTTCTGCTGGCCGGGCTGCGCCGCCCGTTCCTGTGGGTGCTGTGTTATCTCTACATCGACATCGTGGCGCCCCAGATCATTTCCTGGGGGTTCCTCTCGGTCATCCCGACCTCGCTGATTGCCTTCGTCGCGGCCTTTGGGGGGTGGCTGGCGCTCGACGGGAAGGAGGGGACGCGCTTCACCTGGCGCCAGGGGGTGATGCTGGCGCTGCTCGCCTACTGCGCGGTGACCACGCTGCGCGCGGACTATCCGCTGCCCGCGCTCGAGAAATGGAGCTGGGTGTGGAAGGCACTGGTCTTCGCGATCTTTCTCCCGCTCACCCTGCGCACGCGCCTGCGCATCGAGGCGGCCGCGCTGGTGATGGTGCTGGCGGCCAGCGCGCTCATCATCGACGGGGGGATCAAGACGGCGCTGGGTGGGGGCGGCTATGGTACCTTGCGCATCTTCGTGGAGAACAACACAGGCCTCTACGAAGGCTCGATCCTCTCGTGCGTGGCCATCGCGATCATCCCGATCATCCTGTGGCTGGCGCGCCATTCGACGATCTTCCCCTCCGACTGGCGGGTCTGGACCTTCGCGGGGGCGCTCATCTTCGCGTGCTGTCTGATCCCGGTGGGCACGCAGGCGCGCACCGGCCTCGTCTGCCTTGCGGCCCTATGCATCCTCTACCTGCGCACCGCGCGCCACCGGGTGTTGATCCTGGCGGGCATGACGCTGGCTGCCTTTGCCGCGATTCCCTTCCTACCCCAGTCTTTCGTTGCGCGCATGAACACGATCGAGAACCACGAGGCCGACCAGTCGGCCGGCACGCGGCTGGGGGTGTGGAAGTGGACCTGGGACTACGCGCGGGAGAACCCGCTGGGCGGCGGCTTCGAGGCTTACCTTTCGAGCCGGGTCGAGTACGACACGGTCGTGCACGACACGAGTGGAGACGTGACGACGGTGCGCCGCGAGCATGTCGTCGAGACAGGCCGCGCTTACCATTCCAGCTACTTCGAGATGCTGGGGGAGCAGGGCTATCCCGGCCTGTTCCTGTGGTTGCTGCTTCAGGCCTCGGGGCTGTGGCAGATGGAGGCGCTGCGCCGCCGCTACCGCAAGCAAAGCGCGCCCGAGGTGGCCTGGGTGGCGCCGCTTGCCAATGCACTTCAGCTCTCGCAGGTGTCCTACCTCGTCGGCTCCCTTTTCGTGGGCATTGCCTTCCAGCCCTTCATTCTCATGGTGATCGGCCTGCAGTGCGGCCTGTGGAGCTATCTTGCACGGGTCGGTACACCACAGGTGAAGGGCGACCGCGCGAAGCCCCGTGCGCGCGTGGAAAGGAAAATGAAGGTGCGCCCCTTAACCTGAAGGGCACACCGCCGTTTTGGTTACCGTGGGGATGCGCGGTGGCACGACTAAGAATCTTTCCATAGTCTGCACTTCGCGTCCGCATTTACGGCAAATTAACCTTTAACCTTCATCCCACCTATGGTTAATTCTCGGCAAGGTCCGTTGCGAAGCGGTTACCGCAGTCTACACCGGGAGCCGATAGGGTCGGCAAATAAGGGCAACAAGGGGATCACCCAATGCGAGTTCTGTTGATCGAGGACGAACCCACCACTGCACGTGCGATCGAGCTGATGCTCACGGCAGAAGGGTTCAATATCTACTCGACGGACCTGGGCGAGGAAGGCCTCGATCTGGGCAAGTTGTACGATTACGACATCATCCTGCTCGACCTCAATCTGCCCGACATGCACGGGTACGACGTGCTCAAGAAGCTGCGCGTGGCCAAGGTGCAGACCCCGGTGCTCATCCTCTCGGGCATTGCGGAAATGGATTCCAAGGTCCGCTCGTTCGGCTTTGGCGCCGACGACTATGTCACCAAGCCCTTCCACCGTGAAGAACTTATCGCGCGTATTCATGCGGTTGTGCGTCGTTCCAAGGGGCACTCGCAGTCGGTCATCCGCACCGGCAAGCTGGTCGTCAACCTCGATGCCAAGACTGTCGAGGTCGATGGCGCGCGCGTGCACCTGACCGGCAAGGAATACGCGATGCTGGAGCTGCTCAGCCTGCGCAAGGGCACCACGCTGACCAAGGAAATGTTCCTCAACCACCTCTATGGCGGCATGGACGAGCCCGAACTGAAGATCATCGACGTCTTCATCTGCAAGCTGCGCAAGAAGCTCAGCCACGCCTGTGGCGGGGCCAACTACATCGAGACCGTCTGGGGCCGCGGCTACGTCCTGCGCGATCCGGACGAACTGCAGGAAGTCGCCTGAGCGCAGAGCGCCCCGATCTGACCGATTCGCAAACGGCCGGCGTTCCTTGATGGAATTGCCGGCCGTTTCGATTCGCACCGGCTCAAAGGAAGACGGCGAGCAGTGAAAGCAGGGCCGCCGTCATCACTGCGTTGAGCGCCATGCCCAGGCTTGCAAAGGCGCCTGCGGTCTCGCTGACCTGGAACGCGCGCGCGGCTCCGAACCCGTGCGCGGAAACGCCAAGGGCAAAGCCGCGCGGGCGGTAATCGTCGAACTTCATCGCGTTGAGGAGCGGGGTGGCCGTCATCGCCCCCACGATACCGGCGAACAGGACGATGCAGGCCGCCAGCGCGGGCACGCCGCCCAACTGCTGAGCAATGGCCATGGCCACCGGCGTCGTCGTCGCGCGGGGGGCAATCGAGGCAAGGATGTCCGCAGGCGCTCCGAACAGGGAAAGAATCCCGACTGCGCTGACGATCGAGGTGACCGCACCGGCCGCGAGGGACAGGACAATCGGGACGGCAAGGCGGGCAATGCGCTCACGCTGCGCCCAGATCGGGACCGCAAGGCCAACCACGGCAGGGCCGAGCAGGAAGCTGAGGAGAAAGGTGTCGGCCTGGTAGTCGGCATAGGGCGTCCCCGTGGCCCAGAGCAGCGCGATCAGCACCGGTGTGGTCCAGAGCACCGGGTGGCACAGCGGGTGGCGCCCCGAGCGCTGCGAAAGGCGTTCGAAGATCTCGAAGACTCCCAGCGTCGCGGCCAGCCACAGGAGCGGGGTGGCAAGAAGACCCGTCAGGGCACTCATGCGCCGGGCTCCGCAGGCTGTACGGGGCGCTTGCCGACCTCCTCGGGGGTGAAGCGGTGGAGCGCCCAGCGAAACACCAGCGCCGTGATAATGATGGTTAGAATGGTGGAAACCCCGGTCGCGAGCGCGAGCCCCAGCCCATAGCGGGCAAGCGCAGGACCTTCCTGCATGAGGCCGACCGCGGCGGGCACGAACATGATCGAGAGATGGGCTGTCAGCCACCCACTGACAGCGCTGAGCGTCGGACGCTCGCGCCGCACCAGCGCCAGCCAGCCCAGCAGCAGCACCATGCCGATGACCGAACCGGGAAGCGCGAGCCCGGTGATCCGGTGCAGCGCCTCGCCAACGAGCTGGCAGGCAAGAAGGAGGAAGATGGCGGCGAGCATGGTGAAAGGTCCGGTTCTGCTGGGGGCGGGTGGTTCGCCCCGCCTTGGTGGGGGTATGGCCGGGCCGGGGCGTGCGTGCAATTCGTCCTTTGCGTGGTTTCAAGGAACGAAGCCATCTGCGGACAAGGATGGAAAGGTGATTCCGAGGGCCATCGCCCTCGGGCTCCCCGAACTGTCGACCTCTGGGTTCTCGCGCCACGTAGCCTGAGAATGGTGAGGTCGCCCATTTGGGGGTCAAGGGGTAATAACCCCTTGAATCAGGACTTCCTTCTTCATCTCTTCTATATTTGGCCTTGCCGCAGGAAAGCTAGGCCCTGCTGCCCCGCCTGCCACGTGCAATATTGACCCGCACGCGCTTGCCTGCCAGTGCCGCGGCCCATGACTGCGCACAAACCCGGCGATCCCACGACTCTCAACCGCCTCTATGGCCGCTCCAAGGGCAAGCCCTTGCGTGCGGGCCAGCAGGGCCTTGTCGACAACCTCCTGCCCAAGATTGCGATGCCCGAGGACGGGCCGATCACGGCCGAGGGGCTGTTTGGCGATGATCGCCCGCTCCACTTCGAGATCGGCTTTGGCGGCGGCGAGCACATGGCCGCGCGTGCCGACATGCTGCCCGGCCACGGTTTCATCGGCGCCGAGCCCTTCATCAACGGGGTCGCGCAGGCGCTGATGCACGTTGCGGGCGATAACGGCGCGCATCCGCCGCTCGGCAATGTGCGCATCCACCACGGCGACGCGCTGGAAGTCCTTGCGCGCATTCCCGACGGTTCGCTCTCGTTCCTCTACCTGCTGCACCCCGATCCCTGGCCCAAGGCGCGCCACGCCAAGCGCCGCATGATGAACGATGGTCCGGTGGACATGTTCGCAGCCAAGCTCAAGCCCGGCGGCGAGTTCCGCTTCGGCACCGACCACGCCATCTACCTGCGCCATGCGCTGATGGTCATGCAGCGCCACACCGACCAGTTCGAATGGCTCTGCGACAAGCCCCTCGACTTCCAGAAGCGCCCGGGTGGCTGGCCCGAAACGCGCTACGAGGCCAAGGCCCGCGCGGTCTACAAGCACGAGGTCTGGTACTTCCGCTACCGCCGCAAGGGCTGAGCGGAAAATCAGGAAAATGGTTCCGAGGGCCATCGCCCTCGGGCTCCCCGAACTGTCGACCTCGGGGTTCTCGCGCCACGTGGCCTGAGAATGGTGAGGTCGCCCATTTTGGGGTCAAGGGGTGATGACCCCTTGAATAGTTGTCTTCTTGTTCTTTTCGGACAGGCTCAGAGGTACTGCTGCACCTTGTTGAGCAGATCGCGGCGGCGGCGGCGCTGGCGGATCTGGTCGGTGGCGATGCTGAGCGGCTGGACGCGCGGGCCCTTGGGCACGTTGCGTTCAAAGTGGAAGCTGCGCGTCGCGCCCACGGGCAGGTCCTCCAGCGCGTAGAGCGCGACCACGGTAAGGTCGAACTGGTCGACCTCCTCTTCCTGCACGTCGGTTTCCTCGTTGGCGTCGAGCAGGGTGCGCACGATGTCATCGAAGTGGCCGATGTTCATGAACTGGCCGGTCGCAAGGCTGCCCTGGCCCATGATCGAGCGCGGGTCTTCGCCAAGGTCCCCGGGCAGTTCGCGCAGGTCCGTGAGCGCCAGTTCGATCTGGCGTCCGCGCACATGGACTGTCGCGATGAGACTGGAGACGTAGAGCGGCTGGCTGCTCATGTTGGTGACGAGGCAGCGGCTGCGCATGCCCCGGCCCGCAGCGCGGGTGATGAGGATCGTCGAGCGCTTGGTGCCCCGGAACTGGACCAGCAGCAGCTGCAGGTAGATCACCCAGACGATCAGCATGGCAAAGCTGAGGGCAACGCTGACGACCTGCGTGTTCCCTGTAAACCATTGCCACACGGGGCACCTCCTTGATCCGATGCTGCGAGCCCGTGCCGCAGCGAGGGCCAGCCTTTAGGATGGACCCGGGGTGGGTCAATTGAAATTCGCGCCGATCAGGCGGCGTTCGGGCGCTGGATGGCGCTTCGCAGGCCAAGCGTTGCAAAAAGGCCCCGGCAGGAGGGTCCTGCCGGGGCCTTTTTGTCAGGTGTCGCCGGGAACAGGGCCGTCCGGGAAAGCGGCCCCCTCCGGTTGCGTTGCCGCGGCCTCAGCCGGCGATGCCGGCAGCCGCAAGCACGGCGCTCGTCAGAACGTCGGGCGCGATCGCGGTCATCGGTACGATCTGGACCGGCTTTTCCATGCCCAGCAGGATCGGACCGATCGAGGTCGTGCCGCCGATCTCGCGCAGCAGCTTGGCCGAGATGTTGGCCGACTGCAGACCCGGCATGATCAGGACGTTGGCCGGGGCCGAGAGGCGGCAGAACGGGTAAAGCGCCATGATCTTGGGGTTGAGCGCGGCGTCGGGAGCCATCTCGCCTTCGTACTCGAAGGGCACGTCGTCACGTTCGTCGAGGATGTGCACGGCATCGCGGGTGCGCTCGACCCACTGGCCCTCGGGGTTGCCGAAGGTCGAGTAGGAGAGGAACGCGACGCGCGGTTCGTGGCCCATGCGCTTGGCGACCGAAGCCGCTTCGGTGGCGATGATCGCCAGTTCCTCGGCGCTCGGACGCTCGTTGATGGTGGTGTCGGCCAGGAACACGGTGCGGTTCTTGCCCACCAGCATGTGCATGCCGAAGGGCAGCTTGTCCGGGGCCGGATCAAGCACGCGGCGCACGTTCTTCATCGACTGCGCGAAGGGACGCGTCATGCCGGTGATCATGGCATCGCCCACACCCATCTTGAGCAGGCCCGAGGCGAAGGTGTTGCGGTCGGTGTTGACCATGCGCTGCACGTCGCGTTCCAGATAGCCACGGCGCTTGAGGCGCGCGTAGATCATCTCGACCATCGGCGCGACGTGGTCGGACACCATCGAGTTCTCGATGTGGAAGCTCTCCGGGTTGGGCACGCCCAACTCGCCCATGAGGTCGAGGATGTTCTGGGTGCGGCCGACCAGGATCGGTTCGCCGTAGCCGAAATCGCGGTACTGGATCGCGGCGCGCAGCACCACTTCGTTGTCCGCTTCGGCGAAGATCACGCGCTTGGGGTTCGCGCGGACCTGCGCGTAGACCGAACTCAGCACCGAGGTCGTCGGGTTGAGGCGGCCCTTGAGCTGCAGGCGGTAGGCGTCGAAGTCCTCGATCGGGCGCTGCGCGACGCCCGAATCCATCGCCGCCTTGGCAACGGCAGCGGGCACCACTTCCATCAGACGCGGGTCGAAGGGCGCGGGGATGATGTAGTCACGGCCGAACTGCTGGACCGCACCGCCGTAGGCCGCCGCGACGTCCTCGTGGACCTGCTCGCGGGCGAGTTCGGCGATGGCCTTGGCCGCTGCGATCTTCATCTCTTCGTTGATCGCGGTTGCCGACACGTCGAGCGCGCCGCGGAAGATGAAGGGGAAGCCCAGCACGTTGTTGACCTGGTTCGGGAAGTCCGAACGGCCCGTGGCGATGATCGCGTCCGGACGCACGGCCTTGGCCTCGTCGGGATTGATCTCGGGAACGGGGTTGGCCATCGCGAAGATGATCGGCTCGTCGGCCATCTTCTTGACGTATTCGGGCGGAAGCGCGCCGGCGGCCGAGAGGCCGAGGAACACGTCGGCGCCGACCAGCGCCTCTTCCAGCGTGCGCGCTTCGGTGTTGGCCGCGTGGGCGCTCTTCCACTGGTCCATCTGCTCGGTGCGACCCTGGTAGATCGTGCCCGAACGGTCGCAGATGATGACGTTGTCGTGGCGCACGCCCATCGACTTGATGAGCGAGGTGCAGGCCAGCGCCGCCGCGCCCGCGCCGTTCACCACGACCTTGATCTCGTCGATCTTGCGGCCGGTGATGAGGCAGGCGTTGATGAGGCCGGCTGCGGTGATGATCGCGGTGCCGTGCTGGTCGTCGTGCATGACCGGGATGTTCATGCGGTCGCGCAGGGTCTGCTCGATCACGAAGCACTCGGGCGCCTTGATGTCTTCAAGGTTGATGCCGCCAAAGCTCGGCTCCATCATCGCGATGGCTTCGATCAGGGCCTCGGGGTCCTCGCTGTTCAGCTCGATGTCGATCGAATCGACGTCGGCGAAGCGCTTGAACAGGACCGCCTTGCCTTCCATCACCGGCTTGGACGCAAGCGCGCCCAGGTTGCCCATGCCCAGGATGGCCGAGCCGTTGGAGATGACCGCGACGAGGTTGCCCTTGGCGGTGTAATCGTAAGCCTTCTGCGGATCGTCGGCGATGGCCTGGACAGGCACGGCGACGCCGGGCGAATAGGCGAGCGACAGATCGCGCTGCGTTGCCATCGGCTTGGATGCGATGATCTCGATCTTACCCGGACGGATTGTCTGGTGGTAAAACAGAGCCTCGCGCTCGGTAAACTGGACCTTGCTTTTCTCGGACAATGAATTTCTCCCGGATGAGCGAGGGCCGATAACGAAAGATTCCGGGACGCGATAGGGGAAAGGCAAGGGGCTTGCGCTTCACAAGCCCCGGGGAGCGGGGCTAACGCAGCGCCATGAGTTCCGGCGCAACACCCATGATGGCCCAGTATCTCGCGCTTCGCGAGGAAGCTGGCGAATGCTTGCTGTTCTACCGTATGGGGGACTTCTTCGAGCTTTTCTTCGAAGATGCAAAAATCGCAAGCCAAGTTCTCGATATCGCACTCACCACGCGCGGTGAGCACAACGGAACCCCGATCCCGATGTGCGGCGTGCCGGTCCATTCGGCCGAAAGCTACCTTGCCCGGCTGATCAAGGCGGGGTGCCGCGTGGCCATCGCCGAGCAGACCGAGACGCCCGCCGAAGCCAAGAAGCGGGGAGGCTCCAAAGCCCTTGTCGCCCGCGATATCGTGCGCTTCGTGACGGCGGGGACGCTGACCGAGGAGGCTCTCCTCGAACCGCGCCGGGCGAACGTTCTCGCCGCGGCCTGCGAGGTGCGCGGCGTGATCGGTCTTGCCGCCTGCGACATCTCGACCGGGCAGATGGTGCTTGAGGAATGTGCACCTGATCGCTTTCTTGCAAGCCTTGCACGTCTGGGCGCGCGCGAGCTTGTCGTGCAGGACGGCTGGGAACTGGCGCCCGAGGACGCAATCGGGCGTTCGGGCCATGAATTCTCCTCCGAAGGCGGCGAGGAGCGCCTGAAGGGCATCCACGGCGTGTCCACGCTCGACGGCTTTGGGGCCTTCACCCGCCCGATGCTGGCCGCCGCCGGTGGCCTCATTGCCTATCTCGACCATGTCGGGCGCGGCGCGCTGCCGCTGCTGCTGCCGCCCGAGGCGCGTTCGGGCGAGGCGACGCTGGCGATGGACGAGGCCACGCGCGCGAGCCTGGAAATCCTCGAATCCGCGCAAGGTTCGCGCAAGGGCAGTCTGATCGACGCGGTCGACCGCTGTGTGACCGGTGCGGGTGCGCGCCAGCTGGCTGAGGATCTTGCCGCCCCGCTGACCGAGCGCACCGCGATTTCCGCGCGTCTCGAACTGGTCGGCTGGCTGCATGAGGACCCGATGCTGCGCGAGGACCTGCGCGCGGCGCTGCGCGCGCTGCCGGACGTGGGCCGTGCGCTGGGCCGCGTGGTTGCAGGGCGCGGATCGCCGCGTGACCTGGGCCAGCTGCGCGATGGTCTGGCCGGGGCCCATGCCATCGGTGGGCGCCTTGCGGGCCGCGAGGATCTGCCGGTGCTGCTCGACAGCCTGCTTCCTGTGCTGGGCGGCCATGTCGCGGGCTGGGGCGAAATGGTGGAGCACTTCACCCGCGCGCTGGTCTCTGCGCCGCCGACCGAACGCGGGCAGGGCGGCTTCATTGCCGAAGGCTACGACGCCAGCCTCGATGAGCTGCGCGTCACCTCGGGCAACGCGCGCAAGGCGATTGCCGCGCTTGAGGCGAAGTACCGCGAGGATACGGGCGTTACCGCGCTCAAGATCAAGCACAACAACGTGCTGGGCTACTTCATCGAGGTGCCCTCGCGCCACGCCGACACACTGATGCAGGCCGAAAGCGGCTTTACCCACCGCCAGACGATGGCCGGGGCCATGCGTTTCAACGCGCTGGCGCTGCACGAGGAGGCGAGCCGCATCACCGAGGCGGGCGCCCATGCGCTCGCGGCCGAAGAGGCCCACTTCGAAGCGCTGGTCGAAGAGGCGGTCGCCGCGCGGCAGGTCATCGCCGCCACCGCAGCCGCGCTCGCCCGCATCGACGTTGCGGCCGGACAGGCCGAGCGCGCTGCGGAAGGGGGCTGGGCACGCCCCGAAGTGGTCGAGGGACTTTCGCTGGAAATCGAGGGCGGGCGACATCCCGTCGTCGAGGCGGCCCTCAAGGCGCAGAACGAGCGTTTCGTCGCCAACGACTGCCGCCTCGCCAGTCACGATCGGCTCTGGCTCATCGGCGGCCCCAACATGGGTGGTAAGTCGACCTTCCTGCGCCAGAACGCGCTCATCGTCCTGCTCGCGCAGGCGGGCGGGTTCGTTCCGGCGGACGCGGCGCGGATCGGTCTGGTCGACCGCCTGTTCAGCCGCGTCGGCGCTTCGGACAACCTGGCACGCGGGCGCTCGACCTTCATGGTCGAAATGGTCGAGACCGCCGCGATCCTCTCGCAGGCGACCGAGCGCAGCTTCGTGATCCTCGACGAGGTCGGGCGCGGAACGTCCACCTACGATGGTCTGGCTCTTGCCTGGGCAGTGGCCGAGGCGGTGCACGAGACCAACCGCTGCCGCTGCCTTTTCGCGACCCACTACCACGAGATGGCGCGCCTTGCCGAAACGTGCGAGGCGTTGTCGCTCCACCATGTGCGGGCGCGTGAGTGGAAGGGGGAACTGGTGCTCCTCCACGAGCTGGCCGAAGGTGCCGCGGACCGCAGCTATGGCCTCGCCGTCGCGCGCCTTGCCGGGGTTCCCCCCAAGGTCATCAGCCGGGCCAAGTCGGTGCTCGAAAAGCTGGAAAAGGGCCGCGCGGAAACGGGCGGCCTGGCCGCCGGTCTTGGCGAGCTTCCGCTGTTCGCCGCCGCCGAAGAGGCGCGCGAGGAAGCCTGCGACAGCTTGCGGGAAAAGCTGCGCGACATGGATGTCGACGCGCTTGCCCCGCGCGACGCACTGGAAATTCTCTATGATCTCAAACGCGAGGCGGGAACCGAGGATTAACCGGGAAGGTCCACAAGGGGGCCATGATGTTTCTCGGTCCGCGCCTCACCCGCGTCTTCCGCAGCCGCTGGCACGCTCTCTTCTGGGCGGCCAGCGTGCTGCTGACCGCCTACTGCACTGTCCCGGCGTCCGAAGACGGGGGGCGCGACAAGCCGGAAGCTGTCGCCAAAACGCATGGCAAGCATAAGAACCCTTGGGCGATAGAAACGCCCACCTCTCCCGATTGATTTTCGTGTTTCTGACGAGAGGTCCTAGCCTCAACTGCCGTCGGACGCCAGATCCGGTTCGGGCGCGCTTTCCCGTCCGTAGCGGTCTTCGAGGTCATCCATCGCCTCTTCGCCGGCGTAGGCGGACATGTCGATGGTGCCGCTCGTGTCCATCTGGCGCATGTGGTCAACCAGATCCTGCGCGTTCGCGCCGTCGAGGCTGGCGGAGAGCTTTTCGCTCTGTTCGAGCCCCAGCACCGAAGTCGACTGGTTCAGGGCCTGCTCAGCCACTTCCTGCGCCTGCATGGGCGCATCGGCCTGCTCGGAGTTGACCGTCTCGGGGGCGAAGTCGTCGTTACGTTGGGCCATCGGATATCTCCTTTGACATCTGTAACGGAGCGGATGCGAGTCGCGTTCCCCGTGCAGGGATAACGAAGAAGGGAAAAGGAGGATTCCGAGGGCCATCGCCCTCGGGCTCCCGGACCAGTCAACCTCACTTCCCGCGCGCTGCGGCAGCCGAGAATGGTGAGGTCGCCCGTTCTGGGGTCAAGGGGCGATGGCCCCTTGAATCCTCTTGTTCTTTCAGCGGGTAGGGACCGGCTCGTCCCCCGAATAGTCATAGAACCCCTTCCCGCTCTTGCGGCCGTACCAACCCGCCTCCACGTACTTCTGGAGTAGGGTGGCCGGACGGTACTTGGGATCGCCGGTGCTCTCGAAGAGGACCTTCATGATCTCGAGCAGGGTGTCGAGGCCGATGAAGTCGGCCAGCGTGAGGGGCCCCATCGGGTGGTTGGCACCAAGCTTCATCGCCGCGTCGATGTCCGCGACATTGGCAACGCCCGCGCCCAGCACGCAGATCGCCTCGTTGAGCATCGGGCACAGTACGCGGTTGACCACAAAGCCGGCCTCGTCGCCCGCGAGGACAACCGTCTTGCCAAGTTTCTCCCCGAACGCCTTCATCTTGGCGATGGTGTCCTCGCTGGTGGCAAGGCCGGGGATCACCTCGATCAGGCCCATGACCGGCACCGGATTGAAGAAATGCAGGCCGCAAAAGCGCGTGGGGTCGATCGTGCCTGCCCCCATGCGGGTGATCGGGATCGAGCTGGTGTTGGAGGCCATGAGCGCGCCGTCCTTGAGCACCTTGCCCGCCGCCTCGAAGATCTTCGCCTTGATGTCCTCGCGCTCGGTCGCGGCCTCGATAATGAGGTCGCACTCGGCCATCGCGGCGTAGTCGCCAGTCGGCGTGATGCGTGCAAGGAGTGCGTCTGCATCGCCTTGCGTGATCTTTTCCTTGGCGATCAGGCGGCCCAGGCTCTTCTCGATCTTCGCCTTGCCCTTTTCGGCCGCTTCGAGGCTGATGTCGGTCAGGACCACGTCCATGCCCTTGCCCGCGACGGTCTGGGCAATGCCCGTGCCCATGATTCCTGCACCGATGATACCGATTGTCTGCACGCTGTGTGCTCCCTCTCGAACGTCTGGCCGCAGGGACGCGCAGGTCCGGGGCCTTGTGGAAATTACATCTGCCGCATTAGCGGTTCTGCCCGGGCACCCACAATACGTCGCGCGCGCCGTTTTCGTTCAGCGCGCGGGCGAGCACGAAGAGGTAGTCGGACAGGCGGTTGAGATAGGCAAGTGCGGCCGGGTTGACAGGCTCGTCCCCCGCCAGCGCGGTCGCACAGCGCTCGGCGCTGCGGCATCCCGCGCGCGCGATGTGGACGCGTGCCGCCGCTTCGCTGCCGCCGGGCAGGATGAAGCTGGTCAGCGGCTGGAGCTCGGCGTTGACCGCGTCGATGGCGCCTTCCAGCCAGTCGACCTGGGCGGTGACCATGCGCAGGGTCATCTCGCCCGGGGTGAAGTCCTCGCCCGGGGTCGCGAGGTCCGCGCCAAGGTCGAACAGGTCGTTCTGGATGCGCACGAGGTTGGCCCTGTGCGGGGCCTCGGTATCGAGCGCGCAGACCGCGAGGCCGATCGCGCTGTTGACCTCGTCGACGCTGCCGATGGCCTCCATGCGCCGCGCGTGCTTGGGTAGGCGCGATCCGTCGACAAGGCCGGTGGTGCCGTCATCGCCGGTGCGGGTGTAGATCTTGTTGAGTTTGACCATGGTTCTCTCTCGCCGGGGTGTGGCCGTCCCTAGTCCGTCGGTCAGGCGAATGCACCTCCCAAAGGGAGGGCAACTGCTTGTCGGATCGCTCAGGAAAGAGGTGGCGGCGCTTAGCGTGCGAAGGCCAGGAGCAGCGCGCAGACCAGGACTGCAGCGGCCTGATACTTGATGCGGTTGAACATCATCCGGTTCTGCATCTGCTGGCTTTTCGACGGGCCGGTCTCACTGGGATCGCGGTTGAGGTCCTCCTTGGTGCCATTGAGGAAGGCGATGATCCCGCGCACCAGGCTGATCACGACCGCGATCATCAGGGCGACAATGACGATGACGAGTAGAGTGTACATGGCCTCAGGCTACGCCTTCGCCCAGCGAAAGGCCAGCGGGGAAGGCATGGGCGCGCAAGGCCGCGGCGAGCGCGGGGCCGTCCTCGCCCGCACGGCGCCGGTCGGCGAGCGAGGGCGAGCCGCGCCGCTTGGCAAGCTTGCGGCCATCCGCCTCGACCAGCAGGGGGTGGTGGTGCCAGGTGGGCACGGGCAGGTCGAGCAGCGCCTGGAGCAGGCGGTGGATGTGGGTGGCGCCGAACAAGTCCATGCCTCGGGTGACGAGGGTGACGGCGTCTGAGGCATCATCAAGCGTGGCGGCGAGGTGGTAGCTGCCCGGAAGGTCCTTTCGCAGCAGCACGACATCGCCGTAGGGCGCCGGATCGGCCTGCTGCACTCCGGCCCGTTCGTCTTCCCAGATGAGGGGCCCGGCGCGTGAGATCGCTGCCTCCATGTCGATCCGCCAGGCCGCGCCTTCGGGATCGAGGGTGCGGTGCTTGCAGGTGCCGGGGTAGACTGGCCCATCGGGTCCCATTTGGGTGGCGGCGGCGGCTATTTCGGCGCGCGTGCAGCGGCAGGGATAGAGAAGCCCCATCGCCTTCAGGCGCTCACCTGCGGCGACGTGTGCGCCGACGTTGCGCGACTGGATGCGCACCGGTCCGTCCCAAGTGAGGCCCAGCCAGGCAAGGTCCTTCAGCGCCTCTTCGGCGAGTTCCTGGCGGCTGCGAGCCCCGTCGATGTCCTCGATGCGCACGAGGAATTCGCCGCCGCGCGAACGGGCCAGATCATGCGCGACGATGGCGGCATAGGCATGGCCCAGGTGAAGCGAGCCGTTGGGGCTGGGCGCAAAGCGTGTACGGATCATGAAAAAGGCTCGTGAATTGAATATGATGTTCTGAACAGCGCGCAGGTGTTCGTCGCATTTCGGCAGGGCTGTACCATAGGGGACTTGACGCCGAGTCGCGCAAGTGCTGCAAAAGACTTCATGTGCTGCCATGAACTTGTCATCACGGCCTGCGACAGGAGGCCATGCTCAGATCGGAGCTGATGGAGCGCGCGGCCCGTTTCCGCAGCGCGGAGGATGATCCCTCCCGAAGTCTTTCGGACTGCCCTGCGCTTGTTCTCAATGCGGATTACACGCCGCTCTCCTATTACCCGCTCAGTGTCTGGCCCTGGCAGACCGCGATCAAGGCGGTGGTGCTGGAGAAGGTGGACGTGGTCTCGTGCTACGACCGGGCGGTGCGCAGCCCCAACTGGACGATGCAGATCCCCTCGGTGATCGCGCTCCATGACTACGTCAAACCGTCCGAGTTTCCCGCCTTCACGCGCTTCAACCTGTTCCTGCGCGACAAGTTCACCTGCCAGTACTGCGGATCGCCGCACAATCTGACCTTCGACCACGTGGTCCCGCGGCGTCTGGGCGGAAAGACGAGCTGGGAGAACATTCTCACTGCCTGCTCGCCCTGCAACCTCAAGAAGGGCGGGCGCACGCCCAAGCAGGCGAACATGCCGCCGATGGTTGCGCCCATCAAGCCGACCAGTTGGCAGCTGCAGGACCGGGGCAAGGCCTTCCCGCCCAACTACCTGCACGAGACCTGGCGCGACTGGCTCTACTGGGACATCGAGCTGGAGCCCTAGGCTCAGGGTCCTAGTGGACTGTTGGCGCGTCTGGCGCGGCATCGTCCTCGTCTCTCTCTTCCGCTGCTACCGCCGTCGTCACCGCGACGTCCATCGTCACGTTGCCCAGCGTGCGCATGATGTCGGGCAGCATTTCCACGGCCACAAGGATGCCGAGCGGCCAGAGCGGCGCGCCCATGGCCGCCGC
Source organism: Novosphingobium profundi (assembly GCF_020524485.1). Classification (GTDB taxonomy): domain Bacteria; phylum Pseudomonadota; class Alphaproteobacteria; order Sphingomonadales; family Sphingomonadaceae; genus Novosphingobium; species Novosphingobium profundi_A. The sequence continues at coordinate 271,176 of NZ_JAIVLF010000006.1, read as the reverse complement.
AATCGGCCCGGTCGAGGCAATGAAGCTGACCGTACCGGGGAGCGAAACCGTGCCGAAGGTGGTGACGAAGGCGACGAGAACGCCCGCCGCGATGGCGCTGGCCGAAAGCTCGTACCCGGCCAGCTGCGCGGCGTAGACGGCGACGCCCACGTTCATCGCCGGGCCGGTTGCGCGAAACAGCGTGACAGCAAGGGGGAGGGCAAATTCGGCCGCCGTGGCCGGAACTCGCAGCGCCCGTGCGGCGGCCAGCATCGCGGGCAGGCTGGCGAGCGAGGACTGGGTGGAGACGGCCACCGCCTGTGCAGGCAGAACCGCGCGGGCAAAGGCGCCGAGGTGCCGCCGCCCGACCAGCACCGCCAGCGGGTAGGCGGTGAGCAGGAACACCGCACCCAGCGTCGCGACGAGCAGGATGTAATGGCCCAGCGTTCCGATGGCCGCCGCGCCAGTCCGGGCGGCGAGCGAAAGGCCAAGGGCAAAGACGCCGAGCGGCGCGAGCTTGAGCACCCATCCGATGACGACGATCATCGCGCCCGCCAGCCCCTCGAACAGGAGGGCCAGTTGGCGGCGCGGTTCCTCGGCGAGGCGGGTGGAGGCCAGCGCAAAGAGGGCGATGAAGACGATCACCGGCAGCATCGCGTCCTCAGCGGCTGCGCCCAGCACGTTGGAGGGGACGAGTGAGCCGAGGAAATCGCCCAGGCCGGGGAGGTTGGCTTTGGGCGTCTCGCCGTGCCCGGCAAGATCGAGCGCGGGGGCGGGAAACAGGCGCAGGAGAAGCGGCATCAGGAGGCCGCCGAGGCAGGCGCTGGCCGCCAGCACGCCTACGATGAGACCGAGCGTGCGGCGGGCCATGGCGCCTGCCTGCGCGGCCGCGGCGGTCTCGACGATGCCGGTGAACAGGAGGCCGGCGACCAGCGGCAGAATCGTCATCTTGAGCGCGCGCAGCCACAGGTCGCCCAGCGGTTCGGCCAGAATCAGGATATCGCGCAGAGGTGCCGAACCCTTGAACAGGGCGCCCGCGGCCAGCCCGGCCAGAAGACCGCCCAGCGTGAGGAAACCCGGAACGCGGATCTCAGGCATGCGGCTGGCGCTGGAAGGCTCGGTCATCAAGGTCCCTGGTCATGTCTGGAAGGGGGTAGGAAAAGGCGCATCCGGGTGAAAGGACGGGCGAGGGGGGTGACATTACCAGTCCGGCGCGGCATGGCAATTTGCAAGACGCACGGCAGGTGACGGACAGGCATGAACAAGCAATTCTTCGGAACCGACGGCATTCGCGGCCGCACCAACCAGGGGGCGATGACCGCCGCGACGGCCGCCAAGGTCGGCCAGGCGGCGGGCAAGCTGTTCCAGCGCGGCACCCACCGCCACCGCGTGGTGATCGGCAAGGACACGCGCCTGTCGGGCTACATGCTCGAGAACGCGATGACCGCCGGTTTCACCAGCGTGGGCATGGACGTGATCCTCCTGGGCCCGATGCCCACGCCTGCGGTCGCGCTGCTCACCCGCGAATTGCGCGCCGATGTCGGCGTGATGATCTCGGCGAGCCACAACCCTTACGAGGACAACGGCATCAAGCTGTTCGGCCCCGACGGTTTCAAGCTTTCCGACGCCGACGAACTGGCGATCGAGAAGATGCTGGGCGAAGACCTGGAGCTTGCCGATGCCGAAGACATCGGCCGGGCGCGGCGTATCGATGACGCGCGCGGGCGCTATATCCACGCGGTGAAGGCCTCGCTGCCCAATACGGTGCGGCTCGATGGCCTCAAGATCGCGGTCGACTGCGCCAATGGCGCGGCCTACCAGGTCGCCCCTTCCGCGTTCTGGGAACTGGGCGCCGAAGTGGTGACCGTGGGCGTGACGCCCAACGGCAAGAACATCAACAAGGCCTGCGGCTCGACCCACCCCGAACTGCTGCAGGAAACGGTCGTATCGGGCGGCTGCGATATCGGCATAGCGCTCGATGGCGATGCCGACCGGCTGATCGTCGTCGACGAGAACGGCAAGGTCGTGGATGGGGACCAGATCATGGCGCTGCTCGGCACGCAGATGGCCGCACGTGGCAAGCTGTGCGGCGGGGGCGTGGTCGCCACCGTCATGTCGAACCTGGGCCTGGAGCGCTATCTTCAGGGCCTTGAGCTGACGCTGGAGCGTACCAAGGTGGGTGACCGCCACGTGCTTGAACGCATGAAGTCGGGCGGTTTCAACGTGGGTGGTGAACAGTCGGGCCACATGATCCTGCTTGACCATGCGACGACCGGCGATGGCACCGTGGCGGCCCTCCAGGTGCTGGCCGCGCTTGTCCAGTCGGGCAAGAAGGCGAGCGAGGTGCTGCACCTCTTCGATCCGGTCCCCCAACTCCTGCGCAACGTGCGCTTTGCAGGCGGCAAGCCGCTGGAGGATCCGCGCGTACAGGCTGCCATCGCCGAGGCCGAGAGCACGCTGCGCGGCGAGGGCCGCCTCGTCATCCGTCCCTCGGGCACCGAACCGGTGATCCGGGTCATGGCCGAGGGCGATGATGCCGCCAAGGTCGAGGCGGCGGTCGCTGCGATCTGCGCCGCCATTGAAGAGGTAGCCGGCTGATGGCTCTGGAAATGCGCCCCGATTGCGCGCGCTGCGGCGCCGATCTTCCCGCCGAGGCGCCCGGCGCCTTCATCTGCTCGTTCGAGTGCACCTACTGCGCCGAGTGCGCCGAGGATCTCGACGACCTGTGCCCCGAATGCGGGGGCGAACTGACCGACCGCCCGACCCGCGCCAAGAAGCACCACGACGCCGCGCCCCCGTCCAAGGTGCGCCGCTACACGGCGAAGTGACACGCCTCAGGCCATGACCACACCTCCTCGTATTCTTTCGATCGCCGGCTCGGATTCCTCAGGGGGAGCGGGCATCCAGGCCGACATCAAGACGATCACGATGCTGGGCGGCTACGCCATGACCGCGATCACCGCGATTACGGCGCAGAACACCTGCGGGGTGACCGACGTCGTCGCGCTCTCGCCCGAGATGGTGGGCGCGCAGATCGACGCCTGCATCAGCGACATCGGGGTCGATGCGGTCAAGATCGGCATGCTGGGCTCGGCCGAGATCGCGCATGCCGTCGCCGCGCGGCTGGAGGCGCTGGGCGTGCCTGTCGTGTTCGATCCGGTCATGGTCGCGACATCGGGATCGGTGCTGGCCGACGCGGCGACGATTGCGGCCTTCTCCCGGCTTATGGCCTGCGCCGCGCTGACGACGCCCAATGTGCCCGAATTAGAGGCCCTGGGCGGCGATGCGGCCCTGGAAGCCAAGGGCGTGGCCTACCTTGCCAAAGGCGGCGATGCCGAAGGCGACGTGGTCGAGGATCGCTTGATGGTGCCGGGCAGGGACCCGGTCATCTGGCGCGCACCGCGCATTGTCACCCGCCACACCCACGGCACCGGCTGCACGCTTTCGAGCGCGATTGCGACCGGACTTGGACAGGGAATGTCGCTGCCCGAGGCGGTCGAGGGCGCGCGTGAATTTGTTCGCCGTGCCCTCAGCGCGGCCCCGGGGCTGGGCGCCGGGCATGGCCCGATGGGCCACCAGGCGGTCCGATAAGTTCAGGAAAAACAACTTGATTCAAGGGGCCATCGCCCCTTGACCCCGAAATGGGTGACCTCACCTCTCTCAGCCAAGTTGGCGCGCAAAAGGTGAGCTAGACAGTTCGGGGAGCCCGAGGGCGATGGCCCTCGGATTCATCGTCCTGCCTCACCCGCAGTCGAGATCGTAGAAGGCACGGATCGCCTTCCACCCGTCCTCGGCGGTTTCGCACCAGGTAAACAGGTCGAGGTCCTTGCGGGCGATCACGCCTTCCTCGGCCAGCGCCTCGAAGTTGATGACCTTTTCCCAGAACTCGCGTCCGTAGAGCAGCACCGGGATCGGTTTCATCTTGCCGGTCTGGATGAGGGTGATCATCTCCAGCATCTCATCGAGCGTGCCAAAGCCGCCGGGGAAGACCGCGACCGCGCGGGCGCGCAGCAGGAAGTGCATCTTCCTCAGCGCAAAGTAGTGGAACTGGAAGGAGAGGCGCGGCGTGACGTAGGGGTTGGGCGCCTGCTCGTGCGGGAGGACGATGTTGAGCCCCAGCGATTCCGCGCCGACTTCGTGCGCGCCGCGGTTGGCCGCTTCCATGATCGAGGGGCCGCCGCCCGAGCACACGACGAACTGGCGCATGCCCTTTTCCACCAGACCGCACTGGCTGGCGATGCGGGCGAGCTTGCGCGCTTCCTCGTAGTACTTCGCCTTGGCGACGAGCCGCTCGGCGACCTTCCTGTCCTCGTCGCTGGTGGCCTTCGCGAGCACGTCGTCGCACTTTTCGGGGGAGGGAATGCGGGCCGAGCCATACATGACGAGGGTGGAGCCGATGTTGGCTTCTTCCAGCAGCATCTCGGGCTTGAGCAGTTCAAGCTGGAAGCGGACCGGGCGCAGTTCGTCGCGCAGCAGGAAATCGGTGTCCTGGAAGGCCAGCTGGTAGGCTGGGTGCTGCGTCTGCAGGGTGCCGGTCTGTTCGCCGGCGAAGGTGGCTTCCTGTTCCGCCTTGTAGAAGCGGCGGTCGGTGAGTTTCTTTTCTTCTTCTGTCATTTGCCTATCCATGGACCGGGAAGGCCGGTCCGTCGAGAGATTTGCCGAGACGCCGCCGCGGGGCGTGGCTAGGGTGCCACACCATGCAGTCCAGACGCCAATGCCTGAAAACCGTCGCGACCTTGGCCGGGGGGCTTGCCCTTTCGGGCTTCCCATTTGCCGCCACCGATCACGCGCATGCGAAGGACAACGCGGGCAGGGGCGAAAGGCTCCGCGCCCCGCGCCTGCGGCCCGGCGACGGGCTGGGCCTGGTCGCGCCAGCGGGCTTCATCGGCGACCGGTTCGGGATCGAGGAAATCGCCGAGGCCGTGCGGGCGATGGGGCTGGAGCCGATCCTGGCGCCGAACCTGACTGCGCGGGCGGGCTACCTTGCAGGTGAGGACGCGGCGCGGGCCGCTGCCTTCATGGAGACCTGGCAGGATCCGCGCGTAAAGGGCGTCATGGCCGTGCGCGGCGGCTGGGGCACAGCGCGCATCCTGCCCCGGCTGGACTTTGCCGCGCTGCGCCGTAGTCCCAAGCTCTTCACCGGTTTCAGCGACAACACCGCGCTCCATGCCGCGCTGGCTGCCCATGGCTGCGCGCCCAGCGTGCATGGCCCCAACGCTTCGGCCAGCTGGCCGCCCGTGGCCTGGGACAGCTGGCGTGCCCTGGCCTTCGAGGGCGCAACGCCCACGCTTACGGTTACAGGCTACACAGGTCCCAGTCTTGGCGGAGGCCGCCGCACCCCGCGTGTCTTTGCGGGCGGACAGGCGCAGGGACGCCTTCTCGGCGGTAATCTCAGCGTGCTCTCGGCGCTGGTCGGCACGCCCTATTTCCCCGACATGCGCGGCGCCGTCCTGTTCCTGGAGGACACCAACGAGTCCGAGTACCGGATCGATCGCATGCTGACCCAGCTTGCCCTGGCCGGTGTCCTGAAAGGTCTGGCGGGCATCGTCTTCGGACAGTGCACCAATTGCCGCAACCCGGGACCCGGCTATTCCAACTTCACGATCTACGAGGTGCTCGACCAGCATTTCGGGAAGCTCGGCATTCCGGCCTTCCAGGGCCTCTCGATCGGCCACATTGCCGCGCAGGCGAGCGTGCCGGTGGGCTGCCAGGTGCGCCTCGATGCCGATGCGGGCACGCTCGAGGTCCTCGAACCGGTCGTGACCTGAACGGCCGTCCCATTTCGGGTGGGTCAGTCCCGCTCTCCGGGCAGCGCGTAGCGGCGCACGAGATCCCCGTAGACATAGAGGTCGAGCGGTTCGGCGAACTCCAGCCCGGCGCAGTGCGCGTTGGACCAGGCGACGAAGGCAAGGGCCGGGCGCTGGCCGGGCAGGGCAAGACGCACCGCCTCATCGGGTTCCAGCCCCTCCACCCCCTCGATCCGGGCGCCATAGGGGGTGAGATCCTTCAGCATGACCGTGCTGCTGGAAATGGTGCGGCGAAAGCGCGCCAGCATCTCGACATGTTCGCGCGGCGCCCGCCGCCCGAACGGCGAACAGGGCGCTTCGGGCGCCGCCTCGACAAGGCTCTCGGTTCTATCCCGCGATGCTGCGGGGAACAGGGCACGGACCATCCGATCTCCTTCCGGCCATTCGGTTAGCCAGCCAATCAAGCGGCCTGGAGAGGCAATCTAGGTCGGATAGGGTTAGCGGATCGCAAGCGGCAGCCTATGGATATGCACGTGGTCTGCAGGCACGAAAAAGGGGCGGCCTCGTGGGGAGGCCGCCCCTTCTCGGGGCCCGGTCTATCCGGCGGGAGGATGCGCTGCGATCAGGGTTTCAGGCAACCGCAGCGGGGAACCGGACGACGGGCGCCGTCCTGTCCGACGATCAACAAGGGACCGGACCGCCGGACGAGACGTGAGTTGCCTTAGAAGTCCACCTTCGCGCCGATGCGGAAGTAGCGGCCCATGAAGAGACGATCCTGCCATGCGGCGTTGAAGTTGTAGATGCCGTAGGCGGCGTTGGGGTCGTACTTCGGCTTGCCGTCGAGGATGTTCATGACATCCGCGTAGAGCGTGAACTTGCCGTCGCCGATCTTCGTCTCGGCGTGGCCGTCGAGGTTGAAGGTGCTGGGGCCATGGCACTGCACGGCACGGCCGCTGTCCGGGTAGGTCACGAGCTGACCGGCTGCGGCGCTGGCTTCGCAGTCCTTGTAGGTGCCACCGGCATCGGACGCGGTGCTCGAGTAGCCGCTGGTGTAGTACGCGGTGAGCGTCACGCTGGTCTGCTCATCGAAGTCCAGCGTGTTCTGCCACGAGGCGCGGAAGCGCGGCGCGCCCGAGCACGAGGTCCAGTTACAGCCACCCAGCGAGCCATCGAAGCGGTTGATCGTGCCGTCGATGTCCTGCTGCAGACGGATCAGGTACGAGGCCGTGGCGTTGGTGCGCCAGGTGATCGTGTCGGTGATCCCGAAGTAGGCCGAGCCCGAGAAGTCGATACCCTTGCCGAGCATCGAGTTCGCGTTCTGGAACGAGCTGCCGACCTCGCCGATCAGCGGAAGCGCGCCGAGGTTCTCCGGATCGGGTGCCCCCTGCGTCACGGTGATGCCCGGCATGTCCACCTGGCCGTTGTTGCCGTAGTAGGCGGCATAGAGCGCATCGGTGGGGTTCACCGAGGTGATCAGGTTCTTGATCTTGGTGCGCCAGTAGTCGACCGTCAGCGTGATGTTGCGGGTCGGCTGGATCACCGCGCCGAAGGTGTACGAGGTCGACTTCTCGGACTTCAGGTCCGGGTTGCCGGCCGAGGTGATGCCCAGGTTGTAGCCGCCCTCGTAGTAGCCGGGGTTGCTCGCGTGGGCCGCGCAGAAGTCCTCGAAGGCCGCGTTGCTGCAGTTGATCGTGGCGTTGATGTAGCCGGTCGAGGGCAGCTGGAACGATTCGTTGAGGTTCGGGGCACGGAAGCCCTTGGTGAACGTGCCGCGCAGCTTGAGCTCGTCGATCGGCTGGAATTCGGCCTCGAACTTGGGCGCGAAGTTTTCCTGGCCGGTCGAGTAGTGGTCATACGAACCGTCGGCCTTCACGCGGAACTCGTCCATGATCGGAACCGAGATCTCGTAGGCCGCCGACCACACGTCGCGGTGGCCCTTCACGCCGATGGCGTTGATGCCGTAGTAGCGGTCCGCCGGGTTGACGTCGTTGGGGGCGTTCGAGCTCGGGTTGTTGATCGACTCGTAGCGGTACTGGCCCTGGATCGCGACGTTGACCATGCCGCCGGGCAGTTCGAACACGTCCTTGCTGAGGGTCGCCATGACCTGCGCGAGCTTTGAGGTCGCGCGCTTGTGCTGGTCGGGGAACACGCCCTGGATGGCTTCGGCGGAGTTGGCCGAGGGATCCATGAAGTTGTAAGTGCCCTGCGCCACCGCGTCCATCAGCCCCTGGGCGTTGATGTAGCCGGTGTTGGTGACGTCCAGCGTGACTTCCGAAGCGGTCGCGCCGATCATGTAGTCCCAACCGTCACCGAACGAGCCGTCGACGCCGCCCGAGATGCGGTAGGTCTTGGCGTTGGTGTAGGTGTAGCGCGGCATGTCGGGCATGCCGAGCAGGCGGGCCGACTGGCCCTGCGCGGCAAACGGGTTGTTCGGGTTGAGCGTGCCGTTGCTGGCATCGCAGCCGGTGCCGGTCAGCTGGTTGTCGGCCGAGAGCGTGCCCACGCCGTTCGCGCAGACATAGGCGGGCAGGTAGATCTGGCTGATCGTGACGCGGTCGCCGCCTGCGGCCGTGCGGCCCGTCCAGCCCGAGGGGGCCATGCGGTTTGCCGTGGTCACGTTGTAGTAGTTGAACATCAGGAACGCCTCGGTGAGGTCGTTCAGGCGCACCGTGCCGCGCAGCGTGCCACCGATACGCTTGGTGCGCGCGGTGTAGGCCTCGTAGTCGTTGGTGAGGTCCTGCTGGCAGACCACCGACGGAGTGCCGGCGATGCCCTGGGCCTGCTGCTCGGGGGTGAGCGTGACCGCGTTCAGGCGGCCGCAGCCCGCAGCCGGGTTGAGCAGCTGGTAGTCGCCCTGCGCGACATAGTTGCCGTCGGCGTCCTGCGTGAAGGGCTGGACGAAGGGAACGATGGTCGACTGGATGCCGTTGAAGCCGCCGTCAGCCTGGATGCCGTTGCGCACGCTGTTGGTCAGGCAGCCGTCGGTCGGGCCGCCGCAGATCGAGGACTGGTCGGCCGTGCTCCACGGACCCTTGCGGGCCGAGAGGTCCATTCCGGCGTTCTTCTGGTACTCGAAGTTCGCGTAGATGTTGAAGCCCTGGTCGTCGAGATCGCCGTAGCCGTAGGTGCCGTTGATGCGCTGCTCGTCACCGTCGCCGCGCTGCGAGACGCCCATCGAGGCATCGAGGTGCAGGCCCTGGATCTGGCGCTTGGTGATGACGTTGACCACGCCCGCGATGGCGTCCGAGCCGTAAGTCGCCGAGGCGCCGTCAAGCAGCGTGTCGACGCGGTCGACAACCGAACCGGGCATCGAGTTGATGTCGACGATGTTGCGCTGGCCGTCGTCCGCAAGCGGGTAGTAGGCGGTGCGCATGCCGTCGAACAGCGTCAGCGTGTAAGCGTTGTTGAAGCCGCGCAGCGACGGGGCGGTGGCGCCGGTGGTGAAGCCGTTGCCCGACCAGCTGGCGGGAATCGTGCCCGCGTTGTTGGCCGTCAGCGTCTGCAGCGTGTCGGCGACGGTCTTGATGCCGCGTTTTTCCAGATCGTCCGAGGTGATCGAGACGACCGGCGAGGCCGTGGCGGCCGCCGGGTTGCGGGTGATCGAGCCGGTGACGATGATGACATCGTCGGCGCCTTCACTGGCGGCCGGGGCCGGAGCGGTGGCGTCCTGAGCCTGGGCGGTGCCGCACAGCAGTGCGAAAGCGGTCAGGCTGGTGGCGCCGCGCAGCGCGGCCTTCCGGAAAGTGGTTGTCACGTAGTTGTCCTTGTCCCTTGGAGCCGGGCAGCGTGGGGGCGCTGGGGGATCCCGGCTCGGTTGCAGGGCTTTCGTGATCGGCGGTCGCGAAAGCCGTGAGCGCTGCCTGTTGGCGGGCAGGGCAGGGACGTTCAACGCTTTTGGAAATGTTCAAGAAATATATTTGCGAGGCGTTGCAATCATGCAACGCTTTGGTTTTAAATAAAAAATGTATCCGTTTGCGAAATTGATCCAACAAGGCACGGGAGGTGTAGAAACAAACTGCAACAATTTGTCCGTACGTAAGACGGGCGCATTGTGCGACGCAATATTTGCAGGAAAGCAGATATCATTCCTCTCCTGAGTTCGATTGCGTCTGTCAACTGATGTGGGAAATGTCCTCTGGATTTTTCGCAGGCGCAGTGTGGCGAACAAAATTGCCATAAAAGTGCAATAAAATTTCCGTCTGTGCCAAGAACTGACGTGCCGCCAGATCCCATCGTCGCACGGCTATCTCGAGCGTCCGGCGGGCGTTAATGGCAAGGCCCGGATCTGTTGCCCCGGACCTCGAGGATGGGTCAGAGCACCTTGAAGCCGACCAGCAATGTGCGTCCAGGCCCGGGAAGGCCGAGTTGCGGGGTGACGACTTCGTCGGTGAGATTGGCCAGGTTGACGAAGAGCCGCAGCGGCAGGCTAGGCCCCTGAAGTGTGTAGCTGGCCTGCAGGTCGAACGTGGTGGCGCGGCCGAGCGGGACGAGCGTGCCGTCCGCGTCCGCGGACCAAGCGCGTCCGATGTGTCGCGCGCGCAGCCATCCGGCAATGCCTGCCGGACCCGTGTAGCGCGCGGTCATCGTGGCGAGGAGGGCAGGCCGTTCGGCAAGGCGGTTGATCTGGCCTGGCGGGGGATCCTTGCGGCGGGTGCGCGTCCAGGTCAGGTTCCCGCTCAGGGCAAAAGCTTCGCTGGCCTGCCAGTTGCCCCCGGCCTCGAGCCCCTTTACCTGTGAACCTGGAAGGTTGATGCGCTGGCGCAGGCCGTCAACCCGGTGCTGGTCGATGGTGTCGTCAAGGTCCTGGAGGAAGGGGACAAGATAGAAGGATGAGCCCTCGCCGCCGGTCCATTCCGCTCCCAGTTCGGCGCTGACGATGGTCTCGGGGCGCAGGTCCTCGTTGGCCAGGAAGCGGTTGATGCCCGACCCGAACAGTTCGCGCATCGTGGCGGAGCGCGTTTTGCGGCCAAGGGCGGCCCGCAGTGTCCAGCCCCCGCCTGCGTCGGCCAGGAGCGCAGCGCGTCCGCTCCACGCGCCCACGTCTTGGATCCGGGGAAACGCGCCCGTGCGCCGGTATTCGACGACGTCGTAGCCCACGCCTAACTCGGCGCGCAGCGCCCGGCCAAAGGCATATTCGAGCTCGCCCCCCAGGCTCCAGGTGCGCTGGGTGTAGCGAGCGGTGGGGCCTAGCCCCGCTGGCAGGACATTGGCGTCATAGTCGGCATCGCGCTGGCGGTGGGTCGACTGCAGGAAGTTGAACGAGCCCTCGAACGTGGCTGCACCAAAGCTGTGCTGCAGCAGTTCACGAAGGCCCCAGGTCCGGTCCCGGTCGGCCTGGAGGCTGTCGCGCGCGGTGTAGCTTGCCTCGGCATAGGCCACGATGTCCTGGTCGAAACGCTGGACCCAGCCGGTGCTGTCGAGCGTGGTCGCCGGACCGAGCGGGGAATGCAGGTTGGCGGTCAGGACCGTGTGGGCGATGCCGTTATAGCGCCAGTGACGCGCCCCCTCCGTGACGTTGCCTTCCGGTGCGATGCCCTTGTCGCCCCAGACGTGGAAGGCGGTCACGCGCAGGTCCTGGCCGGCAAGATCGGTTTCGAAATGGGCAAAGACATCGCCCAGGCGCCGGTCGGTGTTGGTGCGAAGGTCGCGGTCGTCCTGCGCATGGGGCAGGTTGGCTCCGCGTGCGAGCGCGATCCCGTCGCGCGCCGAATAGCCCCCGCCCAGTAGCGCTGGCCCTGCGCGTATGGCGACGGTGCCGCGCGTCAGGTTGCCGGTGCCATGGGCAAGGCTGCCCCCGTCACGGTTCCGAGCCCAGAAGCTGATCGCGCCCAGCGCGTTGACGCCGTAGTGCGGAGCCAGCGGGCCCGCCGCGCTCTGCACGCGGCCCACGAGGCCAGCTGGAAGCAGCGAAAGGTCAAGCCGGTTGTCCCAGGGGATATTGAGACTGGCCCCCTCGAAGAAGGTGGAGAGCTGGCGTTCGCTCGCACTGCGTAGCACCGCGATGGCCTCGCCGCGCGAATTGACCGGGATTTGCACGGCCGGAAGGCTGGCGGTGAGCTCGTCGAGCGTGGTTGCATTGAGTTCCGCGATCCGTGCGGCCGATATGTCATGGCGGGTCTCGAAGGCGGCGAGCGGGCCGAGGTTCTCGTCGGCCTGGACCACGATGGTCTCGGAGATGGTAAGCCTTTGGGCTAGGGCAGCTTGCGGCAGGCCCAGGGTAAGCGCGCATCCCGCAGCGAGCGCGCGGGATGCGCGTCGTAGCGGTACGGAGGGAACGAGAGGCCGGGTCAACAAAGTGCGGAACGTCCTTTGGCCATGCGCTGCGTCTTGCGCATGCCTTGGCGGGATGGCCGGCTTCAGGTCTCCGGGACGGGGGGGGCGCCCTGAAGGTAGGCGTTGAGTTCGGCTGGAGTGACCGGCCCCAGCGCGGCGTCAAGGTCCTGCACGATCCCACCCAGGGCCTGGCGCAATTCGGCAAGGCGCACGACGGCGTCGCGCCCGACCGGTTGGTCGGCCGCTGTGGTCTCCCGGTAGAGGTAGGTCACGTGGGTCTCGAGGCCGGGCTGGCTGTAGCGGATCGGCGGGGTCAGCAGGCGCTGCGCGATGGGGGTGAGCGTCGCTTCGGCCACGCGGCCCGTGGCCTGGGCCCGGCGCAGACGCCAGGCCGCCAGTCTGGTGTCGTGGACCAGCGCCAGTACGCTCCGGTTGTGCGCGAACTGGGCTTCAAGGTCGGCCTGGGTGACCCCGCTTGCGACGATGCGCGGGTCCTCAACCACGGTGAGCGGCTGGGTGGCGGTAAAGCCGCCTTGTTCGATGCGCACGCTGTAGGAGCCCGGCACGGCCATCGGACCTTGGGGGAAGTGGTCGGTCTTCGTCATGTCGGTGAGCAGCGTGCGGCTCTCCGGCGTAGTGGCAAGGCCAAAGGGCTTGCCGGTGGTGCGCAGGTCCCAGATGAAACGGTGCATGCCCGGGTTCGCGTCGGGATGGGCGGAGGTGCGCGCGCGGTAGCCGCCCGAGGTATGGCCTGCCCCGTCCTTCTTCGGGCTATCCCCGGCGCTGGTGAAGCGGCGGACCAAGTTGCCCTGATCGTCGAGCACGGTGAGGGTAAGTGGACCTGAAGCGCCGGGGGCCAGGTAGTAGTCGATCTCGGCCCCGGGCAGGACATGGCTCGGGCCTTCGCCGGGGGCGGGCCCCTTGTCGGCGCGGGCGTTGACGCGCACCGCTTCGACGGGCCGATAGAGGCGGCTGGACGAGGCCGAGGTTCCGGCGGGGGGCAGCTGGCGCAGGACGCCAAGGTTGTCGAGGATCCAGAAGCCGCGCCCTTGCGTCGAGAGCACGAGGTCGCCGTGCGCTAGACGCAGGTCGGTGATAGGTGTTGCCGGCAGGTTGAGCTGGAAGGGCCGCCAGTTGGCCCCCCGGTCAAACGAGACATAGAGGCCGAACTCGGTGCCCGCGTAGAGAAGGCCCGGGCGCTCCGGGTCCTCGCGGATGACGCGGGTCGGCTCGTCCGCGGCGATGCCGTTGGTCCCGTCGGTCAGCCTGGTCCAGGTCCGGCCGAAATCATCGGTGCGGTAGAGGTAGGGCGCGAAGTCGCCAAGCAGGTAGCGGTAGATCGCGACGTAGGCGGTGCCCGCCGCGTGCTTGCCCGGATCGATGTTCTGGATGCGTCCGCCTTCGGGCAGCCCCTCAGGCGTGACGTTGGCCCAGGTCTTGCCGTCGTCCCGTGTGACCCAGACCAGCCCGTCGTTCGAACCGGCCCAGATGACGCCCGGCTGCACGCGGCTTTCGCGGATCGCGTAGAGCGTGGAGTAGACCTCTTCGCCCGTGGCATCGCGGGTGATCGGCCCGCCCGAGGCCTTCTGCGTGCCCTCGGGCGTGGCGGTGAGGTCGGGGCTGATGACCTCCCAGCTTTCGCCCCCATTGCGTGAACGGTGCACGTACTGCGAGCCGTAGTAGACGGTGTCGGGATCGGTGGGTGAGGTCTCGAGCGGGGCGACGCGCTGGAAACGGTAGCGCAGCTGGTCGGGATCGTTGCCGTAGAGCGATTCGCTGCCGATCCAGAACTGTTGCTCGTTGCCGTTGGTGCGCATGTCGAGGCGGGAGAACTGCCCTTTGCAGCCGCCCCAGACCACGTTCGGATCGTCGGTTTTGGGGATGATCGGGCCGGTCTCGCAGCCCGGGCCGATGAGGTAGTCGGGGCGGTTCTGGCCCAGCGGCTGCGAGGGCACGATGACGGTCGTGTTGTCCTGCTGCGCGCCATAGAGGCGGTAGGGGAACTGGTGGTCGACCGCGACCTGGTAGAGCTCGGCCGTCGGCTGGTTGGCCTGCGTGCTCCAGTGGTCACCGCCGTCGAAGGAGACGTTCGCGCCGCCGTCGTTGGCCTGGATCATGTTGGCGGGATCGGCCGGATTGATCCAGACGTCGTGGTTGTCGCCGTGGGGCACGGGGCGGGTGATAAAGCTCTGCCCTGCGTCCACCGACTTGAACCAGCCTTCGTTGCCGACGTAGACGATATCCGCGTTGCTGGGGTCGACTCCCAGCGTGGTGTAATAGAAGGGCCGGGTAATCAGGCGCTTTTCATCGTTCACCCGAGTCCAGCTCGTACCCTCGTCGTCCGAGCGGTAGAGGCCGTGGCCCGGGTCGGCCTCGATCAGGGCGTAGAGGCGGGAGGGGTCGGCGGCGCTCACCCCCACGTTGGCGCGCCCGAACAGGCCGGTGGGCAGGCCTCCGCCCAGCTTTGCCCAGGTGTCGCCGCCATCGGTGGACTTGAAGATGCCCCCGTCCAGACTGCCCGAGATGATGGTCCAGGGCTTGCGGAGCCCGTGCCACATGGTGGCGTAGAGGACGCTGGGATCGCCTGGCTTGAATTCGATGTCGGCGGCGCCCAGCGCGTCGGAGAGGAACAGGACCTTCGTCCAGCTCTGGCCGCCGTCGCGGGTGCGGTAGACGCCGCGCTCCGGATTGTCCGTGAACGGATTGCCCGTGGCCGCGACGAAGACCTCGTCGGGGTCTTGCGGGTTGATGCGGACGGCCGCGATCTGGCCCACGTCACGAAGGCCGATGAACGTCCAGGTCTCGCCCGCGTCGGTGGACTTGTAGATGCCGCGCCCGATTGAGACGTTGCTGCGGATCTTGGAGGAGCCGGTGCCCGCGTAGACGATGTCGGGGTTGCTCGCGGCCACCGCGACCGCGCCGATCGAGCCTACCTTTATCTGCCCGTCGCTCACGTTGTTCCAGGTGTGCCCGCCGTCGGTGGTCTTCCAGACCCCGCCGCCGGTCGTGCCCATGTAGTAGACCAGAGGTGCGCCCTCGACGCCCGTCACCGTGGTGACGCGCCCACCGCGCCAGGGGCCGACCTCGCGGTAGGCAAGGCCCGCCCATTCGCTGTCCTGATAGGTCGGCCGGTCCTGGGCCAGGGCGGGCGTAGGCAGAGCTGTCGTGGTCAGGGCCGTGCTCGCGGTAAGCAGGGCCAGCGTGCGGATCAGTTTCATCAATCCCCCCTTTAAAATGTGTCGTGGCGCCAGGCGCTCGCGCCTCCTTCGGATCTAGTCGGCCTCGGCGAGGAGCAGCAGCGTGGCGAGCCCGGCGCTCATGCTGGCAAGGTCGCTCGCGCGGTCGAGTTCCAGGTACTCGTCGAGCGAGTGCGCGCGGTGCGTGGTGAAGCCTGAGCCAAGCGTAACGGCCGGAATGCCCAGGCTCATCGGGAGGTTGCTGTCGGTCGAACTGCTGCCGTAGCGGACCTTAAAGCCCATCGCCTCGCTGGTGGCGCGCGCATATTCGACGATGGGCGCGGTGCGCTGGGTGAGGCCGACCGGACGGTCGCCGATGAGCGTGGTCTCATAGGTGATCTCGCCTTGCTCGGTTGAGCGCGCGGCGTTCTCGCGCGCGGCGGCGCCGGGCAGGATGGCGAGGAAGGCGGCTTCCTCTTTTGCCAGCTCCTCGGCGCTCTCCGAGCGCATGTCGACAGTCATCGAAGTCGCGAAGGGGATCGAATTGACCGAGGTGCCGCCCTCGACGATCCCCACGCTGTAGGTCGTCTTCGGCGAGGCGGGGACCTGCATCCTGGCGAACTGGGTGATCGCATCGCTCATTGCGTAGGCAGGATTAACCAGTCCGAAAGCCCCATAGCTGTGCCCACCAGGGCCCTTGAAGGTCACCGTGTAGCGCTTGGAGCCGATGCCGCCATGGGTGATGCGCCCGGCCTTGCCCGGCTCGAAGGAGATGAAGGCGTCGATCTTGCCCGCGTAGGGGCCTTCGTTGAAGAGATGGCGCATGCCGCGAAGGTTGCCCGGGCCCTCTTCGCCCACATCGCCCAGGAACAGGATGTCGGCCCTGGTCGTGTACCCGGCCTTGTCCATGGCGCGGATGAAGGCGAGGAGCACCGGCAGGCTGCTGGTGTCATCGCCGATCCCGGGGGCTGTCAGGCGGTTGCCCTCGCGCTTAACGGTGACATTGGTGCCTTCGGGGAAGACCGTGTCGAGGTGTGCGGCGACCGCGATCAGCGGGCCGCCCCCCGAACCCTTGCGCAGACCCATGACATTGCCTTGGGCATCGGTCTGGACCTTCTCGAGTCCGGCCGCCTTCAGCATCTGCGCGTAGGCCGCGGCGCGCCGGGCTTCCTTGAACGGGGGCGCCTCGATCTCGGTCAGGGTGATGAGATCGGCGACAATGGTGTCGTAGTCGGCGGCGAGCGATTTTTGGGCGGCTTCGAACCTGGGGCTGGCGAGGAGGCGGCTGGCCTCGTTGTCATAGTCCTGCGCCGCGGCGGGCAGGGGTGCCAGCGCAAGGGCAGCCAGGCTGGCGGCGAAGCTCCATGCACGTGCTTTTGTATGTGTATGTGGAAGCGCGGACGCATGGCAGCGTGCCGGAAGGACGTGCTGTGTGGTCATGAAATCGGCGGTGCCCCTGTCTGTGTTCGGACGCGCGCGCCTCGCGGTGCGGATGGAACGGCGCGGCGATGCCCGAGCTACTGTACCGATGGTACGGGCGCTGACAATGCGCCGGGATCAGGGCGGGATCAGGTATGGTCCCAACTTTCACGGGCCGAGGCGGCCTCTATTCGTTCGCGCGCCCTTCCTGTGAGGCGGCAAGTCGCCGGGCGAGGACCACCATCGCCCAAGTGTCGCGGGTGCAATAGGCCCGCAGCGCCTCTTCCAGCGCGCGGCGGCGCTCGGGCGAGGTGGCGGGCGAACTGGCTTCCAGAAAGCTGTCCTGAGCCATTGCGCCGTCCTGAACGGCAAGCTGCGTGTAGGCGAGCTGCGGCGCAATCGTGGGCAGCACCGCCTTGATCGACCAGGAGCCACGCTGGTCGCGGTGGTACCAGTGGTTGCGGGCGACGGGGAGCAGGTCGACCGTGCGTTCGGCCCGCGCCATCAGGGGGGCTTCGAAGGCAGGGACCTGGCGTGCCAGCGCGCGCAAGATCGCGCGTTCGAAACCGGCGTTGTAGGCAATGATGGTCGCGTTGGGCGGGATCGTGCGCGCCAGTGCCTCCGCGCAGCCCGGCCGCGGGTCGTTGCCATCGACGCACAGGTATTGATGGTGGGCCATCGTGCCATCGGCCTGCTCGAGGTGGAGCGAGAACTGGAAGGGCACCTGCTGGTAGGGTTTGGTGCCCGCCCAGAGCGGAACCGAGGCGGCGATCGTCTCGAAATCGAGCCAGGCGCGCGGCCAACTCCAGGACGCCATGGCGCGGCGCGCACCCTGGGCGTCATGGAACGGGGTGCCGCTCTGGGTGGCCGCCACGATGCGGGCCTCGCGCGGCTTGGCCATTGTCGCTGCGTCGAGTTCGAGAAGGTCGCACACGCCCTTGCGGGCCCACTTGCGTCCGCCTCCGTCCGGCAGAAGCGTGACCGGCCATTCAGGCGCGCCCTCCAGCGCCTGGCAGTGCGGGGCGAAGGGGCAGGGGGCTGGCTTGCGGCAATGCGGACCGGTCGGACAGTCCGGTTCTGGTCCCGAAACGACCCGGCGGGCTTGCCCGAGCAGATCCGCCATGTCGGATTGCTGCGCGCGCGCGGAGGCGGTGACGTCGGTGTCGGTGAAGAGGCCGCGATACTCCCCTGGCGTTTCGAGAACGAAGTTGGAAGCGATATGGCGGATCTGGGCGCGCGAGATCGCTAGCCCACTCTGTTCGAGGGTCCACATCTGGGCCGCCAGCCTGGCGACATGGTGGGGTTTGGGCTTGGTGGCTCTGTGGACGGCGGTAAGCCGCCAACGCCCCGGCGCCAAGGGATCGCGGGTGAGCAGGTCTGTATCGGCCACGAGGCCTTCGTGGACGAACCGGGCCTCGAAGATAGGACCTGGGTGTCCGGCGGCGAGGATCTGGCGGGTACGTCGCAGGGCCGTTTCGTGGCATTCGTGAGGTCCCAGGCGGATGCCTGCGTTTTCGTCGTCCCGGGCCAGTTCGTGAATGTCGAAGGGCGCGCTCTCGAAATGGGGCGTGGCTCGCGCGAACTCGGGGCGATGGACCTCCAGCCAGAGACGACGCGGGCACTGGGCCAGCGCGGCCAGATGGCGCGGGCGCAGCAGCCGATCAGGGCCGGGCAACGTGAGGATCGAAAGCAGGCATCGACAAGGAGCGCTCCACGGGCAGGCCGCGCTCGGCCGTCCCGGACAGGCGTATGGTGCGGGCGGCGGGACTCGAACCCGCACGATCAAGGATCAGGGGATTTTAAGTCCCCGGCGTCTACCATTCCGCCACGCCCGCACAGGCGTGGGCAGCGATCTGGCAGATCGCGGGGCTGGCGGCAACGGGGAACTTGCAGGCGCGCGCGAAGCTCCGGGCCCCGGCGCGGCCCGCCTGGTCAGGTGACGTTGAGGCGGGCGCGCATTTCCTTGCCCGGCTTGAAGTAGGGCACGCGCTTTTCGGGGACCTCCACGCTTTCGCCGGTGCGCGGGTTGCGGCCTACGCGGCTGTCACGGTGGCGCGTCGAGAAGGCGCCGAAACCGCGCAGTTCCACGCGACCGCCATCGGCGAGGCGCTGGCCGATCTCGTTGAAGAAGGTGTCGAGCGCGCTTTCCACGTCCTCGGCACGCAGTTCGGGATTTTCCTTGGCGAGTGCCTGCAGCAGTTCGGATCTGATCATTGCATCCCCCAATTGCACCGGGTCCGACCACGCCGGACATTCCGGAACTGGTTCCAACAGCGGCCCGAAAAAAGGGCCGCACCCCTTCGAATCATAAAATTGCGTATTCAAACGTCCGCGTCGAAAGGGAAAATGACATTTCATGGCGCATGACGCAACGCCTAACCTTTGCCCGTCCATTTCCGGGGCGAATCGCGGGCCTTCGCGCCGTGACATGGGTGTGCACGAGGCAAGGTCCCCCCTTCACAATGACCGTTTTGGCGCTAGGCTCGCCCGTCATACGCGGCCCGCGCCCCTTTGCTGTGCGGCGCACAGGGCCGAACAACACGATCAATCAAGGGAATTCCGGGGTCGATGGCGACACACTATGCCGAAAGCGGGGATGCCCGCGGCACCATATTGGGGCATCCGAAAGGCCTCTTCGTCCTGTTCTTTGCCGAGATGTGGGAGCGCTTCTCCTACTACGGCATGCGCGCGCTGCTCATTTTCTATCTGACCAAGCACTGGCTTTTCTCGGACGGGGAAGCGGGTGTCATCTACGGCGCCTACACCGCGCTCGTATACATCACACCGGTGCTGGGCGGCTACCTTGCCGACCGCTATCTGGGGCAGCGCAAGGCGGTCGCCTACGGCGCGATACTTCTGACATTCGGCCATTTCCTGATGGGCTTTGAAGGTTCGGGCGGACAGGATGCGGCCAGCCTCAACGTGTTCTGGCTGGCGCTGGCCTTCATCATCGTGGGGTCCGGCTTCCTGAAGGCGAACATCTCGGTGATCGTTGGTCAGCTCTACCCGCGCACCGATGCGCGCCGCGATCCGGCCTACACCATTTTCTACATGGGCATTAACCTCGGTGCCTTCCTCGGTTCGCTGCTGTGCGGCTATCTGGGCGAGGTCTACGGCTGGTCCTATGGTTTTGGTGCGGCGGGCGTGGGCATGCTGCTCGGCCTTGTCGTCTTCGTCGTCTTCAAGCCGCTCCTGATGGGCCGCGGTGAAGCGCCCAAGCCCTTGTCGAAGGGCTTTGAATGGGCGCTCTACGGCGTCGGCCTCGTGGCCGTGCTGGCTTGCTGGTGGCTGGTGCAGAACCAGGCCGTGGTCGGCACGCTGCTTGGTATCTTCGGCGGCATTCTGGTGCTGGGCGTGATCCTCTATTCGGTCGTGAAGCTGCCCGGACATGACCGCGACCGCATCTTCGCCGCGCTGTTCCTGATCTTCGTGTCGATCGTGTTCTGGGCGCTGTTCGAGCAGGCGGGCAACTCGCTTTCGCTCTTCACCGATCGCGAGGTTGACCGCAACATGCTTGGCTTTGAGGCGCCTGCCTCGATGTTCCAGTCGCTGAATGCGGCCTACATCTTCTTGCTGGCTCCGCTCTTCGCCGGGGTCTGGACGATGCTGGGCCGCCGCGGGTTCGAGCCTTCGGCTCCGTTCAAGTTCGGTCTTGGCGTGATCCAGGTGGGCCTTGGCTTCCTCGTCCTCGTCTGGGGCGCGAAGGCTGCGGGAATGGACAACGCCGTGCCGGTGCTTTTCATTTTCCTGATCTATCTCCTCCACACCACAGGTGAGCTGTGCCTCTCGCCGGTCGGCCTGTCGGCGATGAACCGACTGGCGCCCGCACACATGGCCTCGCTTATCATGGGCACCTGGTTCTTCGCTTCGGCGACGGGTAACTTTGCGGCGGGCCTTATCTCGCAGGCGGCCGGCGGCGATGGCCTCGAAGGCGGCGAAGCGGGCAAGGAACTGGTGCTGGGCGTCTACAACACGGTGGGGTGGTATGGCGTGGGGATCGGCGTTGCCGTTCTCGTCCTCAGCCCGCTGGTGAAGCGCCTCATGCACCTCGACAGCTTGCGCGACGACGGCGCGGAGGACGATCTTGCCGGGCAGGGCGAAGCGGGCCTCGAAGCCCAGGAAGGCGGCGTTCACCCCGAGGTGAAGCCAAACTAAGGACACAACCCTCCGGCCCGGTCAGCAATGATCGGGCCGGAGTTCTTTCAAGCAGGGGCATGACACATGAGGATGACGTCGCAGATCGGGCGGTGGAGCAGCGCACTGGCGCTAACCCTCGCGCTTACGCTGGCGCCGGGCGCGCAGGCGAAGACGAAGGACAAGGACGCCGAGGCGTCGCGCGAGGTGCCCTACGCCTCGACCTACAAGGCCTATCCCGGGCGCCCGACCGCGCTCGTGGGCGCCACTGTCTATGACGGGCGCGGGGGGCGGATCGACAACGGCACGGTGCTCTTCGCCGAGGGCAAGGTCGTGGCCGTGGGCGCGTCCGACCTCGCCATTCCCGAAGGCTACGACCGCATCGATGGCACCGGCAAGTTCGTGACGCCGGGCGTTATCGACGCGCACTCGCATCTGGGCGACTACGCCTCGCCCGGTGTCGATGCCAATTCGGATGGCAATGAGGCGACCGCACCGACCACGCCCGATGTCTGGGCCGAGCATTCGGTCTGGCCGCAGGACCCCGGCTTCAGCCGGGCGCTGGCCAACGGCGGGGTGACCTCGCTCCTGATCCTGCCCGGTTCGGCCAACCTCATGGGCGGGCGCTCGGTCATGCTCAAGAACGTGCCCGCGATCACCGTGCAGCAGATGAAGTTCCCGGGCGCGCCCTATTCGCTCAAGATGGCCTGCGGCGAGAATCCCAAGCGCGTCTACGGCTCGCGCGGGATGAAGCCGTCCACGCGCATGGGCAACTTCGCGGTCAACCGCCAGACCTGGATCGACGCCAAGGCCTACATGGAAGGCGACCACGAAAAGCGCGACCTGGCCAAGGAAACGCTCGAGGGCGTGCTGAAGGGCGAGATCCTCGTCCAGAACCACTGCTACCGCGCCGAGGAAATGGCGCTCGTGCTCGATATGGCGAAGGAGGCGGGCTACAAGGTCACCACCTTCCACCACGCGGTCGAGAGCTACAAGATCGCCGACATGCTGCGCGAGGCGGACGTGTGCTCGGCGGTCTGGGCGGACTGGTACGGCTTCAAGATGGAGGCCTACGACGGCATCCCCGAGAACGCCGCGCTGATCGCCAAGGAAGGTGCCTGCGTGGTCATCCACTCGGACGACCAGAACGGCATCCAGCGGCTCAACCAGGCCGCGGCCAAGGCGCAGGCTTCGGGGCGCCGGATGGGGATTGAGATCCCCGACGCCCAGGTCATTTCCTGGTTCACCTACAACGCGGCCAAGGCGGCGGGCATCGCCGAAAAGACCGGCAGCCTCGAGGAAGGCAAGATGGCGGATGTCGTCCTGTGGAATGGCGATCCGCTCTCGGTCTACACCCGCCCGGAAAAGGTCTGGATCGATGGCGCAATGCTGTTCGACGCCACCAATCCCCGGATGCGTCCGGTCAGCGATTTCGAACTTGGTCAGCCCGGTGAAGGAGACGTGAAATGAGCCGTATCCTCGCATTTGCCGCCAGCCTGGCAGCCATCGCCGCGCCGCTTGCCGCGTCCGCGCAGGACCTTGCCGTCACCAACGCCACGCTGGCGACGGGCGATGGCAGCGAACCCGTCGAAGGCGCGACCGTGCTCGTCCAAGGGGGCAAGGTCGTCGCTGCTGGCGTGGGCGTTGCGGTCCCGGCCGGGGTCGAGACCGTGGACGGCACCGGCAAGTGGGTGACGCCCGGCATCTTCGCGGCGGTCTCGGACATGGGCCTGTGGGACGTGCAGGCGGTTGGCGACAGCAACGATCTTTCCGCCGACAAGAGCCCGTTCAACGCCAGCCTGGACGTCGTGCCCGCCTTGAACCCGGCCAACGAGCATATCGCGGTCAGCCGCGAAGGCGGGGTGACGCGCGCCAGCGTAACGCCGTTCCCGGGCAACGCGATCTTTGCAGGGCAGGGTGCGCTCATTGATCTGGGCGCGGACGCCGCACTCGTCGACACGCCGCGCGCCTTTCAGCTCGTGGTGCTGGGTGAGGGCGGCGCGCGTGAGGCTGGCGGCAGCCGCATGGCCGCGCACGTCACGCTGCGCAATGCGCTGCGTGAGGCGAAGGCACTTGCAGGTGGGGCGGCCTCGGTCGAGCGGGCCTCCGATGCGCTGCTGACTCACGCGGATGCGGTGGCTCTCGCGCCTGTCCTCTCGGGTGAACAGGCGCTCTACGTCCATGTCGAGCGTGCCTCCGACATTCGCGCCGTGCTGGCCCTCAAGAGCGAGTTTCCCGCTCTCAAACTCGTGCTGATCGGCGCGAGCGAGGGCTGGATGGTCGCAAGCGAGATTGCCGCGTCGGGCGTCCCGGTCCTGACCATGCCGCTGCGCGACTTGCCGGAGCAGTTCGAGGTGCTGGGCGCGACCCAGTCCAACGTCGGGCGCATGGTCCAGGCGGGCGTCAAGGTCGGTATCGGCCTCTTCGCGGGCGACAACCAGCCCCGCCGCGCGACCGAGCAGGCGGGCAACCTCGTGGCCCTGACCAAGCTGCCGGGCGCGAGTGGCCTTACCTGGGCGCAGGCCTTCGCCGCGATCACTTCGATCCCGGCCGAGATCAGCGGCATGGGCGGCAAGGAAGGCGTCCTGGCGCCTGGTGCGGTCGGCGACGTGGTGATCTGGGACGGCGATCCGCTGGAGCTCTCCTCGGCGCCCGAGGCTGTCTACATCGACGGGGTCAAGCAGCCCTTCGACAGCCACCAGGCACGGCTGCGCGAACGCTACAAGGACCTGGATCGCACCTACCTGCCCAAGGCCTACGACTGGTAAATTTGCAGCATCGACACTTTCGCGCTCCGCAGGCGTTCCTCCCCTGAAGCGAATAAGGGACACACTAGGACATCATGCGGATCGCGATCGTGACGGGCGGCGCCCAGGGTATCGGCAAGGGGGTGGTGCTCCACCTTCTTGGCACGGGGTGGAAGGTGGCCGCCTTCGACCGTGACGAAGAGGCGCTGGCCGAACTTGCGGCCGAGTGCGGCAGTCAGCCGCTGCTGACCCAGGCCGTCGATGTGGCGGACGAGGATGGCATGGCGCACGCCTTTGCGCAGGTCGCGCAGTGGACGGATCATGCCGGTCTCGATCTCCTCGTTTCCAACGCCGGGATCGCGGATCCGGTCTCCGGGCCGATCGAGGAGCTTTCGCTGCAGGAATGGCGGCGCTGGCAGGACAGCCACGTAACAGGGGCGTTCCTGGCCGTGCGGGGGGCGGTCGCGCCATTGCGCGCGCGGAAGGGCAGCATCGTCCTCATGGCGTCTACCCGCGCGCTCCAGTCCGAACCCGATACCGAGGCTTACGCGGCGGCCAAGGGCGCGCTGTGCGCGATGACCCACGCGCTTGCCGTCAGTCTTGGCCCCGAGATTCGCGTCAACGTGATCCTGCCGGGCTGGATTGAGACGGCCGACTGGCAGAAGGCCAGCGCGCGTGGCGAACCCGAACACCGGCCCATTGATCGCACGCAGCATCCTGTGGGACGTGTCGGCGTGCCTGCGGATATCGCCGGGGCTGTCGAGTTCCTCGCTTCGGATGCGGCGGGCTTCATTACCGGGCAGCAGTTCGTCATCGATGGGGGAATGACGCGCAGGATGATCTACGCGCATTGAAAGAAGACCAATGATTCAAGGGGCCATCGCCCCTTGACCCCCAAAATCGGCAACCTCACCTTATCCCCGCCAGAATAGCAGGTGGAAGGTGAAGTAGACTGAGGTGGGAGTGCCGAGGGCGCTGCCCCTCAGGCCCTGGCTTCGCTCACGCCCTGGCTGTTGTGGCGCAGGGCCGAAAGCACGGTGTCGACGATCTGCGGCGCGTTGAGGCCGGCATCGTCGTACTGCTTCTCGGGCTTGTCCTGGTCCTGGAACACGTCGGGCAGGCGCATGGTGCGGATCTTGAGACCTGCATCGGTAAGGCCCTCGTCGCTCGCCATGGTGAGGACGTGGGCGCCAAGGCCGCCAATCGAACCCTCCTCCAGCGTGATGACCACTTCGTGGCTCAGCATCAGGCGGCGGATGAGATCGGTGTCGAGCGGCTTGGCAAAGCGCATGTCGGCCACTGTCGTCGGGAGGCCCTTGGCCTCCAGCGTGTCGGAGGCCTTGAGCGCCTCGCCAAGGCGCGTGCCGAGCGAGAGAATGGCGACCTTGCCGCCCTTTTCCGCCGAACCGCGAACCACGCGGCCCTTGCCGATCTCGAGGCGCAGCGGGGTCTCGGGCAGTTCCACGCCCACGCCGTTGCCGCGCGGGTAACGGAAGGCGATGGGGCCACTGTCATGCTGCGCGGCGGTGTGGGTCATGTGGACCAGTTCCGCTTCGTCGGCAGCGGCCATGACGACCAGATTGGGGAGCGTCGCCAGATAGGTGATGTCGAACGAGCCCGCGTGGGTGGCGCCGTCTGCACCGACGAGCCCGGCCCGGTCGATGGCGAAGCGCACCGGCAGGTTCTGGATTGCGACGTCGTGCACGACTTGGTCGAAGGCGCGCTGCAGGAAGGTCGAGTAGATCGCGCAGAACGGGCGCATGCCTTGCGCAGCGAGACCGGCTGCGAAGGTCACGGCGTGCTGTTCGGCAATGCCGACATCGAACGAACGCTCGGGGAAAGAGGAGGCGAACTTGTCGAGCCCGGTGCCCGAGGGCATCGCGGCGGTGATCGCGCAGATCGTGTCGTCCTTCTCGGCCTCGGCGATCAGGGCCTTGGCAAAGACGCCGGTGTAGCTGGGCGGACCGGCGGGGGCCTTGGTCTGCTCGCCGGTGACGACGTTGAACTTCTGGACGCCGTGGTACTTGTCGGCCGCATCCTCGGCGGGCTGGTAGCCCTTGCCCTTCTGCGTCACGACGTGGAGCAGGATCGGGCCTTCGCCCGCATCGCGCACGTTTTCCAGGACCGGAACCAGCGAATCGAGGTCGTGGCCATCGAGCGGGCCGACGTAGTAGAAGCCCAGTTCCTCGAACAGGGTGCCGCCCATGGCAAGTCCGCGGGCGTATTCGTCGGTCTTGCGGGCGGCCTGCGCCAGCGGGCGCGGCAGGCGGCGGGCAAACCGGCGAGCAAGTTCGCGAAGCCCCAGGAACTTGCCCGAGGAGACAAGCCGCGCGAGGTAGGACGAGAGGCCTCCGACCGGCGGCGCAATCGACATGTCGTTGTCGTTGAGGATCACGATCAGGCGGTTGCCCGCGGCCTCGGCGTTGTTCATTGCCTCGTAGGCCATCCCGGCGCTCATCGCGCCATCGCCGATCACCGCGATGCCGCGTCCGGGCACGCCCTTGATCTTGTTGGCCATGGCAAAGCCGAGCGCGGCCGAGATCGAGGTGGAGCTATGCGCAGTGCCGAAGGGATCGTACTCGCTCTCGGAGCGCTTGGTGAAGCCCGAGAGGCCGCCGCCCTGGCGCAGCGTGCGGATGCGGTCACGGCGACCGGTCAGGATCTTGTGCGGATAGGCCTGATGGCCCACGTCCCAGATCAGGCGGTCGGCGGGCGTGTCGAAGACGTAGTGCAGGGCCACCGTGAGTTCGACGACGCCGAGCCCGGAGCCCAGATGCCCACCGGTCTGCCCCACGGCCGAGATCGTCTCGGTGCGCAGTTCGTCAGCAAGCTGGCGCAGCTGGCCGGGCGCAAGCGCACGCAGGTCTTCAGGGGTGGAAACGGTATCGAGGAGGGGCGTTGCCGAGCTGGCGTTCATCAGGTTAGCCTTACACGTGTGCGGCGGGCATGTCGATCTGATCGACTTCGGAGCCATCGGGTCCTAACGGCCGTCCGTAAGGATTGTGCCAAGGAAAAGTCAAGAAATTGGCGGGCGTTTCAAGTTGGCACTGGAAAAAGAGGGCGCCTCAACTGCATGAAGCGCAGGTCCCGCGCAGTTCGACGACCGGGCGCACGTCGGCAAAGCCGTTGTCGCGGGCGGCCTTGATGAGTGCGCCGGTCAGTTCGTCGTCATCGATATGGACGACTTCGCCGCAGGCATCGCAGATCAGGAAGATGCAATCGTGGCGACAGCCGGGATGCGAATTGGCGATGTAGGCGTTTGCGCTCTCCACCCGGCGCGCAAGGTTCGTGCGCACGAACAGGTCGAGAATTCGGTAGACGCTGTTGGGGGCAACGCGCTTGCCGCGCAGCGCCGAAACGCTTTCGGCAAGATCATAGGCCGAGGCTGGCGTGGTGCGTTCGGCCAGCGAGGCGAACACGTCCGCGCGCATGTCGGTCCACTGTTCGCCCGCCGACACGAGCACGTCGCGCGCGGCCTTCTTCAGGCCTTCGCCGCTGTGTTCGTGGTGGCCGTGCGTGATTTCGCAATCGTCGTGAAGATCGGTGCCCATGCTTCCAATATGGGCCATCGGGCCCCGCTTCGCAATGTCGGGTGGTACCGTGGGTCCGGGCGGCTGTGCGCCGCGCACGGCGTGCCTCAACGCGTGGTGGCGGCTTCGGCCGGGGGAACCATCGAGTCCGAAAGCGAGGTGCCGGTGTCGATGCCCATGACGCCGAACACCAGCACGGCCCCACCGGCGAAGCCGAGAGCGAAGAAGCGGGCGAATTGGGTCTTGAGCAGGCGCATAGGGTATCCAGGCAATCGAGCGGTTGGGGCTAGCGATCAAAGCTAGCGGTTGGGGCGGCGCGGGCCGCCGGTTTCTTCCGCGCCCTCTTGTCCCAAAACGGCTGAGCGTCGAGTGAATAAAGGGCATCATCCGTTGACCGGACGATGAGTTGTTTCATGTGGGCGGCAGGGCGAGGAAATCGGCGGGAACGTGTCACATTCCTGTCGAAGGGCTGTGCGTTTCCATCAGCATTTCGAAGAGCGAAAGCGCGGCCAGAATCAGCACTGGCAGGGTGGCGCAACCGAAGGGAAGGCCGAGCGCGGCGATCCAGCTGGCCGGGCGCGAGAGGCGCCCCATGCGCAGCAGGATGGCCGAAATCAGGAACCCGGCCATGAAGCCGAGCGTCACGAGGGGGCCGAGCCAGAGCAAGGTCATGTGTGCAGCGGCCCCCGGCGTGTCGGTGTCTTAGTGACGGAAATGGCGCATTCCGGTGAAGACCATCGCGAGGCCCGCTTCGTTGGCCGCCGCGATCACTTCATCGTCGCGGATCGAGC
Organism: Novosphingobium profundi; assembly: GCF_020524485.1. GTDB lineage: Bacteria > Pseudomonadota > Alphaproteobacteria > Sphingomonadales > Sphingomonadaceae > Novosphingobium > Novosphingobium profundi_A. The sequence continues at coordinate 243,380 of NZ_JAIVLF010000006.1, read as the reverse complement.
CGCCGGGCTGGATGATCGCGCTGGCACCCGCTTCGGCGGCGGCGAGGAGGCCGTCGGCGAAGGGGAAGAAGGCGTCCGAGGCTACCGCGCTGCCATGGGTGCGCGGCGTGTCCCAACCGAACTTCTCAGCCGCTTCGGCGGCCTTCATCGCGGCGATGCGCGAGGAGTCGCGGCGGTTCATCTGGCCTGCGCCGATGCCTGCGGTCGCGCCGTCCTTGGCGTAGACGATGGCGTTCGACTTGACGTGGCGGGCCACGGTCCAGGCGAAGAGGCAGTCGGCCAGTTCCGCGTCGGTGGGCGCGCGCTCGGTGACGACCTTGAGATCGTCGAAGCCGATGGCGCCGTTGTCACGGCCCTGGACGAGCAGGCCGCCGGTGATGGGCTTCACATTGAGGCCGCCGCGGCGCGGGTCGGGCAGTTCGCCGGTGAGCAGCAGGCGCAGGTTCTTCTTCTTGGCGAAGAAGGCGCGCGCGTCCTCGTCCGCGTCGGGCGCGACGACGACTTCGGTGAAGATCTGGCAGATCGCTTCAGCGGTCGGGCCATCGAGAGTCTGGTTGACGGCGACGATGCCGCCGAAGGCCGAGACATCGTCGCAGGCCAGCGCGTCGTTCCAGGCGCCCAGCAGGGTGTCACCCTGGGCAACGCCGCAAGGGTTGGCGTGCTTGACGATGACGACAGACGGCTTCTGGCCCTTGAACTCGGCGGCGAGTTCGAAGGCGGCGTCGGCGTCGTTGTAGTTGTTGTACGAGAGTTCCTTGCCCTGGATCTGCTCGGCCTGGGCGAGACCCTTGGTGTAGGGACCGACCGGCGTGTAGAGCGCGGCCTTCTGGTGCGGGTTCTCACCATAGCGCAGGGTGGTCGAGAGGCGGCCGTTGACGGCGAGCATCTCGGGGAATTCCTGGCCCTGGTCGGAGAAGGCGAACCACTGCGAGATCATCGAATCGTAGGCGGCGGTCTGGGCAAAGGCGCGCGCGGCCATCAGCTTGCGGAATGCGAGCGTGGTGGCGCCGTCGGTGGCCTCCAGTTCGACCATCAGGCCCTCGTAGTCGACCGGGTCGGTGACGATGGTGACGTAGGCGTGGTTCTTGGCCGCCGAGCGCACCATCGAGGGGCCGCCGATGTCGATGTTCTCGATGATCGTGTCGCGGTCCGCGCCCTTGGCGACGGTCGCCTCGAAGGGGTAGAGGTTGACGACGACGAGGTCGATCGCGCCGATCGCGTGGTCTTCCATGGCCTTGGCGTGCTCGGCGTTGTCGCGCACGGCGAGGAGGCCGCCGTGGACCTTGGGGTGCAGCGTCTTGACGCGGCCGTCCATCATCTCGGGGAAATCCGTGATCTCCGAGATGTCCTTCACGGTAAGCCCTGCATCGCGCAGCGCCTTGGCGGTGCCGCCGGTCGAGACCAGCTCGACGCCGCGATCGGCAAGGACCTTGCCCAGTTCGGCAAGCCCGGTCTTGTCGGAAACCGAAAGCAGGGCGCGGCGGATCTGGACAGTATCGCTCATGGTCGAAAGGCTTCCTTGCAAAGAAGAGGGCGTCAAGTCTTTGCGCGCGCCCTTAGGCCGCGGACGGGACAGGAGCAAGGGTACGTGCGGCAAAAAGTGGCCCGCACGGCCGCGTCCGCACCCGAAGGGCGGACAGGGTGACACAAAGTTGACACAGGTGACACGGTCCAGGGGCTGTTACCGGCCCCCTCGTGTCACCTTCGAAAAGCGTTTGGTTTCAGGGGGAGAGGGGACATGCGACCGCCTTCGTCCGGTCTCGCACAAGGGCGCTGGTGTAGGAAAGCAAAATCCCGTGCCGCACAGAAACGAAGCAAGGCCAATGCTAGGGCCATCGCCCTCGCCCTCCCGGAATCGGACAAGGCAGGACGTGCGGTGAAGTCTGCTTCTGGGCAAAAGCGGAAGGTCTGCACCTTGGAAGCGAAAATGGAGCGATGAGTGACCGGGAAGGGTCGGGCCCGGGAGGGCCTCTATGCACTGGCGGCGGGAGTGGCCGCCAGGCGGCCCTGTCGGTCGTTCGAGAGCCGAATCGACCCGCCAGGGCGCGGCCCGTCCGGTTACGCTTGTCGATCCGATCGGCCAGCAGCCGGGATGGGTGGGAAGCCGACATACAAAGATGTAGCGCTTATCCTGTACAATCATTAGCTTGATTACATGATCAAGTATTTCCCGATCGAGAGCAAAGCACCTTGGGCAGATGCAGATGCAGCGGATCTGGTCTCATTCGATTGGCAACGAGAGACCGCTACATTCGAAATTTGGAATGATGACCGCGTCTTGGAGGTGAGCTTTCTTGGATATGGTGTAATTGTGCGAATGATGGACGAGTTTCCATTGTCTACGGAAAGCCATCCAGGGGATTGGGCTGGTCTTGTTCCCCACCACTTTGCCTACAGCGTAGAAGGCGACCCTTTTTTCGAGGCGCAATCAGAGAGTTGGCGTATCTCACAAGGATCGCCTAAGCATTATCGGTTCATTACTGGTTCCGGTTGCCTTGACGTTATTTCAAGCGGTGAACCTGCTTTTGCTCTGATTAGGCGCTGAATGTCCGCAATGGGGCGTGTGCCGAAATTCCGCCACGCGCCCATTCATGACCTTCGTCCATCGCGTCAGCGAATCCGAAACCCGCCGCGCGCTACTTTATGCATGCAGAAATTATTCAACATCGCTGTATTCTGCGACGAGTTTCGTTGTCTGGTTCTCATAGCAATATACCGGTGAGCCGCCGAGAGCGCCCCGCTCTAGCTCAAGTTCGATACAGAGCATTCCTGAGCCTTGGTTGCGTGTCGGAATAAACATTGATCGAGGCTTTCGATGTTGCAGAATTTCTGCATTGGAAGCCGTGGTCTTTCTTGCCCAACGCTCAACCGCGTCCTGAACTTGCTCATCCGTTCCAATCCACCTCTCGGCAGGATACTCTAGAACCTTCAAGGGCGAGGGGGCAGAATGTCGTGAACCTTCGAAATTGCCCAAGCCGTAGCCCGCCACGAGTAACGCCGAGGAATAGATCCCGATAAGAACGATCGTTTGGATACGCATTCAGCATCTTTGCACCCTTGATGGACTGCAGCAATACTGGCGGCAACGGGCCGATGGCTATCCTCAGGTCGGCTGCTGAATTCAGACATTCGCCTACCGGCCCGGCGTTGGCGCTCCGACAGGAAAACCGGAACGTCCGCATCTGGGAACGCGAAATTGGCGGCTGAGAGTCTTGAATGGGTCGAAACTGCGACGTTGCGGGTGAGCATAAGCGCCCGGTTCGCATTGCGCTCGACAGTGCGGGGAGCCCGAGGGCGATGGCCCTCGGATTGTCTTCTCTTCCGATCTTGCAGAACCCCGGTGGGTTCAGCCCATCTTCTTGAAGAGCCAGCTGAAGGTGCCGCCGCCGCGCGAGGCGAGGCCCTGGAGGACGATCTGGTGGGTGGCCTGGGGGCGGCCCTGGCCATCGACCCAGAGCGAATCCTCGATCTCGACGGTGCCTGCGCCTGCGCGGAACTGCCAGTAGCTGCCGTCGGCAAGGACGAGGGCGGCGCCCTGGCCGTCCTCGGTGGGGGCAACGGTGACTTCGGGGGCGAGGTGGAAGCGGATCGCAAAGCCGACCTTGCCGCGCTTGGCCTTGCGGCCTGAGGGCAGGAGCATGTCTTCGCCGCGCAGTTCGGTGCCGTCGTCGCGCAGGATCAGGATACGGCGGTGGGTCAGCGTGTAGCGCTGGGCATAGCCGTTGTGGCTGGCCTCGAGCCGGGTGGCGCGCGCGCCGCTGTCGGTCTCCATCGTCTTGCGGTCGACATCGACGGCGGTGACGCCCTGGCCAATCGCGCCGTTGATGAGGATGGCGGTGGAATTGGCATCGTCGAGCGTCAGGGTGGAGTGCGCGGCGGTGGCGCGCAGGCCCTGGTCGAGGCGCGCGGGGACGAGCCCGCCCGCGCTCGCTGCGCCGCCGCAGTTGACGATCATGCGCTGGCGGTTGTGCGAGAATTCGAAGGCGAGGGTGGAGGCGCAGCCAAAGCGCCCGTCGCGCGGCATCGGCGGCGGGGCGGTGTCGAACTGGAGGATCGACTTGTGCGCGGCAACGCGCTGGTAGCCCCACTGGCGCACGTCGCGCAGCGGGCGGGTGCGCACGCCGCTCGCCGCGACAAGGCCATCCACGGTGTCGGCCGGGACCGCCCAGCCGCCCTGCCAGGAGCCCAGCGAACCATCGCCATGGCACAGCGCGAGGAGTGGGGGCACGAGCATCTCGATGACGTGTTCCATCGCCTCGGTGCTGTCGCGCCGCGTGGCCTGGTAGCAGTTGCGCAGGCGCACGAGGAGGGCGATCGCTTCCATCTGGGCAAGCGGGCTGCGCGAGAGGACGCCGCCGTCATCGCCCATCAGCTCGCCCAGGGCCTTCATCAGCCCGGCTTCGCCGTAGAGGCGGCGCGGGCGGCCTTCGGGCAGCAGCAGACCGCAGGCGACAAGGCCGCACCAGCCCGCAACCGCGCCCAGCGAATCCTCGGCGTGGTGGACCTGCCGGTCGAGCCAGCGGGCGGTCTCGGCAATGTGGCGCAGCATGCGCACGCGCAGCGCCTTTTCGCCCGAGAGGATGAGCGGGGCATGGACCAGCCAGTTGAGCAGGCGCGCGCCGGTGTGCCCCACCGTCCAGGCCGGGCCGCGGCTGGCCTTGCCGGTCTTGGTGGGGGCCTTCGGGTTGGCCTGGAGCCAGGATGTGAGGATGCGCTCGGCCACGGGGGCGACCTGTTCGCGGGGGCCGCAGGCTTCGAGGTCGGCGAGCCAGGCGAAGCTGTGCACGGTGCGCTCGAGCGGCGGGGGGACGCGCGCCGCGCCGCCGAAGTCGACCTGGGTGATCGGCGTGCGCGCGCCATGGACAAGGAAGTGGCCCGCGCGAAGGGCGGTGCCAGCCGCCTTGTCGCCCGGCACGGTGCCGCGCACGGTGGCGAGCAGGCGCATGCGCGCCTTCTTGCCCATCGGTGCGGTCAGCATCGTGCCCGGCACGCCCAGCTTGTAGGCAAAGCGGATCAGGCGTTCGCCCGCGCTGACGGTGGGCGCCGCAAAGTCGACCAGCGCAAGCGCGCGGCCGGTTTCGGACTGGTCGGCCCCAACGACGGGGGGCTCGGCACCCTCGGGCACGGATGTATCTCCCAGAGGCGGGTCCACGCGGCGCGCGGCGCTGTCTTCTGTGGGTTTGTACATGGAGCCCTCCTCGACGCCCGGCTCGGCGGCGTCAGCCGGTAGCGGAACGGCCGAAGGGGGCTCCTGGTTGCGCGCGGCGGCGTCGATGGGAAAATCGCGCCGCACCGTGCTCAGTCGAGGCCCTTGAGCCTGCGGATGTTGGCGGCGTAGTGATCGGGGCCGCCCTTGAAAGTGGCCGAACCCGCGACCAGCACGTCGGCACCGGCGGCCACGCACTGCGGCGCGGTGACGGCATCGACGCCGCCATCGACCTCGATCTGGATGTCGCGGCCCGACTTCTCGACCATCTTGCGCACGGCTTCGATCTTGCGCAGCTGGCTGGAGATGAAGCTCTGCCCGCCGAAGCCGGGGTTCACGCTCATGATGAGGACGAGGTCGATGTCATCAATGAGGTAGTCGAGCATCTTGGCGGGCGTTGCCGGGTTGAGCGAGACACCGGCCTTCTTGCCCAGCTTCTTGATCGTCTGCACCGTGCGGTGGATGTGGGGGCCCGCCTCGGGGTGGACGGTGATGATGTCCGCGCCCGCGTCCGCGAAGGCTTCGAGGTAGGCATCGACCGGCGAGATCATGAGGTGGACGTCGAAGGTCTTGGCCGAGTGCGGGCGCAGCGCCTTGACCACGGCCGGGCCGATCGTGATGTTGGGCACGAAATGGCCGTCCATGACATCGACATGGATCCAGTCGGCCCCGGCTTCATCGATCGCGCGCACTTCTTCGCCCAGGCGGGCAAAGTCGGCGGACAGGATCGACGGGGAAATGAGCGGCGTGGTCATGGATCTCGTGAAACTCCTCTAGCCATCCAGATACGGCACCCCATGTTGGGGCGACAAGGCGGGATCGGGCCGTTTTCCACACACGATGTGGGGTTTGCCTCCGATCCGGATCGACGCGCGGATAGCGCCTTTCGCCCCGCGTGCAAGCCCATGTAGGGTCTCGCGTGTCCGGAGTGCTTGAAATTCAGTGCCTATTCAGCGCACCAGGCCTAGTTACCTGCTTCAAGGCCTGCCGGTTGTGCAGGCGCGGCCCTGTCCGCTGTGAGGACAGAGCGCCGGAAAAACGAGTTGTCTTGAGGATTGGATCGATATGATTCGACACAAAATGGGCGCCTTCGCGCTGGTCGGCCTCCTGGCCGTGGCAGGCGCGGCGCCCGCATCCGCGCAGTTTCGCAACGAGATTTCGAATGACTTGCGCAAGTGCACGAGCGCGAGCGGGCCGGGCCTGCTCGTCACGGTCGACGGGGTTAAGGCCTCGCAAGGGAACATGCGCGTGCAGTCCTACCGTGCGACCAAGGCCGACTGGCTCGAGAAGGGCCACTGGCTCTCGCGCATCGAGGTTCCCGCCAAGGCGGGCACGATGACCTTCTGCCTGCCCGTGCCGGGCCCGGGCACCTACGGCGTGGCGGTGCGCCATGACCTCAACGGCAACGGCAAGACCGACATCACCGAGGATGGCGGGGCCATGTCCAACAACCCCTCGATCAACATCTTCAACCTGGGCAAGCCGAGCTACACCAAGGTCGGCGTCGAGGTCGGCTCCAAGGTGAAGTCGATCCGGGTGCAGATGAAGTACATGTAAGGGGCGGGGAAAAGTCTTCTTTTCAAGGGGCCATCGCCCCTTGACCCCAAACCGTCTTGCGCACATTGCGCCGGGATCGCCGCGCGTGAAGCGCAAACTCAGCAGGCATGAGGGAGAGGGGCAAAGCCCCTCAATTCGATAGTCCCTTTCCTCTGTCGCGCTCCGGTATCCGGCCCACTTGCGCTCGACAGTTCGGGGAGCCCGAGGGCAATGGCCCTCGGAACTCATCTTCTTGCCTACTGGGTCTTTCGTGCGGCCAGAATCGTGCGCACGTCGACAAGGTCCGAGGGCTTGTCGACATCGACTGCGGCAAGGCCGTCGCGCGCGGCGACACGCACGGCCGCCACCCCGATCTTGCCGCCGAGTCGGGCAATCGCCTCGGCCATGGTCAGGCGTCCCAGCGCAAAGCGCAGGAGGATGCCGGGGCCAAGGCGCAGGGCGATGCGCCAGGGGCGCTTGCGGTCGGCCTCGACCGCCTTCCAGGTTTCAATGGCCGCGTCCGCGCCGGGACGGGCGAGGAGGAACAGGTTGCAGCCCGACCAGGCGCCGTCAGCCATCTTGAGCCAGGTGCGCTTGCTGCCGGGCAGCGCCGTCTCCACCGCCTCGCGCCGCGCAAGCAGGATCGCGACGTCCGCCGCCTCTCCCGCATCCGCCACGAAATCGGTGATCCACTGCGCGTCGAGCAGCGCGTGGTCGGCGGTGGTGACGAGCATCGGCGCGCCGAGGTGCGCGAACCCGGCGGCGACGCTGGCGCTGGGGCCTGCCTCGGCGGGCAGGACTTCGCAGCCCAGGTCCTGCGCCAGCGCGATGACTTCGGGCGTGCTGGTGATGACGGCCACGCGCGCGATCTTCGCAGACTTGAGGGCGGCCACGACGCGCGCGAGCATCGGCTGTCCGTCGATTTCGATCAGCGCCTTGTGCGCGACACCTTCCGCGCTGGCGACGGGATCGGGCGCACCGGGGCGCGAACCGGCCAGCACGAGAGCGCTCAGGGGGCGGGACTGAGCGGGGGCGGGAGAACCTTGGGCAGATGTCACGCGGCGCGGTCGTCCGTATCGTTGGGGGCGTTGGCGGCCGCGAGGCTCGCGGCCTTGCGCGCGCGCCACACGCTCCACAGCACGCTGGGCGCGGCGAGCACGGGGTGGCGTTCGCGCCAGGGCGTGATGAGGACCGGCACGCCGGTGTGGCGCTCGATCTTCCAGGCGGCGTAGCGCGCGGCGCCCTCGAACGTGGTCGAAGCCTTGATCAGGCGCAGCACGTTGTACGGCTTGCCCAGCCGTTGGCGGCGCTGCCACCAGCTGAGGATACGCGCCTTCGCGGAAGCATCCAGTTCGGGCCGGATCGTACCCTGGGGCCCGCCGCGCGCGAAGGGGATCCCCTGGGCGACAAGGGCGAGCGGGAGCAGGCCGTCGAAATGCTCGCGGTTGGCCGAAAGGATCGAATCCTCGCGCCCGGCCTTCTCGACTCGGAATTCGGCGGCGTAGGTCGCGCGGAACAGGGCGCGCCAGTAGTCTTCAGGCGTGCCAGCGTCCGGGCCGAGCGCGACGGCCAGGCGTGCGGCGGTCTTCGCCGCGCCCGCGACGGCTTCTCCGGCGGCGCGCGAGGCGGCGCGGTCGTGGCTCCAGACCAGCGCGCTGGGCTGGACGAAGCGGGCCCAGATGGTGGTGTCGAGGCGCTCACCGGCGGCGGCCGCGCGGAAGGTTTCGAGCGGCATCGTCGCGACCTTGGCGCGCAGGTCCGCGTCCGGGAGCGCGGTGCCGTCGGGCGCGGTGTCGGCGGGCGTGCAGCGCCATTCGTGGTAGCTGACGCGCGGCCAGATCTTCTCGACCTGCGGGGTGTCGGTCAGGACATAGAAGTCGAGCACGCCCTCCAGCGAGCCGGTGCGCAGGTTCGAGCCGTAGAACAGCACGGCGAGCACGGGCACGGGGGACTGTGCGGCAAGACGGTGCGCGAACGCCGCCACGGCCGGTTCCACCGGGCGTTCGAGTGCGGTCCGGATCCGCCCCAGGAGGTCTACGCTCATGTCCTTATGCTCAGGCAAGGACGCCTCGAAATCAAGACAGATGGAGAAACGGGTGGAAATGCCTGCGCCAGAAGGCGCGTGCAGGATGGGGTCAGGGCACCACGAAGGTCAGCTGTGGGCCTTCGTCCATGATGTAGCGCCCGGCCGGGAAGGCCTCGCCATCGAGGATGAAGGGGCCTTCGATGTCCATATCGACGTCGCTGGTGGCAAAGCGGTGCAGGCCATGGCGGCCCAGCAGGCGTCCGCCCAGGCCCATCATCACCAGCGGCGCGAGGCCCAGCACGAGGCGGCTGGCGCGGTCGAGCACGAGGAGCTTGAGGCCCGGCGCCACCTTGCGGCCGAAGGGGCGCATGCCGAGCGGGAAGCGCTCGAAGGTGGTGGCGATGGTGAGGAAGCGGCGGTCGGTTTCGCCGCTGCCGCGCTTTGCTCCGGCATGGGGCAGCGCGCGGCCCGTCAGGCGGTCGACAAGACGCGTGGGCGTGCCCCGGCGCCAGGTGTTGCCCTTGCGGCCGAAGAGCGCCTGGAGGATGCCCGAAAGGATCGAGATGCCCACCGCCAGCGAGTTGAACGCACCGCGGCGGTGCGCTTCCTGGCCCGCTTCGGTGCACAGCGTGTAGACGCCCGAACCCAGGATGAAGCCCTGGACCGCGGCGAGGCCGGTGTCGGCGGCATCGGCTGACGTGATGCGCAGCGGGTGGCGGGTGACCGTCTTGCCCTTGTGGGCGGCGGCCAGCGCCTCGGTCAGCGACCATTCGCCGGGAAGGCCCAGGTCCACCGTCAGCGCGTTGGTCTTGCCCTTGGGCAGCACGATCAGGCGGGGCCAGTCCTCGCCGAAGATCTCGGTGCCGCAGGTCAGCACGTCGCGCACGGTGCCGTCGCCGCCGTCGATCACGAGGTAGTCGATCCCGCGCCGGGCAAATTCGCCGAGCGTGTCGAGCAAGGCCTTGCGATCGCGCGGAGTTTCGGTCAGGATGTTCGAACAGTCCGCCATTTCCGCGGCCTTGCCCTTGTTGCGGTGGCTGCGCGGATTACGGATGATGCCCACGAGCGGCACGGCGCGTCCGGCCCGGGCACGGGCGACCGCTGTGCGCGAAGGGCGCTGCACGCGATTGCCGAAACGCGGCATCGCTTCAAATTCGTAGATTGATCCGTTCACGCGCTCCACATAGGCATTCGCGCGGAAAAAATCATCCCGAAATACGCTCTGACACATTTGTGTGACATATTGATGGCTGTTTTGCGCCCAAGTGATGCCTTGATGGCACGAAATGATGGGTGCGCTGCGGCAAAGTCAGGGCGCTGTTCGATCCCGGTGCGTTGCACTCGGGCACGCCTGGCCGACTCGCGCAAGGCCAGCCCGTTGCCCGCCGATTGCCAGTCTGTGCAACTCGCAGTAGGGGCCAATCATGGCACAAGGTGAAAATACAGTGGGCGGCCCGAGGGTGGCCGTGGTCGTCGGGCACAACGACGTGATCCTGTGGGGCCTTTCGGTCACGGAGCGGGTCGGACGGATCGCCCGCGCCTCTGGCCTGGAGCTGGCCGCGCAGGTTCCCGACGCGCTTGCAGAACCGGGCTGGTCGGGTGCGATCCTGGCCCATGCCGATTTCGCCTGGGATCCCTCCTGGTTTCGCCACGTCCTCGCGCACCCGGGCATGGTGCTGACGCTGGGCGGTGTGCCCGCGCTCGCCCATGCGCGCTCGGGCGAGGAAGCGGCCGCGCTCGCGGCGGCCATGCGCGGCGAGGCGGGGCAGGGGCTTGCTCTCCCGGGGCTGCAGGTCCTGGCCTTCGAGGATGGCCCGACCATCGAGAACAAGCAGCTGCGCAAGCGCGAGACTCCCTTCCTCATGCCGCTGCGCGCCGACAACGTGCGCGCGATCGAGCGGGCCAGCTATTTCGGCGCCTACAAGGGCGTGACCGACATCCTCACCAAATACCTCTGGCCCGAATGGGCGCTGGTGCTCACCCGCATCTGCGCGCGCTGGCACGTGACCCCCAACATGGTGACTTTCGTGGGCGCGGTGTTCTGCGTGGTCGCGACGGTGCTGTTTGCCTACGGCCATTACTGGGCGGGCATGGCAACGGGTCTCGTGTTCATGGTGCTCGACACCGTGGACGGCAAGCTCGCGCGCTGCACGATCACCTCTTCGGCCTGGGGCAACGTCTTCGACCACGGCATGGATCTGATCCACCCCCCGTTCTGGTGGTGGCTGTGGGCGACGGGCCTCGCCAGCTGGGGCCTCGCCTACGATGACGCCACGTTCTGGTGGATACAGGGCGTGATCCAGCTGGGCTACTGGGTCCAGCGCGCGATCGAGGGCATCTTCATGCAGCAGGCCGGCGGGCTCCACATCCACGTGTGGACGCGCTTCGACAGCTGGTTCCGCCTGATTACCGCGCGGCGCAATCCCAACATGGTGATCCTCTTTGTCGCCATGCTCTTCGCGCGTCCCGACATTGGCCTTGCCCTGGTTGCGGCATGGACCGGGCTGAGCTGTGCCATTCATGCGGTGCGTCTGGTCCAGGCCCTTGTCTACAAGGCGCGCGGGGGGCAGATAACCTCGTGGTTGGCGGAAGGTTGACGATGCACGCGACGCTCGAGAAATTTGGTTACCCGGCAAGTGAAGTGAAGGCTTACGAGCACTGGGTGGTCCTCGTCCGGCCCGCCCAGCCTACGCTTGGCAGCCTGGTCCTGGCCGCGAAGAGTACGGCGACTGCGTTTGGAGAGCTGCCGGCGGGGGCCCACGCCGAACTGGCCGAAATCACGCGCGACATCGAGGGTGCGCTCGCCACGTTCTCGGGCTATGAAAAGCTCAACTACCTGATGCTGATGATGGTGGACCCGCAGGTCCACTTCCATGTCATTCCCCGCTATGAAGGCGCGCGCGAATGGCAGGGGATCACCTTTGCCGATGCCGGTTGGCCCGGCCCCCCGGCGCTGGGGGACGCGCACAAGCTGACAGGCGAGGAGCCGGACGCGATGCGCGCCGCGCTCCAGGCGCTCTGGGCCTGAGCCGAACCCACTTTCCGACATGTCCCGGATTGCCTTTTCGCTGGTCGGCGGCGCGCACCAGTTCCTGCACGGTTTGCCGGTAGCCGCCGCGCTCTCGCGGCGCGCGGGCGTGGAGGTCGAAGCCTTCGTCGCACGGCGCTGCGATGCAAGGGCCGCGCGCGAACTGCTGGTCCAGCTCGATGGCCCCGCGGTCCAGGTGCGCGAGATGTCGCTGCCCGGCTGGCTCGAGGCGCTCGCGGCCCGGGGTGGTGCGCAGTCTCCGCTCAAGGTCCTGCGCCTGGCCCGCTGGGCGGCCACGCTGCGCGGCTTCGATGGCATCGTCGCGCTCGAACGCACCTCGGCGTTTCTGAAGCAGCTGCCCGGCCGCTGCCCGCCGCTGGTCCAGATCCCGCATGGCGTGGGCGGTGCGCGGCGTGCGGGCGGCGGCGGGGTTGACCGGCGCCTTGCCCTGTTCGACCGCGCGCTCGTTTCGGGCGAGGCGGACCGCGCCTCGACCGTCGCGCTGGGCCTCCTCGAGGATGCCCAGATCGACGTGGTGGGGCAGGTCAAGCTGGCGGGCCTGCGGCGCCTGGGCCGATTGGAACGCCACCGCCTCTTCGCCAACCAGCGCCCGACCGTCCTCTACAACCCCCATTTCCACGCGCGGCGCGGCACCTGGAAGACCTATGGTCGTGCGCTCATCGAGGCGCTGCGCCGCGATGGCCGCTTCAACCTCGTCGTCGCGCCCCACGTGCGTCTGTGCGAAGGCATGGGCGAGGCCGAACGGGCCCAACTGCGTGGCCTCAGCGATCCCGACTGGCTGCTGGTCGATCCCGGCTCGCAGGCTTCGATGGACATGACCTACACGCTGGGCGCGGACATCTATCTTGGCGACTTCAGCAGCCAGCTTTACGAATGGCTGATCTACCAGCGTCCCTGCGTGTTCATCGATCAGGTTGGCGATGGCGGGCGCGACGACACGAAACTGCCCGAGATGTGGAGCACGGGCGAGGTCGTCCACCGCATCGAGGACGTGCTCCCGGCGCTCGAGCGTGCCAGCGCGCGCCACGGAGAGTTCGCCCCCCACCAGGCCGAGATCGTCCACCATGCCGTGGGCGATCCGAACCTGCCCTCCGACGAGATCGCGGCGGCGCGTATCCTCGCGATGCTGGAGAGTGCGCGCGAAGAGGCCTGACGGGCAGGGGGGAAGTCAAAGAAAACGTGATGCCCGAGGGCGATGGCCCTCGGAAATCGCCTTTTTCGACTGTCAGGCTGGCGCGATCAGGCGGCCCACTGGTCGGTGAGCCGGGTCGCGATCTCGATGTCGTTGAGGAAGTCGACTTCGGCCCAGTCCATGCCCTCGATCGAGAGCGTGCCGACCTTGCCGGTGGGCGCGATCGAATCGATGACCTTGAGGTACCAGTGCTGCACGCCTTCAGGCGTGCGCATGGCCTTGCGCACGGTTTCGCGGAAGAGGTCTGCGCCTTCGCCGCGGAAGGCCAGGAAGCCGATCGATTCGGCGTTCGACTGCTCGGCGGTAAGCGTCTTGCCGATATGGACGAGGCGCCCCTCGGGCGTGCGTTCGACCTTCATGTCGTCGCTGTCGTAGCCTTCGGCCTTGACGTCGACGGTGACCGCGATGGGCCAGGGGTTGGGTTCGGCCAGCACCGCGCGGGCAATGTCTTCAGAGACCAGCGTGTCGCCGTTCAGGATCACGAAGTCCCCGCGCATCGCCTCGCGCGCGATCCAGCACGAACCCAGGTTGTCGGCGACCTTGAAGAAGGGGTTGAAGCGCACCGTGATCTCGACGCGCGGGTCCTCGATGGCGGCCAGGTGGGCTTCGAGCATGTCGGTCATGAAGCCGGTGACGACGTCGATCCGCTTGATCCCCGCGCGCGCCAGCATCTCGATCTGCCAGGCGATCAGCGAACGGCCCGAAAAGTCGATCAGGCACTTGGGGCGTTCGGCGGTGAGGGGGAGGAGGCGCGAGCCCTGGCCGGCGCTCAGGAGGATGGCATGTTCGATCATGGGGGTCACTGCATGTACTTTGGGGGAGGCCTAGGCCTCTAGCGCGCGGCGCGGCGAAGGGAAAGGCAAACGCGCCGTTTCGCGTCGATTTGCGCGCGCGGTATGTATCCACGGCTTGCAAGTCGGCGCGCGCTCGTCCACATGCCCGCCAATGTCGGCCAAACCCAACCGCCCGAAGACCGAATCTTCGCTGGGGCGGATCCTTCGCAACACCGCCTGGCTGCTGGGCGGCAAGGGATTCGGTGCTGTGTGCAGCATCGCCTACCTTGCCATCCTGACGCGCACCCTGGGCCTGAAGGACTTCGGCCACTTCTCGCTCATTTTCGGAACCGCGCAGGCGATCATCGCGCTGACCGGTTTCCAGACCTGGCGGGTGGTCGTGCGCTATGGCAGCGCGCACGTCCATGAAAAGGAATGGGGCCGCTTTGGCCGTCTCGCCATGCTGTGCGGGGGGCTCGACGCCATCGGCGCGGTGCTCGGCACCGTGGTCGCGGCGGTTGCGATCTTCGGCTTCGGGCACATGCTCGAATTGAACCAGGCCTACGTCAATGTCGCCTTCTGGTTCTGCTGCGCCTCGCTCTGGGCGCTCGTTTCCGCGCCTACGGGCGTTGTGCGCGCGCTCAACCGCTTCGATGCGGCGGTCTATGTCGAGGCGGTGGTGCCCACCGGACGCCTTATCGCCGCGCTGGCGATCTGGTTTACAGGACCCAGCGTGGCCCGCTTCCTGTTCGCATGGGCCGCAATCGATATCGTGGAGGCTGCGCTCTACTGGATCGTCGCGCGCCGGCTCTGCCCGGAGGGTATCCGCCTTTCCAATTTCTGCCGCCTGCGCACGGCCTTGCGTGAGAACGAGGGGCTCGCCCACTTCTTCCTTGTCTCCTACTTCGGCTCTTCGATCGACGCGCTGATGAAGAACGGCCCGCTCCTGATCGTGGGTGGCTGGGTCAGCACGAGTGCGGCCGGTCTCTACCGCCTCGCCTCGCAGCTCTCGCAGGCGATGAGCAAGCTCTCGACCCTGCTCACCCGCTCGGTCTACGCCGAGGTTGCCCACGTCAGCGCGTCGTCCGAGGCCTCCGAGTTGCGCAAGCTGGTCGGCCAGACCAGCAAGATCGCGGGCGGCGCGGCGCTGCTCGTCGTGCTCCTCGCGCTGGTGGCGGGCAAGTACCTGTTGCAGCTCATCGGCGGCGACGATTTCGAGCAGGGCGCGGCGATCCTCGTCCCGCTCGCCATTGGTGCCAGCTTCGATCTTGCCAGCGTCTCGTTCGAGCCGGTGCTCCATTCCACGGGCCGAGCCAACCTCTCGCTCTTCGCGCGCGTGGTCGCGCTGGTGGCGATGGGCATCAGCCTCGTCTTCCTGATCGGCTTTGGCTCGACGGGCGTCGCCTGGGGCGTCGCCATCGGCGGGGCCTGCTCGTACCTGTTCATGGGCGGTCTGGCGCTGCGCACGCTGCGCCGTCTTGAGCGCGAGGAAAAGGCCGCCGCAGCGGCGTCCTGATTGCGCGCAGCGCTCGACACCTCGCGCGCCGTGCGTATCATGGCGCCATGAGTGTTTCCATCGAGGCGGACTGCCCCGCCGCCATTTCCGAGCGCATCGTCGCCCTGCGCCGCGCGATCCATGCCGAGCCCGAACTGGGCCTCCACACGCCCCTGACGCGCGACAAGATCCGCGCCGAGCTGGCCGACCTGCCGCTCGAATGGGAGGAGGGGCCCTCGACCACGGGCCTTGTCGCGACCTTGCAGGGGGGCGCGGGACCGGGCCGCTGCGTGCTCCTGCGCGGTGACATGGACGCGCTTGCCATGCCCGAGGAAACCGGGCTCGATTTCGCCTCCACCATTCCGGGCGTGATGCACGCCTGTGGGCACGACACCCACGTCGCCATGCTGGCGGGCGCGGCGCGGTTGCTGGCGGGCAAGGCGGACAGGCTGACGGGCGAGGTGCGCTTCATGTTCCAGCCGGGTGAGGAAGGCTGGCACGGCGCGCGCTACATGCTCGACGACGGACTTCTGGGTGGTCCCGGTACGTCCCGCGCCCTGCCCGAGGCCGCCTTCGCGCTCCACATCATGCCCAACGCGCGCCACGGCATGATCGGCGGGCGGGCAGGGCCGCTGATGGCTTCGGCCGACCAGCTGGCGATCACCGTCAAGGGGCGGGGCGGACACGCCTCGATGCCGCACGACACGATGGACCCGATGCCCATCGCCTGCGAGATCGTGGCCGCCATCCAGACCATGGTTGCGCGCCGGTTCTCGGTCTTCGATCCGGTCGTCGTCACCATCTCCAAGATCACGGCAGGCAGCGCGCACAACGTCATTCCCGACCATGTCGACATGCTGGGCACGATGCGCTCGCTCTCGGCCACCAACCGGGCGCGGCTGCGCGAAGAGGTGACCGGGCTTGCCGCCGGGATCGCCGGGGCCCACGGCCTTGCCGCCGAGGTCGAGATCATCGAAGGCTTCCCCGTTACCGTGTGCGATGCGCGCGCGGTCGACTTCGGCGAGGGCGTGGCCCGCGACCTGTTCGGCGCCGACACTTTCGAACGCCTCGCCAACCCGATCATGGGCGCGGAGGACTTCGCCTATGTGCTGGAGAAGACACCGGGCGCGATGTTCTTCCTGGGCGTGGCGGCTGAGGGCGATGACTGGAGCCAGTGCTGCGGTATCCACTCGACCCGGATGATGGTCGATGAAAGCGTTCTTCCCCGGGGTGCATTGTTCCTCGCTGGCCTCGCCGAGCGCTATCTTGCGACGGGGTGGGCGTAGGAGAACGTAGAAGAGCAAGGATGAATCCGAGGGCCATTGCCCTCGGGCTCCCCGAACTGTCGAGCGCAGTTGGGCCGGGCGGCGCGGTTCGGGGGTGAGAGGTCTCGTCTCGATAGGGATTGAGGGGCTTTGCCCCTCTATTTTCTGTCCGCCATCCTCACGTTTCGTGCGCTCCGTTCAAGGCACGAACTGCCCAGGACGGTTTCGGGGTCAAGGGGCGATGGCCCCTTGAATCATTCCCTTCTTCCCACTTCGTTTGCGCTTTCCCCCCTTGGTCGCCATGTAGGTCCCCATGACGGACAACTGGCAATTCTGGGTCGATCGCGGTGGCACATTCACAGACGTGGTGGCGCGCGCGCCGGACGGGCGGTTCGAGCGGCTGAAGCTTCTGTCCGAGGACCCGGGCCGTTACGAGGACGCGGCGGTCGAGGCGATGCGCCGCCTGACGGGCGTTGCACAGGGCGATCTTCCGCCCAGCGAACTGCGGCTGGGTACTACGGTTGCTACCAACGCGCTGCTGGAGGGCAAGGGCGAGCCGGTCCTGCTTGCCATCACGCGCGGCTTTGGCGATGCGCTGCGGATCGGCACGCAGGAGCGCCCGGACATCTTCGCGCGCCACATCGCTCTGCCCGACCCGCTCGCCGCGAAGGTGCTGGAGATCGACGAGCGCATCGGCGCGGACGGCACGGTCCATCGCCCGCTGGATGAAGCGGCCGCACGCGCCGGGCTCGAAGCGGCCTTTGCGGACGGGTTTCGCGCCATCGCCGTCGTCCTCATGCACGGCTATCGCCATACGCAGCACGAAGCCGCGCTGGCCAAGCTGGCGCAGGAGATCGGCTTCACCCAGGTTTCGGTCAGCCACGAGGTCGCCCCGCTCATCAAGCTCATCGCGCGCGGCGATACCAGCGTGGTCGACGCGCATCTCTCGCCCGTTCTGGATCGCTACATCGACGGGCTGGAGGCCGGTCTCGGGCCTCATGTCGATGCGCTCTACATGCAGTCGAACGGCGGGCTGACGACGGGCGGCATGCTGCGCGGCAAGGACGCGATCCTGTCCGGGCCTGCGGGCGGCATCGTGGGCATGGCGGCCATCGCGAAGGAAGCCGGGTTCGACGAGGTCGTCGGCTTCGACATGGGCGGTACCTCGACCGACGTGTCGCACTATGCGGGCGAGTACGAGCGCGACAGCGAGACGCGCGTGGCGGGCAACCGTGTGCGCACGCCGATGATGCGGATCGAGACGGTGGCCGCGGGCGGCGGCTCGGTCTGCGCTTTCGATGGCGCGCGCTTCCTGGTCGGTCCCGAGAGTGCGGGCGCGGTGCCGGGCCCGGCCTGCTACCGGCGCGGCGGCCCGCTTGCGGTGACCGACTGCAATCTGCTCCTGGGCAAGCTGCGCCCCGCGCATTTCCCGCATGTCTTCGGGCCCGAGGGCGATGAACCCCTCTCGCTCGAGGCCGCGCAGGCGCGCATGGACGCGATCCTCGCCGAGGCCAAGGCCGCAACGGGACGCGAACTTACCCGCGAGGAGGCCGCCGAGGGCTTCCTGGAAATCGCGGTCGCCAACATGGCCAACGCGATCAAGACCGTCTCGCTGCGCCGGGGCCACGACGTTACCCGCGCGGCGATGGTGACCTTTGGCGGAGCGGGCGGGCAGCACGCCTGCAAGGTCGCCGACGCGCTGGGGGTGACGACGGTCGTATGCCACCCGCTCGCCTCTGTGCTCTCGGCCTACGGCATGGGCCTCGCTGACCGCCGCGTGCTGCACGAGCGTACGCTCGGCCTCGACCTTTCCGAGGAGAGCAAAGCCGCGCTTGATGAGGCGGTGGCGGCGCTGGGCAAGGCCGCGCGCGCAGACCTTGCCGCACAGGGCGTCCCCGAAACCGCCATCACGCTCGAAGCCTCGCTCGCAATCCGCCCGCGCGGCAGCGAGAGCACGATTTCGGTCCCGCTCGGCGATCTCACGCAGATGCGCACGGCCTTCCACGAGGGCTGGGACAACCTCTTCGGCTTCGCGCCGGGCGAGGATCTTGTCGCCGAAACCCTGCGCGTCGAGGCGGTTGCGGGCGGACATGCAGGGGGCGGCGCGGTGATGCCGCTCCCCGCCACCTCGGGCGCGGCGGCCGAGACGGTGCCGGTCTGGACCGGCGGCGCGCGCCACGAGGCCCCGCTCTACCACCGCCGCGACCTTGCCGAAGGGTTTGCCGCAACGGGCCCGCTGCTCGTCGTCGACGATGTGTCCACCACTGTCGTCGAACCCGGCTGGTCGGTGCGCGTCGATGCTGTGGGCAATCTCATCCTGTCGCGCAGCACGCCGCAGCAATCCGCGCTCTCTTCCAGCACCGAGCGCGATCCGGTGCGTCTCGAGATCATGGGCGCGCTGTTCATGGCGATTGCCGAGGAAATGGGCGCGGCGCTGCAGCAGTCGGCGCGCTCGGTGAACATCCGCGAGCGGCTGGATTTCTCCTGCGCGCTGTTCGATGCGGCCGGAAATCTCATCGCCAACGCCCCGCACATGCCGGTTCACCTCGGCTCAATGGGCGAATCCGTGCGCACGGTGCTGGAGCGGCGCGGAAACGCAGCCGACGGGCGCGGCATTCGGGCGGGCGACGCCTATGTCCTCAACGCGCCTTACGATGGCGGCACGCACCTCCCCGATATCACCGTGGTCATGCCGGTCTTCGCCGAGGAGGACGACGACGCGCCTGCCTGGTTCGTCGCCGCACGCGGGCACCACGCGGACATCGGCGGGATCAGCCCGGGCTCGATGCCCCCGCGCAGCCGCACGCTGGACGAGGAAGGCGTGCTGATCGACAACGTGCTCCTCGTTGACCGGGGCACCCTTCAGGAAACGGCGATGCGCGCGTTGCTGGCCTCGGGTCCGCATCCCTCGCGCGCGATCGAGCAGAACATCGCGGACTTGCGTGCCCAGCTTGCCGCGTGCCGGCGCGGCGCCTCAGAACTGCGCCGCATTGCAGGCGAGCAGAGCCGCGCGATGGTCGATGCCTACATGGGCCACGTCCAGGCCTATTCCGAAGAGGCCGTACGCCGTCTGATCGAGCGCCTGACGGACGGCACCTTCGTGCTGGAGATGGACAACGGCGCGCAAATCCACGTCGCTGTCACCATTGATCGCGACGCGCGAAGCGCCGTGATCGACTTTGCCGGAACCTCGCCCCAGCTGCCCGACAACTTCAACGCGCCGCTGCCCGTGGTGCGCGCGGCGGTCCTTTACGCGGTGCGCACGCTGATCGACGATCCGGTGCCTATGAACGAGGGGTGCCTGCGGCCCATCGCGGTGCGCGTGCCCGAAGGCTCGATGCTGCACCCGGTCGCGCCCGCGGCGGTCGTTGCGGGCAATGTCGAGACCAGCCAGGCGATTACCGATGCGCTGTTCGGCGCGCTGGGCGCCATGGCGGCTGCGCAAGGCACGATGAACAACTTCACCTTCGGCGACGCCGCGCACCAGTACTACGAGACGATTGCGGGCGGTTCGGGCGCGGGCCCGGACTTCGACGGGACCAGCGTGGTCCAGACCCACATGACCAATTCGCGCCTGACCGACCCGGAGGTGCTGGAAACCAACTTCCCGGTCCTGCTGGAGGAATTCTCGATCCGCGCCGGTTCGGGCGGGGCGGGCCAGCATCGCGGCGGTGACGGCGCGGTGCGCCGGGTGCGTTTCCTGGCACCCATGCAGGCGGGCATCCTCTCGCAGCGCCGCAAGGTCGCGCCCTTCGGGCTGGCCGGCGGCGGTGATGGTGCGGCGGGCATCAATCGCATCGAGCGCGCGGATGGCCGCGTCGAGGAGCTGGGCCCCACCGCGAAAGTGGACCTCGAACCGGGCGACGTCTTCGTGATCGAGACACCGGGGGGCGGCGGCTTCGGGGCCTGATAACGCCCCCCCGTTACCCGCCGTACAGGGCAACCTTTGCCTTGCGCGGCGCGTTTGTCCTGTGCCACCATGCGCGAAAATAAATTAGGCACGGGAACAGGATGATGTCGCGTTTGCGAAATGAGAGTGCGCTGCGATGAGCGGGCCGGTCTTGCCCACGACGCTCGATCCCAGCGCGCCGGACGCGCAGGCGCGCACCCGGCACAACCGCGCTCTGGTCGAAGATCTGCGCGAACGCGTGGCCCGGGCCGCACTGGGCGGCTCGGCGAAGGCGCGCGAACGCCACGAGGCGCGCGGCAAGATGCTTCCGCGCACCCGCGTGGAAGCGCTGCTCGATGCGGGCGCACCGTTTCTGGAGATCGGCCAGCTGGCCGCCAACGGCCTCTACGATGACGAAGTGCCCGGGGCAGGCATCATCGCCGGGATCGGGCAGGTCTCGGGGCGCACCTGCATGATCTTTGCCAACGACGCGACGGTAAAGGGCGGCACCTACTACCCGATGACGGTCAAGAAGCATCTGCGCGCGCAGGAGATCGCCAAAGCTTGCCGCCTGCCGTGTATCTACCTTGTCGATTCGGGCGGCGCGAACCTGCCCAACCAGGCCGAGGTCTTCCCCGACCGCGACCACTTTGGCCGCTTCTTCTTCAATCAGGCGCAGATGAGCGCTGTCGGCATCGCCCAGATCGCCTCGGTCATGGGCAGCTGCACGGCGGGCGGCGCCTATGTGCCGGCCATGTCGGACGAGACCGTGATCGTGCGCGAGCAGGGCACGATCTTCCTCGCCGGTCCCCCGCTGGTCGAGGCCGCGACGGGCGAAGTGATCTCTGCCGAGGAACTGGGCGGGGGCGAACTGCACGCGCGCACCTCGGGCGTGGCCGATCACCTCGCCGATGACGATGCCCACGCGCTCTCGCTCGTGCGCGACATCGTCAGCCACCTGGGGCCGGGCGAGCGCGCCAATGTGGAGCGCCGCAGGCCGCGCGCGCCGCTCTATCCGGCCGAGGATCTCTACGCGCTCATCCCCGAGGACGTGCGCGCGCCCTACGAAGTGCGCGAGGTTATCGCGCGGCTGGTCGACGGCTCGGAATTTCATGAATTCAAGCCGCTGTTCGGCTCCACGCTCGTCTGCGGCTTTGCGCATATTCACGGGTTCCCGGTCGCGATCCTTGCCAACAACGGCGTGCTCTTTTCCGAATCCGCGCAGAAGGGCGCGCATTTCATCGAGCTGGCCTGCCAGCGCGGCATTCCGCTGCTGTTCCTCCAGAACATCTCCGGCTTCATGGTCGGCGGCGCCTACGAGGCCGAAGGGATCGCCAAGCACGGCGCCAAGCTGGTGACCGCAGTCGCAACCGCGCAAGTGCCCAAGCTGACTGTCATCATCGGCGGCTCGTTCGGGGCGGGCAATTACGGCATGTGCGGGCGCGCTTACGACCCGCGCTTCCTCTTCACCTGGCCCAACGCGCGCATTTCGGTGATGGGGGGCGAGCAGGCCGCCTCGGTGCTCGCCACCGTCCACCGCGACGCCAAGAGCTGGAGCGCGCAGGAGGCCGAGGACTTCAAGGCCCCGATCCGCGCCAAGTACGAGGCCGAGGGTAACCCCTATTATGCCACCGCGCGCCTGTGGGACGATGGCGTGATCGACCCGGCCCAGACCCGCGACGTGCTGGGCCTCGCGCTCGGCGCCGCGCTGGAGGCGCCGTTCCCCGCAAGCCCGCAGTTCGGCGTGTTCAGGATGTGATGATGACGATTTCCAAGGACATTCTCTACGTACTCGACACCGATTGGGCCGACCCGGCGCTGGGCGGTGTGCGGCGCTTCTACTGCAAGGATTGCGTGACGGTGGAGGGGCTGCTCGCCCTCTTTCCCGAGCGCGCGGCCGGGATCGAAGTGGTGCGCGTGCCCTGGCCGCGCCCGCGTCAGGCCGTGATCGACCGGCTGGGCGAGGCGCACCAGGACCTTCCCGCGCTGGCCTTTGCCGAGGGCGGCTTTGCAGGCGATGTCGAAAGCGTGCTCGCCGCGCTCCACACCCGCCATGGCTTTCCGGAGCGCCATCCGTGATCGGCGCGCTCCTTATCGCCAACCGGGGCGAGATCGCCTGCCGCATCATCCGCACCGCGCACCGCATGGGGATCCGCACCATCGCGGTCCATTCCGATGCGGATGCTGAGGCGCTCCATGTCCAGATGGCCGACGCGGCGGTGGCGATCGGTCCCGCGCTTGCCAGCGAAAGTTACCTGCGCGCGGACAAGATCCTCGCGGCGGCACAGGCTGCGGGCGCGGATGCGATCCATCCGGGCTACGGCTTCCTGTCCGAGAACGCGGACTTTGCGCAAGGCGTCCTCGATGCCGGGCTGACCTGGGTGGGCCCGTCCCCCGCCTCGATCCGCGCGATGGGCCTGAAAGATGCGGCCAAGGCGCTGATGGAAAAGGCCGGTGTGCCGGTGACGCCGGGCTATCTGGGCGAAGACCAGTCGCCCGAGCGGCTGGCCCGCGAAGCCGAGGGCATCGGCTATCCGGTGCTGATCAAGGCGGTTGCGGGCGGCGGCGGCAAGGGGATGCGGCTGGTCGAGGACGCGCAGGGCTTCGCCGACGCGCTCGCCTCGTGCCAGCGCGAGGCGCGTTCCAGCTTTGGGAACGACCGCGTCCTGATCGAGAAGTACATCGCAACCCCGCGCCATATCGAAGTGCAGGTCTTCGGCGATACGCTCGGGTCCGTCGTCCACCTCTTCGAGCGCGACTGCTCGCTCCAGCGCCGCCACCAGAAGGTGATCGAGGAAGCGCCCGCGCCGGGCATGGACCCGGCCACGCGCGAGGCGCTGTGCGCCGCCGCCGTGCGCGCGGCCAAGGCGGTCGACTATGTGGGCGCGGGAACCATCGAGTTCATCGCCGATGGCTCGGGCCCGCTCGATGCCGAGAAGATCTGGTTCATGGAAATGAACACGCGCCTCCAGGTCGAGCATCCCGTGACCGAAGAGATCACCGGGGTTGACCTTGTCGAATGGCAGCTGCGCGTGGCGAGCGGGGAACCGCTCCCCGCCGCCCAGGAGGACCTCTCCATCTCGGGCTGGGCGATGGAGGCACGCCTTTACGCCGAGGACCCCGCGCGCGGGTTCCTGCCCAGCACCGGGCGGCTGGAAATGCTCGAATTCGGGGACGCTCCGGGCGGGCGGATCGAAACCGGGGTCGAGGCTGGCGATACGGTCTCACCGCATTACGATCCGATGATCGCCAAACTGGTCGCGCATGGCGACACGCGCGAGGAAGCGCGCGAGAGGCTGTGCGACATGCTGGCCGAAAGCGCGGTCTGGCCGGTGAAATGCAACGCGCCCTTCCTTGTGCGCGCTCTTGAACATCCCGAGTTCGTGGCGGGCACGGTCGATACCGGCCTGATCGGGCGCGACGGTGAAGAGATGGCGCAGCCCTCAGCGCCCTCGGCCGAGACGCTGGAAGCCGCCGCGCGCGCGCTTGTCCCGGCCGATCCGCTGCTGGGCTTCCGGCTCAACGCCGCGCCCCGGCGCACCGCGCGCTTTCTGTTGGATGGCGAGCCATGCGAAATCGCCTTCGAAGGCGGGAGCGAAGACCCCGTCGAGGCCGTCCTGCTCGCCGAACGGGGCGAGGCCTGGCAGCTGACCCACTGGCGGCGCGATGGCGCGCACGGCGCCAGCGCAGGCTCGGGCGCGATCCTGGCGCCGATGCCCGGGCGGATCATCGCGGTGGCTGTTAGCCAGGGTGATGAGGTCGTGCGCGGGCAGAAGCTCGTGACGCTCGAAGCGATGAAGATGGAGCACACCCTCGTCGCGCCGTTCGATGGCGTGGTGGGCGAACTTGCCGTGCGTGAGGGGCAGCAGGTTGCGCTGGAGGCGGCGCTGGCGCGGATTGATGAGGTGGAGTGAGTAGAAAAGAGAGAATCCGAGGGCCATCGCCCTCGGGCTCCCCGAACTGTCGAGCGCAGCTGTCTCCTGCCGCGTTGGTGGAGATGGGAGAGGTCGGCATCGCAAATATTGAGGGTCGAAGCCCTTCTAAAATTATCTGAAACCTACCTCACGTTCCACCCGCTGCGCAGGCCGCGAAAGCTGAGGCCGCCGAGTCCGGGGTCAAGGGGCGATGGCCCCTTGAAAACCTCTCTTTAACCTTGAAGCGCCTGCGCCAGCAAAGTGTCGAACTCCCCAGGCCAGGTCGCACTCCACTGCGCGCGCAGATCCTCGCTCGCCCACGAGCCTTCGATCCCGTTCAGCATCATTGCGCGCAGCTGGGACAGTTCGAGGCCGAGGTGGCTGTAGAGCAGCTGCCAGGCACCCGCGGGCGTGACCTGGTGGAGCGTGGGATCGTCGGAATTGGGGTGCAGTTTCAGGCCCATCTCGGCCATGCGGCGGATTGGGTGGTCGAGTGCCCAGCGCTCGTGGTCGAGCGTGCGCAGGTAGTAGGAATTGGTCGGCACGATGGTGAAGACGAGGCCGCGCGCGGCGTAGTCCTGCGCCAGTTCGGGGTTGTCGATGATGGTGTAGCCGTGGTCGACGCGGTCAACGCCAATGGTATCGACGGCCATCGCGACATTGGTCCAGGGCATGCCGAATTCGCCCGCGTGGGCGGTGGTGCGCAGGCCGTGTTCCTTGGCGAGTGCGTAGGCCTTCGCGAACATCTCGGGCGGACGGTTGTCCTCGCGGTAGTCGATGCCGATGCCCACGACCTTGGGGTGGGGGTGGGCGATCATCTCTTCGACCATGAACACGGCTTCCTCGGCCGGGGCCTCGCGGTCGATCGAGGGGATGAGCAGCGAGGAAATGCCAAAGTCCGCCTCGGCCTGCTCCATGCCTTCGAGGATACCCGCGACGGCCTTGGCGTAGGGCAGGCGTCCGTCGCGGATGGTGGCGGTGGGGTTCCAGAAGAACTCGGCGTGGCGCACGCTCTCACGCGCGGCGTCCTCGAGGTACTCGTAAGTGATGCGGCGCAGGTCCTCGGGCGTCATCAGGAGGTAGTCCTCCAGTGCGCGCAGCACGCGCAGCACGCCGACCGGGCGCTCGCCTCGGGTATAGAAGGCCTCGATCTCGGCGCGTTCGAGCGGGGCCTCGTACTTCGCGACGAGGTCGAGGAAGGTCTCCTTGCGCACGGTGCCAAGCAGGTGGCAGTGCAGCTCGACCTTGGGCATCGCCACGAAGAAGGCGCGCAAGGCCGCATCGACGTCGCGCCCGATCGGGGACGCGGGGACGCAGCCGATCGCGAGTGGGGCGACCGAGGGGGAGGGGGTCTCAGGCATGGGTTATTCCCGGTATGCGGCGCAGGCCTGCGTCAGTGAAGCGTGGCTGCGGTGTAGAAGTAGTAGCCGAGCGGAAGGCTGAGGACGAAGAGGCCGACAGGGATCTGCCGCCAGCGCCCCGCCAGCACCTCGACGAGGACGTGGACGAGCAGGCCTCCGGCGATGCCGGTGCCAAAGCTGTTGGAAATGAGCGTGAGCAGCATCATCGCGATGGGCGCGAAGAGCGAGATCGTGTCCTCGCCCGGGGCCTGGCGGATGGTGCCCATCATGGCGATGCCGATGAGGATCAGCGCGGGCGCGGTGGCCTCGCGCGGGATCGCCATCGCAAGCGGCATGGCAAGCAGCGTGGCGGCGAACAGGACGGCGGCGACCATCGGGGTCATGCCGGTGCGCCCGCCCGCCTCGACGCCCGCGGCCGATTCGACGAGCGCGGTGCCGCCCGGAACGCCGACGAGCGGACCGAGCGTGGCGGCGAGCGAATCGATCAGGAACGGGCGCTCGATCTGCGGGAGGTTGCCTTCCTTGTCGGTGAGGCCCGCCTTGCCGCCGATGGCGAGCGTGGTGCCCAGCGTCGAGAAGAATTCCGAGGCGAAGAAGGTGAACATGTAGGGCAGCGCAACGAGGCTGATCGCGCCCAGCATGTCGACCTTGCCGGTGACCGGCGCGGGCGACTGGGGCAGCGAGAACACGCCGTCGAAGCGGGTGAGGCCCAGCGGCACGCCGACCAGCGCGGCAACGACGATGCCCGCCAGCACGGCGCCCGGCACACGGCGGGCCTGGAGCGCGATGGCGACGGCGAGGCCAATGAGCGCGCAGACAGGGCCGGGCTGGCCGAAGTCACCGAGTTTGAGCGCATGGCGCGCGACGTCGACCGAGACGAGGCCCGCGTCGCGGCAGCCGAGCATGGCGATGAACAGGCCGATTGAGGCCCCCAGCCCCAGCTTGATCTGCGGGGGGATGATGCGCACGACCATGCCGCGCGCGCCGGTCAGCGTCAGGACCACGAAGGCGATCCCTGAAAAGGCGGCAATGCCAAGGCCGGTCTGCCAGGGCACGCCCTCGATCTGGGCGAGCGTGATGCCCAGGATCGCCGAGCCGCCGATGCCCGGCCCCACGATGAAGGGCAGGTTGGCGTAGAAGGCCATGGCAAGGCTGCCGATGGCCATGACGAGGATGACGCCTGCGGTCACCGCCGCGCGGTCCATCCCGCCGCTCGAAAGCAGCGAGGGAATGACGACGATGAGATAGGCCGCCGCGAGGAACGTGGTGAGCCCGGCAAGCGTCTCGCGTGCGGGCGTGGTGCCGCGTTCGCTCAGCGCAAAGCGGCGTTCGAGGAAGCCTGCGATCACTGCTGCGCCTGCGCGATGAAGTCCTTGAGGAAGCGTTCCTCATCGATGCCCAGGATCAGGTGGACGGGGCGCTCGCCGGCATTGGGGGCCATGTCGTCCTTCCACACCTGCGGCTCGCCGTAGTGCATGCCGGGCATGGTATCGACGTCCATGCGCACGACCAGTTCCTCGGTGACGAGCGAGCGGTCGATGGCGACGGCAACGGTGATCTCGTCCCACAGCGGCTGGCCGAGGCGCGCGTAGGTCTCGAAGTAGGTCGCGACCGGGGTTCCGGCCTTGCCGATGCGCTTGGCAACTTCGGGCGTGACCTTCACTTTGGAACTGACGTTGCCGACCAGCGTGATGCGCTTCCACGGCGCGGTGAGCACGATGTGCGCGGCCTCGGGGTCGAACAGGAAATTGAAGTCGGTCGAATAGTCGGTGTTGCCGGTCGCCCGCCCGATGGCGGTGTCCAGCTTGCCCGGTTCGATCACGATCTCCCTGGCCAGCGTCGCGATGTCCGGTGCGACACGAAGGGCCAGCGCGATGTTGGTGAGGGGGCCGGCCGAGACGATCGTGATCTCACCGGGGTGCTGGCGCACGGCCGACACGAGCGCGTCGACCGCGCCCGTGTCGGCGACCGCGACGCTGGGCATGCCCTCGGGCATGGGGGGGACCAGGTCGGGGTCTTCCGGGTGGTACGTGCGACCCGGACGGGGCGTGCTCCACGCCCCCTTGAAGGGAATGCGCCCGTAGCGCGCTTCCCAGTTGGCCATTTCCGCCTGTGTGCGCAGCAGGGGCATCTTCGCGCCGGGATGAACCGGCACGTCGGTGCGCCCAGCGATCTCCAGGAAGCGCAGGAGGTGCTGCGTCTCCTCGGTCATCCAGGCATCGCCCGTCACTACGCCCACGCCCATGAGGTCCACCCGGGGATCGCGCAGGAGCGGGATCATCGACTGGATATTGCTCTGGCCGGGGCCAAGGAAGTCGTTGTCGAAGAAGATCCGGACCTTGCCGCCCTGCAGTGCCTCTGTGGGGGCAGAGGCGGGCGCGGCCGTGGGGGCGGCGGCGTCCTTTGCCAGCGCCGGGACCGTGGGGGCGATCGCCAGCGCCATGGCGGCAAGGAGGGAGGAGAGGATCTTCGTCATGTCACGCGTTTCCCTGGACAGGAGCGGAAAAGTGGCCCCCCGGACGCGCCGGATGGGGGGAAGGGGGACGCGTCCGGGAAGTTCAGGTTGCCAGCCTCAGAACTTGGCCGTGACGCTGGCGAAAAGATAGCGGCCAAGTGCATCGTACATGCCCGCGAAGAAGGCGCCGTTCGAGGTCTGCCCGCTGGTGCTGGCGGTGAGCGGCGGATCGCGGTCGAACACGTTGTTGACGCCCAGGCGCAGCGTGTAGCTGTCCTCGATGAAGAAGCTGGCGGCGAAATCGATGTAGTCCATCGCCTTCAGCTTGCCGTCGTAGGGCTGGTAGCTGCCCGAGAGGAAATCGGCATCGCTCGCGCGGTCGTTGCGGGTCGAGCCGATGTGGCGCCAGGTGGTGGCGAGCTTCACGTTGCCATCGGGCGCGGTCCAGTCGAACTGGGCGCGGTGGCGCCAGGTCGGGATCGGCTGGCCGCAGGTTGCGCCGAAGTAGCCGTCGCAGCCGTAGGGCTGGGTGCCCGGCACGATCTCGACTTCGTACGTGTTGGTGCGCGTGCCCGAGAAGGTGACCGAGACGAGACCCAGGTCCGCGCCGAGGAGGTCGTAGAGGTCCTGGCGGGCCGAGGCGGAGACGTCGATGCCGGTGGTCTTGAGGTAGCCCGCGTTGACATTGGTGGTCAGCACGTAGCCGCTCGTCACCAGCGAGCCGGTGGCCGGGTTGCGCTCGATCTGGTCGCAGAAGGTCCCCGCCTCGATGCACTGGCTGAGCGTGATCGTGGCCGGGATCGTGGTGATCAGGTCATCGACCTTGATGTCGAAGTAGTCCGCGGTCAGCGTCACGCCGGGCAGGAACGAGGGCGTGAGCTGGATGCCGAAGGTCTTGGTGTTCGACTTTTCCGGGCTGAGGTCGGGGTTGCCGCCGACAAGGGCGCCCGAAAGCTGGCCTGCCGCCGGAGCGATCGAGCCGTACTGCGCCGCCGTCACGCCCGAAGCCGCACAGGCCTCGAAGGTGGCGACCGGGTTGGTGCCCTCGCACGGGTCGGAGAGGCGCGCGGTGCTCACGCGCTGGGGACCGTAGAGCTCGACCAGGTTGGGCGCGCGCACGGCGTGCTGGAAGCTGGCGCGCAGGCGCACGTCGTTGACGGGCATCCACTCCGCCCCGGCCTTCCAGGCGACGGTGTCGCCCGCGGTCGAGTAGTTGGAGTAGCGGATGCCGCCTTCGAGCGCGAGGCTTTCGAGGAAGGGGCGGTTCTCGGCCAGCGGCACGCGGATCTCGCCGTAGACTTCCTTGACGTCGAACGAGCCCGAGATCGGGTATTCGCCGCCCGAGTTGCCCGCGACATCGCGGCTGGAATAGTGCGTGTCGGGGGTGAAGCCGATGCGCTCCTTGCGGTATTCCGCGCCGAAGGCGACGCTGATCGGGTTCGCGGCGAGGGGCAGGGTGAGCCCGAGGTCGCCGGTGACCGAGCCGCTGACGATGCTCTCTTCGGTAAAGCCGGTGCGAGTGAAGGTACCCTGCACGTAGCCCAGCGCTTCCTCGGTCACGCCGGTGGGCGCGAAGATGTTGAGCGGAACGCAGGCCGGGTCCGAGCCCTCGCACACGATCTCGCCATTGGCACCGGGCACGGCGCGCAGCGCGTTGGCAAAGCGCGCGAGCGAGATGTCGCCGGTGAGGCGCGAGGAGTAGTTGGTGCGGCCGTACTGGGCGTAGGCGTCATAGGTCCAGCCCGGCGCGAACTCGCCGCGAAGGCCGCCCACCGCGCGGTAGGAGGTGTGGTTGGTGTAGTCGTGGCGCGAGCCGCCCGGCGCGTTGCGCATCGAGACGTTGACGGTGGCATCGTCCTGCGGACCCAGGCCTACCGAGTTGCACATCAGGTCCTGCTGCTGGGCCGAGAGGTACGGGTTGGAGCAGTTGATGCTGTGCGCGACGGTGAAGATGCCGGTGGGCGAGAGGCGGATGTCCGCCTTGTCGCGCATGTACATGAACTCGCCATAGACCTCGACTGCGGGCGAGATCTCGAAGTGGCCCATGATGTCGGCGTTGATGCGCTCGTCGGGGGCCTGCAGGTCGTAGGTGTTGCCGTTGTTGAAGCCGTCCGAGCTCTGGTAGGGGCGGAAGCCCTCGCCGCCCAGCGTGTAGCTGCCGCGCGTGGTGCCCGTCGCCGGGTCGGTCAGCTGGAACTGCGCCGGGTAGGTCGTGGACGAGAGCGAGCAGGCGTAGCCGGTCGCGTTGGCGCGCAGGTTGCAGGTCGCAAAGTCGCGCGAATCGGTGCCCACGCCGTTGATCTTGCGGTAGTTGACGAAGGCGGTGATGTTGCCGCGCCCGTCGGCAAAGTTGGTGCCCGCGGTCAGCGCGAGGCTGGTCTGGAAGCCGTCGACCGTGCTGCCGGTGGGCACGCGCTGGCCCGCCGCTTCGGCGACCGAGGCAATCGAGTTGCCGTTGTCGTGCTGGAAGACGCCGGTGCTGCCGTCGAATTGCAGGCCCTCGAAGTTCTGCTTGAGCTGGAAGTTGACGACACCGGCCAGCGCGTCCGAGCCGTAGACCGCCGAGGCGCCGCCGGTGACAACGTCGATGCTCTCGACCAGGGCTGCGGGGACGTTGTTGATGTCGGCGGCCTGCGCGGCCGAGCGGGCGGGATCGCCCTGCATCAGGCGGCGGCCGTTGATGAGGACGAGCGTGCGCTGGTTGCCGAGGTTGCGCAGGTTGATCGTCGCGGTGCCGCTGGCACCCACGGTGCCGCCGCGGTTGCCGCCGCCCTGGTCGGCGTAGACCTGGGGCAGGGTGTTGAGGAGGTCCTCAAGACGCGTTGCGCCGCGCTCGGAGATGTCCTCGGCGCCAACGGTCGAGATCGGGCTGACGCTGGTCGCGTTGGGCGAACGGATGCGCGAGCCGGTAACGACGATCGCCTCCGAAGCGCCCTCGGCCGGCGCGGCGGCCAGGTCCTGCGCGGCGCCGGCGGCGGGCACGAGCGCCAGGAAGGTGGCGCTGAGAAGTGCGCTGCGACGGCGCGCGAAGATGGACCCAACGGTGTTGGCAACAGACGACATGACTGACCCCCTGGAAAGAACTTCGGACCCCTTGCGGGATCTCCCGTGCCACCCGCATCCCATGGCAGACCCGGCATGGGGGATGGAACGGGCCGCCGGAACCCTCATTTTTTCGCACCGGCGGTCTGGATGGGGCGGACCCTATGGTGGCCCGGTTATCAGGGGAAACTGTTTATATTTATCATTCTATAAATCCGTATTATAGGAAGGGCGGTCCCGCGCAGAACGGAAGTCACCCCCGCCATGTCCACACCCGCCGTGCCGCCCTCGGGGCCTGTGCCTAACTCCCCGCCGCACATGCCGATTTCGATACGGCAACTGCGCTTTTTCGTGGCCTTGAGCCAGACCGGCAACTTCAGCCGGGCGGCCGAGGCGATGGCGGTTTCGCAGCCGGCGCTCAGTGCTTCTATCCGACAGGTGGAGACGATTCTCGGTGTACGGCTGTTCGAGCGCACGACTCACCGGGTGAATCTGACCGAGGCGGGCGAGGCCCTGCTGCCTCACGCCTGGCGCCTCCTGACGACGGCGGACAACGCCTTCCAGGACATGAACGACACGCTGCGCCGCCGCACGACGACGGTGCGGATCGGGACGATGCCGTCGGCGCTCCCGGCGCTGGCGCAGTTCGTCGCCGGGCTCGACCAGGATGCGCGCGCGATCAGCGTCGACATCACCGATGGCACCAGCGACACGCTCATCACCGGGCTCCAGCGCGGCGCCCTCGACATGGCGATCTGCGCGACCACGCTGATCGAGGAGGGTCTCGCTGGCACCCCCCTGATCGAGGACGAGATGGCCCTCGTGCTCGGCGCCGAGCATCCCCTTGCCGCGCGTGGCAGCGTAACCTGGGCGGAACTTGCCGGGCTTGAAGTGGTCCATTTCCGCTCTGGCAGCATCGGCGAGATCAGCACGGCGGCGATGCGCGAGGCCAACATCGTCCATTCGCGCCACTACCGTGTCGATCACATGGAATCGCTGTTCGGCCTTGTCGCCAGCGGCCTTGCGGTCGGGGTCATGCCGCGCCTCTACGTGCGCGGCTACGACCCTGCGCGCCTGGCCGTCGTCGCGCTGACGGGCCCCATCGTGCGCCGCCGTCTGATCTTTCTCCACCGGGATCGCCTTGCCGAGGAACACCCCGAAGCCGCCGCTCTCGCCCGCGATCTCGTCAAGGCGCTTCCGGCTGCCCTTCAGGCCAGCTGACCGCGCACCAGGGCCCTTGGGTGCACGAACGCCAGATGGCTGGCGCCGGCCGGATTGGGCGAGGGCATATCATCGGGCAACACGTCGAGGATCATCGCGTGCTTGGCGATGAAGGAATGAAGGCTGGCTGTCGCGCGTAGGCGTGGGGCCAATCCGCTTTCAGGCCGCAGAATGCAGCGGCGAACGCTGAGGCGGATCGAGGGTCGGCACGATGAGATCGCGCAAGGCGTTTGCGATCGTGCGGGGGGATCCCGCCATGTCCACGGCGCCGATTGAAAGTGTCTTCCCGCCATCGGGGTGCAGGCTGAACGTGCGGAGCGTCCTGCTGCCACGGCCCGGCCGCGCGGGATAGAGCAGCATGAGCTGGTCGCAGCGGTGAACATGGGCATAGGCCATCATCTGGTAGACGTCGCCCTGGCTGACGCCGCCCTTGCCGGACAGCACGGCCGCCTCGCCATGGGCATCCGGCTCCTGCTGCCCCCAATGCCCATGCGCAAGGTGATCGGCGTCGAGCGGCTTCCACTTGGTGTCGATGATGGCCACGGTTCGGGCGCCTTTGCGGATGACGATGTCGGGGCGCATCTGGAAGAAATTGCGGCCGTTCTCGTGCAGGCAGTATTGGCTCTGATCCTGGGCGCGCACATCATAGCCCTGTTCGCCAAGGCTGTGCCGCAGCAGGTTCGCCACGGCCTTTTCGAACAGATCGTTCATCGGGAAGAGCAGCGAATGACCTTGCGGTCCCGCTGCGTGATGCGCCGTCGCCTGCCAGTCCTGGCCAAGCAGCATGCGCGCCAGCTTCAACAGGCTTTCCCAGCGCCTGTTCGAGCGGTCGATGGTGATGTCCTGCCAGGGCAGGCGGCCAGGCGCCAGCAGGGTCACATCGTCGAACGCGAAGCGCAGCTCGTCGAGCAGACGCGCCGTTGACAGCGTGCGGGTGCGTTTGCGCAAGGTCACGATGGTGCAGGCCATCACCTGCATCAGCGGGATGTCGCTGTCGAACTCGTCATAGCGGCATGACAAACGATCAGGACGCACGGCATTGACGGTGAACTGGCGCGTCACGTCGAGCCGTCCGCGCAGCGCGCGCAGGTCATCTTCGCGTGCGAGATAGTGGCGCGGCAGCCCTTGTCGGACCTGCGCTGCAAGGCGCCTGGCGAAGATACGGATGAACAGGTCCAGCAGGCTCTGGGCGTCGCGCGCCATGGCCGCCGCTTCGCCTTCGGCCAGCTTCAGATCGAGCGCGAGATCGATCAGGGAGACGAGCCGCGCGCGCACGGTAGGTGCATCTTCTGCAGGGCTCGTCGGATCGATCTTGGGCAGGATTTCCAGGCTGATCCCCGGCGCGGAGAGCACGCCCACCATCTGTGCGCATTTCACATGATCGTGATAGTGCGTGAGGATGGCGTGCCCGTCCTTGCCGCCGAGCGGATGGGCTTTGGCGGCACGCTCCAACGCGAGGGCTTCGCTGCGCGAGAGCACGTTCTCTTCGCCCTCTTTCGCAACCTTTATCCGACCCCATTCGGGGCGAGAGACGTGTCTCATGCCTCTTCGTCGAGTTCGTCTGCAGGGCCCTCGTCCGACACTTCTACACGTCCCGCGATCAGCGTCGTGTAGGCATCCTCGGCAAAGTCATCACGCACCCGCCAACGGGTCCGTGCTTCGCTCATGGTGAAGGACTGGAGCTTCTCCAGCCCACGCGGGGCCCTGAGCGGCCTTCCCTCCACGAAGCCGGTGCCCAGGACGGCGGCGATCATGCCCCAGTCCTCGAAGAAGAACTCCTGCAGGAGCGGGATGATCTTCTCGCGCATCACGCCATCGACGTCTTTGCGCGTGGTGCAGCCGATGAAGAAGGCATGGCCGATGCGATGTTCGCGATCGAGCAGATACTCGATCCGCTCGTTGATTGCGGTGAGCACCTTGCCGAGCGCGATGCCGGTTGCGCGCTCGGCCTCCTGAAAAGCCGCCACAGTCACATCGGGCGCCAGTTCGCGGAACGTGAAACGCCGCCGCAGCGCGGTATCGAGCCGCGCGATCGAACGGTCGGCCGTGTTCATCGTGCCGATGATGTGGAGGTTGGCAGGCACGCCGAATTCGCGCCGGGAATAGGGCAGCGTAACGGTAAGCGCATTGGTCATGCCAAGCCGCTTGTCCGGCTCCAGCAACGTGATCAGTTCGCCGAAAACCTTGGAGACATTCGCCCGGTTGATCTCGTCGATGATGAGGACGAATTGGGGAATGTTTGCAGGGCCTGCGGCCTGCGCGCTCTCGGGTGCCGGCTCAATGTCGAATTCCTGGGGGTCAGAAACATTCGAAAGAAGTGTCTGCAGTGCACCGCGTTTGAGGAACTCTTCGCGAAGACGATAGCACGAGCGCTGCGTGAAGGGACGGGAATAGACCGTGTCCACGGCTATCGGGTCGTCGAAAACCTTCAGCCAGCGTACCGGTCTCTGATTGGTATATTCCGCAGCGGGTGCGAAGGAATAGTCTCCGGTCACTTCGGCGATGGCCCGGATTTGCGTATTCCCGGCGGAGATCAGAACCAGATCCCCCACTTTCATGCTGACCCGGAAGCGGTATGTCTGGCTGATGTTGCCATCATTTCCGTTGGTGCCGGGATGATCCTGGTTCCAGCGAGCGTGAATGGCCTCGTAGGTATCGTGATCCGTCCAGTCGATGCCGCCGCCCCAGCCCAGTGATATGACGCCCGTTTCCAGTGCGTCCTCGTAAATATGCTCCTCGATCCCGGCTCTGCCGAGCGACATCTTGAAGACCTGGCGTTGCCCTACGTCGAGGCGGACCGGCTTCGATCCGCTTGCGGCCTTGTCCGGGAGACCTGCGGCTTCTTCGGCCAGACGTGCGATCTTGCGGAAAATTCCGGCGGCAGGGACGAGTTGAAACCCTCCGGACGATGAGGAGTCCTCACCTTCGCTCGATTTCGTGTCGGGCCGCAGGCCTTCAACGAAGTCCTCGTATGCCATGGACTGGTGAAAGGTGAGGAAGGCGATCCGGTTCTCCTTCTGGAGTCTACGGTAGAGCGCCATGAGCTCGTCGCGATCTTCCGGTACGTTTTCATCGCATAGGCGCACGGCTTCCTGCGCAGTTGCGTAAGTCTTGCCGGTTCCGGGCGGGCCGTAGAGGATGAGGTTGGTGGGCGTGCTCACGTAAGACCCTTCTGGTGTGGTGTCTGTGACGATCTCATCGGCCCTGAATTCATCGGGCCAGTAGCCCGCCCGGGGCGGATCGACGGGAAGTCTTGCAGAGATTTCGGAAGATCGGCTCTGGAGGGCAGAGCATAGCTGCGAGACGGCATCACTCGTGAAGGGAACCTGCCGTTCCTCGATCAGACGTACCGCGTTGTTTTTCTGGTTGAGGTTGACCGCGGCCTCCTGGGCGCGAAGGTATCCGATAACGGCATGGGCCCGCGCTGCGCCCTTGTCCCGGCGGCCAAAGCGCACCGGCGTGTGGTCGATATTGACGAACCACCAGTCGAGACCGGCCTGATGTACGGCTATTGCGATTCGAACAAATTCTTGCTTCTGATTCTCCGTCCAGTTGGAAATTGCTTCGTTAAAATAAGAGTTTACCCGAAAATGTTGGAGAATAGCAGCTTCTCCGATGCCTCCACTAAGATCGAATATAAAATGCGTGGCAGGGCTGTCTTTTGCTCCAATTCGTTCTGGTGGAGGTAGGTCGGCCATATTCAAGAATTTTTTATTTGTCAGGGATTGGAAAACATTCCGCCAATTTTTTTTTAAGGCGAGCGCGTCATTGACGGTGCCTACATGTACTTTGACGCTTGCCTCGTCTCGCTCGCGTGCTGGTTCAATGTAATGCTCTAAAACGTGGAGCCGAATCCGGTCGGCATTTCCCTCGCCGTGCTCTTCGCCGGACAAGAATGCGCCATAGCGTTTCAACCAACTCTGCCAGTAAGATAGCCGCCGGTCAGCGGCCTTCGATTCAGGGAGAAGAATTCGGGAATAGTCCCCACCCTGTCGTGCATTCTCCCTTAGTTCGCCAAGCTTCTGAATCAGCGACACGAACCGGTCGGCTGTATAAGCCTCCTCGAGATCCGCGAACGTAAAGCCTAACCTCGAGAGATTTTGCTCAATCTTTCGCAGCGCGTGGATTCGGACGTTTAAAGCCTTGGTCGATTCAGCGCCACCGTCTGTCAGCCACTCTTTGAACTCGATTTCCCGCACTTACATCCCTTCCTCCGCCACATGGGCGAGCGTGTTGACGAGCCTCAGGTGCTCCACCGATTTCGCGTCGAGTTCGAGGAGGCGCGGGTTGGCGAGAACCAGCGCCAGCGTCCGTGCGCGGCTGATGGCGACGTTGAGGCGGTTTTTCGAGTAGAAGAAGTCGACGTGGCGGGGCAGGTCGTCGGGTGAGGAGGTCGTCAGGCTGACGATCACCACTTCGGCTTCCTGGCCCTGGAACTTGTCGACCGTACCTATCTGGGCGGCTTCGGGCAGGGCCTCCCGGAGGGCGTTCACCTGCATGTTGTAGGGCGCGACGATCAGGATGTTGGCCCAGGCGATGCGGCCTGGCTTGCCCGCGCGGTCGATGAAGGGCGTGCCGATCAGCTCTGCGCACAGCTCCTTTACGCGCAGAGCCTCGGCATCGCTGCGCTGGCCGCAGTCCTTGTGGTCCTGTTCGAGGAACCGGATGCCGTGGGGGGCAAGCGCGGGGTCGTGGCCGTCCTTCAGCTGCAGCGTCTGGTTGGCGCAGGCGGACAGGGGCCTCAGGCGTCCGTCATAGACCGCGCCCGAGATGAAGTCGCAGATCTCGGGGTGCATGCGCCAGGAGGTGTCGAGCAGGATGCCGCGATCGGGCGCGACGGTGGCTTCGCCCTCGAGCAGGTAGTCGAGCGCGGAAAGCCCGCTCTCTCCGGGATGCGCGCCCTGGATGGGCTGGCCCAGCTGCATCTGGTCGCCCACCAGCACGATGTTGCGGGCCGAGGCGCCCATGGCGAGGAGGTGGCCGAGCGAGACCTGCCCCGCCTCGTCGACGAACAGATAGTCGAGGGTCTGGTCCATGTCTTCGCTCGCGAAGAGCCAGGCCGTCCCGCCGACCAGATCGGGGTGATAGTCGATCACGTCCTTGTTGGTATAGACGTCGGTGATGATCGTGCCGCCAAGTTCGCTGTCCGGACTGGTTTTGCTGGCTTTCTTCACGCCCGAGAAGGTCTGGCCGGTTTCCAGCGCCACCTCCTCCACCTTGGCGAGCAGGTTGTTGATCGCCTTGTGGCTGTTGGAGGAAACCCCCACGCGCTTGCCGGCCGCAATCAGCGCGAGGATGGCGTGCGCGCTGGTGTAGGTCTTGCCGGTGCCGGGAGGCCCTTGCACGAAGAGCGCGCTGTCATCGAGCGCAAGGCAGCGCAGCGCGGTGGCCTCGACCAGCGTTTCGCCTTCGCGGACCATGGGGCCACCTGACCAGTCGTGCAGGCGCGGGGGCGTGCGCGCGATCAGGTCGAGGAGAGCGGTGTAGCGCGTTTCGCCCGAGGCCCAGGCCCCGGCCACGCGCTTGACCGCGTCGCGCAGGGCGCTGGTGTTGATCGGCGCGCCCGGGATCAGTGAGCCGACCTCAGGGAACGCTTCACCGGCTTTGAGCTTGCGCTTGAGAGTGAGAACGCCGCGCCGGGTATCGATTTCCTGGATTGCGCCAAGCGGCACGAGGGTGGGTGCGTGGAGCACCTGCGTGCCCTTGCGCATCTTGGTGTCCTGCGGTGGGAAGCTGTAGCGCGCCACGGTGTTCTGCTTCTCTTTCCACTGCCACTGGTCTTCGTGTTCGGGCGAGGGGAAGGGGCGGATTGCGCCGATGCATTCGCCATCCT
The DNA here is from genome assembly GCF_020524485.1 of Novosphingobium profundi. Lineage (GTDB taxonomy): Bacteria > Pseudomonadota > Alphaproteobacteria > Sphingomonadales > Sphingomonadaceae > Novosphingobium > Novosphingobium profundi_A. Next base: position 205,123 of record NZ_JAIVLF010000006.1, on the reverse strand, counting down.
CGACCAGATCGTCAGGATCGGCTTCGGCCCGATCGAACATCGACCAGTACGCGGGTTTGTCGGCGCGGCGGTGGAACTGGGTGAGGTGGGCGACGAGTTCGCGGCCTTCCATGCTCGGCGGCAAGGGACCGGCGTGGATGGCCGCGATGAGCGCTTCGGCGGCGGCCTGGGCTTCCAGAGCGGCTTCGCTCTGTTCGGCCTCCATCGCCTTGGCAGGTCCCACGCTGCGCCAGGGCAGATCGTCCGGGCGCAGGGAGATCAGCCAGTCGCGCAGGGCCTCGGTGTTCTCGCAGTCGACCTTGTTGTAGGCGAGAATGTCGTCGAGGATGGCCTGATCGCCGCCATTCGCGCCGCCGGTGTCCTGCCAGTTCTTGTATTCGATGATCGAGTCGGCCGCATTGGCCACGTTTTCCCCGCGTTTTGGCGCAAAGAACGTCTCCATGGTCTTGAGCGAGAGGTTGGGCTCGCTGGTGCGGATCGACTGGCGCAGCACGCCATACAAATCGACCAGACGCCGCTCGCGCAGCAGCTTGTCCACCGCGTCCTCGCGACTGGCGTGGAGCGTGGACAGGCGGCGCAGCGCGGTCACTTCGTACGGCGCGTAGTGATAGATATGCGCGCCCGGATTTGCGGCGAGATGCGCGACCATCCAGTCGACCGTGCTTTCGAAGGCGAGGCGCTCTGCCACATGGTCATGCCCCCAGCGGAAGCGGAATTCGGGCCGGGTGTCCTCGCGATAGTGAATGCCCCAGAGGTACTCGAGGCCGCCCTGGGTGAGTGGATCGCCTTCCAGATCGAAGAACAGATCGGCCGGATCGGGCGGGGGAAGCTGGGTGAAGCCGCGCCCGTCCTCCACGGGGAGGCGGACGACCCGGGCCTCTGCGCCTTCGCGGCGTTCACGCTGCAGGATCGCCTGTTCGCGCAGCTTGGCAAAGGTCTCGCGTGCCATGCGCGGCACGCGATGGTCGGGATCGGCGGCGGCCAATTGGGCCAGGGTGGTGATGCCGTCGGCTTCGAGTTTCAGGCGCTGGGGCGTGCCAAGGCCAGCGACGAAGGAGAGGTGATCAGCCTCCTGCCACACCGCATCGCAATGCTCGCGCCAGCCGCACAGCGAACAGGCCGAGCAGGGCTCGGGGGTGGAGCCGGCCGCTCCTGTCTCGATGAAGTCCAGGTAGCGCGCCTGTGCCGCCTCGAGCGTGTAGGCGAATTCGGCCAGGCGAAAGCTCTCGGTTTCGCCTGAGCCGAGCGCGACATGGACGCGCCGGGGCACCATGCCCTGCACCCGCGCCATCATCTGCGCATAGAGGCCCAGCTGCACGATGTAGGAGGGCTTCACCGAGCGGGCGAGCTTGGTATCGACGGGCTCGTACGACCAGGCACCAAGCTCGGAGGGTGTCTCCACCCGGATCAGGAAATCGGCAAAGCCATGCCAGGGCGGATCGTAGAATGTGGCCTGAAAGATGGCCGGTGCGCCCGCGCGCATGGCCTTTGCCGTGGCTGCGGCGCGCGCCTCGAGCGTGCCGGTGGTGGCAATCTCGACCAGCCCGCCACCGGCCTCCAGACGGGCCCGGTAGGCATCCTCGTGATCGAGGCCCTGCTGCTGCACGCGCTTGGCCAGTTCATCGTCTTCGGCTCGTTCCGGGAGAGCTTCAGGGTCGCGCAGGCGCAAAAGATCGAGCGCGCTCGCGTGGCGGCAGGCCAGGAAGCGGACAAGGTCCGAAGGCGAATGCAGAAGCGTGTCGGAATAGGTACGCAAGGTCTTGAACAAACCTCCTGAATACGAAGACGGTGAGGTGCGGCCTTGTGGGGTTCTGGCGTCGGCCTAGGTCAGACGCCGGATCTGGTCACAGGCGAATGCGGTTGGCCTCCAGATGGCGGAAAGCGCGTTCGCGGCAGGTCAGCACGATGACCTGCATCGTTTTGGCCACCTCTCCCAGCAGATCGAGCATGGCATCGAGGCGCATGTCGTCGGCGTAGACCAGCGGATCGTCGAGGATCAGCGAGACGGGATGCCCCTTCTCGTGCAGCATTTCGGCAAAGGCGAGGCGCGTAAGGATCGCGAGTTGTTCCTGGGTGCCGTGGGACAGCGTGCCGGTCGCTTCCTCGCGTCCGTGGCGCCGCAGGATGCCGAGCGCCAGATCCTCGTCGAAGTCGGCCTGTGCACCTGGTAAAATGCGATCGACATAACGCGCCGCACGCCGGGCGACGGGGCCCGTGATCGTCTGCGCGCTCTGGCTACGGGTCTCCTCCAGAGTGCCGCGCAGCAGTTTGAGCGTCGCGACATCGAGTTCGACGCGGTCGAGCGCCTGCGCGGCATCGCTCAATTCGTCGCGTGCGGCGGCCAGTTTCTCGCCAAGGCCCTGTCCGCCTCCGCTTTCAACCTTGGCGCCAAGGCGGATGACCTCCTCCTTGATATTGCGCGCGTCCTGCTGGGCGGCCCGTGTGCGCGCCTCGTGCGCGGACAACTGGCGCTCAACACTGGCCGGGTCGAGCCCTTGCGCCAGGTCCTGTGCCTTGCGGTGCTCATGGCTCTTCATCGTCAGCGCTTCGCGGGCGCGGGTGAGACGCTCTTCGCGGTCGGCAAAGGCGGGATCGCTCTCGATGGCGATACGGTCTCTCTCCGCGTGCTCAAGGGCGGATTGCGCCGTGCCCTTGGCAACCTGGAGCGGCGTATGCGCCTCGACAGACGTGTCGAGCGCCTGCTGGGCCAACTGGTGGTCCGCGTCGGCCCGGGTGAAGGTTTCCTCGGCCTCGTGCAGCGCGGCGTCCAGTGCTTGCATATCGGGAAGGGGGTGGTCCTCCTGGTCCTCCTCTCCTGCGCTGTCCGCCGTCAGGGGATGGGTGGTCACGAAGTCGGCCAGGGCCTGTGGACCTGCGGCAAGGTCGAGTTCGGAATCGGCGGGAGCCTCGCCAGCGATGCGCTTGGCCAGCTTATCCGCGTCCAATTGCGCGGCCTTGCTTTTGAGAGCGTGCTCACGGGCCTCGCGGCTGCCCGAGACGCCGTGTGCCTTGCAAAGCGCGGCAAGGCTGGCCTGGGTTTCATCGAGGGCCTCGTGCGCATTGGCGAGCGCGAGCGGCGGGCGCAGCACCAGTTCGCCTCCGCCGGGAAGCGCAATGCGGGTCTCGCGAAGGACGCTCCATTCGCCCGGCTCCATCGGTGCGCCATCGCGCAGAAGGCCGTTCGCCTCGCCGATCAGTTCGACCCGGGTGCCGCCGGCTTCCAGCATGGCGCTGTGGCGCGCCAGCGCCTGTTCAAGGCGCTCAAGCTCATCGGCCAGATCGGCAGGTGGCGCGCTCTGGGCGAGTGCGAGGAGGCCTTCGCGTTCCTCCTGCAGCGCGCAGATGGCGCGGTGGCGTTCATGCGCGGCCTGGATGCGCTGTGCGCGGCGCTGCGCGCTGATGCGCCGGGCGCCCTCCTGCTGCGCCTTACGGGCATTCTCGCGCGCCGTGCGGGCGTCATCCAGCGCCCGCTTGGTCGTGTCCTTGCGGGACCGGGCTTCGGCCAGTTTCCCGGCATGGGCATCCATGTCCGCCCGCGCACGTTGCAGCGTCTCGTTGGCGTCTTCCAGGGCTTGGGCGGCGCTGCGGTGGCGTTCGTCGAGCGCCGTCAGCTTGTCGAGCGCGTCCTGGCACCGGGTGACTTCGGCCTCGTGCACGCGCAGCGTCTGCGCGGCAGAGCGGGCCGCTTCCAGCTTGTCCGTGAGGTCTTTGCGGGTCTGCGCATCGGCGGCCGGATCAATGTCCCGCTCGATGCTGGCAAGCCGACGATTGGCCTGTTCCAGCTCCTCGAAGGCCTGTTCCAGGGCTTGCGCGCGCTGCTCGATCTCGGCGAGATTGGCGCTCGCCTTTTCGTGCCGGTCGAGAGCCTTCTTCCAGGCGCCATTTGCGGCGGGCTTCCCGGTCCGGGTCATCAGCGTGGCGCACTGGGCTTCGATACGGGCGCTGACCGCATCGAAGTGGGCCGAGCCAAGCAGCGCGCCAGCCTGCTGTTCAAGCGAGTTGCCGATCAGCGAGGTAACCCGGCCCGCCGGGGCCTCGATGGTCAGGCCCTCGGTCTGGGCCACCCAGAGCATGCCCAGAACCCCGGACAGCTTCGTGTCAAAGCCGCCCTGCTCGAAGCCCAGGAGTTCCTGCAAGGCATCCTCGGCCTCCGCGCCCGAAACGCGGCTGCCGTCGGGGCGGGTCAGTTCGGCCTGCTTCTGCTTCAGGAAGCGTTTGGTCAGGCTGTAGTCGCCCGAGTCCAGCGTGAAGTCGAGCGAGATGTGCGGGGCGACATCATCGCCATGCGGCTGAAAGGCCTTGATCTGTTGGGTCGCAGAGGTGTGGCGCAGGAACAGCGCGGCGCGCACCGCCTCCATCACGGTGGACTTGCCCGTCTCGTTGGGCTCGATCACGATGTTGAGGCCCGCACCCAGTCCCTCGATGGCGAGGGGCGCGCGAAACTTGCGGAAATTTTCCAGGCCGATGCGGCGAATGACAAGGCTCATCGCGTGGCCTCCTGGCGGTTGGCTTCGATGAAGAGTTTTTCGAGGGCGCGGCGGGCGATGGGAGCCTCGCTGCCGCCGGTCTCGATCATCTCGCGCAGGCGCACGGCGGCCCGGCCGATGAGGCCCTCGCTTTCCAGGCTGGCCATGTCGTCCTCGCTGGGCGTCACGGAAAGATTGCCCTCGCGCGTGTCGAGGAAGCGCAGGCGATGGGTGAGGTCGTCGTGCAGGCGGTTGACGATGCGGGTCTTGTCCGTCAGCGAGACGATGCCGGAAACCGTGAGCTGGAGCAGCGTGGCCGCGGGATCGACGCTCTCCAGGAACGCGTTCACCTGCGCCTCGAAGCCGGTGGCATCGGCAAAGGGCCAGTCCGCCACCTGCCAGGTATAGCGCGCGGTATCGAGCACGGTGACGGTAGGGGCCGCACCCGCTTCGCATTCGACCAGCAGGCAATGTCCCGGATCGTTCGCCTCGCGCGGGAAGCGGTCCGGCTCGGGCGTGCCAGCATACCAGGTACGCGCATCGACGCGCAGGGTCCCGTGCCAGTCTCCCAGCGCCAGATAGTCCAGCCTCGCCTGCTTGACCCGGTCCGGCGCAATCAGGTTCGCGGCATCGCCCTGCGAGGAAAAGTCGCGGATCGAACCATGGCCAAGGCCAATGCGCAGCGCGCCTGCGGGTGTCTCCATGGTATCGAGCGCGGCGGTGGGATCATCGAGCGTGTGGCGGCGCAGCAGCGGGGCCGGCAGCAGCCATGCGCCCGGTTCCATCTCCTGGGCCTCGCTTTCGCTCAGAACGATGATGTTTGCGGTTTCGTGCTTGCGCACACGGTCCCACAAGCCCCTGTTGCGCGCGAAATCGTGGTTGCCGGGCAGCAGCCACCAGCGGCAGGCATAGCGGGCCATGCGGCTGACAGCCTGGATCACGGTGCGTTCGTCCGGGCCCTCGGTGTCGAACACGTCGCCAGCCACCAGCACGTGCGCGGCCCCGTGACGGTCGGCCAGCTTGCCGATCGTGTCGATCACGTCAAAGCGCGCTTCGCCCAGCGCCGCGCGGGTCTGCTCGTCGAACCGGCCAAAGGATTTGCCGAGCTGCCAGTCGGCCGTGTGAAGGAATCGCATGATGAAGTTCTATCCGTGTCGCTGCTGGCGTCCAAGTGAAGTCCGCTAGAGGCGATGGTTATGACAAAAGCGGTCGCTCTGGCAGTAATATCATATTTTCTAGTTGGTTATCAGGTTTGATGGCCCGGCCAGGCGGCGCCGAGGCCGGTGGCCAGAGCTTCCATCAGGCGTGTCGCGTCAGGCCCGGCCCGGTGCGGCGCGCGATGGTCTGCAAGAAACCGGTTCATGCGCGTACGCCCCTGCGCGTCCAGCCTGTTCGTCAGCATGGCGATATCGCCAAAGCGCAAGGCGAGTGGCTGGCCCGCGGCACGGCGCAGCGTGTCGCGCAACCGGATGCCTTCAACGGCCGGCGTCTGCCCTGCAACCCATTTTGCGCGACAAAGCCAATCAGATGGGCACATCCTGACGGTCGGGGACATCGAAGCCGTAGGTACGGAAGGAGGCCCAGACGTCCTCTCCGGTAACTGCGATTTCGCAATAGCCCTCGGGTGTGCCGAGAAACGAGCCTTGCCAGTCCGCGCCCGCCACGGCGCCTGGCGAAATGAAGTGCAGGCCGTTCAGCGTGATCTGCTCGAAAACATGGCTATGGCCCTGCAGAACGGCAATGACGTTGTAGTCCTGCAGGACGCGCAGGACCTCGCGGGTGTTGACGACGAAGGTCCAGTTGTGCGGGGTGTTCAGCCACGAGACCGGCTCGTAGCATCCCAGCGCCGTCACCAGCGGGATATGCGTGACCACAATGATGCGCTGGCCCCGGGGCTGCTGCGCGAGGTCCGCCCGCAACCAGGCGAGCTGGTCCTCATCGATGCGGCCTTCGTAGTTGCGGTCATCGGTCAGGCCGATCGAATCGAGCACCACGAAATGGACGCCCTTGTGGTCGAAGGCATAGTACCTTGGTCCGAAGTGCGCGGTGTAGAAGGCTTTGCCGTAGTCCGGCGCGTCGGGCGCAATCCCGCTCTCGGCAAAGACGCCGAGGCAATCGTGGTTGCCGATGGCATGGTGGACCGTTTTGCGCAGGTGCTTGCGTTCAGTCCGCTGGTAGAGGTCCATCAGCATCGTGGCGCGTTCTCGGTCCACGCCGAGGGCGTCCTCGATGTGATCGCCGCCATGGATCGCAAAGTCGCAGTCGCTGGCCGAGATCTGTTCAAAGCACATCGCGCAGGCCCGGTCCGCGCCCCCTTCGGGCCGGATATGGGTGTCGCTGAGGAAGGCAAAGCGAAAGGCATCCTCGCGCCCGGGCGCTTGGCTAAGGGCAGGTGTGAGTAAGCCGGTAAGCGACAAAGCGGGCGCGCCCAGGGCGGCATGCAAGAGGTTGCGGCGGTTCATGGCAGAAGCTCCTGGCTGGAACGAAAACGACGAGGCCGACGCCGCGGTGTGCGCGCGTCGGCCCCGAAGCTCCTGGGGGGGAGATCAGAAGTGGAGGCGTACGGTGCCGAAGACCTGGCGCGGCGCGGCGGGCTGCAGCGTCGTGTAGGTTCCGCCCGGGTCCGAGGTGACGAAGCCTGCAGTGCCGGTCGAGGCGATGTAGCGCTTGTCGAAGAGGTTGTTCACGTTGACCTGCACTTCGATACCGCCGGCAAAGCGATAGCCCGCCGAGGCGTTGACGTTGACCGCGCCGGGCAGCTTCGCATCGTTGAGGTAGCTGTAGTAGCGCGCGCTGCGGTAGTGCGCGGACACCTGACCCCAGAGGTGACCATCGTCGTAGTCGAGGTCGATGTTGCCGACATTCTTCGGCGAGGCGACGACCTGCTTGCCCTTGGTCGGCACGATGTCGCCGCCAAGCGGCTGCACGTCATCGTCGTAGCTGGCATCGTTGTAGGCCCAGCTCCCGTAGACTGACCAGTTGGGAGCAAACTTCCAGTTCGCGGCCGCCTCGACACCGCGCGAAGTCACGCTACCCACGTTCTGGAGGACGTTCTGGTTGCCCACGATCGTGGCGCTGATCGAGGAGGCCAGCAGGCGATTGGTGAACTTGACGTAGTAGCCGGTGAGCGAGAACTGGACGTCGCGCCCGTGGAAGCGGTAGCCACCCTCGAAGGTGTTGGTCATCTCGGGCTTGAGGTCGTCGCGGATGTAGTCGAAGCCAGCCTGCGAACTGCTCGAGAAGGGACCGCTCGAGGCCGAGGCGACGAAGGCCGCCATGTTGCGGGTGTAGTCGGCAAAGATCTCGTGCTGGCCATCGAAATCGTAGAGCATGCCAACCGTGGGCAGGAACCAATTCTGCGCCTTGATCGAGCCATCCATCGGCTTGTTCGCGGTAATCGTGCGGGCCGAACTCTTGGAGACAACGCCTTTGACCCCGGCATTGAGGCGCAGGCTGTCGGTGGCCTGCCAGGTATCACCGATGTCGAGCTGGAGCGTGTCGGTGTCGAAGACGTAGTGCCAGTTGGTGACGAAGGGGTCGGAGTAGAACTGCTGGAAATTGGGCGGGGTAACGCCCTCTTCCAGACCATAGAGGTGCGAGGCCTGCTCGAAGCGGTTGTGTTCGTACCACACGCCGCCTTCGATGGTGTGATTGCCCGCCTCGAACGAAAGGCGGGAGATCACGCCCTTGCGGTTCACGTCATAGCGCAGCGCCGAGACCGAGACCGGCGAGCCGCCGTAGGCTTCGGGCGTGGGATCGTAGGGGTCGGCCCAGGTACCGATACCATGGTCGAGATGGATGTAGCCGGTGGTCGAGCCCGACAGGCGCGAGCCGATATCGTAATCAAGCCGTTCATAGGCCAGCAGGTCGCGCCGCACGCCGCCGCCGTTGTAGACGGCATCGTCGGCGTTGACGTAGGGGGCGGGCACGGTGCCACCGTTCTGGACCACGCGGGCGAGGTCCTCGGCCAGCGCGAAGGTCGGCACGTTGTCGAAATGCCAGCCGTACTGGTCGATCTTGGCGAGCGAGAGGTCGTTGTAGTCGTCCTCGCGGCGGTCGATCAGGTTGAGAAAGGTGGTCGAGGTCACATTGTCGCCCAGCGGCTGGACGTACTTGGCGTTGAGCTGGTCCTGCTCCTGCTTGCCCCAGCCGCGCCACTTGCCCTGTTTGTCGTGCGCGTAGGCGACCATCAGGCGCCCACCCCAGGGCAGTTCGCCCGAGTTCACCCGCGCGAAGCTGTGCCAGGAATTTTCGCTGCCGTAGCTCTGCGCAAGGTCGATGCCGAAGTCCGAGGTCGGCTCGATCGAGGTGAAGTCGATGGTGCCGCCGATGTTGCTGGTGGAGGCCGTACCCAGCGCACCGCTGCCCTGCGAAAGCGTCGCCCCGCCGTTGTTCTCGCTGAGAAGGGCGCGGTTGATCGAGAGACCGTTGTTGTTGCGGTACTGCATGTTGCCGAGCGGCACGCCGTCGAGCGTGTAGCCCATCTGGTCGGTGATGAAGCCGCGGATCGAGATCTGCGTGGCGGCCTCATACGTGCCGTTGGCATCGGAGGAATCGAAGTTCACGCCGGGCAGGCGATTGAGCGAACGCAGCGGCGAGGCACCCGCCGTGCTCTTGCTCATGGCCTTGGGGGTGACGGTCTGCACCTGGCGCGACTGGCCATAGCCCAGGACGACAATTTCCTCCTCCTGCGCAGCGGCCGCAAGGGGCGTTTCCGGAGTCGAGGAAGCCGTAGAGGCGGCCTTGAGCGCGATCAGCGTGGCGCTCTGGCTGGCCACGACCAGCCCTTGGTCCGCGATCAGGCGGCCGAGCGCCTCGTCACGGGTGTAGCGACCGCGCAGGGCCGCAACGCGGCGCCCCTGCACCGCATCATACGGAAACGAGAGATGCACCCCGGCCTGCCGTGCGAACGTGTTGAGCGCGCTCGCCGTATCCGAGGCGGCAATGTCGAAGGAAAACGCGCGCGCTGTATCCTGCGCATGGGCAGCCGCGGGCAGCACGGCTGCCAGCATGGCAGTCGTCGTCAGGTACTTGAACATGAAATTGGACCCCACAAAGTGCTATTGTCGGGGCAGGGATGAATGGCGCGAAGGAAACCGCCATTCGCGCTGGAAAAAAATTCAGCTGCGCGTGAGAACGATGCTGCCGGTGTCGTCGCGGCGGGTGCGGATGGCAAAGGAGGTCCGCAGCGCCTGCAGGAATTCGGCCGGGTTCGAGGTCGCGAAGGTCCCGCCGACGCGCAGGCGGGAGAGGCCGGGATCGCCGATCACGATCTTGTCCTCAAGGTAACGGTTCATCTCCGAAAGGGCATAGTCCAGGCTTTCGCCGTTAAGGACCAGCGTACCGCTGCGCCACGCGGTGACGCGGGCCATGTCCTCTCCATCATCGCGAACACTGGCCTTACCCGCAGTGGCAAGCGCGGTCTCTCCCGTGCGCAGGCCATGTCCGTTCGCGCCGAATGTCCCGCCCCCTTCAAGGACGGTGAGCTCGCAACTCGCGTCTCGGATGCGGGCGTTGTAGATGCCGGGCATCAGGTGGAAAGTTCCGCCCTGGGTGAGAAGCGAAAGCCTGTGCGCAGCGGTGAGACGAATGGCGATCTCGCCGCGTTCCAGCCAGAGCTTGAGCGGGTCTCCGTCCTTCCAGAAAATACGGCTGTCGGTGTTGAGATCGACGGTCATTGCCGAACCGCTCGTCACTCTGGCATTTTCCCCGACGCCGGTACGTGCGCTCTCGCGGGCGGCCGCGCGGTAGGTCAGGCCTGCGGCGCCAAGCGCAAGCGCGCCGACGGCGAGCCCGGCGCGAAGAACCTTGCGGCGGCTGCCGCGTGTCGCGGGCGCATGGTCTGCAGCATCGTCCATGCCCTCCTGAGGGGAGCCTGCATCCAACGGTGGTGCGGATGGGGTGTCTTCAAGAAGGCGCATGTCGCCCATGTCGCTCCACGCGCCTGCAACCTCGGCAAACGCGGCCGCATGGCGTGGGTCAGCATCGCGCCAGGCTTCGAAGGCGCGCACGTCCGCGGTGCCGGCATCGAGGCCGACAAGCCATCCTGACGCGATCTCGATCAAGTCGATACGCGTCGTGTCGGGGCTGGAATTCTCGGGCACTCTACCTCCGGTCGTGCATTATCGTCACGCCGTGCTCGCGTTACAAGGGCAAGACCCTTGGCCAGATGCTTTTCGACCGTGGAAAGCGAAATGGAGAGTGCCTCGGCAATCTGTCCAGGTGCCATCCCCTGGATCTTGCGCATGTGCAGAACCCGCCCGCATTGAGGGGGCAGGCTCTCCATGATGCGGGCAAGCTGGCGCAGTTCCGAGCGGCCGGAGGAGACCATGAAGGCATCGGGCGCCGGGTCGGCTACGTCAAGCGCTTCGAGCGAGGCCAGATAATCGATGCGCACGACATTCGCCCGGCGCAGCCGTTCCAGGGCAAGGTTGCGCACGATCGTGAGCACGAAGCCGCGCGGGGACTGGATCGCGTGGAAATCCTGCGTATCCAGGACCCGCGCATAGGCCTCCTGAACGAGGTCGTCGGCTTCGTCGCGGCCGCAGAAATGCGCGGCACGCGCCCGGTACGCCGCAGCATGGGGCAGCACTTCGGATAGGAACCATCGGTCGATGTCGCGTAGCCAGCCCAAGGCGCACTCCTGTTTGCTGGGCGGCGCTTAGGTGTTCTTTTTGACAGCTTCGGGACATCGAGATTGCGCGTTGATGATGTGGCGGCGCCCTCAAGGCATGGATGCGCGAAGGTGGGCCTGGGAGGATACACATAGGAAAACCGCTGAAGTACGATGCCGCGAATGCAGGGGGTATTCGCGAAGCAGCTACGCGCCAAAAGATGCGGTTCGAGCGAAGAAACCCAGAGGGCTGCAACGGCCCTTCGCATCCGCGATGCGCCTCAAACTGGCCTGCCCGCCAAGCTTCTCCAAACTGTCACAGCAGATATCGCGGGATCAGGGCATCGTGCGCTTCGATCCCGATGGCAGTCGCGACACGAATGCCTGCAAAAATGCCATGGCAGCATGCAATCCCTGCGTCGTCATCCCTGCCCCCGCCTTCGCCATGTGCAGGCCTTGTCCGAAAATAGGGGGGCGGGGCTTCTCGCGGCCTCTACCATCGCAACGCATCTGCCATTCCAGGGCGGGCTTGGCCCCCCCTGGAACATGTGCTGAAGTCGGCCTAGAAGTCGATCGAGGCCGAAGCCTTGAAGGTGCGCGGAGCGCCTTGCAGGAGGGCCGCGCTTGAGGCTCCGAATGCCGAGGACCAGTAACGGGTGTTCGCCACGTTATCGACCGTGAAGCGCAAGGTGAGCGGCTTGTCGCCGGCATCGAGAACGTAGCGCGCGCCAAGATCCACGCGGGTCCAGTCATCAAGTTCGAGGGTGTTCGCTGCGTTCACCCACTGCTTGCCGGTGTAGACAACGCGCCCGGTCAGGGTGGCACCGAAGGGCAGGTCCCATTCGACGTTGGCGTTGGCCATCCATTCCGGAACCCCGATCGCGCCATTGCCCTCGTTCACCGCGCCCGACGTCCGGCGCAGTTTGGCATCGGTATAGGTCGTGCCCGCGATAACCCTGAGGCCCCGGGTGATCTCGCCGTCCATGCTGAACTCGATACCGCGATTGCGCTGTTCGCCGTAGATCCCGTAGGTGATGGCGTTCGCGTTGGTCGGGGTCGGCGTCGAGATGCTGAAGCCGCTTGGACGGTCGATCTGGAAAGCGGCGAGCGAGAGGTTGAAGACGCCCAGGCGCAGCTTGGCGCCCGCCTCGTACTGCTTGGTCTTGAATGGGGCGAAGACCTCGCCGGGATTGGTGAGGTTGGTGTCCATGCTCGCCCGGTCGCCCTGGACCAGGCCTTCGGCGCGGTTGGCGAAGAACGAGAGACCCTCGACAGGCTTGAAGACGACGCCGACGACAGGCGTGACCGCGCTTTCATCGTAGGTGGTGCTGAGCGCGCCGTCGGCGTAGGCGTAGCTCTTCGTGGTGATCGACTGGAGACGCATTCCGGCGGTGATCAGGAGGCGGTCCTGCCACAGGCCCATGGTGTCCGAGACGAAGACGCTGCCCAGCCGGTTGCGGGTGATCGGGAAGGGATCGTCGAGATCACCGCCCGCAAAGTGGTAGCCATCGGGCCGCGCGACCTGCGGCGTATCATAGAGATTGGTGGCGATGGGCGCGGAAAAGTCCGAACCGCCATAGACGAAATCGTACGCCGTGCGCGCCACCTGCCAGATGTACGAGGCACCGACGTTGAACTCGTTGGTGACCCCCGCGGCGTCCAGCTTTACGCGAAGCCCTCCGGTCGCGGCTTCGTTGTTGGAGGTATAGGGGATGTAGGAGGCGCTGCCGTTGGCCGCGCCCGTCACCGCGTCGGTGACCGTGAGGCCGCTGTAGACACCTTCTTCCGAACCATCGCGCGCGCCGAACGAGGCGTAGAGCATGGCCTTGTCGGAAAGGTCGTATTCCGCGCGCAGCGTGCCGAAGATGTCACGCAGCTTGGAATAGGTGAACTGCTGGCCATAATTGTGCGATGCGCCCGGAACACGCGGGATATCGGTGACGCCTGCTCCCAGCGAGACGGTCGGGCGCTGGCCGCGGACCTCGTAGCGCTGGTAGGCAAGGTCGAGGAACAGGCGGGCGCGCTCGCCCCGGTAATCGAGGCTCGCGCCGATCACGTAGGCGCGCCGGTTCTCATCGTTGATGGCGACATCGCCCGAGCGCACGGCACCGTTGATCCTGAGGCCCCATGCGCCGTCGCCAAAGCGGCGCGCGACATCGAAGCTGCCGCCGAAGTGGCCGCTGGAGGTGTAGTTGGCCGTCGCCCGGGTGAGGGGGGTATTGCCTGCCGTCTTGGTAACGAGGTTGACGCTGCCGCCCAGGCCCGATCCCCCCGGCGCTGCGCCGTTGACGAAGGCGCTGGCACCGTTGAGCACCTGCACCTGCGAATAGAGTTCGGGCGCGACCAGCTGGCGCGGGGTGATGCCATAGAGGCCGTTCAGCCCGACATCGTCGCCATAGAGCGTGAAGCCGCGTATCACGAACTGCTCCGAGGCGTTGCCGAAGCCATAGGTGGTGCGCACCGAGGGATCGTTCTCGAGCAGTTGGCCCAGCGTGTTGGGCTGCTGGTTGAGGATGAGCGTCTCGCCGTAGCTCTTGATGCTGAAGGGCACGTCCAGCGCGTCCTTCTCACCCAGCACGCCGAGCGAACCGCCGCGGATCACTTCTGTGCGGTTGCTGCGCTGGGCCGTGACGATGATGTCATCGTCGCCGGACGCGGTGTCGGACGCCGTATCGGACGCCGTGTCGGTCTGGGACCAGGCCGGGGCTGCGGACACGAGGGTCAGCGCCGATACCGTGGCGAGGACGGCAACGCGGGTGGAAAGGCTCATTTCGGCTCCCTTGGGGAATGTTGGCTATCGTTGCTGGCCGGCTAATGCGAATAAGTTGCAGAATCAATCGTGAATTTGCCAGCGCGTGATCAGCTGCGGCGCCGGGCCCAGGCCCAGGGGAGAGTCGCCACTGGCAGACCGAGCGCCGCCCACGACAGCGCATCGCGCAGGCCATCGCCGGTGAGCGCGCAAAGCAGGCCGGCAAGGCTGGCCACGGCGATGCAGGCCGGGGCGGCGAAGACCTGTCGCAGCGGCTGACGCGCGCGCTTCATCGCGCCGCCTCGCGGGTCAGGGCCTCGCGGGTCAGGGCCTCGCGGGTCAGGGGCAGAGCGCTGCGTACATCCTCGCCGGATCGGCGCGACCGGCGCCGGGCGAGCCAGAGATAGAGGCCGCTGCCCAGGATCACGAGGGTGAAGATGTCGAGGATTGCCCAGATGATCTTGAGCGGCAGCCCGCCGTAGTCGCCAAAATGGAGCGGCTGCGAGAGGGCGAGCGCCTTGGCGTACCAGGGCATTGGCGCGCTGGCGGTCAGCGCGCCGGTTCGCGCATCGATCAGGGCGACGGTCAGGAGATGTTCGGTCAGCGGGGTGTCGCCCTGGAAGAAGATGCCGTAGTGGTGCCCCGAACTGTAGTTGCCGCCCGGGAATCCGATGAACTGCGGGTTGCGGCCGGGGAGGGCCTTGCGCGCATTCGCCATCGCTTCGTCGAGCGACCCGTAGTCGGCAGGCGCGAGCGCGGCCTGGCCTGAATAGGTCGAGATCATGCGGGCAAGCTCGGTTGCCTTCCACGAGGCATTGATCGGATCAGCGAGGGTATTCACCACGCCGGTCAACCCCACGACGAGGGTCCAGGCCAGGGCGACGATCCCCAGCAGGTTGTGATAGTCCAGCCATTTGACGCGCCGGCTGCGCGAGGTGCGCAGGCTGCCGAAAGCGAGTTTGCGCATGAACGGGGCGTAGAGCACCAGGCCTGAGACAACCGCGACCGCGAACAGCAGGCCCATGGCGCCCAGGAACAGCATGCCCCCTAGCCCCAGGAACATGTCGGTGTGGAGTTGCAGCAGGAAATGCATGATCCCGCTTTCGTCCAGCGCGGAGACCAGCTTTCCGGTGGATCGGTCGAGCACCATCACGGTCATGTCCGCGCCTGGGGAATCGGGCCGCGGCGCGGTGGTGACGGTCATCAGCGGCTGGGTGTTGTCGAAGGCCATGAACGTGGGCACTTCGCCGGGGCGGCTGGCAAGGGCGACCTGCAGCATCCGGTCGAGCGGCAGAAGCCCGCTGGCTTCGCCAGACGATGCGACACCGGGCATTCCCACGTCGGGCGTGCCTTCGCTCAGCACGTCGATCTCGTCGTGGAAGATCAGCGGCAGGCCGGTCAGGCACAGCATCAGCAGGAATGCCGTGCAGACAAGGCTGCTCCAGGTATGGACCACGTCCCAGGCGCGAAGGGTGCTGTTTTTCACGCCCGCGGCCTAGTGCTTCTGCGAGCGAGTTGCAACTGGTGGATCAAGAGGCGGCGCGTCGGCTACGAGCGCGCAAGCCGCCGCATCTAGCGTGCTCGCGTCAGGCCGAAGGCGGCGGCGATGCCGATGGCGACGGCGCAGTAGCCGGTGGTGCGCCGCGCCGTCGAACCGATGCCCGCTCACAGCCGGGGCACATCCTGCGCCGCAGGCGCGAGGCGACCCGCGTTGGCGCGGTGCATCGCGGCGGCAAGCTTCGTACCCTCCAGCCCGGCGAGGATTTCGCGCAAGGTGGGCAGGTCCTCGTCCTGTCCCAGCTTGAAGCGCAGGTCCCTGTCGGTGATCGCGGCGCGAAAGCCGATGATCCGTGACAGCATCTGCGGCGCGCGCGATCCCGCATCCTCCATGCGCCAGGGCACGGGCCGGTCCGCCTCGGCCTCGTCGACCAGCAGGCGCACGGCCTCCTCGGTGCCCACCTCGCGCAGTTCGACCTCGAGCGTGAGCACGGCGACGGCGTAGTTCCAGGTCGGAACCCAGTGGGCCTTGGAAACATGGCCGGGCGAGACATAGCCCTGCGCTCCCATGAACAGCGCCCAGGCGCGGGGCTCCTGGCGCAGGGCCGCGACCTGCGGGTTCGTGCGCGCGCAATGGCCGATAAGCGCAACGACCTCTCCGTCCGGGCCGGTCTCGGCGACGAGGGGAAGTGCAGATGCATCGAAACCCTCTGCGCCCGAGGTGACGAGCCAGGCCAGCGGGTGGGAGCGGATGAGGTCGGCAAGGTCGCCCGGGGCGCCTGTCGGAAAGGTCATGTGGAAAGCCTTATCAGGAAGGGGCGTGCGGGCGCGTCCTGCATGGGAAGATCAGGCGCGCAGCACGGGCGGGCGGGCCTGTGCGATCCAGGCGCTGGCCTGCTCGTAGGCGTGACCCAGTTGCAGGACGGCCAGGTCGGCGTTGCGCGGGCCGATCAGCTGGATGCCGATGGGAAGATTCCCCGCGCCGCCGAAACCTGCCGGAATGGCGAGGACCGGCAAAGCGGCCATGGTGGCAGGCAGGGTAACTTCCATCCAGCGGTGGTAGGAATCCATACGGCGTCCGGCGATCTCGTGGGGCCAGTGCTGGTCGACATCGAAGGGGAAGACCTGCGCGGTCGGGAGCGCAAGGAAATCGTGGCGCGTGAACGCCTTCTGGAACGCCTTGGCGATGCGGGTGCGGCCTTCGCTTGCAGTGACCAGCTGCGGCGCGGTCTGGCGCTTGTAGCCTTCGACTTCCCAGATCGCTTCGGGCTTCATCAGACGGCGCGTTTCGGGATCGTCGTAGAAGCCCTGAAGGTCGGCGCCTACCGACCAGTGGCGCAGCGTGACGGCGGTCTGCCACATTGCCTCGGCGTCTTCGGACAAGCTCGCCTCGCCTACTTCCATGCCCAGGGATGCGAAAGCACCGAGCGCCTTCTCGCAGGTCTCCAGCACGCCCGCTTCCATGGGGAGCGCGCCGCCCAGATCGCCCAGCCACCCGATGCGGGCGCCCTTCCAGTCGCGCGCGAGCGGCTGCGCGAAGAGGGCCGGGTCGTCGTCCTGCGCGAAGGGCGCGCGTGGATCGGGGCCGGACTGGACCGACATCAGCAACGCTACGTCCTCGACATGGCGGCCCATCGGTCCTGACGTTGCGAAGTTCTGCCAGAACAGGTCGGTGTTGGGGAGCGAGGGAACCCGACCCCAGGAAGGGCGGAAGCCGAACACATTGTTCCATCCGGCCGGGTTGCGCAGCGAACCGCCGAAGTCGCTGCCATCGGCCAGTGGCACCATGCGCAGCGCCAGCGCCACCGAGCCGCCCCCGGTGCTGCCCCCGGCGGATTTGCGCGGATCGTAGGCGTTGCGCGTGATCCCGAAGACAGGGTTGTAGGAATGCGAGCCCAGCGCGAACTCGGGCACGTTGCTCTTGCCCACGAAGATCGCTCCGGCCGCGCGCATGCGGGCGACGACCAGCGAATCTGCGTCGGGAACGTTGTCCTTCAGGATCGGCGAGCCTTGCGTGCTGGCGATGCCGCGGGTGGAGGCGGTGTCCTTGACCGCGTGAGGGAAGCCATGGAGAGGTCCGTGAAAGCGGCCCTTGGCTGCGTCCTCGTCCAGCCTGCGGGCCTGGGCCAGCGCGGCATCGCCATCAATCCGCGAGACGATGGCGTTGAATCTGGGGTTGAGCGCATCGACCCGTTCGAGATGCGCGGACATGACTTCGCGCGCCGAGAGTTCCTTGCGGCGCAAGGCCTTGGCGAGCGAGACCGCGCTCATGTCGAGGATGTCATTCACAGGCGCATTCTCCCTGGAAGCGGCCAGCACGGCCGGAGCGGTGAGGGCAGAGCCCAGGGCAGGGGCCAGCGCGGCGGAGCGGGTCAGCACGTCGCGTCGGCGCAGGCCCACAGGGGTGGTTGCTTGTGTCATGCCGAAGTCTCCTTGTCACAGGGGTACAGGGTCACAGGTGCGCATCGAACCAGGCGAGCACGCGCTCCTGGATGTCGCGTTGATGATCGGGGCCGCCGATCCGGTGCGGCTCGCCCGGATAGGTGACCATGCTGGCTGGCTTTCCGAGCAAGCGCAGGCCGCGATAGAAGGCGAGCCCTTGCGAAAGGGGGACGCGCGCATCTTCTTCGCCATGGAGGACGAGCACCGGCGCCTCGACCTTGTCGAGCGCGCGCAAGGGAGCGGACCGGTCCATCCGGGCGATCGCTTCGGGCGGAAGGCCGAAATAGGCCGTCACGAAGTCGGGCGTGTCGGTGGCGAGCGCGAGCGTCAGCGGATCGGTGGGCGCCGCGCCGATCACTGCGGTGCGAAAGCGGCGGTCGTGGGTCACCGCCCAGGCCGAGAGGAAGCCGCCGTAGCTCCAGCCTCCGATGCCCAGACGTGCCGGATCGGCGATGCCGCGCGCCACCAGCATGTCGACGCCGTCGGTCAGGTCCTGGTAGTCCCGCGTGCCCCATCCTGAGATAACCCCGCGCGCATAAGTGTTGCCCTGACCTGCCGAACCGCGCGGATTGGGCAGGAGGACCGCGTAGCCGTGGCTGGCGAGAAGCTGCGCCCAGTCGATCCAGCTGCCCTGCCAGGCCGTAGCCCAGGCTTCGTGGGGGCCACCGTGCGCGAGGACGACCGTCTTGCGCGGGCTGCCTGGAACGTGGTCGGGGGGGAGCACCAGCACGCCATAGATCGTCTGGCCGTCACGCTGGCTGGTCCATTGCACTTCCTCGACGGTGCCGAGCGCAACCCTGCGGACCTGGGGGTTGAGATCGGTAAGTGCGGTGAGCCTGGCGTCCCCGTGTATCCAGATATCGGCAGGACGCTCGGGCGTACTCGCCGCGAGGGCAATCTGGCCGTCCGCCGCCACCGAAAAGTCCGTGATGCGTCCCTCAAAGGGCAGGTACGGGCTGGCCCGTCCGGTCCCGGCGTCGATGCGGACGATCTGCTGGCGGGTATGAATGACGGCGCGAGCAAGGAGCGTGTCGGCCTCGCCCGACCATACGATCTGCCGGATCGTGCCGTCGAGATCGGCGCCGACCTTGCGCACTCTACCCGAGGCGACGTCGGCGACGAAGGCGTCGATTCCAATGGTCCCCTGTGCCGGAGCGGTGAAGGCGACCTTGCGGCTGTCCGGTGACCAGCTCGCTCCGCTATAGGCGCTCTTGCGCAGGGTGCGCAGGCTCGCGCAGCTCGCGACATCGAGCACGCGCAGTTCGGAATGGTAGAAGCGGTCGTTGAGGCCCGAGGTCGCGGCCGCGCGAACCGCGATGCGCGTGCCGTCGGGCGACCAGCTGACATCGGACAGGGTGCGCCCCTTGACCGCGATGCGCCGCACGGTGCCCGAGGCCAGGTCCTGGATCCACAGGTCGACCGGGACGCCCGGCGCATCGACCTCCTGGATCGGGTGGGCGGTCTCCTCGTGCGGTGCGCGCGCCAGCACCGCCAGGCTCTGGCCGTCCGGGGCCCAGGCAAAGCTGCGCACGCCATCTGCGAAGCGCGTGACGGGGCGAGGTGCCTCGCGGCCGGGGCGCACGATCCAGATCTGGCGCGTCGCGGTGCCGGTCGCATCGTCCGGTGCCTTGCGGTTCGAGATATAGGCGATGGCCGTGCCATCGGGCGACCAGCGCGGGCTCCCCTCCTTCCACGTGCCCTGCGTCAGGCGCACCGGGGGCGAGGCGCGGTCGTGCGCCGCGATCCAGATTTCCGAACGCTCCGGCGCGCCCGTCGCCAGGCGGGGCTGGGTGACGTAGAGAACCTGCGTGCCATCGGGCGCTATCTGCGGGTCGTGGACCCCGGTCAGGCCCATGATGTCGTCCGGTGTGATGCGGCGTTCGACCTGCAAACTCCGTGCGGGGGCGGCCGTGTCGTGAGGCGCGGCGGTCTGGCCGGAGGTGGCAAAGCCGAGACTGGCGGCCAATGCGCCTGCCAGCACAATCGGCCGGAGTTGCGCGGTTGCCGCGCGCGAAAGGTCCTTCACCTGCGATGCCCTCTTGCGATCTACGGGATGTTCAAGGCGCGAAAAAGGACTGCGGGGCAGGTACGCGTGCCCCGCAGTCCGGTCGGGACCCGATCAGAACTCGAGGCGGGCGCCGATCGTCATGTACCGACCGATCACGTCGTAGTACGGCGTGAAGGTGGAGTAGATCGGCGGGTCCTTGTCGAACAGGTTGGCGACGTTGCCGTAGATTTCCAGCGACTTGCCGCCGGCAATCGCGACCTTCTGGCTGAGGTTGAGGTCGAAATACATGAAGGCGGCGTAGTCGTTGTTGGTCAGCGTGGGGCGTGTGCGGTCCCAGTACCCGGCCGAAATGAACCGCCCGCGCACAAGGCCACTGAACCCGTCGCTGGCATAGCCGACCGAGAGGTTGGCGCGCAGACGCGGTGTGCCGTCGCTGAAGGCATAGCCCTGCGTCCCGACGTACTCGATCTTGGTGATGTCATCGTCGCGGGTGAAGCTGTTCACCCAGGTCCCGATGAGACGCACGTCGATCCGACCGTTCGCCGAATTGTTGAGCGGCAGGCTATAAGCCACCTCGGCGTCGATCCCGTCGGTCTTGAACTGCGCGAGGTTGACCTGCGAGGACGTGATGCTGGTGATCCGGCCCGCGCTGTCACGGTTGATGTAGCCGCACAGGTTCGTGTTGCCCGCCTCGCAGCGGTCGACGATGTTCTGTCCGCCCAGCGTCGAGATGACATCGTTGATCGCGATGTTGAAGTAGTCGATCGAGGCGGTCAGGCCGGGAAGAGGCGCCATCGTCAGGCCCGCGGTCCAGGTGTTCGCCAGCTCGGGCTGCAGCTGCGGATTGCCGCCGCCGTAGATCAGGGTGCTGGTGGTCCCGGCATCCGGATTGCGCGGATCGACGATGCCGCCGTAGCTCATCGTCGGGGTGGTGTAGAGCTCGGTAAGATTGGGAGCGCGGATGTCGCGCGAACGGGTCACGCGGCCGATGACGCCCGGAAAGAACTCGTTGGTCAGCCCCAGCTTCCAGGACCAGATCGTACCGCTCGTGCTGTAGTCGGAGGCGCGCACCGCGCCGTTCAGCTGCAGATTGCGCAGCAGCGGGGTGTCGTGGACGAGCGGGAGGACGATTTCGCCGAAGGCTTCCTTGACGTTGTAGCTGCCCGAAAAGCCGCTGAAGTTGAAGGTGCGGAAGGCACCGGCTGCGTCCATCTCGCTGATGTTGGCGCGGGTGGAGAGACGGCGCCCCTCGACGCCCAGGGCAATCGAGACTGGGCCTGCGGGCAGGTCCACCGGCTCGCCGCGCAGCGAGGCGCCATAGGTGTCGAGCTTGTCGAGCCCGTTGAAGCGCGGCGTTCCGGTCGTGTAATCGATGGCGGCCTGGCTGGGCGCGCCCTCGCCGAAGAGGTTGACCGGCACGCAGCCGCTGACGCCCTGGGTCAGCTGGACACGGCAGACCGGCGCGCCGGTGGCCGGGTCGATGACGGCGTCGACCGCGTTGGCGAAGTTCTCGGCGATGAGGAAGCCGGGCGTGCGCAGCTTGTTGCGGTATTCGCCGTGGCTGTAATAGGCACCATAGCGCCAGCGTCCGTCGCCAAAGCTGCCATCCAGGGCGATCGTGCCCTGGATGTTGCGGCGGTCGACGTCGATGTCCGCGAAGGCAAGATCGCCGTTGAAGCGTGACAGCGTGAAGCTGTCCTGTCCGGCCGCGGCCAGTGCCTGGCGGATATCGCTGTTGAGAAAGGCGTTGTCGGCCTGGATCGTCCAGTTGTCGATGTGGCTGCCGAACCAGGCATAGGAATTGTAGAAGCGCGAATAGCGAAGGTCTGCGCTGATCTGCAGCGTGTCGGTCAGCTCATAGGACGCCTTTCCCATGATCGCGTAGCGGCGCTGGGGCGTGACGAGCACGCTGTAATCGTCGTTCGAAGGGCCTTCACCGCCGATCATGCTGCTGCCGACGACCGTGCCGATGTCGGGAGTGCGCAAGGTGCCGTCCGGGTTGAAGCCTTGCCCCTGCAGCACGCCCGAGGTGATGTAGCCGCCCTTGAGGCGCGTGGCATAGCCGATGCCCGGCGTCAGCGTGGTGTTGCCAAGGCTCGACCAGCGGCCGGTGTTGGCCCGGTCGGTGCGCCGGGGAATGCCCTTGTTGTCGACGTATTCCCCGCCGATCACGAAATGGCCGCGACCATCGGCGAAGCTCGTCCCGAACTTGCCCGAGATGCCGTACTCCTGCGCGTCCCCGCGCGAGGAAATGCCGCTGTGGGCGCCCAGACGGACGCCTTCGTAGTCGCTGTCGACGATGAGGTTGACGACGCCTGCGACCGCGTCCGAACCCCAGGCGGCCGAAGCGCCGCCCGTGACCACATCGACGTTGGCGATCATGATCGAGGGAACCGAGTTCAGGTCCCCGTCGACCAGCCGGCGGCCATCCATGAGCAGGAGCGAGCGCTGCGCGCCAAGGCCGCGGATGTTGATCGGAAAGCGCCCCGCGCCGGTGTTCGTGCTCGACGTCACCGGGGACTCGGCGGCTTTGAACTGGGGCAGGTCGGCGAAGGCGGCGCCCAGGTTCGGACGGCTCACGACCTGCAGGTCGGCCTGCGTCATGCGCAGGAGCGGAGTGGGCGATTCGTAGCCCGGAAGATCAATGCGCGAGCCCGTCACGACAATGCCTTCACCCGAAGAGCCCGGCGCACTGGCGGCGTCCTGGCGGGTCGCGGAGGGCGCACTGTCCGCGCGTTCGATGCGATACCCTCCGCGCGCATTGGCCACCGCGCGAAGGCCGCTTCCCCGCAGCAGGCGGGCAATGGCATCCTCGCTGGCATAGCGACCGCGCAGGGCAGGCGCTGTCCGGCCTGCGGCAAGATCGGGCGCGACGACGACCATGATGTCGGACTGGCGCGAGAACTCCAGCAGGCTGGAGGCCAGCGCCTGGGCCGGGATATCGAACTGACGCACCTGCGTCTGCGCCATGACCGGCGTGGCCGTGGCGAGTGCCGACACCGAAACCCCGAGCGCCGAGGCCAGCACCAGACGCGACTTGAATAGGCTCAACATTTGCATTTCCCCCTGATCCGTCCCTGAACGGTGGCGCTGCCCGGTGCCGCGACGCAGTGTCCGCATGCACCGACCAACACCCCGATGACGCACGCGGACAGGCGATCGTCAGGGGGTGGGTGAAATTTTTTTGTCACAAGGGAGCCACACGCGATGCAATATGTCGGGAGAACGGGGTCGCGAGGTTCTCAGCGGCGGGCGCGGTCAAGACGGAAGGCGCCGTCCGGGGTCTCCTGCGCCGTGACCGGAATGACCCCGTCAAGCGCGCTGACGAAGGCGGGGATCTCGCTGACCTTGAAGGCGGCCGTGACGCGCAGGTCCCCGATGGCCGGATCGCGCATCGTCACTCCCGGCGCGTAGTAGCGGTTCACGTCGGAGACGAGATCGGCAAGCCGCACGTTGTCATAGACGAGGCGGCCCTCGCGCCAGGCCCCGGGGGAGGGGGCAGGCGATGGCGGGGCTGGACGCGATGCTCCGGCGGGCATTTCGCCAGATGGGCCCGGTGCTGCCAGGCCCGGTGCTGCCAGGCCCGGTGCTGCCAGGCCTGGTGCGGCAGTGGTAAACTGGACCTCGGTGCGCTCCCCAGCGCGAAGCCGGGTGGCGCGCAAAGGCGCTCCATCGCCTCCGGGATGGGCCACTTCGACCTTGCCCTGGAGCACCGCGACGCGCACCGACTGGTCGGTGAAGTTGACGTCGAACTTGGTGCCCAGCACGCGCACGCGCGATTGCCCGGCCTCAACAGTGAACGGCCGGCTGGCGTCATGGACGACCTCGAAGAACGCTTCGCCGCGGGTCAGCGCAACGCGGCGCTGCGCATCGGCAAAGCGTACCTCGAGCGTGGAGGCTGGCGCGAGGGTCACCTGCGAGCCATCAGGCAGCGTGATGAGCCGCGTCTCGGCAAGGCGTGTCTCGTAGCGTTCCGGTGCAAGCGGGCGCAGCAGCAGCGAGATGGCCACGACAGCGACAAGCACGGCGGCTATCGCGGCCCATGCCATCGGGTGCCGTCCGAAACGGGTAAGGGATGAGCGCATAGGCGCGCCGTCCGCCTGAGCTTCGGGCGGTGGCGGGGCCAGATCGGCGAGGCCTTCCAGGGCGGCGATATCGCCCCAGGTGCGCGAAAGCTCCTGCCAGGTGCGTTCGTGGCGCGGGTCGGCCGCGCGCCAGGCATCGCGTTCGCGCCGTTCCTCCGCGCCAAGCTCGCGTTCACTGGCCAGCACGACCCAGTAGCTCGCCAGCTCGTCGATACGGTCCCTGTCTTCGCGGGCGGCCTGCGACGTCATGTTTCTTCCTCCGCCTCCCTCAGCGCGCGCTCGCACTGCACGAGTGCCTGGGCCGCGTGCATCTTCACCAGGGTCGGCGAGCATTTGAGTTGGCGCGCTATCTCTGCGTAGCTTACGCCGTGAATGCGGTTCATAATCAAGACCTGTTGCCGGCGGGGATCCATCGCGCGGATTGTCCGCTCGAGGATCTGCCATCGTTGCTTTGCCGATAAGACGCGCTCGGCATCGCAGTCGTCATGCAGGGCGCCCAGAATCTTTTCGCCCTCGGCATGGTCGCTGCGCACTTTCTGGCGGCGGCGCTGGTCGAGGACGTAGTTGCGCGCCGAACGGGCCAGGAAAGCCTCCGGGCTCTCGATGGCATGACGGTCCTCGCGCACCGCAAATTTTTCGAAGGCGATCTGGACCACGTCTTCCGGATCGGGGGGACCGGGCCCGAAGTTCGCCGCGACATAGCGGCGCAGCCGGTCCCTGTAGCCGCGATAGAGCCGATCGAGCTCCTCGCCCGAACCGGTCGGGGCGGGCGTGACGACGTCCTTCGATGTGGATTTGGAACTCATTGAAGACGCCGCTTCCCTTCACGCGCGAGGGGACCAAATCCCGGAGCGGGATGCAAGTGCGCTTTTTTACATTGCCACGATCCGGGAGATGGGGGTGCTCAGGAGGCGGGACGCGGCGCGAGGTGGATGCCTGCCAGCATGCAGCGGACCGAACCTCCGGCCATTTCGATGGTCGGCACGTCCAGGGGGACAAGGCGGGCGGCCCGCTCCAGCCGGGCGATCTGCCTGGCATCGAACGCGCGCAGAGCGCGCGACGACAGCGCGATGACCGGCCCGGAGCGCCCGTCGAGCTCGATCAGGTTGCCGCAGAATTCGCCGACCTGGTGCTGATCGATGGCGATCAGCTCGCGCCCATTGCCGGTCAGCCGGGCGTAGAGTTCATCGCGGCGGCGCGCATCGCGCAGCGTGTCGAGACCCGCGACGCACAACTGCGTGCCAATGCTGAGCATGACGTTGGTATGGTAGATCGCCATCCCGTCTGCGTCCGTTGCCTCGAACATCATCGGCTCAAAGGCAAAGCGGGTGCAGAACCGCTCGAGCAGGACCTCGCTGGCGCGGTTGGAACGGGCCGCATAGGCCACCCGTTCGCAGTGGTCGAGCACGATGGCGCCCGTGCCTTCGAGGTAGAGGCCGTCATGTTCCAGCCCCGACCAGTCGGTCACTTCCTGGACACGGTAGGCCCGCTTGAGGAAGGTGACGATGTCCTCGCGGCGTTCGGAACGGCGGTTGGGCGCGAAGAGCGGGAAGATCGCCAGATGCCCGCCCGAGTGGGTCGAGAACCAGTTGTTGGGAAAGACCGAGTCGGGCGTCGCCGCCTCGCTGTCCTCGAACAGGTGGACCCGGATCCCCGCCGCCTCCAGTCGGTCCGCCGCGCGCGAAACTTCGGCATGGGCGGCCTCGGCCAGCGCCGCGCGGGCATCGGCCTGGATCGCGACCGTGCTCTGGAAGGCGTTGTCACATCGGGTTTGCGGGTTGGGCGCGAAGAAATGGGGGCGGATCATCACGACCGCCCCGGGCGCCTGGACCGAGGGCATCAGGCCTGTGCGGGCTGGCGAGGCGCGAGCAGGCCGAACAGGTCGCGCGGGTCCTGCGGTTGGGCAATGAGATCGAGCTCGGTGTGCGGCGCGTGTTCGGGCAGGAGGTCGTAGAGATAGCGCAGCGCCGAAAAGTCCTCGATGCCGAAGCCCACCGAATCGAAGATCGTGATCTCCTCGTCGCTCGTGCGCCCGGACGCCTTGCCTGAGAAGACCGACCACAGCTCGGTGACCTCGAAATCGTCCGGCATCTGCTGGATTTCGCCTTCGATGCGGGTTTGCGGGGTATACTCCACGAAGACACGGCCGCGCTGGAGGATCTCGGGGGCAAGCTCGGTCTTGCCCGGGCAGTCGCCGCCCACCGCGTTGATGTGCAGCCCTGCGCCGGTCATGTTGGCGCTGAGGATGCGCGCGTTCACCTTGTCTGCGGTGACGGTGGTGACGATGTCCGCGCCGATCACCGCCTCGTCGGCGGACGGGGCGATTACGACCTCAAGGCCGCTGTCGGCGAGGTTCCGGGCGAACTTGCGCGAGGCGGCCGGATCGATGTCCCAGGCCTGCACGCGGGTGATGCCCAGCAGGGCCTTGAACGCGGTCGCCTGGAATTCGGACTGCGCGCCCTGTCCGATCATGGCCAGCACACGCGAGGCGGGGCGGGCGAGGTAGCGCGCGGCCAGGGCCGACATGGCGGCCGTACGCAGTGCGGTCAGCAAGGTCATCTCGCTGACCATGACCGGGTAGCCGGTATCGACGCGGGTGAGCACGCCCAGCGCCGCGACCGTCTGAAGGCCCGCGGCGGTGTTGCCGGGATGGCCGTTCACCTGCTTGAAGGCGAAATATTCACGATCGGCCGCAGGCATGAGTTCGATCACGCCGCCGGGCACGTGGCTGGCGTAGCGCGGGGACTTGTCGAATTCCTCCCAGCGCTCGAAATCGGCCTCGATCCGCTCGGCGAGGCCGCGCAGGAAGGCCTCGAGGCCGACCGCTTCGACGATCTGGGCAAGATCTGGAACGCCAATGAAAGGTACCATGCTGTGTCTCCTGATTTTCGCTCAGGATAGGCAGGCAGGTTTCATGGTGAATGTCGAAAATGGCTACATTTGTGCTGGATATTAGGCTATTTGCATGGTCGTGATGAGCAATCTGACATGATATCTCTCGACAAGCTGGACCAGAGCCTGATCGGCATCCTGCGCACCGATGGCCGCGCGCCTGTGTCCAAGATCGCGCAGATTCTGGGCGTGTCGCGCGCGACGGTCCAGACCCGGCTCGACCGTCTGGTGCAGAGCGGCGCGATCCTGGGCTTTACCATCCGCGCGCAGGAGGAAGCGCCTTCAGGGGCGATCCGGGCGATCATGCTGGTCGAGGTCGCCGGCCGTTCGACCGATGCGGTGATCCGCCTCCTGCGCGGGATCCGTGAGATCCATGCCCTGCACACCACGAACGGCGCCTGGGACCTTGTCGCCGAGATCGTCAGCCCGACGCTGCCCGACTTCGACCGGGTCCTGCGCGAGGTACGGATGATCGAAGGCGTGCTCAACAGTGAGACGAGCATTCTGCTGCGATCGCTGGCATAGCACTGGCGATCTGCAGGTATCCGACCTTTGTCATTTCGAATGAGAAATATCGCTCTCGGCCTGTTCCGCGTCCTTCGAAGGGAAAAGCGGCCGGTCCGCTCTCGAGGCTCGGAAAATGGTGGCTGAGCGTCTGATAAGGTCGGAACTTTCCAGCAGTGTCCTCTTAGGGCAACGATACTCCTATGTCGTGGTGAGTACGAGTTTGCCTTGGATACCCCCCATTAAGGCCCGCTCATGGGCTCGGGCCGTGTCCACAAGGGGATAGCGGCTGTCGAGGACAACCTTGACATCGCCCCGCGCCAGAAGCTCTGCCGCCCTGGCCAGTTGCGCCCCGTCTGAACGGACCTGGGTGCTGGAAACCGTGATACCCAGTTCGCGGGCTTTGGCGTGGCCCTCAACCTTCCTGGCCGCCCTCAGACGCGCAAATATCGCCCCACGCTCCCGCGGGCTTGGCAGCTTCACGCCTGGTTCGACACGGTCGAGGGGCGTTTCGTGCCGGTAAGTACCGTGCGCGGCGCTTGGGATAACATGCGCAAGGAGCTGGGCCTTCCTGGCCGCGGCGAGGCTGGCCCCAAGTTGATACGCCGGTCTATGGCAACGGTCGCACGTAGACGGCTGGGAGAGGCGCAATGGGTGCAGGGGGAGATGATGCTGGGGCACAAGAAGGCATCGACCAGCGACCTCTAAGCGCTCCCTGACCCCTCTCACCTGGGCGGTGCGTTGGCTGTCACCGAGGACATCATCGATGATATCGAAGAGCTGGCGCCAGGGGCGTTTACCGCAGTCTTACCGCAGAGTGATTCGCGGTAAACTCAGGAAACCCGCAGAAAAGCGCTGGAGCGGTGAAGGGAAACCAACTAATCTGTTTTCTATTTAAATTTCAGAATCTTATAAGTTATATGTCAAAAAGCACCCCCAGCCGATCCCGGGAATCTTTTGGCTGAAATTGGATTGCCATGGATGAGGTTGGCTGGGAGCATACCTCGCCGCATCACTGAGCTATTCATAATCTACCTTCTAGCCAGCTGCACTGACCCCATTTTCGATGAGATCGCTGATAGCTGGGGCGGCTGGAACTTTTTGCAAACCCCTTAGGCTCAGGGCTCGTTGATCAGAGCCAGAAGATCACGGTAGCTGCGAGAGCGAGGGTTGAGAAGAATACGGTCGGATCGCGATTGTAGCGGGTTGCGACATGACTTCAGGCATTCGAATATGATCTCGATGCGGTTATGCCGTTCGTATCGGCGCTTGTCGTATTTGGTTGGCATAGAGCGAGATCTGCGGTCGGGAAAGCAGGGTTTGAGGCTCTTTCGCTCGAGCGCGTCCCGGAACCATTCGGCATCAAGGCTCGGGGCGGCCAGCGTCCATTGTGCCTTGGGAAAGTCATCGAGCAAAGCTGCTGCGCCGATGTGATCCTTCATCTGGCCCCCGAGATCTCCTATTGCCCCAAGCCTGGAAGCCGTGCGGTGAGCCTTGAGACAGGTCGCATCGACCGTGATAGTCTGCAGTTCGGCGCGCTGGGAGGATAGCCCTTCGTCCACACGCCCAACTCGCCCAAACGTTTTCACTGGTTATACAATGTCTTGTGCGGCCAGTATTCCTTGAACGCATCTTGCCAGCGCAGGCCGTTCCGGTTGACGAAGATGATCCCACTCAGGACCTGCCGGTCATCAACCCGGGGCTTGCCGTAGCTTCTAGGGAAATATGGCGAAAGACGCGCCATCTGATCGTCCGTCAGCCAATACAGGTCGCTCATGCTCAGTCTCTTCGCGGAGGCTGAATCACAGCACGGCCTGCCAATCAATGGGTTCTGAGCCTAGGCCGCTTTGAACGCGCACCTTCTGGAAACGAAACACGATTGGCAGTCGGGCGCGCGCGCGCAACAAGTCAACGCGGCATGGTCAAGCACTGACCAATTGACCACTTTCGGGTCGCCTCGCCTCACCAGCCACCTGCAAGCTTGCTGAAGCCAAGGGTCGTACCGGATGTCGGCGAGTTTGCGCGGACGCACGAAGCGCTCCACCACGCGCGCCATGTTCACGTCGATGAGAGGAAACCTCCCTCCATGCTGGAACATCAAGATCGCGTGGGCAACGTACTGGCCAACGGCAGGCACCTGCAGGAGCTCCTCGTAACGGTTAGGAAACATGCCGTCATGCTCGGCGGCATATGCCGCGAGTGCACGCAACGAGGCGGTCCTGCGTTTCCATAGGCCGAGCGGCTTGAGGAACTCCTCGAGCTCTTCGCCTGGCGCGTTCGCGAGTTCGTGCCAACCCGGGAATCGCGTGAAGAATCGGTTGTAGAAGCTTGCGACTGTCTCGGCCCGGGTCCGCTGGAGCAAGACTTCCACGCAAACGAGCTGGTAGAGCGGCGTACCCGGCTCGCGCCATGGGAAGGACCGGCCGCCACCCTGCCGGTACCAGTCCGCGAGATCGGCCGCGAGGAGCGTCAGCTTTCGCTTTTCGCCGGTCCCGAGGACCGTGTCAGGCGAGGACATGGACATTGGATGGCGGGAACAGTGCCGGGAAGTCCTTTTGCTTGATCTTGAAGAGGTAGCCGTGGTCCCTGACCAGTTGCTTCTCGCCCCTCTGGCTCATGAGGTAATCGACCGAGATCACGCCGCTTTCCAAGAGCGCTTGGAAATTACGCACGTTCGGTGAGCGCGTGTGTTCTACCTGCATGTAATGGAAATGCTCGTCTGCCCCTTTACCGCGGCAGCGCGCACCGACCCAGAAAGTCTGGGGATGCTTCTCGCGCAGCCTGCCTTTCAAGACCTCGAGGGGCCAAGTGACTACATGCGCGCGTCGTTCATCCTCGGCTCGTACGTGGTCCTGCCTCAGCCAGTCCTTTTCCGTGTCGACGCTCAGCATGAACCCGAGGGAGTTTGGAGCCTTCGCGTTGATCTCGCAATTCAAGCGAAGCTTTCCATTGCGATGGTACCCAAAGGTGCTGAGGAGGTTCCACGCCGAGCCGACCGGGCTGACCGTCCAATCGGGCGACTGCGAGAATAGCGTGGATCTGGTGGGAGCCCGCTTGATACGCTTCGCCTTGAGCTCGATCCCCTTGAAGTCGGGCGTCTTCTCGGCATTGGCTGCGATGCCGAGCAAGGTCTCCAGCGTCATGCCGACGCCGGTGTCGCCCGGACGTAGCGTGCGAACGAACCCCTGCGCGGCAATCTTCCTCAGCGCATCGAGCAATTCGCCGACGACAGGGTCCTCGCCTCGCCGGTACTTTACCGCGATATGCCCAAGGGGGCTGCTAGCATTGTCGAGGGATGCTAAGACCTCAGGCCGGCTCGCGTTGACCACGTAGAGGTCGCCTTCGTGCTCGAAGACGGCAAGCAAGTTGTAGGGATCGGCATAGCGCCGGAGCAGGGCGAACCAGATACGCGGGTCGCCGGACTTCGTCTGGGGACGATACAGGGATACCGTCGATTCCATGAGGCGATCGGGCTCGACGAAGTAGGCCCTACGGACCACCTTGTTCTCCGGGCCTTGCGCCTGACCGTCGAAATCGTGGATGCCGGTCGACAGGAGATAATCCCGCACGTTGGCGGTCGCGTCCATGATCGACTTCTTCAGCCCCGTATCGGTGGGGACCAAGAGCGCTACGTCGATCTCGTGCCGCGTGAACGCGGCGAGGACATCGCCGACGTCCGTGTCACTCTTCTCAAGCACGGGTTCCCACGGCCTCGTCCAGAACCTTGCGGAAATGCTTGCCGACGGCCTCGGCGAGGCCAACGGGAACGGCATTGCCGATCTGCGTGTACTTGGGAACCTCGCGGTCGAAATTGCCTTCGAGCGGGTTCCCTGCCCGGCGGATACCACCGGTCGTCCGCTTGCCCGAGAACTCGTACCAATCGGGGAACATCTGGAGCCTTGCCCATTCCCTCACGGTGAGGATGCGCGGCTGGCTAAAATGGACGTAATCGTCCGGAAGCGAGGTTGCCGTCATGTTTGGCTCAGCATTCCCCCAACGCGGCTTCAAGATGCGCTGCGAGAATTTCTTGGTTTGCGCATGGGCAGGAATCTCGCCGCCGTTCGCCAGCATGTAGTCGAACTTCTCGACTATCTCGCGCTTGTGCTTGCTGTACTCCTGCTCCGTCAGCTTGCCTGCCCGAGAAGCGGCCCAGGCCGGCGGGGTGCGGAAGCCCTCCTGCAATTCATTCATCGGCTTGCGCGGGTAGGCAGTGGTTTCGAACGAACCGGAGGAGAAGTCGCCGCTTCGCAGGATCTTCGTGATATTGGGGTCGATGAGGTCGCCAAGCAGGTCGACGAGGTCGGGAAACGATCCCGGGTTCGGGGAAGGCAAGAACCCGCATGCAACAGCATCTTCAGAGTCCGTGTCTTTGTCGAGAAAGCTACATGCCTCGAGAATGTCCTTGCGTATTCCAACGAGCAGCACGCGGGGGCGGTTCTGCGGAACGCCGTAATCCTTGGCGTAGACCAACGACCACCGGACCTCATAGCCCGGGATCTTGCGGAATTCATCCAAGACGTCAGGGAAGATCTTCCGCGATCCCTCGCGCGTCCAACGGGAGGTCAAGAGTCCGCGTACGTTCTCGAACAGGAACATGCGAGGACGAAGCCGGTCTATGATCGTGGTCATCCTCGCGTAAAGCCGGTTGGAAGGCAGGGCTTCCTTGTCGACCGCGTAAGAACGCCTGATACCAATGCCCGAGTACCCTTGGCAAGGAGGGCCGCCGGCGACGAGGTCGAGGTTGCTGAGCTTGCCGTAGCTTGCTTGCTCGAAGCGCAAGTCGACTTCGCTCATACAGCCGAGATCGTTGACCAGCTTCTCGAGGCGCTTTCCCTTGAGTTCGTGCGCATCGTGGCAGCGAAGCTCGGCATTCTCAGAGAAGCGCATGCCGCCGAGCTCGTGCCCCCGGTTGCGCAGGTAGGTTGCCATCGCGTCCTTGTCGAGCTCGTTGACGAAGACCGTCGTGAAGCCGGCGTTCTCGAGTCCGGTGCCAAGCCCGCCGCACCCGGCAAACAAGTCGACCGCGGAGTAGATCGATCGGGTCGCCGTTGGCGCTTTGGCGGAAGTCAGCGGGGGTGCGGTCATCCCGTCCTTGTCGAGGGTCTTGATATCGAGAGTCATGCCATATTTGCTAGCACGGGGGGCGGCGGTGGTCCAGGTGTTTCGCTCGGTTTTCAGACTTTTTCAGTTGATTGATGTCGCGGGCTTGCGGGGCTCATGTTGCTGCCTTCCTTCCTGTCTGGCGTCGTATTGCGAAGGGGGGGGGGAATAGAACGGGAGCCCGTCTTGAATAAGAAAAATTGGCGGGCTATCAATCCCTTGTGTGGTTCTTAAGAAGTTCCCGGCTATTCAACTTGGCATTCGGGGGGGGCGATTCTCGGGGGTATATGAAGCTAATTCCTGCGCAATTTTTAGGGTGCGATTCCGCCGCGGAGCGGAGGGTATTCGGATTCCTGACGGAAGTGGGCTTTAGTGCCTACGACGTTGCGCTTCACTCGCTCAACATCGGTCACCACGAGTACAAGCGATGGGGGGAAGCGGATTTCTTCCTGATCGGGCGGCGCGGCATTCTCCTTCTCGAGGTGAAGGGAGGTCGGGTCGCATGCAAGGACGGTATGTGGGAATTCACCAACCGCAACAACGAAATGAACCGCAAGAAGGAAGGCCCCGCCGAGCAGGCTAAGTCTGCATACTTTTCGCTGGAGAATAATTACCTCAATCCCAAGTTCTATCGCGAGTTACGCGGAGTACCCCGCGGTTGGGCCGTGGTGTTCACCGATATCCCTAGGCTGGCCAAAGACGGTTCAACCTTGTTGCCCGAGCATCCAGATGAGATCACTGCTTACGAAGAAGACTGCAAGGGTCACAACTCGTTCAAGAAATTTTTGGCGAGGGCATATGACCACTGGGCATCGAAACAAAAGAATGCGGTTGAGCTCTCGCCGCAACTGGTCAAGGGGATCTCGGATTCGCTGCGCCCGAACTTCGAACGCGTTCCTTCTCTGAACAGTCAGTTGCGTGACATGGGGCAAAGACTCTACCAGTTCACCGACGAGCAATACGAAAAGCTCGACGCCATTTCCGAGAATGAGCGGATACTCGTCGCGGGGGGGGCAGGTACCGGCAAGACGTTCGTAGCGGCCGCTTGCGCACGTTACGAAGAAGCAGAGGGGCGCTCGGTTCTCTTCCTAACCCGTAGCAGCTACCTAGCTAGTTTCCTATCTAATCAGGGATTACCCAGCGGGGTGACTGTCGCCACGATCGACGAAGTCCAGGGGTTTCGCGATGAAGGGAAAGCATGGGACGTGCTCTTGGTCGATGAAGGGCAAGATCTTTGCTCATTAGAATGCATCGACCTGGTGGACGGCGTATTAGCTGGAGGTTGGGAGAGCGGTCGCTGGCGATGGTTCGGCGATCCCAATTACCAGGTGTCCCCAAGTTTTCCGGTGGATCAAAATTGCCTCGAATACCTTAAGTCCAAAGGTGTCGTGACTAACCTCAAAAACAATATTCGCAACGCCGGAAAGATCGTCGAGGCAATCAAGTTCTTGGCGGGAGCAGATGTCGGCAAGCCAAGCAGCAAGCCTGATAGCGGGATCGTCGACCTCCAACTGGTCGAGGCCGAAAGCGAAATTCTTCCCCGAGCAGTCGCAGCGGTCCGAAAATGGTTGAGTGACGATGACAAACTCCCGCGAAACTCGATCGCGTTTCTGGTGCCTAGCAGTGCTGAAATCCCCAAAGCCGTGGACCTCCTCAACTCGAAGAACGTGCGGTCCGAAGTATTGAGCAAGCGGGCCCTTGGCGGCAAACCTCGTGACTGTGTCCTCGTTGCGGCGATCGAGGACTTCAAGGGCTTGGAACGACCGCTTGTTTGCGTAGCAGGACTGGGTCAGGAGCACGGTTTTGCCTCGTGCGCCTACAAGGGAATTTCGCGCGCGAACCATGGCCTAACACTGGTCGCGACCCGCGAGGCTGTGGCCGAACTGACTGGCAAGGCCGCCAATCATGGCGCGTCCAAGGGGGGAGATTGAATGCTAGGCAGGGACAAAGTCCTTCGCGAAACGCGCCGCAGGCTCATTGGGCCGGGTCTTGGCAAGCCCGGACCCAGCGGGACCCATGAGGACGAGATCATCGAAGGGCGAATGAGCCTCGCCTACATGCAAGGCATGCTCTTCCCGCGCGCAGAGCGCTCCCCTGCTGACCTTGGCGGGGACGAAGCGGAGGACGCCTCCGACGAGGATGTTGATGATCCGCTGAGCATGTCTAGTGCGATGTTGCCGGCGTCGATGGGGATGTCATTGTGCATTGCGCCGGGCAGCAAGGTGAAGATCACGGTCGACGCAGCCGTCTACGAACAGGCTGAGCCGAGGGAAGATGCTGAAAACCCCGAGGCTGCCAAGGCAAAGGCAAAGGCCGCGGAAGCCCCGGTCCCGGCAGATGCATCTCTCGATGCGAAGTCAGCGAGGCGGCGAAGCAAGGCCGATGGGCGGTGGCAACGTCGCGCGTTGGCCCGGGCATCGCAAGCTGTTGACGCAACCGGCTTGGAGACCACCCTCGTCCTCGAGGATCACGCGACACTGGAAGTGCTCGCGCGAACCTTGCCAAGTGGCGACGTTCTCCTGACAACTAGCCTCTCCAACGTCCACGAGGCGAAGAACGCGAGATCAAGCGAGGACACCCTTTACCAGGTTTCAATTCGAGCCGAGCCCCTCGAAGGCCAAATCCTCAAGTACCCGGCGGCCCGGTACGTTCCACCCACGGACGAGGAGCGTGAACTCCGGGTCATTTACGGTGAGCAACGCCCCTATGCCGTTGGACACGGGGTGGCGACCGATTGGAAACTTGAAAATGACAAGTGCGAATGGGTCTGCACCGAAGCTCTTCCCACCGCCCACGTTTGGCGGCCGGTCTTCGACAACCTGTCGATCGCAAGGGACGGTGAACTCATTTCCTTCGACGACGACGAATTGTTCAAGATCGCGCCCCTTGCCAACGGTGACCTCTCCGGTCCCGAGCTAATCGAGCGCCTAACGGGATTGGTCGATTTCTACGAAGAATGGATAGCTTCGCAGGCCGCGATACCGGTTGACTCCGAACTGGCAGCCGACGCCTCCAGAATGATCGGACGATGCGAGCGAAGTGCCGAACGCATGAAGGATGGTATTCGCATCCTTCAAAGCGACGAGAGCATCGCCCGCTGCTTCATGCTGGCGAACCGCGCGATGCTCATGTCGATGTCCCACGCGGGCCGGGCGACCGGCCGGGGGCGCGAAGACGGAATGCAGGGGCCCTTCGCGCTTGGAAAGGCAGAAACTGACCCGATCGACTATTTCGAGAATCCCGCGCAGTGGCGCCCGTTCCAGCTGGCGTTCTTTCTTCTCGTCTTGCCTTCGCTCGCGGGAAAAGAACTTCCCGATCGTGATCTCGTTGATGTCATCTGGTTCTCGACCGGCGGCGGTAAGACTGAGGCATACTTGTTCGTTTCTGCCTTCGAGCTATTCCGGAGACGGATTCTCGAAGGGAAAGCGGGCGGCGGAACCGGGGTCATCAACCGCTATACCTACCGCTTCCTGACCGCCGACCAGTTCCAACGTACTGCCGGCGTGATCTGTGCCATGGAAATGATAAGGCGCGAATTGACCGCTTCGGGCGATCCATCGGTTGGCGAGGAAGAATTCTCGATCGGCCTATTCGTGGGGGGCGAAGTTAGCCCAAATTCCTTTGCTGGCAGCCATGACGGGGCGATGTCGAGGACGCAAGAGCTTCTGGATTCGAGCCAACCTCGCGACGCGAACCCTTACCCCATCGAGAGTTGTCCATCGTGTGGGACCCTGCTCGTTCCAGAAGAGAAGAAAACGAAGCCGGATGGTAGCCCTGATGAGGCCTATTACGGGTTCGTTGCGACCGCCAACAGTTTCACGACGAGGTGCCCGGAAGAGGACTGCGCGTTCCACGGGGGATTGCCGGTCTACTTCGTCGACGAGCAGTTGCTCCGCGCACCGCCTTCGTTTTTGCTCGGGACCATCGACAAGTTCGCAATGATCCCTTGGAAGGAAAACGGCGGGGTCCTGCTCGGACTCGGCACGAAGTGGTCATCACCCTCGCTCGTGATCCAAGACGAGCTGCATTTGATCTCGGGCCCGCTCGGGACCCTGGCAGGGATCTACGAAGCCGCTTTCGAGACCCTGATGGCAGCCGGAGGAAAGCCGCCGAAAGTGATTGCCTCTACGGCAACCATAAGGAACGCTTCTGTCCAGTGCAGGAGGATATACGGTAGGCCATCGATGGTGTTTCCGTCACCCGGTCTGCGCGCGGAGGATTCCTTTTTCTCGAAGCTCGATACGGGCAACAAGGAAAGGTCGAGACTTTATGCCGGGGTGATGGCGCAGGGGCTTCGATCGACTGTCGCGGCCTCTTGGACGATGGCAACGCTACTCCAGTCGTCATACGAACTCGTTGAAGCCGGCGAGCTAACCGCGAACGAGGCAGATTCTTACTGGACGTTGGTAGCTTACCATAACAGCAAGCGTGAACTGGGTCGTATCGTCAACGCCACCCGAGACGAGATTCCAACGCGCATGAAAGTCTACGCGTCAGAC
Organism: Novosphingobium profundi; assembly: GCF_020524485.1. Lineage (GTDB taxonomy): Bacteria > Pseudomonadota > Alphaproteobacteria > Sphingomonadales > Sphingomonadaceae > Novosphingobium > Novosphingobium profundi_A. The sequence continues at coordinate 168,268 of NZ_JAIVLF010000006.1, read as the reverse complement.
GAGGCGGTCGAACGGCCATCGAACTTCCAGGTGCTAGAACTGAAGGCCCACGCGGAGACACCGGTTCCGAGGGCGAGACAATTGTTGGCCCGACGGCATAGGCCAGAACAACCCGCGATCGACGTGGTCCCGTGCACCAACATCATTTCGGTCGGCGTCGATATCGACCGTCTCGGCATGATGATGGTGAACGGTCAACCCAAGCTCAGTGCAGAATACATCCAGGCGACGAGCCGGGTGGGACGTGGCGCAGTGCCCGGCCTTGTCTTGGCTGCCTATTCTCCGAGCAAGCCAAGGGACCGCTCGCATTACGAGTCTTTCCGCGATTACCACGAGCGCTTCTACAGCTTCGTCGAACCAACAAGCGTCACGCCCGGAGCCTTGCCAGCGATTGAACGGGGGCTTCACGCGGCCTTGGTCACGGCCGTGCGCCACGGGACAAGGCTAAGAAAAAACGCGGCAGCTAGGCAGTTCGATCCCGCTGAGCCGCCGGTTGCAGCTATCATCGAGCGCCTCGAGCAGCGCCTGTTGAGGGCCTACGACGGACCACGCGAAGCCGAAGAGCGGGATCGTATCTCGGCGAAGTTGACCGAGAAAGTGAAGGAGTGGGCCCGATGGGCAAGCGCAGTGGAAGGGCTGCAGTATACGTTTGCCAGCAACCAGCAGCGCCCGCACTTGCTCGTTCGCTACGGTAACAAGAAGATCGACGGGGCAGGCTGGCACACGCTGCAATCGATGCGGCACGTCGACAAGGAAATTATCTTGGAGGACATGGCACTTGCCCAAGCCAACAATTCGTAGCGCGCAGCTCATAAGCCCATTCGGTGTTGGCTCGCTATGCGAGATCGACGGCCAGTCCTTTTTCGTCCGTGGCACGGGAAGCTGGGCGAAGGGCTACAATCTCGAGAAGATCGAGGTGGGATCACTCACCGATTGGCTTCGGCCTCGCCAGCTGAGAAAGCCAACGGAATCAGTCGCGATATTGCGGTTCCCGCATTGGCACTTCTGCCCGGAATGCCGCAAGATGACCCGGTGGACCCCGGAAAAAGACAAGCAAAACCTAAAGGATGACGGCAGTCTTCCCAAGCCAACCTGCGATGGCGGCAAGTGCAAGAATGCCAGGCTGGTTCCCATGCGGTTCGTGGCGGCATGCGACAACGGTCACATCGACGAGATTGATTGGTACTGGTGGGGGCACCGGTCGCACGAGCCCGCGAAAGATGGTGCTTGCAGTCGTCAAACCGCGAGGCTCCACTTCGAGGTAACTGGCAAGAGCGGCGGTGACTTCTCAAGCATGGTCATACGGTGCAGTTGTGGATCATCGGGTAGCTTGGAGGGAATTGCAGATGGCCCGCTCCCGCAGAAATGCCGTGGCTACCAACCCGGAGAGCAATCATCGACTTGCGTAGACCCGGACAACAAGAGGAATCCCGGGGTTCCGAAGCCGCTCTACATGGAGCCGCGAGGTTCCAGTTCCCTACACTACGCCTCCGTGATCTCCGCGCTCGATATCGACGGCGACACGGAGAAGGATAGCTGGGAAAAGCTCCGTGCCGACGCGATTTACAAGAGCACCTTGCAAACGGCGAGGATGCTCGCGGACTTGCAGGGCGGCGATACAACCATGGCGATCCAGGCCACCCGCCCAAACCTCGAGGCTCGCGCTATCGATGTCGGTATCACCTTAGAGGATGCGCTTGCGTGCTTCGAAGTGGACCTAGGAACTAGTCCAGCCGAAACTGGCCCCACCCCTCCGGCAGACGAGATCAGCCAGCAGAGCATTCTCGATCAGGAATTTCCCGTCCTTGCGAACCCCAAGGGACAGAATTCCCGGTGGCTCATCGCCCGACCAGAGAAACCGACTTCGCGCTTCGGTCTCGACGATCTCTTCGAACGCTTCGTTAGGGTCGAAAGGCTCCGCGAGGTCCGTGCATTCCGGGGCTTCCAGCGGCGCAACGTCTCGGATAAACACGCCATGATCTCGCCTTCGCTGGGACGGCAGCAGCCTGACTGGTTGCCGGCCATGATGGTGCTTGGCGAAGGCGTTTTCTTGGAATTCTCTAACTCTGCGATCGCTGGCTGGAGGAAGGAAAACGAAGAGCAAATCGAGGAGTTCACCCAGTCACATCTCGTGAGTGCCGAGGCGCTGGGATTGCCGGGACGCATGGGGTTCAACGCGAACCCGACATTCATCATGGTCCACAGTTTTGCCCACTTGCTCCTAAACCAGCTGTCCTTTGACTGCGGATATTCTTCGACCTCGTTAAGAGAGCGAATTTATTGTGGAACAGACTCTGAGCCGTATGCTGGGCTACTCATCTACACGGCGGACTCGGATGCCGAGGGATCCATGGGTGGTTTGAGCGAGATGGGGGCGCCCGAAAGACTCGAGGATGTTATCTACCGCGCCGTGTCTCGCAGCCAATGGTGTTCCGGCGACCCGGTTTGCCGCGAACTCGACGCACAGGGTGTTGATGGATTGAACCGTGCAGCGTGCCACGCGTGCTCGCTTGTCGCGGAGACGAGCTGCACTTTTTCGAACGTGCTCCTCGATCGTGTTTTGGTGTCCGGCGACGGACGAAAGAATGGGCGAGATGTTCGGGAGCCGGTAGGTTACTTCAGCAAGGTTCTAGGGGGCTAAGGATGCGGTTTCCCTCGCTAAGTGATCTCGATCGAGAACAGCGTCGTATTTACGGCAATGCACCGGCCGACGGGGCGATCTTGGTCGTGGGCCCGCCGGGCACCGGGAAAACGGTTATGGCTTTTCACCGTGCCCAGAAGCTCGGGAAGCTTGGTCAAGACCCGCATGTTATTATGTATAACAAGGTGTTGGCCAAGTACACGTCCAGCAGGTCCAACGTGGCTCCTGATGTCGGCGTGAGTACGATGCATACCTGGGCAGGTAAGTGGTGGAAGCGGGCGACGGGCTCTTGGCCTCCGATGATCGCCGGTGATCGCTGGGCCCACGATTGGCCCGATATATGCGCCCGGTCGCTCAATGCTATCCAAAAGGGGGCCAGCCGGAAGTTTACCTGGGGGCATCTCATCATCGACGAGGGGCAAGACTTTCCTCCCCAGATGTATATGGCCCTCGGGATGATGCTGAAGCAAATGGATGCGCACGGCGTCGCGGCTCAGATGACGATCTTCGCAGACGACAACCAGCGTTTGCAGGCTGCCCGGAACAGCCGGATCAAGGATATCAAGGATCATCTTTTCCTCGGTGTCGCGGCCGATCGAGTTTTCAGCTTGAAAAAGAACTTTCGGAACACGCGGCCAATTGCCCAGTTTGCCAAGCATTTCCAAGTCGGAAACGAGAGCGGTATAGCAGAACTGCCGGATGCAGACGGTGAGAACCCGCAGGTTGTCTTCGCTGCCAACGACCGGGACATCGCTGATTTCATTGCGCGAAAGGCGAAGATCAATCCGGGCAAGCAGGTCGGCGTGATCGTCTACGGTGGGACTACGGACGTTAAGCGGGCCTACAATCAGGTCAAAACGCGCGTTAGCGAGCTGGCCAAGCCCCCGCACTTGCAGATGTACCTCAGCGGAAACAGTACGCACACCGACCAGTCGCTGGACTTTGAAAGTGGCAACACGATTACCTTCCTCCATGCACAGTCCGCCAAGGGTCTAGAATTCGACATCGTCTTCTTCCTCGGCATGGAAGGAATGAGCGTCGATACCTCGGGCTTTCTGAACGAGCGCATGGCACTCTACGTTATGAGTTCCCGAGCCCGTTCCGAGCTCTACATCGCGTTCAAGGACATAGATCCAAGGGCCGCTCCACCCGCATCGTTTCGCTTGTTACCTCGTCCGAGCATGGATCTTTGCCGGTATGTGGGGCTGGGATCTCTCGACCAAAGTGTCAGGGTGTTCCAAGACGCCATCGAGGCAAACGATGATTTCGAAGAAGTGGAGGCAGCCGAGTGACAGACGATAAGCGCGAACTCGAGCTCGATTTCGAACCGAAAGCCAAAGGCAAGGCATCAAGCTGTGAACTCCTCGTGCCCATCCACGCCGACAATTTCGCCCTTGCGTTGGCGTCTGGTTACCTTGGTGGATCATTGAAAAGCGATGCGGCACTGGACCTGCAGAGTTACGCTGCCAACGGGTTGTTCGCTTTTAGTGGCGAGGTTCCCGCCTGGGCAATCTCAGAGGGTGAAGCTGGGGATAGGGTCCTGCTCAGCCTTGCAGGAAAAGGAGGGGGCGGGGCGGGACCTAGAACCATGGAATTACTTGGTGGCCCTGAGAGAATAACGGCTGTCAGGTCGGCCTACTTCCGGGACGAGGCCTCGTTGGCGAACTTCAACGCATCTTACGACGCATTTCCCGATGTTCCCATGAACATCGTCGAACTCGCAGCGAAGTGGCCGGTTTGCGAATCTGGCGAACGCCCTACAGATCTACAAGAGCTTCCGGTCGAGCAGCCGAGTAGACGAAGCGACCTCGACTTTCTCGGGGGCTTAGCCGCGGGAATCATCGACCTCTTGTCGGAAAACACCTTCGATGAGGCGATCCGCAAGTTCCTCCACGAACCTGGAACCGATATTGCTGAGAACGGTCGACGCCTCCTGCTTGCGCTCGAACCTCGTACTTCGCAGGTCGATGTCTCGATCTGGACAGCGACTATCGAGGCGCTGCGATCTCGTTTCGGCAAGCGCGGCTTTGATAGACGCGAATTCCTTGCAGATGTCGAAGGCCGCTTGGCAGATCATGGCCCAGAAGCAGAATCCTGGGTCCGCGGATGCCAAAAGGTCATCGATGCCGAGATCGACATTCCTAGCTTGGCAGATAGTGAAAAGATCGGCCGCCGGGCTGCGCTAGCGATTATCCTGTCTCACGAGCCGTCTGGCCTTGAGGAACTCGAAAGCAACTTCGAAACTGGCCCGCGGGTACGAGCCTTGGTCACCGCGGCGGTTTACGCCTTTGCCGGGCTTTCGCGGATCGCCAGTAGGCTAAAGTCGCCTGCACCAAGAATGGATGCCGTACTTGAGTTAGGAGATCGAATGGTCACGGGTGAACCCGTCCGTGTCGAGATCGTGACATCCAAGACCGGCGCAGACCTGACCCGCCATCAGGTCATCAAGATTGGCGGGAACAGCGTGCTTGAACGGCAGGTGGAACCGCCAGCATACATGGTGATGCTCAAGGCCAGGATACAAGAGGCCGGCTACAAGGTGGAACTGGATGGTGCCTCCGGGCAGATTGGCATTCGCCCAGGCAGCGCGAAGGGTGAATTGATCATGGTAGAGGATTGCTCGCGGTCGTCACCGGGAAACCCCATCGTGAACCTAGTTCTGCCGATCGCTACCTTGGGCGCCCGCCCAACAGTCGCTTCGTTCAAAAAGCTCATGGCCACGGCTTGGGAGAATGCTACGACTGTCGCCCTCCGCGAGGTCGGCGACACCGAGGAAGTAGTTGCAATGGCAAGCTTGCCGCTTGCTACGCTGGACCGCGACGAGCTTAACTTCCACGTCGAGCGTTTACTTCTGGTATCAACGGAACTCGGTGGTAAGAAGCGCAAGGGACGTCGCGTCAAGAACTAGCACTACTTTAGCAAAAGTTTATTTTTCGGGAATCCCATGGCGGCGACTGCGTGATTCATAGGGAGTCAGCTTTGATGGAGGGCTGGCGATGGAAGAGGCGTGTAAGGCGGATCTTGAACGGTGCCTTGCGCTATATCTGGAAGCCTTGGGCTGTAGATTTACATTACGAATTAGCTGATCCTCGTCCCACGTCGATCAGGTCCTTCAAGCTGGCATAGGGCACAAGCGTCATGGCCCCGACCTTGACGACTTCGATGCGGCCCTCTGCAATCAGCTCGTAGAGTTTCGAACGGCCGATGCCGGTCAGTCGGCAGGCTTCCGGAATGCGAACGGAAATTGGCTCGATCGGCAAGCTGGTCTTCTGGATCATAGATCAAACTCCTGTTGGTCCGCGCGCCCGGATGGGCTGGTCATTTGCCGACCGCTTGCCTCGTCCCGGTCCACCGTATTGCGCACCGATTGGCCGGACCTTTCGGAATCGACGTGAGCTCGCGCCTTGCCCTGAGAATGGCGTTGCGACGCAGCGGGCAGATTGGCGTCTAAAAGGATATTGATGATCCGATCGAGCTTGGCCTCAATCTGTAGGGCTTGGCAGTCTTGACGAGCGCATACGCCCATGACCGGAGTTTGGGTGTGCTGCTCGAACCAGGCGGCCAATGCCTTGGTCAGGATGAGGGTTTTCGAGTTTCCGGGCTCGGCAGCCGCCTTCGCAAGGCTCGCGGAAAAGCCCTCGGGCAAGTAGAATTGATGGCGGGTTTTGGCTGTCGGCATGCACGCGAGATTGCACGATGGCGCGCCTGTTCGGCAGGGCCTGTCCGGTGCCGATCGGTACCTTTGTCGAACCGCAATTCCTGAGCCAGGCACGCTTGCCAACCGCCAGCCCCAAACGCACCCGTGACGCGCACTTTTGCAAGGCATGTTTACGTGCCTGTTTGAACGCAATCCCGGCTGCCCCGCAGGCCGCGCCAGTCGATGACTGCCCTGTCCAGAGTAAGGGTGCGACTGGCGGACAAAATGCCGCATCGCCGCCTCGTACTTTCGAGACGCCATAGCCCGCGCTTTGCCAGCGCGAATCCACGGGATCTCCCGTCGCAAAGGCTCGGCGCAAAAGCGGATCGGCCTCCAGGCACGGGCGCTACTAAAATCTAGCGCCAGCCCGCATTGCAGCCAGCCGAATGAGCCATGTGAACCGGCGTCACGCCATGTCTCGCAAGTGTCTCGCCCAAACAGCGACTATCTCTCTAAAAAACGACGTGCAGACAGATGCTTACGGGTGGTGCGAGACACCCTTTTATCTTGCCCTCGCCACCATTTCCTTCCCTCATGCTTTCTCCCGCCTTGCCTCCACTTGCCTCCCCCTCCCAATCCCTCATCCTTTCTCATGTTCGCTGTATGTTCTATTTTTGTGGTCGAACGTGAGTCGGATGGAGGCATGACAGCATGGGTGTTCAGATCGAGGTTGGAGGGCGATCGAGCTTGGTCCTGACGGGCGATATCGAGACACGTCTCGATGTCCCTGCGCGCGGGATTGCCGAGGGGTTTTCGCTGGCGTTTTCGGACGGAACCTTGCTGCGTGGGACGTTCCTGGAGGATGCCTCCACCTGCCGTTTTACCCTCGCGGTCGAGGGTGCGGCGCAGGTTCGCATCACGCGTAACGGAGACGGTGACCGGGTCGATCTGAACTGGAATTTCGCGTGGATCACGCTCGCTTGCGGCCAGGAAACCCTGCAGCCGGAAGCAGCCGATGCCGAGGAAGATGTGCTGCAACTGACGCTCGACATCGTGGTCGAGGAGAGCGTCTAAAGGGGAATGGAAGCCAGCCGGTCAGCTGGCTTCGCGGGCGGTCTCTTCGAGCTGGGCGATGCGCTCGGAGCACACGGTCTGGACGACGCGGCCAAGCTCTTCAACCTGTTCGCCGAGCCAGGTCAGCTCTTCTTCGCTCACGGTGTAGTGCTTGGAGTAGCGCGCCTTGACGTAGGCTTCCTTGAGCTTCTCGAACATGCCGCGCTGCCAGCGGTTCTCGCGCGGCCAGGCGTAGACCAGCCGGGGATCGAGACGCTCGGCCTGGGTGCGCAGGAACGCCAGATTGTGGACGTGCGGGGTGTAGAAGGTCGAGACCAGCAGGACGCAGTGGTAGAGGCTTTCCGAAGACTGATGCAGCAGGAAAGCTGCTTCCTTCGGAAAATCCTGACCTCTCGCATCACAAGCGAGCTTGTATTTCCGCATGGCTGCAGGAAACCACTCCCCGTAGTACTCCTTCGCCAGATCCAGCGCCGCATGCGGGGTCTTGGGCTTGGGGGTCGCCAGTTCGCTGTCGTCGGCCTCGTAGAGCGCAATGCCGTCGCGAGCGATGTCCATGAAGAAGTACCGGCCCTGGGCGAGCCCATCGTTCACTTCCTGCATGGTGTGGACGATGAAATTGACCGGCGTCTTGAGGCTCTCGGTAATGCCGTATTCGCGCATCAGCCGTTCATCGACGCGGGTCCAGTACTTGACCCGGTCGGTCAGCCGCTTGTCGCTCACGATCACCAAAAGATCGTAGTCCGACTTGTAGCCCTTGGCGGTGTGCGGCTCGTCGATCCAGTTGCCCCGGGCATAGCTGCCGTAAAGCACGATCTTGAGGATGCGCCCCTTCTTCTTCCAGTTCTGCGTCGAGAGCGCGAAGGCGTCCTCGAATTCCTCGAAGACGATCTGCACCACGCGTTCGAGCTCGCGCTGCTTGTTCGCCGGGAGATGGTCGAGGCTCGTTTTCATGGGCACAGACTCGCGCCTAACATCCTTGCTGCCAAGTGCAAAATGAAGGCGGCCGGGGCCCTGTGGGCTCCGGCCGCGCGCATATCACCATCCCTTGCGCTCCTGACGCCGCAGAGAACTGGCGATCATTTCGATGGCATGGGCGAGATGGGTCTCGGCCTGCGCGTTCGAGATACCAAGTTCGTCCGCGATCCGGGGCACGTTCAACCCTTGGATGCGGGCCAGACGAAAGGCCGCGTGCTCGGCATCGGGAAGCGAGGCCATCGCGCGCATATATCGCCGGTGCCGGGGATCGGAGACCTCGGCAAAGGCGCCCCTGAGCGACACCTCCCGGATACGCTGGACGAGGAAGGCAAGAGGCCGGATCATGCCGCCTCCTCCCCGAAGGCAAGGAGGTAATCGGCGGCCTTGCTGGCGGCACTGGCCGCGCGAAAGATCGCCTTTTCGTCCTCGCGCAACACGGCAAGCCACGCACCGATATAGTCGGAATGCCGCACGCTTGGCGCGATCCCCAAGGAGGCACAGACAAAGGCGCTGGTCATCTCGGCGACCAGTTCCTCCCGGCCATACTTCGCGGAGCGATAACGGCCCGACTGGTCCCGGTTGAGGCGGGTAGAATGCCCGGTCCAATGCCCCAGTTCGTGCAGCGCGGTGCGGTACCAGTTGATCGGATCGGGGAAAGCGACCTGTGGCGGCACCATCACGAAGTCTTCGGCCGGGGCATAGTAAGCCTCGCGCCCACCAATCCGAAAGTCCGCGCCTGACAGCGTGATGATCCGGTCGGCCTCGATCCGCGTCATGACCGGATCAGGCACGCTCGCGGCCGCCCCGTCCTCGATAGGAAGCCCTTCGCACTGGTCGAGATTGAAGACCGTAAACCGCTTGAGGAACGCCACGGTGCGCGGGTCGCGGTCCTCGCTCCGGGCCTTTTGCGCCTCGTCCTTGGGTGTGAAACGATCCGCGTAACAAATGACCGTTCCCTTCTCCCCGCGCTTGACGTTGCCGCCTGCCTTCTCGGCCTGCTTGTAGGTAAGCCAGCGCTGCGAGGAATAGCCGCCCCCGATCCCGGCCGCCCACAGGATCAGCACGTTTATGCCGCTGTAGATGCGCCCGGTTAGCCCGTTGTGCGGCATCGTCACCGGGCACCGCGCCGCGTCCCACGGCTGCACCCACGGCACGCGGCCTTCCTCCAGTTCGGCAATGATCCGGCTCGTGACTTCTCCATAGAGGCTCTGACGATTGTCCTTGGCCATGCTCCTTCACTCCTTCCTTCAACCGCCATTGACCGGCGCCAGGGTGGCGGGGGGCGGCAGGAGCGAACCAGCAGCCCCGCCGGCAAAAGGCGGGGCGCACCTGCAAGGCCGTAACAACGTGAAGGACCCGAGAGCGCAGCGGCCGGGTTGCGCCCCGTCGAGGCGGGGCTATCGGGCAGCGACGCCCCCCGTCACCTTGGAGCCGACAAAGGCCAACGCCGCCGCGCGGGTCAGCGCGGCGACCGCTGAAGGGATGCAAGCCGCATCCCGCCCTGACAGGGATCGTCACGGCTCTGCCGACGAGACGGCGGCGTAGCCGGTGGCTCGGTTGAGCGACAGCGAAATAGAGCCCGGCCGTGCCATAGGCGCGGGTCAGTCAGTGCTTCAAAGGATCAAAAAACAACGAGCTGGAGCTCAAGCCCACGGCTTCATTTCCGCAAGCGGCGTATGCCTGCTCGTATCGCCAGCGGACCGGTGATAGCTTCGATTGCGCGGAACCCTCTTCATCTGTACCGGCAGCCGCGCACGGGCCAATGAAGAGCTCATGAGATAGCAATGTACGACGCCAGACAAGTTGCCAACTATCTACTGGACTGCGCAGAGGATCGCGGAGTGGTGCTCACTAACATGGGCATACTCAAACACATCTACTTTGCTCACGGCTGGCACTTGGCCTCGTTCGATACGCCGCTGATTTCGAATCGCATTGAAGCTTGGGAATACGGGCCCGTCATCAAGGCCGTATACGACAGCTTCAAGGTTTACGGAGCAGGGCCGATCACCAGCCGTGCAACCATGATGGACCTGGATACGGGCGAGGTCACGGAAGCACGGGCAGACTTCTCTGCTGAAACCGAGAAGTTGCTCCGCTCCATCTTGCGGTATTACTCGGGTTTTGGCGCCTTTGAGCTGTCCGATCTCACCCATGTGCCTGGAGGGCCATGGGATAGGGTATGGAATGCCGGAGACGGCAAGGTCCGGTTGAACATGGAAATCTCGAATGAGTCCATTCGCCGTCATTTCATTGAGCAGGGGAAAACGGCAACTGTGCAGTAGCAGCCGCCTTTGTTCACTGCGCACATAATGGTAAAGATCCGTTCATGGCTTTACCGATTCCCCCACTTCAAGACGTGGTCAGGTTAACTGGTCATAACGTCGAAACGACAGCTGCCAACCTTAGGCGCTACTACCGCACAACCGGAGCTGTCTGGGGCTACAGCCCAGCCAAGCGGGTGGCGCGAACTGTATTCAGTTCCTCCATTTCGCGCCAGGCAGCTGTTCGCGCCTGTGGTTCCACCGGCAACAAATTGGGGCGGCCATACAACGAGGAAGTTGGAGGATTGATCTGGGATGCCGCGCAGGGGCGCGGAGATCTCCTGTGCCACGTCCTTTCACCGCAGAAACTCAATCTGCGTCCTGACTTCGCGATTACCGTCGATCCTCTGTTTTTCTTTCGCGAGAATGGCAGGACCACTCTTTTCTACCTTCAGCCCCGGCGGGGTCACGTGCCTGGTCGCGATGGCTTGCGGATGATCGCCAGTACGATCATGTCGCTCTTCGCAGTCGATCAGCTGAGCGACGCAGATTTGCTTTTGCTCGATCTGAGCGCTCCTGAAGGATGTAAAGAACGCAGTATCAAGCCGTACACCCTTGCGGACCTTTCCCTTCTGGAATCGGGGGAAATGGAGGCGTTCTTTCAGCGATTTGTCGACGCGCATGATATACTCACGGCCGAAGGGGTGACCCGTAAAGAGCGGCGCAAGCAGCCCCCGCGCGATCTTGGAGATGACCTGTTCGGCGGTGATCTCCGCGCCTGACACGGACTTCTCTCAGTGGAAGGTCTGTTTCGTTGAATCGCGTCGCGCGCGCTCAGATGTACGGAACCTATATGCGACTTTTGGACACCCGCTTGGGCTGGCCGTCATCGCGCCTTTCATCGAGATAATCGCTCCACCATTGCGCCATCTCGACCCGTTCCTTCCAGTGAGCGCCACGGTGATATGCCGCCCGGACCTTGTCGCGGTCCCCATGCGCCAGCGCACGTTCGATGGCGTCGGGATGCCACTTGCCGCTTTCATTGAGCAGGGTGGACGCCATAGCCCTGAAACCATGGGCGGTCATTTCATCGCTGGCGTAGCCGAGACGGCGCAAGCCAGCGTTGATCGTGTTGTCGCTCATAGGTCGGCGACGCGACCGGATGGAAGGAAACACGTACCCTTCCGGCCCCGTCAGCGCCTTGGCGTCTTCAAGCAGGGCGAGGCTCTGGCGAGAAAGCGGGACCAGATGGTCTTTTCGCATCTTCGTCTTCGCGGCGGGGATCCTCCAGAGTGCACCATCGAAGTCGAACTCTGACCATTCGGCGTGGCGCAACTCGCCAGGGCGGACGAAGACATGGGGCGCCAACTGCATCGCCAGTTTGGTCATGGGCTGACCTTCATAGCCTTCAATCGCCCGCAGCAGTTCCCCAACGCGCTCCGGGTCGATGATCGCGCCATAGTGGGTGACCGTGGGCGTGGTTAGCGCGCCACGAAGGTCGCGGGTCGGATCGGAAGGAATACGGGCGGTGGCGACCGCGTAGCGGAAGACAGCGCCAGCAAGTTGGAGCGTGCGACGCGCGCTTTCCAGCTGCCCCTTCTTCTCGATTCTGCGAACGGCGGTCAAAACGTCTATTGGTTGGATATCGGCTATCGGCATGTCTCCGATCGAGCCGCGTAGCAGCGAGAGAAGGTACTCACTGCGGTTGGCCGTCGCGGGTGCCCAAGCCTTGGCGCCATCGCGTTTGCGCTTGGCACAATACTCCTCGGCGACGGAGGTGAACGTCGTGGCCGAGGCCATTTCCGCGCGCATCTTGTCACGCCGCTTTTCTATCGAAGGATCGCGCCCGTCGAAGACCAGCTCACGCGCACTGTCGCGGCGGCGGCGGGCTTCGGCCAGGCCGACGGTTGGATAGGTGCCGATCGCGAGCGCCTTTTCCTTGCCGTGGATGCGATACTTCACGCGCCAGAGCTTTCCCCCTGTCGGTTTCACCAGCAGGAAAAGGCCAAGCGCGTCGCCCAGCTTGTAGGGCTTCTCTCGGGGCTTCGCGTTTCGGATCGCAATGTCGGTAAGTGGCATATTTCAGCGCCTTTCCCGTTACGAGTCCCCCACGATGGGGGTCTCTCTCACTGGCCCAGACGACGAAACCCCAAAGTACCCCCAAAATTTCCTGGATGCAGGTGGAAAAGGGCGGTCAAATCCGGACGAAGCGGAGCGCAAAAGCCCCGGATTTCCGGGCTTTTATACCATTCTTCGGATGATTTTTGAAGGGGGGATGGAGCGGGTGAAGGGAATCGAACCCTCGTCGTCAGCTTGGGAAGCTGCTGCTCTACCATTGAGCTACACCCGCGAAGGGAAGCTCGATTGCACCGGTTTGGTCGTTTGGTCAATGGGGTTTTGCGGCGGGGCCGGGTTCGCGGGGGCTCGGGGCGTCATCGAGGCTTGCGTATTCCTGCGGGGGGGAGCCTTCAGGGCTTTGTTCGAGGGCGCGTGGTACCCGCGCCGGGGCCACGACAGGGCGTGGCGGGAAGACGGACATCGCGATGGTACTGCTGGGCAATCTCAAGATTCGGACGGTCACTCTGGTGACGACGCTGCTGATCGGCGCGCTGGCGCTTGTGAGCGGGGCGATGGCGCTGCGCTTCATCGATGGGCTGGGCGAGAGCCTGTCCTATTCCTCGGACAACACCGTGCCCAGCCTGTCGGTCCTGGGCGAGGTCGCGCAGCACCAGGCGCAGGCGCGCATCCTCATCTCGCAGCACATCCTGGCCGACACGCGCAGCGAGACGCGGCGTATCGACGAGGAGCTAGCAACGACGCTCAAGGAAACCGATGCGCGGATCTCCAGCTACAAGAACCTGGTGTCCGATGCCGAGGAGGAAAAGCTCTTCAACCAGTTCACGGCAACCTGGAGCGAATGGAAGAACGAAGTGCAGGCGGTGCGCTCGGCTTCGATGGGTCTGCGCACCGAAGAGGCGACCGGGCTCTACAACCGGGACTTGAAGCCGCTGGGTTACCGTCTCGATTCGCTGGTGAAGGAGGAATTCGCCTACAACGTGGAGATCGGCAACGCCGCGGGCGAAGAAGGCAAGGCGACGGTCGCGAGCTCCTTCAACTGGATCGTGGGACTGCTGGTCCTGATCGGCGCGGCCTGCGTCCTCGTCCTGGTGGTGATGACCAACCGCGTGGTGCGCCCGCTCGCCGGGCTGACGCGCGCGATGGAGGACATGGCGCGCGGCGACCTCGAGCGCGCGGTGCCCGGGCGCGAGGGACGCGACGAAATCGGCGCGATCGCCCGCGCGCTCGAGGCCATCAAGGAGGCCGTTGCCGAGCGCGCCCGCAAGCGCGCCGAAGAGGCGGCCGAGTCCCAGCGGGTCGTCGTCGAAGAACTGGCTGGAGGGCTCGAAGCGCTGAAGGGCGGCAAGCTCGATTGCGCGATCACCACGCGCTTCCCGCAAGATTACGAGCGTCTGCGGGTCGACTTCAACGAGACCGTGACGAGCCTCGCCAGTGTGCTGGGTGACGTCGCGGGCGCGGCGGACAACGTCAACAATGGCGCGGGCGAGATCGCCAGCGCCGCCGACGATCTGGCCGGGCGCACCACCGCGCAGGCGGCCGCACTCGAACAGTCGGCTGCGGCAGTGCGCGAACTGCGCGAGTCGGTCTCGGACACCGCCCGCGTGGCGCAGGATGCGCGCGACAACGCGCAGGCGACCGAGCGCGAGGCCGAGGATGGCAGCCAGATCATGGTCCGCGCGAGTACCGCGATGGAGGCAATCTCCAAGTCCAGCCAGCGCATGGCCGAGATCGTCACCCTGATCGACGGGATCGCCTTCCAGACCAACCTCCTGGCGCTCAACGCCGGGGTCGAGGCCGCGCGTGCGGGCGAGGCGGGCAAGGGCTTTGCGGTCGTCGCGACCGAAGTGCGCGCGCTGGCCGAGCGTTCGGCCGAGGCCGCGCGCGAGATCAGCGGGATCATCCAGACCAGCGGCGGCGAGGTGCACAACGGCGTCGAAATGCTGGGTCAGACCCGCGAGGCGCTGGGCAAGATCGTCACGCGCACCGGGGAACTGGCGAACATGATCGGGCGCATCGCGGAATCGGCGAACGAACAGGCCAATGCCATCGGCCAGGTCGATCAGGTCGTGGGCCAGATGGATACCACGACCCAGCAGAACGCGGCACTGGTCGAGGAATCGACGGCCGCCTCGCGCAGCCTGGCGCAGGAAGCCCAGCGCATGGGCCAGCTCGTCGGGCGTTTCGATCTTGGCGCCGGCGCGCGTGGCAGCATGGGCGGGGCGAATGTCCAGCATCTGCCCGTGCGCAGCCCGGCGCGCGCACCGTCACCTGCGCCAGCCCCGATGACGCAGGGCAACCTCGCCGTGCAGGACGATTGGGCCGAGTTCTGAGAGTTCAGGCGGCCTCGTCGCGGGAAGTGGCCGCCCTTTGCTCACGCAAGCTGCGCTCGATCTCGATCAGGCGCTGCTTGCGCCACAGGCCGCCCGCATAGCCGGTGAGTGAGCCGTCCGCGCCGATCACGCGGTGGCACGGGATCATCAGTGCGATCTGGTTCGCGCCATTGGCACGGGCGACCGCGCGCACCGCGCGGGGGCGTCCGATCTGGCGGGCAAGCTCGCCATAGCTGCGGGTTTCGCCGGGGGGGATCGTGCGAAGGGCCTCCCAGACCTGCCGGGTGAACGGCGTCCCGGCCATGGCGATAGGCGTCTCGAAGGTACCTGATTGCGCCGCAAAGTATGCGGAGAGCTCGTGGCTGGCCTGCTCGATGGGCCCGAGCGCGCCGATGCCGATCCGTGCGTTGGTCCCGGCCTGGAGCTTCTTCAGCTCGGCGGGCAGGCCCTTGCGGTCAACGAATTCGAGCAGGTGCAGGTGATGCGCGGAGGCGACCGCGATCATGTCGCCCAGCGGCGTCGGGACCCAGCTGGCGCGCAGCAGCCCCTCGCCGTGGACGAGCTCGCCCGGTGCGCAGCCCAGAAGGCGCGCGAAGGCGGCGCGAAAGGCGCTGGGGGATTCAAAGCTGGCCTCCAGCTGCGCCTCGACCACGTTGCCGCCCTCGGCGAGCGTGGTGAAGCCTTCGCGCACCCGGCGCTGGCGGGCCATCTCCAGGAAGGTCATGCCGAAATGGCGCTTGAAGGCGCGGCGTACGGTCGAGGCATCGAGCCCCATGGCCACGATGTCACCCTCGCTCCAGCGTCGGGCGGGCTGGCGGTCGAGCGCGGCCAGGAGTGTCTCGATCACCGGCTCGGCCTTGGCGGCGGCTTCCAGCGGGTGGCAGCGCTTGCAGGGCCGGAAGCCAGCCTCGATGCATTCCCCGATAGTGGGGCGGAAAATGCAGTTCTCGGGGCGGGGCTTACGCGCGGGACAGGTCAGGCGGCAGAACACGCCCGTCGTCGAGACGCAGACATAGGCCTGCCCGTCGAAGCGCGCATCGCGGGCGAGCAGGGCGGCATAGAGCGCCGCGTCATCGGGAAGATCGAACAGCATGGCCCCCTTGTACCACTTTGGCCGTAGTCGTGGCGCCGGATTTCGGGCGTCTATTTCGTGCAGGTAGGAAGGTGTTGGAAGAAAAGGCTTTCCGAGGGCCATCGCCCTCGGGCTCCCCGAACTGTCGAGCCCACCTTAGGCGCGCTGCCTTGGCTTGGATGGGTAAGGTCGCCCATTCTGGGGTCAAGGGGCGATGGCCCCTTGAATATCCTCCTTCCTGCTTCCTCATTTCAATTTACTTATCTAGATAAATAATTCATGATCCGCGCACAAACAAAGTGACATGGGAGAGATGTGCCGTGGATTTCTCGCAGGCCCTTGCAGCTGGATCGGTCACGCCCGAGCAGGCTTTCGCGCTCTTCGATGCGCTGGAACCGGTCGACCTTCCCTTTCTGCTCGGCACCTGGCGTGGCGATGGCCTGACGGCGCGGCGATCCGGGAACCTATTTTTTCGTGCTGCGACGCGAAGAGTAGAAAAGGTCTTTTTTCAAGGGGCCATCGCCCCTTGACCCCAAAACGGGCGACCTCACCTCTCTCGGCTTCCATGGCGCGCGCAAGGCGAGGTGGACGGTATGGGGAGCCCGAGGGCGATGGCCCTCGGATTCTTTCCTTCGTCTTCTTACGACTTCGCCTCGGCGATCAGCTTCAGGGCCTCGGCACTTGTCCAGTCATTGCCGCCGGTCCAGCGCCACACTTCCTTGCCGTTGGCGTCGAACAGGATCGTGACGGGCAGGTTCCCGCCGTACTGGAAGGAGAGGTCGGCTTCCTCGTCGATCCAGGGCTCGACGTTGTCGAGTTTGCGGCGGCGTAGGATCTCGACGACCTTGCCCGGCTGGCCCGCGTCCTGCGAGATCGGCAGGACGGTGACGCCCAGGTCGTCCTCGCGCCCGATCAGGGTGTTGAGCGTGGGCAGTTCCTCCACGCATGGCGCGCACCAGGTTGCCCACAGGTTGACCAGCACCGGCTTGCCCTTGAGTGAAGTCAGGTCGAGGCTTTCCCCGCTGGGATCGCTCAGCGAGATCACGGGCATCGGCTCGCCCTTGTGCGAACGATCCAGCTTGCCTTGGGCACTGGGCGCTGCGGGCACGGTGGGCGCCTCTGCGCCCCCGCCTGCCGGAGCCTGCGAAGCTGTCGGTTGCGCGTCGGGTGCGCTTTGCCTATCGCAGCCCGCGAGCAGCAGGGCACAGGACCCGGCACACGAATACAGGACGAGCGACTTGAGCGATTTGGACAATGGCACGGGCGGGGGCTCCAACCAGATGTGGGGCGGACGGTTCGCAGAAGGACCGTCGGCGATCATGCGCGAGATAAACGCGTCGATTCCCTTCGACAAGGCACTGTGGCGTCAGGACATCGCGGCAAGCAAGGCGCACGTCGCGATGCTGGGCACGCAGGGCATCGTGACCGCGGATGATGCGAAGACCATCACCGAGGGCCTCGACAAGGTCGCCGCCGAGTACGAAGCGAACGGCGTTCCGGAAAACTGGGACCTCGAAGACATCCACATGACGACCGAATCGCGCCTGGCTGAGCTGATCGGTCCGGTCGCGGGGCGCCTCCACACCGCGCGCAGCCGCAACGACCAGGTCGCGACCGACTTCAAGCTCTGGGTGCGCGAGGCGATTGACGAGGTCGATGCAGGGCTTGAGGCACTGCAGAAGGCGCTGGTTGCGCAGGCCGATGCCCACGCGGCCTCGATCATGCCTGGCTTCACCCACCTCCAGACCGCGCAGCCCGTGACGCTCGGCCATCACCTGATGGCCTACTACGAGATGATCGCGCGCGACCGTTCGCGTCTGGCCGACAACCGCACGCGCATGAACCGCTCGCCGCTCGGCAGCGCGGCGCTGGCGGGTACGGGCTTTCCCATCGACCGTGAGATGACCGCAAAGGCGCTGGGCTTCGACGGGCCGACCGCGAACAGCCTCGACACCGTCTCGGACCGCGATTTCGCGCTCGACTACCTGATGGCCGCAGCCCAGTGCTCGCTGCACCTCTCGCGCCTGGCCGAAGAGTTCATCATCTGGGCGAGCCAGCCCTTCGGCTTCGTGCGCATGGCCGATTCGCTTTCGACCGGCAGCTCGATCATGCCGCAGAAGAAGAACCCGGACGCCGCCGAACTGGTGCGCGGCCATGCGGGCCGTATCGCGGGCTGCCTCACCGGCCTGATGATGACCATGAAGGGCCTGCCGCTTGCCTATTCCAAGGACATGCAGGACGACAAGCCGCCTGTCTTCGAGGCGCACGGCCTGCTCGCGCTTTCGATTGCGGCGATGACCGGCATGGTCGCGGACAGCGATTTCAAGACCGAGCGCATGCGTCAGGCCGCCGAGATGGGCTTTGCCACCGCGACCGATCTTGCCGATTGGCTGGTGCGCGAGGGCGACATTCCCTTCCGCGAGGCGCACCACATCACCGGCGCGGCGGTGAAGCTGGCCGAAGGGCGCGGCGTCGCGCTCGACCAGCTGCCGCTTGAAGATCTGAAAGAGATCGACAGCCGCATTGACGAGCGCGTATTCAAGGCGCTCTCGGTCGAGGCGTCGGTCGCCGCGCGCATGTCGCACGGGGGCACCGCGCCCGACCAGGTGCGCGCGCGTGTGGCCGAGGCCCGCGCCGCGCTCGGCATGGCCTGAGGGCAGGCGAGGAGACACGGGAATGCGCAAGGTAGCGGCTCTTCTGGTCCTGGCGGCGCTGGCGGCCTGCGGGCAGCGCGCGGATCTCGCGGTCAAGGAAGGCGGCAGCCTGCCGCCCGCGCCCTATGGCCGCGAGCAGAAACCGGGGCCGGGCGAACTGCTCACCCACCCGACCATCGCCATTCCCAAACGCAGCGTCGAGCTGCGCACGCGCTCGGAGGAACGGGAGGACGATCCTTTCGATCTCCCCCCGCCCGAGCGCGCGGTCGATCCGCAGTAATCCCGCCTTCCAATGCAGCGGCCCGCCACGGCGGCGGGCCCACACCGAATTCTCCGACAGGAACATCATGGACCATTTTCAGCTGATCGACGGCGAGCTTTGCGCCGAGCAGGTGCCGCTGGCCGACATAGCCCGCAACGTCGGCACCCCCGTCTACGTCTACTCGCGCGCCACCTTCGAGCGCCACGCCCGCGTCTTTCGCGAGGCGCTCTCGGGCCTGCCGAGCGTCCACATCGCCTTCGCAGTGAAGTCGAACCCGAACCTTGCCGTGCTGCGCCTGCTGTCGAAGGAAGGCTATGGCGCGGACGTGGTCTCCGAAGGCGAGATGAACCGTGCGCTGGCCGCTGGAATGCCCGCCGAGGA
Organism: Novosphingobium profundi; assembly: GCF_020524485.1. Taxonomy (GTDB): domain Bacteria; phylum Pseudomonadota; class Alphaproteobacteria; order Sphingomonadales; family Sphingomonadaceae; genus Novosphingobium; species Novosphingobium profundi_A. Next base: position 148,899 of record NZ_JAIVLF010000006.1, on the reverse strand, counting down.
CATCGTCTTTTCGGGCGTCGGCAAGTCGAAGCGCGAGCTGACGGCCGCGGTGAAGGCCGGGATCGGCCAGTTCAACCTCGAAAGCGAGGAAGAGGGCGTCGAACTGGCGGCCATCGCCTCCGAACTTGGCGCCACGGCGACCTGCGCGCTGCGCGTCAACCCGGACGTCGATGCGCGCACCCACGAGAAGATCTCGACCGGCAAGGCCGAGAACAAGTTCGGCGTCTCCTATGACCGCGCCGCCGGGATCTACGCGCGGCTCTCCGCGCTCGAAGGCCTCGACATGCGCGGGCTGGCCGTCCACATCGGCAGCCAGATCAGCGACCTCGAACCCTCGCGCCAGGCCTTCGTGAAGATGGGCGCGCTGATGGAGGAACTGCGCGCGCAGGGCCTCTCGGTCACCCACATGGATCTGGGCGGTGGTCTGGGCGTCCCCTACAAGGGCAACGAGAGCCTGCCCACGCCCGCCGACTATGGCGCGATGGTGGTCGAGGTGACCAGGGGCTGGGACGTCACCGTCATGTTCGAGCCGGGCCGCGTGATCTCGGGCAATGCGGGCGTGCTCGTCTCCGAGGTGATCCGCGTCAAGGAGGGGACTTCCGCGCCCTGGATCGTCGTTGATGCCGCGATGAACGACCTTGCCCGTCCGGCGATGTACGATGCCTGGCACGACTTCGCGGCGGTCAAGCCCACGGGGGAAACCTTCACGGCCAATGTCGTGGGCCCGATCTGCGAAAGTTCGGACACCTTTGCCAAGAACCGCGAGGTCGACGTGGTGAAGGCAGGCGATCTCGTCGTCTTTCGCACCGCGGGTGCCTATGGTGCGACGATGGCCAACACCTACAACAGCCGCGCGCTGGTGCCCGAGGTCATGGTCGATGGTGACAGTTGGGCGCTCGTCGCGGGGCGCATCGAGCCCGAGACGATCCTCGCGGCCGAAAGCGTACCGGACTTCCTCGCCTGATTGAGGCCCACGCGCAGGCTTGGTAAGGAGCGGCGATGATCGACAATCTGCCGCTTTTCCACGCCGTCCGGGACCGGCCCGTCCTCGTTCTCGGGCGCGGCGAGGCCGCTTTGGCCAAGCGCCGCCTTGTCGAGCGCGCGGGCGGCCTCGTGATCGACGATTTTCGCGAAGGGCTGCTGCGCGGCGCGCGGCTTGCCTTCATCGCGCACGAGGAGGAAGAGCTTGCCACGCGCGATGCCCGCCGCGCGCGCGGGGCGGGCCTGCTTGTCAACGTCACCGACCGGCCTTCGCTGTGCGATTTCACCGTCCCCTCGATCCTCGACCGTACGCCGGTCCTCGTGGCCTTCGGGACCGGCGGGGCCTCGGCCGGGCTCGCCAAACACCTGCGCCTGCGCCTTGAAACGCTGCTCCCGCAGTCGCTCGGCAAACTCGCCGCCGCCTTGCGCGATGCGCGCGGAGCGTTGCGTAGCCGCTGGCCGAGTGCGGCCGACCGGCGCCGGGCCATTGATGCTGCGCTGACCGCAGGAGGTCCGCTCGACCCCTTGCGCGAGGACAGCGCGGACAAGGTCGCCGACTGGCTTTCGGGCACCGTCCAGGAGCAGGCGCGGGGCCTGTTCGAGATCGCGCTTACCAGTCTCGACCCGGACGACCTGACCCTGCGCCAGGCCCGCCTCATCGGCGAGGCCGACACCTTGGCGTGCGAGCCGGGTATTCCGGAGAGCCTGCTGGTGCGGGCGCGGGCGGACGCGGTGCGCCAGGGGATCGAGAACGGCGCTGCGGTAGAGGCCGATGCGGGGCTGACTGTGGTGATGCGGGCGCCAAAGGGTTAGAAGAAGGCGATTTTCCAAGGGGCCATCGCCCCTTGACCCCAAAACGGGCGACCTCACCTTTCACAAGCTACGTGGCGCGCGGAAGGTGAGCTGGACAGTTTGGGGAGCCCGAGGGCGATGGCCCTCGGATAAATATTCTTCCTTCTACTCGCGCGCGCGCGATCTGGCGAAACGCCGGTTCGAAGCCAGCTCCGCCGTGGTGTAGGGGCTTTCGTTCCAGACGTTGCCCGGGGGATCGTAGCGGCACACGAGGTATTCGTGGTGGGCGCTCTGGGCGAGGGCGCAGCCGACCGCGCTCGTGCGTGCCCAGATCATTTGCGTGTAGTGGCCCACGCGCGGGAAGTTGGCCTGCCAGGAGGTCCGGGCGCGCAGCGCGGTCTTCTCGCGGGCCCAGCCCGAGACCATGTCCTGGACCCGATAGGCCCCGCGTGTGCCCATCCACAGGTTCTCGCCCGTGTCGTGGTTGGATGTGTCGTGGCTGAAGGTGCCGGTGGCCGCGAGCCGCTGCGCCCAGCCTTGCGCGTCGCGGGCGAGCCTGGGGCTCCAGCGCAGCGGCGCGGCGCCGACGGCGGCGCGTTCCTGGTTGTGGATGGCAAGGACGGTATCCGCAAAGTCGGTCCTGTCCGGAGCCCCGACCGCCACGGAGCCATTGCCCGATACCGCCACGGCTGCGGCGGCGAGTATGCCCAAACCCATCTTGCAACCCCTGTGTTGGTGACACCGACGCCTAGCGGCGCGTTCCTGACTGTTTCCGGAACGAAGGGGGGAATGTGGGCCGAAAGTGTTAATATCCGATGCGTGGGAGGGGGCTCAGAACATGCCCCCGGCCAGCCCGTCGATGGCGCCCTGCAGGATGACGGCGGCGGCCGCGCTGTCGATGCGCTCCTTGCGCTTGGCGCGGCTCATGTCCTGGTCCAGAAGGCCGCGTTCGGCGCCCATGGTCGACCAGCGTTCGTCCCACAGCAGGATGGGCAGGCCCAGCGCGGCGAGGTTGCGCGCGTAGGCGCGGCTCGACTGCGAGCGCGGGCCCTCCGAGCCATCCATGTTGAGTGGCAGGCCGATGACGATGCCGGTGATCGAACGCTCCGCGACAAGGGCGGCGAGCGCGGCCTTGTCGGCGCCGAACTTGCCGCGCTTCAGCGTCTTTCCGGGCGAGGCGAAGCGCCAGCCCGCATCGCAGAAGGCGGTGCCGATGGTCTGGGTGCCGAGGTCAAGGCCGAGGAGCGCGCCTGCGTTGGGCAGGGCATCGCGAAAGTCGAGCGCGCTGGTGGTGACAGTGCTCATCAGCGGACGGCCTTCACCTTGGGGGCGCTTTCCTCGGGCGCTTGGTCCTGCGCGGCAAGCCAGGCGGTCAGCCGCTTGCGGGCATCGGCGCGCAGGTTCTCCCAGAACAGCAGGATGTCGTAGACGTGGTAGTTATTGCCCGGCAGCACGTAGTCGCCCAGTTCCAGCTTGGGCGGCGCGCCGATGTGCAGGAAGTTGTCGAGCTCGCAGGTGGCGGGCACGACCTGTGGGACCAGCGTGCCGGTCTTTTCGGCAAAGTCGGGCACCAGCGTGCCGGTGTTGGCGCGCGCGTCCGCCGCGCCATCCTGCGCGCCGATCAGCGGGTTGGTGCACAGGAACGGGCTGCCATCGAGCTTCTGCCCGTCAAGCCCGGTCTGGCGCAGGTAGCCTGCCGTCAGCGCGGAAGTGTCGGCCGGATCGGCGACCGAGAGCCAGGAGAGCACGCAGCCCGCCTGGTTGTCGCTGGTGCACTGGGGCAGGCCCATCTTCGGGAGGTCATGGTCGAGCGAGACCGGCCAGCCGGGCAGGTAGGCCGCGGCCACACGTTCGGCGACGGGCGTGCCCGCCACGTGGTCGCGCAGCAGGCGGCGCAGCAGCAGCGCACCCTGGCTGTGGCCGACAAGGACGATGGGGCCTTCCGGGTTCTCGCGCAGGAACACGGCAAAGGCGCTTTCGAGGTCGCCGTAGGCAAGGTCCAGAGCCTGCTGCGCCTCGGGACGGGCGGTGAAGAAGGCGCCGATCGTGGCCTGGCGGTAGCGCGGGGCCCATACATCGCCGGCCGCGGTAAAGGCGCTGGCCATGGTCTGCGTGAAAAGCGCGGCGCGCGCGTTCGCGTCCTCGTTGTCGAGCGGCGCGTTCCAGTGCGCCTTCTCCATGTAGCTGGTGGGATGCACGAAGAAGATGGCCGCGCGGGCCGAGCCCACAGGTGCCGTACTCGCCCCTTCGGGCAGCCACTGCGCGGGATCGTTCTGAAGGCCGGGCCGCGCAACCCACATCGCGGGCGCGTCCCAGTCGCCCTCGGGCTTGGCGGGCCGGGTCTCGAACTCGCCCGAGGGGACGAAGGTGAGCTCGGTCAGCTCGTCCGACCAGAAGGTGAGGGCGAGGCGTGCGGCCACGAAGAGCACGAGGCACACGGCGACGACATAGAGGAACTTGCGGGCCATGCTCTCTCCTGTTGCCGGTTCGGCCGGATCGGTCAAGCTTCGCCGGAGAGAGCAGGCCTTACGCGTGCAGCGCGCCTGCAGGATCGGTGTCGGCCTCGGGCGGGGCCTGCGTTCCGGGGGGCAGCACGCGGTTGCGCGCGGCCTCGCGCTCCAGCCAGATCTTGAGCATGGCCACGAGCGGGTCGGCAAGCGCGAGGCCCAGGATACCGAACAGGACGCCCAGGATCAGCTGGGCGGCCAGCACCAGCGCGGGCGGCAGGTCGACCGTCTTGCGCGCGATCATGGGTACGATCACGTAGCCGTCGATGAGGTGGACGATGAGGTACACGAACATCGTGTAGAGCCCCATCTCCATGCCGCCCGAAAAGCCCACGAGGATCATGATCGCGCCCGAGATCGGTGCGCCGATGTTGGGGAGGAAGGCGAGGAGAGCGGTGATGATGCCCAGAAGCGCGGCCATCGGCACGCCGTAGGCCTCCAGCATGGCCCAGGTGAACAGGCCTTCCACGCTCATGCCGATGACGCGGCCAAACAGCAGGCGGCGCAGCGCCGCCCCCATCGCGCGCGCGGTGCCCTCGAAATGGTCGCGCCGGTCGACCGGCAGGAACCAGCCCACACCGCGGCGGTAGAGGCGCGGCTCGAGCGCGAAGTAGATGCCCAGGACGAGGATCAGGAAGAGCGTGGTGACCGCGCCGATGAGGCCGCCGACTACCGCCGTGACCTGGCTCATCCCGCCCATCGCCTCACGCGCCATGGAGCGCAGGTCCACCGCTGTGACATGGAGCCCGTGGCCGCGCAGCCAGTCGAGCGCGAGGTAGTATTGCCCTTCGATCGTGGCGGGCAGTTCGGCGGCCTGGACCGCGATCTGGCTGCCGGCAAAGCGCGCGATCCACACCACCGCCAGCAGGGCAAGGGCGAGCACGATGGCCACGCACCAGGTGCGCCCGAGCGGCACCACCCGGCCCATCAGGCGCGCGCCGCCATCGAGCAGCGCGCCGAAGACGATACCCCCGAAGATGACCAGCAGCGATTGCGAAAGGAAGATTGCCAGCGCGAAGAGCAGAAGCACGCCGATCCATACGAAGGCCTTGCGCGCCTCGGTGCGGATGAGCGGATCGGCGATGTCGGTGGGGCCCACCCGGCGCACGCGTGGGGACGTGTCGGGGGTGGAGGCAGGCGCCGCAGGTTCCTCGGCGCCCTGAGGGGGCTGCGGGGGCTCCCCCGCAGCAAGGCTCACTGCGCGGCCTTGCTCGCGTCGAGGGCGGGGCGCAGGCTGGTGAGGGCGCGGCCGGGGCGCAGCGCGCTCCACCAGGTCAGCGGGTTCCAGGTCTGGGTGCCATCGAGCGAGAAGGTGATGAACTCGGCGCGCCCGCCGATGTCGGAGAGCGGCACCGGGCCATTGAGGCCGCCACCGGGCACTCCGGCCCAGTCGTCGAACGGGGCACGGCTGTCGGACGAGCGGTCACGGTCGTCGCCCATCAGGAAGACGTGGCCTTCGGGCACGAGGGTCTCCGGGTAGTTGTCGAGGCGCTGGTTCATGTAGTCGATGACGTTGTAACTCGCGCCGTTGGGCAAGGTTTCCCGGTAGGTCGGCATTTCGTAGACCTCGCGGCCCGAGGGCAGGCGGGTGCGGAAGGCTTCGAAGCCGTCGTAACAGTGGCCCACTTCCTGCCCGTCGCACTGGAGCGCGGGATCGGCGTCAAGCTGCGTGGCGGGCACGACCTCGCGCGGGATGAAGCGGCCGTTGAGGCGAATGCGCCCGTCGATCACCGCGATCCGGTCGCCGGGGCGGGCGACGACGCGCTTGATGAGGTCTTCGGTGCGGTTGCCGGGCACGACGATGACGATGTCGCCGTATTCGGGCGTGGAGCCCAGAATCCGCCAGTCGCTGCGCGGCAGGGCGTGGAAGCTGATCGAGGACCAGTTCCAGCCATAGGCGTATTTGGAGACGACCAGCCGGTCCCCCACCAGGAGGCCTGGCATCATCGAGATCGAGGGAATGTAGAAGGGCTTGGCCACGAACGAGTGGAACGCCAGCACCCCCAGCAGCATCAGTGCAAGGCCGCGCACCTCGTGCAGCCAGTTGACCTTTTCCTTGCCCCTGGCCTTGGCGGATGTGGAGCTTTCGGAAGAGGGGGCGGAGGGTTCGCGCATGGTCTGGGACAAGAAACTCTACTCGGCAGCGGCGGATGAGGCGAGCGGGCGCGCCTCGATGACGACGAAAGCCTGCGCCCATGGGTGATCGTCGGTGAGCGTGAGGTGAACCACGGCTTCGTGCCCGGCAGGGGTCATGGCATCAAGCCGCTCCTTCGCGCCGCCCGACAGGGCCAGCGTGGGCGCGCCGGAAGGGGCGTTGACGACGCCGATGTCCTTCATGAAGACGCCCTGCTTGAAGCCGGTTCCGACCGCCTTGGAATAGGCTTCCTTGGCGGCGAAACGCTTGGCCAGCGTGCCCGCGATGGTGTGCGGGCGCCGGGCGGCCTTGGCACGCTCCTTTTCGGTGAAGACGCGGTGGAGGAAGCGGTCCCCGTAGCGTTCGAGCGAATTGGCGATGCGCTCGATGTTGCACAGGTCCGAACCCAGGCCGATGATCACTTGCGCCTTCTCCTGTTGCGCCAGTCTGCACGAATGCGCTCGGCCGCGGTCAGCGCGGGGCCCGAGAGCACGAAGACGGCAAAGCCCCAGCCGATGAGCCCCAGCCCCGAGAAGATCGGGTGCGGCTCGAACGGCCGTCCGGCGCGGTAGTCGCTCCAGAGGGCAAGTGCCGTCGTGATGCAGGCGACTATGGGGACGAAACCCAGGCAGACAAGGCGGATGCGGCGTTTGAGGCGCGTAAAATCCGCGCCTTCACGTTTCACCGGACCTCGTCCATCAGCGCGCGCATCTTCGCGATGCTGGCTTCGAGCCCTGTGAAGATGGCCTCGCCGATGAGGTAGTGGCCGATGTTGAGCTCGGCGATCTGGGGGATGGCGGCGATCGGCTGGACGTTCTCGTAGGTGAGGCCGTGGCCGGCGTGGGGCTCGATCCCGTTCTTGGCGGCGAGCGCGGCCATGTCGGCGATGCGCCTGAGCTCTATTGCCACGTCCGGGCCGGTGGCATGGGCGTATTCGCCAGTGTGCAGCTCCACCACCGGCGCGCCGAGCTTCATCGCGGCCTCGATCTGGTGCGGCTCGGGGCCGATGAAGAGGCTGACGCGCACGCCCGCCTCGGTCAGCTTGCCGACAATGGGGGCGAGCTGGTTGTGCAGGCCGGCGGCATCGAGCCCGCCCTCGGTGGTGCGCTCCTCGCGCCGCTCGGGCACGATGCAGGCCGCGTGCGGGCGGTGCCTGAGCGCGATCTCCAGCATCTCCTGGGTCGCGGCCATCTCCAGGTTGAGCGGCAGGCCGGTGGCGTCCTGCACGCGCTGGATGTCACCGTCGACGATGTGGCGGCGATCCTCGCGCAGGTGCACGGTGATGCCGTCCCCGCCCGCCTGCGCCACGATCTGCGCGGCGCGGGCCGGATCGGGATGGAGCCCGCCGCGCGCGTTGCGGATGGTGGCGACGTGATCGATGTTCACGCCAAGGCGCAGATGCGCAGGGTGGTGGACGCTGGACACGGGAGGCGGGCCTTTGCGTTGCAGGAGGGGAACGGCGGGGACGGCGCCCGGGGGGGCGGGCGCCTTGCGGGTCAGGGCTGCTGGCGGCTGCCCGGCTTGATCGCGGGGGTAGCGGCGAGCTCGGCCGGAAGCTCGTCCTCGGCGTAGGTCGGGAAGCTGAGCGCGACGAGCGGGTAGAAGGGAACGCCCAGGTCCACAGCACCCGCCGAACGGTCGACGAGGGCCGCGGCCGCGATGACCTTGCCGCCGGCCGCTTCAATCGCCTTGATCGCCTCGCGGCTCGACTTGCCGGTGGTGACCACGTCCTCGACCATCAGAACCTTGTCGCCCGGATCGAGCTCGAAGCCGCGGCGCAGCTCGAAGGTGCCGGTCGGGCGCTCGACGAACATGGCATCGACCTGGAGCGCACGGCCCATTTCCTGGCCGATGATGACCCCGCCCATCGCGGGCGAGACGACCTTCTGGATCTGCTTGCGCACGTCGTGGGGGAGCGTGGCGGCCAGCGCGACGGCCAGGCGTGCGGCGCGGTCGGGGCTCTGCAGGACGCGCGCGCACTGCAGGTAGTGGGCGCTGTGGCGGCCCGAGGAAAGAAGGAAATGTCCTTCCAACAGGGCCTTGCTGGCGCGGAACTCGGCGAGGACCTCTTCTTCCTGCATGGCGGTCAACTTCCTTTCATTAAAAACACGTAATTCGGCGGCCTTGCGCGGCGCCCAAAGTCAAAAATTCCCTAGTAGCGCTTGAGACGCGCAGCAAGCGCGCGTATAGGCCAAGATGGAAGGGGGGCAAGAGCCTCCGCATTTGGGGTGCGTGCAGGCGGGGCGATTCGCGTGTACGTTTATAAGAGAAACGGAAGAGCTATAACGATGATATCCGGACACATCGCCCGCTCACCGCGCCTTTTGGGGAAGGCCTGTATTTTTTCCGCAGCTGCATTTCTGGCCGCGCCCGCACTGGCGCAGGAGGAAGGCAGCTACACGCCGATGACGCCGACCGAAGGCGTGGGCATGCCGACGCCGGGCGGGATCGGCTTCCAGGACCAGTACTCGCCGCTGGGTGAATACGCGCTGCAGATTCACAACTACGCGCTGATGCCGATCATCACGATCATCACGCTGTTCGTGCTCGCGCTGCTGATCTGGGTCGTGGTGCGCTACAACCGCCGCGCCAACCCGGTTGCCTCCAAGACCAGTCACAACACCGCCATCGAAGTCGTCTGGACGATCCTGCCGGTGTTCATTCTCCTGGGCATTGCGGTCCCCTCGATCGATCTCATCGCCAAGCAGTACAAGCCCGCGCCCAAGGAAGCGCTGACCATCAAGGTCACCGGCAACCAGTGGTTCTGGACCTATGGCTATCCCGACAATGGCGAGTTCGAGGTGATCTCGAACATGCTCAACATCCCGGGCCAGCCGGTCATCAACAACGGCGTGCGCGAAGTCGGTTCGCAGGCCTGGGACGGCCCCTCGCACCTCGAGGTCGACAACCGCCTCGTCGTGCCCGCGGGTGAACCGATCCGCCTGCAGATCACCGCGGCCGACGTCATCCACTCGTTCGCCGTGCCCTCGCTGTGGTTCAAGCTCGACGCGGTGCCGGGCCGCATCAACGAGAAGGTCCTCTTCGTCGAAAAGCCGGGTGTCTACTACGGACAGTGTTCGGAACTGTGCGGCGCCAAGCACGGCTACATGCCGATCGCGCTCGAGGCGCTCCCGCGCGAAAAGTACAACCAGTGGGTCCTGACCCATCCCGGCGCCGTGATCGACGGGCGTGAAGAGCCGGCCGCGGCCGCACCGGCGGGCGAGGGCGAAACCGTCCCGGCCGACATGCCGGAAGATGCCGCCACCGAAGCTGCCGTCTGACGGCCCCGCGAACGCAAGGATTAGGGTTTACCACCATGGCAACCACCGCAGACCAGTTCCAGGGCCACGTCGCAGACCACGGCCACGATCACGGGCATGACCACCCGGGCTTCTTCGCCCGCTGGTTCATGTCGACCAACCACAAGGACATCGGCACGATGTACCTGATCTTCGCGATCATCGCGGGGATCATCGGCGGCGCCTTCTCGGGGATGATGCGCGTCGAGCTTGCCGAGCCGGGCATCCAGTACCTCGACATGTTCGCCAAGTGGTTCGGGGCCGAGAATCCCGATTTCACCACTACGCTCCACACCTGGAACGTGCTGATTACCGCGCACGGCCTGATCATGGTCTTCTTCATGGTCATGCCCGCGATCATCGGCGGCTTTGGCAACTGGTTCGTCCCGATCATGATCGGCGCGCCGGACATGGCCTTCCCGCGCATGAACAACATCTCGTTCTGGCTGACCGTGGCGGGCTTCATCTCGCTCTTGTGCTCGGCTTTCGTGCCGGGCGGCACGGGGCTTGGTGCAGGCACTGGCTGGACGGTCTATGCGCCGCTCTCGACCTACGGCTCGCCCGGGCCTGCCGTCGATTTCGGCATCTTCGCGCTGCACCTTTCGGGGGCTGGCTCGATCATGGGCGCGATCAACTTCATCACCACCATCTTCAACATGCGCGCGCCGGGCATGACGCTCCACAAGATGCCGCTGTTCGTGTGGTCGGTGCTCGTCACCGCGTTCCTGCTGCTGCTCTCGCTGCCGGTCCTGGCCGCGGCCATCACCATGCTTCTGACCGACCGCAACTTCGGCACGACCTTCTTCGATCCGGCGGGCGGCGGTGATCCGGTGCTCTACCAGCACCTGTTCTGGTTCTTCGGCCACCCCGAAGTCTACATCATGATCCTGCCCGGCTTCGGCATCATCTCGCAGATCATCTCGACCTTCTCGAAGAAGCCGGTCTTCGGCTACCTCGGCATGGCCTACGCGATGGTCGCAATCGGCGTCGTCGGTTTCATCGTGTGGGCGCACCACATGTATTCGACCGGCCTTTCGGTGAACACCAAGATGTACTTCACCGCGGCCACCATGGTCATCGCAGTGCCCACCGGCGTGAAGATCTTCTCGTGGATTGCCACGATGTGGGGCGGCTCGATGGAGTTCAAGAGCCCGATGATCTGGGCCATCGGCTTCATCTTCCTGTTCACCGTGGGCGGCGTCACCGGCGTCGTGCTCGCGAACGGCGGTGTCGACGACAACCTGCACGACACCTACTACGTCGTCGCGCACTTCCACTACGTGCTCTCGCTGGGCGCGGTGACCGCGCTCTTTGCCGGCTTCTACTACTGGTTCCCGAAGATGAGCGGGAAGATGCACTCGGAGTTTCTCTCCTACGTGCACTTCGCGGTGTTCTTCGTGGGCGTGAACATGATCTTCTTCCCCATGCACTTCCTGGGGATGCAGGGCATGCCGCGTCGCTACCCGGACTATCCGGAAGCCTTCACCTACTGGAACCACATCGCGACGATCGGCTACATGGTCATGGCCGCCTCGCTGGTGGTCTGGTTCGTGAACATCGCCTACGCCTTCCTCGCGGGCCGCAAGGCCGAGGACAACTACTGGGGCGAAGGTGCGACGACGCTGGAATGGACGCTGACCAGCCCGCCGCCGTTCCACCAGTTCGAGACCCTTCCGGTCATCGAAGAGGCAGCGCACCACTGATCGGTCCCGGTTCCTTCCAACGGCGCACACGCGACGATTTGCCGGGCCTTCGGGTCGGGCAAATTGTCCGTCTCGCCTGAAAGGCACGAACGGTGTATGGGCACGCCACCATGACCACCTCGATTACCCCCCCGAATCCGGCTCCCGCCCGGCGTCCGGCCGAATGGCGTGACCTCATCGCGCTGACCAAGCCGCGCGTGATGAGCCTTGTCATCTTCACCGGCCTGTGCGGCCTCATCGCCGCGCCTACGCGCATCCACCCGGTCCTCGCCTTCACCGCGATCCTGTGCATCGCCATCGGGGCGGGCGGCGCGGCCGCGCTCAACCAGTGGTGGGAAGCCGACCTTGATGCAGGGATGAAGCGCACCGCCAAGCGCCCGCTCCCGCAAGGCCGCCTCGACCGCACCACTGCGCGCGACTTCGCGCTGGTGCTGTGTTCGGGCTCGGTGTTCCTGATGGGCTTTGCGATCGGCTGGCTTCCGGCCGCGATCCTGGCCGTCTCGATCGTCTACTATTCGGTCATCTATACGATCTGGCTGAAACCCCGCACGCCGCAGAACATCGTCATCGGTGGCGGCGCAGGCGCGTTCCCGCCGCTGATTGGCTGGGTCGCGGCGACGGGCGAGATCACGCTTATGCCGGTGGTGCTCTTTGCCATCATCTTCATGTGGACGCCGCCGCACTTCTGGGCGCTCGCGCTCTTCGTGAAGAGCGACTACGCCAAGGTCGGCATTCCGATGATGCCGGTCGTCGCGGGCGAGAAGGCCACGCGCCGCCAAATCCTGATCTACTCGGTGCTGCTCCTGCCGCTCACGATGGTCCCCTGGTGGATCGGTGGCACGGGCCTCGTCTACGGCGCGAGCGCGTTCGTGCTGTCCGCGCTGTTCCTCGCGCTCTCGGTCCGCGTCGGTCTGCGCACGCGCGGCGAAGAGGACACGATGAAGCCCGAGAAGCAGCTGTTCGCCTACTCGGTCATCTACCTATTTGCGCTCTTTGCCGCGCTGGTGCTCGACCGGTTCATCGTCATCTGAGGGAGTTTATGGACGAGGAAAAGCCTGAGACCCCCGCGCCCGATACCCGCAGTGTCGAGCAGATCCGCAAGGACCGCAATCGCGTGCTCGGTCTGGGACTTGCCGCGTTCGTGGTCCTCGTCTTCTTCATCTCGATCGCGAAGATGAGCTGAGCCATGGCGAGCCTGTCCCCGCCCCACGATGTCACGAGCCAGGCCGCGCAGACGCGCCGCCGCAACCGCAAGGTCGGCCTGATCGGTCTTTCGATGGCGCTGGGCATGCTGGCGCTGGGCTTCGCGGCGGTCCCGCTCTACCGCATTTTCTGTCAGGTGACGGGCTATGGCGGCACTACCCAGCGCGTCGACGGGGCGACCGCGCAGTCTGTCCAGGTCGCCGCGCGGCCCATGTCGATCCGTTTCGACGCCAATGTCGCGCATGACATGCCCTGGAATTTCAAGCCGCTCCAGACCACCCACGACATCACCGTGGGCCAGCGCGACATGGCGCTCTTCGAGGCGACCAACACCTCGGACAAGCCCGTGACCGGCACCGCCAGTTTCAACGTGGAACCTGAACAGGCGGCCAAGTATTTCAACAAGATCCAGTGCTTCTGCTTCACGCAGCAGACACTCCAGCCCGGCGAGACCGTGAAGATGCCGGTGCTCTATTACGTCGATCCGGCGATCCTTGGCGATGAAGACAACAAGGACGTCGAGCAGATTACGCTCAGCTACACCTTCCACCTCAACGAAGTTCAGACATCTCCTGCGGATGCAAAGGGTCTGGACCGCATAGCGGCGGGAAGTTAAGGCTCATTTGGGGACCGTTTCATCCGGCACGTGGCGCCGGGCGGAGCGGCTAGAACAGTTTCGATAAACGGGGATGAAGGCACATGGCCGGTACCAAGAACCACGATTACCACATCCTGCCGCCGGACATCGCGCCGCTGGCGACCACGCTGGGCGCGCTGATCTTCACCTCGGGCATGGTGCTGTTCATGCACGACATGCCCGGCGGCGCCTTCGTGCCGTGGATGGGCCTGGCGCTTCTCATCGCCTCGATGTGGATGTGGTTCGCCAAGATCGTCCACGAAGCGCGCGCGGGCGACCATACCCCGGTCGTCCAGCTGCACCAGCGTTACGGCATGATCCTGTTCATCGCCTCGGAGGTGATGTTCTTCGTTGGCTGGTTCTGGGCCTTCTTCGATTTCTCGCTGTTCCCCTCCACGCTCACCGAGGTGGTTGACGGACAGTGGCCGCCCAAGGCGATCGAGGCGGTCATGGACCCCTTCGCGCTGCCCCTGCTCAACACGCTGATCCTGCTGACCTCGGGCACCACGGTGACCTGGGCCCACCACTCGCTGATCCACGGCGACCGTGAGGGCCTCAAGAAGGGCCTGTGGGCGACGATTGCGCTGGGCGTCCTGTTCAGCGCGATCCAGGGCTATGAGTACCTGCACGCGCCCTTCGGCTTCGGCGGCAACACTTACGGCTCGGCCTTCTACATGGCGACCGGTTTCCATGGCTTCCACGTCATCGTCGGCACCATCTTCCTCGCCGTGTGCCTCGTGCGCAGCTACCAGGGCGACTTCACGCCGCGCCAGCACTTCGGCTTCGAGGCCGCGGCCTGGTACTGGCACTTCGTCGACGTCGTGTGGCTGTTCCTCTTCGTCGCGGTCTACATCTGGGGCGGCTGGGGCTATCCCACGCACTGATCCGCGCCGGTCTCGCAAAACCAGGAAAGGGCAGCCCGCGTTCGCGCCGGCTGCCCTTTCGGTTTGGCGCGGCCTCCAGTGTGATTGTAAGTGGAAAATTGATTCCGAGGGCCATCGCCCTCGGGCTCCCCAAACTGTCTACCTCACCTTTCGCAGGCTGCCATGGCTGAGTAGGGTGAGGTCGCCCGTTTTGGGGTCAAGGGGCGATGGCCCCTTGAATATCTCTTCCTGATTTCCCTGCCTGCTGAAAAGGCTCCGACCATGCGCTCCATCCCCATTATCTCCACGCTGGTCGTGCTCGTGGCCGTCGGCGTGATGATCGCGCTCGGCCTCTGGCAGCTGGAGCGCCGCGAGGAGAAGGCTGACCTGCTGGCGCACTACGCCGGGGCGGCAGGCCGTACGCAGGAGATCGCGTGGCCCCGGCAAGGTCCGGGCACACAGGTGCTCTACCGCCGTGCCCATCTCACCTGCACCGCCGTGACCGCGACGAGCGCGGTGGCGGGCCGCAATCGCGACGACGAGACCGGATTCGCGCGCACCGCGACTTGCGCGCTGGCGAGCGGCGGCGAGGCGCGGGTGGTGCTGGGCTGGACCCGGCGGCCCGATGGCAAGGGCACCTGGCAGGGCGGTGAGGTCCACGGCGTGATCGCACCGGGCCCGCGCCTGGTGGCCGATCCGCCGCTGGGCGGATTGGAGGCGAACGCGCTTCCCGACCCGTCCGATCTGCCCAACAACCACCTCTCCTACGCGGTCCAGTGGTTCGCCTTTGCACTGACCGCGCTGGTCATCTACGCAATGGTCTTGCGCCGAAAGGTGCGTTCGTGAGCCTTGCGTTTCGTGAGCCCGCGTTTCACAGCGGCATTGCCTTGCCGCTTCGCGGGCGCTAACCGCGCCTGCAAAGGCCGCGGGAACACCGGGCAGAACCACCGAGCAAGGTCCGTTTCGGCAGGCCGTATCCGACGAACAGGGAAGTCATGGACTACATCAGCACCCGCGGCAGCGCACCGGCGCTCGATTTCGAAGGCGCAACGCTGGCTGGCCTCGCCAGCGACGGCGGGCTCTACGTTCCGCGCGAATGGCCGCGATTCTCCAAGGACGAGATCGCGGGCATGGCCGGGCTCTCCTATGCCGAGCTCGCCGCGCGGGTCATGGCGCCGTTCGTCGGCCAGAGCCTGACCTACGAGCGTCTTCTCGAACTCACCACCGAGGCCTATGGCCGATTCGCGCACAAGGCGGTGACGCCGCTCAAGCAGCTCGACGAGCAGCACTGGGTGCTCGAACTGTTCCATGGCCCCACGCTCGCTTTCAAGGACGTCGCGCTCCAGCTGCTCGGCCTCTTCTTCGAGGAATTCCTCAGCCGTTCGGACCGCAACCTCACCATCGTGGGCGCGACCTCGGGCGACACCGGCTCGGCCGCGATCGACGCGGTTGCGGGCCGCGCCAAGGTGGACATTTTCATGCTCCACCCGCACGGCCGCGTCTCGGACGTGCAGCGCCGCCAGATGACGACGGTGCTTGCGCCCAACGTCCACAACATCGCCATCGATGGTTCGTTCGACGATGCGCAGGCGATGGTGAAGCGCATGTTCAACGATACCGCGATGACCGACCGCTTCGCGATCGGCGCGGTGAACTCGATCAACTGGGCGCGCCTGATGGCCCAGGTCGTCTACTACTTCGCCGCCGCGCTCCAGCTCGGCGCGCCCGAGCGCGAGGTGGCCTTCTCGGTGCCGACCGGCAACTTCGGCGATGTCTTCGCGGGCTATGTCGCGGCGCAGATGGGCCTGCCCGTCGCCAAGCTGGTGGTTGCCACCAACGTCAACGACATCCTGCACCGCGCGCTCTCGAGCGGCGACTACTCGCAAGGGACCGTGACGCCGACCGCCGCGCCCTCGATGGACATTCAGGTCTCCTCCAACTTCGAGCGCCTGCTGTTCGACCTTGGCGGGCGCGATGGCGCGGCCATGGCCGAGCAGATGAAGGGCTTCGAGGCGACGAAGGCGATGCAGCTTTCGAACGCGCAGCGCGAAGGCGCGGCTGCGCTCTTCCAGTCGGCCCGCGCCGACCAGGACGAGATGGCCGAGACGATCCGCTGGGCCTGGGAGAACTGCGGCGAGTTGATCGATCCGCACACCGCCTGCGGCCTCTTCGCCGCGCGCACCGCCGGGATCGACGCGAAGACGCCTGTCGTCACGCTGGCGACCGCGCACCCGGCCAAGTTCCCCGAGGCGGTCGAGCGTTCGACCGGCCACCGGCCGAGCCTGCCCGCGCGCGTGGGCGACCTGTTCGACCGCGAGGAAAAGTGCACGAAGCTGCCGGGTGACTATGACGCGGTGACCGAATTCGTCGCGGGGCTTGCCGCACCCAAGGTCTGAGGGCTAGGGCACGGCCCATGGCAACGCTCTTAACATCCCCCGTCCTGATGATCGGCGAAGGCTGGGACGACTACGGCCTCGTCGATTCGGGCCATGGCCGCAAGCTCGAACGCTATGGCGACCGCCGCTTCGTGCGGCCCGAACCACAGGCGATGTGGAGCCCGCGGACCGAGGCCTGGGATGCGGACGGCGAATTCGTCCCCGGTTCGGACGAGGACGGCGGGGGCAAGTGGCTCTTCGATCGCGAAGTGCCGCGCGAAGGCTGGCCGCTCGCGTGGAACGAGGTGGCCTTCACCGCCAGCTGCACGCCGTTTCGCCACCTCGGCTTCTTCCCGGACATGGCGCCGGTGTGGGACTGGATGCGCGCGCAGCTGTCCGGGCGCGACGATGCCGAGACGATGAACCTGTTTGGCTACACGGGCGTCGGCACGCTGGCGCTCTCCGCGCACGGACGCGTCACCCATGTCGATGCCTCGAAGAAGTCGGTCGCACAGGCGCGCGAGAACGCCGCGCTGGCAGGCCTTGAGGATCGCCCGGTGCGCTGGATGATCGACGATGCCGCCAAGTTTGCGGCGCGCGAAGTACGCCGCGGGCGCCGCTACGACGGCATCATTCTCGATCCGCCCAAGTTCGGCCGCGGTCCCGGCGGCGAGACCTGGCGCCTCGAAGAGAACCTGCCCGAGCTCCTGTCGAACTGCCGCCAGCTGCTCGACAGCGACAGCCGCTTCCTGTTTCTCACCGTCTACGCGGTGCGCATGTCCTCACTCGCACTGGCCGGGCTGATGGACGAACTCTTCGCAGACCTCCCCGGCACCATCGAACACGGCGACCTCTCCGTGCGCGAGGACGGCGAAGGCCGCCTCCTCCCCACCGCCATCTTCGCGCGCTGGTCGAACCCGGCATAGGGGAGTGGCACGTCCCTTGCCCTATCCGGCGGTCTTATCGAGCGCCCGTCACGTGGCCAAGAGAAGCTGGAAGAAACTGATTCCGAGGGCCATCGCCCTCGGGCTCCCGGAACTGTCGAACGCAGCTTTGTCCTTCCAAGTTCATTTATGAACGAGGGCGTAGACGGGCCGGTAGCGAAATTTCCGCATTTCGACAGAAAGTGCTGTCAGTTGCCTGTCCGCTTTCAGGCAAAGCTATGGCGTGCTCCCATGACCGAAATGGGGTGGAAAGCGGACATTCGCGGGATCGCATGATCGAAGTCCGCTAGTTTTAGAAGCAGACTCATGCTGGACGGATCAGGCAGGAAAATGAATTCCGCACAGTTTGTTGCCGTCGGGGTCACGAAAATAGGCCAGTTCGATGGTGCCCATGGAGGCAGTTTCGCGTGGTCCGGGCGGAGCTTCGATGGAGGTTCCGCCAGCGGCAACGGCGGTATCGTGAAGCTGCTTCACCTGCTCGGGCGAGTCGCAGGAAAAGGCGACCGTGCTGCCGTTGGCGACGCTTGCCGGTTCGTCGTTGATCGGCTGGCTGACGATGAAGTTGGTTCCGTTGCCGTTATTGTAGATCAGACGGATATGGCCGCTGTCGGCGATGTTCCGCGTCCCTTCCCCTGCACCCAAGGTGCCGAGCACCGTGTCGTAGAAGCGCTTGGATCGCTCAATGTCGTTCGATCCGACCATGGTGTGAAAAAGCACGCATACTCTCCTGAAGGCTGATCGACTTCCGATCGCCATTAGCGGTCTCACCTAACAGGCCCGTAACCCGCAGTCACTCCCGGCCCTATAATGTCCGCTATCGGTCGTTAGCAGACCGGCCGCTTTTTCGCGCTCTAGGCTTAGCCCAAGCGGAACAGGTGACCGCATTCGAGCAATGGAATTGAGGTGCTGGACTGCGACAATGGGCGCGTTGCCGTCGAGCGCACCCTGCACCAATGTTATCGCTTCCAATCATTGTGCAGCAATGTCTCTCTCGCTACTTTCGTGATGAAGTTAGTAAACGCGGGGGTAAGACATATTGGTGAGCTGCGGAAATTCTCTTATCCAGTGGTGCGAATTTGATTGGCCGTCCTTTGCTACATTGGCGAGTGGCTTAGCTGCCGTTATCGGCGCGGTTGTCGTGGGCTCTAAGCAGGTCGGTATTGCCAGAAGACAAGCCGACATCACTGATAAGCAGGCCGACATATTGGACAGACAGGTCAAACTGGAAGAAGCGAAACTACGTGCCGAGCTCTTCCAGCGGCGCTTGGCGACTTTCGAGGCGACTGCTGACTTCGTTCTCCATATCGCCGCGTTGCAGGAACAGGATGAGAAGGCTGACGCGCGGATCAGTTTGTTCGCGGAGAAGATGCGCGAGAGCCAGTACCTTTTTGAAGATCCAGCAGTCTATGAGCGACTGCGCGAAATTTTCGAAATGGGCAATAAATCACGGACGGACCGCGCCGTTGCGCAAGCTTATCGTGAAGAACAGAGGCCTGATCCTGACCGAGCGGCACGGCAAGAGCGCATGCTGAACGTTCCGACCTGGACCTTCGCGACTCTGGAAGAGCTTTCTGAGCTTTTTCGGCACGACCTTTCCATATTACCGCGAAGCACGCCGTAATGATGTTGCCTCCCGTCCGTCGGACAATCTTCCAGTTGAAACGGAATAAGGTGGTAGGACTGGAATCCGCAGCATGATCGTCTTGAATGTCCGCTCCTAGGCGTACTTGGAACTTGGTGGAGCGACCAACTAGGGCGCATTCCCGCCGCATGTTCCACTGAAAGCTCGCGCTCGGCTGCAACCCCGCCCAAACCTCACCGATTCCGGGAGCCCGAGGGCGTTGGCCCTCGGAAACTATCCTTCTTCCTGCCTCTCCTCCTGCGTCTTGATCGCCTGGTAGGCCGCCTCGCGCGCTTCGGGTTCGAGGGAGAGCAGGTAGCGTTTGGCCTCCTGGAACGTCAGCAATTCGCGCCCGTCGACGCAGATGGGCCTCGTGCGCGCGTTGAACAGGCGCGCGAGCAGGCGGCGCTGCGGGCGGGGGAGCGTTGTGTCGCTCGCGGGGGTGTCTTGTGGGGCGGTCATCGCATTAAGTCCTGTCACAGCGGCGCGCTCTATGCCAACAGGGCGCGCGATCAAGCCTTATCGAAAGCACACCATGGCCCGCAAACGCCGCAATGACTGGGAATTGGACGACGAGACCGAGGAAGAGGCCGCGCCGCCGCCCGACTGCTGGCTGTGCGGGCGGGTGACCGGGGCGGAGATCGTCTGGCACCATCCCATTCCCAAGAGCCGGGGCGGCAAGGACACGGTGCCGATGCACCCGATCTGCCAGCGCACGATCATCACCCACTTCACCAACTCACAGCTGGAGCGTTTCGGGATGGAGGCGCAGGGGCTTCTGGACGATCCGACCATTGCCAAGTTCGTCGCGTGGGTGGCCAAGAAGGACCCCGATTTCAACGCGCCGATCACGAAGAAGAAGCGTTAGGGCCTACGGGCACTTTCCCTGCGCGGCCAAATCGCACTAAGGGGCGCCATGACCGATTCGCTTATCCTTGAAGTCGCCGACTTCGAACAGGACGTCCTCACCGGGATCTATTCCGAAGAGACCGGCAAGCCGCAGCCGCTGCGCTTCACGATCTCCGTGGCTCTGAAGCCGGCGCCGCACTACACGCCCGACACCCCGCTCGAGGCGAGCAAGAACTACATGGACCTGAAGTTCGCGGCCTCGGGCGCGATTCCCGAAGGCGTCCACTTCACGCTGATCGAGGCCGTGGCCGACCATGTCTGCGACACGCTCTTCCTGCAGGACGCGCGGATTACCGCGGTCACCGTCAAGATCGTGAAGCTCGCGATTGCCGAGGCGGGCGAGAAGATCGGCATTACCCTGACCCGGCACCGCCGCTAAGGGCATGGGCATGGGCGAGCTGCTCTATGTCGGCCCGCTGGCCGAGGATCCGCTTGAGGCGTCGAGCGATTTTCACGCGCGTGTCCTGCCCGGCGTCGAGCTGACACTGGGGGGCGGGGCGGACCCGCTGACTCTGGTCTTCGAACCTGCGGGGCCGGATCACCGGGCCTGGCGGCTCGCCACCGTGCAGGGGCTCGCCCGCCGCTATGCCCCTTCGCGCGTCAACGCGGTGGAGACCGACAGCATGGAGGCGCTGACCGCGACACGGCAGTGGCTGGAGGGCGTGCAGGCGATCACGGGCCAGCTTTTCGCTCTCGATGGTAATGGTGCCATGTCAATGGTATGACGGGGCAGATGACCTCAGCTGCTCCCCTTGTCGACCAGTTCCAGCGCCGGATCACGTACCTGCGCCTTTCGGTAACCGATCGGTGCGATCTGCGCTGTTCCTATTGCATGCCCGAACGCATGACCTTCCTGCCGCGCAAGGACGTGCTCAGCCTTGAGGAACTGCACGAGCTCTCGCTCGGCTTCATTGCGCGCGGCATCCGCAAGATCCGCCTGACCGGTGGCGAGCCGCTGGTGCGCCGCGACATGATGGAGCTGGTCCAGGCGCTGGGGCGCAAGATCGGCGACGGGCTGGATGAACTCACGCTCACCACCAACGCCACGCGCCTGGCCGAATTTGCCGATGGCCTGGCGGCCGCCGGGGTGAAGCGCGTCAACGTCTCGCTCGACACGCTCGACCGGGAGGGCTTCGCCGCTCTTTCGCGCCGCGATTCGCTGCCGCAGGTGCTCGAAGGCCTGCAGGCCGCGCGCGAGGCGGGGCTTTCGGTCAAGCTCAACACGGTCGCCCTGAAGGGCATCAACGAGGCCGAAATCCCCGACATCATCGCCTGGGCACATGGGCAGGGCTTCGAGATCACGCTGATTGAGGTCATGCCGCTGGGCGAGGTGGAGGAAGACCGCTTCGATCACTACCTGCCGCTCTTGGCCGTGCGCGAGGACCTGGAAAAGCGCTGGACGCTCCAGCCCAGCGAGCACCGCACGGGCGGCCCGGCGCGCTATTTCGATATTGCCGAGACCGGTGGGCGCTTGGGGCTCATCACCCCGCTCACCCAGAATTTCTGCGAGGGCTGCAACCGCATCCGCGTGACCGCGACGGGCCAGCTCTACGCCTGCCTTGGTGGAAACGAGCAGGTGGACCTGCGCGCGGCGCTGCGCTCGGACGCGCCCGAGCGGGCGCTTCAGGACGCGCTCGATACCGCGATGCGCATCAAGCCCGAACGCCATCACTTCGCCATTGAGGAACCGGGCGCCGCGCCAGCGCTTTCCCGTCACATGTCGATGACCGGAGGATAAGGCGAAGATGGCGCTCAACATGGTGTTTCTGGGCAAGCTCGAAGACGTCGCAGGCTGCGGCGCGCGCGAAGTGGAACTGGCTGGCACGCTCGACGAGGCGATCGACAGCCTGGGCCCGGAACTGGCAAGCGCCTTGCGCGAACCGCGCGTGAAGCTCGCCGTCAACGGCATCCTGCTTCAGGACCGTGACGCGCCGGTGCTGCGCGACGGCGATGAAATCGCCTTCCTGCCCCCGGTCTCCGGCGGATGAGCGCAGGGCCGACCCGCAGCGACGTCCGCCTGCTGACCGAGGCTTTCACCCCCGGTGAGGAAGTGGATCGCTTTACCCGCGCCCATCCCGCAGCTGGCGGCATCGTCAGTTTCCTGGGGCAGGTGCGCGCGGGCGGCGGGGTCGAGGCGCTCGAACTCCAGCACTACGAACCGCTCACGCTTCCCGCGATGGAGGAACTGGCCGCCCAGGTGCGCGGGCGCTGGGCCCTCGATGGGCTCCTCATCCTGCACCGCAGCGGCGAGATGGCACCGGCCGATCCCATCGTGCTGGTCGCTGCGGCCGCACGCCACCGGCGCGATGCCTTTGCTGCGGCCGACTTTGCGATGGACCACCTCAAGAGCCAGTCCTGGTTCTGGAAGCGCGAGAAGGTTGGCGGCACCTGGCGCTGGATCGAACCGCGCGAGGAAGATTTCGAGGATATCGCCCGCTGGGACAGCGCCGTGGCCGGGAGCTAAGAAGGCAGATCTTCAAGGGGCCATCGCCCCTTGACCCCAAAACGGGCGACCTCAGCTTTTTCCGCGCCCGCAGCTTGCGGAAGGTGAGGATACGCATCGGATGATCCTGGAGGGGCTTTGCCCCCCATATCCGCCAACGCGGTGGGAGACAGCTGCGCTGGACAGTTCGGGGAGCCCGAGGGCGATGGCCCTCGGAATCATCTTTTCTCGCAATTCCCTTCATCGCGTGCCTCTGGCCTGCGGTCTTACGCGAAATGCCCAAAGTTGATCCGCATCAATTCCCCCCATCCCAAGCCATGGCAAGCCATCCTCCAGGCCCTGCACGAGACTGTCTGAGGGTACATGGTCTTCTCGTCGCTGGAGTGTGCGCGCCTCGTCATGGTGGCAGCGCACCGCCGGTCGGGACCTTTGCGGTTTTGACCACCTGATCCTGGAATGCCGGTGCCGGGGGGCTTGCAGGCGTTTTGCGGATCAGGCGTTCGGGAACCCCTTCTCGCCTGTGCGGGGAGGGGTTTTCACGTTTTGCGGGCCTTTCATCCCGCGGCGATCAACCCGCGAGGCGTGCCGAGAGACCGTCGATCACCGAATCCTGTGCCGAGATGATTTCGCTGACCGTATCGCGTGCGGCCGCGATCGATTCGGCCTTGGGCGAAGGGGCAAGCGGGGCTTCGTCGCGCGCATCGACATAGAGTTGGTCGAGTTCGGCCAGCGCGGTCATCGCGTGCGAGCGGTGGCTTTCGAGCGCGGCGAGCGCGATCTGGGCCGCGCTCCACGAATCGCTGGTGCGCCCGCCCGCTGCGGCGACCGCGCGCTGGGCCCTGTTCTTTTCATCCGCAAACTGGCTGTCCGCGGTGCGCGCCATCGCGACCAGGCCGTCGAGGCGAGTCGCAAGGTCGGCGCTGGCAGCAGGCAGTTGGGGCGTTTCGGCTTCCTCGGCCTTGCTCGGGCGCGCGCGCATGTTGCGTTCGACCTCGCGGATCGAGAGCGAGGGGTAGTCGCGCGTGCTGGCGCACCCGGAGGAAAGAAGAGCCACCGCAAGCGGCAGGGCAAGCGCGGCAGGGCGCGGGAAACGGCGGATGAAGCGGGCAGGGCGCGTGGTCATGGCGCCGCTCATAGCACGCGCGCGCACGGGATCGACAGCGAATCGCTTGGCGCTCCACGCGTTTCGTGCAAAGGAGCGCGCGATAGCGGGCGCCATGGTGGCGTCCGGTTGGAAAGCCTCGGGCGCCTTTTCGCATATGGGAAGGCGCAGGAGAGCCGACTCTTTCGGTTGACACGAATCGTCGTGTGCCCTAACGGCTCGCTCTCTTTCCGGCATCGCGCATTCAGATCCTCGATTTGCAGCGTGTATGTCGGTGCGTCGCCCGCAAGGCTTCCCACGGTTCTTCGTCGGACCAAAGCGGCCGGGGCAAAAACATTGTTTCGGCTCGTTTCGGGCACACACGAGATTAGGTAAGGGCACCATGTTCGCAGTAGTGCGCACGGGCGGCAAGCAGTATCGGGTTGCCGCCGGAGACAAGATCGCGGTTGAAAAGCTGGCTGGTGAAGCTGGCGAGACCATCACGCTGGGTGATGTTCTGATCGCAGGCAAGGACGGCGATGTCGTCGACGCGTCGAAGGTTTCGGTTTCGGCCGAGATCATCGCGCAGGCCAAGAGCGAGAAGGTCATCGTCTTCAAGAAGCGTCGCCGCCACAACTATCGCCGCAAGAACGGCCACCGCCAGCAGCTTACGCTGCTTCGCATCACCTCGGTCGGCTAAGCGCCGAATTTCGAAAGGAAAACGAGATGGCACATAAGAAAGCAGGCGGCTCGTCGCGTAACGGCCGCGACTCCGTTGGCCGCCGCCTTGGCGTCAAGAAGTTCGGCGGTCAGGAAGTGATCGGCGGCAACATCATCATCCGTCAGCGTGGCACGAAGGTGTACCCGGGCGTCAACGTCGGCATGGGCAAGGATCACACCCTGTTCGCGCTGACCGAAGGTCGCGTACGCTTCCACGATGGCAAGCTTGGCCGCAAGTACGTGTCGGTCGACGCTGCGATGGCTGAAGCCGCCGAATAAGCGGATGGTCGCCATAGGGGCCATCCGGACAGGATGGCCCTGCCGAACCTTGTAAGGTTTCGGCTGCACGAGGGAGAGGGCCTGGCCTGTCTCCCTCTTTGCATGTCTCCCTCATTTCATCGCTTTTGTTGACCGGCACGGCCGGCGACGGGGCTCGAACCTCCGGGATCGCCGCGCACCTGTGGATGCGGCGTAACCGGGTTGTCACGCGCAGCGCCTAAGCGGCCCGCGCGGGGCTGATGAATGGAGAGAGACAATGTTCCTTCGCAGCGAACGGCTGTTCCTGCGGCCCGGCTGGGCCGAGGACCGGGACGAACTCTATGCCGCGATTGCGGATCCCGAGGTCGTCTGCAACCTGGCGTCCGCCCCCTGGCCCTATGCGCCGGGCGATGCCGCGCGCTTCCTGGCGCGCCCGGCCGAGCACGGCCTGCCCACCTTTCTCATCACGCGTCCGGACCTTCCCGGCGCCCCGATCCTGGGCTGCATTGGCCTTGCCAATCTCGGTGACGGGGCCGCGCAGGGCGACGGTGTCGAGCTGGGCTACTGGATCGCACGCGCGCACTGGGGCCGGGGCTATGCCAGCGAAGCGGCGCGCGGGGTCCTTTCGCTCGCCCGTACGCTGGGTCACACGCACCTTGTTGCGAGCCACTTCATCGACAACCCCGCCTCGGGTGCGGTCCTGCGCAAGACCGGTTTCCGGCCTACCGGACGCCTTGTCGAGCGCTACAGTTCCGGCCGGGGCGAAAGCGCCATGGCGCTCGAGTACACGCTCGCGCTGGAAGATGGGAGCTCGGACGGGGACGCGGGCGATGCAGGCATGGTCCGCAAGGCGGCCTGAAATCCACGCTGGGGCCTGTGCGAATCGGGTGGTGCGATCCACCCGGCGATTCGCCGCCTGAAGGCAATCCGCAGGGCACCGGAGCCTCCTGCTGTCGTGTTCTTAATGTCCAGACTTCAGACCCTTTACGGCAGGAGCGAAGCTCTTTTGCGCAATTTCCGTGCAATGTGAGTTTGGGTGTTGCATAAGGCTGGTTGCGGAAAAGAAAAAACGACGGAGAGACGTACGATGTTCATCCGCACGGAGAGGTTGTTTCTGAGGCCCGGCTGGCCGGAGGATCTCGAAGATATCTTCGAGGCCCTCAATTCGGATGCCGTGCCCCGTACACTGACTGTGCCCGGGTTGCCCCGGTCCCTTGGTGAGGTGCGCGCGCTGCTGGAAGGCGAGCGTGACCAGCGCCTGCCCCAGTTCATGATCTATCTGCGTGCGCCGGGAGGGGCGCGCCTGGTGGGTCATATCGGCCTTGTGGCCGGGGAGCGCGGCGAAGTGGAGCTTGTCTACTGGATCAAGGGCCGGTTCTGCGGCCTGGGCTTCGCCCGCGAGGCGGTGCGGGCCATGCTCGACCACGCCCGCGCGCTGGGCCACCACCGTATCGTGGCCTACGAGCCGCTCGACAGCGAGAGCGACGCGCGCGTTCTGCTTGCCGCAGGCTTCGAGGACAGCTTCCGCATCGAAGAGCGCTTCAGCGCGGCGCGCGGGGAAGCCGTTGCGGTGCGTTGCTACGAGGCCCCGCTCGAATGGCGGGTAATGCCCCCACTCGGCCGGGTTGCCTACGAGCGCAGCAGCGCGCAGCCGCTCAGCGCCTGAAGAAAAAGGGATGCAAGGGGCCATCGCCCCTTGGACCCCAGACTCGGCAACCTCAGCTTTCTCAGCTCCCGCAGCTTGCGTAAGGTGAGGAGATTTAGGAGGGGCTTTGCCCCTCCATATCCGCCAACGCGGCGGGGTACAGCTGCGCTGGACAGTTCGGGGAGCCCGAGGGCGATGGCCCTCGGAAAATCCCTTCTATCCTACTCCGCCTCGTCCTTCGTCAGTTCCATCCAGCCCGGCACGCACTCGGCCGGGATGTCCGCGACGCGCAGGTGATCCACCGCAAGGCCAAGGTCGGTGTAGGCGGCACGGCGGCGTTTCTCGTTCGAGCTTTCGAGCGGGACCACGACCAGGCGGCGGTTGATCTTCTGGCGCCAGTTCATGCGCGCGGTGTTTTCCTGCCCGACGTAGCAGCCCTTGGTGAAGCTGACGCCGTGCAGTTCGGTCGCGTTGCATTCCAGCCAGAGCAGTTCGCCATCGCCCAGTTCCGCGCGGCCCTCGCACACGCCGTGCTTGAGGCGATGCGCGCGCCAGGCTTCGTCCGCGCCGGTCACGATATCGTCCGGGTCGTTGGGGTCGAAGGGCGCGATCCAGCGTTCGCCCAGCGCGGAGAGGCGCGGGTCGGAGGCCGCGCCGTCGCCGGTGTGGGGGCGCCAGTGGACGACGAGGTGATCCTCGCGCGCGATGTCGATGGCGCGGCGCAGGCGATACATCGAGAGGCGCTTCACCAGCGCGTCGGCGACATTCGCCTCGCAGTCGATCAGGAGGTCATCGCCCGAGGGCCAGACCAGGAAATCGAACAGGACCTTGCCTTGCGCTGTAAGCAGGCCGGCCCAGACGGGCAGCGATCCCTTCACGTCGGAGGTGACGAGTCCCTGCAGGAAGGCGGCGACGTCTTCGCCGGTGTCGGGGCGGGCGGAAAGCCGGATCACGGCTCGGTCGAACAGTCGGGTGGCGCTCATGTCTGAGCACATGGGGAGATTGCGGCCAAGTGCAAGATCCCAAGCTGCGAATCAGGCCGTGCTGGCGGCGTGTTCCGCAAGGCGCGTGCGCAGTTCCTCCAGCACCCACAGCGCGGCGGGGCCGGGCCGGTTGTCGCGCCGCCACAGCGCGAGGAGGTGGTAGGACATCATCCGCCGCTCAGGCAGGTCGAGCGCGACGAGCGTGCCATCGGCAAGGTCGCCGCGCACCGCATCGCGCGGCATCGAGCCCCAGCCTATGCCTTCGCGCAGCAGCGCGTGCTTGGCGCCCAGATCGGCAAGGCGCCAGGTGTGCGGGCTCATCACCGCGAAATCATGGCCCTGCGTGAGCGTTGAGCGGTCGGTGAGGACAAGCTGGAGATGGCGGCGGGTGTCGCCCGGAGCGATCCGGGCCTGCTGTGCGAGCGGGTGCGAGGGCGCCGCGACCGGCACCATTTCCACCGCGCCGATCACCTCGCGTTCGAAGTCGCCAAGCTGGGGCAGGTCGGGCCCGGCGATGGCGAGGCTGGCGCGGCCCTCGATCAGCGAGGCGGCCACCGCGCCCAGCGCCTCGATGTGAAGGCGCAGCGGCACGCGCGGGTAGCGCTCCTGGAAGGCGCGCAGGAGGGGAGCGAGGACTTGTCCGGGCACCATGACGTCGACCGCAAGCGCGAGTTCGGCCTCCAGCCCCTGGCGCAGGCTGCGCACGCGGGCGAGCAGCGCCTCGCTGTCCTCGCGGATGATCTGCATGTCGGCGAGCAGGGCCCGCCCGTTCTTCGTCAGCACGGGTTTGCGCGAGCCTTCGCGTTCGAACAGCACCAGATCGAGCTGGGCTTCGACTTGCGCCACGGCATAGCTGACGACCGAGACCGCCCGTCCCAGCTTGCGCGCCGCGCCTCCAAAGCTGCCCTCCTCGACGACGGCGAGGACGATGCGCAGGTGGTCGAGACTGGGGGTTACCAGGTTGGGCATTCAAGATCCTTGAACATTTCTATCTATTTTATCGCAATTTTCCGATCAAATGAAAACGCCTATCTGGGACGAGACACGCGAAAGCGCCCCTCCCATCGATCCCCGGGGCCCTTCGGTTCGCAAAAATGGTCCGCCAGAGCCCTTCAAGGGCCGGACCGCCCTTTCGAGGGGGCGCCGCAAGATGGGACGGCGGCCTCTTCGCCCCAGGAGTTGAATAGCATGATCGAGCTGCGTCCCTTTGCGGGGCTCGGAGCGGCCAACCATGGCTGGCTCGATGCCCACCATCACTTTTCCTTTGCCAACTACCATGACCCCGCGCGCACCAACTGGGGGCGCCTGAGGGTCTGGAACGATGACACCATCGCGCCGCAGACGGGCTTTCCCCCCCACCCGCACCGCGACATGGAAATCGTTACCTATGTGCGGAAAGGCGCGATCACCCACCAGGACAACATGGGCAACGCGGGCCGCACGGTCGCGGGCGATGTCCAGGTGATGAGCGCGGGCACCGGCATCCAGCACGCCGAATACAACCTGGAAGCCGAAGAGACCCAGATATTCCAGATCTGGATCCTGCCCGACAGCCGCGGCGGGGCGCCGGATTGGGGCACACGGCCTTTCCCGAAGGACGACCGCGCGGGCCGCTTCGTGGCGCTTGCCAGCGGGCAGGACGGCGATGGCAACGCGCTGCCGATCCGCGCCGATGCGCGCGTGCTGGGCGCGACCGTTCCGGAGGGCGAAACCGCGCACTACGAAGCCGCGCCGGGCCGCCATCTCTACCTGGTCTCGACGCGCGGGCGTATTCGCGTGGCCGATGGAGCGTCAGGGGGCGAGGCCGTGGAGGCTGAGGCGCGTGATGGCGTTGCGATTACGGGCCTTTCCAGCCTCGCGGTAACCGCGCTAGAGGATGCGGAAATCGTCCTGGTGGATGCCGCCTGACGGTTTTGGCGAAGGTTGCCAGCGCGCCGACTCTCTCGGCGCGCTAGTGGTCTTTGCTGTCATCCCTTTCGCCTCTCTCCCATCCCGATTGCCAAGGATATCCCGACATGACTGCCCAATCGCTCGGACGCACTGCCCACGCCAAGGTCGAGAAGCTGATCGTTGATCGCTGGTCGCCCCGCGCCTTCGATGGAAGTGCGATTCCCCAGGAAGATCTCGACGTGATCTTCGAGGCGGCCGGTTGGGCGCCCTCGGCGTACAACGTGCAGCCCTGGACGTTCCTCTACGCGGTCAAGGGCGATGCCAACTGGGACCTATTCCTCTCGCAGCTGATCGACTTCAACAAGGGCTGGGCGCAGAGCGCCTCGGCGCTGGTCTTTGTCGTCTCGGACACGCAGATGCGCTCGGAGAAGGGCAATTCGGACAACTACAGCGCCAGCTTCGATGCGGGCGCGGCGTGGATGGCTGCGGCCCTGCAGGCGCAGGCGCTGGGCTATCACACCCATGGCATGACCGGCATCAAGTTCGGCGAAGCCGAAGCGGCGCTTGGCGTGCCCGCCGACCATCGCCTCGAAGCGGCCTTCGTGATCGGCAAGATCGGCGACAAGGCGACGCTTCCTGACTACCTGCAGGACCGCGAGGCGCCGGTCGGCCGCAAGGCCGCCAGCGAGATCGCGCGCGCGGGCACGTTCGCCTGACGGGATAACCCGGCAGGCACCCCGGCACCTGCCAACCACCACCATCACCGGCGGGTACCGAACCGGGCCCGGTCTGTGGGCCGATCTTCTGGCAAGGTCGGCGTGCGGGCCGGGCCTTTTCGCGTGCGCTCAGAACGCGACCTTGACCCCGACCATGACCCGGTTGCTCACCATTCCGTTGGGCAGCCCGTACGAATCGACGTGGACGTCGGCCTCGATATTCTCGGTCAGCTTGATTGCCGCGCGGGGCGGGCCGTTCCGGGAAGGCTCGAAGTCCTGCGCGCCGGGTATCGTGCCCAGGCGCTCGGCCTCGGGATCGGGGGCGCAGACCACGATCTCGCCGGGCCGCGAGGCGGGCGCACAGCGCCGCTGTACTGCGCTGAAATCGATTGTGTTTTCCTCGGTGCCGAGGTCCGCAAGGTCAAAGCTCTGCGCCGTGCTCTCCTGGGAGAGGATCGGCGGCGCAGGCGCGGGCTCGGCGAGGGGCATGGGCGCTCCTGTTGGACAGATGTGCAGGGCAAATTGCCCTCCAATTGGGGCCGAAAGAGGGCGGTTTGGCGCTCTCGTGCCTTGCGCGCCCTGCGCGCCGGTCCTAGTTCGACGTGCATGACCCCCGCCTTCACGCGCGGGACCCCAAGACAGAAGAGGCGCAAGCGACATGACTGACCCGGCTGACATGGCACCCGAACTCGTACTTTCCGGCGGCACCGTGCACACGCCCAGCGGTTCGGGCGTGGCGGACGTTGCCGTGCGCGGCGGCAAGATCCTGGGCGTGGGGTCCTACCCCGATGCCGCGCGCCGCATCGACTGCACCGGGCTCGACGTGCTGCCCGGCGTCATCGACAGCCAGGTCCACTTCCGCGAGCCGGGCCTCGAACACAAGGAAGACCTCGAGAGCGGTGGCCGCGCGGCGGTCATGGGCGGCATCACCGCCGTCTTCGAGATGCCCAACACCAATCCGAACACCGATTCGGTGATGCGCATCCAGGACAAGCTCGACCGCGCCTACCACCGCATGTACTGCGACCACGCCTTCTACGTGGGCGCAACCGCCGAAAACGCGCCTGACCTCGCCGATCTGGAGCGCATTCCGGGCACTGCGGGCGTCAAGATCTTCATGGGCGCCTCGACCGGTAACCTGCTCGTCGCCCACGATCCGGAACTGGCCCGCGTGCTGGCCAGCGGTACGCGCCGCGTCGCGATCCACTCCGAGGACGAGGACCGCATGAACGCGCGCAAGGGCGAGCGGGTCGAGGGCGATCCCTCCAGCCACCCGGTCTGGCGCGACGATGAGAGCGCGATGCTCTCCACCAAGCGCATCCTGCGCCTCGCCCGCGAGGCCAAGCGCCCGATCCATATCCTCCACATCACCACGCCCGCCGAGCTGGAGCTGATCGCCCAGCACCGCGACATCGCGACCTGCGAGGTGACCCCGCAGCACCTCACGCTCTGGGCCGAGGACGCCTATCCGCGCCTGGGCTCCTACGCGCAGATGAACCCGCCGATCCGCTCCAGGGCGCACCGCGACGGGCTGTGGCACTGGCTCCAGCAGGGCGTGCCCGACGTGCTGGGGTCCGACCACGCGCCCCATACCAAGGAGGAAAAGGCCAAGAGTTACCCGGCGAGCCCCTCGGGCATGCCCGGCGTGCAGACGCTGCTGCCGCTGATGCTCGACCATGTCGCCAAGGGCAACATGACGCTCGAGCGCCTGATCGACATGACCTCCTCGGGCGTGCAGCGCGTCTTCGGCCTTGTCGGCAAGGGCCGTATCGCGACCGGATATGACGCCGACTTCACCGTGATCGACCGCAAGGGCACCTTCACCATCACCGAGGACTGGCTGGAAAGCCGCTGCGGCTGGTCGCCGTTCACCGGCATGGAGCTGGAAGGCCGCGTCGTCGGCACCATCGTGCGCGGCCACACCGCGATGTGGGAAGGCCAGCTGGGCGAGCGCGCACAGGGCGAACCGCTGCGCTTCGCAGGCGCCCTCTAAACTTCAGGCTGCCTTTGGTCTCGCTCCTGCGCGTGTCCGCTTGCGGCGGCGCAGGAGGTCGAGGCTGAACAGCACGATCGCGCTCCAGATGAAGGCGAAGCACACGATCTGGGTCGTGCGCACCTCTTCGCGGAAGACGAAGACGCCCAGCAGGAAGACGAGCGTGGGCGTCACGAACTGGACGAAGCCCAGCGTCGAATAGTCCATGCGCCGCGCGGCAATGGCGAAGAGCAGCAGCGGCAGGCCGGTGAATACCCCGGCGAGCGCCAGCAGGGCGTCGGTCGTGAGCGACTGCCCCAGGCTCGACCCCGCAGGTGACAGCGCCTGGTTGGTGACGATGGCGATCCCCGGGATCAGCAGGAACAGCGATTCGACCGCGAGCCCGGGCAATGCCTCCACCGCCACGCGCTTGCGCAAGAGGCCGTAGCAGCAGAACGAGAGGCTGAGCCCCAGGCTCACCCACAGCATCGTCAGCGCATTGAAGGCGAGGATGGCGACGCCGAGCGCGGCCAGCGCCACCGCACCCCACTGCAGGCGCGAGAGCCGCTCCTTCAGGAAAAGTGTGCCCGCCAGCACGTTGAGCAGCGGGTTGATGTAATAGCCGAGACTCGCGGCCAGGACGTGGCCGCTCTGCACCGCCCAGACGTAGATCGTCCAGTTGGCCCCGATGAACAGCGAACTGGCTGCGAGGATGCCCAGCGTGCGCGGATTGCGCAGGGCCGTCAGCACCGCCCCGATGTTGCGCCGCCACAGCACCAGCACCGCGCAGAAGGGCAGCGTGAAGACAATGCGCCAGCCCACCATCTCGAACGCGGGCACATGGCGCAGCGCCGCGAAGTAGAGCGGGAACAGGCCCCAGAAGACATAGGTCCCCAGCGCATAAGGCAGGCCGCTGGCAGGGCTTGAGGTAGGGGCGGTCATCGGGGGGACTTTCGAGGAGGGGCAGGCAGGGGGCCAGAAGAATAGGGAAGGAAGGACTTTTTCAAGGGGCCATCGCCCCTTGACCCCCGAATTGGTGAGTTCACCTCTCTGCGCCAGCGTGGGGTGTGGAAGGTGAATTCGGCAGTTTGGGCCGCGACCCACCCCCGCAATCGTATCATTTCGTCGCAAAAGGGGAATCTGACAGCGCCGTTGCACTCCGTTCAGCTTCGATGCCCTAAACCTGAATGCGTACCGCGGATAGGCCCCCGTCCACCGGGCCCGGGTCCCGCAATCGAGGAGAACACCGATGCACGCATTCTTCAAGGCAACCGCGCTGGTGGCGGCGAGCGCCAGCATCGCCACCGCTGTTCCCGCTTCGGCGGCCATCCAGAGCCAGGCCGCGCAGCCTGCGCCTGTGGCGTTTAGCGCGTTCGAGGTGAACCAGACCGATACGCAGAGCTATGGCCGCGACCGTCACCGCTATTCGCGCGAGGACCGCCGCCGGGGTTATGGCCGCACCAACTATCGCGGCTACGACCAGCCCCGCCGCGTGTGGCGCGGCAACAACGGGCGCTACTACTGCGAGAAGAAGGACGGCACCACCGGCCTCCTGATCGGCGGTGCGGCGGGCGCGCTCCTGGGCCGCGAGATCGACGGCGGGCGTGACCGCACGCTCGGTACGGTGCTCGGCGCGGCGGCAGGCGCCCTGCTTGGCCGCGAGGTCGATCGCGGCGGCCAGCGCTGCCGCTAAGCGCCGCACAGGCTCACGTGCTGCGGACAGGGGCGCTCCGATCGCTCTCTCCCTCTCCTGATGGAGCGGCCCTGTCCCGACCGTGACCTTCCCCCAATTCCCGAAATCCCTGTCCGCGCGGACGGCGACGCGCTGGTGGGGGCACGCCCTGCGGTGCAGGCACGCTTCACGGCCTGCCCGCGTGGGTGGAAGGGCGTCTGCACCTCATGTGCAGGCGCCCTTTTTCGTGTGCGGTATCTCACCCTTCGCAAGGATTGCGCGGGGCCGTTTCCCGAAATGGGACGCCGGGGGGCAAGGCGCTGGTCTTAACCTGCCTTTTGCCCTTTGAGTGCATGTCCCCGGTGCCATCAGGCACGCGGGCAGGAAGGATACCGGGACGATGCAGGAGTTTGTGCGAGGAAAGCGGACGGGCGGCTGGGCCTGCGCGGCGCTGGCGAGCGTTCTCCTGGCCGGCTGCGGCACCTCCGAGGAGCCGACCTCTCCGGCCAGCGATCCGGCGATGAGCGGGGCTCTGGGGGAGGACATCATGGTCGACCCGGAAATGGCCGGCCAGGCCGGCGCGGCGCTCGAGGCCGAGGAGGGCGAGGTGAGCCTGCCCCCGGCGGACCGCTCGCCCGAGGCCATCCGCGACGCGCGCGCGAAAGCCGAAAAGCTGGTGGGCCACCCGATCAAGCCCGCGCCCGAAGCGCGCCAGGGCGGGGTCAATGTCCTCACCGAAAGCGCGGCGACCGCGGCGCAGGTGGCCAGGGCGACGAAGCTGGCCAAGACCGACTGCACGACCAAACTTGCCTTCTCGAACACCTGGGCGGCCAAGGTGCCCAAGGCGCTTCCCGTCTACCCGCGCGGCGCGGTGCAGGAAGCGGCCGGTGTTGCGGGCGAGGGCTGCGCGATGATCGTCGTGAACTATGCAACGCCCATCGGTGCGGGCGATGTCGTGGCCTTCTACCACGCCATGGCCGACAAGGCGGGCTACAGCGCGCAGGTGCGCCGCACCGGCAAGGACTACGCCATCGGCGGGCGCAAGGGCGATGCCGCCTATGTCGTTTACGCCGGGCCGTCCGGCCCGGGCACGACCGAGGTCGATCTCGTGACCACCGGCAAGTAGGGGGCAGAGCCGAAGAGGGTCATGATTCAAGGGGCCATCGCCCCTTGACCCCAGAATCGGCGACCTCACCTTTTTCAGCCACGGTGGCGCGTGCAAGGTGAGCCAGACAGTTCGGGGAGCCCGAGGGCGATGGCCCTCGGATTCATCCTTTTTGACTTGTTCCTCAGATCAGGACTTCAGTCCCACGCCGATCACCGCGCGGGGCTGTTCCATCTCGCCCGAGGTGACCGGGTAGGCGCAGTAGTCGGCGGCGTAGTAGCCGGTCGGGCGGTGGTTGCCCGAAAGGCCGATGCCGCCCATCGGCGCGGCGTGGCTGGGGCCCACGGTCGCGCGGTTCCAGTTGACGATCCCGGCGCGCATGTTGGCCCAGAAGCGGTTGTATTCCTGCGGCGTCCCCCCGATCAGCGAGGCGGCGAGGCCGAAGCGGGTGTTGTTGGCCTCTGCGATGGCCTGGTCGAAGTCGTCGACCTTGATGACCTGCAGGATCGGGCCGAACAGTTCGACGTCGGGGCGGCTGGCCATCGCGGTCGTGTCGATGATCGCAGGCGAGAGGAAGGGCAGAGTGCCCTCGGGGCGCTGGAGGTGCTTGATCGCCTTGCCGCCGTGGCTCATCAGGTAGAGGAAGCTTTCCGACAATCCGTCGGCGGCCGCGTTGTCGATGACCGGGCCCATGAACGGGGCGGGCTCGTCGAACGGGGCGCCCACGATGATGCGGTCGGCAAGGCTCTTCACCAGCGGCACGATCTGGTCGTAGAGCGAGGCCTTGACGATCAGGCGCCGCGCGGCCGTGCAGCGCTGGCCCGCAGTCGCAAAGGCGGACTGGACGATGAGCGCGGCCGCATCGGCAAGCTTGGGCGTGTCCCACATCACCATCGCGTTGTTGCCGCCCATTTCCAGCGCCACGATCTTGTCGGGGCGGGTGGCGAGCTTGCGGTTGATGGCGATGCCGGTCGGCGCGGAGCCGGTGAACAGCACGCCGTCGATCCCGTCGTGGGCAACAAGGCGCTGGCCTTCGCCCGGGCCGCCCGGCGCGAACTGCATGACCGCGGCCGAGACCCCGGCGCGCTGGAAGCAGCGGGCAAGCAGTTCGCCCGAGGCCGGGGCCTTCTCGCTCGGCTTGAAGACGATGACGTTACCCGCGATCAGCGCGGGCACGATGTGCGCGCCCGGCAGGTGGCAGGGGTAGTTGAAGGGGCCCAGCACGACGAGCACGCCGTGCGGCTTGTGGCGCAGCGCCATCTTGCCCTGGAGCGCGGAGTCGAGTTTGCGCTGGCTGGTGCGCTCGGCATAGGCGCGGATCGAGATCTCGACCTTGGCGATGACCGCCTCGACCTCGTTGTGGGCCTCCCACAAGGGCTTGCCCACCTCGCGCGCGATGGTGCGCGCCAGCGTGTCGGCTTCCTTGCGGACCTCGTTGGCGAAGCGGCGCATGAGTTCCATGCGCGTGGTCAGCGGCTGGGCGGCCCAGGCTGGCCAGGCCCGCCGTGCGCGCGCGACGACATCGTCGACATCGCAGGGCTTGCCGCGCCAGACTTCGGCACCCGTCGCCGGTTCCAGAGAGATGATATCCGGTGCGCTCACGTTCCCGGCCGTTCCCCGATCGTTTGTCTGTGCTTATGCACGTTACTGTGAAGTCCCCTTAGAGCCTGCGATCCCTAAGGGGAAGAAGTTGGAAATCCTGCATTCCCTTGCACAGGTATCCCTACCGGGTTCCTAATGCGAGTTACAAAAGCGCGTAGCGGCCTGCTGGCTTCGGTTTTGCCCCCAGCTGGTCCCCCAGCGCCCGGATCGCTTGTATCTTGGCCTCGAGTTCGCTCCAGTCGTCGTGTTCGGCGATGGCGGCCCAGACGCGCTCGACTTCCTCGATGTGGAGGTCGGGTGGGGTGCCCTCGTGCCAGAACGGATCGTCGAGGCTGGCGGCGGGGGCATAGGCGGCGAGGCGCTGGCCGAAGGCGTCCTCGCCTGCATTGCGGGCCGCGCGGTAGTGGAAGAAGAAGCGGTCGGGCGAGAAGCCGGTCTCGACCATGGCGTCCTCGGCGGCCTTGATGAGTGCGGTGTCGGCCTCCTGCCCGCGCGACTGGACGCCCAGGCGCCAGCAGAAGCGCCGCGCCATGGCCGCCTGGTAGAGCGGGGCAAAGCGGTCGAGCGCGGCGATCAGCGGCTTGGTTTCGGCAAGCGGGCTCAGCGCCTGGGCCAGCTGGCCGCAGTTCCACAGGAGCGCCTCGGGCTGGCGGCCAAAGGCGTAAAGGCCGGTGCGGTCGAAGTAGGCGGCGGTAAAGCGCGGGTCCCAGCGCGGCGCCCAGCGCCAGGGGCCGTAGTCGAAGCTTTCGCCCGAGATGTTCATGTTGTCGGTGTTGAGGACGCCGTGGACGAAGCCCGCGACCATCCAGGATGCGGCAAGATCGGCAAGACGCTCGACCACCTGGTGGAGGAGCACGATCGCGGGATTGGCGCGGTCGGGCGCGTCCTCGGGCGGCTGTGTGCCGGGGTACTGGGCCAGCGCATAATTAACGAGACGGGAAAGGTGCTCGGTCTCTTCCAGCGCGTAGAGGCGCTGGAACGAGCCGATGCGGATGTGCCCGTGGGAGAGGCGCACCATGACCGCCGAGCGGGTGGGGGAGGGTTCATCCCCGCGCCACAGTTCCTCGCCGGTCTCGACCACCGAAAAGGTCTTGGAGGTGTCGACGCCCAGCGCCTCGAGCATTTCGGTGGCAAGGATCTCGCGCACGGCTCCTTTAAGCGTCAGGCGCCCGTCGCCATCGCGGCTCCAGGGTGTCTGGCCCGAGCCCTTGGTG
This sequence comes from Novosphingobium profundi, assembly GCF_020524485.1. Taxonomy (GTDB): domain Bacteria; phylum Pseudomonadota; class Alphaproteobacteria; order Sphingomonadales; family Sphingomonadaceae; genus Novosphingobium; species Novosphingobium profundi_A. Next base: position 111,630 of record NZ_JAIVLF010000006.1, on the reverse strand, counting down.
CCCAGGTCCAGCAGGCGCCCGTCCGGGCCTCCTTCGCGCATCTGTGCGAACAGGAACCCGCGCCCATCGCCAAGGTCGGGGTTGTAGTTGCGGAACTGGTGGCCGTGGTAGCGCAGCGCGAGGGGGCGGGGGAGATTGCCCTCCAGCGGCTCGAACCGGCCGAAGTGGGCAATCCACTGGTCCTCGCTGAGCTCGCCAAGGCCCACCGCCTGCGCCCAGCGGTCGTTGCGAAAGCGCAGCGTGTGCGCGGGGAACTGGGCGGGCGAGACCGGATCGGCCAGCCAGTCGGCCAGCGCGGTGATCGGGGTGTCGGGGCAGTAGGGGGCGGACGCGGGGGGGGAGCTTGCCATCCCTCCTAGGTGGACGTCCCCGCGCGCGGCTTCAAGCGCTAAGCGCACCCGCAGCGCGCAGGGCGAGCGTCCCTTCGCGGCGCCTCGGCCAAGCCGGGTGTTCAGATGGATCGGGGAGGGCTATCAGTCGCCTGCCCCTGGCGCCGGCGATGCGCAGAGCGCCAGGCAACCGCAACAGGACGAGACCGGGACGCAATCGCGACATGACCAATACCGAGGAACAGCTCTGGGAGGATCGCTACTGGTCGAGCGCGGACGGTCTCAAGCTTCATTACCGCGACTATCTTCCCGCCAGCGCGGATGGCGCGCAGGTGCTGGACGAGGCGCGCCCCGTGGTGCTGTGCCTCCATGGCCTCAGCCGCAACGCGCGCGATTTCGACGGCCTTGCCCCCCACCTGGCGCATCGCGGCTGGCACGTGCTGTGCCCGGACCTGCGCGGGCGGGGGGAGAGCGACTATGCGAAGGAGGCCTCCAGCTACGGCCCTGTCCAGTACGTTGCCGATATCCTCGATCTCATCCGCCACGAGGGGCTGCAGAAGGTCGTCGTCATCGGCACCTCGCTGGGTGGGCTGCTGGCTATGGGGCTGGTCCAGGAGATCCCCGAGCGGATCACAGGCGCGGTCATCAACGATGTCGGCCCCTGGCTCGAACCGGCGGGCATGGAGCGCATCCGCGAGTATCTGGGGCAGGGGCGCAGCTATCCCACCTGGGTCCACGCTGCGCGCGGGATCGAGGACGCGCACGACGGCTCGCACCCCGACCAGCCATTGGACTTCTGGATCCGCATGGCCAAGCGGCTGATGACGCTTTCGAGCAGCGGGCGCGTGGTGTTCGACTACGACATGAAGATCGCCGAGCCGGTGCTCGACATCGACCTTGCCGACCAGCCCGACCTGTGGCCCTCGTGGGAGGCGATGGCGGGGCGTCCGCTGCTGGTGGTGCGCGGCGAACTGTCGGACGTGCTCTCGCTCAAGACCCTGGCGCAGATGCTGGAGCGGGTGCCCGGCGCCGAGGCGCTGACGCTGGCCCACGTGGGCCACGCTCCGACGCTCGACGAGCCCGAGGCGCTCGCCGCGATCGAGGCGCTGCTGGCGCGCACGCTCTGAGCGGGGCGGGGACAGGGAAGGGGGCGCCTGTGCATTTCCTGCACCTTCATTCGGGCTTCAACGCAGGCGGCAAGGAACTGCGCGCGGTGCGCCTGATGCAGGCGTTCGGGCCGGACATCGCGCACACCGTGGTCTCGGCCCAGCCCGGTGCCTATGGTGCGGCCGATGTGCTCGATCCGGCCTTGCAGGTGACGCTGGGGGGCGATTTCCCCGCGCTTCAGGGGCGTCCCACACCTGCCCGCCTGAGGCGCATCGCCCGGGCGATGCGGGGGTACGACCTTGTCCTGACCTACAACTGGGGCGCGATGGATGCGGTGCTGGCGCACCGTCTCTTCGCCCGGCGCCTTGGCCTGGGGCCTCTGGTGCACCACGAGGATGGCTTCAACGAGGACGAGGCGGGCGGGCTCAAGTGGCAGCGCAATCTCTTCCGGCGCGCGGCGCTGGCGGGGGCGGCGGCGCTGGTCGTGCCCTCGCAGCGCCTTGCCGCCATTGCGCGGGAGGCCTGGCATCAGCCTGCGTCCCGCGTGCGGCTGATCGGCAATGGCATTCCCACCGCGCGCTATACCGCGCGCCCGGCTCCCGATTCCCTTCCCGGCCTCACCAAGGCGCCCGGCACGTTCTGGCTGGGGACGCTGGCGGGCCTGCGCGCGGTCAAGAACCTGCCCCGGCTGGTGCGCGCCTTCGCCGCGCTGCCGCAGGCATGGCAGCTGGTGATCGTGGGCGAGGGGCCCGAACGCACCGCGATCCTCGCCGAAGCGCAGCGGCTGGGGGTGGCCGAGCGTGTCCACCTGCCCGGCTTCGTCGCCGATCCGGCGCGCGTGGTGGGGCTCTTCGATCTCTTCGCGCTTTCGTCCGACAGCGAGCAGTTTCCGATCTCGGTGGTCGAATCGATGGCGGCGGGCCTCGCCATTGCCGCGCCGGCCGTGGGCGACGTGGCGGCGATGGTGGCTGGGGAAAACCGACCCTTCATCACCCCGGCCGGCGATGAGGATGCGCTGGCCCGCGCGCTGGGCGAGCTTGCCGGGGACGGGGCCCTGCGCGCCCGGGTCGGAGCCGCCAACCAGGCCCATGCCCAGGCCTTCTACGATGAAAACGCGATGATTTCGGCCTATCGGGAAACTTACGCAGCGGCTATGGGAGACGCGCAAGGCTGGCCCTTGCCGTCCTGACAGACCCGTTCAGTTCCGCTTCAGAGCGGGACGTGCAGCGATGATGGCCGTTGAAAAGCCGCATTCATACGCTAAACAGCCCCAAACCCACCTCGTACCGCAGAAAGCGCCCCGATCTTGGCCCTGCCACCTGACACGAATTCCGCCTCCACCGGCTCCGACAAGAACGACAAGGCCGCCGCCCGCAAGGCCGCGCAGCAGGACGTCTTCGTCCGCGAGGTCGACGATGCCCTGCGCCAGGACCAGATGGAAAGCTTCCTGAAGGGCAAGGGTCTGGCGCTCGCCGTGCTGATCGTGCTCGTCCTCGCAGGCTTTGGTGGCTGGCTCTACTGGAACCACCACCAGAAGACCCTGCGCGAAGAGCACGCCGAGGCCTATATCCAGGCGCTCGACAGCGTCCAGGCGGGCAATCTCGATGATGCCAAGGCCAAGCTCCAGGCGCTGAGCGGCGAGGATGCCAAGGGCAACGCCGTGCCCGCCAAGCTCATGCTCGCCGCGATCGCGCAGGAGCAGGACGACGTCGCCGGTGCCGCCAAGATCTACGAAGGCGTCGCCGCCGATGAGGCCGCCCCCAAGCCGCTGCGCGACCTCGCCACTGTGCGCCTTGTCGCGGCGCGCTTTGACGAGATGAAGCCGCAGGACGTGGTGGACCGGCTCAAGCCGCTCGCCGCGCCGGGCAACGCCTGGTTCGGTGTCGCGGCCGAGATGGTCGGCATGGCCTACCTCAAGATGGACAAGCCCGACCAGGCCGGTCCCCTCTTCGCCGAGATCGCCAAGGACGAGAACGCCAGCGAAGGCCAGCGCAGCCGCGCGCGCCAGCTGGCCGCCGTGCTGGGCGTCGATGCCGTGCCCGACGTGGTCGATGCGCGCGGCGAGGCGATCGAGGACGCTGAAACCGCGTCCGAACCCGATGCAGCGCCCAAGGGCGCCAAGGCGCAGGCCGCCGACAGCGGCGATACGGCCGCCGAATGAAATCTACCTGTAAGGATAAAGGCATGACCGCAGTCGACCTGACCCATCGGGCCCCGCGCCGCGCCGTGTGGCGCCGCCGCGCCGCTCCGCTTCTGGCGCTCGCGCTGGTGACGGGCCTTTCGGGCTGCAAGCTCTTCGGCGGTGGCGGGGACGGTGGTCCCAAGACCCCGACCGTGGGTGAGCGTATCCCCATCCTCTCGCGCATCGAGAGCGGCGCCGAAGTCGATCCCTCGATGGCCGGCGTCTCGGTGATCCTGCCGCCCGAACAGGTCAACGCGACCTGGGCGCAGGGCGGTGGCAGCGCCAGCAAGTCCTACGGCCACCTCGCGCTATCCTCCAGCCCGTCCGAGGTCTGGAGCGCCAGCATTGCAGGCTCCACGCAGCGCGCGCGCCTCGCCGCCTCGCCGGTGGTGGGCGACGGGCGTCTCTATGTCGTCGACACGCGCGGTGTCGTCCACGCGTTCAACGTGGAGACCGGCAGCGAGGTCTGGACCAAGAGCTTCAAGGTCTCCGGCGAAGACGAGAAGTCGATCTTCGGCGGCGGTGTCAGCTTCGATAGCGGCAAGGTCTTCGTCACCACGGGTGTGGGTGAAGTGGCCGCGCTTGACGCGCGCACCGGCGAGCAGACCTGGTCGGTCAAGCCCGCAGGCCCCTTGCGCGGCGCGCCCACGGTCGCTTTCAACGCGATCTACGTGATGACGCAGGACAACCAGATCTTCGCGCTCAACGCGGCCGACGGCAAGGTGCTGTGGAGCGAATCGGGCTCGATCACCCAGTCGGGCGTCTTCGGCGTGGCCTCGCCCGCCGCGGCGCGTGGCACGGTCATCGCGGGCTATTCCTCGGGCGAGCTTGTGGCCTACCGTTACGAGAACGGTCGCCAGCTCTGGTCGGACGCGCTTGCCCGCACCTCGATCTCGACCGAGGTGGGCAGCCTTACCGACGTCGATGCCGATCCCATCATCGACCAGGGCCGCGTCTTCGCGCTGGGTCAGGGCGGGCGCATGGCGGCGTACGAACTGCTCACCGGCCAGCGCGTGTGGGAGCTGAACCTGGCGGGTATCTCCACCCCGGCGGTCGCGGGTGACTGGGTCTTCACGCTTGACGACAAGGCCGAGATCCTCGCGATCTCCCGCGCCAACGGCAAGGTGCGCTGGCTGACCCAGCTGACGCGCTACGGCAATCCCAAGAAGCGCAAGAACCCGGTGTTCTGGGTCGGCCCGGTGCTGGCGGGCAACGCGCTGTGGACGGGCAACTCGGACGGCGAGGTCTACCGCATCGACCCGGCAAGCGGCGAGGAAACCCTCTTCACCAAGGTCAAGGACGCGGTCTCGCTCGCCCCTGTGGTGGCGAATTCGACGCTCTTCGTGCTCGACGATTCGGGCCGCATCACCGCGTTCCGTTAAGAACGATGGGGCGCGTGTTCGGCTCCGGACATGCGCCCATCCCCTTTCTTTGCGCCGTTTCCCTCCGTTTCGGTCGCTTTAACCAATTGCGGGTAGCTCTCCTGGCATGACGAGCCAGAGGGACACGGGGGATAGCGAGACAGGCGCACAGCGTCCGGCCAGTGACGTGTCGGCGGGTGTCGGCCTTGTCGGGCTGGCCGCGCTCCTGTGCTGGCTGCTGATCTGCCGCAACTGGGCGGGTTTGGCGCAGGCTTTCCACATTCCCGGCCCCCGTGCCCCGATGAGCGGCCCTTACGCCTCGCTCGCCGCGCTCTTCGTGACGGGCACGGCGATGAGCCTCTATTCGCTCCTAGTCGACAAGGTTCACCGAAGCCCCTCCACCGGTATTGACTGGGCCCGCCCGCGCCCTTGGCGCGCGGTCCGGGAGATCTCGATCACCAAGATCGCGGGGCTCTGGGCGACCTGGATCGGGATCGGCCTCTTCTACTGCATCGCGCGCTGGTACTGGGACGGGCAGTATCTCTTTGCCATGCAGGTGATCGGCGCGGCGGCGCCGGTTCTGTTCCTCCTTTCGATCCCCTATGTCCTGTGGCTCGACCGGTTCATGGTCGAACCGCGCGATGCCTCCTGGCACTTCGGCGCGCTCCTTCTGGGCCGCGAGGCGTGGGAGGCGGAACAGGTGAAGAAGCACTGGCGGGCCTGGGCGATCAAGGGCTTCTTCGGGGCCTTCATGATCTCGATCCTGCCCGGCGGCTTTGCCCAGATCGTCGAGGCGGACCTGTCGCGGATCGGCTCCGACCCGGTCGAGACGGGCTCGCTCCTGATCGGCCTTCTCTTCCTCATCGACGTTCAGATCGGCACGGTCGGCTACATCTTCACCTTCCGCCCGCTCGACGCGCATATCCGCAGCGGGAACCCGTTCCTCGCGGGCTGGGTGGCCGCGCTTCTGTGCTATCCGCCGTTCGTGTGGGGCACGATCGGGCGTTCGGACGTGCTGGGCTATGAAGTCCACACGGGCGGGTGGGCCTACTGGTTGGCGGGCTACACGCCGCTTCTGTGGCTCTGGGCAGGGCTGATGGTGGTGCTGACCGCGATCTACGCCTGGGCAACCTTCGCCTTTGGCCTGCGCTTTTCCAACCTGACCTATCGCGGCGTCCTGACGAACGGGCCCTACCGCTTCACGCGCCACCCGGCCTATCTGTCGAAGAACGCCTTCTGGTGGCTTTCGACGCTGCCCTTCCTCGTCACCAACGGGTCGCTCACCGACATGGTGCGCAACACGGTCCTGCTCGCCATCGTCAGTTCGATCTACTTCTGGCGCGCGAAGACCGAGGAAGCGCATCTCCTGCGCGAGGATGCCAAGTACCGGGAATACCACGCGTGGATGGCGCGCAATGCCTTCATCACGCGCACTATCAGCGCGCTATGGGCCCGCTTTGCGCCCAAGCCGGTGCCTGCTCAGGCCGCCGAGTAGGGCGGCCTGGCCGGATCAGAAGCTCTTGACCTTGTAGACAGGGGCGATCTCGCCCTGCCACTCGCCATTGTAGAGGTCGAGCAGGCGCTGGGCGGGAACCCGGCCGCTGGCGACGATCTCTGCCAGTGGTTCCAGGTAGCCGGTCTCGTTGTCGCCGCTGGCGTTGAGGCGGCCGCGCGCGGCAAGCCCCTGCCGCGCGATGTCGAGCACTTCGCCCGCGATGTCGCGCAAGGTGCCGCCGGTCGGGATCGGCGCGTCGAGGCCGAGCTTGGGCACCGAGGTGCGCAGTGTCTCGCGCCCTTCCATGTCCCAGTCCTTGACCAGGTCCCAGGCCGCGTCGAGCGCGCCCTGGTCATAGAGAAGGCCGACCCACAGCGCAGGCAGCGCGCAGATGCGGTTCCACGGGCCGCCATCGGCGCCGCGCATTTCCAGGAAGGACTTGAGGCGCACTTCGGGGAAGGCGGTGGAGAGGTGGTCGTTCCAGTCCGAGATGCGCGGCTTCTCGCCGGGCAGGACCGAAAGTTCGCCCTTCAGGAAATCCCGGAAGGACAGGCCAGCGGCGTCGATGTACTTGCCGTCGCGGAAGACGAAGTACATCGGCACATCGAGCATGTACTCGACATAGCGTTCGTAGCCGAAGCCCTCTTCGAAGACGAAAGGCAGCATGCCCGTGCGTGCCGGGTCGGTGTCCGACCAGATGTGGCTGCGGTAGGAGAGCATGCCGTTGGGCTTGCCCTCGGTGAAGGGCGAATTGGCAAAGAGCGCGGTCGCCAGCGGCTGCAGCGCCAGCGAGGTGCGGAACTTCTGCACCATGTCCGCCTCGCTTGAATAGTCGAGGTTGACCTGGATGGTGCAGGTACGCAGCATCATGTCGAGGCCGAGCGAGCCGACGCGCGGCATGTGCCGGGTCATGATGTCGTAGCGGCCCTTGGGCATCAGCGGCAGGTCCGCGCGGGCCTTGTCGGGCCACATGCCAAGGCCGAGGAAGCCCTTGCCGAGCCGCTCGCCAATGGCCTTGACCTGGTTGAGGTGGCGCCCGGTCTCGGCGCAGGTCTGGTGCAGGTTTTCCAGCGGGGCGCCCGAGAGTTCGAGCTGTCCGGCCGGCTCCAGGCTGACGGTGCCGTCCGCACCCTTCATCGCGATGACCTTGCCGCCCTCCAGGATCGGCTCCCAGCCGAATTCCTCAAGCGCGAGGAGCAGGTCGCGGATGCCGCCTTCCTCGTCGTAGGAGGGGGCGTGGTGGTCGCTCGTGTCGTAGACGAACTTCTCGTGCTCGGTCCCGATCCGCCACGCCTCGCGCGGCTTCTCGCCCGCGGCCATCGGCGCGGCAAGCTGGTCCAGGGTCTCGATTACCGGATCGTCACGATCCGAAGCCTCGCGGGTACTCATGGGCCCGGAGGTAGAGATGCGAAGGCCTTAGCGCCAGCCCCATTTTTGTTTCCAGGCATACAATATGGCTAGGTATTCACACGGTGGACCAGTCGCCCCGCGTTGCCATCCACACCGCGCAGGCCGCGATCGTGGCGGTTTCGCCGCGCAGGATGCGCGGGCCCAGCGTGATTGCGCGGGCGGCGGGATGGGCGCGGATCGCGGCGCGCTCGGCGTCGTCAAAGCCGCCTTCCGGGCCGACGAGGAGCGCCGCCGGGCCATCGTGCGCGGCAAATTGCGCAGCGGCCGGTTCCCCGCCCTGTTCGTCGGCAAAGAACAGCGCGCGGTCCTCCGGCCAGTCGGCCAGCAACGCGTCGAGCTTCACCGGCCCTGCCAGTTCGGGCAGCGCGGTGCGCGCGCACTGCTCGGCCGCTTCGGACACGATGGTCTGCGCGCGCTCGGAATTGAGCTTGTCGGCGACGCAGCGCCGGGTCAGCACCGGCTGGATCCGCGCGACGCCCAGTTCGGTCGCCTTTTCCATCACGAGATCGAAGTTGGGCTTCTTCAGAAGCGCGGCGCAGAGCCAGAAATCGGGCACCGCCTCGCGGTCGCGCAGCTTGTCACGCAGGGCCAGGGTTACATGGCGCTTGCCCGCGTCGAGCACCTCGGCCGCCCATTCGCCGGTCACATCGTCGCACAGGATCACCGCATCGCCTGGGCCCACACGCATGACCCGCGCGAGGTAGTTCGCCGGGTTGCCGTCAAGGCGCAGCTCCTGCCCCTCGGCAAGCGGTCCGGGAACGAACAGACGGGGGGCCGAACGCGGCGGCCAGGCGGGAGTGGCAGGCATGGGCGGATCTCGTTGCAGCGAATCTGCGCGCTTTAGAGGGGGCGGGCGGGGGAGATCAAAGAGAAAGATCGAGGGAAGATTGAATAAAAACAGGTCCGAGGGCCATCGCCCTCGGGCTCCCAAAATCGGCGACCTCACCGTTCTCGGCCAAGGCGGCGCGACAAAGGTGAGCCAGACAGTTCCGGGAGCCCGAGGGCGATGGCCCTCGGAAATTCCCTTCTCTTACCTGCTTACTTCAATAGCGTGCGCAGCAGCGTCTCCCACTGCTTCACCGCGGGATCGAGTGTGGCGAGCGGCAGGCGTTCGTTGAGGCCGTGGGCGAATTCGTCCTTGGGGTCCATGAACACCGCCGAGACGCCGAAGGCGGGGATGCCCTTGGAGCGAAAGTGCATCGAATCGGTCGCGCCTGCGCTCATGCCCGGCACGATGGAGAGGCCAGGTGCGCGTTCGTGGACGGCCACTTCGACCGCCTCCATGACGTCTGCGCGCAACGGGCTCTCGATCGATTCGAGCGTGCCGTTGTCCTGGAAGGCGATGGTGATGGCGGGATCGGCAATGACCTGGGCCAGCGTCTCCTGCACCTTGGCGCGCGAGGTACCCGGGAAGATGCGGCAATTGACGTTGGCGCTGACCGACTGGGGGAGCGCGTTGGGGGCGTGGCCGCCCTCGATCATCGTGGGCACGCAGGTCGTGCGGATGAGGCCGATATATTCGGGCCGCGCGGACAGCGTGGCGGCGGCCTTCGCGTCGGTCGGATCGGCGATGAGCGCGCGCATGGCGGGGGCCACCTCGGCGGGGGCGGCCTCCACGCTGCCCTCGAAGTAGGCCTTGGTCAGCGGGCTGACGGTGACCGGGAACTTGTAGGCCCAGATCTTCTCCATGGCCGCGCTCATGGCGGCGATGGCGTTGGTCGCGCCCGGGCGGCTGGAGTGGCCGCCGGGGTCGGTGAGGGTCAGCTTGTAGTCGGCGTAGGTCTTCTCGCCTGCCTGCACCTCGTAGACGAAGGGCTCGCCCGCCTCGTCGAGCGTTCCGCCGCCCGAATCGGCGTTGAGGACGAGATCGACCTTGCCCGCCTCGTGGACGATGGCGCTGGCCATGGCGGCGGTGGTCGCCATCTGGGTTTCCTCGTCGCCCGAGAAACCGAGCACGATGTCATGTGCGGGCACCCAGCCCTCGCGGCGCAGCTTCATCATGGTCGCGGTCACGATGGAGAGTCCGGCCTTGTTGTCGAGCGAGCCGCGCCCGAACAGGTAGCCGTCCTCGATCACCGGGGTGAAGGGATCGCGCTCCCAGTCTTCGGGCTTGGCCTCGACGACGTCCATGTGCGCGATGATCGCGGTGACCGGCGCCTTGCGGTCGCGGCCCGGGTAGCGGGCAAGGAGGTAGCCGGTCTCGCCCTGGGGCACGAAGGTCACTTCGTCCTCGGCGAATCCGGCGTCGAGCAGGCGCGCCTTGAGCTTGGCGGCGAGCACGGGGACCTGTCCGCGGCCCTGGACGGTGGGAATGGCGACGGCTTCCTGAAGAACGGTGAGAGCCTCGCGGCCCGCGGGCGTCTCGGGCGCCTGGGCCATCGCGGGCGGCGTGGCGAGTGCCAGCACGCTTCCCATCGCGGTGCAAAAGGCGAGTGTGTTCAAGCGCATCGTTTTCGTGTCCCCCGTTCGTGATCGCGTTGTGAGCGAGCCTGTGTTGTTGCGCGTTCGCGCACCCGGCGCAACGCCAAAGCGGCCAGGCTGTGTGCATGGGACACGCAGGACATGACAGGGGCGTCCCGATCCGGTATTTCCCGGGGGGTGAGTGATCCTACCTTCGTCCCCGACAGCCAGCAACGTGGCCTCGTCGCGGCTCTGCCGCCGCAGCTTCGCGATTACGCGATGCTGGCCCGATTCGACCGTCCTATCGGCTGGTGGCTGCTGTTCTGGCCTTGCGCGTGGAGCGTGATGCTGGCGGGCGGCGAGCAGCGCCTGGGGCTTATCGCCTGGCTGCTGGTGGGCTCGATTGCCATGCGCGGCGCAGGCTGCGTGCTCAACGACATCGTAGATGCCGACCTTGACCGCAAGGTGGCGCGCACCGCGCAGCGCCCGGTGGCGAGCGGGCGGGTGAGCAAGAAGGCGGCCTGGGGCTGGCTCTTGCTGCTGTGTGCGGTGGGCCTTGTGGTTCTCTTCCAGTTGCGCCTCGAAGCGCAGTTGGTGGCGCTGGGTAGCGTGGCGCTCGTGGCGGCCTATCCGTTCATGAAGCGCATCACCTGGTGGCCGCAGGCCTGGCTCGGCATGGTCTTTACCTGGGGCGCGCTGGTCGGCTGGATCGAGATTCGGCAGGACCAGCTGGGCGCGCTGGCCGCGCTCTATGCGGGCTCCATCGTGTGGTGCATCGGCTATGACACGATCTACGCCATCCAGGACCGCGAGGACGACGCACTGGTGGGCATCCGCTCGTCCGCACGGCGGCTGGGCCAGCACGTGCGCCTGGGCGTCGGCGGCTTCTACGCGCTGGCCGTGGCGTTCTGGGGGCTGGCCTTCTGGACGGTGCGCCCGGACTGGGTCGGTCTGATGGCGCTGGTGCCCGTCGCGATGCACCTGGGCTTCCAGGTCGTGACGCTGGACACCCAGGACGGCGACAACGCGCTGGCGCGGTTCCGCTCGAACCGGGACCTGGGTTTCGTGATGGTGCTGGCCTGCTGGGTGGTGGGCAACGCCGGCGTCGTCTGAAGACGCGCCCCAACGGCCATCATGTGCAATCTCTACCGCATGACCAAGGGCACCGCCGAGGTTGCCGCCCTGTTCGAGGTTCTGCCCCAGGAGGGCGCCAACTTCGCCGAGGAAGTCTATCCCGGCTACTCCGGCCTCGTTGTTGCCGAGGGCCACGCGCAGACGATGACCTGGGGCTTTCCGCTGGTGCTGAAGGGCCGGCAGGGCCAGCCCCTCAAGCCCAAGCCCGTCACCAACGCGCGCGACGACAAGCTGCACACCCGTTTCTGGAAGGACAGCTTCGTCCACCGCCGCTGCCTGGTGCCCATCACACGCTGGGCCGAGCCCGAGGGCAAGGCGGGGCAGATGACGCGCACCTGGTACGGGATCGAAGGGGTGGACACTTTCGCGGTTGCAGGCCTGTGGCGTGAGAGCCCGGAATGGGGCCGGGTCTACACCCTGGTCATGGCGCCCGCCTGCGAGCAGATGGTCGATGTCCATGATCGCATGCCCGTCCTCCTCCCCCGGCGCGACTGGTCCCGCTGGATCGAGGCCGCGCCGGAAGAGGCCTTTGGTCTGTGCGTTACCTCCCCGGCGCCGCTGACGGTGGAGCGAACACGGCGGCTATGGACCGGCGCAGGCGATCTGCCAGCGTCGGGTGAACAGGGCGGGGAGCTTGGCGGGGACACGGACGAGACCATGCCCCGGCTTCTCTGAGCACGGGCTCATTCATAGCTGACCACCTCGAATTCGATGTGGTCCCAGTCGAAGAAGTAGAAGCGCCGCCCCGGCTCGTAGTCACCATGGTTGAACGGGGTGAGCCCGGCCGCGATCACCACCGCCTCGGCCGCGTCGAGATCGTCCACCACCAGTCCGATGTGGTTGAGCGGCTGGCCCTTGGCGAACCCTGCGTGCGCCTTGCGGTCGGTGTAGAGAGCGATGTAGCTGAATTCCTCGCCGAAATGGATCGTCTCACCCCCATTGATGGCGGGCCCGCGCCAGCGCTCGTGCCAGCCGAGCAGGCTCTGCAGAAGACGGGACGAGCGATCGATGTCGCTGACGGTGATGTTGGCGTGCTCCAGACGGCCCCGGGCCATGGTGTTTCTCCTTTTTGTGTCACCGGCGAATCAACCGGCTTGGAGAAAGTGAAAGTTCAAGTTAAGTTGAGATCAAGCGCAAAATGTGCGGCCTGTGTGAAAACGGCCTTAGCGGCTTAGGAAGAAGGACTTTTCAAGGGGCCATCGCCCCTTGAACCCCGGAATCGGCAAGCTCACCTTTGTCGACCCAGGCGGCGCGACAAAGGTGAGCTCGACCGTTTGGGGAGCCCGAGGGCGATGGCCCTCGGATCTATCCCTTTCTCTTCTCAATTCCCGGAGACCGCGATGCCCAGCTTCATCACCATCGGCGAACTGGCCCGGCGCACGGGCGTGAAGACCTCTGCGATCCGTTTCTACGAGGAGAAGGGCCTGCTCCAGGCGCTGCGCACGAGTGGCAATCAGCGGCGCTTCCTGCGCTCGGACATCCGGCGGGTGAGCTTCATCCTCATCGCGCAGAAGCTGGGCCTGCCGCTTGCCGAGATCGAGCGCGAACTGGCGCGCCTGCCGCAGGGGCGGACCCCGAGCGCACAGGATTGGGCGCGCATCAGCCGTTCGATGCGCCGCGCGATCGAGGACCAGATCGCCATGCTCGAGCGCACCCGCGACCGGCTTGACGGGTGCATTGGCTGCGGGTGCCTCAGCCTTGCCAAGTGCCAGCTCTACAACGCCGAGGATGTGAAGGGGCGGGAAGGCCCGGGGCCCCGGCTGGTTCTGGCAAGCGACTGATACCCCATGAAAAAGGGGCCGCGCTTCGGCGCAGCCCCTTGCTGTATCTGGCGAAGGCAAGGCCTCACGCCAAGGCACGATGAGCTTGTCTCATCGGGGCTTGGTTAAGCCCGTGCGGCGCTTGAGCAATTCCAAGGCGTGATGCGTCAGCATCTTAGCGCCTTGGCCTCAGACGTCGGGCGCGTCCTCGTTGGTGAAGTTCTGCCAGTCGGGGGTGATGAACTTCTCGTCGATCAGCGTGCGCTGGTAGCAGATGCCGTCGCGGAACCACTGCCAGGTGCGCGAGCGGTGGGTGCGCGCGTCGTTGTTCTGGATCATCTCGTAAAGGTAGATGCCCGGCTCGTTCTTGCGGGTCCAGTTGAGGCAGGTCGAGCGGTTGTAGTCGTCGGGCTGCATCTCGGCGGCCCAGCCCTTGATGAGGTCGTTGTCCCACCAGATGCGGCCATCCTTGTAGACGGCGGGGAAGTCGCGGACTTCCTTGCGGCCATCGTCCCAGAAATAATAGTTGGTCTGGTGGTAGTGGTCGACGCCGTCCTTGTGGATCAGGCGGCAGATCAGGCGCGAGCGGTGCTGGTCGACGAGTTCGCCGGTCTTGGCATCGTAATAGCGGTACCAGCCTTCCCAGACACCTTCGTTCGAGGCGAGGATCGGCATGGCTTCGCGCACGCCGGGCTGGTTGATCAGGTCGGTCACGGGTACTCTCCTTCCGGGGGATCTTGCGCGCCACTTGCGTGGCGACGTGGGCCTATTCTTGGAGGATCGCGGCGCCGGGGGAGATGCCTTTGCGGGGCTATCCGGGGTGCGATCAATTGGTATGCTATTAAGCCAATTGATCGGTGGGGCAAGTGTTTTGGATGAAAGATAAACGAACATTTCCGAGGGCCATCGCCCTCGGGCTCCCCAAACTGTTCACCTTACCTGTGTCGCGCTACGTGGGCTGAAGGGCGTGAGGTCGCCCATTTCCGGGGTCCAAGGGGCGATGGCCCCTTGAATCCTCTTTTTCTACTCCGCCGCGAGCAGCTCTTCCGCGCCGCCCAGGTCCACGCTGACAAGCCGCGAGACGCCCTTTTCGACCATCGTGACACCGAACAGGCGGTGCATCCGGCTCATCGTCACCGCGTTGTGGGTGACGATGAGGTAGCGGGTCTGCGTCTCACGCGTCATGGCGTCGAGCAGGTCGCAGAAGCGTTCGACATTGGCATCGTCGAGCGGGGCGTCGACCTCGTCGAGCACGCAGATCGGCGCGGGGTTGGTGAGGAAGAGCGCAAAGACGAGGGCCACTGCGGTCAGCGCCTGTTCGCCGCCCGAAAGCAGAGTGAGCGACTGGAGGCGCTTGCCCGGCGGCTGGGCGTAGATCTCGAGGCCCGCTTCGAGCGGATCGTCCGAATCGATGAAGGCGAGGTGCGCATTGCCGCCCATGAATAGCTGGGTGAAGAGGCGCTGGAAGTGCGCGTCGACCGCTTCGAACGCGGCGCGCAGGCGTTCGCGGCCTTCGCGGTTGAGATTGCCGATCGAGCCGCGCAGGCGCGCGACCGCCTCGGCCAGTTCGTCCTTCTCGCTGACCGAGGTTCCCAGCTGCGCTTCGGCGGCGGCGAGTTCGTCGGCGGCGACGAGGTTGACCGGGCCGATCCGCTCGCGCTCGGCGGAGAGTTTTTCCAGCTGCGCATTCTCAGCCTCGGCGGAGCCCACGTCGGCGGCGGTGAAGGCGTAGCGCTCGGCCAGGATCGGGGGCGGGCACTGGAAGCGCTCGCCCGACAGGCGCGCAAGTTCGACACGGCGCGCGTCCTCGTTCTCGGCGCGCGCGTTGGCCCCGGCGCGCGCCTCGCGTGCGCTGGCGAGTTCCTCCTGCGCGGCGGCGAGCGCGGTGTCGGCCGCTTTCGCAGCCTCCTGCGCGGTCTCCACGGCTTCTTCGGCACGGGCGAGGTCGTCCGCGAGTCGGGTGCGGACCGCTTCGGCCTCGGCGATCTGGTCGTGGAGCGCGTCCGGTTTGGCGGCGACGATGCGCCGTTCGGTCTCGATCTCGTCGAGCCGCCCGGCCATCTGGGCGAGGCGTGAGGCGGCATCGCCTGCCCGGGTCTGCCAGTTGCGGATGTCGCTGGCGTGCGCGGCGTGCCGCTCGCGCGCGACGGCGAGCGCCTGGTCGTGCGCGGCCAGCTGGGCGGTCGCGGCCTGGTGCGCCTCGCGTGCCTCGGCGTTGCGGGTGCGTGCGGCCTCGAGCGCGGCGCGGCCCGCCTCGGGATCGGGGAGGCCCGCGCGCTTCGCTTCGGCCTGGGCAAGCTCGGTTTCGGCGACCTCGCGGCGCTGGGCGAGGTCCTCCAGACCCGTATCGAGTTCGGTGGCCCGGGCGGCGTGGCGTTCGCGCGCGGCCTCGGCCTGATCGACGCGGCGCAGCGCGGCGCGTTCGGCGTTGGTGGCCTCGGCTGCCGTGCGTTCGGCGGCCACGATTTCGCTTTGGAGGGCGGACAGCGCGGCCTGCGCGCCCGTCTGCTGCGTTTCGGCGGACGTGACGGCCGCGCGCAAGGGGGGGAGGCGCTCCTCCAGTTCGGCGAGCCGGTTTTCCGCTTCCAGTCGCGCGGCTTCGGCCCCGCCTTCGCCGCGCGCGACAAAGCCGTCCCAACGCCTGAGCACGCCGCCGAGCGTCACAAGCCATTCGCCCGGCGCGAGCGCGCGGCCATCGTCCTTGGGCGCAACATGGACGAGCGCGAGCCGGGCGGCCAGTTCGTCCGGGCATTCGGGAACGTGGGCGGCGAGGCTGTCCGCCACGGCGGGAGGGGCCACAGCCCCGCTCCAGAAACGGCCTTCGGCTCCGTCCACGAGCCCGAGGGGCACCTTGGCGTCGCGTCCCAGCACGGCGGCGAGCGCGCGTTCGTAGCCGGGCTCGGCGCGCAGGGCGTCGAGCGCGCGGGGGAGGCCATGGGCGGCCTTGGCGCCCTTGGCACGGGCCTCACGGTCACGCACGAGGGCGGCGTGCTCGCGCTCCACCCCGGTAAGGTCGGCGCGGGCGCCCGCCAGCGCGGAGGCGGCGGCGTCACGCTCGGCCTGCAGCGCGCTCTTGCGCTGCCCCAGCGCCTCCAGCGCGGTGCGTGCCTCGGCCAGCATGGCGCTGGCCGCTTCGGCCTCGGTGTGGGCGGCGGCGAGGGCCGTGTCGGGATCGTCCTCCTGGGCGAGGGCGGCGCGCTGCTGCTCCAGCTTTGCAGCCTCGGCGGCAAGCCGGTCGAGGCGGCCCTGCGCCTGCTCCAGTTCGGCGGCGGCGATGCGCCATTCGGCGTCGACCCCGGCCTGCGCGGCGGTGGCCTGGGCAAGGTCGAGTTCGGCGCTGCGCGCGGCGCGCTCCACGCCTTCCAGTGCGTTGGCAAGGCGCGGGCGCAGGGCCTCGTCCTCGGCCAGCTTTGCAGCGCCCTCGGACAGGTCCGTCTCCAGCTTCGCCAGCGCTTCGGCGGCTTCGCGCGTGACGCGGTCGGCGTGGTCGCGGTCCTCCTCCAGCCGGGCTTTCTGGCGGTCGAGGTCGGCGCGGCGCTCTTCGGCCGCGTCCAACTGGTTGGTGAGGGTGGCAAGACGGTGGGCCTGGGCCTGGACGTCGTCGCGCCGGTCGGTCTGCTCGTCGCGCGCAGTGACGAGGCCTTGCGCGGCGGTGCCTTGCGCCTTCTGCGCCTCGAACGCGGCGCGCTGGGCAGACCCGACACGGGTGTCGGCGGCATCGGCCTCCCTCTTTGCGGCCTCGGCGGCGGCGGCGGCATCGCGCCAGCGCGCATAGAGGAGGCGCGCCTCGGCGTGGCGGATTTGCTCGGAGAGCTGTTTGTAGCGCTCGGCCGCTTTGGCCTGGCGGCGCAGCCCGGCAACCTGCTTGTCGAGACCGGCCATGATGTCTTCGAGCCGGGCGAGGTTGGTCTCGGTCGCGCGCAGCTTCTGCTCGGCGTCCTTGCGGCGCACGTGGAGGCCCGAGATCCCCGCGGCATCCTCCAGCATGGCGCGGCGCTCGGCGGGCTTGGCGGCGACCACCGCAGCGATGCGGCCCTGGCTGACAAGCGCGGGGCTGTGCGCGCCGGTAGCGGCATCGGCGAAGATGAGCGCGACGTCCTTGGCGCGCACGTCGCGCCCATTGACGCGGTAGGCCGAGCCTGCGCCGCGCTCGATCCGGCGCACGACTTCCAGCTCTTCGTTGTCCTCGCTGCGGGCCTGGAGGACGACTTCGGCAAAGGCGCGCGCGGGACGGCCCGAAGTGCCCGCGAAGATCACGTCCTCCATGCCCCCGCCGCGCATCGACTTGGGCGAGCTTTCGCCCATGACCCAGCGCAGCGCTTCGAGGAGATTGGACTTGCCACAGCCGTTGGGGCCCACGACGCCTGTCAGGCCGGGCTCGATGTGCAGTTCGGAAGGTTCGACGAAGCTCTTGAAGCCGGTGAGCTTGAGACGCCGGAAATGCATGGCGGCCCTACGCCCGCTCGGGGCAGGGAAGGACCGCCCGTAGCATCAGCGCGCGCCAGCCTGCTGCAGCTTGGCTTCGAGCGGCTCCCACTCCATCGAACCGACGTTGGCGCCGTTGATGAAGAAGGTGGGGGTGCCGGTGACGTTCTTTTCCTTGCCGGCCGTGTCGGTCTGATCGGCGAGCGCCTGCGCGGTCTCGGTATTGGCGAGGCACTGCGCGCCCTGCTCCTTGGAGATCCCGCGCGAGGCGAAGAACTCGGTCATGCCCGCAGCCTGTGCAAACGCGGCGAACTGCTTGTCGCGCGGCATTGCGCCGATCTGCTGGAGATTTTCCTGCCCGAACGCGTCGAGGTTCTCGAACATCTTGGGCTGCCAGGCCCAGAACTGCTCGGCCAGCGGGATCACCGCCTCGTCCGAGCCGCAGGTGGCGAGCATCGTGGCCGCGAAGTCATAGGGGTTGAGCATGAAGAAGCGGATCTCGTAGCTGACGCGCCCGCTCTTGATGTAATCATCGCGCAGGTCCGCGAAGCTCTCCTTGGCGAACTGGGCGCAGTGCGAGCATGACAGCGCGCCGTATTCGACGAGCTTGATCGGCGCCTCGGGGTTGCCCATGCGGTAGCCGCCGTCCTCGGTCTTGGTGATGACGCTGGCCCATTCGGTGCCCTCGGGCGGCGCGACGGTGGCGAGCGCCTCGCTGGCGACCGGCGCTTCGCTCTCGGCGGCCTTGTCGCCGCAGGCCGCGAGGCCAAGAGCGAGCGGGGCCACGAAGAGGCCGAGGGCGATCTTGCGCAGGGCAGGGGAAGTCATGTGTCGCGAATCCTTGGTTGATGAAGCAGTCTGGCAGAAACCGGGGGCAAGGTTGAGGGGCGCGCAGGCCCCCCTCGCCATCTATACACAGTTGGGGGGGCACAGTTGGAGGCGGTAAGGGGCGGTGTCAGATCTGCCCGGCGGTGTTGGCGGCAAGCGCCTTGGTGATCGCGGCGGACATGTCCTTCCACTGCGTCGCCTGGAGCGGGCCGCCCATCGGGCTCTGGAGGACCTTCCCGTCCTTCGTGGCGTAGAGGACCTTGCCGTTGATGACGATCCCGGGCGTTCCGGTCAGCTTCAACTGCGAGGCGGCGTTGTACTGCGCCATGACCTTGTCGAGCTGGGCCTTGTCGGCGAGGCACTGGTCGGCCTGGCTGCGGGTCACGCCGAAGTGGGCGACCTTCACGTAGAAATCGAGGTCGCTGGCGATCGCGCGCAGGCGCTGGGGCAGTTCGCCTTCGGCCCAACGCTTGCGCTGCGCTTCGCTGGCCGATGCCGCCTTGGGCAGCCAGGTGTCCTGCGAAGCGAGGAAAGCGTTGTGGCGCACGAAGAAGGTCTTGGGATCGCCGCAGGAAGTAAGGAGCGCAATGGTGATGTCGACCGGGTTGCGCACCAGGTTCGAGACGGTGAGCGCGACTTTGCCCTGCGGGATGACCGTGGTGCGCAGGACCGGATCGGATTCGCGGTGGAGCGCGGCGCAGTGCGAGCAGGTGTAGCTGATGTACTCGGTCACCTTCACCGGCGCGGCGGGGTTGCCCAGCGTGTAGCTTCCGTTGCCCGTCACCGTGACCTGCCCATTGCGGTTGGTCTTGCCTTCGGCCGCGCTGGCAAGCGTCGGCGTGGCGAGGCTGCCCGTCGCCAGAGTAGCCGCGCCCAGCGCGAGGAGGGAGAGAGTCTTGGTGGCAGGTGTCATGTCTCGTCGTTCCGTTCGGCTTTGGCGCCCATGCTGCGGGCCAGCGATTCCAGCACCGCGCGCAGCTCCGGATCACCGATGTCGCGCAGCGATTCGCCCAGTTCGTAAGGTACGGGTTTGAGAGAAGGCGGCGCGGCCCGGCTCTGCGTGGCAGGCGGCGGCTTAACCTCGCCTTGCCGGATCTTGACCTTGGCGACCGCCTTGTAGCCGAAGAAGCGGTTCACCCGGTCCATGATCTCGGGGATCACGTGCTGGATCAGCGTGGCGTGGGCGGGCTTGACCACCAGTTGCAGGATGCCGTCGCACTTCTCGCCGGGAGGGAAGCGGATCGCCTCGGGCGTACACACGCGGGCGTGGCGCGCGCCCACGATCTCGGGCCAGCGCGTCACCACGCTCGACTGCACGAAGCCGAAGCGGCGAAAGGCGGTGCGCCCGACATTGGGCATGAGGTCGCTGATCGCGCGGGCCTGTCCGCCGCGCGCGCGTTCGAAAGCCTTGGGCGCGGCCTTGCCCTTGGTCTTGCTCGGCTTCTTGTCCACGTTGCTGTCCAGAGTCTTGCTTTGCCTTTTGCGCGATTTGGGCCGTTCCCTTGCGCGCCCTCCAATGCCATAGGGGGCGCATGGACGCCAGCCGCGAAACCACCGCCGAGCGACTTCTCGACTGGTACGATGCACATGCGCGCACTCTGCCCTGGCGCGCGCCACCGGGAACCCCCGCGCCCGATCCCTACCGCGTCTGGCTGTCCGAGGTCATGCTCCAGCAGACCACGGTGGCCGCGGTGAAGGAGTACTTCGCCAAGTTTACCCGCCTGTGGCCGAGTGTGAGCGACCTTGCCGCCGCGCGCGACGAGGAGGTCATGGCCGCCTGGGCGGGGCTGGGCTATTACGCGAGGGCCCGCAACCTGCTGGCCTGCGCGCGCGAGGTGGCCGCGCGCGGCGGGGCTTTCCCCGAGACCGAAGTCGAGCTGCGCACGCTGCCGGGCCTTGGCCCCTATACTGCTGCTGCGGTCGCCGCGATTGCCTTTGGCGCGCGCGCGGTCGTGGTCGATGCCAATGTCGAGCGTGTCGTCTCGCGCCTCTTTGCGATTGAAACGGCGCTGCCCGCCAGCCGTCCCGAGATTCGCGAACGCACCGACGACATCACGCCGCAAGCCCGCGCGGGCGACTTTGCCCAGGCGATGATGGACCTGGGCTCGGGCATCTGCACGGTGCGCGAGCCCAAATGCCTGCTCTGCCCGCTCTCGGAAATGTGCGCGGCACGCGCCTCGGGCGACCCGGCGCGCCTGCCGGTGAAGGCCCCCAAGAAGGCGAAGCCCACCCGCACGGGCCGCGCCTTCTGGATCGAGGCGCGGATCGCAGGCGAGGACCACGTCTGGCTGGTGCGCCGCGCGGGCAAGGGAATGCTGGGCGGCATGCGCGCGCTTCCCGACGATGGCTGGGCCGCGCGGCAGGACGGTCACGGCGAGGATCTGGCCGAGGGGCCTTGGGAGCCGGCGGGCCGGGTCTCGCATGTCTTCAGCCACTTCGCGCTGGACCTGCGCCTCGCCATCCACGCCGGGGCGAGCCCGCCTGAGGACCTGGGCGAGGGCGAGTGGTGGCCGCTTGAAAAGCTGGACGAGGCCGGGCTCCCCACGCTCTTTGCCAAGGCCGCGCGGCTGGCGCTCGCGCACACGGGAGAGGACGCGTGAGGCGCGAGGTCGAGGGTTTGCAGCATGCGCTCGACCGGCGCCGTCTTCTCATGCTGGGCGCGGCCGCCGGGCTGGGCGCGCCACTGCTCCCCCGGCTGGCGCTTGCCGCGCAGGATCGCGACCTGATGCCGCGCGTACGCGCGGTCCTCGCGCGCTGGACCGGGCCGGGGCGCTTTCCGGGGATGATCGCGACGCTGGGGCTTCCAGGGCAGGCGCCCGAATATGCCCTCTCGGGCATGCAGAGCTTCACCGAAGATAGCGCGATGCGGCCCGACAGCCTCTTTCGCATCTATTCGATGACGAAGCCCGTCACCGGCATGGCCGCGATGCAGCTGATCGCCGATGGCCTGCTCGGCCTTGACCAGCCCCTGCACGAAATCCTGCCGGAATACGCGGACATGCGGGTGCAGGACCGCTACGACGGGTCGCTCGATGCGTTGCACGCCGCGCCCCGCGCGATCACCATCCGCCACCTCCTCACCCACACCGCCGGGATCGGCTACACCATCGTCCAGAAGGGGCCGATCAAGGACCTGATGGAGCAAAAAGGCCTGATCCCGGGGCAGGTCAGCCGTCTGAAGGTGCCGGGTATCTTCAACGGCGAGACGGTGGGCAGCCTCGACCTCTTCGCCTCGCGGCTGGCGCAGGTGCCGCTGGTGGCCGATCCGGGCACGAAATGGATCTACTCGATGGGGCTGGACCTGATGGGCCGGGTGATCGAGGTGGTCTCGGGCCTTTCCTTCGACCGGTACCTGCGCGAGGTGATCTTCGCGCCCGCGGGCATGGAGAGCACCGCCTTCCAAGTCCCGCGCGAGGAGGCGGGGCGTCTGACCACCAATTACGGGGCGCTCGGGCAAGGGCTCGTGCCCATCGATACGGGCGCGGATTCGATCTATCTCGATCCCCCGCCGTTTCCTTTCGGCGGGGCGGGGTTGGTCAGCACACCGGCCGACTATGACCGATTCCTGCGCCTGCTCGCCCAGTTCGGTGAGCTGGACGGGCGGCGCATCCTCTCCGAACTCGCCGTGCGCACGGGCACCCGCAACCTCCTGCCTGAAGGCGTCACTGGCCCCGTCACGCAAGGGCGGCCGTCCGGCTTCGGCGCGGGTGGGCGCGTGGGGATGGGGCCGGAGAGCGGTATGTTCGGCTGGTCGGGCGCGGCCGGAACGGTGGCCATGGTCGACATGGCCAAGGGGCTGCGCTCGCAGATCTTCGTCCAGTTCATGCCGCCCGAGGCCAGCCGCCTGCTTCCCGAATTCCAGTCGGCGCTCAAAGCCGACGTGACCGCGCTCCTGGAGAGAACCTGACATGCCCGCCCGCCCCGCCACCGTCCCGATCGCGCCGATTTCCTACGCCGGATCGCCGCTCGACCGAGCCGATCACATCCGCACCAACCCCGAGGCGCTGGCGCAGCTGCGTGGTCCCGGCGCGCGGGTGCTGCTGCTCGACGGGCTCGACCCGCTGCTGACCTCGCACGACACGCTGCGCTGGGGCGGTCTTGATGCCGTGTCGCCCGAGGCCGAACTGGTGTTCCTGGGCCTCGACGGCGAAGGCGCGGGCCGCCGCGCCTGTTTTGCGCCTGTCCCTGTCGTCCAGCCGGGCGAGACCCCGCATGCAGGGCCCGCCAGCTGGAGCGCAATGGCGGTGCTTTCGCATGAGGAACTGGCGATCTACGGCGGCGCCCGCGCGCTTGTCGGCTGGCACGCGCGGCACCGCTTCTGCGCGCAGTGCGGCAGCGAAACCGTGCTCGACAAGGGCGGTTGGCAGCGCACCTGTACCTCTTCGGCCTGCGGCGTGCCTCATTTTCCGCGCGTCGATCCGGTCACGATCATGTCGGTCGAGCATGAGGACCGGCTGCTGCTGGGCCGCCAGCCGCGCTTTCCCGAAGGGCGCTACTCCGCGCTTGCCGGGTTCGTGGAACCGGGCGAGACGGTGGAAGAGGCGGTCGCGCGCGAGGTTTTCGAGGAAGCGGGCGTGCGCGTCCATGACGTGACCTACATCGCCAGCCAGCCCTGGCCATTTCCCTCCTCGCTGATGATCGCCTGCCACGCGGTGGCCGAGGACGATGCCATCACCATGGACGAGACCGAACTCGACGACGTGCGCTGGTTCACCCGCGCCGAAGTCGAGGAAGCCGTCGCCGCCAAGACCGAGCGGGGCGAGGCGGGCCTCGCCTTCGATGCGCCTTCGCAGAGCGCCGTGGCCTATGTCCTGCTCAAGTGGTGGCTGGATCGCGGGCCGGTGGAATGATCGGGAAAGATGTGAAGCTTTAGGAAAGACAATAGAAGCAAGTCTTTTTTCAAGGGGCCATCGCCCCTTGACCCCAGAACTGGCGACCTCACCATTCTTAGCCAGGGCGGCGCGGGAAAGGTGAGGTCGCCAGTTTGGGGAGCCCGAGGGCAATGGCCCTCGGAATCATCCTTCTGACGTCTTTAGACCAGCCCCAGCTTCATCAGTTCGCGCGCCAGCTTGGGGGGCATGATGTCGCCGCTGTCCTCGCCATCGGTGAGGTCGCGCGGGGCGTCCTCGTCCTTGAGGTAGCGCCAGCCCTGGTGGGCGCGCTTGGGCTTGGTGACGACCGGGATCAGCCGGGGTTCGAGGCGGATGTCCCAGCGCCCGTCGCTCTCGCGCTGTTCGAAGCCCAGGATCGGGGAGCGTCCGATGAGCGCGTGCTCGAAGATCCAGTAGAGCGATCCGCCCACCATCTCCTCCTGCCGCTTGGGCACGTAGCGGGTGGTGAGGCGCGCCTCGCCGAAGGGCGCGTGGCTTTCCAGCCAGGCGCGCAGATCGGCGGGGCTCTGGGCGGCAAAGGCAATCTTCGTCATGTGCAGCGGCATGACAGGCTAGATAGGGAGGATGGGCGCGAACGCCAACACGGTTCTTGCGCGCGCGCTCAGCCGACCAGCCCGGACATCGTGGCAAGGCCCAGGAAGACGAGGAAGCCCATCGAATCGGTCGTCATCGTCACGAAGACCGAGGACGAGATCGCCGGGTCGGCGTTGAGGCGTTCGAGCGCGAGCGGGATCAGCACACCCGCCATTCCCGCGATCACGATGTTGGTCATCATGGCCGCGGCAATCACCCCGCCCAGCATCGGGTTGCCGAAGATCAGCGAGACCGCGATGCCGATGATGACGGCAACGGTGCCGCCATTCAGGAGCGCGATGGTCATCTCGCGCCGGACCGCGCGCCAGGCGTTACTGGGGGTGAGCTGGTTCATCGCGAGCGCGCGCACGGTGACGGCCAGCGTCTGCGTGCCCGCGTTGCCGCCCAGCCCCGCCACGATCGGCATGAGCGTGGCGAGCGCGACCATGGCGGCGATGGTGTCCTCGAACATGGCGATGACCGCCGAGGCGAGCGTTGCGGTGAGCAGGTTCGCGATCAGCCAGCGCACGCGCCCCGACCAGGCATCGCGGATCGGCTCGTTGATGTCGCCATCGCCTGCACCGGAGAGGAGCAGGGCGTCCTCGCCCGCTTCCTCGGAGATGATGTGGACCACGTCGTCGACCGTGATCTGGCCGATCAGGCGGCCCGAGGTGTCGACCACCGCGGCCGAGATCAGCGCGTACTTCTGGAAGCGCAGCGCGACCTCTTCCTGGTCCATGTCGACCGGGATCAGCGTCTGCTCGCGCTTCATCACGTCGTAGAGCGGGATGTTGCGCGGGCAGCGCAGGATCCAGGACAGGACGCAGGTGCCGATCGGGCGGTGCATCGGATCGACGATGAACACTTCCCAGAACTCGGTCGGCAGTTCGCGGTGTTCGCGCAGGAAATCGATGAGGTCGCCCACGGTCATCGTCTCGGGCACGGCCACGAACTCGCGGCTCATCATGCGCCCGGCGGATTCGTCGGGGTAGGACAGCGCCGATTCGATGGCCGCGCGGTCTTCCGGCTCCATCTCGGCCAGGACCGCGCGCTGGTTGTCCTCGTCGAGGTCCTCCAGCATCGCGACGGCATCGTCGGTGTCGAGCTCGCCTGCAAAGCCCGCGACGACTTCGGCGGGCAGCGTCTCGACGAGGAGCTCGCGCACCCAGTCGTTCAGCTCGGCGATGACCTCCACGCCCATGAGGTCGCGGATCGAGCGCGCCAACACCGGGCGCTCGTCGGCATCGACCAGCTCGAACAGGTCGGCGATATCGGCGGGGTGGAGCGGTTCGACCAGTTCGTAGACGCGGTCGAAGTCTTCCTCCCACAAGGCGTCCTTGACCGCGCGGACATAGTCGGCCTTGAGGCGGTTGTCCTCGTCGAGGCTTTCGCTCTCGGCTTCGGGCTCACCGTCCGGATCCTCGGGAAATTCGGACGCATCAAGGCTCTGGTCGCGCAGATCCGCGTCCTCGATGCGTTCGTCCTTGAGATCCGTATCGCTCATGGGGCGGGTCTACGCGGCAATTTCGCAATTGCAACAGTTCCCCCCGGCATGGATGAATTTCGTGCACGCCGGCTGCGCGGAACGTGACAATGGCGCACCATCGCCTATATCGGGGGCCGGTTCACATGGCGCCCGCCCCCGCGCGGCCTGCCAGCACACCTAACGGCCCGCATCCGCGCGGCGACAGGAGTTTTCGATGGCTGATGAATTTCTCACCTTCACGCTCGACACCGGCAACGGCGAAGGCGGTGACGTCAAGATCAAGCTGCGCCCCGACCTGGCCCCCGGCCACGTTGAGCGCATCAAGGAACTGACCTCGGAAGGTTTCTACGACGGTATCCTCTTCCACCGCGTGATCCCCGGCTTCATGGCGCAGGGCGGCTGCCCCAACGGCACCGGCATGGGCGGTTCGGACAAGCCCGACTTGCAGGCCGAATTCAGCGCCGAGCCGCACGTGCGCGGCGTGTGCTCGATGGCCCGCACCAGCTACCCGCACTCGGCCAACAGCCAGTTCTTCATCTGCTTCGACGATGCGCGCTTCCTCGACAAGCAGTACACCGTCTGGGGTGAAGTGGTCGAAGGCATGGACCACGTCGATGCGCTGCCCAAGGGCGAGCCGCCGCGCGAGCCGGGCAAGATCGTGAAGGCCGCGCTCTCGTAAGATTGCGGGCCGCATCCGTGTCCCCTTGCGGGCGCGCGGATACGCTGAAAAAGGGCGCTTCCTCTTGAGGGAGCGCCCTTTTTTCATGGGCGTGATCCAGAACACACCCCTGCGGCGAATCGCTTGATACCATCGTGCCTTGATGGAGGGTGTGATGAGCAGCGAACGGGTGGCGGTGCACATACGCGCAGAGGAGTGCGGGACCGGGCGGGAGGAGCGCTCTGGCCCCGTGATTGCCTGGCAGGACTATGCGCCCAGCTGGGCGCTGCTCGGCTTCATGGTCTACGTCTTCGTCGTGCGCCTGTTCGACACCGACCACATGCTGGCCTGGCGGGTCTCGCACGAGGCGATCGCAGGGGGGCACCTCGCCACGCTGCAGATGCACATGTTCGCCCATGCGTCCGCGCTGCACCTGGCGATCACGGCGTTCGCCTTCGTGCCGCTCGCCGCGCTGGCGGTGCATCGGCTGGGCGGAGGGCTGTGCGCCTGGCTGCGCCTGGGCCTGCTCTTCGAGGCAAGCGGGCTGGCCGGGGGGCTGGCCTATCTTGCGCTCCACCGCGCCGGGGCTGAGGGCCTGCTCGGCGCCTCGGGCGTGGTGTTCGGACTGATCGGCTTCCTCGCCCGGCACAAGGCGATGCGTGCGGGCGTGGGCGAGGTCTGCTCGGTGGCGATGGGGCGCGAGGTACTGGCCATGGCGCGGACCCAGTTCTGGGCGGTCTGCGCGCTGGGCGGGGTGCCGGTGCTTTTCGGGGCCGCCTCGGGCCTGGCCTGGGAGGCCCATCTGGGCGGCTTTGTCACCGGGTTCCTGCTTGCCCCGGCCCTGGTGGCGCTGGGCAGGGCGGGTGCTTCCGGCGAGGGATAGACCGACGGGCCGGATCGCGCTGATCCGGCCTGACGGACGTAAGGGGGGCTTGCGGTGTTCGGGCCGTGGCCCGGACGTTCTAGAGGCCGGCCTGCTGCAGCCACTCGTGGAACATGCGCACGGGCCGCGTTTCGAGCGCCTTGGGGCGGCACACGAACCAGTAGCGGTAGGGGCTTTCCACATCGATGTCGTAGAGGCGCGCGAGGCGGCCGTCGTTCGAGCGGCGGAAGTGGTCATCGTGCATGATCGCGATGCCCAGTCCCTGCGCGGCGGCTTCGAGGACGAGCTGTCCGGAATCGAACTTGTCGACCGAAGCAGGCTCCAGATCGGGCAGGCCGATCGCCTTCTTCCAGGCATCGAGGCTGTCGGGCAGGTCCTGGTGGATCAGGAAGGTCTGCTTGGAGAGCTTGTCCTTGTCCGGGCGCGGTCCCAGGTCGTTCGCCATCTCGCGCGAGACGATGCCGTAGACCTTGTTGTGGTCGAGCTGGACGCGGTAGAAGGCCGGGTCGGGTTCCTTGGCCAGGATCACGGCGGCATCGAGCGTGTCGCCCACGCGCGCTTCGAGGTGCGTGCCGGTGTCGATGTCGATGTGCAGGCGCGGGTGCAGCTTGCGCAGCTCGGGCAGGCGCGGGAACAGGCGCTGACCACCGAACAGCGAAGGCACGCCCAGGTGCAGGCGCAGCACCTGGCCGCGGTCGATCTGCGATTCCACCGCCTCGGCCAGCTCTTCAAGCTTGGGGCCGACGACGTTGTAGAAGGCCTGGCCTTCGTCGGTCAGCTTCATCGCCTGGTGCTGACGGGTGAACAAACGCTTGCCGGTGAAGTCCTCGAGAGCGGCGACACGGCGGGAGAGGGCGGACGGACTGAGCGCGAGCTCGTTCGCGGCGGCCTTGGCGGAACCTAGGCGGACGACGCGGACGAACGCTTCAAGCGCGCGCAGTGGGGGAAGTCGACGTACGGGCAATGTCTCTGGTCTTTTCGCTTCGGTTCACCGCGCGCGGGAGTGCGACGGTGTGCATGGGTACTCTCAGTCTTCCTCTCGGACGGGCTCTTCGAGAGGCGGGTGGAGGCGAAGCCTCGTGACGTGCCGCTCGTTGCCGTCGGTAATTTCTATGCGCCAGCCGCTGTCGTGCTCCAGGATCGTGCCGACCTGGGGGACCTGCTCGGCGAGGACGAAAGCCAGGCCGCCCAGAGTATCCACGGCTTCCTCGATCTCGGCAAGGCGCGGGTCGATGCGCTCGGCAACGTCCTCGAGTTCGGCGCGCGAATCCGCGTCCCAGACCCCATTCTCGAGCGGCACCAGCCACTCTTCGGCGGCCTCGTCGTGCTCGTCCTCGATATCGCCGACGATTTCCTCGACGAGGTCCTCGATGGTGATGATGCCGTCGGTGCCGGTGTACTCGTCGATGACGACGGCGAGGTGCACGCGCTGGGCGCGCATGTCGGCCAGGACGTCGAGCGCGCCGCGCGCCTGGGGCACGAACAGCGGCCGGCGCAGCAGGCTTGTCCAGTCGGCCGGGGCGGGTTCCCCGCGCGCGAGGATCGGGAACACGTCCTTGATGTGGATCATGCCCTTCACGTCATCGAGCGATTCGCCATAGACCGGCAGGCGCGAATGGCCGTGCTCGGCGAAGGCCTCGACCACTTCGTCGAAGCTGGCGGAAGCGGCAATCGCCACGATCTCGCCGCGCGGGATCGCGATGTCGTCGGCATCGTGCTCGGAAAAGTGGAGGAGGTTGCGCAGCATCTGGCGCTCGAGCGGCGACAGGTCGCCGCTGGGCGCCCCGTTTGCGTCGGTCTCGCCCTCATGGTTGTTGATGACGTCTTCCAGCTGCGCGCGCAGCGACTGGTCGGCGTCCCCCTGGAACAGTTTGCGGAATGCACGCCAGAGCGTGCCGGTACTGTCCCCGTCTCCTGGGTCGGTGTGGCGGCCATTTTCGGCCATCGTGATTGGGTATCCCTCGAAGGTTAGTTGCGGTCCCCATATGGGTCGGCAATGGCAAGAATCGCAAGTGCCTTTGTTTCGAGCGCCTCCATGGCCTCGGCATCGGCGTCGGAAATCTCATGGTCGAGGCCCGCCAGGTGGAGCAGGCCGTGGATCAGGAGGTGTGTTGCATGCTCCTGAATAGAAACATTTTTCTCGCTTGCTTCGCGCGCGCAGGTCTCCGCGGCGAGGGCGATGTCACCCAGCATTTCGGGCGGGCCGTCTTGCTGTAAATTCAACAGTTCGACACGTTCCAGCATGGGGAAGGAAAGAACGTTGGTGGGCTTGTCCTTGGCGCGCCACTCGCGGTTGAGCGTGTGCACCTGCGAATCCGAGGTGAACAGAACGCTGGTAAGCAGCCGTTCGTGGCCCAGTTCGGGAGCCACCTGGACGAGCGCCTCGAGCGCCCGTTCGGCCAGATCCACCCAATCGGTGTCGCCGGGCCAGGGGGCTTCGATGTCGATCTCGAGTTCCATCGCCGCCCCTTAGCGCTCCGAAGCGTCCGGGTCGAGCGGGGAAAAGCGGGAAATCGGCCCTTTTTGCAATCGATATTGCATGTCGCGCGTCACACCAAAGTCACGAAACGCAAGGCAATCGTGCAGGCCGAAAGGTCTGTGCGCAAACTGCAAGGGCGCCTGGCAGGGAGTAAGGAAGAGATGTTCCGAGGGCCATCGCCCTCGGGCTCCCGGAATGGTCTGGCTCACCCCTGTCGCGCCGCGTTGGCCGAGGATGGTGAGGTCGCCCATTCTGGGGTCAAGGGGTGATGACCCCTTGAACTCGTGTCTTCCTGCTTTGCTCAGCTCTCGTCGTACTGCGAAAGCGGTCCCTCATAGGCTTCGACGATGCGGCCCACGATGGGGTGGCGCACGACGTCGGCGGCCGAGAAGCGGGTAACGGCGATGCCGTCCACGCCTTCGAGCTTGGTCACGGCATCGGCGAGGCCCGACATGCGGTCGCCGCCGGGGATGTCGACCTGCTTGGGGTCGCCACACACCACCATGCGGCTGTTCTGGCCGAAGCGGGTGAGGAACATTTTCATCTGCTCACGCGTGGTGTTCTGCGCCTCGTCGAGGATGACGAAGGCATCGGCCAGCGTGCGCCCGCGCATGAAGGCGATCGGCGCGATCTCGATCTCGCCGCTGGCGAGGCGCCGTTCCACCTGTTCGGGCGGCATGCAGTCATAGAGCGCGTCGTAGAGCGGGCGCAGGTAGGGATCGACCTTGTCCTTCATGTCGCCGGGCAGGAAGCCCAGCTTCTCGCCCGCCTCGACCGCAGGGCGCGAGAGGATCAGGCGCTGGACCGAGCCGGTCATCAGCTGCGAGACGGCCTGGGCGACCGCAAGGTAGGTCTTGCCCGTGCCCGCGGGGCCGAGCGCGAAGATCACGTCCGACTTCGACAGCGCGCGCATGTATTCGATCTGGGTGGTCGAGCGCGGCACGATGGTCTTGCGCCGGGTGCGGATCATGATCGGCGGGCCCTTGCCGCCGTTGTCCGCATCGCCGGTGATGATGCCATCGAGTGTGGGTTCGGCCGACATCGAGATGAGCGCCTCGATCGCGCCTGAATCGAGCTCCTGGTGACCCTGTTCAAGCTGCCGGTACATGCCCGTCACCGTTTCGCGCGCGCGGGCGACAGCGTCTTCGGGCCCCTCGATCTGGATCTTGTTGCCGCGCGCGGCGATGTAGACGCCGAGGCGGTTCTCCACCTGCACGAGATTGGAATCGAACTGTCCGAACAAGGCCCCCAGCAGCGTGGGTTCGTCGAATTCCACTTCGACACGGGCGCGACGGTGGGTGTCGGGCCTCAGGTGCACCGTATCGTTGTCGGCGCGGGCTGCTTTACGGGCCATGCGTTCCTTTCTGATGAGGATGGTTTGCTTCCAAGGCGAAAGATGGCCCTGTGCGCGCCCGCTTGCAAGAGGGGCGTGGATCGCAGGGGCGTTGGCAGTGGAAAAGAATCAGCTCTCAAAGTCCTCTCCGAGCATCGCTGAGGCCGCGCAATCTATCGGATCCTGAAATTATTTTCAGATGGTTGCTGCCCCGATCTGGCGGCCGATCCCACGCATTTGTGCGGGTTTCTCGGGACCTGTCGCAGCGCTGCGACACTGCTGAGCGCTGGCTGTACGGCCCACTCTCTCTTCGTTCATCTAAGGTAGTTCAAACCTGAATGCCCAGACCGCCACCCCGGCTGCATGTTGAAGGAGTTTTTTCATGCGTAAGTTCATCCTGATGGCCCTTGCCGCCAGCGTTGCCGTTCCCACCCTGGCGGTGCCGACGATGGCCTCGGCCCAGAGCTACCGCGAGGCGCGCGAAAGTCAGCGCGCCGTGCGCGAGGCGCGCCGTGACCTGCGCCAGGCCGAGCGCCATGGCGACCGCCGCGATGTCCGCGAGGCCCGCCGCGACGTGCGCAGCGCGAGCCGCGAGGCCCGGCAGGACTGGCGCGACTACCGCCGCGGCCACCGCAACGTCTACCACCGCTCGGCCTATCGCGGACCCTCGGGCTATCGTTACCGCCCGGTCGCGGTGGGGCACCGTTTCCAGCCTGCCTATTACGGTAGCCGTTACTGGGTGAACGACTACGCCCGCTATCGCCTGCCCGCGCCTCGCGCCGGTGCGCGCTGGGTGCGTTACAACAACGACGTGGTTCTGGTGAACGTCCGCAATGGACGTGTTCTCACCGTCTACAACGGCTTCTTCTGGTAAGTTTCCCTCTCCAACGAGTCCCCTACGGCGGCCCCGGTGCGCAAGCACCGGGGCCGCTTTGTATTTGGGGGCTGCGGAAGGGAGAGGGAGAGATAGTCAGAAGAGAGATATCCCAGGGCCATCGCCCTCGGGCTCCCCAAACTGTCGAGCTCACCTTCCACGCGCTACCGCGGCTGAGAATGGTGAGGCTGCCCATTTCGGGGTCAAGGAGCGATGGCCCCTTGAAATGATACCTCCCTTCTCCCCTCGAAAAGATGCGCCTTTGCGGTGAGTTGGGGCCTGCTCCGCGCAGGTGTGCTTGCCCGGGGCGCACAGGGCCGATAGCCTGCGTACCATGAACCAATCTCTCGTGGCTTCGCCTGCCGCCCCGTCGGCTCGTCTCGGTCTTGCGCGCAAGGGTGTTCCCGTAGCTGCGCTCGCGCTCGCGCTGGCACTCGCGGGCTGCAAGGGCGATGCGCCGCCGGCTGGGGAGCCGAGCGCGACGGCCAGTGCGGGGGCGTCCGACACGCTCGTCGCGGATCCCGAGGCCTTCGTGCAGAACTATGTCGAGGAAGAACTGGGCGGCGATCTGGGCGTGGTGCACGTCAATAGCGCGAAAATGGACCTCGATGGCGATGGCACCGAGGAAGTGCTCGCCTACGCCAGCGGGGCGATGATGTGCGGGACGGGTGGGTGCAATCTGCTCGTGCTCAAGCCCGAGGGCGACAGCTTCCGGATCGTGGGCGATCTATCGGTCGTGCAGCTGCCTGTCGGCGTGCTGGACAGCACGACCAACGGCTGGCGCGACCTTGCCGTTTCGGTTTCCGGCGGGGGCATGGCCGCGGGTATCCGCCGCGTGCCTTTCGACGGAGAGCGCTACGCCTCCAACCCGACGAGCGCCGGGATCGACGAGGCGGCAGGCATGGGCACCGTGCTCATCACGCCCGACGATCTCAATCCGCCCGAGGACGCTGACGCGCAGCCCTGAATCGGGGCCCTGAGGCGGGGCCAGAGCCGGGCGCGTCAGGCGGCGAGCCAGTCGCGCAGGTGCACGGTGACCGCCGCGCCCTGTTCCATCGGCGCCATGTGGCCGCACTGCTCCACGAGTTCGAGCCGCGCACCGGGTGTGTGGGCGGCAATGTCGCGGGCGCGCTGAGGCGGTGTGAGCTTGTCCTGCGCGCCCGCCAGCACCAGCGCAGGAACATTGATCCGGGCAAGGTCGGCGTGCGAATCGGGGCGGGCCATGATCGCGCGCTGCTGGTTGGCGTACGTCTCCAGTCCGACGCCGAGCGCCATGGCCACGACCGCTTCGGCGGTGGTGCGCTCGGCATCGGGATGGACGAGCCGCCGCAGGCTGCCGCGCAGCACTGCCTCCAGACTGCGCTTGCGCGCCGTGGTGATCGCGGCCTGGCGCAGCCGCGCCGCGTCGGCATCGTCGGCGCCCGCGCTGGTGTCCAGAAAGGCGATCCGGCTGACCCGCTCGGGGGCCTGGCGCCAGATTTCCATCGCCACGTAGCCCCCCATGGAAAAGCCCGCGAGCGCGAAGCGCGGCGGGGCCGCGGCAAGGATGCGGCGCGCCATGGCGGGCAGGGTGTCGTCGTGCAGCGTGTCGCCGATCATGGGGGCGGCGATGTCGGCAAGCCCTTCGACTTGCGCGGCCCACAAGGTCTCGTCGCACGACAGGCCCGGGACAAGCACGAGCGGCTGGCGCGCCTCGGCGCCCCTCGGCATGGCGGTCATCGTTGCAGGGTCAGGCCGAGGCGGGGACCTTCAGCGCGCCCGCGATCGAGTTGGGCCCGGCTTCGACCAGCTCGACGGTGACGACATCGCCCACGGCGACATCGCCCGTGAAGTGGACCGATTGCAGCCAGGGCGACTTGCCCAGCCACTGTCCGGGATGCTTGCCGCGCCGCTCGACGAGGACTTCGCAGGTCTTGCCGACAGAGGCGGTGTTGAAGGCGTACTGGTCGCGGTTGAGCGCTGTCTGCAGGCGCCTCAGGCGCTCGTCCATGACGGGCATGGGGACCTGATCGCCCATCGTCGCGGCCGGAGTGCCCGGGCGCGGCGAGTACTTGAAGCTGAAGCACTGGGCATAGCCGACCGTATCGACCAGCTTGAGCGTCTCCTCGAACTCGGCGTCGGTCTCGCCGGGGAAGCCGACGATGAAGTCGCCCGAGAGCGCGATGTCGGGGCGTGCCTTGCGCACCTCTTCCAGGATGGAGAGGTACTTCTCGACCTGGTGTGCGCGGTTCATCGCTTTCAGCACGCGGTCGCTGCCCGACTGCACGGGAAGGTGCAGGAAGGGCATGAGCTTGGCGACATCGCCGTGGGCCTCGATCAGGCCGGGCGTCATGTCGTTGGGGTGGCTGGTGGTGTAGCGGATGCGGGCCAGATCGGGGATTTCGGCCAGCTCGCGGATGAGGCCGTCGAGCCCGACGCTCTGCCCCTTCGCGTTCTCGCCGGTCCAGGCGTTGACGTTCTGGCCCAGGAGCGTGATCTCGCGCGCGCCGGCCTCGACGAGGCGTTTGGCCTCTTCGATCAGGTCGGCGTGCGGGCGGGAGATTTCCGCGCCGCGGGTATAGGGCACCACGCAATAGGTGCAGAACTTGTCGCAGCCTTCCTGCACGGTGAGGAACGCGGTGGGCCCGGAGCGGCGGCGCTTGGGCAGCGCGTCGAATTTGGTCTCGGCGGGCATGTCCGTGTCGGTCATGCGCTGGCCTTGCGAGGCCGCCTTCACCATGTCGGGGAGGCGATGGTAGGCCTGCGGGCCGACAACCATCTTCACGGCCGGTGCGCGCGCCATGATCTCTTCGCCCTCGGCCTGCGCGACGCAGCCTGCCACCGCGATCAGCGGTGAGGAGCCATCCTCGCGGCGCAGGCGGCCAATGTCCGAATAGACCTTTTCGGCTGCCTTTTCACGGATGTGGCAGGTGTTGAGGACGACGAGGTCGGCATCCTCGCCCTCGGGCGCGGGGGTAATCCCCTGCTCGGCCAGGAGTTCGGCCATGCGATCGCCGTCGTAGACGTTCATCTGGCAGCCAAAGCTCTTGACCCGGTAGGTCTTCGGATTCGCAGGGGTGGGCGCAGAATTGGACATGGCGCGCCGTTACACGCCTTTGCGCGGGTTTTGAAGAGGGAGAGGTGCCGGGAGCGGCGCGCTTCAGTTCAGCACGTAGCCGTCCGGTTCGAGGACAGGGGGCAGTTCGCGGTGGCCTGCGGTGTGGAGCAGATCGCGTTCGATGGTGCGGACCATGGCGGCAAGCGGCAGGTCGTTCTCGTCGCGGCCGAAGGGATCGCTGAGCTGGTCGCCCAGCGCATCGAGGCCAAAGAAGGCGTAGGCGACAAGGAAGGCGGGGAAGGGCGCCCACCAGCCCAACTGCGGGACCAGCGCGAAGGGCAGCAGCAGGCAGAAGGCATAGGCCGTGCGGTGGAGCAGCAGCGAATAGGAGAAGGGCACCGGCGTCGCCTTGATCCGCTCGCACCCGCCCTGGACCGAGGCCATTTCGCTGAGCTGGGTTTCCAGCACCGAGTAGTGGATCGCATCGATCACGCGTGCATCCGCCAGCGCGCGGCAGCCCATGCCGACCGCGCGCAGGACCGCGTCGGTGGGATTGGGTGCGCTTGTCCAGTCCGCGTCGCGCGCGGCGTGGCGGGCAATGGCGGCGACTTCGTCCTCCTCGCGAAGGCGCGCGGCAAGTCCGGCGGTGAAACCCGCGAGCGTCTCGAGCAGCGGGGCAGCCTGCGCGCGCTCCAGCGTCGCGGTCTGGCGCGCGAAGCTGCGCGTGGCGTTGATGAGGCGCCCCCATAGCTGGCGGCCTTCCCACCAGCGGTTGTAGCACACCGTGTTGCGAAAGCTCATGAAGATCGAGAGCGAGAGGCCGATCAGGGTGAAGGGCATCGCGTGGAGCGGGGCCAGCCAGGACGGCGCGGCCTGTCCGATCAGAACGGCAATCAGCGAGGCCGCCAGCACGACGAGAAGCGGGCGCAGGATCTGCGGCAGGATCGAGCCGCGTGTGGCGATCAGCACATCGCGGAAGCTGGGGGTGTTGCGTACGATCATTGGGGCAGGGCTCTGGATGGAGCGCGACTCGCGCCGGGAATGGACGCTTTAGCCAATCCGAAGGACAGTTCCGAGGGCCATCGCCCTCGGGCTTACCGAACTGTCTAGCGCACGTTGCGCACGTCATGGTTGCTGCAAAAGGCGAGCTTGCCGATTCTGGGGGCAAGGGGCGATGGCCCCTTGAAAGGTCCTGTCCTTCTGGCTTTCGTCGCGGCTGAAGAACGGCCTGACAGCGCAATTTGTTGCCTGTTTGTCAATGGCTTCGCTTTGTCTCGGGAGAGCCACGCGGCGTCAGGTGCGCGCTTGCATCGAGGTCTCGCGTGCCGAAATTGAGGCTCGAACGTGACGAAAACGATCGGAGAACGACATGAACCGCATGAAGCTTGCCCTTGCGGGCACCGCAGCCCTTGGCGCCGTCGCAACCGGCGGTGCCGTCCAGGCCCAGAGCGCTCCGCAATCTGCCCCCCAGCAGGCGCCCGGCGCATCAGCCTCGAGCGCGGATTTCAGCGACCAAGAGGTGAAGCAGTTCGCCACCGCCGCGGTCAGCATCCAGAACATTCAGAAGGACACCGCGGCCTCGGCCGAGGAGAAGCAGACCAAGATGGCGGGCGCCGTCCAGAGCTCGGGCCTGTCTCCTGAGAAGTTTAACCAGATCGCGGTCGCCTCGCGCAGCGACACGACCCTCATGCAGCGCATCCAGTCGGCCGCAACCGGCAATCCGTGATGGCTTAGTGCCGTGATGCGCTGATGTGGCCCTGCAGGGCCGCATGGACCGGGAGGCCGCTGCGTCTCCCGGCTGTCTCCTCCCGCCTTTGCCCCTCTGATTCCGGCGGGTCGGGAGACAGGGAAAAGGCAGGTGTCCTCCGGGATGCCTGCCTTTTTTCGTGGGGGACCGCTTCGCGGCGCGCGCCCGGGCGCTACGGCCTGTTCCCCTTTTCGCAAACTTGGGCTATCCGCGCGCCATCATGACCACGATCCAGACCCTTTACGCCGCCTTCGCTGGCCACCTTTCGACCGCGCTCGACGCGCTGGAAGCCGCAGGAACCCTGCCGGGCGAACTGAAGCGAAGCGCGATCACGGTCGAGCCGCCGCGCGATCCCTCCCACGGGGACCTGGCGACGAACGCGGCGATGGTCCTGGCCAAGCCTGCCAAGATGAAGCCGCGCGACCTTGCCGAGGCGCTCGTCGCTGAACTTTCGAAGCTCGATGCGGTGACCTCTGCCGAGATCGCGGGTCCGGGCTTCATCAACCTGCGCCTGGCACCTGCCGCGTGGATCGACGAGCTGGGCGCGATCGCATCGCTTGGCGCGGACTACGGCCGCTCGACCCTGGGCGGGGGCAGCACGGTCAACGTCGAATACGTCTCGGCCAACCCGACCGGCCCGATGCACATGGGCCACTGCCGCGGCGCGGTAGTCGGCGATGCGCTGGCGACCCTGCTCGAATACGCGGGCCACAAGGTCATCAAGGAATACTACGTCAACGACGCGGGCGCGCAGGTGCAGGTCCTCGCGCGCTCGGCGCACATCCGCTACCGCGAGGCGCTTGGCCTGGGCGAGGCGGTGATCCCCGAAGGGCTCTACCCGGGGGACTACCTGAAGCCGGTGGGCGCGAAGCTCGCCGAAGAGTTCGGCGACCAGTACGCCGAGGCGCCCGAATCGGAATGGCTGGCCCTGTTCCGCGTGAAGGCGGTCGCCGCGATGATGGACATGATCCGCGCGGACCTTGCCCAGCTGGGTATCCGCCACGATGTGTTCAGCTCGGAAGCCGAGCTGCAGGCCAGCGGCAAGCCCGCCGAGGCCGAAGCGTGGCTGCGCGAACGTGGCCTGGTCTATGACGGCGTCCTCGAAGCGCCCAAGGGCAAGACGCCCGAGGACTGGGAGCCGGTCGAGCTGCCGCTGTTCAAGTCGACCCAGTTCGGCGACGATCAGGATCGCCCGATCAAGAAGTCGGACGGGACCTGGACCTACTTCGGCGCCGACCTCGCCTATCACTTCCAGAAGGCGCAGAGTGCCGATGCGCTCGTCGACATCTGGGGCGCGGACCACGCCGGGACGGTCAAGCGGATCAAGGCTGCGGTCAAGGCGATGACGGGGGCGCAAGGCGAGGCGACTCCCTTCGAGATCAAGCTGGTGCAGATGGTTCAGCTCCTGCGCGACGGCGAGCCGGTCAAGATGTCCAAGCGTTCGGGCAACTTCATCACTATCGCCGACATGGTCGAGGAAGTGGGCAAGGACGTGGTGCGCTTCACCATGCTCACGCGCAAGCCTGACGCGCAGATGGACTTCGACTTCGCCAAGGTGGTGGAGACGAGCAAGGACAACCCGGTCTTCTACGTCCAGTACGCCCACGCGCGTATCCAGTCGATCCTGCGCAAGGCCAAGGCCGACCTCGACACGGTCGCTTCGGCTGAACATGTCGCCCTTCTGGGCGAGGACGATCTGGAGCTGGCCAAGCTGCTCGCGCAGTTCCCGCGCGTGATCGAGGCGGCCGCCATCGCGCGCGAACCGCACCGCGTGGCGTTCTACCTCCACGATCTGGCCGCCGCGTTCCATGGGTATTATAACCTGGGTAACGATAGTCCGGAAAAGCGGATTGTTAACGCATCGGACGTTAACCTTACATCCGCGCGGCTGTTCCTGGCCGTGCAGGTGGGGCAGATCATTCGCAACGGCTTGGCGCTTCTGGGCGTCGAGGCCGTGGAGGAAATGTGATTTATGACGCACGGGGCTTCGGACAGGACTGAGGACGGCATGTCCGCGGCAAATGGATCGGGCGCGGGGCCGGGTGCAGGTACCGGTGGGGCCTGGACCTCCGCCAATGGCCTGGGCACCGATCCCCAGGCACCTGGTGCCGAGCCCGACCCTTTCGGGCCCGATCCCTTCGGTGCCGAGCACGATCCCTTTCCCATGCCCGGCGCTGCCCCGGCTGCGGGCGTCGCGGCGAGTTTCGGCACGGCCGCTCCCGCCGCCTCCGAAAGTGCCGACGAACTGGATCTGGGCGATGGCGAGATGCGCCTGCCCTGGCTCGAAGGCGATGATGAGGACTACGAGGACGAACGCGGCGGGATGGGCCAGACCACGATCCTGCTGCTGGCCGCGCTCGTCGCCATTGCCCTTCTGGGTGGCGGCATTCTGTGGGCGCTGGCCGGGCGCTCGGATGACGAACTCGTCGCCGATGGCGGCGTGATCGAGGCGCCTGAGGAACCCTACAAGACCCGTCCCGAGAACCCCGGCGGCGAAGTCGTGAGCGGTACCGGCGACACCAGCTTCGCGGTGGCCGAAGGCCAGTCGCGCACGCCCCAGATTGCCGAGGAGGAACTTCCCGAGCCCGGCTTCGATGGTCTGGAGGAGGACGAACCCAGTGCCGCCGCGCCTCAGCCCAAGCCCTCGCCTACCGCCAAGGCGGAGGAGCCCGCGGCGCCCAGCGGCGTGGGTGTCCAGGTCGGCGCCTACACCTCGCGCGAGGGCGCGGAGAAGGGCTGGCAGACGCTGAAGGGCCAGTACGCGCCTTTTGGGGAGATGAGCCACCGCGTGGTGCAGGGCCAGGCCGATATCGGTACGGTCTATCGCCTCCAGGCACTTCCGGGCGATCTCAAGGCGGCCAAGGCGCTGTGCGCAGACATGCGCGGCGCAGGGCTCGCCTGCCAGGTCAAGAACTGAGCGGAACATCACGGCGGGCGGGTGCGGCGTACCCGTCCCGCGCTCGTCCACACATCGTGCATCGGGCGTGCTTGCCTGCCTGCGCGGATTGGGCGATAAATCGGCATGGTTCCTGCGATTTTCGGCCTTTCGGGGCACGTCCTCACGGCGGATGAAGCCGCCTTCTTCCGCGACGCCGATCCGGCCGGCTACATTCTCTTCGGGCGCAATGTCGCCGACCGCGCCCAGCTGCGCGCGCTGACCGATGCGCTGCGCGATCTGCATGGCCGCGACGACCTTTTCATCTGCATCGACCAGGAAGGCGGGCGCGTGGCGCGCATGAAGCCGCCGGTCTGGCCCGCCTATCCGCCGGGCGAGGTGTTCGACCGCCTTTACGACCATGCCCCCGCCACCGCCATCGAGGCGGCGCGCGCCAACGGCGAGGCGCTTGGACTCGATCTGGCGCAAGCGGGCATCACGGTCGATTGCCACCCCTCGCTCGATGTGCGCCAGACAGGCGCGCACGATGTCATCGGTGACCGCGCCTTCGGCCATGATCCGATGCGCGTGGCCGCGCTCGGCCGTGCAACGCTCGACGGCCTGGCCCGCGCGGGCGTGGTGGGCTGTATCAAGCACATTCCCGGCCACGGACGCGCCATGGCCGACAGCCACAAGGAACTGCCCACTGTTACTGCCAGCGCGGAGGAGTTGGAGGTTGACCTGCGGCCTTTCCGTACGCTGGCGCACGCGCCCATCGGGATGACCGCGCACGTGCGCTACACCGCCTGGGACGCGGACAATCCGGGCACGCTCTCGCCCTTCGTGGTGCAGGAGATCATCCGCGGGCGCATCGGCTTCGACGGGCTGCTCCTGACCGACGATCTCGACATGGAGGCGCTTTCGGGCTCAGTGCCCGAACGCGCGGCGCGCGCCATTGCGGCGGGCTGCGACATTGCGCTCAACTGCTGGGCAAAGATGGACGACATGGTGGGGATCGCGAAGGTGCTGCCCACGATCACGCCCGAAGCCTGCGCGCGACTGGAGCGGGCCATGGCCTCCTGCCCCGAAGGCGCGGGCACCGGCGATCACGCCGCGCTCATCGCCCGGCGCGAGGCGCTGCTGGCGCAGGGCGTCGCCTGAGGCGTGGCCGGGGACGGCGAACCTTCGCCTTCGCGCGGCGTGCCCCGCGAGCCGGGCCCCCGTGATTCGGTCGGGCGTGATCCGGTCGGGCGTGATCCCGGCATCGCGCTGGGCGAAGCGGAAGCGGTGTGGGATGCGGTCTCGCCCGCCGAGCAGCGCCGCCAGGCGCTCTACATTGAGATCGAGGGCTGGGAAGGGCCGCTCGACCTCCTGCTCGATCTCGCGCGGCGCCAGAAGGTGGATCTGCGCCGCATTTCCATCCTCGAACTCGTCGATGCCTATCTCGACTACATCGACACGGCGGGCGAGATGCGCCTCGAGATCGCGGCGGACTACCTCGTGATGGCGGCCTGGCTGGCCTATCTCAAGTCCTCGTTGCTGCTCCCCAAGGAGGAACAGCCCGATCCCAGCCCCGAGGAGCTGGCGATGCGCCTGCAACTGCGTCTCCAGCGCCTGGGTGCCATGCGCGAGGCGGCGGCCCGGCTGATGGGGCGCGACCGGTTGGGGCGCGACGTTTTCCCGCGCGGTGCGCCCGAGGGGCTGCGGGTGGAGAAGCGCAACGCCTGGCAGTGTTCCTGGCTCGACCTCGTGCGCGCCTATGGCGATGTGAAGCTGCGTGCCCAGCCCGCCGTCCATCACGTGCGCGAGCGCATGGTGATGAGCCTCGACAGCGCGATTGCGCGGGTCTCGGCAATGGTGGGCGTCGCCCTCGACTGGATGGAGCTGCGCGAA
Source organism: Novosphingobium profundi (assembly GCF_020524485.1). Classification (GTDB taxonomy): domain Bacteria; phylum Pseudomonadota; class Alphaproteobacteria; order Sphingomonadales; family Sphingomonadaceae; genus Novosphingobium; species Novosphingobium profundi_A. Next base: position 70,469 of record NZ_JAIVLF010000006.1, on the reverse strand, counting down.
TTCGTGCCCCCTTCCAAGGAGGACTGGGCCGATCCACAGCTGCGCAAGTCCGCGCTCGCCTCCAGCTTCGTCGCCGCGCTGGAACTTGCCAAGGCGGGCAAGGTCGAACTGGTGCAGGAGAGCGTCTTCGGGCCGCTCCAAGTGCGGGCGCTGCCGACATGAGCGCGCCGGATACCCCTGTACCCGATGATATGGAACGCGCGGTCGAGGCGACGCTGTTCGCGGCCGAGGCGCCGATGACGGCCGAGCAGATCTCGCGGCATCTGGGCGATGGCGAGGTGCGTCCGGCGCTCAAGGCACTCCAGGCGCACTACCAGGGGCGTGGCATCCAGCTTGTCGAGCGGGGGCGCCACTGGCACTTCGAGACCGCACCCGACCTGGCCCACCTCCTGCGCCGCGAGAAGGAGGAGGTGCGCCGCCTCTCGCGCGCGGCAACCGAGGTCCTGGCCATCGTGGCCTATCACGAGCCCGTCAGCCGCGCCGAGATCGAGGCGATCCGCGGCGTGCAGACCGCCAAGGGGACGCTCGACGTGCTGATTGAGGCGGGCTGGGTGCGCACGGCGGGGCGCCGCGAGGTTCCCGGCCGGCCCGTGATCTACGCCACGACCGACGCATTCCTGGCGCATTTCGGGCTGTCTTCGCGCAAGGAATTGCCCGGACTTGACGAATTACGTGCAGCGGGGCTGCTCGAAGCGGTCGATGATGCTATGGTAGAGGACGCATTGCGACCCGGAATTTCAGCGGAAACCCAAGAAGGTGACCGTCCTGCGACCGAACCGGGTCTAAACGATGACAGGCTTTCAACTTAGTTGGAAAACGCCTAGATGACCCGTGAAGGGCCGGAATCGGTCGCACGTATTTTTGGAGTTGGGATAATGGGTAGCTTCTCGATCTGGCACTGGCTGATTGTCCTGGTGATCGTGCTCGTGCTGTTCGGTCGCGGCAAGGTCTCCGAAATCATGGGTGACTTCGGCAAGGGCATTAAGAGCTTCAAGCAGGGCATGAACGAGGACGAGGACGAGGCCAAGCCCGCCAAGTCGGACACCAAGCCCGCGCAGATCACCTCGGCCGACCCCGCGCCCAGCGCGAGCGAAACCACCAAGAGCGACCAGGCCTGAGCCTGACGGCCGGATACGGCTATGCTGGATATCGGAGCCACGGAACTCCTGATGGTCGTCATCGTGGCGGTCGTCGTCATCGGGCCCAAGGACATGCCCCTGGCGATGCGCACGGCGGGCCGCTGGATCGGCAAGTTGCGCAAGGTCACGGGGCATTTCCGCGCCGGGATCGATGCGATGGTGCGCGAAGCCGAGCTCGAGGAGATGGAGCAGAAGTGGCGCGAACAGAACGAGGCGATCATGAAGGCGGCCCCCAAGCTGCCGACCGCCGAGGAGATGGAAGCGCCGCGCAAGGCCAAGACCGACGCCGAGAAGGCGAACAACGTCGAGGGTGACGCCCCGGCAGAGCCTGAGGCGCTGCCCGCCCCCGAACCGGCGTCCACGTCCTCTGGCGAGGCTCCTGCGCCGTCCGCAGCGACGCCGCAAGCCAGCTCCGAGCCCCAACCCGTGCCGGCCTCCGACCCGGCCCGCCCCGCGTCCTGATCGAGCATTCGCGCCATGGCCTTCAAGATTTCCGACATCGACGATTCGCAGGCTCCCCTGCTCGATCACCTCGTCGAATTGCGCGCGCGCCTTGTGCGCGCGTTTCTGGCCTTTGGCGTTGCCTTTGGCATCTGCTTCTATTTTGCCGACGATATCTTCGGCTTTCTGGTCCGCCCGCTGACCGCCGCCTTCCCGGCGGGTGAGGGCAAGCTGATCTACACCAAGCTCTACGAAGCCTTCTTCGTGGAAGTGAAGATCGCGGTCTTCGCGGCCTTCTTCTTCAGCTTCCCGGTGATCGCCAACCAGATCTGGGCCTTCATTGCGCCGGGCCTCTACGCCAAGGAAAAGAAAGCCTTCCTGCCGTTCCTGGTGGCGACCCCGATCCTTTTCACGATGGGCGCGGCGCTGGCCTACTACGTGGTCATGCCGACCGCCTTCCACTTCTTCCTGGGCTTCCAGGGAAGCGCGGGGGGGCTCCAGCTCGAGGCGCTTCCGGGCACCGGCGATTACCTCTCGCTCGTCATGCAGTTCATCCTCGCCTTCGGCATCAGCTTCCTGCTGCCGGTGCTGCTGATGCTGCTCAACCGCGCGGGGATCGTGACCCGCACGCAGGCTGTGGCCGCGCGCCGCTACGTAATCGTCGGGATCTTCGTGGTCGCCGCGATCGCGACCCCGCCCGACGTGATCTCGCAGGTCCTCCTCGCGGTGCCGCTGTTGCTGCTCTTCGAAGGCACGCTGCTCCTCATGTGGTTCACCGAACGCCGTGATGCGAAGGTCGCGGAGGATGATCCGGTAGAGGCTCCGGCGGAGTAAGCGTTCCAGAGGTAGAAGAGAGTGATTCCGAGGGCCATTGCCCTCGGGCTCCCCGAACTGTCCAGCTTACGTCGCGCGCGCGGCCCTGGCCGAGATCGGTGAGGTTGCCGAGTTTGGGGTCAAGGGGCGATGGCCCCTTGAAAATACACTTCGTACTACCGCCCTTTCTGGCCGTCCTCGATGTCTTCCTCGGGCCGCAGCGCGTCTTCGCTTTTCGCGCTCTCTTCCGCGGCCCAGGCCTGCTGGCCGCCGATCCAGGTTTCCTTGACCGTGAGGTCACGCAGGGCTTCGGGGCTGACCGTCATCGGGTCCTTGTCCACGAACAGGAAGTCCGCGCGGTAGCCCTTGGCGATACGTCCCAGGCGGTCCTCGGCGAACATCGCGTAGGCCGCGCCCGTGGTGTAGGCCGAAAGGGCGGCTTCGCGTGAGATCGTCTCCTGCGGCTGCCAGCCGCCGAAAGGCTGGCCGTCCGCGCCCTGCCGGGTCACGGCAACCGCCATGCCGGTGAAGGGGCGCGCGGGTTCGACCGGGGTGTCCGAGCCGAAGGCGAGCGTGGCCCCTGCATTGGCAAGCGATTTCCAGGCATAGGCGCCGGACAGGCGCGCCGGGCCCAGGCGGGCTTCGGCCATGGTGCGGTCGCTCGCCTCGTGCTGGGGCTGCATCGAGGCGATGGTGCCGTGCGCGGCAAAGCGTGTGATGTCGGCGGGGGCGAGGATCTGCGCGTGTTCGATGCGCCAGCGCCGGTCGCCGGTGTAGGTCGAGGACAGTTCGTCGAGCGCGTCGAGCACGACCGCGTTGGCCTCATCGCCGATGGCGTGGACCGCAACCTGGAAGTGGTCGAGCGCGGCGCGGCTCATCATGTTGGAAAGCTGGGTTTGCGAGAGGAGCGGCAGGCCGCGCGTTTCAGGATCGTCCGCGTAAGGCTCCTTGAGCCAGGCTCCGCGCGAGCCGAGCGCGCCATCGAGGAAGAGCTTCACACCGCTCAGGCGCAGGCGGTCGTCGTAGACCCAGGCCGAGGGGCCGGGCCCGCCGATAAGCTCCATGTTGGCAATCGAATCGGCGTAGGAGACGATGCGCACGCGCAGCCGTCCGGTGTCGCCCGCGCGGCGGAACGCCTGCCAGTCCTCGATGCTGGTGCCCATGTCGGCAACCGCGGTGACCCCGTTCCTGAGGAAGTCGAGCTGGGCTTCGGCCAGCGCGGCGTCGCGGTCCTCGGGGCGCGGAGCGGGGAGCTTGGCCTCGACCAGTTTGGCGGCCGCATCGACAAGGACGCCCTCGGGTGCGCCCGAAGCGGTGCGCACGATGCGCCCGCCTTTGGGGGCCTTGGTCTTGGCGGTGATGCCGGCCGCTTCGAGCGCGGCGGTGTTGGCCCAGCCTCCGTGCGCGTCGACCCGGGTCAGCCAGGCGGGCTTGCCGCCGGTCACGTTGTCGAGTTCGGCGGCGGTCGGCAGACGGCCCAGACCCCACTCGACCTCGTTCCAGCCCGTGCCCAGAATCCAGGGCGCCTCGGGATGGGCGGCGGTCCAGGCGGCGATGCGTGCCAGCGCCTCGTCGAGCGAGTGCGCCTGCGACAGGTCGAGCGTCAGCTTGGAAAAGCCCAGCATCATGACGTGCGTGTGCGCGTCGATCATGCCGGGGACCACCACCTGGCCCTCACCATCAAGGCGGTAGTCGGCGTACTTCGGGCGCTTCTCGCCCTCGTGATAGACCTCGGCGACGTGGCCGTCAGGCGCGATCAGGAAGCCGTCGAAGTGCTCGATCCCGCCCTTGCCGTCGGGCGAGAGTCCCTCGATGTTGTCGATGAGCGTGCCGGGGACCGGCTTTTCGACCTCTTCGGCCTTCTTCTTCTTGCGGGCTTCGGCGGGCACGGCGACGAGCGCCGTTCCCAGCATCGCGGTCAGAACCGCACGGCGAGCGAATGTCACGGACGGCTTTTCCTCGGCAGCCGCTTGACGATGGCGCTGGTGTCGAGACGCCCGCCGCCCATTGCCTGGATCTCGGCGAAGAACTGGTCGACGAGCCCTGCGACGGGGAGCGAGACGCCCAGGCCCCGGCCTTCCTCGAGGCTGAGCCCCAGGTCCTTGCGCATCCAGTCGATGGCGAAGCCGAAGTCGAATTCGTCCGCGTCCATCGAGGACCAGCGGTTGTCCATCTGCCAGGACTGCGCTGCGCCGCCCGAGATCGCCTCGTAGACCTTGTCCATGTCGAGGTGCGAGGCCTGCGCGAAGCGGACCGCTTCGGCCAGCGCCGCGATGTTGCCCGCGATGCAGATCTGGCAGGCCATCTTCGCAGTCTGCCCTGCGCCGGCCTTGCCGACATGGACGATGCGGCTGGAGTAGGCCTCCATCACCGGACGGGCGGCCTCGATGGCCGCGTCGCGCCCGCCGCACATGAGCGTGAGCGTGCCCTGTTCGGCGCCGATCTGCGAGCCGGTCATCGGTGCGTCGACGCACTGGATCTGGAGGTCGCGCGCTTCGACCGAGATCTGGCGGGCGATGCGCGCCGAGACGGTGGTGTGGTCGATGAAGGTCGAGCCCTTGCGCATCGTGCGAAAGGCCCCGTTGGGGCCGAGCACGACGTCGGCGAGATCATCGTCGTTGCCCACGCAGGTGATCACCACATCGGCGTCGAGCGCGGCGTGCGCGGGGTTGGCCGCGACGCGCGAGGCGAGGCCCGGGTTCTCCTCCTGCCAGCGCTTCAGCCGGTCGGGGGAGCGGTTGTAGATCGTCAGTTCATGGCCCGCCTCGGCAATGTGCCGCGCGATTTCGCCGCCCATCACCCCAAGGCCGATGAAGGAGACCTTGCGCGGTTCCACAGGAGGCCGCTCCAGCGTGGTTTCCTCGCCGGTCTGCGGCTCCTCGGCGTGTGCATCACTCATCTGTTCGGTCATGGCCTTGTCCTTAACGTGTTTTGGCCAAATGCAAACCGTCCTGCGACGGCGCTGCGCCCAGTCGAGAGGATAGGCGGCCCTTTGCCGCCTTTCAATTCCCCGGTAATTCCTTTAGGCGCCCCCGGATGGAACAGCCTGTATCGAAGCCTGCCGAAACGGCCGCAGACGCGGTCCTGACCCTCGATGATGTCCGCGCGGCATCGGGGCGCATTTCGGGCAATATTGTCCGTACGCCCACGATGCGCAGCCAGACGCTCAGCGAGATTACCGGCGCCGATATTTGGCTCAAGTTCGAAAATCACCAGTTTACCGCATCTTACAAGGAGCGTGGCGCGCTCAACGCGCTCATGCAGCTGAGCGAGGAGCGCAAGAGCCGGGGCGTCATCGCGGCCTCGGCCGGCAACCACGCGCAAGGGCTGAGCTACCACGGCACGCGCCTGGGCATCCCGGTCACCATCGTCATGCCGCGCACGACTCCGCTCGTAAAAGTCATGCAGACCGAGAGCGTGGGCGGCAAGGTCGTCCTTGAGGGCGAGAGTTTCGACGATGCCTACGCCCACGCCCGCAAGCTGGAGGCCGAGCACGGCTACACCTTCGTCCACCCCTTCGATGATCCGCACGTCGCGGCCGGGCAGGGCACGGTGGCGCTGGAAATGCTCGAGGACGTGCCCGATCTCGACACGCTGGTCGTGCCGATCGGCGGGGGTGGCCTCAGTTCCGGGATGGGCACGGCTGCGCGCGCGCTCAAGCCCGAGATGAAGATCTACGGCGTCGAGGCCCAGCTCTACCCCTCGATGTACAACGCCCTCAAGGGCATGAACCTGCCGATCGGGGGCGATACGCTGGCCGAGGGCATCGCGGTGTTCTCGCCCGGCGCGTTCACCTCGCGCACCCTGAAGGGCCTGCTCGACGACATCCTGCTGGTGAGCGAGCCCAAGATCGAGAGCGCGCTGGCGCTGCTCCTCCAGATCGAGAAGACGCTGGTCGAGGGCGCGGGCGCCTGCGGTCTGGCGGCCCTGATGGACAACCGCGACCTGTTCAAGGGCCGCAAGGTCGGCATCGTGCTCTCGGGCGGCAACATCGACACGCGCCTGCTCGCCAACGTGCTGCTGCGCGATCTGGCCCGGTCGGGGCGCCTCGCGCGCCTGCGCATCGGTCTGCAGGACCGCGCGGGCGCGCTGTTCAAGGTCGCCAAGGTGTTCCACGAGCAGAACGTGAACATCATTGAGGTCTTCCACCAGCGCATCTTCACGCACCTGCCCGCCAAGGGGCTGGTGACCGAGATCGAGTGCGAGGCACGCGATTCGGCGCAACTCGACGCGCTGATCGCCGCGCTCCACCGCGAGGGCTACGAAGTGCGCCGGGTCGAGACCGACTGAACCTCCCGTCCGGGCTTCTGCCCTGGGGGCCTTCCGGTCCCGCGCGGCGACCAGGGTAGGAATACATGGGGTGAAACCCGGCCCGATCCGGGACAAGGCTCCGGGATGGCGTGAATTTCGCGCGATCCCGGAAGCGCTTGCGCCACTTTTGTGGTTAAAACACTTTCAACGGCGGATACGCTCCTGCATATTTGCCGGAACAAGGGGCCTTCGCGGTGCCTTGATCGACCACGCAAGTAAGAAACAAGAGGACGCAGCGCCCCCGTGACGGCACCGGTTCGATTTCCCCGCTTCTTCGTGACCAGCCCCGCGCCGTGCCCCTATCTGCCGGGCCGGAGCGAACGCAAGGTGTTCACGGAGCTCAAGGGGCCGCACGCGGATTCGCTCAACGATGCGCTCAGCCGCATCGGCTTTCGCCGCAGCCAGACCGTCGCCTACCGCCCCTCCTGCATCGACTGCAGCGCCTGCATCTCGGTGCGCGTGGTCGCCAGCGAGTTTGCCGCCTCCTCTTCGCAGAAGCGCGCGCTCAAGGCGAACGACGATCTGGTCGTCACCGTCTGCCGCCCCTGGTCCACCAGCGAGCAGTTCGAACTGCTCCAGGCCTACCTTGCCGAACGCCATCCCGAAGGCGGGATGACCGCGATGGACGAGATCGACTACGCCGACATGGTCGAGCATACCCCCGTCACCAGCTATGTGGTCGAATACCGCGAACCGTCCGAGGACGGGGTGACGCCGGGCCGCCTTGTCGGCGCCTGCCTGACCGACCGCCAGTGCGACGGGCTGTCGATGATCTACAGCTTCTATGACCCGCAAAGCCCGCGCAAGGGCCTGGGCAACTACATCATCCTCGACCACATCCGCCGCTCGGTGGAGATGGGGCTGGGCTATGTCTACCTGGGCTACTGGGTCGAAGGTTCGGCGCGCATGCAGTACAAGGTGCGCTACCGCCCGCTTGAAAAGCTGGGCCGCGCCGGGTGGGAGCGCATGGCGCCTGAAGACCAGGACCGCCTCATCGCCGACGCCGTCGCCAATCCCCGCAAGGACGAGAGCCTGGGCTCCACGATGGGCAAGGACGGGATGACCGCCATTTCGCGCGACTGAGGCGCCATCACCTCTTGATCCCAAACCCGGCGACCTCACCCGTCTCAGCCAAGGCAGCGTGCGAGAGGTGAGTTGGACAGTTCGGGGAGCCCGAGGGCGATGGCCCTCGGAATCCGTTTTTCCTTCCTGGATTTGCCCGTGTTGACAAGCCCGCCCGCTTTGCCTCTTGGGGCGCCATGACGATGAACGCCCGACTTTCCTTTTGCGAGGTGCGCTGATGCCCCATGGCTGGATCATTCTCGACAAGCCGGTGGAGCTGGGCTCCACACAGGCCGTCGCCGCGGTCAAGCGCAACCTGCGCGAGGCGGGGTTCAACGTGAAGCTCAAGGGCGGGGTCAAGGTCGGCCATGGTGGCACGCTCGATCCGCTGGCCTCCGGCGTCCTTCCCATTGCGCTGGGTGAGGCGACCAAGCTGACGGGCCGGATGCTCGATGCGGATAAGACCTACCTCTTCACCCTGCGCTTTGGCGAGGAGACCGACACGCTCGATGCCGAGGGCAAGGTGATCGCGACGAGCGATGTCTTCCCCAGTGCGGAAGAGCTGGCCGCAGTCCTCCCGCAGTTCACAGGCCCCATCACCCAGGTCCCGCCCGCCTATTCCGCGCTCAAGATCGACGGCAAGCGCGCCTACGATCTGGCGCGCGCGGGTGAGGAAGTCACCCTCAAGTCGCGTGACGTCACGATCCACGCCCTTGAGATCCATGGCTTCGATGCCAATGACGGGGTGACCTTGCAGGCGCAGGTCTCCAAGGGGACCTATATCCGCAGCCTTGCACGCGACATCGCGCACGCGCTGGGAAGCTGCGGCACGGTCACCATGCTGCGCCGGATCAAGGCCGGGCCCTTCGACCTCTCGGGGGCGATTTCGCTGGACAAATTGAACGAAGTCGGTAAGGGCGCGCCTCTTGAGCAGTTACTCTTGCCGCTGGAGGCGGGGCTGGACGACATCCCGGCCATCGACCTCGACCCGGAGCAGGCAAGGGCGGTCCGACAGGGCCGTGTTCTGACCGGGATGCCCCAGGATGACGGGCTCTACTGGGCACGGATGGAAACCCTTCCGGTCGCGCTGGTGGAGCTTTCACACGGCGACGTCCGCGTGGTCCGGGGGTTTAACCTCACAGATGTCGCGGAGTGAATGACATGACGGTTACTGCCGAAAAGAAGACGGAAATCATTACGGACAACGCCCGCGTTTCGGGTGACACCGGATCTCCGGAAGTTCAGGTCGCGATCCTCACCGAGCGTATCCGCAACCTGACCGAGCACTTCAAGGCTCACCACAAGGACAACCACTCGCGTCGCGGTCTTCTCGCCATGGTCAACAAGCGTCGTTCGCTGCTGGCCTACCTCAAGAAGAAGGACGTGCAGCGTTACAACGACCTGATCCAGAAGCTGGGTCTGCGTAAGTAACAGCCAAATGTTTCGGCCCGCCTCTGGCGGGCCGTTTCATATTTCCGGCCAGCGTACGGGACCTATCCACCTGCGTTCCCCGTTGTGCTAAGGAAGACCCCGCCGGGGCCGGATGGCCGGCCCGGGCACCGAAATAGACAGGTATCCTCGCAATCCGGCGAGGGGCCTTCGGGGCATGACAGGCCCCGTACCGGACCGGGACGGCATCCCCGGCAGTAAATCCCGCAGGCAATAGGGCCGGCGGGCTGAGGAATATTCTATGTTCGACGTCAAGACCGTATCGATGGAGTGGGGCGGCAAGACCCTCACTCTCGAAACCGGCCGCATCGCCCGCCAGGCGGACGGTGCCGTTCTCGCCACCTACGGCGAAACCGTGGTGCTCTGCGCGGTGACCGCCGCCAAGTCGGTGAAGGAAGGCCAGGACTTCTTCCCGCTGACCGTGCACTACCAGGAAAAGTTCTCGTCGGCGGGCCGTATCCCCGGCGGCTTCTTCAAGCGTGAGCGCGGCGCGACCGAAAAGGAAACGCTGACCAGCCGCCTGATCGACCGTCCGGTGCGCCCGCTGTTCCCGGAAGGTTTCTACAACGAAATCAACGTCATCTGCCAGGTCCTGAGCTATGACGGCGAAACCGAGGCCGACATCGTCGCGATGATCGCCGCTTCGGCTGCCCTCACCATCTCGGGCGTGCCCTTCATGGGCCCGATCGGCGCCTGCCGCGTCGGCTTCGAGGATGGCGAGTACACGCTCAACCCCAAGCAGACCGCCGCCCTTGAGAACGGCCGTCTCGACCTCGTCGTTGCCGCCACCGGCAACGCCGTGATGATGGTCGAATCGGAAGCCAAGGAGCTGACCGAGGACGAGATGCTGGGCGCCGTCATGTTCGCGCATGACGAGTGCAAGAAGGTCGTCGACCTGGTCATCGACCTTGCCGAGCAGGCCGCCAAGGACCCCTGGGAAATCGACCTGTCGGACAACACCGCCGACATCAAGGCGAAGCTCAAGAAGGCTGTCGGCAAGGACGTTGCCGCCGCTTACAAGCTGACCGACAAGTCGGCCCGATCCAAGGCCCTCAACGAGGCGCGCGCCAAGGCCAAGGAAGCCTTCGGCGAGGAATCGGCGCAGACCCAGATGGTCGCGATCAAGACCATGAAGAAGCTCGAAGCCGAGATCGTTCGCGGCGCCATCCTCAAGGACGGTACGCGCATCGACGGCCGCAAGCTCGACCAGGTCCGCCCGATCGAATCGATGGTCGGCTTCCTGCCGCGCACCCACGGCTCGGCGCTGTTCACCCGCGGTGAAACGCAGGCGATCTGCACCACCACGCTCGGCACCAAGGACGCGGAACAGATGATCGACGGCCTCGAAGGCCTGTCGTATTCCTCGTTCATGCTGCACTACAACTTCCCGCCCTACTCGGTCGGTGAAGTGGGCCGCTTCGGCGCGCCGGGCCGCCGCGAAATCGGCCACGGCAAGCTGGCTTGGCGCGCGCTGCACCCGGTGCTGCCCGCCAAGGAAGACTTCCCCTACACCATCCGCATCCTCTCGGACATCACCGAGTCGAACGGTTCGTCCTCGATGGCGACGATCTGCGGCGGCTGCCTCTCGATGATGGACGCGGGCGTTCCGCTGGCACGTCCGGTTTCGGGCATCGCCATGGGCCTGATCCTCGAAGGCGACGACTTCGCGGTTCTCTCGGACATCCTGGGCGACGAGGATCACCTCGGCGACATGGACTTCAAGGTCGCAGGCACCGAGAACGGCATCACCACGATGCAGATGGACATCAAGATCGCCGGCATCACCAAGGAAATCATGGGCAAGGCGCTCGAGCAGGCCAAGGCCGGCCGCGCGCACATCCTGGGTGAGATGACCAAGGCCCTGGGTTCGGCCCGCACCGAGCTTTCGGCCCACGCGCCGCGCATCGAGACGATCCAGATCGACAAGTCGAAGATCCGTGACGTCATCGGCACCGGCGGCAAGGTCATCCGCGAGATCGTCGCCGAAACCGGCGCCAAGGTCGACATCGACGACGAAGGCGTGATCAAGATCTCCTCCTCCGACATCAACCAGATCGAGGCCGCCAAGGCCTGGATCCAAGGCATCGTCGAGGAAGCCGAAGTCGGCAAGATCTACAACGGCAAGGTCGTCAACATCGTCGACTTCGGTGCCTTCGTGAACTTCATGGGTGGCAAGGACGGCCTCGTCCACGTCTCCGAAATGAAGAACGAGCGCGTCGAAAAGCCGACCGACGTCGTCAAGGAAGGCCAGGAGGTCAAGGTCAAGGTCCTCGAGATCGACAACCGTGGCAAGGTCCGCCTCTCGATGCGCGTCGTCGACCAGGAAACCGGCGAAGAGCTGGAAGACACCCGTCCGCCCAAGGCGCCGCGCGGCGACCGTGACGGCGGTGGCCGTGGCGGTGATCGCCGTGGCCCGCGCCGTGGTGGCCGTGACGGCGGCCGCGACCGCGGTCCGCGCGGTGGCAACGAAGGTGGCGATCCGGGCCACATGCCCGCCTTCCTCAAGGAAGACTGATCACCACCTCGGACCTGTCCGAACGAACCTGGAAAGGCCCTGCGAAAGCGGGGCCTTTTCTTTTGTCCTATGGACTTGTGAGGGGCGTTCCCGGCAGGGTATTCACCCGAGTGGGGACAGCAGGCAGGCAGGTAGGGGGCACAACGCAGATGCGCGGAAAGATCAGGCACAAGGCTCTGGCGCTGGCGACAGGGACTGCACTGGCTTTGGGATTGCCGAGCGGTGCGGGGGCCAGCGGGGACTTCGGTTGCGCGCCGAGCTGGCGTCTGGGTCTCTCCGATTATGAATGCGCCGGCGTTCCCTTCCTGTCGGCGCGCAACGATACCCGCACCAACCTCTCCTGGCTGATGATGGAGGCGGGGGGCGGTATCCCGAAGAAGGCCGGATACCCTGCGAACTCCTGGGAAACCGCGCCGCTCGGCCATGTCTTCCTGACCTGGGAGGCCATGCGCAGCGGCTTCTGGCCCGGAGCGCAGGCCGAGGAAGAGACCTGGCCGCTGCCCGCCTATAGCGGCACCTTGTGCCAGACCCTGGCGAGTGGAGGCGAGGCTTTCGCCGCAGCCCTGGCCGACACGCCATCCATTTCCGAGGCCGAACGCGGGGCGCTTGTCGGCGCGCGCGCCAACCTGAAGGCGGCGTGCGACGGGGCGCAGGAGCCGTCCACCTGGCCGGCCTCCGTCACCAGCCCGGCAGGGCGCGAGTATCTCGCTTACCTGAAGGGCGCGCGGGCCTTCTACGCCGAGGACTTCGGCTCTGCGCGCGCCACCTTCGCGGGGTTGGAAGGCAGCGGGCAGGGCTGGGTGGCCGAGACCGCGCGCTACATGCAGGCGCGCACCGCGCTCGCCGCCGCGCAGGTGCCCGCCATCGACGAATGGGGCTGGTACGACAACACGAAGACCGATGCCGCGCTGGCCGCGCAGGGGCAGGCCGCGCTCGAGGCGTATCTGCGCACCTATCCCGAAGGGCGTTACGCGGCCTCCGCGCGGGGGCTCACGCGCCGGGCCTTCTGGTTGCGCGGCCAGCGGCCCGAACTGTCCCGCGCCTATGGTGCGCTGCTGGAGCGGGAGAGCGCCGCCGACCCCGCAGCGGCCCACCTGATCGAGGAAATCGACACCAAGCTCTTCTTCGAGGCGGCCGGGGATGGCGAAATCGACAGCGCGCTGAGCCTTGCGACCTGGGACCTGCTGCGCCTGCGGGCAAGCGAGCCGGTGATGTCCGAGCGGCGCACCGCGCGTCTGGACGCGGCGGAACTTGCTGCGCAGGCGCCGCACTTTGCCGGGCATCCCAAGCTCTACACCTACCTCCAGGCCGCGCAGGCCTTCCATGTTCAGCGCGACTATGCCGCCGTCCTGAAGCTGCTGCCCGACGAGGCGCGCAAGGGGCAGTACACGCCGCTGGCCTTCAGCGCGCAGATGCTGCGCGGCCTGGCGCTGGAGGCCTTGGGCGATTCCAACGCGGTCGGCTTCTGGGAGCAACTGGCGAAGGGCGCGGACCCGCGTTTCCAGCGCCCGGCGGTCGAACTTGCGCTTGCCCACCACTGGGAGCGCAGCGGCGAACTGGCGAAGGTCTTTGCCGCGAACAGCCCCGTCCAGGTGCCCGAGATTCGGGCCATTCTCCTGGAGCACGTCGCCGACGGGGCAACCCTGCGCGCGCAGGCGAAGGCGGGCACGAGTGGGCTGGAACGCGAGGTCGCGGCGATGACGCTCCTCTACAAGGACCTGACACGCGGGCACTTTGCTGACTTTGAGCGCGACCGGGCGCTGGTGCCGCAGAGCGCAGGGCGTGAGGGCTGGATCGGGGGATGGCTGCGCGATGCGGCCCGCCAAGTGCCGCTCGGCAGCTTCACGAAGGGCCGCTGGCAACAGGATTTCGCCTGTCCCGCGCTGGCCGATACAGCGCAGAGGCTCGCGCGCGATGGGTCCGATCCGGGCGCACTCCTGTGCCTCGCAGACTTCTACCGGCTCAACAATTTCGATAGCTACATGGCGGGCGAGCGCTGGCGCGGGCGCGAGGAACTGGGCGGTACGCCCTCGCGCTTTGCGGGCGAGTTGACGGACCGCGCGGCGATCTATGCGCAGGTGCTGGCGGGTTCGCGGGCGAGCGCGCAGGAACGGGCCTATGCGCTCTACCGCTCGGTCATGTGCTACGCGCCCTCGGGCAACAATTCGTGCAGCGCCACCGATGTCCCCGAAAGCCAGCGCAAGGCCTGGTTCCAGCGCCTCAAGCGCGAGTACCCCAAGAGCCGATGGGCGACCAAGCTCAAGTTCTACTGGTAAGCCGCCGCGCGCTGCTGGGCGCAGGCGTCGCGGCGTTCGCGCTGGCGGCCTGCGGGACACGCCGGGACGGCCCTGTCCGCGCGCGCGACTACGAGGCGTTTTTCCTATGGGCGGGCGTCGCTCCTCCGCCTTGGCTGGAAGAGGCGCCTCTGGTCTATCTGCTGGCGGGCGAGGTGCGCGCCACGCGCACCAGCGCCTACGGCCCCTTGCGCGCCGTTCCCCGCGTGACGGGGCCGCGCGTGTGGATGAGCGTGCGGGTCGAGCGGCTCGACTGGGAGGAGGGGCTCTACGCGGCGGTGCTGGGCCAGTTGGAACGCTGGGCGGCGGCGGGCAATGCGGTGGAGGGCCTGCAGATTGACTTCGACGCCGCGACGCACGGGCTTGCCGGGTACGCGCAGTTTCTGGAAGGTCTGCGGGCGCGCCTCCCTGCGCGTTTCAAGCTGGGCATCACCGGGCTGATGGACTGGAGTGCGGGAGGTTCGGCGGATGCGCTCTCCAGCCTTGCCGACTGTGTCGATGAGATCGTGGTGCAGACCTACCAGGGCCGCGCGACGATTCCGGGTTACGAACGCTACCTGGCTTCGCTCGAACGCCTTGGCCTGCCTTACCGTGTCGGGCTGGTCGAGGGCGGCGAGTGGCGCGCCCCGCCGGGCCTGGAGGCCGGGGCGGGGTTTCGCGGCTATGTGGTGTTCCTGGTCGGCAGCGCACAGGCCGCCGAAGGCGCGCCTCAGGCGTAGGGCGGCTTGTGGCGTTCGCGCGGGCTCAGCGTGAAGATCTCGCAGCCGTCCTCGGTAATGCCGATCGAGTGCTCGAACTGGGCCGAGAGCGACTTGTCGCGGGTCACCGCGGTCCAGCCGTCGTTGAGCAACTTCACCGCCGGTTTGCCGAGGTTGATCATCGGCTCGATAGTGAAGAGCATGCCCGGACGGATTTCCGCGCCGGTGCCCGCGCGCGCGGCGTGGACGACTTCGGGCGCATCGTGGAACAGGCGGCCGAGGCCATGGCCGCAGAACTCGCGCACGACGCCGTAGCGGTGCGATTCGGCGTACTGCTGGATGGCCGCGCCGATGTCGCCGATGTGGTTGCCGGGCTTGGCCTGTTCGATGCCGATCATCAGGCACTCGTAGGTGACCTCGACCAGGCGGCGCGCCTTGAGCGAGGGCTCACCCGAGAAGTACATGCGGCTGCTATCGCCGTGCCAGCCGTCGAGCAGCGGGGTCACGTCGATGTTGAGGATGTCGCCGTCCTTGAGCGTCTTGTCCGACGGGATGCCATGGCACACCACGTGGTTTATCGAGATGCAGCACGAATGCTGATAGCCGCGGTAGCCGAGCGTTGCGGGAACGGCGCCCGCATCGAGGGTCATCTCGCGCACCTTGTCGTCGATCGCGGCGGTGGTCACGCCCGGCTGCACCATGTCGGCGATCTCGTCGAGGATCTCGGCGGCGAGTCGTCCGGCCTTGCGCATGCCTTCGAACGCTTCTGCGCCATGCAGCTTGATGGTGCCGTCGCGCAGGACGGCCTGGTCGTCAGGTTCCACAGTCTGGTATTCGGTCATGCCCCTCCCATAGCGGGAGGGGGCGCGAAATGCGAGAAGATCTCAGTCTGGTATCGAAAAACTGGCGCGGTACTGCGGTTTGAGCGCGCGCATCACGGCGCCGTCGACGGGCAGGGTGATCTCGTAGCTGCCCTCGGCGTAGGGCCCCGCCTCGTAAGGCGCGATCTGGAAGCCGATGCGGTCGAAGGTGGCGCCGTTGGAGGAGCCCAGCAGCACCGTCTGGCGCACCGGATCGATGCACTCGCTGAAAGTGCCCTCGGGATCGAGCGGGCCGCCGCGCCTCTCGATGCGCTTGTCGTCGAGCACCTTGCAGAAGCGTTTGCGCAGGGCGCCCGAAAGCGCCTCGGGGCTGGTGAACAGGTCGGTCGCGCGCTGGAGCGTCCCGGTCTTGCGGTTCCACACCCGCGCATTGAAGCCGCTCATGCCGTGGGCGCCGCCGGTGAAAGTGTAGAACTCGGAGGAAAGCGAGAGCCAGTCGGGCAGGTCAGTGACCACCTGCCAGTTCGCGCCGAAGCTGTGGGGGCGGAAAGGATAGCCGCTCTTTTCCGCCTCCTCGCGGTCGCGCTCGGACGAAGTTGCAAGCTCGCGACGCGCGGCCTCGCGGCGCGCCTCGAACCAGGATTTGAGCTCGGGGATGGCGGCTGCCGCAGCGGGGTAGGCGAACTGGAACTCGTAGGTGTCGGTCTCGTCCTCGATGGCAAGGTCCGCGGCCTCGACGAGCGGGCTCTCCACCTCGCTCGCCGCGGCGCTGGGGGGCGCTTCGGGAGGTGCCGGTCGGACACTGGCGCCCGCGGCGGGTGGGCCTGCGGTCGCCTCCGTGTCCGGGGCCGCGGCCCCGCTGCATCCGCCGGCCATCAGTGCCAGCGCTCCTGCGCATCCCAGTGCCAGCTTCGCGCGCATTGTCCCTCGTTCCTGCCCTTGTCCGGTGTTCGTGGCGCCCGTTAAGGCGCTGAAGAGGGAGCATGAAGCACGCGGTGAGCTGAATCCAGCCTGAGCGTGCGCCCGCTGGGGACAGCGCACGCGCATTGGGCAATTGCCCTTTGCCGGACCTGCGGTCTAGATATGCGCCATGAGCGACAAGAACGCATTGATCCAGCCCGACCGCGGCCAGAGCGCGGTTTCCCTCCACCTCGTCGACAAGGAGGGGCTCGACGCCTTCCGCAAGGGACTGAACGCCGCCCAGCGCACCGTGCTCGAAGCGCAGCGCTTCGAGGGTGACGCGGGCGGCCATGCCATCCTTCCGGATGGCGAGGGCTGGATGGCCGTGGCCGGTGTCGCCGATGTCCAGAAGCTGTCTAGCTGGTGCATGGCCAAGCTGGCCGAGACGCTGCCCGCGGGCACCTATCGCCGTATCGGCGGCGAGCCGGGTGCGGCGATGTTCGGCTGGGTCACGGGGCAGTACCGTTTCGACCGTTACGTCTCCGAACCCAAGGACGAGGGGCCGCGCGTGCTTCTGACGGGCGAGGTCAAGGCGATCGAGCCGATCCTCGCCGAAGCCGAGGCGGTCATGCTGGTGCGCGACCTCGTCAACACGCCCGCCGAGGACATGGGTCCCGCCCAGCTCGAGGCCGAGGCGGAGAACCTGCACAAGGCCTACCGCGCCGAGATCCGCGTGACCCGGGGTGATATGCTCGAACATGAGTTCCCGATGGTCCACGCGGTGGGGCGCGCCGCGGCGCGCAGCCATGCGCCGCGCATGATCGAGCTGGAATGGGGCAACCCCAAGCACCCGCGCATTGCCATCGTGGGCAAGGGCGTGTGCTTCGATTCAGGGGGGCTCGACGTGAAGCCCAGTGCGGGCATGCTGCTCATGAAGAAGGACATGGGCGGCGCGGCCCACGCCCTCGCGCTGGCGCGCCTCATCATGCAGGCGCAGCTGCCGGTGCGCCTGCACCTGCTGGTCCCGGCGGTCGAGAACGCGATTGCGGGCAACAGCTTCCGGCCGGGCGACATCCTGAAGTCGCGCGCGGGGATCTCGGTCGAGATCGGCAATACCGACGCGGAAGGGCGCCTTGTCCTGGGCGATGCGCTCGCGCGCGCGGGCGAGAACGAGCCCGAACTGGTGATCGATTTTGCGACACTGACGGGCGCTGCGCGCGTGGCTCTGGGGCCGGACCTGCCCGCGCTCTTCGCGCGCGAGGATGCCACCGCCAATGCCCTGCTCGAAGCCGGGATCGCGACCGACGATGCCTGCTGGCGCCTGCCGCTCCACGAAGGGTACCGCGAGTACATGAAGTCGGATATTGCCGACATCAACAACGCAGGTTCCGGCGGGGGCTTTGCAGGCTCCACCACGGCCGCGTTGTTCCTGGACCGTTTCGTGCCCAAGGGCGTGGACTGGGTCCACTTCGACACCTTCGCCTGGCGCCCCTCGGCCAAGCCTGGCCGCAGCAAGGGCGGCGCGGCGCTGGGGCTGCGCGCGGCCTGGCAGATGCTCCGCAATCGCTATGAGGAGGCCGGTTAACGGCGTGTAACTCTCTGTTTAGCAGATGTTTCCAGACGTGGTTACCGCATCGTTAGTTATGTGAGATCAAAGTCAGGAGATGGCGAATCGGACTAGTCCCCGCGTGTCCAACACGCAGGGACAAGGAGCCATCCATGACATTCGAACCGACAGGAGCATTCCACGAGGTCGCCCTCGATGACCTGTTCTTCTCGACGACCGATTCCAAGGGGGTCATCGAGCAGGCGAACCAG
The DNA here is from genome assembly GCF_020524485.1 of Novosphingobium profundi. Classification (GTDB taxonomy): domain Bacteria; phylum Pseudomonadota; class Alphaproteobacteria; order Sphingomonadales; family Sphingomonadaceae; genus Novosphingobium; species Novosphingobium profundi_A. The sequence goes on along the minus strand of NZ_JAIVLF010000006.1, from coordinate 52,208 downwards.
GTGTTCGTCGAAATGGCGCGTCTAGATCGCGACGATCTGATCGGTGCGCCGCACAACCTCATCCGCCATCCCGACATGCCGGGCGGCGTCTTCCGTTTGATGTGGGAGACGATCGGGGCCCGCCGCGCGTTCAGCGGCTATGTCTTCAACCTGGCGGGTGACGGCAGCAGCTACTGGGCGCTGGCGACCGTCTCGCCGCTCGGCAAGGGGTATATCTCGGTGCGCGCGCGCCCGATTGACCTGGGCATTCGCGACACGGTCCACACCGTCTACGAGGCCGCCCGCGAGGCCGAGGTCCAGGCGATGGCTGAGGGCGAGAGCGCGGGCCGCGCGGCGCGCATCGGCGAAGAGGTGATCCTCGCCGAACTCGCCAAGCTGGGGTACCCGAGCTACGAGGCCTTCCAGAACGCCTTCCTCCCGCGCGAGCTGGAGCTGCGCTTCCAGGCCGGCGTCACCATCCCCACCCGCCCGTCCGCAAAGGGCGGCGCCCGCGCGCTGCTCGACGCGGGGACCGCGATCGAGGGGCAGGTGCGCACCCTGGCCGAGGGGCTGGCCAACGCCGATCACCTCGCCGAAGCGCTCGACGCGCGCGTCGCCAAGGCGGTCCATAGCCTGGGACGGCTGGAAGAGGCGGTTGCCAACGCGCGCTTCGTCGTCACCGGCAATGCCAAGGTCGAGCCGCACGTCGCCAAGGCGGCTCCGGCGCTGGAAGAGCAGTGCCACAAGGTCGCAGCGACGATGCAGGGCGTGCTCGATGCGGTCGACCAGACCTGCCTCCAGCGTCATGGCCTGCGCGCGTCGGTCAGCATCGCGCAGCTCCAGGCCGAATCGGTCTGCCGTTTCGCCGCCGACACCATCGATGGTCGTGAGGACCCGGAAACCTCGAGCGCGGCCACCCAGGCCCTTGTCCAGGCGCTCGAGAACGGCATCGATTCGATGCACACCAGCCTCGACGATGACCGCGACCAGGCCCGGCACATGAGCGCGCAGATCAAGGCTACCGAGAGCACGCTCAAGGTCACCACCCTCTTGCTGCGCAAGTGGCGCAGCCTGATCGAGAAGTCGGACATTCGCCATGAAATGGAAGCCCTTCTCCCGGTCCTCGACGACGCGCTGGCGGGTCTTGTCGACGAACTGGCAGGGCTTCACGATACCGCCGAAGCCTTTGCAGGTGGCGTCGTGGCCTTCGAGAGCGCCGAACTCCAGCGCAGCCTCGATACGATTCTCTCGCTCAACACGGTTGCCGCCTGAGACGCTCGGGCCCGACCATTCCCCCATCGAACCATCTCTCGCGCCGAGCGCTGCCCCTGACAGTGCGCGCAGCCGGGCCGAGGCACAGCTTTCAAGGATTTACACCATGGATTTCGAAGCCAAGCTCGCCGAACTCATGACCATCAACGGCGCCATCGCGGCCGCCCTCGTCGATAGCGCAAGCGGCATGACCATCGCGACCGTCGGCGAAATGCGCGACGGCGGGGACCTCGATCTGGCCGCAGCGGGCAGCAGCGAGGTGATGCGCGCGCAGATGAACGTGCAGGATCTCCTCAAGCTCAACGACCCGGTCGAGGACATGCTCATCACGCTGGGCGAACACTACCAGCTGATCCGCCCGCTCACGGACGATTCGGGCGCGGGCCTGTTCGCCTACCTGCTGCTCGACCGCAAACAGGCCAACCTCGCGCTTGCCCGCATCAAGCTGCGCTCGGTCGAAGCCGAACTCGCGATCTGAACCTGATCGAACCGCCCGGCGCACTTCGAAAGCGCCGGGCCACGCGTCCCTGCGTGAGGGAGGGGGCCGCATGACTGGACATGCGGCCCCCGACTTGTGTTCGGCGTTGGTGAGGTTTCGAGAAGGGTAGGATTTAGCAAAATGATGTATCCGAGGGCCATCGCTCTCGGGCTCCCCAAACTGTCGACCTCAAGGCTCTCGCACTGCCGTGGCTGAGAATGGTGAGGTCGCCCGGTATGGGGTCAAGGGGCGATGGCCCCTTGGAAAAGGTCTTCCTTCTTCCGTTCTCGCCCTTTTCGGGTTTGCGCCTTGGGTCCGCTGGTCGCATCCTCCTCATCCAACCCGGCGCGCACGCAACGAAGGAGAGCCGATCCCTATGCTGTACCGTTTGAAGGCCCAAGCCGGGCAGGGGGCGATTTGCGCTGCGGGCCCTGTGAAACTTGCGTATTTGCGATGAGCGGGATAAGCGCCCCAATCTTCCGTTTCACCGATGGCCTCAACGTGACCGAACACGACACTTATACACGCACTCTCCCGCTTGACGGCATGCTGGCGATGACCGGCCCTTCGGTGACGGCCGAACCGGGCTGTCTGCCGGTGCGCGGCGATCTTGCGCACATCAAGCTCGCAGGGCTGTGCTTCGTGCCGCACTACGCGGTGCCGGTCGCCTACACCGCGAAGGCGGGCGCGCAGCTGGTCTCGGCGCCCACCACGACGGGCGAAGTCCTGGCAGAGCTGGGCGAAGGCGCGGTCTTCAACGTGCTCGACATTGCAGGCGTCTGGAGCTGGGGGCAGATCGGTGAGGATGGCCTTGTCGGTTACGTGGCGCTCGATCAGATCGAAGCGCCTGAGGCAGGAGAATAAGCGCAGATGGCACAGACGGTCTTCATCGACGGCGCGGCCGGAACCACGGGTCTGGAGATCGCCGATCGCCTGAGTGCCCGCCCGGAGTTCGAGCTGGTCATTCTCGATGACGCGCGCCGCAAGGACGATGCCGCGCGCGCTGAGGTGCTCAACGATGCCGATTTCGTGATCCTGTGTCTGCCCGACGAGGCGGCGAAGGCCGCGGTTGCGATGATCCGCAACGACACCACGCGTGTGATCGACGCCTCTTCGGCGCACCGCACCGCGCCCGGCTGGGCTTACGGCTTTCCGGAGCTTGTCGGGCACGAGACGATTGCGGGCGCGCGTTTCGTCAGCAATCCGGGCTGTTACCCCACCGGCTTTCTCAGCCTCGTCGCGCCGCTCGTGCGCGCAGGCCTGCTGCCCGCCGACTGGCCCTATGTCTGCCACGCCGTCTCTGGCTACTCGGGTGGCGGCAAGGCGCTCATCGCGCGTTTCGAGGAAGAGGGCGACATTGCCTTTCGCGCCTATGGCCTGGCCATGGGCCACAAGCACCTGCCCGAGATGAAGGCGCATTCCGGGATCACCCACGATCCCGTCTTCGCGCCTGCCGTGGTGCCTGCGCACCGGGGCATGCTGGTTGAAGTTCCGCTGCACCTTGCGATGATGGACAAGGCGGGCAGCGCCGACACCCTGCGCGCCGCGCTGGCCGACTTCTATGCCGGTAGCCCGGTCGTCTCGGTGCTTGACGAAGAGCCGGGTGAACTGCTCCTGCGCAGCGCGATGGAGCCGAGCGACGCGCTCACCCTGCGCGTCTTCGGCGCGGCGGATGGAAGCCAGGCACGCATGGCCGCCATGCTCGACAACCTGGGCAAGGGGGCGAGCGGGGCGGCTGTGCAGAACCTCAACATCATGGCCGGTCTCGACGAGACCGCGGCCTTGCGTCTCTGACATTGGCGCCGGGTCCTTCGGGACCTTCTGGAAATAGTGTATCCCGTGCGGCCGACAGGGCTCTGCGCGTTAACCTTCGTGCGCGCAGGCGCCGGGGGCTGCGCGCGTGCGCCGAGCGCCCCTCTCTTTGCGATGATGTGCGATTGCACAATTTTCAGGCAGCAATTGCCTGAAACTTGCACACACTCTTGCGGGCCTTGCTGTTAAAACTTTGCGAAAAAGCCACCCTTGCGGGGCAAATCATGCAAATCCGGTCTTTTCGCGCCTGCGCAGTTGTCCTACGACTGTATGATATCCAATGGCACGATTCTTGTTAGGATCGGCAGCGAGGAATCTGGGTCCCGGACGGGATCCTCGTGAATGCAGTCCGGGCGCAAAGGCAAGAAGGTCCAGTCAGGCGTGAAGAAGATCGAAGCTATCATCAAGCCCTTCAAGCTCGACGAGGTCAAGGAGGCGCTGCACGAAGTGGGCGTATCCGGGATCACCGTGACCGAAGCCAAGGGCTTTGGCCGTCAGAAGGGACACACCGAACTCTATCGCGGCGCGGAATACGTCGTCGATTTCCTGCCCAAGGTGAAGCTGGAAGTCGTCGTTTCGGATACGCTGGCCGAGCGGGTGGTCGAAGCCATTGCCGATGCGGCACAGACCGGACGCATCGGCGACGGCAAGATCTTCGTCGTTCCCGTCGAGACCGCGATCCGCATCCGCACCGGAGAGCGCGACGACGAGGCTCTGTGAGCGCCACGAACCACACCGTCCGGACCATCAGGCTCCGGGCATAACCATTCTGGGCCGGTTCGCCGGTCGGATACTCGGGAAAGCTACCGGCAGGGGGCCCGGCGCGTTCCCGGACAGCGCATCCACCCCTATGCCTTTTCCCGAGGCGGAAAAGTAAGATTGGAGAACCACACATATGGCTACTGCAAAGGACGTCCTTGCCAAGATCAAGGACGAGGAGATCGAATGGGTTGATCTGCGCTTCACCGATCCCAAGGGCAAGTGGCAGCACCTGACGATGTGTGCGGGCGTCCTGGGTGAAGACGAGCTCGAAGACGGCCTGATGTTCGACGGTTCCTCGATCGAGGGCTGGAAGACGATCAACGAGTCGGACATGATCCTCAAGCCCGACCTTGAAGCCGTCTACACCGACCCGTTCTCGGCCACCCCGATGCTGATCGTGTTCTGCGACATCGTCGAGCCCTCGAACGGCGAACTCTACGCCCGTGACCCGCGCTCGACCGCGAAGCGCGCGGAAGCCTTCGTCAAGTCGGCCGGTTTCGGCGACACCGTGTTCGTCGGCCCCGAGGCCGAGTTCTTCATGTTCGACGACGTGAAGTTCTACGACGGCTACGACGGCAACGGCTTCAAGATCGACGACGTCGAGCTGCCGACCAACACCGGCCGCGACTACGACACCGGCAACCTGGGCCACCGTCCGCGCGCCAAGGGCGGCTACTTCCCCGTCGCGCCGGTCGACAGCTGCTCGGACATCCGCGCCGAGATGGTCACCACCATGCTCGAAATGGGCCTGCCCTGCGACAAGCACCACCACGAAGTGGCGGCTGCCCAGCACGAGCTCGGCCTGACCTTCGGCACGCTGACCACCACCGCTGACCGCATGCAGATCTACAAGTATGTCGTGCAGATGGTTGCGCAGGCCTACGGCAAGTCGGCCACCTTCATGCCCAAGCCGATCCAGACCGACAACGGTTCGGGCATGCACACGCACATCTCGATCTGGAACGACGGCGACAACACCTTCGCGGGCAACGGCTACGCTGGCCTCTCGGAGACCTGCCTGTACTTCATCGGCGGTGTCGTGAAGCACGCCAAGGCGCTCAACGCCTTCACCAACCCGACCACCAACAGCTACAAGCGCCTGGTCCCGGGTTACGAAGCTCCGGTTCTGCTCGCCTACTCGGCGCGCAACCGTTCGGCCTCGTGCCGCATCCCCTACGGTGCCGGCACCAAGTCGAAGCGCGTGGAATTCCGTTTCCCCGACGCGATGGCCAACCCCTACCTGTGCTACTCGGCGCTGCTGATGGCTGGCCTCGACGGCATCAAGAACAAGATCCACCCGGGCGAAGCCATGGACAAGAACCTCTACGACCTGCCGCCGGCAGAGCTCGCCGAAGTTCCGACCGTCTGCGGTTCGCTGCGTGAGGCTCTTGAAGCCCTGCAGGCCGACCACGCGTTCCTGCTCGAAGGTGACGTGTTCACCGCCGACCAGGTCGAAGCTTACCTCGAACTCAAGTGGCCCGAAGTGCTGCGTTGGGAAACCACGCCCTCGGCGGTCGAGTTCGACATGTACTACAGCGCCTGATCGCGCATTTCTCTCCCCTTCGCGGGAGGGGCAAATCGGTTCGCCGAGTGGGGCGCCTGGAGCAATCCGGGCGCCCTTTTTGCATGCCGTTTCGGGGCATGAAGAGGACCGGGGGCGAGCGTGCATCGCGACCTTGCGGGGAACAGGCGCGGCGATTGCCGCGTTGAAAGTCCCCGAAAGGAGATTTTCGATGCGGCAGGCGCAAACGATTTTGGCCGGAACGGTTGCGGGGTTTGCCCTCGTGGCTGGCGCGGCGCTCGCCCAGCCCGGGAACGGCAATGGCAACGGGAAGGGCAATGGCGGCGGCAACGGCGGCGGTCCGCCGGCCGCGCAGGAGCGTGGCAACGGCGGAGGAAATGGCGGGGGCGGCCCCGGAAACAACGGCGGCAACAACGGTGGCAATAAGGGCGGAGGTCCGGCCAAGGCCCAGAATCGGGGCGGCGGTCCCGACCGGAGCGCTGGCAATGGGCAGGGCAACGGCGGCGGTAAGGGACCGGGCGGCGGCGCCCCGCAAGCCCGCGCCGACAAGGGCCCGCAAGGCAACGGTCGGGGCGGCCCCGGGAACGGTAACGGCGGCGGCAACGGCAACGCTATCGCCAAGGGACCGGGCAACGGCCCTGCGCGCGGGAACGGAAATGGCAATGGCAATGGCAATGGCGGGGGCAACGGGAAAGCCCCGCCCATGGCGGGCGCACCGGGGAACGGCAACAGCGACGCGCGGCTGCGCGGCAATGCCCATCCCTCCAACGTGGCGCACCGGCCCGAGCGCGGCGACATTCGCCGTGTCAGTTACAGCGGTCCGGGCGGACGCGATTTCATCGTGCCCACCAACGAGCGCGTGCGTGTACTGACGCGGGATCGCACCATCGACTGGGGCCGGATCGACCGGCGCCGGGTCTACGATGGTTGCCCGCCGGGGCTCGCCAAGAAATACAATGGCTGTACCCCGCCCGGGCTCGACCGTGGGCCGCGCATGTCGTGGTCGCGCCCCGACTGGTACTGGAGCGGCTTCAACCGCGGCGGCAACTACCGCTATCTTGATGGCTACATGGTGCGCATGGGCTCGGGCTCCTCGATCCTCGATTACATCCCGCTGCTCGCGGGCGCGCTGGCGATCGGCAACGTCTGGCCGGGTTCGTACGACAGCGTGGCGATGCCGGACTACTACAACAGCTACTATGGCCTGGGTGGTGGCAACTCGTATCGCTACTACGATGACACGCTCTACCGCATGAACCCGGGCTCCTCGCGGATCGATTCGATCGCGGGGCTCCTGATGGGCAGCGACATCGCGGTCGGCCAGCCGATGCCGCGCGGCTATGACGTCTACAACGTCCCCTACGGCTATCGCGACCAGTATTACGACACCCCCGACGCACACTACCGCTACAGCGACGGCTATATCTACCAGCTCGATCCGACCTCGCGCCTGGTTCAGGCCGCCATCGAACTGCTCGTTTGAGCCCCCGAGGAGAGACCCCCAAGATGACACAGATTTCGCACCGCGTGTCCGGCCTTCGGGCCGGGACGCTCACGCTGATCGGCGCCTGCGGGCTGGCTCTGGCGGGCTGTTCGGGCGAGACCCCGGCGTCCGATGAAACCGGCGCGGCCGTGCTTGCCGAGCCGGCCTCGGACCCCGTGCCCGAACTCCTGGACGATACAGACGGCATGGAGACCGTGGCCGATGCGCTGGAGGATACCGGCCTTGCCGGTATCTTTGAGGGCAACGCCAGCTACACCCTGCTGGCCCCCGACGATGCCAGCTTTGCCGCGCTGGGCGAAGAGGGCGAGGCCCTCACGCAGGGCGAGGACAAGGCGGCCATGGCCGCGCTTCTCAAGCAGCACCTACTGCCGGGCTACCTCATGCCTCGTGACATCGAGGGCGCAATCGAGCGTAGCGACGAGGGCTCCGTCACCATCACCAGCCTGGCTGGGGAAGACCTGACCTTCCGCCGCAACGGCGATGCGATCGTCGTGACCTCGCCGGACGGCGCGGAGGCGACATTCAAGGGTGAGGCACTGGCGGGAGGCGCGAGCGTTGCGATCCCCGTGTCAGGGCTGCTGCGCAAGGCGGAGAGTTGAAGGCGAGCGGGGAAGAAGGAAGTGCTTTTCAAGGGGCCATCGCCCCTTGACCCCAAAATGGGCAAACTCACCTTACTCAGCCACGGCGGCGCGCGGGAGGTGAGCCAGACATTATGGGGAGCCCGAGGGCGATGGCCCTCGGAATCATCTTTCTTCTTGTCCCGCAGCCCAATTCCCAAGCTTCAGAAGCAGAGCACGGCCTCACCGATGGCATCCCACACGGTGGCGAGTTCCTCGTCGGTGATGCCATAGGGGGGCATCACGTAGACCGTGTTGCCCAGCGGGCGCAGCAGCACGCCGCGTTCGCGGAAGAAGGCCATGAGCCGGGGCGCCAGGTCATTCATGTAGCCGGTCGCCCCGTCACTCTTGAGGTCGAGCGCGGCAATCGTGCCGAGGCTCCGTGCGTTGTTGAAGTGGTAGACCTGCCCCAGTTTGTCGAGCCAGGATGCCTGCTTGGCGCTCAACTGTGCGATGCGTTCGCGCACGGGTTCCTCGCGCCAGATCGCCAGGTTCGCGGCGGCCGCGGCGCAGGCGAGCGGATTGGCGGTGTAGCTGGAGGAGTGGAAGAACATGCGCGCGCGGTCGGTGGAGAGGTGCGCTTCGTAAATCGCCTCGCTCGCCATCGTCACGGCGAGCGGCACCGCGCCGCCTGTCAGGCCCTTGGACAGGCACAGGATGTCGGGCTCGATGTCCGCCTGTTCGCACGCGAGCAGCGTGCCGGTGCGGCCCCAGCCGGTCATCACTTCGTCCGCAATGAAGAGCACGCCATGCTCTGCGCAGATCGCGCGCATCTGGCCCAGGACCTCGGCGCTGTAGAACAGCATACCGCCAGCCCCCAGCACGAGCGGCTCGACGATCAGCGCGGCGGTGTCGCCCATTCGGCAGAAGCTCTCAAGGGCTTCGAGCGTCGCCTCTTCGTGGCCCGCTGCGGGAAAGGGAATGCGTCCGACATCGAAGAGCAGCGGGTCGTAAGGCTGGTTGAACACGCCGCGCTCGCCCACCGACATCGCGCCGATGGTGTCGCCGTGGTAGGAATTTTCCATGACGAGGATGCGCGAGCGGGCCTCACCCTGCCAGTGCCAGTAGCCGAGCGCCATCTTGAGCGCGACCTCGACGCTGGTTGATCCGGAATCGGAGAAGAACACGCGAGTCAGGCTTTCGGGCATGATCTCGCGAAGGCCTCGGGCCACCTCTTCGGCGGGGCCATGGGTCCAGCCTGCAAAGATCATCTGGTCGAGCTTGCCCGCCTGCTCGGCGATTGCGGCCATGATCCGGGGGTTGCAGTGCCCGTGCGTCGTTACCCACCAGGACGAGATCGCATCGATCATGGAGCGCCCGTCGGCGAGGTGCAGCACCGCACCCTGCGCGCTGGAAACCTCGGGGATCGGCTCGCCCAGGCCGTGCTGGGTGAAGGGGTGCCAGATCGATGATGCGGGGGGCGTGGAGCTCATGGGGCGAAGTCCTCCAGGTTGAAGTTCGCAGCGAAGGCGGCAGCAAGCGCCTCGGGGCTGAGCGGATCGAGGCGTGGCAGGCGGCCCAGCCGCTTCGCGCCGCCCATGGCGCAGATGATCTCTTCGCTGTCCTTTACTTCCTCGCCCACGAAGGCAACCCCGAGCACAGGGATAGCGCGGGCGCGCAGCGCCTCGAGCGAGAGCAGCGTGTGGTTGATCGTGCCCAGCTGCGTGCGGGCCACCAGGATCACCGGCGCGCCCCAGCGCACGAACTGGTCCGCATAAGTCTCGCGCCGTGAGATGGGAACGTGGACGCCGCCCGCACCTTCGACCACCAGCGGGCCGGACACGGCGGGGAGGGACAGACGCGCCGGGTCGATCTCCACCCCGTCGATCTCGGCGGCGAGGTGGGGCGAGCAGGGGGTGGCGAGGCGGTAGGCTTCGGGCAGGATCTTTTCGCGCTCCAGACCGGAGAGCCCTGCGACGCGCAGCGCGTCGGTTTCGCCAAACGCGTCCTCGGGCTCGACCCCGGCCTGCACGGGTTTCCAGTAGTGCGCGCCAAGGGCGCCCGCCAGCGCGGCGGCGAAGACCGTCTTGCCGATTTCGGTGTCGGTGCCGGTGACAATCAGGGTGTGGCGGGCGGAAGGCAGGTCGGTCATCGGTACAATCACCTTGTCCGGATCGGGGGGCGGGTCAGGTGGATCGTCACGACTTCGTAGGTGGCCGTGGATCCGTTAATGTCGAATTGCGCCATGACCTCGCGAAGTTGCGTAGGGGTGAGCGGCGTGTGGGCGCCATGCGCGGTACCTGCGCCGATTGCCTTGACGCTGCGCAGGAAGGCGCGCGCGTCCGCGCTGCGCTGGACGTGGCGCGTGACGGTGACGTCGGCTCCGGGGATCTGCGTGTAAGCTTCGGGGGGCAGAAAGGCGGGGGTTCCTGGGACCAGGCCCAGCGCTTCGTGCGCAGCGCGCCACTCGGCAAACGTCTCGGGCCCCAGCGTGGTGACGACAAGATGGCCGCCCGGCGCCAGCCATCCGGCCATGCGGGCAAGCGCTGCGGGCGCGTCGGCAAACCACTGCAGGGCCAGGCTGGAGCAGAGAAGATCGAAAGGGCCGCCTTCGGGTGTTCCGGTCTCGCCGTCGAGCGCGGCGAAGCGGTGGCGCGCGCTTTCGCCCAGCGCCGCACGGCAGCGTGCGACCATAGCGGGTGAAAGGTCGGTGACGAGCCAGTCCCCGGTGACGTGGGCGGCCTGCAGTTCGCGGGTCAGGAAGCCGGTACCACAGCCGATTTCCAGGCCGCGAAGGTCGCGGGGCAGATCGAGCGCGGCGATGCGGGTCGCCAGTGCGCGGGCGACCTCGCGCTGGACCGGGGCGTGGGCTTCGTAGCCGTGGGCACCCGAAAAGGCGCGGGCGATCTGATCGCGGGGGACGCGCAAGGCCAGCCTCAGGCGACCAGTGCGCCGACCATGGCGCGCACCGTCTCGGCGCAGAAGGCCGGGTCCTCGACAGGCAGGAGATGGCCGCCTGCATGGCTCACCCGGCGCACCTCGCCGCGCGGAAAGACGCTTTCGCGCATCTCGCGAGGAAGGAGCGGATCGGCGCGGCCCTGGACCGAAGTGAGCGGGACGGCTGGGGGCGGGCATTCGCCGTCGCGCAGGCGCAGCAGGTCTTCGCGCAGGGGATCAGGGACGGGTGTGGGTACCAGCGCCGTATCGCCACAGGTCGCGCGAAATTCGGCGAGCACGGTTTCGGGGCTCTGGGTGAAGCGGCGCAGCATGCGGTCGATTACGCGCACCGGGATCCCGGCGCGTCCGGTGCGCGCGCTGAAACGGTCGAAGCCGTTGAAGGCGATGATGCCGACCAGCCCCGGAGGCGGATTGGTAAGGACCCGCATGGTGCCGAAGCTGTGGGTCACGGCAAGGCAGGGGCCTTCGATTTCGGCCGGGGTGGGCGCGCCGAAGTAGCCTCGGTCGTCGAACACGTGCGCATGCTCGGGCAGGAGGGCGGCGAGCGGCTCCCAGAATGCGGCGTCAAAGCCCCAGCCATGGGCGAAGAGAAGGTTCACAAGGCGTCCTTGAGCGCGCTCAGCAGCGCGTCGATGTCGTCGAAAGAATGGGCGGCGCGCAGCGCGATGCGCAGGCGGCTCGACCCGGGGGGAACGGTGGGCGGGCGGATCGCCGAGACGAGGAACCCGGCCGCGTCGAGCCGGGCCGAGAGCGCGAGGGTCTCGGCCTCCGGGCCGATCACGGCAGGCACGATCTGGGTGCTGGAGGCGCCGTGGTCGAGGCCGAGCGCGCCGAGCCCTTCGCGCAGCCGGTCGCCCAGAGCGGCCAGATGCGCGCGCTCGGCGTCCATGGAGGGCACGAGGTCGAGCGCGGCGTCGATGGCGCCCAGCACGGCAGGGGGCGGCGCGGTGGTGAAGATGAACCCGCTCGCCGCGTTGACGAGGTAGTCGATGAGCACGCGCGAGCCCGCGACATAGGCCCCAAAGCCGCCGAGCGCCTTGCTGAAGGTGCCCATGACAAGATCGATACGCCCGGGCACGTCGCCTGAGAGGCCCGCGCCGCCGGGACCCAGCACGCCGGTCGCGTGGGCCTCGTCGACATAGAGCGCGGCCTCGTGGCGCTGCGCGATGTCGGCCAGGCGGGCGAGGTCCGCGCGGTCGCCGTCCATCGAGAATACGCTTTCGGTCAGGATCAGGCGGGCAGGCGCCTCGCGGCCCTTGCTCTCCAGCAGGGTTTCGAGGTGGTCGAGGTCGTTGTGGCGAAAGCGCACCTGGCGCACGCCTGCACTGGCCAGTCCTGCGTGCATCGAGGCGTGGATCAGCCGGTCGGTGAAGACCACGCAGCCCGGCACGGCAGACAGCAGGGCGGGGATGACCGTGGCGTTGGCCTGCCAGCCGCTGGCGAAGACGAGCGCGGCCTCGGTGTGCTTGAAGCGGGCGATGCGCGTTTCCAGCGCCAGTTGCTCGGCGCTGGTGCCCGTGACGAGGCGCGAGGCCCCCGATCCGGTGCCGAGGCGCTCAGTCCAGGCGATGGCGCGCGCGCTCAGCTCGGGGTGGCGGGCCAGCCCCAGGTAATCGTTGCTGGAGAAGTCGACGAGGATGCGCCCCTCGCGCACGATCCGGCCGGCGCCATCGAGATGGGCCGGGCGCAAGGTGCGGCGCTGCCCGGCCGTGTCGATCCGCGCGAGGGCCTGTGTCAGAAAGGGGTCGAGCCGTGTCATCCTCGGTGCCGGTTATGGCAAGCGGGCCCAAGAGACAATGGCGTGGGGGGAACTTCCTGTTGCGCGGCCAGGCATCGCGGCCCGGCGGGAGAGGGGAAATCGCTTCGTCCCAAGTGGTTGTCATCGGAACCCCGCGTTCCGACATGGGTTGGCAAGGACATGGAAAAAGACAGGCGGCCTGCGCCTGCCTGTCGCACCAGAACAGGAACGAACAGTATGAACGTCTTCATCATCGGTGCCGCTGGCAAGGTCGGCTCGCGTCTTGTCCCCCTGCTGGCCGAGGCGGGCCATGTGCCGCTCGCCATGCACCGCAAGAGCGAACAGGCGCAGATCCTCGCCGACAAGGGCGGCAAGCCGGTGGCAGGCGATATCACCGCGCTCAGCGTCGATGAACTGGCCGAGCGCATGGAAGGTGCCGATGCGGTCGTGTTCTCGGCCGGTGCGGGCGGGGCGAGCTACGAGCTTACCCAGGCGGTGGACGGCGACGGGCTGGTCAAGGCGGTCGCAGCCGCGCGCAAGGCGGGCGCGACACGCTTCCTGCTGGTCTCGGCCTTCCCCGAAGCGGGGCGCGATGCCGAGCCCAAGGAGGGGTTCGAGAACTACATGCGCATCAAGAAGCTGACCGACGCGCATCTCTCACAGAGCGATCTCGACTGGGTGATTGTGCGCCCGGGCACGCTCAGTTCCGAGGGCGGCGATGGCAGGATCGCGCTGGGCCTCGCGCTTCCCTACGGCAACGTGTCGCGCGACCACGTGGCGCAGGTGCTCGCCGGAATCCTTGAACGCCCGCAGCTCTCGCGCACGATCCTGGAGCTGACCGATGGCGATACGCCGGTGGGCGACGCGCTCGACGCAATGGTCTGACCGAGGCTTTGCCCCTGCCTAAACCCACGGTCCGGCGCGTTTTTTGTACGGGATAGCGGTGAGGTGACGGGCGGGCGGGACGGACTGCGTGCGCCCTGCTTGTCGCTGCGGGGCACGATGCGCAACAGGGCCGCCAGCATGCGCGGGGGAGGCCGTGTGTGCCTCTTTGTGCATACCCGAAAAGGATACGAACCATGTCGCACCGCCACATCCTCGCCCTAGCCGCTGCAGCCCTGGGCGGATCGCTGCTGGCCGCCTCGCCCGCCGCGGCGCAGGTCACCGCCGAGGCGAATGTCGCCAAGTGGAAGGGCCAGTGGGGCGGCGAACTGGGCGTGGGCTACCCGATCCTGCGCGACGGCGGCTTTGCCGTGACGCCTTCGGTCGGCGCCTTCATCTACGACAAGGACCACCCGCGCTACACCTCGGACGATGGCGTGTGCTACCGCCGCATCGACGATGTCGCGGTGAACGATGACCACTGCGACGGCACCGGCCTCAAGGCCTATGGCCGCCTTGAAGCCAGCTACAGCCTGCCGATGGTCACGCTGGGCGTGGGCGCGCGCTACATGGGCGATTCGGTGCGGGCTTATGGTACGGCCTCGATGCCGGTCATGCCGATGCTCGACGCCAAGGTGAACGTGGGCGACGGCTATGTCGCAGGCGGCCTGCAGGCGCGCTTCTAAGAACCCGATAGGGATCGGCAACGCCGGTCCTTGCGAACTGCCTGTCCCACCGCGCGCGGCCACCGAGGCACCTGCGGGGTGGGGCAGGTAGAAGGTTTCCGAGGGCCATCGCCCTCGGGCTCCCGGAACTGTCCACCTCACCTTTACCGCGCTGCCTTGGCTGAGAAAGGTGAGGTCGCCCGTTTTGGGGTCAAGGGGCGATGGCTCCTTGAAATAAAATTCAGCCTTCCATCAAGTCGAGATAGGCAACGACATCGTTGTCGGTGGCGATGAACAGGCCTTCCTGCGTCGCCTCGTCCTGCTGCGCGGCGATCTGCATGGCCTGCGTCAAAGTGCCGTAGAACAGCGTTTCGGCGGCGCCCCCCTCCATCGCATCGCTCAAGTGGTAGAGGCGCACGGTCGCCTCGAGGTAGGTCGTGCGCATCAGTCGGTGTCCTTTTCGCGGCGGGCGCCGTCCACAGTGCGCTCCAGCCGGGCAATCTCCGAGGAGGTCTTCGCGCGCGTGGCCTTGCTGGCGCCGTGGCGCGCGCGCGCTTCCTCGGCCTGCGCACGGGCATCGGCGCGGGCCTTCGCCTTGCGGGCCATGCGAAGGTTGACGATCTCGGCCATGTGCGGGGGCTTTTACGCCTCGACGGCGGCGGTTGTCACGCCCAGATCGGGCACGCCGACCGAGCGCTTGCCGGCAAAGTCGGTGCGCACCACGATCAGCCCGTCCTTTTCCAGATAGTCGAGCAGGCGCTGGATGCGGCGCGGCGAACTGGTGCCGTAGATCTTGGCGAGCCGGTCATCGTCGGGGCATGGCTCGTTGTCCATGGCCGCGCGGGCGATCACGTAGAACGGGGCGAGCGCGTCGTCGGGGACGTGCTTGGCCAGGTTCACAAGGTCGAACCAGCGTTCGTCCTCGGGGTCCTCGATCCCGGCGACAGCGGCGGCAAAGCCCCGGCGGAACATCGTCGCATCAAGGCTGCGCACCGAAATGCCCTTCATCCGGCAGCGGATCGTGAAGTCCTGGAACAGCGTGGTCGAGGACTGGAACAGGCTGTCCTCGTCCTTGGCCATCTCGTTCAGGATCTCGAGCATGGCGGCGCGGTTTTCCTCCGGCTCGGGCTCGGGGCGTTCGGCGCGCGGGGGCAGGGCCTCGGCGGCGGGGCCCGACGCGATGCTCTGGTCAAGCTCCTCCATTTCCATGCGGCGGCGCACGGGCCGCACGAAGTCGGGCTTTTCCGGCTCGACGTGGAGGTTGTCGTGGAGCAGCTCGCGCATGTCCTCGGTGGAGGCTTCCGGGAGCGGCATGAGGCCGGGCGTTACCGACTTGGCGCCGGTCTTGACCGAACCGATCTGCGTCTTGACCGGGCGGCGCGAGATCGCCGGGCCAAGCCCGAGGAACTGGCCGCGTCCCAGGTCCCGGATTTCCTCGGCCTGGCGGCGCTCCATGCCGAGCAGGTCCGCCGCGCGGGCCATGTCGATGTCGAGGAAAGTGCGGCCCATCAGGAAGTTGGACGCCTCGGCCGCCACGTTCTTGGCGAGCTTGGCAAGGCGCTGCGTGGCGATGACGCCCGCAAGGCCGCGCTTGCGCCCACGGCACATGAGGTTGGTCATCGCGCCCAGCGAAATGCGGCGCGCCTCTTCGGAGACTTCGCCTGCGGCGGCAGGAGCGAACATCTGCGCCTCGTCGACGACGACAAGCGCGGGATACCACTGGTCGCGCGGGGCGTCGAACAGGGCGTTCAGGAACTGCGCTGCGCACTTCATCTGGCTGTCGATTTCCAGCTCGTCGAGCGCGAGCACGACCGAGGCCCGGTGCTGGCGGATACGCGCGCCGAGCTTGACGATCTCGGCTTCGCCATAGGCCGCGCCGTCGATCACGACATGGCCGAATTCTTCGGCCAGGCTGACGAAGTCGCCTTCGGGATCGATCACGATCTGCTGGACAAGGCTGGCGCTCTCTTCGAGCAGGCGGCGCAGCAGATGCGACTTTCCGGACCCGGAATTGCCCTGCACCAGCAGGCGGGTCGCCAGAAGTTCCTTGATGTCGATCTCTGTCGGCTGGCCGTGTGGCCCGTCGCCGATGACGATATTCGCGCTCACGGGAGCCCTATTGGCAAATGCGGGTGGGGGGAGGCAAGGGGCGCCTGGCCGGTTTTCCAGAAGAGCGGCGGTTTCTTGCGGGCGAGGATTTGTTTTGACATAAAAATGGATCAATTGGCTGGGCCCGCCCTCAAGGTCCACCGAGCCGGAAAGGAACGCCATGCGCCTCGCTCTCATTGGAACCCCGCGCAGCCTGGGGCCGGTGCGCCCGGAACTGGAAGCCGTCCTGCCCGAGGACGTCAGTCGTATCGCCTTTCCCTCACGGGTGGGGGTGTTCCCGTCCGATCCGGCGGCGCGCGACATGCAGGCGCTCGGGCATTTTGAAGCGGGGCTCACGGCCGTTGAGGCCGGGGCCGATGCGCTCGTCCTCGACACGCTGGGGGACTATGGTCTCACGGCCTTGCGCAGCGGCGCTGGCGTGCCTGTCGTCGGCGCGGGCGAGGCGGGCATGGCGCGCGCGGCGGCCCTGGGACGCTTTGCCATCGTCACCGTCTGGCCTGCCTCGATGAACTTCATCCCCTGTGATCTGCTGCGGCTCTACGACCATGCCGGGGTCTGCACAGGTATCTACAACGTGGGCGAGGAGGCCGACCTGGCCGATCTCTCGGGCCCAGATGGCTATCTCGGTCGGATCGGGGAGGGCGCAGGCGATATCCTTGCGCGCGTCCGCTCCAGCATGGCGCGGGCCGTGGCGGACGGGGCCGAGGCGATCCTGCTGGGCTGCACCTGCATGTCGTCCATCGCGGAACGACTGGCCGAGGGGGCCCCGGTCCCGGTCATCAATCCATTGGCCGAAGCGGCGCTGCGGGCGGTGGAGGCCGCGCGCGAAGGGACGCCTTGCCCGGCACAGACGGCGCGCCTGCCCGCCGTGCGCGCGATGGTCGATGCGCTTGCCGACCTGCCCGAGGAAGCCTGCCCGGTCTGCGTCCTGTCCGAGAGGCTTTGAAGGGCGGGGCAGCTGCCCCCGACCACCGATCCCCGACCAAGGTCTATCGTCCCATGGTACAATTGGCGCATGGCGCCTCGCGTCCCAATGTGGCCTTCGAAAAATCGCGCAAGAGCGATGCGGTCAAGTTGGAGATATGGGGATGCTGGAACAGGCCATGAGCAAGTTCTCGGGCGCAACGCTTATCCGGGACAAGTTCGACAATTTCATCGGCGGCAAATGGGTCGCGCCCGTCAAGGGACAGTACTTCGACAATGTCTCGCCGGTCACCGGACAGGTGGTGTGCCAGGTGGCGCGCGGTACGGCTGAGGACATCGAGCTTGCGCTCGATGCCGCGCACGCGGCGAAGGACGCCTGGGGCAAAGCCTCTTCGACCGAGCGTTCCAACACGCTTCTGAAGATCGCCGACCGGCTGGAAGCCAACCTCGACAAGCTCGCGCTGGTCGAGACCATCGACAACGGCAAGCCGATCCGCGAGACGACCGCCGCCGACGTGCCGCTGGCGATTGACCACTTCCGCTACTTTGCGGCCTGCGTGCGCGCCCAGGAAGGCTCCATCGGCGAGATCGACCACGACACCGTCGCCTACCACTTCCACGAGCCGCTGGGCGTCGTGGGCCAGATCATTCCGTGGAACTTCCCGCTGCTGATGGCGGCCTGGAAGCTTGCTCCGGCGCTGGCGGCTGGCAACTGCGTGGTGCTCAAGCCCGCCGAGCAGACCCCGATGTCGATCCTGGTGCTCGCCGAGATGATCGCCGACATCCTGCCCGCAGGTGTCCTCAACATCGTCAACGGCTTTGGCGTCGAGGCGGGCAAGCCGCTCGCCACGAACAAGCGCATCGCCAAGATCGCGTTTACCGGGGAGACAACCACCGGCCGCCTCATCATGCAGTACGCGAGCGAGAACCTCATCCCCTGCACGCTGGAGCTGGGCGGCAAGAGCCCCAACATCTTCTTCGAGGATGTCATGGCGCAGGACGATGATTTCCTCGACAAGGCGCTCGAAGGCTTCGCCATGTTCGCGCTCAATCAGGGCGAGGTCTGCACCTGCCCGAGCCGCGCGCTGGTGCACGAATCGATCTACGATGCCTTCATCGAGAAGGCGATCAAGCGCGTCGAGGCGATCAAGCTGGGCAGCCCGCTCGACCCCGCCACGATGATCGGCGCGCAGGCCTCGAACGACCAGATGGAGAAGATCCTCTCGTACATCCAGATCGGCAAGGACGAGGGTGCCAAGGTCCTCACCGGCGGTGAGCGCGCGCTTCACGAGGGCGACATGGCGCAGGGCTACTACGTGCAGCCCACCGTGCTCGAAGGCCACAACAAGATGCGCATCTTCCAGGAGGAGATCTTCGGGCCGGTGCTCTCGGTGACCAAGTTCTCGACCGAGGAAGAGGCGCTGAGCATCGCCAACGACACGCTCTATGGTCTGGGCGCCGGTGTCTGGACCCGCGACGGGACGCGCGCCTACCGCTTTGGCCGCGGCATCCAGGCCGGGCGCGTGTGGACCAACTGCTACCACATGTACCCCGCCCACGCGGCCTTCGGCGGCTTCAAGCAGTCGGGCATCGGGCGCGAGAACCACAAGATGATGCTGGACCACTACCAGCAGACCAAGAACCTGCTTGTCAGCTACAGCCCCAAGGCGCTCGGCTTCTTCTGATCCGAACGTCCTGGGCAAGCCCCCCAAGGAGCCCGACAGAGCTCCGCTCCCGGCGCCCATCTCTCACTCCACCAGTCCAGTGGCGCCGGGTCTCTCGGGTCGGTGGGTGGCCCTCGGGTCATCCACCGTCTTTTTTGAGAGGCAGACAGGAAGACAGATTTTTCAAGGGGCCATCGCCCCTTGACCCCAAACCAGGCGACCTCACCTCGCTCCCGCAACGGTGCGCACGGGAGATAAGGGTGACGTTTCTGGGAGCCCGAGGGCGATGGCCCTCGGAATCGCTTTTTGAAACTTAGGGAGCGCAGCGATGAGCGACACGACACCTCCCCCGCGCATTTGCGCAACCCCCGAGGCGCAGGATTGGATCCTGCGGCTGCGCGCCCAGCATGGTCCGCTCATGTTCCACCAGTCGGGCGGATGCTGCGACGGTTCGGCGCCGATGTGCTTTGTCGCGGGTGAGTTTCGCGTGGGCGGGCAGGACGTGCTGCTGGGCACGCTGGTGGGCGATACCCCGGTCTGGATCGGGGCGGCGCAGTTCGAATACTGGCGCCACACGCAGGTGACCATCGATGTCGTGCCCGGGCGCGGTTCGGGCATGAGCCTGGAGGCGCCCGAGGGGGTTCGCTTCGTGATCCGCAGCCGTGTTTTTACCGATGCGGAGAACGCCGCGCTGGAGGCGGCCGGAGAACCGCCGCGCGGCGATGCGGCGGTGCCCTGACGCATCGCCATGCGGGCGTCTGCGCCATGTCGCAAATCCCTTGGCCTGCGGGCTTTCCCGGCGTAAGACTAAGGTCTGCAAAACGATTGCACGGTTCTTTCCGGGCCGCGCAGGGTTGCAAGGGCCTCCCACCGAACGAGGAGGCCTGATGGGAGAGATAGTCAAGGCATGCAGATCCAGCTGGAGCATGGCGATACGCCCCTTCTGACCTGTTCCTCGCGCGCGGCCGATGCCGCCAGCGTCGTGGCCGACCTTGCCGCCGCTGTCGGCACGATGGAGCTGGCCGGCGCGCTCCTGTTCTGCTCCAACCGTTTCCCGCGCGACGAACTTGCCAAGGCCTTGCGCGAAGGGCTGCCCGGCGTGCCGCTGATCGGTTGCACCAGTGCCGGAGAGCTGACCGACCGGGGCTACGACACCGAGACGGTGGTGCTCGTCGGCTTTCCAGCGGAGAGTTTCTCGATGGTCTCGTTGCGCTTCGATGCGCTCGACCATTTCGACCCGCAGGAAGCGCAGGGCGCGATCCGCCAGCTTGTCGCGGGCGCGCGGCTCGACCATGCCGCGGTTCAGGACGTGCACCAGGTTGCGCTGTTCTTCGTCGATGGCCTCTCGCACCGCGAGGAGCTTCTGACGATGACCGCGCAGCATGCGCTGGGCGATATCCAGCTGATCGGCGGGTCGAGCGGGGATGGTCTCTCCTTCAGCCAGACCGGGGTCCTTCACGAAGGGCGCTTTCACGGAGACTGCGCGGTGATCGCGGTGCTCACCAGCCGCCGCCCGATGCACGTCTTTTGCGAAAGCCCCTATCGGCCCGGCCCCGCGCGCATGGTCATCACCGAGGCCGATCCCCAGACCCGCACTGTCTACGAGATCAACGCCGCGCCCGCCGCCGAGGAATACGTGCGCCTCACCGGGCAGGCACCGGAGACGCTGGACGCGCACTTCTTCGCCGCGCACCCGCCCATGGTGCGCACGGGCGGGCAGTACCATGTGCGCTCGATCCAGTCGGCCAACCCGGACGGTTCGCTCACTTTCTACTGCGCCATCGACACCGGCGTCGTCCTCACCATTGGCGAGCCGATTGAGCGCATCGCCTGGATGAACGAGCTGATCGGAAAGGTGTCCCAGCGCATCGGCACGATCGATCACGTCATCGGCTTCGACTGCGTGCTCAACCGGCTGGATGCCGAGGACCGGCAGATCGTGCGCGAATTGTCGCGGCTCTACGTCGACAACAAGATCATCGGTTTCAACACCTATGGTGAGCAATTCCTCGCAGCGCACATGAACCAGACCTTCAGTGGTCTGGCGATAGGGCGCTGACACGGGACGGGAGACACAGGAGCGGGAGAGAGACCAGCCATGCTGCGCGAAAAGGCGGGGGGAACACCGGCAAAAGGGGCGAACGCCCCGGAGGAGACGGCCGAAGACCGGGACGCCGAACTGGCGCGGCTGCGCACGCGCGTGAAGCAGCTGGAGAAGATCAACGCCGCGCTGATCGACCGGGTGGAGCGCTCGACCGACCTGCAGGGCGGGGCCTTCTCGATGTTCGAGACGGCGATCTCGCTTGAAGCCATGGTGCGCGACCGCACCGGCGCGCTGGAGATCGCGCTGGAGCGTCTGAACACGGTCAACGCCGAGCTCGCCCAGGCCCACGCCGATGCGACGGCCGCGCGTGTCCTCCTGCGCGACGCCATCGAATCGCTTTCGGACGGCTTTGCTCTGTTCGACGATGAAGACCGGATGATCCTGTGCAACCGGGCCTTCCTGAAGATCTTTCCTTATTTCGAAGCGATCTCCGACCGCGCGCCGGAATTCTCCGAACTGGCCTCGCGGCTCGCGCGCTCGGGCGCGACGGTGGCCTCGCGCGTGGCGCCCGAGCGCTGGCTGAAGGACCGTGTTGCGCAGCATCGCCGCGCGCAGGGCGCCCATGTCCAGGCGCTGTCGGACGGACGCTGGATCCAGATCAACGAGCTGCGCACCAGCCAGGGCGGGACCGTCGGGATCTACACCGACATCACCTCGGTGAAGGCCGAGGATGCGCGCCAGCGCGCGCGCGAACTGGCCGAACGCAACCTCGCACTCCAGGCCACGCTCGACACATTGTCCGAAGGCGTTTGCCTGTTCGATGCGACCGGGCATCTTCAGGCCTGGAACGAGGGCGTCCTCGCGATGCTGGGCCTCGACGGCGAAGCCGGCGAAGGGGCGCCCGAGATCGAGAACCACGAAATGCTGCGCAGCTGGTGCCTCGAACGCCAGGGGCTCGACCGGGCCGAGGCGCTCGACTGGCGCGAAGAGGGCGAGGCGCGCTCGCTCGGCCAGCTCGAAACGATGTGCATGATGGGCGAGCGCCACGTGGTGATCCGCTCGGTGCCGCTCAAGAACGGGGGCATGGTCTTCACCTTCGACGATGTCACCGACCATGTCCGTTTCCAGCGCTCGCTGACCGAGACCGCCGAGACGCTGGAACGCCGTGTGGAGGAGCGCACCGCCGAACTGGTCGAGGTCAACCGCCAACTGGTCGATGCCAAGAACGAGGCCGAGACCGCCAACCGCTCCAAGACGAGCTTCATTGCCTCGGCCAGCCACGACTTGCTTCAGCCGTTGAACGCGGCGCGCCTCTTCGTCTCGGCGATGGATGGCATGGCCATGCCCGAACGCGCGACGAGCCTTGTCCAGCAGGCCTCGACCGCGCTCGATTCGGTGGAGGAGCTGCTCGAAGCCCTGTTCGAGATCTCGCGCCTTGATGCGGGCGCCGTCCAGCCCGAGATCCAGCCGCTCGCGCTTGACCCGATCCTGACGGCGCTGCGCATCGAGTTCGCCCCGCTGGCCCAGGCCGGTGGGCTCGACTTCGCCATCCCGGAGACGGACCTTTGGGTGCGTTCCGACCCGCGCCTCCTGCGCCGGGTGCTGCAGAACTTCGTCTCCAACGCGATCCGCTACACTGAAGTGGGGCGCGTCTGCGTGGAAGTCGAACATACGAAGGACGAAGTCAGCGTGCGGGTGCGCGATACCGGGCCGGGCATTGCGCAAGAGGACTGCGCGCAGATCTTCGAGGAATTCCGCCGGGTCGGCAAGACGCAGAAGATCCCCGGCAAAGGCTTGGGCCTGGCCATCGTGCGCCGCGTGACGGCGGTGTTGGGGCACGCCATCGAACTGGAGACCGCGCCCGGGCAAGGGGCCTGCTTCACGATCCGCGCGCCGCGCTGCGCGCCCGAAGCGCGCGCGCCCGAACTGCCCGCCAGCGCGCAAGGCGCGCGCGCGGAGGAAGGCGGGCTGGTGCTTGTCGTCGACAACGACCCCGCAATCCTGCGCGGCATGGAGGCCCTGCTGGAGAACTGGGGGCTCGATGTCGTGGCGGTCTCGGACCCCGGCGATCCGGCGGCTGCGGCCGCGCTGGAGCAGGGGCCGGTGCTGATGATCGTGGATTTCCACCTCGACGAAGGCCGCACGGGCGACGAGGCGGTGGCGATCCTGCGCGGCCAGACCGAGCGCGAGATTCCCGCCATCCTGATCACCGCCGACCGGGGCGATGAAGTGGCCGAGCTGGCCGCAGCGCAAGGGTTGCCTGTGCTCAACAAGCCGGTGAAACCGGCACGCCTGCGCGCCCTGCTGCGCCAGCTCGACGTGCTCTGAACGCTTAGCTGAGCTCAGGTCAGCGCGGCGAAGGCGGTGCGCCAGTCCTCGGGCAGCGGGGTCGGGCGGCGGCTGTCCCGGTCGACATAGACGTGGGTGTAATGCGCCTCGGCGGCAGGCGCGTCCTCGCCCGCGACGAAGAGACCGAGATGATAGGTGACGCTGGAGGAGCCGAGCCGCGCCACGCGCAGGCCCACTTCCAGCTTCTGCGGGAATTGCACCGAGGCGGCGTAGCGGCACCCTGTCTCGACGACGAGCCCGATGGGCCCTGTCGGCGCTTCGCTTTCGAGGTCGAGCAGGCCCGCCTCGATCAGCCAGGTGTTCACCACCGTGTCGAACCACGAATAATAGATCACGTTGTTGGCGTGGCCGTAGATGTCGTTGTCGCGCCAGCGCGTGGCGACGGGGACAAAGGCGCGGTAGTAGGCGCGCTCGCGCAAGGGTTCACGGCTCATGGGAGGGGGCTACCAGTCATGCGGCCGGAGGCAAAGAGGATCAGAATAGATTATCCGAGGGCCATCGCCCTCGGGCTCCCCGAACTATCCACCTCACCTTTCGCGCGCCACCGTGGCTGAGAAAGGTGAGGTCGCCCAGTTTGGGGTCAAGGGGCGATGGCCCCTTGAATCAATCTTCTTCCTACTACCCGCGAAAGCCGATTTTACCCGCCATGATCACGGCCTGCGTGCGCGAAAAGACGTTCATCTTCTGCAGGATCGCCGAGACGTGCGCTTTCACTGTCGTCATCGAGACGTCGAGTTCAAAGGCGATCTGCTTGTTGAGGCGGCCGGCGACAAGGTGGCCCAGGACCACGCGTTGCTGGGGGGTGAGCGTTTCGATCCGGGCGCGGATCAGGTCTTCCTCGGCGGCCTGGGTCTCGTCGCATTCGAGTTCGGGCATGTAGATCTCGCCCGAGAGGACGAGTTGCAATGCCTCGACGATGGCCGTGCGCTTGAGCGACTTGGGCACGAACCCGGCGGCTCCCGCAGCGAGCGCGTCGCGCACCACGTTGCGGTCGGTGACGCCCGAGACCATGACCACGGGGGTGGCCGGAAAACGGTCGCGCAGCGCCTCGAGGCCGGAGAGGTGCGAGACGTCGGGAATGTTGAGATCGAGAAGGACGAGATCGACATCGTCGGCCGTGTCCAGCGCCTCGAGCGCGCTCTGCAGGCTGTCGGCCTCCAGAATTTCGCAGGTGGGAAAGGCGTCGTCGAAGATCGAGCGCAGGCCATCGCGCACGAGCGAATGGTCGTCGACGATCAGGACCTTGTCGGGGCTCGTCAGTTCGCCCATTGCGCGTTCCATTCCTGCCAGTGCGTTCATGTTCCTATCCCGGGGAGGGAGGGAGCGCCAGCCTCGGGATGATCCCTTGTGCCAGCGCTCCGGTTACCGTTCTGTTGCGTCTTACTTGGGCAGCTTGAACACCCAGAGCATGCCGCCCTGGCTGATGTCCTTGAAGGTCTTGGCGACTTCGCCGCCCCACAGCGGCACCGCGCCGCCCCAGCCCGACATTACCGCGACATACTGTTCGCCATCCTGCTCCCAGGTGACGGGCGAGCCGACCACGCCCGAGCCGGTCTGGAACTTCCACAGTTCGGTGCCGGTCTTGGCGTCGAAAGCCTTCAGGTAGCCCTCGGGCGTGCCGGTGAAGACGAGGTTGCCCTTGGTGGTCAGCACGCCGCCCCAGAGCGGGGCTGCGTTCTTGTATTCCCACACGATCTTGCCGGTCTTGGGGTCCATCGCGCGCAGGGCCCCGATGTGGTCGTCCGCGATCGGCTTGATGGTGAAGCCTGCACCGAGGTAAGCCGCGCCCTTCTTGTAGGCGATGGGCTCGTTCCAGATGTCCATGCCCCAGTCGTTGCTGGGGATGTAGAACAGGCCGGTGTCCTGCGAATAGGCCATCGGCATCCAGTTCTTGCCGCCCAGGAACGAGGGCGAGGAGAACACGACCTTGCCTTTTTCCGCGCCGTTGGGGGCACCGGGGCGGCCCTCGCCGATGTAGTTGGGGCGGCCGGTCTTGAGGTTGATGCCGTCGGCCCAGGTCGTCTGCATGACGAACTTGTGCGCGCCCAGCAGCTTGCCGTTGGTCCGGTCGAGTACGTAGAAATAGCCGTTGCGGTCGGCCTTGGCGCCCAGCTTCATCGGCTTGCCGTTCATCGTCGCGTCGAACGGGATGAATTCGTTCACGCCGTCGAAGTCCCAGCCATCGTGCGGAGTGGTCTGGTAGTGCCACTTGATGACGCCGGTGTCGGCATCGATGGCGAGCGTCGAGGAGGTGTAGAGGTTGTCTCCCGGACGCAGGTGGCTGTTCCAGGGGGCCGGGTTGCCGGTGCCGAAGTAAAGGAGGTTGGTGCCCGGATCGTAGGTGCCGCCCAGCCAGGTGGCGCCGCCGCCGGTCTTCCACAGATCGCCTTCCCAGGTCGCGTTGAGCTTGCCGGTCATGCCATTGGGCGCACCGTTCAAGGTGCCCATGTGGCCCTCGATCACGGGGCGTTCCCAGACCAGTTCGCCGGTGTCGACGTTGCGCGCCTGGACCGCGCCGACCACGCCGAATTCACCGCCCGAGTTGCCGGTAATGACCATGTCCTTGACGATCAGCGGCGCGGCCGTGGCCGAGTAGCCTTCCTGGTAGTCGGCGGTCTTCTTGTTCCAGATGACCTTGCCGGTCTCGCGGTTGAGCGCGATCAGACGCGCGTCGAGCGTGGCAAAGATGATCTTCTCGCCGTGGATCGCGGCGCCGCGGTTGACGACGTCACAGCAGGGCATGATGCCGTCGGGGAGGCGCGCGGTGTATTCCCACTTCTTCTCGCCGGTGCGCGCGTCGAAGGCGAACAGGCGCGAATAGGAGCCGGTGACGTAGATGGTACCGTCATAGACCAGCGGCTGGGCTTCCTGCCCGCGCTGTTTTTCCCCGCCAAGCGAGGCGGCGAAGACGGGGACGAGCTTGCTGACGTTATCCGAATTGAGCGCGTCGAGGCCGGAAAAGCGCTGCTGCCAGGGGCCCATGCCATAGCTCAGAACGTCGCCCGCGCTGGCCGCGTCGTTCATCAGGTCGCTGCTGGTCGGCCCGTGGTGA
The DNA here is from genome assembly GCF_020524485.1 of Novosphingobium profundi. Taxonomy (GTDB): domain Bacteria; phylum Pseudomonadota; class Alphaproteobacteria; order Sphingomonadales; family Sphingomonadaceae; genus Novosphingobium; species Novosphingobium profundi_A. The sequence continues at coordinate 25,937 of NZ_JAIVLF010000006.1, read as the reverse complement.
TCGGCCTGGGCCGGGGCTGCGACCAGCGCGGTGGCGGCCGCAAGGCCGGCCAGAAAATGTGAAAAACGCCGCTTCATCCTATCCCTCCGTTATTGGGGTGACCTTGCCGGGGATTCGTTGCTCGGGATGTGCCCCCATGATCTCCGGTCGTCGGCGGTCAGCCTAGACCTCGCAGGGGCGCAAACAATTGCACCTTGGGATGAGGGGTATGGCGATAGGGTGTGCGCCAAGTCCCGGGAAAGTCCCGATTCCGAAGCGGTCAGATGGTGTGCGGGAGGGTTCCGGGACAGGCCCGGGAGGGGGCGGTTCGGGGGGCGCCGGTCGCAGTCGGCACCCCCGTCCCCCCGTTCACGCTGCGCTCTGGCTTGCCAATGCGGGCTGCCAGTTCACACCGTGCCTGGAAAACAGGGCGGCCATGCGGCCATCGGCGATCATCGCGTTCATCTCGTCCTCGAGCGCGAAGCCGAGCGAGCGGGAGTTCTCCTTGACCGCGATGCCGATGTCCCAGCCGGGCGAGAGCATCATCGGCAGGGGCCCATGGCGTTTTTGGATGCCCGCCTCGGGCGCGTCGGCCATGGCGGCTTCGATCTGCGCGCGGCTGGCCACCGCGAAGTCCGCCTCGCCCGTGCCGAGCGCGGAAATCGCCTCGTAGCCGGTGCGTTTGTGGACGAGATCGCGCGTCAGGACCCCTCCGGCGTGGCCGAGAAGGTAGAAGTCGGGGATCGAATCGAGTTCGGCTGCGATCGGGTGGCCCTTGAACTGCGCGGGCACGACCTCGCAGTTGCCCGCATCCGGGCTGCAGGCCGCGCCGAAACTTTCGCGGTAGTAGGGCGCCATGAAGACGACGTTGTCCTCCTGCTGCATCAAGGTGCGGTCGAAGGGGACGTGCAGCATGACGTCGCACGGCTGGAAGCCGAGCAGGCCCCCGCGCCAGACCACGTTGCGCAAGTCGTCGGAGACTTCCTCGTCGGCGATGAACAGCGCGATGTCGGCGCGAAGGCCCAGGCTCTCGGCAAGCGCGCGGGCAAGGTCCGCGTCGATCCCGGCAGGTTTGCCGCTGTCATCCCAGGACCAGGGCCGGTTGTCGGTATAGAGCCCGACGCGCAGCACGCCGGCCTCGCGCACCTTGGCAAGCGGGGCGGCCCAAAGCGACGAAGGCCGCAGGGCCGCTGGCATGGCCAGCGCCCCTGCGGCGGCGAAAAGGCTCTTCAGGAGAGTCCTGCGACCACTCTCCATCGGGCTTACTCGTCGGTGTACTTGGTTTCGAGCCAGGCGCGGATAGCCCAGCCTGCCTTCTGGCCCAGCACCTCGCCGAAGGGCGGCATATAGACCTTGCCGTCGTGGCTGGAGCCGTTGCGAAAGCGCTCGACGAACCATTCATCGCCCGAGGGGCCAAGTTCGAGGTAGCGCAAGTCCGGCGCAATGCCGCCCGAAATGGCTTCAAGGCCGTGGCAGCGCGCGCAGTTCTGGCCATAGGCGCTCTCGCCGATGGCGATGGCCTTGGCGTTGCCCGTATAAGGGTTCTCGGCGATCCAGTTGTCGTTGCCGCCCTCGATGTCGGGCAGGGCGGACGTGTCGACCGCCTGGGGGGTCACGTTGCCGTGGGCGAGCAGGCTGGTGCCCGCGGTGAGCGAAGCAATGGCCGCCGCCGCGACCAGGGCCGCGCGGCCTGTACGTATCGTCATGGTGTCAGTCATCCTCTGCGACCTCAGGGCTCGGTCAGGCGTCCCCGAATGCTGTCCATGATCTAGCGCAAGCCTTTAACTTTCCCCAATTGGACCATGGTACAAGACCAAGGTGCAATGGGCCCGGGGCGCGCAAATGCCTAGGTTTGCACGGCAAATGGAGAGGATCATGGACATGTCACCGAGCCGCGCGTTCCTTGCGTTTCTGACCCTTGGAACCGCGCTTGCAGCGAATGCCCCTGCCGGTGCGGGGACGCGGGCCTATATCAGCAACGAGCGCAGCTCGACGGTCTCGGTCGTCGATCTGGAGCGCCGGGCGGTCGTGGCCGAATGGCCGGTCGGCCAGCGCCCGCGCGGGATCGCGCTGACACGCGACGGCAAATACCTCCTCATCTGCGCCAGCCTCGACAACGCGGTGGAAGTGCGCGACCCGGCGACGGGCGAACTTTTGCGCACGCTTCCCTCGGGCGCGGACCCGGAGCAGTTCTTTCCGGCCTTCGACGGGCGCACCCTGTTCGTGGCCAACGAGGACAACGCGGCGGCCACCGCGGTCGATCTGGTGGAAGGCAAGGTCGCCTGGCAGGTCGCGGTGGGCGAGGAGCCCGAAGGCATCGCGCAGAGCCCGGACGGCTCATGGCTGCTGGTAACGAGCGAGGAGGACAACACTGTCGCCTGGGTCGATGTCGCCAGCCATAAGGTCCGCCTGGAAATGGAGACCGACGCGCGCCCGCGCCATGTCGAGTTCACCCCCGATGGCACACAGGTCTGGATCGGCGCGGAAATGGCGGGCACGGTCCACATCGCCGATGTCGCAACGCGCACGATTACGCGCACCATCGCCTTCGCGCCGCCCGGTGTCCCTGCTTACAAGGTCATGCCCTGCGGCATCCGTTTCACGCCTGATGGCAGGACCGCGCTGGTCGCGCTGGGACGCGCGAATGCGGTGGCGGTGGTCGATGTCGCGAGCGGGGAGGTACGCGGCTATGTCCCAGTGGGCGAACGCCCCTGGCATCTGGCGATCCTGCCCGATGGCGGGCGCGCACTTGTCGCCAACGGGGCGAGCGACACGCTCTCGCTCATCGACATTGCCGCGCTGGAGGTCATCGCCACGATCCCGGCAGGCAAGGGGCCCTGGGGCGTCGCGCTGGGCCACTGAGGGCACGGTTCGCACCGAAGCGGGGCAGTTCGTCCCAAAGTCCAATTTCGCACATTCCCATCCGCTCCCATGCTGAGAACAGTCGCAGGAAAAGACGACACATAAACCTCAGGAGGGGATGAACGATGATCGGCAAGATCATGCTGCGCAGCACCGCTGCGCTGGGGGCTATCGCCATGTCCACGACGCCGGTCTTTGCCGGTACGGGCGAGACCCTGCTCAAGCGTCTGCACGAAAAAGGTATCCTGACCGACGAGGAGTACAACGAACTCCTTGCCGAAGAGGCCGCCGAGGCCGAGGCAACCCCTGCTCCGGCCGTGGCCGTGCAGGGCGGCGAAGACGACACCGGGCTTCTCGTCAAGCGGACCCAAAGCGGTATTGGCTTCGAAGTCGGCCCGGCCACGATCCAGTTCGCAGGCTCGGTCAACGGCTTCTATGTCCATGACAATCCCGATACGCCCTCGGCCACCACGTCGGTCGTGGGCGGCATCGCCAGCGTGGGCACGAAGAATTCGAGCGCGGTGCGCAACGGCCTTCTTCCCGGCTTCCTGACGGTCTCGGTTTCCACCCAGCAGGCGGGCTGGGACATCAACGCCTTCTTCGGCCTCTATCCCGGCATCAACTCGGCCGCCTGGGGGACGCTGGGCGCCAACAACGGCGGCCAGCCCACCGCGCTCGCCACCTCGGGCATCGACGCGCGCCAGACCTACATGAGCTTTGGCAAGGCCAGCTTCGGCACGGTCAAGCTGGGCCGCGACATCGGCCTGTTCGGTTCCGACGCGATCCTCAACGACATTACGCTGCTCTCCTCGGGCTCGCCCGGTGGTAACGTGGCGCCCGCCAACACGACGCTGGGCCGTATCGGCTCGGGCTACATCTACACCGATTTCCAGCCGCAGATCACCTATACCAGCCCCAAGCTGGGCGGTTTCCAGGCCGCGGTCGGCGTGTTCCAGCCGCTCTCCTCGCTGACCGGCCCGGCGCAGGCCAACTCCGAGCCCGGCTTCCAGGGCAAGCTGACCTACGATGGCCAGTTCGGCGGCGTCGGTGCGCACCTGTGGGCGTCCGGCATCACCCAGAAGCACGACATGCTGACGGGCGGCGATTACACCGGGCGCGGGCTCGACATGGGCGCCAAGGTCACGGCGGGCCCCATCGCAGTGACCGGCTACTATTACACCGCCAAGGGGCTGGGCACGACCGTGCTGGGCCTGTTCGACACCGATGCGCAAGGCAATCCGCGCTCGAGTGATGGCTTCTACGTCCAGGGCCTCGCCACCTTCGGCAAGTTCGCGGTGGGCGGCAGCTATGGCGAGAGTTCGCTTGATTTTGCCAACCCGGCCGATGCGCTTGCCAACCCCGATCTGGTCAAGACCAACTCCAGCTACGTGGGCCAGGTGCGCTACAGCCTGACCCGCTGGGTGACGCTGATCGGCGAGTACATCCACTCCAAGGCCGAAGCCCATTCGGGCAACGAGGCCGAGAGCGATGCGCTCGCCATGGGCGGCATCCTCTTCTTCTAGGCGTTTCCCACGGAGCACCACCGAACCGGGGGCGCTGTGCGTCCCCGGTATCTTCCCGGAAGGCCGGTTGTCCTCATGACAGGCCTTCCGGGACCACATTGCTCAGACATACCCCATATCGTCACCCGGAAAAGGTCGCAGCCATGGATGACTTCACCCCCGAGCGGCGCGCGTGCGCCGTGCAGACGGCTGCCAGTGCGCTGGCGCTGGCCCTGCTTGCCTCCCCTCTCCTTGCCTCGCCCGCCCATGCCGAGGATGCGGACGACGCCGCGTTCGCGGGCGAGATCCTCGTGACCGGGCGTGGTCTTTCCCAGACGCCCGGACGCCCGGCCTATTCGACCCGCACCCTGAAACGCCGGGACATCGTCTCGTCGGCCTCGGGCCGGGTCGAGGACGTGCTCTCCTCGGTTGCGGGCTTTCAGCAGTTCCGCCGCTCGGACAGCCGCTCGTCCAACCCGTCCGCGCAAGGGGTGACCTTGCGCGCGCTGGGCGGCAACGCCACCAGCCGCGCGCTCGTCCTCCTGGACGGGGTGCCGATGGCCGATCCCTTCTTCGGGTATATTCCGCTCACCGCCCTCTCGCCCGATACCCTGGGCACAGTGCGGGTAACGCGGGGCGGGGGCTCGGGCCCCTTTGGTGGCGGCGCGCTTTCGGGCACGATCGAACTGGAGAGCGCGGATGCCGAGCAACTGGGCCTCGTCACCGCCAGTGCCCTTGGCAACCAACGCGGCGAGAGCGAACTGAGCGCGGCCATCGCGCCCCAGCTGGGCCGCGGCTTTGCGGTCCTCTCCGGCCGCTGGGATCGGGGCAAGGGCTTCTGGACGACCCCGCGCGACCAGCGCGCCGATGCGAGCGTGCGGGCGCGCTACGAATCCTGGTCGCTGTCCTTGCGCACCGTCGCCCCCATCAGCGAGGACGTGGAGCTGCAAGCGCGCGGCCTGATCTTTCGCGATGATCGCACCTTGCGCTTTGCCGGCGCCGACAGCGCGACAGAGGGGCAGGACGCGAGCCTGCGTCTCGTCGGGCGCGGCGCCTGGCAGTTCGACGCGCTGGCCTATGTCCAGGCGCGCAATTTCGCCAACACGGTCATTTCCTCCAGCCGCTTCACCCCCGTGCTCGACCAGTACAAGACCCCCGCGACGGGGATCGGTGGCAAGTTCGAGCTGCGCCCGCCCATAGGCGATGCGCACACCTTACGTCTTGGCACCGACTGGCGGCGTTCCTCGGGCACGATGAACGAGATTGCGATCAGCGCCTTTTCGGGCAACGTGACCGAGCGGCGCCAGGCAGGCGGGGTGAACAGCGACCTCGGGCTCTTTGCCGAGGACGACTGGCGCCTTGGCGCGCTGACCCTCACCGGGGGGCTGCGCGCGGATCGCACCATCATTTCAGGCGGCTATTACGCGACGCGCGATGCGCAAGGAATGCCGACCGGGCGCACCGACTATGCCAGACAGGCCGACTGGACGGTGACCTGGCGTAGCGGCGCGCGGCTGGCGCTGAGCGAGGCGCTGGCCGTGCGCGGAGCGGCCTATTCGGGCCTGCGCATGCCCACGCTCAACGAACTCTACCGCCCCTTCGTGGTCTTCCCTGTCGTCACCCAGGCCAACGCGCAGCTGCGCAGCGAGAAGCTGGAGGGCTACGAAGCCGGCCTCGACCTCACGCCCATGTCGGGGATGAAATTCACCCTGACCGCTTTTGACAACCGGGTGAAGCACGCCATCGCCAACGTCACGCTGGAGCCCAACCTGCGCCAGCGCCAGAACCTGCCCGCCATCAAGTCGCAGGGAATCGAGCTGGGCGCCCATATCGCGCACGGGATCGTGCGGTTCGACGGCTCGTTGCTGTGGAACGCGAGCAAGGTGGATGGGCAGGGCGCCTCGGCCGATCTCGATGGTTTCCGCCCCTCGCAGACCCCGAACTTCGCCGCGTCGGCCACACTCGGACTGGTGCCGGGTGCGGGGTGGCGCCTCGCGGCGACGCTGCGCCATGTCGGCGCGCAGTACGAGGATGACCGGGAAAGCAACGTGCTGCCCGCCGCCACCACGCTCGACCTCTTCGCGCAGGTTCCGCTTGGCGCGAAGGCCAGTCTGGTGCTGCGCGCCGAGAACGTGACCGACGAAACCATCGTGACGCGCAACCAGGGAGGGTCTATGGATCTGGGAGTGCCCCGCACGCTGTGGGCGGGGCTGCGATGGGGGATGTGAGGCCATGGGGACAGTACGCTACAACGCAGGTGCGCGCACGCTGCACTGGCTGATTGCGCTGCTGATTATCGCCAATATCGCAGGTGGCCTGCTGCATGAGGCGCTGGACGGGGTCATCTCGATCATGCCGCTGCACAAGGCGGTAGGGATGAGCGTTCTGGTCCTCTCGCTGGTGCGGCTGGGCTGGCGCATGGCCTGGGCCGCGCCCGCCTATCCCGCGACGATGACCCGGGCCGAAGTCGGCCTCGCGCATCTGGTCCACGTCGTGCTCTATGTCTTCATGATCGCGATGCCGCTGACGGGCTGGATCATGTCCTCGGCCAGCCCCTATCCGCTGACCTGGTTCGGCCTGTTCGACATCCCGCGCCTGCCGGTGGTGAAGGATAGCTTCATGGCAGGCCTGGGCCACGAAGCGCACGAAATCGGCGGCTACCTCCTGATCGCACTGGTCGCCGGCCATGCGCTTGCGGCCCTGCGCCACCATTTCATGCTCAAGGACGATATCCTCAAGCGCATGCTCTGAACGGCAATCCGTGTGCAAGCGATTGCATAAGTGATTGCATATCAACTTTTCTTGTGTGCCCCGAAGACGTTGACTTAGGGTGTCGCAACGGTGCCGGTCGTGACCTGATCGGCGCGCCGCGTCATCGATGGCGCGGGCGGGTTCGGCGAGCAGCAAGGAGAGTGCGAGGACATGATTCCCAAGGCCATGACTGCGGCCGTGCTGGCGGCCCTGGTGCCCATGACGGCCTTTGCGCAGATCAAGGATATTCGCAGCTACTCATCGGTCCCGCCCGAAAAGCTGACATCGATCATGGTCCTGGGAACGCCGCATCTCAGTGCTCTTGAGGATGTCACGCCTTCGCACGTCGAAACGGTCGTCGACCAGATTGTGGCCGCGAAGGCGCGCGTCATCGGCATAGAGCGCCTCTCCGCGCTCGAGATCGTGACCATGCAGGCCAGCCCTGTTCTCGTACCGGCCCTCGAGCAGTTCGTGGGGCCCAGGTTGCTGAAAATCGCCGCTGCCGCCCAGTCCCGGACGGGCATGGGTGCTCTCGAAGCGGCGCAGGTGACCTCTGCGTGGACGCGCGGTGCCGCGGATCTGACGCAGGAGGAATCCCGGGAGCGTTTGGACATCGCCCTGGCTGCCTACCAGCCCGAAACGGCCCTGCTCTATCGTGAGCACCTCCCTGCAAATGCGCTTGACCAGGAAGCGGCGCGCTATCTCGACACGCACCGTTCCTCGATGAACGAGCGGGTGAGCGTGGCCTTGGCCGCGGCCAGGAGGCTGGGCCTTGCGAAACTCTGGTCGATCGATTCGCACCTGGACAAGCGCCTGATCCTGCCCCGAATGGAGGAGCTTCAAGCCGCCTTTGCCAAGGCACCGCCGGTCACGCAGATGCCCCATTTCGTGGAGCAGGAAGAGATCACCAACCGCGCTATCGCAAAGGGCGATCTCCTGCCCGTCTATTGCCATATCAACGCGCAGAGCTTTGGAGCTGCGGATGTGCGCGGGCAGTTCGACTTGCCCAATCGCCTGGAGTTCGAGGGCGATATGGGGCGTATTCGGGAGGCCGCCTGGGATGAGCGGAACCACCGCATCGCCGCGCATGTGCGCCACGCCAGCGCCTCGGCGGTGGGCGGGGCGATGGTCGTCCTGATCGGGGTGGGCCACAAGCCTTTCCTCGACGAGCTTCTCCTTACCAGCCTCGACAGCACCACGCAGAATGAAGTCCTCGCCTGCGATTGACGCCTGCCCGCTGGGGAGTATGGCCGGGACCTATCAGAGAGCGGGGAGCAGCTCGGCCTCAAGCCCGGGGTAGAGATGGCTGACGCTGCGCTCCAGTTCATAGCGCGCAGCCTTGAGCGAGGCGAAGCGGGGTGGGATCGCCGCGCGTCCGGCCTCGACCATCGACAGGCCGCTGGTGACGGCCTCGCGTAAGGAGGTCTCCAGCCAGTCCAGCCAGTCTCGAGTCTGCGCGATGGCGCCTGCGCCCGTATCGGGCGGGCCATGGCCGGGCAGGAGCTTCCGGTGGGGGAGCGCCTGCAGTGTCTCCAGCGCACGGCGCCAGCGGCCAAGGTCGGCGTGCGGCGTGGAAGGCGCACGGTCGTGGAAGACGAGATCGCCGGTAAGCAGCGTGCCCGTAGCATGGTCGAGCAGGGCGAGATCGCCTCCGCTGTGCCCGTCCAGCGCCAGAAGCTGGAAGGTGCGCCCGCCAAAGGTTACTTCGCCCGCGGTCACATCGCCCCGGGGCAGCGCGATCTGGGTGCCCTTCATCCAGTCGGCAAGCAGGCGGTACATCGCATCGGAAAACCCCTCCACGTCGCGCAGCAGGCCCTCGCGCGTGGCAGGAAGGGCATGGACGATGGCGGGATCGAACGCGGCCGCGCCCATCGCGTGGTCAGGGTGGAGGTGGCTGACATAGACACGCGCGACCTCCCGCCCGGTCGTGCGACGGGCCAGCGTGGCGAGCGCCGTCCCATGGGCAAGCGAGACGCCCGGATCGAACAGGACGGTGCCCGCATCGGTTGCAAGGAACGCGCTGTTGGCAATGGCGCCGCCGTTTTCGAACAGGATCGGCGCGTCGGCGCCGCGCACCATCCAGACACCATCGCCGATTGCCTCGGCCCGGGGGGCATAGCTCCCGGCGAAGACTTCGGCTCTGGCAAGAGCGGGGGCAAGAGCAGGGGCAAGCGCGGGGAGCGCCATCGCCCCTGTCACCACGTGGCGGCGCGAGAGAATCATGGCGTGGGCCCCGCGATCAGGGCCTCGAACTCGCGGCCCGAGGTGTCGCGCGCGATGACCCGGTAGCGCGCTTCGCGCCCGGCCAGAAGGAGCGTGAAGGTCGGGTCCTCGGCGACCGCGCCCGAGACGGTGACATGGGCCTGTTCGCGCCCGTCCTCGCCCAGCACGCGCAGCGTCTCCAGGTTGTAGGCGGGAATGTTCTCGACGAGCCCTGTGTCCATCGGGTGGCGCAAGGTCAGGCGCAGGCGCGTTTCCTCGCCTTCGGCCCAGGTCCGCCCGCGCATGTCGCCCAGGTGCTCGGCCCAGTCGCCCTTCACCCGGCTGACCGGCGGGGCCGAGCAGCCCCCACCTGCCGCGTCGATCCACTGCCCCGCGACATGCCAGGTGCCGTCCCTGGTCTGCACAGCCGCGCGCACCGGCGTGCGCTGGTCGAGCTTGATGCGCGTTGCCAGGAATGCGCGCGCGGCCAGCGGGCGATAGTCGATGGCGAGCGGGATCGGGTTAAGATCGGCGAAGATCAAGAGGCGGGTGACATCGGGCACCGCGCGGGCATCAACCATGACCGGGAACACCCGCTGGTTCTCGGCAATGCCCGGGATCGCAAGACCTACCTGCGCATCGAAGACGACGCGTGCGTCTGCGAAAAGGCGTTCGGCATGATAGGTCCACATCGGCGAGCCGAGCGGATCTGTGGGCAGGTCCGTTGCCGTTGCCGCACGGGCCGGGGCGACCTGGCCCATGAGGGCCGAGAGAAGAGCAAGGCGCTTCATACCAATAGGCAATGTAGGCAGGCGCCTCGCCTCCCCATATTGCACCTTGGACCGAGACGGGAGGCACGATGGCCGGACATGCGTGGCAAAGGGCAATGGCGGTAGGTGCGCTGGCTCTGCTGACGCCCGCCTGTGCGCCCTTGCCCGGGCAGTCTTCGCCCGAGCGTGTTCTGTCCGAAGAGGGCCTTTTCGATGCAGAGGGCTACCGCACGGCGCGCTTCCGGGCCCCGGTTGCGCGCGATCCCGCTCCGGCACGGGGGATGGCTGAGGCCGAGGTGCTGACGTTGCAGCCGGGGCGCGATGCGCTGTTCCTCGATGTGCTGCCCGTGACAGGCGGCTGGCGCGATCCGGCGACGGGACGCTGGCATCTTTCCGAACCCCACCGCACTGTGCCCGGCGCGCTCTGGCACCCCGAGACGGGGCGCAGTCCGCCCGATGCACGGCTCTGGGCGGCGCTGCGCGGCGCCATCACCGAGGCGCGCCGGGAGGACGCGCACCTGCCCGTCGTCGTGTTCTGCCGCTCGGATTGCTGGATGAGCTGGAATGTCGCCCGCCGCCTCGCGCGCGAGGGCGTGGGGCAGGTCTACTGGTACGAGGAGGGCATCGAGGGCTGGCACGCGGCAGGACGTGAGCTGGTGGAGGTGGCTCCTGTGACCGTGCGGCCCTGATCTTGAAGGAAGCAGAAAAGTAGGTCCGAGGGCCATCGCCCTCGGGCTCCCCGAACCAGGCGACCTCACCTTTGCCGCGCTGCTCTGGCGGAGAATGGTGAGGTTGCCGATTCCGGGGTCAAGGGGCGATGGCCCCTTGAAAAAGATCCTCCTTCCTTGTCCTTTTTCTCAGCGCTGCTTCTTGAGGTAGTCGATGATCTCCTGGCGCTTGGCCGCGTCCTTGATGCCGGGGAAGCTCATGCGGTTGCCCGGGACCAGCTTGCGCGGGTTTTCCAGCCACTGGTGCAAGGTGGCCTCGTCCATAGTAAGCCCGGCGTTCCTGAGCGCGTCCGAATAGCCGAAGCTGCCCTGGCCCATCGGGTGGCCAAAGGTGCCGAAGAGGTTGGGCCCCAGCTTGTCGGGCGCGCCTTTTTCCGCGTTGTGGCACACCGCGCAGCGCCCGAAGGCGGCGGGCGGGCCTGCTGCAGCGACAGGTTCCGGGCTTGGCGTCGGTGTAGGTGCGGGTTTGGGAGCCGGTGCCGCCTTGGTTTCGGTGGGCGCCGGAGTTGGAGTTGGGCTCGGCTCCGGGCTGGCCTCGGCTTGCGGGGCGGGACTTTCGCTAGGCAGGCTGGTGGGCAGGCTTTCCGGTTCGACGGGGCTCTCGGGCGAGGTGGCACTTGCGCTGGGTTCCGGCGTGGTCGGAGCCTCGCCCTCCTGGCCGCCCGAACAGGCGCAGAGGGCCAGCGCAAGGCCAAGGCCAAGGGCGATGGACGAGGTTACAGAGCCTCGCGAATGGGCGCGTGGATGGCGCATGGTGAAAAAATCTCCCCGTTCATGATCTTTGCGCAGGGTTTCGCATGGAAGGCGCGGCGCTCGATATTGCACTTTGGTCCGCGTCGCCGGGGCAGCCTGAAACTTTTTTTGCGGAGCAATTTTGACCTGAAATGGCGGAAATGCAGGAGTTTTTACCGTGCCGGTGAGGCGAGGGCGCAGGCGCTGCAAAAATAATCGAAACGAATCACTTGCCGGGTCCGGAAAGCCTTGCTAGGGGCGCGCTCCTGCCGAGGGACGCTTTGAAAAGCTCCTCTGATTTAGCGGTCGTGGCGGAATTGGTAGACGCGCAACGTTGAGGTCGTTGTGGGCGAAAGCCCGTGGAAGTTCGAGTCTTCTCGACCGCACCAGGCAGATTTCTGAAAAGAAACGGATAAAAGCCTTCGGGCACCCCTCCCGGGAAACCGGAAGGCCGGTGCCTTTCGGCGTGTCTGCGTGGCGCGCGTGGTGCGTGCAGGGGGGGGCGTCAGGAGGCGCTGAGGGCGGTGTCCTGAACGGTTGCCACCTCGCGCGCGCGCGCCTCAAGTTGATGGCGCACGATGGCGTAGCTCTGCTCGTTTCCGACATCGATGGCCTGGGTGCCGTCCGGCGTGATGACCGCCTCCACACGGGCCTTCAGGCGACGCGAGGCGCGCGCAAGAGCGCCGCTGCGCGTCTCCAGCCCCAATGCCAGCAGGAGCAGGCCCACAAGGCCCATGGCGCGCGCAATGCGCAAGGCCACCCGCACCGAGGCGCGGCGCCCGCGAAAGATCGTGGCAGCTCCCAGGAAGTCCGCGCTGCGCACGCCGTAGAGGTCGCAGGGCGCGAGGTGCCCGTCACGCAAGGTCAGGTAATGCGGTGAGCCGCTGGGGTGGACCGCTTCGACCGCCTCGCGCGGGGCGAGCGCGAGCGCGATGTCGGCACTCTCCAGTGCCGTGACCAGTTGGTCGATGGTCTCGCCGCTCAGGAGCGCATGATCAGCGGTGGTGACGAGAAGCGGGCCATCCCATCCTTGCGCGGCGGCGCGAATGCTCTGGGCAACGTCCTCGCGCGCTTCGATGAGGGTGACCGCGCCCCGGCCGGGCAGGCGGGTGAGTACGTCCCAGACCGGATCGAAGGCCTCCTGCTCGATGCAGATGGCCAGGCTGCCGATCTTGGGGTGCTGCGCGCCGGTCTGCAGGACATGGGCGATCAGCGGGCGTCCGGCGAGGGGGATCAGGCTGCGGTGGCTGACGCCGAAGCGCTCGGACAGCGGGTCAGAAGACGGGCAGCGCTGCCCGGCCAGAACGATCAGGCGGACAGGGCCGGTCTCGGCCACGGTCGTCGGGAGTGGGGGGTGGGAAGGCATGCCCGCTCCCTATGGCGCGGGCGTATGACAGCGGCGTGACCTGCTGACCCGGCAATTCCGGGCGCGGGTGAACGCTTAGTCGGGCTTCCAGCCGATCTCGGCGGTGGTCGCGGCCTTGGGGATGTCGGTCAGGGCCTCGTTGATGGTGATGACTTCACCGGCCGCCAGCTTGCGCGTGGGGGGCACGATTTCCTTTTCGTAGATGATCCGCTCGCGCGCGTCGCGCAGGACGACCAGCAGCGAGGGCACGTAGCGGGTCTCGCTGCCGATGTTGCCGATCGTGCCGCTGACGCTGAAGAAGTCGCTGCCATCGGCAAGGCGCTGGCGGTCCTGGCGTTTGCGCGGAAAATCGAGCTGGAGGTCGGGTTCGCCCTGCCGGAAGGTCTCGTGCGGGGTGGGAATCCAGTTGGGCAGGCCGCCCCAGGCGATGGCGCCGGTCAGGCCCAGTGTTACTACCGCGAAGATCGAGGCTGCGTAGGTGCCGATCTTCGCCCAGTTGCGGCGGGGCTGGAAGGGCGGCGCGAAATCGAAGCTGGAGCTGCGCTCGTCGGCGTAGTGGACCGTGTTCTCGGTGTCGTCGTAGACCGCCGCCGGGGGCTTTCGCAGCGAAGCAGGCGTCGCCATCTCGGCGCGTTCCGCATCGGCCCGGACCTTGGGCTTCGCGGCTGGTCTGGGTGCTGCGCGTGGTGTCGGGGCGGGCGCAGGTGCCGGTGTGGGCGCTGCGGGAGCGGGGGCTGGCGTTGCGGCAACCGGCTCTGGAGCGGGCGGGGGAGGCGCAGCCTCGGGTTCCGGCGCCGGCTGAGGGCTTGGCGCAGGTGCGGCAGCTGGGGGCTGGGCAATGGGAGCCGGTGCCGCTGCCGGGCGGGGCTGTGGAGCGGGCGCGGCCAGATCCTCGGGGGAAGAGCCGTCCTGGTACCAGCTGTGCTTGCACTTGGCGCAGCGGACCGTGCGGCCTTCCACGCCGATAGCGTTATCCGGTACGGCGTAACGCGTAGAGCAGGCTGGGCAGGCGATAATCATACGAGTACCTCATAAGCACCATTCGCGCAGGGACGACAAGCACCCGACTTGTGGGTACGGGGCGTATTGCCCTTTTTTCCACATGGATTGCTCGCTATAGCGCGCGTGGCCGCATCTTTTCGGCCCTGCCAGGACTATTCACAAGAAGACGAATGACTGCCGAGGGCGAAATCATCCACTTCGACAATGTCGGGCTGCGCTATGGCACCGAACGCGAGGTGCTGAGCGACCTGACGTTTACCCTCTATGCAGGGCGCTTCTACTTTCTGACGGGCGCCAGCGGTGCGGGCAAGACGTCGCTGCTGAAACTGCTCTATCTCGCCCAGCGCCCTTCGCGCGGCGCGGTGCGCATGTTCGGCAACGACGCTATCACGCTTTCACGTGCCAGCCTGCCCGCGCTGCGCCGCCGGATCGGCGTGGTCTTTCAGGACTTCCGGCTTGTCCCCCACCTTTCCGCCTTCGACAACGTGGCCCTGCCGCTGCGCGTGGCGGGCCACGGAGAGAAGGACATCGCGGGCCCCGTGCGCGACATCCTCGAATGGGTGGGCCTCTCCGAGCGGATCGACGCGGTGCCCGCCACGCTTTCGGGCGGCGAGCAGCAGCGTATCGCCATTGCCCGCGCGGTGATCGGGCGCCCGGCGGTTCTTGTTGCCGACGAGCCGACCGGCAACGTCGATCCCGAGATGGCGCTCAAGCTTCTGCGCCTGTTCGAGATGCTCAACCGCCAGGGCACGACCGTAGTGGTCGCCACCCACGATCTCGATCTTCTGCGCAAGGTGCCCGACAGCCTGATCATGCGCCTGGAGCGGGGGCGGCTCGCCGACCCGACCGGCGCGCTGCGCCATCCTCCGGCCCGTCGCACATGAGCGGAGCACGCACATGAGCCGCGATGGGACGACACGGCGCGAGCGGCGCCTGGGCCCCTCGATGCTGCACGGTATGCGGCGTCTGGGCGGGGGCGGCGCAGAGCTGATCCCGCAGGGGCGCATGTCCGGGCCCATGCCCTGGGTGATCGCGATCATGGTCGCCCTGACCGCGATCGCGCTCGCCGCTGGGCTTTCCATCGGCAACGCGGTCTCGGCCGCGAAGGCCGAGATCGAGGGCGGCGTCACCATCCAGATCATCGAGCCGCGCGAGGACACCCGGGACCGGCAGACGCGCGAGGTAGCGAAGGCCGTGCAGCAGCTCCCCGGCGTCAGTGGCCTGCGCATCGTGCCGCGCGAGGAGCTCGACAGCCTGATCGAGCCGTGGCTGGGCAGCGGCATCGCGGAAGCGACCGGCTCGGCCATTCCTGTCCCTGCGCTGATCGACGTGCGCCTTGCCACCGGCGCGACGCCGCAGCGGGTCGAGACGATCCGCGCGGCCGCACGGAAGGTGACGGAGGCGGCCCGCGTCGATGCCCAGTCGAGCTGGCTGCGCCCGGTGTTTGAGGCGATGGTCTCGCTCCAGATCCTCGCCATCGCGCTTGTGGCGCTGCTTACCCTGGCGCTGGCGGCCGCGGTGCTTCTGGCGGCGCGCTCGGCGCTGGGCGCCAACCGCGACGTGATCGAGATCGTCCACCTCCTGGGCGGAACCGACAAGCAGGTGGCGCGGGTCTTCCAGCGTTCGATCGGCTTTGATGCCGCGGGCGGCGGCGCTGTCGGGCTGGCCCTGGCGCTGGTCGTCATCGTGCTCCTGGCCCGCCGGTTCGAGGGGCTGGGGGCAGGGCTGGTTGATAACGGCGCGCTGGTCTGGAGCGACTGGCTCCTGCTGGCGCTGGTGCCGATCCTCGCCACGCTTCTCGCCATGATCACGGCCCGCTTCACCGTGCTTCACGCCCTGCGCAAGATGCTCTAGGGCAAAGAGCACTGGTACACGCGGGCAAGTGTCGCCATAAGGCCCGCGAAAGCATTCATCCGCTATTTCCAACAAGGTCATGTTTCGTCGCACCGCCGCCTTTGTCGTGCTTGTCTGGTTCTTCGGCTTCGTCTGGTTCGCCGTGACGCTGCCCGGGCCGATGGCAGGTGCGCCCAAAAGTGACGCGATCATCGTGCTGACGGGAAGCAAGGGGCGCATCGAACATGCGCTTGACGGGCTGGAGAAGGGCGCCGCGCCGCGTCTGTTCGTCTCCGGCGTCGATCCCGAGGTGCGCCCGGTTGAATTCGCGGCCGAATTCAAGGTGCCTGCGCGCACCATGGCGTGCTGCGTGGACCTGGGTTTCGAGGCCTATGACACCCGCTCGAACGGGGTCGAGACCGCGCGCTGGGTGGAGCGGCACAAGGTGCGCACGATCCGTCTGGTGACGGCCGACTGGCACATGCGCCGTGCCGAACTGGAATTGCTGCGCGAACTGCCCGAAGGCGTCGAGGTGCGGCGCGATGCGGTTCGCTCGCGCCCCAGCTTCAGCGCCCTGTTCCTCGAATATCACAAGCTCCTCTGGCGCCTCGCCAGCAATCTGTGGGAGCAATGGAGCCCCTGATGGAAACCCGTTTCGCAGACGTCGTGCGCAGCCTTGCGTTCTACGCCATCTTCTATCCCGGCTCGGTGATCATGGTTTTCCTGGCTCTGCCGTTCGCGGCGCTGGGGGAGCGCCAGATCTGGCTGCTGGCGTACAGTTGGAGCGCCTTTCACCGCTTCTGCTGCCGCTGGCTGCTGGGCATCCGGGTGGAGATAAAGGGGGAATTTCCCGAAGACGGTGTGCTGGTGGCGATGCGCCACGAGAGCTTCTTTGAGGCGATCGAACTGCCGTTGCTGACGCCCTGGCCCACGCCTTTTCCCAAGTCCGAACTTCTCAAGATACCGGGCTGGGGCTGGGCTCTCTCGCGTTTTGGCGTGGTCGCGGTCGAACGCGCGGGCGGAGCGGCGTCTCTTCGCCGGATGATCACGACCGCGCGCGGGTTCGCGGCCAGGGGACGCCAGCTGGTGATCTTCCCGGAAGGCACGCGCATGCCGACGGGTGCCACCGCGCAGCTGCGTTCGGGATTTGCCGGAACCTACAAGATGCTCGGCCTTCCGGTCGTCCCCGTCGCGGTCGACAGTGGGCGGCTCTATCATCGCGTCTGGAAGAAGGCGGGGACGATCACCTACACGCTGGGCGAACGCATCGAGCCGGGTCTGCCCCGCGGCGAGATCGAGGCGCGCGTCGGCGCGGCGATCACCACACACCACTAAAGGTAGGACGAAGATTTCCGAGGGCCATTGCCCTCGGGTTCCCCAAACTGTCGAGCTCACCTATGGCGCGCCGCGGTGGCGGATAATGGTGAGGTCGCCAATTTTCGGGGTCAAGGGGCGATGGCCCCTTGAATCATCCCTTCACGGCCCTTCAGGGGGCGGAGCTTCGGCCTCCCGCTCGATCCTCCGGCGCGCCTCCTCCAGCGTCCGCTCGCCCTGGAAGCGCAGGCCCTCGCTGTCGAGCTGGATATCGAGAGGCAACCCGTTGAGGTCGGTGGTGATGATCGCGGTGCCGTCCTCGATGCGCAGGCGATTGCCTTCGCCCAGCGGCAGGCCGCCGTCGGGGATCTGGTCGAGCCCTTCGATGTCGAGCGGCTGCACCGGGCCTTCGGGGCGCGGCTTGGGGGCAGCGGGCGCGGCGCGCTCGCCCAGCGCCTGCTGCATGAAGCTGCGCCAGATGCGCGCGGGGGTCGAGCCGCCCGACACGCGCCCGAGCGGGGAATTGTCGTCGTTGCCGACCCATACGCCCACCACGTAATCGCCCGCATAGCCTACGAACAGAGCGTCGCGGTTTTCCTGGCTCGTGCCGGTCTTGCCAAAGTTGGGCGAGCGCAGCATCGCCGCGCGCCCCGTTCCCCGGTTGATCGCGGCGCGCAGCATCTTCTCCATTGCCGCGTGCTGCGACTTGGAGAGGCTGTGCTTGCCATCGAGCAGGCGTGCAAACCAGCCCTTCTCTTCGACCGGGAAGGCGCGCGGTTCGACCGGGAAGCTGTTGGCGGCAACGCCGGCATAGGCGGCCGTCAGTTCGATCAGTGGCATCGTTGCGGTCCCCAGCGCCAGGCTGGGATCGCCTTCGGGGAGGTCTTCTGTGACCCCAAGGCGCCGCGCAGTCTTGATGACCTTCTCATCGCCCACCTGCTGGAACAGGCGCACGGCCGCGACATTGCTCGACCGCGCGAAGGCGTCCTCCAGCGTGATCGTGGGCGAGTAGTGCCCCCCTGAGTTCTTGGGGCGGTAGCCGCCGGTCTCGATGGCCGCGTTCGAGATCGTGTCCTCGGGGCTCCAGCCGTTCTGGAGCGCGGCAAGATAGACGAACAGCTTGAAGGTGGAGCCGGGCTGCCGCTTGGCCTGCGTCGCGCGGTTGAACGGGCTCTTGGCGTAGTCCTTGCCCCCGATCATCGCGACGACTTCCCCATTGCGGCGCATGGCGACGAGCGCGACCTGGGCGGAGCCCAGTGCGGCGCTGTCGATGGCGCGCCGGGCGGCCAGTTGCAGCCGCGCATCGAGCGTCGTCGTCAGCGTCTGCGCGGCATAGCCCTGTTCGGTCAGGCTGCGTGCCTGGGGCAGTGCCCAGTCGGCGAAGTAGGTGCCGGTGGGAAGGTCGTTGCCGTCGCGCACGTCGAGCGGGGGAGGGGGAATGGCGGCAGCTTCCTCGCGCGTCATGTAGCCGGCATCGACCATCGCGGCGAGGACCACGCGCATGCGCTTTTCGGCGGCCTCGTAGTGGTTGGTGGGCGCGAGGCTCGAGGGCGCCTTCATCAGTCCGGCCAGCATCGCCGCCTGCCCGGGGAGCAGGCGTTCGGGGCGACGGTGGAAGTAGTGCATCGAGGCTGCGCGCAGGCCGTAGGTGTTGTCGCCGTAATAGGCGTTCGAAAGGTAGCGCTCGAGGATCTCGTCCTTGCTCAGCCAGGCCTCCAGCCAGAACGCGATGAGCGCCTCGCGCGCCTTGCGCGTCAGGCTCTGTTCGGGCGAGAGGAAGGTGAACTTGGCGAGCTGCTGGGTGATCGTGCTGCCGCCCTGCGTGGTCCCGGTCGTAAGGTTGGTCCAGGCCGCGCGCGCGATGCCGTAGGGGTCGATCCCCCAGTGTTCGTAGAAGCGCCGGTCCTCGGTCGCGATGAAGGCCTGCTTGACGTGGTCGGGCAGGTCGGCGGCCTTCACGGGCGCGGCGACAATGGCCCCGTTGCGCGCGATCGGTGTGCCGTCGGCGGCCAGCAGCGTGATCTGCGGGGGCGAGACGGGCTGGAGCGACTTGGAGAGCGGGGCGGTAAAGGCCAGCCAGCCGATCAGGAGCAGGAAGGCAAAGAGGACGCCAGCGACCCCGCGCGAGATCCACCACCAGCGCGAACGCCCGGCGCGCGGCGTTTCGGGCGCAGCGTCCGCGCCCGGGGCATTGTCGGAAAGAGGCTGGGTGTCCGCGACCGGCTCAGTCGGTTCGGGAGCGCGCTTGAATCTGAACATGGCCTCGTCACGAATACACGATCGGGCGCGCAGGCGCACCACCTCGTCTTGCGCGATACCGTGGAGAACCTTTCGCGCAGCCGAACAGCCCCGCCACGCAAGAGAGCTTGACGCCCTCGCAAAATGGCGTAATGGGCACCTCTTGTGCGGCGCAATAGCGCCTGCGGGCGGTTAGCTCAGTTGGTAGAGCATCTCGTTTACACCGAGAGGGTCGGGGGTTCGAGCCCCTCACCGCCCACCATGGATTACACCTCATCACATCTCACTGAGCGTTGTAACCCGCAGAAAACTGCGATATTTTTAGGGCCTTCCTGCTCATCGCGTCCGCCGCCATCTCATGACTGCCCATCCTTTTGGGGCATATTTGGGGGCCTCGCGATTCTCAATTCGGGACGAGGCCCCCAATCATGTCGCTCACCGACTTTACCATCAAGAACGCGAAACCCCAGGCGAAAACCTACAAGCTGGGTGACGGCGCCGGTTTGTACCTTCAGGTCAACCCGTCCGGAAGCAAGCTGTGGCGGATGAAATACCGCTGGGAGAAGCGCGAGAAGAAGCTGGCCATTGGCCCTTATCCGCTCATCTCGCTGGCCGAGGCACGCGCCAGACGCGACCAGGCCCGCCTGCAACTTCTCGAAGGCATTGATCCTTCGCGCGAGAAGATCCTCGCCAACTATCTGGCACAGGCCAGCGGTGATGATCCTTTCGGCAAGGTTGCCCAGGAGTTCATCGACAAGCGGCGGCGTGAGGGCATGTCGGAATCGACGGCAACGAAAAGCGAATACTACATCACCCGGCTTGGCTCGGCGATCTCGCGGCTGCCGATCGGCGCAATCACCACGATCGAAATTCTCGTCGCGCTGCGGCGGATCGAGGCCAAGGGCAATTACGAGACGGCCAAGCGCGTCCTGCAGCTTGCCGGGCGCGTCTTTCGCTATGGGGTCGCAACCGCCCGGATTGTCTCCGATCCCACGCGCGACCTGCGCGGCGCGCTCATCGCGCCTCGTCCCAAGCATTACGGTGCGATCGTCGAGGCCGACCGGGTCGGTGAACTGCTGCGCGCCATCGACGGCTACGACGGGCAGGAACTGACCCGGCTTGCCATGCAGATCCTCCCGCACGTCTTTGTGCGCCCAGGCGAACTGCGCCATGCGGAATGGCACGAAGTCGACTTCGATGCCGCGATCTGGACCATTCCGACCGAGAAGATGAAGATGCGCCGTGCGCATCAGGTGCCCCTCTCACGCCAGTCCATCGAGATCCTGTGCCGGGTCGAGGAGATTTCAGGGCCGACTGGCTATGTCTTCCCCTCGATCCGCAGTCGGCGGCGACCGATGAGCGAGAACACGATCAATGCGGCCCTGCGCCGTCTTGGTTTCTCGGGCGACGAGATGACGGCGCATGGCTTTCGGGCGATGGCAAGCACGCTCCTGAATGAATCAGGGCAGTGGTCGCCCGATGCCATCGAGCGCGCGCTGGCCCATGGCGACAGCAACAAGGTGCGTGCTGCCTATCATCGCGGCATGCACTGGAAAGAGCGCGTCGAAATGGCGCAGTGGTGGTCCGACAATCTCGATACGCTCCGCAAGGCCGGTGCGAAACGGACTGCTGGCGCGCAGCGGCCTGGGTCTGCTAAGGCGTCACAAGCGCGCCGTAGTGACAGGGGGCGGGAGGACATCCGCCCTCGCGACCGCGACAGGAGATCTGCTTACTGATCCCAGGCCGGATACGGTTTGCTGCGAAGGGCGTGATGCAGTGTTGGAACCCGGTAGCTCCTATACTCGTTCTTGTTTTGTCAACCGAGACAATCTATATCAATTGAGCTGATAACAGAAAGCGTGGGTCCGATGACCAGGGTAGCGAAGAAAGTGCTGACGACAGTCAACGCTCCTTATGGGGCGAACCTTTCTGCGCACCAGCTTGCCGAAAAACTTGTCAGCTCAGATAGCGTGGACACTTTTGACGCGTCGGTTTTCGCCTTCTTTTCAGAGGTTAATCCCCCCCTGCAGAAGGCATTTATCGCGGATATGGGTGTGGACGAAGGCAAAGTCCATGTCATCGCGAATGCATTCGCGCAAAAGTCCGGATTTCCACTGGCGCTTGCTGCCTGACTTAGCGAATCATGCAGCAGCCTAGCCAGTGGGGCACGCTGTTTGATGCGGCGGTGGCGACGATTGAAAAAGCCGAAAGTGTAATCGGGCACAGGTTTCTGTGGAGCTTCGGTGGCGGAACGGCCCTGATGCTGCAGATCGATCATCGTGAAAGCCATGATGTGGATCTGTTTCTCGATGACCCACAAGTGCTGCCTTTCCTGAATCCGATCACGCAGGACTACACCATAGATCGCGAGCCGGACGACTATGAGGTCGATGGCGCGCGAATGATCAAGTTGATTTACGATGACGTTGGCGAAATAGACTTCATTTGCTGCGCTGATATCACTGAAAATAGTGCAAAATCGACCGAAATCCGCGGTGTGAAGGTCAAGCTAGAAACACCCGCAGAGATCGTCGGTAAGAAGGTCTTCTACAGGGGAGCGAGCCTGCAGCCACGTGACATGTTTGATATTGCCGCTGTAGCCCAAGCTTTAGGGACTGAGTATGTACTCGGCGCACTGCAGGAGGCTGGCGCGGACAAATGCAAGACTGCCCTAGCAGCTGCGCACCGTTTTGATGCGGACGCTGCGTACAAAGTGATCTCCCGGCTGATGCATCGCGAGAGCACGAAAGATCTCGTTCCTTCGGCTCGTCAGACTACAATCGATTTGCTGACGCAGGCATGTGATCACTGAAAAGTGCCTTGGCGATAAAAAATGGCGCTTATTCAACGCACACATTAAAAATGCAGCTGATCGATCTGGTCGAGAACCTCTCGTGCTCAATCTCATATGTTACGCTCGCACCACATGTACCTCGGGAAATCAGGCTGCGAGCCAAACCTGATTGAGAATCTGTGCGGCGAGAGCGGACTTGTCCTGCGGAAGGAAGCGCCCGTAGTGCTTGGCGACCATGTCGGGCGTGTCCTGGATCGCGTAGCTCGCGCGCTCGTATGACCCCGTCTGCTTGAGGATGTGGGTTGCAAGGACGTCGCGGATGTTGTGCGGCCCGTGCGGAAGCAGTCCCTTGATCACGCCTCTTTGTGTGTAGGGATTGTAGATGCCGTAGCGCTGTATCACGAGTCGCCAGGCCTCGTAGAAGGTGTTCTGGTCGTATTCTGCGGTTCGACTGGTGACCTTGGTGGTCTTGACGAAGAAGGTGCCCGGATCGGCGATTGTGCCGAGCAGCACCGGGCGGTGGCGACGGATAAATTCGTCGATGTGCCGGTGCAGGCCTCCCAGATCCGGCAAGACGAGGCGGAACGGGCGGCCATCGAAGAACGAGGACCCCGCGTTCTTGAAGGCGTTGGCGGGGATGACGACTTCCCAGCCATGGTCGCGTTCGCTCCAGCGGATCTCGCCACGCTTCAGCGCTTCGAGCTGACGCTCGGACCGGGGCAGCCGGTCACGCGGGCAGACCATCAACTGACGCAGGTTCTTCTGCCGCAATCCCAGATGCAGGCCGAGGCGAATGAGCAGGAACGCGCGCGCAGCTTCCGCCGCCGCGCGCGGATAGCGATCGGGATCGGGCGCCAGCCGCAGAACTTCGTCGGCGATCTTGCGGTACTCGCCCACCGGGCTGTCCGCTTCGAGAACGGGCAGGATGGGCTCGAACGGATCGCGATGCACGCGCGCGACGCGCTCGATTTCCTTGGCCCGGGCGACGGCGTGCGCGTGGAGCCGGTCGCAGGCCGTATCCCAGTCCTGCCGCGTGGCCTCAACGTCGGCCGCGCTCAGTAGGCCCTCGATAGGCAGAAGCCGCATTGCCAGTTCGGGCATCTGGCGCAACCATCCGGTACGCTTGCGGGTCAGTGCCGCTCCGAGGCGCAGCATGTCCACTTCCCAGCGGGTGAAGAAGCCGCGCCGTGCCTCGCGCCACTGGATGTACCAGTCCCAGGTTCGCGGAAAAACGAGCAGGGCCAGCGTGAGCTGCTCTGCGGGAACGCCGAGACCCGCGACGGCGTCATCCGGGGCTGCGTGCATGGCGCCGAACAGAAGGCCCAGGTGCTCCACCTTCTGTTGAATGGTCTCCTCGTTCCAGACCCCGTTCCGGTGAAAGCCGATGTCGGTGAGCGTGCTCGACTTGAATCGGATGAGTTCCGCCAGTTCGGCGGTGAGGCGCGGCGGAGCCTCCTTCGCCGTGCGGGTAAGGCTGGTGCCGGGATGCGCGTCGCCGCCTTCGCTCTGGTCATTTATCGGTGCCGGTCGGCCTTGAGGCTTGCGTCCGGTCAGCGAAGGGAACCGCAGGCCATAGCGCAGCTTGGCGGCATCGGCCTGATAGCGTCGATATTCGGTCGAACCGGAAATGATGACGGTGCGGACCCATTCGAGGATTTCCGCCCGCTCCTTGCGCGAGCGCTGGGCGAAATCGTCCGGCAAATGCCAGGACAGGCGGCGCTGTTCGGCCGGGGCAATGCCGCGCACCGCGTGATCGGCGGGCGCGCGCCCAAGATGCGGCAGCTTCGCCTTGAAATAGCCGTGAGGTAGCCCGTAGCGCGCCTCGATGCGCGCAAGCACGTCCAGGCTCGCGACGTTGCGGGGCAGACGCTTGCCCAGGCTCCAGCCTTTGAGCGTGTCGGCATGGAAGGTCTCGCCGGGGCGAATGATCGCGCGATGGAGAAGAAGGCTCGTTTCGTTGAAGCGTTTCATGTGAAGGCGCAGCGCTTCGTCGAAGCTGTCCGGTTCCTCCCATTCCTGGAACAGGGCAACGGGATGTTCGGCCGGTTGCCTGCGCTTGGCTCCCCGTTTTTCCTGACTGGGCTTTGGGGCCGCTGTTGGTTTCTGGGAGCTGGGGCGGGGCATGGGATTCTTTCGGCCAGGGTGTGAGGCTTGCCGGGCGAGTGAAGCCCGATCGCGAGGGCGCGGGCCTATTCCTCAACGAGGTGACTAAGTCACTATGCTGGAATGAAAATTCAGAGAGTATCTTGGGGTTCGATGTTAGTAGCAGGTTGTAGGCGGGGGCTGACCCGCGCCTGCGGCGCGGCCGGGCTCTATTTCGCTCGCTCTCAACCGAGCCACCGGCTGCGCCGCCGTCTCGTCGGCAGAGCCGTGACGATCCCTGTCAGGTTGCGGACTGCCCTTGGCATCCCGTCAATGGTCCCCGCGCATGAGGCGCGGCGGCGTTGAGCCTTGACGGCTCCGTGGTGGCGGGGGGCGTCGCTGCCCTCTAGCCCCGCCTCGACGGCGCGCAACCCGTCCGCTGCGCTGCCGGGTGCTCCTCTTCGTTTCGCCCCTTCGGGTGCGCCCCGCCTTCAGCCGGCGGGGCTTCTGGTCTGCTCCTGCCGCCCCCCGCCACCCTGGCGCCGGTCAATGGCGGTTGAGGAAAGGAGCAGGAGTTATGGCCGACCGTCAGAGCCTTTATGGCGAGGTTACCGCACGTGTGATCGCCGAGCTGGAAGAAGGACGCCTTCCGTGGGTGCAGCCTTGGGACAAGGCCCGGTGCGTATGTACGATGCCGCACAACGCGGTGTCCGGACGGGAGTACTCCGGAATTAATGTGCTGATCTTGTGGTGCGAGGCCGTGGAGCGTCAGTTCACGTCGCAGCGCTGGCTTACCTACAAGCAGGCCGAGAAGGCAGGCGGGCATGTCCGGCGGGGCGAGAAAGGCACAGTCATTTGTTATGCCGACCGCTTCACCCCCAAGGACGAGGCCGCGAAGGCCGCTGGAGAGGACCGCGAGGCACGCACGATTGCCTTCCTGAAGCGCTTCACGGCGTTCAATCTCGATCAGATCGAGGGGCTGCCCGAAAAGTATGCGGAAGAAGCGGTGGCGCCTGATCCCGTGATGGCGATAGCCGAGGTGGACAGGCTGATCACCGCCAGCGGTGCCGACTTCCGGATCGGCGGGAGCGAAGCGTTCTATTCGCCCAAGCAAGACTATGTGCAGGTGCCCCCGCAGGCGGCCTTCCATGAGCCGGTGAACTGGTTTCGCACGGCACTGCACGAGCTTGGCCATTGGGCTGGCGGCAAGGGACGGCTGGAGCGCGATCAGAGCGGCAAGTTCGGTTCGGCCTTGTACGCCAAGGAGGAACTGGTCGCCGAAATGACCTCCGCCTTTGCCTGCGCGTCGCTGGGCATCGAGCCCACGGTTCGCCATTCCGATTACATTGGGGCGTGGCTTGAAGTCCTGCGCGCCGACGAGAAGGCGATCTTCCGGGCGGCAAGTGCAGCCAGCAAGGGCGCTGACTACCTCCTTGCTTTCGGGGAGGACGTGGCATGATGCGGCGTTTCTATCAGCTGGAGCAGGCTATCCGCGAAGCGTTCCTGCGCGATGCCTTCCCCGAGTACGAGGATCCGCAGTTGCGGCGGATAGCGCGGGCCGTTCATTCGCTGCCCCGCTTCCACCGTCAGCTGTTCTGCCTCGTGCGCTACGAGAACTGGTCCTACGACGAGATCGCCGCGCGCTTCGATATCAGCGTGCGCAGGGTGGAGATCGAGATGGGCCGTACCTTCTTCATGTTGAGCCAGTCGCTGGATCGGCAGAAGCGCAAGGGCTGGTGAGCAAACGGGCGCGCCCGCTGGTGCGGGCGCGCCCGACTCCAG
>NZ_JAIVLF010000005.1 GCF_020524485.1 Novosphingobium profundi | reverse complement strand
TTTTTGCGTCTCTACAAGACGCTCAACATCGGTGACGCGGGGTGGAGCAGCCCGGTAGCTCGTCAGGCTCATAACCTGAAGGTCGTAGGTTCAAATCCTACCCCCGCAACCAACACCAAACCAACACTCTCCAAAGCCCGCCAGCACGGCGGGCTTTTGGCGTTCAAGGCCCTGGCAAATCACAACCAGCAGGCGCCAAACACGCTCAACCTCGACAGTTCGGGGAGCCCGAGCGCAATAGCCCTCGGATAAATCCTCTTCCTTCCCAGCCCCGTCAGAACTCGTGCTGGTACGACACCCCGATACGCTGCTTCTGACCGAACGTGTTGTCGATATGGCTGGCGCGGATTGCGACGGTGTCGTTGGGACCGAGGTGATAGGAGAGGCCTCCGGCCACGGCGTATCCCGAGAAACCCCGGGTGCCCTTCGTGAAGTTGCCTCCGGCCATCAGCGTCATGCGCTGGGTGAGAGGGCGGATGGTGAAGAGGCCGACGTAACCACTGTTGCTGCTGATCTGCATGGGAATGCCATCCTGCACATCGAGGTCGGTCACGGGTTGGCGGCTGTTGGTGTAGGAATAGCCAAAGGGGACGAAGACCTGCCACTTGCCGGTCTTGAGGCCCAGCGAACTGAGCGGGACGAAGCCACCGAGTGAATAGCGGGTCTGCTTGACGCCGGTGTCGAGCTCGCTGCGGCCTGCCGCGAAAGTCAGGATCGCGACCGGCAGCAGATAGGAGGCACCCAGCGACCACTGCCCGGACTTGGCGACACGCCCGTTGATCTTGAACTTCGGGCCGATGGCAAGGGAACCCGATGCGGAGAGTTCGCCCGCATAGGCGGCGCCCACGCGGGTGGAGATCTTGGTGGGGTCTTCGGCCGCTTTCTCCTCTTCGCTGGACGCGGCTGTCTGCTCCTGGGCGTGCGCGGGAGGCGATTGCGTGCTGGAGGCCAGGGCGAGTGCGCCGAAAACCTGCCTTAGAGTGGAGCGCCGGGTCTTCCCGAAGATCGTGCGCATATGGAAAACCCCTGTCCCTGCCTTGGCCCGCCGTGCACGGTCCTGCGTCACTATAGGCGTGCGCGTTTGCCGCGCAGGCGGGGAAGACCCCATGATATCAGAGGGTAACTACTGAGAGCGGAGCGCCGGAGGCCTTGCGGGAACGTGCCGATAGTGCGGGCGCGCTCTGACTCAGGCGCGCTCTGCCTGCGGGGGGGGCCTGAGCAATGCTCCAAATCTTAAGAACAACGTGTGCCGGGTTAACTCTAGACGGAGGCAATCCGGTAGCTCCTTGGGCCCTAGACAGGCACTGTCATCTCCTGGGAGTTAAGCACAGTGGCGACCGCGTTTTCCGATATCGAGATCTCTACACCGACCATGGATGCGCAGGCCT
This sequence comes from Novosphingobium profundi, assembly GCF_020524485.1. Taxonomy (GTDB): domain Bacteria; phylum Pseudomonadota; class Alphaproteobacteria; order Sphingomonadales; family Sphingomonadaceae; genus Novosphingobium; species Novosphingobium profundi_A. The sequence goes on along the minus strand of NZ_JAIVLF010000005.1, from coordinate 560,642 downwards.
TTACGCCTGATGCACGCCCGCGCATGCGGGGCATCTTCGCGGGCCTCCTCGTCGCTGCGCCGATTTCGCTGGTGATGTGGGCGGGTATCTTCGCGCTCGTCTTCTGACGGCTCGCCTTCCGCTCCGTCAGGACGTGAGCGGGGGAGCCCCCAACCACAGCCAGATCGCAAAGCCGATGGCGATGCCTGCGCAGATGAGCGCGCGCCATGCGGGAACAGGGGCCATGCCCGTCGTACCTGCAGGGGCTTGGCGGCTTCCGGTGACCATCGGGGCGACGAGATTGTCGCGCTTGACGGCGCGGTAGAAGACGATCGCGGCCAGGTGCAGGCCGATCACCGCGAGAATGAGATTGAAGCCGACTTCGGTGTGCCAGTCGGTGGCTTCGTAGGCGAGCTCGAAACCGGCCAGGTCGTATAAGGGACCTGCGGCGCCGTAATCGGGATCGCCGCTGATGAGACCAAGCGCCACCTGCAGCGTCATCGCGCCCAGCAGCGCCAGAACGCTCCATCCACCGGCCGCGTTGTGGCCGACGGTGACATCATGGCCCGGCTTGCCGAGCGAGGCCAGGTAGCGCACCACGGCGAGAGGTCCGCGCACGAAGTTCGTGAAGCGCGCCGTCGAACTGCCCACGAAACCCCACAGCACGCGGAAGGTGAGGAGCGCGGCCAGCGCAAGACCCAGGCGCATGTGCCAGGTCATCTCGTCGTTTTCCGCTGTCCACCAGAGCGCGGGGATCAGCCCCACGAAGCTCCAGTGGCACAGGCGGACCGGAAGGTCCCAGAGCCGGATACGGGTCTGTGCGGGACCTTCCGTCATCACGTCAGCCTTCCTTCTTTTCCTTGCGGAAGTCATCGTGGCAGCCCTTGCAGGCCATGCCGACGTTGCCGAAGGCTTCCTTGGTGGCGGCCGCGTCTTCGCTCTGGGCGGCGGTGCGCAGCGCCATGGTGGCGTCGATCAGCTTGGTAGCGGCGGCCTCGAAGTCCTCGGGACGTTCCCAAATGGTGGGAAGCGCATCGGTTTCCTCACCCGAATCCGGGCCGGTGCCCGCGGGGAAGAGGGCGGGGATCTTCTGCGCGGCGGTGACCATCGCGGTCGCGTTTTCGCCGATGTCCTCGAAATCGGGGCTGCTCTCGTCGAGTTCGGCCTTGTTGGCCTTCATCGCCTTGGCGAGCGACTTGAAGTTGTCCTCGCGCGCCTCGATCGTGGCTTCGGCGTCAACCGCACCGATCGAGGGATCGACGCTCGCCGCCTCGGTCGGATCGCCGGCGGGCTCCGAGCCGCTGCAGGCCGAGAGCGAAAGGGCAAGGGCGAGGGCGGGCGCGGCAAGCCCGGTTACAGACTTCAAGGCCATGTGCGGTTCTCCTGTTGCGTATTTTGACAGCGTTATACCGAAAGCCACGAACGAATGAAGTGACAGAATGTTGCAGCTGCGAAGCAAAAGGCTTTGGCCTTCGTGTCTTGCAGCACCATGACAGCCTGTCAGCTGCTGGATGCGGCGAACGGGACAGCCTCTTCCGGCCAGTCGGCAAAGGGCTGGCGCAGCGCATCCCAATCGTTGGGAAAGCGAAGGTTGAGCGCGGTAAGGGGCGCGCCTTCGAGCCGGGACGCCTCGTGGCCCTGACCCTGTGTGTCGACGAAGACGAAGGCATCGCCGGGCCGGGCAATCGCCTCGCGCAAGGGCCCGCCAGTCACGCGGATGCGCAGGGCGCCTTCGAGGACAAGCTGGAAGCTGCCGCAGCCCTTGGAGGTATGGAAGGGATCGATGAGAGGTCCGCTGTCCCAGACCAGCGTGCGCCAGCCGGGGGTGGAGAACGGGGGATCGCCATAGGCCGGGGCCGTTCGTAGCGAGACGGGCGCCAGGCAGGAGTGCCCGTCCGCCCGGGCGTAGACCACATGAACTGCCATTCGTGCTCCCTCCTGCCGTGAAGGAGAGGCTAGGCGGTGTGCGGGCGCGGCGCGAGTGGCGATTGCGGCCCTGTTCAGCGAACGGATATGCAAAGAGGGAGGGGCCACCTGGGCGCCCTCCCTCCAGCAGGAACTGTGCGTCCCGAAGGACGGCGGTGTTGGCCTGGCGCCTTAGAGCGCGATCACGCCGCCATCGTCCTTGGTGATCGCGACCACCGCCGAGCGGGGGCGCGAGGTGGCCGAGGCGTTGGTCTGGCTTTCGGGCCAGTGGCTGGTCACGTTCCCGGCATCGCCGCGTTCGCCCGGGTGCTGGATGCCCACGAAAAGCGTGCGGCCATCGGGCGTCATGTCGATGCCGGTGATCTCGCACTCGACCGGGCCGACGAGGAAGCGGCGCAGCGTGGCGGGGGTGGCCAGAGCGCCCACGTGCGTGCCCTGGGTGGTGGTGAGCGAGCCATCGGTGTTGGTGACGGTGAAGGCGTTGCCATCGCCCACGGTGCCCGGCATCGCGGCGAGCATCATGCAGTTGGTGACGTCGGTCATCGCGCCATCGTCGGTCTGGATCCAGAACACCGGGTTGAACTGACCCGAGACCGCGCTCTCGCGCGAGAAGTAGGCGCCGTCCGGGCTCGAGAAGTCGTTGCTGGTGTCGAGGTCCGAGATGTTGATGTTGGTCTGCTCGAAGGCGGTGTCGCAGTCGAGCGTGTCCGCACCGAACATGTAGATGTCCCAGGCGAAAGTGCGCGCCGCCGTGGTGTCACCGTCCTCGCGCAGGCGCACGATGTGGCCATTGGGGTTGCCCGAATTCCAGTACGAGCGGGGGTTGGCGGCGTTGGTGCCGTCGACCGGGCGGTTGGAATTGTTCGAGTTGGTGAGGGTCAGGTAGATCTCACCCGTGACAGGGTTGCCCGCGGTCCATTCCGGACGGTCCATCGGGGTGGCGCCCAGCGCGTCGGCGGCAAGACGCGGGTTGATCAGGATGTCGGCCTGGTCGGCGAAAGTGTACTCGGGATAGCTGCCCGAGGCCGGGCGCGGCGGGACCTGGCCAAAGACGAGGGGGAGCCACTCGCCGGTGCCGTCCGCGTTGAAGCGCGCGACGTAGAGCGTGCCGTGGTCGAGGTACTTGTCGCCAACTGCAAGGCGGTCGGCGTTGTCGGCATCGCCTGCGTTCCAGTTCGCGTTCGAGACGTATTTGTAGAGGTATTCGCCGCGCGAATCGTCGCCCATGTAGGCGCCGACCGGCTGTCCGGCGACCGCGCGCACGAAGGCGCCTTCATGGCCGAAGCGGCCAAGCGCCGTGCGCTTGCGCGGGGTCGAGGTGGGATCGTAGGGATCGATCTCGACGACCCAGCCGAACTGGAAGGGTTCGTTGCGGAAGTCCTCGGTGGCATCCGCGCCCATGATCGTCGCGTTCCAGCGGGTGATCGTGGTGTCGGTGGTGGATGCGCTCGACCAGCCGTAGTTACCGCTCGTGCTGCGCACGCCGTAGCGCTGGAGCGAAGTCAGCTGCGCCGGGGTGCGGTTGGCATCATCGCCGCTGTCACGGCGGAAATAGCCGGCCCAGTTTTCCTCGCAGGTGAGGTTGGTGTGCCAGGCCGAGATGCCGTTGGCGCAGTTGTTGATGGTGCCGCGTCCGCTCGTACCATCGGCCGAATAGGCGGTGGTCATCCAGGCCGAGCCTGCCGCCGGGCCCGAAAGCGTCATCGGCGTGTTGGGGGTGATGCGGCGGTTGAAGCTGCTGTCCTGCACGTAGGACCAGGTGCGGTTGCCGCTGTCGACATATTCGGCGACCGAGACGCCGTGGCACTCGATCTCCTTGCGCACTTCATCGAGCGGACGCGCGCCGCCGATGGTCGTGGGGCCTGCGGGGTGGAGGTAGTCCTCGGTAATGTTCTCGTGGTTCTGGACCATGAGGCCGCGGGTGTTGGCCATGTCGTCGGGCGCGCCGGCGGCGGAGAGGCCGAAATAGTGCAGCGCGTCGGCGTGGTCACCGATGCGGTTGGCAAAGTCGGTGTCGGTGCCGTCGTTGGCATAGGCCGAAGTCGCGGCGGTGAGCGGATCGCCCAGGCGCGTCATGACGGTGACCGAGTAGCCGGTGGGGACGACGACCGTGTCGGCGAGGCTGTGCTCGACCGCGGTGAAGCCCAGGACCGCGGGCGAGACACGCACGTAGGTCACGGCCTTGCGCTCGGTGCCCTCGCTGGTGGTGGCGATGAAGGTGAAGGCGAGGTCGATGGCCTCCTCGACGGCGGGCGCAAGGAAGGTCGCGGTGGTGCCGTCAAGCGTCAGCTCGACATCCGGGCCGTCGGTCTGGACCCAGGTGGTGGAGCTTGCCGATCCGGCGACCACGGTGCCGGTCAGCGTGACGACGCGGCCCGCGCTGGTGGCGGCATTGGTGCCGGCATTGACGATGATGCCCGCATCCGAGCCGGTGTCGTCATCGTCGCAGGCGGCGAGCATCGCGGTGCCCATCAGCGCCATGCCGGTGGCCTTGGCCCCGCCCATGATCGTCTGGCGGCGCGAGAACCGATTGTCCGCGAGCGTTTCGAGCGAAGGCGTGGTGGTATCGTTGGTGTCGACGTCGCCGTCGCTGTAACCGCAGGCAGGATCAAGAGGTGTCATGCTAGAAGAGCCCCATCCGTTTGAAGATGGCGCTCCAGTTAAGCGGGGATTGTGTCAGTCGAACGCAAGTTTGATGGCGAATGCGTGACTGTTCTTTTGCTGTGCTTCCCTTTTTGTGTGACAGGCGTCTACTTGAGGGCTTCGTAGGGAAGGGGACGGGCTCACCGGGACCGGATCGGTTTCCACTTCGGGCGAGGAGTGCGGGATCTACCTTTGCGGCCTCTGCGAGACGTGTGTGAAAGGTGCGGAAAAGCGGCGTTTTTCGGGATTTTCTTGACTTCTTCGGCCGCCTTCACTAAGCAGCGTCCTTTCAGGAAAACCAGTTTCTTACGGAGTGCCCATGGCGCGCGTTACCGTCGAAGATTGCGTCGACAAGATCCCCAACCGTTTCGATCTCGTTCTGCTTGCCGCACAGCGTGCGCGCGAGATCTCGGGTGGCGCCGAGCTCACCGTCGACCGCGACCGTGACAAGAACCCCGTCGTTGCCCTGCGCGAGATCGCCGAGCAGACCGTGGTCCCCACCACCCTCAAGGAATCGCTCGTCACCTCGATGCAGCGCGTGCTGCCCGACGACGACGACGAGATGGACGAGATCGGCTCGCTCAGCCAGTCGGCCGAGGCCCTGCGCATCACGGCGTCCGCGCCCACGCGCAACACCTCGATCGGTGGCGATTACGACGGTTGATCCTCACCGCTTGACCTCCCCGGCCTGACGCGCAAGACATTGCGATGTGGCCGGGAAGAAAAGAACTTTGCCCCGCATTGCGGGCTTGACCGGGGGATCGCCTGAGACAAAGGGCGATCCCTCTGGCGCATCGGGCGCCACCATCGCGATCTACAGCGTCAAGGGCGGCGTGGGTAAAACCACCTTCGCCAGCAATCTGGCTTGGTGCTCGGCGCAGATCTCCGGGCACAGGACATTGCTGTGGGACCTTGATGCCGCAGGCGGTTCGGGGTTTCTCTATGGGCTGGAGCCCAAGGGGACGAAGCCCGCGCACGATGTCTTTGCCAAGGAGCGCGCCCCCGAAAAGCTGATCCAGAAGACCGGCTATTCGCGCATTCACCTGCTTCCCGCCGACGAATCCATCCGGGCTATCGACGCCCGGCTGACCGAGATCGGCAAGCGGCGGCGTCTGGCGAAACTGACCCGGGCGCTGGGGGCGGACTACGCCCGCGTCATTCTCGACTGCCCGCCGGTCATCAACGAGCTTTCCGCCCAGATCGTGCGCGCGGCCGATCTTGTCATCGTGCCGCTGCCGCCATCGCCGCTCTCCACACGCGCCTTCGATCTTGTCGTGCGCGAGATTGCCGGGAATACCCGGCGCCATCCCCCGATCCTCCCTGTGCTCTCGATGCTCGACATGCGCCGAACGCTGCACCGCGAGGTGCGCGACCAGCATCCGGGCTGGCCCGCCGTCCCCTATGCGAGCGCGCTGGAGCAATGTGCGGTGCAGCATCGCCCGGTCGGCGAGATCGCGCCGGGCAGTCCGGCCGCGCGTGCCTTTGCAAACCTGTGGGGCGCCATCGAGCGCAAGCTGGCCGAACGGCGCGCCTGATCTGACCGTGCATCCGAATGGCGGGCAGGGCGTTCGCCGTCTTTTCGCAGCTGCACACCTGCGCTAGCGTCCCTGTTGCACAGCAAGGGGCACGAAATGAGCACGAATGTCGAAGGCCACCGGGCCGAGGCGGACGGACACACGCATGAGACCAACTGTCTGAATTGCGGGACGGCGCTGAGCGGTCCGTACTGCGTGCAGTGCGGCCAGCACGCGCACCTGCACCGCACGGTGGGCGCGCTGTTCCACGATATCCTGCACGGGGTCCTCCACTTCGAGGGCCGGACCTGGGCGACACTGCCCAGGCTCGCCTGGAAGCCGGGCGAGCTGACCCGCGCCTACATCGAAGGCGCGCGGGTGCGTTTCGTCTCGCCCATGGCGATGTTCCTGTTCTCGGTATTCGTGATGTTCGCGGTGTTCCAGGTCATGGGGATCGCCCCGCCCGTGGATACCGGCGGGGCCATGGAAGCGCATGTCCACAAGCTTGAGGACGAGCTGAAGGACCAGCGCAGGAACCTGGAGCAGGCCCGTGCCTTCACCGAGCCGGAAACCCACGAGCGGGCGATGATCGACAAGGAACTGGCGGCCAATGCCTCCGAGCTGGAAAAGCTGCGCTCGTTTCCCAGCTACATCCGCGAGGAAGAGAACGAGGAGCGCTTCAACTCGCTCCATTCGGGCTGGAAGCGGCTCGACAAGGGCATCGACAAGTGGCGCAAGAACCCGGGCCTCATGCTCTACAAGCTCCAGACGAGCGCCTACAAGTTCTCCTGGCTGCTGATCCCGCTCTCGGTCCCCTTCGTGGCGCTCCTGTTCCTCTGGCGCCGCCGCTTCGGGCTCTACGATCACGCGGTCTTCGTGACCTATTCGCTTGCCTTCATGTCGTTCATGGGCATCGTGCTGACCATCGCGAGCGGGCTGGGCGCGCCTTCCAACTGGTTGATGAGCATCTTCACGTTTGCGGCCATGGTCCACATCTACCGGCACCTGAAGGGCACCTACGAGCTTTCGCACCGCTCCACGGTGTGGCGCTGGTTCGTGCTCGTGTTCTTCATCGGCGTGATTGCCCTGCTGTTCACGATGATCCTGCTCTTCCTCGGCCTGGTGGGCTGAGGAGGGCGCACATACTGCAGGCAGCAAAAAGGGGCGTCAGGGTAAACCCGGCGCCCCTCCTGCATTCCCCTCTCGGGAACCTTTGGCGGGATCAGAAAGCCTTGACGGCTATCAGGCCCCTTGCGGCTGTGTGCCGCCGGAAAAGCGCTTGCCCGACTTGGGGATCGAGGAGCCGGTGACCGGGCGGACCGAGGAGGGACCGCGCGGGTCGCTCGGACGGTCGATGGTGCCCTTGTCCATCAGTTCCTTGATCTCGTCGCCCGACAGCGTCTCGTATTCGAGCATGGCCTGCGCCAGCGCTTCGAGCTGGTCGCCCTTCTCGGTGAGGATCTGGTTGGCGCGGGCGTGCGCGTTGTCGATCAGCGCGCGGATCTCGCTGTCGATGAGCTTGTTGGTCTCATCCGAGGCCATCGTGCGGTTCGAGCCGCCCATGCCGAGGTAGCCTTCCTGGCTTTCCTCGTACTGGAGCGGGCCCAGCTTGTCCGACATGCCCCACTTGGTCACCATCGAGCGCGCGAGGCTGGTCGCGTACTGGATGTCGCCCGAAGCGCCCGAGGAGACCTTGTCGTGGCCGAAGATCAGCTCTTCCGCCACGCGGCCGCCCATCGCGACCGAGAGGTTCGCGAGCATCTTGTCGCGGTGGTAGGAATAGCTGTCGCGCTCGGGCAGGCGCATGACCATGCCCAGCGCACGGCCGCGCGGGATGATCGTCGCCTTGTGGATCGGGTCCGAGGCAGGCTCGTTCAGCGAGACGATGGCGTGACCGGCCTCGTGGTAGGCGGTCATCTTCTTCTCGTCCTCGGTCATGACCATCGAGCGGCGTTCCGCGCCCATCATGACCTTGTCCTTGGCGTCCTCGAATTCCTGCATGGCCACCAGACGCTTGTTGCGGCGCGCGGCAAGGAGAGCCGCCTCGTTGACGAGGTTGGCAAGGTCCGCACCCGAGAAACCGGGGGTACCGCGGGCAATGACGCGCGCGTTGACGTCGGGTGCCAGCGGCACCTTCTTCATGTGGACAGCCAGGATCTGCTCACGCCCCTCGATGTCGGGCACGGGCACCACGACCTGGCGGTCGAAGCGGCCCGGCCGCAGCAGCGCGGGGTCGAGCACGTCGGGGCGGTTGGTCGCCGCGATGATGATGATGCCCTCGTTGGCCTCGAAGCCGTCCATCTCGACCAGCAGCTGGTTGAGGGTCTGTTCACGCTCGTCGTTCGAATTGCCCAGACCATGGCCGCGATGACGGCCGACCGCGTCGATCTCGTCGATGAAGACGATGCACGGCGCGTTCTTCTTGGCCTGCTCGAACATGTCGCGCACGCGGCTTGCGCCCACGCCCACGAACATCTCGACGAAGTCCGAACCCGAGATGGTGAAGAAAGGCACGCCCGCCTCACCCGCGATGGCGCGGGCGAGCAGGGTCTTGCCGGTGCCGGGCGAGCCGACGAGGAGGGCACCCTTGGGGATCTGGCCACCGAGCTTGGAGAAACGGGTCGGGTCCTTCAGGAACTCGACGATTTCCTCCAGTTCCTCGCGCGCTTCATCGATCCCTGCGACATTTTCAAACGTCACACGGCCCGAGCGTTCGGTCAGCATCTTGGCCTTGGACTTGCCAAAGCCCATCGCGCCCGAGCCGCCGCCCTTCTGGACCTGGCGCAGCGCGAAGAAGGCGATGCCGATCAGGAGCAGGAAGGGCAGGGTGTTGGCGAGGATGTAGACAAGCATGCTGCCCTGTTCGGGCGCCTTGCCCGAAACCTGCACGCCCTGTTCCTCCAGAAGCGGGAGAAGTGTGGTGTCGGTGCCGACGGGAACGGTCGAGAAGGTGTCGCCGTTGCGCATCTTGCCGTCGATCCGGTCCTGCCCGATCTCGACCTGCGAAATGCTGCCTTCGGCCACCTTGTCGCGGAAGTCGGAGTAGGGAATCGTCGTCCCGGTCGTCTCCCGGGCGCTGAACATGGATACCACCATGAGCAGGGCCAGAAAGATGCCACCCCAGACGAGGAGGCTCTTGACCCATGGATTGCCGTTGGGCTGGTCGTCGTTCATTAGTGCAGTACCTGTCCTTTCGCTCCCCCAATGTAGGTGAGCGGGGCTGAATCGCAAGTTAGCGCGCCTATAGTTGGCGAACCTTTCGCCCGCCACCTGTGGGTGTGAACAAGTGTGGCCCGCGAGACGGAGGTGAGCGGTCGCGCAAATGCCCGGGCTTATCCGTCAGATGAACAGCGAATTGCGGTTTCACTTGCCAATCTTGTGCGATGCAGCATCCTCCTTCGCTTCGAAGGTTTCGTAAGGGGCCGGGCAAGATGAGGGGGATGACGTGAGCGAGGGACGCGATTCGCTGTGGAACGAGGATCTGGCCCCCAGCGGGCCGGAGCAGCGCACCTGGCGCTGGTACCATTTCGCCGCGCTGTGGGTGGGCATGATCGTCGCCGTGCCGACCTGGATGCTGGCGGCAGGGCTGATCGAACAGGGCATGTCCGCGCTCCAGGCGACCAGCGTGGTCATCCTCGGCAACATCATCATCCTCATTCCCATGCTGCTGATCGGGCACCCCGGTGCGCGTTATGGCGTGCCGTTCGCGGTGCTGGTGCGCTCCTCCTTCGGGACGGTGGGCGGACGGCTTCCGGCCGCGGCCCGCGCGCTCGTCGCTTGCGGGTGGTACGGCATCCAGACCTGGATCGGGGGCGAGGCGCTCCTCACGCTGCTCGGCATCTTCCTCGGCGCGGACATGCGCGGAAGCCCACTGCCCTTCTTCGGCATCGGTATCGGCGAACTGCTTGCGTTCCTCACCTTCTGGACGATCCAGCTGGCCTTCGTGCGCAAGGGCATCCTCACCATCCGGCGTCTGGAGACCTGGACGGCGCCCTTGAAGATGGTGGCCTGCTTTGGCCTCCTGTGGTGGGCGCTGGATGCTGCGGGCGGTGTCGGGCCGATCTTCTCCAGCCCTTCGGCTTTCGTTCCGGGCGGTGCGCGCGAGGGCGAGTTCTGGCTGGTCTTCCTGCCCTCGCTCACCGCCATGGTCGGCTTCTGGGGCACGCTGGCGCTCAACATCCCGGACTTTACCCGTTTCGCCAAGAGCCAGAAGGACCAGATGATCGGCCAGACGCTGGGCCTGCCGCCGACGATGGGCCTTGTCGCGCTGATCAGCGTGATGACGACTTCGGCTACCGTTGTGATCTACGGCGAGGCGATCTGGGACCCGGTGCAACTGGCGGGCACGCTCTCGGGACCGTTCGTGCTGCTCGGCCTCATCGTCATCGCGGTCGACACCGTCTCGTGCAACATCGCGGCGAACCTGGTGTGCTCGGCCTATGACTTTGCCGCGCTCTACCCCTCGCGCATTTCCTACCGCACCGGGGCACTGTTCACCGCCTTCATCGGCCTGTTCATGATGCCCTGGAAGCTCCTGGAGAGCACCAACGGCTACATCTACACCTGGCTTACCGGCTACGGCGCGCTGCTCGGTCCCATCGCGGGCATCCTCATCGCGGACTACTGGCTGGTGCGCGCAACGCGGCTCGACGTCGAGGGGCTCTACCAGGAGCATGGGCCCTACCGCTATGGCAATGGCTGGAACCCCAAGGCCCTGATCGCGCTGGCCGCGGGCATCGCGCCCAACGTGCCGGGCTTCCTTGCCGTCTCGTTCCCGGCAAGCTTTGGCTCCGTGGGCTGGTTCTGGGGGCAGGTCTACACCTACGCCTGGTTCGTGGGCGTGCTGGTGGCGCTGGGCGTCTATGCCGGGCTCATGCGGATGGGCGCTGAGGAGGTGCCTTCGGGGGAAGTCCAGGCAGCAGAATAAAGAGATTCCGAGGGCCATCGCCCTCGGGCTCCCCATACTGTCGACCTCACCGTTCTCAGCCACCGTGGCGCGAGAGAGGTGAGGTCGCTGATTCTGGGGTCAAGGGGCGATGGCCCCTTGGAAAATATCTTCTTAGTCCGAAACGAACCCGCCGCGCGGATCGTCGGCATCGAGGTCCGAGAACTTCGTGATGCGCGCCTCGAACTTCAGGCGCACGCGGCCCGTGGAACCGTGACGCTGTTTGGCGACGATCAGTTCGGCAAGACCTGTGACCTGCTCCATGCGCTGGCGCCAGGCCTCCCACTTGTCGACTACGTCTGGCGGATCGCCTTCGGCGGGGAACTTGGGTTCGGTCGCGTTGACGTAGTAGTCTTCGCGGAAGACGAACCAGACCATGTCGGCGTCCTGCTCGATCGAGCCGGATTCGCGAAGGTCGGAGAGCATCGGCTTCTTGTCCTCGCGGCTTTCCACCGCGCGGCTGAGCTGGGAAAGCGCGATCACGGGCACTTCCAGTTCCTTCGCCAGCGTCTTCAAACCACGCGAAATTTCCGAAATTTCGTTCACGCGGTTGTCGTTGGCGCGGCCCGAGCCGGAGAGCAGCTGCAGGTAGTCGATGATGATGAGGCCGATGTTGTAGCGGCGCTTCAAGCGGCGCGCGCGGGTGCGCAGCGCGGCAATCGAGAGGCCCGGCGTATCGTCGATGTAGAGCGGCAGCTCGGCGAGGCGCTGGCTGGCAAAGGAGAGCTGTTGGAAGTCCTCGCGGCTGATCTTGCCCATGCGCAGCGCTTCGGAGCTGATGCCCGACTGTTCGGCGAGGATACGCGTGGCCAGCTGGTCGGCGCTCATTTCGAGGCTGAAGAAGGCGGTCGGTGCGCCGACCGAGCGCTTGTGCTCGATCCCCAGCGCCATGTCGTCGACATAGCGCTGCGCGGTGTTGAACGCGATATTGGTGACGAGCGAGGTCTTGCCCATGCCGGGACGCCCGGCCAGGATGATCAAGTCGGAATCGTGAAGGCCACCGATCTTGGAGTTGACCGATTCCAGACCGGTCGTCTTGCCCGAGATGTTGCCGCCCGAATTGAACGCCTTCTCGATGTTGAAGATCGCGGTGTGGGTGGCCTGCGCGAAGCTCTTGGCCTCGTTGGCCGACGCAGCGCCTTCGGCCACCTTGTAGAGCGCGGCTTCGGCCTGTTCGATCTGCTGCTGCGGCTCGACCGCCTCGGAGGTGTCCATCGCTCCTTCGACGAGGGTGCGGCCCACCGTAATCAGTTCGCGCAGGAGCGCCAGGTCGTAGATCTGGTCGGCCAGCTCGCGCGGGGCGAGGAGGCCCTGTCCGTCGGCGGTGAGGCGCGCGAGGTAGGAGACGCCGCCCAGCGCCTTGAGCTGCTCGTCGGCCTCGAAATAAGGGCGCAGCGTGACCGGGGTGACCACCGCCTTGCGGTCGAGCAGGGTGACGATGCGCTCGAAGATGCGGGCGTGGACCGGCTCGAAGAAGTGCTGGGGGCCGAGCTGGGTCTGGAGTTCCTCCAGCACGCGGTTGTCGATCAGCAGCGCGCCCAGGAACGCGGCTTCGGCTTCCACGTTCGAGGGAAGGGCGCGCGCGCCCTGCGTGTCGTCGCTCGAGACTTCGGCGAGTTTGAGAACGTCCTGCTGTGCCATAAGCCTTCCCCAATGCGCCCGCGCGCGCCAGCGGGCAAGGGGGCGAGGCACAGGCGACGGCGAATTTTTTCCCCAGCTTGTGGATGGGGCGTGGCAAGGGCACCAAAGGTCAGGGTTGCCCGGTCCTGCTGCAAGCGCGTAAGGCCAGAGGAATCATGGCGGACCCGCGCATCTCTCATATCGAACTCGACGATACCACGATCCTGTGGCGCAATGCCGATATCGAGCAGGAGCGCCGGATCGCGATCTTCGACCTGATCGAGGACAACCTCTTCAAGCCGCTGCGCGCCTACGAGGGCGGGCACGAGGGCCCCTACCACCTGCATCTTTCGGTACGCGACGGGCGGCTCTCGATGCAGGTCTCCGACGAGAAGGGCACCGAGCTGGAAACGCTGGTGCTGGGCCTGGCGCGCTTTCGCCGCCCCATCCGTGAATACTTCGCGATCTGCGAGAGCTACTACCAGGCGATTCGCAAGGCCACCGCGCAGGAGATCGAGACCATCGACATGGCCCGGCGCGGCATTCACAACGACGCCGCCGAACTGCTGATCGAGCGTCTCGACGGCAAGGTCGAGACCGACCATCCCACCGCGCGGCGTCTGTTCACGCTGATCTGCGTGCTCCATATCCGTGGTTGACGATTGTTAACGATCGAAGACCATACTTCACTCTTACACTGCACGCGCTGACGACAGGGCCCGGGACGCAATCAAGGCATGACATCGCGAAGGAAGAAGGCGGCCGCACGGCTGCGCTGGCTGGTGCGCTTCGTCGTGGTGCTGGCGGTGCTGGGCCTGGGCGGGGCAGGCTGGGCCTGGTACCGGGCGCATAGCTGGCTGCCCGACCGGGCGCTCTACCCCACGCAAGGGGTGGAAATCGGCGCGCGCGACGGCGTGGTCAGCTGGAAGTCGCTGAAGGCCATCGGCGCGGACTTTGCCTATATCGATGCGAGCGCGGGCGTGGACGAGCGTGATCCGCGTTTCGTCGCCAATTTCGAGGCCGCGCGCGGCGCCGGGATGCAGGTGGGGGCGGTCCACCGCTACGATCCGTGCCAACCGGCTGAAAAGCAGGCCGCCAACTTCGTCACCACGGTCCCGCGCGAGGGGGATCTGCTGCCCCCTGCGGTGGAGCTCGACACGCTGGCCGATGGCTGCGCGGGCAAGGTCTCCGACGCGCGGGTCGAAAGCGAGCTGATGACCTTCCTCAACCAGGTCGAGACGCATACCGGCAAGCCCACGATCCTCAAGGTCACGCAAGCTTTCCAGGCGCGCTATGCGATCGCGCGCAAGCTCGACCGCAACCTGTGGCTGGTGCGCGACCGCTTCGCGCCGTCCTATGCGGGGCGCGACTGGATGCTGTGGACCGCCAACAGCGCGCTTTCGACACAGATTGCCCCGGGCGATCTGCGCTGGCTCGTGATAAGGCCCGCCTCATGACGACAACGCCCGATTCCTTTTCCGAAGCCCAGCGCGATGCGCTGATGGCGAAGGCGCGCGAGGCCGCGCACAGCGCCTATGCGCCCTATTCGAAGTTTCATGTCGGGGCCGCGCTCCTGATGGGCGATGGCGCGGTGGTGACCGGCGCCAATGTCGAGAACGCGAGCTACGGTCTCTCGCTCTGCGCCGAGACGGTGGCGGTTGCCAAGATCCTGTCCCAGCCCGGAGACGCCGGGCAGCTTGTTGCGGTCGCGGTGACGGGCGGAGCGCCGGGGCATCCGGGCGAGGGCATGGTGGTGACGCCGTGTGGTCGCTGCCGTCAGATGCTGAACGAGGTGGCGCAGCTGGGCGGTACCGACCCGGTGGTGTGGAGCGATGGCGCGGAGGGCGTGCTGGAAGAGCCGCTCTCGGTGCTGATCCCGCACGCGTTCGGTCCGGCCAACCTTGCGTAAGGGCAGCCAGTAAAGAAGGTTTTCAAGGGGCCATCGCCCCTTGACCCCAAAACTGTCTACCTCACCTCTCGCGCGCCACCGTGGCTGAGAACGGTGCGGTCGACAGTTCCGGGAGCCCGAGGGCGATGGCCCTCGGATTCTCTCTTCTTCCTGCTCTATCTTCAGCCTGCGTCGCGCTCTTCAAGCCATTCAAGCAGCGCGCCCAGGCAATCCTGGCCCAGCTGCATCGAGCGTTCCGGGCTCCAGGCCTGGCGCGGATCGGCGGCCGGGTCATGGTCCTTGAAGGGCATTTCCAGCGTCATCGAGACCGCACCGAAGCGTTCGGCGACCTGGTTGGTCGACATCGCGAGGTTGCCCTTGCCCGCAGGCGCGGTGGGGTAGCCCAGCTTGCGCTGGAAATCGGGCGTGCGGCGGTCGAGCAGTTCGCCAAAGCGATCGTACCCGGCCTTCTGCGCGGGCGTCAGCGAGGGAATGCCCTCGAAACCGGCGAGGAAGACGGCCGGAATCGCCTCATCACCGTGGACGTCCATCGCAAAGTCGACCCCGGTCGCGTCCATCGCGTTGCGGATGGCGAGGACCTCGGGCGATTTTTCAGGGGTCGGCTCGGCCCATTCGCGGTTGAGGTTGGTGCCCACCGCGTTGGTGCGCAGGTGCCCGCGGCGCGAGCCGTCCGGGTTGCAGTTGGGCACGATGTGGAAGCTGGCGCGGCGGCGCAGTTCGCGGCCTACCGAGTTGGCGGGATCGGTGAGGAGGTCAAGCGCGCCTTCCATCCACCATTCGGCCATCGATTCGCCCGGATGCTGGCGGGCGTAGAGCCACACGCTGACAGGGCCGGTACCCATCTCGAGGCAATCGAGCGGCTGGCCGTCGAGCGTGGTGCCCAGCGTGCGCAGGGTGACGCCCTCGCACTGCGCGGCGTCGGCGATAAGATCGTGGTGGCGCTCCATCGAATAGGGCGCGAAGTAGGCGAACCAGGCGAGATCGGAGCTGGGCGTATAGCGGATCGTCAGGCTGCCGCCTTCATCGCCCTCGGCAAAGGTGCTCGGCGTGCGCGTCCACAGCGCGCGGTCCTCGGAGACGCAGGCGTTGTAGCCGGGCCAGCCCATCGGGTAGGCCGAGCCATTGAGGCCGGTGATCTTGAGCGTCAGTTCGCGGCCCGCCGCGCCCGACACGCGAAAGTGGAACCACTGGGCGAACTCGCTCATGTGGTCGCGCTGGATGGCGAGGCGTGCGCTGGCGCCCTCGATCGAGAGCACCTCGATGTTGCCCGCGTCGAAGTCGGCGTGGATCTGGATGTCGGTCATTCTGGTCTTTTCTGTCATTTCACGAGGATGGTTTCGCCCGATTCGCCGGGGAAACCTTCAAGTAGGGCGCGCGCGAGCGCCTGGGCGTTCGCGTCGGGCGCGGCAAGGTCGGACTTGGTCGAGACGATCCGGTGGGCGCGGCCCTCCCACTGGCGCGCACCCGAGGCGGCGTCATCGATGGTGAGGAAGAGCCGGGTCTCGATCTGCTCGCCGGGACGCGGCGTGAGGTCAAGGCCGATGCCAAGGCCTACCCCCGACCCGTAGCCGCCGGTCCCCGCGCTGCCCCCCACCGAAACCGGCGAGCGGCCCGAGGAGGGACGGAAACGGACCTGTTCGATCCGCAGGCGCGCGAGGCTCTGCGCGGTGCTCGCGCCCGCGGAGGCGGGAAGGACGCGGTAGCCCGCGCGTGTCAGCTCGGCGGCAATGGCCGCGCGGTAGGGGGCAAGCTCCAGGCTGCTGGCATCGCTCGTCACGAGCTCGAGGCGCAAGGCCCCGCGCGGGGTGCCGGGCGCTGCGGGCAGGCGGTGGAAACGGGTGACCTCGACAGGGCCTGCCACCGGGGTGGTCGTGCAGGCAGCAAGGCTTGCCAGCGCGCCGCCTGCGGTGAGCGCAAGCAGGGGAAAGGGCAGCCTTGGCATTGCGGATCTCCCGGACATGGCCGATCTCCCATCGGGGAGGGCGCGTGGATCGTTCGGGCACCGCGTGGTGCGCCGATGTCCCTGATGTGGGCGTCCGGGCGCCGGGATGCAAGCGCGCTACTTGGCGGGAAGGGCGCCGTTTTGGGGATCGGGCAGGACCTCGGGCGCCTCGGGGATGCCGATCTCGGTGACAGGCACAGTGACGGGCTCGCCATCGGGGAAGCGGTCGAGCAGGGCATCGGCAAGCCGCGTCGCGATGGCGGCCTCGCTCCAGTCCTCATCGCCTTCGTAGGTGGCCATCTCGGCGTTGCCTTCCCACAGCACCTTGCCCTCGGCCCGGTCGCGGATGGTGAGCTCAAGCCGGGTCGAGACAAGCGCGGTGCGCGGCTTGGACATGTCGACATTGACCGAGAGGCCATAGGCGGTGCCCAGCGTGCCGACCGAGACGGCGGCGGCGCCGCTGACGGGCTTGTGGTCCATCTCGGCGGGGACGAGCACGCGCTGGCGAATCGTGAGTGCGGCGACCTGCGTGTCAGGGCCGGTGGTGTTGAGCGTGTCGTAGCCCGCGTTGACCAGCGAGTTGACCACGGCGGCCTCGAAGCGGGCGCGCTCGGAAGGATCGACCCAGTCCCCCTCGGGGCCATTGTCCTGCGCGGTGGTGATGACCTTGATCGGGCCATGGCCCAGCGTATCGGCCAGGGTGTCGGCGCGCACGAATCGGCTGACCTGGACGCGGCCATCGCGCGGGTCCTTTTCGCGGTGGCTGGAGCGCGGGGCCATTGGTGCGATCGGCCCGCTCCAGCCCGGCCCGCGCCAGCCACCATAGCCCCCGTATCCGCCCCATCCGCCGTAGCGCGAACCCCAGCCCGGCTGGGCGAGGGCGGGGGAGATCAGGAGGGCGCTGGCCAGCGAAACCGTCAGCACCCGTCCGGCGGCGCGGCGCACCGGGCCAGCGATGGACCGGCGATTCGGCGAAAGATCAGGGTAGGCCACGTGCGTCTTTTCCTTGGGGCTGGCGTGTCGGGCGCGATCTGGGTAGGGGAGCGGACCCGCGAAGGCCATAGCATCTGCGTGCGTTGCTGGCAGATGAATGGCCCCGTTTTGCCGTTGCTGGCGCGGCGCGATGCTTGACTCTGTGCGCGCCAACCAGTAACGGGCCGACTTCAAATTTCCGGCGGTCGGTAACCGCCTGACCAACCTGGACGAGACAAGACATGAAGATTCGCAACAGCCTCAAGTCGCTCAAGGGCCGTCACCGCGATAACCGCGTGATCCGTCGCCGTGGCCGCACCTACGTCATCAACAAGACGCAGCCCAAGTTCAAGGCGCGCCAGGGCTGATCTGATTCGCCTGTCCCCGCGGCCTGTCGGCGGCGGGGAGACTTACGGCGGTCGGTCTGTGCACTGATGACATGAGACCCCCGCCATGTGCGGGGGTTTTGCCGTGTCTGGAATAGATGCCGTTGTTTTCGACGTGGGCCGCGTGCTTGTCCAATGGGACATGCGCCGCCTGTTTGCCCAGCTCATCGACGATCCGCAGGAGCTGGATTGGTTCTGCACGACGGTCGTCACCGAGAAATGGCACCATCAGCATGACGAGGGCCGCGAGCTTGCCGAGCTCGTCGCCGAGCGCAAGGCCGCGTTCCCCGGCCACGATCACCTGATCGACGCCTACGCCACGCGCTTCCTCGAGACGATCCCCGGCAATGTCCCGGGCTCGCACGAGATCGTGCGCGAGCTGGCGGCCTCGGGCATGCCGCTGTTCGCGATAACCAACTTCGCCTCGCCCTTCTGGCGCGAATACCGCGCGCAGGAGCCGCTCTTCGACCTGTTCGGGGAGATCGTCGTCTCGGGCGATGAGAAGATTGCAAAGCCCGACCGTCGCATCTTTGATCTCGCCGCGCAGCGCTTTGGCCACGCCCCTCCCGCGATGCTCTTCATTGATGACAACGCGGCCAATATCGAAGCGGCGGCCGCGCTCGGCTGGAACGTCCATCACTTCCAGGATGCGCCCACGCTGCGCGCCGACCTTGCGTCCCGGGGGCTGCTCGCCTGAGCGCACGGACTTGAGCGTAAAAAGCCTTTGCTTTTCGCTGGAACACATCTCTCCTGTCTGCCTTAACCCTTCTGCAGGGTGTGAAACTTTTATTTCGCACCTGCAGCGGGGGGTCCTTGGCAAGTCCCGTTCTATGTTGCATCACGTGGACAAACGGGAGTCACGATGTCGACGACGAACGCACCGAAGTTTGACGAAATGCTCAACGAGGACGGAACTGTTCGTTCCGCCTATGCCGATTTTCGCAATTGGTACGACGCGCAGGACAAGTCCTGGTTGAAACGACAGGACGGGGAAGCCGAACGTTTCTTCCGCCGCATCGGAATTACTTTCAATGTCTATGGGGAATCGGACGCCGAAGAGCGTCTCATCCCCTTCGACATGATCCCCCGGATCATCACCGCAAAGGAATGGCGCAAGCTCACCAAGGGGATCGAGCAGCGCGTGCGCGCGATCAACGCCTTCCTCCAGGACCTCTACCACCGCCAGGAAATCATCCGCTCGGGGCGCCTCCCGATCAGCGCCTTGCGCAACAACGAGGCGTTCCTCTCGCAGATGATCGGCTTCACCCCGCCAGGCGGAGTCTACACCCATATCGTGGGCATCGACCTCGTGCGCACGGGGCCCGATGAATTCATGGTGCTGGAGGACAACGCGCGCACGCCGTCCGGCGTCTCCTACATGCTGGAGAACCGCGAGACGATGATGGCGATGTTCCCGGACCTGTTCACGCAGATCCCGGTGCGCCCCGTCTCGGACTACCCGCGCCGCCTCGCGCGTTCGCTGCGCGCCTGTGCGCCCGCGGCCTACAACGCCGCTGGGGGCAAGCGCCCGGTCGTCGCGGTGCTGACGCCGGGCATCTACAATTCGGCCTATTTCGAGCACGCCTTCCTCGCCGACCAGATGGGCGCGGAACTGGTGGAGGGCAGTGACCTTCGCATCATGAACGGGCGCGTCGCGATGCGCACGACGACCGGCTACAAGGCGATCGACGTCATCTACCGGCGTGTCGATGACGACTATCTCGACCCGCTCACCTTCAACGCGGATTCGGTGCTGGGCGTGGCGGGCATCATGGACGTCTACCGTTCGGGCGGCGTCACCATTGCCAACGCGCCGGGCACAGGGATCGCCGATGACAAGGCGATCTACAGCTACATGCCCGAGATCGTGGAATTCTACACAGGCGAAAAGCCGATCCTCAACAACGTGCCGACCTGGCGCTGTTCGGAGGAAGATTCGCTGGCCTACGTGCTCGACAACCTGAAGGACCTGGTGGTCAAGGAAGTGCACGGTTCGGGCGGCTACGGCATGCTGATCGGGCCCACCTCCTCGAAGAAGGAGCTGGCCGCCTTTGAGCAGAAGCTGCGCGCCAAGCCCGAAAACTACATCGCCCAGCCCACGCTTTCGCTCTCGACGGTGCCGATCTTCACGCGCGAGGGGCTGGCGCCGCGCCACGTGGACCTCAGGCCCTTCGTGCTGGTCTCGCCCGACGGGATCGACATCACGCCCGGCGGCCTCACCCGCGTCGCGCTCAAGAAAGGATCGCTGGTGGTCAATTCCTCGCAGGGCGGTGGCACCAAGGACAGCTGGGTGCTGGAGGACTGATGCTCGGACGTGCTGCCAACGGCGTTTACTGGATGGCCCGCTACCTGGAGCGGGCGGAGAACACCGCGCGCCTGATCGACGTGGGCTTCCACCTCGCGCTCACCGGATCGAGCAAGGATTCGCAGCACGACGAGTGGCGCTCGGTGCTGACTACGGCCGGCCTGATCGAGGATTATGAGGCCCTCTATTCCGATTTCTCCGGCCCGCAGGTGTTCAACTACATCCTGCGCGATCCGGAAAATCCGGGATCGGTCCTCAAGATGCTCGAATACGCGCGGACCAACGCGCGGGTCGTGCGCACCAGCATCACCAACGCGGTGTGGGAAGCCACGAACGAGGGCTGGATGACGCTCAAGGACATGCTCGCGCGCCCCGTGCGTGAGACGAACCTGGGCGAAGTGCTCACCGCGATCCGCCGCACCGGCACGCTCGTGCGCGGCGCGCTTGAAGGCACCATGCTGCGCAACGAGGTCTATAACTTCGCGCGCATCGGCACTTTCATCGAGCGCGCGGACAACACCGCGCGCATTCTCGATGTGAAGTACTACGTGCTGCTACCCTCCAACGCCTGGGTCGGCTCGAACCTCGACAACCAGCAGTGGGACACGCTGCTGCGCTCGGTCGCGGGCAACCGGGCGTTCTCCTGGCTCAACGCGGGCTCGATGGACCCGCGCGAGATCGCCCGCTTCCTGATCCTCGACGGCCAGTTCCCGCGCAGCCTGGTGTTCTGCGCCGAGAAGATCCGCAGCAATCTGGCTGGCCTTGCCAAGGAGTACGGCGGGGAGACTTCCGCGCACGAACTCCTGCGCGACAAGCTCTCGCGGCTGCACCAGATCGATGTCGAGGAGATCTTCGACCAGGGCCTGCACGAATTTCTGCAGGACTTCATCACCCGCACCAACGAGGTCGGCGCCGTCATCGCGGCCGACTACCGCTTCACAGAGTAAGGGGCCTTCGTGCTGCTGACCGTTTCCCATACGACCCGCTATGTCTTTGAAGACCCCGTTTCGCATGGATTGCAGCGCCTGCGCCTGAAACCCAAGTCCACCCACGGGCAGGACGTGCTCGACTGGAAGATGGAGCTGACCGGCGCGAAGGTCGAGGCCGAGTACGACGACCAGCACAACAACCACACCGCGCTCGTCTCGCTCGAGGCGGGCGCGCAGGAAGTCATCGTGACCTGCAAGGGCTCGGTGCAGACCTCGATCAGCGACGGGGTGACGGGCATGCATTCGGGGCACATGCCGCTGTGGTGCTTCCTGCGCCCGACCGGCCTGACCCGCGCGGGCAACAAGGTGCGCCAGCTCGTTGCCTCGGTCGAGGCGGACCGCGAGGACACGCTCGGCTTTCTCCACGCGCTCTCCTACGCGGTGGGCGAGGCGGTCGAGTACCTGCCGGGCGAGACCGACACGTCGACCACCGCCGAACAGGTGCTCACCGCGGGCAAGGGCGTGTGCCAGGACCATGCCCACGTCTTCATCAGCGCCGGGCGCCTGCTCGACATTCCGATGCGCTACGTGGGCGGCTATCTCAAGATGGACGACCGCGACGAGCAGGAGGCCGGGCACGGCTGGGCCGAGGCGTACGTACAGGGCCTGGGCTGGGTCGGCTTTGACATCTCGAACAAGGTCTGCCCGGATGAGCGGTACATTCGCGTAGCCACGGGTTGCGACTATGGCGAGGCCGCGCCGGTTACAGGTATTTCCCATGGCGGCGGCGCGACGAGCCTTGATGTCCATTTGTCGGTGGCCGAGAAGCTGCTAGGAGGTCAGCAGCAGCAGCAATCCGGCGACGGGTCGCAGCAGCAGCAGCAGACGGGAAGCGGTTCGGCCTGACGTGACGGCCGGTCTGTCCCGGCTGTTCAGGTTACGGGACGTGAGACGTTCGGGGCAGGGCTCCGGCGCTCCTCAGAAAAGTTTGCAGGAACAAGAGCTTCCATGACGTACTGCGTTGGCATGATGCTGGAGCGTGGCCTCGTGTGCATGAGCGACACGCGGACCAATTCGGGGGTCGATAACATCTCGACCTTCCGCAAGATGAACCACTGGGAAGTGCCCGGTGAGCGAATCATCACGATCATGACGGCAGGCAACCTCGCCACCACGCAGGCCGTGATCAGCCAGCTGGAAGAGCGCAACAAGGCCCCCTCGGACCGGCACAATTCGCTGCTCGAGGCCGAGACGATGTTCCAGGTCGCAACGATCGTGGGCAACCTCCTTCACGAGACGATCGCCAGCCGGGTCGAGGACAATGGCCAGCGCGCGGCGGCGGGCACTTTCAGCGCGACGATCATCGTGGCGGGCCAGATCGCAGGGATGGAGCCGCGCCTGTTCATGATCTACCCGGAAGGCAACTTCATCGAGGCGAGTTTCGACACCCCTTTCTTCCAGATCGGGGAGACCAAGTACGGCCGTCCCATCCTCCTGCGCGGCTACGAGCCCGACATGAGTTTCGAGGCGGCGGTGAAGCTGATGACCGTGTCCTTCGATTCCACGCTCAAGGCCAATCTCTCGGTGGGCCTCCCGCTCGATCTTCTCGTGATCGAGCGCGACCGCTTTACCCCGCTCCACGAGCGGCGGATCGAGGCGGGCGACCCCTATCTGCAGTCGGTCTCGGACGGCTGGGGCGAGGCGCTGCGCCAGGCACTGGAAGCGCTCCCTGATTACCGCATGGACGGCGATGAGGGCGGTCTTTCGGCCTGATCCGTCGCCTGGAGAAACACCTCCATTCCCGAGTTAGTTGGCGCTGCTAACTCGCCTTTCTGCATGGTACCCCAAGCCTTCGACTCCCCCACAAGAATGGAGCGGATCATGGGCCTTGGAGTGTTCAGAAAAGGTGGCCGCGGACCTGCGCAGAGCAGCTCAGCGGCGCGCATGCGCGACGTGCGCACCGAAGGGAAGGGCTACTTCCTCGCGGGCAAGGGGCAGTACACGCACGAGGTGGTGCGGCTGGCCCGGGGCCATTCGGCGCTGGCCTGGGGGGCAGAGGCACCCACGGCCGTGGCGGGGATCGTCACGCATGGGACCAGTCAGGCAAAAGTGCTCGGGCGCGATTTTCTCGCCCGGCTGGTCGAGACCGCGCCCAATGGCTTTGCCTGCAACCGCATCGCCGTCCACATCGCGGGCGAAGGCATCGGCTACCTGCCGCCCAGCCTTTCGTCGATCTACGCCGAATGGGCCGAAGACTGGCGCCTGACCCAGACCTTGATCCTGTGCAAGGCGCGCGTTCTCATCAAACCGGGCAAGGGACCCCGGCGGCGCCCCTGCGCGCAAGTCATGCTCGACATCGCGCGCCCCTTCGAAATCCGCGCCTTCGGGAGCTGAGGGGCGGGGCAGCGTCGCCGCGCCCTAGCGGCAATAGCTCCCACCCGTCGCCTCCAGGTGGAAGTGGTTGGCATGCGCGGCGTTGTAATCGGGACCCAGCACCATGCCGAACCGCTTGCAGGCGCTCTCGTGGACGACGCGCAGGAAGCGCTTTTCCGCGCCGGATCCCTGTTCCCAGTCGTCCAGGACCGAAATCCGCCGTCCATCGGCAAGGACAAAGGCCGAGACGTCGATGGCGTTGGCCGTCGCGTGTCCTGAACGCTTGGCGGTCCCGGCCACGTTTCGGCAGTTGTAGCTGCCGAACGTCTCGATCCGCGCGATGCGGCTGCCCAGGATCTGCTCGGCCGCCCGGTCGACGCCAAAGCGCGCCCATCCGGCAAACCCGGTCGCCACCGTGCAGGTCACCGGGCCCAGGTTGGTGAGGCCAAGCGAGGCGGTGTCGCTGGCAAGGCTGGACAGGCGCACCGTGTTCACGGTCGAACAGCCCTTGCCGAAGTACTTGTCGTCGAGCGGCTGGAAGGCGGCGTGCTGCGCGCTCAGTTCGCTCAGACACTGGCCAAAGGCGGGGCTGGGGCGGCTGTAGGCGTGCGAAGGCCGCGAGGACTGGGACGGCCGCGCGCTCTCGCGCTGCGAGGCAGGCGGCTGCGGGCTGCCGATGCAGGCGCCGAGCAGGCCCAGGAGGGGCAGGATCAGCAGGTTTCTGCGCATGGGATGAGGGTATCACACCTGCGTGGTTAACGTGAGGTTGCTTCCTCAACCCGTGGAGATCGCTGGTGTTCCAAGGAGATGAGTGCGCGGAGCTGGCTAGCCTGCGGAAAAAGCAGGAAGATCACTTCCGAGGGCCATTGCCCTCGGGCTCCCCAAACTGTCCACCTCAGCTTTGTCGCGCCGCCATGGCCGAGACTGGTGAGGTCGCCGATTCCGGGGCCAAGGGGCGATGGCCCCTTGAAAAACAACTTCTTTCTCACCGCGATTGGACTTTCCCTCGGCAACTTCCCCGACGGAAAAGCAGCCTTCCGGGGCGCGGAATATCCGACCATCGTGCAATTGCCCCGATTGGCAGCGGGAATCGTTTGACATGATCGGGCAACGCTTTAGATGCGGCTTCGGGCCACGCGGTCCCAACGCCGCGCGTGCTCTCTGTGAGGAGAGTCTTAAATGACTGATATTACGGTTCCGGCGCGCAAGCCTGCGCGTCCGCATTTCTCGTCGGGTCCCTGCGCCAAGGCACCCACCTTTGCTCCCGAAAAGCTGGCCACCGAATCGCTGGGTCGTTCGCA
Organism: Novosphingobium profundi; assembly: GCF_020524485.1. Classification (GTDB taxonomy): domain Bacteria; phylum Pseudomonadota; class Alphaproteobacteria; order Sphingomonadales; family Sphingomonadaceae; genus Novosphingobium; species Novosphingobium profundi_A. The sequence continues at coordinate 535,898 of NZ_JAIVLF010000005.1, read as the reverse complement.
CCGCGCGAAGATCGGCAAGTCGCGCCTTCAGTACTGCATCGACCTGATGCGCGAAGTGCTGCAGCTGCCCGACACCCACCGCATCGGTATTGTCCCCGGTTCCGACACCGGCGCCTTCGAGATGGCCATGTGGACCATGCTCGGCGCCAAGCCGGTCACCACGCTCGCCTGGGAAAGCTTCGGCGAAGGCTGGGTGACGGACGCGGCCAAGCAGCTCAAGCTCGACCCCACCGTGATCCGCGCCGACTACGGCCAGATCCCCGACCTGACCCAGGTGGATTGGAGCAACGACGTGCTCTTCACCTGGAACGGCACCACTTCGGGCGTGCGCGTTCCGAGCGCGGACTTCATTCCCGCCGACCGTGAAGGCCTGGCCTTCGCCGACGCGACCTCGGGCGTCTTCGCCTACGACATCGACTGGTCCAAGATCGACGTTGCCACCTTCTCCTGGCAGAAGGTCCTGGGCGGCGAAGGCGGCCATGGCGTCCTGATCCTCGGCCCCCGTGCGGTCGAGCGTCTGGAAACCTACACCCCCGATCGCCCGCTCCCCAAGATCTTCCGCCTCACCAAGGGCGGTAAGCTGATCGAGGGCATCTTCAAGGGCGAGACGATCAACACTCCTTCGATGCTGGCCGTCGAAGACGCGATCTTCGCGCTGGAGTGGGCCAAGGACCTGGGCGGCCTCGAAGGCCTCAAGGCCCGTTCGGACGCCAATGCGGCAGCCCTCGACAAGATCGTGGCCGACCGCGACTGGCTCGGCCACCTGGCCGCCGATCCGGCGACCCGTTCGAAGACCTCGGTCTGCCTCACCGTCGAAGGCGCGGACACCGACTTCATCAAGAAGTTCGCCGCGGCTCTGGAGAAGGAAGGCGCGGCCTTCGATCTCGCCGGCTACCGCGATGCGCCCGCAGGCCTTCGCATCTGGTGCGGCGCCACGGTCAACACCCAGGACATCGAGGATCTCGGTCCCTGGCTTGACTGGGCCTACGCCACCGTCAAGGCCGCTGCCTGATTTTGTCGCTGTGTCCCGGCCATCGCGCCGGGGCCGGTTCTCCCGCAGGTCTGGCAATGTGCCGCCTGTGTTCCCCGCCAGCTGTCCATGTGTGGACGCGCGGGACGACGACAAGGAATTTGTAAAATGACCAAGCCCAAGGTTCTCATTTCCGACAAGATGGACCCCAACGCCGCGCGCATCTTCGAAGAGCGCGGCTGCGACGTGGACGTCATCACCGGCGAAACGCCCGAGCAGCTGATCGCCCGCATCGGCGAATACGATGGTCTTGCCATCCGTTCGTCGACCAAGGTCACCAAGGAAATCCTTGATGCGGCAACCAACCTCAAGGTCATCGGCCGCGCCGGCATTGGCGTCGACAACGTCGACATCCCCTATGCCTCGGGCAAGGGCGTGGTTGTCATGAACACCCCGTTCGGCAACTCGATCACCACCGCCGAGCACGCCATCGCCATGATGTTCGCGCTGGCTCGCCAGATCCCGGAAGCCAACGCGCAGACCAAGGAAGGCAAGTGGCCGAAGAACGCCTTCATGGGCGTCGAAGTCACCGGCAAGACGCTTGGCCTCATCGGCGCGGGCAACATCGGTTCGATCGTGGCCAGCCGTGCGCTCGGCCTCAAGATGAAGGTCGTCGCCTACGATCCGTTCCTCACCCCTGAGCGCGCCGTGGAAATGGGCGTGGAGAAGGCGGATCTCGACACCGTCCTGGGCAAGGCCGACTTCATCACGCTGCACACGCCGCTGACCGAGCAGACCCGCAACATCCTCTCGGAAGACAACCTTGCCAAGACCAAGAAGGGCGTGCGCATCGTCAACTGCGCGCGTGGCGGTCTGATCGACGAGAACGCGCTCAAGAAGATGCTCGACAGCGGCCACGTGGCCGGTGCCGCGCTCGACGTGTTCCAGACCGAGCCGGCCAAGGACTCGCCGCTGTTCGAGTGTGCGAACTTCATCTGCACCCCGCACCTGGGCGCCTCGACCACCGAAGCGCAGGTCAACGTCGCGCTGCAGGTGGCCGAGCAGCTCTCGGACTACCTCGTCAACGGCGGCGTCACCAACGCGCTCAATATGCCCTCGCTCTCGGCCGAGGAAGCGCCCAAGCTCAAGCCCTACATGAAGCTTGCCGAACAGCTCGGCAGCCTCGTCGGCCAGCTGACCCGCGATTCGGTCCCGCGCATCTCGATCCACACCGAAGGTGCGGCCGCCGAACTCAACATGCGCCCGATGGTCGCCGCGGTTCTCGCCGGGTTCCTGCGCGTCCAGTCGGACTCGGTCAACATGGTCAACGCCCCCTACCTCGCCAAGGAGCGCGGTCTGGAAGTGCGCGAAGTGAAGACCGAGCGCGAAGGCAACTACCACACGCTGATCCGCGTCTCGGTCAAGACCGAAGCCGGTGAGCGCTCGGTGGCGGGCACGCTGTTCAACAACCAGGACCCGCGCCTCATCGAACTGTTCGGCATCAGCGTCGAATCCGACCTGTCGGGCGACATGATGTACATCGTCAACGAAGACGCCCCGGGCTTCATCGGCCGCATCGGTACGCTGCTGGGCGAGAACGGCATCAACATCGGTACCTTCAACCTGGGTCGCCGCGAGACCGGCGGCGAAGCCGTGCTGATGCTCTCGGTCGACAGCGCAGTCCCCGAGGACGTGCTCAAGCAGGCCGAAGCCCTTCCGGGCGTGAAGCTGGTCAAGGCGCTTAAGTTCGCCTGATCCACGCCGCGGCCTCCGGGCCGCTGCCGATACGAACGATCATGGGGGCGGGCCTTCGGGCGCGCCCCTTTTTCGTGTCGAAGGGGTGGGGAACTTTGAAGAAGGTGGAAGCAAGACAAATGCGAGGGCCATCGCCCTCGCGCTCCCGGAATCGGAGAGCACAGCGCTTTACGCCATGGCCGCTTCTTCCCGCAGCCCGCAGTTCTGCATAACGTTCTTGCAGGGGTGTTATGGCTGTTAGGCGCCCTAATTGGCCGTTCAGGGCCTGAATTTACGTGCCTGTGAGCAGTCAGTCCGCTCTATGTATACAGGCTCGCCGCACTTATGCTCAGATTACTCCTTCAACAATCGCCTAATAGTATGCAGAAAAAGGCGAATCAGCGATCGCCGCTGTCCCGATTTTCAAGGTGTATGTCGAGGATGTGGTATCATTTTCTGCATCCTATTAAAGGTCAACTGCTACCCTGCGACTGATGTTTACGCAACAAAACCTTTGCAAACAACCAGAGCGCAACTCACGCGCTTACCAAATTACGGGTGGAAGCGAAAACCCCGGCGGCGAGGGAGGCTCTCCATTGGCTCCCTCATCGATCCAATTTCTGAATGTCATATCACCGCAATATCGAACAACAGTGGGCGTTTGCCCCGGTTGAAACGGACTCGGGATAACGCTCACTCTTACGGAATTGAACGAACTTCTGAGATTTTGATACCCTTGGCTACTGAAATACCTTGAGATCAACCCCAAGAGCTTGTCCTCTTTTGCCCCCAAAGTAATGGTTTGAAAATACCATCCATATAAATACATCTGTTTGGATAGATCGACCACGATGTTCATTAGATGGAATGGCTCCATCCCCAGAGCTCCGCACGCAGAAAGGGCGGCGTCGAATGTGAGGTTAGAATCTCCATTTTCAATTTTACTCCATGCACTTGGAGTAACGCCAAATGCTTGCGCAAACCTTCCTTGTTGAACTCCCCTCTCTAGTCGTGCTTCGCGAAAAACAAGCAGCGCGAGGGTCGAGTAACTTGACGTAAGGGACTCTTCCAAATTTCGAACTCCATTCACAGGAGGGCCAGCCGCTCCCGAATGAGACCATCCATATCCTAAAGTCGATGATTGTCAATAAATCTAGAAAATATCGATCTCAATGGGAAACAAGAATTCCATATTGGACATTTCTGCCCTTCGCAAAATGCGCCCAGCGGGTCCAGCGCGGGTCACCTTTGCAGGATTCTTCCTATCAAAGTGCTTTCATTGGGAAGCGCCCGAAGCCGGGCGATGGCACAACTTGGGGGGTCTCTGAGTCAAACCCGAAGGGGCCTCCCGATCACCCCGAAAATGAGGCATAATCCGGCATTGGCTTATGGCACCCGGATGCAATAGAGCGATCCTTCGGATCGCAAACGCGATCTGGTCCGTGGCGCATATCATCGCGGCGTGCATGTGAATGAGAGGACTCGCATGGCGCAATGGTGGTCGGATCACCTCATAATGCTTCGGGATGGCGCAGGGGTGTTGCGGTCAAGATTTGGGACCAAGGCGGGGTGCTTTAACCCGTCTGCTTCAAATTGTGTCCAGCGGTTGCAGTGTCGGTCTGCTGTCGGTGGTTGGTCGGCGGCCGACAGCGAGTGAGTGTCGGCTAACCCTCTAACTAAACTACGGAGCGGACAGTCGCCAACCGGCCCGACGATGACACTCCGGATAGGGCGCTTCGAATGCAACGGCCATCCTTCTTAGATTGAGGTGGAAAGGCAGAGCTGCGCTCGACAGTTTGGGGAGCCCGAGGGCGATGGCCCTCGGAACTCAACTTCTTCGCTCTTCTTCAGCCGCATTTTCTGACAAGGCACGCGAGAGGATGCCTGCAGCGCCTTGGCTTTGCGCGCGGTGAGATTGGATTTTCCTACACCGGGGCGCCTGCGGTATTCTCTCCGTTCGCTCTGCCGTGTTGGGGCGGTCGGACAGGAAAGGGATGTGTGGCGGTGCAATTCTGCAGGGATCGGACGGAGGGGCGGTTTGGCGCGGGGTGACAGGTGACACGATCTTCCCCTGGACAGTGTCAACTGTGTCAACCTGGGTGTCACCCTTGGGCCATTGAGGGCATGAAATCGGGGCGGAGGTGGCAAGATCGTGCGCGGGGGTGGCTCGCGGCTTGCTGAATCCGTCTTGCTGGCCCTATAGGCGCACCCGAACAAGGCCGCGCACCTCCCGCGCGCGGTTCGAAAGCGCCGGGTTGCCTGATCTGCCGTCCGGCCATTGGAGTTTGGAATCGTTCACATGCAGGATACCGACCGCGACCTGTTGCCCGAAGGGCTTGGAGACCGTCTGCCCGCGCAGGCCCGTGCCGCGCAGCATGTGCGCCGCGTGGGGCATGACGTTCTGGCCAGCCACGGCTACGCGCGCGTCGAGCCGCCGCTTCTCGAATTCGAGAAGTCGCTGGCGAGCCGCATGGCGGGTGTCCAGGCGCGCCGCATGTTCCGTTTCGTCGATCCCGCGTCGCTGCGCCTTCTTGCGCTGCGCTCGGACATCACCGCGCAGGTCGCGCGCATGGCCGCGACCAGCCTCGCCACCGCGCCGCGCCCGCTGCGCCTGTCCTATTCGGGCCCGGTCTCGACCATCAAGGGCGATGGCCTCGACCCCGCGCGCGAGCGTCTGCAGTTGGGCGCCGAGCTGGTCGGCACCGACACGGTCGCGGCGGCTGCCGAGATCGTGGAACTGGCCATCGAGACCCTGGCGAGCGCCGGGGCGACCGGGATCTCGGTCGACTTCACGCTGCCGGATCTTGTCGACACGCTGAGCGCCGGGCCGCTGCCGCTGGACGCCGCGCAGATCGAGAAGGTGCGCGAGATGCTCGATGCCAAGGATGCGGGCGGGCTCGTGGACGTGGGCGGCGAAGGCTATCTCCCGCTGCTCTACGCGGTCGGCCCGTTCGAGAGCGCCATCGCGCAGCTGGAGTCGTTCGAGGCGGGCGGCGCGCTCGACAGCCGCATCGAGGGCCTGCGCGCCATTGCCGCGCGCGTGGGTGGCAAGGCCCGCCTCACGCTCGACCCGTCCGAGCGCCATGGTTTCGAATATCAGTCCTGGTTCGGCTTCACGATCTATGCCGAGGGCATTTCGGGCAGCCTGGGCCGGGGCGGGACCTACCAGATTCTCGGCCAGGCGGGCGAGGAGCCCGAGGCCGCGACCGGCTTCTCGCTCTATCCCGACCCGCTGATCGGCGCGCTTGCCGCCACCTCGGACGAGCCGCAAAAGCTTTTCCTGCCGCTGGGTTACGATGTGCAGGTAGCCGCGCAGCAGCGCGCCGTGGGCTGGATCACGCTGGCCGCGCTGTCGGACAGCGACGATCCGCGTGCGCTGGGCTGCTCGCACGTTCTGGAAGGGCGTGAGGCGGTCGCGCTCTAAGGGACATTACGACCTCGCGGGCAATGCAATTCCCCGCGAGGCGGCCTTCATGGCAATTCTATTGCAGATGGGAGCGTCCAAACCTTGCCCTTGGCGCCACCTTCCCCTAGGGCGCGCCTCGGAACTTCAATTAGCAGTGAAAGCGTGAAGCGTTGGCAAACGTAACGGTGATCGGCGCCCAGTGGGGCGATGAGGGCAAGGGCAAGATCGTGGACTGGCTGGCCAGCCGGGCCGACGCGGTTGTCCGTTTCCAGGGCGGCCACAACGCCGGGCACACGCTCGTCGTGGGCGAGCAGGTCTACAAGCTGTCGCTGCTGCCTTCGGGCATCGTGACCGGCACGCTGTCGATCATCGGCAACGGTGTCGTGCTCGATCCCTGGCACCTCAAGTCCGAAGTCGAGAAGCTTCGTGGCCAGGGCGTGGAGATCAACGCGGACAACTTCGCGATCGCGGACAACTGCCCGCTGATCCTGCCGGTCCACCGCGAGCTCGACGGTCTGCGCGAAGCGGCGGCGGGTGCCGGCAAGATCGGCACTACGGGGCGCGGCATCGGCCCGGCTTACGAGGACAAGGTCGGTCGCCGCGCGATCCGCGTGTGCGATCTGGCCCACCTCGACGCGCTCGAGCCGCAGCTTGATCGCCTGTGCGCCCACCACGATGCGCTGCGCGCCGGCTTCGGCCAGCCGCCCATCGACCGCGAAGCGCTGCTCAAGGAACTGGCCGAGATCGCGCCGTTCGTGCTGCAGTTTGCAGGGCCGACCTGGCGCCGTCTGAACAAGGTCAAGAAGGCGGGCGCCCGCGTCCTCTTCGAAGGCGCGCAGGGCGTTCTGCTCGACGTTGACCACGGCACCTATCCCTTCGTCACCAGCTCGAACACGGTGTCGGGCACAGCGGCGAGCGGCTCGGGCCTTGGCCCTTCGGCCACCGGCTTCGTGCTGGGCATCGTCAAGGCCTACACCACGCGCGTGGGCTCGGGCCCGTTCCCGACCGAACTCGACGATGAAACCGGCCAGCGTCTTGGCGAACGTGGCCATGAATTCGGCACTGTCACCGGCCGCAAGCGCCGCTGCGGCTGGTTCGACGCGGTCCTGACCCGTCAGTCCTGCGCCATCTCGGGCGTGACCGGCATTGCGCTGACCAAGCTCGACGTTCTTGACGGCTTCGAGAAGGTCAAGATCTGCACCGGCTATCGCCTCAATGGCAAGGTCCTGGACTACTTCCCGAGCCACGCTGCGGACCAGGCCGCGGTCGAGCCGATCTACGAGGAAATGGACGGCTGGCAGGGCACGACGGCGGGCGCGCGTTCGTGGGCGGACCTTCCCGCGCAGGCGATCAAGTACATCCAGCGCGTGCAGGAACTGATCGAGACCCCGGTCGCGCTGGTCTCGACCAGCCCCGAGCGTGAAGACACGATCCTCGTGCGCGATCCCTTCGCGGACTGATCGCACACATAGCCTTTTTCCGCATACATGCGGACTGGCGGCCCGCTGAGGGCCTGATAGGATCGGGGCATGCGCTGGCTTGCCCCGATCCTTCTGTTTTGGGCCCTGGTTCCCGCCGGGGCGGAGGCTCCCGGGCCGCTGCCGGAACTCGACTTCCTGCGCGTCACCAAGTCCGCGCGCACGTTGGAACTCTGGCAGGGGGAGCCGGGGAAGGGCGGCCGTCTCGTCCACGTGATCGAGGGGCTCCAGTTCGGGGACAATCCGCATGGCCACAAGCGTTTCGAAGGCGATGAGCGTACTCCCGAGGGGCGTTACGTCATCGATTGGGGCAATCCCAACTCGCGCTACCATCTCTCGCTGCACATCTCCTATCCCAACGCAGCCGACCGGGCCTACGCGAGGGCGCGGGGGCGTTCGCCGGGCGGGATGATCATGCTGCACGGCCAGCCCAACGGTTGGGGTGAGGGGCGTGTGCCGGGGGACTGGACCGACGGCTGCATCGCGCTTTCCAATGCCGAGATCGAGGCCCTGTGGGAGGCTGTACCAGACGGTACGCCCATAGAGATCCGCCCCTGATCCGAGGTTTGGGGGCGTCCTGTGGGCATACGTCAGGAAGGCATCTCTTTCTCCTCAGGTTGCAAAAAGCGACATTGCTGCAATGTAAATTGCAAAGCACAACCTGTTGCGGAAAAAGCTTAGGAGCCTAACTAAGTATCCATGCCTCACCGCGATTCCCTGTCCGCTGCTCTGCCAGCGCATGTCATGTCCCTTGCCCGCAGCTGGCGGCAGCTGGCCGATCGGGTGCTGGCCTCGCTCGAGATATCCAATTCGACGGGGTACGCGCTGCTCCATCTGGAGCGTCGGGGTGGGGGCATGCGCCAGTCCGACCTGGCGCGCGAAATCGGTATTACCGAGGCTTCGCTGGTGCGCACCTTGCAACATCTCGAACGGGCAGGCCTTGTCTCGCGCGAAGGTGATCCCGAGGACGGTCGCGCCAAGATTCTTGATCTCACGAGCGAAGGCGCACGCCTTGCGCGCAAGATCGATGCCCGGCTCATCGAGCTGCGCGCCGAATTGCTCGACGGGATCAGCGAGGAGGACCTCGCCACCACGGTCGAGGTTCTCGATCTCGTTGCAGCCCGTATCAATGAGCGGCGCGCACGCACATGACCAACCGCTGGGGCATCAATGCCGCGGTGTTCTCTCTCAAGTGCTACATCGCTTCCATGCTGGCGACCTTCATCGCCTTCTCGATAGGGCTGGAGCGCCCTTATTGGGCGTTCCTTACGGCCTACATCGTCTCGGGTCCGTTTGCGGGCGCGGTCGTCTCGCGCGCGCTGTTCCGCCTGATCGGGACTTTCGTCGGCGCCAGCTTCGCGATCTTCATCGTGCCCCCGCTGGTGCACAGTCCGGTGCTGCTGGTCAGCGCCATGACCTGCTGGCTGGGGACCTGCGTCTTCCTTTCGCTTCTCGACCGCAAGCCGACTTCGTACATGTTCGTGCTCTCGGGCTATACGGCGGGCCTCATCGTGTGGCCGATTGTCGATGCGCCGCAGCACATCTTCGATGTTGCGACCTTGCGCGCGCAGGAGATAGCCATCGGCATCATCTGTTCCGCGCTGATCCACGGGGTTGTTCTTCCCGGTTCGGTCTCACGCGCGTTGGCGGGCAAGATGGCTGGAGTCCTCAAGGACGCGGAAGCCTGGAGCCGCGACACCTTGGATATCAACCCCGATCCCAAGATCGACCTCGAACGGCGTCGTCTCGCGCAGGACATCACTGAGCTCCACCAGCAGTCGGTTCACCTGCCTTTCGAGACCACCCAGACTGCGCCGCGCGTGAAACTGGTGCGCGCGCTCGAGGACAACCTGGCCCACCTCATGCCGCTGGGCGCGGCCATTGCCGACCGCGTAGCGAGCCTGCGTGCGAACGCAGCGCTGCCTGAGAGCACCGCTGTGCTCATGGCCGATATCCGCGCCTGGATCGACGATTTGAGCGATGATCTTGGGGTCATCGAAGAAACCGGCGATGCCCTGATTGCGCGCTGCGCCGAACTGGAACCTGCCATTGATGGGCAAAGCGATTGGCTAGAGCTGCTCCACATGAGCCTTGTCGCGCGCCTTGGCGAACTGGTGACGGCACATCTCAATTGCCGGGTTCTCAAGGTGCAGTATTCGGCGCCCACCACGCGCTCGGTTTCGCCACGGATCCCATTGCTGCTGGCCGATATCGGTGAGCGTCCGCTCAACCGCGACTACACCGGTGCGGCGCGCGCGGCGGGCGGCGCGATGCTGACGGTCGTCGTTGGCTCGCTCATCTGGCATTTCAGCGGCTGGAGCGATGGGGGCACCTTCCTGATGCTGGCCTCGGTCTTCCCGGCGCTGTTCGGCGCGATGGACAACTCGATCCCGCCGGTCATCGGCTTCTTCAAGGGCACTGTCCTCTCAGTCATCATTGCGGGCGCCTATGGCTTTGCCATCCTGCCTACGCTTGACGGCTTTCCCGAACTAGCGGTCTCGCTCGCGCCGGCATTGCTGGTGATCGGCTCGCTGATCGCCAACCCGAGGACGGCGGGCTTCGCGCTGCCCACGATGCTGGGGCTGGGCAGTCCCTTCATCATCTCCGAGCAATATGGCGCGGATCTGGGGCCCGGTGTTCCGGCGAACTTTGCAACCTTCCTCAATTCCCAGATGGCAACATTCGCGGCGATCTTCTTTGCCGGCGCAATGATCCGCATCATTCAGACCGCCGGTGTGCATCACGCGATCCAGCGCAACCTCAAGGCGGGCTGGAATGATCTGGCCGAGCGCAGCAACCGTTGGGCGCGCCCGAACCTCCAGGGCTGGATATCGCGGATGCTGGATCGCCAGGCGCTCCTGGGGCCGCGTTTGCGCGCGGCGGGCAAGGCACCGGGTGAGCCCCTCTACGACATCTTGCGCGACCTTCGCGCGGGCGTTGCCATCGGGGAATTGCGCAGCCTGCGCCTCGATCTCGCCCCGGAGCACCATGCCCCGCTTACCGACGTGCTCACGGGCATGCAGGGCTATTACCGGAAGCTCACTCCCGAAGCTCCGCCGCCCGAGGATGCAGGCCTGCTCGCCCGGATCGATGCGGCGCTCGCCCGCTTCCGGGCCGATCCGGAGCAAAGCGTACGTCGCCGCGCCGCGCTGCCCCTGATCACCCTTCGCCGCACCCTTTTCGCCGACGCTCCACCCTTCACGGGCGTCTCCACCCCTCCCGGAGGAAAGCCATGAACGGAGAGTTCTCGCTTAACGGCATCTACGTGCCGTCCCTGCTGGTCTTCGGGATTATCGCGTCGCTTTGCACGCTGCTCCTGATCCGGCTGTTCAACCGCTTCGGCATCTACCGCTTCGTGGCTTACCGCGCGCTGGTGGACCTCGCCCTCTACGTCATCGTCTTCGGTGCCGTGGCCTTTCTTGCTCCCCAATTCGGTTTCGCCCCATGAAGAACACACTCGCCATGATCGGCCGCAGCGCGGCCACCATCGTCATCGTCCTCATCGCCCTCGTGATCGCGATCTGGATGTGGAACCACTACGAGCGCAGCCCCTGGACGCGCGACGGGCGGGTGCGGGCCGAAGTCGTGCGCGTGACACCGGACATCTCCGGGCTCGTCACCTCGGTCGAGGTGAAGGACAACCAGAAGGTGAAGGCGGGCGACCTGCTCTTCGTGCTGGACAAGCCGCGCTATACGCTGGCGGTCGAACAGGCACGGGCCGGGGTGGCGAGCGCGCAGGCGACACTGGCGCAGGCCCGCCGCGAGGCGAACCGCGACCGCGCCCTCGGCGATCTTGTCGCCACCGAAACCCATGAGCAGAACCTCGCCCGCGTCCAGACGGCAGAGGCCGCACTCGCCGAGGCGAAGAGTGCGCTCGATGGCGCAAGGCTCAATCTGGACCGTACGCAGGTCGTGGCTTCGGTTGATGGCACGGTGACCAACCTTGACCTCCATCCGGGCGACTACCTTGCCGCGGGCAACCAGGCGATGGCGCTGGTCGACCGCAACTCGCTGCGCATCGAGGGCTACTTCGAGGAAACCAAGCTCCCCATGATCCACATTGGCGCGCCGGTGACGGTGCATCTCATGGGCGAGGAGAAGGACCTCAAGGGCCGCGTCGAAAGCATCGCCGCGGGCATCTCGGACAGCTCGCGTGGGAACGCCAGCAATCTCCTGCCTGACGTTGAGGCGACCTTCGCCTGGGTGCGTCTGCCCCAGCGCATTCCGGTGCGCGTGAAGCTGATCGACGTGCCCAAGGACGTGCGTCTCGTGCTGGGCAGGACGGCCACGGTCACGGTCGAGCAGCATGAGGGCGGCGAGGCCAACGCGAAGTCGGAGGCAAAGTGATGCGCACGCTGCGTTCCTACGTCGCCCTTGGCGCGCTGGGGCTGGCCTTGGCTGGCTGCGCGACCGCGGGGCCCGACTACACGCCGCCCGAGCAGTCCATGGCGAACACCCCGGCCGCACAAGGCGCCTTCGACGCCGGTGACGACGCCGCCTTCGCGCAGGCCGATCTGCCCGACCACTGGTGGCGGCTCTACGAGGACCCGCGTCTCGACGCACTGGTCGAAGAAGCGCTGAACGCCAATGCTGACCTGCGCGCGGCCGAGGAGAACGTCTTGCGCGCCGATGGCGTCGTGCGCGAGCAGGCGGGCGAGTATGGTTTTGGAACCGAGCTTGCCGGTAGCGTTCAGCAGGAGCGTAATTATTCGATCCGCTCGGCCAACACCAATCTGCCGGGTGTGCTGACCGGCAACTTCGGCATCTCGGTCACCTATCCGCTCGACCTGCATGGCAAGATCAAGCGCGGCATCGAGGCGAGCCTGGCGGACCGAGCGGCGCGCGAGGCGGCACGCGACACGGTGCGCACGACGGTCGCGGCGGCTACCGCGCGGGCCTATGCCAACGTCTGTGCGAGCAATTACCAGATCGCGACCGTGAAGAAGGTGGTGCGGCTGCAGGAAGAGACGCTCGACGCCACGAAGCGACTCCAGAAGGGAGGGCGTGGCACCAGCTTCGATGTCAGTCGGGCGCAGACCGCTGTCGATGCGAGCCGCGCGAACCTTCCGGCACTCTACGCCCGGCGAAAGGGGGCGCTCTATCTGCTTGCGACCCTGCTCGGAAAGGCCCCCGCCGACTATCCGCGCGATGTCGAGAACTGTGCGAGCCTACCCCGGCTTTCGCGTCCCTTGCCCATTGGCGATGGCGCGGCGCTGATCCGTCGCCGGCCCGACATCCGGGAGGCCGAGCGTACGATTGCGGCGGACACCGCGCGCATTGGCGTGGTGACGGCAGATCTCTATCCCTCGATCAGCCTTGCGGGCGGGCTCATGGCGTTCAACCAGGCGAAGAACCTGCCCAAGCAGGAATCGCTGAGCTTTGGCCTGGGGCCCTTGCTCAGTTGGAGCTGGCCCTATCAGGCCCAGGTCCGTGCCCGGATCGACCAGGCGAACTCGCAGGTGCGCGGGGATATCGCCCGTTTCGATGCGACGGTGCTGGAAGCGCTGCGTTCGGCCGAGACTTCGCTCGATGAATATGCACGGGGGCGCGAACGTGCCGCCGCACTGGGCAAGGCTGCGGACAGTGCCGGAGTTTCCGCGGCGCAGGCGAACAAGCTGTTCCGCTTTGGCCGTGCGGATTTCCTCTCGCTGCTGACCGCGCAGCGCGAACTGGCGAGTGCGGAAGTTTCCCACGCCGCGGCTGAAGCGGCCCTGGTCGACAACCAGATCGCCGTGTTCCTGGCGCTGGGCGGTGGCTGGCAGAAGAACGCAGACGAAAAGGCCGCCGCCGCGCAGGCGGCTGCAGACGCGTACCAAGCTCCGGGAACTTCCAAGGCCAACTGACCGCGCAAGGGGCGGTCAGGCCTGGCTCAGAAGTCGACCGCGATACCCTTGAGCACCCAGTCGCCGTAGCGCGTGGGGGAGACGCCTTCGGGCTCTTCCCCTTCGGGCGCAGTGGTCTTGGTCTCGCCCGTGGGCTCGGGCGCAGGCTCGTTCGTCCAGTGTGCGGGCTTCACGAAGCCTTCGGGACGGGTTGTTGCGCGCTTGATCATGCCCCCCTACTGCGACGACTGGCGGGAAAAGGCAATCGCCTGTAAGGCGCGGCGATGGATATTCCCGGTCTTCCCGCGCGCCGTGCCGCGCTTAATCTCATCGATGCCGTGCTGCGGCGGGGCGAAACGCTCGACCAGGCCGCCAGTTCGGCGCTTTCGCGCGTGCGCGGCGAGCCCGACCGGGCGCTGGCCCGCGCGATTGCGGGCGAGGTGCTGCGCTGGCGCGCGGACCTCGACGAGTTGATCGACAGCGCCACGCGCCTGCCGCTCGCCGATGACGCCAAGGCCCGGGCTGTGCTGGAGATCATGCTGGCACAGGTGCTGCGTCTCGAGACGCCCGCCCACGCCGTGATCGCGACCGGCCTGCCGCTTCTGGCAGGTGGTCCGCGTCGCCTCGCTCATGGGGTATTCTCCACGCTCACCAGGCGCGGCATTTTCCTCCCGGACGTGCCCACTTTGCCCGACGCGCCGTACGAGCGTTGGGGTAGCCGTGCCGAGGCCATTGCAAAGGGGCTTGCGCTGCCGCCGCCGCTCGACATTGCGCTGCGCGACGCGGCTCAAACGGAAAGCTGGGCCGAGAAACTGGGCGGGACCTCGCTCATGCCCGGCCACGTGCGCTTGGAACGCGGTACGCCGGTGACCGAACTTGCGGGTTTTGGGGAGGGCGCCTGGTGGGTCCAGGACCTGGCGGCCAGTCTCCCTGCACGCCTGCTCGGCGCTGGCGAGGGGCGCCGTGTGCTCGATCTGTGCGCGGCGCCGGGCGGCAAGACCATGCAACTGGCCGCAGCCGGGTGGAATGTAACCGCGCTCGACATCGCCGGGCGCCGGCTTGAACGCCTGAGGGCAAATCTGGAGCGCACGAACCTTGCGGCCGAGGTCGTCCAGGCCGACGCGCTGAAGTGGGAGCCCGAGGCGCCGTTTGACGCGATCCTCCTCGATGCGCCGTGCACCGCGACCGGCACCTGCCGCCGTCACCCCGAAGTGCTGCACCGTATCGGTCCGCGCCAGATCGACGAGATGGCCGAAATCCAGACCAAGCTGCTTGCCCGCGCCGCCGAGTGGCTCGCGCCGGGCGGTGTGCTGGTCTACGCCGTCTGCTCGCTGGAAGAGGCCGAAGGCGAAGCGCAGGCGCGCGCTCTCGAAGGGCTCCAGCACGAAGCGATCACGCAGGCCGAACTTCCTGAAGGTCTGGCACCTACAGATGAGGGCTGGTTGCGCACCGATCCCGGCATGCTGGCCGGGCAGGGCGGTCTCGACGGCTTCTTCATCGCGCGCTGGCGCAAGGCGTAAAAGAGAGACTATCAAGGGGCCATTGCCCCTTGACCCCAGAATTGGCGACCTCACCTTGATCAGCCCATGTCGTGGGCGGGCGGTGAGGGCACGCATCGGATCATTCCGGAGGGCTTCGCCCCTCAATTTTCCGGATAGCAGCCTTTCTCATCTCCACCAGCGCCGAGCGAGCACACTGTGCCAGACAGTTCGGGGAGCCCGAGGGCGATGGCCCTCGGAATCTTCCTTTTGCTTTCTGTGCCTTTCAGCCGACGTGCGCGCGGCGGCGGCGTACCATCAGAGCAAGGCCGCCCAGGCCAAGGCCGAAGAGCAGCAGCATGCCCGGCTCGGGCACGTCGGTTCCACCCGAGGTGCTGCCACCCGAGGTCGAGCCGGTGTGGGGATCGCCGCTGGGGTCCCAGCCACCAGCAAAGGTGCCCACGTGCATCTCGCCGTCCTGGTCGAGGCTGCCGAACACGGCCGAACCCTCGATGTAATTGCCCGTGCGCGCGTTCGCGTGCGGAGCGAGGACCGAGCCTTTCCACGCGGTCGAAAGGCTCAGTTCCTCGGCCTCGGGGAAGTTCCAGATCACGTTCTCGCCAAGGCCGCTCGCATCGCCGAGGAAGTTGTCGTTGAGCGTGATCGATTTGCCCGAAACATTGACGATCACGGTGTCTGCGCCGCCGGTGTCGAACGAAATCTCACCCACGCTGTCGAGCTGGGCTGCGGTGATGTTGAAGACCGCCGTCCCGTCGGCTCCGGGCGTTGCCGTGAAGGTCGCGCGGTTGCCGCTGATCGCGACCGTATCGGTCGCCGCCATCTGACCCAGCGTATAGGAGAGTTCCTGGGTAGAGGTGGAGATCAGGCTCTTTTGCTGGGTGAGGTTCTGCACGAAAGCGGGATCGCTGGCACCAAGGCCCGACTGCACCACGTTGCTGTTGACGTTGGTGTTGCTGATCGATCCGCCGACCAGAACGGTCTGCGTGCCGCCATTGAGGTTGAACCCGCTTGCCACGTTGCCGCCGACAATGGCGCCCGATCCGTTGTTGAGGTTCTTGATGTTGCCGGTGACATCGCCAACGACGGTGAGCCCCGAAACCCCGTTCGAATTGTCGACGCTGCCCGAGATCTGGTAGTTCGAGGACGATCCGGTGAGGTTTCCGCCGACCCAGGTCTTGCCTTCCACTTCCGAGGTGGAATCAAGGTCGCCCAGCACCACCAGGTTCCAGGTCCGCAGGATGTCGAGCCCCGATACCATCGGGATCGAGTCGGCAAGAACAGCCGAAGGGGCGAGGGCCGCGGCCAGCGTGGCCGCGCCAAGGGCAATCTTGCGAATGTCGGTCATGGAATAGGGAGAACCTGGGTTAACGGCGGGCGCCTGACTTTCGGTTCACCTAGTAGGACTTGGCAGTTGTATAAAGATTAATCGAAGGACTGTCCCGTCCATGGACAGTCCTTCGATCCAGGCCTGTGTCAGGCCTTTTCGCTTTTTACGGCGTTCTGGAAACTCTTGCGCAGTTTCATAAGCTTGGGCGGGATCACGGCCATGCAGTAGGGATTGCGCTGACCTTCGCCTTCCCAGTATTCCTGGTGGTAGTCCTCGGCCGGGTACCAGGTCGCGGGCCCTTCGATCGTGGTGACTACCGGAGCGGTATTGGCCTCGCCCGCGCGCGCGATCGCGGCCTCGGCTTCGGTGCGTTGTGCATCGTCGAGGGGGAAGATCGCCGAGCGGTACTGCGTACCCACGTCATTGCCCTGGCGGTTGAGCTGCGTCGGATCGTGCGTGCCCAGGAACACGTCGAGGATCTGGGCGTAGGAGATGGCGGCCGGATCGTACGTCAGGCGCACGCCTTCGGCATGGCCGGTCGCGCCCGTGCACACCTCCTTGTAGGTGGGGTTCTCGGTGGTGCCGCCGATATAGCCGCTCTCGACTTCGGTGACGCCGATGACGTCGCGGAATACCGCTTCGGTGCACCAGAAGCATCCGCCTGCCACGATGGCTGTTTCCATGATCTGTCCTGTCCTTGTGATCGGGGGGTGTTACCTGTGCAGATAGGGATCGAAACCGTGCTTGTCATTGGGCGGGCGAACACTAGGTTCGCGCAGCAGGGAACTAGCGCGCGGACAATCCCTTCCGGATAGAACCCGCGCCCTGCCTAGGAGGATACCGATGCGCCGTTTCATGCTTGCTCTTTCCACCTGCCTCGGCCTGATCGCGGCCCCGGTTGCCGCCGATGCGGCCGAAGATGGCGCCGAAGTCGTCTCGTGCAACGGCTGTGAGGCGCTGCTCGAACTTGCCGCCGCCACCCCGGCGCGCAAGGACGACCGCGCCCGCGATGTCTACCGCCACCCCGTGGAAACCCTTAAGTTCATGGGCGTCGCGCCCGACATGAAAGTCGGTGAATACGCGCCGGGTGGCGGCTGGTATTCGCGCATGCTCGCGCCCTATCTCGCCGAGGAGGGGCACCTGACGGGCCTCTATTTCAACCCGGACGTGGTGCCCTTCGATGGCAGCAAGCTCGCCGAATCGGCCGCGGCCTTTTCGGGCAAGGTCGTCGAATGGACCGGTGTCGATCCCGATTCGGTTTCGGGCATGACGCTCAAGGACATTCCCGATGCCGAGAAGGGCTCGTACGACCGCATCGTCCTCTTCCGCATGCTGCACAACATGATGAACTGGAACATTGCCGACGCCGAGGTGAAGGCCATGCGCACGCTCCTCAAGGACGATGGTCTGCTGGGCGTGGTCCAGCACCGCGCCAAGGCCGATGCGCCCTTCAGCTACACCAATGGCAGCAAGGGCTACCTGCGCCAGGCCGATGTCGTGCGGCTGATGGAGCTCAACGGCTTCGAGCTCGTCGCCAGCTCGGAGATCAACGCCAACCCCAAGGATCCCGCGAACTGGGAAGGCGGCGTGTGGACGTTGCCGCCGCAGTTCGCACTCAAGGAGCAGGACAAGGCCAAGTACGCGGCCATCGGTGAAAGCGACCGGATGACGCTTCTTTTCCGCAAGCGGGACTGATATCGGCCCGGTCCATGAGCACCATCACCGTCGCCGCACTCCAGCTTCCCCTCGGCTCGCAAGTCGAGGCCGAGAACATCGCCGCCGTCTCTGCGCTTGTCGAGGAGGCGGCGGGCAAGGGCGCGCAGCTGATTCTGCCGCCCGAACTGTTCTCGGGGCCCTACTTCTGCAAGACCGAGGAGGAGGAACTCTTCGCGCTGGCCCGCCCGACCGAGGTACATCCCTCGGTCATCGCCATGCGCGAGCTGGCGGCCAGGCTGAAGGTGACGATCCCGACCAGCTTCTTCGAGAAGGACGGGCATCACTACTACAACACGCTCGCGATGATCGGTCCGGACGGGGCGATCATGGGGACCTACCGCAAGAGCCATATTCCCGACGGACCGGGCTACGAGGAGAAGTACTACTTCCGCCCGGGCAACGACGGGTTCAAGGTCTGGGACGTTCCGGTGAACGGCGAGGTCGTGCGCGTGGGCGTCGGGGTGTGCTGGGACCAGTGGTATCCCGAATGCGCGCGCGTCATGGCACTGATGGGTGCCGAGCTCCTGCTCTACCCCACCGCCATTGGTTCGGAGCCCTACGACGCCACGCTCGACACCAGTCGCATGTGGCGCCGCGCAATGATCGGTCACTCCGTCTCCAACTGCATGCCGGTGATTGCCGCCAACCGCATTGGCGTCGAAACCGAGTGTGGGACCGAGCAGACGTTCTACGGTCATTCCTTCATTTCCGACGAATGGGGCGATTACGTCACCGAATTCGGGAAGGAGGAGACGGGTGTGCTGGTGGCAACGCTCGATCTTGCACGTGCGGCGAAGCACCGTGCAGGCATGGGCTTCTTCCGAGATCGCCGCCCCCAGCTTTACGGCCGCATCGCGCAGGACGTCTGAGAGCGTGACCGGCACGGCGGGGCAGGGCGTGGCTCGGGATGAGGAGGGCGCCTATCTCATCGCGCTTGGCTCGAACATGCGCCACCCGCGCATCGGCCCGCCGCGCCGGGTCCTCAGGCGCGCCCTGGAGCTGATCGGGGAGGAGATCGGCGAGGTCACGGCGATCTCGCCCTTCCTCGAGACACCCCCGGTCGGCCCCTCGCGCCGACGCTACCTTAACGCAGCCGCCATAGTCGAGACTGGGCTGGCGCCTCTGGCGGTGATGCGCGCACTTCTCGCGATCGAGGCGCGGCTGGGGCGAAAGCGCCTCGGCCAGGACTGGCAATCGCGCGTCCTTGACCTTGATATCGTGCTGTGGAGCCAAGGACCCTGGGCCGAGGATGACGGACAAACCAGTCTCGTCCTACCCCATCCCGCCTTCCGCCAACGTGATTTCGTGCTCGCCCCCGCACGCACCATAGCCGGCACATGGCGAGATCCTCTGACAGGTTTGTCGATCAACCAGTTACACACCCGCTTGACCAAGTCCCGACATGCCCCTAGGTGAGCCTCCACCAGATCCGCAAAGCGGCGTCGGGGGCCCTTAGCTCAGTCGGTAGAGCAACTGACTTTTAATCAGTAGGTCGCTGGTTCGAACCCAGCAGGGCTCACCACCTTTTTCCAAACAACATCCTGTAATTACCCCGCGGGGAAAGACCAAGAGGTCGCCTTGCGGTTGCGGGAAGCCGCGTGCAGGCCAGTTTCGTGTTGCGCTTTGCGCCTCGGCGCCAGTTGCAAGTGCCTTCAGGCGTCAGGGGCGCGCGATGTTGTTGCCGGGAGTTGTCGAGCGCAGTGGGAAGGCCGTTGGCGTGCTGGGTATCTGGAAGGGGAGCGGGGAAAGCGCTTCGCAGCTGGCGCGCATCTCGTCCAGGTGCTCGTGGATGGTGCGTACCAGTAGCGCGATTTGCGCATCATCGGCGTGACGCAGGGCGGTCTCGGCACCCGCGGCAAGGGACTGCAGGTGTGTTGCGCCGAGCGTGTCGGCGCTCCCTTTCAGTTTGTAGAGCCGGCGGGCGAAGTGCAGGGTGGCCTCATCTTCCTCCATGTCCGCGTACTTGCGCGGTTCGACAAGGTCCTCGAACTGATCAAGCAACTTGGCGACAAGGGTGATGAACAGCTCGCGATTGCCGCACAGGCGCTGGTAAGACAACTCGCTGTCGATGCCCCTGATTTTGGGCCAGGAAGCACCCTTTTCAAGGGATGTTTCCTGGGTCGGTACCGGACGGCGGCGGCCTGAACGATAGACGAAGCGCGCCCGGCCTGAATCTTTCGCTTCGGTGAGGGCCTGCGCAGCACGTTCGCCCAGGTCCCGGGCTATGGCCTCGACCGTGGTTTCGGTGTCGATGTCGCTGGAAGGCTCCAGGCAGGCAAGGCCCAGGCTGACGGTGACATGGTCTGCAACCTGGGAGCGCAGGTGTGGGGGCGCGGCATCTTCCAGAGCTGTCAGGATCGTCTGTGCCACCTCCATGCCCCCGGCCGCAGGGGTGTGCGGCAGGATCAGGGCCAGTTCCTCCCCGCCAATGCGCGCCACTGCGTCTGCGGGACGGCGCGCGCAGGTTTGCAAGAGTTGCGCGACCTTGCACAGGCACTCGTCACCCGCAGCATGTCCATACTGATCGTTGAAGAGCTTGAAATGATCGAGGTCGACGAGGATCAGGCTGAGCGGTTCGCGGCTTCGCCGAGCGCGGGCCAGTTCATGGTGCAGCACCTCTTCATAGCGGCGTCGGTTAATGAGCCCAGTCAGAGGATCGGTAAGGCTGAGCAACTCAAGCTCGCGGGTCAGGCGGGCCAGTTCCAACTGCGTTCTTACGCGGGCGCGCAGAACCGCTCCGCGGGGGGGCTTGGGGATGAAGTCCACGGCGCCGCTTTCCAGAGCTTCGATCTCGAAGCTTTCCCCGGTCTGAGCCGTAATGAAGATGATCGGCACGTGGGCAAGGCGCGCGTCGCCGTGCAGTGCCCGGCACAGATCAATGCCGTGGGTGCCGGGCAACTCGGTGTCCAGCAGGATCAGTTCGGGCACGCGCTGTGCGATCTGCTTCATCGCCTCGCTTGCATTCGCGGCTGCGCGCGGCCGCGCAAGTGGGGCGAGCTGTTCGATGAGAATCTGGGTCATGATGGGATCGCCATCAATCGTGAGAATGTCGTGCTCCACCCCATACCTCTTCTGCCGTGCCGGGAAGGCCCTGAGGGTAAATGCCAAATTAAAACGGCGGCCTAGGGTGAGGGTAGGTGTAAGCTCTCGTATCGGCGCCAACCGACTTTGCCTGGGCGCGAGGCAGCGACGCTGTCAGGCCGGATTGCCATCGCGGTGCGTTGCGTAGCTAGGCCAGAATGCTGACGGCTTCGCGAACGACGGAGGTGGTCTGGATATTCTCCAGTGCGCCTTTGATGCGTTGGGACTCGTTCGCGTGTTCCGCGCTCATGCGGTCGATCTGCTGGAATATCCGGCTGGTGTCGGGGTCCCGGATGTCGACGACGTAGTCCTGCTGTTGGAAGTGCTCGGCAAGGTCGGTGTACTTGCTGGCCCAGCCCAGGATCACGGCCGGAACCCCGCTCCTGTAGGCAAACACCACCGAGTGGTAGCGCGATGCAACGACGTATTTGAAACGGCTGATGATCTCGATCAGGGTCGGGCTCGAGTGTTCTCCGCTTATGATCTGTATGCGCTCAGGCTTGCGGACCTTGCCGAGCACACCGTTCACAAGGTCCGTGTCGGCGGTGGACGTGTTGATGATGTAGACATTCTCGCCGTTGTCGATGAGGCGGTCCAGGATTTTCGCATAGAGATCGAGCACGGCGTTCGGATCGCCGATCCGGAAGACGTTCTGGTTGATGATGAAGCCGACGGAATCTTCAGGGGGCAGGTCGAACGGTTTGGCTGCCAGGGACGTATGAATGTCCTGGGCTGTCGGGAAGATCTTTTCGCGAATGACCATGTCCTGTGACAAGGCGACGTTCTTGAGGCCAAGCGATGTGAGGCAGTCGTACCCCTCCTTCTCGCGGGCATAGATCTTGAGGCAGTATTCCAGCTCGTCCTTGATCCGGGCAAGGAACTCGGAATTGTCCTCATCTGCCCAGTTGAAGGGACCAAAGCTTTGCGGCATCAGGATGATCTTCTTGTTATAGGATCGGGCGATCCGGATCGTCTGGAGCAGCAGTTCTCCCGCCTCCTTGCTCCAGCCAGAGCCAAGCGTGTAGCCGCTGGCATCGAAGATGGCGTCGGCTTCGCGCAGCGCCTTTTCCATGGCGGGAACCTTGCCGTTCCATTTGTCGCTCTTTTTCCAGAGGCTGACCGAATAGGTCAGGAGCGATTCCAGAGGCAGGATCTTGTTGAGGTGATACTTGAATACACGGCGGGTGTAGTCGTCGTAGGGCAGCATGTCGAAAGTGTATTGTTCTGGGTGATCATACTTGTTCGCAAACCCCACGACCTCGCAATCGGGATAGAGGGAGCGAAGGGTGTAATAGAGCGAGAGAAACATGGCCTGGGAGCCCTTGTTTCGCATTTGGATGCCGGTGATCACGAATTTCTTCATCGTTGTTACCCTCTCCCGCTGTGTCCGCATTCGGTGATCCCGCAGTGGGGGCGGCCTTGGAGGTTCTGCCATTCTCTTGCCTGGAAGGTGCTTCGATCAGAGCGTGTCCAGAATATGTATCTGACCCTGTATAGCGCCGCCTTGGCGGTAGCCTTCGCAGGATCTGGGTTATCAGGGCGCGCGCTGGGGCACATCTGCATAAAGGGGATTAGCACGTTATCGACATCGCCTATGCCCATGGGAGCGGAGCCCGGGCGCGAAGGACCGAGCGGCACACTGGGGGAGGGCTTTCCGCTTAGCGCTGGCATTCGTTTGCCCGCCTCATGCCGTGGGGCCATACCAATGGCGAAGGGACTGGCCGCTGATCCGCTCCAGGGCCTCGATTGAAGGGCTGTAGTAGTCGTTGAGACGCTTGCGCAGATCCTCCGTCAACGGCGGGTACTGGACCCTCCGGGCAATCAGTCCGCGCATGGACTCGAAAGCGGGTGTGCCGCGCAAGGGGCGGGCGAGGGGCTTCATCCAGGCAAGGCGCTTTCGCAGGATGGGCGGGACGAGCGGGACCGTCTTGTCCTTGACCTTCCCTCCTCCTTCGCTGGCGAGGGGGCGGGAAGGCAGGCCCAGGTGGGAGCGAACAAGGGCCATCTGCGCGTCGGGATTGCCCATGACGCCTTCGAAGAACAGGACCAGAAGCCGCTCCTGACCGAAGAGCTCGATATAGGGCTTCAGGTGCTCGGCGAAGTTCCCCGAACCCAGGAGCTGCATGTTCTCGCTCGTCGCTGGATCAAGATAGGACGTGATGTCCGAGCCGACCTCTCCGCGCCGGAACAGCATGCAGTAGCCCGAGTAGGCGCGTTCGACCGGATTGCGCAGTTGGGCAACCAGCTTCACGTTCGGAAGGTGGCGATGCAGACGGGCCGCCGCCTCGGGTGAATAGAGGTACGAGTTGGACTTTTCGCCAACGGTCCGGGCTGCCGGATCCGTGTCGAACTGCGAGAGGTACCAGTCCTGACCGCGCGCATATTCCCGCGAGAAGTAGTGAAGTTCCGGGTCCGGCATATAGACACCGGGATCGGACTGCAGTTGCTTCTGGAGCCAGGTGGTCGCCGATTTGGCGGCTCCAATGATGACGAAGTCGATGTCATTGAACTGCATGGGCGGACAAGGCCTTCCGGTTGATGCACTGTCACGGCCGGCAACGGGAGCGTGGCTTGTGGGGTGAGCCGCTGCAAACACAGACGTTGTCGGTGCGATTTACGTACAAGTTGCGCGCGCAGCCTCGCAATTACCTCTTAGGTTGAGCGCTGCGCAAAAAGGGGCATCTTGGAGGTGGTCTCGTGGCTCTTCCGGTCAGTGTCCGTCCTCACTTGTGGAAGATGCGTTCGTGGAAGAAGCGTCGGTAGGGGTAGCGTTCCAGCGCACGGTAGACACCTTCAGTCAGCAACAGTGTGAGGGGGATCGTGCAGGCGAGGAAGAGCGTGATCGAGACGAGCCAGTCCGATGTGAACAGGCCCGCTTTCACGAATACCGCGCGCAGCCCGTAGTAGGTGTAGGGGTGACAGATGTAGAGGCTGTAGCTGACCGTGCCGAGATAGGATGAGAAGCGGTTTGCCAGCAGGCGCGAGGTCAGGCTGTTCGGGCTGATCGCCAGGTAGAAGTAGGCGACCGTTGCAAGGAACACTGCGTAGGTACGCGGGTCCGAGAGGTCACTGTGCCCGAAGGTATAGTGCCGCACCGAGGCCAGGATCAGGCACGCGGCGAAGGCCAGTATCTCGAGCCAGGGCCGTAGCCGCAGTGGCGGCCAGACCCGGCGCTCGTGGAGCAGGCGTACCGCGATCCCGCCGAGGAAGAACGCCATGGCGGGATAGCGCCACAGGAACACCAGCGAAATGGCCGCGAGGCCCAGCGTAAGGCCCTTGTTACCCGTGCGAACGCCGGTGTGCACGATGAGGCAGCACAGCGTGTAGAAGACGACTTCGTAGCTCAGGCTCCAGGCGTTGGGCGTCAATTGCTCGGTGTGGGTGAGCAGGTTGATCATGAGCAGCGCAGGCACGATCGAGCGCCAGTCGTTGAGCGCGGGATAGGCATTGGTGAGAGCGTTCGCGCAAATGAACACGAGCGAGAAGGCGAGGAACAGCGGGTAGAGGCGCAGCAGACGGCGTAGGGCGAACTCGCGCGGGGAATAGCGCATGACGCTGGGCAGGATGACGAAGCCGCTGATCACGAAGAACAACCACACGCCCCAGCGCCCGAAGTTCCAGGGCGCGTACGTCAGGGCGAGGTAAGCCGGGACGTTGGCGTAGACGTGCTCGCCCACGCCGCCGAGCATGTGGGCGAGGAAGACCATGAACGCGGCCACGCCGCGAAGGGCATGGACGGTGGTGTTGAAGGTCCGGTCCTGGACGTGCGGACGCTCGGGCGCGGTCGCGCTCTGGGCCGTGCGCGGGGCAAGGTGGTCGGGAGCCGTAGGGGCGAGGGTGTCGAGCCGGTCGAGCATGGGCGAAAGGGCCTGGTGATCCTGTACTGGGTCCCAAAGTGGTCAAGGGCAGACGGGAGGATCGGGGCCTGGCCGGTGCCGGATACCGCGGGGACACAGGTTGAGCCTCGCGGGGAAAAAGGCCGGGGTCAATTGTTCTGAATCGCCGCGATGGGCCTCGAAAGATGGAGCAAGCAGGCCTGGATGGGGCGACTTTGGGGGAGCCCTCGAAAGGCCATGGGCCACCCCCTTTGCGCCCTTGTCTCCGGGCGCGCACAGGGGCAGCGTGGAGGTCGTGCGTCAAGGCTGGTGCGCATGTCCGCGCACATGTCCCTGTGGCCCCTGAAAGGAGCGTCTTCGTGGCAACGCCTGTCCAGCTTTACTCTTCCGGAGCCGATTCGAGCCCGAGAAGCCTCCCTTGCCAGGTGCGGCAGGTGCTCGGTTGAACCGCCTGCACGGGGCGGCTCTGCGCTCCGAACTCTTGCTGGCTCTGCGCTTCGGTCTTGTCGGGCTTGGCAATACGGCGATCGGTTATGGCCTGATCCTGGCCTGGCTCCTTGCGGGCGTCGGTGACTATGGTGCCAACGTCCTGGGCTTCGCGCTGGGCTTTCCGATCTCCTATGCGCTGCACCACAGTCTGACCTATCGCCGTCGGGAGCCGATGAGCCGCCGGGCTCTTCGGGCTTATGCGCTCGCCTTTGCGATGTCCTATGCCGTCAATTTGGGGGTTGTGGCCGCGGGGCGGGCGCTGGGACATGCGGGCAGTCCGCTGGTGCAGGGGCTGGCGGTTCTCGCCTATGCCGTCTGCCTGTTCGTGCTTACTCGCTGCCTTGTTTTCCGTTCTTCACAAGCGAGACGACCTGCGGAAAGTTGAGCTGGCTCTCGACGATCGGCTTGATCTCGGTCTTGGCCTGCAGGAACAATCGGCCCACGTACTCGCCCAGGATACCCATGAAGATCGCGTTGATCGCAATCGACATCAGGAGGAGGATGGTGGTGGTGGCAAAGCCGTCCGGCCAGGCTTGGCCGAAGACAAGCCGCCCGACCAGGTAGACGAAAGTCAAAAGGAGGCTGAGCAGGCCGATCACCAGCCCTGCAATCGAGGCCAGGCGCAGCGGTAGCAGCGAATGGTTGAGCACCCCGTCGACCGCGAGCGAGAGCATCGACTTGAGAGGAAACTTGCTCTCACCCTCGGTGCGGCCCATGCGGTCGTACTCGAGCCCGACCTGGGAAAAGCCCATCGCGCTGATGAGCCCGCGCAAGTAGGGCGAGGCATCGGTCACCTTCTGGAGTTCGACCAGGATGCGCCGGTCGACGAGGCGGAATTCGCCTACGTTGACGGGGAGTTCGTCCTCGCTGATGAACGACACGAAGCGGTAGTAGAGGCGCCGCAGCGAGGCGATCATGAAGCCGTCCTGCAAGGTGCGCCGGATTCCGTAGACGACCTGATGCCCGATGCGCCAGAGCTGCAGCATCTTGGGGATCAGTTCGGGCGGGTCCTGCAGGTCGCAGTCGAGCTGGATTGCGCAGGCCCCGCTGGCCGCCTGGTAGGCCGTCAGCAGCGAGCGCTGGTAGCCATAGTTGCGCGAGAAGCGGATCACCTTGAGTGCGGGATCCTTCGCCGCCAGTTCTTCCAGCAGCGGGAAAGTCCGGTCGGTCGAGTGGTTGTCGGTGACGATGATCTCGTAGTCGTAATCGGGCAACTGGCGGAAGACCTTGACGATGGTCTCATAGCAGCGAACGACGTTGCCTTCCTCGTTGTAGGCCGGAACCAGGATTGACACCAGCGTCCGGGACGTGCCGGTGAACCCGGTGATGCCGGGGCCGTTCACGACCAGGTCTCGGCAAGAAGGGCCTCGGCACGGCGGGCGGCACGTGTGCGGCGCTGGGATGCAATAGTTTGCACAAGCCCTTCCTCCAGCCCGATCTCACAGCGCCAGCCAAGACGATGCCAGGCAAGTTCCGGGCAGGTGCGCAGTTCCGTCGCAGGACGTCGCGACGCTCCACTGGCCGGTCGCACGAAGTCCTCGGGAGCTCCGATCAGGGCGCGCAGCGTATCGAGCACGTCCGCCATGCGCGGGGCATGGCCCGAGCCGATGTTAATGACGGGGCAGTTGGCGGGCACGATGTCGGCGATCCGCATCAAGCCTGCAACGGCATCGTCAACGTGCATCAGGTCGCGGCGGTCGTCCGGCGCCAACAGGGCAATCGGGCGCTCGTCGAGGAAGGCGTCGATCGCCTCGGCGAGGAGAAATGCGCGTGATTGGCCTGGGCCGTAGCACAAGGCAAGCCTGGCCGTGACGACGGGAAAGGGCAGGCTGGCGGCCAGGACGTCGAGGGCGGCGGTCGCAGCAAGCATGCCCGCGCCATAGGGCGTGGCCGGGCGGACCGGGCCGTCCTCACGGCTGGGCACGTCTGTCGGGCCATATTCGGCCAGTGTTCCTGCGCGGACCACGATCCGGGGCGGCACGGGCAGGCTGGCTAGGGCCTGCACGAGGGGCAGCGTGGTAGTGAGGCTGGAGTGTATCGCGGTGTCGACCGCCTCGATGGGGGATGCCGCCCGGGGCCGTGTATCCGCGGCAAGATGGTAGACGTGGGTGGGCGAAACCTCCTTGAGGCAGGCCTCCAGTGCCGGACGGTCAGCAAGGTCAAGCCGATGCAGGGTGATCCGGTCCAGCACGGGGGCCAGCCGTTCGAGCCGGGTCGAGGGCCGCACGAGCGCGTGGACCTGCCTCCCGCGTTCGAGGAGGCGCCGCACCAGGTGCGCGCCGACGAAGCCGGCGGCACCTGTCACGAAAGAGACACTGGAAGGCACGCAATCCTCCTGAGGCGAGCGTCAGTCAGACGATCTGCGGCGAGGGCAGGGGGACCAGGAATTTGCCGCCGCGCGCGCGGAAGGCCTCCTGCTGCTCGTAGATCTCGTCGAAGAAATTCCAGGCAAGGACGAACAGGACGTCCGGCGCCTCCTCCTCGATCGCGCTTACCGGCTTGATCGGGATGCGCGTGTTGGGGGAGTAGAGCCCGTGCTTGAGCGGGTTGCGATCGACGAGGAAATCGAGATAGCGCGTGTCGATGCCGAAGTGCGTGATCAGCGTGTTGCCGCGCGCCGAGGCGCCGTATCCGGCGATCTTGAGCCCTTGCGCCTTCAGGTCATCGAGTATAGCACGGGTTTGCTGACCCATCTCCTCGACCCGCGAGGCGAGCTCGTCGTAGGTGCGTTGTTCGAGCATCCCCGAACCCATTTCCTCGGCCAGCATTGCGCCCACCCGGTCACTGGGTGCGCGCGGCGCTTCCTTGCGGGTGAGAAAGACGCGCATCGAGCCGCCGTGGATGTCGGGAAGCGAAAGCGCGTCGGTGACTTCAAGGTCGAAGTTCGCGGCCAGCTTGGCAATCGAGAGCAGGCTGAACTCGGAGACGTGCTCGTGGTAGATGTTGTCGAATTCGGTGTGCTCGATGTACTCCTTGGCGCGCGGAACCTCGATCACGAAGGTGCCGTTGGGGGCCAGCAGGATGCAGATCGCTTCCATGAAGGTGTGCAGGTCACCGATGTGATTGAAAGTGTTGGTGGTGACGATCACCTTGGCAGGACCGCGCTCGTCCCGGACCTGCGCGGCCGTCTCGGGCGTGAAGTAGGCGAGGAAGGTCTCGACCCCGCGCTGGGCGGCGAGTTCGGCGATGTTCTCGGCCGGATCGAAGCCCAGTGTCGTACAGCCCAGCGTGTTGCAGGCGGCGAGCAGCAGCCCGTCGTTGCTGCCGATGTCGACGATCAGCTCCTCGCCCGCGATCCCGGCAAGGACTTCGGCGAAATCATGGAAGTGGGTGTGCATGCGCGCCGCGCCGGAGGGGACGTAAAGGTAGTGGCGGAAGAAGTCGGCCGGGATCTGGTCGGCGATCTCGATCAGGCCGCATTCCAGGCACACCTGGGTGTTGAGCGGAAACGCGGGCTGGGGACGACCGAGATCGTCGGGGCGGATTAGCATCTGCGCCGGGGCATGGTCGCCCAGCGGCAGGAACAGGTAGGGCGAAGGCGCCTTGCAGGCCCGGCAGGTGGACAGCGTGGCGTTGGTGGCGAGCGGCGGCATGGTCGTGTTCTCAGGCATTCGAAACCTCCCGGCTGCGCTGGTCAGTGAGCGCGTTGCTGAAATCCTCGAAGCGTCCATGCATGTAGTCGATATGCGCGTCCGTGAGGCCGTGGTGACAGGCGAGCAGGATGCCGCCGCGCATGACATCGTCGGCGACTGGATAGCCTGCGGGATCGCGCGCCACGGTCACCGACTTCATGGCTGGCTGGCGCAGGATGTTGCCGGTAAAGACCGGCCGGGTCTGGATGTCGGCTCCCTCCAACCAGGTCTGCAGCTCGCGCCGGGTGAAGGGTGCATCCTCGCGAATGGTGAGCGGGAAGGCCAGCCAGCCGGTGCGCGAGCCGGGCATCTGGCGGGGCAGTTCAAACCAGTCCTCATAGGCCTTGAAGAAGTCGTACTGGCGCTGGAAATTGTGCTCGCGCGCGGCGATGTTGTGTTCCAGCTTGCCCAGCTGGACCAGACCGAAAGCGGCACCAATCTCGGAAGGTTCGACATTGAAGCCGAGCTCCTCGAACAGGAACTTGGCATCGTAGCTGAACCCGTCGAGCTCGACGTTGAAGCGCTTGTCGATGCTTTCGGAATCGACGTAGAGCGAACTTGTCCGTCCCCACGAGCGTAGCAGCAGGCCGCGCCGCGCAAGGTCCGGGTCCGAGACGCAGAGCATGCCGCCATTGCCCGCCGCGTTGATGACGTGGCTGCCGTAGAAGCTGGTCGTCGAGATGTGCGAGCGCGTCCCCGTGCTGGTGCCATGCAAGGTGGCGCCCAGCGTGTCGGCGCTGTCCTCGATCACCATGAGGCCATGGGCCTGGGCGATCTCCCAGATGCGGTCCCAGTCGGGCAGGTTGCCGATCAGCGAGGGGATCATCATCGCCTTGGTTCGCGGTGTGATCATCGCCTCGATCTTGTCGACATCGATGTTGTAGGTGCCCGGCGCGGCATCGACGAAGCTGGGCACGAGCCCTGCGCGCACGAGCGGGGCGACCGTCGTTGCGAAGGTGAGCACCGGAGTGATGACCTCGCTTCCCTTGGGCAGGTCGAGCAGTTCGACCGCGAGGTAGTTTGCCGAGGAGCCGGAGTTGACCATGATCCCGTGGTCTTTCGCGAAGAGCGCGGCGACCTTCTCCTGCATCTCGCGGACCTTGGGGCCCATCTGGGTGGAGGTGCGCAGCACCTCGAGCACGGCGGCGATTTCCTCCTCGCCGTGGACTGTCTGGCCGTAGTTTACGCGCATGCTGCTGCCGCCCTTTCGATGGATGGTTGACGCGGGGTGAGGGATGTCGGGTGTTCGCTGTAGCGGGCAATCTGCGCGGCGCTGAAGGCGCGCATGTCGGCGCCGGGTGCGCAGGCCTCGCGGTACCATTCCACGCTCATGCGCACGGCCTCCCCGGTGGAGAGACGCGGTGTCCAGCCGAGCACGGCGCGCGCCTTGCTGCTGTCGAGCGTGAGCAGGCCCGCCTCGTGCGGGTCGTCGGGCCGCTTGCCGAAGACGATACGCGGGGCCCCTTCGCCCCAGGCCGCAATGACGTGCTGCGCGATGGCTTCGACGTCGAGGAAGTCTTCGGCACTCGGCCCGAAGTTCCAGCCCTGCGCATAGCGCTGGCCGTTCGCGTCCATGAGGCGTGCGCCGAGGAGGAGATAGCCCGCTAGTGGTTCGAGCACATGCTGCCAGGGGCGCACGCTGGCCGGATTGCGGATCGTGACCGGCTGGCCGGCAAGGGTCGCGCGCACTATGTCCGGAAGCAGCCGGTCGAGCGAGGCATCGCCTCCGCCAATGACGTTGCCCGCGCGCGCGGTGGCGATCTGACACCCCTCGGGATCGGCGAAGAACGAGCGGCGAAAGGCCTGTGCAACCAGTTCGGTGCAGCCCTTGGACGCGCTGTAGGGATCGGCTCCGCCCAAGGCATCGGTCTCGCGGTAGGCCCAGTGCCACTCCCGGTTGTCGTAACACTTGTCACTCGTCACCACGACGACCGCGCGGGCGCTGGGCATGCGCCGTACCGCGTCGAGAACCACCGCCGTGCCGGTGACATTCGTGGCAAACGTCTCGACCGGCGCTGTGTAGGAGGGGCGCACCAGCGCCTGGGCTGCGAGGTGTAAGACGATGTCGGGAGCGAGCCCCGCGCAAGCCTCTGCAAAGGCGCGCTCGTCGCGGATGTCGGCGATGCGGTGGTCGATGAGTTCGGTAATTCCGACCTCGCGGCCGAAATCGGGGCCGTCGGGATCGGTGGGAAGGGCAATGCCCGTGACCTCGGCGCCGAGCGCCTTCAGCCACAGGCTGAGCCAGGCCCCCTTGAAGCCGGTGTGCCCGGTCACCAGCACCCGCTTGCCGCGATAGGTGTCGGCCAGCGCCTGCCCGAGAGAGGAGGGGCCTTCAGACATTGATGAGCTTCGTGGGCGCATCGGTGGTGAGCACGGCCTGCCCGTTCTCGAAGTCCATCCAGGGCGGCAGGGTCTGGTTGGCAAGGGCATCGAGCGTGTCGCGGTCGCGCACGGTGTCCATGGGATGCCAGAAGCCCTTGTGCTGGTAGGCCATGAGCTCGCCGTCGTGGGCAAGGCGGGTGAGCGGGGCTTGCTCGAGGGGCTCCTCGTCGCCCTCAAGGTAGTCGAGAACACCCGGCTCGAAGATGAAGAAACCGCCGTTTATCCAGGTCTCGTACTTGCGCACCTTCTCGGTGAACTCGACCACCTGGCCATCCTCGATTTCGAGGTTGCCGAAGCGGGCGGGCGGGCGCACCGCGGTCACGGTGGCAAGCTTGCCGTGCGAGCGGTGGAAGTCCAGAAGCGCGCCGATGTCGACGTTACCCACGCCATCGGCATAAGTGACCATGAAGGTTTCATCATCAAGCCAGGAGCGCAGGCGGCGCAGGCGTCCGCCGGTCATGGTGGCAAGCCCGGTGTCGACGACGGAGACGCGCCAGTCGATCTTGCTGGTCGGGCGCAGCGCCATCTCGCCATTGCCGATCCCCACCGTGAAGTCGTTCGACATCAGGTGCAGGTCCTGGAAGAAGCTCTTGATCGCCATGGCCTTGTAGCCGCACGCGACGATGAAGTCGTTGTGCCCCCAGTGGTCATAGATATCCATGACATGCAGCATGATCGGCCGTCCCGCGACCTCCACCATGGGCTTGGGGACGCGGACCGTCTCTTCGGCAAGGCGGGAGCCCAGGCCCCCTGCGAGCAACACGACTTTCATGTTCCAAGGCTCCGATCAGTGATTGGGAAGCGCTCCTGAAGGTCTCGCTTCGGGACATGCAGGAAGGGTAAGGCTTGCGCGGTGTGCGGCGAAATGGGCATCGGGGTTAGGCGGGTTTAGCCAGGTGGACACTCAAAGGGTGGAGGGCCCGCCCGCCGGGGGCAGGACAGGCGTCGCATCCGGGCGGCGGTAGAGTTCGATGGTCCGTCCCTTGTGGCGGCGCCGATAGCCGGTGTAGCCGTGGGACAGCGCATAGGCTTTGAACGGCTCTTCCAGCGTTTCCTCGCCACTGATCAGGATCGCGGGCGGCGGGGCCGCATCGAGAAAGGCGGCCAGCCCGGCAGCGGAAGTCGTGGTGTAGTAGCGCCGGTCTTTCGCGGGGATGTAGGGCGCAATGCGGTATACGAACTGGCCTGCCGCGAATTCGGGGGGGACGGCGAAGTTCCCCGCGAGCGCAAGGGCCGGCGTGAGTGTCGCCACCCGTTCACCGCCGGAAAAGCCAGCCTCGCGCGCCAGAGCGCGCATGTCGCGGTGCAGGCTGATCGTCTCCCACTGCTGGGGGCGGGCCAGCTGGACCAGCCCGGGCCCGATCCGCGATGCACCTCCGACAAGGGCGAGGAGCGCCATGGCCCCGAGCACGGCCTGGGCTCCGGGAAGGTCGGGCGTGGCGGTACGGGCGCGCAGCAGGACAACTGCCAGGATCAGGAACGGGATCGGGGGCACGAAATACTGCGGGAAAGAAGGCGAGGGGACGAAGGCCACCACGAAGCCTGTGGCGGCAAGGCCAAGCGGCAGGACAACGCTCCAGCTCCGGACAAGCCGAACGCTCTCTCGCATGTTGGTGCGCATGGCCGGGATGAGCGCGAGCGCCACGATCCCCACGAGGCTGAGCAGCGTTGCGTTCGCAAGCCAGATACTCTCGGCGAGCAGCACCTTGGCGGCCAGTGTGTCCACCTTGGGCTCGCCGGACGCGGCCCAGTAGGCCGGCTGCAACTCGGTGAAATAACGCAGGGTGTGGGCAAAGAAGCTCTGCGTATCGAACAGGACGTACATCAGAACGGGCAGGCCCGCGAGCAGGCCGCCAATAGACAGCGGAAGGGTTCCGGCCAGAAGCCGCAGCGCGAACCCGCGCGAGGCCGGCGCGAACAGGGTGGCGAGTGCAAAGAGCGGAGCAAGGAAGATGTAGTTGGCCTTGAGGCCGATGGCGCAGGAGACCAGGACACCAGCTGCAAAGCAGGCGAGCGGAGAGGGGCGCGAGGATCCAATCCCGTGCAGCAGCGCGTAGAAAGCCAGCAACGCAGGGGCGAGCGGGAGCAGGTTGTTGGTGGCCAGCATCCCAGCGCCGCCCAGTAGCAAGACGTTGCCCATCAGCAGGCATGCGGCGGTAAAGAAGGCGAGGAACCCCGCTTCGGTCCGGCGGCAGATCAGCCAGATTGCGCCAAGCGCCGTGGCCCATCCGGCCAACACCAGCAGGCGCGCGATGAGGAGGAAATGTTCGGTTCCGACAAGGTCGTACAGGCCTCCCAGCAGCCATGGCAGGATGGGCAGGTGGTTGTAGCCAAGATCGCGATAGATGTCCTGTGTCCCGCCCAGCCGGGCGACCGTGAGGAACAGGTTTTCGTCCCGGCTGAGCGGGGTGGACATGAGCCGTCCCACAAGCCCCAGGAACACGATCCCGAGGACCCCGAGCCCTGCAAGTTCGATACGGGCGAGAGGTTGTGGCCGCGGGCGCACATGCACGGCCTCGGCGTATTCCGGGCGAAGCTCCATCCAGTCCTCGGCGATCTCGACACGTTGCATCTGTGGCCCTGCATTTCCCGCTGTTGATCCTGTGAAATCTGAAGGATTGGCAGGCCGCGAGGCGAGCGCGATTCGGGCGTACCCATTCCGGGTAGCGCCTCCTACGAAGGGGATCGGGAGAGCGCCGGGCGGGCGCGAAGCAGGGGCGTGGCTCTCCCAAGGGCTGCGGGTCGGGCCAAAAGGGGTAGACCGTATTCCCAGATTTTCAGGGCGCGCGATCTGATACGCTTGGGTGGACCGACAGAGCTCCGTGCGGGGGCTCCTTGCGTGAGACCGGAAGACGGATTTTGCCGCGTGCCTTCTAGCCAGACCCCACCCCAACACATTCTCATCGTGACCTCGGGCCTTGGTGCAGGGGGCGCGGAACAGGTCATCGCGCAGTTGGCGCACCATTTGGTCGAAGCTGGCCATGAGGTGGACGTCGCCGCCTTCGACACAGATGAGGCGCGCATCTATCACGAACTGCCCCTCGTGAGCCGGGTCTTTCGGCTGGGCGGACGCTCTGGGTTCTCGGGCGTTGCAGGACGGGTCATGGCGCTGCGCGGCCTTGTTGCCCGGCGCCGTCCCGATGTCGTCCTCTCGTTCCTGACCAAGATCAACCTGGTGGCGGCCCTTGCGGTGCAGGGACATCCCGCCCGCCTGATCTGCGCCGAGCGCAACAACCCCGAGCAGCAGCAACTGCATCCCTTGTGGAACCTGGCATTGCGCTGGTTCTACCGCCGTGCCGATACCATCATCTGCCAGACCGAGGGTGTGCGCCGCTGCTTCGCGCACGACCTGCAGGGGCGGCTGGTAACGATTCCCAACCCCGTGCCCGAACCCGATGTCCTGCGCGGGGAGGGGCCCTCCTACACCGTCTGTGCGGTCGGGCGTCTTACCTACCAGAAGGGGTTTGACCGGCTGATCGAGGCCTTCGCAGACATTGCAGCCGATTACCCGGAATGGCGCGTCGCCATCTGGGGCGAAGGCCCTGATCGCGAGGCGCTTGAGGCGCGAATCCGCGAGAGGGGCATGGAGGGGCGCATTGTTCTGCGCGGACTTGGTGAAAGGCCACGCTCCTGGATCCGGGAGGCCGACCTCTTCGTACTCTCGTCGCGCTACGAGGGGTTCCCCAATGCCCTGGCCGAGGCCATGGCGGCCGGGCTCCCCGTGCTGGCAACCCGATGCGATTTCGGTCCCGAGGACATGATCTCAGACGGTGAGAACGGCCTGCTGGTCGAGGACGAGGGCACAAGCCCAGCGCTGGGCACGGCGCTTGCGCGGCTGCTTGACGATGCACCTCTGCGCGAGCGGCTGGGCAAAGCGGCGGCGTGTTCGATGCTGCGCTTTCGGCCAGCCTACGTGCTGCGTCGTTGGGACGAGGTGCTGCGGCATTCTCCCGGCCATGGTTTGTCAACAGGAGGTTCTCGGCGAGGTCCGCGTCGGGCATCGCAGGCAAAGGCGCATGCCCTGGCGAGGAGCGAATGAGCGTGCCGAGGCTGCGGGTGCTGTTCACGTCGGCGGGACGCCGGGTCGAGCTGACCCGGTGCTTCCGGCGAGCGGGCACGGCGCTGGACGTCGACCTAGAGGTGCATGCCTGCGACCTCACGCCGCACCTTAGCGCGGCATGTCTCGATGCCGATGCCAGCTTTGCCGTACCGCGCTGCACGAGCCCGGACTATGTATCCCGCCTTCTCGACTACTGCCGGTCGAACGGGATCGACCTGCTGGTGCCGACCATCGACACCGAGCTCGAGGCACTGGCCGCTTCACGTGAGGACTTCGCGGCGGCTGGAACGCTGGTTCACGTGAGCGCGCCCGAGACGATCGCCATTGTCCGTGACAAGGCCCGGACGACCGAGGTGCTTGAGCGCGCCGGTGTTCCGGTGCCGCGCACCGCGCCCATCGAGGCGGTGCGCGCGGCGCCGGGGGATTGGACCTGGCCGCTCTTCGCCAAGCCGGTCGGAGGGAGCGCCAGCCGCGGTATCGGCGTGCTGGAAGGTCCCGGTGACATCTGCGCCCTCTACGATGAGCCGATGCTGGTACAGGACCTGCTCGAAGGTCCGGAATACACGATCAACATGTACCTTGATGGCGAGGGGCACATGCTGTGCGCCATTCCCCACGAGCGTCTCTCGGTACGTGCAGGCGAAGTGGAGAAGGGGCGTACCTTGCGCGATTCCCGCATGATCGAGATCGCCGGGGCCATCGCGCGGACCCTTCCCGGCGCGCAAGGGGCGCTGTGCTTCCAGTTGATCGATGACCCCTGTCATGGGCTGCGCGTGTTCGAAATCAACGCGCGCTTCGGAGGTGGGTACCCGCTTGCCGATCATGCGGGTGGCCGCTTTGCCGAAAATCTCCTGCGCCGGATTCTGGGCCGCGCACCTGTGGACCCTTCTGATTGGCGCGCCGGGGTGACGATGGTGCGCTACGATGCGGCCCATTTCCTTGGCTGATCCGGACTTGCCCGAAGACAGCGGACGTCTCGATCTGACGGGACGTGTCCTCGTGCTCGATCTTGACGATACCCTCTACCTCGAACGCGACTTCGCCTTCAGCGGCTTTGCCGCGTTGGAGTCGCTGGTCCTTCAGCGCACGGGCCGGAAAGGCTTTGCCCGGGTTTGCTGCAGTCTGTTCGCAGCAGGCCTTCGCGGAACGATTTTCAACCAGGCCCTGGCAGAGCTGGGCGCGGAGGGCGAGGAGGACCTGATCGCTGAACTGGTCGGGGCCTACCGCGCGCATGACCCGCAGATTGCGCTCGCCCCCGACGCGGCGCGCTTTCTTGCACGGGCACCGTGCGCAAGCTGCGCGCTGATCTCGGATGGGCCTGCGGGCATGCAACGATCCAAGGTACGCGCGCTTGGCCTGGAGGTAAGGCTGGGACGGATCGTTCTGACCGGGGAACTCGGCCCCGGATGCGGCAAGCCGCACCCCCTCGGCTACACCCTTGTCGAGGAATGGTCGCAGCGCCCCCCCGAGGCGCACGTCTATATCGCGGACAACGCGGTCAAGGACTTCCTCGAGCCGCGCCGACGCGGGTGGACGACGATCCAGATCCTGCGGCCCGAACGGGTTCATCGCGGCGCGGCACCTACCCTTGCGCACCGCGCGCACCATGTCATCGGTTCGCTGGATGCGCTTGCGCTTCGCAAAGGTGCAGTGGGCGCGCGGTAAGCTCCGGGGCGGTGCCTATTCGGCAGCTTCGGATGGGCAGGCCTCGACCCGGGGCGTTTCGATCTGCGGGGCCCGGCGTTCGCCGCCCAGCATCACCCAGAACGTGCGCAGAAGGATCTGCATGTCGAGGCGCGGGCTGGCGTTGTCGATGTAGCACATGTCGAGCGCGACCTTCTCGTCAAGTGAGAGCAGGGTGTTGCCGTTGACCTGCGACCAACCGGTGAGCCCGGGACGGACGCGCGCGCGCTGGTGGCCGCGTTCGCCGAGCTGTGCGATGGTTTCGGGAAGGAGCGGGCGCGGCCCGACGAAGGCCATGTCGCCGCGCACCACATTCCACAGGCCTGGCAGTTCGTCGAGACGGCTTCGGCGCAGAAATTTGCCCAGACCCGTGACGCGCGCCTCGTCGGGTAGGGGCGCTCCCGTCGCATCGAAGGCGCTGCGCATCGAGCGCAGCTTGAAGAGCGTGAAGCGCGTTTGGTGAAGGCCGGAGCGTTCCTGCCGGAACAGGATCGGACGGCCCATGCTGAGCGCCACGCCCAGTCCCAGAACGCCGATGACGGGGGCGCAAGGGACAAGCAGCAGCGCGGCAAGCGCGCGCGTAGCCAGACGCGAGCCGCCGGGGCGGGTGGCCGGGGATGGCTCGTGCGAGGCGGTGTCCTGCAAGGGGGCGTCGGTGGGGTGGACCATGCTCCCTCAGGCCGCGCTTGGCTGGTAATCGCCGCGCGCGAACATGCGGCGGATGCGCTCACCCCAGGTCGGGATCGGCGGAATGTCGGACGTGTAGTAATCGGCCGAATAGCGGTAGAACTGCACCGAGTCCCCGTACCTGCGGCGGGCATGTTCAGCGTAGTCGACCTGGTCGAAGATGACGCCGCGGATCCTGTCGGTGTCCATGACCTCGAAGGCGGCGCGCATCTGGTCGATGGTGGTCTTGCCCCAGCGCGCGACCAGGATCGTCTGGTCGGCAAAGTCACACATGGTACGCGCATCGCGCACGGCTAGCGCGGCGGGGGCATTGATGACGATGAGGTCGAAACGTTCGCGTAGCTGTTCGAGCAGGCCGGTTAGGCGGTGGGAGGACAGGATCACGGCGGGCTCCGCAACGGGGGCCTTCGCGCTCAGGAGATAGATACGCTTTTCGCTCGGTTCGCTGCCGAGGATTGCCTCGAGATCGCGCTCGTCGCGGGCGATGTCGTCAGGCCCTTCGACCCGGCGATGCGGCAGCATCAGCCCATCGAGGTCGGCGCGGCCTGTCACGATATCGACCAGGTCCGGGGCCAGCGACTGTTCTTGCAGGCGCTGGAGCACGCCGCGCTTGCGCAGGTCGAGGTCGAGGACGACGGTGCGATCCCCCATCGCGACGCCCGCCGCTGCGAGAGAGAGCGAGACCGTCGATTTGCCATCGCCGGGAACAGGCGAACTGATCAGGACGACCTGCGAGCCCTTTCGGCCCGGGCGCAGGGCGCGCAGGTCGCAATAGGCCGAGCGCGCGACTTCGGAGAACAGCGACTGCGGTTCTGTGAGCACGACGCTGTCCTTCGGATCCTGCGAAAGTCCGTGCGCGATCTGGGGCAGCATGCCCAGGGTCGGCCGAGCGAAGAGGCGGCGGATCTGGGCGACGGTGCGCAGCTTGTTGTCCAGGAATTCGCGCGTCAGGGCCGCCATGAAGGCAAGGACGGTAGAGCCCAGGAACGCGGTGACCGTCATCTTGAGAGGGTTGGGCGCGATCGGTGCGTAGTCGGGTACCGCGGGCGAGACGATGGTCGAGGCCACGCCCTGAAGCTGCATCTGGGCACCCACCTGCTCCACGCGCTCGGCGAGGACCTTGTAGGCCGCTTCGGCAAGGTCGGACTGGCGCACCAGCTTGTCGAGCTCCACTGTGTTCTGGGCGTTGCGGTAGGCGCTGGACGACAGGCTGCCGACGACGTTCTGCAGGCGCGCGGCCATGGCGGCGGCTCCGGCCGCTTCGCTGCGGGCAAGCTGGGCCATCTTCTCACCCTCGGCACGGGCGACGGCCTGGGTCGCGGCCTGGACCTGGTTGCGTTCGCGGGCAATGCTGGTGTCGATCGTGGCGAGCTGCGAGTTGACCCGGCGCACGTCGGGGTGATTGGGCCCCAGGCTGGTGCTCAGCTTGGCCTTCTCCGCCACGAGTTCGCCGCGGCGCCTCTCCAGGGAATCGAGCGCGGTCGAGGTCGCCGTCGCCGTGCTCTGTATCTCGCTGGCGCGCGAAATTCCGGCGCTGCGGGCCGCCGAGGCATCGCGCGCGGCGTTGGCCGCTGCACTCTGGAGCGCAATGCGGTTGATCTGCTGCAGGTCCTCGGCCCCGCCAGCGCCGACAAGCATCCGGTTGCGCGTGCGGAACTCGGCGACCTTGGCCGCGGCGTCGAGGGCGGCCTGTTCGCGGGTCTGCAGCTCCTTCTCGAGCGAACCAAGAAGTTCCTGGCGCCGCTCGTTGGTCTTGGCGTTGCGCAGGATGCCAACCGAGACGGGCAACTGGTTGGCGATATCGGCGGCAAGCTCGGGCGAACGCGATGTCACCGAGATCTGGATGAGGTCGGAACCGCTTTCAGCATTGATCGCCAGCATCCCGAGCAGGTGGTTGATCGCAAGCTGCATCAAGGCCTTGCCGGTAAGGTTGTCGTTGCCCAGTTCACGGCGGAACCTCTCGTCGTTCAGGAGGTCGAGGTCCTTGATGATCTGGCCCGCCACCGAGCGCGAGCGGTGCAGGCGCACCGTGTTCGCGACACGCTCGGCGTTGCGCGAGTTGACGTCGGCCTGGTTGGTGCCGACCTCGTCGATCAGTTCGACCTGGACGTTGGAACTGGACTGGTAGAGCGGGGGCGAGGCCAGTTGCTGGGCGAGCACGAGCACGGTGATCACGCTGACAATGGCGAGGATCATGCCCCGATAGCGGTGGAACAGCCGCACCAGGTCCTGCGGTCCGATTTGCTCGGAAGCTGCGCCCATCGCGCTTCCTTCCGGCTGCGGGGATGTGCGGTGCAGCGCAACCGAAGCGTCAGGGTCGTGATGTGCGATCGACGTCGACATTTCCGCTCTCCTCGGGCTGGCCGCGCAGGCCATCCGATGTGTGTGGTGTCAGGAGGGGGCAGTATGGTTCACCGCCCAGCCGGAACAAATCGCGCATCCGGAAGGGGGCCTGCTCCTTTTCTGGCTAGTCCTTATGGGCAGGACTGGAACGAAGGAGGGACTTGTAGAGGTCGAAATGGCGCTGCGCGGAGCCCTCCAGGCTGTAGCTCTGGCTCGTTGCGAGCGCGCCTTGCGAGTAGGAGT
Organism: Novosphingobium profundi; assembly: GCF_020524485.1. Taxonomy (GTDB): domain Bacteria; phylum Pseudomonadota; class Alphaproteobacteria; order Sphingomonadales; family Sphingomonadaceae; genus Novosphingobium; species Novosphingobium profundi_A. The sequence goes on along the minus strand of NZ_JAIVLF010000005.1, from coordinate 495,510 downwards.
GGTAGTAATAGGCGTTGTGGGCAAGACGGGCGATCGCGTTGGCGAAGGAGGCCGGCTTGTCGAGCGCGCACAGCGCGCCGTTGCGGCCGGGCACGACCAGCCCGCGATTGCCGTTGACATCGCTGGCAACCACGGGAAGTCCCATCGACATGGCTTCGTGGATCGCGATCGATGCGCCCTCGTAGCGAGAGGTGTTGAGGTAGATGTCACTGGCGGCCAAAAGATCGCGGATGTCGGCGCGTTCCCCCAGGAACTGCACCATGTCGGCAAGGCCAAGGGCATCGACCTTGCCGCGCAGCCGCTCCAGGTCCGTGCCGCCGCCCGCCACGCGGAGGCAGAAGACGGGCTCGGTTCCGGGGCGGTACTGGCGCAGGACACGCGCGACTTCGATCAGCAGGTCGTAGTTCTTCTGGTCCGAGATCGCACCCACAGTCAGGATGCGGCAGGGCGTGCCCACGCTCTCTCGCGGGGCCTTGGCGCGATAGCTGGCGGCCGGCGCATTGGGGATCAGCGAGAAGGGGCGGCGCGAGAGGTCGCGATAGAGCGATGCGGTCTCGTTGCTGATCGCGACATAGTGCGCGACCACGTGGTCGAGGAAGCGGAATGCTGCTGGCGGAAAAGAGAGACGGCTGTTGTGGTGGGTGAAGACGACGGGCCCGCCAAATCCCGAAAAGGCGAGCATTAGGACGGCCCGCACCGTATGGGCATGGACGATGTGGGGGCGCGTTTCATGCAGGTGGCGCCGCAGCGCGCGCACCCCTTCGATCATTCCGCGCCGCCGGGTCAGGGCAAGGCTGTCGAAGTGCGCGCCGGCTTTCGTGATGCGTTGCTGCAGTTCGGCTTCCATGGCTTGCGAGTTGCCCAGGGTCTGGGCATCGCACAGCGCGGTGACGCAGGCGCGCGCGCCAAGCCCGGCATAGGCCTGGTTGAGATTGGTGATGAGGATTTCCGCGCCGCCCGAGGTCAGGCTGGTGAGGATCGAGCAGATCCGCAGCGGCTCGGACCCGGCCACGATCCTCGGGGCGGGCGATGACGTGGGCACGGGCGGCTGGGAGCGGACGACGAATTTGCCCCGGGGGGCCTGAAGAGTCATGGCAGGGGCTCCTTGGTCGAGGCGGTCACAGGTTCCGGGCGTCGGCTGGCGGCGAGGCGGCCATGGAGCGCGATATCGAAGGCGAGGACCAGCATGAGGCCAAAAACGATGTGGGCGAAGTTGGCCCCGATCGCGCCGTAGCGCGGGACCATGAGGGTGGCCGTGATGAAGAAGGCGAGGGTGGCCAGAACACTGCAGGCCAGAACGAAGCTCGGCCGGTTCATCGCCAGAAGCGCCGAGCGGGCCGGGGCCGCATGCAGCATCAGCATGATCGCGACGAGCTGGGCGAGGAGCAGCGCGAAGCTTCCCGAAAAGGCATTGCCGAAGACCAATTCAAGAAGTGGGCGGCCCATCAGCCAGCACAGCGCAAGCGCGACAAGTCCGATCCCGCCCAGGGCCAGTTGCAGCATCGTCACCAGGCGCCGCACGCCCTTGCGCGAGGACTGGTTCCACAGCCGCGCCAGATCGGGATAGATGATCGTCTGGAGCAGGTCGCCCGCGGTCTGGACGACTTTCGCGATGCGCCGCGAGAGATAGTAGAGGCCCGCCGCGGCGGGTCCGGCCAGGGTGCTGACAAGCAGCGTGTCCATCTCGTGGGTCAGGGTGCGCAGGCCCGAGGACAGGTTCGTCGAGATCGCAAAGCGCAGGAAACCGGGGAACTTGCTGGGCAGACGGCGCTTGTCCGCGCGCCAGGGGCTGGGGATGCCGGTCTGTTTCAGGGTACGCAGCCCCAGCGCATTGAACAGGAGGGAATCGAAGAGCTGGGACACAGTCCAGGCCACTACGAATTCGGTGATCCCACGATCCAGGACATAGAGCAGGCAGGCGAGCGTCAGGCGTAGCAGAACGGCGGCCATCTGCACGTAGGCGAGCACGCGGAAGCGCCCGGCAAGGCGCAGGGCCGCGCTCGCCATGCCGCGCAGGTTTCCGGCAATTGCAAGCGCATAGATTGCCACGAGGAAGCGCGCGTCGCCATCGAGGCCAAGCAGGGGCCCTGCCACCAGCGCGACCGCCACGGCAAGCAGTGCAGCGCCCAGCGCGCTGGCGATGTCGAGAAGGAGGCCATAGGCGTAGAGCGAGGCAAGGCGTTCGGGCGAGGCGCTCTCTTCCTCGGCTGCGACGAAGCGGATCAGCGGTTGCCAGGATTCGAAGCGGACCAGGCGTTCGCAGGTGCGCGAGATGGTGAGGACGATCACGAAAGTCCCGAAGGCCTGGGTGCCCAGCGCCCGGGTCGCGATCGCCAGCGTCGCCATCATCAGCATCGCGGCGCCAAGGCTTCCCGACATGAGGTGGGCCAGGCTGATCAGACGCGGGCGGATGAGCGTGCTGCGCTGCCAGCGTGCGCGCAGAGAGGCTCGCGGAGCGCCGGTGGCCGAGGTACGGGCATGGCGGCACGAGCCGTGCGGCGTTGGGCTGATGAGGTCCGTCATCTCAGGTCAGCTGCTGGTGGCGGGAGCCGGACGCAAGCCCCGGCCCAGGCCCGTATGCCATCCGGTCGCCGCCTGCGGCCAGTCCCTGTGCCGAGCGCGTCGCGATCCAGGCCAGCGCGAACATCAACATGACAGGGCCATTCCAGAGCCGGGCAAACATGTGCGGCAAGGACATGGTGTAGATGAAGAACACGGCCAGGATCGCGAGGCAGGAAATGCCCTCGATCCGGCTCACGCCCGCGATGGCCTTGCCCTGGAGGAGAAGCGCCAGCGCCATCAGGCACAGGCCGAGGAAGGAGACGATCCCGCCCTCGTTCAGGACCAGCAGGTAAAGCTGGTGAACCGGCATCCCGTGGGGGCTCGCGACACGGTATCCGTCGCTGCCAAGGCCTATGAGCAGATGGTCGTCGGCCAGTTGCCAGGCCTCGACGATCAGTGCCGAGCGGCCCACAAACGTCCCGGCCCGGGTCGGATCTCCGGTCATGAGGGCCTCGCCGACACGCTCTTCGAAGATACTGGGCACCGGACCGCCTAGGCTGGTGTAGGCCAGCACGATCAGGGCAAGGGGGACGGCGATGCGCACGAAGGTGCCCAGCCGCGAGAGGCCCAGCACGAAGCCGCAGGCAAGCAGGGCGGCGAACGTGCCGGTAAAGGTGGCGGAATAGACCAGCCCTGCGATCACGCAGAGCGCGAGGATCAGCGCGTAGATCGTGCCAAGCCGTCCGGTCATCACACCCCGGATGAGGAAGATCAGCGCGAAGGCGCAGACCGCGCCATTGGAATTGGGCTCTCCGGTCATCGCGCCCAGACGCCCGTTCCCATAGACGACATGCTCATTCACCAGCGCGCTGACCTGTGCGCGGTCGAACAGGGTTATGAGCGTGATGCCGATGACCTGCGAGACCGCCACGCCCAGAATGTAGGCCGTCGCGCAGCGTTCGAGAACGGGGCGGGAACACGAAGTCAGGAGCATTGGCACCAGCAGCATGGCAAAGGCATATTGCCCCGCCACGATTGGCCAGCGCATGAAATCGCCGTGGACGAGCGAGCCGACCAGCATCCCGCCCAGCAGCATCGTTAGCCCGGCAACCCACAGCGCGGTGTAGCGTGCGAACATGCGCGCGTTGAGGCCACCTGTGACGAGCGCGAGGGCAAGGGCCGTGAACAGCGCGACATCGGAGATCGAGATGTTCATTCCCGGCAAGCGACCAGCTTGCCACCAGGACAGGAAGAAGGCCGCTCCGGGCAGGAGGAGGCCAAGAGCCCGTTCCTGGCGTGAACGTGGGACCGGGATGGACGGCGCCCATTCCGAGGGGGGGCGCACGCCTGCCGGGCGCGTGTCGCTGCCGCCGAGAGATGCGCAAGGGGAAGGGCTGGTGGCCATGACGCAAGCATGAAACGCACGGGGCCGGCAGGCAAAGGCGAGTGTGGAGAATGCGCGGCGCATTGTCGGTAACGCCAAAGGGGCATCGCGACGGGTGCATTATACCCAAAGGATAGCTTGTCCGGGGGGCAGGGCGCACCCACACTTGGCCGGTCGCGTGGAGCCGCGTCTTGACCCAGACGCACGGGCGTACACGCGGCGCGCAGGCCTCCGGGGGAGAGCCCGAAGCTCATGGGCGAAGGCGCGAGCCTCATCCGCGCGGTGCCTGACCTCGCATCCTGTTCCGATCGCGTATGCGCCAGCCGGTCGGCAACCTTTCACCTGAAGCTGGCGCGAACGGGAGAGCGCGGTGCGTACAGCAAAGCAGGAACGGGCGAGCACGGATCGCGCGCAGCGGCCCCTGGAGGGGCGGTTCACGGCGAAGCGCGGGCTTGTGTTCGCAGGGCTTGTCGGCCTGGCGCTCACCGATTGCGCGCCGCCAAGCGCGGCAGCTTCGGCCCCGGTCGTGCGCACGCCCGCGGGGCAGAAGGCCTTTCCCGGCGCCATGGGGTATGGTGCGGTCAGCGCCGGAGGGCGCGGGGGGCGGATCATCTATGTCACGACACTTGCCGATGGCGGTCCCGGATCGCTGCGCTCGTGTATCGACTACAAGTTCCCGCGGGTCTGCGTCTTCCGCGTGAACGGGGTGATCCGCTTCACCCAGCGCCCGCCGCGCATCCGCTATCCCTACATCACCATCGCCGGACAGACCGCGCCGGGCGGCGGCATCACGCTCAGCCACAACGGCGGAGCCAACGGGCAGACGCCGCTCGTCATCAAGAACTCGCACGATGTGGTCGTGCGCCACATCCGCGTGCGCAACGACAAGGCGGGCAAGTACCGCGGCGCCGAGGACAACATCACGATCGAAAACAGCTCCAAGGTAATCATCGACCACGTCAGCACCTCGTGGTCGCGCGACGAGGGGATCAATGGCTATGCCGACAACGATCTCGTCACGATCAGCAACTCGATCTTCGCCTGGGGCATCCCCAAGCATGACAAGTGCGCGCTGCTTGCCAGCGACCCGAAGGACAAGCAGAACCTCAGCTTCATCAACAACATCTGCGCGCACAACGGCGACCGCAATCCCGACATCAATTTCCCCAGAGGCTCGTGCGTCGAGGTCGTGAACAACATCCTCTACAACGCCCAGTCGGAATTTGCGGAGGTCTGGGAGACCTATGGCGGCTCGCCAGTCTCGATCGTCAGCAACACGTTCCTGGCGGGCAACAACACCAACACCAACAGCCGGGGCATCGCGCGCGAGACGATTGGATCGACCGGCCGCGCCCAGATCTACCTCTGGGGCAACAAGTACGAAGGCAACTTCAAGCACATCAGCCCCGAGGTCGATGTCGCGCGGGTGCCCGATGGCCCGTGTCCGCTGACCGTCACGCCGCAGACCGCCAATGCCTCGTTCTACACCGTGCTTGCCCGTTCGGGTGCGTTCCCGCGCGATGACATCGATGACGAGATCCTGTCCGACGTGCGCAACCGCACCGGACAGATTGGTTCTCCTGCCCCCGCGCTTCCCTACCAGCCCGCCGCGAACCCCTATCCCGATGCGGACAAGGACGGCATGGACGATAGCTGGGAGGCCAGCCATGGCGCCAATCCCGCTAAGTCGGATGCCTGGGCCGATGCCAACGGCAACGGGGTCTCCAACTTCGAGGACTTCCTGACATCGCGCGAGCGGGGCTTCGGGCTGTGAGCGGCCTCGCCAGCGCGCAGCTCGCCTCCGTACCATCGGTCGGCCGCGCCCGCGCGCAGGGTCGTCCGCTGACGATCTGTTTTCCCTTCAGCGGGGACGAGCTTGGCGGCAGCCACATGTCGGTGCGCGGGCTCCTCGAGCAACTCGATCCGACCCGTTACCACGCCCTGATCGTGCCCGAGAGGCCGGGCGGGGATATCGCCGAGTTCTTTGCGTCCTGGCCGCAGGCCGCCGATCCCGCACCACCGCGCCAGTCGCTCGTGCCCGGAGCTCGGATCGGTCCGGCCAAGGCGCTTGGCGCGCTTGCCGGGGTGCGGGCGCGAAGCCGCTTTCTGCAGGCGCGGGGCGTGGATATCGTTCACAGCAACGACGGGCGCAGCCATGCGGCCTGGGCGCTGGCCGCGCACCTCGCGGGAAGCCGGTTGCTGTGGCACCACCGCGGCGATCCATCCGCGCGGGGGCTGCGCTACGTCGCGCCGTTCCTGGCCGACCGGATCCTGACCGTGTCCCGCTTCTCTCTGCCTGCACAAGGCTCGCGCGCCGCACAGCGCGCGCAGGTCGTCCACAGCCCCTTCGACACGCAGGTTGAGGCCAGCCGGGAGACCATGCGGGCCCGAATCCTCGAACATATCGGAGCCCCGGCCAACGCGGTCCTGTGCGGCTATTTCGGGAACTTCATCGAACGAAAGCGCCCGATGGGCTTTCTCGACACGGTCGAGGAACTGGGGCGTCTGGTCGATAGACCTGTCCACGGGCTGCTCTTCGGCGACCCGCGCAACACCGAATACGGGGAGCTTCTGCCCGAGCGTGCCGCGCGGATCGGAGGCAATGCGCGGGCGCACATGATGGGGTTCCGATCACCCGGTCACGCCTGGCTGGCGGGGTGTGACGTGCTGCTGGTGCCCGCCTCGCGTGAGCCGCTGGGACGCACGCTGGTCGAGGCGATGCTGGTGAAGACGCCTGTCGTGGCGACCCGTTCGGGGGGCAATCCCGAGGCGCTTGAAGGCGACTGCGGGATGCTGTGTGATCTCGATGATCCTGCGGGAATGGCCCGCGCCGTCGCGCGCCTTCTTGCCGAGCCCGAGCAGCGCCAGGCCATGTGCTTGCGGGCGCAAGTCGCGGCCCGCGCGCGCTTCTCGCGCGAGCACCATGCCGAGCAGGTGGCGGCGGTCTATGCCGAGCTTGCCGCGCCATGATGTGAGGCGGGGGGGGGGCAGGGGCCCCGGGTTGATCGGTGCTGGCCTCTTCAGAACCGGGCGCGCAGGCTGAAGCCGGCGCGAAAGCGTTCGAAACGTGCTGCGAACCGTTCGCTCGTGCGCTTGGAGAACTGGGCGTCGAGACTGATTGAGATATTGCGGGCGATCACGTGCTCGATCTCGCCCGATACGGTCGCGGTGTCTTCGCTTATCCCGGTGCCCACGAACTTGCTGCGCCGGAAGCTGCCACTCAACTTGGCGAACAGGTTGTGCCGTATTTCCTGCTCGGCGGTGAGCCGCAAGCGGGTGTCGGTACGTCCCTGCGCGCCGGTGCGGAAGGTCGCAACATCGCCGTTGAAGGCATCAAGAAGGAGCGCGGTGCGCCGCGAAGGGCGGTAGATCAGGGCGCCCGAGACCGACAGGCCGGTGCGGCCGGGCGCGGTCGGCTCGTCAGGGTCATAGCGAAAGACACCTACGCCCAGACGCCCTTCGAAGAGCCCTCCAGGTTCGACGTTGAGCCCGAGCTGGCCGCCGTAGGTCGTCGTATCCCGTTCGAAACCGGCCGGGGTTCGCGAAAGGCGGAACTCGCGGCGATTGACGAAGGTGCTGGCGGTGACGAACACGGTGCCTCCCACGCGAAGGCCCACGGCCGCCTGGCCGTTGTAGGCGGAGAAATCGCGGTCGGCGTCGATGCCGGACAGAGCATCGAAGCGAGTTGCACTGGCCTGGAGATCGAACAGGAGACGCCCGGGCTGCGTGCGCAGGTGAAACTCGGTGGCCAGGATGTCGAACCGGCGCGGGCCGCGATCCGGGTTGGTACGGGCTTCGGAATCGCTGCGATCCTCGACCGCGCGTTGCAGGCTGGCGCCAAGTGAATAGAGCGAGGTGCGGGAGGGGGACCACTTCACCGTTGCATCCAGACGCCAGCGTTCGGAATTCTCGGTGCTCCGGCTCGCGTAGCGGCGCACGGTTCCCGTAACCCCGCCCGTCAGCGTAACGGGCCCAGGGCTGCTGTCGGCGCGCACTTCACCCGAGAAATCGGCGTAGACATCGTCGTACCGTTCGATGGGCGCGGCGTAGATGTTGCTGTCGTAGTTCAGCCGGACATTGGCGTTGGTGGTCAGGCTGAGGCCGCCCAGGCGGATCGGTTGCGCCCGGTATTCGGGATCGTCGGGATAGACCGTGGGTGCAGTACTTCCGAGGGTTTCGGTCTGCGCACGGGCAGGGGCGGCAAGGGCGCCCAGGGCACCCAGGTCGAGGACGAGCGCGGAGAGCGCGAGACGGGCCTTCATGGTCAGAACCAGCGTTCGAAGACCTGGATTCTGTCACCGGGTTGTATCGGTGTCGTCTCGGTTGCCTTGGCGATGATGTCCCGCCCGTCGACCGAGCGCGTGATCGAGACCTTTCCGGTCGAGGCGCGGTACGTGTACCCGCCTGCGGCGGAGAGAGCGGCAAGCACGGTCATGCCGTGGCGATAAGGAAACTCGCCCGGCCGGTTGACTTCGCCGGTCACGTAGAAGGGGCGAAGTTCGATCGGGCGGACATTGACCACCGGCTCACCGACGAGGATGCCTTGGGAAAGAAGCCGGCCCGCGATGCCCTGTTCGATCTCGCGGTAGCTGAGCCCGGCGACCGGCATCGTCTTGACGTAGGGCATCGAGATCGTGCCCGTCTCCTCGACGACGTAGTCGCCGCTGGCGTCCTCGAGCTCCTGTATCGCGACGTGGATCTTGTCACCCGCGGCCACCTGGTAAGGAGCTGCTTCCATCTCGGCGAGCGCGGGCAACGATCCGGTAGGCGAAGTGCAACCGGCGAGCGCCATGGCGGTAACCGTGCAGACAAGAACGGAGGTCTTTGCGAAGAGATGTCGGCGAGGCGCGGGGGCGGTCATGCTCGGCTCCTGAAACGGCTGGCCCGGCCCGCGCGTGCCATGCGGCGCAAGGGGGCAGGACCAATGAACGGGTAGGATGAGCACAGGCTAACCTGTATCGGCCTGAATCGGAGGTGCTATTCAGGGCTAGATACCCCCGAATTCGAACAGGGTGCTACCTATTCTGGAGCCGGGGCGCGGACACGAGGCATTACCTCGAGGCCTGCGCGGGGATCGGGGTCCGGGCACTTTGCCAGCAGTCGAGGGAGCGTTCGATGAGCGTACCCAGCCTTTGCGTGTCGGGCGCGTAGAACTCGCATAGCCGCGCGCGCAGGCTCGTGCTCAGGGGCGGATAGCGCATTTCCTGGGCGAGGAGCGAGCGCGCGCCTTCGAAGATGGGGGTGCCCCGCAAGGGGCGCGCGGCATCCTTGAAGGGAGCCAGCATCCGGCGCAGCGGCAGGGGCAGGATCATTGTCCGGCTCGAATTCTCGTGCGTGGTGTCGATGGTGTCGGGAAGTGTCGGCTCCAGGCCGATATGGCGGGACACCTCGGCGAGGACCTCGCGTGGGCGCTCGTCGAGATCCTCGTGCAGGTAGACCCGGATCTGCTCGCGCGGGAAGACCTCCAGCCAGCGGTCGAGGTGGCGGGCATAGAGGCCATCCTCGAGAAAGCGCGGGTGCGGATTGGCGAGATCGACCAGATAGTCCTCGGGCGGTCCGGTGACGGTGCCGCGCCGGTAGAACATCTTGTAATCCGAATAGGCTCTCTCGACCGGATCGCGCAGCATCACGACGAGACGGGCATGGGGGAGCATTCGGGCCAGCCGCGCGGGCGCTTCGGGATGGGCAAGGTAGTCGGCGGACTTTTCCCCGATGCAGGTGACGCCCTCGGGGATCTCGTTGAAAAAGCCGCGGTAATGGTCTTCGCCTTCGGCGTAGTATGTGCTGAAGTAATGGGGTTCGGGATCGGGCATGTAGACAGTCGGATTTTCCTGGAGCCGAGCCTGGATCCAGGTCGTCGCAGCCTTGGCCGCGCCGATCACCACGAAGTCGGGTTGCCACCTGGGCTCGGAGCGTGCGCGCGATACCGCCATTAGGTCACCACCTCGGCCAGAGCCTCGCCGATGCGCTGCATGTCGCGGGGCGAAAGGGTGTGGTCGCAGGGAAACATGAGGGTGCGTGCGCCAAGTGCGTTGGCGGCTTCCAGCGCGCCGTCACACCGAAACGGCTGGGCGTCGAGTGCGCGCTCGCGGCTCATGTCCGGGCACGATCCGCTGGCCGCCGGAATGCCTCTTTCGTGCAGAGCCGCGATGATATCGAGCCGGCGTTCGGCCAGATCGGGGGCGAGCTGGACATAGAACTTGTACCAGGCGTGGCGCACATGCTCGGGCGGCGCGGGAGGCGCGATGCCGGAAAGCGGAGCAAGGGCGGTGCAGAGCGCCTGTGCATTCGCACGCCGCTGCGTGAGCCAGTCCTCCAGCTTGGTGAGTTGGCGACGGCCGATCGCGGCCTGCATCTCGGTCATCCGGTGATTCGAGCCCGGCCGGGCGTGGACATAGCGGAATTCCCCAGGCCTCCCCTTGCCATCGCGCAGCATGGCAAGGTCCTTGCCGTGATCCTTGATCGACCAGCCCGTCTCCCAGGCATCTCTCTCGCGCAGCAGGATCATGCCCCCTTCGCCGCCGGTCGACATGATCTTGTCGGTGCAGAACGAGAACGAGGCGGCGGTGCCGAACGAGCCGACCCGGCGCCCGTGCCACTGGGCCCCGTGCGCCTGCGCGCAGTCTTCGAGGAGCGCGAGGCCATGGCGTGCGCATAGCGCCACGAGCCGGTCCATATCGCAGGGCCATCCGGCATGGTGGACGCAGATGACCGCACGTGTGCGTGCACCGACGAGGCGTTCGACCGAGACCGGATCGATGTTCTGGCTGTCGGGCTCCACATCGGCGAAGGCAAGGCTCCCCCCCACCGCGAGCACTGCGCTGGCGGTGGCAAAGAAGCTGCGGGCCGGCACGATGACCTCGTCGCCCGGCCCGATGTCCAGCGCCTTGAGGGCGATCTCGAGCGAGACAGTGCCATTGGCGACGCATATGCCGTGCGGCATACCGTTGTAGGCGGCGAACTCCTGCGCGAAGCTGCGGGTCTCATCGCCGTGCACGAGTGCGTTTACCCGCCCGGATTGCAGGACTTCGCTCACGGCTGCAATTTCGTCGGCCTCGTGGCACGGCCAGCCGGATTTCAGGGGCTGAGGGGCCGAATGCGAGGGCTGTGCATCGGCAAGAACATGGGATGCCATGCGTTCCGGGCTCCTTATGCGGGGGTGCGCGTGCGGGAGGTGTCCTGGGACATCGCTGGATTCTCGATGACCTGGAACGAGGCCGCACCGCTGGGCATCTTGACGAGGGTGTGGGTAATGCGCCGGGCCTCGGCCTGGTCCCCCGCCTCCACGGCGTGAGCGAGCTGGTCGATGCTGCGGGAAATGAGCGGGAGCGGGATGGGCCGCGACTGGGCCTCGAAGATGCCCTTGATCCGTGAACTGGTCTGCTCCTCGCAGATGTCGAAAAGTTCCTCGTAGAGCTTTTCGCCCGGACGCAGGCCGACGAACTGGACGGGCACGTCGATCTCGGGCTGGAGGCCGTAGAGCCGGATCATGCGGTAGGCGAGATCGACGATGCGTACGGGCTTGCCCATGTCGAGCACGAAGATCGTGCCGCGCTGCGACTGCTCGCTGAGCGCGGCGGCGCTGCTCTGCAGGATGAGCTGCACCGCCTCGCGCACGGTCATGAAGAAGCGTTCGATATCGGGGTGGGTGACGGTGAGCGGACGGCCTTCGCGCAGCTGGCGCTGGAATAGGGGAACGATCGAGCCGCTCGAGCCGAGCACGTTGCCAAAGCGCACGGTCATAAAGCGCGGCGCGTCGGGATCGTCGATCCCGCACATGTCGAGCGCCTGGCTGTAGAGCTCGCCCACGCGCTTGGTCGCGCCCATCATGCCGACCGGGTTCACGGCCTTGTCGGTCGAGACCTGGACCATGGCCCTCGCGCCGAATTCGCACACCGCATCGGCGATGATGCGGGTGCCCAGGATGTTAGTGTGGACCCCGGCACACGGGCTCGTCTCGACGATCGGCACGTGCTTGAGCGCCGCAGCGTGGTAGACGATGGTCGGGCGGTGCTTGGCGAAGATGCGGCGCACTTCGGAACGTTCGCGGATATTGCACAGCTCGGCCTCGATGGGGACATCGGGGTAGCGCTCGCGCAGTTTCATCTCGGCGGCGTAGAGGTGGTATTCGCTGTGATCGAGTACGACCAGTTTGGAGGGGCGGAAGCTGGCCAGCTGCCAGCAAAGCTCCGAACCGATGGTGCCGCCACCGCCTGTCACCAGCACGCACTTGCCCGAGATCTGGCTGGTGATCTGCTCGCCTTCGAGCGTGAATTCGCTGCGGCCCAGGAGATCCTTGACCGAGAGCTCCTCGTGAACTGCGCTCGGGCTGCGCTGGAGGATGTGGCTCCAGCAGTCGCGAATGCGCGAGAGTTCGAGGCCCAGGTGGCGCGCACGGCTGGTGAGGCGGGCCATCTCGCGGTTGGTGAGGTCATTGCCGTCGTCGCTGGCAATCACCAGCGAGGGGCGCTGGTCCTTGGCTTCCAGGCGCTCGACGGCATTCACGATATCGTCGTGGCTACCCAGCACCGGCACCTTGCCGATCTGCATCAGCGTGTCGTTGAGGGTCGGCAGAAGAATGCCGGAAATGATGAAGGATGGGGTCGCCTCACGCCGCAGCATCTCGATGATCGAGAGCACCCAGTCGGGCGAGCCGACAAGCAGCGCGTGGGGCAGTTGCCGACCTGCGACATGGCGCAGGTGCGCGCTGCTGGTGCGGTTCAGGTGTTCATGCACGAGGCGCCGCAGGGCGCGCAGTGTCACCAGGCCCGAGGTCGCCAGAAGCCAGTGGATGGCGATGACTGCGGCCAGGTTGGACTGCTCGGCGCGCACCGCCGGAGACAGCAGCGCGACCGCCCAGCCCAGGCCGATACAGGGGAGGATCAGCGCGACCAGGTGGATAGAGTGGGCAAAGCTGAAGAAGCGCCAGCTGCGGCGATAGAGGCCGCTCATGAACAGCCCTAGCACGGTCACGATACCCATACCCGCAGTCGTCCAGGACACCCCCTCGCTCTGCAAGAAAGGGCCGTGCCCTACCAACAGGAACGCCGCGACGAACGTGGCGCCGATGGTCAGGGTGTCGAAGCTGATCAGCAACTGGTTGCGAAAGGTTCGCCGCAGGCTGAAGCGTCCGATCGCGGCGTTTTCGCGCGCGCCGTCCAGCTTGCGAATACGCAGCAACGGACGGGAGGATGCGCTCTTGGCGGATGACGCGGCACGGTCTGCAATGTTCTTGCTCATGCGGGCAGCCTTCGCTGTTTTGGACGATCCGGAAGGATCCGGGCGAGGCAAGACGGCCGTGGCGAGTGCTGCGGCGGCCTCTGCAGTTTGCTAGGCTATGGTAGCGCTGCCGGGGGCGCACGTGATCTTAAAGCCATAAGCCGAAATCGCCGTTTTGGGAGTTCACCTCCCGAAAGAAATGCCTGCCCTGTCAAATATACGTATCGGAATTCCCCGTAGCTGTCGCAAAAGGGGATCAGCCACTTGCGTTCTTGCAGTTTTGCCGGCTGCGGGCATCGTTGGTGAGGACCTGGGGGGTCGTTCAGCCAGGAGACGAAAGTCGCAGGAAAGATGCGTGGTACCCCCGCAGGTGGCCGCGCTCGGCTGCGGCTTTTCCGATCCATGGCGGGCGAGGTCGCGGTGCTAAGGGCATCGTCGATCGCAGCCGCCCCCGGCCGTCTCGCAATCACGGGCCAAACCGCGCTATGAAAGTTCTTGTCCTCTCCAGTCTTGCCTATTCGCTGACTAATTTTCGCGGCGCCTTGTTGCGCGAACTCGTGGCCAACGGACACAAGGTCGTGGCGGTGGCTCCCGACCGTAACGACGATGTGGAACGGGAACTGGACGCGTCCGGGATCGGGTTTCGTCAGGTTGCGATGGAGCGCACGGGAACCAATTTCCTGCGCGACCTGCGCCTTCTGCTCGACTACGTGCGGCTGATGCTGCGCGAGCGCCCGGATCTCGTGCTGGCCTATACCCAGAAACCGATCATTTACGGCGGGATCGCGGCACGCTTGCTGTGTGTCCCACGCTTCTACGCGCTGATGTCGGGGCTGGGGCATGTCTTCAGTGAGGACAGCCACGCGCGCGTCGGCCTGCGCAAGCTGGTGAGCGTGCTCTACCGCGAGGCGGTGCGCCGGGCGCGGGCGATCTTCGTGTTCAACCGTGACGACCGGGCCGACATGATCCGCTTTGGCATCGTCACGCCGCGGCAGAATGTCGTCCAGGTGCCGGGTTCGGGCGTCGATCTGGAGCGGTTCGTCCAAGCCCCGCTGCCACGCCAGGGCCTGCGCTTCCTGCTCATCGGTCGTCTGATGCGCGACAAAGGTGTCTACGAGTTCCTCGAGGCCGCAGCCCGCATCAAGGCGGACCATGGCGACTGCGAATTCTGGGTGCTGGGCCATTACGAGCGCAACAACCCGACCGGCATCGACGAGGAGGAATGCGCGCGGCTCGCCCGGCAATACCCGGTGACATTCATTCCCGGCTGCTCGGACGTGCGGCCCTACCTTGAGGCCTCCTCGGTCTTTGTCCTGCCCTCCTTCTACCGCGAGGGCCTGCCGCGTACGATCCTGGAGGCGATGGCCACCGGACGCGCGGTAATTACGACCGACATGCCCGGCTGCCGCGAGCCGATCGTGGAGGGCGAGAACGGCTATCTCGTCGAGCCGCGCGATGCCGAGGCGCTGCGCGCGGCCATGATGCGCTTCGTCGAGGCGCCGGAGCGCGCATCCACCATGGGCGCAAGGGCGCGCGATCTCGCCGAGAAGATCTACGATGTGCGCAAGGTCAACCACCAGCTGCTTGAGGAAATGGACCTGCTGCAGGCGCCCTGGCGGGCTGAGCCTGAGGTGCCGGAAGGACGGCCGGGCATTTCAAATGTTGCTGCGGCAGGATTGCCGACAGGTCCTGTGCCAGTTCGGGCAGATGCGGACTCGGTGAGCGAGCCGCGCAAGGTGGCGCACTGAGCCCTTGCTGTGATGGCGCGGCGTGAAGCGAAAAAGCGGGAGGAGGTGATGGGGGTGCGGGCAGTCGTGGTTGGTGCCGTAGGAAGCACGCAGGTGCTCTTGGAAGAATTGCTTGGGGCGCCCGGCTGGCAGGTGCCGCTGGTCCTCACCTTGCCGCCAGCTCTTCATGGGCGGCATTCCGACCTGGTGGACCTGACTTCCCTCGCCGGGGATCTGGGGGCCAGACTGGAGCATGCGGCGCAAACGAATTCTGCGGAAACCCTGACGATGGTTCGCGCTGCGGTGCCTGACTACGTCTTCGTCGTGGGCTGGTCGCAGATCGTGGGGGAGGAGTTCCTGTCCATCGCGGCCTCGGGCACGATCGGGTATCATCCCGCACCCCTGCCACGCCTGCGCGGCCGGGCGGCGATACCCTGGACCATTCTCCTGGGCGAACCAATCTCCGCGTCCAGCCTGTTCTGGGTCGGGGAGGGCACCGATGATGGTGACATTCTGGCGCAAAAGTTCTTTCACGTCGCGCCCGACGCGACGGCGCAGCAGCTCTATGACCAGCACATGGACGCTCTACGCGCGATGCTGCGGACATGCCTTGCGCAGCTGGCCTCGGGCACCGCGCCGCGCGAGCGGCAGGACACGCGCCTCGCGACATGGGCGGCGCGGCGGACCCCTGCCGATGGGCGTATCGACTGGCGCGCCGATGCCACTCGGATCGACCGGCTCGTGCGGGCGGTGGGACGTCCCTATCCCGGGGCGTTCGCCATGGATGGCCCGCACCGGTTGACCGTCTGGAGCACCCGTCTGTGCCCGGATGCCTGGCGCTATCACGCCTTGCCCGGCCAGGTCGTTGGGATCGAGGACGGGCTCTTGCGGGTCATGACGGGCTCGGGTCCGATCGACCTCGTTGAATGGGAAAGCGCGAGGGGCGCGCCTCCCAAGTTGCACAGTATCCTGGAGGCCTAGATCATGTCGCTTGCGCATTTCGGGAAGGTTCTGGTCGTGGCACCGCACCCCGACGACGAGATACTGGGGTGTGGCGGGACCATGGCCCGTCTCGTACAGGAAGGGCACGAGGTGGAGGTGTGCCTCGTCACGCGAGGCCGGCCTCCGGCCTTCGATGAGGAGGGGGTTGCCCGCGTCATGGCCGAAATGGAGCAGGCCCATGCGCACCTTGGTGTTTCGCGTGTGCACCGTCTCGATTTTCCCGCAGCACGGCTCGATACGGTTCCGGCCTGGCAGATCAACCGGGCGATCGGCGAAGTGGTGGAGGAGGTCGCCCCCGATACCCTGTTCCTGCCCTTCGTCGGCGACATCCATCTCGATCACCAGATCGCCTTCCTGGGAGCGATGGTCGCGGCGCGACCACGCAACGCGGGCGTCCCCAAGCGCATACTGTGTTACGAGACCCTGTCCGAGACGAACTGGCTGGCCGCGCCCGTGACGCCGGCCTTCGTGCCCAACTGCTACATCGATATCGGCGCCACGCTCCAGCGCAAGCTCGATGCCTTCGCCCTGTTCGAAAGCCAGCTCAAGCCGTTTCCTGATGAGCGTTCGCTCAAGACGATCGAGAGCCTGGCGGTGGTACGCGGCTCGACCGTCTTTGCCCCGGCTGCGGAGGCGTTTGTTGTCGTGCGGCAGATCGAAGGACGCCCGTAGGTCAGTCGGGGGGCAACTGGATGGGCACGTGAGGCCCAAACGACTCGCCGAGTCGTTTCCTTCGGGTATCAAAACATTTCCAATGGGGTATCCTATTCCACTCTGAATCTGAGGTATTTTACGTATTTATACGGCAATTGTATAAATAGGTCGACTTGCTGTTAACTATGTGGTTTACTTATTGTCATGAAGTGCAGTCGCAAGATGACGTAATGTAAAAAATAATATACAATATCTGTGCTGGCCGTGAGATGCGCCCAGGTTGCCTCGACAATGTCCCGGCGTTTGGACGGAGACATTTGGAGAGTGGCGGATATTATCTTCTTGTGCGTCAAATCTTGCTTTTTTTTGTAATTTTCGTGTCTGTTCAAAATTTGAATGGATGATGAAGGTGCAAATTTTTCAAGTGCGGTCTTGGGTCGTCCGTATTTCCATCTTAGGGAGAGAAAGGCGATGACATCTCTAGATTCCGTAGTGGATGTTTCCATCATCGGTTTTACTTCACTTATACGGGAAGGTATTGGTAAAATACTTGAGGGTAGCGAGTTCGCTTGTGCGAAGTGCTTTGCCTCATGCCAGGATGCGCTGACCGACGAACAGGCGTCGAGCCTCGATCTGGCCATTCTCGACCTCGCCGTCCTGGAAGGCGACATCGATAATCTTCACCCCTTGAAGGAGCGCTTTCCCGGTCTTCGCATCGCGGCGCTCGTGGACAGCTTCAACTTCGGTCAGATGGTCGATGCCTTCAATCGCGGTGTCGATGCCTACCTCCTCAAGGAGATCGCCTCCGACCCGCTGCTGGGGTCGCTGCGTCTCGTCCACCAGGGGGAGAAGGTCATGCCCACGGCGCTGCTCGAGCATCTCGCGCACAAGCGGCCGCTGATCGAGGGGGAGGCCGAGATCAAGGTCGAGCTGGGCGAACTGTTGTCCGAACGCGAGATCGATACGCTGCACTGCCTGGTGATGGGCTATCCCAACAAGGTGATCGCCTATCGCCTCGATATCAGCGAGGCGACCGTGAAGGTTCACGTCAAAGCGATCCTGCGCAAGCTCATGGTCCAGAACCGCACCCAGGCTGCGATCTGGGCGGTCAACCAGGGGCTCGTCCTGGCCAATGGGCGCTTCGCCGATGCGGAGCCCGGCGAGGTCGTGCCCTCCGAAGATGCGACGCCGCCGCTCGTAGCCATGGCGCACTGAAGGGGCGCAAGGCCGTCAGGCCCTTGCGGGTTGCAGCGTGCGACCGGTGCCGTCGGCAGGACTGTCGGCACCGGCGCGCGTTGCGCTTTTCTGGAATAGGAGCGCCGTCGCTTCCGGGGCGGATGCGAAATAGAGGTGCATGTAGGTGGCGGTGAGACGGCTGCTGGCAAACACGCCTTCACCGGCGCGGCCGCGTGGTGAGCGCGATTGCGCTATCGGCGAGAGCGACGTTTCCATGGTCGAGTAGTGGAAGGTGTGGCCGCGCAGGCTCCCGCCTTCGAGAGCGACCTCCTGAAGACCAAGGGCGGCCAGGCGCGGTTGCAGCGCCGCGTGGCCGGGTAGCAGTCCGGCCATCGGCACAGGTGCGCTTTCACGCGGGGCGAGGGTCTCGAGGCAAAAGAGCATGCCTCCGCATTCGGCAAGGATGGGCTTGCCTGCGCGGAGGTGGCGGTGGAGGTCTGCGATCAGGGATGTGTTCCCCGATAGGCGCTCGGCGTGGAGCTCGGGGTAGCCTCCCGGTAACCAGACCGCATCACAGACGGGAAGCGCCGTGTCCTCCAGTGGTGAAAAATAGGAAATTCGTGCGCCGAGCACTTCGAGGCAGGCAATGTTGGCGGGGTAGATGAAGCCGAACGCGGCATCCCGGGCTACGGCGATCGTGTGCCCCTCCAATGCGCGCGCGGAGACCGGCTGCGAGGCGGGGGGCGTGAAGGTCACGGCCTCGGGTAGCCAGTCGGCGCCATCCGGGAGGCTGGCCGCGGCCCGGCCAAGGCGCGCGTCGAGATCGGCGATCTCATCAGCCTGGAGAAGGCCGAGGTGGCGCTCGGGGAAGGCCAGGTCGGGATCGCGGGCGAGGGCGCCCAGCCAGGCGATGCCTTCGGGAAGGCTCTCTTCCAGCATTTCGCCGTGACGCGCACTGCCCACCCGGTTGGCCAGGACGCCTAGAAGGCGCGTGTCGCTGCGATAGCGCGCCAGCCCCAGCACCAGTGCGCCGAAGGTCTGCGCCATCGCCGAGCCGTCGAGGACGGCCAGCACCGGCAGGCCGAAGCGTGCGGCGAGATCGGCGGCGCTGGGGTCTCCGTCGTAAAGGCCCATGACCCCTTCGACGAGGATCACGTCGGCGTCCCTGGCGGCCTCATGCAGCAGGCGCCGGCATTCCTCCTCGCCGACCATGAACAGATCGAGCTGGTAGACCGGCGCCCCGCTCGCGCGTTCGAGGATCATCGGGTCGAGGAAGTCCGGCCCGCACTTGAACACGCGCACGCGCCGCCCGGCACGCCGGTGTCGCCGGGCGAGGGCGGCGGTCACCAGCGTCTTGCCCTGGCCCGAAGCCGGAGCGGAGACGAGCAGGGCAGGGCAACGCGCACTGTCGGTTGCGGGGCCGGAGAGGCTCACAGGTCGATACCGACCTGCGCGCGCACGCCCGCGCGAAAGGCGTGCTTCTCGTCGCGGATGGCGCTGACCGTATCGGCCAGTTCGACCAGTTCCTCGTGCGCCGCGCGGCCGGTGATGACCACGTGCTGCATGGGAGGGCGGGCCCGGATCGCGGGCAGGATCTCGTCCAGTTCAAGGTAGCGGTAGGTGACGAGATAGGTCAGCTCGTCGAGCACCACCAGGGAGATGTCGGGATCGGCGAGTGCGGCTCTGGCCTTCTCCCAGCCTGCCCGCGCGGCGGCGATGTCGCGCGCGCGGTTCTGGGTTTCCCAGGTGAAGCCCTCGCCGCAGTTTTCCCAGGTGACGCCGTCCTGGCGCGAGAGGAAGGCGCGTTCGCCCACGTCTTCCTTGCCCTTGATGAACTGGAACACCGCGGCCTTGCGGCCATAGCCGAGCGTACGTGCGACCATGCCGAAGGCGCTGGAGCTCTTGCCCTTGCCGTTGCCGGTCAGGACGAGCACCAGGCCCTTGTCGATCCTGGCCGCCGCGATCCGCGCGTCGACCACCTTCTTGTGCTTGGCGGTGCGGGCCTTGTGGCGGCGCTCCTCCTCGCTCAGCGTGGCGGTGTCGGTTTCGGTTTCGCTGGAAGCCTCGCTCACCGCGCGGCCTCGCGGCGCAGGTCGGGGCGTGCGCTCAGGGTAAGCGCCCAGAGAGCTGCGGCAATACCGCTCCAGGTCAGCGAGGCGACCAGTGCGCGCGGGAAGTAGCGTGCGAAGCGGGGCGCGAATTCGGCCAGCGTCGGGTCGGGATAGCGTCCGCCCAGGAAGTAGAAGCCGCCGCTCGAGCACAGGTGCGCGACGACGGTCGCGCCGCCGACGAGTAGCGCCATGGTGGGAAGCGAGGAAAGGCGCTCGGGCAGGTTGGCGGCAAAGCGTCCGGCCATCCACATCGCCGCGTAGGCGGGGACCAGCATGGCGTAGGCGGGCGTGTAGCAGAAGTCCGAGACGCCCAGCACCGACATCGAGACGACGTCAATCGCATAGGCAAGGCCGAACAGGCCTGCAAAGCCCGCCGCGCGGCGCACGAAGTAGCCGAGCACGAAGAAGCTGGCGAGCGCGGTGCTGGGCACATGCTCCATGTGGGTCAGCGCGTGCGAGCGGGTGAGCAGCATCACGGAAGCCAGGATGGCGAAGATCGTCCACTGGAAGCGGGGCGAGGAAAGAACAGGGGAGCGGTGCATGCGAGGTATCTCCTTGCGGAAAAGGGGAAAGGTGCGTCGGCGCGCGCCCTGACAAGGGCACGGCCACGGGAAGCCCACGGGACGGGCCCTGGCTGGAGACCAAAGAGGAGGTTCAGCAGTACGGCATGGATCACAGGCTCCCTTCGACGCGACACACGAATGTCGTCCGCCAAGGGATATCCCCGCAGGTCGCGAGGCCCTCGTCCGCCCGGTTCATCCCGCCCGCGCGAAGAACGACGGCATCGGGCCGGTTTCCTGACTTCCCGGTTCACAGCGCGTCTTCGCCGCCTTCTCGGGAGATCCCTCCCAATGGCACCTGGCGATGCGCTCCCCGGTCACAGTTGCGGGAGCAGTGCCGGCCCAGATCGCCTCCTGGCGACCTTTCCGGACTTCCCGATTAAGCCCTCTCGGGCACCCGTTGCGCCCCCACGATTAAGCGAGCATCGCCTTTCCCGCAAGCATATTGCACTTGCGCAGGCGGCAACGGAGCTATAGTTCGCGAGCCCAAGCGACAGGTTCCCCGCAAGGGGATCAAAAGGGAACCGGGTGCAAGACCCGGGCTGCCCCTGCAACTGTAAGCGGCGAGCCATCCGGCCAATCTGCCATTGGGACATGCGTCCTGAGAAGGCGGCCGGAGCGCCCTGACCCGCGAGCCAGGAGACCTGCCTGACGCCGTCGTTCTTCATTCGGGCAGGGTGCACCGGGTGTTCGAGGGCCGCGCCGTCACAGGCCAAGGTCATCCCTCGCGTAGCGACAGCCACCGCCTTGCCGGATGCGATCCGGGCAGGGGGCGTCGGGTCGTGCGCTCTTCTCGCAAGCAGAAGACCTGCGATACGGCAGTTCCTTGCCACAACGGAGCGCAAACGGCGGGCAAACCGTTGTTTGCATGAAGGGAATTGTCCCGCCCGTGTTGAAGTTTTCCTATCTGGCCGGAGTTTCGGCCCTCGTTTTCCCGCTGTCCGTCCTCGCACCTTCCTTCGCCCATGCAGAGGAAGCCCCTCCGGGTACGATCTACGTCAGCGCCTTGCGCACCCCGGTCGCGGCCGAGCGGGTTTCCTCCAGTGTGACCGTACTTGATGAAGAGGCTATCGCGCAGGCGCAGACTTTCTCGATCACCGATATCCTGCTGCGTACGCCCGGTGTCTCGATCTCGCGCAACGGGGGCTACGGCACCAGCACCAGCCTGCGTATTCGCGGTGCCGACGATGGCACCACGGTCATGGTGATCGACGGCATGCGCCTGTCCGATCCTTCCTCGACGGCGGGCGGGGTCAATGTCTCCAACCTCTTCCTCGACGATGCAGAGCGCATCGAGATACTGCGCGGGCCGCAGTCGATCCTGTGGGGCAGCAACGCCATTGGCGGTGTCGTCAACGTGACCACGCGGCAGGCGTCCGATCCGCTTGAAGGCAGCTTCGCCGCCGAGGCGGGTTCCAACCAGACCGTGTCGGCTCGTGCGGGCGTGGGCGGAACCAGCGATCTCGTCGACTGGCGCGTGGCAGGCTCCACCTTCCGCACCGACGGCATCTCGGCCCGTTCGAGCGGCACCGAGGATGACGGCTACCGCCGCACCTCGGCGAGCGGGTCGGCCCGCTTCAAGCTGGCCCCGGATGTTTCGCTGGATCTGCGCGGCTACTGGTCGGATGCGCGTTCGGAGTTCGACGGGTCTTCGGGCGATACCTATGCGTTCGGCACGACGCAGGAATGGTCGGGATATGCCGGGCTCAACTTCGGCCTGTTCGATGGGCGCCTCGTCAACCGGCTCGCGGTCACGCAAACCACCTCGGACCGCGAGAACTTCGATCCCGAGCGGGACATCCGCCAGATCACCTTCGACGCGCATGGTCGTCTGCGCCGCTTTGAATACCAGGGCACTTTCACGCTGAGCGAGGCCGTGCAGGTCCTCTTCGGGGCCGAGCGCGAAGAGCAGCGCATGACCACCGCGTCGCCCGGCAACAACCTTGTGCCCTATGAACTGACGCGCCACGCGGTCGATACCGACAGTCTCTACGGCCAGTTGCGGGTGACCCCGCTTGACGGGCTCACGCTTGATGGCGGCGTGCGCTACGACCACCAGTCGCGCTTTGGCGGCAACACGGTGGCAAGCGCCGGTGCGGCCTACTCGCCCAACGACGGCGTGACCGTGCTGCGCGCGAATTATTCCGAAGGCTACAAGGCGCCTTCGCTCTATCAGATGTTCTCGGCCTACGGTGTTGCCGACCTCGAGCCCGAACAGGCCAAGGGATGGGAAGTCGGGATCGAGCAGGGCCTGGGCGAGATCCTGCGCGCCTCGGCCACCTGGTTCGAACGGCGCACGACCAACCTCATCAACTTTGCCTATTGCCCGAGCGGTGCCGACCAGCCCGCGGTCTGCTACATTCCGGGCACCGACACCACGCGTTTTGGCTACTACGCCAATGTCGACAAGGCCCACGCCAAGGGACTGGAGCTGGCCGCGACGGCGCGCCTGGGTGTCTTCTTCGCCGATGGCAACTACACCTGGACGAATGCCGAGGACCGCACGCCTGAGGCTTCGACGTATGGGCGCCAGCTGGCCCGCGTGCCGCGCCATACCGCCAACGTAGAGGGCGGTGTGGACGTGGCGGGCCTTCGGGCCAGTGTCGCTGCGCGCTATTCGGGCAAGACCTTCACCAGCGCCAGCAGTTCGACTGTGCTTGACGATTACTGGCTGGTCGACGTGCGCGCGCAGATGGAGGTCACGCCCGGCCTCACCTTCCAGGCCCGCGTCGAGAATGTGGGCAACACGCGCTACGAGACGGCGAGCGGCTACGGCATGCTTGGCCGCACGGTCTACGCCGGTATCCGGAGCCGCTTCTGATGTTGCTCGCGCTGGAGGGAGATGGGGCGGCCAAGACGCAGGTGGTGGTCTGCTCCACCTGCCGTCACACCACCGAGGCGCGCGAGGACGGTGAGGGGCTGCGCGGCGGCGCGCGCCTCGCCGCGGCGCTGCGCGAGGTAAAGGCCGCCGAGGAGGGCTTTGCCGGGGTCGAGGTCCAGGACATGCCCTGCCTCTTTGCCTGCAAGCGCTTCTGCACCATCCACATCCGCGCGCCCGGCAAGGTCGGCTACGTGCTGGGCGATTTCTCGGCCGATGCCGAGGCCGCCCGCGCGATCCTGACTTATGCGGCGGCCCATGCCCAGAGCGAGGAGGGTGTGGTGCGCTACGCCCATTGGCCGGATGGCGTGAAGGGCCACTTCATCACCCGCACCCCGCCCGAAGGATACCTGTGCACATGATGCTGTTCGAGAACCGCGCCGCCTTTCTCGATGCGCTTGCGGCGATGCCCGGGCCCGATACTGGGGCCATCGCGGCCGCGCGCGCGCGGCAGGCCCAGCTGACCAAGCCCACAGGATCGCTGGGGCGGCTGGAGGAGATCGCGGTCTTCATGGCCGGATGGCATGCGGCTGAGCGGCCACGGCTGGACCTGGTACAGGCGGTGGTCTTCGCAGGTAACCATGGCGTTGCCGCGCGCGGTGTCAGCGCCTTTCCGGTCGAGGTGACCGCACAGATGGTCGCCAATTTCGCGGGCGGCGGGGCGGCGATCAACGCACTTGCGGCGGCGTGCGGGGCTGATCTTTCCGTCGTCGCGCTCGATCTCGACCGTCCGACCGGCGACATTGCCTGCGAACCGGCCATGAATGAGGTGGACTGCCTGGCCGCGCTGAACGCGGGCGCAGAGGCGGTGAAGGAGGAGACCCAACTTCTTTTCGTCGGCGAAATGGGCATTGCCAACACGACCCCTGCCGCCGCGCTTGCGGCGATGGCGTTCGGTGGGGAGGCCGCCGACTGGTGCGGACGCGGCACCGGGCTCGATACGGCAGGTGTCGCCCGCAAGGTCGCGGCGGTCGAGGCCGCTCTGGCGCGCCATGCCGGGGCCTGCACTGATCCCTTCGAGACCCTGCGGCGGCTTGGCGGGCGCGAGATCGCGGCGATGGCAGGCGCCATGCTGGCTGCGCGTATGCGGCGCATTCCGGTGCTGCTTGACGGCTTCATTGCCTCGGCATCAATCGCGCCGCTGGCTGCGGCCTTTCCGGACTTTGCCGACCACTGCCTGGCTGCGCATCGATCAGCCGAAGCCGCGCATGGGCGACTGTTGGAGCACCTCGGGCTGGAGCCGCTGCTCGCGCTGGGAATGCGGCTAGGTGAGGGCTCGGGCGCGGCGGTGGCGGTTCCGCTGGTGCGCGCGGCCCTTGCTGCGCACAGCGAGATGGCGACCTTCGCCGAGGCCGAGGTGGCGGCCGGGAGCGCATGAACGTGCGGCGGATCCACCTCGTCCGGCATGTCCCTCCGGTGCGCCCGGGGCTGCTGTGGGGGCATGGCGACGTGGCGCCCGCCGTGGTCGATTGTCCTGTGCTCCACCAGCGCGTGCAGGAGGTGGCGCCGACGCGGCTGGTGAGTTCGGACCTTTCGCGCGCTATGCTTCCCGCGCAGCGGTTGGCCGAGAAGCTGGGGCTGGAACTGGAGTCCTCTCCTCGCTGGCGCGAACTCGATTTCGGGGGCTGGGACGGCCTTGCGCCCGAGGCCATCGATGGCGAGGCCCTGACCGCCTTCTGGGAGGATCCCGAGGCAAATCCTCCTTTTCGCGGTGAGCGCTGGTCGCAGCTGTGTGCCCGCGTGCGCGCAGGGCTCGCCGTACTGGAAGACGGCGCGTTGGTGGTGACGCACGCGGGCGCGATGCGCGCCGCGCTATCGGTGCTGACAGGGCTCGACCATCACGGTGTTTGGGCCATCGATCTGCCCTATCGGGCGCGCCTGACCTTGCGGATCTGGCCGGGCTCGACACTGGCGGGGCAGGTGGTGGGGCTCGATACAGGGGATGCGCCCCTATGAAGGCGCCAATCCTCGCGCTCCAGTTGATGACGCGCCTGCCGCTGCCCGACGTAGGGGCGACGAGCGCGGACATGGCCCGCGCGATCCGCTGGTTTCCGCTGGCAGGGATCGTGGTCGGCGTCTGCCTTGCAGGGGCGGTCTGGGCAGGGGGCTTTCACAGCGGAGCCCTTGCGGCCCTGTGCGGGCTTCTTGTCTGGGTCGGCATCACCGGCGCGCTCCATCTCGATGGTCTAGGCGACATTGCCGATGCGTCGGGCGCGGCGCATGGGGACCGTGATCGCCTTTCCGCCGTTCTTGCCGACCCGCATATCGGCAGCTTCGGCGTGGTTGCCATCGTCCTGCAACTGCTTGCCAAGCTGGTGCTTCTGTTCCTCGCGTGCCGCACGGTGCCCATGCCGGCGCTGGTGCTGGTGCCTGTTGCTGCGCGCATCGCCCCGCTGGGCTGGACGCGGATGCTGCCCCCGCTCCATGCAGGGATGGGGACGCGCTTTGGAAGCGGCGCGAGCTGGCCGGTGTGTCTTGCCTGGTCCGCCTTGCTCGCGGCGTGCGCGTTGGCATTCGCACCTGCTCTCCTGATCGCCTTTCCGGCGAGCGCGCTCTGGGCGCTCTGGCTCAAGCGCCGTATCGGCGGCATTTCGGGCGATGGGCACGGCGGGGGGATCGAGCTTGTCGAAACCGCAACGCTTGCGGCACTGGTGGTGCTGGCATGAGCGCCTTCGTGGCCCACGGCGGACGGCTCTCGGCGGCCTGCGCGCGCTACGGCGGGACGCCGAATGACTGGCTCGACCTTTCCACCGGCATCAATCCGGAGCCCTGGCCGGGGGCGCAGACCCATGTGCCTGACTGGCGAGCCTTGCCCGACCCGGCGGCGTTAGCCCGGCTTGAGGCGGTGGCCGCGTCCCATTTTGGAGCTGATCCGGCCACCTGCGCGGCGGTGCCGGGAAGCGAAGCGGGCCTTCGCGCTATGGGAGAGGTTTTGCGGCAGTTTCCGCTTGCGCCCGGCCCCCTCACGTACAGCACCTATGCCAAGGCTTTCGGCTCCGCTGCCAATGGAGCTGCGGGCCCGACCGTGCGTGTCCTCACCAACCCCAACAATCCCGATGGCACCTTGCAGACGCGCGCCGAGGTGCTGGCGGCGCTGTATCGTCAGGAGGTGGGCGGCGGCTGGCTGATCGTCGATGAAGCCTTCGCCGACCCGCATACGGGTGTGAGTGTCGCGGGCGAGGTGTGCGAGGGCCGCCGTTTGATCGTGACCCGTTCGTTCGGCAAGTTCTTCGGGCTGGCGGGGCTGCGCCTTGGTTTCGTGCTCGCGCCTCCGGCCATCCTCGATGCCCTCCGCCGCCTGCACGGAGACTGGCCACTTTCAAGCGCGGCCATCGATCTGGGGCTCACCGCCTACGCCGATACCGACTGGATTGCGCAGGCACGCCAGAGACTGCCGCGCTGTGCGCAGACGCTTGATACACTGCTCGCCCGTTTCGGACTGGCGGCGCAGGGAGCATCTCCGCTGTTCCGGTTGGTGCGTACCGACAGAGCGGATGCGCTCTTCGAGGCACTCGCCAGGGCGCATATCCTGACCCGGCCTTTCGAGGGGTATCCCCAGCTTCTGCGCTTCGGCTTGCCGGGCAGCGATCACGCACTGGCCCGGTTGGAGGCGGCTCTCACGCGCTGGTCCTGTGATGGTTGAGGGCGCCGCAGTCCTCGGCGCGCTGGTCTTTGATGCCGTGCTCGGCTGGCCCGATGCTCTCTACTGCCGGATCGGTCATCCGGTCGGGGCCTTCGCGCGGGTAATCGGCGGCCTGGAACGCCGCTGGAACCGTGCCGACCTATCCTTTTCCGCGCGGCGCCTGCGGGGCGTTGCTGCGATGATCGTACTCCCGGTGATGGTGGGA
Source organism: Novosphingobium profundi (assembly GCF_020524485.1). Lineage (GTDB taxonomy): Bacteria > Pseudomonadota > Alphaproteobacteria > Sphingomonadales > Sphingomonadaceae > Novosphingobium > Novosphingobium profundi_A. Next base: position 468,449 of record NZ_JAIVLF010000005.1, on the reverse strand, counting down.
GGGGCGGCCTGGGGCGTGGAAACCGTCGCAGGCCGCCTTGCCGGATCGTGGAGCTGGCTCGTGATCGCGCTCGCGGCCTGGCCGGCGCTGGCCCAGCGCAGCCTGTACGAACATGTCGTGCCCGTGCGCCGCGCGTTGGCCGCTGGCGACCTTCCCGCAGCTCGCTTGGCCGTGGGGCGCATCGTCGGGCGCGATACTCGGGAGCTGGACGCGCCGGGCGTGGCGCGTGCAGGCATCGAAAGCCTCGCGGAAAGCTTCTGCGACGGCGTGATCGCGCCGCTGTTCTGGTTCGTCATCGCGGGCCTTCCGGGCCTGTGGGTCTACAAGGCGATCAACACCGCCGACAGCCTGATCGGCCACCCCGAAGAGCCCTTGCGCGCCTACGGCTGGGCGGCGGCGCGGATCGACGATCTGGCCAATTTCGTGCCCGCGCGCCTGAGCGGCGTTCTCATCTGTCTTGCGGGCAGGGGAGGCTGGCGCATCCTGTGGCGCGACCATGCCCGCCATGCTTCGCCCAACGCCGGTTGGAGCGAGGCCGCGATGGCAGGCGCGCTGGGTCTGAGGCTAGCCGGTCCCTTGCATTACGACGGCATCCGGGCCGACAAGCCCTGGATCGGGAACGAGGGGCGCATCGCCGGTGCACCGGCGATGCGCAAGGCCGAGATCATCTATCTGCGCGCCTGCCTGCTGGCCTGGCTGGCTTGTGCACTTGTTACAGGAGTCCGCGCATGGCTGGAGTGATGCTGCAGGGAACCGGCTCGGACGTCGGCAAGTCGGTGCTGGTCGCCGGGCTGTGCCGCGCGCTTTCGAACAGGGGTCTGTCGGTTCTGCCCTTCAAGCCGCAGAACATGTCGAACAACGCCGCCGTTACCGTCGATGGAGGCGAGATAGGTCGGGCGCAGGCGCTTCAGGCGCTGGGAGCCCGCGCGCCGCTCCACACCGACATGAACCCGGTGCTGCTGAAGCCCCAGGCCGACCGCACTTCGCAGCTGATCGTGCACGGGAAGGTGCGCGGCACGCTGGGATCGGGCAACTTTCGCGAAGGACGCCGCAACCTTCTGAGTGAGGTTCTGACCAGTTGGAAGCGTCTCTCCGAACGCTGCGACGTGGTGCTGGTCGAGGGCGCGGGCTCACCTGCCGAGATCAACCTGCGCAGCGGCGACATTGCCAACATGGGCTTTGCTCGCGCGGCGCATGTGCCCGTCGTGCTGGTGGGCGATATCGACCGGGGCGGTGTGATCGCCTCGCTGGTAGGGACGCGCGCCGTGCTTGAGAAGGAGGACGCGGCGATGATCCGGGGCTTCATTGTCAACAAGTTCCGGGGCGATCCGGCGCTCTTTGCCGATGGCTATGCGGCTATCGAGGCGCGCACGGGCTGGCGCGGCTTTGGCCTCGTTCCCTGGCTCTCCGCCGTCGCAGACTTGCCGAGCGAGGATGCGGTGATCCTCGAAAAGCGGCAGCCCCTTGCCGAGGGCAAGACGCTCATCGCTTGTCCGATGCTGCCGCGCATTGCAAACTTCGATGATCTCGACCCACTGCGCGCCGAAGAGGGCGTCGAAGTGGCGATGATCCCGCCCGGCACGCCGATCCCGCCCGAGGCGGCCCTGATTGTCCTGCCCGGCTCCAAGGCGACGCGCGCCGACATGGATTTCGCACGCCAGCAGGCCTGGGACATTGACATCCTGGCCCACCACCGGCGCGGCGGGTGCGTGCTGGGGATCTGTGCGGGCTTCCAGATGCTGGGGCGGACCATCGCCGATCCTGACGGGATTGAAGGTCCGCCGGGCGAGACGCCGGGGCTCGGGCTCCTGGACCATTCGACCGTGCTCGGTCCGCGCAAGGCCCTGCGGCATGTGCGCGGAACAGCGTTGGGCGTAAGCTTTCGCGGTTACGAGATGCACATGGGCGAAACCCACGGGGCCTCGCTGGCCCATCCTTTCGCCATACTGGACGCCGATCGGCCTGATGGGGCGATATCGCGCGACGGGCGTGTCATGGGGACCTACTGCCATGGCCTGCTGGCCGCCGGGCCGCTTCGCCGCGCCCTGTTGGAGCGGATTGGCGTTGCCAGTTCAGGGGGAGATCACGATGCGCGTGTCGACGCGGCGCTCGACGCATTGGCGCAAGGGCTGGAGGCGCATCTCGATATCGACGCGCTGATTGCGCTTGCCAGGGAGAAGACCGCATGACGAGCCTGCTGGTTCTGGGCGGCGCGCGCTCGGGCAAATCACGTCACGCGCAGGCGCGGATCGAGGCCGTGCCGGGCCGCCTGGCCTTCATCGCCACCGCGCAGGCCTTCGATGCCGAGATGGACGAGCGCATCGCCCGCCACCAGGCCGACCGCGATGTGCGCTGGACGACCATCGAGGCACCGCTGGACCTGGCCGGAGCGCTGGGACGTGCAGGCCAGGAGGCCGAGGCGGTGCTGGTCGATTGCCTGACCTTGTGGCTCTCCAACCTGATCCTGGGGGATGAGGATGTCGCTGCGCGCACCGAAGAATTGCTGGCCGCGCTGGCAATCTGCCCGGTGCCGATTGCCTTCGTAGCCAACGAAGTCGGCATGGGCATCGTACCGGATAACGCGCTCTCGCGCCGCTTTCGTGACGAGGCGGGACGGCTCAACCAGCGCCTCGCGCAGGAGGTCGACGAGGTCGTGTTCGTGGCGGCGGGACTGCCCCTTGCGCTCAAGGGGGCGGGCAAGTTTGCAGCGGGCTGATCTGGGCGTTTGACGCTGCCCTTCCTCATGAGTACCCAGCCTCCCATGATTGCGCTCCTGTCCCCTGCCAAGACGCTCGACTTCGAGCGTGAACTCCCGCCGCTCGACCTCACCACTCCGCACTTCGCCGAGGAGGCGATGGGGCTGGCGAAATCGGCCTCGAACCTCAGCCAGAAAAAGCTGTCCGAGCTGATGCACATCTCGCCCAAGCTGGCAAAGCTCAACGCGGATCGTTTCCGTGACTTTCCCGAGCTTCCCGAGCGCCAGGCGCTGTTCGCCTTCGCGGGCGACGTTTACGCAGGCTTTGACGCCTTCTCGCTGCACGAAGAGGGCATTGCCTTTGCGCAAAACCACATCCGCCTGCTCTCCGGTCTTTACGGCTTGCTGCGCCCGCTTGACGCAATGCGCCCCTATCGCCTTGAAATGGGCACGCGCTGGGCGCCGCGAAAGAAGGCGCTGACCGACTGGTGGGATGACCGCATCGCCGCTTTCCTGCGCGCAGAAGTTGCCGAGGAAGGTTCGGGCGCGATCCTCAATCTTGCCAGCCAGGAGTACTTCGCTTCGGTCAAGGGGCGGCTGGAAGGCCTGCGTGTGGTCGACGTCGACTTCCGCGAACCGGGCCCCAACGGCCCGCGTTTCATCAGCTTCAACGCCAAGCGCGCGCGCGGCATGATGGCGCGCTGGATGTGCGAGCACCACATCACCGAGATCGAGGACATGAAGGGCTTTGACGCCGAGGGCTATCGCTTCGTGCCCGAACAGAGCGAAGAGAACCGCTGGATGTTCTCGCGCGCATGAGTTCGAGCGCGGTCGTCATCGGCGCTTCGGGCGGGATTGGTGCGGCCTTCGAGGCGGCGCTGATCGAGGAGGGTGCCTTCGAGGTCGTCCACGGGTTCGCCCGCTCGCGCAGGGATGAGGCGCATATCGACCTCACTGATGAGGCGAGCATCGAGGCCGCGGCCGCACGCGTGGCCAAGGGCCCGCCGCCTTCGCTGGTGATCGTGGCGACAGGGCTGCTCCACGAAGGTGACAAGGGCCCCGAAAAGGCGCTGCGCGACCTCGATCCCGACTGGCTGGCCAAGACCTATGCCGTCAACGCGATCGGTCCGGTGCTGGTCGCCAAGCACTTCCTGCCGCTCATCCCCAAGGGCCAGCGCGCGGTCTTTGCCGCGCTTTCGGCGCGGGTCGCCTCGATCAGCGACAATGGTCTGGGCGGTTGGCACGGGTACCGTGCGTCCAAGGCTGCGCTCAACATGATGGTGCGCAATCTCGCCATCGAGGAAGCGCGGCGCAAATCGCGCACGGTCGTCGTCGCGCTGCATCCGGGCACCGTCGATACGCCGCTCTCCAAGCCCTTCCAGGGCAATGTGCCCGAAGGCCGCCTGTTCGATCCTGAACGCGCCGCGCTCCAACTGCTCGACGTGATCGAGGACCTGAAGGTCCCTGACAGCGGCAAGTTGTTCGATTACGAAGGGCGCGAGATCGCGTTCTAGGACAGCGTGGGCACGGCCTCCAGCGCCGCGACGAGCGCGGCGTGCAGGGCCTCGGCTGGCGCGCTTTGGTCATGCCTTTCACGGCCCTCCAGGGCGCACGCGGCAAAGCCGCTCACCTGCGCGACGGCGAAGCTGATGCCGTAGAGGTTGCGCTGGGGCGCAACGCCCGGGATCGCGCGCGGATAGCCCGAGGCGCACAGGGCGCCGGGGATCGTGCCGGGCACATAGTAGCGTTCCCGCGGGCAGTCCCAGTCGAGCGTAACCCCCAGCACGCCAGGCAGGCTTCCGGGCAGACACGCGGTTCCGTCCACATCGTGCGCGGCGATTACCGCGATCCCCTTTGCCGCGGCCTCTGCAACCGCCTCGGCGAAGACCGCGGTGTGGGCCGTGTTGGTCGTGCCGAGGCTGAGGTTGATGACATCGACGTCCAGCGCCGTGGCCCAGCGGATTGCGGCAAGAAGCGCGCGGGCGTTGGTGGCGAGGCTCTCGGCAAAGACGCGCACGGGGATGCAGGTGGCACCGGGGGCCTTCTCGAGGATCGCGGCCGTGACCGCCGTACCATGGCCAAGCCGGTCGAGCGTTTCGTCTGGTCCTTCATGGCACATGCCATCGCGGTCGATCCGAACGCCCGGCGCGATGCGGGCGGCATCGATGTGATCATGCTCCGGGTGAACGCCGCTGTCGATCACCGCAATGCGCACGCCCGTTCCGGTCCGTTCGGGAAAGAGCGGGGGCAAGGGCCTGTCGGGACCCATCATGCGTCGACCAGCGGCGCGAGGGTCTCGGGCGTGCGCACGTGCGCGCGGCCTTCCTCGATGGTGATGATGCGGTCGGCGACGTCAGCGAGCGCGGGGCGGTGGGTGATGGCGATGATCGTTGCTTCGGGGAGGACCTGGCGCAAGGTCTGCGCGATGTGGCGCTCTGTCTCGGGATCGAGTGCGGAGGTGGGTTCATCGAGGATCAGGACCTCGGGACGGCGCAGCAGCACGCGGGCGAGAGCAATGCGCTGACGCTCGCCAGCGGAAAGGGCAAGGCCGCGCTCGCCCGCGGGCGTCGCCAGCCCCTGGGGCAGGCGTTCGAGCAGTGGATCAAGGCCAGCCTGGTGCGCGGCGGCGCGGATCGCCTCTTCGCTGGCTTCGGGGCGCGCGAAGGCGATGTTGGCGCCGATGGTGTCGTTGAAGAGGTAGGGCGTCTGGTCCAGCAGGATCACCTTCTCGCGCAGGGACCCCAGCGTGAAGGCGGACAGCGGCGCCTCGTCGAACAGGATGCGCCCTGCGTCGGGATCGAGGTAGCGTACAAGCAGATCGGCAAGTGTCGACTTGCCCACGCCGCTCGGCCCCAACACCGCGCAGAAGCTGCCGCGCGGGATTTCCAGCGTGAAGCCCTTGAGGACCGCCCGGCCGTCATGGGCAAGGGCGACGTCCTCGAAACGGATCGCGTCGGCAAGGCCCGGGAAGGCGCGGGCGCTGGTGCTCTCGTGAACTTCGGCTGGCGTGTCGAAAAGCTCGAAGATACGCGCGAGCGAGACACGCGCGGAGCTCAGCCCGGAGACAAGGCCCATAAGTACCTGGATGGGGGAAAACAGGCGCGACTGGTAGGCCATGAAGGCCACCAGCGTGCCGATCGACATGGTCCCCTCGATGATCTGGTAGCCGCCGTAGAGGATTACCCCGGAGGTGGTGACGGCGAGCAGCGTGCCGGGCACGGCTCCGGCCATGAACGAGGCGACCTGCATGCGCAGCATGGCTTCGACAAAGGCGGAGTTGCGGGTGCGAAAGCGCTCGGTCTCGTGCGCGGCGGCGTTGAGCGAGGAGACAACGCGCATGCCCATGATCGTGTCGACGAGCAGGCTGCCCAGGTCCGCGCCGCGCTCGCGCATGGTGCGGGTGAGGCGGTCGAGCTTCCTCTGGAAGACCACGAAGAGGCCGACGCAGGCGGGCAGCAGCACAATGGCGAGCAGGAACAGTTTCCAGTCGAGCCACAGCATGATCGCGACCCCGCCTGCCAGCATCAGGAGGTTGCTGAGGACCGAGAGCATGGTGTCGGCGGTGACGCGCTGGATGTCGCTCACATCGCTGTTGATGCGCGACATGAGATCGCCCAGGCGAAAGCGGCTGTAGAAGCGCGGCGAGAGCGTCTGGAGATGGCGCAGCAGCGCCACGCGGATGTCAAAGAGCATGTCCGCCGAGGTCGAGATGTAGCGGTAACTGGCCAGGATATTGAGCGCGTAGTTGCCGATGGTGACGCCGACCATGGCGAGCCCGATGGCGACGAGCGCACCCATGTCGCGCGGCAGCAGGGCGTTGTCGATCAGCATCTTGGAAAGATAGGGCTGGGCAAGGCCAAGTGCGGTCGAGACCAGGCTTACCAAGAGAACCAGCGTCAGGCGTCCGATATAGGGGCGCAGGTAGGGCAGGAGGCGCGCGTAGCTGCTCCAATCGGCAATCCGGTCTGGCTCGCGCGCAGGTCCGGGTGGGCCGATAGGGCGCTGGGGCACGGGGGCGGTGTCGTGGGGCGGGCGGCTCATTGCGGGCTCCCGAGCGGTGTCAGGGTCAGTCCGTCGAGACGGTAGCGCGGTTCGGCGAAGGTCGCCAGCTGCGCGCTGCACCAGTCGAATCCTTCGCGTGTCGCGTGCAGTTGCGCGCGCCACCAGGGGCTGTCCGCGCCGGTCGCGTAGAACTGCCCACATTGGCGCAAGTGACGGCGCATGCCCGCGAGTAGCATCGAATGGTAGTGGTCGAGATAGGGGCGCACGGCCTCTTCGCTTCCGTCCGAACCCGCAATGGCGTGGAGCGTGGCGGCGGCAAGGCTCGCCTCGCGGGCGGCCTGCGCGGTGCCATCGCCGCACAGCGGATCGAAAGCGAGCGCATCTGTGCCGCAGGCGAGCGAGTCGGGCCCGGAAAGGCGGGTCAACATGCGTGGGGCCGTCTCGAAGCGAACCGAAGGGGCGGCTTCGCTGCGTTCGATGCGCGGGGCTATGTGGCGGCTGTGATCCAGGAGTTCAGGGATCTCGGCGCCGACGCCCAGCAGCCAGGCGGCCTTGGGGCCCGAGGGGATCATGAAGATCCAGCCCTGTGTTACGGCTTCCACCCAGCAGGCCTCTTCGTCGTCGGCGTGGAGGAGGGCAACGGCCTCGGCGCTGGCTGGACGCGCGCCGAAGTGGCGTGTCTCCTCAGGTGGGAAGGGAGCTTCGGTGTGGATGCCAAAAGTACAGGGAAGTAAGGCCCCGCCGGTCCGGGAGCTGTGTACTTGCTCCATCGCGGCATGCAGGTCGCCGCCCGACAGGACGATGGCATCGTGGGGCAGGACGGTCGGCTTGGAGCCGCCCCAGGCAACGATGCGGCGCCGGACGTGACGGGCATTCGCCAGGAGATCGGGGGCTTCCAGGCAATCGCGCAGGAGCTTGACCGCAACAGCGCCGAGCAGGATCGCGGGCGCCGAGGAAGGGCGCGCAGGTGGATGCACGCTCGCGAGACCTGCCTGGCGCAGAAGGCCCGCGCAGCAGTGCGCCGCTACGCCTCCCCCGCGGATCAAGATTGGAGCGATCTTCGGGGAAGGCGCCGTCTCCGCGTGCAGAGACGTGTCGCGGCGACCCGCGGCATTGCAGCGCACGGTTTGGCTCACGGCAGGTGCAGGAGGCCCGCCATGGTGATGTCGTTGCGCACCTCCCAGTCGGCCTCGAGCTTGAGCGTGGCGGCATCGTAGACGGCGATGTCGTAGCCCGCGCCGTAGATGTAGAGCTTCTTGCCGTCGGCCGACATGGCGAAATAAAACCGGCGACGGCATTCAAATTCAGCCTTGCCCACTGCCGTGTTGGTTTGAAGGTCGAAGTGCCAGAACTCGCAGCGCTGGTCGCCCAGGTCATCCATGACCGCGACGGTGTAGCCGTCCTTGCCATCGGGCGTGACCTGCAGGCCTTCGAGGCGATCGGGTGCGGGGCCGATGGGATCGAAGGTGAAGCTGCGCTGCGTCAGGTCGAAGCGGGCGATGCCAAAGACCTTGTTGTGGATGTAGGGATCCTCGCCGTTGAAGAGCGAGACATAAGTGCCCGGATCCTGGCGCGAATTGAGCGTGCCGCCAAAGCTCACGTCCTGGAGCGCGGACGACTGGGGCTTGGCAAGGTCGATGCGCTCCAGCACCGAGAAGTCCTTGGTGTCGAGCACGCGGACCTTGTCACCAAAGACGTAAAGCGTCTTGCCGTCGGGAGAGATTGCCATGCTGGCCGCCCAGCCCGGACCGTTGTCTTCCTCGGCGAAATCGACTGCGCGCACGACCTCGCCGCTCTTCAGGTCGATGGTGTAATACTGGAACTTGCTGACCCGGAAGAGGTCCACTTCCTTGTCGAAACGCTGGCCGATGGCGTAGAAATAGCGTCCGCTGGGATCGGGCACACCGCCCTTGAAGCGGTAGCGCGTGCTTGGCGTGTTGAGCTCGAAGTGGTTGAGGACCTTGCGGGTCTTCGTGTCGATCACCTCGATCCCTGTGCGGGTGAGGGTGGTGACATAGAGCTTCGAGCGATCCTGCGAGAGCTGCAGGTTGTCGGGAAGGCCCGTCTCCAGCGTGACGAGGTCGGTGACCTTGCCGCTGGTGTCGTCGATGAACTGCACCTGGTCGGGATAGCCGCCGATGACGATGGTGTCGGCGGTGGCAGGCTGGGCGAAGGCCAGCGCGGCACCAAGGGCGGCGCTGGCGCTGCCGGCAAAGGCATGACGAAGCGATTTCATGAAGGCTGCCTCTTTCTCGAGGGGCGTGGGCGCATGGCGGTCCAGGCGAGCGGGGCGGACCGAACATGGCCCGCACGGCTCCCCTTCACACAGATCGGGCGAAGGGGAGGGACGCGCATCACGGGAAGACCAGGTCGAGATTGCGCCAGTCCTTCGCCGCCGAGGCGCAGTTGCTGGCCCAGTCGGGCGAATAGTTGACGTGGTCGGGCACCTGCACGGGCCAGAAACAGCTGACGTAGCAGTCGTAGATGTCGCGCTCGACCGGCTGGCACAGGCCTGCCGTGCCGCCGCCCGCATCGACTTCCCAGCCCGGCGAGAAGGCCAGCGTGCAGCCCATCGGCACGTGGGGCTGCTGGGTCTTCTGCTGGAGCGCGACGACGTCGTCCTCGCCCAGCGGGTCGGGCGCGGCATCTAGCGTGGTTTCGGGGACAGGGGAGGCCAGATCGTCGATCCTCTGGGCCTTCCGGTTGATCGGCTTCAGGTGCTTCATGCGTTGGCCTTCCGCGTTGCGAAACGTTCGAGAAATCCGGGGTTCTGCGCCGCGACCGCGCCGTAGACACGCAGGCACGTGTCGGTCCATTCGCGGATCCAGTCGCAGTAGTGCAGATTGGCGTGGCCGGTGTCGCCGTAGCGCACGAAGGCCTCGTGGTGGCAGCCGCCCGCGCACAGGGGCCGGGCCCAGCAGCTCTGGCATTCGTACTTGGCGCTGACGTGTCCGCGCGAGAGGAAGTCCTCGCGTTTTTCCGCATCAATGCCGCTTTCGATGTTGCCCAGCGTGTGGGTGTCGGCGTCGGTGAAGCGGTGGCAGGGCGACAGGTCGCCCGAGGGGCTGACACCCAGCAGGCCAAGTCCCGCGCCGCACGGGTGCGACTTGTTCACGCCCTGCATCAGCTCGGCAATGGTCTCCGAGACGTTGGAAAAGCCGTGCATGCGGTTCTCCAGCGCGTAGTCCAGCCATTCGTCAGCCAGCGCGTGAAAGTCCGCCAAGACCTTGCTCATTCCATCGCCGTTGATGGCGTAGTCCTGCTCGCCCGAATTGGTGACCGGCGCGAAGCCGACTTCGTGAAAGCCCAGCTCGTCCTTGAGGTGGCGGTAGATGCGAAGGACATCGGTGACGCCTTCGCTCAGTGTCACGCGCGCGGTGATGGCGCGCGTGCGGTGGCGGGCGATGAGCTTCTTCAGGCGCGGCTCGATGACCTCGTAGGAGCCCTTGCCACTGCGGTAGATGCGGCGATGGTCCTGGAGGTCCGCCGGGCCATCGATGCTGACCGTAACACCCACGTCGTTGTCGGCGAGAAACTCGATGATCGGGTCCGAAAGCAGCGTTGCGTTGGTGGTGAGGCTGTAGGTGATCCCGCGCCCTTGCGCGGCCGCGGCGTCATTGGCGTAGAGGACGACTTCGCGCAGCAGCTTGAAGTTCATTAGCGTTTCACCACCGAAGAAAGTGACGTGCACGATCTCGCGGCTGCCCGACTGGGACAGCAGGAAGTCGATCGAGGACTTCGCCGTCTCCAGCGTCATGAACTTGGGCTTGCCCTGTGGCGTCGCGATCTTGTCCGCACCGAACTCGTAGCAGTAGGTGCAGGCAAGGTTGCACTGGTTGGTGATGTTGAGCACCAGCGCCTGGAGCGGGAAGTCAGCCGGAGGGGCGGTCGGCTGCGGATCGAGCGCGGGCGCGATCCGGTCCGAGACAATGCCGCGCACGAACAGCAGTTCGCGGATCAGCTCTTCGGCATCGCCGTGCGCGTACCCATGGGCGACGAGCGCGGAGACGATCTCGCCGTGCGCCATCTCGCCTTCGCGCAGTTCGTCGAGCACCGCGCGGGCGCCGTCGTCGAGCGCGAAGATCGCGCCTGCGCCGACAAGGTAGACGTAAGGCTGGTCGGCGGCTTCGAACTCGTGCAGCTCGCCCAGGCGATAGCGCGCGGTGCGAAAGTCGGCGGCAGGGGTCGTCATCGTGTTCATTCGGACACCTCCGGCTGGTCCCAGCGCTTGTAGGTGGGAACGGTGGTGACGAGGTAGGAACGGCCGACAAGCGGCTTGCCGTCCTTGCCCGCGAAGTTCTTCGCGGTCGCAACGACCCAGACCTCGCCGTAATTGTTGCGGCCGAAGCGGCGTTCGGGGTTGGGGCCTTCGACGTTGGGCGTGAAGAGACCCGAAGCCGCGTCGAGCGAGCCCACGAACTTCGTATCGTTGTCATAGGTCGTGGTGATGAACTCGCCCAGCGACCAGGTCGCCTCGATGGGCATGATCGCGAAGTCGTCCTTCGTGCCTTCCTTGCCGTCCGGGCCGTTGGAATAGCCCCAGGCGGCGAACTGCTCGAAGCCCTTGGCGTACTTGATGCCGCCAAGGTGCGCGAGTGCGGTGTCGGGGGTGACCTTTACGTAGTCGACACTGGCATAGACCGGCAGGGCTTTTTGCAGCACCGCGCTGCCGACCGTCACGTCGCGCGGACCGGGTACGGCATTTGCGGCGATGTCGAGCGTGACGACCGCTTCGCCCGGTGTGACCGAGACGAGCTTCGCCACCTTGGTGCCGCTGCCGAAGTCGATGTCTCCTGCCGCGAGATCGGCGGGAAGGTTCGCGCCATAGATGTGGACTTCGGCGCCCTTGGTGCCGGTCTTGAGCGCGTCGAGCGAGATCGCGGCCAGTACCGGCGCTCCGCTCTCACGGCGCAGCGTCACGTCGTAGCCGAACTCGTGGTATTCGCCCCAGTACCAGCGGCCCATGGCCATGGTTTGGTCAGGCGCAAACCACAGCGTCTCGCGCAGCTTGCTGTCGAGGTCGTCCGGGGCGGCGGAAGGGGCGGCGCCGAGTGACGAGCCGCGCCACGAGAAACCGCCGTAGATGAGCGATGCCCCCTTGCGGGTATGGACTGAACCGTCCTTGAGCGAGCGCAGCACGGTCGAGGTGATGTACTCGTCCGATCCGGGTTCGCGTGGGGCAATGGTCATTTCGCCCACGAAACGGCCGTGGCCCCGCATCTCGGCCGAGACCAGCCATTTGCCGCCCAGCTTCGGAGCGCGAATGCGCGGGCGCCAGGCGGACCATTCCGGGGTGTGCAACGGGGCGTTCTCGGACAGCCACTTGAGCGCGGCGATCGCCTGCTTCTCGGGCTTCGCGCCTTCGCCATCACCCGCGCCGCCGTTTTCGTCATAGCCGCCGCCAACCGGCGTCTCGTAGATGAACTCTGCGGTCGAGTAGAGCGCGCGGTGCATGTTTTCCAGCAGGCCCCATTCGCGCTTGGATCGGCGCGAGGACATCGGCTGGGCAAAGGCATGGCAGCTCGCGCAGGTCTGGCGCAGCGTGTCGTTGGGGATGATGGTCTCGTCCTGGATGCGCTTTTCGGCGAGATACATCACCGGCTTGGCTTCCTCGGGGGCAAGGCCATGGTAGGTCGAGAGGTACTTCACCACTTCGCGCGCTTCGCCCGGTTCGATCTCGAGGCCGTTCAGCTTGACCATGCGCTTGATGGTCTGCGCCCAGCCTTCGGGCGTCGCGCGGATCCAGGAGATGCGCGAGAGATTGCCGTCCGCGTCGGGCGCGTGGCAGGTGCCGCACTTCTGCATGGTAAGGCTGTCGGTGACCGGAATGCCGGCTTCGGTTTCATCCCAGCCGGCCGGGTCGCTGGTGAAATCGTCCTCACCCCCGGCCTGCGCGACGACCACGCTGGTCGAAAGGGCGCCTGCGGCCAGCAGCGCGGCGACGGGCAGACGGTGCCAGCTGCGGGTGGATGGGCCCGTGGCGGCAAGTACGCTGTCCGCTTCAACATCGGATGTGACTTGGGGCGTGCGCGCAAGGGCGTCGCCGCGATTCTTTCGCGAAAGGCGCATTATTTGAAAATACCCCCCTGATTACACGCGCAATTCGGTGATTCCGCGCTTGGGCAGTAGAAAACTGGACAATCATCAAGAGTTGGTCAAGGCGCTTTTTCGTGTCGCCGCATTTTTGTGTCGGGGCAGCGCTGGGATCGGGCTTCGTTGCCTTCGCAAAGGGCCGTAAAAGCGCCAGATCTTGCGCAATACCTGACGCCTTCAAGCCATCACGCAGATGCAGCATGGGGGGCTCAGGCGGCCTGGCGTTCCTCGTAATAGAGCTCCGCCGGGAGGACTTGCGGTACGGGGCGGCGCTGCCAGGCGATGAAGGCGCTGCAGGCCAGGATCGTTGCGAGCGCGGCAGCCTCGAGAGGGCCGTTGCGGCTGTCGCCCATCGCGGCCAGCGATCCCAGCGCGGGGCCCGCGATCATGCCCAGGGTCTGCATCGAGGAGACGAAGCGCAGCGCGCGGGTGGAGGTGCACGAAGCCGCGGCAAGCCCGGAGCAGCGAATGACGCTGGCCGTCGCGCCGATGTTGAAGAGGACGATGGTTGCAATGAACAGCTCCGGCTGGCCCGGGCGCGCGCCCAGCATGGGGGCCAGCAGCGCTGCCCCGCACAGGAGCGCGGTCAGGGCAGGGGGCACCACGATCCGCTCGCGAAGAACGGCGAGGGCGGTCACGGCTCCGGCGAGCGAACCCAGGCTGACTGCGGTTCCAAGCGTGTCATTGCCCAGCCCGGCGCCGAGCGCGAGCGCCCCGGTCAGCGACCACACAATCATGTTGGCGCAGACAAAGGCGAAGATGGCGCCCGCGATCAGCAGTGTGCGGGGCGTGATCGCGCGCGCGGTGGCGCTGGTGTTCCTGGCCTCAAAGCGGGGGGCGATGTCCCATTCGGCACGCTGGCCCAGCGCATCGCGGCAGGTGGCAAGGATAAGCAGAATGGTGAAGGGGGCGAGGGCAAGCAGTTCGAGAGCCGCGGGCGCGCCGCGCTGGTCGGCGAGGCTGGGCAGAGCGGCGGCCACCACCATCGAAAGCAGCAGTTGGACAAGCAGCGCGGCGGCAAAGGCACCGGTCGGGCGATGGCGCGCGGCGTGGGCCATGGCCTGCGTGTAGATGAGCCCCATCGCCGCGCCGTGGGCGGCGCGTAAGGCCAGGAGCGCAGGGAAGTCGGCAATCGCGCCGGTCGCCAGGGCGGCGACCATGGCGGCCAGCGCGGCGGCGGCAAAACTCCATGAGGGCAGGCGTGCACCCGCAAAGAGGCTCAGCAGCGAGCCGAGGGCGAGGCCCGCCTGGGCGGCGGCCACGACCCAGCCATGAAGTTCCGGCGAGAGAGCATGGGCCTCGCTCAGCAGGGCGAGGAAGACCGGGTCGATGCCCGGTTGCAGGATCGCGAGCGCGGCGACGCCGATGGCCGGTGCAATGCCGCGAAATCCGGAACCGAAAACCTCCACGAGCCCCCCTGATGTGCACGAGTGCATGCACGCCCCCACGTGCATGTCCCATCAGGTCATCGCTCTCCCCGTCCGGCGAATTCGCGAAGTCCTCTTCGTCAGAAATCGATCGCCTTGGTCATCTCGGCAATGTCACCGGGTTTCAGGGTCTTTGCAAGATGAATAAAGGTCTCGACACTGAGCGCCATTATCTGGGGCATCTTGGCACGCCAGGGCTTCTCGTAGCCCAGGAACGGCGTGGTGCCTTCCATCGAGGCGCTGATGAAGAGGGCGAGGGTGTGGACCTCCTCGTCCTCGAGCGCGGGGTTGAGCACGCGGATCTGCTCGCCGATCTGGACGTGGACGTCGCTGTAGAAGGCCTCGATGCGCTCGGCGATGAACGCGCTCTGGTTGGCGAGCGACCACAGTTCGGTGAAAAGGCGGGTGGTGCGCTTGGAGCAGATGTCCTCCAGGCACATCAGGATCACGCGGCGCAGGCGCTCCTCGGCCGAGATGTCGGCAAGGCGCACATCGTCGTCGAGCTTGGTCTGGTAGCTCTCCATCATGTCGTCGAGCATGACCTTCACCAGCAATTCCTTGCGAGGGAAATGGTAGCTGACGTTGCCGACCTTGAGGCCGCACTCGGCGCCGATCCGGCGGATCGAAAAGGCGGTTGCGCCCTCGTCGATGATCACACGCAGCGCGGCCTTGATGATGGTGTCGACCGTGTCCGCACCGCGCGCGTAGACGCCGGGGCGCTGGTGCTCGGAGCCTGTGTCCTTGGGATTCTCGTTGGTTGCCGCTTTGCGGGGCATGGCGATTCTCCCTTGCCGTGTTGCCCGTCGATCCTCTTCCCTCGGTCCGCGTGTACCCGAGAAGGTGAAACGGGGCCGGAGGGGCGCCCTAGGCCCCTTTGCTGCGCACGTAAATACAGTGTCTTGCCCGTCCTGCGGGTGAGAGCGCTCTCAGCGTGCGGGAGGTTCGGGGTAGATCGCCTCGATCGGGCCGAGCGCCTCTTGGAGGGGCGCGAGCCAGGGGGCGTAGTGGGTCCAGGCGTCGAGCCCTGTGGTGAAGATGGGTTGGCGTACCTGCTCGGAACTGGCCGTACGCACCGCGCGCGCGTTGGTGTGGAAGTGGAGGCAGGCTTCCTCGAAAGGAAGATCGAGGTAGGTGAGCAAGCGGCGGATCTCAGCCTCGGTGGAGCGCACCATATCCTCGTAGATCACGCGGTGAACAGCGCCCGGCGCGGCGGCATCGTAGGCGGCCATCAACCCCACGTAGTCGCGGTAGTAGCGCGCGATCTCGGCGAGGTCATAGGTGAAGGTCTGCCCGCGCGCGAAGTGCTGTTTCCAGCCTGAGAAGCAGCACGACATCGGGTGGCGTCGCGCATCCACGATCTTCGCGTTGGGCAGGATCGTGCGGATAAGGCCAACGTGCTGCCAGTTGTTGGGCATCTTGTCGATGAAGAGCGGCGCATCGCTCTTGCGGTGGACGCGCGTGCCTTCAAGATATTCTTCGCCCAGGCGCACGCGGTCGCGCGCCGTCAGGCTTTCGATCATGGTCTTGAAATCGGCAAACTCACCCTCGTCGACGCGCGCCTGCAGGCGGCTGGCGATGATCATCATGTCGGGCAGTTCGAGCGTGCCTTCGACCTGGCTGTGGCTGGAGAGGATCTGTTCGACCAGCGTCGAGCCTGACCGTGGCAGTCCCACCACGAAGATCGGGTCGGGCGCCGGGCATCCGCCGTCGCCCAGCGTGGCGAGGAAGGGGGCGGTAAAGGTCTGCGCCGTGGCGGTCGCTTCCGCGGAAAAGGCTTCCGGATCGTGGGGTACGCGGGCGCGGCGCAGGCGGTTGCCTTCATCGTAATGGCGAAACGAGGCGGCGTAGTCCTTGGCATCTTCCAGCGCCTTGCCGAGCGCGAAGTGCAGGTGGAAGCGGTCTTCGGCCTGCTCGTCGCCGTCCTCGGGCAAGGTTGCCAGAGCGGCCTCCATCGCGGCGATGTCCTCGGCCCCGAGCCGGGCGGTCTTGAGGTTGGCGAGGCTCCACCAGGCCTCACCCATCGAGGGCTGGCGGGCGACAGCCTCGCGGTAGGCGGCGATGGCCTCGGCCTGTTTGCCCAGGGTCTTGAGAACATGGCCCAGGTTCTGCCAGAGCTGGGGCTGGTCGGCCTTGAGATCGAGCAGCGCGCGGTAAAGGTCGCAGGCGCGCTCGTGTTCGCCCAGGCGCACCAGCACCGAAGCGAGGAGCAGGCGATGCGCCGGGTTCTCAAGCGGGGATTCGACCAGAATCTCGGCTTCGCGGCGCGCGTCGTCCAGGCGGTTGGTCTGGAGTAGCAGGCGGATGCGGAAATCGCGGGCAAGGTCGAAGCCCGGCGCGCGTTCGAGTGCGCGTCCGGAATAGTCGAGCGCCTCGCTCATGTCGCCCCGGCGCCAGTGCAGTTCGCCCAGCAAGCGCAGCGAGGGGGCATCCTCGCCGCCCCGCGCCGCACGGGCTTCCAGCAGGGCAATGCCCTCGTCCAGCCGTCCCTCGTTCATGGCGAGGGCCGCGTCGACCAGTTCGGGATCGCCCGCCGAGGCGTGGACGCCCGAGATGTCCGCGCGCCAGGCGTCCTGGGCCCTTCCGGCCTTGCGCAGTTCGCTGGCGAGGAGGAACCAGCCGTGGCTGATGCCGGGCTGCAGCGCGGTCAGGCGTTCGAGCGCGGAGATGGCCGTCGCGCTCGCGTTCGCGGCGAGCGCGGTCTGGGCCAGATCCCAGAGTACGGCCGGTACCCTGGTGTCACGGCGTGCGAGCGTTTCGAGCCGGGACAACGCCTCTTGCGTGCGGCCAAGCTGGCGCAGCGCCTGGCAGGCAAGCAGTTCGGCTGGGCCAAGGCCGGGCGTGGTCTGCAGCAGGTTCTCGGCTTCGGCCAGAGCCCGGGCGGGCGCGCTGCTGATAAGCGCGGCGATGCGGGGCAGAGCGCGTGCGGGCGAAACGGGACGGGCGGCCTCAGTCGTCGATCCGGTCATGGTCTGGCGGTCTATGTCCTTTCTGCGAGAGGCAGGCCCGATTGCCAAAGGCGTCGCGGCGCGGGTGAAGTTGCGCGGCTGCGAACATTTTTACGTGTGCACATGCACATCTTCAGGATCATCATTTCCCCGGCTTCGGCAAGCACGAAATAAAGCTCCAAAATTCGTACCGATAGGCGCTTGACAGGATCGGGTCGTGTCGGTTTACTCAATCTAGGACAGGCGTTCAAGTTTGTGCAATAGCGAACGCGTCCGGACGAATTTTTCAATACGAGTTCTTTGTAGGTGCAAGTTGCACCTGCGAACCCGAGGGCGACTTCGGGGCAGGAGGTGTGCGTCTGCAAGGGCCAGCAAAAGGTCGCGGGCGCACTATTCGTGAAAATGGGGGGACCCGCGCCAAGCGGGCAGTCTTCTTGGGGGAGGAGACGCACGAATTTCAGGGAAATAGGGGGACTCCAACAGTATGAGTATTCGTACCCGTGTGCGCCGGTGGAACGCCGTGTGCCTTCTTTCCACGACCGCGATCGTCGCGCCGCTCGCAGGAGCCGGAACGGCCTACGCCGAGGACGACGTGCCGGCGGCGGCCGCCGAGGCACCCGCGCCGGCCCCCGAGGCCGCGCCCCAGGCGCAGTCCTCGCTCGGCGATATCGTCGTGACCGCGACGCGCACTTCGGAGAGCGTCCAGAAGGTGCCGATCTCGATCCAGGCGCTGGGCGAGGCAAAGCTGGAGGCGCGCCAGATCAACGGCCTTTCGGATTTTGCCAACCTGCTTCCCTCGGTCACCATCGCCGGGCTTGGGCCGGGCCGTCAGACCCCGTATTTCCGCGGCATCGTGCCCGCAGGTGGCGCCTATGCCTCGGTCGGCTACTATCTCGATGACATTCCCATCGCGGGCACCGACCTTCCCGACATCCACGTCTATGATATCGAGCGCATCGAGGCGCTTTCAGGGCCGCAGGGCACGCTCTATGGCGCGGGCTCGCTCGCGGGCACGATCCGCTTCATTTCGAAGAAGCCCGAAATTGGCGAGTTCGAGTGGGGCTACAACGCCGAGCTCAACAAGTACGGCTCGGGCGATTTTGGCCAGCAGATCGAGGGCTACGTGAACATTCCGGTGAGCGACACGCTCGCCGTGCGCGCGATGGGCTACTATCGCCATGATGGCGGTTTCATCGACAATGTCGCCAACAATGGCCTCAACAACGTGGGCGATTCGCTTGCGCTGGAGCTGGGCGACCTCAACCCGGCCACAAGCTATACGCTCGACAATGGCGACATTGCCGAGAACGACTACAACCCGATCTACGAAGTGGGCGGGCGCCTCCAGCTTCTGTGGGAGCCGGCACCGGGCTGGGAAATCCGCCCCGAAGTCACCGCGCAGCGCCAGATCGCCTATGGCTATTTCGGCTACGATCCGCGCGTGGGCGATCTGGAAGTCCACGACTACGACCTCACCCGCCAGAACGACAAGTGGTACCAGGCGCAGCTCGCGATCCATGGCCACATCGGGGACTGGGACGTGGTCTCGGCAACCGGGTACTTCAACCGCAAGGTGAACCTGCGCAACGACTACACCTACTACACCGTCACCTACGACAGCTTCGGCCCGGGTTACGAAAGCTACCTGCAGTTCTGGGATCCGGCGAGCTGTTCGGGCGCGGGTGCGGACATGGCTTGCACCGGGCTTATCAACCCGCAGCAGTATTATAAGGGCCTGACGCGCGACAAGCAGTTCACCCAGGAACTGCGCGTGACCACCCCGTCGAGCTGGCCCTTCGATGTCACCTTCGGCGGCTTCTACCAGTCGCGCAAGGAGCAGACGAACGACCAGTACGCGACCCACGGGCTCGCCGACATGATGGGCTACACCCAGGCCGGTGGCGGCGACGTCGCGGGCGGCTTGCTCGGTGTTCCGGGCATGTACGGCATCGCCTGGGACGATGATGGCACGCCGTTCTTCGACACCAGCGACGTCATCAATCCCAACGGCGATCCGATGGGCACGATGATCCTGGGCTCGCGCGCGGTGAAGTACGATGCCTTCTACCTTTCGGAACGCAACAACGACTGGAAGGACAAGGCGCTCTTCGCCGAAGGGCACTACGACATCACGCCGACCCTCAAGGTCACGGGTGGCATCCGCTTCTTCTGGACCAGCTTCAAGTCGGAAGGCTTCAGCGGCGTTGCGGCCTCGGCGGCAGGCGCGGGCTGTTCGGTGCCGTTCCCGATGGAGCGCCTCTCGTGCATCAACGCCAACGGTTCGTACAAGGAATCGGGTGAGACCCACAAGATCGCGCTCGACTGGCAGATCGATACCGACAAGATGGTCTACGCCACCTACTCCACCGGCTTTCGTCCCGGCGGCTACAACCGAGCCCTGCGCGTGAACGGGGTAGGTTTGGTGACGGTGCAGCCCTACGATTCCGAAACGCTCTCCAACTACGAAATCGGCTTCAAGACGACCTGGGGCAACATTTTCCGCTTCAACGCGGCAGTCTACTACGAAACCTGGGACAACATTCAGTACAGCGTCGTCGTGTCGGGCACGCAGGGCGCCGGCATGACCGGCAATGCCGGCAAGGCCGAGGTGAAGGGCATCGAATACGATGCCGATCTGAAGCTGGGCGATGTCACGATCTCGTCGTCGGGCGCGTTCAACGATGCCAAGCTGAAGGGCAACTTCTGCAACTTCGCGCTCGATCCGGTGGCCATGTCGATCTCGCAGCTTTCAAGCTGTACCGCCGGGGCTTATGTGCCCGATTCCTATCCGCCCACGCCGCAGGTCGCGGCCGCGGACGGCACCCGCCTGCCGCGCCAGCCCCGCTTCAAGGGGACGACATCGGTGCGTTACGACACGTTCCTGGGCGGGATGGATGCCTACCTGATGGGCTCGGCCAACTACCAGACCGGCGCTACGCAGGACCTCAACGTCGCGAACAACGCGCTGCTCGGTAACACGCCCGGCTTCGTCTCGTTCGACTTCTCGGCGGGCCTCAAGCGCGATGGCTGGACGCTCGACCTGTTCATCCAGAACGCCTTCGACAAGCGCGGGCAGCTGACCAAGAACACCTTCTGTTCGATTACCTTCTGCTCGGGCTCGTCGCGCACCTTCGCGATCAAGCCGCAGTTCTTCGGCCTGCGCTGGGGGCAGAAGTTCTGAACCATCCGTCTCTGACGACCTGAACGGCTCCCTCCTGTGGTCTTGCACCCCGGGAGGGAGCCATTTTTTCAGGGGCTTGAAAGAAAATTGATCGAGGGCGGGGGAGTCTCTAGAGGCCCAGGGGCTGCGCACCTGCGTTGGGGCGTTGTCTCGCGCGAAACGATTGCGTATTCCTTTTGGCCGGGTTGGACGACAGGTACGCGCCGCCGCTGCGATGGACGGCCACGAAGCCGACAGAATTATCAGGGGAAAGACCATGAAGCTTGAGATCAACGGCGAGATGCGCGAGCTCGACGCCGAGCCCGAAATGCCGCTGCTGTGGGCACTTCGCGACGTGCTGGGCATGACCGGCACCAAGTACGGCTGCGGTATTGCGCAGTGCGGCGCCTGTTCGGTGCTGGTCGATGGCGTCGTTACCCGTTCGTGCGTGACGCCGGTCGGCAGCCTTGAAGGCAGCAAGGTCTCCACCATCGAGGCGATGGAACAGGACGCGGTGGGCCAGAAGGTCGTCGAGGCCTGGGTCAAGCACCAGGTCCCTCAGTGCGGCTACTGCCAGTCGGGCCAGGTCATGGCGGCGGTCTCGCTGCTCAAGGAAAATGCGGCGCCGAGCGAAGAGGACGTGCGCGCCTCGATGCAGAACCTGTGCCGCTGCGGCACCTACAACGCCATTCACGCCGCGCTGAGCGACCTTGCCGGACAGGAGAACGCATGATGGCCCGCATCTTCCTCGATGGTCCCGCGAACGGCAGCGGCGATGAGCGCTTCGCTGCGCCCGCAAAGCCTGTAAACCTTTCCCGCCGCCGCTTCCTTCTGGGCAGCGCAGGCGTCGCCACGGGCGCGCTCGTCCTGGGCTTCGGGATCCCCGTCGGTCCGGCGCGCGCGCAGGGCCCGGCCGCGCCTGCGCCCAAGGCGCTCGACGTGCCCGCGTTCCTGGAAATCCGCCCCGACAACACGGTGCGCTTCCTCAGCCCCTTCATGGAAGGCGGGCAGGGGGCCTTCACCGCGATGGCGCAGATCGTGGGCGAGGAACTCGACATGGACCCGGCTGTCTTCGAGGTGGAAGCCGCCCCTGCGGGCAAGGTCTTCCAGGTCATGTTCGGTGGCACCATGCGCATCACCGGCGGCTCGATGTCGGTGCGCACCAGCTATGACACGATGCGCCGTCTGGGCGCCTCGGCCCGCGCGATGCTGGTCAGTGCGGCTGCGCAGCGCCTGGGCGTCGGCGCCGACACGCTCACGACCGAGCCGGGCAAGGTGATCCACGCCGCCTCGGGCCGCTCACTCAGCTACGGCGAACTGGCCGAGGGCGCGCTTGACATGGGTGTGCCCGAAGCGGGACGTATTTCGCTGAAGGATCCCAAGGACTTCCGCTGGATCGGCAAGCCCGTCGCGCGCATCGACATGCACGCCAAGTCGACGGGCCAGGCGATGTACGCCATCGACAGCCAGGTCGAGAACATGCTTCAGGCCGCGGTGCAGCACGCGCCGCGTCTGGGCCTCCAGCCTGGCGCCATCCGCAACGAAGCGGCAGTAAAGGCGATGCCGGGCGTTCACTCGGTGCACACGCTCGATGGCGCGGTGGCCGTGGTTGCCCCGTACTGGTGGCACGCACGCCAGGCCGTCGATGCGCTCGATGTCGACTGGCAGGATCCGGGTGAGAGCGAGGACGTGCGCTACATGCCCGCCGATTTCGCGACCGATGCCTTCACGCAGCACCTCTCCAGCCAGACCGGGCGCGGCGAGGAAGCCGAGACCGCGGGCGACAGCGCAGCCGCCTTTGCCTCGGCGGCCAAGGTCGTGGAAGGCGAATTTACCAGCCAGTACCTTCACCACGCCCAGCTGGAGCCGCCCTCGACGCTCGCGCGTTTCAATGACGACGGCAGCCTGGACCTGTGGATGCCCAACCAGGGGCCCGAGATCTTCCAGGCGGCAATTGCTGCCAAGACCGGCCTCGCGCCCGAGAAGATCAACATTCACAGCCCCTTGCTGGGCGGCTTCTTCGGGCGCCACTTCCAGTACACCTGGGGCAATCCCTATCCCCACGCCATCGCGCTCGCCAAGGCGACGGGGCGTCCGGTCAAGGTGATCTGGAGCCGCGAGGAGGAGTTCCTGCGCGATCCGATGCGCCCGATGGCGGTCGTCAAGTTCAAGGGCGCGCTCGATGCCGATGGCTGGCCGGTCGGTCTGGACGTTGTCAGCGTGTGCGAGGGCCCGGGTGAAGGCATTGCCAACAAGCGCGGTGAGAAGCTCGACGAATCCGCGCTGGAGGGCATTACCGCCAAGTCCTACGCGATCCCCAACCGGCGCATCGCGCAGCTTTTCGTCAAGAACCCGACCACGCTCGCCTACTGGCGCTCGGTCGGCAACTCGATGAACGACTTCTTTTACGAGAGCTTCCTCGACGAAATGGCCGATGCTGGCGGCAAGGATCCCTACGCGCTGCGCCTGAAACTGCTGGAGGGCAACGAGCGCCTGACGACGCTCCTCAACGCGGCGGTCGAACTTTCGGGCGGCTGGAAGCGCGGGCCCTTCACGGCAGCCGATGGCACGCGCCGCGCGCGCGGTATCGCCATGGCCTCGCCCTTCGGATCGGAAGCGGCGGCGGTTGCCGAAGTTTCCATCCAGGACGGGCAGGTCGTGGTCCATGACGTGTGGGAAGCCATCGATCCGGGCAGCATCGTCAACCCGGCCATCGTCGAGGCGCAGGTCAATTCGGCCGTGGCCTTGGGCCTGTCGCAGGTCCTTGTCGAAGGGGCCGAATACGAGGCCGGGATGCCGGTCGCGCGCAATTTCGATGTCTACCAGATCCTGCGCCCCGAACAGATGGCCAAGGTCCACGTGAAGATCGTCGAAAGCGGCGCGGAGATGGGTGGTATCGGGGAGCCGCCGCTGCCCGCGATCCCGCCCGCCGTCGCCAACGCGGTTTCGGTCCTCACCGGCAAGCGCGTGCGCGTGATGCCGCTCTCGAAAGAAAGCTTCGAGGCGTAAGGCGGGAAGACAGCAAGACAGCAAGAATAAGGGTCCGAGGGCCATCGCCCTCGGGCTCCCCAAACTGGCGACCTCACCTTGCATGCGCCCGGGTGGCTGAGATTGGTGAGGTCTCCCGTTATGGGGTCAAGGGGTAATAACTCCTTGAATCAAATTCTTGCTGATTCTTCACTGCAGGGCTTACCCAACTTTTTGAACATCGCGCGACAAGTCTTGCCCTGACTGCGCGGCTAGTCTGCCCGTAACACAGACCGCATTTTCAAGGAGCAAGGATCAGCGCATGGCCACCAATCCGTCCGCGTCGATGGAGGCAATTCCTCCGGTTACCACCGCGGCTGCCTGGCGCGGCGATGAACTGGTGAAGTCGGGGGAGTGGATCTACCTTCTCTCCGATGCGCAGGTCCTCGAACTGGAGCAGCTGGGCAAGCGCTTCCTGGATGAAAACCCGGACCTTCGCACCGTGCAGGCCTCGGACTATCCGCTCGTCGCCTGTGCGGATGCGGTGAAGGAATGGGGCGCGGACGTCGACTACGGGCGCGGGTTCGTGCTCGTGCGCGGTCTTCGCACCTATCTCTATTCCGACGCGTTCTCTGCGGCGATCTATTATATCCTCGGCCTGCATATGGGCGATCCGATCCGCCAGAACGAGATGGGCGATCTCATCGACCATGTCTACGCGACCTCAGACAAGACGATGGACGATCCGACCGCCCTTTCGGCCAAGGTGCGCGACAAGCTGGTGTACCACTCGGACAGCTCGGACATCGTTTCGCTGATGTGCCTGCGCCCGGCCAAGGAAGGGGGCGCCTCGTGCCTCGTCTCGGGCGCGCAGATCTACAACGAGATCCTGAAGCGGCGTCCCGATCTGGCCCCGCTGCTCCTGGAGCCTTTCCACTGGGACTGGCGCAAGCAGGATCACAGCGCGCCGGCCGACACGTATACATCGCCCATTGTCAGCCTCGTGGACGGCGTGTTCTCGATGTACGCGGGCTCGCTCTACATCCTGACCGCGCAGGAGTATGAGGGCGTGCCCAAGCTGACGCCGGAGCAGATCGAGGTGCTCGAACTCTTCGACACGATCACCTACGAAGAGGGCATGGCCATCGAGATGGATTTCCGCCCCGGCGACATCCAGTGGCTCTCCAACTACGCGGCGCTTCACGCGCGCACGACGTTCTGGGACTATCCCGAACCGCAGCGCCGCCGCCACCTGCTGCGCCTGTGGCTGAGCCGCGATGCCGGGCGTCCGGTCGTTGACGGGTTCGGCAAGAACGGCGTCGTCCAGGTCCGCTCGGCCCCGCGCGACGGCGCGCCCGAGCATCCCGAAGCCCATTTCGACATTTACGGCATGTCCGTCCCGCGCGTCATCGAATGAGCGCGGGGTAAAGAGGTCCCAACTGCAAGGGCGCCGTTCCTCAAGGAGCGGCGCCCTTCGTCATTTCCAGGACCTGTGCGGAAGGCTTTACGTCGGCGAAGTTGAGCCGAAGGTTGAGAAGCGCGGCGTCCTGCTCGGCATCGGTGACGGCCGAGCAGGCATCGGCGACAACCAGCACCTTGTAGCCGCGCATGTTGGCTTCGCGCGCGGTCGAATCCACGCAGACATTGGTGAGTGTGCCCACCAAGACCACCATCTCGATCCCGCGCCGCGCCAGGGCCCGGGCAAGCCCGCCATCGGGGCACGAGAAGGCCCCGTAGCGATACTTGTCGAGAAGGGCGTCGCCCTCGTGAAAGTCCATCGCGGGATGCAGCGCGTGGGAGGAACTGCCGGGCCGCAGGGCCTCGACCGCACGGGCGACCTCGGGATCGGTGAGATTGTACTGCCAACTGGGCATGGCCAGTGGCGCGCGGTCGCTGACGGTCTGGCGCGTCCAGATCACCGGCGCGCGGAGGGCTCTAAAGGCGGCGCAGAGCGTGTTGATCGCCGGGATCGTGGCGCGCGAACTGGCCTTACCGAAAACCTCGCCGTCGCCCACGAACGCGCTTTGCATGTCGATGACGACAAGCGCGGTCGCGCCCGGTTCGAGCGCGTCGAAGCGGTTGAGGCCTTGGCCGCGCGCGACGGCCCAGTCGGGCAGGTGGAACGGATGCATCAGGCCTTGGCGAAGGCGATGGAGCGCGCGAGCGTTTCCCAGGTCTGCATGTCTTGCGCGACGCGGGCGTGCTGGTCGCTCGCGTAATGCAGCGCATCCTCGCCCAGAAGCAGATGCAGCGGCGGCTCTGGGGCATCGAGCGCTTCCAGGATCGCTTGCGCAGCGCGTGCGGGATCGCCTGCTTCCGTGCCCGCATTCTCGGTCAGCGAGCGGCGGGCGAAGTGGGCGACCTCGTCGTATTCGGCAATGTCGCGCGCGGCGATGGTGAGGCTGCCGCTTGCAAACTCGGTGCGCATGCCGCCCGGTGCGACGTTGGTGACGCCGATGTTCATGGGAGCGACCTCCTGGGCAAGCGTCTGCCCGATGCATTCAAGAGCGTACTTGCTGGCTCCGTAGATGCCGGTTCCGGCCCAGGGCGCGTGGCCGCTGACCGAGGTCACGTTGACGATGTGGCCGCGCTTTTGCGCGCGCATCGCAGGCAGCACGGCGCGGATCATGCGCAGGGCGCCGAAGACATTGATTTCGAAGAGCGCGCGGGCCTCTTCGATGGAGACTTCCTCGATTGCCCCGACAAGGCCGTATCCGGCGTTGTTGACCAGCCGGTCGATGCCGCCGGTGAGGATCTGCGCGCGCGCGACGGCCGCTTCGACCGAGGCTTCGTCGGCGAGATTGACCTGGACGATGTGCATGCGCTCGGGTGCGAGGGCGGTCAGCTCTGCATCCTCCCGCTTGCGGGTAAGGCCCACGACCGTGTCCCCGCGCGCGAGGGCGGCTTTTGCCAGTTCGCGGCCAAGCCCGCCGCCGATGCCCGTGATAAGCCAGTTCGTCATGTCTGAGGTCTCCTTGTTGGCGCTGAGACTAGGTAGTGGCCCTGTGCATCCTCTTTGCGCTGGCGCCCGCAAATCTTGTGCGAGGGCGCACCGCCCGTGCCCACGCTTGACCAGCGCGCGCAACCCATGCTGCACCAGTCGGGCTGCAATGCCATTCGCGGCATTTTCGGCAAGGTTTTTTGGGTAACGGGACGGGGCGCGCACTTGGCTGTTCACATCGTCGGTTCGATCAACATTGATATCATCACCTCGCTCCAGCGCCTGCCGCTGCCGGGCGAAACGGTTCTGGCCGAAGCCACCGCCCGCCTGCCGGGGGGCAAGGGCGCCAACCAGGGCGTGGCCGCGGCCCGCATGGGGGCGCAGGTCCACTTCGTGGGCGCGGTCGGCGAGGACGACTCGGGCAAATGGATGGTCCAGCGTCTGGCCATGGAAGGCATCGACGTCGCGGGTATTCGCACGCTTCCCGGCGAGGCGACCGGCACCGCCTACATCGCGGTCGATGCGCTGGGCGAGAACCAGATCATCGTCGTCTCGGGTGCCAATGCGCGGCTGGAAGGCTGCGCGCCGGTGGAGAGCGGGGTGCTGCTCTCGCAGCTCGAGGTGCCGGTCCCGGCGCTCGCCTCGCTTCTGGCCGAGAGTCGGGCGCTGCGGATCCTCAACACCGCGCCCGCCCTGGTCGAGGCCAAGGCGCTGTTCGCGCACGTTGATATCCTTGTCCTTAACCGTCCCGAACTCGACGTCTACGCGCCAGCCGCGCAGGTCAGCGCGCCGTTGCCGGGCGAGGACGTCGAGATGGCGGCGCTGGCGACACGCACGCGCACGCTGTTCTGCCGCGAGGATCAGGCCGCGATCGTGACGCTGGGCGCGGCAGGCGCCTTGATCGTGCGCCAGGGGAGCCTTGTCCATGTGCCCTCGATCCCGGTGCAGCCGGTCGACACGGTGGGCGCGGGCGACTGTTTCTGCGGGGCGCTGGCCGCGCTGCTTGACGAGGGGCGCACGCTCGAACAGGCGGTTCCCTTCGCCTGCGCGGCGGCGGCGCTCTCCACGCTTTCGCATGGGGCCGCGCCCTCGATGCCCTCGCGCGCGGTGGTTTCCGACCTGCTTTCCGAACCGGCAACAGAACATGCGCTGCCAATCAAGAACCGGTCGGCCGCCATCCTACCTTGATGGGGCGAGACACGAGAGAGACGATGGGACAAAGTGATGGCTGAACTGCAACCGACCCAATTCGGCGTGCCTTCCGATACGGGCGGCAAGGATCTCGGGATTTTCCTGCCGATCGCCAACGGCGGCTGGATCATCTCGAAGAACAAGCCCGAGATCGACGGCTCCTACGATTACTGCCGCCAATGCGGTGTACTGGCCGAGGAGGCCGGGTTCGACTTCATCATGGCGATGGCCAAGTACCGCGGCTACGGCGGTGAGACGCACCACTGGGACAGTTCGCTCGATTCGGTGATGACCATTGCCGGTCTTGCCGAGGCGACCAGCCGGGTGAAGACCTGGGGCACGGTTCATACCCTGCTCCAGAACCCGGGCGTTGTTGCCAAGATGATCGCAACGCTCGACCAGATTTCGGGCGGACGCGCCGGGCTCAACGTCGTCACCGGCTCCTACAAGGGCGAGTTCTCGCAGATGGGGGCCTGGCCCGAAGGCGTGGACCACGACGCGCGCTACGATCTCGCCAAGGAATGGGTCACTGCGATCAAGCGCCTGTGGGCCGAGAATTCGGTCACGATGGACGGCACCTACGTCAAGCTTGAGGACTGCCAGTCCTGGCCCAAGCCGCAGAAGCGCCCATTTCTCGTGTGCGCAGGCTCGTCCAAGAAGGGCATGCGCTTCACCTCCGAGGAGATGGACGCGATCTTCCTGTCGGGCGGCGATGCCGAGCAACTGGCGCAGGCCAGCAAGGACGCCAAGGAGGATGCCGCCAGCATCGGGCGTTTCGTGCGCACCTATTCGATGATGACCATCGTGCTGGGCGAAACCGACGAGGAGGCGCAGGCCAAGGCGAAGCACTACGCCGACGGGTTCGACGAAGGCGCGCTGGAAGGCATGATGCGCGCCTACGGGTTCCTCGATAATGAAATCGGCAAGGAAAACGACTTCACCCGCAAGGCGCGCTCCAGCTTCATGTCGGCGCACATCGCGGGCTCCTCCGAGACAGTTGCAGCGCAGCTGACCGAGCTGTTCGAGGTGGCCGGGACCGATGGCCTGATGCTGATCTTCGACGACTACGTCACCGGGATACCCAAGTTCGGCAAGGAAGTCCTGCCTGTCCTGCGAGAGCGCTTCCCGGGCAAGATCGCGGTCGGCTCGAATGCCTGAAGTGGCCGATCTGCCCCACGTTGCGGGCCCTGATCTTGCAGGCATGATCGATCCGGCAAAGACGGCGCTCGTCGTCGTCGACATCCAGGTCGATTTTGCCTCGCCCGAAGGCGTAGCAGGCACGTTCTGCAGCGACTTCGCGCCGATCGCGACGACCATTGATCGGATCGAGGATCTGATCGCGGATATGCGCCGTGCAGGCGGCACGGTTGCCTTCATGCGCGTGGTGACGCGCCCGGAAACCGACAGCGATGCGCTCAAGACCCTGATGGTCCGGCGCGGGATGCCGGGCGGTGAGGCGATCTGCCGGGCCGAGGGCGGCGGGGCGGACTATTACCGCGTGGCCCCGCAAGCGGGGGACATCGAGATCGAAAAGCTGCTCTTCGACAGCTTTCACGGAACCGATCTCGATGCGCAGCTGCGCGCCCGCGGCATCGACACGCTGCTGATGAGCGGCATGACTACCGAGTGCTGCGTCGACAGCACCGCGCGTACGGCCTTTCATAAGGGCTACAACGTGTTCCTCGTGAGCGATGCCTGCGTGGCTTACGAGGAGCATCTGCACGCCAGTACGCTCGACGTGCTGGCGCAGAACATCGGTCTTCTGACCACGAGCGCGGCCGTGCACGAGGCGCTGGCCTGATGCGCGGCGGGCCGGGCCTTGCACAGCGGCACGCCCGGCCAGCCTCCCGAGACATTTTCAGGAAAGGTGCTTGCCGATGACCCCGCGAGATCCCTCCGCCGTAGCGGGACGCACACCTGTCCTGTTCGCCTGCACGCTGGGCAATGCGGTCAGCGTGACGCCTGCGGTTCACGCCGTCTTCGGCCTGTTTCTGGTGCCCTTGTCCGAGACCTTCGGATGGTCGCGCGCGAGCATTTCGGGCGTGCTCGGCATTCTCGCGGTCGTGGGTGCGGTCAGTTACCCGATCATCGGGCGCCATGTCGACGCGCACGGCGCGCGCCGTACCCTGCTGACGGGTGTGGTCGGACTGGCTCTCTCCATCGCCGCGCTGGCGCTGACGAGCGGCAGTCTGATCCAGTTCTACGCGACCTTTGCCGTACTCTCGGTCTTCAGCGCGATGGCCGGGACGCCGATCTACCAGAAGGTGGTGGCCGACTGGTTCGAAAGCAACCGGGGCACGGCGCTGGGCATCAGCGCGGGCGGAGGCTGCGGGATCGGATCGGTCATCATGCCGGTGCTGGCCGCCGTTCTCGTCGGCGCTTGGGGCTGGCGCGCAGGGTATCTGGGGATCGCCGCCTTCGTCCTGCTACTGGCCTTCCCGCTCCTCGTACTGTTCCTGCGCGACCGGGTTGCAAGCGCGAGCGCGGCGCAGGAAGAGGCCCCGCGCGAAGGTCTGACGCTGGCCGAGGCTGCCAGGCTTCCCGCATTCTGGCTGGTTCTTCTGGCGGTTGCCGCAGGGGCTGGTGGGACGACCGCGATCTTCAGCCACGTCGTGCCGATCCTGGGGGACCGGGGCGTTTCTGTCGCGACGGGCACTGCGGTGGTCAGCGTCTTTGCGCTCGCGACCTCGGGCTGGCAAGTCGTGACCGGGCGGGTCATGGACAAGATCCAGACCCCGCGTGTCGCGGTGCCGATGTACGGCCTTGCCATCGGCGGCCTCGCGCTCCTGGAATTCGGGGTGGGAACTCCGGTGCTGCTCTTCGCCGGATTGCTGCTGGGCGTGGGCATGGGGGCGCAGTACGGAGCGCTCCCCTATTACATCGCGCGCTATTTCGGGGTGCGCCACTTCGGCTCGATCATCGGGGCCATGTACTCGGCGGTGATCGCCGCACAGGGCATCACCCCGATCCTGCTCGACCTCGTCTTTGATAACGTCCATTCCTATCGCCCGGCGCTCCTGGGTGTAGGTGCGGCGCTTGCGGGCGGCGCGGTGCTGCTCCTGCTGCTGCCGCGCTATGGCGAAGTAGAGGGCACTTCCCCGGACGCCATGCCCGTGCCATCCCACTGACGCCTTACCTCCGGCAACACCTTACAAGACAAGGATCTTTCGTGGCCGATATTCCTGCCTGTGCCCCCATCTTCGCTGATCCTGCCGCTGCGCCTTACGCGGTGAGCGAGGAGGAGCGCGAGGCGATTGCCGCCGCGATCGACACCGACGAACTGGTCGCCCTGGCGCTGGAGTTGGGCAATATTCCCAGCCGTTCGCGCGAGGAACTGGCGGCGGCCGAGTTCGTCCACGACTGGATGGGCCGGGAAGGCTTCAAGCCGCGCAAGGTCGGCGCCGTGCCCGAACGACCCAACGTGATCGGTGAATACGGCGGCACCGCGCCGGGCGCGAACCTGCTCTTCACCGCCCATCTCGACACCGAGAGCCCGAGCGGCATCGCCGAGCAGGACCGCTTCCGCTACCGCGAGAGCACGATGGCCGACCCTGAGTGGACGAAGTGCTGGCTCGACGAGGAGGGATGCCTGCGCGGCTTTCCCATTTCCAACGACCGGGGGCCCATGTCCTGCTTCCTGATCGCGGCGAAGGCGCTGAAGAAGGCGGGCATCGGGCTTGCCGGAAAGACCTGGCTGACCGCATGCCCGGGCGAGATTGGCCCTGAACCGATCGAGGAATTTTCCGGCATCGACTACATGGGCAAGGACATCGGCGCCCACTACCTGTTCCACCACGGCGGCGTAGCGCCCGATTACGCCATTGCGGCGGAAGGCACCGACTTCGGCCTCACCTGGCAGGGCTCGGGCTATGCGGTCTTTCGGGTGCGGATCTATGGGCAGGGCATGTTCACACCGATCCTAGAAGCGCCGCGCCTGGCCACGGCCCACCCCAACCCGATCTACCGCCTTGGTCCGGTGATCGAGGCGCTGCATGCCTGGGGCCTCACGTGGGAGGCGAACTCGGTCCTGCGCACCGCGAGCGGCGAGGTCGCGCCCAAGGTGCAGATCGCCTCGGTGCGCGGCGGCATGCCCACCGACTTCGGTGCGGGCACCGAGATCTGCGCGCTCTACATCGAGGTCGGCCTCAACCCGCGCCAGAAGGCGGCCGAGGCCATGCACGGGATCATGGCGGCCATGCGCAGCGTCGATGTCGAGAGTTTCGATGTCGAGCCGGTCGTCGTGCGCCACGGTTTCGAGGCCGCCGAACGCGAAGTCGCCGCTCTCTCGGGCGCTGTCGATGCCGCGACCCGGCTGGCGCGTGGTGCCCCGCTGGAGGTGGCCCATCCGGTCTATTCGAGCATGTGGCGCGACCATAACGTCTTCAACATGCATCGTATTCCGGCGGTGACGACAGGGATGCCGCGTTGGCGCCCGACCCCTGACGACATGGCCTCCAGCGCGCTTGTCTACGCGCTCACCATGCTTGCTGTCTGCGGACGCGGCGAAGCTCCGGGCGACGATGGTCCGACCAGCGTCTATGGCAGCGCCGAGACCCCGTTCGAGAGCTGATCCCTGCGCTTTTGTCTGGGTACTTGCCGTAATGGGAAGGGCGCGCTAGCCATGCGGGCGCGGTGGCGGATGAGGGTGGAGCGAAGGCTCCGGCCGCCCCCGTGCAGATAGCAGGATAACGGGTGGAAATTCCTTGCGCATAACGACAAATGTCTATCCCAAGGAACAGCGCCGCGATGCCTGGCGCTTTGCCTTGAAACGCCTTTCGCTAACGCTCGATGAGGCCGACGAGGCGACGCTCTATGGGGAGCTGATCCAGTTCAAGTCGAGCACGGGCATCAGCTTCATCCGTGTGACCGGGACCCAGCAGACCTGGACCATCGATTTTCGCGATCAGCCTCAGACTTACTGGGTAGCGCTGCTGCTGGATGGCAGCGCGACGATGCGCGATGCCAAGCAGGAACTGCGCCTTTCCGATGGCGAACTGATCTGCGGGCAGGGCGATGTGCCGGTGCAGCTCTCCTTTGCAGGCGACAACCGCACGCTCATCGTGCAGGTGCCCCACAGCGAACTGACCGCGCGGCTCAAGACCCCGGTCGGCGCTGCGCCGCGCCAGATCGCGACCGACACGGGGACCGCGCGCGTCTTTGCCGGCATGCTGCGCTCGCTGGCCGACACCATCAACGAGATCACCACTGACCAGGCGCGCCCGGTGGAGCTGGCCTTCCCTGAGTTCCTCGTCACCAGCCTGCTCGACAACGCGCCGCCCAAGGCGCTGGGCGGGGCGGCGGGTATGCGCGCGGCCCTCTTGGAGCGGATCTTCCAGACCATCGAGATCCGCCTGTCCGATCCTGATCTCAACTACCAGCAGGTCGCAGCCGAGCACGGCATTTCGCCGCGCTACCTCCAGAAGCTGTTTGAATCGATCAACGACAGTTTCGGCCATTACGTGAAGGTGCGAAGGCTGGAGCGCTGCCGCCTCGACCTGCGCAGCCCACTGCACGTCCAGAAGTCGATCTCGGACATCCTGTTCGAATGGGGCTTCAACGATTCCGCCTCGTTCAGCCGGGCCTTTCGCGAGCAGTACGGCATCTCGCCGCGTGAGTACCGCAAGGGCCAGCCGCAGGAAAACGAGGCGGTCGAGCTCCTGCGCCGCGGCAAACCTGCACGCGGGGAGGCACCTGCCGCCAAGGCCGAGAACGAACCTGCCGAGAGCGAAGATGCCACTGATGCGGAAGCCCCGGACATTGCGGAGGCAGCGCCGGGCGGTCCGAAGGTCGGCGCGCCCTACAGCCCCCATCCCGAAGGCGAGCAGGTGCGCCACCACCACCTTCCCGCATCGCCTGAGACGGTGCACTGGGGTTTTTTGAGCAAGGACCTGAAACCGGCGCTCTCCATCCGCTCGGGTGACTTCGTGACCCTCGAGACTCTGACTCACCACGCCAACGACGATGCCGAACGCATGGTCGAAGGCGATGGCGGTGCGGAAAGCGTGTTCCATTGGGACGTGCAGGGCAAGGCGGTCAACCGGCGCGGCGCCGGGCCGATGGACGCCTCGGCGCTCGGGCGTGGTCCTGGCGAGGGTTTCGGCGTTCATATCTGCACGGGCCCCATCGCCATCGAAGGCGCGATGCCGGGCGATCTGATCGAGGTGCGCATCCTCGATCTGAAGCCCCGGCCCAGCGGGAATCCGCGCTTTGCGGGCAAGTCCTTCGGCTCGAACGCGGCGACCTATTGGGGCTTCCACTACCAGGACCTTCTGACCGAGCCCAAGCAGCGCGAGGTCATCACCATCTACGAGGTGGAAGCAGGCGGCATGCGTCCACCCACGGCCCACGCAGTCTATTCCTACCGCTGGACCGAGCAGACCGACCCGGCCGGTGTCGTGCACCCGCGCTACGATTATCCGGGCGTGCCGGTCGATCCGGCGACGATCGAGAAGAACTTCGATGTGCTGCGCAACGTCGAGATCCCGATCCGGCCGCACTTCGGCGTGATCGCAGTGGCGCCCAACCACAACGGCCTTGTCGATTCCGTGCCACCGTCCAGCTTCGGCGGCAATCTCGACAACTGGCGCACGGGGCCGGGCGCACGCGTGTTCCTGCCGGTACAGGTCGAGGGCGGGCTCCTTTCGCTGGGCGATCCGCACGCCTCGCAAGGTGACAGCGAGCTATGTGGCACGGCCATTGAATGCTCGATGACCGCGCTGATCCAGGTCGTGCACCACAAGGCGCAAGGCGTCATGGAGCAGCTGCGCGATGTCGATTACCCGCTGATCGAGACCGAGACCGAGTGGGTCATCATGGGCTTTTCGCACCCCGATTACCTCAAGGAACTGGGCGCGGACGCGCAGAGTGAGGTTTACAAGAAGTCCTCGCTCGACGAGGCCATGCGCGATGCCTTCCGCAAGGCGCGGCGCTTCCTGATGACGGCCAAGCAGCTTTCCGAGGACGAGGCGATCTCGCTGCTCTCGGTCGGCGTCGATTTCGGCGTGAGCCAGGTCGTGAACGGCAATTACGGCGTTCACGCGGTGATCCGAAAGGCGCTCTTCACGAGTTGAGCAGGAAGAGATTATTCAAGGGGTTATTACCCCTTGATCCCAAGAATGAGCGACGTTGCCTGTCTCGGCCAGGATAGCGCGTGCGAGGTGAGCTCGACCGTTCGGGGAGCCCGAGGGCGATGGCCCTCGGATATGTTCTTCCTGCTCTGGGGCAATTCGTCCGCTGGCAGCTCTCGAGGCCCTGTGCTAGCGGCTGCCCATGCCTTCCAAACTTGCTGCCGGGGCGTTCGTTCTCCTCGCCCTTGTCTTCACGTTCGTCATCCTCTTTGCGATCCTCGTCATTGTAGGCTTCGCCGGGTTCGATGCGCTGTTTCGACGTCCGCTCGAATTTCTGATCGTGCTGCTTCTGGCAGGCTCGCCTGTCCCGGTGTGGAGCTGGAGCGCGCGCCGTGCGCGGCGCGCCTGGGCGAAGGGCTAAGCCGGGCTCAGGCCTGCGACTTGCGGCCCACGAAGCTGTCGCCCGCATCGCGCGGCAGGCGTAGCGCTTCGATCAGCGTGGCAAGACACAGCAGGCTGAGTGGCAGGAAGGCGAGGCGGTAGGGCACGTCGGGCGCGCCGCTGTCCAGCGTGTCGCCCAGCTTCACCGCGAGGGCGGAGAGCGCGATGCCGCTGGCCATCATCAGCTGGATCGAGGTGTTGAACAGGCTCGTCGCATCGCTCATCTGCGGCTTGGGAATGTCCGAGAAGGCCATCGTTCCCAGAGTCGTGAAGTGCATCGAGCGGGTCATGCCTGAGAAGAACAGAAAGGCGCAGATCAGCGTGACGGGGGTTCCCGGTGCGAGCAGCGCGCCGCCGGCGATCCCGGCAAAGCTGGCGAGCGAGGAGCCGATGAGCACGCGGCGATAGCCGAAGGTACGCAGGACCGGTGTCGTCACCGACTTCATGGCCAGGTTGCCCGCAAAGAGCGCGATCAGGATCAGGCCCGCTTCGGACGAGCTGTAGCCCAGGCCAACCTGCAGCAGCAGCGGCACGAGGAAGGGCGCGGCGGCTACCCCGATGCGCGAGAGCGAGCCGCCCCGGATGGTGGCGCGGAAGGTCGGTATCGCGAAATTGTCGAGCCGGACCATGGGCGTGGGTACGCGCGCCATGTGCCGGAGCGCGAGGACCAGGAAGGCCAGTCCCAGCGCGACGAGGGCGAGTGCGGCCGGATTTCCGGTTGCCCCCATGAGTTCGAGCCCGGCCAGGAGGCCGAAGGTGCCGAGCGCCGTGATCGCAAATCCCGCCCAGTCGAAGCGGCGGCCTTCTGCCGTGCGGGCGCTCTCGGGCACCAGTGCCCAGGCACCTACAAGGCCGATGAGGCCGAGCGGTACGTTGAGATAGAAGATCCAGCTCCAGCCCAGGTGCTCGGTGATGAAGCCACCCACGGGCGGTCCGACCACCGGCGCGATGAGCGCGGGCCAGATGAGGTTCGACATCGCCACCATCAGCTTGTCGCGCGGCGTGCAGGTCAGGACGATGACCTGGCCGACCGGCACCATCATCGCGCCCGCTGCCCCCTGGAAGACGCGCAGGGCGACGAACTCGGTCAGGGAGGATGCCTGCCCACACAGCGCCGAGGCGAGAGTGAAGAGACCGATGGCTATGGCGAAGATACGCCGCGCCCCGAAACGTTCGGCGACCCAGCCACTTGCCGGGATGAGGATGCCGAGGGTCAGGATATAGGCGGTGACGCCGATGTTGAGCCCCACAGCGCTCGTCCCGAAATCGCGCGCCATGCGCGGCAGTGCGGTGATGATGATGGAGGCGTCGAGGATCTCCATGAACAGGGCGCCGGTGACCAGCGCCATGATGAGACGCAGGCGCAGCGGCGAGAGTGCCTCGGGCTCGGGGGCAGGGCTCGTCGTGTTGCGGCTCATCGTGCGGCTTGCCTCGTTGCTGGCGATGGTTGGGACCACCTCTCTAACGCACTTGGCGGCCCGGGACCTTGCGCCAGCGCAAATGCCTGCGCTTTGCAGTTGCGGCTCAGTAGGGGCGATCGCCCGCGATGGTCACGCGGTACCCCGAGCGCGTTTCGGGGAAGTAGTCCCACACCGCGAAGTGCTGGGTACAGCGGTTGTCCCAGAAGGCGATGGAGTGCGGGCGCCAGCGGAAGCGAACCTGGAAATTGGGGTCCTTCACGTGCTCGTAAAGGCACTTCAGGACAGCATCGCTTTCGGTCTTGGACAACTCGTTGATCTTCGTAGTGTAGGAGGAGTTCACGAACAGCAGCTTGCGGCCCGTTTCCGGGTGGGTCCGGATGACCGGGTGCGTGTTGCACTCGTACTGCTTGTCGATGTCCGGGAAGATCGCCTTGTAGACTGGGTTCGCGTCGTGAACCGCGGTGAGCGGTTCGAGGAAGCGCTTCATCGGCTCGGACAGCGCTTCGTAGGCTGCGGTCATGCTGGAAAACAGCGTGTCGCCGCCGTCCTCGGGCATGGTGTGCATGTAGAGGATCGAGCCCATCGGCGGTTCGGGATCGCACGAGAGATCGGAATGCCAGTTGTCGCCCGCGATGTACTTGCTGTCGGCATCGGCGTGGATCTGCACGATGTGCGGGTGGTCGGGCAGGCCCTTTACCGCCGAGTGCGTGTGAAATTGCCCGAAGGCCTGCCCGAAGGCGAGGTGCGCTTCGTGGTCGATCTCCTGCTCGCGGAAGAACACGACCTGGTGCTTCAGAAGGGCTTCGCGGATCTCGGCATAGGTCTGGTTGCCGAGCGGCTTCGTCAGGTCGACCCCGAAGATCTCCGCGCCGATCCGCTTGGTCACCGGCCGCACGTCGATCGTTTCATAGCTCATCGTCATTCTCCGTCGGGGCCTTGCCCGTCTCTCTAGCGCGGTCGGTGAAGAGGCGCGAGGCCGGACGGGAAAGAGGAGGTTTTCCGGTCCGGCCTCGCCTTGCGGTCGCCCGCAAGCGGTATGTCATTCAGGATCGGTGAAGGTGCCCTTTTCGGGGAAGATGCGCCGTTCGATGCGGCAGTGGATGCCCTGCGTGCCGTCCACCACCTGCGTTACGCCGAAGTCCGAGGCGACGCTCATCAGCGAGTAGCTGTCGTGGCGCGAGAGGCCCTGATGCTCGGTCAGAAGGTGCATCATGTCGAGCGAGGCGCCCTTCATGGCCGCGTCGAGATCCTCGCCGAAGCCGTGGACGATCCAGTAGTCGGGCGTCTCCAGAAGCGGCGAGGGGAACGAGAAGTCCTTGCGCAGGATGATCTGGAAGAGGACGTCGAGCGAGCTTTCGATCGCCGTGCCGCTGATCTCGCCGTCGCCCTGGCTGACGTGGGGGTCGCCGATCGAGAAGAGGCCGCCCTTGACCTGCACGGGGTAGTACATTTTCGCGCCGGCACCGATGCGCCAGTTGTCGATGTTGCCGCCGTGAAGGCCGGGCGGGATCGTGCTGACCGGCTCGTTGACGGCGGGCGCGACGCCTGCGGTGCCCAGGTGCGGACGGGCCGGGATGGTGATGCCGGGCAGCGCCTCGGAGCGGTCGCAGGTGGGGCAATGGGTGATGCGCCCGGGCGTCGTGTATACGCCCTCGACATCGTAGGCGTAGAGCGCAGACGCCGTCATCGCGTTGGGATCGAGCTTGTAGATCGTCACGCGCTCGGTCTCGTCGAACTCCTTGTAGAGGTGGCCCCAGTTGGCCTGGAGGTTCGAGCCGTAGTTGTGGCGCGGCTTCATCTCGAAGTAGCGCACTTCCAGCATGTCGCCTGGTTCCGCGTCCTCGATGTAGATCGGGCCGGTCATGATGTGGCAGCCGGGCGCGCGGGTGGTGGGATCGATCTCTGTGAAGATGCGCTTGATGTTCTCATCGAACATCAGGTCCGGGTCATCGCCTGCGTGGTGGGTGATGGCCTCGCCGTGGATGAGGTCGCCGCTCTTCACGCGCAGCACCGGCTTGATCTCGGGCGAGAAATAGCCCCAGTGCACGGTCTCGGGCGTGGCCTTGAGGTGGTGCAGGGCGCCGGGCATCGCGGTCGCGCGCGCGGCTTGGGACTTGGGGTTGATGAGGGCCATCGAAACTCCTGTGGGCGTAGAAAGGGCGAATGCGCGAGGTGCAGGATACGGCGGGACGGATCAGTCCGCGCCGATCAGCACGCTCGTCATGGAAAGCGACTTGTGCTGGATGAAGTGGGGCGCGAAGGTGGCGTCTTCCCCGTCATGGCGGGCACCCAGGAAATAGAGCAGCGGCAGGAAGTGGTCCGAGGAGGGCACCGAATAGCGCGCCGCATCGCCCAGCTGCTGGTAATCGATCACGACCTGCGGATCATCATTCTCGACCGCCTTGCACATCGTGTCGTTGAAGAGGGTGGCCCAGGGGTAGGGCTCGGCCATCGGATTGGCCCAGTCCATCGCGGGCAGATTGTGGACGATGTTGCCGGTCGCCATGATGAGCACGCCCTCGTCACGCAAGGGGCGCAGCGCGCGGCCCACCTCCCAGTGCTCCTGCGGGGTCTTGGCCAGGTCCATCGAGAGCTGGATCACCGGCACGTCGGCCTCCGGGTAGGCGTGGACGAGGACTGTCCAGGTGCCGTGGTCGAGCCCCCAGTTGGCGTCCATCTTCACATCCATGGGCGCGAGCAGTTCGCGCACGCGCTGGGCAAGTTCGGGATCGCCAGGCGCGGGGTACTGCACGTCGAAGAGCGCCTGCGGAAAGGCGCCGAAGTCATGGATGGTGCGCGGCTGGGCCATTGCGGTGACGGCGGTGCCGCGCGTCTGCCAATGGGCCGAGATGCACAGGATCGCGCGCGGCTTGCCGATGCGCTCGCCCATGGCCTTCCACTGGCGGGTCACGTCGCTCTTTTCCAGCGCGACCATCGGGCTGCCGTGCCCGAAGAAGACGATGGGAAGTCGGCTCATTGCTCTTGGCTCTCCTTGGACCTGTCGGCCCCCTTGCCGTGTTGTCGTGGGTCGGTGGGGGCTGCTCGGACGCTATGGCGCAGGCTGCCTTCCGGTCTTGGATCGCGGCGCACAAGAACTTGTCGCGCGGCTTTCGGGCCGGAAGGCAGGTCCTCCTGCGTCCCGCTTATTCGCGGGTATAGTTCTCGGGCACCTTGGGCGGATTGCCGGCCTTGCCCCAGAGCATGATGTGGTTGCCCCAGGGGTCCACAAAGCAGTGGTTGAGGCCGTTGAACTCGGCCCAGTAGTGGTTGCGCCACAGGACCGTCGCGCCCAGCTTCTCGGCGGTGGCGAGGATGCGCTCGGGCGTGTCGTTGTCGTCGATCAGGATCCAGATGCGCGGGCCCCGGCCACCGCTGCTCATCGTGCGCGGCTCGATGCCCTCGGGATCGGGATGCGGACGCATGTTGGAGACCTTGCCGATGCCCATGTGCAGGTGTCCGATCTCGCTGTCCGAACCGTCCTTGTTGGCGAAGAAACCGCCGGGGACCATGCGGTGGTACGCGCCGCCCAGGCGCGGATCGTCTTCCCACCCGAAGACCTCGGCGTAGAACTTACCCGCCGCATCGGGATCGTCGCTGGGAATGTCGAAGAAGATGAGGCTGTTGGTCATGTGCCGGTATGCTCCCCTTGGCTGGCATGTCACGGCCTCGTGGGTAGCCAGGGGTCGCGCATGAAGGCTGGAGCGGGCACGCACGAAAGCTTGATCGGCAGCGACCGGAGCCTGTCTTGGTCCGCAAAGAAAACGGCGCCCGGACAGGCCGGACGCCGCGAAGTTGGGAGGGTATCCAGTGAAGGATCAGGTTCAGCCGGACGAACCGGCACGAAGGCGGGTGACGGGTGCGGAGGGGCCGCGGCGGCGGTCCCATTCGGCCCAGTAGCGATCGACCAGCCAGACGTTGAGGAGGCGCTGGGCGCCTTCCTGCCAGGAATAGCGGCCGCGCGGTGCATGGCGTGAGCGCAGGCCCTGCTGGACGAGCTCGTCGACATGGAAGTCCTGCGCGACGATGCGCTCCACCGCCTCGTCGGTCATCTTGACCTTGAGGTCGTAGAGCGGGTCTTCCATCGCCTCGGGTGCCATCAGCGTGCCGATGGTGAGCGCGTGCGAGTTCGCGGACTTGGGGTCCATGATGAGGTAGATGACGCTGTCGTTCAGCACGACCAGGCTGAGGCTGGGCGGCAGGTTCACGAAGAGCAGGCGGTTCTGCTCCTCCTCGGTCAGCTTGGGGAAGACCGGGAAGATCGACTTCTGCGTCGCGTTGAACCCGGCGTTCTTGTGGAGCGTGCCGTTCAGGCGATAGTAGCCTGCGCTGTCCGCCGGAACTTCGGGGAAGGTCGCAAGCCCGCTCGGGATGAAGTCGTGCAGGGGCCCGGCATGGAGACGGCTGGCGTGGTAGCCGTCGTTGTTGTTCTCCAGCATGACCTTCCAGTTCCAGGGGAACACGGTGGGCTCTTCGGGCCGGGGGCCGCGCAGCGAGGCGAAGTCGTAGTTGGCCACGACGTCCTCCAGCGCGGCGAGGCGCGGGGTGAGCGGCTCGGCTTCGGGATCGAGGTTCACGAAGATGAAGCCGTGCCAGATCTCCATGCGGATTTCGGGCAGCGAGGCGGCCTTCTTGTCGAAGTTGCAGGTCCGGCTCATCGCGGGCGCGCCGACCAGCGTGCCGTCGAGGTCGTAGGTCCAGTGGTGGTAGGGGCACACGAAGGCGCGGGTGTTGCCATGGCCTTCGGCGACCAGCATCGCGCGGTGCTGGCAGACCGAGGAGAGCGCCTTGATCGTGCCGTCGCGGGTCTTGCACACGATCATGGGTTCATCGGCGCGGCTGACGGTGAAGAAGTCGCCCGGCTCCTCCAGCCATTCCGCGCGCCCGACGCAGAGCCATTCGTGGGCGAAGACGGCTTCCATCTCGAAGTCGTGGAATTCCTCGCTCGCGTAGCATTCGCGCGGCAGGGTCTCGGCCTCCAGCGTATCCAGCTTCGAGCTGGCGAGGCTGTCGAAGAACTGGTCGGTGAGG
This sequence comes from Novosphingobium profundi, assembly GCF_020524485.1. Lineage (GTDB taxonomy): Bacteria > Pseudomonadota > Alphaproteobacteria > Sphingomonadales > Sphingomonadaceae > Novosphingobium > Novosphingobium profundi_A. The sequence continues at coordinate 427,071 of NZ_JAIVLF010000005.1, read as the reverse complement.
AGTGTCATGCGTGCCTGTTCCCGTCGTTGTGGTCTGGTGCGGCCTTCATCTGGCGCACGAGGGCGCCGGGCCGATACGAGGGAGACTAGAAAGGCAAGAGCGCGCAGGCTTTACCCAGCGCGCCCTCATTCTTGGCAAATGTGATCCTGGACGCCGGTGCGCGTGGAGGAAGGGCCTTATTCGGCGGGTTCCAGCTTGAGTGCACGCGCGTCCGGGGTGTCTTCGCTCTGTGCGGCGCCCAGCGGGCGCGGGGCCTTGAGGAAGAGCAGCGCGATGATCGCGGCGGCGAGCAGCAGGCCGGAGAAAACCACGATGGCAGGCGCATAGGTGCCGGTAACATCGGCGACGCGGCCTGCGCCGATGGGGCCGAAGACGGCGAGTGTGGAGGCGGTCGTCACCATCGCAGTCATCGTGCCCGCAAGGCGCGCGCCGAAGTAGCGCAGAAGCAGGATATGGCCCGAGAGCCAGGCCATGCCCCAGCCCGCGCCGAACACGATGGCCGCGGCAATGGCGATGGCAACGCCCGGGGCATAGGACAGGAGCGCCATGGCGAGCGCCTGGAGGACGAGGCCGCCGATCAGGATCAGGCGCGGCGAGACCCGCTCGCAGATGGCGCCGGTTACCCCCTTGGTGCCCGTGCCGGCAAAGGCCAGGAGGCTCATCGCGATGGCGCCCGGCGCCGCGCCATGGCCCAGATTGGCGATGTGCGCGACCAGCAGCGAGTGGGTCGCGGTGACGACGGTCTGCACGACGGTGAGGATCACCGCAAGGATGAGGAAGGTGCGGGTGAAGAGCGCCTGGCGCACGGTGTATCCGCTGTCCGCGATGGTGCCGCTGGCCTCGGTGCTCTCCTGCGTTTCGGTCGTGGTGGCGGCCTCGGTGTCGCGGATGCAGACAAAGCAGATAAGGCCAAGGACGGCCGCGGCCACGGCCATGACCATCCAGTGCAGGCGCCAGTCTCCGGTCGCCCCGGCAATGGCGCTGACGATGAGGGGGCCCGCGATCCCGCCCGAGGAGCCCACCATGAAGTAGAACCCGATCATCCGGCTGGAGGTGCGCGGAAACCAGTTGGCGAGGAGATAGACCGCAGGCGAGGGCGCCAGCAGGGTGAAGCCTGCCCCCATCAGCGAGGTCGCGACAAAGAAGAAATTGAGGTCGTTGATGACAGAAGCCATCGCGAAGCCGCCCGCCAGCACGAGCGCGCCCAGAACCATCGTCAGGCGCGTCCCGAAGGTCTTCATCAGGTAGGGCGGCAGCGGACTGGCAAGCCCGCAGGCAAGGCCGAGCAGGGCGAAGCTGAAGCCCGCAGCCGCAGCCGACCAGTCGAGCTGGTCGACCATGATGTAGAGGACATAGCCCAGCGAGGTGAAGGTCGTGGCCGTCACGAAGAAGAACGCCAGCGAGGCGGCAATCATGACCTGTGCGTTGCGGGGCATCGTATCTCCTGCTTACAGCTTCGTCCCGGCTTCGTGGCCGGGATTCGTGTGGCAGCATGTTCCCGAACTGGCGGGGTGCACTCTTGATGGTGTGCGCCTCAACACTTGATCCGGCAGCGGTTTCAGCTCTGGTGTCCTTGCGTGCGACAGGGGCATGGCGGCGTGGCGGCTCATGGGGTCCATTCTACACCTCCATGATGCGCTGCAGCGTCTTATGCCGCACTTGCGCACAAAAGGGAACGGGCGCGAGGAGCCTTGCTCCCCGCGCCCGCAGACCGGCCATTGCGGATGGATTGGCTTAGAAGGTGTAACCGAACGACAGGATGAACTGGCGCGGCGGAATGTAGGTCTCCATCACCTGCGCGCTGCCATAGGGATCGGAGAAGCGCGAGTTCACACCGTTCGTGTCGAACAGGTTGATGACGCGGAACATCATCGAGAAGTTCGTGTCCTCGGGCTCGTACTTCACCATGGTGTTGACCTGGGTGTAGGAGGAGGCGAGGTCGACGTCGGCGTCGTTGAAGACGCGGTACTGGTACTTGCCGCGATAGATCGCCTGGGCGCGGGCGGTCAGGTTACCCGGGCCAACCTTGTTGGTGTAGGTTGCCGCCAGCGTGCCCTGCCAGCGCGGCAGCTTGGGAATGCGGTTGCCGTTGATGTTGGCGCGCGCGCCATCGCGCACGACCGAGGCGTCGTAATAGTTGCTCCAGAACAGCCAGTCGCCATAGCCCGCCGCGTTCTGCGCCGCCGCCGCCGCCGCCGGATCGAGCGCGAAGTAGTCTTCGGTGAACTCACCCTCCAGCCACGAGCCCGAGGCATCGACGCGGAAGTGCTCGGTTGGCGCCCACTGGGCTTCGAGCTCGATGCCGTAGACGCGGGCCTTGGGCGCGTTCGAGATGCCCTCGCCGTAGAGCACGGGGTCTTCCTCCAGGAACTGCATGTCCTTGTAGAGATAGAGGAAACCCGAAGCGTTCAATTGGAGCGTGTCGTTCGCGAAGCGGTTCTTGGTGCCGATCTCGAAGCTGTCTACGGTCTCCTTGGTGTAGGTGGGCTGGACCGAGTCCATCAGGCCCAGCGCGAGGCCCCCGCTGCCCGCCGAGGCCGCCGAGTTGATGCCGCCCGGCTTGAAACCGCGCGTCCAGCTGGCGTAGACCATGTTCTCCGGCGTGATCTGGTAGTCCAGCGCGACCTTGCCGGTCCAGGCCTTGGTCTTGCGGCTGCCGGTGTAGGCGGGCTGGAGATAGGCGCCTGATGTCTGGCTGGATGAGCCGCCCGACACGCTGTCCGACATGCCCTGTGCCTTGTCGTGGTTGTAGCGAACGCCTGCGGTGAGCGCGAGCTTGTCGGTCAGGTCGTAGGTGGCTTGCGCGTAGACGGCCCAGAGGTCACGCTCGATCGAGGAAAGTTCCGCATAGGCCAGGTTGCCCACCAGCGGGTCGTCCCAGGGCGTGGTCAGGGGCAGCGCGGGCTGGATGATGTTGTCGTCGGCCGCGCGGTACTCGTTGATGTACTGCTCGTTATCGGAATGCAGGTAGACGCCGCCCGCAACCCAGCTCAGCGGACCCGAGCCGTTGGAGGTGATGTTGAATTCCTGGCTCCAGCTTTCCGTGTCCGACTGCCACAGGGGCACGTGGTCGTAGTTGGAGTAGGTCCAGCTGTCCGGGTTGTAGGTCACAGCCGAGAAGGTCGCGGCATCAAGCCCGTCCGCGTCCCAGGCCTGGATCGAGTGCAGCTTCTGGTAGCCGGTGATCGACTTGAACGTGGCGAACGGTGCCTCGTAGCGGATCGTGCCGGTGTAGAGCTCGGTCTCGACCAGCGAGCGGCCCGGATAGTCCTGGGTCAGGATACGCGGATCGTCCTCGGGATCGAGGATGTTCTTCTGCGCCGGGCCGTTGGTGTCGGAGTGGAAGTTGATCGCGTTGAGGGTAATCGAGAAGTTGGCCGTGGGCGCCCACTTTGCGCCGAGACGCCAGCCGTACTCGTCCTGATCGTCCAGATCATAGCTGTCGGTGCCGGGGACCTCGGTGGCCTTGGCGTAGCCATCGTGCTTGGTCATCTGGAAGGCGCCGCGCACGGCCAGCGTGTCGGTGAGTGGCACGTTGAGCGCCGCGCTCGCTTCCTTGTAGGCGTAGTTGCCGAAGCCGCCGTTGGCATAGCCGGTGACCGCGTCCATCGTCGGGTCGACCGAGACGACGTTGATCGTGCCGCCGGTCGAGCCCTGGCCGAACAGCGTGCCCTGGGGGCCGCGCAGGACTTCGACCTGGGCGACGTCGATGAAGGCGGCCGAGGCGGCGATCGAGTTGAAGATGTAGACGCCGTCGATGTGGTAGGAGACGCCGGGCTGGGTGTTGGTGTTCTCGGGCGTTTCCGAGCCGATGCCGCGGATCGAGATGATACGCTCACCACCGCCCGAACGCGCGACGACAAGGCCCGGGACCGAACCGTTGAGGCCGGTGATGTCGGTGATATTGGCAGCCTTCAGGTCCTCGGCGCTGATCGCCGAGACCGAGAGCGGAGCATCCTGGAGGCTGACCTCGCGGCGCTCGGCGGTCACGATAATGTCGTTGAGGCCGGTGGCGGCCGGAGCCGGGGCGGGTGCAGGCGCTGGTGCCGGCGCGGCCTCTTCGGCCTGCGCGGTCCCGGCCGTGAAGGCTATCAGCGAAACACTGCAGGCCAAGGCCCTGGCGAAATGGATCTTCGTCAACATGAAAGCTCCCCAAACCATGAATCTAATGGCAGTCCCGTGGTGGCGGCCGCTGGTTTTGTGGTTTGGCCGCTTGCCGGGGAAGCTGGCGAGAATTGGCCCGTCCGGTCTTGTGCGCGTGCGAATAAGTAGTTGACTGTAGACCCTCGTGGAGATGCCGTTTCGGGCAATCGTCGGGCCGATTTCAGGCGCGTGGGCAAGGATTACTGTTCCATAAGGGCTGTGGGGCGCGGGCCGCGACAGGGCGCGCTGCAGTGCAGGGTGGCTCCTCTACTGCGCGTGCGCGAAGGGTCAATGGGGCGGGGCGATGCGCGACAAGACGCGCTATCTCCCGCAGACCGACCGGCAGGCCTGCGTCAGTCGGTGCCGTCCGGGACGGGAATTTCCACGCGCGCTTCGAGGCCGCTTGGGGCATCGCGGCGCGGGGAAAGGGCAAGTTCCAGGCCATAGGCCCCGGCGATGTCGCGCGCGATGGCAAGGCCAAGGCCTGAGCCCGCCATGGCCGGATCGAAGCGTGAGCCGATTTCGAAGGCTTGTGCGATCTGTTCGGGCGTGAGGCCCGGACCATCATCCAGGATGCGCACCACGAGCAGGCTTCCCGTCGCCGTGCCCCGTTGCTCGACGGCGACGAAGACCTTGCGCGTGGCCCACTTGCCCGCGTTGTCGAGGAGGATCGCGAGCAGTTCGGAAAGGTCCACCGGGTCGACCGGAAGGGCAAGGTCGGTCTGCTCGGACATGGCGACGGAGAAGCTGGTGTCGCGGTGCAGGCGCTGCATCGCGGAGACCAAGGGGGGGAGGACCTTGGCGATGCGGCTTACCGTTCCGGGACGCCGCGCGCTGGCCGTCGCGCGGGCGCGGGCGAGCTGGTACTCGATCTGCTGGACCATGATCCGGCTCTGCTCCAGCAGCGTTGCGCCCGCCGCCTGCGTCGCCGGATCCTGGCTGAGGCGCTCGGCCTCGTCGGTCATCACCGCAAGCGGGGTACGGAGCGAATGAGCGAGGTTGCCCGCCTCCAGCCGCGCGCGTTCGACTGCGCCCTGGCTGTGCTCGATGAAGACATTGAGGTCCGAGACAAGCGGGGCAATTTCGGTCGGGTAGGTCCCTTCCAGGCGCGCGGCCGTGCCCTCGCGCAGCCGCGCGCTGGCCGCGCCCAGCCGGTCAAGCGGACGCAGGCCGAAGGCAACATACACTACCCCGGTCGTGCCCAGCAGCGCGGCCAGCAGCCCCAGCCAGAGCCGCAGCTCGTGATCGAAACGGGCGATGATGTCGTCGAGGATGCGCTCATCGGTGGCGATCACGTAGTGGACATCGCCCAGCCCCTCAGCCTTGCGCACGAAGCCGTAGGTGATGGTAGGGCCCGTGGGGCCGCTCTCGACGTGGTGGTGGATCGAACTGTCATGCGCGATCGAGGTGTCGAGCTCACCGTGGGTGAGCGAGGCCGAGCGCAGCGGCGGATAGCCATCGATGCTGACCTGCCAGTAGAAGCCGCCATCGGGCACTGCGAAGCGCGGATCGGACAGCGGACGGTCGAGCCGGATCGTGCCGTCGGGCTCGACGCGCACGAGGCGGCCCAGTTCCCGGACGTGGACCTGAAGCTCGTCGTGGTAGTTCTGCTCGACGTGCTTGGCAAAGAGGCGGGTTGCCGAATACCAGATCCCGGCGATGCCAAGCGCGATCCAGGCCAGCGAGGCGAAGAGCAGGCGCACTCTCAGCGAGCGCCAGTTCCAGCGCCCGCGCCTCGGGGTGTGCGCGGTGGTGCAGGCGGCGGAATGGCTCATGCGCCGAACCTGTAGCCAAGCCCGCGCACGGTGCGAATGCGGCTCTTGCCGATCTTGCGGCGCAGGCGCGAGACCAGGACCTCGACCGAGTTGAGATCGTAATGGCTGGACAGCTCGTAGAGGTGCTCGCCGATATCGGCCTGCGAGAGGATCTGGCCCGAACGCCGCACGAACAGGCTGAGCAGGCGAAATTCCTGTTTGCTGAGCGCCAGTGCTTCCCCGTCGCATTCGACCACGCGGCCGACCGGATCGATGCGGATGCCGCTGTCCTCCAGCCAGGTTTCGCGTGCGCCGTTCTCGCGCCGCAAGAGCGCGTGAAGGCGGGCGAGCAGTTCCTCGAAGCGCACCGGCTTGACCACGAAGTCGTCCGCGCCCGCGTTGAGCCCGGCAACCTTGTCCTGCCAGCTACCGCGTGCGGTGAGGATCAGGATCGGGCAGGTCACCTTGCGCCGCCGCCAATAGTCGAGAAGCTCCATGCCCGAGCCGTCGGGAAGGCCAAGGTCGAGGATGATGACCGCGATCTTGTCCATGTCCGGCCAGTCCTCGCCTTCGCTGCGCGAGCGCGCGACATCCACGGCAAAGCCTGCCGAGCGCAGGCGCCCGGAAAGGCGCTCGCTCAGTTGGTCATCATCTTCCACCAGAAGTGCGCGCATGGCCGCTGTTCTCCCTCGGCTGGGCTAGGGCCTCATCGGCCTGTCCTCGTGAACCTGTCAATACGCTGCGAAACTGACAGGGTCCTGTCAGGTTGAAGGCGCATTTCAGGAGACCATGAACAGGACCACTCTTGCCGGCCTTGCCGCCGCCGCGCTTGCCCTTGCGGGCGGTGTCTATTTCGCCTTGCGCCCGGACGCCCGGGTCGAGGAAAGCAGCGAGGCGGCGCAGGATGGCCCTGCGGGTGCCCTGAGCGCCGAGCAGGTCAAGGCGCTGGGGGTCCGGACCGAGGCGGCCGTACGCGCCGAGGGCGTGCCGCTGGGGACCGTCCCGGCGCAGGTGACGCTCCCGCCTCAGGCGAAGGTCGCGGTGACGACGCCGTTCACCGGCACGGTCGCGCAGCTCTTCGTGCTCGAAGGCGAGAATGTCGCGCACGGGGCTCCGCTCGCGGTGGTGCGCGCGGCCGATGCGGTGCAGTTCAGCGCGGCCCTGCAGCGCTCCCGCGCCGATCTCGCGCTCGAACGGGCGCGGGCACAGCGGCTGGAGACGCTCGCGAAGGAAGGCGTCGTGGCTGGAGCCCGCGCGGACGAGGCGCGCGCCAGCCTGCGGCAGGCAGAGGCGAGCGTATCGGAAAACCAGCGCCTCCTCGCGCTCGCAGGAGCAGGGGCGGATGGTACCGTGACCCTGCGTGCGCCGATTGCCGGGCGTGTCGCCCATGTCGGCGTGGAAACGGGCGGCGGTGTCGGCAGCGACGAAGCTCCTTTCGTCATCGAGAATACCGCGGCGTTGACCCTCGATCTCCAGTTGCCCGAGCGGCTGGCGGGCAAGGTGCGTCCGGGCATGGATGTCGAAGTAGCAGTGCGGGAGGGCGACGCTACGCCGATTGCGGGCCGGATCGTGTCCGTTGGCGCCTCGCTTGATCCCCAGACGCGCTCGATCCTTGCCAAGGCGCGGCTGCACGACACGGCAGGCCTTGTGCCCGGGCGCGGGGTCATGGCGGTGATCCGCGATCCCGGCAGTGGGGGAGAGGGGGTCTCCGTCCCCGCCACCGCAATTACCCGGATCGGCGAGGCGAACGTCGTCTTCGTAGCGCAGAAGGGCCGCTTCGTGCGCCGCGATGTGCAACTGGTCGCCGAGGCCGGTGGGCGTGCCATCGTGGCCGAGGGCCTGAAGGCGGGAGAGCAGGTGGCAACGCACGGCGTGGCCGAACTCAAGTCCCTTCTGGCGGAGCAGTAAGGCCATGTTGCGCACCCTTGTCGAACGGGCGCTGGCCTGGCGTCTCGCCATGCTTGCGCTCGCGATTGCGCTGGCCGGGCTCGGCACCTGGTCGTTCCTGCGCCTGCCCATCGATGCCTTTCCGGACATCTCCAGCACGCAGGTCAAGATCATCCTGAAAGCGCCGGGCATGACGCCCGAGGAGGTCGAAAGCCGCGTCATCACCCCCATCGAGATGGAGATGCTGGGCATCCCCAGCCAGGCCACGCTGCGCTCGGTCGCCAAGTACGCCATCGCCGACATCACCATCGACTTCGACGACAGCGCCGACATCTACTGGGCGCGCACGCAGGTGGCCGAGCGGCTGAACGGGATCATGGGCGACCTGCCCGAGAACGTGTCGGGCGGCATGGCGCCGATCTCGACACCGCTCTCGGACATGTACATGTTCACGCTGGAGGGACCACAGAGCCTTGCCGAGAAGCGCCGCACGCTCGACTGGGTGATCCGCCCGGCGCTGCGCACGGTGCCCGGCGTTGCCGACGTCAACGCGCTGGGCGGCCGGGTCGAGACCTTCGAGGTCGCTCCTGACATGAGCGCGCTGGCCGCAGCCGGGCTCACCATTTCGGACCTTGCCGAGGCGGTCGAGGCCTCCAACCGCAACGATGGTGCGGGCCGTCTCGATACAGGTGAGGAGGCGCTCATCGTGCGTTCCACCGCGCGGGTGGAAACGCTGGAGGATCTGGCCGCCGTGGTCGTGCGCAGTGACGGGCAGCGCGTGGTGCGCGTAAGCGATGTCGCCGATGTGCGCACCGGCAGCCTGACCCGCTACGGCGCGGTCAGCAAGAACGGCACGGGCGAGGCGGTGGAAGGCCTTGTCATCGGTCTTCGCGGGGCGGACGCAGCGCAGGTCGTCGATGGCGTGAAAGCACGCCTTGAGGATCTCCAGCCGAGCCTTCCCGAGGGCATGAAGGTGGCGGTCTTCTACGACCGTTCGGACCTCATCGAACGGGCCGTGGGCACGGTGGAAAAGGCGCTGCTGGAGGCGACCATCCTGGTCGTTGTTCTGCTCCTCCTGTTCCTGGGCGACGTGCGCGCCTCGCTGATCGTGGCGCTGGCGCTGCCCATGGCGGTGCTCCTCACCTTCATCTTCATGCGCGCGATCGGCCTCACCGCCAACCTCATGAGCCTTGGCGGCATTGCGATCGCGGTGGGTATGCTCGTCGATGGCGCGGTCGTCGTGGTCGAGAACGTGGTCGAGCGCCTTTCCGACCCGAAACATGCCAAAAACGGCAAGCTTCCCAACGTGCTCGTCGCCTCGGCCGAAGTGGCCAAGCCGGTCGCTTCGGGCATGGCGATCATCGCGCTGGTCTTCCTGCCGCTCCTCACGCTGCAGGGGCTGGAGGGCAAGCTTTTCGCGCCCGTCGCCATGACCATCGTCCTGGCGCTGTTGTCCGCGCTGGTGCTCTCGCTGACGCTGGTGCCGGTGCTTGCCTATTTCGTCCTCAAGGTGAAGGCCGAAGAGCACGGGCACGCGCACGAACCCTGGCTGATGCGCCAGCTCAGCCCGCGCTATCATGGCGTGCTGGCAGGCGCCTTCGCGCGGCGGCGGCTGGTCTACGCGGTTGCGGGGCTCTCGCTGGTGGTCACCGTCTTTGCCTATAGCCTGACCGGCAAGACCTTCCTGCCGACGATGGACGAGGGTTCGGTCATCGTGCAGCTGACCAAGCTGCCCTCGATCTCGCTCGAACACAGTGTCGAGGGCGACATGAAGGCGCAGCGGGTGATCCTCGACAAGGTGCCCGAAGTGCGTGCGGCAATTGCCCGCGTGGGCTCGGACGAACTGGGCCTCGACCCGATGAGCCCCAACGAGACCGACACCTTCCTGGAACTTGCCCCGCGCGAGGAATGGCGCGTGGCCGACAAGGAGTGGCTGATCGGCGAGATCCGCACGGCGCTTGCCGCGCTGCCCGGCATCGAGCCCAGCTTCACCCAGCCCATCGACATGCGCATTTCCGAAATGCTCACCGGTTCGCGCGGGGACCTTGCGATCAAGGTCTTCGGGCCGGACCTGGTCGAGCTCTCGCGCATCGCGGGCGCCATCCAGGGCCGTCTCGAAGCCATTCGCGGAACCAGTGAGGCGATGACGGTCGCGAACGACAGCGTCGACTACCTCCAGCTTGCGGTTGACCGCGTCGAGGCGGGCCGCGTCGGCATGCCGGTCAGCGACCTGCAGGACGCCATGCGCGCCCAGATCGAGGGCGTGCACGCGGGGGTCGTCGCGCAAGGCATCCGGCGTGTCCCCATTGTCATTCGCGGCGAAGGCGAGGGGCTGACCGCGCAGACCTTTGCCGATACGCTCTACCGTTCGCCCAGTGGCCAGCTCGTGCGTGCGAGCGACGTCGCGCACGTTGCACGGGTCGAGGGGCCGGTGAAGCTGGAGCACGAGAACGGCTCGCGCTTCGCGCTTGTCCAGGCCTTCGTCTCGGGTCGCGACCTTGTCGGTTATGTCGAGGAGGCCAAGGCCGATATCGCGCAGAACGTAGCGCTGCCGGCGGGCTATCGCATCGTCTGGGGTGGCCAGTTCGAGAACCAGCAGCGCGCCTCGGCCCGGCTGATGGTGGTGCTGCCGATCTCTCTGGTGATGATCTTCGTGATCCTCTACGCGACGCTCCACTCGCTGCGCGCCTCGCTGCTGATTCTGGCGATGATCCCCTTCGCGGTGGTGGGCGGCATGGTCTCGCTCGCGCTCTCGGGCGAGTACCTCTCGGTGCCTGCCTCGGTCGGCTTCATCGCGCTGCTCGGCATCGCGGTGCTGAACGGGCTCGTCATGGTCAGCTACTTCCGGCAACTGCGCGAGGAGGGCGTGCCTCTTGCCGAGGCCGTCCGGCGCGGCGCGGAGCGGCGGCTGCGCCCCGTTCTGATGACCGCAACGATCGCGGCTTTCGGCCTTGTTCCGCTGCTCTTTGCCAGTGGTCCGGGCTCGGAGATTCAGAAGCCGCTCGCCATCGTTGTCATCGGGGGGCTCGTCTCCTCCACGCTGCTGACGCTGATCCTCCTGCCCATGCTCTACGAACGCTTCGGGGAGAGCCGTGCCGAGACCCGCGCCGAAGAGGAGGATAACGCCCATGCGTAAGCGTCTTCCCATCACCGCGGCGCTGGTCCTGACCCTGGCCGCCCCATGGGCCCATGCGCAGGAGGCCGGACTGCCCGACCTCGCCCAGGTCCAGGCCGCGCTCGATGCACACCCGTCGGTCCAGGCCGCGCAGGCGCGGACCGGAGCCGCGCAGGCCCAGGCCCGCGCGCTTGCGCGCGGCAGCCACGAGGTGACCTTCCAGGGTAGTTACATGAACCGCTCGGTCACCCGCGAGGGAACCTACGACGAGTTCGACGCTCAGCTCATGCGGCCCTTCCGTCTGCCCGGCAAGGCGCGGCTCGACAAGGAGATCGGCAGCTACGGCATTGTCGCGGCCCAGAACCGGGCCGAGGATGCACGCCATCAGGCCGCGACACTCCTCAACGACAGTTGGTGGGACTGGCTGGGCGCGGCCGAGGACGTGCGCATCAACCGCCAGGCGGTGGCGAACTACGAGACGCTGCTCAAAGCCGTGTCCCGGCGCGTGGAGCTGCGCGATGCGGCCCAGCTCGAAGCCGATCAGGCCGAAGCGAGTCTGGCAGCGGCGCGGCTCGCGCTTCAGCAGTCGGAAGGGCGCGCGGCGCTTGCCCGCACGCGCCTGAGAGCTCAGTTTCCCACCCTTGCCCTGGATGGGGAGGCACCTTCGGTTCCCGTGCCGGTGTTGCCCGAAGCGGGTATCGCCGCGCTCGGCCAGAAGGTGATCGAGCACAGCCATGAGATCGCGGCGGCCGAGGCAGCGGCGGGCGGTGCGGACGCTTCGGCAGCGCGCGCGCGGGCCGAGCGCACGGCAGATCCGTCGCTCGGCTTTCGCGTCTTTTCCGAGCGCAGCGGCGAGGAGCAGGGCGCCGGCGTCCTTTTCCAGATGCCGCTGGGGGGAGGGCACCGCCGGGCGCTTGCCGATGAGGCGCAGGCGCAGGCCAGCGCCGCACGCGCCGAGGCCATGGCAACCCGCTTCGCCGTGACCGAGATGGCCGAGGCGGACATGTCCGAAGCGCGCTTCCGGCACGCGGCCTGGCAACGTGCGCGCGAGGGCTTGAAGGCGCAGATGGCAGCGCTCCTGAAGCTGCGCATCGGCCACAAGGCGGGCGAGATCGACCTCTCGGACGAGCTTCTGGGCGAGCGGCAGGTGCACGACGCCTTGCGCCAGGAAGTCCAGGCACGGGCCGAGGCGATGCGCGCGCTGACCCGGTTGCGGCTCGATGCCCACGCGATCTGGATCGGCGATCCGGCGGAACGCGACTAGAGGCGGGCGCGGCGCGTTCAGCGAAGGAGCGGGATTGCGCCCAAGGCCAGCGTGACCAGCAGTACGGCCAGACTGGCAAGGAGGGCGAGCCCGGCGCGTCGCCCGGCGCGAGGACCTGCGTTGACAAAGACGAGGACGGTCTTGAAGGCCATGTTGCTCGCCACGGTCCCGGCAAGCGCGAGAGAGGCAATGGCCGAGGCGACCGCGCCTTGTGGCAGCGTTGAATAGGCCACCATCGCGGCATCGACGTCGAAGCTTCCCGCGAGGAACAGCGAGAGCCCTCCGCCCGCCTCGCCGAACTGGTCCTGCGCCCAGCGCACCAGAAGCGCGGCGCCCGCAACAGCCAGAAGAAAGCCGAAGGCGGGGAGCAGTTCGAAGGGCTTGCCCCCTTGCGCGGGGCTGCTCGCGCCGGAACTCGTCTCGCGGCGCCAGGCAAGACCCGCGACGAGGAAGGCGACCAGGAGCGCAGGCCCGAGCAGTACGGCGAGGCGCATCAGGATGTCGGGCGCGAGGACAGCGGCGAGGATCAGCACGCGCAGGTACATCACTGCCGAGGCCAGCGCGATGCCGGTTGCGAGCGGTCCCTCGCTCCCCTTGCGCAGCTGGCTGGCGAAGGCGGCGGTGACCGCGGTCGAGGAATAGGCTCCGCCGATGAGAGCCGTTGTCAGCGTCCCGGCCGAGGCACCGATGGCGCGCCGCGCGATGTAACCCGCAATCGAGAAGCCGGTAATGAGAATTACGACGAGCCAGAGCTGGAACGGGTTCCAGGCCGCGTAAGGGCCCATGCTGCGGTCGGGGAGGAACGGGAGGACGGCCACCGCGATGACCGCAAAGCGCACCAGCGCGCGCAGTTCTTCCGGGCTTAGTGCGCGCAGCAGGGCATGGGCCTGCTGCCGGGCCGAGAGGAGAAGCGTGGCGATCGCGGTCAGGGCCAGCGCAAGGGCGGGGTATCCCGCTCCTGCAAGAAGCCCGAGACCGATCGTCATCAGGGCCGCGACGGGCGTGGTCGCATCGAAAGTGGCGGCGGCCCGGCGCGAGACGAAGAAGGCGCCAATGAGAAGGGCGAGGAGGGCGCTGAGCAGCACGGCGCCCAGGATCGCGGAAACGGTGAGCGAGAGCGCTGCGACGAGCCCCCCGCAGGTGCCGATGAGCGCGAAGGTGCGCACCCCTGCGACCCGGCTGCCATCAGCGGCCTCGCGCTGGCGCCAGCCGCGCTCGATGCCCACCAGCAACCCTGCGGCGAGCGCCGCCAGGAGGTGGCTGGCAAGATCCAGCTGGCTGTTCCAGTCCACGGTCTCGATTGGCACGCGCATTTTCCCTGGTGACTGCCTGGAACGATCCGCTTCCCCTAGGCCGGATCGGACCTGGGTGAAAGCGTCCTGTATACTTTCCGAAATAGTCCTGTAGTCCCACGACTTGTGCAATAGTTTAACCCCAAGTCGGAGGTGAGCCACCTTGCCTTGGCGCGGCGTTCTTGCCACTCTTCCACCGAGTAATTCTTGAGGGGGTATGATGCGGTTTGTTTCTCTGTGCCTGGCCGGGGTTTCGTTGCTGGCGGCGGGTACGGCCATGGCGGGTGAAGAGGTGCTCTATGCGCCTGCGCCCGATTGGGTCGAGGAAGTCGATGCGGATGTCATCGATACCTCGACCTCGACGCCGCTGGCGCTCTACGACATGCAGCAACGCATCGAGGATGGCACGCTGTCGATCTATGTCGACCGGGCGTTCAAGCTCGATGCGCCCCAGGCACTGACCCAAGCAGGGACAAGCACCGCATCGTGGCTCCCGGACAAGGGCGATCTCACCATCCACAGGGTCGAAATCCTGCGTGGAGACAAACGCATCGACGTGCTGGAAGGCGGCGCGAAATACACCGTTCTGCGCCGGGAGACCCAGCTGGAAAAGCGCACGCTCGATGGCGCGCTGACCGCAACGCTCGCGGTGCCGGGGCTCGAACTGGGCGACGTGCTGCGCATCGCCTTCACCCAGTCGGTCAAGGACCCCACGCTAAAGGGCGAGGTCCAGATGACCAATGTGCTGTTCGCGGCTCCCACCGAGGCGGGCTTCGCGCGGGACATCGTGTCCTGGCCCGAGGACGAGGACGTGCGCTGGCAGACCGGCCCCGTCGACGTCGCGGTGGAGGAAACCAGCAAGGGCGGCGAGCACCGGCTCACCGTCGCGCTCCCGCTGCCTGAGCCCGAGGACATGCCCTCCGATTCGCCGGTCCGCTACCGGCGCCCCACGCTCATCCAGGCAGGGACCTTCTCGACCTGGGAGGAAGTCTCCAGCATCTTCGCGCCGCTTTACGATCCGGCAGGGCGTATAGAGCAAGGCAGCGCGCTCGCGGGTGAAGTCGCGACGATCCGCGCGGTGAGCACCGATCCGCTGGAACGCGCCGCACTCGCGACCCGCCTCGTCCAGGACAAGGTCAGTTACCTGATGAACGGCATGGCCTCGGGCAACTACGAGCCCCAGGCCCCCGACGAGACCTGGCAGCTGCGCTATGGCGACTGCAAGGCCAAGACGCTGCTCCTGCTTTCGCTGCTCCATGAACTTGGCATCTCCAGCGAGGCGGTGCTCGTCCACTCCTCGGCCGGCGATGCGATTCCCGACCTTCTGCCCATGCCCAGCGCATTCGATCACGTGCTGGTGAAGGCGAATATCGGCGGGACCGACTACTGGCTCGATGGCACGTCGGCGGGCACGCGCATGAGCAACATTGCCGACACCCCGCCGTTCCGCCACGTCCTGCCGATCCGGGCCGAGGGGACGGGCGTGATGGCTCTGGCCCCGCGTGTCCCCGCTACCCCGCAGGCTTTCGTCAAGCTGACATTCGATGAGCGGGGCGGGGTTGATCTGCCCGTGCTCGTTACCGCTCGGGCGACGCTGTCAGGGCCCGTGGGCGTGGGCCTTGGCGCGGTCATCAAGCAGGTCGGGGAGGACCAGAAGGACGAGCTGATCGACAAGTTCGCCTCCTCGACGCTGGACGGACTGGTCGTGACCGAAGGTTCGATGTCCTTCGACGAGGAGCAGGGCATTGCCCATGTCGATGTGTCGGGCATTCGCACCGCAGCCTGGAGCCGGCAGGGCTCGCGCAAGCGCCAGGACTTTGCCGACCTGCCAAGTCAGGATGTCGACTTCTCGCCTGACCGCGCGCGTCCGGCCTGGCGCGAGATCCCCGTCGACACGGGCGCTCCCACGCTTCAGGTGACCGAACTGACCGTGCTCCTGCCCGAGGACGAGGACGGCTATCTCCTGCGCGGGCGCCCCGAGCTCGACATGAGCTATGGCACCACCCATTTCGTGCGCCGTGCGCAGCTGGAAGGACAGACCCTCACCGTGACCGAGCGGGTCGAGGGGCTGGGCGGGGAAGTGCCAAGCGAGGCCATCGCGGCCGAGAAGGGCAAGGCGGCGCGGATCTCCAATTCCGCCATCTTCCTCCTCGCGCCCGGAGATGCGGTGCGCCAGTGGCAGCTGGCCATGCCCGCCTACAAGAGCCGCCTGACACCTTACGAAGAGGCCTACGCCAAGGCCATCGCGCGCGATCCGGACGAGGCGCAAGGGTACATCAACCGCGCGCTGTTTCGCTGGCGCACGGCGAACCTTGAAGGTGCACTGGCCGATTACGACAAGGCGCTGGAGCTTGACCCGTCTGCAGGAACCTACCGCTCGCGCGGTTCGGTCCTGTTCGCCATGGACCGCTTCGAGGATGCTCTGCCGTCCTACAGGAAGGCGTTCGAGATCGATCCCTCGGCGGCTTCCGCGCTTGGCCTCGCCGGTGCGTTGGGACGCAACGGCGAGGCCGAAGAGGCGTTGGCGCTGCTCGACGAATACGATGATTACGGAACCCAGCACCCTCAGTTCGTGGAGCTGCGCGCGGAGGTCCTTGCCTATGACGGGCGTGCCGAGGAGGGCCTGGCGGCCATCGACGAGTTGATCGAGGAGCGTCCCGGACAGGGGTACCTCTACAACAATTCGTGCTGGTACCGTGCGCGCTTCAAGGTGGGCACCGAGGGCATGATCGAGACGTGCGACAAGGCGGTCGAACAGTCCTCGATGGCGGCCGCCGCGCTTGACAGCCGCGCCCTTGCCTGGCTGCAACTGGGGGAGCCGGCAAAAGCACTGGCGGACGCGGATGCGGCCATCGATCTGGCGCCCGAACAGACTTCGAGCCGGTACTTCCGCGCCGTGGCGCAGCAGCGGCTGGGCGATGACAGCGGCAAGGACTTCATCGCCTATATGGATCGCTTCTGGCCCGGACAGGCCCGTGATTTCGCCTTCTACGGCCTCAAGTAGCCGTCACCGGCCGGGCCTTCGCGCCCGCCTCGACGCGGTTTTTCGCGACGAGGCGGGCGATGAAGTCGAGCTTGGCGACGATGGTTCGTGACAGGCGGAAGGGGTAGAGGTCCCCAGTCCCCATGGCGCGGTTCATGGAGTTCAAGGCAAAGGCGATCGGCTCCATGTGCCGGGCGAGGGTTGCGGCATCGGCGCGGTAGGGATCGAAGCGCACCTCGACATCGTTGCCGGGCGTGGCATCGGCACTTTCGCCGGGCAGGTGCAGCGAGAGGTCGAAGCTCTCGGCCGTTGCCTGCAGGTCCACCATGTGGAGGTAGTGCGCCCAGGTCTCGGCGAAATCCTCCCATGGGTGCGAGGTCGCGTAGTAGCTGACATAGGCGTCGGTCCACACGGTATTGCCTTTGCCGTTGTAGTGCTCGGCCAGCGCCTGCTGGTAGTCGATCCGCTCATCGCCGAAGATTTCGCGGAATTCGGCAAGGCTGTTCGCGTCCGTCTCGACCAGGCGCGACCAGTAGTGGTGGCCGACTTCGTGGCGGAAATGGCCGAGCAGCGTGCGGTAGGGCTCTCCCATGTTCTGGCGGATGCGCTCGCGCTCGGCATCGTCGGCCTCGATCAGGTTGAGCGTGATGAGACCCGAGGCATGGCCTGTCATGACTTGCGGGGCCTCGTCGTTCTCGGCCGCCGGGTCGTAGAGGAAATCGAAGGCAAGGCCCTGGCGCCCCGGCGCCTCTTCGGCCTTGGTCTCCATCGGCAGGCCCAGCTTGAGGAGCGTGTGGACCATGCGCCGCTTGGCTGCCTCGATCCGCGCCCAGCGCGGCGGTACGGAGGGTTCGGCAAGATCGGGGATCGTGCGGTTATGACGGCAGGCCCGGCACAGGTGCGAAGGCTCGTCCGGTTCCACCAGCCAGTTGCAGATCGCGTGCTCGTTGTTGTTCGCGCAGACCACCACGTCGCGCGCCGCGCCGTCCTCGCCGCGCCAGCGCGTGGCTCCGTCGGTCAGGTGGCGGAAGGCGTCGAGGACGGGATCGTAGCCCAGCGTCGCCTGGCAATGCGGGCACAGGCGGGCCTCGAAATGGATCGGCTGGTGGCAGTTGGGGCAGGCAAAGGCGTGCATGGACACTCTCGTTCCCGAAACAGGACTTCTGGATAAGCGGCGGGACGCCGTCTCGTGGCTCGCATAACGCATGGAAGGCGCGTAAGGTTCGAGAAGAGATGAAGGGCGGCGCGGCAAAGCGTTTTGTGCCGTAAGGTGTCAGTTCCTATACCATTGGAATGCTTACCCCTTGCGGGCCCTTTGCGAAACGTGGAACCAGCGCTAGGCGTCGCGCATTGCGCGCACAGGAAGATCGGGAGAATACGAATGACGAAGGCCCCCAAGGTGCAGGGTTACAAGGGATCGGCAGGGGGCTGGGGATCGCTCAAGGGCATTTCGCGTATCGAGCGCTCGCAGAAGGCGGGCCCGTCCGTGCTCGACACCCTGCGCCAGCTCAACAAGCCGGGCGGCACGATGTGTACCTCCTGCGCGTGGGTAAAGTCGGAGAAGCCCAAGCCCTTCGAGTTTTGCGAAAACGGCGCCAAGGCCACCTTGTGGGATCTGACCACCGACCGCTGCTCGCCCGAATTTTTCGCCCGGCACACCGTCAGCGAACTGGCCATGTGGTCGGACTACGAACTGGAGATGGAAGGGCGCCTGACGCACCCCATGCGTTACGAGCCCGAGGTTGATCGCTACGTTCCGACCAGTTGGGAGGAGGCCTTCAAGGCCATTGGCGCGAAGCTGCGCACCCTCGATCCCAAGGGGGTGACCTTCTACGCCAGCGGGAAGGCGGCGCTGGAGCCCAGCTACCTCTACGCGATCTTCGCGCGGATGTACGGGCACAACAACCTGCCCGACAGCTCCAACATGTGCCACGAGACGACCTCGGTCGCGCTCAAGAAAGTGGTCGGCTCGCCCGTCGGCACCTGCCAGATGGAGGATTTCGAGCACTGCGACGCGATCTTCTACATGGGCCAGAACCCGGGGACGAATTCCCCGCGCATCCTCCACCCCTTGCAGAAGGCGGTGAAGCGCGGATGCAAGATTGTCGTCTTCAACCCCCTGAAGGAAAAGGCCCTTACCGAGTTTCGCAGCCCTCAGAACCCGCTGCAGATGACCTTCGGCAAGGCCACGAAGATGAGCCAGCTCTACCTGCAGGTGCGCCCGGGCGGCGACATCGCGGCGCTGATGGGCACGATGAAGCGCGTTCTCGAACGCGACGAGGAAGCCAAGGCGCGCGGAAGCCGCCGCGTCCTGGACACCGCGTTCCTCGAACAGCACACCAACGGCCTTGAGAGCCTCCTGGAAAAGCTGGCCGCCACGAGCTGGGACGAACTGGAAGAGGCCAGCGGCGTCACCCGCGCCGAGATGGAAGCGGCTGGCGACATCTACGCCGATGCCACCAAGGTTATCGGCATCTACGGCATGGGCCTCACCCAGCACGTCCACGGCAACCAGGCCATCGGCATGCTGGTCAACCTGCTGCTCCTGGGCGGCAACATGGGCCGCCAGGGTGCTGGCTGCTCGCCGATCCGCGGGCACTCCAACGTGCAGGGCCAGCGCACCGTCGGCATCACCGAGAAGGTCGCGCTCGCCCCGGTCGAGAAGTACCGCGAGGTGCTGGACCTGGAGACCCCGCAGGAGGACGGCCACACCACCGTCGAATTCCTGGAAGCGCTGCTGGCGGGTACCAACACCGGCTTCATCGGGCTTGGCGGCAACCTGGCGCGCGCGATTCCCGACCATGATCGGGTCTATCCGGCCTGGCGCAACATGGAACTGACCGTCCACGTCGCGACCAAGCTCAACAAGACGCACTGCATGCCGGGTAAGGAATCCTGGCTGCTGCCCTGCCTCGTGCGCGCCGAGGAGGACATCCAGGCGACCGGCAACCAGTGGGTCTCGATGGAGGACAGCTTCAGCCACGTCTCTGCCTCGAAGGGCAAGCGCAAGCCTGCGAGCGAGCACCTGATGAGCGAGACCGCGATCATCTGCGAGATCGCCAAGGCCACCCTCGATCCGAACCCGAAGTGGCAATGGGACGCCTGGCGCGGCGACTATGCGCGCATCCGCGACCTCATCGCGCGGACCTACCCCGATCAGTTCTACGAGATGAACACGCGCATGCACGAGCCGAGCGGCTTTTATCGCGGCAATCCGGCGCATGAACGGATCTGGAAGACCGAGAGCGGCAAGGCCGAGTTCACCACGCCCAGCGTTCTCAACGCCTGCGGCATTCGCGGCAATCCGGGCGGCATGCACCTTGTCACGCTGCGCTCGAACGACCAGTTCAACACGACGATCTACGGCTTTTCCGACCGCCTGCGCGGGCTAGAGGGCAACCGCATGATCGTGCTGGTCAGCCCCGAGGAAATCGCGCGTCTGGGCCTGCACGAATACCAGCAGGTCTCGCTCGTCACCGAAGTGGACGACAACATCGAGCGCCGCGTTTCAGGGCTCTCGGTGCGCGCCTACGATCTGCCCAAGGGGGCGGTGGTCGGCTACTTCCCCGAGCTCAATCCGCTGGTGCCGCTGTGGTACCACGACGAACTGGCCAAGGTGCCCGCGAGCAAGGGCATTCCGGTCCGTATCGAGCCCTGAGGTCCGCCGTGAGCGGTCCCGATGCGGACCGCTCATCGCGACGGTGAATTATTTACAGTGTCGTTTCGTGTGCGTTTGCGGAACGAGTGCGCCGCATACGCATTAGCTTAGGCGAGGGGCCCCGGACCATTTGGGTTTCGGAGCCCTTTCGTATTCTGGCGTCGAGGCCGGGTGCTCTCGATGCCTGCGGGCAAACAGGCAGGATAATCGCGCATCGGGCGCAGAAATACGGGTCGCTCGCGCCTTGCAAGGGGGCGTGGTCCGGACATCGCCCCCGAGGATAGGTGCGCGGCACAGGACGGAGAAGCTTTCCCGATGGATCAACCCGACTATTTCTCGGTGTCCCGGCGCGGCGTGCTCGCCAGCGGCGCGGCAGGGCTGGCAGCCGGATCGATATCGCCACAGGTCGCCTTCGCGGCCTCCACACCGGCCGCGGAAAGGGCAATCACGATGCAGACCGTTTCGATGCGCATCAACGGCAAGGCGCAGACGCTCGAACTCGACACGCGTACGACGCTGCTCGATGCCCTGCGCGAGCACGTCAAGCTGACCGGCACCAAGAAGGGTTGCGACCACGGCCAGTGCGGCGCCTGCACGGTGATCGTGAATGGTGAGCGCATCAATTCCTGCCTCAGCCTTGCCGTCATGCACGAAGGCGACGAGGTCACCACGATCGAAGGCCTCGGCACGCCCGAGAACCTCCACCCCATGCAGGCCGCCTTCGTGAAGCACGATGGCTATCAGTGCGGATACTGCACCCCGGGCCAGATCTGCTCGGCTGTCTCGGTTCTGAAGGAAATTGCCG
Source organism: Novosphingobium profundi (assembly GCF_020524485.1). Classification (GTDB taxonomy): domain Bacteria; phylum Pseudomonadota; class Alphaproteobacteria; order Sphingomonadales; family Sphingomonadaceae; genus Novosphingobium; species Novosphingobium profundi_A. The sequence goes on along the minus strand of NZ_JAIVLF010000005.1, from coordinate 406,170 downwards.
ATGGGGTTCCCAGCCACGTCAGCGCCGAACTGACAGGACCGATGGAAGCCAGCAACATCGAGATGCGCGAACGCATGAGCGGCAATATCTGCCGCTGCGGCGCCTATTCCAACATCGCCGAGGCCATGGCCGAAGTCGCAGGAGAGCGCGCATGAAGCCCTTCAGCTACGAACGCGTTTCGAGCCCTGCCGAGGCGGCCGCCGCGGCCGCGCGCGCAGGCGGCGCCAAGTTCATCGCAGGCGGCACCAATCTCCTTGACCTGATGAAGCTCGAGATTGAAACCCCGCGCCACCTTGTCGACGTGACGGGAACCGGCCTCGATGAGATTACTGAAACCGACGAGGGTGGCCTGCGCATCGGCGCGCTTGTCAGCAATACGGCGCTCGCCAGCGATGAGCGGGTCAAGCGCGACTACGCCGTCCTCTCGCGCGCCATCGTGGCGGGGGCTTCGGGCCAGTTGCGCAACAAGGCGACGACGGGTGGCAACCTGCTCCAGCGCACGCGCTGCCCCTATTTCTACGACACCAACCAGGCCTGTAACAAGCGCAAGCCCGGGAGGGGCTGCGCGGCCAAGGAGGGCGTCAGCCGTCAGCTCGGCATCGTCGGTGTCAGCGATGCCTGTATCGCGACCTATCCGGGCGATATGGCCGTGGCGCTGCGCGTGCTCGATGCAGTGGTGGAAACGGTCAAGGCCGACGGCACGACCCGCGCCATCCCGCTGGGGGACTTTCACCGCCTCTGGGGCGATACCCCGCACATCGAGACCGTGCTGGAGCCGGGCGAGATGATCACGGCGGTGACCCTGCCCAAGCCCCTTGGCGGCACGCATATCTATCATAAGGTGCGCGACCGCCGCTCCTACGCCTTTGCGCTGGTTTCGGTGGCCGCCGTTCTCGACGCAGATGGCCATGGCCGGGTCGCCATCGGCGGCATCGCCCCCCGCCCCTGGCGTGTCGAGGCGGCCGATGCGGCGCTGCCTGACGTGAAGGTTGCCGCGCGTGCGCTCACGCAGGGGGCCAGCCCCACCGATCAGAACGCGTTCAAGATCGCCCTTGTCGAGCGCACGCTCGCGGGCGTCATGGCCAAGGCACGAGGAGAGGCGGCATGAAGTACACCACCCCTGCAGGCGACACCGTCATCGACCGCCAGCGCGTTGTCGGTCAGCCCACCACCCGTATCGACGGCCCGCTCAAGGTGACCGGCCACGCGCCCTATGCCTACGAGCGCCACGATGTCGCGGCGAACCAGGCCTATGGTTACATCGTGCCCTCGGCCATCGCCAAGGGCCGCGTGCGCAGCATCGATCTGGCCGAGGCCAAGGCCCAGCCCGGCGTCATCACCATCCTGACGACGACCGAGGTCGACGAACTTCCGCTGGGCATGGGGCACACCGTGCCGCTGTTCGGCGGTTCGGAAATCCGCTTCTACCACCAGGCGCTCGCGCTCGTCGTGGCCGAGACCTTCGAGCAGGCCCGTGCGGCGGCCAAGCTCGTGCGCGTCGATTACGAGCGCACGCAGGGCAACCACGATTTCCACGCGCTTGCCCCCGATGCTCCGCTCGTCGAGGGATCGGATGGCCCCGACGTCAGCAAGGTCGGTGACTTTGAGGCCGCCTACGCCTCGGCGCCGGTCTCGATCGACGTGACGTACGAGACCCCGCACGAGAGCCATGCGATGATGGAGCCTCACGCCAGCATCGCGGCGTGGGAGGGCGAGAAGCTAACTCTGTGGACTTCGAACCAGATGATCGCTTGGAGCAAGCAGGCGGTTGCCAAGATGCTCGATCTCGACCCGGCCAATGTCCGTCTCGACAGTCCGTTTCTGGGCGGCGGCTTCGGCGCCAAGCTGTTCGTGCGTGTCGATGCGGTCGTGGCCGCGCTGGCCGCGAAGAAGGCGGGCCGTCCGGTCAAGGTCATGCTCGACCGACCGCTGGTGTTCAACAACACCACGCACCGTTCGGCCACGATCCAGCGCCTGCGCTTCGGTGCCGAGCGCGACGGGCGCCTGACCGCGATCTCGCACGAGTGCACCTCGGGCAACCTGGCGGGCCAGGAAGGCGAGAACGGCATTGCCCAGACGCGCCTCCTTTATGCGGGCGCCAACCGCTACACCGCGCAGCGCATTGCCCGCCTTGACCTTCCCGAAGCGAACGCGATGCGCGCGCCGGGCGAGACGGCGGGCCTCATGGCGCTGGAAGGCGCGATGGACGAACTGGCCGAGAAGCTGGGCATGGACCCGGTTGAGCTGCGCATCGTCAACGACACGCAAGTTGATCCCGAGACGCCCAACCGTCCCTATTCGAGCCGCATGATGGTCGAATGCCTGCGCCGCGGCGCCGAGGCTTTCGGCTGGGACAAGCGCAACAAGACGCCGGGCGGCATGCGCGAGGGCCGCTGGCTGATCGGCCACGGCATGGCCGTGGGCTTCCGCAACTCGGTCCAGATGAAGTCGGCCGCGCGCGTGCGCCTGTCGAGCAACGGCAAGCTGACGGTCGAGACCGACATGACCGACATCGGCACCGGCTCCTACACCATCCTTGCTCAGACCGCGGCGGAGATGTTGGGTCTGCCGCTGGAGGACGTCACGGTCACGCTGGGCGATTCCGACATGCCCGCCTCGTGCGGTTCTGGCGGCCAGTGGGGCGCGCAGAACTCGACCTCGGGCGTTTATGCTGCCTGCGTGAAGCTGCGCGAGGACATCGCGGGACGCTTTGCAATGGACCCCAACACGGCGGAATTCATCGATGGCGAAATCCGCGCCGGGGCCGAGAGTCGCAAGCTCACCGAGGCCACCGCCTCGGGCGAAATCGTGGCCGAAGACTCGGTCGAATACGACGAGCTTTCCAAGAAGTACCAGCAGTCGACTTTTGCCGGGCACTTCGTGGAGATCGCGGTCGATGCCTACACGGGCGAGACCTACGTGCGCCGCATGCTCGCGGCCTGCGCAGCCGGGCGCATCCTCAACCCGATCTCGGCGCGAAGCCAGGTGATTGGTGCGATGACGATGGGTGTGGGCGGCGCGCTGACCGAGGAACTGGCGGTCGACACCCGCTTCGGCTTCTTCGTCAACCACGACCTTGCCGGGTACGAAGTGCCGGTGCACGCCGACATCCCGCACCAGGAAGTGATCTTCCTCGACGAACTCGACGCCATTGCCTCGCCGATGAAGGCCAAGGGTGTGGGCGAGCTGGGCCTGTGCGGTGTGGGCGCGGCGGTTGCCAACGCGCTCTACAACGCAACCGGCGTGCGCGTGCGCGAGTACCCGCTGACGCTCGACAAGTATCTCGACAAGCTGCCCGCTGTCTGAGCGGGCAGAACGTACGAAAAAGGGCGGCCGGAGTGATCCGGCCGCCCTTTTTGTATGTCCAGGAAATAGATCCGAGGGCCATCGCCCTCGGGCTCCCCGAACTGTCTAGCTCACGTCCCGCGCGCCGCCGTGGCGGAGGGACGTGAGGTCGCCCATTCTGGGGTCAAGGGGTGATATCCCCTTGAATCCTGCCTTCCTTATTCGGGAAGCTGCGCCAGTTCCTCGACCACTTCCTTGTCCTTCTCGGCATAAAGGCGGTCGATCTCGGCGCGGCTCATCTTCTTGGCTGCGGTCTTGAGCTGGCCGCAGGCCGCATCGATGTCGCGCCCGCGCGGGGTGCGCACAGGCGCCGAGATACCCGCCTCGAAGACGATGTTGGAAAACGACTTGATACGTTCGGGCGTCGAGCATTCATACGCCGCGCCCGGCCAGGGGTTGAACGGGATGAGGTTCACCTTGGCGGGGAGCTTGTACTTCTTGAGCAGGCGGACCAGTTCGCGCGCGTCCTCGTCGCTGTCGTTCTTGTCCTTGAGCATCACGTATTCGAAGGTGATGCGCCGCGCGTTGCTGGCGCCGGGATAGTCGGCGCAGGCCTGCAGCAGTTCCTCGATGCCGTACTTCTTGTTGATCGGCACGATCTCGTCGCGCACTTCCTTGGTCACCGCGTGGAGCGAGACCGCCAGGTTGACGCTGATTTCCTGGCCGCACCGTTCGATCTGCGGGATCACGCCCGAGGTCGAGAGCGTGATGCGCCGGCGCGAGAGGGCAAGGCCATCGCCGTCCATGACGAGCTTCAGAGCATCGCGCACATTGTCGAAGTTGTAGAGCGGCTCGCCCATGCCCATCATCACGATGTTGGTGAGCAGGCGCCCGTCCGCGCTGTACGAGCCTTCATCCTCGTCCTCATCAAGGCCAGCCATGGTGGCAAGGCGCGTGTCCGAGGCGGACTTGGGCCATTCGCCCAGCGCATCGCGCGCGAGCATGACCTGGCCCACGATCTCGCCCACCGTCAGGTTGCGCACGAGGCGCATCGTGCCGGTGTGGCAGAAGCGGCAGTTCAGGGTGCAGCCAACCTGCGAGGATACGCACAGCGTGCCGCGGTCCGCATCGGGGATGAAGACCATCTCGTAGTCGTGGTTGTCGGCGGTGCGCAGCAGCCACTTGCGGGTGCCGTCGCTCGAATGCTGGGCCTGCACGATTTCCGGGCGGCCGACCACGAAACGCTCGGCCAGCCAAGGGCGCATGGTCTTGGCGATGTCGGTCATCGCCTCGAACTCGGTCACGCCGCGGTGGTAGAGCCAGTGGTAGACCTGCTTGGCGCGCAGCTTGGCCGCCTTCTTGTCGAGACCGGCGGTCTCGAACAGTTCGGCGATGCGGGTCTTGGGCAGACCGATGAGATCGGTGCGGCCATCTTCGCGCGGGGTCACGCCGTCCACCAGCGTCGGGCGCGGGACGGGCATCGGTTCGTTCGGGCCGGGGATCGTCATGATCCCCCCGGAGGGCTGGGAATTCGTGTCTGTCATGATTGGGCCTGCCTATACCCGATTTGGTCTCCAAGCGAAAGATGGCCTCGCGAACGCCGCTTCGGCCCTTTCCGTTCCCGGAATCCATCGCGCCCAAAATGCGTCTCGTCGATCCAGTGTGGCCTAAAAACATCAGTGATTTCGTTGTCTTACGTTAATGAAACTGGCTGGCTCGCTCTCGCATTTGACAGGTCCATGCGGGTCGCAACCTGCAACAGGACAACAAGACTGGAGTTTGAGAATGAAGAAGATCGTGTTTGCTCTCGCCGCCGGAACCACCGCGCTCGCAACCCCCGCGATGGCGCAGAATGTCGGTCCGGTCGGTCCCTTCGAGGGTTTCCACGTCGAGGCTCTGGGCGGCTATGACCGCGTGGAAGCCGGCAGCAGCATCGATGACATGCCCCAGTTCGACAACGACGAGGGCATGGATGGCTTCACCTACGGCGTGGGCGCGGGTTACGACCTCAAGATCGGCGAGCGCTTCGTGGTTGGCCCCGAGGCGGAAATCACCTGGTCGACCGGCGATACCGACTTCGAGGATGGCAATTTCGGCGGCTTCGGCATCGGCGATGTCAGCGCCAGCCGTGACATCTACGCAGGCTTGCGCGCCGGCTACATCGTCAGCCCCTCGACCATGATCTACGCCAAGGGTGGTTACACCAACGCCAAGTTCGACGTGAACAACGCGTTCGAAGGTACCCGCTACGAGCGCGATGTCGACGCCGACGGTTGGCGCATTGGTGCCGGTGTCGAGCAGGCGGTGACCAACAACGTCTTCGCCAAGGTCGAGTACCGCTACTCCAACTATGGCCGCGCCGAGATCGACTATGGCGCCGACATTCCCGACAGCTCGCGCTTCGATGTCGACTTCGACCGCCACCAGGTCATGGCCGGCGTGGGCGTGCGCTTCTGATCTGTTCCGGTTTTACGACCACCGAGCGGGAAGGGCGGGGGACCGAAAGGTCGTCCGCCCTTTTCCGTTGTGCGGGACTTGTCGGTTTCAACGCAGGCGCGCGCAGCCCAGCAGCGCGGAGTCGATGGCCGAGGCCGCACCTTGAAGCTCCCAGGTATTGGAAAAACGCCCGCCCTTGGCACCGGTCGCGCTTAGCGTCATGCGCGGGGCGGCGCGCATGGCCGCGATAATCGCGGCGTTCTCGGCGTCGTCGGCAGGCCAGGCATCGCCGCCACCGCCGGTCAGGCGAAAGCGCTCCGATCCGACTCGAAGCGAGATCGCGCTGCCCTTGGCTATCGCGCGCGAGACGCGGAAATGCAGCTGGTTGCGCCGTCCGCGCTTGGGCCAGGTGCCGATCGCGGCAAATGGCTCGTAGTCGCGCCAAAGCTGGCTGGGCGCGGCCTTGGCAATGGCATAGCAGCGCGGCACCACCGGATCGCGGAACACGCCCCAGTCGCCATAGAGCCCCAGGCTTTCGCGCGCCGTGGCCGGTGTGGCGAGAAGCGCCCCGCCACAGACCGCCCCAAACAGAGCCAGGACCATCGACCAGGCGCGTGTCACGGCAGCCGGTCTTCGGGGTAGGTGATGGTCATGACTTCCCATTCCTTCGCGCCCGACGGCAGGCGCACCGTGCGCAGGTCGCCAATGGCCGCGCCGCGAAGGGCCTTGGTGAGCGGGGCGCTCCAGCCGATGCGGCCCTGGCTGGCGTCCTGCTCATCGTCACCGACAAGGGTCACGACCATGCGTTCGTCGTCCTCGTCCGCCAGTTCGACAGTCGCGCCGAAGAAGACCTTGCCGCGCTGGACCTGGCGGGAAGGGTCGATCACGCGCACCTTCTTCATGCGCCGGGCCAGATAGCCCAGTTCACGGTCGATCTCGCGCATGCGCTTGCGGCCGTAGAGGTAGTCGCCGTTTTCCGAGCGGTCGCCATTGCCCGCGGCCCACGAGACGATCTCGACAATCTCGGGGCGCTCCTTGCCCAGAAGATGGTCGTAACGCGCGCGCAGGGCGGCAAATCCGGCAGGGGTGATCGGCGGGCCTTCGGGTTTCATGGGCTGTGTCATACGGTGCGGGAGAGGCGGGGCCAAGATGGCTTGCGATCTTCGTCCCCGGCTTGCGATCCGGTTATTAGTCGGACAAAAGGGGCGCGAGAGTTCACGGGAGCAAGGACCGGACATGACGAAGACGAGCATCGACCTTTCGCGCCGCAAGGCCCTCCAGGCTGCGGCGGGCCTTTCCGGCGTGGTCGCGGGCGCGGTGCCGCTTTGCGCCCTCGCGGCAACGGGGGCAAAGGGGCAGACAAAAGCTGGCGCGGGTGCGCAGGCGAGCGCGCTGGCTCCGGTCACCGATCTCGCGCCGAGGCCGCCGATGGGCTGGAACAGCTGGAACAGCTTTGCGGGCACGATCAACGAGGAGCAGTCACTGGAAACGGCGGCCATCATGGCCGAGAAACTGCTGCCCTTCGGCTACGATGTCTTCACCGTGGACATCCAGTGGTATGAGCCCGATGCGACGAGCTACTCCTACAATCCCAACCCGGTGCCCGCGCTCGATGCCCATGCGCGCCTCCAGCCCGCACCCAATCGCTTCCCGTCCGCCAAGGATAAGCAGGGCTTTGCGCCGCTAGCCGCCAGGGTTCACGCACTCGGGCTCAAGTTCGGTATCCACGTCATGCGCGGGATCGCGCGCCATGCCGTGAAGCTGGACCTGCCGATCGAGGGCACGCCCTACACCGCGCGCGACATCGCCGACACGTCCAGCGTGTGTCCCTGGAACCCGGACATGTACGGCGTCGACATGAGCAAGCCCGGTGCGCAGGAGTACTACGACGGGCTCTTCCGCATGTACGCGAGCTGGGGCGTCGACTTCATCAAGATGGACGACATGAGCCGTCCCTACGACGCGCACGCGCCCGAAATCGAAGCTGCAGCCAAGGCCATTGCACGTTGCGGCCGTCCGATGGTGCTCAGCCTTTCGCCAGGCGAGACGCCGGTGCCGCGTGGAGGTCACGTGCGCCAGCACGCGCAGATGTGGCGCATCTCCGACGATTTCTGGGACGATTGGGGCCTGCTTGCCGCGCAGTTCACCCGGCTCGAGAACTGGAACATGTGGATGGGGCCGGGGTCCTGGCCGGATGCCGACATGCTGCCGCTCGGGCGCCTCGCGCTGGGCGACAGGGATACCAAGTTCACGCCCGACGAACAGGGTACGCTGATGACGCTGTGGTCGATTGCCCGTTCGCCGCTCATCATGGGCGGGGACCTGCGCTATCTTGACGCCAAGACACTGGCGCTGCTGACCAATCCCGAGGTGCTGGAGGTGAACCAGAACTCGACCGCGAACGCGCCGCACTTCCTGGAGGATGGTCTCAAGGTCTGGACGGCACGGGACGAGCGCGGCTTCGCAATCTACCTGGCGCTCTTCAACCTGGCACCCGAGGCGCGCGAGGTCTCGATCCAACTCGACAGGGTGGGACTTGTCGGAAGCTTCCTGCTGCGTGACCTCTGGGAACGCCGGGACATGGGCGATGTGAAGGACACTGTCACGGCGCAGGTGCCGGGGCATGGGGCGAAGCTCTACAAGCTGACGCCGCTGGTTTGAGGACGAAAAGGATCGTTCCGAGGGCCATCGCCCTCGGGCTCCCCAAACTGTCGACCTCACCTCTCGCGCGCCGCGCTGGCTGTGAAAGGTGAGGTCGCCAATTTTGGGGTCAAGGGGCGATGGCCCCTTGAATCGTTCTTCTTATTCTTAACCCGGCGTACGCTTGCCCATCAGCTTCGAGGTCAGGTTGGGGCCCTTATAGTCCCCCTTCGCAGGATACATCGCCTCGTAGACAGTCGCGTTTTCGAGCACGCGCATGACGTAGTTCTTGGTCTCGTAGAAGGGGATCTGCTCGATCCAGTCGACCCATTCGATCTCGCCCTTGCGCGGGTCGCCATTGGCGCGCAGCCACTTGTTCACGTTGCCCGGACCTGCGTTGTAGGCGGCAATCGCCAGGGGGCGTGCGCCGCCATAGTAATCCATCATCCGCGCGAAAAAGCCGGTGCCGAGCTGGATGTTGTAGACCGGATCGGCCGTCAGCTTGTCGACCGAATAGGAAAGGCCGAGCTTGCCTGCCGTTTCACGCGCGGTCGCGGGCATGAGCTGCATCAAACCGCGCGCGCCTGCATGGCTGATCGCGTTCTGGGCGAACTGGCTTTCCTGCCGGGTGAGGGCGTGGGCCATCGTCCAGTCCGCGCCGGAGGGTAGCGGCATGGTCGGGAAGGCGACGGCACCGAAGGCATCGTGGCCTTCGCCGTGTGCGCTCTGGCCCAGGATCACGGCAAGGTCGCGCCGCCCGATTTCGCGGGCAAGGTCGGCGACAAGCTTGTGCTCGATCTCGGTCTCGGCCTGGCCTGCGATCTCGCGGAAGAACTGGACGCCGGTGCGCCAGTCGGCGCTGCGGGCCACGTCACGCACGGCCTTGGTGATGGGCCTTGCGTTGAACTCGGCGCGCTGGGCCGGCGTGGGCTGCGCGTTGGAACGGGTGTCGAGATCGGGCAGCGGACGGCCAAGGCGTTCGAGCGAGAGCTGACCGTAGAAATAGTGCGGGTACTGGGCCGCCATCTCGAAGTAGCGGCGTGCGCCGCTTTCATCGCCCGCCTTGGAGAGCGCACGACCTGCCCAGTAGAAGCCCTTGGAGCGGGTGCCGGGTGTCTGCGCAGCCGCGCCGTAGCGGTAGAACAGCGGTGCGGCGCGGCGCGCATCGCCCAGCGACCACAGCGCCTTGGTTCCGCCCAGCCACACGAGCGAGGTGTAATCGTCGCGCAGGCGGTAGGAGAGGCGGGAAATGTCGGTGCCGGGGGCGAAGGCATCGTCGATCGACGCGGCGATGGCGACGGCGTTCGACGGGCCCGTGCCGCGCGCGGCGGTCAGCAGTTCGCGCACCCACTTCTCGGGTTCGGGAACCGGCGCGCGAAGCTTGGGGCGATTGACCAGAAAGGCGATGGCGCCGGGCAGGTTGCCGTTGCGGCGCGCTTGCGAGACACGGTTGTACGCATAGCCGGGATCGGTCGCGACATCGCCGGGAAGATCGAGGCCGAGCGTGCCGGGTGCGGTCCCCTGAAGCAGGGCGAGGCGCTCCATGAAGACGGGGCGGCGTGCAGGGGAGACGAACGAGATCTGCCGTTCGGCCTGCGGCGTCTGGCCCTGCCACAGGAGCGCATCCATGCGCGCGTCGTGATCGGCCGGGGTGAACTGGTTGCGATAGAGCGAGAGCAGGGTGGTTTCCGCGTTCTCGGTCAGGTCACCGCCGCGCCAGGCCGCGCGGGCCTTGTCCAGCGCATCGTCGCGGCGCACGGCGGCAAGGGCCGTCGCATAGCGGCCAGATGCTTCGTTGCCGAGCGGGGGGAAGCGGTCGAAGAAGGAGAGCACGGTGCGTGGCTCGGGCGATTCGCGCAGCATCGCCTTTTCGGCGTAGCCGCGCATCTTCTCCTCCTGCGGATAGCCCGGATAGGTGAGCAGGAAGCTGGCGTAGGTGCCGAAATCGAGTCGGTCGCTGGCCACCACGCGGCGCCAGTCATCGATTGATTGGTGGACGCGAATGTCGATGTCCTGGGACTGACGGGCGCGCGCAAGGTCCCATTCCCGGGCCTCCTGGGCCGATTCCTGGGCCATGGAGGGCGAGGGGAGTGCGCCGAGCGCAACCGTCGCCAGGAGAGAAGAAACTCGCAACATACTGGACATCGTGGAGGGTGGCTCCTTATCAGGCCCTGAACGTAAGGCTTGGCGGCGGGACATGTTCCCGATGGCCAGCCCGAACAATTGCGCATCACTAGGGGTAAAGTCCATGTTCTCGGGGTCCATACCGGCACTTGTCACACCGTTTCGCGACGGTGCGTTCGATGAAGCGGCGTTTCGCCGCCTGGTCGACTGGCAGATCGAAAGCGGTTCCTCGGCGCTCGTGCCGTGCGGCACGACGGGTGAGAATTCCACGCTTTCCAACGCCGAGCACCACCGCGTCATCGAAGTCTGCATCGAGCAGGCCGCGGGCCGGGTCCCGGTCATCGCGGGCTGCGGCAGCAACGACACGATGAATGCACTTCTCCACATGAATTTCTCGAAGAAGTGCGGGGCCACCGCGGCCCTCGTCGTCGCGCCCTACTACAACAAGCCGAGCCAGGAAGGCCTCTTCGCGCATTTCGCCTATCTGGCCGAGCATGCCGAGCTGCCGATCCTGCTCTACAACGTGCCGGGCCGCACGGTCTCGGACCTCAAGCCCGAGACCGTGTGCGAGCTGGCGCGTCGCTATCCCGGCAAGATCATCGGCATCAAGGATGCAAGCGGAGACCTTAGCCGCGTGACCGACCACCGCATGGGGATCGGCAAGGACTTCTGCATGCTCTCGGGCGATGATGAACTGGCGCTGCCCTTCAATGCGGCGGGCGGCGCGGGCTGCATCTCGGTGACGGCAAACGTCGCGCCGGCGCTGTGCGCCGAGTTCCAGGCGGCCTGTGCGGCCAATGACCTGGCCCGCGCGCGCGAGCTCAACGACAAGCTCTACCCGCTGCACTACGCCATGTTCGAGGACAGCTCGCCGGGCCCGTGCAAGTACGCGCTGGCGCAGGTCCATGACTGGATGGAGAACGAGCTGCGCCTGCCGCTCGTCCCCTGCAACGACACGGCCCGCAAGGCCGTGGACGAGGCGCTGGTTCACGCCGGTCTGCTCTGAGCCTTCCGGCCAGACACCGATGAAAAGAAGAAGGGGGCGGGCCGCAAGGTCGCCCCCTTCTTCGTGGTCAGTCCGCCGGGTTGTGCCTGGCAACGAAGCCGACGACGGCTTTCAGCATCGCCTTGCGCGTTTCGGCGCGTGAGAGCCAGTGATCCTCTTCGTCGAGCACCACGACGTTATAGGGTTTGCCCGCGTCCTTCAGCGCATCGGCCATCTTGCTGCTCTGCTCGAAGGGCACGACCGTGTCGTCCTTGCCGTGCACGAGAAGGATCGGGGCGTCGGCATCCTCGGCATGGCGGCGCGGCGAGATCGCATCGAAGTCGTCCCTGTCGCCCAGGTCCTCCTGAAGGGAATTGCGTACCATGCGCGAGCCTCCGCTCTCGTAGACGTCGGTGCGGTACATGAGCGCAATGTCCGAGACCCCCGCGACCGAGGCCGCGCAGCGGTAGAGGCCCTGTTGCAGCGTGACCCCCGCGAGCGCGGCATAGCCGCCGTAGCTTGCGCCCACGATGCAGGCCCGCGTGGGGTCGATGATCCCTTTCTCGGCGAGCGCGTGTACGCCATCCGAGATGTCGGTCTGCATGGCGCGGCCCCATTGGCCATGTCCGGCGTTGCGCAGTTCGGCCGTTCGGCCGGTCGAGCCTCGAAAGTTGGGCTGGAACACGGCGTAACCGCGCGAGGCAAAGGCCTGGGCCCACCAGTCGAAGCCGACCTCGTCGCTCGCATGCGGGCCACCGTGGGGCAAGACGACGAGCGGCAAGTCACGCGCCTCGCGGCCCGGCGGCAGGCTGAGCACGCCATCGAGTTCGAGGCCGTCGCCGGCGGTGTATTCGAATGCGGAGACAGGGCCGACCTGCGCGGTGTCGATTGCAGGGCGATCATTGCCAATGGCCTCGGCTCTGCGGCCGGGAACGTCGACCCAGTACCAGGTGCCGCTGTCGGCGTTGCCTTCGGTATGGACAAGCACCTGGTCGAGGTTCGCCGTCCAGTCCTGGAGGCGCGGGTTGCGGCCGGGAAAGGCCTTGAAGATCATCGCCAGCTTGGTGTCGAGCAGGGGATCGAACATGACCGTCTTCGGGCTCTCGCCCGCTTCGCGGTAGCCCATGATCTGCCCGTTGCGCGGATCGGTGTACAGCCGTCCGATGGCGATATTAGGCAGGTATTCGACGGGTTCGCCGCCTGCGAGGGGAACCTCGAACCAGCGGTCGCGGCCTTCCTGGTCGCGCAGTTCATAGACGATGGTGCGCCCGTCCTTGCCAAAGGCGATGAGGCCCGCGCCATGGGTGGGGTCGTTGCCCCGCGCCAGTTCGTCGCCCTGCGCATTGACGATGTCCCAGGCGCCGGTGCGGGTATTGATGTCGAGCGTGGCTGCGACCACGCCCTGGCCGTCGACCAGCCAGTCGCGCCGGTGATCCTCACTGGCTGCCCGCGCGGCAAGATCCACCCGGTTGCGTGCCAGATCAACGGCGTAGAGTGTCGGGCGGCCGTGGAGGAACTGCGGATCGCCCATCCCGCGTACACCCAGTTCGATCCCCCCGTAGTAGCCGATGGTCCTGCCATCGACTCGGCGGATGCCATGCGCCCCGCGCGTCGTGTCCGCGACCCTGCGCGTGTTGCCAAAGACAAGCCCGGTGGCGTTATCGGGATTGAGCGGGACGATGATCGTGCCGGTCATCTCGTATTTGGAAGCGGTGAAATTCATGCCCAGCGACACCGTCGCCGAGTTGGTGATGAGGATCGTCTCGTCGTCGGCCCAGGTCAGACCGCGAAACTTGTTGGTGCCCATCGGTACGCGCTCGATCGGCTGGATCTGCGAATCGAGAACGACCAGCCAGAACTGTCCTCCGGAGTAGCGGATCGATGCGGTCCGGGTGCCGTCTGGCGATATTGCGATGTCGACAACGGCGGGAAGATCGCCATAGGCATCGAGCGCGGGCGGTTCGGGCGCGGCGGCGAGGGCGGACGCGGAGCCAAACGTCGGCATGGCGGCGAAAAGAAGGCAGCTGCCGACAAGGCGCGCCACGGTGCGCCGTTTCCGGCGGCTGCAAGCTGGCATATCGAAAAGAGGTCCCCCCTGGCCGGTCCCCCATGACCGGCCGGACGAGACTAACCTGCGATTTCTTAAAATCCAGATTTGCTTTCAGAGAGTTAATACATCAGTCGTGGACAGAGCCGTTGCGCGCAGGGGCGCGCGCTCTGTCCGCCAGGCGAGAGCGCACCAGCTTCGCTTCGTTCAAATTCCGCAGGCGCGTGATACGCATGTCCTCCCAAAGTCGGGCTAATCGTTTTCAGCCGTTTCTTTTTGCCGCGCGCATCACTACATGCGCCTTCACCATGGCACGTCCGCAACGCACTACATTCGACAAGACCAAGACCGTCGCCGAAAACCGCCGGGCCCGCTTCGATTACCATATCGAGGAAAAGTTCGAGGCCGGCATCGCGCTGACGGGCACCGAGGTGAAGTCCCTGCGCTTTGGCGAGGGCTCGATCGCCGAATCCTACGCCGAGATCAGCGGTGGGGAATGCTGGCTGATCAACGCCAACGTGCCCGAGTTCAGCCACGGCAACCGGTTCAACCACGAGCCCAAGCGCCCGCGCAAGCTCCTGCTGCACGAGCGCGAGATTGCGCGCCTGCAGGGCGCGGTCGAGCGCAAGGGCATGACCCTCGTACCGCTCTCGGTCTACTTCAACAGCCGGGGGCGGGCGAAAGTCGAACTCGCGCTCGCCAAGGGCAAGAACGCCGCCGACAAGCGCAACACGGTCAAGGAGCGGGACTGGAAGCGCGAACAGGGCCGCTTGCTGCGAGAACACGGATGATCACCGCCTTCGGGCGCCGGGCACGCCGGTTTGACCGGCACGTGCCGGCCCAGGATCAGATCGCGGCCAAGTGCCGCCCGGACCTGCGCCTCGGTCTTGAGGGCGGTTTGGTCTCGTGAGCCACGGATCTCTCCTCCACCGGATTTCGGCGGCGCTGCAAAAGCGCATGCCGAGCCGTGAAGACGTGGCGGGGAACAAGTGGCTTGCGCCGGTCGCGGGTCGGGCGCTCAGCCCCGAGCTTTGGCGCTTTACCCGCCGCTCGGTGCCGCGCGGTGTGGCGCTGGGCCTCTTTGCAGCCTTCATCATTCCAATCGGGCAGATCTTCCTGGCCTGCCTGCTGGCCTTTCCGGCCCGCGCGAACGTGGCGGTCGCCGCGCTCCTCACCTTCGTGACCAACCCGCTGACCCTGCCCTTCTGGTTCGTGGTCGCGAACCGGGTCGGGCACTTCTTCCTGAAGCCGGGAAGCGCTGACGAAGTGGTGCAGGCCGCCGCGCAGGGCAGCAGCGTGTGGAACGATGTCAACTGGTTCGCCCATTCTGCAGGCCAGGCCGCGCTCGGCTTCGTCATCCTCGCCATCGTCAGCTCGGCGCTGGGATATCTTGTCGCGGGTTGGGTATGGCGGTACTGGATCGGGCACAAGCAGCGCGAGCGGCGCCTGCGCAAGCCGGGCAAGCGCGGGCGCACGCCGCCGGACATGAGGACGGAACAGGACGAGTGATCTCAGCCGAGGATACGCCGCAGCCTGCAAGCCGCCGCTCCCTGATCGATGTACTCGTCGTGGTCGGCGCCCTTGCCGCGAGCCTCGCCCTGGTCTGGGTCCTGACCCGCGATCCGGTGCTGAGCGCGGTCTTTGGCGGGGCCATGCTCGTTTTTGCAGGACTGGCCTTCGCTCTGTCCCGGCGCGGCGGCGAAGTTGCCAGCCCCGATTTTGCCCAGCCCGACTGGTCGGTCACGGTCGCCGCGATCGAGCGTCCGGACGTGGCCGTGGCGATTACCGACAGGGCCGGGCGGCTAACCTGCGCCAACACCATCTTCGAGAGCCAGTTCGGGGTCGCGAGCGCGCCGCCGATGCTGGCGCTCGATGCGCCCTCGCAGGAGCGGCTCGCCCAGGCGACGCGCATGGCCCTGCGCGATGGACAGGCCGCGTGCGATGTCGCAGCCGAGTCCACATCCGGGCTCGGTGCTCCGCTCTGGACCGCGCAGCTGCGCCGGGCCGGGCGCGGTGACGATTTCCTGATCTGGACCTTTACCCCCCAGTCGGCGCCCGATCTTGTCGGGGGCTTCGTCCAGCATCTTGAAGGCGGCCTTGGCCGGGGGCTTGCGCGGGCGGGCATCGCCGCGGCGCTGGTCGAGCCAGATGGCACGATCCGCGCGGCCAGTGCGCTCTTTGCCGAACAGGCGGCGGGCGATCCCGAGGCAAGCCTTGCCGGAACCGACTTCATCGAACTTCTCGCCCGTGACGAGAATGATACGATCAGCTGGGCCCGCAGCGAAGGTCACGGCGAGCCGATGGTTCTCTACGCCGTGCCGGTCGCCGATCCCGATACGCCCGACCCGCTCGACGAGACGACGACCCCTTCCTTGATGCTGGCGGTTCCCGCCTCGCAGGGGATCGGCGCGCGCGCCGGAGGCAGCGGGGCTTCACCGCATCTGGAAGCGCTTCTGGCGCAGCTTCCGCTGGGGCTCGCCATGGCGGATCGCGACGGCCGTCTGCTCTTTGCCAATTCCGCCTTCATGCGCGCGGCTGGCCGGGAGGGTGAGGAGGCGCCGACCTATCCCACCGACCTTGTCGTACGCGAGGACAAGCGGGCACTCTCCGAAGCGATCCGACGCTTTGCGCAAGGCCCCTCCAGCGCGGGCGACATCGCCGTGCGCCTGTCCGCACAGGCCGAGGATCCGGTCTCGCTCAGCCTGGCAGGCGTGCGCGGCCTGGGCGATGCGGCGGTCCTCCTGGGGCTTACGGATACGTCGGAGGAAACGCGTCTCAAGCGCCAGGTCGCGCAGGCCACCAAGATGCAGGCCGTGGGCCAGCTGGCGGGCGGTGTCGCCCATGATTTCAATAACGTGCTGACCGCGATTCTGGGCACCTGCGATCTCATGCTGATGCGCCATACTCCGGGCGATTCCGACTACGACGACATCCAGCAGATCCGCGCCAATTCCAACCGCGCGGCCTCGCTGACGCGCCAGCTTCTCGCGTTCTCGCGCCAGCAGACGCTGCGCCCCGAAGTGCTCCAGTTGCCCGATGTCGTCGCCGATGTCGCGCAGATGCTGCGCCGCCTGATCGGTGAGAAGATCGAGCTGGTGGTCAAGCACGACCGCGACCTTGGCCCCGTGCGCGCCGACCCCACGCAGCTCGAGCAGGTGATCGTCAACCTGTGTGTCAATGCTCGCGATGCCATGCAGGGTCGCGGCGACGGCTCGGGCAAGCTCACGCTTTCTACCCGCAAGGTCCTGACAAGCGACGCGCGCACCTCGCGCAGCGAGATCATCCCGGCAGGTGACTACACCGCGCTCATCGTCGAGGATACGGGTGGCGGCATTCCGCCCGAGGTCATCGGCAAGATCTTCGAGCCGTTCTTCACCACCAAGGAACAGGGCAAGGGCACCGGCCTTGGTCTCTCCACCGTCTATGGCATCGTCAAGCAGTCGGGCGGCTTCATCTTCGCTGAAAGCGAACCGGGCAAGGGCACGCGCTTCGTAGTTTACCTGCCGGTCTACCATCCCGCGCCAGGCGCACAGGTAGAGGGCGATGCGCCCGAGACCCAGGCCGAGGTCGAGCCCAGCCAGTGGGCCGGGGGAGGGCGCATCCTGCTCGTCGAGGACGAGGTGACCGTGCGGATCATCGCCGAGCGCGCGCTGGTACGTCAGGGCTACGAAGTGACCTGCGCCGAGGATGGCGAGGACGGCCTTGCCAAGGTCGAGGACGTGATTGCGGCAGGGGGCGGCTTCGACTTGGTCGTCTCCGACGTCGTCATGCCCAGCCTCGACGGGCCCGGCATGGCGCGCGAGATCCGCGCCATCGTGCCGGGCATGCCGGTGCTGTTCATGTCGGGCTATGCCGAGGAGCAGCTGCGCAAGGAAATAGGCCTCGCCAATGCCTGGTTTATGCCCAAGCCGTTTTCGGTGCAGCAGCTCTCCGAAAAGGTCGGCGAGGTTCTGGCCCGCACGGCAAAGTAGCGCCGACTCCGCGCGCATCTGTTCGAAACTGTGGAAACGGGCGGTTCGTGCATCCGTGTCGCTGTGGCCATGATGTGCTGGCCTTCGAGACCGGTGTTGGCGGGCGGTGAGTGGCGCTAGAGGGCGAAGGCGTACAGGCGATCATCCGAGGGTGGTAGAAGTGTGCGCCGCCGAAAAGTCCCCATTTCGGAAGGTTTAGGGGCGGGGGTACGTGCGGCCAGAGCGTGCACACCTTCGCCATGCGCATGATCGATGCAGTCCGCGGCACGCCCACCGGCAGGCGGTTAAAATTTGTTCAAATGCAGATGTTCTCATCTTGTTCACGAAGAACAAATGGAATACATAGTCCCCGGTGACGTTGACCTTTCCGGTCAGCCCGGTAGCACAGGGGAAGTTTTATGGCTGCTCAGCTCAAGCTGATCCAGGAAGGCAAGGAAAAGGACGCGATGGACCGTCAGAAGGCGCTCGACGCGGCACTCGCACAGATCGACCGTGCGTTTGGCAAGGGCTCGGCTATGAAGCTGGGCTCGAAGGAAACGATGCAGGTCGAGGCGATCTCGACCGGCTCGCTGGGGCTCGACATTGCGCTCGGTATCGGCGGCCTGCCCAAGGGCCGCGTGATCGAGGTGTACGGCCCGGAAAGCTCGGGTAAGACCACGCTCGCGTTGCACGTCATTGCCGAGGCGCAGAAGAACGGCGGCACGGCGGCCTTCGTCGACGCCGAGCACGCGCTCGACCCGGTCTACGCCAAGAAGCTGGGCGTGGACATCGATGAACTGGTCGTCTCGCAGCCGGACACCGGTGAGCAGGCGCTGGAGATCACCGACACCCTGGTGCGCTCGAACGCGATCGACGTGCTGGTGGTCGACTCGGTCGCCGCGCTTGTTCCCCGCGCGGAAATCGAAGGCGAGATGGGCGACAGCCACGTCGGCCTCCAGGCCCGCTTGATGAGCCAGTCGCTGCGCAAGCTGACCGGCTCGATCAACCGCTCCAAGTGCATGGTGATCTTCATCAACCAGCTGCGCATGAAGATCGGTGTCATGTACGGCAACCCGGAGACGACGACGGGCGGCAACGCGCTCAAGTTCTACGCCTCGGTCCGTCTCGACATTCGTCGCACCGGCCAGATCAAGGATCGTGACGATATCATCGGCAACTCCACCCGCGTGAAGGTGGTGAAGAACAAGGTGGCCCCGCCCTTTAAGCAGGTCGAGTTCGACATCATGTACGGCGAAGGCATCTCCAAGATCGGCGAGATCCTCGATCTGGGCGTGAAGGCGGGTATCGTCGAGAAGTCGGGTTCGTGGTTCAGCTACGATTCGATCCGCATCGGCCAGGGCCGTGAGAACGCCAAGAACTTCCTTAAGGAAAATACGGAAGTCTGTGAGCGTCTCGAGAAGGCGATCCGCGGCCAGCGCGAGGGCCTCTCCGAAGAGATGATGGTGGGCCCCTCGGCAGAAGACGAGGAATAAGCCTTCCCATGTCTTCGCCGCGAAGCGGTGGGAGGCACGATCGAAACACGAAAAGAGCCCCGGCCGGAAGGTCGGGGCTCTTTTCGTTTCGCCGTGATAGGGCGCGACGAAGT
This sequence comes from Novosphingobium profundi, assembly GCF_020524485.1. Taxonomy (GTDB): domain Bacteria; phylum Pseudomonadota; class Alphaproteobacteria; order Sphingomonadales; family Sphingomonadaceae; genus Novosphingobium; species Novosphingobium profundi_A. Next base: position 387,097 of record NZ_JAIVLF010000005.1, on the reverse strand, counting down.
TCAGGAATGTAGGAGGAAGAAAGACAAGAAGGTCTTGATTCAAGGGGCCATCGCCCCTTGACCCCGGAATTGGCGACCTCACCTTTCCCAGCCAGATTAGCGCGAGTGAGGTGAGTGTGGCCGTTTGGGGAGCCCGAGGGCGATGGCCCTCGGAACTATTCCTTCAAACCTTATGGACCTGTTTCAGGAATTTCGATCCAGCAGGTCGAGGAAATTGCGCGCAGCCTCGCGTTCGGCTTCGTCCTTGAAGGCGACGTCGAGATCAGGCGCCTGTCCGAACATGTGTATGAGCGCCCAAAGCGCGAAGCGACGGCCGGGATCTTTCTCCATGCCCAGGTCCACTTTCATCTTTTCCAGTCCGCTCTCGAGCGCGCCGGGGCTGATGGTTGTGGGATCGTCGGTGCCGAAGTAGCGGCGAAGTTGGTCGTTGAAATCCATGGCGTGGGCTCGCGTGTCAATCGGTGGAGGTCAAGACCTTTGCGTAGGCCTGCGCGTCGGTATTGCCGCCGGAGAGGACAACAGCGGTTTGCGGGCCGACCTCGACCTTGCCCGCAAGAACGGCGGCAAGCGCGGCCGCGCCGCCCGGTTCGACGACCAGCCGTAGTTTCTCGAAGGCGAGGCGCTGGGCGCGGCGCACTTCGGCAAGCGAAACCGTCAGCCCGAAGGGGCAGTGCAGCGAAAGCACCGCGAAGTTGATGGGGTGCGTCGCGGGTGTCTGCAGCGCATCGCATGCTGTTGGCGGGGCATCAGGCCCGACGGGGAGGATCTTTCCTGCCGCCAAGCTGCGGCAGACATCGTCCCAGCCCTCGGGCTCTACGGGTATGATTGCGGCGTCCGGGCAGGCGAGGGCAAGGCCGGCGGCGAGGCCGCCGCCACCGCAGGGGGTGACGATCCGGTCGGGTCCAAGGCCGGTCATGTGTCCCATCTGCGCGGCAATCTCGATCCCGACCGATCCCTGTCCCTCGATAACCCAGGGATCGCCGAAGGGATGAACGAGCGTCGAGCCGCGCTCGGCGCAGAGTTTGCGGGCGACCTCATCGCGGTCGACGCCGCCGGGGCGGTCGTAGAGCACCACTTCGGCGCCAAGAGCGCGCGTGTTGGCGAGCTTCACGGCGGGCGCATCGGTCGGCATGACGATGGTCGCTGCAATGCCCAGCCTGCGCGCGGCCCAGGCGATGCCTTGCGCGTGGTTGCCGCTGGAAACCGCGAGGACCCCACGGGTGCGGGCCTCGGCGTCGAGATCGGTCAGTCGGTTCCAGGCGCCCCGGATCTTGAAGGCCCCGATGGGCTGCAGGCACTCGGCCTTGCACCAGATCGTGGTGCCTTCGATGTCGAGGGGGAGCAGGGGTGTCTCGGGCAGGATCTCGGCGACCTTGCGGGCGGCGAGTTCGACGCCTTCGTGCGTCGGATGGCGTAGATGGGGCTCGGTCATGCCCCGTTTCATAGCCTCAGCGTGTCAGCCGTACCAACTGGTAATAGCGCATGGGGCCGTCCTGAATGTCACAGGCAAGCCCGTGGGCATGGGCAAGGTCACGGGCAACATCGGGTAGCGCATGGCGTGGGCTGACGTGGAACTTCGTGAGCCAGGCACGAAGCGCGCGCCGGGCGGGTTGGGGGAGGCCCGCCGCGTCGCCAAAGTCGACAATATGGAGTGAGCCGCCCGGCGCGAGGCAGGCGGCCGCGTGGGCTACGCAGGACTGCCAGTCCGGGATCATCGAGATCGCGTAGGAAAGGACGATCCGGTCGAAGCCCTCGCGTCCGAAGAGGGCGATGGGATCGAACGCCGTCGCATCTCCAAGCGCCAGTTCGCCCTGGCCACCCAAGCGTTTGCGCGCGCTCTTGAGCATCTCGCGCGAGATATCGAGGCCGAACGGGCGGACACCGGGCCAGGCCTCAGTGATCTGGGCAAGGTTGCGCCCGGTGCCGCAGCCCAGTTCAAGCACGGCCATGCCGGGCTGCGCGTCCAGCTCGCGGATCAGCCGGTCGCGCCCGAACAGGTAGTACTTGCGCGTCAGGTCATAGATCGGGCGCTGCCAGCGGTAGATCGTGTCCATCAGGCGCGCGTGATCGCGGGGCTGGCTGGCCATGGCCCTATCCCTTGCGCACGTAGAGGTGGACCCCGCCGTAGATCGAGGAGCGGTCCGCCTCGGTCGCGCGGCGCGATTCGTCCTCGCGGTAGTGCCAGCAATCGAGAATGGCGTCGGGCACCCGGCCCGGCAGCAGCGAGGGTTCGGCCGCGGTGCGGAAGAGGACGCGCGCGCCCGGGGCGGCGACTCGGGTCATCTCGTGCCACAGGTCGGTCAGCTGCGTGTCGCTCATCCAGTCCTGCGCATCGAGGAGGATGAAGCGGTCGAAGGCGCCGTGATCGCTTGCACGCACGGTCTCTGTGAAATTGGCATGTTCCACCTGCACGCGCTCCAGACGGTCGCGCACCGCCTGGATGTTGTCGCGCTGGAGGTAGGGCGGGAGCGGCGCCTCGCAGGTGCGGCCATAGCCGCGCGAAAAGGCCTGCCAGGCAAAGTAGTTGTCGTTGACCGGAAAGCCGCAGGCGAGCTTTTCGAGGCGCGCGCGCAGCACATCGGCCATGCGCTGCTCGCCGCCCAGCGCGTCGTACTGGGCAGGCGGAATGCCCAGGCCGAAAAGCGAGGCGGGATGGTTGGTGAGCCAGCGCACGAGGCGGCGCTCGAAGACAGGGGCGAAGCGCTCGTCGAACAGGCGGCGCTGTTCCTCGACGCTTTCCGCGCCCAGGATCTCGGCCGGATCGAGGCGATAGAGGCGCGCGATCATGTGCGCCGCGCCGATGAACCCGCCGAGCAGACCCTGCTTGTAGATCCCGCGCGTGAAGGCACGGATACGGCGGCGCCCGACAAGGTCGCGCCCTTCCCAGTAGCGGCGCGTCGTTTCATCGAGGTGCGGGGCAAGCCGTTCGCGGTAGATCGCGACATTGCTCGGATGGTCCGCCTCGGCGATGAAGCGGCGAAGTTCGGCGTAAGTGGTGAGTTCGCGGATCGCGACGTGCTTTAGCTTGTTGAGCGCAACGTGCGCGGTGTTGAGGTCCACCACCGTCACCGAGGCCGGGTTCGCGGTGAGGTAGGAGAGCGCGTTGCAGCCGCCGCTCGCAATCGTGAGGATGCGGCTGTCGGCATCGAGCGCGAGCGCCTCCATGTCCGCGACCGGGTCCTCCCAGATCTGGGCGTAGACCAGCCCTTTGAAGGCGAGCGCGAAGGCCTTGTCGAGCAACCTGGCGCCCGCGCGCGCTTCGCGGCGGACGACGGCGCCATCGATCAGGTTGGCTTTCGTGGCGGGGGCTGTGGCGGTCATGCGGGAGGTCACGGGCGGGATGTCCTTTGCCGATGCGAGGGTGTGTCGCGTCTCGTGACCGCTGTGCCGCCTTCGCGTGACCGCGCGATGACGTCTCGGGGACGCTTTATGACACCTCGAAAAGCGCACCTGCATGCACCTTGATGTGCAAATCGGGGAGGGCGCGCAGTTGAGTTGTCACGCAGGACCCTTATATGCGGGCCTTTCCCCGGCTCGCGGCGAAGGAGAATGACAGGTGAGCAAGGTTCTGGTGATCGGCGCAGGTGGCGTCGGCTCGGTCGCGGTCCACAAGATGGCCATGAATCCCGATATCTTCAGCGATATCCATCTTGCGAGCCGCACGGTCTCCAAGTGCGAGGCGATTGCCGAATCGGTCAAGGACCGCACCGGCGTCACGATCAATACCTACGCCATTGACGCCGACGATGTCGCGGCGACCTCGGACCTGATCCGCCAGATCGGCCCGGAACTCGTCGTCAACCTCGCGCTGCCCTACCAGGATCTCGCGATCATGGATGCGTGCCTGGCGACCGGCGTCAACTACATGGATACCGCGAACTACGAGCCCAAGGACGTGGCCAAGTTCGAGTACCACTGGCAGTGGGCCTACCAGGACAAGTTCAAGGAAGCCGGCCTCACCGCCCTCCTGGGCTCGGGCTTCGACCCGGGCGTGACCAGTGTCTTTGCGATGTGGCTCAAGAAGCACAAGTTGAAGACCATCCGCACGCTCGACATCCTCGACTGCAATGGCGGCGACCACGGCCAGGCCTTCGCGACCAACTTCAATCCGGAAATCAACATCCGCGAAGTGACCGCGCCCGCGCGCCACTGGGAGAACGGCGAGTTCGTCGAGACCCCGGCGATGGCGAACAAGCAGGCCTTCGACTTCGAGGCGGTCGGCCCCAAGAACATGTACATGATGTACCACGAGGAACTGGAAAGCCTCGCCAAGTTCCTGCCCGAGATGGAACGTGGCCGCTTCTGGATGACCTTTGGCGATGAGTACATCAAGCACCTCACCGTGCTGCAGAACGTGGGCATGACCCGCATCGATCCGGTCCTGTACAACGGCGTCGAGATCGTGCCGCTGCAGTTCCTCAAGGCGGTCCTGCCCGAGCCCAGTTCGCTCGGCTCGACAACCAAGGGCAAGACCAACATCGGCGACATCGCGACCGGCGAAGCGCTCGACGGTTCAGGTGAGAAGACGTTCTACATCAAGAACATCTGCGATCACGAAGACGCCTTCGAGGAAACCGGCAACCAGGCCGTCTCCTACACCACCGGTGTTCCCGCCATGGTCGGCGCGGCCATGCTGCTGACGGGCAAGTGGAAGGGCGAGGGCGTGTTCAACATGGAGCAGTTCGATCCCGATCCGTTCCTGGAGATGCTGGGCGAGCAGGGCCTGCCCTGGCACGTCGAGGAACTCGCCGAACCTCTGCCGTTCTGATCGCACGCGGCGCGTCGATGGAGTTGGGCGGCACCCGTGTCGAGGTCTGGCAGGGGGACATCACCCAGCTGGCGGTGGATGCCATCGTCAACGCGGCGAATTCCTCCCTGCTGGGCGGTGGGGGCGTCGATGGCGCCATCCATCGCAGCGCAGGGCCCCAGCTCCTGGCCGAGTGCCGCGAACTGGGGGGCTGCCCGACGGGTGAGGCGCGCCTGACGCGAGGCCACCAGCTTCCTGCGCGCCACGTCATCCACACCGTCGGGCCGGTATGGCATGGCGGGGAGCAGGGCGAGCCGGAGCTTCTTGCCCGGTGCTACCGCTCCAGCCTTGATCTGGCTCGCAGCGCAAGCTTGCGCACGCTGGCCTTCCCGGCGATCTCGACCGGGGTTTATGGCTATCCCGCGGCGAGGGCGGCGCAAGTCGCGGTTAGCACGATTGCCTATGCGCTTCGGGAACATCCCGGAGCTTTCGACACTATCCTGCTGGTCGGTTTCGACCAGGACGCCACGGCCGTGCTCCGCGCGGCGCTGGCCGCGCTGGAGAACTAGGGAACCATGGAAACCAAAGCCGGTGATCCGGGCGCCTTTGCCCATTTCGATCTGTCGCGCGTCGACAGCCCTGCCTTCGTGGTCGATGCGGCCAAGCTGCGCGCCAACCTGCAGATCCTGCAGGACGTGGGTGAGCGATCGGGGGCCAAGGTGCTGTCGGCCCTGAAGGCGTTTTCGATGTGGTCGACCGCGCCCATCATTGGCGAGTACCTTGATGGCGTGTGCACCTCGGGGCTGTGGGAAGCGCGTCTGGCGAGCGAATTCTACGACGGCGAGATCGCGACCTACTGCGCGGCCTACAAGCCCGATGAGCTGGACGAGATCCTGCGTCTGTCGGACCATGTGATCTTCAATTCGCCCCAGCAGATCGTGCGCTGCTCGGCGATCATCGAGAACGCGCGGGCGCGCGGCGAGACCTTCGACATCGGCCTTCGCATCAACCCGATGCAGCCCGAGGGCGAGGTCGCCAAGTACGATCCCAGCGCGCCGCATTCGCGTCTGGGCTTCCCCATCGACCAGCTCAGCGAAGAGCATGTCGAGCTTGTCGACGGCATCCACTTCCACAACTTGTGCGAGCAGGGCTTCGGCCCGCTTGACCGCACCTGGGACAAGGTGTTCGACTACCTCGAACCCTTTTTCGGCCAGCTCAAGTGGATCAACGTGGGCGGAGGCCACCATATCACCCGCGCCGATTACGAGCGCGAGGAGCTGATCACCTTCCTCTCCGACATGGCCGAGGATACCGGCGCTGAAATCTACATCGAGCCGGGCGAGGCCGTGGCGCTCGATGCGGGCATCCTGGTCGGCACCGTTCTCGACACGGGCTGGAACGGCATGCCGGTCGCCATTGTCGACATCTCGGCGACCTGCCACATGCCCGACGTGATCGAGGCGCCTTATCGCCCCGCCATGCTGGGCGAGATCCCGGCGGCCGATCACGGCATGGTCGATGAAGGTGAGGGCGGGGCGATCCGTCTGGGCGGTCCTTCGTGCCTCGCGGGCGATGTCATCGGCGACTACCGCTTCCCCAAGGACCCGCAGCCCGGCACGCGCTTCGCGTTCCTCGACCAGGCGCACTACTCGATGGTCAAGACCACGACCTTCAACGGGGTCACGCTGCCTTCGATCTGGCTGTGGGATTCGGAGACCGATGCGCTCGAGTGCATCCGCCACTTTGACTACGAGGATTTCCGTAACCGGCTGAGCTGAGCTTTGGTTGAAACGCACGCCAAGGCCTGTTAGGCGCGCGCCCCTCAGCTGGTCCCGGACAGGGGCCGGGTGGGCACGTGCCACGCGAATCGTGCGGAGCGACTCGTTAAGTTCTGCGTTTGGAACGGCTGATAGAGTCGGTTCGAGGCGCATGCGAGAGCGGCGCCGCGCGGATCGATGGTCTGCAACATCGTGTTGTTACGGAAAGGAAAAATTTGGCTGATTGGCAAGCTCTCGTACGTGTGAACCGACATTTGTGACGGTTTCGTGAAATCTTTGGTTTTTCACTTGCGATTCAGCGCATCAGTCTTATATCCCGCCCCTCGCTGCCCCATGGGGACTTCCAAACCGCAAGGCAGCTTTGTCGCTAACAATTTCGCTGGGGGTCCCTTGAATTGCTCCAACATCTCGACGCACCGGCCGTAGCGCGCGAAATCGCGCCTGACGAACCCGTTATCCTGAACCGCCCGCACGCTGCAGCGCGCGCGGCCCGATTCTTCGCTACGAAGTTTCCGGGCAAGTCGCTCTATGCGGTAAAGGCCAATCCCTCGCCCGATCTGATCCAGATCCTGTGGGACAACGGGATCACGCATTACGACGTGGCCTCCATCACCGAAGTGCGCATGGTGCGCGCGACGCTTCCCGAAGCGACGCTGTGCTTCATGCACCCGGTGAAGACGGCGAGCGCGATCCGCGAGGCCTATTTCAAGCACGGTGTGCGCACCTTCAGCCTGGATACCCAGGAAGAGGTCGACAAGATCGTGGCCGCGACCACCGACGAGAACGGTGTGCGCGCGAAGGATCTGCGCCTGTGCGTGCGTCTGCGTGTCTCCTCGGAATATTCCGAGCTCAGCCTCGCCTCCAAGTTCGGTGTCGACCTTGTCGATGCGGGCCAGCTGCTCCAGTCGACCCGTCAGGTCGCGGACTGGCTGGGCGTGTGCTTCCACGTCGGCAGCCAGGCGATGACGCCGTTTGCCTACGTCCAGGCGCTGGAGCGCGCGCGCGCGGCGATTGCTGATGCCGGTGTCGTGATCGACATGATCGACGTGGGCGGGGGCTTCCCCTCCAGCTACCCGGGCATGGAACCGCCGCCGCTCGAGGACTACTTCGCGATCATCCACCGCCACTTCGAGGCAATGCCGATTGCCTACAACGCGGAGTTGTGGTGCGAACCCGGCCGTGCGCTGTCGGCCGAGTACAACTCGCTGATCGTCAAGGTCGAGAAGCGCCGCGGCGAAGAGCTGTACATCAACGACGGGGCGTACGGCGCGCTCTATGACGCGGCGCACGTGGCCTGGCGTTTCCCGGTCCGCCACATCCCGCGCGATGTCGACAACGACAATGCGGCGATGGACGCGGCCGAACTGGAAGCCTTCTCGTTCTACGGGCCCACCTGCGACGATGCCGACTTCATGGAAGGCCCCTTCATGCTGCCCCCGGGCATCAAGGCGGGGGACTGGATCGAGGTCGGCATGCTGGGCGCCTATGGCGCGGCGATGAAGACCGCGTTCAACGGCTTTGGCGGCGCGGAAGTCGTCATTGTCGAGGATGAGCCGATGGCCAGCCTCTACACCGGCGAGCGTGCGGATCCGCGCGTGTCGGACAACGTGGTCTCGCTGCGCTGAGGCGTCGCTTCCGAACGGAATGAAAAAGGCCCCCGGAACGATGTGTTCCGGGGGCCTTTTCGTGTGGCTCAGGCTCTTACGTGGAGAACAGGTCCTTGAGGCGATGGGGCTGGCAGCGCAGGTACTGCGGCGCGGCCTTGACTTGCGCACCCAGCGCGGCGGCGGCGTGCCAGGGCCAGCGCGGGTCGTAGAGAACCGTGCGCGCCAGCGCGATCATGTCGGCATCGCCCGTCGCGACGATGGCTTCGGCCTGTTCGGGCTCGGTGATGAGGCCGACCGCGATGACAGGGACGTTCACCGCCTCCTTGACGGCGCGGGCGAGCGGAACCTGGTAGCTGGGGCCGACAGGGATCTTCTGGTCCACGTGTAGTCCGCCCGAGGAAATGTGCATGGCCGCAACCCCGCGCGCTTCCAATGCCTTCGAGAACGCCACGGACTGCTCGATGTCCCAGCCACCCTCGACCCAGTCGGTGCCCGAGATGCGCATGGTGACAGGCTTTTGCGCCGGAAAGGCCGCGCGCACGGCGTCGAAGACCTCAAGCGGGAAGCGCATGCGGTTTTCGAGGTTGCCGCCGTATTGGTCGGTCCGGTGGTTGGAGAGGGGCGAGAGGAACTGGTGGAGCAGGTAGCCGTGCGCGCCGTGAAGCTGGATGGCATCGATGCCAAGGCGCGCGGCGCGCACGGCGGCGTTGGCAAAGGCGTCGCGAAGGCGCGCCAAGCCCGCGGCGTCGAGGCCGGTGGGGGCGTTGTCGTCGGCATCGAAGGGAATGTCCGAGGCTGAGACGGTCTGCCAGCCGTTTGCCGCGTCAGGCGCGATCTGGCCGCCACCGTCCCAGGGCTTCTCGCAGCTGGCCTTGCGGCCCGCGTGGCCGAGCTGGATGACGATGGGCATGTCCGACCAGCGCCGCACCGATTGCAGCACCTTGTCCATCGCGGCTTCGGTCGCATCGTCCCACAGGCCGACGTCGGCATAGGTAATGCGCCCTTCCGGGCTGACCGCGGTGGCCTCGATGGTGAAGGCGCCCGCGCCCGATTGCGCGAGCTGGCCGATGTGCATCGCATGCCAGTCGGTCATGCAGCCATCCTGTGCCGAGTACTGGCACATAGGCGCGATGACGATGCGGTTGGAAAGGGTGAGATCGCCCAGCGTGATCGGCGCGAAGATTTTTGCCATTGGGTCCTCGGATCAACGGGCCGCGAGACGTGCGGCCCTTGCGTGACCCTCTAGATGGGACCTTGCGGGCATAAGGGAAGGGGGCGGCGGGCCGGAAGCTATCCAGCCGCGCCAAAAAGGAATTTTCTGCTGGGAAAGGCCGGGGCGCAGGTGCGCTCAGGCGGCCTTGCGCATCTCCAGGCGTTCCCAGATCTCGACCAGAGCGCGGGTGAGGTCGTCCATCATCGCCTCGGTGTGTGCAGGACCCGGCGTGAAGCGCAGGCGCTCCTTGCCGCGCGGTACGGTCGGGAAATTGATCGGCTGCACGTAGGCGCCGTACTCGGCGAGCAGGATGTCGCTGATCTTCTTGGCCTTGACCGGATCGCCCACCATCAGCGGCACGATGTGTGTGGTCGAGTTCATGACCGGAAGACCTGCCTCGCGGAACTTGGCTTTCATCATCGCGGCCGACTTCTGCTGCGCCTCGCGCTCGACGCTCGAACTCTTGAGGTGCTTCACCGAGGCGAGCACGCCCGCGACCAGCACCGGTGAGAGCGAGGTCGTGAAGATGAAGCCCGGCGCATATGAGCGGATGCAGTCGATGATTTTCTGGTCGGCGGCGATGTAGCCGCCCATGACGCCGAAAGCCTTGCCCAGCGTGCCCTCGATGATGTCGATGCGGTGCGCGGCTTTGTCGCGGTCGGTGATGCCGCCGCCGCGCGGGCCGTACATGCCCACCGCGTGAACCTCATCGATGTAGGTCAGCGCGTTGTACTTTTCGGCAAGGTCGCAGATCTCGTGGATCGGGGCGACGTCGGCGTCCATCGAATAGACCGATTCGAACGCGATCAGCTTGGGCAGGGCCGGGTCGGTCTCGGCCAGCAGTTCCTCGAGGTGTTCAAGGTCGTTGTGGCGGAAGATCTTCTTGGGGCAGCCTGCGTTGCGGATGCCAGCGATCATGCTCGCGTGGTTCAGCTCGTCCGAGAAGATCACGCAGCCCGGCAGCAGTTTGGCGAGCGTGGAAAGCGTCGCATCGTTCGAGACGTAGCCCGAGGTGAAGAGCAGCGCGCCTTCCTTGCCATGCAGGTCGGCCAGCTCGGATTCCAGCTCGATATGGTAGTGGGTGTTGCCGCCGATGTTGCGCGTGCCGCCCGAGCCCGCGCCCACGTCGTGCAGCGCCTCTTCCATGGCCTCGATCACCTTGGGGTGCTGGCCCATGGCAAGGTAGTCGTTCGAGCACCACACCGTGATCGGCTTGGGGCCATTGTGCCCGGCAAAGCAGCGGGCGTTGGGGTAGGCCCCCTTGTTGCGCAGGATATCGATGAAGACGCGATAGCGACCTTCGGAGTGAAGGCGATCGATCGCCTGGTCGAAAATCTGATCGTAGTTCACGAAAGCCTTGTCCTGCTCTACGCCGTCATGCCTTTTGCTCTGCGCCGGCTTAACCTTTGCCTCTATCCGTCCCCCGGTCCAGTCCTTTCGGGACTTTCCCATGGAAAGACGAACTCTACCCCGTATCGCGGGCCAATACATTATCCCTTGGTCCATGACCAGAACGTTGTCCCATATAGACGTATCGACTTTGTACGGAAGTGGACGCCTTGTCCTAGCCGTGATGCCGGTTTTCTCCCGATTTGCGAAAGCTTCTGTGGCTCTCTGCGTGACTGTGCCTATTGCCGCGCGGCGACTTGCAAACATTGATCGCCATCAAGGTTTGCAAGGAGTTTCAATCTGAAGGGCGCTCAGGGCGGTGTCAGAAGTGTTCGATGCTCGCGAGCCCGAAGCGGGCAAGGGCAGTGGTGTAGGCGCGCGCAGCTACGGGATCTCCGGTGAAGAGCGCGCGGTCGGGCGCGCGGCGGGCAAAGGCCTGTCCCTGGGTCAGCCGTGCGACCTGCCGCGCGATCCCCTCAGCGCCGTGGACGAAGCGCACATCGGGCCCGAAGGCGTTGGAAAGTTCAGGTTCCAGAAGCGGGAAATGGGTGCAGGCCAGCACCACCGTGTCGATCCGCGCGCCGCCGGGCATGGCGCGCAGGGCCTCCACCGCGCGCGAAATGGCGGCGGGATCGACGCTTTCGCCGCGCAGCTTGGCTTCGGCGGCATCGACCAGTTCCGGCGCGCCGTGGCGCAGGAGCTGCTGGTCGGCGGCAAACTCGCGCTCGAGCCGGTCGACATAGCCCTGCCGGATCGTCGCCTGGGTGCCGAGGAGGCCGATCACCCCGCTTTGCGTCATCGCGGCGGCCGGCTTTATCGCGGGGACGGTGCCGACGATGGGCGTTTCGAGGACTTCGCGCACCATGCCCAAAGCGATCGTGGAGGCGGTGTTGCAGGCAATGCAGATGAGCCGGGGGCGAAAGCGCTCGGCCATGCGGCCAAGGAGGCCCGCCACGCGCGCGGCGATCTGCGCTTCGGTCTTGGTGCCATAGGGCAGGCCGGCGGTGTCGGCGGCGTAGAGGATCGGAGCCTCGGGCAGGAGTCGGCGCACCTCGTCAAGGACGGTGAGACCGCCCACACCCGAATCGAACAGCAGCACGGGTGCGGCTGCGTCGAGCCCTCCGATATCCGCCTTCACCGTGTCCGCTTCGAGAATTTCGCCTGCCATCACCTTGCCTTGAGCCCACTAGGCTGCCTTGAGCCAAGCTCCAGTTAGCCGCGATAGCGCGCATGTCGCAACGCGGGAAGCGGCAACTGGTCGCACCAGCGCGGCAGTTGCGCGCGCAAGATGTCTTCGCCTTGCCTTCCAATCGGGCTATGGGGCGCGCCATGGATTGGATTCTTGCTCTTCTTGTCGGCTACGGCTTCGGCTCGGTGCCCTTCGGTCTCATGCTCACCCAGCTTGCCGGGATGGACGATCTGCGTTCCATCGGCTCGGGCAATATCGGGGCGACCAATGTCTTGCGCACGGGCAACAAGAAGCTCGCCGCTGCAACCCTTCTGCTTGACCTCGCCAAGGGCCTGGCGGCGGTGGCGATGACGTCGCTGCTCTGGCCGGAGTGGACCTGGCTGGCCGCGCTCGGCGCCTTCTTCGGCCATTGCTTCCCCATCTGGCTCAAGTTCAAGGGCGGCAAGGGCGTGGCGACGACGGCGGGCATCGCCTTTGCCTACGCCTGGCCCATTGGCCTTGCCTATGCGGTTGCGTGGATTGGCCTGCTTGCTGTGGTGCGTATTTCCTCGGTCGCGGGGATGAGTGCGGCGGTCATCGCGCCGCTCGTCGCCTACCTTGTCGGTCAGAACGAGGCCGCGATGGTGCTTGGGGTTATTGCCCTTGTCGTCCTCTTCCAGCATCGTGCCAATATCGGGCGCCTGATCGCGGGGACCGAACCCAGGGTGGGCAGCAAGAAGTAGAACGTATCGGCGGGGGCGAATGGACGAGGCGAAGGAGCCTGCGGGCACGGTCGGGAAAGAACGACTGCAACTGAGCCAGGAGGAAGCCTTCGCGCGCATCCGCCTGCTGCGCTCGCCCAATGTCGGGCCGGTCAGCTACCGCCAGCTTCTGGGCCGCTTTGGCTGCGCTGTCGCCGCGCTTGAGGCGTTGCCCGATCTCGCGGGGAAGGGCGGCAAGCGCTACACTGCCTCCCCGGTCAAGCGGATCGATGGCGAGACGAGCGCGATGCGCAAGCTTGGTGCGCGCTATCTCTTCCACGATTCGCCGGACTATCCCCCATTGCTCGCGCAGGGGAGCGGGGCGCCGCCGATCCTGACCTGCCTTGGCGATCTGTCGCTCATGCATCGCCCCAGCGTTGCCATGGTCGGCGCGCGCAACGCTTCGGCCGCCGCGGTGCGGCTGTCGCGCGACTTCGCCTATGGTCTGGCGCAGGCAGGTTTCACCGTCGTCTCGGGGCTTGCTCGGGGCATTGACGGGGCCGCGCACCAGGGTGCGCTTGCAGCGGGCGGCGCGACCGTGGGCGTGATCGCGAGTGGTATCGACATCGCCTATCCTCCCGAGCACGAGGCACTTCAGGCCGAGGTTGCGGAGAAAGGCCTGCTGCTTGCCGAACAGCCCTGCGGCACCGAGCCGCTGGCGCGCCATTTTCCGGCCCGTAATCGCATCATCGCCGGGCTTTGCGCAGGCACGCTTGTGGTCGAGGCCGCGCCCAAGTCCGGCTCGCTCATCACCGCGCGGCTGGCAGGCGAGATGGGGCGCGAGGTCATGGCGATCCCCGGTTCCCCGCTCGATCCGCGCGCCCACGGCTGCAACGGTCTCATCCGCGACGGGGCGGTGCTGGTCCAGTCGGTCGAGGACGTACGCGAACTGATCACCGCCTTCGACGGCACGTCCCCGCGCTCCACCTTCCGCGAGGAGGGCGAGGACTGGGACGTCTGCGAAGAAATCGCGCCGGTGGATGACAGTCCCGCCGAAATCGCCGATCTTCTCACCACCGCGCCGGTTGGCGTCGATGAACTCATTCGCCAGACCGGGGCAAGCCCGTCGGCGGTGCAACTGGCCTTGCTCGAACTCGAACTGGCCGGGCGCCTGACCCGCCATGCCGCAGGCCGGGTCAGTCTTGCGGGGTAAGTCGGTGGCTCTGCTGCGCACCGGAACCTTGTTCGCAGGCCCTGCCATCCCCACCTTTGCCATCGCGCCGTCACGCATTGGTGCTTGACGAACGGTTCATCCGATTCCCACCCTATGCGTACACACATACACGTGTATGTGCATGCGCACGCACGTGAGGGGCATACTAGAAAGTCTGAAATGCAGCTTGTTATCGTCGAGTCACCCGCCAAGGCCAAAACCATCGAGAAGTATCTCGGCAAGGACTACAAGGTGCTCGCCAGCTACGGCCACGTCCGCGACCTGCCGCCCAAGGACGGCTCGGTCCGCCCGGACGAGGGCTTCGAGATGGACTGGGAGCTTTATGGCGACAAGCAGAAGCAGGTCCGCGCGATCACCGATGCGGCAAAGGAAGCCGACCGCCTGATTCTCGCGACTGACCCTGATCGCGAAGGCGAGGCCATTTCCTGGCACGTGCTGGAGCTTCTCAAGAAGCGCCGCGCGCTGCCCAAGGAGGTGGAGCGCGTCACCTTCAACGCGATCACCAAGGCCACCGTCACCAAGGCGATGCAAGAGCCGCGCGAGCTCGACCAGGACCTGATCGACGCCTACCTCGCGCGCCGTGCGCTTGACTACCTGTTCGGTTTCACGCTCTCGCCGGTGCTCTGGCGCAAGCTGCCCGGCGCCAAGTCGGCGGGCCGCGTGCAGTCGGTGGCGCTGCGCCTGATCGTGGACCGTGAGCGCGAGATCGAGGCGTTCAAGCCGCAGGAATACTGGTCGGTCGCTGCGCTCATGGCGCACGATGGCACGGACTTTACCGCCAAGCTCGTGCAGTTCGAGGGTGAGAAGCTCGACCGCCTGTCGCTCGGCGATGAGGGCGTTGCGATGCGCGCCAAGGCCGCGGTCGAGAGCGGGGCCTTCAAGGTCGAGAACGTCGAGACCAAGCCGCACCGCCGCAACCCGCAGCCGCCGTTTACCACCTCGACCCTGCAGCAGGAAGCCGCGCGCAAGCTCGGCTTCTCGGCCAGCCAGACCATGCGCGTGGCGCAGGGGCTCTACGAGCAGGGCGCGATCACCTACATGCGTACCGACGGCGTGCAGATGGACCCGAGCGCGATCCAGGACTGCCGCAAGGCCGTTGCAGACCGCTATGATGGCCACTTCCTGCCCGACAAGCCGCGCCACTACGAGACCAAGGCGAAGAACGCGCAGGAAGCCCACGAGGCGATCCGCCCGACCGACTTCACCAAGGACAAGCTGGGCTCGGGTGACGCCGGGCGTCTCTACGACCTCATCTTCAAGCGCGCGATGGCGAGCCAGATGGCCTCGGCCCAGATGGAGCGCACCACGGTCACCTTGCGCGATGGAACGGGGCGCACCGAGCTGCGCGCCTCGGGCCAGGTCGTGAAGTTCCCGGGCTTTCTGGCCGTCTACGAGGAAGGTCAGGACAACAAGTCGGACGATGATGAAAGCGGCCTGCTGCCCTTCATGAAGGCCGGTGACATGCCCGCCAAGAAGGACGTTTCGGCCGAGCAGCACTTTACCCAGCCGCCGCCGCGCTTCTCCGAGGCCAGCCTCGTCAAGCGGCTGGAGGAACTGGGCATCGGGCGCCCGTCGACCTACGCGGCGACGATCCAGGTGCTGAAGGACCGCAACTACGTGCGGACCGAGAAAAACCGTTTCTTTGCTGAGGAATCGGGCCGACTTCTCACCTCGTTCCTTCAGCGCTTCTTCGAGCGCTATGTCGCCTATGACTTCACGGCGGGCATGGAGGACGAACTCGACGACGTCTCAGACGGCCGCCAGGCGTGGAAGGACCTGCTCGAAGCGTTCTGGCGCGACTTCAAGCCCAAGTCCGACGAGATCATGGAGCTCAAGCCCTCGGATGTGACCAAGGAACTCGACGAGTTCCTGTCCGACTTCCTGTTTCCGCCCAAGGACGATGGCTCGGACCCGCGCCAGTGCCCCAAGTGCGCGGATGGCAAGCTGGCGCTGCGCGGAGGCCGTTATGGCGCCTTCATCGCCTGCTCGAACTACCCCGAGTGCAAGTTCACCCGCAAGTTCGCCCAGCCCGGCGCCAATGGCGAGCAGCAGGACGATCAGGAACTGGGCTCGCACCCGGAAACGGGTGAAGAGATCCTGCGCAAGGTCGGACGCTTTGGTCCCTACATCCAGATGGGTGAGGGCAAGGAAGCCAAGCGCGCCTCGATCCCCAAGGACATCGACGAGCTTGATCTGGACTGGGCGGTCAAGCTGCTGAGCCTGCCGCGCACGGTCGGCACGCACCCCGAAACGGGTGAGGAAATCGTTGCGAACATCGGGCGTTACGGGCCGTACCTCCTGCACAATGGCAAGTACGGCAAGCTCAAGACCACCGCGGACGTGTTCGAGACGGGCATGAACGCCGCGGTCTCGATCCTCGCCGAAGCGGCGGCGGGCCGGGGCGGGGGGCGCACCAAGGCCGAACCGATCAAGGTCCTGGGCAAACACCCCACCAGCGAGGGTGAGATGAAGGTCATGTCGGGTCGTTATGGCCCCTACGTGACCGACGGCACCTACAACGCCACGCTCCCGCGCGACAGCAAGCCCGAGGACCTGACCGAGGCCGAGGCGATCGCCCTGATCGACGCGAAGGCCGCCAAGGGCCCGCCCAAGGGCAAGAAGAAGGCGCCCGCGAAGAAGAAGGCTCCGGCCAAGAAGGCCGCGCCCAAGAAGAAGGCCGACGACGGCGAGGGCGAGACGGCCGCGAAAAAGGCTCCGGCCAAGAAGGCGGCGCCGAAGAAGGCCGCCGCGAAGAAGGCCCCGGCGAAGAAGTCGGCTGCCTCGGGCGAGGACCAGGGCGACGACGTGCCCTGGGACGCGTAAGTTCCCATGATCGCGCTGCGGATGCGCTTGTGTGCGCTCCGCGGCGTGGATCAGCAAAGGGCTGAGTTCAGCCCCAATCAGTTGAGGCCCATGTCGGGGCCGGAAAGCAGGCCGTGAGCAACAAGATCGCCAAGCACAAGCAGCCCTGGAAGCCCGAAGAATTGCAGAAGCTGCAGACGCTTGCGGGCAAGGGCAAGGGCCTCAAGGAAATCGCCAAGGCCCTCAACCGTACCGAGGAATCGACCAAGGACGCCGCGCGCCAGCACGGGTTCTCCATCGCGAAGGCACGGTAAGGTAGAAACAAGAGGTTTCCGAGGGCCATTGCCCTCGGGCTCCCCGAACTGGCGACCTCACCTTCCTTGCGTGACCGTGGCTGAAAGACGTGAGGTGGTCCGTTCCGGGGTCCAAGGGGCGATGGCCCCTTGAGCAGTCCTCTTTATCTTCTTGAAATTAGCCGATTGCGGCCGCGCTGTCCTGGCTCTGTACCTCGGGCGCATCGTCGTACGCAGGCGGGTTGATTTCCTTGATACCGCTGTTGATCAGCCACCAGGAGATGTCCTGTGCGGTTGCGCGCATGCCCGCAAGGTTGAGGTGCCACTGGAGGCCCAGACTCCCGTTGTAGCCCGCCGGTGAACCGATCATCCAGGCGTTTTCGCCGTCGCAGGGCGTATGCCCCTTCGAGGCGATATTCATTTCCACGACCAGAACACCGCGCTCGCGGGCAACCTTGTCGGTAATCTCGCCAAGGCGCTTGCCGATGGTGCGCACGATGGCGGCGTGTTCGGGGCTGACAGGCGTCGCCTCGCACAGCTGGCCTGCGGGCGGCAGCGGGGTCAGATACTGGACGAGTACGATCCGCGCGCGCGGGGCCTGGCTGCGCACGCGGCGGACTATCTCGTTCATCTGCATCTCGACGCGGGCGTAGTCGACGTTCTGGGGTGTGCGCACGGCATTGCACGTGCGAGGCTTGGAGCCTGGCGTGCGGTTGGCGTTGCGATAGTGGCAGGTCGCCGAGAAGAGGTTCCCGATGTAATTGAGATCGTTGCCGCCGATGGTGATCGTCACCAGCCGGGTCTGGGGCGTAACCGCCTCGATCTGCGGGGCGATTTCCTTCCACGGGCCCAAGATGTTCGTCGTCATCGCACCCGAGCAGGTGCGGTCGGTCAGGTTCAGCCCGAAGCGCTCGGCAAGAAGCGTGGGATAGTTGTTCTGGCTCTGCCCGCAGCGCGGGTGGGGGCCGGGCTTGGCCGGGCGCAGGCCCGGGCCCGCCGAGAACGAGGAGCCCATCGCCACGTAGCGCTCGCCTTCCAGGCTCACGGGGTCGGGCGGCGGGGGTGCCTCGATGGTCACGAGCGGTTCGGGTGTGGTCGGCTCGACGCGGATGGGAGTGCGTGTCTGGGCCTGTGCCGCACTCATCGAAAGCGCGCAGGCACCGGTAAACAGCGCGGCCAGCCCAAGGCGGCCCGCGCGGGAAAAGAACGTCATCGTGCCTCCTGGAAGGGAACGCGGGGGTATCTCCCGCGAGAAACGCCTAGCGGACCCAGTCGAGCCCGATTTCCTCGTAGATATCTTTCGTCTCGGCCCAATTTTCCTCGACCTTCACGTGGAGGAAGAGGTGGACCTTCTGCCCCAGGATCTCGGCGAGTTCCTTGCGGGCCGCTTCGCCGATGGCCTTGATCTTGGCGCCACGCTTGCCCAGCACGATGGCGCGCTGGTTGTCGCGGGTGACCACGATCTGCTGGCGGATCTCGACCGAGCCGTCCTTGCGCTGGGTGTAGCTTTCGGCCCGCACCGCGCTGTCGTAGGGCAGTTCCTCGTGGAGCTGGCGGTAGAGCTGTTCGCGCGTGACCTCGCAGGCGAGCAGGCGCTCGCTGGCATCCGACACCTGTTCCTCAGGGTAGTGCCAAGGGCCCTCGGGCATGAGCCCGGCCAGATGGGCCTTCAGTTCCGGCACGCCGTCCCCGGTCAGGGCGGAGACGAAGTAGATTTCATCGAAGGTGACCGAGGCGGCGAGGTCCTGAGCGAGCTTGAGCAGCGGTTCCTTGGCGCAGGCATCGACCTTGTTGAGGACGAGGATCTTGCGCTCCGAACGGTCTTTCAGTGTCTCGAGCAGGGGCTCCAGTTCGTGGCGACGCTGCTTGATCGGGTCGACCACGAGCAGGATCGCGTCGGCTTCCTCGGCGCCTTCCCAGGCCGCGGCCACCATCGCGCGATCGAGCCGGCGCTTGGGCGCGAAGATGCCGGGCGTGTCGGCCAGGATGATCTGGACCTTGCCTTCGAGGGCAATGCCCATGAGGCGCGCGCGGGTGGTCTGCGCCTTGGCCGAGGTGATCGCCACCTTCTGGCCAACAAGGGCGTTGACCAGCGTGGACTTGCCCGCGTTGGGCGCGCCGATGACGGCGACAAGGCCGCACTTCTCCGCGCTATTTTCGGGCGACGTCATGCAAACTTCCTCATGAATTCCTCAGCCGCGCGGGTTTCGGCATCCTGCTTGGAATTGGCCGTGGCCTGTGCGCGGCCCACATTGTGAATAGCAACCTCGACGGTGAATTGCGAGGCGTGATCGGGGCCGGAGCGGTCGAGCAGCTTGTACTCGGGCATGCGGCGGCGGTTGCCCGCGGCCCATTCCTGCAGCGCCGACTTGGGGTGCTTGCGCTGGCCGGTCTTGCCCTCCAGCGTCTTGGCCCAGAGGCGCCGCACCATGGCCTGCGCGGCTTCGAAGCCGTGGACGAGGAAGCAGGCGCCGATCAGGGCCTCCATGACGTCGCCCAGGATGTTCTCGCTGTCCTCGCCCCCGTCGTCGCGCGCCTGCTTGCCAAGGCGCATGTGCGGACCAAGGCCCAGGCCACGCGCAATGACGGCGCAGGTCGCGCGGCTGACGAGCGCGTTGAGGCGCTGCGACAGGCGGCCTTCCGCTTCGGCGCTGTGTTCGTAGAGCCACTCGGCAATGGAGAGGCCAAGAACACGGTCGCCCAGGAACTCCAGGCGTTCGTAGTTGCGCTTCTCACCGGTGCTGCCGTGGGTGAGGGCGGCGATCCAGATCGCCTCGTCGCCGATGGGCTGGCCGACCGTCTCTTCGAGAAAGCGGCGGGTATCGTCAGTGAGCACGGATCAGAAGGTCCCACCGATGCGGTTCCAGCGCGCGGCCGTGAACCAGGTCCAGGGCAGCAGCCAGTTGGCCGAGCCGTCGGTCGAGAACATCATCAGCGCCGCCTTGCCCACCAGGTTTTCCTGCGGGACAATGCCGATGCCACCGCCTTCGATGGCCGGGAATCGGCTGTCCAGCGAGTTGTCGCGGTTGTCCCCCATCAGGAACATATGGCCTTCGGGCACGATGTAGGTGCCGGTGTTGTCCTTCTCGCGCGACCCCATGTCGAGCACGT
The DNA here is from genome assembly GCF_020524485.1 of Novosphingobium profundi. Lineage (GTDB taxonomy): Bacteria > Pseudomonadota > Alphaproteobacteria > Sphingomonadales > Sphingomonadaceae > Novosphingobium > Novosphingobium profundi_A. The sequence goes on along the minus strand of NZ_JAIVLF010000005.1, from coordinate 367,054 downwards.
TGTAGCTGACCCCGTTGGGCAGCGTTTCACGGTACTGCGGATAGCGGCAGGCCGACGAGCCATCGGCGCGTACAATCTCGAAACGCGGCTCGACGCAGGGGAGGCGCATTTCCGTCTTGGCGGAATCGCGCATGTTCTGCGTGACGGGCAGGATGAAGTCGTCGATGCGTTCCTTGGGCACGGGCGTGCCATTGAGGATGACCTGGCCGCCCTGCATGCGGATTTCGTCGCCGGGGAGGCCGATCACGCGTTTGATGTAGTCGAGGTCGTTGCCCGGGGGCGCCTTGAAGATGACGACATCGCCGCGCTCGGGCTGGCTGGCGAAGACGCGGCCCGGGATCAGCGGCGCGCTGAAGGGCAGCGAGTACTTCGAGTAGCCGTAGGACCACTTCGAAGCGAACAGGTAATCCCCGATCAGCAGGCGCGGCAGCATCGATTCGCTGGGAATGTTGAACGGCGAGACGATGAAGCTGCGCAGCACGACCACGCCCAGCACCAGCCAGAACAGGAACGCGAAGAAGTTCTCGTCCTTCTTGGGCTTTTCGTCAGGCTTGGCCGCAGGGGGCTGGGGCGCCTTGGCGGCGGGCGCCGTGTCGGGAACGCTATCGGTTTCGCTCATGCCCGACCCATGTTGCGCGAGGCCCCAAAGGTCAAGTGAATTGCCGAGGAGCGGCGAACTTGGCTCGACCGGGGACAGGCGCGTCGCCGCTCTTGTGAAACGGCTTGGTTTTCGCATCTGCAATAACCATAAGGCGATCCAAATGCGCCATGAACGAGGAGACTGGCATGACTGACGCGATCTGGGACGCTCTCAAGGGGCTTGCAAAACCGAGCCTGACCGAGCTCTTCGATGGCGATTCGCAGCGCCTCGACAAGCTTTCGACCCGTTTTGAACTGGGCGAGGAAGAGACGCTGGGCGAGATCCGATTCGACTGGTCGAAGACCCACCTCGATGACGCGCACATCTCCGCGTTCGAGGAACTGGCCGGCGCCATGGACTTTGCCGGGCGCCGCGCGGCGCTGTTCGCGGGCGAGATCGTCAACCCGACCGAAGGCCGCGCGGCCGAGCACACCGCGCAGCGCGGCGTGGGCAAGGAAGAGAGCGTCCAGCTGGCGCTCGACTACCACCACAAGACCGCCGCGATTGTCGAGGCGATCCTGCGCGGCGCGATGGGCGAGGTGAAGCACCTCATCCATGTCGGCATCGGCGGTTCGGCGCTGGGCCCGGCTCTGGCGGTCGACGCGCTTTCGGAAGAAGGTGCGCTGGTCGACGTGCATGTCGTCTCCAACATCGACGGGGTTGCGCTGGAGCGCGCGCTGCGGGCCTGTGATCCGCAAACCACGATGCTGGCCATCGCGTCCAAGACCTTCACCACCATCGAGACCATGACCAACGCGGAAAGCGTGATGAACTGGTTCCGGGAGAACGAGGTCGCCGATCCCTATGGCCGCGTCGTCGCGCTCACGGCCTCGCCGGAGAAGGCGGTCGAATGGGGCGTCGATGAAACGCGCATCCTGCCGTTCTCGGAAAGCGTGGGCGGGCGTTATTCGCTGTGGTCTTCGATCGGCTTCCCGGTCGCGATGGCGCTGGGCTGGCCGGACTTTGCCGAATTTCTCGCGGGCGCGGCTGCCATGGACGAGCATTTCCGCGACACCGACGGGGCCGACAACCTGCCGCTGCGCGCGGCCTTTGCCGACCAGTACTACGCGCGCCTGCGCGGCTGCCAGACCCGCGCGGTCTTCGCCTATGACCAGCGCTTGGCGCTGCTGCCTGACTATCTCCAGCAGCTCGAGATGGAATCGAACGGCAAGAGCGTGAAGGCCGACGGCACGCCGGTCGAAGGGCCGACCGCGCCGATCACCTGGGGCGGCGTGGGGACTGATGCGCAGCACGCGGTGTTCCAGCTCCTCCACCAGGGCACCAACCTTGTGCCGGTGGACTTCATCGCCTGCATCGCGCCGGGCGATGACCTGGCAGAGGATCACCACCGCATCCTGCTCTCCAACTGCTTTGCGCAGGGCGCCGCGCTCATGGCGGGCAAGGCGAGCGACGACGCGGCGCGCGCCTATCCGGGCGACCGTCCTTCGGCGACGATCCTTCTCGACGACCTGACGCCCGCCACATTCGGTGCGCTGGTGGCGTTCCATGAACACCGCACGTTTGCGAACGCGGTACTCATGGGGATCAATCCCTTCGACCAGTTCGGCGTCGAGCTGGGCAAGGCGATTGCCAAGCAGATCGAGAAGGGGGGCACGACCTTTGACCCCTCGACCGAAGCGCTGCTCCAGGCCGCCGGGATCGCCTGAAGTATAAACAGAGGATTCAAGGGGCCATCGGCCCTTGACCCCAAAATCGGCGACCTCGCTATTCTGCGCCCGCCTGGTGCGGGAAGGGTGAGGTTGCCCGTTTTTGGGAGCCCGAGGGCGATGGCCCTCGGAATCCTTCCTGCTTGCATGCTCTTGATTGTTTGCTAGGCAAACAATCGGGGTGCGCGGTTGTCAAAGGGACCTGTCCCGGCCCATATGCGCACGCAGCGATCCATAGTCTCGAATGCAAGGCCCACGCGCCGGGAGCGACCAGCAGATGTCCGAATACGATTACGACCTTTTCACCATCGGTGCCGGTTCGGGGGGCGTGCGCGCCAGCCGTGTGTCGGCGGCCCATGGTGCGCGCGTGGCGGTGGCCGAGGAGTTTCGCGTGGGTGGTACCTGTGTGATCCGCGGCTGCGTGCCCAAGAAGATGCTCGTCTATGGTGCCCACTTCGCCGAGGATCTTGAGGACGCCAAGCACTTCGGCTGGGAAATCGGTGAAGCCAAATTCGATTGGGTGAAGCTGCGCGACAATGTCCTCAATGACATCGACCGTCTGAATGGCCTCTACAAGCAGACGCTGGAGAACAACGGCGTCGAGGTGTTCCACGAACGCGCGACGATCACCGGCCCGCACGAGATCACGCTCTCGAGCGGCGAGGTGAAGACCGCCAAGGTGATCCTCATCGCCACTGGCGCGCGTCCTTTCGTGCCCGGCTTTGCAGGGCACGAGCACGGCATCACCTCGAACGAGGCGTTCCATCTCGACGCCATTCCCCAGCGCGTCCTGATCGCAGGCGGGGGCTATATTGCCAACGAGTTCGCCGGGATCTTCAACGAGTTCGGCGCGAAGGTCACCATCATGAACCGCTCGGATCAGATCCTGCGCGGCTATGACGAGGCCATGCGCGACCGCCTGCTGCAGATCTCGATGGCCAAGGGCATCGACTTCCGCTTCCAGGCCGAGTTCGAGAAGATCGAGAAGAACGCGGACGGCTCGCTCAAGGTCTTCATGACCAACCATGATCCGATGGACGTCGACTGCGTGCTCTATGCCACGGGCCGCGTCCCCAATGTCGAAGGGCTTGGCCTTGGCGAGGTGGGGGTTGCGACCAACGATCGCGGCGCCATCGCGGTGGACGAGTACAACCGCACCAGCGTTGAGAGCATCTATGCGGTGGGCGATGTCACCGACCGCATCCAACTCACCCCGGTCGCGATCCGCGAGGGCCAGGCCTTTGCCGACACCGTCTTTGCCGGCAAGCCGACCACGGTCGATTACGGCTGCGTCCCTTCGGCGGTGTTCAGCCACCCCCCGATTGCCTCTGTCGGCATGACCGAGAGCGAGGCGACCAAGGCGTTCGGATCGTGCAAGGTCTACACCAGCGATTTCAGGCCGATGAAGAACGCGCTCGCGCATCGTAACGAGCGCGCGCTCTACAAGATGATCTGTGAGCCTGAGACCGGCAAGGTGCTGGGCCTGCACATGATCGGCCCGGATTCGCCCGAGATCATCCAGGTCGCCGCCGTGGCCGTTAAGGCCGGGCTCACCAAGGCGGACTTCGATGCGACCGTCGCGGTGCATCCCACGATGTCGGAGGAACTTGTCCTCCTGAAGTAGAGCGCGTCCGACAGGGGCCACTTCGCCGCAGATGCGAAGCCAGTGGCGAAATGGGGCAGGGGGTAACTCCTGCCCTTTTTCGTGCGCGCACGTGCATGAAACGATACAGTGTTTCGCGCAAAGTGACGCAAGCGCACCGTTTGCGCCTGCCGGACGGGAAGATCGCTTGCCGGATATTGTCCGGCCAGAATACGATTTCTGTTTAACCGGGCGATTAAAACTGTTGACCTGAGCGCCGTGACCTGCCTTAGCACGCGCAGAAAAAGTTTTGCTCGTACCACCATGGACCGTTCCGCAGCGGGGCCATTTCCGCCGTGGTCTGGGACAGCACTGCCAAGGGAAGTCGGATGTCAGCCAATATTGCCGAACTGGAGAAGCGTCGTGCCGGTGCCAAGATGGGCGGAGGCCAGCGCCGCATCGATGCACAGCATGCCAAGGGCAAGCTGACCGCACGCGAACGCCTGGAAGTTCTCCTCGATGAGGACAGCTTCGAGGAGATGGACCTCTATGTCGAGCACGATTGCATCGATTTCGGCATGGAAGAGCAGAAGATCCCGGGCGACGGTGTGGTGACCGGATCGGGCACGATCAACGGCCGTCTTGTCTATGTATTCAGCCAGGACTTCACCGTGTTCGGCGGCTCGCTCTCGGCGCGCCACGCGCAGAAGATCTGCAAGGTGATGGACGCGGCGCTCAAGGTCGGCGCGCCGGTGATCGGCCTCAACGATTCGGGCGGCGCGCGCATCCAGGAAGGCGTCGCTTCGCTGGGCGGCTATGCCGACGTGTTCCAGAAGAACGTGCTGGCCTCGGGCGTGGTGCCGCAGCTTTCCCTGATCATGGGCCCGTGCGCGGGCGGTGCGGTCTATTCGCCCGCGATGACCGACTTCATCTTCATGGTGAAGGACAGCTCCTACATGTTCGTGACCGGCCCGGACGTGGTCAAGACGGTGACGAACGAGGTCGTCACGCAGGAAGAGCTGGGCGGCGCGATCACCCACTCGTCCAAGACCTCGGTCTCGGACCTGGCGCTGGAAAACGACATCGAGGCGCTGCTGGCCGCGCGCGAATTCATCGACTTCCTGCCTGCCTCGAACCGCGACGAAGTGCCCGAGCGTCCCAATGCGGACCCCTGGGACCGTCTCGAGCCGAGCCTCGACACGATCATTCCGCCGTCTGCCAACCAGCCCTATGACATGCACGAAGTCATCCGCAAGACGCTGGACGAGGGCGAGTTCTTCGAGATCCAGCCGCTTCACGCGGGCAACATCCTGTGCGGCTTCGGCCGTGTCGAGGGCAAGACGGTGGGCATCGTCGCCAACCAGCCGATGGTGCTGGCAGGCGTGCTCGACATCAACGCGTCCAAGAAGGCCGCGCGCTTCGTGCGTTTCTGCGATGCCTTCAACATCCCGATCATCACCTTCGTTGACGTGCCGGGCTTCCTTCCGGGCACCGACCAGGAGCACAACGGCATCATCAAGCACGGCGCCAAGCTGCTCTTCGCCTATGGCGAGGCGACCGTGCCCAAGATCACCGTGATCACCCGCAAGGCCTATGGCGGCGCCTATGACGTCATGGCCTCCAAGCACCTGCGCGGCGATCTCAACTACGCCTGGCCGACCGCCGAAATCGCGGTGATGGGTGCCAAGGGCGCGGTGGAGATCATCTTCCGCGGTCTCGACGCCGATGGCATCGCGGCCAAGACCAAGGAATACGAGGACCGCTTCGCCAATCCGTTCGTGGCGGCGAGCCGGGGCTACATCGACGAGGTCATCTACCCGCAGTCGACCCGCAAGCGCATTGCGCTGGGCCTTCGCAAGCTGCGCAACAAGAACCTCGAGAACCCCTGGAAGAAGCACGACAACATTCCGCTGTAAGGCGGGCCATCGTCCGGGCGCAGGCGCGATGCCAGGAAGGCCGCGCCGCCTCCGGGGCGAACCATCATTTGAAGAGGATAGAGGGCACTCATGGAAGAGATCTACATCGTCAGCGGTACACGCACGGCGGTCGGCACCTTTGGCGGCAGCCTGGCCTCGTTCCGTCCGGCGGAGCTCGGCGCCATCGCCATCAAGGAAGCCATCGCCCGTGCCGGGATCGAGGCCGACCTGATCGAGAACGTGGTCGTGGGCACGGTCGTCCCGACCCAGCCCAAGGACGCCTATGTCTCGCGCATGGCGGCGGTGAACGCGGGCGTGCCGATCTCTTCGCAGGCGATGAACGTCAACCGCCTGTGCGGCTCGGGCCTCCAGGCTATCGTTTCGGCGGCGCAGGCGATTGCGCTGGGTGAGCACCAGTTCGCCGTGGGTGCCGGGTGCGAGGTCATGTCAAACTCCACCCACATGACCAGCGCCGTGCGCAAGGGCGTGAAAATGGGCGGCGTCACTTTCGAGGACGGCATGCTCGGCGCGCTGACTGATCCCTTCGACGACATCCACATGGGCGTCACCGCCGAGAACGTCGCGGCGCAGTGCGAGATCACTCGCGAGGACCAGGACGCGCTTGCGGTCGAGAGCCACAAGCGCGCCGCGAACGCGATCGAGAAGGGCTACTTCAAGGACCAGATCGTTCCGGTCGAGATCAAGACCCGCAAGGGCGTGACCGTGTTCGACACCGATGAGCACGTGCGCGCCGACGCCACGCTGGAATCGATGGCCAAGCTCAAGACCGTCTTCAAGAAGGACGGCACGGTGACCGCGGGCAACGCCTCGGGCATCAACGATGGTGCGGCCGCGGTCGTCCTGGCAAGTGGCAAGGCCGTGGCCGAGAAGGGCCTGAAGCCGATGGCCAAGATCCTGGGCTGGGGCCACGCGGGCGTCGAGCCTACGGTCATGGGCCTTGGCCCCGTCAAGGCGGTTCCGGTCGCGCTGGAGCGCGCTGGCCTCACGCTGGACCAGATCGACGTGATCGAAAGCAACGAGGCCTTCGCCGCGCAGGCCTGCGGCGTTGCTAAGGAGCTGGGCTTCGATCCAGCCAAGACCAACCCCAACGGCTCGGGCGTCTCGCTCGGCCATCCGATTGGCGCGACCGGCACGATCCTCACCGTCAAGGCGATGTACGAGCTGAAGCGCACGGGCGGCAAGTACGCGCTCATCACCATGTGTATCGGTGGCGGACAGGGCATTGCCATGGTCATCGAGGCCTGCGCCTGATGCAGCTGGGCCGGCTCAATCACGTGGGCATCGCGGTCCCCGACATGGAGGCTGCGCTCGCGCACTGGACGGGCGTGATGGGCGCAATCCATGTCCACGAGCCCATCGTGATCGAGCGGGCCGGCATCCTCATCCGTTTTGTCGACACGCCTGCGGGCGGGGCGATGAACGGCACGCAGGTCGAGCTGATCCAGCCCCTGCGCGCAGACAGCACGGTGAGCCCGTTCCTGGCCGAGAACCCGGGCGGCGGGCAGCATCACCTGTGCTTCGAGGTGCCCGACATCCACGAGGCCAAGGCCTGGTTCGAGGCCCAGGGCAAGCGTGTCCTGGGCGAGCCGCGCCCGGGCGCCCACGGCCATCCGATCTTCTTCGTCCATGGCGATGACATGGGCGGCATCCTCACCGAAATTCTCGAAACTCCCAAGGAGCCTCAGCCATGAAGCTTGGCCGTCTCAACCACGTCGGCGTCGCGACGCCCGACCTCGATGCCGCCATCGCCTTCTACAAGGACGTGATGGGCGCGGCTGTCGTGACCGAGCCCTTCGTGCTCGAAAGCCAGAAGGTGCGTGTCTGCTTCGTCGAGACGCCGCAGGAGAGCGGGGCGCTGGGCACCACGGGTGGCACGCAGATCGAACTGCTCGAACCCACCGATCCCGATTCCGCGGTTGGCAAGTGGCTGGCGAAGAACCCGCTCGGGGGCCAGCACCACATCTGCTACGAGGTCGAGGATATTGCCGAGGCCAAGGCCTGGTTTGAGGGGCAGGGCAAGCGGGTCCTGGGCGAGCCGCGCATTGGCGCACACGGCACGATGATCTTCTTCGTCCACCCCAAGGACATGGGCGGCCAGCTGACCGAGATCATGGAACGTCCCAGGGGCGCGCACTGATGGCCGAGGTTCTCAAGGTCGAGCGTGAGGGCGATGTCGCCATTCTCACGCTCTCGCGCGAGGAGCGCCTGAACGCGCTGACCCCGCGTCTCATCACCGAACTGCGCCTCGCGCTGGAGACGAGCGTGGCCGAAGGTGCGCGCGCGCTGGTGCTGACGGGCGCGGGCCGGGCCTTTTCGTCGGGCGCGGACCTGCAGGCTGATGGCGAGGACGCGCTGCCCGAGGACCTGGGCGAGATTCTGGGCACCACCTACAACCCGCTGGCGCGCACGCTGGCCGAACTGCCCGTGCCGCTCGTCGTCGCCGTCAATGGCCCGGCGGTGGGCGCAGGCATGGGCTTTGCGCTTGCCGGTGATATCGTCGTTGCCGAGCGCTCGGCCTACTTCCTGCTCGCCTTTGCCAACATTGGCCTTGTCCCCGATGCAGGCGCAACCTGGATGGTGGCCAAGTGCGTGGGCCGCGCGCGCGCAATGGAACTGGCGCTGCTGGGCGAAAAGCTCTCGGCCGAGGATGCGCAAGGCATGGGCCTTATCGCGCGCGTGGTCGAAGACGGAACTTCGCTGGCCGAGGCGAAGGCGTTGGCCGCGAAGCTCGCCAAGGGGCCAACGCGGGCGCTGGGGATGATCCGCAAGCAGGTCATCCACGCGCTTGACCATGATTTTGACCAGAGCCTCCGAATGGAAGCGGCGAACCAGAGCGATGCCGGCTTCTCCGAGGACTTCAAGGAAGCGGTCACCGCCTTCCGCGAGAAGCGCAAACCCGAGTTCAAGGGATTCTGAGATGAGCGACACACCCAAGCTGGACGACTGGAAGGCCCTTGCCGACAAGGAAGTGAAGGGCCGGGACCTCACCTGGAACACGCCTGAAGGTATCGCGGTAAAGCCGCTCTACACCGCCGAGGACGTGACCACCGATCCGGGCCTGCCCGGCTTTGCGCCTTTCACGCGCGGTGTGAAGGCCTCGATGTACGCAGGGCGCCCCTGGACGATCCGCCAGTATGCGGGCTTCTCGACCGCCGAGGAATCGAACGCCTTCTACCGCCGTAACCTTGCGGCAGGGCAGAAGGGGCTCTCGGTCGCCTTCGACCTTGCTACGCACCGTGGCTACGATTCCGATCACCCGCGCGTGACTGGCGACGTCGGCATGGCGGGGGTCGCCATCGACAGCGTCGAGGACATGAAGATCCTCTTCGATGGCATTCCGCTGGACGAGATGTCGGTTTCGATGACGATGAACGGCGCGGTGATCCCGTGCCTTGCCTTCTACATCATCGCCGCCGAGGAACAGGGCGTTTCGCCCGACAAGCTGACCGGTACCATTCAGAACGACATTCTGAAGGAGTTCATGGTCCGCAACACCTACATCTATCCGCCCGAGCCTTCGATGCGGATCATCTCGGACATCTTCGCCTATACGGCGGACAACATGCCCAAGTTCAACTCGATCTCGATTTCCGGCTACCACATGCAGGAAGCGGGCGCGACGCAGGTCCAGGAACTCGCCTTCACCATCGCCGACGGCATGGAATACGTGAAGTACGGCGTGGCCTCGGGCCTCGACATCGACAAGTTTGCGGGCCGCCTTTCGTTCTTCTTCGCGATCGGCATGAACTTCTTCATGGAGATCGCCAAGCTGCGCGCTGCGCGCACCTTGTGGCACCGCGCGATGACGCAGCTCGGCGCCAAGTCCGAGCGCTCCAAGATGCTGCGCACGCACTGCCAGACCTCGGGCGTCAGCTTGCAGGAGCAGGACCCGTACAACAACGTCATGCGCACCACCATCGAGGCGATGGCCGCGATGCTGGGGGGCACCCAGTCGCTCCATACCAACGCGCTGGATGAGGCGATCGCCCTGCCGACCGACTTCTCGGCCCGCATCGCGCGCAACACCCAGATCGTGATCCAGGAAGAGACCGGCATGACCAATGTCGTCGATCCCCTGGGCGGCTCCTACTACATCGAGGCGCTGACCAGCGAACTGGTCGAGAAGGCCTGGGAGATCATTGAGCGCGTCGAGAGCGAAGGCGGCATGGCCAAGGCCGTGGCGGCTGGCTGGCCCAAGGGCATGATCGAGGAAGCCGCGGCCGGGCGTCAGGCCCGCGTCGACCGGGGCGATGACGTGATCGTGGGCGTCAACAAGTACCGCCGCGATCAGGAAGACCCCATCGAGACCCTCGCGGTCGACAACGCCAAGGTCCGCGCCAGCCAGATCGCGCGCATCAACAAGGTCAGGGCGGGCCGCGATGAGGCCAAGTGCCGCGCCGCGCTCAAGGCCCTGACCGAAGGTGCGAAGGGCAAGGGCAACCTTCTGGCACTCGCCGTCGATGCCGCGCGCGAACGCGCAACGCTGGGCGAGATCTCGGCGGCGATGGAAGAGGTCTTCGGCCGCCACGGCACGATGCCGACCCCGGTGAAGGGCATCTATGGCACTGCGTACGAGGGCGACAGCCGCTACCAGCAGGTGCTCGACGGGGTGGAGGCGGTCTCGCGTCGCCTCGGCCGCGCGCCGCGCCTGTTCGTCGCCAAGATGGGCCAGGACGGCCACGACCGCGGCGCCAACGTGATCGCCTCAGCCTTTGGTGACATGGGTTTCGATGTGGTGTCGGGTCCGCTGTTCCAGACCCCGGAAGAGGCCTGCAAGATGGCGCTCGACAACGAGGTCGAGGTGGTCGGCGCTTCCAGCCTTGCGGCTGGGCACAAGACTCTCATCCCCGAGATGATCGAGCACCTGCGTGAAGCCGGGCGCGGCGATATCAAGGTGGTGGCGGGCGGCGTCATTCCGGCGACCGACTACGACTACCTCAAGGAGCGCGGCGTTCAGGGCATCTATGGGCCGGGTTCGAACGTGGTGGAATGTGCGGCCGACGTGCTGCGTCTTCTGGGCCACAACATGCCGCCTGCGGGCGAAGCGCTGGACGCGGCCGAGTAAGCGGCGGGACGGGCGTGGGATAGAGACGATGACACTCGGTTTTTCCGTGGAGGCACTCCTCCCCCAGGCGCGGGTCGAAGGGCCTTTGCGCATGGGGCTGGTGCGCTTGCGCGAGGCCGACTGGCTCGATCCCACGCCCGACCTCACCGCGCGCGCCGCCGCCTTCGATGCGCACCCGCACAGCGTGATTGTGCGGCCCGAGGCGGCCGACGCGATTGCCGAGCTGGGCGAGTTGCTGGGTGTCGAGGGGGACCTTGAGGATTGCGCACGGGCCTGCTGGGAGGACCTGTGCATCATGGTTCAGGATGCCCCCGGCGCGCCGTTCCGTCTTGCCGCGGGGGCGGTCGCCTTTCCAACCGACTGGCGTCTTGAGGAGAAGATGGGCCTCTCCACCGCGGCGATCCATGCGCCCATCGATGGGTATGAAGAGGCGCTTGCCAGCGGCGTCGACAAGTTCATGGAGGGCTTGCAGTCCTTCAACATCTTCGGGCGCACCAACGCCTTCGTAGTGGCGAGCGATGCGCTGCGGTATCTCCCCGACACGGCGCCCGAGGCCCGCTTCGCGCATGTTACGCCCGAGAACGCAGGCAGTACTCTCTTCGTGCGCTGCGAGCGTGAGGCGCTGCGCCGTCTCAAGCGCTCGCGCGCCATCGTCTTCACCATCGGTATCTACCGCGCGCGGCTGGACAGTCTGAGCGATGCGGCTCTGGCGCGCATTGCGCGTTCGGTCGAAGGGTTCGGGGCGGACGAGGGCGCACGCCGCGCCGCGCCGCACTACGCCGATGCACTGCGCGGTTATGCGACGCGCCGCCTTGGCGAAACGGTTCAGTGACGAGAGGACAGGAGAGGGACATGACGCACAAGCTCGAGACCATGACCATCCACGCCGGTACCCAGCCCGATCCGGCGACGAATGCGCGCATCACGCCGATCTATCAGACGGCCAGCTACGTTTTTGACGGCCCCGAGCACGCGGCCGACCTCTTTGCGCTCAACGAATTCGGCAACATCTATACCCGCATCATGAACCCCACCAACGGCGCGCTCGAAGGCAAGATCGCCGCGCTCGAAGGCGGGGTGGCGGCGCTCTCGACCGCCTCGGGCCATGCCGCGCAGTTTCTTGCCTTCCACACGCTGATGGAGCCGGGCTGCAACATCGTGGCGGCCAAGAAGCTCTACGGCGGTTCGCTCAACCAGATCGGGCACAGCTTCAAGAAGATGGCCTGGGATTCGAAGTTCGTGAACGCGGACGATCCCGAGGAAGTCGCCGCCGCCATTGATGACAAGACCCGCGCGGTCTTCATCGAGAGCCTCGCCAATCCCGGCGGCGTGGTTCAGGACATTGCCGCGATTGCCAGGGTCGCCCATGCGGCAGGCGTGCCGCTGATCGTCGACAACACCATGGCGACGCCAGCGCTGTGCCGTCCTATCGAACATGGCGCCGACGTTGTGGTTCACTCGGCCACCAAGTTCCTGGGCGGGCACGGCAATTCGATTGCGGGCCTGATCGTGGACGCGGGCACCTTCGACTGGAACGCAGGGGGCAAGTACCCCTATCTTTCCCAGCCCAACCCCAGCTACCACGGCAAGGTCTTCACCGAGGCGTTTGGCAACCTGGCCTTTGTCCTGGCCTGCCGCGCGCTGGGAATGCGTGACCTTGGCCCCACGCTCGCGCCGCAGAACGCCTTTAACGTATTGACAGGCATGGAAACCCTTGCGCTGCGCATGGAGCGCCACTGCGACAACGCGCTGCATCTGGCCACGTGGCTCCAGGCCCATCCCAAGGTCGCCTGGGTCAGCTATGCGGGTCTGCCCGAGAGCGACTATCACCAGCTTGCGAAGACCTATCTGGGCGGCAAGGGCGGCGCCGTCTTCACCTTCGGGGTCAAAGGCGGCTATGAGGCGGGCGTGAAGCTCGTGTCTTCGGTCCAATTGTTCAGCCACCTGGCCAATATCGGGGACACGCGCTCGCTGATCATCCACCCGGCTTCGACGACGCACAGCCAGCTGCGCGACGACGAACTGGTCGAGGCAGGCGCAGGGCCCGATGTCGTGCGCGTGTCCGTGGGGATCGAGCACATCGACGATATCGTGGCCGACCTCGCGCAGGCCCTGGAGCAGATTTGACTATGACCGACGCCCCCCACACCGCCATCCGCAACGACTGGACGCGCGAGGAGATCGCCGCGCTGTTCGACCTGCCGTTTACCGAGCTGGTCTTTCGCGCCGCCGAGGTCCACCGCGCCAATCACAAGGCGAACGAGGTCCAGCTTTCGACGCTGCTCTCGATCAAGACCGGCGGCTGCCAGGAAGACTGCGGCTACTGCTCGCAGTCGGTCCACGCCAAGAGCGGCGTCAAGGCGACCAAGCTGATGGGCGTGTCGGAAGTTCTCCAGCGCGCCGCGCAGGCCGCCGACCAGGGATCGACCCGCTTCTGCATGGGCGCGGCCTGGCGCAACCCCAAGGACCGCGACATGCCCGCCATCATCGAGATGGTGAAGGGCGTGCGCGCAATGGGCATGGAAACCTGCATGACGCTGGGCATGCTGACGGCCGAACAGGCCGACATGCTCAAGGAAGCCGGTCTCGACTACTACAACCACAACATCGACACCTCGCCCGAACGCTATGACGATGTCATCACCACGCGCACCATGGAGGACCGTCTCGACACGCTCTCCAACGTGCGCATGGCGGGCATGAACGTGTGCTCGGGCGGCATTGTGGGCATGGGTGAGACGCGGGCTGACCGTGTCGGCTTCGTCCACACGCTGGCGACGCTCCCCGATCATCCGCAGTCGGTGCCGGTGAACGCGCTCGTGCCGGTCAAGGGCACGGTGCTGGGCGACATGCTGGCCGACACGCCGATGGCCAAGATCGACGATGTGGAGTTCGTCCGCACCGTCGCGGTCGCGCGCATTACCATGCCCCATTCGATGGTGCGCCTCTCGGCGGGCCGCGAATCCATGTCCGAGATGACGCAGGCCATGTGCTTCATGGCGGGCGCCAACTCGATCTTCACCGGCGACAAGCTGCTCACCGCCCCCAACGCGGGCGATGACAGCGACCTTGCCATGTTCGAACGCCTGGGCCTCAAGCCCATGGCGATCACCGAGACATCCGCCGATGTCGAAGCCAGCCGCATGCCCAAGGGCTGCGCCAAGCTCGAATTCGAGGAGTGAATATTGGCTTGGTCTTGGGTGAAGAAGGATGAGCGATATAAATATCTGGCTCCAGCGATTGAGAAGATGATAGCTGGCGCAGATGAAATATCTGAGGGGATGGCGGCTTGGTATGAGCAGTATTCGCCATTCTTTGACAATGAGACTGCTGGAGTGAGTGTTCTTTTGGCGGGGGCGAGCCGTAAGGGAATGATCCCGTTGGCTGAATACCCGCTGAGCAAGCGAGCTTGGGAGGTTTTAGAGAAAGAACGTCTCGGGAAAGTGCTGTCTAAAACAGATCGGGAAAATCTCATCCAAGGGCGTGCCGATCTTTGGTTTCATGATGGTGAACGCTCATTTTCGTTTGAGTTTAAGAAGACTTCTGAACGCGACAATTGGGGGTTTGGCGAGAAGCGTACAATTAATGATCTAGTGAGGATGATGAATTGGGCTGTGGAAGAAGTCAGCAGACTGGATTCTTATGAGTATAATCATGCGATGGGTGGCTTGATTTCTCCAGTTTTTGATTTGGAGAGAGTCGATCTGTACGAGGAGTTTGCTGGTTACGTTCCTCTTTCTTTAAAGATCGAATCTTCTGGCGGTCCTGTTACGTACTTCTATTTTGCTAATAAGTCGCTGAGTTTGATGAGGTAGTTGGGATGTTCAAGAAGATTCTGATCGCAAACCGTGGCGAGATTGCCTGCCGCGTGATCAAGACCGCGCGGCGCATGGGTATCGAGACCGTGGCCGTGTACTCCGATGCCGACGCACAAGCGCCCTTCGTCAAGATGGCGGATGAGGCGATCCACATCGGGCCCTCGCCCGCGGCGGAAAGCTACCTGATCGCGGACAAGATCATTGCCGCGTGCAAGCAGACAGGCGCCGAGGCCGTACACCCGGGCTATGGCTTCCTCTCCGAGCGAACCTCGTTCGCCGAGGCGCTGGCCAAGGAAAACATCGCCTTCATCGGCCCGCCCCCGGGCGCGATCGCGGCGATGGGCGACAAGATCGAATCCAAGAAGCTGGCGCGCGAGGCCGGTGTGAACGTGGTCCCGGGCTTTGTCGGCGTGATCGAGGACACCGAGCACGCGGTGAAGATCTCCAACGAGATCGGCTACCCGGTGATGATGAAGGCGTCGGCTGGCGGCGGCGGCAAGGGCATGCGCCTCGCCTGGTCGGAAACCGACGTGCGCGAAGGCTTCGAGGCAACCCGCCGCGAGGGTCTCAACTCCTTTGGCGATGACCGTGTCTTCATTGAAAAGTTCATCGAGAACCCGCGCCACATCGAGATCCAGATCCTGGGCGACAAGCACGGCAACATCCTCTACCTGAACGAGCGCGAATGCTCGATCCAGCGCCGCCACCAGAAGGTGGTCGAAGAAGCGCCGTCGCCCTTCGTCACCGACAAGATGCGCAAGGCCATGGGCGAGCAGTGCGTCGCCCTGGCGCGCGCGGTGGACTACCACTCGGCGGGCACGGTCGAACTCATCGTCTCGGGTGCGGACCCGACGGGCGAATCGTTCTACTTCCTGGAAATGAACACCCGTCTCCAGGTCGAGCACCCGGTGACCGAGGCGATCACCGGGGTCGACCTTGTCGAGCAGATGATCCGCGTCGCCTATGGCGAGAAGCTGGCGATGACGCAGGACGACGTGAAGATCGAGGGCTGGGCCATCGAGAACCGCGTCTACGCCGAGGACCCCTACCGCGGCTTCCTGCCCTCGACCGGGCGCCTTGTGCGCTACAATCCGCCGGTCGACGGCTGGAGCGATGATGGCACGGCCAATGGCCGCCGGGGCATCGACGGCATCCGCGTCGACGATGGTGTCTACGAAGGTGGCCAGGTCTCGATGTTCTACGACCCGATGATCGCCAAGCTGATCACCTGGGGCGAGACCCGCGACGAGGCGGCCGACAAGCAGATCGCCGCGCTCGACGCCTTTGAGATCGAGGGGCTGGGCCACAACATCGATTTCGTGAACGCGATCATGCAGCACGAGCGGTTCCGTTCGGGCGAACTGACCACCGGCTTCATTGCCGAGGAATACCCCGAAGGCTTCCACGGGGCACCCGCTTCGGACGAACTCAAGATCAAGCTGGCGGCCGTCGCCGGTTTCATCGCCGCCGCCCGTGCCGACCGTGCGCGCCGCGTCGATGGCCAGCTGGCGACCCCGCTCGATCCGCCGGGTGAATGGACCGTGACGCTCGGGAAGGAGCCCTACACCGTGGTCGTCGAGGAGGACACGATCCTCGTCAACGATGTCGAGGTGGACCTTGCGCTCGAATATACGCCGGGCGATCGCTTCATCGATGCCGACATCGATGGCGAGCCGATCACGATCAAGCTCGAGACCACGCGCATGGGCTTCAAGATGACCACGCGCGGGGCGATCCACACGCTCGACTGCTTGCCGACCCGCGTGTCGCAGCATTCCAGGCACATGATCGAGAAGATTCCGCCCGATCTTTCCAAGTACCTCATCTGCCCGATGCCGGGCCTCCTCGTCTCGCTCAACGTGGGCGAGGGCGACAAGGTCGAGACCGGCCAGCCGCTGGCCGTGATCGAGGCGATGAAGATGGAGAACATCCTGCGCGCCGAAAAGTCGGGCACGGTCAAGGCGGTCAACGCCAAGGCGGGCGACAGCCTGGCAGTCGACGCGATCATCCTGGAACTGGAGTAACCCTTGCACCTCGACCACGACGCAGATGCGGCGCCTGCCGAAACCATTGCCTTTGACGATTTCCTGAAGGTCGACATTCGCGTGGGGACCGTGGTCGAGGCCACGGTCTACGAGGGGGCGCGCAAGCCCAGCTACAAACTCCTGATCGACTTCGGGCCCGGCATCGGGACGCGCAAGTCGATCGGGCAGGTGGCTGCGCTCTATGAATGCGAGGACCTGGTCGGCAAGCAGATCGCCGCGGTGGTGAACTTTCCGCCGCGCCAGATCGGCAAGGCCATGTCCGAGTGCCTGACGCTGGGGTTCGGGGACGAAGAGGGGCGCATCACGCTCTTCTCGCCCGACACGCCGGTTCCCAACGGCGCGCGGCTGGCCTGAGGCGATGCCTGCGCTTGTCGAAATGCTCTCCGGCGCCGAGGTGCTGGAGGACGGCTTTGCCCTTGCGATCACGCCCGACTGGCAGCAGGGGCGCACCGCTTATGGCGGGTTGACCTCGGCGCTGGCGGTGGAAGCCGCGCGCCGGGTTCTGCCCGAGCCCTTGCCGCTGCGTTCGGCGCAGTTCTCGATGATTTCCCCGCTGGTGGGCCGCATCGAGGCGCGCGCGAAGATCGTGCGGGCGGGCCGCAACGCGGTCTGGGTGACTGCCGAGCTGGTGGGGGAGAAGGGAACCGGGTTCCTGGCGAACTGCGTCTTCATGCACCCGCGTGAAAGCGTGCTGGCGCTGGGCGGCTATGCGCTGCCCGATGGCCTGGTGCCCTTGGAGGACGCTCCGGTCTTCGAGACCAAGGTGCTTCCGGCCTTCATGCAGATGCACTTCGACGTGCGCGTGGCGGTTCCGGCGGATCGCCTTCAGGAAGCGGACTTGTGCTGGTGGGTCCGCGTGCGCGAGCGCGAGGGGCTCGATGCCGATGTCGAGGCGGTGCTGCTGGGCGATGCCCTGCCGCCTGCCGTTCTCCCGCATCTGCCGCCGCGCACGCCCGTCAGTTCGATGCAGTGGCACGTCAACATGCTGAATACTGCGGCGCGGCCGCGCGATGGCTGGTGGCTGATCCGCTCGACCAGCCGTCAGTCGGGGCACGGTCTGGCGAGCGAGGACATCCTGCAGTGGGGCGAGGGCGGCACGCCGGCCGTGGCCGGCATGCAGTCCGTCGCGGTCTTCGCCTGATTGCGATCAGGCGGGGGCCTGATCGGCGAGAGTCTTGCCCAGGAATACCTTGAGCAGTGCGAAGGCGACGAGGCCGAAGGCCGCGCTCGCCACGTGCAATAACCAGAACTGCGTCGTGTCCATCGAGGAATACCACCCGCCCACGATGCCGATGGTCTTGTTCGCGGCGAAGAAGGCCAGATAGTAGATGCCCACGACCGTCGCGTTCAGCGCGCGCGGGGCGATCTTGGTGAAGAGCGCCAGGCTGACCGGCATGAGGTGGGCAAAGCCGATCGAGTTGAAGAGGTGGAACAGGACCGGCCAGAACAGGCCGATCTTCACGTCTGCCGCCGTGGTGGCCGAGGCGACGACAAGGCACAGGCCGCCCACGATCACGAAGACCGAGCCGATCACCATCTTGCCCAGCTCATCGGGCTCGGTGCCGGTGCGCTGCGCGCGCCACTTCCAGAACCAGGCGACCGCAACCAGCATCGAGAAGGCAAGCGCGGCATCGATCGTGATCATCCACGAGGTCGGCACCTTGTGGCCGAAGAAGGTGAGGGCAAAGCGTTCATCGGCCCAGACGAGGTAGGCGTTGAAGATTTCCTGGTTGGTCAGCATCGCGATGGCGAGCACGGGTACCAGGACGGCGAGCGTCGCGAGGCGCGGCACGTCGGCGCGGGTGAGCTTCGCGCCGTCCTTGGCGGCTTTGGTCCCCATGGCACTCTCGCCGGGCAGCCAGGGTCGGGCTTTCAGGTAAATGAGAAGGCCGATCACCATGACCACGCCCGCGGTGCCGAAGCCGTAGTGCCAGCCCAGTTCCTCGCCCGCGGTGCCCGCGACAAGCGGGGCGGCGATGACCGAGACGTTGATCGCGATGTAGAAGATCTGGAAGGCCATCGCGCGGCGCAGGTCCCCGGGGCCGTAGAGTTCGCCAACTTGGCTGGCGATATTGCCCTTGAAGAGGCCCACGCCAACGACCAACGCGATAAGCGCAAAGAGGAACAGGCCCTCGAACGCCATGAGGAAGTGGCCCACCGACATGATGACGGCGCCTGCGACGAGCGCGGCGCGGCGGCCAAGCCAGCGGTCAGCGAGGATGCCGCCCAGCACCGGGGTCAGGTAGACAAGCGAAGTGTAGTCGCCAAAGATCGCCGAGGCGAGGGGCTGCCCCTCCAGCCCGGTGTAATGCACCGAACGCAGCCAGGAGAGGCCCACCACATTGCCCACGTTCTCGGGCAGCAGCAGGTACTTGACCATGTAGAGCACGAGAAGCGTCTGCATGGAGTAGTAGGAGAAGCGCTCACACCCCTCGACGAAGGACAGATAACCCAGGCCCTTGGGGTGGCCGAGGAAGGCGCGGTCGTCGCGTGAGGGTATGTCGTCGTGTTCGAAATCGGGTGTCGCTTCGGGGGCTGTCATGCAGGGGATGCTCGCGTAACTTTCTTATGATTGCGGGCACCATTACCATATGTTTGCGCAATGTCATGGGGGAGCTTCCCGGCGCTTTTGCGCGGGCTCAGCCGTCCTTGCGTTCGGGCTTTCCGCTCTGCTTGGTCGAGGCCATGTCCTCGAGTTCGGCCTCGCTCATGGTCTCGACCATTTCGTGCGAGGCGCCTTGCAGTTCGGACTTGGGCGTCTCGCCGCGCTTGGCCGAAAGGGCCGCGCCTGCGGCTTTCTGCTGGGCCTTGGATTGGGCTTTCATGGAGTATCTCCTTTCGCAAAGGAGAATGCGCCGGGGCATGTAGCCGTTCCCGAGGCCGGGCATCGCTCCCGGCGCGGACGGCGGCAGGCCGTGGGGACCTGCCGCCTGTGCATGCCGCTGTCAGGGGGATTCGCGAAGTGGCATGCGCGCCGCTCCCCGATCGGGCCTCGGGGACGACCTATGCGTATACATACTCCCATTTCCTGACGGCTTTGCGAACAGAGCGCGCGCACGGTCGCACGCCGCACACATGTCGTCGCCTTTTGGATGGTGGCGATAGTTTGAAGGAACTTGGCGCCCCCTGAAAACTACTTGGTCAGGCGGGCCAGTTCACTGTCGAGGAAGGGGGCGACATCGGAAAGATCGACCTTCTTGTCGAGATAGGTCTTACCGATTCCCTGCATCAGCAGGAAGGGCAGGGTGCCCGCGTCCATCTTCTTGTCGTGGAGCATGTGGCGCACCAGCGCGGCGCCGTCGCAAGTAAGGCCAAGCTCGGCGATCTCGGCGCGCAGGCCGACCTCGGCGATGTGGCGGGCAACGCGCTCGGCACTGGCGGCGCTCATGTGGCCCAGACGCGCCGAATAACGCGCGGCGAGCACCATGCCGAGCGCCACGCCCTCACCGTGAAGAAGGTCGCTCGAAAAGCCGGTTTCGGCTTCCAGGGCGTGGCCGAAGGTATGGCCAAGGTTGAGCAGTGCGCGCTTGCCGGTCGTCTCGAACTCGTCCTCGGCCACGATCCGCGCCTTGGCGGCGACCGAGTGGGCGACTGCGTATTCGCGAAGCGCGCCGTCGCCCGCCAGCATGGCCGCACCGTTTGCCTCGCACCAGGCGAAGAAATCGGCATCGTCGATCAGGCCGTACTTCACGACTTCGGCGTAGCCTGCGAGGCGCTCGCGTTCGGGCAGGGTGTCGAGCGCGGCAAGATCGGCAAGCACCAGCGAGGGCTGGTGGAAGGCACCGACGAGGTTCTTGCCAGCAGGCGTGTTGATCGCGGTCTTGCCGCCCACGCTCGAATCGACCTGGGCGAGGAGCGTCGTGGGGATCTGGATGAACTTGCAGCCGCGCTTCAAGATCGCCGCGCAGAAGCCGGTCAGATCGCCGATCACGCCGCCGCCCAGCGCGATCACATGGTCGCCGCGCTCGACTTCAAGCGACAGAAGCCAGTTCACCGTGGCGGCCAGTTCGTCCCAGGACTTGGTCTGTTCGCCGGCGGGCAGGATGCGCCAGTGAACCTCGTGGCCGTGCGCGCGCAGCGAGGCCTCGACGACGTTCCCCCAGGCCGCGTGCACGTTCGCATCGGTGATGACAGGAACGGCGCGTTTGCGCAGAAAACCGCGGCACTCGGCACCGATCTCGGCAAGGAGGCCCTGGCCCACGCGGACCTCGTAGGGGCGCTGGGCGATGTCGACACGGATCACAGCCATTGGGTAAGTTCCTGCAAGACCTTGTTGATTGTCTGGACGTGGGGCCCTTGTCCGCTGACGATGTGGATCGGGGCCTGCGCATAGAAGGGCTGGCGGGTCTCACGCAGTCGCGTCAGGATCTCGCGCGGATCGCCGTTCTGGAGAAGGGGGCGGTTGTCCTTGCGCGCGGTGCGCTCGACCAGGGTATCGACGTCGCTGTCGAGCCAGATCGTGACTGCCTTTTCCAGGATGAGTGCGCGGGTTTGTGCGTTGACGAAGGCGCCACCGCCCGTCGCGATCACGATGCAGCCTTCGTTCTCGGCCATGAGGCGGGCGATCACGCGGCGTTCGCCATCACGGAAATAGTCCTCGCCATAGGTCTCGAAGATTTCGGGAATGGGCATCTGCGCCGAGCGTTCGATCTCGTCATCGGCGTCAACGAAAGGGCAGTCGAGGATCGAGGCGAGGCGCTTGCCCACGCTCGACTTGCCGACGCCCATCATACCGACGAGCACGATGGGGCGATCGATCTGGCGGGCAAGCGCGGATATCTCCTGCGCCGAGTAGCGGGTCTGTTGAACGTCCATTGCCCCACCGCCTATAGTTGCGCTAGGTCGCAGCGCAAGCATCGGTGAAGGAAGGCGAGTGACGATTAGAATGCGTGGGCGTTTGGCTCTGGCTATGGGGCTTGTCGTTCTGGCCGCAGGTGCGGTTCTGGCCGTTGCCTGGATCGATGCCGGCGAGATGCCGATCGAGGACCAGGTCGTGCCGGTCGCCGTGCCGGAGCTGCAGCCGTGAGGGCGGTCTATCTCCTTGCGGGCGCCGCGCTCAGCCTGACGTCGGCCTGGGCGGTCGCGCAGGATTCGCCCGAGTCGCTCCTTCCCAAGATGTTCCAGGATCCCAAGCCGGCCGCAACGCCGAGCCCGGCGCCGACGCCCGCGCCGCGCACGAGTGCGCGTCCGGCAAACCGGCCCGCGCCAAGTGCCGCGCCAAGCCCTGCGGCTGCCGCGACGCGGCCCGGTTCGGCGCAGCCTGGCCAGGGGGCGGTCGTACAGCCGTTGCCGCAGCAGGTCGCGGCCGAAGATGATGCGCGCCGGAATGATGACGGGCTCACCCTCAAGCGCCTTCCCACACTGGAAGAATTGGCCAAGATGTCCCCGGAAGATTTCGAGGGGCTGATCGGGCGCAAGGTCGAGTTCGACATGCCCCCGCAGGCGCGCCGCGCGATGACCCATGTCGGCCTGTTCGATGCCGATGAAGGCGGTCTGGCGGCGGATTCGCTTCAGGACGGTGACCCGGGGCTGCTGCGCCTGGCGCTTTCGGGGAATCGCGGCGCGCTGGTTTCGCGCTGGGGGCACATCGCGCTGCGCCGCGCGCTGCTCTCGCGCCTCGATGCGCCCGAGGGCATGAGCGCGCAGGATTTCCTCGCGCTGCGCGTGGCCCTGCTGGTGCGCATGGGCGAATATGATGCGGCCCGCGCGCTCCTGCAGGACATTGATATCGCGAACTACACGCCCGAGATCGGCGCGCAGGTGCTCGACGTCTATCTCGGTACGGCGGACATGACGGGTCTGTGCCCGATCATGGCGACGCAAGGCTCGATGCGAAGCGATGCCGAATGGAATGTCGCAGGCGCCATCTGCGATGCGTTTCGGGGCAACAGCAACGCCGCGCTGTCGCGCCTCGACCGGGACATGACCCGCAAGGAAATGCCGCGCATCGATCTCCTGCTGGCACAGCGCTATGCGGGCGCGGCGGGCAAGGCGCGCCGTGCGGTCACGATCGAGTGGGACAATGTCGCGGACCTCACCCCCTGGCGTTATGCGCTGGCGCGCGGGGTCGGCATTGCGCCGCCCGAATCGCTCATGGCCCCCACCGAGGGACGTTATGATGCGGCCACGGCGCTGGCGCCGATGGTGGGCCTGGAGCGCCGTGCGAAGGCCTCGGTGCGGGCAGGGGCCTCGGGCATCCTCTCGAACGCGGCGCTGGTCGATCTCTACGCGCAGCTTTATGCCGATCCCGATACTGGCAGTGCCTGGCAGACGCGCGCGGAAAGCCTGCGCGATGCCTACGCGCTTCCCTCGTCGGCGGCGCGCATCGCGGCGATGCGCACGCTGTGGAGCGAGCTGGAGGACGATGGCAGCGCCTATTGCGGGCGGGTTCTGACCGCCGCTGCCGCCGCGCGGATCGCACCGAGCGAGGATGTCGCTGCCGAAGCTCCGGCCCTGCTGGGCTCGATGCTGGCGGCCGGCTTCGATGCCAATGCGGCGCGCTGGGCGCCGGTTGTCGAAGGTGGCAGCGAGGGCTGGGCACTGATCGTACTCTCGGCGCCCGGTGCCAACCAGAGCGCATCGTCGGGAAGCCTCGACAGCTTCATCGACGAGGACGCGAGCGCGGGCAAGCGCAAGGCCGGGTTCCTCGTGGCCGGACTGGCCGGGCTGAACCGCATCGATCGCAGCCGTGCGATGGGCTATTCGAACGATCTGTCCTTGGCGCTCGATGGCGAGACGCGCTGGACGCGGGCCATCGATGCGGCGGCGGCACGCGGCGATGCCGCAAGCGTGGTGATCCTGGCAGGCTTTGGCATGCAGGGCGCCAACTGGAGGCAGATGACCCCGCGTTATCTTTACCACATCGTGGCAGCCATGCGCGAAGTTGGTCTCGAGGCCGAGGCGCGCATGATCGCGGCCGAGGCGGTCGCGCGCACCTGATCGCGACCGGCATGGAGGCGTGATGGCATTGCGGGAGGATCCGCTCGAGGCGTTCCTCACCATGATGGCCGCCGAGCGCGGTGCGGCCGCCAACACCCTTGCTGCCTATCGCAGGGACCTGGAAGGCGCACAGTCGGCGCTGGGGGACCTGGCTGGGGCGGACGCAGAGAGGCTGGCCTCGCTTGCCGATCATTGGGCCTCGCTCTCGGCCTCCAGCCTTGCGCGCAAGTGTTCGACCCTGCGCCAGTTCTACGGGTTCCTCGTCGATGAGGGGCTGCGCGAAGACGATCCTTCGCCCGCCTTGCCGCGCCCACGCACGCGGCGTCCCTTGCCCCGGCTGCTCTCGCGTGAGGACGTGACGCGCTTTCTCGCGCAGGCGGAGGACGAGGCGCGAGATGGCGAGAGCGGACCCGTTCGCCTGCTGGCGCTGTTGGAACTTCTTTACGGATCGGGGCTCCGCGCAAGCGAACTCGTATCCCTGCCACTGGCTGGCGTACCGCGCGACACGCCGTTTCTGCATGTGCAGGGTAAAGGTGGGCAACAGCGCATGGTGCCTGTCAGCACGCGTGCGCGCGGGGCTCTCTCGCGCTGGCTCGCGGTGCGCGGGGAGGCGGTGGGCTCGCGCTTCCTGTTCCCTTCGCGCGGAAGTTCCGGGCATCTGACCCGGATTCGCCTTTTCCAGCTGCTACGCGATCTTGCCGTTCGGGCCGATCTCGACCCGGCGAGGGTTTCGCCCCATGTCCTGCGCCATGCCTTTGCGACGCATTTGCTGGAGGGCGGGGCGGATCTTCGTGTGCTGCAGACGCTGCTGGGCCATGCCGATATCGCCACTACCCAGATCTACACCCATGTCGACAGCGCGCGGCTCGTCGCGCTCGTCAATGCGCGGCACCCCTTGGCCGGGCGTTGAGGCTGACGGGGCGGGCGTCGTCGTATTGTAAAGATTTCCGACGGCGTGCTGGGGGTACACGAAAACGGGCGGCAGGATGCCCTGCCGCCCGCTTCTGTGACCCGCCATCGCCGGGACGGCGAATGGCTCGGTAGACCTGCGAAATTAGGTGTTCGCGTTCGACAGCGTGGTCGAGGTCTTGTTGAAGGTGTTGCTCAGGTTGGTGCCGAGGCTGGTCATCGCGGTGATCGCGGCAACGGCGATGAGGGCGGCGATCAGGCCGTATTCGATCGCGGTGGCACCTTCTTCGTTGCGACGCAGCTTGGTGAGAAACTTCATGAAATGTCTCCTGATGAAAAGCAGTCTAATGTACCCGGTCCGGCCCACCTTCATTTTGTCTCAGGCTTGCCGAACGTCTTGATTGGTAGGTTGGAATAGTTGAAAAATGTTTAAGTCTGCAGAGGGCTAGCCCGATGATGAAATGGCCTCGGAGGTCTTGTCGTTGACGTTGCCCCACATCGCGATGGTCTCGTCGGCGACGCTCTGCATGGCCACTACGATGACGAGGGTGATGAGGCCCATGATCAACCCGTATTCGATTGCACTCGCGCCCTGGGCGTCGCGAAGCAGGGTTTGCATTCTGGTCAGGGGGAGCATCGCGGCCTCGGCCCTCGTCGTGGTTGGATTGACGTTGAAACTTGCGGATCGAGCTTAAGGATTCATTAAATGAAGGCGGCAAAGTGGAAAAAAATCTGACACCGCTCGTGGTGGTCGCGGTGGCGCTGGTCGATGCGCAAGGGCAGGTCCTCATGCAGCAACGGCCTGAGGGAACGATGCACGCGGGGCTCTGGGAATTTCCGGGCGGCAAGGTCGATCCCGGTGAAAGCGCCGAGCAAGCCGCTGTGCGCGAGATGGAAGAGGAACTGGCCGTGGGGCTGGATCGGGAATCGCTTGTGCCTGTGGGGTTCGCCAGCGGCCTTTTGGGCGAAGGGAGTGCGGGAGCGGTTGCAGGCGGGGCATCCGGGCGCAGGGCGCTCATCCTTCTCCTCTATGCCGCGCGCGCGTGGGAGGGGGCTCCGGTCTCGCAGGAGGGCGGCCAGGCGCAATGGTATGCGGCTCAAAGCCTTGGAAAATTGGCCATGCCGCCGCTCGACTACCCGCTGGCAGATGCACTTAAGATTTGGCTGAAACACGATTTTTCAGAAAAATATGCAGATAGGCATTGACCGATTTCGATTCCTTTTCTAGAGGCGCCTCTCCAACGCGCCCGTAGCTCAGCTGGATAGAGCATCAGACTACGAATCTGAGGGTCGGACGTTCGAATCGTTCCGGGCGCACCATTTTCTCCGAATGGTCTGTTGGAGTTTCAGGAGAAACACAAAGTGCATGCGCGCCCGTAGCTCAGCTGGATAGAGCATCAGACTACGAATCTGAGGGTCGGACGTTCGAATCGTTCCGGGCGCACCACTTGTTCCAAATGGGCTGCTGCAGCATCAGAAGGAACACAAAGTGCATGTGCGCCCGTAGCTCAGCTGGATAGAGCATCAGACTACGAATCTGAGGGTCGGACGTTCGAATCGTTCCGGGCGCACCATTCACTTCCAAGCGTTGATCGCATCAAAAAGCCGCATCCCACGGGAGTGCGGCTTTTTTGTTGTCTATGCTCCGGAGAGCCTGAGGAGGGGCGAGGGCGGGCGCTCAGGCCTGCCGCTCGCGGTTGTCCTCTCCCTGGCGCAGGAAGCCCTGCGAGAGCCCGTGGTAGAGCTTGGTCTGGCACACCAGCTTGCTGGCCGCGTCGGCGATGATGGCGGTCAGGAAGAGCGGCAGGATCATGCCCCGGTTCGCGGTGGTCTCCATGAGGATGATGACGGCCGTAAGCGGCGCGCGCACGACGCCCACGAAGTAGCCGGTCATGCCCAGGAGGACGACCGCAGGCATGGCGTCGTCGGGGAACGCGAACGTGAGAAGTTCACCGAAGCCCGCGCCCACGGAGAGAGACGGGGCGAAGATACCGCCCGGGGCTCCCGAGACCGCCGTTGCGGCCGTCGCCAGGAACTTGGCGGGGCCAAACCAGCCCGAGGGGGTGGATTCGCCCTCGATCATCAGCTTGGTCGTTTCGTAGCCGGTGCCCCAGGTCGCACCGCCTGTGGCCACGCCCACGATGGCGACAACAAGGCCGCAGGCAAAGGCCGAGAGCACCGGGCGCCTGCGGATGGCCTGGAAGACCGGGTGCCCGCTGCGCGCGAAGGAGAGCATGATGCGGGCAAAGAGGCCGCCTGCAATACCGCCCAGGATCCCGGCGACGGGCGTGATGAGGAGCACCGAGGTCAGTTCCAGCGTCTCATGCATGACGCCGAAGTAGACATAGTCGCCCGCGATGCCGAGCGATACGAGGCCGGCGATGACGACCGCGCCCATAACGAGGACGGCAACGCGTTGCTCGAAGGCGGAGGCGAGCTCTTCGATGGCGAAGGCGACACCGGCGAGCGGGGTGTTGAAGGCCGCCGCGACACCGGCGGCGCCGCCTGCGATGAGCACGCCCGCCGTCATCGGCACGCGCATGACCTTGTGGCAGGCGACCATGATGGCCGCCGCGATCTGGACGGTGGGGCCTTCACGGCCGACCGAGCCGCCCACCAGCAGCACGCCAACGGTCAGCAGCAGCTTCACGACCGCGGTGGGGATCGTGAGCAGCCGGGTGTAGGCGAGGTCGAGGTTCTTGGTCGCGGCCATGACCTGCGGGATGCCCGAGCCGCGCGCCGCCGGGCTGACCCGGTTGGTGAACCACACGATCGCGGCAAAGCCGCAAGGCGTGAGCGCAAGGGTCAGGTAGATATTGTCGGATTGGAAGCGGGTGAACAATTCCTGCGCCTTGTCACCCATCCAGGCAAAGGCGATGGCGATGAGCCCCAGGATGATCGCGCCGATGGCAGTGGCAATGCGGCGGCGGGCAAGGTCGAGCGATGAGTCGAAGCTGTGAAGAGCCTGTAGAATGCGTCTCATGCGCGCAGGGAAGGTCAACGCGGGTCCAATCGTGGTTATAAGGGGCTTGCAGGTCTCGTGCAGGTTGTTGCCGGGACAATTTCTGCGCCCTCTTGCTCCAAACCTGCGATGAATCGCAAGGTATTTCCCCGGATTTCCGCGCGCAGGGGCTGAAGTTGCAATCTATGCAATGCGATGGCGGGGCCCTTTACGCAACGCGCCCATGAAAAAGGGCCGGGATGGTATGTCCATCCCGGCCCCGTTTCGTCTGAGGCTCTCCAGCCGGGGCTGGAGCCGCACATCATTATTCGGCTGCGGGGCTTTCCTCGGCAGGCGCGGCCGGAGCCGAGCCGCCGATGGCCTGCGCGAAGGCGGCCGCGGTCATGCCGATGGCGAGCGAGCCGTCGGGCATGAGGCCGATGTTGGCCTTCTTGAACAGGGCGGTCGCGCCGTCGCCGTTGGCGAGTTCCATGGTTACGTCCTCACCCTCGAGCTTGGCAATGGTGCCGAGCACCTGGCCGTCGCTGCTCTTGATCGGGGCGTCGACGACCATGGCCGCTTCCTTGGCCTGGCCGGTTTCGGCCTTGGCGCCCATGACGGCGGATTCGAGCTGCGCCTTGGTCATGCCGATGGTCAGACCCTTTTCGCGCATGGCGAAGGCCTTGGTGGGAAGACCGGCACGGGCCACGCCCGTGTTCACGGTGACCACCTCACCCGCAACGGCTTCAACGGCGCCGACTTCGTTCCCCTCGGGATCGAAGACCTTGGCGCCCACCGTCGGGGCGACCGTCTCGGCTGCGGGAGCCGCAGCATCCTGCGCCACGGCGGCGGCGGGAGCCAGGCCCGCAGCGAGGATCGCGGCGGCGATGAGCGAATTCTTCATGGTGTACTCCTTGTTTGCTCCACGAGGCCGGTTGGGCTCGACTTCACGGAGAGTTGCCCCGGGATAACGCAGGGCCGTGAATTTGGGTCCGGCTCAAGTTGTCCGGACAACGAACGCCGTCCGAAAACGAACCGCGCGAGGCCGCGCCGGGCAACAGCGTGCTGCACTGCAAATGGGCGACCAGAGGTGGTGCATATGTTGCACACGCCTAATGGATGACCGCTGAACGGCTCCAGATCAACCGCTAAAATGACACTTTTTCACGGCTCGCTGCTCCAGGTCCTTGCTATCCGTTCGCCATCTCTCTGAAACCGAGCGTGGGCAGGGGGCGTCTCTATAATGTGCGCAGGTGGTACCAGTAATGCCTATGCTGCAGTGCACAATCGCAGCCAGCGCAGAGCCCTGATCTCCTTTTCAGAGGGGAACATTCCGGTATGTCGGCACTTTAGGGATGAGCAATCGGGCGCAGCAGGACATGGACATCGCAATGGACGAGGAGGATCACACGGGCCTTGGAACGGACCTGGAGGAGGTCTCCGGCCCCTCGGTGTGGCGCTATGCGATGGCGCGCAAGGCCCATGTCGTCATCGATGCGGACGACTATTTCAAGCTCGTGCGTGAGGCGATGGAGGCGGCGCGCCAGCGAGTCTTCCTGATCGGCTGGGACTTCGATTCGCGGATCCTGCTCTCCGATGGGCGCCGGTGGTGGCAGAAGGGACGCAAGCACCGTTTTCCGGCGCGCCTGGGCTCTTTCATCCTATGGCTGGTGGACCATAACCCGGACCTCGAAGTGCGCATCCTCAAGTGGAATTTCGCGCTCTTCAAGTCGCTGTTTCGGGGCACCATGCTGGTCGACCTGCTGCGCTGGGCGCGGCGCGAGCAGATCGATTTCAAGTTCGACGCGGCGCATCCGCTGGGCTGCAGCCACCATCAGAAGATCGTCGTCCTCGACGATGTCTTTGCGGTGTGCGGTGGGATCGACATGACGACGGACCGCTGGGACACCAGCGAGCACTTGCCGCGCGACACCCGCCGTCGCCGTCCGACCGGGCGCCTCTACGCGCCCTGGCACGACATCACGATGATGATGGAAGGCGAGGTGGCCGGCGCGCTCGGAGAGCTGGGGCGCGACCGCTGGGACGTGGCGGGCGGCAAGCCGCTCGAGCCCTGCAAGGCGCAGGAGGAAAGTCCCTGGCCGGATAGCCTGCACGGCGAATTTCGCGACGTGGAGCTGGGCATCGCGCGTACGCGCGCAAAATATGGCGACTGCCCGCAGGTGAGCGAGATCGAGGCGCTCTTCGTGGAGCAGATCCGCTCGGCCCGGCACTTCATCTATGCCGAAACGCAGTACTTCGCCTCGCGCGTTATCGCCGAGGCCATCTGCGAGCGTCTCATGGAAGAGGATCCGCCCGAGATCATCATCGTCAATCCCTTTACCGCCGATGGCTGGCTGGAACAGGTGGCGATGGATACGGCACGAACGCGGCTTCTTGAGATCGTGCGCGAGGCTGATCACGCCGGGCGCTTTCAGCTCTACTATCCGGTTGCGAGTGACGGGACCCCGATCTACGTCCATGCCAAGCTCACGATCATCGATGACCGTATCCTGCGCATCGGTTCGGCCAACATGAACAACCGTTCGATGGGGCTCGACAGCGAGTGTGATGTCTTCCTCGACCTGGACCGGCCCGCCAACGCCGGGAGGCCCGAGCTGGCGCAAACCATCCGCAAGGTGCGTCATCGCCTGATTGCCGAGCACTGCGCGCTCGACATGGACGAGGCGGCGCGCCGTCTGAAGGAAACCGGCTCGATGCGCACGATGATCGATGGCCTGAATGAGGCGCGCGGAAATCAGGGGCGCCGACTGGTTCCTCTGCCCTTGAAAGAGCTCTCCGACACCGAAAAGAAGCTGGGCGACAGCGCGCTGCTCGACCCGGAACGTCCTGACGAAATGTTCGAGCCGATCGAACGTCGCGGGTTGTTTCGCCGGAAAGGGGCTCTAATGCGGGTGCGCCTGAAAGAAAGATGGAAAAGGAGAAGGCGCAGATGAGCTGTCTGGACGAGCCGGACATGGACAATCCGCTCGGCAAGCCCGATGTGCCGGAGAACGTCCAGGAGGCCATTCGCACCCTGATCGGCTGGGCGGGCGATGATCCGACCCGTGAGGGGCTGCTCGATACGCCCAAGCGCGTGGCGCGCGCCTGGCTGGAATATTGCCAGGGCTACCAGGAAGATCCCTCGATTCACCTGTCCCGCGTCTTCGAGGAAGTGGGCGGCTACGACGAGGTCGTGTTGCTCAAGGACATTCCGTTCCAGTCGCACTGCGAACACCACATGGCGCCGATCCAGGGTAAGGCGGCAATCGCCTACCTGCCGCGCGATCATGTCGTGGGCATTTCCAAGCTCGCGCGCGTTCTGCACGGCTATGCGCGCCGCCTGCAGATCCAGGAGCGCCTGACCGCCGAGGTTGCCCAGTGCATCTGGGATCACCTCAAGCCCCACGGCGTAGCCGTGGTGATCGAGGCCCAGCACGGCTGCATGACCGGGCGCGGTGTGCGCACGCCGGGCGTGGGTATGATCACCAGCCGCATGATGGGCACGTTCCTGGAAGACGAGCGCAGCCGCAAGGAAGTGCTGAGCCTGATGGGCTACTGATCCTTCACCGCAGGTCCTGAACGAATGAAAAAAGGGCGGCGCACCATAGGTACGCCGCCCCTTTTCGTTTCGGATGGTGTCCGGGCTCAGAGCTTGCCGAGCATGTATTCCGCCGCGCTCACCTCGAAGGTACCCGGAGCCTCGACGTTGAGCTGCTCGACCACGCCGTCGTTCACGACCATCGAGAAGCGCTGGCCGCGCGTGCCCATGCCGAAGCCCGAGCCGTCCATGGTAAGGTCCATCGCCTTGACCAGGTCGCCGTTGCCGTCCGCCAGCATCGTGACATCGGACGAGCCGGCGGCCTTGCCCCAAGCGCCCATCACGAACGCGTCGTTGACGGCGGTGCAGGCGATCTCGTCGATGCCCTTGGCCTTGAGTTCGGCCGCCTTGTCGACGAAGCCGGGAAGGTGCTTGGCCGAACAGGTTGGGGTGAAGGCGCCCGGAACCGAGAACAGCGCGACCTTCTTGCCCGCGAAGTATTCGGCGCTCTGGACCGGCTCGGGGCCGCTCTCGCCCGCCTTCATCAGCTTCACGTCGGGAAGTTTGTCACCTACGGCGATGGTCATGCGTTCATCCTTCTTGGCATGGGTGTGCGGTTTCGCGTCCCCGATATAGGCCGGGCAGGGCGCCCTGCAATGCCCTTGCACGCAATACCGAGGGGGCGGGCGGTGCTGCCGTACATTCCTGAAATCGGGAAACTCCGGACCCGTGCGGATGGCGCGAGAAAGCAGGCGTGCATGTTTGCGGGATAGCCCTGAGCCGCTCGCGAGGTCCGGAATGATGCGTCTTTGTGCGCTCGCCCGGCGCGGTCAGGGCGGCGCTTAGTGGTGGTGCGTTCAGGGTGGATATAAAGATGTCTTTATATTCGGTTTGCGTTTTGGCCGGGGGTCCTTTAATCCCTCACCAACCGCCGGCGCTTTCGGGCGTCGACATCATTCACACGATCATTCCCCAGGAGTTCCCTCGTGGCCACAGCTGATACCGCCGTTCACGACTACGCCATCGCCGACATGTCGCTCGCCGATTACGGCCGCGCCGAAATCGCGATCGCCGAGACCGAAATGCCGGGCCTGATGGCCCTGCGCGAGGAATATGGCGCACAGCAGCCGCTCAAGGGCGCGCGCATCACCGGCTCGCTCCACATGACGATCCAGACCGCCGTGCTCATCGAGACGCTGGTCGCGCTGGGTGCTGAAGTGCGCTGGGCGACCTGCAACATCTTCTCGACCCAGGACCACGCCGCCGCCGCGATCGCCGCGCAGGGCATCCCGGTCTACGCCATCAAGGGTGAGAGCCTGGCCGATTACTGGGATTACGTCGGCAAGATCTTCGAATGGGGCACCGAGGCCGACGGCGAGCAGACCGCCAACATGATCCTCGACGATGGCGGCGATGCCACCATGTTCGCGCTGTGGGGCGCGCGCGTGGAAGCGGGTGAAGACCTGTTCGAGCCGAGCAACGCCGAGGAAATCGAATTCGTCCGCTCGCTCAAGAAGTTCCTCAAGGAAAAGCCGGGATACCTGACCAAGTCGGTCCAGGCCATCAAGGGCGTTTCGGAAGAGACCACCACCGGCGTGCACCGCCTCTACCACATCGCCAAGCAGGGCAAGCTCCCGTTCCCGGCGATCAACGTGAACGACTCGGTCACCAAGTCGAAGTTCGACAACCTTTACGGCTGCCGTGAATCGCTGGTCGACGCGATCCGTCGCGCCACCGACGTCATGCTCTCGGGCAAGGTTGCCTGCGTCGCCGGCTTCGGCGACGTCGGCAAGGGCTCGGCCCAGTCGCTGCGCAACGGCGGCGCCCGCGTTCTCGTCACCGAAGTCGACCCCATCTGCGCGCTCCAGGCCGCTATGGAAGGCTTCGAGGTCGTCACCATGGAAGAGGCTGTCACCCGCGCCGACATCTTCGTGACCGCGACCGGCAACGAAGGCGTCATCACCGGCGAGCACATGAAGGGCATGAAGGACAAGGCCATTGTCTGCAACATCGGCCACTTCGACAGCGAGATCCAGATTTCCGCGCTCGACAATTACGAGTGGCAGGAAATCAAGCCGGGTACCGACCTCGTCACGCTGCCCGACGGCAAGCAGCTGCTGATCCTCGCGCAGGGGCGCCTGGTGAACCTGGGCTGCGCCACCGGCCACCCCAGCTTCGTGATGTCGGCCAGCTTCACCAACCAGACGCTGGCGCAGATCGAGCTTTTCACCAAGTCGGAGAACTACAAGAACGACGTCTACGTCCTTCCCAAGTTCCTCGACGAGAAGGTCGCCGCGCTTCACCTCAAGAAACTGGGCGTCAAGCTGACCGAGCTTTCGCAGCGCCAGGCCGACTACATCGGCGTGCCGGTGGAAGGCCCGTTCAAGCCGGACCACTACCGCTACTGATTTCGGGCGGGCAGCCGGTCTGCCCATCCGTTTCGCATGAGGAAGGGGCTGCGCGAAGGCGCGGCCCCTTTTTCGTTATCCGGCACAGTTTTGGGGTGGCCTTGCGGAGAGGGCATTGTCTTTGTGCGCCGTGCGCACCATAGCCAAAGGTGATGGAGACTGATCGTTTTCTGCCCCTCGTGATCGGCATTCTGCTTGCGGCCTGGACGCTGACAGCCGCTTGGGCGATCCTCGTTGCGCGCCGTCGCCAGAAGCGTGCGGAAATGCAGCTTCGCTCGGCCCGGCGGCTTGCCCGCATGATCGAGGAAAGCCCCGCGCTGCCCTTGCTGGTCCGCTCGGACGGCCGGATCGAAGCCTCGCCCCGGCTGGCGCAGTGGCTGGGGCTCGATTCCGTGCCGCAGTACCTGACCGAACTCGACAGCGGCGAGCGGGGCCTGCCCGCCGACAAGCTGACCGAACTGGCCGAAGCGGTGCGCCGCACGCAGAAGACGGCTTCGCCCTTTCGTCTGGCCGCGACGCCGCGCAATTCCTCGCGCAGCCTGGCCTTGCGCGGGCACCTGGCCGATCCGCAAGTGTCGCCCGGCGGCGCGGCGCTGGTCTGGGTTTTCGACTTTTCCGAAAGCGAGAGTGAACTCAGCCGTCTGCGCGAAGAGGCCGCGCGCGCGCGCGGCGATTTCAGCGCGCTCGTTTCGCTGATCGAGGCCGCGCCGATGCCGATGTGGTTCCGCCGCCCCGATGGCGCGCTGCAACTGGTGAACCGCGCTTATGTCGACGCCGTGGGCGGGCAGAGCGCGGAACAGGTCGTCAACGCAGGGATCGAGCTGATCGAGACGGTGGAAGGCTTCACGCCAGGCGATGTCGCGCTGCAGGCGGCAGAGCGCAACGTGCCGGTCGAGCGCGTGGTCTCGACCACCATCGATGGCGAACGCCGGGCGCTGCGCGTCTCCGACCTCCCGCTCGGCGGCGAGGGTGTGGCCGGGTACGCGGTCGATATCGAAGACATGGAAGAGCTCTCGCGCTCGTTCCGGGCCTTCCGTGATGCACAGCGCGCGCTGCTTGACCAGCTTTCGGCCGGTGTCGCCCAGTTCGACCGCCAGCGCCGCCTGTCCTTTGCCAACCAGCCTTTTCAGCGCGTCTTCAACCTGCCCGCGAGTGCCGAGCACGACCCGCCCGCCTTTGAGCGTCTGCTCGATGCCGCGCGCGATGCCGGGCGTGTGCCCGAAGTGCGCGACTTCCCGGCCTGGCGCCGCGAGAAGACGGCCTGGTTCCTTTCGGATGTCACTCGGGAAGAAGCCTGGACCCTGCCTGATGGCACCTACATGCGCATTGTCGCGCAGCCGCTCCCCGATGGCGGGCTGCTCCTCATTGCCGAGGATCGTACCGAGCAGCTGCGCCTCTCGGCGATGCGCGACACGCTGCTGCGCACGCGCACGGCCATCGTCGATAGCCTGTTCGAATCCATTGCCGTTTTCGCGCCCGATGGTCGCATGCAGATCTGGAACCGGCGCTTTGCCAACGACTGGGGGTTGGAGAGCGATTTCCTCGACACCCACCCGCACGTCGAGACCCTGCTCAAGAAGATCGCGCCGCGCCTTCGCCGCGGTGCCGAGGCGGAGAAGGTGGGCAACGTGGTGCGCGCCTCCACACTCGACCGTACGCAGAAGGGCGGGCGCATCGCGCTTTCCGATGGCCGTATCCTGGAGTTTGCAGGCGTTCCGTTGCCGGACGGGAACGGGCTTCTGGCCGTCCTCGATATCACCGATTCGCAGAAGGCCGAGGACGCCCTGCGTGAAAGCAACGCCGCGCTGGTCGAGGCCGACGCGATCAAGACGCGCTTCCTGGCGAGCATGAGCTACGAACTGCGCACCCCGCTCACCACCATCGGTGGCTTTGCTGAGATGCTGGACGCAGGCATCGGCGGAGACTTGAACGACAGCGGTAAGGAATACCTCGCGGCAATCCTCGCCTCGGTCGCGCAGTTGGGTGAGCATATCGAGAGCCTGCTCGATCTGTCGCAGAGCGAGGCGGGCATGCTGCCGCTGCGCAAGGAACCGCTCGAGCTCATGCCGTTCCTGCGCCAGGTGGCCGAGGAAAGGGCGGCCCGGCTCGACGCCATGGAACTCACGCTCGACCTGCGCGCAGACGGCCTGCTGCGCCCGATCGAGGCGGACCGCAAGCGCCTCGCCCGGGCCGTTGGCGCGCTGCTCGACAACGCCATCGGCGCCTCGCCCAAGGGTGGACGCATCCTCTTGCAGGCCACGCGCAAGAGAAACGCGGCAGGTGCCGACGTCGTGCGTATCCAGGTCGAGGACAAGGGCGCAGGCATGGACGGCCGCACGCTTGCCCGCGCGCTCGACGGGATGAAGGTGAGCGCGGACGGCAAGAGCGTCGAGCGCCGTCAGGGCCTCGGCCTGCCGCTCGCCCGCCAGCTGATCGAGGCGCACGGCGGTACGCTCACCCTGCAATCCGAGCCCGGCCAGGGCACCCAGGCCCTCGTGGAGCTGCCATGACGACAACACTCGAACTTCCCGACCTTGCCGCCATGGAACGGCTGGGCAGGACGATTGCCGAGGCGCTGCGCCCCGGCGACGTGGTCGCGCTCGAGGGCGGACTTGGCGCGGGCAAGACCACCCTTGCGCGCGCCATTGTCGCAGGCCTCGGGCACGAAGGCGAGGTTCCCTCGCCCAGCTTCGCGATCATCGAGGTTTACGAGCCGGGCCCGGACGGCACGGGGGTACGCCTGCCGCTGGTCCACGCCGACTTTTACCGGCTCGAACATCCCGACGAAGCCTACGAGATCGGTCTTGACGAATACCGCGAGGGCGCGGCGCTCATCGCCGAGTGGCCCGATCACGCCGGAGGCTTTGAACATGAGCCCGCCTGCCTCACGCTTGCGCTCGAAGTTGCGGATGCCGGGCGCATCGCCATTGCCCGGGGCGGGGCGGATTGGCTAGGGCGGATGCCGAAATGACAGACGCTGGTGTGACAGGCCCTGAAGGGCTCGATTCGTTTGTGGCCAAGGCTGGCTGGGGGGGCGCGCGCGTGGAGCCGCTGCCCGGCGATGCCTCGTTCCGCCGCTATTTCCGCCTGCGCCGGGGTGAGGACGCCTCGGCCATGCTGATGCACGCGCCCCCGCCGAATGAGGACCCGGTGCCGTTCCTGCGTGCCGCGCGCTGGCTCGATGACAATGGCCTGCGTCCCCCGCGCATTCTGGCCGAGGACGCCGCTCAGGGTTTCGTGCTCCTCGAAGACTTCGGCGATGCGCGTGTGCGCGATTACCTTGATGAATGGCCGGGCGATGAAATGGCGATCTACACTGGCGCGGTCGATGCACTGGTCCAGCTTCATGACCTTCCGGGCGGACCGTTCAACGACTACACGCTGAGCGAGTACCTGCGCGAGGCGAGGCTCTTTACCGAGTGGTACGTGCCCGCCCAGAAGCTTTACGTCGATGTCGAGGGCTATGCGAAAGCCTGGGAGACGGTGCTGGCCGACCTGTTGCCGCGTCAGCGCCCGGGCGTCGCGGTCCTGCGCGACTACCACGCCGAGAACATCATGCTCCTGGGCTCGCTGGAAAAGCAGGGCCTGCTGGATTTCCAGGACGCGCTGGTCGGGCACCGCGCTTACGATCTCGTCTCGCTGCTGCAGGACGCGCGCCGCGACGTCTCGCCCGAAGTCGAGCAGGCCATGATCGCGCATTACGTGCGCGCGACCGGTTGCGATCCGGAAGTGCTTCTGGCCGACTACGCGCGTCTTGGCGCGCAGCGGAACGCCAAGATCGTGGGCATCTTCGTGCGCCTGTGGAAGCGCGACGGCAAGCCGCGTTACCTCGACATGATCCCGCGCGTCTGGGCGCATCTCGAACGCGATCTTGCGCACCCCGCGCTCGCCCCAGTCGCGGACTGGTTCGCCGCCAACATCCCGGCCGAATTGCGCCAGGCCAAGGGCGGGAGCTTCGCGCTGTGAGCCGCGCGCCCCTTGCCAGCGACACCGCGATGATCCTGGCCGCTGGTCTGGGCAAGCGGATGCGTCCGCTCACCGCGACCCAGCCCAAGCCGCTCGTGCGCGTGGCGCACAAGGCGCTGATCGACCATGCGCTCGACAAGCTCGAGGCGGCGGGTATCGCGCAGGCCTTGGTCAACGTGCACTATATGGCCGATGCGCTGGAAGGCCATTTGAAGGTGCGCAAGGCAGGCCCGCAGACGGTCATTTCCGACGAACGCGTGCAGCTTCTGGAAACGGGCGGAGGCATGGTCCATGCCGCCGACAAGCTGCCCGATCCCTTCTTCTGCCTCAACAGCGACAACATCTGGCTCGATGGCCCCGAGAACGTCTTTGCCGACCTTTCGAACGGCTGGGACCCGGAGCGCATGGATGCGCTGCTCCTGATGGTGCCGCACGCCCGCGCGCGCAACTACCGGGGCGAGGGGGACTTCCACCTCGACGCCGAGGGTCGCGTTTCGCGCCGCAAGCCGGGCCGTGTCGCGCCCTTCATCTACACCGGCATCCAGATCGTTTCGAAGCGCCTCTTGCGTGAGGCGCCGGAAGGCCCGTTCTCGACCAACCTTCTGTGGAGCCGCGCCATCGAGGAAGGCCGCCTCTTCGGCATCTCGCACCAGGGCGAGTGGTTCGAGGTGGGCGAGCCAGGCGCGATCAAGCCGACCGAAGAGTATCTCCTTGGTGCCTGATCTGTTTGCGGCGGGGGACGAGCCTTCGCCCAGTGTCTATTCGATTGCCGCCCACCGCGGGTTTGCCGATGCGCTCGTGGCAGGTCTCGTGCCGCGCTACGCCGATGCGGATCTGGGCCTTGCGCGGCTGACCTTGCTGCTCCCCAGCCGCCGTACCGTGCGCACGGTGACCGAGGCCTTCGTGCGCTATGCGGGCGAGCAGGGGCTGGGAGCCGAGGCCGCCGACGGGGCGCGCGCGCCCACGGGCATGCTGCTGCCGCGCATGGCGGTGGTGGGCGACCTTGATCTTGACGAGGCACTCGGGCCCTTGCTCGATCCCCTGGGCGCGGCGGACATTCCGCCTGCCTGCGATCCCACGCGCCGCTGGCTGCGTCTGGCCCATTACCTGCGCCATGTCGAAGGCGATGCGGCGGGCAAGGGGCCTGCGCTTCTGCGCCGTGCGTTCGAACTTGGCAGCACCATGGATCGGCTTCTGGTCGAAGGCATTGCGCCGATCGATCTCCTCTCCGACGAGGTCGTCGCTATCGTTGGTGACCTCTCGAAGCACTGGGAGGACAACACCCGCAGCTTCCTCAAGGTCCAGCAGTTCTGGATTGCCGAACTGGCGGGGCGCGGCGAGATCGACGCGCCCGAGCGGCGCAACCGGCTCTTTGCCCACGCCGCCGAGAGCTGGGCGGCGAACCCGCCCGAATTCCCCATCGTCGCGGCCGGTGTGACCAGCGCCTCGCCTGCGCTTGCCCGCCTGCTGCGGGTGGTGAGCGAACTGCGCGATGGCGCGGTGATCCTGCCCGATCTTGACCTTGGCCTCGATCCGGAGGTCTGGGAGGAATTGGGCAGCGCCGGCAAGCCCGCCGAGCCCGAGGACCCGCCCTTCGGGCGCCACGATGCGGTCACGCACCCCCAGTATCACCTGAAGCTCCTGCTCAACCGCATGGGCCTGTCGCGCACGGACGTGCGGCCCTGGCACCGCTCGGGGATGGCGGCGTCACCGCCCGAGCGCAAGGCGGCGATTTCCAACCTCTTCCTGCCGCCGCGTGCCTCGGCAGCCTGGGTGAACCTGCCAGCTGACAAGCGCCGTCTTTCCGACGTGCGGCTGATGGAGAGCGTCCATCCCGGCGAGGAGGCGCAGGCCATTTCGCTGCTCATCCGCGAGGCGCTGGAAACACCCGAACGCCGCGTCGCGCTGGTGACGCCCGACCGCGGCCTTGCCGCACGCGTTGTCTCGCACCTTCAGCGCTGGGGGATCACCGCAGACGATACCGCAGGCCAGCCCCTGCCGCAGACGGCGGCCGGGCGCCTGTTCCTGTTGTTGGCCGAAGTGCTGGCCGAGCAGGGCGCTCCGGTCCCGCTCATCGCACTTCTTACCCATCCGCTGGCGGGGAGCGGCGAGGGGCGTGCGCGCTGGCTCGAATCCGCGCGCCGTCTCGATCTGGCGCTGCGCGGGCCGCGTCCGGCCGCCGGGCTTGCCCCGCTGGCGGCACTCGCCCACGAAAACAGGCTCGGCACATGGTGGCAGAAGGTCGAGGCCTGCCTTGCGCCCCTGTTCGAACTCTACGCCGCCGAGCCGCTCGAAAAGGCGCTGGGGGTCCTCACCGAAGCGGCCGAGGCGCTGTGCGGCGAGAACCTGTGGACCGGCGCGGATGGCCGCGCGCTCAGTGCTTTCATCGAGGAGCTGCGTGCCGGAGCCTCGGCGGCGGGCACACTTGTCGACGCGCGCGATATCCATGCGGTGCTGCGCGATGCGATGGACCGCACTTCGGTACGTCCGCCCTGGGGCGGGCATCCGCGCGTCTCCATCTACGGCCTTCTCGAAGCGCGCATGAGCCGCGCGGATCTCGTTATCTGCGGCGGCCTCACCGAGGGTGTCTGGCCCGCCAGTCCGTCGCAGGATTCGCTCCTGCCACCGGCTGTCCTGCGCGCTCTGGGCGTGCCGGGTGCGGATTTCCGCATCGGCCTTGCCGCACACGACCTTGCTGCCGCGCTGGGCGCGCCCGAGGTGGTGCTGAGCTGGGCGCAGCGCGATGAGGGTGGCCCCGTCATTCCCTCGCGCTTCGTCCTGCGCGTCAAGGCGATGCTGGGCGATCAGGTCGGGCGCCATCTGGAGCGCGAGATCCCGCGCCTCGCCCGTCTCCTCGACGATGCGCCGCGCGGCGCGCCTCACCCGCGCCCGCAGCCGATGCCGAGTGCTGAGCAGCGCCGGGTCGCCGTCTCGGTCACCGGGCTCGACCGCCTGCGCGGCGATCCCTACCAGTTCTACGCCAGTGCGGTTCTCAAGCTGCGCAGCCTCGACAGCCTCGATGCGGAGCCGAGCGCGGCCTGGCGCGGCGAGATCGCGCACCTCATCATGCAGAAGTGGCACGAGGCGGGCGAACCCAGGGAGGGCCTCCACGCTATCGCGCAAAAGGTGCTCGACGATGAGAGCGCCCACCCGCTGATGCGGGCCTTGTGGTGGCCGCGCCTGTCCGCCGCGCTGGAAACCTTCGAGGGCCTCGTCTTGGCTGGCAAGGAGCAGGGCCGCGAGGTGCTGGGCGTCGAGAAGTGGGGCCGCATGGACTACCGCGAGGTCACGATCCTGGGGCGGACCGACCGGCTCGACCGCAAGGCCGACGGCACCATCGCGGTGGTCGACTACAAGACCGGACAGCCACCTTCGGGCACGCGCGTCGAGGAAGGCTTCGCGCTTCAGCTTGGCGTCACCGGCCTCATCGTCGAGGCGGGTGGTTTCGAGGGTGTCGCGGGCGATGTCACGGGCTTTGAATACTGGTCGATGGCCAAGGCCAAGGACGGCTCGATCGGGTATATGAACGAGCCGGTGCGCGAGGGGCGCAAGAAGTCGGGCCTCTTGCGTGAAGAGTTCCTCGACCGCACGCGCGAATATCTGGACGATGCTTTGAACCGCTGGATCCTGGGCAATGAGCCTTTCACCGCGCGGCTCAATCCTGATCTCGATCTCTATTCCGATTACGACCAGCTGATGCGCCTCGACGAATGGATAACCGGGCTGGGTAAGCCCGCCCGCAAGGAGGACACCCCATGAGCGGTCCGGCCAAGGTCTACCCGCTGCACGGCAACCAGATGCCCGCGGTGAACCCTCTGGACACCGTCTGGCTCTCGGCCTCGGCGGGAACGGGCAAGACGCAGGTACTCTCCTCGCGCGTGCTGCGGCTGCTGCTGCAGCCGGGGATCTCGCCTTCGCAGATCCTGTGCCTGACCTTCACCAAGGCGGGCGCAACCGAGATGGCCGCGCGCATCAACGGCACGCTCGCCGAATGGGTGCGCATGGAGGACGTCGAGCTTTTTCCGCGCCTTGAAGCCATCGGCGCGCCGACCGATGCGGCGACGATGGCGCGCGCGCGCACGCTCTTTGCCGCCGTGCTCGATTGCCCGGGCGGCGGGCTTCGTATCGACACCATCCACGCCTTCTCGCAGTGGCTGCTCGCAACCTTCCCTCTGGAAGCCGACCTCATTCCGGGCAGCCGCCCGATGGAGGACCGCGAACGCACGCTGCTCGCCAAACAGGTCCTCGCCGACCTGCTGGTCGAAGCCGAGGAGGACCCGCTCGGCGATCCACAGCTGCTCGATGCCATCTCGGCGCTGTCGCTGCGCCATGGTCCCGATGCCGTGGTCGGCTTCCTGTTGCGTTGTGCGGGCGCGCGCGAGGTCTGGTTTGGTCCCGGAAGCTGGCAGGCAGGCGACATGCGCGCACATGTCCTGCGCCTCCTCGACCTTCCCCCGCAGGCCGACGCCGACATGCTGGCCGAGCTGTGCTCGGACGCGCGTTTCGATGTCGCCTCGCTGCGCCGCTGCATGGAGGTGAACCACGAGTGGGGCACCAAGACTGGCCTCGAAGCGGTCGACCGGATCAGCGAGTGGCTGCTGGGCAACCCGACCCAGCGGGCGGCCTCCATCGACGACATGGCCAAGGCTTTCCTCACCCAGAAGGGCGAGCCCAAGGCCAGCAAGTCGCAGGACAAGATCGAACCCTCCTATCCCGACTACGCCGCGCGCGTGGTGGCGGGGATCGAGGGCGTGCGCACCCTGCGCGCGATGCTCGACCTTGTCGATCATCTGGTCCCTTCGCTGCGTCTGGGCCGGGCCTTTGCGATTGCCTGGGACGAGGCGAAGAGCCGCGAGGGGCTGATCGACTTCGACGACCAGATCCGCCGCGCCGCCTCACTCCTCAAGGACAAGGCCCAAGCCGACTGGATCCGCTACAAGCTCGACCGCCAGTTTGATCACATCCTCGTCGACGAGGCGCAGGACACGAACGAGCAGCAGTGGGACATCATCTTCGCGATGGCCGAGGAGTTCTGGGCGGGCGCGGGCCAGCACGAGGATCGGCTGCGCACGCTTTTTGTCGTGGGTGACTACAAGCAGGCGATCTTCCGCTTCCAGGGCACCAGTCCCGAAAATTTCCGCAAGGCGGCCGGGCGCGTGCGCAGCCTGATGCGCGCCGCCGCGCGCAATGCCGCGC
The DNA here is from genome assembly GCF_020524485.1 of Novosphingobium profundi. Taxonomy (GTDB): domain Bacteria; phylum Pseudomonadota; class Alphaproteobacteria; order Sphingomonadales; family Sphingomonadaceae; genus Novosphingobium; species Novosphingobium profundi_A. The sequence goes on along the minus strand of NZ_JAIVLF010000005.1, from coordinate 324,403 downwards.
AGCTGCGCGCCGAATACACGCCGCGCGAGATGCAGGAACTGGGCCTCGAACGCAGTTTCCGGACAGCCCAACCCGTGCTCGATTTCGTCGACCAGGCAATTGCCGGGATCGGCCACGAACGCTTCGGCCTCGACCGGGCCGCGCAGCGCCACCAGGGCGAGGAGCGCCCGGGCTACGTCGCGCTGTGGCGTCCGGTCGGCTTCGACACGGGCGAGGACGAGGACGCGCCGGAGGACCCCGGCGAGGGGGACGAAGGCGAGGAGACCTGGCTCTCCGGCCCCAACCGCCAGATGGCCGACCGTATCGCACAGCAGGTGCGCGAGTGGCTCGACCCGCACGGCGATGGCTTCACGCTCTCCAAGGGGAAGGTCCGCCGCGCGACGGCCGGCGACATCATGGTGCTGGTGCGCCAGCGCAAGGAGCTGGCCGGGCTCATCGTTGCGCGGCTCCATGCCGCGGGCGTGGATGTGGCCGGTGTCGACCGCTTGCGCCTCGGCGCGCCGCTCGCGGTCAAGGACCTGGTTGCGGCGCTGCGCTTTGCGGCCCAGCCGCTCGATGACCTGAACCTGGCGAGCCTGCTTGTCTCCCCGCTCGTCGGCTGGAGCCAGGAGCAGCTTCTCGCCCATGGCTACCGCGACAAGCACGTGCGCTTGTGGGATCACTTGCGCGCCTCTTCGGACGCCGAGGTCGGGCGCACGCTGCTCCAACTGGGCGAACTGCTTGCGCTGGCCGATTACGAGCCGCCCCATGCGCTGCTGCAGTGGTTGCTCGTCGGGCCGTGGAATGCGCGGCGCAAGTTGATCGCGCGGCTGGGCAGCGAGGCGGGCGATCCCATTGACGAGCTGGTCAACGCCGCGCGCGCCTATGCCGTCACCGATACGCCGAGCCTGGCCGGGTTCCTCGCCTGGTTCGAGGCGGGCGATGGCGAGCTGAAGCGCGAGGCGGACAACGCGGGCGGGCAGGTACGCGTGATGACCGTGCACGGCTCCAAGGGTCTGCAGGCGCCCATCGTGATCCTCGCCGACGCTACCGGAAATCCTGAAAGCGCGCGTGAAAGCGGGGTTTCGCTGCCCGATCCGCGTGACAAGAACCGGCGCATCCCGTTCCCCCCGCTCTCCAAGGCGGAGAAGGTGGGCCCGGTCGCCGAGGAAATCGCGCAGGCGCGCGAGGCGGACGAGCAGGAGCACTGGCGCCTCCTCTACGTCGCCATGACCCGCGCCGAGGAAGCGCTTTTCGTGGGCGGCGCGCTGGGCCCGCGCGACAAGGGCCAGCCTGCACCCAAGAGCTGGTACGCGCAGCTGCGCACGCTGTTTGAAGGGCAGGAGGAAGAGGCCGACGCGATCTGGGGCGGGGCCTTCACGCAAGGCTCGCTGGGGCCCTTCGTGCCAATGCGCACGGCACCGGCCGAGCTTCCCCTGCGTGCGCCTCTGCCCGAGTGGACCGGACGCGCGCCAGCCGCCGAACCGCGCCCGCCGCGCCCTCTGGCGCCCTCGGCGCTGGGCGAGGAGGATGCGCCCGATCCGCCGTTTCCGCCGGGCGCCGGGCAGCAGGCCGCGCGGCGCGGCACAGTGCTCCACGCGCTTCTGGAGCGGCTTCCCGCACTTGCACCTGAACAGCGCGAGGCCGAGGCCGAACGCTGGCTCAAGCGCAACGCGAAAGACCTGCCGACAGAGATGCGCAGTGCTATCCTGGCGGATGCTCTGGGCGTGGTGGCCAATCCTGCGTGGGCCGAGATCTTCGGGCCGGACAGCCTCGCCGAAGTGCCGGTGGCCGCCATTGTCGGCGGACAGGTGGTGGCGGGCACGATTGACCGGCTCGTGATCGGGCCCGACCGGGTGCGGCTGGTCGACTACAAGACCTCGCGCCGTCCGCCCGCTTCACTAAGCGAGGTTCCGCGCGGGGTTCTGCGCCAGATGGCGGCCTATGCCGCGGCGCTCGAACAGACCTTCCCGGGCCGCGATGTCGAGGTCGGCATCCTCTACACGTCCAGCCCGCAGCTCATCGAGGTGCCCAGCGACGTGCTCGAGGCGCACAAGCCCGTCTTGGCGGCAACGCAGTAAAGCTTTCGGTCCCAGCCGTTGCCAGCGGCGGTTTCATCCCTAGATTGACGATCAAACACCGTTTCGAGGAGTTCTCCCAATGCCCACGATTGCCGTAACCGATTCCAGCTTCGAAGATGACGTCCTCAAGTCCGAGACGCCCGTTCTCGTCGATTTCTGGGCCGACTGGTGCGGTCCGTGCAAGATGATCGGCCCGGCTCTCGAAGAGATCTCGGACGAGCTCGACGGCAAGGTCAAGATCGCCAAGATGGACATCATGGCCAACACCGAAGTGCCCGGCCAGATCGGCGTGAAGTCGATCCCGCTCATGGTGCTGTTCAAGAACGGCGAAGCCGTCGCCCAGAAGCTGGGTGCCGCGCCCAAGAACGCGCTCAAGGGCTGGATCGAAAGCGAGATCTGATCGCGCCGCTCCCAAGCGCCCTTCAGGGCTCTACCGGACCCCTTCCACGCCTCGGCGCGGGAGGGGTTCAGTGCATCTGGAGAGCGAGCTTGGCGAAGTCGGCCCACAGTTCGGGCGAGGCCGCGCCGACGAGATCACGGCGCTCGTATTCGTCAACCCGGTACGGGGAGCCGTCGGGGCGCGCAGCCATGCCGCCCGCTTCGTTGAGGAAGAGGACGCCCGCCGCGTGGTCCCAGGGGAGCGTGCGGTTGAACATCGAGACGTCGTTGGTGCCCAGCACCAGACGCGGGTACTGCTCGGCCGCACAGCGCGGGATGTCGACGAGCGTGTAGTGCGGGGCGGCCAGCGCCATGAATTTCTCGCGCATGCCATCGTTCATGAACAGCGTCGAGATTGCCGCGACGGGCGGGGCCTCGCCGCTGGTGCGTGCCTGGATGCGGTAGTCGCCGATATGTGCGCCCTTGCCGAGCCCTGCGTGGCAGAAGCGTCCGGTCAGCGTGTCGAGGATCCAGCCGCCGATGGTCTCGCCCTTGTCGGCAAGCGCGACGAGCACGCCGAAGGGGGCTTTGCCCTGCGAGAAGTTCATCGTCCCGTCGAGCGGGTCTACGATCCAGCACAGGTTGTCCTTGAGCTTTTCCATCACTGAGGGATCGGTGGCGACGGCCTCTTCGCCCACGACACAGGCTTCGGGCAGGATCTGCGAGAGGCGCGCGGTCAGGATCGCCTCGCTCTCCTGGTCGGCGATGGTGACGACATCGTTCACCCCCTTCTCCATGATCTGGTCGAGCTCGAGCTTGCGGTAGCGCGCCTTGATGGCCCGGTCCGAGGCTTCGCGCATCACCGTCTCGACGGCGCGGGTCAGGGCAGGGGTGATCATGGGAGGGACCTTTCGGGTCTGGCTCAGGAGAGGGGGAGGGCGACGTGCTCTGCGTAGGCCGGGCGTTCGAGCAGGCGCTGGTACCAGGCGTGGACGCGGGGCAGGTCGGCGGTTTCGGGCGCGAGCGTGAACCACGAGTGGATGAACGGGCCCATCGCGATGTCACCGACGCCGATCTGGTGGCCCGAGAGCCACGGCGTTGCCGCAAGCTGGGCTTCCAGCACGGCCAGCAGGCGCTCGCAGGCGGCCTTCGAGGTGGCAATGGCGGTGGCATCGCGCTGATCTTCGGGCGTGCGCACGAGGCCAAGGTACATGTCCTTCTGCGCCGCGCCGTAGCCGGTCTGCCAGTCCATCCAGCGCTCGGCGAGGGCACGGTCGATGGGATCGGCGAGGTACCAGCGCGGGCCGCCGTATTCGGCCGCCATGTAACGCACGATGGTGTTCGATTCCCACAAGGTCAGCTTGCCGTCCGCGATGGTCGGGATCAGCCGGTTGGGGTTCTGCGCGAGGTATTCCTCGGAGAACCCGAAGGACCCGCCCATGTCGATGCGCGTGAAGGCGAGGCCCAGTTCGGCGGCGAACCAGACGACCTTCTTCACGTTGTGCGAATCGGGCCGTCCCCAGATGCGGAAGAAAGGCTCGGTCATGGGGGGCTGTGCCTTAGCTGCGGTAGTCGGCGTTGATCGAGATGTAGCCGTGCGTGAGGTCGCAGGTCCACACCGTCGCCTGGCCTTCGCCAAGCCCCAGGTCCACCTCGATGGTGACGTCCTGGCCCTTGAGGTGGGCAGCGACCGGTGCCTCGTCGTAGTCGGCCAGCGGCAGGCCTTCCTTCGCGGCCCAGGTGCCCCCGAAGCCGATGGAGAGCGTGTCGCGATTGGCCGGCTCGCCCGCCTTGCCCACGGCCATGACGACGCGGCCCCAGTTGGCGTCCTCGCCCGCGATGGCGGTCTTCACCAGCGGTGAGTTGGCAATGGCCATGCCGACCTTGCGCGCGCTCTCGTCCGAAACCGCGCCCGTCACCGAGACGGCGATGAACTTGTTGGCGCCCTCGCCATCACGCACGACGAGGTGGGCGAGCTGGCGGCACACGTCCTGGATGGCGGCGGCAAAGGCATCGGCGCCCGGGCTCTGCGCGGTGACGAGCGGGGCGTTGCCCGCCTTGCCGGTCGCAAAGGCGAGCACGGTGTCGCTGGTCGAGGTGTCGGAATCGACCGTGATGCACGAGAAGCTGCGCAGGTTCGCGGCCGAGAGGCATTCCTGCAGGAAGGCCGGTTCCACCGCGGCATCGGTGAAGATGTAGCCCAGCATCGTGGCCATGTCGGGCGCGATCATGCCCGAACCCTTGATGATGGCACCCAGCGTCACCTTGGTGTCGCCGATCATGGCCGTGGCGCTCGCGCCCTTGGCGAAGGTGTCGGTCGTCGCGATGGTGTTGGCGGCCTCTTCCCAGGTGCAGGGCGCGGCGGAGAAAGCCTTTTCGACACCCTCGCGCGCCTTGTCCTTGGGGAGCGGCACGCCGATCACCCCAGTCGAGGAAACGAACACTTCCTCGCGTGGACAGGCAAGGTTTTCGGCCACCTGGTCCATGATCTGTTCGACCGCCTCGCGCCCGCGATAGCCGGTAAAGGCGTTGGAATTGCCCGCATTCACCACCAGCGCGCGGGCGGTGCCGCGCTTCACATTCTCGCGGCCGATCTCGACCTCCGAGGAGCAGCACAAGTTCTTGGTGAACACCCCCGCGACCGCGGTCCCCTCGGTAAAGGTCACGTAGGTGAGGTCGCAGCGGCCCCAGTCCTTGTACCCCGCGCGCACGACATGCGGGGTCACGCCTGCAATGGCAGGCACTTCGGGGAAGGGCTGGGCGAGCGGGCTGACGGGATGACTCATGGCAAAAGCGCCTAGCGCATGGCCCCGCAAGGTCAAGTATCGGCGAGGAAGCGGCCGAAATTTGGGACCAATTGCGCTTGGTAGTGGACAGTGGTGATGAGGGTTACTATCTCCCCGGCATGGCCAATCGCCTGCTATTGACCCTGCTTGCCCTCCTGACGGGCCTTGCCGCCCATGCCGAGGCGCCGCAGGCGCGCGCCGGTCAGGTGCCTTCCGCGCAGCAGGTGGCGCTTCTGGTCGACACCGGACAGACACGCGCGCCCCGGGCGCCCGTGGCGCTGGCCCGTCTTCCCGAGCCGGGGCTTCGCAATACGCGCCTTGTCGCGCTTTCGGCCCAGCCGGGACAGCCCGCTGCGCCGCGGGTTCGGACCGCGCAGACCGGGATTGACCGCGCACGCGAATAACGCGCCCTGCCATCACGAATTTCGCCGCCCCACCGGAGCGGCCTTTTCCGCGTGCGCCTGCCCTCCTGTGTGAGGGACATTCGCGCCGCGTGATCACCGCATATTCCAAATTCTCCTAAAAACAGGGATTCCCGCCATGCTCGGCGCACTCGTCAAGAACATCTTCGGCTCGTCCAACGAGCGCCACGTCAAGTCTCTGCGCAAGGTCGTGGACCAGATCAACGCGTTCGAACCCGCCATCGAGGCGATGAGCGATGAGGAACTGGCCGCCCAGACGCCCAAGTTCCGCGAGATGCTCGCGAACGGCTCTACCCTCGATGACCTTCTACCCGAGGCTTTTGCGACCGTGCGTGAGGCCTCGCGCCGCGTCTTCGGCATGCGCCACTTCGATGTGCAGATGATTGGTGGCATTGTCCTGCACCGCGGCGAGATCGCGGAAATGCGCACGGGTGAGGGCAAGACCCTGGTGGCAACGACCGCCACCTACCTCAACGCGCTGGAAGGCAAGGGCGTCCACGTCATCACCGTGAACGACTATCTGGCTCGCCGCGACGCCGAGGAAATGGGCCGCCTGCACAACTTCCTGGGCCTCACCATCGGCGTCATCGTCCCCAATCTCGATGAGTTCCAGCGGCGTGAGGCCTATGCTGCGGACATCACCTACGGCACGAACAACGAGTTCGGGTTCGATTACCTGCGCGACAACATGAAGCACGAGCGCAGCCAGATGGTGCAGCGCGACTTCAACTTCGCCATCGTCGACGAGGTCGACTCGATCCTGATCGACGAGGCGCGCACCCCGCTCATCATTTCGGGCCCGACCGACGACAAGTCCGAGCTCTACATCGCGGTCGACGCGGTGGTGAAGCAGCTCTCGGACGAGGACTACGAGAAGGACGAGAAGACCAAGAACATCACGCTGACCGAGGATGGCGTGGAGAAGGTCGAGCGCATTCTCGAAGCCGAGGGTCTGCTGGAAGGTTCCAACCTCTACGACGTCGAGAATACGCAGGTCGTCCACCACCTCGACCAGGCCCTGAAGGCCGTGGTCATGTTCAAGCGCGACACCGACTACATCGTGAAGGACGACAAGGTCGTCATCATCGACGAGTTCACGGGCCGCATGATGGACGGACGCCGCTGGTCGAATGGTCTGCACCAGGCCGTCGAGGCCAAGGAAGGCGTCAAGATCGAGCCGGAGAACCAGACGCTCGCCTCGATCACCTTCCAGAACTACTTCCGCATGTACCCCAAGCTTTCGGGCATGACCGGTACCGCGGCGACCGAGGCGGCCGAGTTCTTCGACATCTACAAGATGAACGTCGTCACCATCCCGACGAACAAGCCGATTGCGCGCATCGACGAGGAAGACGAGTTCTACAAGAACACGATGGACAAGTTTGCGGCCATCGCGAAGCTGATCCGCGACAAGCACGAGATCGGGCAGCCGGTGCTGGTGGGCACGGTCTCGATCGAGAAGTCGGAACTGCTCTCCGACTTCCTCAACAAGGAGGGCGTCAAGCACTCGGTCCTCAACGCCCGTTTCCACGAGATGGAAGCGCACATCGTGGCTCAGGCGGGCCGTCTGGGGGCGGTGACGATCGCCACCAACATGGCCGGGCGCGGCACCGACATCCAGCTGGGCGGTAACCTTGAGTTCCGGATCGAAGCCGAGCTTGCCGACGTGTCCGAAGGGGCTGAGCGCGAAGCCGGCGTGGCCCGCATCAAGGAGGAAATCGCGGCCGAGAAGGCGCAGGTGCTGGAAGCTGGCGGCCTGTGCGTGATCGGTACCGAGCGCCACGAAAGCCGCCGCATCGACAACCAGCTGCGCGGCCGTTCGGGTCGTCAGGGCGATCCCGGCCTTTCCAAGTTCTACCTGTGCCTCGAAGACGATCTCCTGCGCATCTTCGGCCCGGACACGCTGTTCTCCAAGATGATGAACAGCAACCTTGCCGATGGTGAGGCGATCGGTTCCAAGTGGCTCTCCAAGGCCATCGAGACCGCGCAGAAGAAGGTCGAGGCGCGCAACTACGAAGTGCGCAAGCAGGTCGTCGAATACGACGATGTGATGAACGACCAGCGCAAGGTCATCTACGAGCAGCGCTCGGACATCATGGATGCAGAGGCGCTCGATGACGTCGTGCTCGACATGCGCCACGACACGGTCAACACACTGGTGGCCGAGGCCTGCCCGCAAGGCTCCTACCCCGAGCACTGGAACATCGAGGGCCTCAAGGAACGCGCGAAGGAAATCCTGGGCGTCGAGGCTCCCATCGATGCGTGGGTCGAGGAAGACGGCATCGACCCCGAAGGCATCGAGGAGCGTCTTGCCGAACTCGCCGACGCGCATATGACCGCCAAGATGGAGAAGGACGACCCTGCGATCTGGCGCCAGGTCGAGAAGTCGATCCTGCTCGATCGTCTGGACCACCACTGGAAGGACCACCTCGCCACGCTTGACGCGCTGCGCCAGGTCGTCTTTCTGCGCGCCTACGCGCAGAAGACCCCGATCAACGAGTACAAGCAGGAAGCCTTTGGCCTGTTCGACTCCATGCTCTCGGCCATCCGCGAGGATGTGACCCGCATTCTGGCGATCAGCGAACTGCGCATGCCCGAGCCGATCCAGGAGCCGAGCCTGCCCGAACTGCCCGACTTCCTGACCGGGCATATCGATCCGCTGACGGGCCTCGACAATTCGAACGACGGCGACGGTTCGGCGCTCAACCCGGCGCTGTTCGGCTCGCTCGCGGGCAGCCCGCAGGCGACCGCGAGCCCGGGCGGCACGGCCGAGAACCCTTACGCGCACATGGAGCTCAGCCGTAACGCGCTGTGTCCGTGCGGTTCGGGCAACAAGTACAAGCACTGCCACGGCGCGCTCGTCTGAGCCTGCGACCGACCGGCTGAATAGAACGAAGGCCCGGCTCCCGCAGATTGTGGGAGCCGGGCCTTCGTGCATTTGGTGGTAGCAATATGTCCGGCCCGCTGGTCAGACTGGCATGTCGATGAAGGTCCCGTGCGCGATGGTGTGAAGGTAGCTGTCGGCGTCCTCCTGCCCATAGGCGCTGGCCACCAGCGGAATGGCGCGCGCGCTGCCGCTCTCATCGAGTGTCTCTTCCCGCGACTCCGCTGATGGCGCGAAAGTGCGCACGAGCGCCTGGCGGATCGCGCGGGCGTCCTCGGCGCTCAGCTTGCCGCTCGCCACATCGCTGTCGATGCGCCGGGCGAGCGCAGTGCGGAAGGCGTCGGCATCGAGCGTGCGCGTGGCGATGGCGGCCGCTTCCTGCGTGAGGTCGCGTATCTCGTGTTCGACATAGGCCACCCTCTGCGCGGCCAGTCCGCTTCCACGCAGCAGGTTGGTCACTTCGGCCCCGGATACGACAGCACTGATGCTCATGTCCCTCACCTCGCGTTTCCCGTCGATTGCATGATGGCACCGCAAAAAGATTGCAAAGGTGCAAGCGTGGTGTTCCGCAGAGTTCCGGGGGACGCTCAGGTGGGCTCGCGGGTGACCGGGTCGAACGGGGGATAGAGTTCGTAGACTTCAAGCGCCGGGTCGAAATGGTCCCAGGGCAGGGCGTCCTTGCCGTAGATCACGTTCTCGGGCGTGACTTCGCCAGGCTCGTCGAGCGATCCGGCCTGGATCATCACGTTTTCACCCGGCAGCGCGCCTGAGGTGAAGATGCGCCCGCCGCAGGTGCCGCAAAAGTGGCGCGAAACCGCACCCCCGCTCTCGCCGACGCTGGTGTAGATCGCCGGCTCACCGTCGATGTGGAGCTGGTCGCGCGCGATCCCGACGATGGTCGTGTGCCCGGTTCCGGTCGCCTTCTGACAGTCCCGGCAACAGCACTGCGTCTCGAACAGACTGGGGCCGCTCACGCGGTACCGGATCGCGCCGCACAGGCATCCTCCGCCGTATTCACGGTTCGCTTTCAGCATCCTCTTACCTCTTCCATTTTGGTTCTTGTCGTTTGGAGCAAGGCTAACAGCGATGCTCCGGCCTGCCTACCGGCAAGAGAGACCTTCAGAACGCCAAGCCAAGTTCCAGACCAAGTGTGCGCGGGCGCGGGGCGAAGATCTGACGCGCGCCCAGCGAGGTGGCCAGCACCTGCTCGGGGCGGTGCGTATCGAGTGCATTGCGCAGGTTGAGCGACAGGTCCCAGCCGCTCCGTTCCACCCCCACCGCCAGATCAAGGCTCGCCCGCGCGGGCGTTCGGGCGTAGCTCGATTGCAGGGTATTGAACTGCGAGGCAAAGCCGCTCGAGGCCACGGCGTCGAGGTGTCCCCATAGCCTTGTTCCCGAAGTGAGGCGGCGTTCGTAGGCCAAGCTGAACGAGGCGGCGAGGCGCGGGATCATCGGCACCCGGTCGCCTGCGAAAAGCTGGCCCAGCGTGCCGGCTCGTTCCTGGTCGCGGGCGACACGGGCATCGGTCCAGCTGGCGGAAAGCGCGAGGGCGAGCTCGTCGCTGGCCTGCCAGTGCGCGTTCACTTCTGCGCCGTCGATCGCGATCGAGCCGATATTGGTGTTGTAGACGAAGGCGCTGTTGGGACTGGAGGCGTTGTAGATCATGTCCGACCAGCCGATGTGGTAGAGCGCGCCTTGCAGCTCGATCCCGGCGGCAGGCAGACCAAGGCGCAGGCCCACTTCGTAGCTGCGCAGCGAATCGGCGGCGTAACTGCGGTTCTCTTCACTCAGCGAAGGGGTGATGTTGACGCCGCCCGGACGGAAGCCATCGGCCATCTGCAGGTAGGCCACGAGATCGGGGGAGGGGCGCCAGGTTGCCTGCAACTTGAGGTTCGAGCCGCTCTCGCGCGTGCTGAAGCGGCCCGGGGCAATATCCGCGGTGCCCGTGATGAGGTTGGGCGTGAAGATGTCGCCCCTTGCGGTCTTGCCATAGTGGAACAGGCGCAGGCCTGCGGTCAGGCGGACGCGGGGGAAAAGGTCGTAGGAGGCTTCGCCAAACAGCGCGGTCTGGTTGAGGCCGGTCCAGATGGCCCGTGCCCCGGTGATGTCGAGCGGGCGAACCAGCAGGCCCGAGCCCGCATCGGCGCGGGCGGTGATGCTGTCGACGCGGTCGCGCCGGGTTTCGGCAAAAAGCCCCAGGGTGAGGGAGGTGCGGGCGAGGGCCTCGCTGTGGAAGCGCACTTCGCCGTTTGCGCTGGTGACCCACATCGGCTGATAGAGGATCGCGGGAAGGCGCGTCGAAACGAAGGCGCGATAGGCCTCCCATTGCGACGGCGTGCAACTGGCGCTCTCGCCAAGTCCTGCGTGGCGCAGGCAACTGGCCGGATTGTCAATGAGCCCTGCAAGGACGTCGCTGAAGTCGCTCTGGCGTAGGACCTTCCAGCGGTAGAAGGTCGCAAGCGCGGTCAGCGTGCCCCAATCGCTGCGCCAGTCGAAAGCGGCGTTGGCGAGGTTGAGCGTGTTCGCATTGGGGGTGCGCACGGCAAGGTCGTTCGTTCGCACGCCGTCGCGCTGGTCAAAGAACTGCGCACCATCGCTGCGCGTCTCCTGGTGGAAGAACGAGATCTTGAGGTCGAGATCGGGCCTGGGCGTCCAGGCGAGGGCCAGGCGTGCGCCTTGGCGCTCGGTTCCGCCCTGGTCGGCGAGGGCGAAGCGGGGGTGATCTATATAGCCCCCCGTCGTGCGGTCATAGGCCACCGCGCGCAGCGCAAGCGTGTCGGAGGCAAGCGGAAGGTTGACCATGGCCGAGAGGTGATGGCCGGGGCGGCCATGCCGGGTAATCGAGGCTCCGCCGCGCACTTCGCCGGAAGCCCCCGTCGCATCGGGCGTGTTGAAGAGGAAGCGCAAGGTGCCTCCCATCGAACTTGCCCCGTAAAGGGTCCCCTGCGGGCCGCGCAGGACCTCGATGCGGGCAAGATCGACCAGTTCGAGATCGAGCGCGATACCGCCCGGATCGAACGTCGTGCCCGAGGGGCCGCTGACGGGGGAATCGCCGTAGTAGACGCCGACCGTCGGCTCGCCGCGCCCGTAAACGCCGCGCAGGGTGAGGCGGCTTGCTGCGCTGTTGTTCTGGGCGATGTTGAGCGAGGGCGTGGCCTGCGCGAGCGTGGCAAGACCGTCGATGCCCCGCTCGCGCTGGAGCTGGGCACCGATCACCGTGAGATCGGCCGCACTCTGGGCCAGCAGGGTCGGGTACTTGAAGGCGGTGACGAGAATGTCCGGACGCGGGCTTTCGAGCCCCTGCGGGCGCACACCATCCGGCGACTGGTCATGGGCGGAAACGAGCGGGGGCGCGGCGGGGGATGCGGGAACGATGAGGATGGCGCCGGAGTCCAGCTTACGGGCCGAGAGGCCGCTTCCGGCAAGGATCCGGGTCAGGGCCTCGTCGATGGTATGGCGGCCCGTCAGCGGAGGGGCTTGTTTCCCGACTACCAGTTCGGGGGCGAAAAGGATCTGCACGCCGCTCTGGCGGGCAAAAAGGACGAGGGCGAGCCGCAAGGGGCCCGCCGCGATCGTGTAGGGCGCGGCCGGAGTGCGCGCCGCGGCGATCTGCGGGAGTGCGAAGAGGAGGCCGATCTGCAGCGCCAGGGCGCAGCGCAACAGCACGCGGGGCGCGCGCGTCCGGTCAGTGAAACCGGTCCTGGTCCTGTCCCTCATGTGCTGCGTGCCCTGTCGCGAGAGAGCCCGATTCCCCCTTGGTCGTGAATACTATCTTCTCTGCTTGACCCACCAATTTCAATATGTTGTTCTTCAATGCGAGAAGAGTATTCATTGGGGGAAGATGTCTGCCGGACAGGGGGTGGACATGGGGCTTCGTTTGAGTGTCATTCGCCCTCGTGAGGCGGATCACAGGGATACAGTCGTGGGTGCCGTGCGCGATTTTCTTGCGCGGCGCGTCGGTCTCCAGGAGGCCGAGGACATGGCTCAGGAGGTTGCTCTGCGCCTGCACCAGCGGCGTGGCGACAGCCGGATTGAATCGCTGGAAAGCTATGCGTTTCAGGTGGCGCGCTCGGTGCTGACCGACCGTTGGCGGCGTGAGGCCGTGCGCCAGCGCGAGGCGCATGTCTCGCTTGAAGATTACCACCATCCGGTCGAGGAAATCTCGCCTGCGCGCGTGCTCGAAGGCAAGCAGCGGCTCGCGAGGGTGATGGTTTCGCTACGCGATCTGCCGGATCGGACACGCCAGGTCTTCGTCCTTCACCGCTTCGAAGAAATGAGTTATGCGGCCATCGCATCGCACTTCGGTATTTCGATCAGCGCAGTTGAAAAGCATATCATGAAGGCCATTCGCCACCTCAGCGCCTGCGTGGGAGAGTAATTCCCCATGACAGGTACGTGCGTTAACGACGCAGCCGCCTCCTGGTATGCCAGCCTCTCCAGCGATCATGTGGAGCCGTCCGAACGCGCGGCGTTCGAAGCGTGGTATGCGGCCGATCCCGCGCATCGCACGGCCTGGGACCGGGTTGAGCGAGCCGCGCAGTTGGCCGACGAAGCGGCGCTGTCCGAAGAGGCCCGGCTTCTTGTTGCCGAGGCCCTGGCTGCTCCGGCGCGTGGGGAAGTGCAGGGGGATGGCAAGGACGAAGCTGCGGACTGGATCGAAGCGGCTCGGACTTGCGGCGAGGAGCCTCAGGGGGCGCCGGAACGGGGCGCACGGCGGCTGGTTCTCGCCTCGTTGCTGGCGGCAGTGCTGGGTATCGGCACGCTGACGTTTCTGGCCTACCAGGGAGGCATCGGCGGCAGCGCAGGCGCGCCCGCCGCTCGCATTCTTGCGACGAGCCGGGGTGAGGCTCCACAGGCCTTCACGCTCGAGGACGGAAGCGAGGTCACGCTCGATGCCGCCTCGAAGGTGCGTGTCCTGCCCGGAAGTTCGGGACGCAGCCTGGAACTGGCGCAGGGGCAAGCCTATTTTCGCGTGGCCAAGGACGCGGTGCATCCCTTCACGGTGACCTCAGGCGGGTACCGGGTGACCGCGCTTGGCACCGAGTTCGACGTGGACCTGCGCGGGGATGGCCTTGATGTCGGCCTTGTCGAGGGGCGCGTGAAAGTGGAAGCGATTGCACAGAGCGATCACAGCTGGACGCTGGAGCCGGGAATGGTGCTCTCCATCCGTGGCGGCGACGCGCAGTTGGTCGAAGGGCAAGCATCCGACACGCGCAGCTGGATGGACGGGCGCATCAGTTTCGACAACGCGCCGCTCGGCGATGTCGTCGCCCGGCTCAACCGCCATCTCGCGCATCGTCTGGTGCTGGACCCGGCGCTGGAGCACCGCGTCTTCAGCGGCGTGGTGCGCACGGACGATCCGGCAGCGCTGATCGAGGCGCTGGAAGCCTACCAGATCGCGCGGCCTGACGTGGATGCTGACGGTGAGACGCGGCTCGTCCCGTATTGATCAGAAAAGAATGGTTCCGAGGGCCATCGCCCTCGGGCTCCCCAAACGGTCGACCTCACCTCTGCAAAGCCGCCCAGGCTGAGAGAGGTGAGGTCGACCGTTTGGGGGGCAAGGGGCGATGGGCCCTCTATTCCGAAGCGGTCTTGCGATAGTCGAGCGGGGGCGGGCGGTCGCCGATCATGGCCTCGTACTTGAAATCGGCACCTCGGCGTTTCTCGAACTCGGTCGTGGCCTCGGCGATTTCGGCGGGGCTCACCAGCAGTTCGGCGGCGGTGAGAGCCAGGGTCTTGGCCGCGACCATAGCGCCCTTGAGGCCAATGCTGGAGCCTGCCGCAGCGGTGTTCTGCCAGCTGTGCCCGGCTGAACCTGGCACGAAGGTCGCGGTCGAGAGGCCGACGGTCGGCTTGACCCAGCTGACATCGGCGACATCGGTGGAGCCCGACAGGGCCTTTTCCTCGAGTACGGCAGGCTGGATTTCGCCGACGCTTTCAAGCGGCGCGGCGCGGTTCTTGAAGCTTTCCTGAAGCTTGCGGGCAAAGGCGGTCTCCTCGGCCGTCCAGGTGATCGCGCCGGCCTTGTGCAGCGAGCGGTCCATGACCTTCATCAGTGTCTCGTTGGGCAGGAGCGAATAGACGCCGCCGGTCTGTTCGAAGTCGACGCTGGTCTGGGTCCCCATGGCCGCACCTTGCGAGGCTTCGCGCACCCAGCCCATGACATCGCGCACGACCTGCGGATCGACGTGGCGCACGTAGTAGTACACCTCGGCCTCGTCGGGCACGACGTTGGGGGCCTTGCCGCCATCGGTGATGACGTAGTGGATGCGCGTCCCATCGGGAATGTGCTCGCGCATCATGTTGACCATGGTGTCCATCGCCTCGACGCCGTCGAGCGCGGAGCGGCCCGCGGCAGGGGCCCCGGCGGCGTGCGAGGAGCGGCCGTGGAAGCGGAACTTGCCCGAGATGTTGGCAAGGCTGGGGCCTTGCGCGGCTGAATTGGTGTTGCCCGGGTGCCAGTGGAGCGCGATGTCGATGTCGTCGAATACCCCGTCGCGCACCATGTAGGCCTTGCCCGAGCCGCCTTCCTCGGCCGGGGTGCCGTAGACCCGCACCTCGCCCTTGATGCCGTTCGCCTCCATCCATTCCTTCACCGCGATCCCCGCGTAAGTGGAGGCGGTGCCGAAGAGGTTGTGGCCGCACCCGTGTCCGCCTTCGGTTTCCAGCGGCTGGCGTACGGGCGAGGCGGCCTGCGAGAGGCCGGGCAGGGCGTCGTATTCGGCGAGGAGCGCGATGACCGGGCCCTCGCCGGTGCGGTAGCTGGCGACGAAGGCGGTGGGCTCGCCCGCGATGCCCGCCTTTACGTTGAAACCGGCCTCGGCCAGGCGCGACTGGAGGAGGCTGGAGCTTTGTGTCTCGAGGTAGCCCAGTTCGGCGTAGTCCCAGATCTTGAGCGCGGTTTCATCGAAGACCGCCTTGTCGCTTTCCAGCGCGGCGAGGATCTGGTCCTGCTGGGTTTCGGGAATGGGGGCGGCGAGGGCAGGCGTGGTGAGGGCGGTGCTTGCCGCCAGCAGCGCGGCACCGGCGACACGGCGCAGGCCGCGAAGGGGAATCGGAAGGAAGGTCATGTGCTGTCCTTGGTCACAACGTAGATCGCAAAAGGACCTTCGGGGCCGACGCCGCGTCCTGTTCGAGGGCGCAGCGCCGGTCCCGAAGGCCAGGGCGGGTATCAGAAGCGCTTGGTGATCGAGGCGTTGAAGTAGCGCCCGATGACGTCGTAGTTCTGCGCGTTGTAGGTGCCCTCGCTGTCACCCACCTGCGGGGGGTGGCGGTTGAACAGGTTGGTGATGCCGATGCGCAGTTCGGTCTCGGCGGGCAGTTCCGCACGCGCGTTGAGATCGAAGACATCGTAGGCGCTCACCCCGCGCGTGGTGCTGGTGGGCGAGACAACGCGGTTGGAGGCGATCATCGAGGAAATGTGCCGCCAACGAAGGCCCAGACTGTAACCGTTCTTGGACCAGGTGAAGGCGCTCACCGACTTCCAGCGCGGGTGCGCGGTGCCTGCGCCGGATTCGATGCCGGTGCCGATGCTGCCCGCATAGTCGTAGGTCGGCGCGCCCGGCAGCGCCTGGATCGAGAAGGTGTCGAGGTAGCTGCCCGCCACGTTGATCGCGATCTCGCCCGGATCGCCGCCGAAGATGGTGTCGAGCCCGAAGTTCCAGTCGAACTGCACGTCGATACCCTTCACGTTGAAGGTGCCCAGATTCAGGAGCGGCTGGACCGGATTGACCGGCACGCCGCTGTCCGAGCTGCGCTCGATCAGCGAGCAGTAGTAGTTCTGCGGATCGAAGTTCGGGTTGTTGCCGCCCGAGTTGAAGCAGAACTGGATGCCCTGTGCGATCGAGAGCGGCCCGATCGCCTCCTTCATCTTGATCTGGTACCAGTCGAACGAGAGCGACATGTTGGACAGCATCGGCGAGACGAAGGGCGATGTCAGCACCGCGCCGAAGGACAGCGTGTCGGCCTTTTCTTCCTGCAGATCCGGGTTGCCCCCTGTGAGGGCAAAGACCTGTGCGGTGCCGAGCTGGTAGCTGTCGATGATGCTGGCCGGGACACCTTGCGCGAGGCACAGGGCACGTACGTCGTCACCCGCCGCGCCCTGGCGGTACGAGGAGCGCACGTCGCACGGATCGCCGTTGGTGTTGGTGGGCGAGGGCGTGCCGATGCCTACACTGCCGGTTGATACGGGGGCGTAAAGCTCGCCCACGCTGGGAGCGCGGATGGCGCGGTTGTACCCGCCGCGCAGGCGCACATTGTCGATCACGCGCCAGTCGAAGTCGGCCTTGTAGGTGTGCACTCCGCCGATCGAGCTGTAATCGGAATAGCGGTAGCCAAGGTCGAGGTTGAATTCCTGGATCGCGGGCAGGTCACGCAGGATCGGCACGAAGAGTTCGGCGAAGAACTCCTTGGTCGAGACCGAACCGGACGCGGAGCGCAGCACGCTGTAGCCCAGGATGTCGCTGGTGCCATCGGCCTGGCTGAGCTGGTTGTCGGGCTCGAAGGTGTAGGCGTTGTAGCGGTAGTCCGCGCCCACGGCGAAGCGCACCTGGCCTGCGGGCATCTCGAACAGGCCGCCCTGCATCGAGCCTTCGACCGTGCGCTGCTTGAGCGTATTGGTGTTGAGCGTGCGGCGCGAGATGAAGTCGATGCAGTCCTGCGAGGGCGTCAGGTTGCCGAAGGGGTTGAAGCCGGCTTCGCACAGGTCGCTGCCGCCAGTGGGGCTGTAGAGCAGGTCGCGCAGGGCCGAGGCACTGGCGCCGCCGGTCTGCTCGTTCTCGAACTTGGCCTTGCTGAGCGCGCCGTAGACTTCCCAGGTCCAGTCCTTGACGCCCACGTCACCCGCAAGACCCGCCGTGCCCTGCCAGACGTTGTAGTGGTAGCGCTGGTAGCGCGGGCCCAAGATGTTGAAGGCCTTGTAGAAAGTGAAGTCGGCCTCGGGATCGGGGCGCGAGGCGAGGATCGAGGCGAACTCGCTGGAAATGAAGGGGTTGGAGACCGGAACGCTCAGGCCATAGACATTGGAGGCCAGCGTCGGGTTGGCCCGGCCGACCGAGGTGTAGTCGGTCATCGAGAAGTCGGCGAAGGCGCGGATGCTATCGGTGAGTTCGTAGTCGAGCTTGCCGTAGAAGCTGTAGCGGTCGAGGTCGGACTGGATCGAGCCACCGGTGTAGCCGAAGTTCAGCTGCTGGTTGGTGGGCGAGGTTGTGACGAGGTACGCCTCGTCGGAATCGCCGTCGCGGAAGTTGTAGACCGGCACGCCGACATTGGTGAAGAGGCTCTGGTCGGTGTTGAACCCCATCCAGCCCGTATACTGGCCCGTCGCATTGCCGGTCAGCGCAGGCGTGCCGTAGGTGCCCTGGAAGACGTCGTTGACGGCATCGATGCTGGGCAGGTTCGAGCCGAACAGGGCCGTGCCCTGCGGGATCGTGGCGAGCCCGGCGACCGTGGAACGGTAGCGGTAGTAGTCGCGGTTGTACTGGTAGGCGCGCGAGCGCTTGGTGTAGTCGAAGGACATGACCGCCGAACCGCGACCGTCTGCGAACTCCGAGCCCGCGACCGCGCCGATGCGGTAGCTTTCACCGTCGTTGTAGTCGCTCGTACCGATCTGGCCGTGCATCTCGATGCCGTCGAAGCTGCGCTTGAGGCGGAAGTTGACAACGCCCGCGGTCGCGTCCGAACCGTAGGTTGTCGAGGCACCGCCGGTGATGACCTCGACACTTTCGATGAGCGCTTCGGGGATGGTGTTGAGGTCGACCGAGCCGTCCGGGTTGGAGGGCTGGAGACGGCGCCCGTCGACCAGCAGCAGCGTGCGCTTGGCGCCAAGGCCGCGAAGGCTGGCGTAGGCCTGGCCGCCGTTGAGGCCGGTGCTGGTGGAGCCGCCATTGGATTCGCCGAACGCGCCGGTGAACTGGGGCATCTGGGAGAGAGCCTTCTCGACCGTCAGGCGCCCGCTGTCTTCCAGCGCTTCGTTGCCGATGGAGACGATCGGGCTGTTCGCTTCGTAGTCGGGGCGGGCGATGCGCGAGCCGGTGACGACGATGCTGCCCACGTTCTCGGGCTCGGGAGGGGCTTCGGGCAGGCTCTGGGCAAGTGCACCGGTGGCAAGCAGGGCGCAAGGTGCGCACGTGCCGGTCAGGAATAGGCGAATGGGCGTTCTGGACTTCATCGTTACCCCTCATTTGGTGAAGTGATGTCACGTTCACCAACAAGAGACGCAGTGCCTCCAAAATCCCTCACTTTGAATACGAAATAATTTATAAAAAATGCCGGACATGGATATTCCATGTCCGGCACGCTGTGTGGCTGAGTGCTTGGTTACTTCTTGCTCGAGGGGCCGTAGAGGATGCCGTTGAAGAGGAACTTGAAGGTCGGATAGGGCTGTGCGCGCTGCGTGACTTCGGGACCCATCACGAAAAGCTTGCCCTTGCCCAGGTCCACGTCGGCAATCGCGGTCGTGCCCTGGAGCTTTTCCTGACCCATCGCCCAGCCGCTCTTGAGCGGGGTCGGGCTCTCGTACCAGGAGACCTTGCGGGCCTGTGAGCCCCCTCCCGTGAAGGTGAAGGACTGGCTGCGGTCGAAGAACATGTCGACCGTTGGCGTGATGCCGTAGGCCAGCGGCTGGGAGGGATCTACGCGGGCTTCCACAAGGGCGCCCGGGATGAAGAACTCGCTCGTGGTCAGACCCTTGAGTTCGCCGTCCTCCTCCTTGGCCAGCGCGGGGACGAGCGGGGCCTTGAGCATAGTCGCCAGCCGGGCGGCGTTGCCGATGGCGATGATCGTGCCGCCCTCCTTGGCGAATGCGGCCAGTGCGGGCGCGGTCTTCTCTTCGCTGACGAGCCCAAGCTGCGAGCGGTACTCGGCCGGGATCGTCTCGGGATCCGGCATCGAGGAGGGGCGCCCGCTCCATGGGCCGTCCTTTACAGGCGGCACGGTGCCGTTGGCGAAGACGAGGACGTCGAACTTGTCGGCAAGGTTGCCCTGGTCGAGCTCGCTTGGGAAGACGACCTCGAAGGGGAACTCGTACTGCTCGAAAAGCCAGCGCGTCCAGCCCGAGGGCATGACCCCGCCGTACTGGTCGACGAGCCCGACGCGCACCGGCGCAATGGCCATGGTGTCCTGCGAAGGTGCGGTGCCTTGCGCATAGGCGTTGATGCCCAGGTCCTTGACCGAGGCCTCGACGATGCTCCGGGCCTCACCCGAAGCGGGGATCCAGACCGCGCCGGGCGCAAATTCGACATCGCCTGCGCGCGTCGCGCTCTTGATCCACGAGACCGGCAGGCCTGCTTTCAGCAGGCGGTTGGTGAGGATGAAGCTGTTGTTCGTCTCGTGGCGCACCAGCCAGCCCGCATCGCCCGATCCCACGACCTGGCCAGCGGGCACGTCGAGCAGGCCGGTGATGGGGGACGCGGCCGGATCGATGGTCTCGAACACACGGTCATAGCCTACGCCCATCTGGTCGGAGAGCGTGTAGCCGGTGATGTCGTAGGGCCGCTTGGGCGGACCGCCGGGGTATTCGACGTCGTGCGGGTGATCCTGCGGCTCGAACATGTCGAGGACGTGGGGGCGATAGGCCTGCGAGGTCTTCACGATCCACGAGCCTGCCGGATAGCTGGTACCCGCGGCCGAGAAGGGGGCATCGGCTTCCAGCACTTCGACGCCGTTCTTGAGAAGTGCGTTGAGGAAGGCGACCGTGGTGGGCAGGTCGCGCTGGCTGCGCGAGATGACATAGGCGCGCGGGTCGCGCTTCTCGCTTGCCTGAAGCACTTCGCCGTAGAGGGCGGGATCGACGCGGTTGGCACGGAAGTAGCTGTTTTCGTCCTTGGGCGCCGGGCGGTCCTTGCCCGCTTCCTGGAGCTCCTCGATATCGGTGGGCGTGGTCGTCCAGCTGTCGGTCAGGCCCTCCTCGATGGAATTCTTGCCCATGCGGTAGTAGTTGAACAGCAGCCGGTCGCGGTTGCGCGAGGCATAGTCCAGCACCGCGCGGTCAAGGCTCCACTGATATTCCAGGCTGTCGGCCAGATGCCATTCGCGCGGGGCGATGGGCATGGGCTTGTCGTTGTCGGGCAGCTGTACTTCCGGGACGAGCGGGATATTCATGGGCGTCGGGCCGCCGATGATCTCGGTAAGAAGGCCGATCGAGTTGTGGAAGTAGGAGACCGAACGCTCCATGCCGTTGTGCCAGGTGGAGTACGATGCGGAACTGCGCATGCCCGAGCCCGGCTTGTTCTCGGCAATGAGGCGGCTGTGCATGGTCGAGCCCACTTCCTGCAGCTCGGTCATCAGCAGCGGGTCGTAGTTGTAGTTGAAGGGATCGCGGAACGGGGGCACGAACACGACCATGCCTTCGGGCCCGGTCTGGTGCTGGTTGAAGATGATCTGCGGGAACCACTCGCGGAACAGCACGCGGTTGACGTTCTCGGTCTCAGGCATCTGCGCCATGAAGCTGTCGCGGTTGTTATCGTGCCCGACGTACTTCTGGTAGAGGCGCGGGATCGTGCGGAATTCGCGCTTCTCCGGGTCCTCGTTGCGCATGTACCAGTCGGCGACAAGCTGGAGGCCGTCCGGGTTGTCATGGCCAAAGAGGATGATGACGTCATCGAGAATGCGCTTCGTCTCGGCGTCGGTCTTCGTCAGCATGCGGTAGAGAACGTGGATCTGTGACTGGGTGGTCACCGTCTCGGTCGCGTGCATGCCGGCATCGATCCAGACCACGGCCTTGCCTTCCTCGGCCAGCGCCTGCGCCTGTGCATCGTCGAGCCCCTTCGCCTTGGCGAGGCGGGCGTTGATGTCCTTGTAGTGATCGAGCTTGGCGAGGTTTTCGGGCGAAGAGACGATCGCCACCCACATCGTGCGGCCTTCCGCGCTCTTGCCGATATCGACCAGCTTCATGCGGTCCGACTGGCTGGCCAGCGTCTTCAGGTAGGCCTCGTACTGGTCGTAGTTGGCAAGGAAGTAGTCGCTGCCCGGTTCCTGCGGGAAGCTTTCGGCCGGTGTCGCGATGCCCATTGTGTTGGGCTGTGAGATCTGGGCCAGGCCCGGTGAGGTCAGCAGGAGCGCCATTGCCGTGAAGCTCGCCGCCCTAAGCCCAATTCGCATATCCGTATCTCCTCTTCGCGCATCGTGTGCCTTGCGTCGTAGGGTAGGACGCAGGTCCGGCGCGAACCCTCAGGCAAAAAACCGAAAAAAGGGAAACTTTTTTCGCGAGGGCGAGTTCAGGCGCGGTTTTCCGGCACGATGTCGAAGGCAACCGTGAGACGGTCGGCCTTGCCGTCGAAGGGCTCGGTGCCGTGCCACAGGTAGCTGGGGAAGAGGACGAGGTGCCCCGGCTTGGGGCGGATATGCGCAAGCGGCTCTAGCGCGGGCGAGGTCGCGCAGCCCGGGCGTCCGAAGGCGAGCCAGCCTTGCTGGCCGGTGTCGGTCGCGGGCGGCGTTTCCACATGGAAGGCGCTCGAAAGCCAGCCCTCGGGATGGACGTGATCGACGTGGTGCCCGCCGCCCGCGCGCAGCAGGACCGACCATGCGCCTGTCAGACGCCAGCCCGGGCTATCGGTGTTGGCAGGTTCGGGAATGCGCGCGCGGGTCGGGTCTGTCCCGGGGCCAAGCTCGGCAATGTAGCGCGCGATTGTCTCGCGCACGCTGGCAAAGAATCCGGCGAGGACGGGCTCGGGGCTGCGGGCGAGGTCTTCCTGGGTCTGACTGCCCCCGCGCAGCGATTGGCCGGGCGGGTGCATGGTCCAGCCATGCCGCGCGCGCAGCGCCTCGCCAAGCGCGCTCAGCCAGGCATCGCGGGAAGACCAGCCCTTAGGTGTGGACACCTCCATCTGCTGCACCAGCCCACTATCGCGATAGGGCGCGCTGCCCTGCGGATCGCCGAGCAGGCGCTGGGCGGTGAGAAGGAGGGCGCGTACGCCCTGATCCTGGGGATGGTGGGCGAGGATGCGCGCAGCAAGGTCGCGGCCTTCCTCGGCGCGGCCCAGCCCGAGGAGCGCCTCGACGGCGGACTTGGCGGCCATCTGCGAGGACGGCGCGAGGCGCAGGGCCTGGACGGCATGGGTCAGATGGACCTCGCGGGCATCGGCGGCCGCTGCGGCCTGCGCGGCGGCAAGGTGCAGGGCCGGGTCATTGGCGTGGGACGAAAGGCGCCGCTCCAGCCGTGCCAGCGCGGCTGGAGCTTCGCCTGCAGCAATGTCGAGCCGCGCGCGCAGGATCATCAGCGCGGACGTTGCGGGGGACTGACGGGTAAGGGCGGCGTCGAGGTGCGCGGCGGCATGACCAAGATCGCCGGTGCGCATCCAGCGCAGCTGGGCGAGGTCCTGGTGGGCGTCGAGATAGTCGGGGCGCAGTTCCAGCGCGCGGCGAAAGGCATGCTCGGCCTCGTCGAGCTGGAGGAGACCCTGGAGAGCGCGGGCCAGCACGAGCTGGGTTTCCGGTGCGGTGGAGCCCTTCCTCAACGCTTGGCGAGCCGCCTCGGCAGATTCGGCAAAGTGGGAGAGGTCGCCCAGCGTCGAGGCAAGATTGTGTTCGGCAATGGCGCTGGAGGGGCGGGCCGCCACGTCGCGTAGGTGTGCCTCAAGAGCCTCGTCGAGACGTCCCTGCGCTTTCAGCTCGCGCGCCTCACGCGCCGGATCGGGCGTTGCAGCGGCGTGGGTCGGGACGGTGCTCATGCGGCCAGAGGTAACGGCCTCACCGGACGCTTGTCCAGTGCTCCCGGAAGGGAGTTGTCATGGCTTGCTGCGATAGGAGAGCAAGGAGTTTGCGGTAAGCCCGGCTTGGGGCGTAACTCCTTTGAGCCGCTGAACTTCCTGGGAAGGAAGTGGCTCCCCGAGTAGGATTCGAACCTACGACAACTCGATTAACAGTCGAGGGCTCTACCGCTGAGCTATCGGGGAGCAGCCAGTCAGTGTTTCCACCGCCGCGGCAGGACTGGCCCTATACGCAGGGTGTTTTGGGTTGGCAACCCTGATCTTGGCAAAAATTTGATTTTTTTTGAGGGGCTCGCAGAAAACCGCCTCAGACTTGGAATTGTTCGGCGAAGATGCGTTCCTCGAGGGTGAAGCCGGGATCGAAGAGGAGGGTCATTTCCCTTTCGGTCGAAGTGCTTATCCGAACGGTGCGGACGTCGCGCACTTCCTTCTGGTCGGCGACCGCGGCGACCGGGCGCTTGCCCGGCTCGCGGATGCGGAACTCCACTTCGGCGCTTTCGGGCAGGATCGCGCCCTTCCAGCGGCGCGGACGGAAGGGGCTGATCGGGGTGAGGGCGAGCATGCGGCATCCCAGCGGCAGGATCGGCCCGTTGGCGGAGAGGTTGTAGGCGGTCGAACCGACCGGCGTCGCCACGAGAATGCCATCGCCCGCCATCTCGCCCATGCGCACACGTCCGTTGATGCGGATCTCCAGCTTGGCGGTCTGGCGCGTCTCGCGCAGGAGCGAGACTTCGTTGATCGCGTAGTAGCTGAATTCCTCGCCCGACTGGGTGGTGGCGTGCATGCGCAGCGGGCTGACCGGAATGCGCCGTGCGGCGTGGATCCGCTCGAGCACGGTCGCATCGCCATGGAGGCTGTTCATGAGGAAGCCCACGGTTCCCAGGTTGATGCCGTAGCAGGGTTTGGAAATCCCCTTGTCGAGCATTTCGTGCAGCACATGCAGCATGAAACCATCGCCGCCCACGACCACCAGGATTTCGGCCTCCTCGGGCTCGACCCAGGGGTGGGCCTCGCGCAGCTCCTCCGCGCGGGTCTGGGCCTGCGCGCTGTCAGAGAGGATGAGAGCGAGCCGCAAGGGCGGGCTAACCGCTTCATCTGAGGGGGAAATCTGACTCATGGAAACTCCGCAGAAATGTGTTCCCGAACGGGACAGCTGTTCCCGGCCCGGCCCATGGGGCTGGTAAATTTTGAACGGTTTGGCAAGGCCTTTGGCATAAAGGAGAAAAGATGACGTCGTCGCACCCTGGCCAGGCCGAACGCCTCGCGCTGAGACTGGAAGATCGCCTGAGCGGCCTTCCCGGCGTGGAGCTCGTCCATGAACGCATGGCCGCGTGGCAGGCCGAGGCGCAGGAGAACCTGGCCCCGGTGCACGTCCACGCGATGCTCATCAGCCTGCGCCGTCTCGATGCGATCAATATGGCCTATGGTGCGGCTGCCGGCGACGGCGCGCTCGAGGAAATTGCCGCCCGGGTCAGCCACTACGCTTCGGAAGAGCTGGACGCGCCCTGGGTGCTGACCCGTGCAGGCGGTGGCAATTTCCTGCTGGTCGCCAACATCTCGTGCAGTCGTGAGCGCTGGCAGCTTCTGGCCGACCAGCTTTCACATCTGCTTTCGCGGCCCATCGCCGTGCCTTCGGGGGTGATCCGCCTCTCGCCGCGCTTCGCCCTGATCCGGACGCTGGCCGAGGAAGCGGTCGAGTCGATGCTCGAGCGGCTCGGCGTCGCGCTTCAGGCGGTGAACGAGCAGCAGGGCGCGCGGCTGGTCTGGGCCGATGGCGAGGCGATCCCGCCCGGGATCTCGACCGCGCAGCTCGAGGCCGACCTCCTGGGCGCGATTGACCGGGATGAGATCGAGGTCCTCTTCCAGCCCCAGTTCAGTCTGGAGGATGACCGCTTGACCGGGGCTGAGGCGCTGGCGCGCTGGGATCATCCCGAACTGGGCCGGATCGGGGCAGGGGCATTGTTTAACCTTGCCGAGCGGACCGATCATGTCGGGCCGCTGTCGCAGCATATCGCGCGCAAGGCGCTGTGGGCCGCGCGCGACTGGCCCGAGGACCTGCGGCTTTCGATCAATGTGACGCCCGAGGATCTGGCCTTCGAGAGCTACACCTCCCAGATGCTCGACCTCGTGGGCGAGAGCGGGTTTCCTCTGCGCCAGCTGACGCTTGAGATTACCGAGCAGTCGCTGATTGCCGATGTCACGGCCGCCGCGCAGATCATGGCGGAATTCTCGGCGCAGGGCATCCGCATCGCGCTCGACGACTTCGGCGCGGGCTTTTGCAATTTCCGGTACCTGAAAGTGCTGCCGATCCATTACATCAAGCTCGACCGGGCGATGATCGAGGGCATCACCACCGACCCGCGCGATGTCGCGATCCTGCGCGCAATCGTGGCAATGGCCACAGCGCTCGATCTGGAGGTGATTGCCGAGGGGATCGAGCGCGCCGACCAGCGTGAGGCCGTCGCGCGCGAGCATTGCGGGTACTATCAGGGCTTCCTGCGCGCCCAGCCGATGAGCGTGGTCCTGTTCGAGAAGCTGGCGCGGACCGAGATGGCAAGGGCCTGAGGGCCTGATCCCGGTCCGCGCGTGCCTGTGTCCTAAGCTTACTTGCCCTGTGCGTAGAAGGCTTCGAGGTCGAGGCGCATCTGGTGCAGCGCTTCGGGGTTCAGATAGATCATGTGCCCGGCCTCATAGTACCTGAACTGGAGGTTCCCACGCAGCTTGGGCTCCAGCATCATGTGCTTGAGGTCCCGCTCGGTCGAGTGGAAAGGCGTTGCCATGTCGTAGTAGCCGTTCAGCGACAGCACCCGCATGTACGGGTTGGTACGCATGGCGCGGCTGAGGTCCTGCGTCACGTCGACCTGGTTCTGGAAGCTCGAATAGCCGTAGCCAGGGGCCTTGTGCGACCAGTCCCAGTCAAAGTTGCCGGCTTCGCGCGCGCTGCGGCGGTAGGTGAGATCGGTGTCGTACCCGAAAGTCGTGTGCAGCTGGTCCATGAAGCTGGAGATGTAGAGCCCGGTGATCCCCGTGCTGGAGGGATCGTACTCGGGCCCTTCGCCCGCCGCATCCGCATCCGTGCCGGTGTAGCGCGAATCGAAGCGGCCCAGCGTCTCGCGCTCGGTCCGCAGCAGTTCCTTGCGGAAACGGCTGAGATCGACGCGCAGGTTCGCGTCCTTCAGGAAGTCGACCGAGAGGCCGGTGTAGCGGCTCATCTGGCGCGCGATCGCGTCTTCCTCTTCGGGCGTGATGTCCGAACCCTTGCCCAGCGCGGTCGCGTAGGGGCCGTTGGCGAACTGGCGCGCTTCCTCGACGAACTGGGCGAGCGAGGCGGGGCGGTCGGCGACGCGGTTGTGGTACCAGGCGGTCGCGGCGTAGCTGGGCAGATAGCCGATGTGGATGTTGTCGAAGCCTGACTGGCGCACGCCGTAGTTCAGGATCGAGGAGAGCAGGACCACGCCGTTGAGCGCCATGCCGCGCCCTTCCATTTCCTCGGCCAGCGCGCCCGAACGGGTCGTGCCGTAGCTCTCGCCGAAGATGTACTTGGGATCGCCCCAGCGCCCGTTCTTGGAGATGTAGCGCTGGATCGCGTCGGCAAAGGCGCCCACGTCCTGATCGACACCGTAGAACGTGGCCGGGTCGGTATCACCCAGCGCGCGCGAGTAGCCTGAGCCCGGAGCATCCAGAAAGACCATGTCGGTTGAGCCGATCAGGCTGTCGGGGTTGGGGCCCACGTCATAGGGGGCGGGGGCCACCGCGATGGGATCGTTCGTGCGCACGTGGGTCGGCGCGAAGCTGCCCATGCGTAGCCACAGGCTCGCCGAGCCGGGGCCACCGTTGTAGAAGAAGGTCACCGGGCGGTTCTTCCCCGGCGCGGTGTAGGCGGTGTAGAAGATGCTTTGGGTCGGCTTGCCCTTGGCATCGCGGATGGTGAGCGTGCCTGCCGTTGCGGTGTAGGCGATGGAGCGGCCATCGACGTTGACCGAGCCCTTGGCGGTCTTGGCGATTTCCTCAACCGGAGCGCTGGCCCAGCCAGCCGCCACTTCCTCGGCCACGGCCTTGTCGTGTTCGCGCGCGGCATCCGGCCCTTCGCCCTTCTGCGCCAGCGCGGGATGCGCGAGCACGAGGAGGGAGGCGGCGGCGAGCGACGTAATTCGTTTCATGGGTGTCCCTGTCTGTCTTTCGAGTGTGACCTCGCGGCCCAGACTGGTCGCCCGCCGGTTTCAAGGCAAGGATATATTGTATATCGTTTCTGTAACTTTCTGTCGCAGCCTCACTTGGCCTTGCGCGCCACCCCGGCAAGGCCCTTGGTCAGCTGGAACAGGCCGTTGAGGCGCGACTTGGGATCGCCCCAGGCGCGCTGGAGCACCAGCTTGTGGTCCGGGCGCAGCTTGATCGCGCCCTTGAGCCGCTCGGCATAGGCGATGAGGCCGGTGGGGTTTGGGAAGCTGTCGTTGTGGAAGCTGACCAGCGTGCCGCGCGGGCCCACGTCGATCTTGGCGATGTGGGCGGCAATCGCCTGGCGCTTGATCTGGATGAGCTGGATGAGGTTCGTGGTCGGATCGGGAAGGGGGCCGAAGCGGTCGATCATCTCGGCCGAGAGCGATTCCACCTCGTCCTGGTTCTCCGCATCGTTGAGGCGGCGGTAGAGCGCCATGCGCACGGCGAGATCGGGGACGTAGTCGTCTGGAATCATGATCGGCGCATCGACGGTGATCTGGGGCGAGAGGCCCGTGGTGTCCTTCTCCAGCCCGACGCCGCCCGCACGCGCGGCCATGATCGCGTCTTCCAGCATCGACTGGTAGAGCTCGAAGCCGACCTCGCGGATGTGCCCGGACTGCTCATCGCCCAGAAGGTTGCCCGCGCCGCGAATGTCGAGGTCGTGGCTGGCAAGCTGGAAGCCCGCGCCCAGGCTGTCGAGATCGCTCAGCACCTTGAGGCGCTTTTCCGAAACCTCGGTGAGCGCCTGGTTGGCGGGCGTCGTCAGGTAGGCGTAGGCGCGCAGCTTGGAGCGGCCCACACGCCCGCGCAGCTGGTAAAGCTGGGCAAGGCCGAAGCGGTCGGCGCGGTGGATGATGATGGTGTTGGCACGCGGAATGTCGATGCCGCTTTCAACGATGGTGGTCGAAAGGAGGACTTCGTACTTGCCGTCGTAGAAGGCGCTCATGCGCTCCTCCACTTCGCTGGCCGACATCTGTCCGTGCGCGGCGATGACCTTAACTTCAGGCACGTACTTGGCCAGCCACTGCTCGACCTCGGGCATGTCCGAGATGCGCGGCACGACGATGAAGCTCTGGCCGCCACGGTGATGCTCGCGCAGCAGCGCCTCGCGCATCACCATGTCGTCCCATTCCATCACGTAGGTGCGCACAGCAAGGCGGTCGACCGGCGGGGTCTGGATGGTGGACAGCTCGCGCAGGCCCGACATCGCCATTTGCAGCGTGCGCGGGATCGGCGTCGCCGTGAGCGTCAGAACGTGGACGTCGGCGCGCAGCTGCTTGAGCTTCTCCTTGTGGGTGACGCCAAAGCGCTGTTCCTCGTCGACAATGACAAGGCCCAGGTTCTTGAACTCGACGGTCTTGGAGAGGATCGCGTGGGTGCCGCACACGACATCGACGGTGCCGCTGGCCAGCCCTTCGCGGGTGGTGCGCGCTTCTTTCTCGGGGACGAGGCGCGAGAGACGCCCGACGTTGAGGGGAAAGCCGTTGAAGCGCTCAGCAAAGCCGGAGTAGTGCTGGCGTGCGAGGAGCGTGGTGGGAGCCACCACCGCGACCTGCTGGCCGGCCATGGCCGCGACGAAGGCGGCGCGAAGAGCCACCTCGGTCTTGCCGAAGCCGACATCGCCACAGACCAGGCGATCCATCGGCTTGCCGCTGCCCAGGTCATCGAGGACGTCGGCGATGGCGTGCTCCTGGTCGTCGGTTTCCTGCCAGGGGAAGCGGTCGACGAACTGGTTGAAGCTCGATTCGTCGGGGAGCAGCGCGGGGGCCTTGCGCAGCGCACGTTCGGCCGCAGTCTTCATCAGCTCGCCCGCGATCTCGCGGATGCGTTCCTTGAGACGGGCCCGGCGCTTCTGCCAGGCTTCGCCGCCCAGCTTGTCGAGCTGGACGCCTTCGGATTCGCTGCCGTAGCGTGAGAGGACGTCGAGGTTCTCGACCGGGATGTAGAGCTTGTCGCCGCCATGGTAGGTCAGCATCACGCAGTCGTGCGGGGACTGGCCGACCGGGATCGACTGCAGGCCCTCGTAGCGGCCGATGCCGTGGTCCATGTGGACGATGAGATCGCCGGGCGTCAGCGCGGCGAGCTCGGCCATGAAGGCGTCGGCGTCCTTCTTGCGCTTCTTGCGCCGGACCAAGCGGTCACCCAGGATATCCTGCTCGGTGACGACCTCGAGCGCCTCGTTGGCAAAGCCGGTCTCGAGCGGCAGGACGAGCGCGGCGGCGCGGCCCTGGACCGCCATGCCCAGGGCTTCCTGCCAGGTTTCGGCCAAGCGCGGCTCGGTGCCTGAGGCCTCCCCCAGAATCGAGACGAGACGCGCGCGGCTGCCCGTCGAATAGGCCGCGAGGATGGGTTTACGGCCCTGCTTGCCAAGCGCGGCGAAGTGCTTGGCGGCGGCCTCGTAGGCGTTGTCGCCGCGCGCGCGTTCGGGCGCGAAATCGCGGGCGTTGGAGAAGCCGAAGTCGAGGACCCTGGCGCTCTCGGGCTGGGCGAAGGGATCGGCCTTGTGCGCGGGCTGGGCCTCGGCCAGCTCGGCGAACTCATCGGGTGCCAGATAGAGCGCATCGGTGGCCAGCGGGCGGTAGGATCCCGCTTTCTGTCCAGAGGTTTCCTTGCGGTTCCTGAAGTAGTCCGCGATGTCGCCAAAGCGCTCTTCGGCGGCCCCTGCGACCGTGCTGTCGAGGACCATCACGTCCTCGGGCGCGAGGTGATCGAAGAGCGTGACGAGGCGGTCCTCGAAGAGCGGCAGCCAATGTTCCATACCCGCCAGGCGCCGTCCGTCGCTCACCGCCTGGTAGAGCGGGTCGGCGGTGGCGTTCGCGCCGAACAGCTCGCGGTAGCGGGTGCGGAAGCGCTTGACGCTGGCCTCGTCGATCAGCGCCTCGCTCGCGGGCACGAGGAGGTGTTCCTTGACCGTACCGGTCGAGCGCTGGGTGTTGGTGTCGAAGAGGCGCAGCGTCTCCAGTTCATCGCCGAAGAAGTCGAGGCGCAGGCCTGCATCAAGGCCTGAGGGCACGATGTCGAAGATCGAGCCGCGCACCGCGAATTCGCCCGCGTCGATCGCGGTGTCGGTGCGTTGGTAGCCCTGGCGGCGCAGGAGCGCGATCAGGCTCTCGTGGCCGATCTCGAGGCCCGGTTTCAGCAGCTTCACCGATTCGCGGATGCGGAACGGGGTAAGCACGCGCTGGGTCAGCGCGTTGGTCGTGGTGACGAGAAGCAGTGGCCCGGTGCGCTTGGCCTGGAGCTGGTGGAGTGCGGCCAGACGCCGGGCGCTGACCGAAAGCGCGGGGCTGGCACGGTCGTAGGGCAGGCAGTCCCACGAGGGAAATTCGATCACCTGCAATTCGGGGGCAAAGAAGCGCGCGGCCTCGGCCAGCGCGCTCATGCTCGCCTCGTTGTCGGCGACGAAGACCGCGCGGCCCTTGGCGGCGCGCGCGAGGTCGGCCATCACCAGCGGCTGGCTGCCGCGTGTAACGGAGGCCAGCGTGAGAGGCGAAGTGGCGGAAAGAATGCGGGAAAAGTCGGTCATGGCTTCTGCGTGTGGCGAACGGCCGTCGCCACGCTCAGGCCAGGAATACGGGTGGGAGCGGGAAAACTCAGTACGGAATTTCGACGTAGTCGAGCTTCATCATGCGGTCCATCAGCGGACCCTGGAACTTCTCGGGGACCGGCTCGGTCTTGAGCGCCCAGGCCATGATCTCGACGTCCTCTTCCTCGATCAGGGTCTCGAACCAGTCCATGTCGGCCTCCGACCAGGTTTCGTGGAAACGGTCGAAGAAGCAGCCGATCATGTAGTCGGCCTCGCGCGTGCCACGGTGCCAGGCACGAAAGCGAAGTCGGGCGAGACGGGACGAGGTATCAGTCATGACCCGCGCCGTTACAATGCGGCGCGGGCCGGGGCAAGGTTTTCAGTGGTGCGAAAGGCGCACCGGGGAGGTCGGTGGGCTCAGGCGCGCAGGGCCGCGACGATCTCGGGGCCCGAGCGGCCGGTGAGGGTCTTGGGCACTTCCTCCAGGATCGTGGCTTCGAGCGTCTTGTGGTAGTGGCGGCGCATCTCGCCCAGCGATTTCGGGTCGGCAATGACCACCAGCTTGTCCATGTGGTTTTCCATGGCCTGCTTGTTGAGCCAGTCCGTCACCGCCGCGACATGGGCGGCCTCATCAAGACGCGATGTGCGGTCTTCGGGGTTGGCGGGATGGCGTGAGCCCGCGTCGTGATCCTTGATCCCGGCGCTGTAGTTGGTGGGGGCCAGATCGGGCACGTCGAGTGCGGTCAGCTCAGGCGCGGCTTCCTTGCCAGCGTTGCGGTAGAGCTCGAAGTTCTCCCCGTCGACCAGCGCAAACATCGTTCCATGGGGCAAGAGCATGCTCTCTCTCCTTTTTTCGTTGCCGTTTGCTCCCATCAACGGGGAAAGTTGTCGGTATGTTCCACGGGCTCTGGTGAAATGCCCGAGAGGCGCGCTAAGAGGCGGCCATGCGGCCCGAAGCGCTCAACTCCCTGTTTGTCGATTCCGAGTCCCTCGACGGGGTCGGCCCCCGAATCCGTCGCCCGCTGGAAAAGCTGGGCCTGACGCGGATCAAGGATCTCGCCTACCATCTGCCTGACCGTTTCGTGGAGCGGCGCATGGTGACCCGCCTTGATGAGGCGGGCATCGGCGAGAACGTGATCGTGCGCCTGACCGTGCGCGAACACCGCGCTTCTTCGGGCCGAGGCCCTTACCGCATCATCACCGAGGACGATGCGGGCGATATCTGCACGATCGCCTACTTCGGGCGCGCCTCCTACACCGGCAAGAAGCAGCTTCCCGTGGGCGAGACGCGCTGGGTGGCAGGGCGCATCGATGAATACGGGCAGACGCGCCAGATGGTGCACCCCGAACACGTCTCGGAAAGCGACACTGCGCCCATCGGCCAGCAGCGCGAAGCCGTCTACGGTCTGTCGGAAGGGATGACGCAGGGGCGTATGGGCTCGCTTGTGAAACAGGCGCTGGAGCACCTGCCCGAGTTGCCCGAATGGATCGAGCCCAGCCAGATGGCCAAGAGCGACTGGCCCGCCTGGCACGAGGCCCTGCGCGAGGCGCACCGTGGCCCCAACGAGCCTGCGCGCGATCGCCTCGCTTATGATGAACTTTTCGCCAATGCGCTGGCGCTCATGCTGGTGCGCGCAAGCAACCGTTCGCAGCGCGGCACGCCGCTGCAGGGCGACGGGCATCTGCGGGCCAAGCTCAGCCTGCCCTTCGCGCTGACCGGCGCGCAGGCCCGTTCGATCCGCGAGATCGAGGGGGACCTTGCCCAGACTGCGCCGATGCTGCGGCTGCTGCAGGGCGATGTCGGTGCGGGCAAGACGGTGGTCGCGCTCTCGGCGCTGCTGATCGCGGTGGAGGCGGGCGCGCAAGGCGCGATGCTCGCCCCGACCGAGATCCTCGCGCGCCAGCACTACACCACGCTGCGCAAGATGCTGGAAGGTACCGGCGTCGAGATCGCGCTCCTGACCGGGCGTGACAAGGGCAAGGCGCGCGAGGCGATCCTGATGGGCCTGCTTGATGGCTCGATCCAGATTGTGGTGGGCACTCACGCGATCTTCCAGGACGCGGTGGCTTACCACAATCTGGCCCTCGTCGTGATCGATGAACAGCACCGCTTCGGTGTCGGCCAGCGCCTGATGCTGGCGCGCAAGGGGCGGCGCACGCCGCACACGCTGGCGATGACGGCGACGCCCATCCCGCGCACGCTGACACTGGCGCAGTACGGCGAGATGGAAGTTTCGCGTCTCGATGAACTGCCGCCCGGACGCCAGGCCATCGACACCCGCGTCGTCTCGACCGACCGGATGGACGACGTGGTCGGTGCGCTCTCGCGCCACATCCAGTCGGGCCAGCAAGCCTATTGGGTCTGCCCGATGGTGACCGAGAGCGAGACCGACGACATTGCCGCTGCCGAAGCGCGCTACGAAGCGCTCAAGGAGCGCTTCGGCAACCGCGTCGTCATGGTCCACGGCCAGCTCAAGGGCGAGGAAAAGGACGCCGGGATGGAGCGCTTTTCCTCGGGCGAGGCGAGCCTCCTGGTTGCAACGACCGTGATCGAGGTTGGCGTTGACGTCCCCAACGCCACGCTCATGGTGATCGAGCAGGCCGAGCGTTTCGGCCTGGCCCAGCTGCACCAGCTGCGCGGGCGTGTCGGACGTGGCTCGGAAAAATCGACCTGTCTGCTGCTGCGCGGAAAGGCGCTCAGCCAGACCGGCCGCCAGCGCCTCGCGCTGATGCGCGAGACGCAGGATGGCTTTCGCCTTGCCGAGGAGGACCTGCAACTGCGTGGCGGAGGCGAACTTCTTGGCACGCGGCAGTCGGGCGACACGCCGTTTCGCATCGCCAGTCTTGAACAGATCACCAAGCTGCTCCCGCTTGCCCACGACGATGCCCGCCTGTTGATGGAGCGCGATGGTGGCCTTGAAGGCGCGCGCGGCGAGGCGGCGCGGATTCTCCTCTATCTGTTCGAGCGCGACTACGGGGTGCAGCTCCTGCGCGGGGGCTGAGCGGCCTGCAGTCAGGGCGTTTCGGGCGGAAAGGCGAGGCCTTCCTCGACAAGCCGCTGGCCCCAGGCGTGGACGCGCAGGAGCCGCGCGGTGTTCGCGCTCAGGGCGTCGAAGTCGGCGCGGGAGAGAGTGACGGAAGGCCTACCGGATCCGTCACCGCGCGGGGCAGGGTAATCCGCGCCGGCGGCAAGGGCGCCGCTGGGCGAACCGCTAGCGGTGTTTCTACACGCGATGCGCATGCCGCCGTCATCGGCAAAACGGCCAGCGCGAGCGCGCCACAGATCGGCTTCGTGAAGGGCATCGTCGGCTTCCTTTGCAAGGCGGGCGTGCGTTTCTTCGGTGGCGAGGCGTTGTTCCTGCGCGCGCTGCGCGGCCTCTTTCTGCGCGCTCTGGTAGTTCGCCTTGGTCGCGGCGTGGCTGGTAGCTTCGCTGCGGGCGCGTTCGCGCCAGTCGCGCGCGCGTCCGTGTTGCAACCAGGCGAAGGCGGCAAGGGCGAGCGCGAGCGTGGGCCAGGGGTGTGTGCGAAGCAGGCGCCAGGGCCAGGCCAAAGCGCGAAGCAGGCCAACGGGGAGCGGGATCATCGCGCGGTCTCCTTGTCGATGGCGCGCGAGCGGGCG
Source organism: Novosphingobium profundi (assembly GCF_020524485.1). Lineage (GTDB taxonomy): Bacteria > Pseudomonadota > Alphaproteobacteria > Sphingomonadales > Sphingomonadaceae > Novosphingobium > Novosphingobium profundi_A. Next base: position 289,805 of record NZ_JAIVLF010000005.1, on the reverse strand, counting down.
ACCTGGCGGTCTTTCAGAGCTGCGACGCCGCCTGCGGTGCCGATCAGAAGGACAAGGCCGCCGGGAAAGGCCGTGCAGTAGGTGGCGAGATCAAAGGGGCGGCCGCGTCCGATTGTCTCGAACAGGAGAAGGCCGTGGGCCCCCAGAGCATAGAGGAGGACGCCGAAGGTGCCGAGTACGCGGGTCGTTTCGAACTCGCCGCTCGACGCGCGTAGGATCGCCGAGAGGCCCCTCATGCCACGTGCTCCCCAAAGACCCATTGGCTCGGCGCAATGGCGATCCAGTCGCGATGGCGCTGGGTGACCTCGACGGGCGTGCCCCGGGGCAGAGCGCGCAGGACTGGGTGATCGAGGCCCGGGCCGCTGCGCACCCGCAGCGAGGAGGCCGTGACTCGTGCGCGCAGGGAGGCCCCCAGCACTTGCGTACGGAACGCAGGCATATCGAAGGCGGGGCCGGGGTCGAGCTTGCGGCCCGGCGCGATGTCGTCATGTCCGACGATTTCGTGGATCGGGTAGGTTTCGGCGAGGGTCCGGGCAACGGCGATGGCGGCCTTGATCTGGGCCTCGGGATAGACTTCCCAGCCGCGGACCGGTCCGCCATGGCGGTGGGCGGCCTCGATGGCGGGAATGGTCGTGCCGCTCGCATCGCACCATCCTTGAGGCGACCACGTGAGGGGGCCGCGGTTGGCAAGTTCGATGCCGATGGCGTGGCTGTTGAGGCCGGATAGCCCCCGCCAAGCCGAGCGCCCGGCATGCCACGCCCGCCTTTCCAGGTTGACGCACTGGATGACCGTACCGTCCCGCCCGATCACGAGGTGCGCCGAGGCGCCCGCTGCGGGGTTGGCGAGCCAGCTTGCCGAGGACGCCGCACTGCCACCGGCTGTGTAGTGCATCACGACAAGACGTGGGGGACGGCGGAATGCGCCCGAATGGTTGGGGCTGGGAACCTGTGTGACGGCGGCGTCCTGGGTGTGGAGCACGCCCTTGCGGATCGAGAATGGCATGAGCCTCCTGTGCGCCCGGTGGGCGCGTGCGGGATGGGAAGGGGGCGAACGGCTCCCGCATGGCGCGGCGGCGCGAGGCGCGTTGCAGGCCAAACGGGTGTTCGGAATCATCGCTTTCGGGAGAGGGTGCGCGCTGCCAGGGCAGGGCCACCGTCACGCAGGATTACATCGTGCGTGTGGGTGTAGGAAAGTTGTTTTTGCGAAGGCTGCGGTGCGGCGCAGAGTGTCAGCGTGGGACATGAGGCCCGTTTTGCTTGCTCAATTCCGTAAAAATCCGGAAGAACAAGGCGTGAAAGCGGAGAGCCGTCGGGCGAGTCCGCGCCTGTGGAGGGGCTCAATGAAACGCGTATTGCCGTTGGCGCTGGTACCGGCTCTCGCCTTGGCTCTGTCCGGGTGCGGACTTGATCCTGCTGAGCAGATGGAGCGCGCGCGCGCCTCCTATGCCGCGCACGACTTCCCTCGCGCCCGGCTCGATCTGGTCAGTCTGCTCCAGGAGGAACCGCAGAACGAGGCGGCCCGCAAGCTTCTTGCTCGCACGCTTCTGGCCATGGGAGATGGGGAGGGCGCGCGTCAGGCGCTCGAACGGATCGCGCCCGGCCAACGCAGCGCCGATCACGCCGTGCTGCTTGGCGAGGCGGCTCTCCTGCGCGATCGGCCCGATGAGGCGCTGGCTCTGGTGGACGGGGCCCGTGGCAGTGGGGCGCAGTGGGTGCGGGGCATGGCCCATCTGGTCAAGGGCGATCCCGCAAGGGCGCGCACTGCCTTTGCCCGGGGACTGGAGGAGGGGCCTGCGAATGCGCGCCTGCTCGCCGATTTTGCGCGGCTGGAGCTGAAAGAGGGGCACGTTCCCGAAGCGCGTGGCCTTGTCGACCGGGCGCTCAAGGTCGATCCTGCCTCGCGCGAGGCGCTGCTCGCCGATGGCCAGGTGGCCACGGCCCAGGGGGATCTGCTGCGCGCCCTCGAGGCCTATTCCGCTGGGCTCGAATCCTATCCCGGGAACCTGGCCGCACTGACCGGAAAGGCCGCGATCCTGGGCGATCTTGGCCGGACCGAGGAGATGGGAACCGTGCTGGCAGCGGTTCCCGAAGGCACGGGCGCGAGCGCGGAGCTTGTCTACCTGCGCGCTCGGCTGGCCGGAGCACAAGGCGATTGGGCGAAAGTGCGCGGGATCTTCCAGTCGCGTTCCGAGGTCGTGCGCACGCGCGACGAGGCGGCCATCCTCTATGCCCGCGCCTTGGTGGAGCTCGGACAGGACGAGCAGGCGCGCGCGGCCTTGCAGCCCGTGGTGACCCGGGCCCCATCCAATGTCGCGGCGCGGCGCGAACTCGCCCGCATCCAGATCGCGCAGAAGGACTTTGCCGGCGCGCTTGCAACGCTGGAGCCGTTGGTCGCGAAGTCGACAGCTTCGGGCAGCGACCGGCGGCTCTATGCCGCGGCGGCGAAAGGGGCTGGGCGAAGCGATGCGGCGCAGGCCGCGCAAAGAGCGCGCGCGCCTTCGCCTCAGGCGCTCGCGGCCCAGCTGGCCGAGGCCGACACCGCGATGAAGGCGGGCAACTGGGCGAACGCGAGCGCGCTCTACAAGAGCCTCCTCGCCGTCACCGATGGTGCCAATCCGCTTGTTCTCAACAACCTGGCACTGGCGGAGAGCCGCCTCGGGCGTAGGCAGGAGGGGCTCGCGTTTGCGCTGCGGGCGCTGGAATCCGCGCCGGAAAACGCCTCGGTCATGGATACGGCGGGCTGGCTTCTGGTGGAAACCGAGAGCGATCATGCGCGCGGGTTGCGCTTGCTCGAAGCGGCCGCGAAGAAGGCCCCCGACAACGCCACGATTGCGGGGCACCTGGCTTCCGCCCGCAAGGGAACCTGATCACGCGGCATAGGCCGGATACGAAAGGAGGGCCCGTCTTGCGACGAGCCCTCCTTTGTCTGGTCCGGATCTGACCCTCAGGCCATCGCGTAGGCTGGGCGAAGGCTGCCGCGGGCCACGACCGCACGGCGGCGGTTGATGGCAAGGCCGATCAGGGCGACGCCGAAGAGTGCCAGCATACCCGGTTCGGGAACGTCCGAGCCGCCGCTCGTCGAGGAGACTGTGCCCGCGCCGCTTGCCGAGGTGACGCCCGATACGCCGGTGATCGACTGGTAGCGCACGTAGAAGTCGCTGAGCGAGAGTGTGTCGGTGGGGCTCGCGAACGAGAGGGTCAGCGTGCCGTCACCGCTGCCGCCAAGCTCGATGCCGCCGCCGCCGCCGCCTGCGCAACTGCCCGTCGAGGCATCCTTGAAGCAGACGTCGACCGTGCCGATGCCGTTCGGGTAGGTCGAATTCAGCGTCGTGTAGCTGAAGGCGCCCGTGCTCGAGGCTGCGGAGATCGTGGGGTCGGTGTTGAAGGCAAAACCGGAGATGCGCGATCCGGTGACCGGTGCCGAGGTGGTGTTCGAGACATTGTAGGCGAACATGTAGTCGTTGCCCGAAATGCCCGTCAGCGTCAGCCGGATTTTGGCGGTGAGGCCATCGATTGTCGAGCCATCGGAGAACCCGTCGTACATGAGGGTGTACTCCGAGCCGACATCGGCATCCGAGAGGGTTATCTCGTCGGCAAGGGCGGGTTGTACCGCCAATCCCGTTACGAGCGCGGCAAGGCCGCATATGCTCTTCTTCATGACTTTCCCCTTTCTCCCGTTCTCCCGCAGAAGAACCGAAAGAAGATGAGCAAAGATCGTGCCATCTATGGATTTGTTGCGTTTATTAGTTAACGCATCCGGCCAATTGTAAACATTCCCGACATTGTTTCGCCCAAATTTCCGGGAGACGTGCGCTTCAAAGGGTTCTGATGAATACGGAGGAAGGAAAAGTTCCCGTATGTGCGTCTGTCAGGATAGTTGACGCGCATACGGGAGGAACTCGCGAACTGGGGTCAGAAGCGCAGGCTGATCCAGGTTCCGAAGAAGTCGGAATCGCCGTAACCGGCTTCGCGCAAGGCCGGTCCTGCAAAGACATGTTCGTAGCGCGCGGTGATGCCTACGCGCGGCGAGATGTTCCACTGCACCTGCAGGCGCGGCATCTCGGCGGTCTTGTGGGACGTCGAGAGCTGCGTGCCTGCCAATGGGCGGGTGTTGGCGCGGTAGATCGCATCGCCTGTCGTCGCACGCCAGGCGAAGCTGTAGTCGGCCAGGATCTTCACCGATTTGACCGGGCTCAGCGACAGGGTCGGGGCGACCTCGACCAGATTGCTGGCAGTCAGGAACAGGTGGTGGCTGAAGGGCGTGTTGGCGCCGTGCGGGGAGATCGCGTTGCGCATCTTGCCTGCACCGGGACCGTCCTCGTTGCCGCCGCCACCGCTGGCGTAATCGAAGTTGAAGCCGACGCGCGGCGCGCCCTTCTGCGCGCCCAGGGCGACCGTCTGGCTCAGGAAGACCTGCCAGGCGTCGATCGCGCGATCCTCGAAGCTGCCGGACTGGTGGTTGACCGTCCAGTCGATGTTGACCGGGCCGATATCGCCCCAGGCATGGGCGCCGACATAGACACGCTCTTCGCGGCCGACGGTACCGACCCACGCGGCCTCGCGGCGGCGCAGGCGCCACACGAAGGGATCGAAGGAGAGCTTCGATCCGCCGAGCAGATCACGCGGAAGCTGGGTGCCCACGGTCACGCCGCTGAAGCGGATCTCGTCGTTGATCCGGTCATCGCCGGTGCCCTGGCGGCCATAGGCGGTGGGCTTGAAGTCGAACAGGTCGACCCTGACGTCCCGGCCACGCGCCCACAGGCGCAGGCCGTTCTGCGTGTAATGGATGGCGTTGTTGTCGCGCTGGCTGACAAGCATCTTCGAGCCATCGTAGAACATCTGGCGTCCGTAACGCGCGCCGAGATCAAGTCCGCGAAGCGTGCCGGTAACCTCGACGAAGCTCTGCTCCACGGTGAGATCGTTTTCCTGGTAGACCGAGGGTGTACCGATGTTGTGGCCGCTGCTGTCGGCGTGCGAGAGCTCGCCATAGAGGCGCACGTGTTCGCCCAGGTGCAGGTCCGCGCCGCCGGTCACGCGCAGGATGTCGTGGCGCTGGTGCTCGCCCTTCACAAGGCCCGGGTTGCTGGTGAAGTTGGTGCGCAGGCGCATTTCACCGGCCAGCGTCAGGTAGATGTCATCATCGCTGTCGAGGCGGATGTGCTTGAGGCGGTCGAGCGGATCGTCGATTTCGCGAGCCTCGCCCGGCGCGCTCCAGTTTTCGGACCAGCGCGCGGTGGCGTAGGCGTTGGTGACGCGGCCCTCGCCATTGGCGGCGGGCGGATAGGGCGTGTGCTCGGTGGTGCTCTGGGCAAGAGCCGGGCTGGCGCACAGCGCGCAGCCGAGGGCAGCGGCCATAAGCGGCCGGTTGTCGATGGTCATGGATTTCAGCTCTTGTGTGGTGCGACCCGAAGGGCTGTTGAGGGGAAGGGAGGGGCGCTTCGTGCGTCAGCTTTGCCGTTCGCCGTGCGGTCCCTCCCGCTATGTCAGGTGTGGAATGCGGTCATGGTCGTGGTCTTATTCCGCCGCAATGAGGGCGGCCGCGGCGGCATCGGGATCGGCCGGGGCGCGGCCGCTCTTGGCGATGGCGGCGCGGAAGGCCGCGGGATCAAGCGACTTTTCCCAGCGCGAGACGACGACGGTGGCCACCGCGTTGCCCACGAAGTTGGTGAGGCTGCGGCACTCGGACATGAAGCGGTCGATACCCAGGATCAGCGCCATGCCGGCAACCGGGACGGACGGGACGATCGAGAGCGTGGCGGCCAGCGTGATGAACCCGGCGCCGGTGACGCCCGCCGCGCCCTTGGAGGACAGCATCGCCACTGCAAGCAGCAGGATCTGCTGGCCCAGGGTCAGGTCCACGCCGCAGGCCTGGGCGATGAACAGCGCGGCCAGCGTCATGTAGATGTTGGTGCCATCCAGATTGAACGAGTAGCCAGTGGGAACGACAAGGCCGACGATGGTCTTGGGGCAGCCGGCCGCTTCCATCTTCGCGATCAGCGAAGGCAGGGCGCTTTCCGAAGAGGATGTGCCCAGGACCAGCAGCAGCTCTTCCTTGAGATAGCGGATGAGCGCGAAGATCGAGAAGCCGGCGAAGCGGGCCACCGTGCCCAGCACGACCACCACGAAGAGCAGCGAGGTGATGTAGAACAGTGCGACCAGTTCGGCCAGGTTGGCAAGGCTGCCCACTCCGTACTTGCCGATGGTGAAGGCCATCGCGCCGAACGCACCGATGGGGGCGGTCTTCATCACGATCGAAACGAGGCGGAAGAACACACCCGAGACGTCTTCGAGGATCGAGAGCAGCTTGTCGCCGCGCTCGCCCATGCCCGCCAGCGAAACGCCGAACAGGATGGCGATGACAAGCACCTGGAGGATGTTGCCCTGGGTCATCGAGGACAGGAACGTGTCCGGGATCATCGAGGTGAGGAAGCCGACGAGCGAGGTCTCGTGCGCCTTCTCGGAATAGGAGGCGACGGCGGCTGCGTCGAGCGAGGACGGGTCGATGTTGAGCCCGTCACCCGGACGCATGACATTGGCGATGATCATGCCGATGATGAGCGCGAGCGTCGAAAAGGTCAGGAAGTAGGCGAAGGCCTTGGCCGCGACACGGCCCACCGCGCGCAAGTCGCGCATCGAGGCGATGCCGGTCACGATGGTCAGGAAGATGACGGGGGCGATGACCATCTTCACCAGCTTGATGAAGGCATCGCCAAGCGGCTTGAAGGCTTCGCCGGTCTGCGGCGCGAAGTGTCCAAGAGCCACGCCCGCGGCGATGGCCACGATCACCTGGACATAGAGATGCGTGTACCAGCGGCGGCGCGACCCGGCCTGTGGCATGGTGGGGGAGGGGCTATGCATGGTGTACCTTTTCGTCCTCTCGCAAGCGGGAGACTTCGCCTCCTCGCAACTTGGTGCAAGGAATTGCCCGCTCGGGGGATGCGGGGCCAGCGCAATCGTGCTTGCATTAAATGGACGCATTTACAGGGGTTTGGGAGCGTTTCCAGAATGTTTCTGTGGCGAAAATTGCATGCAATGCCTGCAAATGTGTCGGAAATTGCACATGATGCGCGCGCCGCGTATTGAGACAGGGATGATTCGGACCAACTCCCTCCTGCCCGTTCTGGGCTGCCTTGTGCTGGCGCTGCTGGTGGGGCTGGGAGCTGGGTATCTTGCCCGCGAGCGCGCTCTCGATGCCCTTCTGGTATCGGGGGAGGCGGACGCGCGGATACGTCAGGCCCTGATCGAAAGTGAAGTGGCGCGCTATCGCCTGTTGCCGCTGGCGCTTGCCGATGACCGCGATGTGATCGCGGCCGAACGCGGTGAGGGTGATGCGGCGGTGGCCGTTCTCAATGGCAAGCTGAAGGAGCTCGCCCAGACGACGGGCGCCTCGGCCATCTATGTGGTGAACCGGGACGGGCGCGCAATCGCGGCCAGCAACTGGGATAAGCCCTATAGCTTCGTGGGCTCGAACTACAGCTTCCGCCGGTACATCCGCGAGGCGCAGAATTCGGGGGCAGGACGGCAGTTCGCGCTGGGCACGGTCAGCCGCAAGCCGGGGCTCTACCTTGCCCAGCGCACGCGCGGCGGCGGCGCGGTCGTGGTCAAGCTCGAGTTTGACTGGATCGAGGACCAGTGGCGCCAGGCCGGAGGGATCACCTTCGTGACCAACCCCATGGGCGTCATCTTCGTGACCAGCCGACCGGCCTGGCGTTTTGCGGCCACGCGCAAACTCGATGCGCAGGAGCGGGCGCAGACCCAGCGCGACAGCGGCGCAAACGCGATCCATCCGCGCCCCTGGGTCGAGCGCCGCGATGGCCTGCTCGAGGTACCAGGGCGTGAGGGGCCTTTTGTCCGGATCGATACGCCCGGAGGAAACGAGGGCTGGCAGCTGTTCCTGCTGCTGCCCGCAAAAGGAGCGGTTGCGGGGCAGGCCCGGTTGGTGGGCGTCACCGCAGGGGTTGGGGCTCTGGTTGCGAGCCTGTTCGTTCTCTGGCTTCTGCTGCGCAGCCGGCGCCGGCGCGCCCGTACACTGGAACTCGAAAGCGCGGTTGTCGCGCGCACGGCCCAGTTGCGCGAGGAGATGGAGCAGCGCGCCCAGGTCGAAAGCCGGGCCGCTCAGCTGCGCGAGGAACTCCGGCTTGCCAATCGGCTGGCCACATTGGGGCAGGTCAGTGCCAGCGTCGCGCATGAGACCGCACAGCCGGTTTCGGCGATCCGCAATTACGCTTCGAACGCCAAGGTCTTCCTGGAGCGCGGGGACAGTGAACAGGTGGCGGAAAACCTGGGGGCGATCGATCGATTGGCCGAGCGTATCGGCGTCGTGACCGCCCAGCTGCGCGGGTTTGCCCGCAAGAAGACCGTCGGGGGCACGCAGTGCGCGCTGGCCGAGGTCCTCGAAGGGGCCGAGCTTCTTCTGCGCGACCGGCTCGACCACGTCGATGCGGTGATCCCCGATCTGCCCGCAGACCTGATGGTGACGGGGGACAAGGTCCGGGTTGAGCAGATTCTCGTGAACCTCCTGCAAAATGCGCTCGATGCTCTGGGTGGGCATGCGTATCCCAGGATCGTCATCGAAGTCGAGGTGGATCGCCCGCGCGGGCAGGTCGCCGTGGTCGTCCGCGACAACGGGCCGGGGATTGCCGAGGAGGTGGCCGAGAAGCTCTTCACGCCGTTCGCGACGAGCCGCGAGGAGGGGCTGGGGCTCGGGCTTGTCATTGCACAGGACATTGCCGCCGAATTCGGTGGCTCACTACGCTGCCTGATGGCGCGCGGCGCCTTGCCCTCGGCGCAGGGGCAGGGCGGCGCAGCTTTTGAACTGATCTTGAGGATTGCCCGATGAGCGAGCCCGCATCTGTAAACCGCATTGCCCTGGTCGAGGACGATGAAGAGCTTGCGCGTTCGACCGCGCAGCTTCTGAAGCTCGCGGGCTTCGAAGTGACGCTGTTCGAGCGCGCACAATCCGCGCTCGACGTGCTTGATGCCGATTGGCCGGGTGTGGTCGTGACCGATGTGCGCATGCCCGGGATCTCCGGGATCGACCTGTTTCGCACCGTTCGCGAACGCGATGCCGAACTTCCGGTCGTGCTCATCACCGGACACGGCGATGTCGACATGGCGGTCGACATGCTCAAGTCCGGCGCCTGGGACTTTCTTACTAAGCCCTTCGATCCCGATGGGCTGGTGACGGTCTGCGCGCGCGCGATCCGAGCGCGCGAACTGGCGTTGGAGAACCGGCAGTTGCGCGCACTTGCAGGCGACGAGGCGGCCCCCGTCCTGCTGGGGCAGAGCCCTTCCATCCGGCGCCTGCGCGAAATGATCCCGATGCTTGCCAATGCGGACATCGACATCCTCATCGAAGGGGAGACCGGCACCGGCAAGGATCTGCTTGCCCGCCTCATTCACCGCTCGGGCAAGCGTTCGCGGCGGCGGTTCCTGCCGCTGCCCTGTGCCGGAATGGACGAGGCGCTCGTAACGCGCACCTTCGGCCCGGCCAGCGATCCGGCAATCCTCGCGGTGGACCGGGGCACGCTCTATCTCGATGATGTCGACCGTGCGCCGCCGCGGCTTCAGGATCGCCTGATCACCTTCGTCGAGAAGCGCAGTGTCGAATCCGGCCCGAACGAAGTTCCTCTGGACTTTCGGATCATCGCGACAAGCCTGCCGCTCGAGGAGGGCGATGCGATGCCGGTGCAGCCGGCGCTGTTCTATCGTCTGGCGGCCATGCGGCTGGTGCTGCCACCCCTGCGCGAGCGGCGCGAGGATGTTTCGCTCCTGTTCGCGCGCTTTGCCGCGGCGTGCGCGCAGCGTCTCGGGCGCAATGTGCCGCCCTTGTCTGACGCCGTGCGCACGCGCCTGGCCACGCACGACTGGCCCGGCAACGTGCGCGAGCTGCGCAACTTTGCCGAGCTGTTCGTCATGGATCTCGTCGGAGACCCGGCTGGCGCAGATGGAGGGGGCGATAGCGTTGCGCCGGGCGGTGAACAGGCAAGCCTCGCTGAACGTGTCGATGCCTTCGAGCGGGGCGAGATCGTTCAGGCGGTGCGCGCTACAGGCGGCGAGATCGGCGCGGCCATCCGCGCGCTCGGCCTGCCGCGCAAGACCTTCTACTACAAGGTCGCCAAGCACGGCATCGATCTGCCAAGCCTCAAGAAAGGGGGAAGCTGAAGGGAGAAGGCGCCTGCGCGTACGCCAGGCATTAAAAAAGCCCAACGTTTCCGCTGGGCTTTTTTAGTGGTCGGGGAGAGAGGATTCGAACCTCCGGCCCCTGCCTCCCGAAGACAGTGCTCTACCAGGCTGAGCTACTCCCCGACCGATGTCTGGAGCGCCGAAGCGCCCCGGGCAGGTGGGCGCCTATATAGGGGGTGTTCGGGGCTGGCAAGGGAAAAATTCAATTTTCGTTCCGCTTTTTACGCGGCCTGGCGCATTCCGCCCAGATTTCCGCCATGTCCTTCTGCGGAAACCTGAAAATGCTGAACCAGGCGCGCCATGGCTTCGGCTTCGCTGGAGAGGTGGCGCGCCGCTGCGGTACCTTGCTCGACCATGGCGGCATTCTGCTGTGTGGCGGAATCGAGGCGGCCGACCCGCTCGTTGATGCGGCCGATTTCGCCCGCCTGGTCCTGCGAGACAGAGGCGATACGTTCAATTGCCTCGTTGATCTCGGCGATCCCGGAGACGATCGTCATCAGCGATTCGCCCGACTGGCCAACAAGCTTGACCCCGCGAGCGACCTGTTCGCCTGAGGTGTCGATCAGCGCCTTGATGTCGTTGGCCGCATCGGCCGAGCGCTGGGCAAGCGCGCGAACTTCCGTGGCGACGACCGCAAAGCCCTTGCCCGCCTCGCCCGCGCGGGCGGCTTCGACGCCAGCGTTGAGGGCAAGGAGGTTGGTCTGGAAGGCGATACCGTCGATGAGCGCGATGATCTTGCCGATCTCGTCGGCCGAGCGCTCGATTTCGCTCATGGCGAAGACCGCGCTTTCGACCACTTCGCTGCCGCTGAGCGCATCGTTACGGGCCTTGGCTACATTGGCTTGGAGATCGCGCGCGGAAGTGGCGTTGTCCGACACTGTGATATTGAGTTGGCGCAGCGTGTTGGCGATATCCTCCAGCGTGGAGGCCTGCTGTTCGGTGCGCAGAGCCAGATCGTCGGTCGCGGAGCGGATCTCGAGCGATCCGGTCTCGATCTGCCCGGCCGAGCGCGTGACGTCGCGCACGATGCGGTCGAGATCGCTCGCCGCGCCGTTGAAGTCGTTGCGCAGGGCCTCGTAGCTCTTGGGGAACGCGTTGGCGATCCGGCGCGACAGGTCGCCGCCGGCAAAGGCACGCAGGCCCTCGCCGATCTCGTTGATGACCTGCTGCTGTTCGCGCGCGGAGCGGGCGCGTTCCTCTTCGGCGATTTCCTCGGCGCGGATGCGCGCGCTTTCGGCCGAGGCCTGTTCGACGACCAATCGTTCAAAGTCGCGTGCGATGATCACGAGGACGGCCGTCTCGGCGACGACGATCACCGCGTGCAGCAGGACGCGGGCAAAGTCCGGTCCGTCCGGGAAGACGAGCGAGGGGGCAAGGAAGTTTGCCAGCAGGTGGTGGGCCGCCGCGACACCCGCGCCGAGCAGGACCGGACGCCAGTCAGCAATCAGCATGAGCGTTGCGAGCGAGGCGAAGATCGTCATGTGCAGGTCGATCATCCAGTGGCTGCCGGTCCACTGCCACAGCAGGATCGCGGGATAGATCGGCGAGGTAAAGCCCAGGACCATGCGCATCTGCTGCCCCTCGGGGTGTTGCAGGGCGAGCATGGTGGGGACGATGGACACCACGATGGCGAGTACCGGGGGAAGGAAGCCGGTTTCCGCAAAGAAGGCGCACCCGATCGTGATCAGGACGTAGACCCAGCCCAGGGCGACCAGGGACAGCGCGCCCTTGCGGCGCAGTTCGTTGAGTTCGTTCATGGTTCTAAAGCCAGTTTGGTTTGGGCAGGGCTGCCGCAGAGAAATTCCGGAACGGCGAAGAGCAGGGCGCCGCTTTGCAGGGCTTCACCCGTGAGGTTGCCCGCGGGCACCCGGACGAAGAAGGAGCCGCGGTAGGGGCCGGGCGCAACGAGCGCGGCGCCGTGCGTGCGCGACCAGGCAACGGTACGTGCCGGGCTCGTGGCGGTCAGGGGCAGATAGAGCGCAGTCCCGCGCGAGGCCGGGGACAGCGCGATGAGCAGGACGCCCAGTGCAAGGATAGCCTGCACGGCGATGGGGCCGGGCAGGATCTTGCGCAGGGGGACGGGCAGGCGGACGTGCATGTGCGTTTCATGCACGCGTGTGCTTTTCGGTCGCACAAAGGCGTGCTTACGTAGAAATAAGGAGGCCCAAGCCGGGTGATCGTTGCGCAGGCGTAGTGCAAAGCGGGCATCTTGCTATTAGAGCCAGAGCCATGACCGAGTCTCTCTCTCCCGCCAAGCCGACCGCTCCCGCTTCCTTGCAGGGTGAGGCCCGTCCGCGTCACTGGGAGTGGCAGTATCTCGATCTCATGCGCCACATCTGGGAGCATGGCGACGAGCGGGTAGACCGCACAGGCGTGGGCACGCGTTCGGTTTTCGGGGCAACCATCCGCTTCAATCTGGCAGGGGGCGCAATGCCGCTCCTCACCACCAAGCGGGTCTATTGGAAGACCGCCACGCGCGAACTGCTGTGGTTCCTGACCGGCGACACCAATATTCGCAAGCTGTGCGCGCAGAACGTTCAGATCTGGACCGACTGGCCGCTTGAGCGCTACCGCCGCGAGACCGGTGATGCCATTACCCGCGAAGCGTTCTCACAGCGGATCGTCGAGGATGCGACGTTCGCATGGCTGTGGGGCGATCTCGGTCCGGTCTATGGCAAGCAGTGGGTTGACTGGCCCACCTACGAGCCGGTGGGTGAGGGGCTGTTCCGGAAAGGGGCGGGCATCAACCAGGTCGCGCAGGTCGTCGAAAGCCTGAAAAGCAATCCTGGCAGTCGCCGCCACATCATCGAGGGGTGGAACGTCGCCGAACTCGATTCGATGGCGCTGCCGCCGTGCCACAAGACTTATCAGTTCCATGTCGCGGACGGAAAGCTCTCGTGCCTGCTCTATCAGCGCAGCTGTGATCTGGGGCTGGGTTTTGCCTTCAACATGTGGTCGCTCGCCGCGCTGACGCGAATGATGGCCCAGCAATGCAACCTCGAGCCGGGTCACGCCGTTTGGACAGGAGGTGATGTCCATCTCTACCTCAACCACGGGGCGCTGGTGGAAGAGCAGTTGGCGCGCGAACCTGCGGGCGAGGCGACGCTGACCTTCGCACGCCGTCCGGCCTCGATCTTCGACTATGTGATCGAGGATTTCGAAGTGACCGGCTACGCGCCCCAGGCCCATATTGCCGCGCCTGTCGCGGTCTAGTTCGGGTTTCCGGAGGGATTGATTGACATTGCCACGGTTTGAAATATTCTGACCTAACCGTGGAATTTTGATGCACTGCAAAAGATAACCGCAGGCGCCTGTTCTCACGGTCCGTAAACGACGGGAGAGAACGTGATGGTCGACCAGACGGGACGAATCGGCATGCCGCGCGGCAACCTGCCGCCGCTTGAGCTGCATGTGCCCGAGCCGCGCTTCCGGCCGGGCGATCCGGTCGACTATTCCTGGCTCGATATTCCGGGGGCCGGGGAGCTCCCCCGCTTCGACGAGGCCTGCGAAGCGCGCGAGACGATGCCCGCGACGCTGGGCATGGTGCGAGTGCTCGACGACAAGCACCGCGCAGTCGGCCCCTGGGACCCACGCCTCGATCCCGAAACGCTGCGCCGGATCCTGCGCACCATGGCGCTGACCCGCGCCTTCGATGACCGGATGTACCGGGGGCAGCGGCAGGGCAAGACCAGCTTCTACATGAAGTGCACGGGCGAGGAGGCTGTCTCGGTCGCCCATGCCTATGCGCTGGCGGGCGATGACATGGTCTTCCCGAGTTACCGCCAGCAGGGAATCCTGATCGCGCGCGACTATCCCCTCGTCGAGATGGTCAACCAGATCTACTCGAACCGGGCCGACCGGCTGAAGGGACGCCAGCTCCCCATCATGTACTCGGCGCGCGACTATGGCTTCTTCACCATCTCGGGCAATCTGGCGACGCAGTTCCCGCAGGCCGTCGGCTGGGCCATGGCGAGCGCGATCAAGGGTGACACGCGCATCGCGACCAGCTTCGTGGGCGAAGGCTCGAGCGCGGAAGGAGACTTTCATGCCGCGATGACCTTTGCGGCGGTCTACAACACGCCGGTCATCCTGAATGTGGTCAACAACCAGTGGGCGATCTCCAGCTTCTCCGGGTTCGCCGGGGCCGAGCGTTCGACCTTTGCGGCGCGCGCGGTCGGCTATGGCATCGCGGGGCTCCGGGTCGACGGCAACGACGCGCTCGCTGTCTATGCGGCGACGCAGTGGGCCGCGAACCGCGCGCGGGCCAACAAGGGGCCGACCCTCATCGAGCACTTTACCTACCGCGCGGAAGGCCATTCCACCTCGGATGATCCCAGCGCCTATCGCTCCGCGCACGAGCGGGAGGAATGGCCGCTGGGCGATCCGGTCATGCGTCTTGCGCGCCACCTCATTGCCCTTGGCGAATGGGACGACGAGCGCCACGCGGCCATGGACCGGCAGGTGGCCGAAGAGGTGAAGGCAGCGGCCAAGGCGGCCGAAAAGAACGGCGTGCTCGGCCACGGCTTCCATCATCCGTTCCATACGATGTTCGAGGACGTCTTCGAGGAACTGCCATGGAACCTGCGCGAACAGGCCGAGCAGGCCATCCGTGAGCGCGAGGCCAAGTGGCCCGATGCCAGGGGGCCGGGCACGGGCGAGGAAGGAGAGGGCGCATGATCGAGGAAACCGCCGTCAGCCTGCAGGAGGGCGAGGCGCGGCCGATGAACATGATCGAGGCCATTAACGATGCGCTGCACGTGATGATGGGCCACGATCCCGACGTCGTCGTCTTCGGCGAAGACGTGGGCTACTTCGGCGGGGTGTTTCGCGCGACGGCAGGCCTGCAGGCCAAGTTCGGCAAGATGCGCGTCTTCGACACCCCCATCAACGAGTGCGGTATCATCGGCGCGGCGGTCGGCATGGCGGCCTATGGCCTGCGCCCCGTGCCCGAGATCCAGTTCGCCGACTATATATACCCCGGCCTCGACCAGCTGATTTCGGAGGCCGCGCGCCTGCGCTACCGCTCGGCCGGAGAGTTCACCGCGCCGATCACGGTGCGCTCGCCTTTTGGCGGGGGCATCTTCGGCGGTCAGACGCACAGCCAGAGCCCGGAAGCGCTGTTTACCCACGTCTCGGGCCTGAAGACGGTGATCCCGTCCACCCCGCACGATGCCAAGGGGCTTCTCATCGCGGCGATCGAGGACAACGATCCCGTCATCTTCTTCGAACCCAAGCGCATCTACAATGGCCCGTTTGACGGCTATTACGACCACCCGAGCAAGACCTGGAAGAACTATCCGGGCGGGCAGGTGCCTGAAGGCTACTATTCCATCCCGCTGGGCAAGGCGCGCACCGCGCGCGAGGGCTCTGCGATGACCGTGCTGGTCTACGGGACCATGGTGCATGTCGCCGAAGCCGTGCTCGCCGAAAAGGGCGTGGATGCCGAAATCCTTGATCTGCGCACGCTCTGGCCGCTCGACATCGAGGCTGTGGAAAAGTCTGTTCAGAAGACGGGGAAATGTCTCGTCATCCATGAGGCTACGCGCACCTCGGGCTTCGGCGCTGAGCTCGTCAGCCTCGTCCAGGAGCGCTGCTTCTACCATCTCGAAGCTCCGATCGAGCGCGTGACCGGCTTCGACACCCCGTATCCGCACAGCCTGGAGTGGGCCTATTTCCCCGGCCCGGTCCGCATCGGCGATGCGGTCGACCGCCTGATGAAGGAGTGATCCCATGGGTCGTTACACGTTCCGTCTTCCCGACATCGGGGAAGGGATTGCCGAAGCCGAGATCGTCGCCTGGCACGTCGCAGTAGGCGATCATGTCGAGGAGGACGCGCGCCTGGCCGACATGATGACCGACAAGGCCACGGTCGAGATGGAGAGCCCGGTCACGGGCACTGTCATCGAGATCGCGGGCGAGGCGGGCGAGATGGTGGCCATCGGATCGCCGCTCGTCGTGCTGGAGGTTGAAGGCGCGGGCAACGCGCGCGAGGAGGCTCCCGCGAAGACCGAGAAGGTTCAGGCGCCGGTCGAAGAGCCGATACAGGCGAAGGAACCGGAAACCGAACCGGCACCGGTCGCGGATTTGCCGCCCGAGCCGGAAGTTGCATCGATGGCCTCAAAGCCCTCGCCGCCTCCAGCCCCGGCGCGCACGGCCTCTCAGCCGAAGGTTGGTTCGCAGGATGATGGCGGGCGTATCCTTGCCAGCCCGGCTGTGCGCAAGCGGGCAGAGGACCTTGGCATCGATCTTGGCGAGGTCCGCCCGGCCGAGGACGGGCGCGTGCGTCACGGCGATCTCGATGCCTTTCTCTCCTACAACGCGAGCGGAGGCTTCCAGCCCGCCGGGCGCACGGGTGAGGATGAGCAGGTGCGCGTCATTGGCCTGCGCCGCCGCATCGCCGAGAACATGGCTGCCTCCAAGCGCCACATCCCCCACTTTGCCTATGTCGAGGAATACGACGTCACCGCGCTGGAGGAGACGCGCGCGCAATTGAATGCCGGGCGCGGCGAGCGGCCCAAGCTGACCATGCTCCCTTTCCTCATCGCGGCGATCTGCAAGTTGATCCCCAGGTACCCGATGCTGAACGCGCACTATGACGATGAGGCAGGCGTGGTGACGCGCTACGGTTCGGTGCACCTGGGCATGGCCGCGCAGACCGCCTCGGGCCTGATGGTGCCGGTCATTCGCGATGCACAGGGCCGCAACCTGTGGCAATTGGCTGCCGAGATATCCCGGCTGGCCGAGGCTGCGCGCGAAGGGAAGGCTGCGTCCGGTGAACTGAGCGGTTCGACCATCACCATCACCTCGCTTGGCCCCAAGGGCGGGGTTGCGACGACGCCGGTGATCAACCGCCCCGAGGTCTGCATCATCGGGCCCAACCGCATTGTCGAGCGTCCGATGTTCGTGACCGATGCCAGCGGGACGGAGCGGATCGAAAAGCGCAAGACGATGAACATCTCGATGTCCTGCGACCACCGCGTCGTCGACGGGTGGGACGCGGCCAGCTTTGCACAGGACCTCAAGGCCCTGATCGAGGCTCCGGCGCTCATCCTCGCCGGGTAAGGGCGCGGGGACGAATCACGCAGAGATTATGATTCGTGTTCGCGAAAAATTTCGCAGCGCGCTGAATGTATCGGAAATCTGCCATTTTTCGCGTTATTTGGTTTTGAAAACAGAAGTTTGGGTGAATTTTTAGGGCCTCTCTCCATTTGCCTCGATGCGGGATGGAGGGGGCCGTGAAGCCGGCTTCGCCATTTTTGCGGTCTGCCTTTTGCCGCGCCAACCACGCATTTCTGCGGGCCTTGCGAGGGGCATCCGGGGGAGGGCATAAAAAAATGCATCGGCCGGTGTAATTCCGTTGACAGGGTCGCCTCCCCGTCATAGATGCGCGGCTCCCAAGCGGACGCACCGCCCAAGTATGCGGGTGTAGCTCAGTTGGTTAGAGTGTCGGCCTGTCACGCCGAAGGTCGCGGGTTCGAGTCCCGTCACTCGCGCCACTTGGGAGTTGCTTCGTTCCAGTCTCGACTGGGCGGGGTCTTTCCGGGAAACCGGAGGAAAACATAGGAATGCGCGGGTAACCGTTTGTTCCATCGCTGCGCGGGTGTAGCTCAGTTGGTTAGAGTGTCGGCCTGTCACGCCGAAGGTCGCGGGTTCGAGTCCCGTCACTCGCGCCACTTTCCTTGCCGAAAGTGGCCATACAGCGCGCAAGAGGCCGGGGTAACACCCGGCCTTTTTCCTTTTCGGCGTATATTTCGGCACAGGACCTTATTTCGCGATGGTGGACAGCGCGCGCCCGACTCTGGGCATCGACTTTGGCACGACCAATTCGGTCATGGCGCTGGCGGGCAGCGAGACCGAAGGGGAGATGATCCGCTTTGCCGCACCGTCCGGCGCCAGCTCGGTCTTCCGCTCGGCGCTGTGCTTCTGGCAGGAAGAGGGCGTGCGCGGTGGTCTCGCCCATGAGGCAGGTCCCTGGGCGATCGAGGAATTCCTCGAGTTTCCGCAAGGCTCGCGCTTTATCCAGTCCTTCAAGTCTGTGGCGGCCAACCCTGCGTTCGAGACCGCGGGCATTTTCGAGAAGCGTTACCGCTTCGAGGACATGGGCAAGGTCTTTCTGGATCACCTCCTGGCGCACGCGGGCGATGCCCTGCGGAATCTGCCCGAGCGCGTCGTCGTCGGGCGTCCGGTGCGCTATGTCGGCGCGCGTGCCGATGCGCAGCTGGCCCGCACCCGTTATGACGCGATGTTCGCCAGCCTCGGGCGTGAGGTGCACTATGTCTACGAACCCGTGGGGGCGGCCTTCAGTTTTGCCTCGCGCCTGAGTGAACCCGCAACGCTCATGGTCGCGGACTTCGGGGGCGGTACGAGCGACTTTTCCATCGTGCGGGTCGAAGCGCCGGGGGCGGCGCAGCGCTGCACGCCGCTTGCCGCGGCCGGTATTGGCCTTGCCGGGGACCGCTTCGATTACCGCATCATGGACAACCTGGTTCTGCCGCAACTGGGCAAGGGCGGGACGTACCGGTCCTTCGACAAGGTGCTGGAGATCCCGCCGGGGCACTTCACCGATTTCGCCGACTGGTCGCGCCTCGCCATGATGCGCAACAAGCGGACGCTCGAGCAGCTTAGCAAGCTGAAGCAGAATGCGACCGATCCGGCCTCGATCGCGCGCATGATCTCCGTGATCGAAAATGAGCTGGGCTTCGGTCTCTACGAGGCGGTGGGGGCTCTCAAGCGCGCTCTGTCCGGGGAGGAGCAGGCCGCGCTCGAGTTCGAGAGCGAGGACCTGCACATTCACGCCGAAGTGACGCGCGCCGAGTTTGAGAGCTGGATCGCGCCCGACCTTGTCCGCATCGGCGAGACGGTCGACGAGGCACTGGCCCGCGCCGCTCTGGCGCCCGAGCAGATCGACCATGTCTTCCTGACAGGCGGATCCTCGTTGATCCCGGCTGTACAACGTCTATTTGCCCAGCGCTTTGGCGAGGAACGCCTCGCCAGCGGCGACGAGCTCACCTCGATTGCGCATGGCCTTGCGATGATCGGGCAGTCGGGCGACCTGGCGCAGTGGGCGGCGCGCGACGAGGTCTGAGCGCGCGGGCGCTTCAGTCCCAGCGTCCGGTCTCCATCCAGGCGAGGTAGCGCTTCAGCGGAAAGATCCAGATGATGCCGAGTACGACGTAGACCGGTAGCTGGAGAAGCGCGTGCCAATCCGCGATCACGGGGTGTACGTAGCGCGCGATCAGGATTCCATAGACAAGGAGGGCTGCGCACAGCGCCAGTACGCCCACGGGAATGCGCCAGGTTGGCGTTTCGCGCATGTCTCAGCCCATTCCGTGGTAGATACGTGTGGGGGTAACCACGGCGCTGAGCGGCTGGTCGTGCGATTCAACCGGGAGTTCGTCGGCAAGCTGGCAGTCCCAGGCAAGGCCAATGGCTTTTGTGGTGGGGTTGGCTGCAAGCCAGCGGTCATAGTGCCCGCCCCCCTGGCCCAGGCGGTGCCCGTCCTGCGTGAAGGCGATCAGCGGTACGACGACGATGTCCGGGGCTGTAAAGGTGGCCGTGCCGGGCGGTTGGGGCATACGGTAGGGCCCTTCTTCCAGTGCCTCCTCGTCGAAGGGGTTGGCCCATTCGCGAAATTCCATGGCGGCGCTGCGCGCGGCAAAGCGGGGAAGTGCGATCTGGCGATCGTTCTCGGCAAACCAGCGCGCCCACCCTAGCGAAGGTGCTTCGGGGCCGAGCGGATAATAGAGGCCAACGGTCGCCCCCTCCGGGATCATATCGCTGACCGGAGCCGGGGGGCGATTGAGAATCAGCGCGCGCAGGCTCTCGGGCAGGCTCGCGACGTGTTCGGCGCGCGCTGCTCGGAATTTCCTGCGCAGGAGGGCCTTCGCATCGGTCAGGCTGGGAGGGGATACCATCAAACGTCTTCCTGCGCGCCGCTCGCGGGAGGCGAGGGCGCCCAGAGGGACTAGCGCAGGCTGGGCCTTGCAACAATGCTGGTGTGGCAGGTGCATGGTGCTTGTGCGACCAGGATGCTCCTGATGGGCTTGCAGTCCGCACCCAGCGGTCTTGCGCGACCGTCTCCAGGGTGCCTTCCAGGCTTTCCTCTCATTCAACATTCATCCGGATTTCCGGATTGGACTATTGTGTCTCAGCACCCGTTGGACGCGTTGTCGTGGATGTGGCCCTTGCCGCGACCGTTGCCATGGCCCTTGCCTTTGCCCTTCGTGTGGCCCTTCCCCTTGCCGGAGGCGCCCGTTGCCTTGCTCGCGGACCAATTCAGGGCCGCGCTCTTCATCGACGCAATGCCGAACTTGGCGTCACCGGCGTGGGTGCCAGCCAGGGCGGGGGTTGCGACACCGAGCGAACATGCTGCGACAAGCATGGCCGTAGTGGCTTTTTTCATCAAGTAGTCTCCGGTTTTTAGGTTTAGCGACTAACCCAACTGATTTTATGTCTCGATATGCGTTGGGATAATCGATTGCACCTCATGTTCCGGGTGTCGTCAATCGAAGTAACCTGATATTAACTAGCGATATTAATTAGATATAAAGTGTCTTCGGAGGCGTTAACTAAGTTTCTCGGCGGATAAGCGAAGAGGTTTATGGCGCGTTAGGGATTCCAGGTGCGGTGAGTGCTGACTTCGCATGAAAGTGCCCGCCGCTGTGCGCCGTTGGCCCTATGTCCAAGATGAAGATGAAATTTTTTTCCCGTTAATCACCTTTATTCCGCTCCGGGCTGCGGGTGAGCAGCACGGTGCTACGCCGAAGTGGCCATGCGGCGCGCTTCGGTGTTTGGGGTGTTGCCACGCACGTTCTCAACCGTGCGCTCAGGCGACTGACCAGATCGGATTGGGGGAAAACGGTGACGGGTCCACCATGGGTCGTTTTCCTAGAACTCCTCTGACGCCTCAACGTCAGGTGGGGGCCATGTACGTCGGACCACGGTCCGGGCAGGGACAGCCCCCTAGGATTGCTTATAGCCTCAGGGATGTTCGAACGGCTCGTGCCGGGCAGATCCCGTCGCGCGCCTAGTTAGAGATCCTTGGGCCCATCCTCAAGTGGCGTCTCAAGCAGGTCGGCAAGTTTTTCCATTTTTTCGGCAATCCGCGAGAGGCGTGCGGTCTCTTCCGGATCCGGCTCAGGGGGCTTGGCGTCCGTAGATACAGGCGTGGCGGTGCCTGCACTGCGCTTCAACTCGTCGTTCTCGTCGGCGAGCAGGAGGGCGGCGAACAGGAGCATGCGCGCTTCCGAGAGCCCGCGCGCATTGGCCGCGTCGACCTTGTCGGCAATGACCTTGCCGAGCGCGCGGACATGCTCTTCCTCGCCCGGACCACAGCCGACGAGGAAGTCGCGTCCGCCGATGACCAGTTCGACGTTGTTCATGGTGCGCTTCCTTCGATCAGCGTGTCGAGCTCGCCCAGCGTCTCCTCGACACGGGTGCGGAGCGCGCCGTGGCGCTGGAGGAGGGCGTCCTCCGCGCGCAGGCGATGCGCGCAGGCACTCTCGATGCGGGCAAGGGCAGCTTCGATCCGGGCAAGGGGGGAGGCGTCGGGGGCCTCGCCCGTCTCGGCGGACGGCGCGGGCAGGACAGTTTCTGTCTCTTCCATGATGTCTCGCTATCGCACTCGCCGCAGAACGCAATCGCCTCGGCGCGTTTGTTCACAAGCCAGCCTGCATCGCCATGCAATTGTGCGAATGTCCAAGATTGGGCTGGACGGCGCATTTCCGCGGTGCTGAACTTGACGACGGTGCGGCCTGCCCTAAAGGGGGTCGGCAAGTCCGAATCATAGTGTAATAATCCGTTTTCCGGAGCCAGTCTGATGACCCTTGCCCCCGCCCGCCTCGCGCCGATGGCCAACGCCATTCGCGCGCTTTCCATGGACGCGGTCCAGGCGGCGAACTCTGGCCACCCCGGCATGCCGATGGGCATGGCCGACGTTGCCACCGTTCTCTACGCCAAGCACCTCAAGTTCGATCCGAAGAACCCGCAGTGGGCCGATCGCGACCGCTTCGTGCTGTCGGCGGGGCACGGCTCGATGCTGATGTATTCGCTCCTGTACCTCACCGGGTACGAGAGCCCGACGATCGAGGACATCCGCAATTTCCGCCAGATGGGCAGCCCCTGCGCGGGCCACCCCGAGAACTTCCTGCTGGAAGGCGTGGAATGCACCACCGGTCCGCTGGGCCAGGGCCTGGCGATGGCGGTCGGCATGGCGATGGCTGAGCGTCAGCTCAACGCGACCTTCGGCGATGACCTCGTTGACCACAACACCTGGGTGATCGCGGGCGACGGCTGCCTCATGGAAGGCATCAACCACGAGGCGATCGGCCTTGCCGGTACGCTGGGCCTGGGCAAGCTCAAGGTCCTGTGGGACGACAACGACATCACCATCGACGGCAAGACCGGCCTGTCGACCTCGGAAGACATCCCCGCGCGCTACCGCGCCTCGGGTTGGGACGTCTTCTCGTGCGACGGCCACGACTTCGCCGATATCGAGCGTGCGCTCGCCGAGGCGGCGGCTTCGGACAAGCCCTCGCTGGTCGCCTGCAAGACCGTGATCGGCAAGGGCGCGCCCAACAAGCAGGGCGGCTCGGGCGTCCACGGCTCGCCGCTTGGCGCGGACGAGATCGCGGCAGCGCGCGAAGTCCTGGGCTGGAGCGCGGAGCCTTTCGTGATCCCCGAGGACATCCTCGCTGACTGGCGTTCGCTCGGAGCCAAGGGTGCCGAGGCGCGCGAAGCCTGGGAAGCGCGCAAGGTCGCGAACCCCGAGGCGGCCGAGTTCAGCCGCCGCATGGCCGGTGAACTGCCCGACACCGAGGAAGTCGCCAAGACCTTCGCGGGCTGGCTGGAAGGCGATGCCAATGTCGCCACCCGCAAGGCCTCGGAAAACTGCCTCAACGTGCTCGCCCCGGCGCTGCCCGAGATGATTGGCGGTTCGGCTGACCTTACCGGCTCGAACAACACCAAGGCCAAGTGCCAGGAGCCGTTCACGGCCGAGAACTACGCCGGTCGCTATGTCTATTACGGCATCCGCGAATTCGGCATGGCCGCGGCGATGAACGGCATGGCGCTGCACGGCGGCGTGATCCCCTACGGCGGTACGTTCCTGATCTTCTCGGACTACTGCCGCAACGCGATCCGCCTCTCGGCCCTGCAGCAGGTCCGCGCGATCTACGTGCTGACCCATGACAGCATCGGTCTTGGCGAAGACGGTCCGACCCACCAGCCGGTGGAACAGGTCATGTCGCTGCGCCTGATCCCGAACCTCAACGTCTTCCGTCCGGCCGACGTGATCGAGACGGCGGAGTGCTGGAATATCGCGCTGCAGACCCAGGAAACGCCCTCGGTCCTCGCGCTGACCCGCCAGAACCTGCCGCAACTGCGCACTTCGGGCGAAATGCTCTCGGCACGCGGCGCCTACACGCTGCGTTCGGCGGAAGGAGACCGCAAGGTCATCCTCATCGCCAGCGGTTCGGAAGTCGAACTGGCCTGCACCGTGCGCGACGAACTCCAGGCCCAGGGCATCGGCGCGGACGTCGTCTCGATGCCGTGCATGGAACTCTTCGACGCGCAGGAAGAGGCCTACAAGCACGAAGTGCTGCCCCACGACCCCACGATCCTCAAGGTCTCGATCGAGGCTGGCACGACGATGGGTTGGGAGCGCTACACCGCGACAAGCCGCAATGGCGGCCTCAATATCGGTCTGGACCGTTTCGGCGCGTCGGCCCCGGCCAAGGATCTGTTCGCTCGCTTCGGCTTCTCGGCCGCTTCGATCGTTCCCAAGGTCCTCGAAAAGCTTAGCGTCTAAGGAGGAGATTTGAATATGGCGACCAAGGTTGCGATCAACGGTTTCGGACGTATCGGGCGTCTTGTGGCCCGCGCTATTCTCGAACGTCCCGACTGCGGTCTGGAACTGGTCTCGATCAACGACCTGGCCGACACCAAGTCGAACGCTCTCCTCTTTGGCTTTGACACCACGCACGGGCGCTTCCCGGGCACGGTCGAGGCCGGCGAAGGCAAGATCATCGTCAACGGCAAGGAAATCGCCGTGACCGCCGAGCGCAACCCCGGTGACCTGCCGCACGCCGCGCAGGGCATCGACATCGTGCTCGAGTGCACCGGCATCTTCCAGTCGAAGGAGGCCTCGCAGCCCCACCTCGACGCTGGTGCCAAGCGCGTGCTGATCTCGGCTCCGGCCACGGGTGTTGACAACACCGTCGTCTTCGGTGTGAACCACGATTCGCTGACGGCCGACCACATCGTCGTGTCGAACGCCTCGTGCACCACCAACTGCCTGGCGCCCGTCGCCAAGGTGCTGAACGACACCGTCGGTATCGAGCGTGGCTTCATGACCACGATCCACTCGTACACCAACGACCAGCGCATGCTTGACCAGATGCACAAGGATCTGCGTCGCGCCCGTGCAGGTGCCGCCAACATGATCCCGACCACCACCGGCGCGGCCCGTGCGGTCGGTCTCGTGCTGCCGGAACTCAAGGGCAAGCTCGACGGTTCGTCGGTGCGTGTGCCGACCCCGAACGTCAGCCTCGTTGATCTGTGCTTCGTGCCCCAGAAGGACACGACGGTCGAAGAGATCAACGCGGCGCTCAAGGCGGCGGCCGAAGGTCCGATGAAGGGCGTTCTTGCCTTCACCGACCAGCCGTTGGTCTCCTCGGACTTCAACCACTACCCGGCCTCGTCGACGGTCGACAGCCTGGAAACGGCGGTCATGGAAGGCAAGTTCGTGCGCGTCGTTTCGTGGTACGACAACGAGTGGGGCTTCTCGAACCGCATGCTCGACACCGCAGGAGCGATGGCGAAGTTCCTCTGAACGTGATGTCGGCTCACGGTACGCTCCAGGGCATTGCGCGGCGAACACGTTCGCGTGCGCCCATGGAGACCGTGCCGCGGGCCGAAGTGACAATCGCCGCGGGAATCCAGGGGGATTCCCGCGGCGTTGCACGTGAGGGCAAGGTCCCGCGCCGCCAGGTGGCGCTGATCGAGGCCGAAAGCTGGCAGGCGGCGATGGCCGACCTGGGGCTCATGCCGGGCATGGAACTGCCCTGGTATGCGCGCCGTGCGAACCTGTGCGTGGCGGGCTTGCGCCTCCCGCGTGAAGCGGGCCGTGTGCTTGCGATCGGGCCGACCTGCCGGATCGAGACAACCCTGGAATGCGATCCATGCAGCCGCATGGACGAGATAGCGCCCGGGCTCATGGCCGCGCTGACGCCGGACTGGCGCGGCGGCGTGCTGGGCCGGGTCATACGCGACGGACCCGTCTCCGTCGGTGACGAGGTGAGGATAGTTAGATGAGCGCTTTCAAGACTCTGGATGACCTTGGCGATGTAGCTGGCAAGGTCGCGCTGGTGCGCGTGGACCTGAACCTGCCGATGCAGGACGGTCTCGTGACCGACGCCACCCGCATTCGCGCTGCGGTGCCGACCATCAACGACCTGTGCGCCAAGGGCGCGAAGGTCCTGCTGCTGGCCCACTTTGGCCGCCCGAAGGGCGAGCGCCACTCGCAGATGTCGCTCTCGATGGTCGTGGGCGCGGTCGAGAAGGTGCTGGGCAAGGAAGTGATGTTCGTGCCCGAGATCACCGGTGACGTCGTCGCGCAGACGGTGGGCATCCTCAAGGGCGGCGATGTCGCCATTCTGGAGAACACCCGCTTCTGGAAGGGTGAGGAAGCGAACGATCCCGAACTGGCCAGGGCGATTGCGGCCAACGCCGATTTCTACGTGAACGACGCCTTCTCGGCCGCGCACCGCGCGCACGCCACCACCGAGGGTCTGGCTCACGTGCTTCCCGCTTACGCGGGCCGCTCGATGCAGGCCGAGCTCGAAGCTCTGGACAAGGCGCTGGGCGCGCCGGTGAAGCCGGTGGCGGCGGTCGTGGGCGGCGCGAAGGTCTCGTCCAAGCTCGACGTGCTCAAGCACCTTGTCACCCAGGTCGATCACCTGATGATCGGTGGCGGCATGGCCAACACCTTCCTTGCCGCGAAGGGTGTGGACGTGGGCAAGTCGCTGTGTGAGCACGACCTTCTGGACACCGCCACCGACATCCTCGCCAACGCCGAGGCAAGCGGCTGCACCGTGCATCTGCCCTACGAGGTCGTGGTCTCGAAGGAATTTGCGGCCAACCCGGGGTCGCTGCGCACCTGCAATGTGCACGAAGTCGCGCCCGACGAGATGATCCTCGATGCGGGGCCACTGGCCGTCGAGGCGTTGGCCGACGCGCTCAAGACCTGCCGCACGCTCGTCTGGAACGGTCCGCTTGGCGCCTTCGAGATGGAGCCCTTCGATGCCGCGACCGTCTCGCTGGCGCGTACGGCGGCCGCGCTCACCATCGAGGGCACGCTGACTTCGGTTGCGGGCGGCGGGGACACCGTTTCGGCCCTGAACCACGCCGGAGTGGCCGAGGACTTCTCGTACATCTCGACTGCGGGCGGCGCTTTCCTGGAATGGATGGAAGGCAAGGAACTGCCGGGCGTCGCTGCACTCTCGGCCTAAGCAGATCGGGCCGCTGGCACTGCGGCGGCCCAGGATCCTGCGCTGCAGCAAAGGCGCGGAGCGAAAGTTGCCCGGATGCACGAGGAGGCGTGATTCGGGCAACCCACTCCGGCACACGGGCCATTCACCGTATTCCAGGCCTGTCTGGTCTGGTTGGGGATTATTGTATCCCCAAGATACATCCTGGCACCTTTGCCGCAGTTGCGAATTTCTCAGGCGGGCTCTAGCCTGCCATCCACACGACGCATGACTTGAGGAGGAGTTTTATGCAGGTTTCGGAAATGACGGCCAAAATGGCCGACGGTGACGGTTTTATCGCTGCGCTGGACCAGAGCGGCGGGTCGACCCCCAAGGCGCTCAAGGGCTATGGCATCGAGGACGATGCCTGGGGCTCGGAAGAAGAGATGTTCGGCCTCATCCACGAGATGCGCAGCCGCATCATTTCCTCGCCGGTGTTCACCGGTGAGAAGGTCATCGGCGCGATCCTGTTCGAACGCACGATGGACGGCACCGTGGGTGGCGTGCCGACCCCGTCCGCGCTGATCGCCAAGGGCATCGTGCCCTTCATCAAGATCGACAAGGGCCTCGAGGACGAAGCCAACGGCGTGCAGCTGATGAAGCCGATGCCCACGCTCGATGCGTTGCTCGAACGCTCGAAGGCGCTCGGTGTCTTCGGTACGAAGGAGCGTTCGGTGATCCACTCGGCCAATGCCGAAGGTATCGCTGCGGTCGTCAAGCAGCAGTTCGAGATCGGCGCACAGGTCATCTCGCATGGCATGATGCCGATCATCGAGCCCGAGGTGAACATCAAGAGCGAGACGCGCGCCGAGTGTGATGCGATCCTCTGCGCGGAAATCCTCAAGAACCTCGACGCGCTGCCCGAGGGTCAGAAGGTCATGCTCAAGCTCTCGCTGCCGGTCGTGCCGGGCACGTTCGATGCACTTGTCGATCACCCCAAGGTGCTGCGCGTGGTGGCGCTTTCGGGTGGCTTCTCGCGTGACGAAGCCTGTGTCGAACTGGCCAAGAACAAGGGCATCATTGCCAGCTTCAGCCGCGCCCTCCTGTCCGAACTGCGCGCGCAGATGAGCGACGACGAATTCGACGCCGCGCTCGGTGAGGCGATCGATGCGATCTACAAGGGCTCGACCCAGAAAGTCGCGGCGGCTGCCGCAGTCTGATTACCGCCTTGGCGTGCTGGCCGCGCCATGACGGAATATGCGGGGCGCTTTCCTGTGGGAAGGCGCCCCGTTTCGTTTCGCCTTGCCGCCCATGTCGTGAGGCGGCTTCCCTTGTTCGCTGGATTTTCCTAAGGGACAGGCCATGACCGACGACACCGATATCGAACGCGAACCCACGCAGCTCTACCTGATTTCGCCGCTGGAGGTGGGAGGCGACTTCCCCCAGCGTCTGGAGCGTGCGCTCGACGCGGGAGAGGTCGCGGCGTTCCAGTTTCGCGTGAAGGATATCGACCAGCACGAGGCCGTGCGCCTGGCTGAGCCGTTGCAGGCGATCTGTGCGACGCGCGGCGTGGCTTTCATCGTCAACGATTCGATCAGCCTCGCCAAGCGCCTAAAGGCCGATGGCGTGCATCTGGGGCAGGACGACGACACGGTGGAGGAAGCGCGCAAGGCGCTGGGCATGGACGCGCAGATCGGTGTGACCTGCCACGACAGCCGTCACCTCGCCATGGAAGCGGGCGATGCGGGCGCGGATTACGTCGCCTTTGGAGCGTATTTCCCGACGACCACGAAGGAAACCAAGCACGTCGCGGGCACGGATCTGCTCGAATGGTGGCAAGCCATCTTCGAGATCCCCTGCGTCGCCATTGGTGGCATCACTCCGGAAAACTGCGTGGATCTGGTTCGCAAGGGCGCGGACTTCATCGCGGTTTCGGGCGCGGTCTGGAATGGCGATGAGGCTGAGGCTGTGGCCGCGTTCACCAAGGCCATCGCCGAGGGCATGGCCCCGGCCTGATAGGCTATCCCGGCGCGCATGGCCGATCAGGTCATGTGCGCTGTCCCCTCCAGGATCCGCCGCACCAGTTCGGCTTTTCCGCGCACGCCCAGCTTGGCGTAGATGCGCTTGGAGTAATTGCGCGCCGTCTCGACGGTCAGGCCCATGGCCTGCGCAGCTTCGGCAATGCTGAGCCCCTCCGACAGCTTCAGTGCCAGTTCGGCTTCGCGCGGGGGCAGGGCGTGGAGGGCCGTCAGGCGCGCCTGGGCATCGCGTGACGGCGCGTGGGGGAGGGCGAAGACGGCGAGAAAGCGCGCCGTGTTCGCGGGTGCCTGAGCATCGTCCATCGCGATGCGTTGCACCAGCGCTTCGACCTGCGGCGTGTCGCTCAGAAGTACAGGCCGCGGCGGGGCCGTCTGGTCCTGCGCGAGGTCCTCGATGGCGGTGAGCAGAGCGCGTTCGGCCGGACGTGCGAGGCCAAGGAGGCGCTCCCCGATACGTGGAGGCTGGCCGTAACGCTCGCTCCACCAGGTCTGTGTTTGCCCGCTGAGGTCGACGAGACGTCCGTCGGCATCGAAGGTCATCCAGCCATTTCCCGAGCGCGCCATGCCGGCCGCGTTGATCCGGGCACTATCGCGCGCGGCGTCGAGATCCCGGCCCGAGCGCAGCGCTTCGGCAACGTAGGGAGCCAGATTTGAAAGCAGGGCGCTGTCGCTCGCGCTGCAGGGGCTCGTGCGGGCGAGTACCAGCCAGGCGTCGAGACCGGTATCGGCAAGGATGCGCACGATCCGTTCGTCGGCCAGCCCAAGCTCGCGCAGTTCGCGCCAGCGTTGGGCCCTCAGCAGCGGGTCGTGGTCGACCAGCTCTCCCAGCGCGTAGACGCGTCCGGGCCGCAGGCTGTCGTAGTGCGCGCGGTCAAGGTCGAACAACGCTGAACTGCCCGTCACGGGGCTTCCGCTAGGAAGGGGGGCTCCGGCGTGAAATTCGATGATCGGAGCTTTGCCAAGCGCGCCCTGACGCGTGAGAAGGGCAATGTAGCGAGCCCCGGTGCGCCGCCGCAGGCGTTCCAGAAAGGTGGAAAAGCGCGGCGTTTCGCGCATCGCACCCAGCAGCGGGAGCAACAGATCCGTCTCGTCGGAGCTTGTCAGGGCCATACCCTCCCATATGGGAGGTTCGCGCCGCTGTCATCCCTGTAAGTTCAGGCTATTCCCGTCCCTAGGCGCTGTCGCCCGGGGGACGCGCACGGCTCGAAGAGGGAGTTCGATGAAGAAACTGACGCATCTTGAAAGGCTGGAAGCGGAAAGCATCCAGATCATCCGCGAGGTCGCCGCCGAGGCCGACAAGCCGGTCATGCTCTACTCGGTGGGCAAGGACAGCGCGGTGATGCTCCACCTTGCGCGCAAGGCCTTCTACCCCTCGCCGCCGCCGTTCCCGCTGCTCCACGTCGACACGACCTGGAAGTTCAAGGCCATGTACGACCTGCGCGACAAGATGGCCGAGATGTCGGGCATGGAACTGCTCGTCTACAACAACCCCGAAGCCAAGGAAAAGGGCATCAACCCCTTCGACCATGGCTCGCTCCACACCGATATGTGGAAGACCGAGGGGCTGAAGCAGGCGCTCGACAAGTACGGGTTCGACGCCGCGTTCGGCGGGGCCCGCCGCGACGAGGAAAAGAGCCGCGCCAAGGAGCGTATCTTCTCGTTCCGCACCTCCTCGCACGGCTGGGACCCGAAGAACCAGCGTCCCGAGCTGTGGAACCTCTACAACGCGAAGAAGGCGCGCGGCGAATCGATCCGCGTCTTCCCGATCTCGAACTGGACCGAGCTCGACGTGTGGCAGTACATCCGCCTCGAGAACATTCCCATCGTGCCGCTCTACTTCGCCGAGAAGCGCCCGACCTTCGAGTGGGAAGGTGGCCTGTTCATGGCCGATGATCCCGAGCGCCTGGAAAAGGTGCTGGGCTACATGCCCGAGATCACCGAGAAGTCGATCCGCTTCCGCACGCTCGGCTGCTTCCCGCTGACCGGCGCGGTCGAGAGCGAAGCCTCGACACTGACCGAGGTCATCCAGGAGACGCTCCTGACCACCACCAGTGAGCGGCAGGGCCGCGTGATCGACAAGGATGCCGGCGGCGCCGGTATGGAAGTCAAGAAGCAGCAGGGGTACTTCTGATGGCCGATATCGAGACCAAAGAGTCCGCATACGTCGTCGACAAGCTGATCGCCGAAGACATCGACAGCTATCTCGACCAGCACGAACACAAGACCATGCTGCGCTTCATTACCTGTGGCAGCGTGGATGACGGCAAGTCGACCCTGATCGGGCGCCTCCTCTACGATTCGAAGATGATCTTCGAGGACCAGCTCGACGCGCTCGCCAACGACTCCAAGAAGGTCGGCACGCAGGGGCAGGAGATCGACTTCGCGCTCCTCGTCGATGGCCTCGCGGCTGAACGTGAGCAGGGCATCACCATCGACGTTGCCTACCGCTTCTTCAACACCGAGAAGCGCAAGTTCATCGTCGCCGACTGCCCGGGCCACGAGCAGTACACGCGCAACATGGTGACCGGCGCCTCGACCTCGGACCTGGCCGTCATCCTGATCGACGCGCGCAAGGGCGTGCTCGTCCAGACTCGCCGCCACAGCTACATCTGCAAGCTGCTGGGCGTGAAGAACATCGTCCTGGCCGTCAACAAGATGGACCTTGTCGACTACAGCCAGGAGGTCTTCGACAAGATCCTGGCCGACTACCGCGAGTTCGCGGAATCGATCGGCATCGAGAACTTCACGGCAATGCCGATCTCGGGCTACAAGGGTGACAACATCACCACGCTGTCCGAGAATACGCCCTGGTACAAGGCCCCGGAATACGCCGGTGTTCCCCTTATCGAGCACCTCGAGACCGTCGAGGTCCTGACCTCGGATGATGCCGACAAGCCGTTCCGTATGCCGGTGCAGTGGGTGAACCGTCCCAACCTCGATTTCCGTGGCTTCTCGGGTCAGATCGCGACCGGCGTGGTCAAGCCCAAGGACAAGATCCGTGTCCTGCCTTCGGGCAAGACCAGCACCGTCTCCAAGATCGTCACCTTCGATGGCGAGTTGGAAGAAGCCGGGGCCGGTCAGTCGGTGACGATCTGCTTCGAGGACGAGATCGACTGCTCGCGCGGGTCGGTGATCTCGGTCGCCGATGCACCGCCGCAGACGGCTGACCAGTTCGAATCGACCTTCGTGTGGATGGCGGACGAGGCGATGGTGCCGGGCCGAGCCTACTGGATGAAGATCGGCACGCAGATGGTGTCGGCCTCGGTTGCCGAACCCAAGTACGAGATCAACGTCAACACGATGGAAGAGCTGGCGGCCAAGACGCTGGAGCTCAACTCCATCGGCGTGGCCGAGATGACGACCGACAAGCAGATCGTCTTCGAGCCCTACACCGAGAACCGCCAGCTTGGCGGCTTCATCCTGATCGACAAGATGACCAATGCGACGGTCGCGGCGGGCATGATCAACTTCAGCCTGCGCCGTTCGCAGAACGTCCACTGGCAGGCGGTCGACATCAGCCGCAAGCAGCACGCCGATCTCAAGAACCAGAAGCCGGCCGTGCTGTGGTTCACGGGGCTTTCGGGTTCGGGCAAGTCGACGATCGCCAACCTGGTCGAGAAGAAGCTGCACCGGATGAACCGGCACACCTTCCTGCTCGATGGTGACAACGTGCGCCACGGTCTCAACAAGGACCTGGGCTTCACCGAGAGCGACCGCATCGAGAACATCCGCCGCGTGGGCGAAGTCTCGAAGCTGATGACCGATGCGGGCCTGATCGTGATCACCGCGTTCATCTCGCCGTTCCAGGCCGACCGTGAACTGGTGCGCGCGATGCTGCCCGAAGGCGAGTTCCTTGAGGTCTTCATCGACACGCCGCTCAAGGTCGCCGAGGCGCGCGACGTGAAGGGCCTCTACAAGAAGGCCCGTGCCGGTGAGCTCAAGAACTTCACGGGTATCGACAGCCCCTATGAAGCTCCGCGCAATCCTGAAATCCGCGTCGACACGACCAAGCTCTCGCCTGAAGAGGCGGCGGACCTGATTGTCGACACGCTGCTGGGAGACGTCTGATGACGATGACCGACGGTGACCTTGCGGCCCATCTCGCCAACGTAGCGGGCAAGATCCTCATCGAGGTGCGCGAATCGGGCATGTTCGAGGGCAAGTCCCTCGGCAAGGCCGGGGACCAGACGGCCAACCAGTTCCTCGTTCACGCGCTGCGCGAGCAGCGCGCCGAGGACGGCCTTCTCTCCGAAGAGGAGAAGGACAACGCCGAGCGTCTCGCCAAGGAGCGCGTGTGGATCGTCGATCCGGTCGACGGCACGCGTGAATATGGCGAAGCGCGCGCCGACTGGGCGGTCCATGTCGGTATGGCGGTGAACGGCGTACCGACGCTGGGCGCGGTCGCGTTGCCAGGTGCCGACATGGTGCTGCGTTCGGATCAGCCGGGTGAAATCCCGGCTGCGCCCGAGAAGCTGCGCATGGTGGTCAGCCGTACGCGTCCGGCCAAGGAAGCGACCGGCGTATGCGAGGCGATCGGTGGCGAGCTGGTCCCGATGGGCTCGGCCGGCGCCAAGGCCATGGCGATCCTGCGCGGCGAGGCGGACATCTACCTGCACTCGGGCGGTCAGTACGAGTGGGACAGCTGCGCGCCAGCAGCGGTCGCGCTGGGCTGGGGCCTTCATGCCTCGCGCATCGATGGCAGCCCGCTCGTCTACAACCAGGAAGACGTCTATATGCCCGACCTGCTGATCTGCCGGAAGGAGCATGCCGACATGGTGTTGGAGAAGGTCAAGGCCTTCCTCTGACACCCATGTCCGTGAAAACGCGAAAGGCCCGTCCCGGGATGCCGGGGCGGGCCTTTCGCGTTTCGGATGGAGAGCGGCGCTGGCTGGGCGGGTTTAGCCCTCGCTGGCGTTGGCGTGGACACGGTCCATGAACGCGCACATCTGTTCGAGTTCTGCGTCGCTGAAGCCCTTGAAGAGCTGGGCCTCGTTCTCGGTTGCAGCCTCGCCCAAGGCGGCGAGTACCGGGGCTGCTGCCTCGGTCACGTAGACGACGCGCGCGCGGCGATCGTCCTCCTTGGCGCGGCGTTCCAGCAGGCCTTCCTGGCACAGCTTGTCGATTAGCCGTCCGGCCGAGGCCTCGGACATGTCGAGATACTCGGCAATGCAGCGTTGGGTCGAGCCGGGGTAGCGTGCGACAATCGCGATCATCGTCCATTGCGAGCGGGTCGCCTGGAGCGAAGCGGCCTTGCGGTCGAAAGTGTTGCGCAGCAACCGGGCGAGGACGGAAAGGCGGATGCCGACCTGCCGCTGCAGCGTATCTGTCTCGGTAAACAGCGATTTCATGGTCTTGCCGGTGCTGGCATCCGGCGCATTGGTGCTCACGTCTCGTTCCTCGTAGTCGCGCATCGCCCGCGCAGGTGCATCGTTGATCTGCCTCTTGGGGCAAGGCGACACGCACGGTGCATCGCCGCCCATCGCGTGTCGCGCACGCGGGGTCAAGTGGACGCGCGCTGCGCCGATTGCATGGGCGGGTGCCTAGTTCGCAGCCTCGTCGGGGCGCGGCTGGCTCACCCACTCGCCGCCGAGCACGCGGTATAGCGTGATGCGGTTGACCGCGCGGGCCAGCCGCATGCCCACTTCGGCCTGGCGTGCGGCATAGAGGCTGCGCTGGGCATCGAGGTTCTCCAGCGAACTGGCCATGCCCTGCCGATAGGTCGCCTCGACGAGGCGCGCGTTGTCGGCCGAAACTTCGGTGAAGTTGGTGGCTGCATTCAGACGCTCGGCGATGGTGCCCTGGTCGGCAAGCGCGTCGGCGGTCTCGCGAAAGGCGGTCTGGATCGCACCTTCGTAGGTCGCGAGCGCGGCATCGCGCTGGGCCTTGGCGACGCCGACGTTGGCGCTGCGGCCACCGGCGTTGAAGATCGACCACTCGCCGCTGCCGCCATAGCTGGTGGAGCGCGAGGCCTCGTCGAAGAGGCCGGAAAGCGACTGCGCGGCAAAGCCGGTCAGAGCCGAAAGCGAGATGGTGGGGAAGAGCTGTGCGCGCGCAACACCAATGTTGGCGTTGGCCGCCCGCAGGGAATACTCGGCTTCCAAAACGTCGGGACGGCTGAGCAGGATGGTCGTGTCGGCGCTGGCCGGGACCTCGGCAAGAGCGGCGTTGACGCGCGTGATGCTGCCTGGGAGCGCGCTTTCGTCGAAGTCTGCGCCGACGAGCAGGCGAAGGGCGTTGACGTCCTGTGCGAGCGCGGTCTTCTGGGCGGCAAGGTCGCTGCGCGCGGTTTCGAGCACCTGCTGGGCCTGGCGCAGCTCGCTGCGGGCCGCGATCCCGCCTTCGAGGCGAGCCTGGGTCAGGCGCACGCTTTCCCCGGCGATGCGGGCGGTGTCTTCGGCGATGCGCAGGAGTTCGCGGTCTGCAGCGTAGGTGGCCCAGCCTTGCGCGATGTCGGCAACGAGGCCGAGCTGTACGGTCCGCGCGGCGGCCTCGGTCGAAAGCGCGGTGTTGACCTGCGCGGCGGTGGCGTTCTTGAGCCGCCCGAACAGGTCGAGCTCGAAATTCGAGACGCCAGCGCGAAGGGCATAGGACCAGCCATTGAGGCCAAAGCCGCCACCGGTTTCCTGGTGGGTGGCGGACGCGGTAGTGGCAAGGGCCGGGAACTGGTTGGCCCGCGTGACCTTCACCTGTGCGCGGGCTGCCGCGATATTGGCCGCCGCGACCCGGAGGTTGCGGTTGTTCTCCAGCGCCTGTGCGATCAGCCCCTGCAGCGCCGGGTCTGCGAAGACCTCGGCATAGGTGAGCGGGCGCGGTTCAGTGCTCACCGTGTCGCGGTAGGCTTCGCCGTCAGGCCAGGACTGGGGCACCGGGCTGTCCGGCTGGACGTACTTGGGCGCCATTGAGCAGGCGCCCAACAGGGCGGCGGTGAGCAGGGCGCTCGTGCGCTTCAGGCGCGCGCGGGCGGGGCGCATCGACGGCCTCATGCCGCGTCTCCTGCGTTGGAGGACTTCATCTCGCGGCGCGTTTCGAGGCGGGTCCGGATGGCGGCCAGGCCATCGCGCACGCTGCGGCGCACGATCACGAAGAACAGCGGGATGAAGAAGATGGCAAGGATCGTGGCGGTCAGCATGCCGCCCACGACCGAGGTGCCGATGGCGATGCGGCTGTTGGCGCCAGCGCCCGAGGCGGTCGCCAGCGGGATCACGCCGAAGATGAAGGCGAAGCTCGTCATCAGGATCGGGCGCAGGCGGATGCGCGCGGCTTCGACCGCAGCCTCAATCACGCGCATGCCCTGACGTTCGGCCTGCTCGGCAAATTCGATCATCAGGATGGCGTTCTTCGCAGCAAGGCCCATCGTGGTTAGCAGGCCAATCTGCAGGTAGACGTCGTTCTCCAGCCCGCGCAGGGTGACGGCAAGGATCGCGCCCAGAAGACCCAGCGGAATGATCAGGATCACCGCGATCGGGATCGACCAGCTTTCATAAAGCGCGGCAAGGCACAGGAACACGACCAGCAGTGAGAGCGCATAGAGCAGCGGCGCCTGCCCCGAGGAGAGGCGCTCCTGATAGGACGAGCCTGCCCAGGCGACCGAAATGCCCTGGAACTGGTGCGAGAGCTCTTCCATCACGTCCATGGCCGTACCCGAACTGACCCCGTCTGCCGGTGTGCCGGAGAATTCATAGGCCATCAGGCCGTTGAAGCGCGAGGTGGAGCTGGGCGCGGTCGACCAACTGGTTTTCGCAAAGGCGGAGAAGGGTACCATCTGGTTGTCCGAGCCGCGCACGAACCATTTGTAGAGGTCTTCCGGGCGCGAGCGCGAATCCGGCTCGCCCTGCACGTAGACGCGCTTCACGCGGCCCTTGTCGATGAAGTCGTTGACGTAAGTGCCACCCCAGGCGGTCTGCAGCGTCGAATTCACGTTCGCGGGCGTCAGGCCATAGGCGGTCAGCGCAGCGATGTTGTTGTCGACCTTGAGCGTGGATACCTCGGGAAGGTCGGAGAGACGCACGCTGGAGAGGCGCTCATCGGCCTGGGCGGCGGCGAGCAGCTGGTCGCGCACCTCCTGGAATTTCTCGCGCGTCAGGCCCGATTGGTTCTGCAGCTCCATGGTGAAGCCAGAGGACTGACCAAGGCCGCGGATCGCACCGGGCACGAGGACGAAGACCTGCGCGTTGCGCAGCTTGGCAAAGGCCTGGTTGGCGCGTGCGACAATGGCGGTCGCGGCCTGGTCGGGGCGCGTGCGCTCGGACCAGTCGCGCAGGCGAATGAAGCTGGAGCCTGCGTTCTGGCCCGATCCGCCCGGACCGCCGCCCGAGATGGCGAACAGGCCGGTGATGTTTTCGGCTTCTTCCTTGAGGAAGTACTGCTCGACGATGTGCTGGATCTCTTCGGTTTCCGAGCGCGGCGTGCCCGAGGGCAGGCGCCACTGCACCATGATGTCCCCCTGGTCCTCGTTGGGGAGGAAGCCGGTGGGCAGGCGCTGGAACAGGAAGAAGGTGCCCGCACAGATGAGGGCGAAAAGTGCGAGCCAGCGCCACTTGTGGGCGACCACGGTCTCGACCTGACGCGCGTAGGCATCGCTCATCCTGTCAAACGAGCGGTTGAACCAGGTGTGGAACTTCTCCCAGGCGCGCGCGAGCCAGGGCAGATGACGTTCGGTCCAGGTCTTCTTGCGATCAGGGGCCCGGTTCTTGCCCTTGAGAAGCTGCGCGCAGAGCGCCGGGCTGAGCACGAGGGCCACGAGCACCGAGAGCACCATGGCTGCAACGATGGTGAGCGAGAACTGGCGGTAGATGACGCCGGTGGAGCCCCCGAAGAAGGCCATCGGCATGAACACGGCCGAGAGCACAAGGCCGATCGCGATCAGCGCGACCTGGATTTCCTTCATGGACTCCAGCGTCGCGTCGCGCGCGCTCATGCCCGGATTTTCCTCGAGCAGGCGCTCGACGTTCTCGACCACGACGATGGCGTCATCGACGAGGAGGCCGATGGCCAGGACAAGGCCGAACAGCGTCAATGTGTTGAGCGAGAAGCCCATGAGGTAGAAGATCGCAAAGGTGCCCAGCAGCACGACCGGAACCGCGATGGCCGGGATCAGCGTCGCGCGCCAGCTTTGCAGGAACACGAACATGACGATGACGACGAGGATGATCGCCTCGAACAGGGCCTTTTCGACCTCGTCGACCGAAAGCTGGATGAACTTGGTGCTGTCGCGGCCGTACTCGAACTTGATGCCCTCGGGCATGTTCAGCGCCAGTTCCTCGACCTTGGCCTTGACCCTCTGCGCTGTAGCCAGCGCGTCGGCGCCCGGCGAGAGCGAGACGGACAGGCCCGCGCCCGGGAAACCGTTGTAGTTGGTGACGACCGAGTAGCTTTCCGCGCCCATTTCAACACGGCCAAGATCGCCCACCGTGACGGTCGAACCGTCGGGGTTGCTCTTCACCACGATGGCCCGGAACTGTTCGGCGGTCTGCAAGCGCGAGCCCGCCGTGACCGTGGCGGTCAGGGCCTGATCGTCCGGTGCGGGCAGATCGCCCACGCTGCCTGCGGCGACTTCGGTGTTCTGGGCCTGGATCGCCGAGACGACGTCGGCCGGGATCAACGAGACGGCCGAGAGCTTGCGCGGATCGAGCCAGATGCGCATCGCGTGCGGTGCGCCAAAGACGTTGACCTCACCCACGCCCTCGACGCGCGAAAGCGGGTCCTGGATGTTGGAGGTGAGGTAGTCGGACACGTCCTGGTTGGAACGGTTACCGGTCGAATCGTAGACCGA
The DNA here is from genome assembly GCF_020524485.1 of Novosphingobium profundi. Classification (GTDB taxonomy): domain Bacteria; phylum Pseudomonadota; class Alphaproteobacteria; order Sphingomonadales; family Sphingomonadaceae; genus Novosphingobium; species Novosphingobium profundi_A. Next base: position 251,343 of record NZ_JAIVLF010000005.1, on the reverse strand, counting down.
GACGACCATCAGCTGGTCCGGGTTCGACTTGGTGACGCGCACGCCCTGCGCCTGCACGGCCTGGGGCAGGCGCGAGAGCGCCGACTGGACCTTGTTCTGGACCTGGACCTGCGCGATGTCGGGATCGGTGCCCTTGGCGAAGATTGCGCTGATCGAGGCGCGGCCTCGGTTGCTCGACTGCGAGCTGAAATAGAGAAGGCCGTCGATGCCGGTCAGGTTCTGCTCGATGACCTGGGTGACGCTGTTCTCGATCGTTTCCGCCGAAGCGCCGGTGTAGGTCGCGCTGATGTTGACCTGGGTCGGCGCGATGTCGGGATACTGCTCGTTGGGCAGGAACATGAGCGCGCCCAGGCCCGCGAGCATGACCACGATGGCAAGCACCCATGCGAAGATGGGGCGGTCGATGAAGATCCGTGACATGGGGGCTTAGCGACCCTGCCCGGCTGGCTTGGGACGTTCGACCGGCTGCGGCTCCGAAGCGGCCACGGCCTTGACCGGCATGCCCTGCCTGAGACCGTTGAGGCCCTGCACGATGATCCTGTCGCCCTTCTTCAAGCCCTTGGTGACGACGAAGAACTCCTTGTAGGTGCGCCCGGCATCGAGGTTGCGGCGCACCGCCTTGCCGTCCGGCCCTGCGAGCATGACGTACCCGGTCCCGTCGAAATCGCGCTGGACGGCGCCCTGGGGGACGAGGAAGGCGCCCGGATTGCGGGCCTGGTCGAAGATGGCGGTTGCGAACATGCCGGGCAGCAGAAGCCCTTCGGGATTGGGGAACTGCGCGCGCAAGGTGACCGTGCCCGTGTCCTGGTTGACCGTCACTTCGGAGAACTGGACCCGGCCGGGCAATCCGTAGTCGGTGCCGTCGTCGAGCTGGAGGTGCACTTCGGTGCTGCCGGGCTCGGCGCCGCCCTGGCTGAGCTGACGGCGCAGTGCGACAAGCTCGGAGGCTGACTGCTGCATGTCGACGTACATCGGGTCGGTGCGCTGGATCACCGCCATGGGGTCGGCCTGGCTATCGCTGACGAGCGCGCCGACGGTGACGAGGTTGCGTCCGATGGTCCCTGAAATCGGGGCAGGGACGGTGGAGAAGCGCAAGTTGACGCGCGCGGTCTCCAGTGCGGCGCTGGCCTGCGCGATGGCGGCCTGGGCTACGCCCGCATCGGCCTTGGCGTCGGTGTAATCCTGCCGGGCGACGGCTTCCATTTCGGCGAGCGGCTTGAGGCGCGCGGCGCGGGCCTTGGCGGATTCGGCCGTGGCCTTTGCGCTGGCGAGGTTGGCTTCGGCTTCGTGGACGGCCGCGCGGTAGAGGCTGGGGTCGATCTGGTAGAGAGGTTGCCCGGCCCGGACGGTGGACCCTTGCGTGAAGTAGATCTTCTTGATCACGCCCGTTACCTGCGGGCGCACTTCGGAGGTTTCGTAGGCGACCGTGCGTGCGTTCAGCGAAACCGGCATCGGCACCGTGCTGGGCTTGGCCTCGATGATCCCCACTTCGACTTCGCGCCCGCCCATTCCGGGGCCTCCCTCCTGCTGCGAACAGCCGGAAACCGCGACACTTGCGAGCATGAGGGCCGCAAGAGCCGGTTTGCAATGGTGGAAGGCATGCGAAAATGGGGAGTAGTACAAGCCGGTAACCTCAGTCGCGGGGAATGCGCCGTATCGAAAGAATTGTAGCGCAGTGCAAGCACTTGTGGACGCTGTGCGACAATTTGTGACGACTGAATTCGGCGTCCGAACAGAATATTCCCGCGTATCAGCCGTTTGCGGCGAAATGCCTGCTTGGGTGCGAAGAGAACTTGCGGCAATTCGCATCTGTCGAGCGCGTAGTGGGGTGCCGGAGTGCCCTGCATTCGCGCGCTTGCGGAAGGGGCTGGCCGAGCCTGGGCCAGCGTTTTTGCGCACCCGTGCCGAAACAGCGGAGGTTTGGAGGAGGAGGAGCCGCCTCGGGCACGGGCACGCGCGCCGCGTGCTCCCGCTAAGGGGCGCGCGCGACGGATCGCAATCTCGAAGGATCGAGGTTGCAAGCCAAGTGAAAAACGCTTCACATCGGCGAGTTGTTCCAGCTCGCAGGAGCGTTGGTCGACACCACGCTTGCTGAAAAGCACGCCTTGAAATTTTGGTTGAGGGGCTGACTTGACCTGATCTTGTCAGGTTTTCAGCGTTGCACCAGCTTCATGGGGAAGTGGTGCCCGAGGGCGGATTCGAACCACCGACACTGCGATTTTCAGTCGCATGCTCTACCAACTGAGCTACTCGGGCATCTTCGTGATCGGGGTTTTCGTTCACCGCCGATCAGCTGGTTGCGGGCCTATGAAGAAGGGATTGATTCGTTGCAAGCCCTAAATTGGCAAGTTTTTTCAATCTTCGTCCTGATCCCCGGAAAACGGGGCCAAATCGCTTGAAGAAAGATCGGGAGGGCCCGGCAGGGCATAGCCGCCATCGAGCCACTGCAGCAGGTCGCGGTCCCGGCAGCGCTTTGAACAAAAGGGAGAATGTTCCTCGGACCGGGCCTTGCGGCAGATAGGGCAGGTGCGTTTGGGAGTCGTCATGATGCGACGGCCTGCGCGAAACCACCGCCGAGGGCAAGGCTATCGTCCACGCTCCAGCGCAGTGTGCGGCCAGTGCGGCGGGCAAGTTCCTCTTCCCATTCGGGGCGCACCGCGGCGCGCACGGCGCTCGAGGCGCCAAGGAGGAGGATGCCCGGCTCGCTCACGGCTTCGGCCCGCCGCAGCAGCAGACGCGCCCCGGCGCCGGCAGGATCGTTGTGCACGCGGTGCAACAGGGAAGGGCCCTCGCAGCGGGCGACGAGCTGGACGAAGCCAAAGCCATTCATGGCCGTGGACTGGTGAGGCCAGTGGTCGAGCGCTGCGGCCAGGGCCGTATCGACGGCGCGGCGGTCGTCCTTGCGCTCGAGAGAAGGGAAATCGATGCCGATCGCCCCGTTGAGATCAAGTTGTCCGATGCACGCGGCAATCGCCGGGACGGCGGCCATGGCAAGGGTGGCTGGGGGGAGGGCGCCGTCGATGTCGATCAGGGTCATCGCCGGCGTCGGGCTGACAAGAAGCGTGCCGCCGGGAAAGGGGATCTGTCCATCGAGCGCCTGAAGCACGAGCTCGGGCCAGGGATCGTCCGGGAAGCGGCGCACTTGCTCGACGGGAAAGCCGTCGCGTTCCAGTTCCTCGCGCGGCGTGGGCGGCGGGCAGGGCGCCTTGTCGGTAGGGCGCACCTGCATGCGCTTGATGCGGCTGCCTTCGCGGATGGCGCTGCGCGTGACGACAATACGTAAGAGCGCGCCCTCGCTGGCGCTCTTCTCAAGTCCGTCGATCAGGGCGTCCTCGCCCGAGGGCAGGCGCACCGTACCGCGCCGTGAACCGGATTGGCGCGCGACGAGCCTGGCCTCGAGGACCGCGCCCGCGCGCGTCTCGCCGGGGAGGAACAGGCGCGCGGCCAGGACCTCGCCATCCTCGACAAGGACGGCGCGGGTCTCGCCGATGCCGTCCTCGATCAGCCAGCGCGGCATCGAAATGTCAGGTGAGGGGGAAACCAGCGGCCTTCAGCAGGGCGCGGGCTTCGAACAGGGGCAGGCCGACGACAGCCGAATGGCTGCCCTGGATCCAGGCGATCAGGCCTTCGGCGCGGCCCTGGATGGCGTAGCCACCAGCCTTGCCGTCCCAGTCGCCACTGGCAATGTAGCCGTCGATCTCTTCGGCGGTGAGGGGCTTGAAGCGGACCACGGTTTCGCTCAGGCGTTCGTGCAGCGTGCCATCGGGATGGCGCAGGGCAATCGCGCTGAGGACACGGTGGCGCCGGCCCGAGAGCAGCGTGAGGCAGGCGCGTGCGGTCGCTTCGTCCTCGGCCTTGGGCAGGATGCGGCGTCCGCAGGAGACCACGGTGTCGCCGGCGAGGATGTGCGCGTCGCTGCCGGGGATCGCAAGCGCCTTTTCGCGCGCCATGCGGCGGGCGTAGACACGCGGGAGTTCGGCCTTTGCTGGCGTCTCGTCGATGTCGGCGGCGCAGATCGCTTCGGGTGCCACCCCGAGCCGCGCGAGCAGTTCGCGGCGGCGCGGGCTGGCAGAGGCCAGGACCAGGCGCGGCGCAGGCGCCGCGTCAGCAGTCTCGGTCATGGCGGATCAACCGGGTGATCAGGACGAGTAGCCGCCGGGGCCGCCGCGTCCGGGCATGAAGCGGTAGGTGATACGGCCTTTGGTCAGGTCGTAGGGGGTCAGTTCGACCAGCACCTCGTCGCCCACCAGCACGCGGATGCGGTTCTTGCGCATCTTGCCTGCCGTGTGGCCGAGGATCTCATGGCCGTTTTCCAGTTCGACGCGGAACATGGCGTTGGGCAGCAGCTCAACGATACGGCCGCGCATTTCGAGAAGTTCTTCTTTCGCCATTGGCGATCAATATCCAATCGTTTTGTAGGGTGTTTGCGGCGCGACATAGCCATCAACCGGCCAAAATGGAAGCCTTCACGCAACAAGAAGGCCAATCAGGACTTATTGGCCTGTCGCAGGACCCACAATTTGCGACAAAGTGATACCGCGCGAAGGCTTGTCGAAACACATCCGAAACGGCAGCAGGACGTCACAGGGAGAGGCCGAATTTCTTTACGGAGACAGTGTTTGCGACTGACCTACCTTCTGGCCTTGGCCACCAGTGTTTCGATGCCGGCACTTGCCGCAGCCCAGGACATGTCGGTCCCGCAGGGCAGCGCGGCCACGAATACGGACGACGAGGAAGAACTCGGCGGTGCGCTCGGCTCCGACGCCGTCATCGGTAACGAGATCATCGTGACCGGCCGCAGCGTGTTGCCCGGGGCTGTCGATACACCCTACGAGCCGATCCAGACCTTCGAGGAAAGCGACATCGCGGCTTATGGCGCGTCCTCCATCGCCGAGCTGCTCGACGCGATCTCGCCCCAGACGGGAAGCGGGCGTGGGCGCGGCGGCGGGCGTCCGGTGATGCTGGTCAATGGTCTGCGCATCACCAGCTGGCGCGAGATGCGCAACATTCCGCCCGAAGCCATCCGGCAGATGCAGGTTCTGCCCGAGGAGGTGGCGCTGCAATTCGGCTATTCGGCCGACCAGCGCGTCGTCAACCTGATCCTCAAGGACAATTTTGCGGCGGGGACCGGCGCGGGCGAGTACAACCGCCCGACGCGCGGCGGCTATGACAACTACGAGCTGGAAACCGGCATCTTCAGCGTGTCGGGCCCGCGCCGCTACAACCTGTCGGCCAAGCTCACCGAAACCTCGATGCTGACCGAGGACGAGCGGGGCATCGCGCGCGAGCCGGGCGAGATGCCGACCGTGCCGGGCGATCCCGATCCCCGCCGCTTCCGCAGTCTGGCGGGTGACGAATCCGAACTGGAGATCAACGGCACCGTCACGCAAGGCCTGGGCGAGGGGGGCATGAATGGCCAGATCACCGGGAACCTCGCCTATACGCGCACAGTCACCAATTCGCTCTCAGGCCTCGACACCTTCACGCTGAGCGACGGCGCGGGCAATTCCGAGATCCGCACGTATGATGATCCGCTTGCGCAGCGGGTTTCGACCGATCTGTTCGAAGGCGGTCTGGGGTACAACCGGCAGATTGACGGCTGGCAGCTCAGCATCACCGGCGACGGCGCCTACACCGACACTGCGACGCGGGTGGACCGTCGCCGCGACACGAGCGCGATCGAGGCCGATGCGCTTGCCGGTGACCTCGATATCGCGGGCGCCTTGCCCCAGCTTCCCGGCCCGGGCGTCGACTTCGCGCGCAACCGCACGCTGGCGCTGACCTCGCTTGCCACCTTGTCGGGCCGCCCGGTCAGCCTGCCTGCGGGCGATGCGAGCCTGACGCTCAAGGCGGGGTATAATTACTCGCGCACGCTGAGCGATGACACCCGCAGCGAGTTCGACACCGTGCGCCTGACGCGCGGCGATGTCTCGGCGGGCGTCAACCTGGCACTGCCGCTGACGAGCCGGAACAACTACTTCCTGGATGCCATCGGCGATCTATCGCTGAACCTGGGGGCCGGGATCAACCACCTCTCCGACTTCGGCACGCTGACCAACTGGACGGCGGGGCTCTCCTGGTCGCCGACCGAGACGTTGACGCTCCAGGCGACGTATCTGGGCGAAGAGGCTGCGCCCACGCTCTCGCAGCTGGGCGCCCCGCAGATCGTGAACTACAATGTCTCGGTCTATGATTTTACCAATTCGACGACGGCGTTGGTGACCGCGACAAGCGGGGGCAACCCGGATCTGCTCAAGGAGAAGCGGCGTGACATCAAGCTGTCGGCCAACTGGCAGCTGCCTTTCCTCGATCGTTCGAACCTGGTTCTGGAGTATTTCCGCAACCGTTCGGACAATGTCTCACAATCGTTCCCGCTGCTGACGCCTGCCATCGAGGCCGCCTTCCCCGACCGGGTGACGCGTGACGAGAACGGATCGCTCATCGCCATCGACCAGCGCCCCGTCACCTTCGACAAGGTGTCGAGCTCGAACGTGCGCTGGGGCTTCAACATCAGCGGCAGCCTCGGCGCCTCCGAGCCTCCCTCGGGAGGCGCGGAGGCGCGGCCGCAGAACAGCGAAGCCCGGCGCGGTCCGGGAGGTCCTGGCGGCGGGCGCAACTTCGATCCGGCGCGCTTCGAGGCGATCAAGGCGGCGCTTTGCACAGAAGGACAGGAGCCCGACCTTTCCGCGCTGCCCGAACCGATGCTGGCGCGTCTGCGCAAGGAGGACGGATCGATCGACAAGGAGCGCCTCGCCGCGATGCGCGAGCGGATCTGCAAAGCGGACGGTCCGCCTTCGCGCGCCGGAGGGGCGGCTGCGCCAGCTTCACCCCCGCCGGCCCGCCGTGGTCCTCCGGGCGGGCGCTGGAACCTCTCGCTCTACCACACCTGGCGCCTGTCCGAGGACGTGCGGATCGGCCCGAACAGCCCCGTGCTTGACCAGCTATCGGGCGAATCACTGGCGGCTGGCGGAACGCCGCGTCACTCGATCGAGGCCGAGGGCGGGTTCTTCCTCAACGGTAACGGCGCGCGCCTGAAGGGCGAATGGAGCGCTCCGGCGCGGGTCAACGGGACTGGAGCACCGGGCAGTTCGGACCTGCGCTTTGGCAGCACCTTCGTGCTCGACCTGCGCATCTTCGTGGACCTGGGCGGCAAGGAAAGCCTGGTTCAGAAGATGCCCTTCCTCAAGGGTTCGCGCCTCTCCTTCACGGTCGATAACATCCTCGATTCGCGCCAGAAGGTAACCAATGCCGGGGGCGAGATCCCGATTGCCTACCAGCGCGGCTACCGCGACCCGCAAGGGCGCGTCATCGGCATCGACTTCCGCAAGCTGTTCTGATGCCGGGCACCGCTTAACTGCGGATAGGACGCGGACGGGGCTGGAGAAGCGCCGTCCGTGCCCCTATCTGGAGGACATGTCGCGAACACCGGCCGGAACTCCGGAAACTCCCCAGGGCACCGAACGCTTCAACGAGGATCGGGCCACCTCCACCGTGCGTGGGTCGGACAAGCCTGACCTGGAAGCCGGTGTCGAGGTGATCCGCGATACCGTGCGCACGCTGCCCACGCGCCCGGGCGTGTACCGCATGCAGGATTCGCGCGGCGAGGTCCTGTACGTCGGCAAGGCCCGTGTGCTGCGCAACCGCGTTGCCAACTACACGCAGTGGGAACGTCTGCCCTCGCGCCTCCAGCGCATGGTCAGCCAGACCCGCTCGATGACCATCGTCACGACCAATTCCGAGGCCGAGGCGCTGCTTCTGGAAGCGCAGCTCATCAAGCGCTTCCGGCCCGCCTACAACGTGCTTTTGCGCGACGACAAGTCGTTCCCCTTCATCCTTCTGCGCGCCGATCACGAGTATCCGCGGATCATGAAACACCGCGGTGCGCGTAAGGCCAAGGGCAACTATTATGGCCCTTTCGCCAGCGCGGGATCGGTCAATACGACGATTAATGCACTTCAGAAGCTGTTTCTTCTAAGGAGCTGTACTGACAGCTTTTTTGCGCGCCGTGATCGCCCCTGCCTGCTCTACCAGATCAAGCGCTGTTCAGCGCCGTGCGTAGGCCGCATCGATGAGGCGGGCTACGCAGAACTGGTGCGCGAGGCGAAGGATTTCCTGGGGGGCAAGTCCAACGCCGTGCAGCGCAAGATCGAGGCGCAGATGGCCGAGGCCGCCGAAGCGCTCGACTTCGAGCGCGCCGCGATGCTGCGTGACCGCCTGCGCGCGGCGACCTTCATTCAGGGTAGCCAGGCGATCAACGCCGAGGGTCTCGATAGCGCCGACATCTTTGCGATGGCGGTGAACAATGGGCAGGTCGGCATCCAGGCCTTCTTCATCCGCGGCGGGCAGAACTGGGGCCACCGCGCCTTCTTCCCGACCCACACCGAGGGCCTCTCTGACGATCAGGTGCTGCAGAGCTTCCTCACCCAGTTCTACGAGGAAGTGCCGCCGGCCAAGGTGATCCTGGTTGACCGCGAAATTCCCGAGAACGACCTGCTCTCCGAAGCCTTCCGCGAACTGGCCGGGCACAAGGTGGAAATCTTGGTGCCCCAGCGTGGATCGCGCCGCCGCCTGATCGAACAGGCCACGCGCAACGCGGTCGAGGCCTTGGAGAGGCGGCTGGCCGAACGCGGCACGCAGGCCAAGGTCATGCGCGAGATGGCCGAGTTCCTCGAACTTCCCGAGATCCCGCAGCGTATCGAGGTCTACGACAACTCGCACATTCAGGGCACCAAGGCTTTGGGCGCGATGATCGTGGCGGGGCCCGAGGGCTACATCAAGAACCAGTACCGCAAGTTCAATATCCGCGAGGCGCAGTCGAACGATGACTATGCGATGATGCGCGAGGTGATGACCCGCCGTTTCGGCCGTGCGATGGAGGAGGACCCGGACCGCGAAAGCGGCACCTGGCCCGATCTTGTCCTGATCGACGGTGGCAAGGGGCAGATGAGCGCGGTCAAGGAAGCCCTGGAGGAGCTGGGCGTCGAGGACGTGACCTTGATCGCCATTGCCAAGGGCCCGCACCACGGGCGCGAGGGGCGCGAGGTGTTCCATTTCCCCGATGGGCGCGAGAAAATGCTTCCGGTCAATTCCCCGGTGCTGTTCTACCTGCAGCGCCTGCGCGACGAGGTCCACCGCTACGTCATCGGGGCGCACCGCGCCAAGCGCAGCCGCGCCATCACGGCGAGCCCGCTCGACGAGATCCCGGGCATTGGCCCGGCGCGCAAGCGCGCGCTGCTGCTGCATTTCGGGACAGCAGGCAAGGTGCGCGCGGCGAGCCTGGAAGACCTGCAACGTGCGCCCGGCGTCAGTGCGGCCGTGGCTCGGACGATCTACGACTTCTACCACCCGGGAGGGTGATCGACAGGGCGTGCGCCTAGCCTGCCGCGAGTGCGGCAAGAAGCAGGAGCGCGACGATGTTGGTGATCTTGATCATCGGGTTCACGGCAGGTCCGGCGGTGTCCTTGTAGGGATCGCCTACGGTGTCGCCAGTGACGGCGGCCTTGTGGGCTTCGGAACCCTTGCCGCCGAAATTCCCGTCCTCGATGTACTTCTTGGCGTTGTCCCAGGCCCCGCCGCCCGAGGTCATCGACAGCGCGAGGAAGAGGCCGCCGACGATCACGCCCAGCAGCAGCGCGCCGAGCGCGGCAAAGCCGTTCTCCCGGCCCGCCACCAGCGTGATCGCGAAATAGACCACGATGGGCGCCAGCACCGGAAGCAAGGAGGGTACGATCATCTCCTTGATCGCGGCCTTGGTGACCAGATCGACCGTGCGCGCATAGTCGGGGCGGGTCTGGTGGGTCATGATGCCCGGGTTCGCCTTGAACTGCGCGCGCACGTCGCGCACGACATCGCCCGCCGCGCGTCCGACGGCGGTCATGCCCATCGCGCCGAAGAGATAGGGCAGGAGCGCGCCGAGCAGCAGCCCGACGATGACGTAGGGGTTCTCCAGGCTGAAATCGACGGTGAGCTCGGGGAAGAACTCGCGCAGGTCCGTGGTGTAGGCGGCGAAGAGTACCAGCGCGGCAAGGCCCGCCGAACCGATGGCGTAGCCCTTGGTGACGGCCTTGGTCGTGTTGCCGACCGCATCGAGCGCGTCGGTCTTGGCACGCACGCTGTCATCGAGCCCCGCCATCTCGGCAATCCCACCGGCGTTGTCGGTGACCGGCCCATAGGCGTCGAGTGCCACGACCATACCCGCCAGCGCCAGCATGGCGGTCGCCGCATAGGCAATGCCCAGGAGGCCTGCGATCTGGTGGGCAACGATGATCCCGGCGACAATCAGCAAGGTGGGAAGGGCGGTTGCCTCCAGGCTTATCGCAAGGCCCTGAATGACATTGGTGCCGTGCCCCGTGACCGAGGCCTTGGCGATGGACTTGACGGGGCGAAAGCTGGTGCCCGTGTAGTACTCGGTGATCCAGATGATGAGCCCTGTGATGGCAAGGCCCACCATCGCGCTGTGGAACAGGTCGAAGCCATGAACTTCGCGCGCGCCGACCTGGAACTCACTCGCCATGCCGCCAAGGGTATAGGAGATGGCAAGCCAGATCGCCGGGACCGAGAGCACGGCCGAAACCAGGAAGCCCTTGTACATGGCCCCCATGATGTTGGCTTTCCGGCCCAGCTTGACGAAGAAGGTGCCCACGATGGAGGTGACGATGCAGGCCCCTCCGATAAGCAGCGGAAGCGCCATGAGCGAGGGGAGCTGCGGGCCGATATCGCCCAGCAGCAACGCGGTGAGGATCATTGTCGCGCCCACGGTCACGACGTACGTCTCGAACAGGTCGGCGGCCATCCCGGCGCAGTCGCCCACATTGTCGCCCACGTTGTCGGCAATGACGGCGGGGTTGCGCGGATCGTCCTCGGGAATGCCCGCCTCGACCTTGCCGACAAGGTCCGCGCCCACGTCCGCCGCCTTGGTGAAGATCCCACCGCCCAAGCGCGCGAAGATCGAGATGAGCGAGGCCCCGAAGGCCAGGCCGGTCAGGCCGTTGACGACGCTGCGGTCCTCGCCGCTCCAGGCATGGCCGGCAGGCCCGGTCAGGTACCAGGCGAAAACGGCTATCGCGAGAAGGGCCAGGCCCGCCACCAGGAGTCCAGTGATCGCGCCCGCTCGAAAGGCGAGGGTTAGGCCCTCCTGCAAACCGTCCTGAGCGGCCGAGGCGGTGCGTACATTGGCGCGCACCGAGATGGTCATGCCGATGAAGCCTGCTGTCCCAGACAGCACCGCGCCGATCACGAAGCCGGTCGCCGAGATCGCACCCAATGTCAGGAAGAGGACGACGGCAACGACCACGCCGACGATGGCAATGGTGGTGTACTGGCGTTTGAGGTAGGCCTGCGCGCCTTCCTGGATGGCGGCGGCGATTTCCTGCATGCGGGTGTTGCCCGCATCAGCGCCAAGCACGAACCGGCTGGTGACGAAGCCGTAGATCAGCGCCATCCCACCCAGGGCGATTGCAATCGTGAGTGCATTCACGCGATTGTCCCCTTCCCACTGTTATTATCGTTCTTGCGGCGGGTTTTGCCCGCTCAGGTGCTTTCAGAGCTACGCCTGTGCCGGGAAACTGGCAAGTTGCTTGTCAGGGGGGGAGGTCAGTGCTCGTAGCCAAGGTGGGCGGGAAGGGGGATATCCGTGCCCTCGCAGGTGAGGCGCAGGCCTGCCTCGGCCTGGATCGCGCCGAGCGCACGTACCGAGCCGCCCGTGGCCTTGGTGATCGCTTCGATGTCGGCCGTGTTTTCCGGCGGCGCGGTGAAGAGCAGGACGTAGTCATCGCCCGCACAGGCCGCGTTCATGCGGACTTCGCACGTGGTTCCGGCAATCGCGGCGTAGGCCGGAGACAGCGGTATGGCGCCAAGGTCGATCCGGGCGCCGACATGGCTGGCATTCGCCAGGCGCGAGAGGTCGACGAGGAGGCCATCCGAGACATCCATCATCGCATGAACGTAGGGCGCAAGCGCCGGGCCGAGCGGGGTGAGGGGCATGGGGCGGCGGTAGCGCGCCGTCAGCCATTGCGCTTCTGGCCCGGTTGCCGTTTGTGTTCCCAGCAGGATGTCGAGGCCGAGCCCGGAATCGCCGATGGACCCGCTGACCCACACGATATCGCCGACGCGCGCCATCGTGCGGGCGGGCGGCTCGGTGCCTTCGGGGCCTTGGCCCAGTGCGGTCAGTGAGAAGCTGCGCGGCGCACCAGCAGGCATGCGCACGGTGTCCCCGCCCAGCAGGGGGAGCGCGAAATGGCGGCAGGCTTCGCCCAGTCCTTCCAGGAAGGCGGTGTCCCACGCGTCCTCGCCCAGCGCGTGCGAATAGAGGCAGCCGAGCGGCAGGGCGCCTTTGGCCGAAAGGTCCGAGGCGTTGACTGCAACCAGCTTCCAGGCCACGTCCTGCGCCGGATCGTCGGGAAGAAAATGCACGCTCTCGACCACGGTGTCCATGGTCAGGACGAGATCCGCGCCGCCCACGTTCAGGACGGCGGCATCGTCCATCAGCCCGCGCGCAGCGGTGCTGGAGGCAAGGTTGCGCAGCGCCGAGATGAAGGCGGTTTCGGAGCTCATGGAAAAGAGGATAGACCGGAACGCGATGCTCCGGTCAATCCGGGTATCGGGCTTAGCGGACCGACTTCGCGACCGCGTCGAGGACGCCGTTCACGAACTTGGCTTCGCGCTCGTCGAAGAAGGCGTGGGCAACATCGACGTACTCGGTGATGACCGCACCGGTCGGCACATCGGCGCGGGCCATCAGTTCGTAGGCACCAGCGCGCAGGATCTGCAGCATGGTCTTGTCGAGGCGGGTGAGGGCCCAGCCTTCGGCCAGCTTGGCCGAGAGCGCTTCATCGATTTCGTCGCGGCGCGCGATCACGCCCTTCACCACGTCGTCGAAGAAGGGGATGTCCGCATCGGCAAACTTCTCGTCGTCGATTTCCATGCCGAGGCGATGGCGGCGGAATTCGTCGAGGAGGCTGGCCTGGGGCGTGCCTTCCATGTCGAACTGGTAGAGCGCCTGGACGGCGGCGAGACGGGCGGCAGCCCGCGATTTCTTGGAACCGGACATTACTTTTCAAGCCTTACGGAAACGGAGCGGGCGTGCGCGGGAAGACCCTCGGCCTCGGCCAGCGCCACGGCGGCGGGGCCGACGGCGCCAAGGGCGGCTTCGTCAAGCTGGATGAAGCTGGTGCGCTTCATGAAATCCAGCACGGAAAGCCCCGAGGAGAAGCGCGCGCGGCGCCCGGTGGGAAGAACGTGGTTCGGGCCAGCGACATAGTCCCCGACCGCTTCGGGGGTCATGCGCCCGAGGAACACCGACCCTGCGTGGCGGATCCTGGCAAAGATCACTTCGGGATCGTCGGTGGCGATCTCGACGTGTTCGGCAGCGAGGCGATTGGCGAGTGCAGGCGCCTCGTCGAAATTCTCGACCACGACGATGACGCCGTTGTCGTTCCACGAGGTGCGCGCGGTACCTTCGGTCGAAAGCTTGGAGAGCTCACTCTCGACGGCCTTGGCGACGGCATCGGCGAATGCCGCATCGTCGGTGATGAGGATCGACTGTGAGGTCGGGTCGTGCTCGGCCTGGCTGAGAAGGTCGGCGGCGGTGTGAACGGGGTCGTTCTTGCCATCCGCGATCACGAGGATTTCGCTCGGCCCTGCAACCATGTCGATGCCGACGACGCCGTAAAGCTGGCGCTTGGCTTCGGCGACCCAGGCATTGCCCGGGCCAGTGATGACGTCGACCGGCGCAATGCGCTCGGTGCCATAAGCAAGCGCGCCCACTGCGTGGGCCCCACCCACGCGCCAGACTTCGTCGACACCGGCGAGGTGCGCGGCGGCGAGCACGAGCGCATTTACCTCACCCTTGGGGGTCGGGGTGACGACGACGAGACGCTCCACGCCCGCAACCTTGGCGGGAATGGCGTTCATCAGCATCGAGGAGGGGTAGGCAGCGCGCCCACCCGGCACGTAGAGACCGGCCGCATCGACCCCGCGCCAGACCGCGCCCAGGCGCACGCCGGCGGCATCGGTGTAGTCGCGGTTCTCGGGCAGCTGGGCCTCATGGTAGGCGCGGATGCGGGCTGCGGCGAGTTCGAGCGCGGTGCGAAGGTCGGTGTCGAGCGCGTCGAAGGCGGCCTTGCAGTCCTGCGCCGAGACCTGCCAGCCCGTGGCGTCGAGATCGTGGCCGTCGAACTTCGCGGTCAGTTCAGCGAGCGCAACATCGCCGCGCGTGCGCACATCCTTGAGGATCGCGGCGACATCGGCGGCAACGTCGGTCGCGCTTTCGCGCCGGTCATCGACGACGCGTGCGAACGCCTCCTCGAAGCCGGGATCGCGGGTGGAAAGGCGCAGCATCAGGCGGCTTCCTTCTCGCGCGCGACGGCGGCGCGGAAGGCATCGACGAGGGCGGCCACGCGCTCGTCGGTCTTGAGCGCGGCGCGGTTGACGATGAGGCGCGCGGAGATATCGAGGATCTTGCTCGTCTCGATGAGGCCGTTTTCCTTCAGGGTCCGTCCGGTCGAGACAAGGTCGACGATCCGGCTGGAGAGGCCGAGCGTCGGGGCCAGTTCCATCGCGCCGTTGAGCTTCACGACCTCGGCCTGCACGCCCAGCTTTTCAAAGTGGCGGCGGGTGAGGTTGGGATACTTGCTGGCGACGCGCAGGTGCGAGGGCAGCGTGTCGGTCTGCTCGCCCTTGATCTCGGCGACCGAAAGGTGACAGTGCCCGATGTCGAGATCGACCGGCGCGTAGAGATCGGGGTAATTGAACTCCTCGACCACGTCCGAACCGACGATGCCGACTTGCGCCGCGCCATGCGCGACGAACGTCGCGACGTCGAACGCGCGCACGCGGATGAGGCGCATGTCGCTGTTCTCGCACGCAAAGGAAAGCGCGCGCGACTTCTTATCGTGAAACTCGGCGTCGGGAACAACGCCTGCGCGCGCCATCAGCGGCAGAGCTTCATCGAGAATACGCCCCTTGGGCACGGCAAAGGTCAAAGGTGTCGGCATGGTGCGCGCATTTAGGCGCACGCAGGCCAAAGGGCAACCTGCAGAAGCCCGCGATTTTGGCGATGGCTGTCATCGCCAGAATCGCGAGGCAAATTCGCAGGCCGCGATCACTCGCCGGGCGCGCGCGCCTTGATGGCAAGAGCATGGACCCGCTCGCCGGGAATGTCGCCCAGCGCAGCGTTCACCATGCGCTGGCGCTGGAGGCGCGAAACGCCTTCAAATTGCGCACTTTCGATATGGATTGTGAAGTGCGATTCGCCCGTGCCGTCATCGCCCATGTGGCCCGCGTGATGGGCCGAGTCGTTGACGATCTCAAGCTGGGTGGGAGCAAGGGCAGCGGTCAGGCGCTGGGCGATTTCCTGGGCGATAGGTCCGGTCATGGGGTTTCATTTAGCGACTGTTTCGCCCATCTTGAAGCGGGTGAGACAGCATAGATTTCATGGAAGATACGATTCCGACGGGCGCGAATGCAGCTGGCCGGGATGTGAAGAGGCGGGCGAATTTCGCGCGCCGGGCTCGCGTTCGCCCAGTTTCGACGGGCCGGGCGACTACCGGTGGTTCTGCCTTGAACAC
Organism: Novosphingobium profundi; assembly: GCF_020524485.1. GTDB lineage: Bacteria > Pseudomonadota > Alphaproteobacteria > Sphingomonadales > Sphingomonadaceae > Novosphingobium > Novosphingobium profundi_A. Next base: position 235,777 of record NZ_JAIVLF010000005.1, on the reverse strand, counting down.
GTGCGCGAGTTCAACGCCGGCTACGACTATTTCGAGGGCATGGAGGCCGAGGAGATATTCCGGGCGCAGTCCCCGCTGCATGGCTGGGAGCACACCGCGCGCGCCTTCCGCCCCGAGGAAACAGTCGATGGCGCGCCGCACTGGGCGCATTTTTCCGATCCTCTGGAAGCGATCCAGGCCCGCGCACGCCAGCACGTCAAGCGCCGACGAAGCGAGGTCCAGGACGAGATGCGTGCCAACGCCCGCTTTACGGCGGCCGAACGCGGTGCCTTGAAGGTTCTCGGCCTCGAACTCGATGTCGACCGCAAGACGATGCGCATGCGCTATACCCGCCTCTTGCGCCAGTACCACCCGGACCAGAATGGCGGCGATCATGGCCACGCCGAGAAACTGCAGAAGGTGGTTGAGGCCTACAACCTGCTCAAGAAAGCGGCGGCCTTCGCCTGAGAAGTGGAGTAGAAGAGTTTGAAGGAGTGACTTCCGAGGGCCATCGCCCTCGGGCTCCCAAAACTGTCTGGCTCACCTCTCACGCGCCGCGCTGGCTGAGAATGATGAGGTTGCCCATTTGGGGGTCAAGGGGCGATGGCCCCTTGAAAAAGCATACTTCCCTTGCCTTAGCGCTGACTGTCAGCGCTCCAGCACGGCCTTCCAGCGCGCCGCGTTGGCCTCGCCGAACACGCGCGGCACGTCCTTGCCGCTGTAGAAGGCCTCGAAGGCCTCGGCGCCTTCGGGGACGACCACCCAGTCCTGCTTGGCCTTGGTGAAGATATGCAGATCGGGAACCACGGCGTGCGTGTTGTCGAGGGTACCTGCCCGCACGAAACGGGCCTTGTCTCCGGCCTGGTGGAATGTGGACCACAGCGAGATGCGGCAGTGGGGGCAGCGGAAGTTCGCCTGCCCGTGCCCGCTCTCGGTGGGCATTTCCACCGCTTCGGGGGATTCGCCGAGCAGGGTGATGTGCGCGGTTTCGATCACGAGGTTGAGGGCAAAGGCGCTGCCGGTCTGGCGTTGGCAGGCATGGCAGTGGCAGCACTTGGTGACGATGGGTTCGGCCTCGAGCCGATAGCGTACCTTGCCACAGTCGCAGCCGCCTTCCTCTCCGCTCAGCATCGCATCACACTCCTTTGATGGACAGGTGCCTTACGCCTTGTCGGACTTGGCGATCAGTGCGCCGTCGATGGCCTTGGCCTCCTTGTAGGCGCTGCGGGCCTGGCAACGCTCAGTATAGGCAACGAAGGACTCGTTGGGGGGGAGCAGGCCGAAGTTGAGCCCCCAATCGATCGAGCTCCCGACATAGACATCGGCCATCGTGAAGCGTTCACCGCACACCCACATGCGGTCTTCCAGCAGGTGATCGAGCGTGGCGATCAGGCGCTCGAAATTGCCGAAGCTGACGAGGCCTTCCTGCCGCGTATCGGAGGGGCCGAAGCCCAGTGCCTTGGCGGTGAGGGCCTGGTCGACGGGGCCTGCGCAGAAAAAGGTCCAGCGGTAGTAGTCCGCCATCTGCGTGTCGTCGGGCAAGAGTTCGGCTTCGGGGTGCATCTCGGCAAGATAGAGGCAGACGGCGGCGGCCTCGCTCACCACGCGCGGGCCTTCGTTGGCGTGATGGATGAGGGTGGGCACCTTGCCCATCGGGTTCGCGGCGAGGAAGTCGGCGCTCTTGGCGCTCCAGTCGACCAGTTCCTGATCGTAGTCGGCTTCGACTTCGTGCAGGGCCCAGCGCGCGATCTGTCCGCGCGACATGGGATTGGTGTAGAACGTGTAGTCAGCCAAGAACCGTTCTCCTTGCCCGGCGCACCCCTGGCGCCACGCCTCGTCTCGGGCAAGCTGCGGCATGGCGCCCCTGCCGTCAATCGCTTCGCGGCGGACCGAAGGTGTCGACGTGCCGGGATATCGCGGGGGCAAAGCGGCCCTTTTCGCTCCGATCCGGAGACAGTCCTGTTTTGTGCGCGCCGGGCGCAGGGTTACCATTTGCAACCATGGGACTTCAGGACATCTCGCGTCAGAAGGATGGCAAGGCGGGTGCGACACTTGCCCAGGCTCCGGCCCACAAGGCCCGGCGCTGGTACCAGGATGGCTGCGGGGCCGCGCAGGCGCTTGAGCTCATGGGGGAGCGCTGGTCGCTGCTGATCGCGCGTGAACTTCTGCTCGGGGCGCGGCGCTTCAACGAGATTCGCGCGGCCTTGCCGGGTCTCTCGGCCAAGATCCTGAGCGAGCGGCTCGAGACGCTGGAGGCCTGCGGCGTGGTCCAGCCTTGCCTGCTCGCGCCGCCGGTTTCTGCGCGCGCTTACGGGCTCACGCAATGGGGCCAGGGGCTTGAGGATGTGCTGTGCGCGCTCGTGCGCTGGGCGCGCCGGAACGGGGAGGTGCAGGGCGATGCACTTCCGCTCACGCCGGTCGCCTTGATGCTTGCCTTGCGGGCTTGGCTGGTTCCCGAACGCATTGGAGAGCTCGATCTGTGGGTTGCCTTCGACATTGCCGAGCAGCGCTTTGCCGCGCGCGTTCGCGCCTCCGGGATGACCATTCATCCCGGAGGCGCGGATCTGCGCGCACCGGACCTGCGCTTCACGGCGCGAAGTGCGCGCGATCTGCACGAGGTGCTTTTTGCGGGCGCGGAGCGTGACGTGCCGGAGACGGGCCTGCGCTGTGCGGGGGATCCGGCTCTTGCCAACCACTTCGCAGGACTTTTTGCGAAAGCGGGTCCCGAAGTACTCTGACTCGTTCGTACCGCGATGGGGGCAAGGCACCAGCGGTCCGGGAAAAAGCCTTTGCGGTGCAAAGCATGTTGCGGTGCGATGCTCTGTCCTTTAGTCGGGTAACGCGATGACAGAGACAGCGATGACCCAAGCCGAGAACCGCGAAGCCACCGTGCTCGCCGCCCCCGATATCGAACTGGATGTTCGCGAAACCTTCGGGATCGACATCGACATGAAGGTGCCTGCCTTCTCCGAAGCGGACGAGCGCGTTCCCGATCTTGACGAAACCTACGTGTTCGATCCGGACACCACGCTCGCGATCCTGGCTGGCTTCGCCTACAACCGCCGCGTGATGGTCCAGGGCTATCACGGCACCGGCAAGTCGACCCACATCGAACAGGTCGCGGCCCGCCTCAACTGGCCGTGCATCCGCATCAACCTCGATGCCCACATCAGCCGTATCGACCTTATCGGGCGTGACGCGATCGTTCTGCGCAATGGCATGCAGGTCACCGAATTTCGCGAAGGCCTGCTTCCCTGGGCGCTGCAGCACCCGGTCGCGCTGGTCTTCGACGAATATGACGCGGGCCGTCCCGACGTGATGTTCGTGATCCAGCGCATCCTCGAGACCGAGGGCAAGCTGACGCTGCTCGACCAGAACCGCGTGATCCGCCCGGACAAGCACTTCCGCCTGTTCGCGACGGCCAACACGGTGGGCCTTGGCGACACCTCGGGCCTTTATCACGGCACGCAGCAGATCAACCAGGGGCAGATGGATCGCTGGAACCTGGTCGTCGGCCTCAACTATCTGCCTTCGGAAACCGAAGTCGACATCGTGAGCAAGAAGGTCACGCAGGTCGCCCCCGAAGTCATCGCGCAGATGGTGAAGGTCGCCGACTTCTCGCGCCAGGGCTTCATGAACGGGGATATCTCCACCGTGATGAGCCCGCGTACCGTCATTACCTGGGCACAGAACACCGCGATCTTCAACGACGTGGGTTTCGCCTTCCGACTCTCGTTCCTCAACAAGTGCGACGAGACCGAGCGCATGCTGGTGGCCGAATACTACCAGCGCGTCTTTGGCAACGACCTTCCCGAAAGCGTCGTCGGCAAGGCCTGATTTTCCGTTGCACCTGGGTGCGGCGAAGGCTCTGGAAGACAAAGATAGATCGCAATTGCGCCCCGGAGCGGGAGGGAAGCCTCTCGGTCCGGGGCGCAATTGTGTGGGCCGCATGGTGAAAAATACTCACGCGGTGCTGAGAAATGGGTTACAATGCGTATCTGGCAATCGCGCTTTGTTTAACTACATAGCATAGCAACAGGGGCTGACACCAAGCTGACACAATCCCGCAATCCGGTTTCGTGTTGGCCGTGGCCGTCGATGGTCTGAAACGCACTGCAAACCCCCGAAGAGGGCCGTTTCGGCGACTGGATGTAGCCTCCCTGTGTGAAGCTGTGTCCCCATCCCGGAAACGAAGACCCTGTCATGATTATCGATTTCAAGTCCACCGAACTGTCCACCTTCGACGCCGACGTGTGCGTCGTGGGATCCGGCGTTGCGGGTATCACCGTCGCGCGCCGCCTGCTGGCGGCCGGGCGAAGCGTCACGATCCTGGAATCGGGCGGCTTCGACTACGAGGAGGACACGAGCGATCTCAACGCGGGCGAAACGGTAGGCGCTCCCTACTACCGACTCGACCACGCCCGGATGCGTTTCTTTGGCGGCACCACCGCGATCTGGGGTGGGCGTATCGCCGAACTCGACCCCATCGATTTCGAGCGCCGCGACTGGGTGCCGCACTCGGGCTGGCCGGTCTCTTATGCACAGATGCAGGAATACTACGACGAATCGCGCGGCTATTTCGGCCTGCCCGAGCGTCGCTTGGAAGCGAAGGATCTGGAGCGCGTCGGCGTCTGGTTTCCCGAATTCGACGATACGATGACCGTGAAGTTGTGGAATTTCGACCCGGAATTCAGCCGCTTCAACATCAAGAATTGCCGCGACCTCGTCAGCCATCCGCGCTGCACGATCCTTACCCACGCCACGGCGACCCAGATCCGGACCGACCATAGCGGGGCTCATGCGACTGGGCTCGATATCGCGAACCTGGCGGGCCGCCGGGCGCGCATCAACGCGCGTGAGGTCGTTCTCGCCTCGGGCGGGATCGAGAACCCGCGTCTGCTGCTCGCGTCCAACCAGGTCCATGCGAAAGGCCTTGGCAACGGGCACGATCTAGTCGGACGCTTCTTCATGGAGCATCCCCACGCGCGCGGCGGACACGTCACGACCAAGCTCGTCTGGGACATGTTCAAGGCCTATGGCCGTCGGCACACCCTGAACGGCCAGACGGTGGCCGCGCTGCTGGCCGCCGCCGAGGGCACCCAGCGCCGCGAGGGCATGCTCAACACCTCGATGACGATTGCCCCGCGCCAGCCGTCGGACAGCCGCCAGTTCATGGGCATGCGCGCCTACAACAAGATCAAGCACGATCTCTCGCCTACGCGCCATGCGCGCCTCATGTGGCTGGTCACCAAGCGCGCGGCGACGATGGCGCAGAAGGTGGCTGATCCGGCGCGCTCGTGGCTGCTCTACAAGCTGCACCGGGTGGAAGCGGCGCTGCTGGTACGTGCCGAACAGGCGCCCAATCCCGACAGCCGCGTACGCCTCTCGGGCGAGCGCGATGCGCTGGGCATGCCGCGCGTGGAGCTGGACTGGCGCCTGACCGACCTCGACGTGCACTCGGTCGATCGGCTTGTCTCCACTTTCGGGGCCGAGATCGAGCGGATGGGGCTGGGCAAGGTGGACAAGGAGCCCTGGCTTTCGAGCGCGCGCCGCGAGTGGACGTTCGATCCTCTGGTCAGCGCGCATCCCATCGGCGGCTACCACCACATGGGCACGACGCGCATGTCCAACTCGCCGTCCGAGGGCGTGGTTGACGCGCAGTGCCGCGTCCACGGGGTCAACAACCTCTATATCGCGGGCAGCTCGGTCTTCCCGACCTCGGGCTGGGCGAACCCGACCTTCACCATTGTCGCGCTGGCGCTGCGCCTGGCCGATCAGATCGCGGGCCAGCCTGCGCAGCCGGTGCTGAAGAAGATCGCCTGATCGCTTGTCCCCTGCATGTAAAAAGGGCCTGCCGTTCCGTGGGGAGCGGCAGGCCCTTTTCGTGTCAGGCGCCGGTAGGGGCGAAGTGCTTGGGCCGGCCGTCCTTGTCGACGGCGACCATGGTGTAGCGCGCGGTCGCCGCGTGGCTGCGCAGGCCGCTGAGCAGTTCCTCAGCCCACAGTTCCACCTCGACCAGCATCGAGCTGCGCCCGGTCATGCGGATGCGTGAGACGAGCTCGATCATCGAGCCCTCGCGGATCGGCGAGGTGAAGTCGATGCGATCGGAGGAGGCCATCACCACAATCTCGCGGCAATGGCGGGTGGCCGCGATGAAGGCGGCCTTGCCCATCATCTTCATGGCATCGCCGCCGAACAGGTTGCCGTGGTGGTTGGTGGAAGTGGGAAAGACCATCTCGACCATGCGCAGCGGCTCGTCCTCGCCCGGCTCGGGCGCGGGGGCAGGCATCGGCGGGAGGGGCAGGCGCGTATCGGGGCCCTTGCGCGCAACCATGGTGAAGAGCCCGCGCGTCAGGTTGCGCCGCTCGCCACTCACCAGCTCCTCGGCAATGACGTTGACTTCGACATCGAGCGAGCTGTTGCCCACGCGCGTCAGCGTGCCATGCACTTCGACCATCTCGCCCGAGAACCCGGGCGCGGTGAAGTCGATGCGTTCCGAGCGCGCGGTGACGAAGGGCGCGCGGCCGTGGCGCGTGGCGGTCAGGAAGGCGACCTTGTCCATATGGGCCAGAGCCACACCGCCGAACAGCGTGCCATGGTGGTTGGTGTCGCCCGGAAAGATCATGTCGATCAGGCGCACCGAGCTGTCGGCAAAGGTCTGGGTGTCTTCGGGGCTAGGGGCAATCAGGTAATCAGAGGACATTCGGGTTCCCGCGTGGACGTGGTGGCAACAGGGACGGCGCAAGGCATACCCCAGCTTCGGCGTAATGCCGGGAAGGGGGACCTTTGCTCTCCTGTGGGGTTCGGGCGCGGCTCGTGCGGGGCGCTGATGCGTCCGCAGCTTTGATGCGCCCCGGTTGCAGCGCCGCCGTTCCGGGGCCGCAACACGTGCGTTGCGCGTCCTTGTGAGCGTTACCGTTTCAGGTCAAGGTCTTGGTACCAAGGCTTATTGCTGTGCGGATAGCGCGCGATCGAAGCGCTCAGGCCTCGGGATAGATGGCGCGCACGAAGTAGAGCCCGTCGGGCGGCGCGTTGAGGCCAAGCGCCTGCCGGTCCTTGGCGGCCAATGCCTTGCCGACTTCACTCTCGTCCCAGCGGCCCATGCCGACCAGCGCCAGGCAGCCCACCATCGAGCGTACCTGGTGGTGCAGAAAGCTGCGTGCCTCGGCCTCGATCAGCACCATGTCGCCTTCGCGCCGCACGTCGAGCCGGTCGAGCGTCTTCAACGGACTTTGTGCCTGACAGTGGACCGAGCGGAAGGTCGTAAAGTCGTGGCGCCCGACGAGCGACTGGGCGGCGCGGTGCATCGCCAACTCGTCAAGCGGGCGCGAGACCTGCCAGGCCTTGCCGCGCTCCAGAGTCAGGGGGGCGCGGCGGTTGGCAATGCGGTAGATGTAGGAGCGCCCGATGCACGAAAAACGCGCGTGCCAATCGTCGGGAACCACCTCGCAGGCGGTGACGGCGACAGGATCGGGGCGCATCCTGGCGTTGAGCGCTTCCATCAGGCGAAAGGCATCGAAGGGCTTGGCGATCTCGATGTGCGCGCGCATGCCCAGCGCATGGACGCCCGAATCGGTGCGTCCCGCCGCATGCATGATGACGTCCTCGCCGGTGATGGCATGGGCCGCATCCTCAACCGACTGCTGCACCGAGGGACCGTGCGACTGGCGCTGGAGGCCCATGAAGGGCGCACCGTCGAATTCGAGGGTCAGGGCAAAGCGGGTCACGCGATCTGGGTTCCCGCCGGGATCGCACGGCCGCGCAGCAGGTCCTGCGTTGCCATGGCCGGCTTTCCGGCGCGCTGGATGCGCGTTACGCGCAGCGCGCCCGTGCCGCAGGCGATGGTGAGCGCATCGTCGAGCGTTGTGGCGGGCGTGCCCGTGCCGTCGACGACCTCGGCCGCGTGGATCTTGTAGCGTTCGCCCTGGAACTCGAAAAAGGCGCCGGGCGCGGGCATGAAGGCGCGCACCTTGCGTTCGATGGCCTGGGCATCCTGCGTGAAGTCGATGCGGGCCTCGCCCTTCTCGATCTTTTTCGCATAGGTGACCCCATCTTCGGGCTGGGTGACGGGCCGGTGATTGGTGAGCTCGCGCAGCGTGCCGACCATGAGATGCGCGCCCTTGTCGGCCAGTTCCGCGGTCAGCTCGCCGGTGGTCTTGGCATCGATGGTGGTGCGCAAGGTGGCGAGCATGGGGCCGGTGTCGAGGCCCTTTTCCATCTGCATGATGGTGACCCCGGTCGTCGGGTCTCCGGCTTCGATTGCGCGATGAATGGGCGCAGCGCCCCGCCAGCGCGGCAGGATCGAGGCGTGGATGTTGAGGCAGCCATGGCGCGGGGCATCGAGGATCGCCTGGGGGAGGAGCAGGCCATAGGCCGCGACAACCGCGACATCGGCCTCGAGCGCGGCGAAGGCGGCCTTCTCCTCCTCGCTCTTGAGCGAGACCGGCGTGCGCACCTCGAACCCGCGCATCTCGGCAACCTTGTGGACGGGCGTCGGGGTCAGTTCGCGGCCGCGGCGGCCACCGGGACGGGGCGGCTGCGAATAGACGCAGACGATCTCGTGGCCCGCATCGGCCAGGGCTTCCAGCGCCGGGACCGCGAAATCGGGGGTTCCCATGAAGATGATACGCATATTGTGGGCAACTTCCTCGCTCGTCGTGGTGCCGGGCTTCCGCTCGGACCGGGGAGGCCCTATCTCTCTCCTCATGGCATCGCAAGAGATCGAGACGCTGACCGCCGCGCTGGCCCGCTTGCCGGGCCTTGGCCCCCGTTCGGCCCGGCGCGCGGTGCTCTGGCTCATCAAGCGGCGTGAAAGTTCGCTCGTCCAGCTGCTCGAAGCGCTTGATGCGGTGCGCGAAACGCTGGTCGAATGCAGTGTGTGCGGCAATGTCGATACGCGCGACCCTTGCGGTATCTGCGCCGATCCCAGGCGCGACCAGCGCTCGCTCTGCGTGGTTGAGGAAGTGGCCGATCTGTGGGCGCTTGACCGTGCGCATCTCTTTACCGGGCGCTACCATGTCCTGGGCGGACGGCTATCCGCGCTCGATGGCGTGCGGCCCGAAGACCTCGCCATCGACAGTCTGCTCGCCCGGATCGAGGAGGGGGGCATCGACGAGATCCTCCTTGCCATGAACGCCACGCTCGAAGGCCAGACGACCGCGCACTACATTGCTGAAAAGTTGGAGAACCGGCCCGTGCGCATCACCCAGCTGGCGCATGGTTTGCCGGTAGGGGGCGAACTCGACTACCTGGACGAGGGTACCTTGGCACAGGCGATCCGCGCACGCCGCCCCGTCGCCTGAGCGAGGGGACCGGCGGCACGATTTCTGTGATCGGCATCGCAATCTTGCGAAACGCGCAGGCTGCGCTTATTTGCAAGACATGGCTATCCGCGAAATCCTTGAAGTTCCCGATCCTGTCCTGAAGCAGGTCTCCAAGCCCGTCGAAACCTTCGACGATGAGCTCAAGACCCTTGTCGAAGACATGTTCGAGACCATGTACGATGCCCCCGGCATCGGTCTTGCCGCCATCCAGGTCGGCGTTCCCCTGCGTGTCCTCGTGATCGATCTCCAGCCCGACGATCCCGATGCTGAGCCCGAAGTGTGCAACCACGGCGGCCATCAGCACACGCACCAGCCCACGCTCAAGGAGCCGCGGGTCTTCATAAACCCGGTCATCCTCGACCCGTCCGAAGACCATAGCGTCTATCAGGAAGGCTGCCTCTCGGTTCCCGAGATCTACGCCGATGTAGAGCGTCCCGCGACCTGCCGCGTGCAGTATCAGGACCTCGATGGCAACCACCACGAGGAAGCCATTGAAGGCATGCTGGCAACCTGCCTGCAGCACGAAATGGACCACCTCGAGGGCATCCTTTTCATCGACCATCTCTCGCGTCTCAAGCGCCAGATGGCGCTGCGCAAGCTGGAAAAGCTGCGCCGCGCGGCCTGATTTCTCCAAGATTGAGGACAACGGACCGGGAAGGTCTGGCGTTCTTGAATTGTTCTAACTAGAATGGCGGCATGGACATCATCCTTGCCGCCATTCTTGCACTCGTCGTCGGCCTTGGTGCCGGCTGGTTCTTCGGCTCGCGCCCGGCCGCGCAGGCCAATGCGCGCCTCGCCAAAAGCGAACGCGCCCTCCATGAACTGGAAGAGCGCTTCCGCGCCGCGATCCGCGATCTGGCAGGAGCCGAGGCGCGTGCGGGGCGGGCGGACGAATATTCCGCTGCTCTGACCCGCGAGCGCAGTGCCTATGCCGATCAGCTGGAGCGTGTGCGCGGCGAGGCTTCGGCCACTCTGGAGCGCGAACGCGCCGAGGCAACCGCGCGTTACGACGCCGCCCGCAGCGCTTTTGATGCCGAGATGGGCAGGCTGCGGGAGGCCTATCGCGAGGCCTGCGACGAACTTTCTACCCTGCGCGAAAAGACCGCCAACTTCGATGAGCAGAAGCGCCTTCTGATCGAGGCGCAGGAGGCGCTGCGCAAGGAGTTCGAAAATGCAGGCGCCAAGGTCCTCGAAGGTGCGCAAGAGGCGTTCCTGCGCCGGGCTGGGGCTCGATTTGAGGAAAGCGAGAAGGCCAACGCCGAACGCATCCGCGCGCTGCTGGAACCGGTGGGCGCGCGTCTCCAGAGCTACGAGGCGCAGGTCTCAGAACTGGAAGCCAAGCGCGTCGATTCCTTCGGCCAGCTGACCGGCCTCATCCAGTCGATGCGCGAAGGGCAGGAGCGCGTGCGCGAGGAGGCGCAGCGCCTCGGCAACTCCTTGCGCAATGCCCCCAAGGCGCGCGGGCGCTGGGGCGAGCAGCAGCTTCGTAATCTCCTGGAACAGTGCGGCCTTTCCGAACACACCGATTTCGTGACCGAGCATTCGATCGACACCGAGGAGGGGCGCCTGCGTCCCGACGCCATCGTCAACATTCCGGGTCAGAAGAAGCTGGTGATCGACGCCAAGGTCTCGCTCAACGCCTACCAGGAGGCCTTTGAGGCCGAGGACGATACCGCGCGCGAACTGGCGCTGAAAGCCCATGTCGCCTCGATGCGAAATCATGTCCAGACGCTCGGCACGAAAAGCTACCAGAGCCAGTTCGAAGACGCGCCGGACTATGTGGTGATGTTCGTGCCGGGTGAGCATTTTGTGGCCGCGGCGCTCGAATACGATCCGGAACTGTGGGACTTCGCCTTCCGCAACCGCGTTCTCCTGGCCACCCCCACGAACCTTGTCGCCATCGCGCGCACGGTCGCGCAGGTTTGGCGCCAGGATGGCCTGGCCCGTGAAGCGCGCGAGATCGGCCGCATGGGCGGTGAACTTTACGACCGTATCGCGGTGGCCGCCGAGCATATGAAGCGCGTGGGCGCCGGGCTGGAAACGGCAGTCAACAACTACAACAAGTTCGTTGGCAGCTTTGAGCGCAATGTGCTGTCGTCGGGACGGCGCTTGCGCGAAAAGCACATCGAGATCGGCAAGCGTGAGATCGAGGAGGCTCCCCGGGTCGAGGCCGCGCCGCGCTACGGCGCTGCCGATATCGAGGCTGCGCTGCCCGAGTATCCCGAAGGTGAGCCGCCCGCTGCGCTGGCATCGGCCGAAAAGGACTAAGGCGCGCTTCGAGCATTTTCCAAGCAGATGGGATCATCTGCTGGTTTAGAAAATGCGTCAAGCCAATGATGTAGAGCGGTTGATCCGATGCAATTGGATCTTAAACCGCTCTAGTCCTCGACGCGGATAAGCTCGGCGGTGTGGCCGCTCGATTGCAGGATCATGCGCTCCTCGTTCACGTGGATGCGCGGCGTGGACGCGAGGAGCGAGCCGACGGCTTTTTCCTGGTCCCAGGCTGGGGCAGGGCAGGCCATCTCGGTCTGCACCAGGGGGCCAGCGACGAGACGGTCGGCGGAAATTCGCCAAGGCCCGCTCATGCGATTGCAGCCGACGAGAACGCGCACTTCCCCCTTCTCGAAGCGCATGTCGGCCGCGTCCGACATCGGCGACTGACCGTCGATCAGGGCAAAGCTCCAGCGGCTGGCGCTGAGGTGCTGGCCTTCGGTGTCCGGCGCGCAGGCGACGAGGGCCAGCGCGGGAAGGGCGCCTGCCAGCGCGCGGCCGAAGGAACAAGCTCGAATCATGCCTGCATGGTGCCATGCAGCATGTGAGAGCGGGATGAACGGTCCTATCCGCAAATGGCAGGCGCAGCAGCGCCGGTGCTATCCGTCCAGCTCAGGGATCGAGGTGGGCGAGCGCTTCGTAGGCGAGGACCGCGCCCGCGACAGCGGCGTTGAGGCTGTCCGCGCGCCCGCGCATCGGGATCGTGACCCGCAAGTCACAGGCATCTTCGTATTCGGCTGGGAGCCCCTGCGATTCGTTGCCGACCATGAGAAAGCAGGGCGCCGCATAAGGGGCCTTGCGGTAGTCGGTCGGGTCGCGCAGCGAGGCCGCGACAAGCTGTCCCTCGCTCTCGCGCAGCCACGACTGGAATTCGTCCCAGCGCGCCATCGCCAGCTTCTGGGTGAAGATCGCGCCCATGCTGGCGCGCACGGCCTCGACCGAGAAGGGATCGGCGCAGTCGTCGATGAGGATGAGGCCGCCAGCCCCGACCGCATCGCCGGTGCGCAGCATCGTCCCCAGGTTCCCCGGATCGCGCAGCGCTTGCGCGACGAGCCAGATGGGGGCGGCCTGCCGGTCGATCCCGGCAAGCCGCGTGTCGAACTCGGCGAAAACCCCGGCTACGGCCTGTGGGTTGTCCTTGCCGGTCACCTTGGCAAGGATGTCCTGGTCCATCTCCACGACTTCGCCGCCCGCCGCGGTCACCGCGTCTTCAAGCTGGTCCAGCAGGGGATGGGCGGCCCGGCCTGTCGCCATGACCAGCATCTCGGGGAGAATGCCCGATTCGCGCGCGTCGGTCAGCAGGCGCAGGCCTTCAGCCAGGAAGCGCTGCTCACGTCGGCGGTGCTTCTTGTCGCGCAGCGAGCGCAGGAACTTGACGAGCGGATTGGAAAATCCGGTGATGGTGCGGCGGTACGTCACGTCGGGATGCGCCTTCTCAGCCCTGGTCTTCGCCAAAGCCGTCGCGCACCAGCGCAACAAGCCGGTCGAGCGCGGACTGCGCGTCGTCGCCGGTGCACGCGATTTCAATGCTGTCGCCCTTGGCTGCGCCCAGCATCATCAGGCCCAGGATTGAATTGCCCACCGCGCTTGCGCCATCCTTGCTGACTGAAACCGACACGCTCGCGGGCAATTCGGTGACGTAATTCACGAACTTGGCACTGGCCCTGGCATGAAGTCCGCGCTTGTTAACGATGGTCACCGTCTCACGGCAGTCGTTCATGCATCCTGTCCCAGGTATTCGCTTGCGATGGTGATGTAGTTGCGCCCCGCTTCACGCGCGGCCACGGCGGCGTCGCGCACCGACATGCAGGCGCGGGCCTTGGCGAGGCGGATCAGCATGGGCAGGTTGATCCCGGCGATGACTTCGACCGTTCCGGCTTCCATCAGCGAGATCGCGAGGTTCGAGGGTGTTCCGCCGAACAGGTCGGTGAGGATGATTACGCCTTCGCCGCTGTTCACCTTTACGATGGCCTCGGCAATCTCGGCGCGGCGCCGCTCCATGTCGTCGTTGGGACCAATGCACACGGTCTCAACCGCCGTCTGATCGCCGACGACATGTTCCATTGCGTGAACGAACTCTTCGGCAAGATTGCCGTGAGTGACCAGAATCATGCCGATCATGTTGAGGAAACGCTCCGAATACCCTGCAGTTGCACCCGGATCTTAGTGCTTGTCATCACGCCGCGGCTCTCCTTCAAGAAGATCGGCTGCTCGTGAGCCCAGGTTGCGGTGCAGCAATGTGGGGGAAAATCCCGAGTGGCGCAAGGCCGATGCCATCTGTTCCGCGGTAAAAACCGAACGGTGTTTCCCGCCGGTACACCCAAAGGCGATATGAACGTAGCTCTTGCCTTGCGCCTTGTAGCGCGGCAGCAAGAGCAGGAGCAGGTCGCGTATCCGGCTGAATGCCTCGGAAAAAGCCGGGTCTCTGCGGATGAAATCGCCAACGGCCGCGTCCTGGCCGGTCTGCGGACGAAGCTCCGGGTCCCAATGGGGATTGTCGAGGAAGCGCATGTCGAAGACCAGGTCGGCGAGTGGGGGCATCCCGCGCGCGAATCCAAAGCTGGAAATGGTGAGGGTCGTGCCCTCGGTCGCGCTTTCGGCAAATCTTTCGCGAATCACGCGCTGGAGATCGTTGCTGGTGAATTCGCTGGTGTCGATCAGCACTTCGGCCCAGCGCCGCAGCGGTGTGAGCAGTTCGCGCTCGGCCTGGATGCCGGTCGCGACAGGGGCGTCGGCGGCAAGGGCGTGGCGGCGGCGGGTCTCGTTGTAGCGGCGCTCGAGCTCGGCGCTCTGGCAGTCGAGGAAGAGCGTGGTCAGCGCGATGTCAGGACGTTCACTAAGGGCTTTTACCTGGGCGATCACGCGCTCGGGATCGAAGCCGCGCGTGCGCGAATCGAAGCCGATGGCCAGCGGCGTGGGAAGATCGCTCTGCGCCTCGCCCGGTGCATCGAGAAGGCCTTCGAGTAGGCGGATCGGAAAATTGTCGATGATTTCCCAGCCAAGGTCCTCCAGGACCCTGAGAACCGTGGTTTTTCCAGCGCCCAGCATGCCGGTGACGAGCAGGACCGATTGACGCTGGGGCAGCGCCGGGTCGGGCCCCGTGTCGTGAGCGCCGTGTGCGCTGGCCTCGGGGGTGGGCTCAGGTGTTGCGGTCATCGGGGCTGTTTGCGCTCCTCTGCCCGGAAAGGAAAGGGAGAGTTTGGTCTTATCCGACCGATTTTGCCGGGACTTGCTTGCGCGTGTTTTCAGCGAGTTGTGGGCCTCAGTCCATGGACGGCGAGCGCACGTTCGACCTTGATGGCCATCGGGCCGCTCAACGGCGAAAGGCGCAGCGAGGGAATGACCAGCCCCGCCAGCTCGATGCCCTCGGCCTTCTCGATGAAACGCGGGGCCTTGCTATCCAGAAGAATGTGGAGGCAGACCTGGGCTTCGGCGCAGAACGGTTCGTCGAGGATACCGAGATTGCGGACCTCTATCAGGCCGGCCGTGCGGGGGTGGGGCTTGGCGACGAGATGATCGGCCTGCCTTTCGAGGACCACGCCATCATCGCCTACGAGCACTGCGCCCCGGTCTATCAGCTCGAGCGCGAGCGAGGTTTTGCCAGTGCCCGAGGGGCCTTCGATGAGAACGGCGCGTCCCTCGCGCGCGACGCAGGTCGCCTGACGGACTAACCAAGGCGAGGCACCGGTGGTCACGCTTCGGACTCGCTCGGCCATTGGGGCAGGGTGAGAACGAAGCAGCCACCCGGCAATCCGTCGTCGCGATCGGTTGCAAAGAGCGACCCGGAATGGGCATCGACAATGGTGCGGGCAATCGAGAGCCCCAGCCCGGAATGGCGGCCGAATTCCTCTGACGAGGGGCGCAGCGAGTGGAAACGCTCGAAGATTCGTTCGCGCGCGGCCTTGGGAATGCCCGGGCCGTGGTCGCTGATTGTGATGCGCACCTTGCTCTTCACGCTCTCCAGGGTGACGTCGATGGGTGCGCTCTCGGGCGAGAAGGAGACGGCGTTGTCGAGCAGGTTCTGGAGCACGCGTTCGAGGCGCGGGGCGTCACCCGGCACGACGAGCGGGCCCGCGCCAGCCTGCGCGATCACGACCTCGCTTGCGCCGTTGACGCCGCGCTGGGCGCGCTCGGCGACAAGGGCGCGCAGGAGGCTGTTCATGTCGACCGGCTCGAAGGTGGTGCGGCTGAGCTGCGCGTCGATACGGCTGGCATCGGCGATCTCGGTCACGAGGAAATCGATGCGCCGTACGTCGTCGTTGGCCACCGTCACGAGCTGGCGGCGCAGATCGGGATCCTCCACGCGGTCCAGATTTTCGAGGGCGCTGCGCAGCGACGTGAGCGGGTTCTTGAGTTCGTGCGCAACATCGGCCGCAAAGCGCTCGACCGCATCGATGCGCAGGCGCAGGGCACCGGTCATGTCGGAGACGGCACGGGCGAGGAGGCCGATTTCGTCGCGCCGGTCGGGCAGGCGGGGGACGACCACGCTGCGCTCGCGTCCGAGGCGCACGCGCACCGTGGCGCGAACGAGCTTGCGCAAGGGATCGACGATGGTGCGGGCGAGGAACAGCGAGAGCAGGATCGAGATCCCGAGCGCGGCGCCCACGATGATTGCAAGCGTCTGGCGGGCCATGCGCACGTTCTCGGTAATGTCGCGCGCGTTGCGGGTCATCAGCAGGATTTCGCCCCTGTCGCCGAGCGGCGTGGCGGCAAGGATGACCGGGGTCTGGTCGGGCGCGGCCTTCTGGTCGATGCGCGTTTCACCTGTCGACAGAGCCTCGCGAGCGACCGGCCATTCCTGGATCGCCTGTTCGGGCGGGTTACGGTAGGCCGGGATGCGCCGGGCGCCCAGGAGAAAGTCCATGCCCTGGTCGAGCAGGCGCGCCGCATCCTGGAGCCAGGGCTCGCTGTCGGGATCGATGAAGCGGTAGGACGGCGGGGCCAGCTTGAAGCTGTCCGCAACGAGATCGCCATCGGCATCGTAGAGGCGCAGGCGCAGCTTCTGCGTCGTGCCGATGCGTGCGATCAGGTGGCGTTGCCTGTCGAGGCTTTCCCCGGAGAGGGCCTGGGCGGTGATTTCCGCCTCGCTGCGGGCGAGGCGAAAGCGCTCGTCGAGAAGTTCGCGGCGGTAGCTGTCGATGTAGAAGAGGCTGCCCGCCATGAGTGCGAGCGCGATGATGTTGACCGCGAGGATGCGCGCCGTCAGCGAGACGCGCCAGGACAGCCCCAGGCGAACGGGCAGCGAGGCCGCGATACGGGCGTGCGAACGCTCGGCCATGGGCTCAGGCGGTCCGTCGGGGCATGGTCACACTTCCTGTCCGGCGGACGGCCCGGCGGCGTGTTCGTCCGAAAACGAGTAGCCCGCGCCGTAAAGGGTATCGATAGCATTGAAGGACGGGTCGACCGCGCGGAACTTGCGGCGCAGGCGCTTGATGTGGCTGTCGATGGTTCGGTCATCGACATAGATGTCGTCGTTGTAGGCCGCGTCCATCAACTGGTTGCGGCTTTTGACGACGCCCGGGCGCAGCGCCATGGCTTCCAGAATCAGGAACTCGGTGACGGTGAGCGAGACCGCCTGTCCGTCCCACTCCACCTGGTGGCGCGCCGGGTCGAGTGCGAGGCGCCCGCGCACGACGGGTTCGGGCAGGTTCTCCTGGATGGGCTGCTCTGGCCCTGTGCGCACCAGTTCGCTGCGCCGCAGGATGGCGCGGATGCGGGCGGCAAGAAGACGCTGGCTGAAGGGCTTCGTGATATAGTCGTCCGCGCCCATGGCAAGGCCAAGCGCTTCGTCGGGTTCCTCGTCCTTGGAGGTGAGGAAGATCACCGGCAGGCTGGAGCGCTCGCGCAGATGGCGCAGCAATTCCAGGCCGTCCATGCGAGGCATCTTCACATCGAAGATGGCCAGGTCCGGCGGATTCTCGAGGATCGCCTTCAGCGCGGTTTCGCCGTCGGTGTAGACCCTTGTGGAAAAACCTTCGGCCTGAAGCCCGATCGAGACCGTGGTCAGGATGTTGCGGTCATCGTCGACCAGCGCGATCGTGTGGCGGCGCGTCTCGCTCTGGGCGCTGCGGAGCTCGGAAGCGGAGGACGGGGATGCTGGCACGGACATCGCAGGTGCCCTGGTCCTTTCTCAAAACGCGAAGAGGCTGCCTAGCCGCTGGACGCCTGACTGGCAATGTGGCGAACCTTCGGAACGGGGCGCGCAGCGAGGGGCACCTGAGGCATCTGGCCTGTTTCTTTCGCGTTTCGGCCCTTTGCGGTTCCATTTGTTGTCGATTTGACGGAAAAGAATGTGTCGATTATCCGCGATCCCGATTCCTGAGGAGGAATTGATGATGCCATCGCCGGATAGTCTGGCGAGGTGTCACGTTGGAGGAGATGACATTGACCGCTTCCCTAAGCTACCCGCTCGAGAAACAAGGGATCGCCACCAAGGCGGAGATTTTCGCGAACCTGGGCACCGCGCCCCTGGTTGAGCATGCCATCCGAAACGAGGAAGGCACCTTGTCCGCGGACGGGCCTTTCGTTGTCGCGACGGGCAAGCACACGGGCCGTTCGGCCAAGGACAAGTTCATCGTCAAGGACGCCGAGACGGAAGATACGATCTGGTGGGGCAACACCAATGTCCCCATGACGCCGGAGCACTTCGCGGCGCTGAAGGAAGACTTCCTTGCCGCCGTCGGCGACAAGGACAAGCTCTACGTCGCGGACCTGTTCGGTGGCTCGCAGCCCGAACACCGCGTCAAGGTGCGTGTCATCAACGAGTTCGCCTGGCACAACATGTTCATCCGCACCCTGCTGGTGCGTCCGAGCGCCGAGGAACTCGAAGGCTTCGCGCCGGAATACACGATCATCGACCTGCCCAGCTTCAAGGCCGACCCGGCCCGCCACGGCAGCCGCAGTGAGACCGTGATCGCGGTCAACTTCTCGGAAAAGCTGATCCTCATTGGCGGTACGGCCTATGCCGGCGAGATGAAGAAGTCGGTCTTCGGCATCCTCAACTACCTGCTCCCGACCAAGGGCGTGATGCCGATGCACTGCTCGGCCAACATCGGCCCGGACGGCGATACGGCGGTCTTCTTCGGCCTTTCGGGCACCGGCAAGACGACGCTTTCGGCTGACGCTTCGCGCACGCTCATCGGCGATGACGAGCACGGCTGGTCGGACACCGCGGTCTTCAACTTCGAAGGCGGCTGCTATGCCAAGATGATCCGTCTCTCGGAAGAAGCCGAGCCGGAAATCTACGCGACCACCAAGCGTTTCGGCACGGTCCTTGAAAACGTCGTGATCGATCCGGTCACTCGCACGCTTGACCTCGACGACAACTCGCTCGCCGAGAACAGCCGTGGTGCCTACCCGATCGACTTCATCCCGAACGCCTCGGAAGAGAACCTGGGCCCCGTGCCGCAGAACGTGATCTTCCTCACCGCGGATGCCTTCGGCGTGCTGCCTCCGATCGCGCGTCTGACGCCCGACCAGGCCATGTACCACTTCCTTTCGGGCTACACCGCCAAGGTTGCGGGCACCGAGATCGGCGTGACCGAGCCGGAAGCGACCTTCTCGACCTGCTTTGGCGCGCCGTTCATGCCGCGTCACCCCTCGGTCTACGGCAACCTCCTCAAGGAGCGTATCGCCAAGGGCGGCGTGAAGTGCTGGCTGGTCAACACCGGCTGGTCGGGCGGCATGGCTACGATGGATGGCATCAAGCGCATGCCGATCAAGGCCACCCGCGCGCTGCTCAACGCCGCGCTCGACGGCAGCCTCAACAACGCCGAGTTCAAGGAAGATCCCAACTTCGGCTTTGAAGTGCCCGTGGAAGTGCCCGGTGTCGACACCGCGCTGCTCGACCCGCGCGGCGCCTGGGCCGATGGCGCCGAGTACGACAAGACTGCGCAGGTTCTGGTCAAGAAGTTCATCGACAACTTCGCCCAGTTCGAAGCGCATGTCGACGAGGGCGTCCGTCAGGCCGCGCCCGTCACCGCCTGACAGGCGCGCGAGCAACTATGACATGAAGAAGGCCCCGGACGCTTCGGCATCCGGGGCCTTCTTGCGTTGCGGGTGGCACGCGGTGCCTCCCGCCAGAATCAGGAGAGAGACATGGGACTATTGGACGGCGTACTGGGGCAGATGGGCGGCAACGTCGATGTGGCCAATCTGGCCGGGCAGCTCGGTATACGACCGGAAATGGCCGAGAAGGCCGTGGCCGCGCTCGGCCAGGCGCACCAGCAACCGGGCGATACGGCCGAGCTTGCGGCGGGGCGCACGGGGCTCGATGTTGCCACCATCCAGCAGATCATCACCGCCATCGGCGGCGAGAGCGCACTTGCGCGTTTCGCCGGAGAGATCGTCTCCAACCCGCAGGTGATGGCGTTGCTCGACCGCGACGGGGACGGCGATGCGATGGACGATATCGCGGGGTTTGCCTCAGGGCTATTCGGGCGAAAGTAGAGCTTTCCGGATGGAAGAAGGTCCCCGGGTGCGGACATGCACCCGGGGGCCTTTTCGATTCGTGGGACGTGGGCGTCAGGCCTTCACACCTGCGATGTAGCGCGTGATGTTGTCGCCCAGCACGTCGAGGGGGACGTTGCCGCCATCGACCACGGCCTGGTCGAAATCGCGCAGGTCATAGGCATCGCCCAGTTCGGCAATCGCGCGCAGGCGCTGGCGGTTGATTTCGTTGTGGCCCATCTTGTAGCCACAGGCCTGACCCGCCCAGGAGCAGTAGCGGTCGACCTCGTTGACCACTTCCTCGCGCTTGTTGCCGTTCTTCTCCATGAAGAAGCGGATGCCTTCCTCGCGGCTCCACCCCTGCGAGTGCAGGCCGGTGTCAACGACCATGCGGCAGGCCCTGAACGCGATGGACTGGAGGTAGCCGAGGCGCCCGACCGGATCATCGTCATAGGCGCCCAGCTCGTCGCCCAGCTGCTCGCCGTAGAGCGCCCAGCCTTCGGAATAGGCGTTGAAGGCCAGGATCGAGCGGATCAGCGGCAGCCGGTTGGCGTATTCGCCCTGCCAGACGTGGCCGGGGATCGTCTCGTGGTGGACGAGGGTGGGCAGGTCGTACTTGCGGTGAAGGTCCGTGGTGCGCAGGTTGATCCACATTTTGCCCGGCACCGTGCCGTCCTTGGACCCCGCGCCGCCATAGGCCGTGGGAGCGCCCGGTTCCTCGGCAAGGGGGAGGCGCCGGACCTCGACGTTACCCGGCACCAGCTCGCGAAACGCGCGCGGCATCTGCGAGGTGATCCAGTCGATGCGCTGGCGGATGAAGGCCATGATCTGGTCGCGGCCCTCATCGCCCTTGGCGAACATGAAGCGCGGGTCCTTGCCCAGCGCGGTCATGCGCGCGCCGACGGTGCCCTGCGTGTAGCCCAGATCGTTGAGGATCGGGTCCATCCGGCCATGCAGTTCGGCCAGTTGCTCGTGGCCGAGCTTGTGGATTTCCTCAGGGAGCATGGTCGTGGTCGTGCTGGCCTTGAGCGCCCAGGCATAGAACTGCGCGCCGCCGGGGCGTTCGCGCAGGCCCGGTGCGCTGGTGGCGAGGCCGCGCTGGCGCTTGAGTTCGGCGAGCTGGCGCTGGAGTGCGGGCAGCACATCGCCTGCGACAAGGCTTTTCGCCTGCTTCTCCCAGTCGCCTTCGAACGAGGCGGTGCGGTTAGCAACCGAGGCGACGAGGCCGCCACCGTCCTTGCCTGCGTCCGCGACCGTGCTCTCCATCTGCGCAATGGCGCGGTCAAGCAGGAAGTCGGGCGGCACGAGGCCCTTGTCGGTCGCCGCCTTCATGCGCACCAACTCGCCGTCGAGCTGGTCGTCCATCTGGGCAAGGCGTGCGACGTAGGCGTCGGCATCGTCGGGCGTCTTGATCGGGTGATCCGCGTCAAGGAAACGCGGCGTGTCGAGATAGGCGCCTACGTTCTGGATGACGACGTAGGGCGTGTTGCGCCAGCTGCCCACGGCCACATCGCCATAGGGCTGCGCGAAGCCTTCAAGCGAGGTCGTGTAGGCGCTCTTGATGACTTCCAGACTGGTCCGCGTCGCGGGATCGAGGCCGGTCTCATCGACGGCAGAGACCGCTGCGAGATCGCGCCGCAGCAGGGCGGCCATGCGGGCCACGCCATCGGGGGAGCGGTCCTCCATCCGGCTGCGCAAGGGTGCATGCGCCCCGATGTCGACGCCGAGGCTGGTGGCCGTGCCGGGATTGAGATCGAGGAAATTCCAGGCGAGCGTGTCGAGAAGGCCGCTCGCCTCGGCTGGGGCGGGCGAGCTGGAAGCACTCTGGGCAAGCGCGCGGGAGCTGCCCGGAAGGGCCATGGCGGCGACGCCGCAGGACAGGATCTGGAGAGCGTTGCGACGGGAAAGCGGCGCTGCGGCCGATGTAGGGTGTGTCATGGCGCGAAACTGGCTCCGACAGGCGGACAAGTCAAACGCGGATGGGGAAGAAAGGCCGGGGGAAGCGGGGTCGGATCGGGGCTCGCTTGGCGTCCGGGGATCGGCTATCGCTTCGCCATGGCTATCGCGCTTTCCCTCATGGTCCTCGCCAGCATCGCGCTGGTGCTGGGCAGTATCGCCCTTTGGCGTCGCCCAGGTCATCGCAAACGGGCCGTGCTGATGCTCGTTCTTGCAGGGATCATGGCGATCAACGTCGCGATCCTCACCGTGCCCACGCCCGATGGCCGCTCGCTTGCCGGTATCGCCGAAACGCAAGAGGCGCCGCAGTAGCCCTGCGACGCCTCTTTCTGCGTGTCCGTGCGGCGCTGCGCGATTACTTGATCGGGCAGTCCGGCGCGAGGCGCATGTCGAGGTAGTTGTTGACCGACTTCATCAGGTCATCGGTTTCGTTCTCGAAGAAGTGGTTGGCCTTGCGCACTTCATCATGGTGGATGGTGATGTGCTTCTGGGTGCGCAGCTTGTCGACCAGTTTCTGCACCGCGTTGGGCGTTACCACCGTGTCGGCTTCACCCTGGATGATGATGCCCGAGGCGGGGCAGGGCGCAAGGAAGCTGAAGTCGTACATGTTGGCGGGCGGCGCGATCGAGATGAAGCCGCGGATCTCCGGGCGGCGCATCAGGAGTTGCATGCCGATCAGCGCGCCGAACGAGTAGCCCGCGATCCAGGTGGTCGAGCTCTCGGGATGGATCTGCTGCACCCAGTCGAGCGCGGCGGCCGCGTCCGAGAGTTCGCCGATACCGTTGTCGAAGCTGCCCTGGCTGCGGCCCACGCCGCGAAAGTTGAAGCGCAGCGTGGCAAAGCCGCGCGCCACGAAGGTCTTGTAGAGATGCTGCGTGATGCGGTCGTTCATCGTGCCGCCCGCCTGCGGGTGCGGGTGGAGGATCATGGCGACCGGCGCGCGCGGACGCGGCGCGGGCTGGAAGCGGCCTTCGAGACGGCCTTCGGGTCCGGGAAAGATCACTGCGGGCATGGAATAGCGAACCTGACTTGTTGAGGCTCCGGCAAGAAGGGCCGCGCAGGAAAGGGGCCGTGATTGCAGGAGTGGAAATGGGAGAGCAGCTTATATAGAAACATTCGTACCAAAAACAATCACGACAAAACAAGCGGAGCCGCCAATTTCTTCCCCTGTCTACCTGGACCATGCCGCAACCACCCCCTTGCGGCCCGAGGCGCGCGCCGCGTGGCTTGAAGGTGCCGAAATCTGGGCCAATCCCTCCAGCCCACATAAGCAGGGGCGCGCCGCGCGCGCTGCGCTTGAGGAGGCGCGCGAACGGGTGAAGCGGGCGCTGGGCTGGAGCGGTGAACTTCTTTTCACCTCGGGCGCGAGCGAGGCGCTGGCACTGGGATTAGGCCGTGCGAAGGCGCAGCGGCGTCTTGTTTCGGCGGTCGAACATGACGCGGTTTTCCGTGCCGCGTCTGATGCCGTTGAAGTGCCTATGGCAGGGGGGCAGCTGGACGCAGAGGCCCTGGCCGAGCACCTTGGTGAGGAGGGGCGCTGCGTGCTCGCGCTCCAGTCGATCAACTCCGAGACAGGGACCGTGCTGCTGCCTTCAGGGGCGAGCGAGGCGTTGGAGGCGATGCGGGCTGCCGGAGGGCTGCTACTTGCCGATTGCTCGCAGTCAGCCGGCAAGGCGCCGCTGCCCGAGGCTGACCTCATCGTTGCCTCGGCCCACAAGCTGGGTGGTCCCGTCGGGATCGGCGCGCTGCTGGTGCGCGACTTTGCGCTGCTGGCGCCGACCGGCGGGCAGGAGCGTGGCTACCGCGCGGGGACGGAAAACCTGCCCGGCGCGATGGCCTTTGCCGCCGCGCTGGACGCGGGCGGCGTCGAAAGCTGGGCGACGAGCGAGGAGGAACGCTTTGCCTTCCGCGACCGCCTTACCGAATCTGGTGAGGTGATCCAGCCCGGCACGGCCTGCTCGCACATCTTCGCGGTCGCGGCGCCCAAGCTTGCGGCAACCGCCATGCTGATCCGGCTCGATGCCATGGGCTTTGCCATTTCGGCGGGAAGTGCATGTTCGTCGGGCACCCTCAAGCAGAGCCGGGTGCTCAAGGGCTTCGGCATCGACGAAGACACCGCGCGGCGTACGGTGCGGGTCAGTATCGGCTGGAACACGACACGCGAGGACCTCGATGCCTTCGCGGACGCCTGGGCGAAGGTGAACGCATGATCTATCTCGACTATCAGGCAACGACCCCATTGGCGCCCGAGGCGCGCGAGGCCATGCTGCCCTGGCTGGGTGGGCCTGAGACCAGCGGCTTTGCGAACCCGCACAGCCCGCATCGTCCCGGACGCATGGCGGCTGCCGCGGTGGAAGTCGCGCGCGACCAGGTGGCCGCGCTTCTGCCACCGGGCGGCCGCGTGATCTTCACCTCGGGCGCGACCGAGGCGATCAACCTGGCGATGGTTGGAAGCGGGGCCAAGCGGCTGGCCGTCTCGGCCATCGAGCATTCGGCCGTGCTCGACACCGCGCGCTGGATCGATCCGGGCGTTCAGGAAATTTCGGTCGGAGAGGATGGCTGCGTGGCTGCCAGCGCGTCGCTGCGCGAGGGCACCGACCTCGTTGCGGTCATGCAGGTCAACAACGAGATCGGCACGATCCAGCCGGCGGACGAACTGGCGCAGCGCGCCCATGCGGCAGGCGCGCTGTTCCTGTGCGATGCGGTGCAGGGAGCCGGCAAGATCGCGCCGCCGCAAGGCGCGGATATGATCGCGATCAGCGCGCACAAGATGTACGGGCCCAAGGGGATCGGTGCGCTCTGGGTGCGCGATGGGCTCGATCTCGCCCCGCTGATCCGCGGCGGCGGGCAGGAGCAGGGCCTGCGTTCCGGCACCTTGAGCCCGGCGCTGTGCGCAGGGTTTGGCGCTGCGGCCGCGCTGGCGCTCAAGAGCCGAGATGAAGATGCGGCGCATATTAGCCGACTTTGGGATATTGCGCGTGCGGCCCTGCAGGACTGGGATCTCAATGGCTCGGCCGAGCGGCGCTGGAAGGGAAATTTGAACTTGCATCGCAAGGGTTTGGATGTAGCCAGGCTGATGTCCGATCTTCGCGGAGTGGCTTTTTCGGCTGGCTCGGCTTGCGCCAGCGGCTCGGGGAGGCCCAGCCACGTGCTGCGCGCACTCGGACTTGCCGACAGTGCGACCAAAGCCTCTATCCGTTTGGGATTCGGGCGATATAGTACGCAACGGGACATAGAGGATGCCTGCGCTCAAATAGAAGCCGCTGCGGCGGCGCAGGGAGTCTGAAATTGGTAAACGTGCAATTCGTCACGACCGAAGGGAACACGGTTTCGGCACAGGCCGAGCCGGGAACGCGCCTGCTCGAAGTGGCCCAGGCCGCGGGCATGCCGCTCGAAGGGACGTGCGAGGGGCAGATGGCCTGTTCCACCTGCCATGTCTATTTGTCGGATGAGTGGTTCGACAAGGTCGAGCCCGCCTCGATGGATGAGGAAGACATGCTTGATCTGGCTGCGGGTGTCGCGCGAACCAGCCGCCTTTCCTGCCAGATCGAATTGACTGAGGATCTCGACGGGATCGAGGTGCGTATTCCCGGCGTTTCGCGCGACATGCAGATCGGCTGAACCGCAAAAAAGGCGACGGCCGCACCCGTTCAGGGATGCGGCCGTGCGGCTTTCAGGACATTATCGGAGCTGCCCTCGTCATGCGGCCTGCGCGGGAACCCGGACGGCCTCGATCAGGGCGTTCGAGAAGGCCGGGATGTCGTCGGGGTTGCGGCTCGTGATGATGTTGCCATCGACGGCCACTTCGCGGTCAACCACGTTGGCGCCCGCATTGGCAAGGTCGGTGCGGATCGAGGGCCAGCCCGTCACGGTCTTGCCGCGAACCGCGTCCGCTTCCACCAGCAGCCAGGGCGCGTGGCAGATGGCACCAACCGGCTTGCCCGAATGGACGAACGCCTGAACCAGTTCTACCGCCGTGGAATTGAGGCGCAGGGTGTCCGGATTGATCCGTCCGCCGGGCAGGACGAGAGCATCGAACTCGCTTGCCTTCACATCGTCGAGGGCGAGATCCACCTTGATCGGATCGCCCCAGTCGGTGTGGTTCCAGCCCTTGATCTCGCCCGCCTCGGGGCTGGCGATCTGAACCTCCATGCCAGCTTCGCGAAGGGCATCGCGCGGACCGGTGAGCTCGGAGGGCTCGAAACCGTCGGTGGCGAGGATGAGGATGCGCTGGGTCATGTCGTAACCTCCTTTTCTGTTCGCATTCCCTCATCAAACACCGCCGCGCCGCGTGCCGTTCCCGGTCTCGGCACGGCCTGCCGCGCCTCGGCCACGGATCGGAGAATGCCGCGTCGACCCGCTCAGCTATCCCGGCGACGCCGCAGGTGGCCCACCAGCCAGACGATCCCCCAGATCACGAGGCCCAGCGGAATGCCGATGGCCCCCAGGATGATGAGCGCGCCAATCACGGTGCCCAGGATCGTGTCCAGGTTTCGGACAGCCTCGCGAATAGGTCCAAGAAACCCAGCGCTCGACGGCGTTCGCGAGATGTAGGAGAGGTTCATCTCGCTGAAGTCGACCCGGCCCTGCATCTGCGCCAGCCAGCTCTCGGCCTGGTCGATCTCCTCATTGACCTTGGCCACGCCGCGCTCGGCCTCGACCAGTTCGGCGACCGAGCCCTTGCGGGTGGCGAGGACCTCCATCAGGCGGTCGCGCAGCAGGCGGCGGGCCTTGAGGCGTGCGGTGGTATCGACGATCTGCTTGGAGAGATCCTCGCCTTCGATCGCGCTGCCGATCTGGTCGCCGCCCTGGCCGCTGACCAGTTCGGCCAGGTCCTGCCCGAACGCCCGTGCGCGGGGAGCGGCGACGGCCAGTGTCAGCGACCCGCTGGCATAGTCGTTCTCGCCAAGGTCGGTCTGCATGGACAGGACGCGGCAGACCTGTGGCCCCTGTTTGTCGCACAGGCTGGCCTGCCGGGCCTGGACTTGCGCGATGCGCTCGGCGGGCAGGCGGTATTGGTAGCGGTACGTGTAGGCGATCCGCGGAACCGAGACGGGGATTTCGCCGCTTTCCGGCGCTTCTCCTGACGGCTCTTCGCCGATGTCTACCGTGGTGATCTTGTCGGGCCTGCCTGGACCGGCGCCATGGTTGCCCGCCTCACCGCAAGCGACCAGCAGAAACGAAGCAAGAACAGGCGCAAGCGGCCATACGGGCCTTGTCGGACGGGGCATTCTCTCTCCATTCTGATTCTCAAGAGAGCCTAGCGCGCCGCAAGCCTGCGGAAAACGGCGAATTGTCGCTTTGGAGAGTGGCCCTGCGCTGCTACGCTCCTGCCCATCATGGTGACTTCTCTCGACGACAATTCCGATCCGTTCGACGCCATTGTCGATGCGCCTTTCGACGCCGCGCTTTCCGAGCGCTACCTCGTCTACGCGCTCTCGACGATCACCGCGCGTTCGCTGCCCGATCTTCGCGACGGCCTCAAGCCGGTCCACCGGCGCCTGCTCTGGGCGATGCGGCAGCTGAAGCTCGATCCGGCGAGCGCCTACAAGAAGTCCGCGCGCGTCGTTGGCGACGTGATCGGTAAGTACCACCCGCATGGCGATGCGTCGGTCTACGATGCGATGGTCCGCCTCGCGCAGGACTTCTCGCTGCGCTACCCGCTGGTGCAGGGGCAGGGCAACTTCGGCAACATCGACGGCGATAACGCGGCGGCCTACCGCTACACCGAGGCGCGCCTGACCAAGACCGCGATCCAGCTCATGGCCGGGCTCGACGAAGGGACCGTCGACTTCATCCCGACCTACAATGGCGAAGAGAGCGAGCCGGACATCTTCCCGGGGCTCTTCCCGAACCTGCTTGCGAACGGGGCAACGGGCATCGCGGTGGGCATGGCGACCTCGATCCCCAGCCACAACGCGGCCGAGATCATCGATGCGACGATGCTCCTGATCGAGAACCCGCAGGTGGAGCATGAGCAGCTCATGGAAGTCTTCCATGGGCCCGACTTTGCAACCGGCGGCCTTGTCGTCGACAGCGCGGCGGCGATCTCCCACGCCTACGAAACGGGCAAGGGCGCCTTCCGCATGCGCGGGCGCTTTTCCAATGGCCGTGACGAGGCGGGCAACTGGGAGGAAACCGGCATCGAGAAACTGGGCGGCGGCCAATGGCAGCTGGTCGTTTCCGAAATTCCCTACATGCTCGCCAAGGGCAAGCTGATCGAGCAGATCGCCCAGCTGATCGCGGACAAGAAGCTGCCGATCCTGGAAGACGTGCGCGATGAAAGCGACGAGCAGATCCGGATCGTCCTGGTACCCAAGAGCCGCAATGTCGACCCGGAGCTCCTGAAGGAAAGCCTCTACCGGCTGACCGACCTGGAGTGCCGCTTCTCGCTCAACCTGAACGTGCTTGACGCGCAGCGCACGCCCGGCGTCGTCGGTCTCAAGGACCTGTTGCGCCAGTGGGTCGTCAATCAGATCGACATTCTCCAGCGCCGCACCCGGCACCGGCTGGACAAGATCGCCGCGCGCCTCGAACTCGTCGAGGGCTACATCATCGCCTACCTCAACCTGGACCGGATCATCGAGATCATCCGGACCGAGGATGAGCCCAAGCCGGTGATGATGGCGGAGTTCGATCTCACCGACCGGCAGGCCGAAGCGATCCTCAACATGCGTCTGCGCTCCTTGCGCAAGCTGGAGGAAATGGAGCTTCGCCAGGAGCACGAGGAACTGCTCAAGGAGCAGGACGAGCTCACCAAGCTGCTCGAAAGCCCGGCCCGGCAGCGTACGCGCCTCAAGCGCGACCTGATGACGCTGCGCAAGGACTACGCCGAGGATACCGAGCTTGGCCGCCGCCGCACCACGATTGCCGAGGCGCGGCCCACGGTCGAATTCTCGATGGACGCGATGATCGAGAAGGAGCCCATCACGGTTATCCTCTCTGAGCGCGGCTGGATACGCGCGGCCAAGGGGCACGTCGCGCTCGACAGCGAGTTCAAGTACAAGGAAGGCGACGGCCCGGCCTATGTCTTCCACGCGCAGACGACCGACAAGCTGCTCATCGCGCTGGATAATGGCCGCTTCTACACGCTGGGTGGCGACAAGCTGCCGGGCGCGCGCGGCTTTGGTGAACCGATCCGCACGATGGTCGATATCGACGCTGAGGCGCAGATCGTGGCCGCACTTGCCCACAAGCCCAAGGGGCAGCTCCTGCTCGCTTCCAACGTGGGCCGTGGTTTTGCTGTGGTGACCGATGAGATCCTGGCGGAAACCCGCAAGGGCAAGGCGGTTATGAGCACAAAGCCGGGCGTCAAGCTGGCCGTGGTGCGCGAGATCCCGGCCGAGCACGACCACGTCGCCGTGGTGGGGGACAACCGCAAGCTGGTCGTCTTCAATCTCGACGAACTGCCGATCATGGCCAAGGGGCAGGGCGTAACGCTTCAGCGCTACCGCGACGGGGGCATGGCGGACGTGACCACGCTCAAGTTGGAAGAGGGTCTCTCCTGGACGATGGGCGGCGACACCGGGCGCACGCGCACCGAAAAGGATATCGCCATGTGGAAGGTCGCGCGCGGCGCGGCGGGACGCCTGCCGCCCAACGGTTTCCCGCGCGACAACAAGTTCTGAAGAAGGAAGTGATTCCGAGGGCCATCGCCCTCCGGCTCCCCGAACTGTCGACCTCACGTCGAGCGCGCCACGTTGGCCGAGCGAGGTGAGGTCCCACATTTTGGGGTCAAGGGGCGATGGCCCCTTGAAAGAATCCTTCTACTAAACCTCTTCCACTGGCTGCGGATGGTTCGGCACGAGGATCAGCGTGCGCCCTTCAACGCGCCAGCTGGCAAGGCGCGAGAGGAGGTTCATTCCGATCACGTTCTGCTCGCCCAGGCCCGGTGCGACGACCGCATCGAGATCGCGCGCGACGATGTTGCCGAAGCGCAGTTCGTCGACAGTGACCAGTTCGGCGGGGACGGTGCCGTTGGCCGTGCGCATCGCGATCCGGCGCGGGACGGGCGAAGGCTCGATCTGCGCGGCTTGGGCGGTCACGGGGGCAAGCGCGGTCAGGGTCGCGCCGGTGTCGACGAGAAAGTCGCGCTCGACGCCGTTGATGCTGGCGCGGATCCAGAAGTGTCCGTCCGGGGCCATGGCGACCCGCGTTTCGCTCCCTTCGACGCTTTGCCGCTCGATCCCGACCTGGGGCAGGGCAAAGTCGAAGCCGGTGTTGAGGCGGGCAAATTGCGCGATTGTGAGGAGCAGGGCGGCGACGAGGCCGAGGTTGCCGATGCCTTTCACAAAGCCGCCGAGGAACGGCAGCGGACCGCGCAAGAGGCCGCCAATCATCGTGACCAGCAGGGCGCCCAGCGCGAGCGCAAGAAGCGGCTGGCCTGCGAGATAGGTCGCAAGGTCATCGACCTGGTCGGGAATTTCGAGGTTCATGGTCCCTATACTACCCGCAGATAGCTTGCCGGTTCCTGACCGGGGCGGGCCGTGGTCACGGCGTCAGGATCAGACGCTCGCCTTCCACGCGCCAGCTTTTCATCTGTGAGAGCAGGTTCATGCCGATGACGGAGGTGTCGTTCTGCGTATCGGGCAGGACGGCGAGTGGCAGGTCACTCGCCTCGATGGTGCCCAGGCGCAGCGAACGGGCAAGGCCCATGCGCGCGACAACCGTGCCGTTGGCGGTATCAAGCAGGCGGCCTTCGCCGTTCTGGCTGGCGGCAAGGCCGGTACGCTGGGCAACACTTTGCGGAACCGTGGTGTAAGTGGCGCCCGTGTCGATCATGAAGTCGACCGGTTCGCCGTTCAGTTGCGCCTTGACCCAGAAGTGCCCGTCCGCGCGCATGGCGATGACGGTCTCGTCGCCCTCGATCCTGGCCTCGCGGGTGTGATCGAGCCAGAGCGCGGCGTCCGAAGTCCGGTTGCTTCCTGCGAACTGAACGACCGTGAGAAGGCCTGCCACGAGAAGTCCAAGATAGGCGACATTGCGCATCCCTGTGCCAAGGCCGGGACGCTGCGCGCTCACCATCTGCGCGGCAACGGCGAGCACGATGGCGGCTACCGTTAACGCGAGAAGCGGCTGGCCTTCCAGCGTGGCGCCAAGGTCACCTCCGCTCACGCGGGGCCTTGCGCGATCACGTCGTCGAGCAGTTGCTCGACGCGCGAGCCTGCTGGAAAGCCTTCTTCGATCCACCGCGTTTCGACGGCGCGCAGGACGCGCGCGACCTCGGGGCCGGCGCCGACACCGCGCGCGACGATCTGGCCGCCCTTGAGCGGGAAGGTGGGGATGGTCCAGTCCTTGAGGGGCGTGACATCGGCCCCTGCGATCAGCAGGCGGTCGAGCGCCTGTTCCATGCCCAATCGGAAGGCAAGGGCCTGCGGCGCACCGGGAATGTCTTCACGCGCGGCGGCCAGCGCCAGGCGTTTTTTCTGGGCGCCCGAAAGCCGGAAGCGCGAGGCGATCTGTTCGGCAAGAGCAACATCGGCCGGGAGCAGCGCGGCAAGGCGGCGTACCGGATCGGGCGCGATCCCCTGGCGCTGCTCGCAGGCGATGAGGGCGGCGAGCGCTTCGGGGCTGGCCTCGGGCAGGATCACGTCGAGAACACCCAGCGCCTTCATGCGCGCGATGGTTGGCGCGGGGTCGGCGAGCCCGAGGAGGTTCATCGTTTCCATACCCACCCGCTCGCGCGAGAGGCCCTTGAGCGTCGCGGCAAGTTCGCGGCAGGCGCTTTCGGCTTCTTCGTCGGCGGGTTGGCTGCCGAACCGGGCCTGGAAGCGGAAGTAGCGCAGGATGCGCAGGTGGTCCTCGCGAATGCGCTGGCGGGCATCGCCGATAAAGCGCACGGTGCGCGTGGCAAGGTCGGCCTGGCCCTCGAAATAGTCGAAGATCGTGCCGTCCAGAGGATCGGCGTAGAGGGCATTGATGGTAAAGTCGCGGCGCGCGGCGTCCTCGTGCCACTCCTGCGCGAAGGCGACCGTGGCGCGGCGCCCGTCGGTGGAGACGTCGTGGCGCAGCGTGGTGATTTCGACCGGGCCACCGGAGAGGACCGCCGTCACGGTGCCGTGTTCGATGCCGGTGGGCACGCGCCGGATCCCGGCATCCTCAAGGCGCTGCATGACCTCTTCAGGACGCAGCGTGGTGGCCATGTCGATGTCCTTGACGGCGAGGCCTAGCAAGGTATCGCGCACCGCGCCGCCGACGTAGCGGGCGCAGCCCTTGCCCAGTGCCGCGACCAGATCGGCGAGATCCGCGCGGCCCATCCATTCGGCGCGAAGCCGTTCAGTCATGCCAGTTCAGCCTATGCGTCAGGTTGGTGATGATGGCGCCGGTGACGCCCCAGATGCGGTGCCCTTCCCACATGATCTCGACATATTCGCGCTGTGCGCCTTCCCATTCCAGGCTTCTGGCCTTCTGGTTGGCGGGATCGAGCACGAAGTCGACCGGGGCCTCGAACCACTTGGCAACCTCGGCGGGGTTCGGGCGGATCTCGATGTCAGAGGGCACGATGCCCAGGACCGGCGTGATCTCGTAGCCGCTGCCGGTGCGGTAGAGATCGCCTGTGCCCACGACCCGCACGCAGGCGGGATCAATGCCCAGTTCCTCGTTCGCTTCGCGCAAGGCGGCTTCGACAGGCGCTTCTCCGGGATCGATCCGGCCACCGGGGAACGCGACCTGCCCTGGATGCGCACGCATCGAGGAAGGGCGGTGAAGGAGGAGCATGCCGGGGCGTTCGCGTTCGGTCAGCGCGATGAGGACGGCCGCCGGGATGAAGCTCTCGATCTGCGCGGTGCGCGGATCGGTGAAGCGGTGGGGCTGGGCATGGCCTTCGCGCGCCTCGAAGCGGCGCTTCACGGCCTCGAACAGGGCGCTCATGCCGGGCTCAGCGAGAAACGGGCGGTGCCGCTCGTGACCGAGAGATCATCGCTTGCAAGCGCGATCTCGGCGAGTTGGGCGTACGTGCTGCGGTTGAGGCGGGCACGGCAGCCGTGGCGCACGCCCAGGTAAATGGCGGGGGTGTCGGGATCGCCCTCGGCCGTGATCGGGTGCGCAGGGCCCGCAATCACGAGGTCATCGGTGTTGAGGCGAAAGACCAGATTGCCGTCCTCCTCCTTGAGGTCGACGGCGAGGAACGCGGCGTCCTCCACCGCGATCGACAGCTTCTGGGTGGGGGTGACCAGCCAGTGCTGGCCGTCCCCGTCGCACAGCAGGAGCGATGCAAAGGCGCGCACCATCGCGGGGCGCGTGATCGGGCCGTCCTCGTGGTACCACCGTCCGTCGGCGGCGATGCGCATGTGGCTGTCCCCGACATGCGCAGGCTCCCAGGTTTCGACAGGCGGCAGCCGCCGCGCTTCGAGGAGCGCGGCCACGTCGGCGAGGGAAAGGCCGGCAAGGTCGGGTGGGGCGTCGTAAGGCATGGCGTGTGCGATGCCAGATAGGCACGCACGCGCCAAGCGCCAAGCCTTTCCAGCTTCATTCCCGAGCCATGCACCGCAATGCGTGGCCGGGGCCTGATCCCGTTCAGCGCGTCCAGGGGCCGAGCGTGCCCTTCGCGGGCAGCACGGCCGGGTTGTCGCAGCGCACCAGCAGACGGCTCGCCTCGAACGGACCGGGCAGGTCCCAGCCTTGCGTCTGGGCGTTGCTGAAGCCCCAGAAACGACCGTAGTATTCGGGATCGCCGATGAGGACCTGCGGAAGCGGGGCCCGCTCGTCGATGCCCGACATGGCCGCCGACATCAGCGCCTGGCCGTAACCGCGGTTCTGTTCCTCGGGCAGGACGGCAACGGGGCCAACCATGATCATCGGGTGCGCGCGGCCATCGTCGTCGGTCAGCGCGACCGGCCAGCACTGGATCGAGCCGACCATCATGTCCTTGTCGTCCATGACCGCGAAGCTGAGCGCGGGCAGCCATTCCATGCCTTCACGCACCTTGTAGGCAGTGCGCTGGCGTCGCTCGGGTTCGAACGCACGGTCGAGCAGATCCTCGACGAGGGCGGGGTCGACGTTGTCGAGCGGAATGACGGTTGCGGTTTCGGACGAGTTGGACATGGCGCGCGCCGATAGGGCCGGGCGCGCGTTTTGTCGATTCAATTCGCGCTTTGGTCCTTGGCAGGCGGCACCAGTTTGAGGAGGTGTCCGCTGTCCGGAGCCGGTCCGTCCTCCAGCAGCCAGATCTCGCCCGAGGGTGTCTCGCGCACCTCGCGGATGCGATGATCGAGCTCATAGCGCGCTTCTTCAACACCTTGCGTGCCGTTGAGGGCGACCAGGACGAGGCCGGGGACGGAGAAGGAGGCGATCACCGCCTTGTCGTGGAAACCCGGGTACCGGTCTCCCTTGTAGAGGATGAAATCGCCCGGTGCGATCACCGGGTTCCAGCTGATGGCGGGCCCGGCCAGGTCGGGGCGGGTGGAGTGGCGCGGGATCGGGTCACCGTTGTAGTGATCGCCGTCCGAGACCAGCGGCCAGCCGTAGTTGAGCCCTGCCTCGACGCGGTTGATCTCGTCGCCGCCAGCCGGTCCGTGTTCAAGGTCCCACAGGTCCCCGTTCGCATCAAAGGCAAGGCCAAGGACGTTGCGGTGGCCATAGGACCAGATCTCGTCCGAGGGTGAGCCCTGATCGGCGAAGGGGTTGCCAGGCGCCGGGGAGCCATCGGGCAGCAGGCGGACGATGGTGCCCAACGTGTTCGAGGTGTCCTGCGCGGGCTCGCCCTTCTGCCGTTCTCCCGAGCTTACAAAGAGGTAGCTTTCATCGGGCGAGAAGGCGAGGCGGTGCGAATAGTGTCCGGCTCCTGTCACTTTTGGCGTCTGGCGCCAGATGACCTCAAGGCCTTCGAGTGCGCAGCTGGCGGGCGCCGAACAGGCCAGAGTGCCAAGGCCGACGGCTGCGCCGCGCGTGTCGCCGTCGCCCGGCTCGGCCCACGAGAGATAGACCCGGCGGCCGTCGAGCGAGCCATTCTCCGGAGGTGTCCAGTCGGCCTGCGGGGCGAGGCGAACATCGCCAAGCCCGCCCTGGCCCTGGTAGGCGACCTCAGGCGCGCCGCTGACGGTTCCAGTGCTGCCATCGGGGAGGTAGAGGCGGATCGTCCCAGCCTTCTCGGTGATGATCGCGGTGTTGGTGGCCGCATCGATGTCCATCGCCCAGGGTTCCTCGAAGCTTGCCAGCGTTTCCACTGTGAAGGGGGGAGGCGCGGCCTCGGGAGCGGGCGGCGTATCGGAGGCCGACGATCCGCAGCTTGCCAGCGCCAGCCCGAGCGCCGATAGGGACGGCAGAAACATGGATTTTCCGGAGATCATGACGCTTCCTTCTATCGGCCCCTACGGGGGCATCGCGCTGGTTCGCCCGCATGTCATGGGCATCGACGAGGCCGGTCGTGGGCCGCTGGCAGGGCCCGTTGTGGCGGGCGCTGTGCTGCTTGGCAAGAACGCCCCGGCCGGGCTCGACGATTCCAAGAAACTCTCGGCCAGCCGCCGGTTGCAGCTGGAAACAGAAATACACAAAACCTGTCTCTGGGCCGTCGGTGTGGTCGATGTCGAGACGATCGACCGCATCAACATCTTCGCAGCGACGATGCTGGCGATGACCCGCGCGGCCAGTTCGCTGTGCTCCAAGGCCGGGCTCGAGCCGGACGAGGTGCTTGTCGACGGCAACAAGACGCCGGAGGGACGCAGCGAAGGCTGGCGCTGGCCCAACGTGCGCGCGATCGTCGGAGGTGATGGCAGCGAGGCGGCGATTTCGGCGGCCTCGATCATCGCCAAGCAGCACCGCGACCGGATCATGCGTGTTCTGGCGCAGGCCTTTCCGATGTATGGCTGGGAGCGCAATGCCGGTTACGGCACGGCGGGGCACCTTGCCGCCCTGCGCGAACACGGCCCGAGCCCGCATCACCGCCGCAGTTTTTCGCCCATCGCCCAGCTCGAGATGGCCTTCTGATCGCGCGCCGCTGATCCCGGGTGCGACATCGGATTTCGGGCTGGCGTAAAAAAATTTCACGAGGGTGCTCCGCTCGCCCGACACAAGATGTTGAGTCGGTCGCGAATCGGCAGACTCCATATGCTGTGTCGGATTCGTTTTGTTCCGTTTTATGATACCCTGAATCATCAGGATTCCCGGCGAGTCGCAGCTTGACGGCGACTCGCCGATGAATCATTAGGGTCGTCTTTCCACAGTTAATTACGGTTTTAGACGGGGTCATAATGGGTCAGGTACTGGTCAAAGAACGGATTCGTGCGAAGGCACCTGCGCCGACCCCGAAGGAACTGCTGCCGCTTGGCCAGATCATTCCGGGCGACTGCATCGAGGCGATGCGCCAGATCCCCGACGCGAGCGTCGACATGGTCTTCGCCGACCCGCCGTACAACCTGCAGCTTGGCGGCGATCTTGATCGTCCCGACGGTAGTCGCGTCGATGCGGTCAACGACGAATGGGACAAGTTCGCCAGCTTTGCGACCTATGATCAGTTCACCCGCGACTGGCTGACCGAGGCGCGCCGTGTCCTCAAGCCCGATGGCTCGCTGTGGGTGATCGGCTCGTACCACAACGTGTTCCGTCTTGGCGCGATCATGCAGGACATGGGCTTTTGGATCTTGAACGACATCGTGTGGCGCAAGGCGAACCCGATGCCCAACTTCAAGGGCACGCGCTTCACCAACGCGCACGAGACGCTGATCTGGGCGAGCATGGGCGAGAAGGCGAAGTACACCTTCAACTATCGCGCGATGAAGACGCTCAACGATGAACTGCAGATGCGTTCGGACTGGCACCTGCCGATCTGCAACGGCGCCGAGCGCCTGAAGAAGGACGGTCGCAAGGTCCACCCGACGCAAAAGCCCGAGGCGCTGCTCTACCGGGTGCTGCTCGCCACCACCAACAAGGGCGATGTCGTGCTCGACCCCTTCTTCGGCACCGGCACCACCGGCGCTGTCGCCAAGCGCCTGGGCCGCGAATGGATCGGCTGCGAGCGTGAGGGCGACTACCGCGAAGCGGCGATGGAGCGCATCGAGATGGCGCTTGAACTCGACGAGAGTTCGCTCAAGACCATGCAGTCCAAGCGTGCGGCGCCCAAGGTTGCTTTCGGCACGCTGGTCGAGACCGGCTGGATCGCGCCGGGCACCGAGCTGACCGCCAAGAAGGGCAAGTTCACCGCCACCGTGCGCGCCGACGGCTCACTTGCCGCAGGTCCCGTGACGGGCTCGATCCATGGCGTGGGCAAGGAACTGCAGGGCGCACCCTCGTGCAACGGCTGGACCTTCTGGAGCATCCAGCACGAAGGCAAGCTCAAGCCGCTCGACGACATCCGCCAGCTCTACCTGCTTGCCACCGAACCGTGAGACGAGGGCCTTCCTCACCCTCTCTCGACACCGTCCGGTAAAAGGCTAAAGAGCCGCCATGCCTCGCAAGATCTATATCCGCCCGATCGCTCTGGTCGACAGTCCCCAGAGCGAAGCGGGCAACGCTGTCCGCCTTGGTGGCTCGCTGGTCTGGGCCAGCCACTTTGCCCTTATGGAACGCAAGGGGCGCAAGGTCGTCGCGCGCACGCTCGTCGATGCGGCCGGCATGCCCGAGGCGATTGCGGCGCTCGATGCGCCCCTGAAGGCGCAGGCTGAGGCGCAGTGGGCGGCGCTTGCAAAGGTTCACGCGCCGATCACCTGCGGCGAGCGCACGATCCGGCTCGACCAGCCGCAGGTCATGGGCATTCTCAACATGACGCCCGACAGCTTTTCCGATGGCGGGCGCTTCCTGGACCACCCCGATGTCGCCATCGACCACGCCGTGGGGATGCTGGAAGAGGGCGCCGCGATCATCGACGTGGGCGGCGAATCCACGCGGCCCGGCGCAGCTGCGGTCTGGGAAGGCGACGAAATCAAGCGCGTCGTGCCCATGGTCGAGCGGCTTGCCATGATGGGCGCCGCGATCAGCCTCGACACCCGCCGTGCGGCGGTGATGGAGGCGGCGCTGGCGGCTGGCGCACACATCATCAATGACGTCTCGGCGCTGCGCTACGATCCCCGCAGCTTGGAACTGGCGGCCGCGTCGAACGCGCCAGTGGTCCTGATGCACGCGCCGGGCAAGGGCGATGACCTCCATTCGGATGGGCACTACGCCGATGTCGTTCTCGACGTCTTCGACTGGCTGGAAGAGGTGCGCGACGAAGCCGTGGCCGCGGGCATTGCGCCCGAGCGCATTCTGCTCGATCCGGGCATCGGCTTTGGCAAGACGCTGGCCGAGAACCTGGCGCTGATGAACGCCCTCGCGCTGTACCATGCGCTCGGGCATCCGCTGCTGGTGGGCGCGAGCCGCAAGCGCATGATCGGGGCCCTTTCGAACGAGGCCGCAGCGCACGAGCGTCTGGGCGGTTCGATCACGTTGGCGCTCAAGGCCATCGAGGCGGGCGCGCACATCGTGCGGGTCCACGACGTGGCGGAAACGGTGCAGGCCGTGCGCGTGTGGCGCGGCATGCGTGATGCGGCGCTCACCGACTTCTCGCAGTTGGTGGATTGATCGGACCGCCACAGGGCGCGTCCGATCTTTCGAAATCTTGACCGTGGATGAACCCCAGATTTCTGCGGGATGAACCCGCAAGGCGCGGTGCGTGCAGCGGTGCACGCATTGCCGTTTTCGTCGCGCCAAGGGCCCATTTCGTCTCTTCGCCGGGAGGGATTTGCCCGGTCGGCCCGTTTCCCTCTCGAACGCAAGGCAATCATGCCCGGCGCTGATTTCGAAGAAGGGAGATACGTCCCATGATCAAGACCAAGACCTTTCGCACCGCCGTTCTCGCCGCAGCCGTGGCCATCCCCGCAGGCGCTGCTGTCGCCGCCATGCCGATGAGCGACCTGCCCATGACCGCCGAGCAGCAGTGGGCGCAGACCGAGGAAGGCCGCATCATGACCTCGCCTATCGCGGGTATCGAGAACTCCCAGTGGTTCGACTACCAGGGCAATGTCCTGGAGACGAAGAAGGAGCTTTCAAGCGACCTCAAGCGCGCGACCGACCTGGAAGATGCCCGCGATGCCTACGGCGAGTACGCGCACGAGTTGAAGGACAACCGCCTCGATTACGCCGAGTACATGGCGAAGAAAGGCCACACGGTGCCCCGCGTCTACCTCGAGAACTGATCCGACCTCTTTCCCCTCAAGAGATTTGGACAAAAGCGTCGTTGGCCTTGGGCCAGCGGCGCTTTCGCGTGGGGGGAGGTTCGGCCGGGATGTCTTGAAAAGGTCATGGTGCTTTGGGAGAAAGCGCCATGCTGACCTCCTCGCGCCGCCGCTTCCTGTTCCTGTCCACAAGCGGCCTTGTCGCCGGTGGAGCCGCCCATGCGCAGAGCTCCACGCCAGCCGTGCTGCTGGAGCCCTACTACCGCGACCTTGAAGACGAGGTCGCGCTCCCTCGTGCGCCCGAGGGGCCACCGCTCGCGCTGGAAACCGAGATCACCCGCTTTGCGGTCGGCAGCTGCAATAACCAGGAGGGCGACCAGTCCTTCTGGCAGGGCATCGCCAGCCGCAACCCGCAGCTTTTTCTCTACATCGGCGACAACGTCTACGGCGATCCGGGTTGGGACGGGGGCGCGGATCTGGGGTCGCTGCGCCGCGCCTACGAACGGCTCAATGGCCACCCGCAATTCCAGGAATTTCGCAAGACTGTCCCCATGCACACGGTGTGGGACGATCACGATTACGGCTTCAACGATGGCGGCGCGGTGTTCCCGTTCAAGCGCTGGTCCGAGCACATCTACGAGACGTTCTGGAATTCGCCCGAGGACGTGCGCGGGCGCGAGGGCGTCTACCATGCGCGCACTTACGGGCCGCAAGGGCGCCGCGTGCAGGTCATCCTTCTCGACACCCGTTTCCAGCGTTCGCCGCTCGTGCCGCCTGCGCCGGGCCAGACCCTGCCGGTAAACGGGCGCTACGTGCCCGATACCAGCGCGGACGCGCAGATGCTGGGGGAGGCGCAGTGGGATTGGCTCGCCGAGGAACTGGCAAAGCCTGCGGACCTGCGCGTGGTCGTCTCCTCGATCCAGGTGCTCTCCGATGCGCACTTGTGGGAGGGCTGGGAGCTCATGCCGCGCGAGCGGGAACGTCTTTACGCTGCGTTGGGCGCGCGCAGGGGCGGCGGGCTTGTCCTCCTGTCAGGCGACCGGCACGTTGGCGCGATCTACCGCAAGGACGTTCCCGGGGCCGCGCAGGGCCTCTGGGAGATGACCGCCTCCTCACTCAACCGCCCCAACGCCAGCAATGCCGAAGCGACCGCGCGCGAGCCCGATGCGGACCGGCAGGGGATGTGCGTGGGCGATGCGAACTTCGGCGAAGTCGCCGTGGACTGGGCAGCCCGCAAAGTGACGCTGACGGTTTGCCGTACGGACGGGCAACCGCTCGTCACGCGCAGCTTTGGGTTCGCGGCCTAGGCCGCGTTGTCGATGCCGAGGTCGGCCAGCTTGCGGTAGAGGGTCGAGCGACCAATGCCCAGGCGCCGGGCCACTTCGGTCATGCGGCCCCGATAGAGCCCTATGGCAAGACGGATGACGTCGGCCTCGATGTCCTCCAGGCGGCGCAGGTTGCCGTCGGGGGTGTAAAGCATCACGCCCGCGCTCTCCTGCAGCGGATTGCCCGCGACGTTGGAGGGGCCGGGGCCAAGAATGGCGAGGAGCTGCGGGAAGTCCTCGGAGGTAAGGGCATCGCCGTCGCAGAAGACCGACGCACGGAACAGCGCGGCCTGAAGCTGGCGCACGTTCTCGGGCCAGTCGTAGGCGGCCAGAAGCGAGAGCGCGCCATCGGTAATGCCCAGTTCGCGCAGGCCCGGCTGTTCGCCGATCCGCGCGAGGAAATAGCGGGTGAGGGCCGGGATATCGCCCGAACGCTCGCGCAAGGGGGGCAGCGTCACCTTGGTGTGGCCCAGCGCTTCGGCAAGCTCGGGAAGGAAGTTGCCGGTCGCGGCAAGGTCGGCCAGGGGCAGGTTGCTTGAGGAAATCAGGCGCACGTCGATGCGGAAGGAATGGCGCGCGCCGATGGGGCGCACGTCCCCCTTGCGGATCGATTCCAGCAGGCGCTCCTGCACGGACATTGGCAGGCAATCGACTTCGTCGAGAGCAAGGGTCGCGCCGTCGGCGTGCTGGAGCGCGCCGACCTGGCGTTCGAAGGCGCCGGGAAAGGCGCCTTTCTCGTGCCCGAACAGGACAGATTCGATGGAGTTGGCGGGAATGCCGCTGATGTTGATGAGGCGCAGCGGCATCTTCGCACGCGAAGAGGCCGCGTGCATGGCGCGCACCAGCATCTCCTTGCCGGTGCCGCTCTCCCCCTCGATCAGGACGGGATGGTGGCCGCGCGCGGCCTTGGCGGCGACGGCCAGCGCCTTGCGGAAATTGGGCGCGGCCCCGATCATGGATTCGAAGTCGGGACGCGAGGGCATCTTCTCGGTGAGCGGGGCGAGCTCGTCGCGCGCGGCTTCGCGCGTGGTGGCCGAGCGCAGCGCGTGCATCAGCCGCTCGGGCGCGACCGGCTTTACCAGATAATCGCTGGCCCCCGCGCGCATCGCCTCCACCGCGAGCAGCGGCGAGGTGCTGGCCGTAATCATCAGGATGGGCAGAGCCGGACGCCGCGACTTGAGTTCACTGATGAGCGCGCAGGCATCATCGCCAGGCACCCATTGGTCCAGGATGATCGCGGAGAGCTGCATGCCCTGGCGCGTGCCAAGCATGGCGATAGCGGTTTCCGCGTCCTGCGCGATGACCGTGCGCCACCCTTCACGCGCCGCCAGCGCCGAAATGAGACGGCTCTGGGCCGGCTCGTCGTCGATCAGCATCAGCAGGCGTTGCTCGTATTCGGCCATGGTGCGCGTCAGGGTCCTCACATGTACCGGTTTGATACAGCACCTTATGTGCGGGAGGTAAAGACGGGATTAAGCCTGTTCCTTGCGAGACGTAGCGTTGCGTTCGTCTTTAGGCTAATAGACCCGGCGTGCGGTGGACCCGATAACACTTGGGCGCCGTGCAACGTGAACATTTCGACTGCCCCCGCGATATTGCGCCTGGCGCCAGGCGGGGAAGGTTGAGGGAACAGGACCGGCACCCTAGGCTGGCGGCGGTCCGAATGAACAGGGGAAGGACGCAAGACATGGCTTCGGGGCACGACATCAAGACTTCGCAGGCAACCTACAACGGCTTCATCAAGGCCGCGACCTGGGGCACGGGCTTCTGCATCCTGGTGACCGCGTTCGTGGTGGGGCTCATCGCCTCCTGACCTGACACCAGGTCCACACCATTCGATAGAACAGGGGCTCGAACATGGTTACGGGCAGGAAGATCGCCGTTCTACGCGAACGTGCGAGCGGTGAGACGCGCGTCTCGGCAACGCCCGAGACGGTGAAGAAACTGATCGCGCTGGGCGCGGCGCTCCATGTCGAGAGCGGGGCGGGGCTGTCGGCCTCGATCCCGGACACGGCTTACCGCGAGGCGGGCGCGGAAATCGGCGAGGCCGGGGCGGTTGTGGCCGGGGCGGACATCGTGCTGGGCGTCCAGGGCCCCGAAGCCGCGCTGCTTTCCGGCATGGCACCGGGCGCATGGGTGGTCGGCGGGCTCGATCCTTTCGGCCAGCGGGCCCGAGTAGACGCCTATGCGCAGGCCGGTCTTGAGGCGCTGGCGATGGAATTCATGCCACGCATCACCCGCGCGCAGTCGATGGATATCCTCTCCAGCCAGTCGAACCTTGCCGGGTACAAGGCGGTGATCCTTGCGGCCGACACTTATGGCCGGGCCTTTCCGATGATGATGACGGCGGCGGGCACGATCAGTGCGGCCAAGTGCTTCGTGATGGGCGTGGGCGTAGCCGGGCTCCAGGCGATTGCCACCGCGCGGCGTCTGGGCGCACAGGTCTCGGCGACCGACGTGCGCTCGGCGACGAAGGAGCAGATCCTCTCGCTCGGTGCCAAGCCGATCTTCGTGGAGAATGTCGCGGGGATCGAGGGCGAAGGCGCGGGCGGCTACGCCACCGAGATGAGCGAAGAGTACCAGAAGGCGCAAGGCGAACTGGTGTCGAGCCACATCGCCAAGCAGGACATCGTCATTACCACCGCGCTCATTCCTGGGCGCCCCGCGCCGCGCCTCATCAGTGATGCACAGATTGCCTCGATGAAGCCGGGCAGCGTGATCTTCGACCTGGCCGCCCCGCAAGGCGGCAACGTGGAAGACACCGTCGCGGACGAGGTGGTCGAAAAGCACGGGGTGAAGATCATCGGCCTGTCGAACACGCCCGCGCACCTGCCTGCGGACGCCTCGGCGCTGTTCGCGCGCAACCTGTTCAATTTCCTCTCCGCCTTCTGGGACAAGGAGGCAGGTGGGCCCGTGCTTGATGCGGAGATCGGCGATGCCATTCGCCTGACGCAGGGCGGCAAGATCGTTCACGAACGCCTACTCGGCTGACAGGGAGGAGGAGAAGACCCATGGATTTCATCAGTATCCTCTCGATCTTCGTGCTGGCCTGCTTTGTGGGCTACTACGTCGTCTGGTCGGTGACGCCCGCGCTGCACACGCCGCTTATGGCGGTGACCAACGCGATTTCCTCGGTCATTATCGTCGGCGCGCTGGTGGCAAGCGCGGCGGCGGGAGTGCCCGGCGCAAAGTGGCTTGGCCTGGCCGCGGTCGTGCTTGCCAGCGTCAACATCTTCGGCGGCTTTGCCGTCACCGAACGCATGCTCGCGATGTACAAGAAGAAGGAGAAGAAGT
Source organism: Novosphingobium profundi (assembly GCF_020524485.1). GTDB lineage: Bacteria > Pseudomonadota > Alphaproteobacteria > Sphingomonadales > Sphingomonadaceae > Novosphingobium > Novosphingobium profundi_A. Next base: position 192,097 of record NZ_JAIVLF010000005.1, on the reverse strand, counting down.
GATGGGGCTTCCTCTCCTCTCGGCCGTGGCGCCCATGCCGGCTATCGAGACCGTTCAGGAGATCGAGATCATCGAGGGGCACGCGGTGAACCCTTGGGTGGCGCTTGCCTATCTCGTTGCGGGCGTGTGCTTCATTCTTGCGCTGCGCGGCCTTTCGCACCCCACCACCAGTCGTAGGGGCAACCGCTACGGCATGATCGGCATGGGCATCGCTGTGGTGACGACACTGGTCACGCACGAGATTGCCAGCCTGCCCGAGATTGCCGGGGCCATTACCATTGGCGGGTTGATCGGCTTCGTGATCGCGCGGCGTATCGCGATGACCGCGATGCCCCAACTCGTGGCGGCCTTTCACTCGCTCGTCGGGCTTGCCGCGGTGCTGGTGGGCTTGGCGGCCTGGCTCAATCCCGGCGCCTTCGAAATCCTCGATGCAACGGGCCAGATCATGGTCGCCAGCCGTATCGAGATGGGCCTTGGCATAGCCATCGGCGCGATCACGTTCTCGGGTTCGATCATCGCCTTCCTGAAGCTCAACGGGAACATGTCGGGATCGCCGATCCTGTTGCCCGGGCGGCATCTCCTCAACCTGGCCGTGCTCGCCGCGATCCTGGGCCTTGTAGGGGCTTACGCGATGAGCGGGGCGGGCGGTCCGGGTGAGGGTCTGCTGATCGTCTGGATCACGCTCTTGGCCTTCGTGATCGGCTTCCTGCTCATCATTCCGATTGGCGGGGCCGACATGCCGGTGGTCGTCTCGATGCTCAATTCCTATTCGGGCTGGGCGGCCGCGGCGATGGGCTTTACGCTCCACAACACCGCGATGATCATTACCGGCGCGCTGGTGGGATCCTCGGGCGCGATCCTTTCCTACATCATGTGCAAGGCAATGAACCGCTCGTTCGTCTCAGTCATTGCAGGCGGCTTTGGCGCGGATGCCGCAGGTTCAGCAGGGAACGGCGGAACCGGGGAACAGCGCCCCTGGAAGCGGGGTTCCGCCGAAGACGCGGCCTTCCTGATGAAGGAGGCCGAGAACGTCATCATCATCCCGGGCTACGGTATGGCGGTCGCACAGGCGCAGCACGCGCTGCGCGAGATGACCGATATGCTCAAGGATCACGGCGTCTCGGTGAAATTCGCGATCCACCCCGTGGCCGGGCGCATGCCCGGGCACATGAACGTGCTCCTCGCCGAAGCCAACGTGCCCTATGACGACGTGTTCGAACTGGAGGATATCAATTCCGAGTTCGCGCAGGCCGACGTCGCCTTCATCATCGGTGCGAACGACGTCGTGAACCCGGCCGCGCGCACCGACAAGTCCTCGCCCATCTACGGCATGCCCGTGTTCGACGTGGAGAAGGCCAAGACGATCTTCTTCATCAAGCGTTCGATGGGCGGGCAGGGCTATGCGGGCGTCGACAACGAGGTTTTTTACATGGACCAGACCATGATGCTTCTGGCCGACGCCAAGAAGATGGTCGAGGAAATCGTCAAGGCGCTCGATTAACCCCTTGGAAAATTGGGTGGCACCCCCGACCTTGCGGGAATGACCACACTCATCCGACTGGCCGTGTTGGCCGCTGCCCTGTTTGCCGTCTGGACCTTCGGTGTGCCTGCCTATGCCCAGTTGCGGATCGACGGCGCGCTGCGCGATGCCGGTGTGCGCGAAAAGGTCGCCTCCTGCATTGCAGGCCGAATGGCCGGGGACCTGTCGCCCCTGCAGCTCTGGTCGCTGCGCAGCCTGGAAGGCGAGAAGACGACGATGCGCGAGTGGCTGGACGCGGTCGGCCGGATCGAGGATCCCCAGGTGCTGCGTGTCGCGGGCCAAAGCGCGGCCTTGTGTTCGAGTGGGCTCGCCCGCTAGGACGGGAGGACGGATCGCTCAACGCCGAATGCGGGAAAGAAATTCAGCCTGATGCTTGCACCTTACGCTTCTGATCCGGCCCGTTCGCGCGGCCGGGAATTTCCCATGGAAAACGGGCTCGCGCGGGGTGAGCGCAGCCCTTACCAGCGCGACCGCGACCGTATCATCCACTCGATCGCGTTCCGCCGCCTGCGCTACAAGACGCAGGTCTTCGTCGCGCCCGATGGCGATCACTACCGCGTGCGCCTGACCCATAGCCTGGAAGTGGCGCAGATCGCCCGCGTGATTGCGCGCATTCTGGGGCTCGACGAAGACCTCACCGAAGGTCTCGCGCTGGCCCACGACATCGGCCATCCGCCCTTCGGCCATGCCGGGGAAGAGGCGCTCGACGCCGCGCTCCACAAGGCGGGCGGCTTCGATCACAACGCCAACACGCTGCGCACGCTGATGCGCATCGACAGCCCCTATCCCCACCATGACGGGCTCAACCTGACCTGGGAGACGCTGGAGGGCCTGGCCAAGCACAACGGGCCGGTCGCCAACCCGACCTGGGCGCTGAGCGAACTCAACGCGGCTTACGATCTGGAACTGGGCACCCACGCCTCGCTCGAGGCGCAGGTGGCCGCGCTTTCGGATGATATCGCCTACGACAACCATGATATCGACGATGGCCTGCGCGCCGGGTTCCTGGACCTCGATGAACTGCTCGCACATCCTTTCATCGCGGCCAATTGGGGCGAAGTGGAGCGGCGCTACCCGGACATTTCACGCGAGCGCCAGCTGGCCGAACTGCTGCGCAGCCAGATCGGCACGATGGTCAACGATCTGATCGCGGAATCGCAAAAGCGCCTTGTCGGTGTTGAAAGCGTTGAAGAAGTTCGCGCGGCAGGCCGTCCCCTGATCGCGTTCTCCGCCGAAATGGAAGAGGGTGAGCGCGCCTTCAAGCGCTTCATGTACGAGAAGCTCTATTACCATCCCGAACAGCTGGAGACGGCGAAGCGCGCCCGCGCGGTGCTGGCCGAGCTCTACGCCGCCTATTCGCAGGAACCCGTCCTCATGGACGAGAGCTGGATCGAGACGCTTCCGCGCACCGAGCCCGAACGCAGTCGGCATATCGCGGATTACATCGCCGGCATGACCGACCGCTTCGCGATCACCTGCCATGAGAACATCTACGGCCGTACGCCCGCGGGCCTGCGCAATGTCTGACAAGGGCCGCGCGGCGGGCTCGGTCCGCCGTATCTGCCTGGTCGGGGCAAGCGGCCTTGTCGGGCAGGCCGTGCTGGCCGAGGCGGTGGGACGCGAGGACGTGCGGATTATCGCCGTGGCGCGCGGCGAGGTGCCCATGCCCGACGGCGCGCGCATGGACGTCCTGACCGGATCGCTCGAAAGCTGGCCCGATCTTATCGCTGCCGCGCGCGCCGACGTGCTGGTTTGCGCGCTGGGAACGACTATCGCCAAGGCCGGTTCGCAAGAGGCGTTCCGTGCGGTCGACCGCGATCTCGTGGTTGATTGCGCGCAGGCCGCGCGCAGTGCCGGGATCGACCACATGATTGTCGTCTCCTCGGTCGGCGCGGAGCGGGGAAGCCGCAATTTCTACCTCTCGGTCAAGGGTGAGATGGAAGAGGCCTTGGGCAAGACGGGTTTCCGCCGTCTCGATATCCTGCGCCCCGGATTGCTGCGTGGCCATCGCGCGGAGCGACGGCGGCTGGAGGGGCTCGGGCAGGTTTTCGCTCCGCTGGCCGACAGCCTCGTCCTGCACGGACGCTGGCGCCGGTTTCGCTCGATCCGGGCGCGCGATCTGGCGCGGGTGATCCTCAGTGTAGCGATGGAAAAGGCGCAGGGTCGCTTTGTTGCCGAGCACGATAATTTTCGCAGGGTATTACAAAAAATACCTGCTTAATTGTGCAATGCGGTGATGCCCGATTGACTTGGGCCCCCGCCTGAACCAATCGTGAGGCGATCGCTGGCAGCGCGGGAGAGACCTGCGTGATTCGCAATTGCTTATGGCCGTTGCGCATTACGAATAGGCGCCGAAGGAGCAACCGCCCCGGAAACTCTCAGGCAAAAGGACCGCGCCTGCTGATAGCGATACTCTGGAAAGTGTCGGGCCCGAACGGGTCAGGCCGCCGACGGTGTAACCTCGACGATTGGTCCTTTTCGGGCCGCTTCGAAGGGGGAAAACTCTCAGGTTTCCGTGACAGAGGGGGCACCGAACTGGTGTGACCTGACTGTTGCGGAGCTATGCCTTGAGCGAAATTTCCGATTTTGAGAATGACCCCGACCTGGAGCCCATCGAGCCGGCCATCCTGCCGCTTGACGCCTGGCACCGGGACAAGGGCGCGCGGATGGTCGAATTTGCCGGCTACCCCATGCCCATCCAGTACGAGGGCATCCTGGCCGAGCACCTATGGACGCGCGAAAGCGCAGGGCTGTTCGATGTCAGCCACATGGGCCAGCTGTACATCGCGCCGGCCGAAGGTGCCGAGATCGACGTCGAGGCCGCGCTGGAAGCCGCGCTCCCCATCGATCTGGCGACGCTGAAGACCGGCTCGGTGCGCTATTCGCTGCTGCTCGATGAAGAGGGCGGCATTCTCGATGACCTCATGGTGACGCGCTGGAACAGCGGGTTCTACCTTGTCGTCAACGGCGCGACCAAGTGGGACGACATCGGGACCCTGCGCGAGTATCTGCCCGACGAGGTGAACATCAATCACCTCGACGAGAGCGCGCTTCTGGCGCTGCAGGGCCCCAAGGCGGTCGACGCGCTGGCGCGCCATGCCAAGGGCGAGGCCCCGCTCACCGAGCTGAAGTTCATGAAGGGCGCGGCCTACACGCTCGGCGGCGTCGATGCCTGGATCAGCCGTTCGGGCTACACCGGCGAGGACGGCTTCGAGATCGCGATCCCGGGCGAAGACGCGGCCAAGGTCGCGGACCTTCTCTGCGGTGAACCCGAGGTCAAGCCGATCGGTCTGGGCGCACGCGATTCGCTGCGTCTGGAAGCGGGCCTGCCGCTCTATGGCCACGACATGACCCCCGAGCAGGGCGCGGTCGAGGCCGGGCTGATCTTTGGCGTCAACAAGCGCCGCCGCGCCGAAGGGGGCTTCCCCGGCGCCGCGCGCGTCCAGAAGGATCTGGCCGAGGGTACGCAGCGCCTGCGCATCGGCCTGGCGCTCGAAGGTCGCATGGCCGCGCGTGAAGGCGCCAAGGTCATGTCGGGCGACAGTGAAGTCGGCATCGTTACTTCGGGCGGGTTCGCCCCGACCCTCCAGCACCCCATTGCCATGGCCTATGTCGACACCGCCCTCGCGGCGAACGGCACGGCCCTGCAGATCGAAATGCGTGGCAAGCGGCTCGACGCACGTGTCGTCGCGATGCCGTTTGTCCCCAACCGTTACGTCCGCTGAGGAGCTTGCACCCATGTCTGTTTACTATTCCGAAGATCACGAGTGGATCGAAGTCGAGGGCGACCTCGGCACCGTTGGCATCACCGATTACGCACAGGGCCAGCTCGGCGACATCACCTTTGTCGACCTGCCTGAAGAGGGCGCGACGGTCGCCAAGGGCGATTCCATTGCCGTTGTCGATTCCGTGAAGGCGGCAAGCGACGTCTACACCCCGGTTTCGGGTGAGATTGCCGAGACCAACGACGCGCTCGCCGACGAGCCCGAACTCGTCAACTCCGACCCCGAGGTCGGCGGCTGGCTGTTCCGCGTCAAGCTGGCTGACGCCAGCGAGCTCGAAGAGCTCATGGACGAGGCGGCCTACAAGAAGTTCGTCGCGGGTCTCTGATGCCGGTGGCCTCCCGCTCGCACGAGGGGGAGGCCCTGGGACCGCAGCTTACGGACAGGGCTGCGGCCCCTTTCTGGGCGCCCCCGGCATGGACCGGGCGTGCGCCTCCCTCTCATTCAGGAATGCAAGCCTGATGCGCTATCTCCCCCTTACGCCCGCCGACAGGTCCAGCATGCTGGAGACCGTCGGGGCCTCGTCGGTTGACGAGCTCTTCTGCGATGTGCCCGAAGCGGCGCGTCTTTCCGGCCCCATCGCGGGCCTGCCCATGCACGCCAGCGAAATGGCCGTGGAACGCCACCTCGGCAAACTTGCCGCGAAGAACCTCGATGCGGGCTCGGCTCCGTTCTTCCTGGGCGCGGGCGCCTATCGCCACCACGTGCCGGCCTCGGTCGACCACCTCATCCAGCGCGGCGAGTTCCTCACCGCTTACACCCCCTACCAGCCCGAAATCGCGCAAGGCACGCTGCAGGTTCTCTTCGAGTTCCAGACGCAGGTCGCGCGCATGTTCGGCACCGACATCGCCAACGCCTCGATGTACGACGGCTCGACCGCGTGCTGGGAAGCGATCCTGATGGCCGCGCGCGTGACCCGCAAGGGCAAGGCCGTGCTCTCGGGCGGCCTGCACCCGCACTACGGCGAAGTGGTGCGCACGATGGCCAAGTTCACCAAGGACGAGATTGTCAGCCTGACGCCGGAGATGTCCGCGCAGACCGACGATGCGGCGGTGATCGCGGCCATCGATGAGACCACCTCCAGCGTGGTCGTGCAGTACCCGGACATCATGGGTCGCATTCCCGACCTTGAAGCCATCGCGCAGGCGGCCCACGCGGCCAAGGCGCTGCTGATCGTGGTCGTGACCGAGCCGGTCGCACTGGGCCTCCTCGAAGCGCCGGGCCATCTTGGCGCGGACGTCGTGGTGGGCGAGGGCCAGTCGCTGGGCGTCGGCCTGCAGTTCGGCGGACCTTACCTTGGTCTCTTCGGCTGCCGCGAGAAGTTCGTGCGCCAGATGCCCGGACGCCTGTGCGGCGAGACCGTCGATGCCGAGGGCAAGCGCGGCTTCGTGCTCACCCTTTCGACGCGTGAGCAGCACATCCGCCGCGAGAAGGCCACAAGCAACATCTGCACCAACTCGGGCCTGTGCGCGCTGGCATTCAGCATCCACATGAGCCTGCTGGGCGGCGAGGGCCTGGAGCAGCTGGCCGCGATCAACCACGATCGCACGCAGGCCCTGGTCGAGCGTCTGACGCAGATCCCGGGCGTGTCGCTGCTGAGCGATGCCTACTTCAACGAGGTCACGCTGGTCCTGCCGCGCGATGCGCGCGAGGTCGTGCGCGAACTGGCCGACAAGGGCATCCTGGGCGGTGTCTCGCTGGGCCGCCTGTTCCCCGAGCAGGCTGACCTCCACAACGGTCTCCTCGTCACCGCGACCGAGACCGTCACTCTGGAAGATATCGAGGAATTTGCCGCCGGCCTTGCGGCGGTCCTGGAAGGAGAAGCGGCATGAGCGGTGTGAACACGGCAGGCTGGCGTCCCAGCATGAACGAAGTTGCCCCCGGCGACATGGCACCTGCAACGCAGAGCGGCGACCGCGCGCTGATGCTGGAAGAAGCGCTGATCTTCGAACTGGGCTGCGAAGGCCAGACCGGCGTCGATATCGAGGCGCCGAGCAAGGCCGTTTCACCGGCGCTATCGAAGTTCCGCCGCAAGGCCGCGCCCGCGCTGCCCGGCCTGTCCGAACCCGAAGCGGTGCGCCACTACACGCGCCTCTCGCGCCAGAACTACGGCATCGACCTTGGCCCGTTCCCGCTTGGCTCCTGCACGATGAAGCACAACCCGCGCCTGAACGAGAAGATGGCGCGTCTGCCCGGCTTCGCCGATGTCCACCCGCTCCAGCCGCAGAAGACGGTCGAGGGCGCGCTCGAAGTGATCGAGCAGTTGGCCGACTGGCTGATGAAGCTGACCGGCATGGCGTCGGTCGCGATGAGCCCCAAGGCGGGCGCGCATGGTGAACTGTGCGGCCTACTGTGCATCCGCGCCGCGCTCGACGCGCGCGGGGAAAGTCGTGAGATCGTTCTGGTTCCCGAAAGCGCGCACGGCACCAACCCGGCGACCGCTGCGTTTGCAGGCTTCAAGGTCCAGGCTATTCCGGCAACGCCCGAGGGCCGCGTCGATCTGGAAGCGCTCAAGGAAAAGCTGGGCCCGGACGTTGCGGGCGTGATGATCACGAATCCCAACACTTGCGGCCTGTTCGAACCGGACCTCAAGGAAATCGCGGACGCGGTTCACGAAGTGGGTGGCTACGTCTACTGCGACGGCGCGAACTTCAACGCCATCGTCGGGCGCGTGCGTCCGGGGGATCTGGGCGTCGATGCCATGCACATCAACCTGCACAAGACCTTCTCCACGCCCCACGGTGGCGGCGGTCCGGGCGCAGGTCCGGTAGTGCTGTCCGAAGCGCTCGCCCCTTATGCGCCGCTTCCTTTCGTGACGCGCGGCGAGGACGGCGAGGTTCACCTTGTCGAGGAAGAGAACCGCGGGGAAGGGCACGAACGCGCCTTTGGCCGCATGGTCGCCTTCCACGGTCAGATGGGCATGTTCACCCGCGCGCTGGCCTATATCCTGAGCCATGGTGCGGATGGCCTGAAGCAGGTGTCGGAAGATGCCGTGCTGAACGCCAACTACATCCTGCGCAGCCTTGAGGACGTGCTGGAAGCGCCGTTTGGCAAGAGCGGTCCGTGCATGCACGAGGCGCTGTTCAGCGATGCAGGGCTGCCCGAGGGCATCTCCACGCTCGACATCGCCAAGGGCCTGATCGACGAGGGCTTCCACCCGATGACGGTCTACTTCCCGCTGGTGGTCAAGGGCGCGATGCTGATCGAGCCCACGGAGACCGAGAGCAAGCAGGGGCTCGACCGTTTCATTGCCTCGATGCGCAACCTTGCCCAGCGCGCGCAGGAGCAGGACGAGAGCCTGCACACCGCGCCCCACTTCGCGCCGCGCCGCCGGCTCGACGAGACCCGCGCCGCGCGCAAGCCGGTGCTGGTGTGGAAGGGCGACGAAGCGGCCTGATCTGCCAGCTTCGGCACATACGAATTCGGCCGCAGTCCTTTTCAGGATTGCGGCCGTTCTCGTTTGTGGCGCGCGTGAAACGCGGTTCGCGCGATCAGTTGATGGCGCGCTCGCCTGCCTGGCCTACCGATTCCACGTCGCGGCCGAGGCCCTTGACGGTGTTGCAGGCGCCAAGGCTGGCCAGAAGGCCCAGCGTGGCGAGAAGAGTAAGCGATTTGCCGATCATGCGGTCGATCTTTTCGTGGTGGATGGAGCGACCTTCTTACGCGAAGCATCGCCATCCTGCCAAGATCGACCTTCCCCGTTCGGCTTGGGGACGGCACCGGACCGCGCAGGAGCTCCTGTTGGAGGAGAGGGGCGCTTGCACGGTCCGGATCTGTCGGGGGTGGCTCAGTTGATGGCGTCGTCGCCTGCCTGGCCGACCGATTCAATGTCTTCGCCCGCGCCCTTGACGGTGTTGCACGCGCTCGCACCCAAGACGAGGCCGCTGGCAAGGAGGGCAAAGGTGAACTTCTTGATCATGGTGTCTTTTCCTTTTCGTGCCGCGAGGCCGCAAGCGGCCGGGTCGCAGGGAAAAACACGCAAACCATGATCAGGTTCCGGTGCGGGGGACAGCATCGTCCTCGGCGGCCTCTTCCAGAGCGCTGGAATCGAGCGCGGAGGCCGGGGAGACCCGGCGTGAAAGATAGTGCTCGCGCCAGGTGATGATGAGGCCTGCCGCGATGATGAGCGGGGCCCCCAGCCAGGTCGTGTGGGGCGGCCAGCTGCCGAAGATGACGAGGCCGTAGGTCGTCGCCCAGATGAGCGAGACGTAGTCGATGACAACCACGGTTGCGACCGAGGCGTAGCGCAGCGAGGCGGCGATGAAGAACTGCCCAAGCGTGCCCGCAAGTCCCAGCGCGATCAGGATGAGGTAGACCTGCGGTTCGTGCCAGCGCCCGTAGAAGGGCAGGAACAGGCTGGCCCCCAGCATCCCGAAAAGCGCGAACCAGAACACCATAGAGATTGGCGTGTCGGTGCGAGCCAGATCGCGGATCTGGAAGCTGACGGTGGCGACGATGATCCCGGCGCCAAGGCCCGCCGCGACGCCCAGTACCGGCACGTTGGCGATCTCGCCAGGCCCTGCGATCACGAGGACACCGGCAAACCCGGCGATTACGGCGGTCCAGCGCCAGCGCCCGACATGCTCGCGCAGGATCAGCGCGGTGATGAGGACGGCGAAGAGCGGGGCGGTGAAGCCCAGCGTCGTGGCCACGGGCAGGGGAAGCAGGGTGGAGGCGGCAATGTTGCAGAACAGGCCCGCGGTCCCCACCGCCGCGCGCCCTGCATGGGCCAGCGGACGGCGCGTGCCCAGTTTGCCGAACTGCCCCGTGAAATAGAGCGCCCCTGCAATGAGCGGCACGCTGATCGCCTGGCGCCAGAACATCAGCTCGGGCATCGAGACCCCATAGGTCCCGGCAAGCTTGATCAGCATGAACATCGTTGCCAGCGCCAGCGTGGCGCCCAGACGCAGCGAAATCGCCAGCAAAGGGTTGTGCGGGCGCTCGGCAGGAGCGGGGGGCGTCTTGGCGCTGGTTGCGGGCATGTCTGGGGAAGAGGTCACGAAGCCGCTTTAACTCCTGCGCGCTTCGGGGCAAGGGCAAGGGCATGGAACCGACCGATCAGATCATGGTGACGTGCGGCGCGGTGCTCGCCGTGCTGGCGCTGGTGGCAACACTGGCCGAGCGGCGACGCCTGCGGCGAACCGATCTCGACCGCGTGGGTTTCATGCCATGGAACGCGATCTTCCTTTTTGCGTTTCTGGGAGCTGTGCTGCTGATCGGTGTCGGCGGTCGTCACTGGCTGGGCGTCTGACCCGGCGACGCCGCGATACAGGTCCAGACAGGGAGGAAGCCCCTTCGCCGGGGCGTTAACGGGTGACAAGATCAAGATGACTATTGCACGCAGCCGGGCCGGATGGCTTCGGACAGGCGCCGTCCTGCCACTGGGGGGGCTCGTCCTCGCTCTTTCTCATGCCCCGGCCTTGGCGCAGGATCAGGCACCGGATGCGCCGCGCCTGCTCGTCGCGCAGATGGCGCCCACGCAGGACGAGGCCACCGTCGAAATCGAGGTGGTCGCGCTTCCCGGTGCAGGTGCACCCGCAGCCGTCCCCGATACCCTGGATGCGATCCTGACAGTGGGTATGCAGCGGGTTCCCGCAACGATTACCTGCGCTTCTGTCGCAAGCGGTGAAGCGGTCCCGGCCAGTCTCGCCACGCGCCAGTGCCAGCTGCGCCTGCCCAACGCAGTGGCGGCGAGCGAGCAGGCAGGCGAGAGTACCGCGATCTCGCTCAGCCTGGCCGAGGGCGCGGCCTCGCCCCGCTATCTCGTGCCCAGCCGTTCCCAGCGTCTCGCCATGGCTGCCCCCAAGGTGGCACCGTCTGGTGAGGAAACGGCCATCGCGGCAGCCCCCGAGGCGAAGCAGGCCGAGACCGGGATCGTGCTCGCGCCCAGCGAAGTCCCCTCGGCAAAGGGCGAGCGGGGCAATGCCTTCCTCGACAACCTCTCGGCCTATGGTCCGATCTATGCGGCCTATGGCCCGGGCACCAACAGCGAGGGGCGCATCCAGATCAGCTTCAAGTACCAGCTCTTCGGTGATCCTGGCGACGTCGGGCTGGGCGCGCCCTTCGCCAACGGCCTGCACTTTGCCTATACCCAGCGCCTGTTCTGGGATCTGGGCGCGGATTCCTCGCCGTTCCGCAACATCGATTTCATGCCCGAGATCTTCTACCTGCAGCCCGCCATCGAAGTGGGCGATGGGCTGTCGCTGGGCGGGCAGGTGGGCCTTCGCCACGAATCCAACGGCCGCGACGGGGATGCCTCGCGCAGCGCGAACACGGTCTACATCCAACCGGTGGCCTCCGTGGAAGCGGGCGACTACACGGTGTCGTTCGGACCGCGCCTGTTCTTCTACGTGGGCGATCTTTCGGACAACCCGGATATCCGCCACTACCGGGGTTCGACCGGCCTCTTTGCCGAGATCGGCAAGCCTGATGGCCTGCGTCTCACCACGACCAGTCGCCTCAACTTTTCTTCGGGTAAGGGCGCGGTCGAAGGGGAGCTGTCCTATCCCATGGACAACATCATCGACACCGGCCTCAACCTCTACCTCTTCGGGCAGGCCTTTGCGGGCTATGGCGAAAACCTGCTCGACTATGACCGCAAGGTCACGCGTCTGCGCTTCGGTGTCTCCATCGTGCGCTGATATGGCGCTGATACGACAGGGCCCCGCCGGCACGAGGCTGGCGGGGCCCTGACGATTGACTCGCTGGTTCGGGTTTAGAGGCAGGCCTCGAGGTAGGCCTGGTCGAAGCCGAACTGGCGTGCCTTTTCCAGCGTGTAGGGGCGTAGGCCCGAGGCGCGGAATTCACCGACGATCTTGCCGTCATCGGTCTCGTCCAGATACTCGAACTTGAACAGTTCCTGGGTGACGATGACGTCGCCTTCCATGCCGATCACCTCGGTGATGTTGGTGGTGCGGCGCGAACCGTCGCGCAGGCGCTTGACCTGGACGATGATGTCGACGGATTCGGCAATCTGGCGGCTGATCGCTTCCTTGGGAATCTTGATGTCGCCCATCAGGATCATGTTCTCCATACGCCCCAGACACTCACGTGGGGAGTTGGCGTGGAGGGTACACATCGAACCGTCGTGGCCGGTGTTCATGGCGGCGAGAAGGTCGAAACATTCCGCGCCGCGAATTTCGCCCAGGATGATGCGGTCAGGGCGCATACGCAGGGCGTTCTTGACGAGGTCGCCGATGGTAATGGCACCCTGGCCTTCCAGGTTCGGCGGGCGCGTTTCAAGCGGCAGCCAGTGCGGCTGCTGCAGGCGAAGTTCGGCCGCGTCCTCGATGGTCAGAACGCGCTCGCCCGGATCGATCATCTTGGACAGGGCGTTGAGCATGGTCGTCTTGCCCGAGCCGGTACCGCCCGAGATGACGACGTTCATGCGGCACGCGCCCGCGATCTTGAGCGCGGTCGCCATCTTGTCCGACATCGAGCCGAAGTCGCGCAGCATGTCGATCGTGATCGGCTTTTCGGAGAACTTACGAATCGAGATCGCGGTGCCGCGCAAGCTGAGCGGCGGCACGATCACGTTGACGCGGCTGCCGTCCTTGAGGCGGGCGTCGGCGAGCGGGGTCGTCTGGTCGACGCGGCGGCCGACCTGGTTCACGATGCGCTGGGCGATCTGGAAAAGGTGCTGTTCATCGCGGAACTTGGTTCCGGCGAGCTGCAGCTTGCCCTTCTTTTCGATGTAGGTTTGGTTGGGGCCGTTGACCATGATGTCCGAGACGTCAGGATCGTTGAGAAGCTCCTCCAGCGGACCGAAACCGAGCAGCTCGTCGATCAGAACCTTCTCGAGCGCGAACTGCTCGCGCCGGTTGAAGGTGATCTTCAGTTCGGCCAGCACCTCGACGATGATCGGACGGAATTCCTCGGAGAGTTCATCCTTGGTGAGCGTCGCGGCCGCCTCGGGATCGACACGTTCGAGGAGACGGGGAAGGACCTGCTCCTTGATCTTGTGGATCGAGGCCTCGAAGCTGTCCTGCTCCTGGTTCTCGTGGACGGCGTTGGCGCGGTCGGCAAGCCGCGACATCGCGTCTTCGCGCGAGTTGGGATTGCCGGGGGCCTTCTCGGCCGTAGGAGAAGACGGGGCATCGTTGCCCGGGACGGGCGCGGAACCGGGAGCCGGGGCCTGCTGATCTTTGGCGCCTGCTCCGCCCTTCAAGGGTTTGGCCACCCCAAAAGCTGGACGCGTACCCTGTCCGATCCCACTGCGCCGCCCGAATGCCGTCATCGTATCGTCAACCCTAGTATCCATGGCCCGGTCTGGCGCCGGGCGAATTTCCATGTTTCAGGTGGGAGATTAAGGTTGAAACTTTGATAACTCCCTAATGCGTCGAGGGAAGGGAGGGGCTGGCAAGGCGCTCGCTGATCCCTAGATTGAAGGCATGGACGACGCGGACAAGACCTGCTGGCTGTGCCTGCGCGAACTGGGACGCAAGGTGGAATGGCACCACCCGGTTCCCAAGAGCCGGGGAGGGCGCGCGACGCGGCCCGTCCATCCGATCTGCCACCGCACGCTGCACGTGACGTTCAGCAACGCCGAGCTTGCGCGGATCGGCGAGGACGTCGAGGCGCTGCGCGGCCAGGCCGAGATCGCACGCTTCCTTGCCTGGATATCGAACAAGCCTTCCGATTTTCATGCGCCGACGCGGCGGAAGAAGTGAGGCGGGGGCTATACCAATAAAGAAAAAGACAGTTCCGAGGGCCATCGCCCTCGGGCTCCCCAAACTGTCTGGGGCAGGTTCGCAGCCTTGGCTGGTAAGGGTGAGGTCGCCCATTTTGGGGGCAAGGGGCGATGGCCCCTTGGAAAATTCAGGCATCTGCGCGGAAAGCGAAAAGGGCGCCGCCGGAATTCCGGGGCGCCCTTTTTCGCGTAAGATGCGAGATGATCGCTGAGAATCAGTTCTCGACGTGTTCGGCCAGGACGGTCAGGCCCTTGTCGCCGACTTCGGCAAAGCCGCCCGAGATCACGATCTCTTCGGGAATGCCGTTCTCGGTCTTGTAGACCTTGATCGCGCCATCGGCGACGGTCGACATGAAGGGGGCGTGACCGGCAAGAACACCGAACTCACCTTCGGTGCCGGGGACGACGACCATGTGGACGTCCTCCGAGCGAACGAGCTTCGCCGGCGTCACGAGTTCGAAATGCAGTGCCATGTTGCGTTTCCTTGCGCTTGGAAGAGGGCCCGAGGGGCGGGAATGGCCCTGTCGGGCATGCCTTCAGGAAGAGGCCGGGCCCGGCACCTGAACCTTGCGGGACGGTGCCGGGCTCCGAACGAATTCCTTAGGCGTCTTCTGCCAGCTTCTTCGCCTTGGCAACCGCTTCCTCGATGCCGCCGACCATGTAGAAGGCCGCTTCGGGGAGGTGGTCGTATTCGCCTTCGACGACGGCCTTGAACGACTTCACGGTGTCTTCGAGCTGGACGAACTTGCCCGAGATGCCGGTGAAGACCTCGGCGACGTGGAACGGCTGCGAGAGGAAGCGCTGGATCTTACGGGCGCGGGCGACCGTCAGCTTGTCCTCTTCCGAGAGCTCGTCCATGCCGAGAATGGCGATGATGTCCTGCAGCGACTTGTACTTCTGCAGGATTTCCTGGACGGCGCGGGCGGTCTCGTAGTGCTCGTTGCCGACAACGCGCGGTTCGAGAACGCGGCTGGTCGAGTCGAGCGGGTCGACGGCCGGGTAGATGCCCAGCTCCGAGATCGCACGGTTCAGCGTGGTCGTCGCGTCAAGGTGGGCGAACGAGGTAGCCGGAGCCGGGTCGGTAAGGTCGTCCGCGGGGACGTAGATGGCCTGGACCGAGGTGATCGAGCCCTTGGTCGTCGAGGTGATGCGCTCCTGCAGCTGGCCCATGTCGGTCGACAGTGTCGGCTGGTAGCCCACGGCCGAAGGAATGCGGCCAAGCAGAGCCGACACTTCGGCGCCGGCCTGGGTGAAGCGGAAGATGTTGTCGACGAAGAAGAGAACGTCCTGGCCTTCCTGGTCACGGAAGTACTCGGCCATGGTCAGGCCCGAGAGCGCGACGCGGGCACGGGCGCCCGGGGGCTCGTTCATCTGACCGAAGACGAGAGCAACCTTCGAACCGTCGGAGATCGCGTTGCCTTCGGCGTCCTTGGCGATAACGCCGGCGTCGAGGAATTCGTGGTAGAGATCGTTACCTTCACGGGTACGCTCACCCACACCGGCGAACACGGACACGCCGCCGTGGCCCTTCGCGATGTTGTTGATGAGCTCCTGGATGAGCACGGTCTTGCCCACGCCTGCGCCGCCGAACAGGCCGATCTTGCCGCCCTTGGCGTAGGGAGCGAGAAGGTCGATGACCTTGATGCCCGTCACGAGGATGGCCGCTTCGGTCGACTGCTCGATGAACGGGGGCGCTTCGGCGTGGATCGCCGAGTGCATGTCCGAACCGATCGGGCCGCGTTCGTCGATGGGATCGCCCACGACGTTCATGATGCGGCCGAGCGTCTTGGGGCCGACCGGCACCGAGATCTGCTTGCCGGTCGAGGTTACGTCCTGACCGCGGGTGAGGCCGTCGGTGCCGTCCATGGCGATGGTGCGCACGGTGTTCTCACCAAGGTGCTGCGCGACTTCGAGAACCAGCTTCTGGCCGTTGTTCTCGGTCTCGAGCGCGGTGAGGATGGGGGGCAGCTCGCCTTCGAAGATGACGTCGACGACGGCGCCGATGACCTGGCTGATCTTGCCAGCGGTAGTCTGGTTAAGCACGGGTGCAGTGGCCATTTGAGGTTTCCTTGCCTGCGATGTCTTAGAGCGCTTCCGCGCCCGCGATAATTTCAACGAGTTCGGTGGTGATCGCGGCCTGGCGGCTGCGGTTGTACTGGATGGTCAGCTTCTGGATCAGGTCGCCCGCGTTGCGCGTGGCGTTGTCCATGGCCGTCATCGACGCACCCTGTTCGGATGCGGCGTTCTCCAGCAGGGCACCGAAGAGCTGGGTCTTGAGGTAACGCGGCAGCAGCGCGGCGAGGATTTCTTCCTCTTCCGGCTCATACTCGGTCACCGCGTCCTGACCGGCCGTCGCAGCGGCAGCCTCAGGCGTGGGAACGGGGATGATCTGCTGACCGGTCGGCTCCTGAACCAGCGCCGAGCGGAACTTCGCGAAGAACAGGTGCGCGACGTCGAACTTGCCCTTTTCGTAGAGGGCAACCAGTTCGTCCGCGATCTGTTCGGCTTCGTTGAAGCCGGGATTGCGCACGTCGGTCGTGTCGAACATGTGCTCGATCTGCTTGGGGAATTCGCGCTTGATCACCGCGCGGCCCTTGCGGCCCACGAGGTAGAACAGCACGGTCTTGCCTTCGGCTTCGAGCTTGCGGGCCTTCTGGACCGCCGCCTTCACGATGTTCGAGTTGAACGCGCCGCACAGACCCTTGTCCGAGTTGGCGACGACAAGGAGATGAACCTGGTCGCTGCCGGTCCCAGCCAGGAGCTTGGGGCTGTTCTCGCTGATCGTGACCTTGCTCGCGAGCGAGCCCATCACCTCGGCGAGGCGAGCGGCATAGGGGCGCGCCTGTTCAGCGGCTTCCTGTGCCTTGCGCAGCTTGGCCGCGGCGACCATCTGCTTGGCCTTCGTGATCTTCTGGGTCGACTTGACCGAGTTGATCCGGCCCTTGAGTTCCTTGAGCGATGCCACTCAATTTTCTCCATTCGTCATCCCGGACGAAGCCGGGATCGTGTGCGGCAGGACTTGCGTCGTGCCGGGTGCGGCCCCGGCTTTCACCGGGGCGACGCAGGGCTTACGCGAAGGTCTTGGCGAACTTGTCGAGCGCGGCGACGGTCTTGTCCTTCACCTCGCCCTCGAACTTCTTGCTCTCGCGGATCTCGGCCAGAACCTCGGCGTGCTCCGAACGCATGAAGCTGAGCATCTCGGCTTCGTAGCGAACCACGTCCGACACCGCGACGGTGTCGAGGTAGCCGTTGGTGCCCGCGAAGATCGACACGGTCTGCTCTTCGAACGGAAGCGGCGAGAACTGGGGCTGCTTGAGCAGCTCGGTCAGGCGCGCACCGCGGTTGAGGAGCTTCTGGGTCGAGGCGTCGAGGTCCGAACCGAACTGCGCGAAGGCCGCCATTTCGCGGTACTGCGCGAGCTCGAGCTTGATCGAGCCGGCAACCTTCTTCATCGCCTTGGTCTGGGCCGAACCGCCGACGCGGCTGACCGACAGACCGACGTTGATGGCCGGACGCACGCCCTGGTAGAACAGACCGGTTTCAAGGAAGATCTGGCCGTCGGTGATCGAGATCACGTTGGTCGGAATGTAGGCCGAGACGTCGCCTGCCTGGGTCTCGATGATCGGCAGCGCGGTCAGCGAGCCGGCACCCATCTCGTCGCTCATCTTCGCAGCGCGCTCAAGGAGACGGCTGTGGAGGTAGAACACGTCGCCGGGATACGCTTCGCGGCCCGGGGGACGGCGAAGGAGCAGCGACATCTGACGGTAGGCAACGGCCTGCTTGGAAAGGTCGTCGTACACGATCACGGCGTGCATGCCGTTGTCGCGGAAGAACTCACCCATCGCGGCGCCGGTGTAGGGCGCGAGGTACTGCAGCGGGGCGGGCTCCGAAGCGGTCGCGGCGATGACGATGGAGTATTCCATCGCGCCGTTCTCTTCGAGCTGACGCACGATCTGCGCGACGGTCGAGCGCTTCTGGCCGACGGCGACGTAGATGCAGTAGAGCTTCTTGCCTTCGTCGTCGCTCTGGTTCGGACCCTTCTGGTTGATGAAGGTGTCGATGGCGACGGCGGTCTTGCCGGTCTGACGGTCACCGATGATCAGCTCGCGCTGGCCACGGCCGACGGGAACGAGGGCGTCGATGGCCTTGAGGCCGGTCTGCACGGGCTCGTGCACCGACTTGCGCGGGATGATGCCCGGAGCCTTCGATTCCACGCGGCGGCGCTCGGTGTACTCGATCGGGCCCTTGCCATCGATCGGGTTGCCCAGCGCGTCGACGACGCGGCCCAGAAGGCCCTTGCCGGTCGGCACGTCGACGATGGTGCCGGTGCGCTTGACGGTGTCGCCTTCCTTGATCTCGGCGTCCGAGCCGAAGATCACGACGCCGACGTTGTCGGCTTCGAGGTTGAGCGCCATGCCCTGGATGCCGTTGGCGAATTCGACCATTTCACCAGCCTGGCACTGGTCGAGGCCATGAATGCGGGCGATACCGTCACCGACGGAGAGCACCTTGCCCACTTCCGAAACCTGAGCTTCGGTGCCGAAGTTGGCAATCTGGTCCTTGATGACCTTCGAGATTTCTGCTGCGCGGATATCCATTCTAATGCCTTTCTTCAGCCCTTCATGGCCTGGGCGAGCGAATTGAGACGGGTGCGGATCGAGCTGTCAATACGCTTCGAACCGATCGTGACGACAAGGCCGCCAAGAAGGTCCGGATCGACGCTCGTCTTGATTTTTACGTTGCGGCCTTCGCGCGCTTCCAGCTTCTGGCGAAGCTGCTCGACCTGCAGGTCGTCGAGCGCATGGGCCGAAGTGACTTCGGCCGTTGCCTCGCCGCGCTGCGCAGCGGCAATCGCGCTGAAGGCCCGGATGATTTCGGGCAGGGCCGAGAGGCGACGGTTGTCCGCCAGCACGCCCAGGAAGTTCTTGCTCACCGGGGACAGGCCCAGGATGTCGGCCACGGCGTCCATCGCCTTGGCGGCATCCTTGCGGCTGACTTCGGGATTCCGAATCAGGCCGGCGAGGTCCTCGTTCTCGGCAATCGCCTGAGCGGTCTTGTCGAGGTCGCTTTCGACTGTCGTTACGGTGCCGTTTTCGCTGGCAAGTTCGAACAGCGCCGAAGCGTACCGTCCTTGCAAGCTGGCCTTGATTCCGCCGGAGTTCTCCACGCGTGTCCTATCCTTACATCGGGTGGGCTGAGGCACTGAACGGGGAACCTGTTGTGCACGTCCCCCCGGCCTGCAGACGGGGCGCGCATAGCGACGATAATGCGACTATGCAAGGCACCCCGGCACACGAGCCCACGTTGATGTGGGAACTTAGCCGCAGTCGCGGCAAAAGGGTAGCGTTCACAGTAGTCGGTGCAGTCTTGTGCGTGGGCGATATCCAATTTCCGCTGCGAGGCCGTTCAGCGCTCTGGAAATTCTAGGGAATTACACGGTGGTGCGTGCAAATTCGTCGGCAGGCTTTCTGAATTTCGTTGCCGGTTTGGTGGGGGCGGCGTGCCGCAAGTTGCAAATTGCGGCGCGCGGCGCGCAACTTCGCATATGGCAACATTATCCTTTCGTCTGGGGTGCGGGCCAGGTTCCTTGGGGAATCGACTGAATGCCAGATGAACATGGCGTCCTGGACCGTTTGGGGCGGTGCGGTGCGTTCATTCGGTCTGCAAATTCGCGACCTGTTCGTTCGTCGGAGACTCGCCGTGCCGGTCAGACGAAGCTGTAGGGGTCGACGTCGACGTGGACGCGCACACCCTTGGGGAAGTTGAGGGGGCCGAGCCAGGCGCGCACGATCTTTTGTAGTTGGGCCGAGCGGCGCGCGTTGATGAGAAGGCGAAAGCGATGCCGTCCGCGCAGAAGCGATAGGGGGGCAGGGGCAGGGCCCAGGACCAGCATGTCGGGCAGGTCGGGTGCGGTGCCGCCGATGGCGCGGGCCGCATCGCGCGCTTCGGCCATGTCCTCGGAGGAGACGATGATCGCGGCCCAGCGTCCGAAGGGAGGAGCGCCTGCGTCGCGGCGAGCTTCGGTCTCGGCGTCGTAGAAGGCGTCGCGGTCGCCTGCGGCCAGCGCGGCGATGACCGGAGCTTCAGGGTGGCGCGTCTGGATGAGCACTTCGCCGGGCTTCTCACCGCGTCCGGCACGCCCTGCGACCTGGGCGACCTGCTGGTAGGTGCGCTCGGCCGCGCGCAGGTCTCCGCCTTCGAGGCCAAGGTCCGCATCGATCACGCCGACCAGCGTCAGGTCGGGGAAGTGGTAGCCCTTGGTCACGAGCTGCGTGCCCACGATTACGTCGATGGCCTTGTTCTCGGCCTTGGCAACGAACTCGGCGATAGCCTCGGGGCTGTTCATCGTGTCCGAGGTGATGAGCGCGACGCGCGCTTCGGGGAAGATCTCGGCGACCTCGTCGGCAATGCGTTCCACGCCAGGGCCGCAGGCGACGAGGCAATCCTTCGCGCTGCATTCCGGGCAGGCGTCGGGCACAGGTTCCTCGTGGCCGCAATGGTGGCAGGCGAGGCGTTGGCTGAAGCGGTGCTCGACCAGCCAGGCGGTGCAGTGGCTGCACTGGAAGCGGTGGCCGCAGTTGCGGCACAAGGTGAGCGGGGCATAGCCGCGCCGGTTGAGGAACAGCAGCGACTGTTCGCCACGCTCCAGCCGGGCCTGCATCTGCGCGACGAGGGGCTTGGCGATCCAGCGGCCCTTGTCGGGAACGTCCTTGCGCAGGTCGAGGATCTGGATGTCGGGCAGTTGCGCGCCGCCAAAACGAGCGGGGAGTTCGATCTTGGTGTAGATGCCCGCTTCGGCCAGCTGCATCGATTCCAGAGCCGGCGTTGCGCTCGCCAGGATGATCGGCGCCTTTTCGTAGCGCGCGCGTATGACGGCGACGTCGCGTGCGTTGTAGCGCACGCCCTCGTCCTGCTTGAAGGAGACTTCGTGCGCTTCATCGACAATGATGAGGCCAAGGCGCGCATAAGGCAGGAAGAGTGCCGAGCGGGCGCCCACGACGACCTGCGCGCCGCCGTCGGCTGCGCCCTTGACGATGGCGCGCCAGGCGCGGCGGCGCTCGCTGGCCTTCAGGGAGGAATGCCACTGGATCGGCGCAACGCCAAAGCGCTCCTCGAAGCGGCGCAGGAAGTTTTCGGTGAGCGCGATCTCGGGGAGAAGGACAAGGACCTGCTTGCCGCCTTCAATGGCCGCGGCGACCGCTTCGAAGTAGGTCTCGGTCTTGCCCGAGCCGGTGACCCCGTCGAGGAGGAAGGGGGCAAATTCGTCGGCCTTCACGGCGTCCACGAACGTATCCGCAGCCTTGCGCTGGTCTTCGCTGAGCGTGGGCGCGTTGTGCTGCGGGTTGGCGGGCGGGTAGGGTTTGTCGAGATCGACCGTGACCGCTTCGAGCAGGCCCGCGCCGACCATGCCGCGCAGAACCCCTTCCGACACCGAGGCGAGTTCGGCGAGTTCGCGGATCGAGGCCTGCTCGCCGTGCAGCGCATCCATTGCGGCGGCGCGCTGGGGGGTGAGGCGCTTGGGTTCCAGACCCGTCAGGCGATACTCGGTGGTCGTGCCGCCCCCGCGCAGCGCCGCCATCGAGCCGAGCGCCATGCGCGCGACTGCGGAAAGTGGCGCGCAGTAATAGTCCGCGGTCCACTCGATCAGGCGGCGCAGCTCGGCCTTGAGCGGAGGGACAGGCAGGACTTCGAGGATCGGGCGCAGCTTGGCCTCGGGCACGTCCTGGGCTTCCAGGCGCTCGGGCTCCCAGGCAATGCCCAGGATCTGGCGCGGCCCCAGCGGCGCGATCACAATGGAGCCGGGTTCGACCTGCACCCCCTCGGGCACGCGGTAATCGAGAACGCCAAGTGCGGCATTGAAAACTAGGAGTCGAACACGGAGCATTGCCCGTGCATATAGGCACTTGAAGTGAGGCTCGGGAAGGAGTGGATGATGCGTAGTTGGGGAATGCAGTCCAAGGGCACGGCGGTATGCGGTGCGGCGAAAGGTCTGAACCGGCGCGATGTGCTGGCGGGCGGCGCTGCTGTGGCTGCGCTGTCTGTGCTGGGTGGTGGGCTGCTGGGAAGTCAGAGCGCACAGGCGGCGGTCGCCCCCGATCAGCGGGCCGATGTCGTGCGCCACCTCTTGGCCGCAGCGGCCAAGGAGGCCATCGCGATCCTGACGAAATCGGAAGGGTTCTGGAACAGCTCGGTCGCCCGGGTCGGTCTGCCGGAAATCTTCAAGTCGCAGCCAAGCCTCAGCGAGACGCAGAAGAGCGCGCTCATGTACGAGCAGAACCGTCTTGCCGAGGAAGCCGTTCGCGAGGTGGCACCGCGTGCGCGTGCGCCGATCGCGAAGCTGGAGGTTCCCGATACCGACGAAATTCTGGGCGGCTCGTTCACGGCCGCGACGTCCTACCTGCGTGCGCAGGTCGGGATGGGGCTGATCGAGGCGATGACGCCTATTCTTGTCGACATCCTGAAGAAGCACGACGATTCGTACACGATGAAGGTCGTGAAATCCCTGCCGGAGGTCACTCTCGCGCAAGCGGCCGCGGCCATGGCCGTCGAGGCGGACAACGCGATCTGGTATGAAGTCGGCGTCCAGGAGGCGAGCCTGCGCCGCGATCCCGAGCCGAGTGGCGATCCTCTGCTCATATCGGCCTTCGGCGACGCGTGACCGGAGCTTGCGTGGCGTAAGCGCGCGCCAGATGACCGGGGCGGTCGCTGGCGGGTGTCTTCGGTCGCGTGGCTCGGGAGAGGCTGGTCCGATGCGAAAGCTGCGCCTATAGGGGCGCCAGATTCGCATCCGGCCCGGACCGGGGCCGTCCCCCAGCTTCAACCCAGTTCAGGAACCCGCCATGAAGTTCTTCGTCGACACCGCCGAAATCGCCGACATCAAGGAAATGGCCGACACCGGCCTCCTCGATGGCGTTACCACCAACCCTTCGCTGATCGCCAAGTCGGGCCGTGACTTCATGGAAGTCACCAAGGAGATCTGCGAGCTCGTCGATGGTCCGGTCAGCGCCGAAGTCGTCGCGCTCGACCACGCAGGCATGATGCGTGAGGCCGAAATCCTGCGTAAGATCGCCGACAACGTGTGCATCAAGGTACCGCTCACCGTCGACGGCCTCAAGACCTGCAAGGCGCTCAGCAGCGAAGGTACGATGGTCAACGTCACGCTGTGCTTCTCGGCCAACCAGGCGCTGCTCGCCGCCAAGGCCGGCGCCTCGTTCATCTCGCCCTTCATCGGCCGTCACGATGACAACGGCTTCGACGGCATCCAGCTGATCGAAGACATCCGTCTCATCTATGACAACTATGCCTTCGAGACCGAGATCCTCGCGGCCTCGATCCGTCACCCGATCCACCTGCTGCAGTGCGCCAAGATCGGTGCGGACGTCGCGACGATGCCGCCCTCGGTCATCAAGAACCTGTTCAAGCACGTTCTGACCGAAAAGGGTATCGAAGGCTTCCTCGCCGATTGGGCGAAGACTGGTCAGTCGATCTGATGGTTTGACTTGATGATTACTTCTGGCGAAAGCGAGAGGTGATGTGAATACGCCGCTGCACCTGTTTGAATACGGTGTGGCGGCGTTTTTATTTTGGGCAATAGTTTGGTTGGTGTGTGGGTGTGTTTCTTTTGCAACACATGTCGACGGCTCGAAATCGTTAAAATTTTGAATTCCGGCACTTTTGGTTTTTCCCTGGCGAACTGCTCCATTCCTGAACGGGTTTCTCCTCAGTATCCCCGATTCCTGCGGCCTCAAGCTGTGGTATCCTGCCCGCACACCCTGGGTTGATTCGCATCGATCAAGGGGCGGGGCGGCGAGATGCGCCGTCAGGTGAGGAGAGTTCAATGGCGCGAACAATCGAGGCCTACGTTGATGACCGTGGGCATCTTCATACTTCTCCATCGACGGCTGTTGTCGCCGATATTGCCGCCATACTTGGTCGCGTGGGCGACGAGGGCGGGCTGACCAGCGGCGTGGCCGCCTTGATCCTGGAAAAGCGCGAGGCCATCGAAAAGGCCTTCGCCGATTTCGACAAACTCACGGCCAACGGCGGCGAAGTGATCGACGCGAGCGATCGCCTGCGCTGGAAGGCATCGGGCGACAAGTCGCTCTGACGAGAGGGCTTCGCCGCGCGGCCTGAAGCTCCCGACGTTCTGTTCGGGTGGGGCGGCTGGCCGCGGGCAGAGACGGGCCGGGGCGCGCAACGCGTTCCCGGCTCTTGCGTCCTTGTCCGGAGGGATTTGCGGCTTCGGATCACGGTCCTCGATCTCAGCCTGTTTCTTTGGCCAAGTCGTTGGCATGGCAAACCTGTTTGAGGCTCGGGGCCGTATGCGCTAGCTGTCATCGCCATGTCCGACGAATCTCCAGCCGACCGCTTCAAGTCCGCCCTTGCCGTAGCCTCGCGCGCCATCGCGCAGGACAACGAGATCGAGGTGAACTGGACTGCCGATACCGCCAGTTCCTCGGGCAGCCTTTTCCGCATTCCGATGCCCGGCCGCCAAGTACCGCGCGATGCCGCGATGAAGGCGCGCGGCGAGGCGGATCGCCTTTCGCTGCGCCTGCGCTACCACAACCCCAAATCGCACATGCGCGAGGCGCCGAGCGAACCCATCGCGCGCGCCTGTTATGATGCGGTCGAGGCGGTGCGCTACGAGGCCATTGGCAGCAATGCCTACGAGGGCATGCGCGCCAACCTCGACAGCGCGCTCGAGGCGCGCATCGCGACCGATCCCATTGCTCGCGCCGAAGCGCCCGATGAGGTGCCGATTGCCTCGGCGCTCTCTCTGCTCCTGCGCGAGCGGCTGACGGGCCAGGACATTCCCGAAGTCGCACGTCCCGGTGTCGACATGGTGCGCACCTGGATCGAAAGCCGTGCCGCCTCCGATTTCGAGGCGCTTGCCAATTCGGTAGAGGACCAGCGGGCCTTCCAGTCGCTCTCGCTCGACATGCTCCAGCATCTGGAGCTGACGCGCATGGAGCCGACCGACATGCCGCCCGAGGACAACGACGACCTCGACGGCGACGAAGAGACCGAAGAGCAGCAGGATGGCGAGGACGCCGGGCAGGAGCCCCAGCCCTCCGAGATGGCCGCCGAACCCCAGATGGGGGAGAACGAGGGCGAAAGCGACGCCGAGGGCGATGCCTCCGACGACATGGAGGAAGGCCAGGAAGGCGACGAGGGCGAAGAGGGCATGATGCCCGTGCGGCCCAACCGCCAGTGGACCGATATTCCCGCCGATTTCGACTATGAAGTCTTTACCGAGGCCTTCGACGAGGTCGTGAGTGCGGCGGACCTGTGTGACGAGGATGAACTGACGCGCCTGCGTGCCTATCTCGACGCGCAGCTGAAAGGTCTTCAGGGCGTCGTCACGCGGCTTGCCAACCGCATGCAGCGCCGCCTCATGGCGCAGCAGAACCGCTCCTGGGACTTCGACCAGGAAGAGGGCATGCTCGACGCCGCGCGCCTCGCCCGTGTCGTCGTCTCGCCCGGCTCTTCACTTTCCTACAAGGTCGAGCGCGACGTCGAGTTCAAGGACACGGTCGTGACCCTGCTGCTCGACAATTCGGGATCGATGCGCGGACGCCCGATCTCGATTGCCGCGATCAGCGCAGACGTCATGGCCCGCACGCTTGAGCGCTGCGGGGTCAAGGTCGAGATCCTGGGCTTCACCACGCGCGCCTGGAAGGGCGGGCAGAGCCGCGAGCACTGGCTGGCCAACGGCAAGCCCGCGCATCCCGGCCGCCTCAACGATCTGCGCCACATCGTCTACAAGAAGGCCGACGAGCCCTGGCGCCGCGCGCGCAAGAACCTGGGCCTGATGATGCGCGAGGGGCTGCTCAAGGAAAACATCGACGGCGAGGCGCTGCTCTGGGCGCATGAACGCCTGCTCGCCCGGCCGGAGGACCGCCGCATCCTGATGGTCATTTCCGATGGCGCGCCGGTCGACGATTCCACCCTTTCGGTCAATTCCGCCGGGTACCTTGAGGCGCACTTGCGCCGGGTGATCGAGTGGATCGAAGGCAAGTCGCCGGTGCAGCTGGTCGCCATCGGCATCGGGCATGACGTGACCCGCTACTACCGCCGCGCCGTCACGATCATGGACGCCGAACAACTGGGCGGCACCATGATCGAGCAGTTGGCCGGCCTGTTCGAGGAAGAAAAGAAAGCATGAATGTTACCGAGGCTGTCGCCAGCCGTCGCTCGATCCGCGCCTACACGGACGAGAAGGTGCCGCTCGACGTCCTGACCCGGGTTCTCGACAAGGCGCGCATGGCGCCCTCGGGCTGCAACTTCCAGCCTTGGGAAGCCACGGTTCTGACCGGTGAGCCGCTCAAGGCCCTGCAGGCCAAGCTCCTGCCCGCCGAGCGTCAGGATCCGATCGAGTACAGCTACTCCGAACCGCAGAAGTCGGAGCGTTACCTGCCCCGCCTCCAGGAACTGGGTGCGCAGATGTACGGCGCCATGGGCATTGCGCGCGACGACAAGGAAAGCCGCAACCGTTTCGTCGAGGCCAACAAGGCCTCGTTCGGCGCGCCGGTCCTGATGCTCATCTACATGGAGCGTCTGCACGCTGCGCCGCAGTGGTCGGACGTGGGCATGTGGCTGCAGACGATCATGCTGCTGCTGCGCGAGGAGGGGCTCGATTCCTGCCCGCAGGAATGGATGAGCGACTTCGGCCGTCTCATCAAGGACCACATCGGGGTGAGCGATGAAACGCACATCCTCTTCTGCGGCCTTGCCATCGGTTACGGCGACCGTTCCGATCCGGTCAACCAGTTCGAGCGGACCCGCGCGCCGCTTGAGGATCAGGTCCGCTTCGCGGGCTTCTGATGCCTAGCTGCGAGAGCCTGCGCGCATGACGTCGACCTTCCTGTGGGTGCCCTTCACCCTGGCGGCCGCGCTCGCGCAGGTCTTTCGCAACGCCTTCCAGTCCCGCCTGACCGGACGGATCGGCACGGCTGGAGGCACGCAGGTGCGCTTCGTCTTCGGCCTCCCCTTCGCGGTGCTATTCCTGGCTGCCCTTGTCGCAATTACCGGACAGGACCTGCCGGCCATACCGCCCGCTTCGTGGGGCTGGGCGGCGCTGGGCGGGGTGACCCAGATCGCCGCGACCGCGCTGATGCTGGTCGTCATGTCGCGCCGGGACTTCGGCGTTGCCTATGCCTACATCAAGACCGAGCCCGCGACCGTGGCGGTCCTTGGGCTCGTGCTGATCGGGGATCGCCTGCCTGCGCTGGGCTGGCTGGCGGTGCTGGTGGTCACCATCGGCGTCGTCCTGGCCTCGCTCAGGCCGGGGGACGGGGCCGGGGACCTGGCCGACTGGAAGTCGCTTGTTGTCGGCGTGGTCAGCGGGGCGCTGTTTGGCCTCACCGCCATCTGCTTTCGCGCTTCGATCGAGGCGGTGGGGGAGGGCACCTTCCTCATGCGCAGCCTGCTCATGCTGGTGACTTCACTGGCGATCCAGAGCGGGGTGATGGCGCTCTGGTTCGTGTTTCGCGATGCCCAGGCCTTCACGCATTCGCTGCGCGAATGGCGCCTCAGCGTCCCGGCGGGCGCGCTGGGCGCACTGGCGTCTGCAGGCTGGTTTATCGCCTTCTCCCTGACGATGGCGGCGAACGTGCGCACGCTGGCGCTGATCGAGATGCCCGTGGTGGCGCTCGTTTCGCGCTACATGTCGGGGCGCTGGCTCTCGACGCGCGAATGGGCGGGCTTTGCGCTCATAACCGTGGGCGTGGCCGCACTCATGCTCGCGCACGCCTGAGGCCGCGCGAACGCTTGACTGCGCGGCACCGCTGCCTAATGCGGCAGGCATCATGACCGATCTTCCCGAACTGACGCTGTTCAACAGCCTGACCCGCCAGATGGAACCCTTCCAGCCCGTCCACGAGGGCGAGGCGCGGGTCTATACTTGCGGGCCGACGGTCTACAACTACCCTCATATCGGCAATATGCGCGCCTATGTCTTTGCCGACATCCTGGGCCGGACGCTCAGCCACCGGGGCCTCAAGCTCACGCACGTCATCAACATCACCGACGTCGGCCACCTGACGGATGACGGCGACGAGGGCGAGGACAAGATGGAGAAGATGGCCGCGCAAAAGGCGCAGTCGATCTGGGACATCGCGCGCCACTACACGCAGGCCTACTGGGACGACATCAAGGCGCTCAACATCCGCCAGCCCGCGCACTGGTCGATCGCCACCGACTACGTCGAGCAGATGATCGACTTCGCCAAGGAGATTGCGCCCAGGCACTGCTACGAGCTGGAAAGCGGTCTCTACTTCGATGTCTCCACCGTCGCCGACTACGGGCGCCTTGCGCGTGCGGTCACCGAAGAGGGCGAGGGCCGTATCGAGGCGGTCGAGGGCAAGCGCAACGCGGCCGACTTCGCGATCTGGCGCAAGACCCCGACGGGCGAGAAGCGCCAGATGGAATGGAATTCGCCCTGGGGGCCGGGTGCGCCGGGTTGGCACCTGGAATGCTCTGTCATGTCGGGCAAGCTGCTGGGCTTCCCCTTCGATATCCACACCGGCGGCATCGACCACCGCGAGATCCACCACCCGAACGAGATTGCCCAGAACCAGGCATTCTGCTGCGCAGGTGGCCTTGACGTGCCCGGAAACTCGGGTGCGAAGGTGTGGATGCACAACAACTTCCTCGTCGAGCGTTCGGGCAAGATGAGCAAGTCCTCGGGCGAGTTCCTGCGTCTCCAACTGCTCATTGACAAGGGCTACCACCCGCTCGGCTACCGCATGATGTGCCTTCAGGCCCATTACCGCTCGGAGCTGGAGTTCTCGTGGGATGGTCTAGCCGCTGCGCTCACCCGTCTGAAGCGCATGATCATGGCGGCAGAGCGCCTGAAGGACGTGGCAGCGGGCGCGCCTGCCCACCCCAAGCTCGCTCCGATGATCGCGACGTTCGAGAAGGCCCTGGCCGAGGATCTCAACACCCCTATCGCACTTACCGCACTGGAGGACGTCCTTGCGGCCAAGAAGGTCGACCCGGCCTCCAAACGCGCCGTGGTCGAGATGATGGACGGGGTTTTTGGCCTTGGCCTGTTCGAGACCGGCCGGGCGGACCTGCGCTTGCGGCCGCTGACCGCTGAAATCTCCGAAGAGGAAATCGAGGAGACGCTGGTGCGGCGAAAGGAGGCCCGGGCGAACAAGGACTTTGCGACCTCCGATGCCCTGCGCGATGAACTTGCTGGCAAGGGCGTTGAGGTCATGGATGGTGACCCGCTCGGCTGGGAATGGAAGCTCGGCTGATTTCAGCGCTTCCATTCAGGAAAGGCTGAGAGAAGAAAAGGATAGTTCCGAGGGCCATCGCCCTCGGGCTCCCCGTACCGTCGACCTCACCCTCCGAACGCTATGAGCGTGGGGGGGCTTGAGGTCGCGCATTCTGGTGGCATCGGGACCTTCCTGTATCGGCGCCGTAGTCTCGGCGCATGGCGCGTGTAAAAAAGACGATTGAACCTGAACGCAATTGCGTCCGTTATCTCTTGAAACGCCGTTTGATTTCCGACGCTTTTGAGGGATAGCCTGTGACCCGCGCTCTTGTTCATGCCAATTTTCGCCGCTTTCTCGACGGACAGATGCCTGAGGGTGTCGAGCCGGTCTGGTACGAGAACGATGAGGAGTTCGCCGCGAACCTCGGCGATGTGGAGGTGGTCTGGCCCGACTATCTCATTCGCGATTCGGCCGATGCCGTGCTGGGCAAGGCGCTGGAAGGCGCCAATGTGCTGCAATGGTGCAGCGTCATGTCCTCGGGCGTTGACTGGCTGCCGCTTGCCTCGTTTCGGGCGAACGGCATTACGCTCACCAATGGGGCCGGGCTGCACGCGCATAGCGTGGCCGAGTTCGCGCTCCTGGGTATGCTCTCGTACAACAAGAAGTGGGGGCAGATACGCGACAGCCAGGCGCGCCATGAATGGCTGGAGGAGGCCCCGGGCACGGGCGAACTGCTCGACGCGCGCGTGCTGGTGATCGGCGCGGGCGAGATCGGCCAGCGTATTCGTACGCTGCTCGAAGCCTTCGACGCGCAGGTCACGATGGCCCGCCGCACGCCGCAGGGCGAGGATCTAGGCCAGGACGAATGGCGCGCGCGGCTGGGCGAGTTCGACTGGGTTGTGCTGATCGTGCCCTCGACGCCGGAGACGGTCGGCATGTTCGGCAAGGACGAACTGGCCGCGATGAAGAAGGGCGCTGCGCTTGTGAACGTGGCGCGCGGGGAAGTGCTGGATCAGGACGCCTTGCTTGAGGCGCTGCGCTCGGGCCACCTCGGCGGTGCCTATCTCGATGTGACCGACCCGGAGCCCCTGCCGGCCGATCATCCGCTCTGGGACTGTCCGAACGTGGAGATTTCGATGCACTGCTCCGGGCTCGCGCAGAACAGCCTTCTGCGCCGGGCATCCCTGCGTTTTCTGGAGAATCTGCGCCGGTTCCAGGCGGGTGAGGATCTCGTCCACCGGGTCGATTTCGACCGCGGCTATTGAGCCCGGAACGGAACTTTGCGCCCGGCCGTTGGTAGGACAAGGTGCCCGTTTGCAAGGTCGCGCCCATCCGGGCAACCTGCGGCGGACACGTAGCTGGATCGAGAAGGAGGACCCCTAGATGGCGGAAGCGGATACGACCAAGGCTTCGGACCTGTTCGTGCAGTGTCTGGAAAACGAAGGGGTCGAATACGTCTTCGGCGTGCCGGGAGAGGAAAACCTCGACTTTCTCGATTCGCTCTCGCGCTCGGGTTCGATCCGGCTGATCCTCACGCGCCACGAACAGGGTGCCGGTTTCATGGCGGCCACTTATGGGCGCCATACCGGCAAGGCGGGCGTGTGCCTTTCCACGCTGGGGCCGGGCGCCACGAACCTGGTCACCGCGGCGGCTTATGCGCAACTGGGCGGCATGCCGATGGTGATGATCACCGGCCAGAAGCCGATCAAGAAGTCCAAGCAGGGGCGTTTCCAGATTCTCGATGTGGTCGCGCTCATGCATCCGATCACCAAGTACGCGCATCAGATGGCCTCGGCGGACAATATCCCGAGCCGCGTGCGCGAGGCGTTTCGTCTCGCGGAAGAGGAAAAGCCGGGCGCCTGCCACATCGAACTGCCCGAGGATATCGCGGATGAACGCACGCTCTCGTGCCCGGTCGCAGGGTCGGTGGTACGCCGCCCCTCGGCGGACGTGAAATCGATCCGTCAGGCCTGCGAGGCGTTGGAATCCGCGCGCAAGCCGCTTCTCGTCATCGGCGCGGGCGCCAACCGCAAGATGACCAGCAACATGCTGAGCGAGTTCGTCGAGAAGACGGGTATCCCTTTCCTGACGACGCAGCTGGGCAAGGGCGTGATCGACGAGCGCCATCCCAAGTTCCTGGGCTGCGCGGCACTTTCGGCAGGCGACTTCGTCCACCGCGCGATCGAGGATGCGGACTGCATCGTCAACATCGGCCACGACGTGATCGAGAAGCCGCCGTTCTTCATGCACAACGATGCCGCGTGCCAGGAGCGCAAGGTCATTCACGTTTCGACCCAGACGGCTGAAGTGGACCCTGTCTATTTCCCGCATATCGAGGTGATCGGCGATATCGCCAACGCCATGTGGCAGATCAAGGAGGCGATCAAGCCGTCCTCGAAGTGGGATTTCTCGGCAATGCTGCGCTACCGCGAGGCCGAAGTCGAGCACACCGCCGGGCTGGCGTCGGACGCACGCTTCCCGGTCTTTCCGCCGCATCTTGTACAGGAAGTGCGCGATGTCATGCCGGAGGACGGCATCGTGTGTCTCGACAACGGCATCTACAAGATCTGGTTCGCGCGCGGCTACACGGCCTACCAGCCCAACACGGTGCTGCTCGACAACGCGCTCGCCTCGATGGGGGCCGGACTGCCCTCGGCCATGGCCAGCGCCATGGTCTATCCCGAGCGCAAGGTCATGGCCGTGTGCGGGGATGGTGGGTTCATGATGAACAGCCAGGAACTCGAGACGGCGGTGCGTCTCAAGCTCAACCTGACCGTGCTGGTGCTGAACGACAATGCCTATGGCATGATTCGCTGGAAGCAGGCGAACATGGGCTTTGCCGATTTCGGATTGACGTATGGCAATCCCGATTTCGTCCAGTACGCGCAGAGCTACGGGGCCAACGGATACCGGGCCGAGAGTGCGGGGCACTTGCGCGAATTGCTGGAGCATTGTCGGGACACGCCTGGCGTCCACCTGATCGACTGTCCGGTCGATTACTCGGAAAACGACCACATCCTCAATACCGAGATCAAGGACCTTTCCCGGGCGCTCTGAGTGCGCCGTGACCTAGATGTCGTCGAGGAGGAGGATTTCGATTTCCACCGAAAGGCGGGGCGGCGCGCCATTGACGTGATCGGTCCCGCGCAGGGCGGCATCGGCGACGAGGTGTCCGGGGATCACGAACTCGTGGTCGGCCAGGGCCTCGATGAACTGTTCTCCATCCTCGATCGCCTCGCCTCCCTGGAATGTCAGCGCAACCGTATGGCGTGCGCCGGCGAAGGTCGCGCTCGACCAGGGGCGCTCACTGTGGCGCAGGAATTCGGCGCGGGGGCCTGCCAGTTGCAGGACCTGGGTTACGATCTGCAGCCAGGGGCCGCGCTGCGGGCGGGGGCGCGGGGCGGGTGTGTCTTGCCCCTTGGTCTCGGCGTGGAGGGCGAGATCAACGTGCATGGGCGGTCTCCCCGTTGGCGGCGCGATAGCCGGACATGAACCCTTCGACCCTGTGGGTCATGGCTGCGCGCGGTTCGCGTCCGTTGCGCAGGTCTTCCACGAAGCGGGGATCTCGGGCGACGAGCCTGCCGAAACGGGTGCGGGACATCTTGGTCGCGCTCAGGAAGCGCTCGATCTCGCGAATCAACATGAGGCGGATTTTCCTTTCCTTCATTGGTTGAGCTAATGTTCATCATATGTTCCAACTCAAATCCTACTTGTCTAGGAAATTTCCTTCGTGTACGGATTACATTATGGTAAGCGATCCTATCCGAAGCCGCCTGTTGGAACTCGCCGATGCGCGCGGGGTAAGCCTCTCCGCGCTGTCGCGAATGCTTGGGAAGAACCCAAGCTACCTCCAGCAATTCGTGCGTAAGGGCAGTCCGAAGAAGCTTGAGGAGACGGACCGTGGTGCTTTGGCCCGGTTCTTCCGGGTGGGCGAGGAGGAGCTCGGTAAGCCGGAGGATATTTCCTCCGGTTCTGGAGGAAATTCGTCGCAGTGGGTGGAAATTCCCCGTCTCGTGCTGGGCGCGTCGGCGGGGCCGGGAGCGCTCGATTCGCAGGATGCCGCGTTCGATTCGGTCCGTTTTTCCAGGCGTTGGCTTCGCGCCATGGGGCTGCAGTCTGGGAACCTCGCGATGATCGCCGTCCTCGGCGATTCGATGGAGCCGACTTTGCGCGATGGCGACGAGATCCTGGTCGATCAGGGGCAGCGCGGCTTGCGCGATGGCATCCATGTCGTGCGCGTGGATGGCACGCTGTTGGTCAAGCGTGTCGAGACCGGCCGGCCGGGCCTTGTCGCTTTGCGTAGTGATAACCCGGCCTATGGCGTGATCGAGTGCCGTCCCGAAGATGTCGCGGTTATCGGGCGTGTGGTCTGGAAGGGCGGGCGTATCTAGGCCTGGGGAGCATCCGCAAGGGCGCGCGCGAGATCACGTGGTTGCATTCAGAGCGGGCCGGAGTCATGTCCCGGAGCATGACCGAACCAAGCCAGCCCATGCGTGTGGGCATCATCCCTGTCACTCCGCTCCAGCAGAACTGCTCGCTCCTGTGGTGTACCAAGACCATGCGTGGCGCGCTTGTCGATCCAGGCGGTGACCTGCCCAAGCTCAAGCAGGCTCTGGAGCAGACCGGCGTCATCCTGGAGAAAATCCTGATCACGCATGGTCATCTCGACCACTGTGGTCAGGCGGGTGTGCTCGCCAAGGAGATGGGCGTGCCTATCGAAGGGCCGCACGAGGAAGATCGCTTCTGGATTGCCCAGCTCGACGATGACGGGCCGCGCTGGAACATGGAGGCGCACACCTTCGAGCCCGATCGCTGGCTGGAACATGGCGATACGGTGACGGTCGGTGACCTGGAGCTCGATGTCGTTCATTGCCCGGGCCACACGCCGGGTCACGTCGTGTTCCACCACGCGCCGAGCCGCTTTGCGATGGTGGGCGACGTTCTCTTCCAGAATGGCATCGGGCGCTGGGACTTTCCGCGCGGCAATCTGGAGGACTTGGTCAACTCGATCACGCAGCGGCTCTGGCCGCTGGGCGATGACGTGACGTTCGTGCCCGGGCACGGGCCTGTCAGCACTTTTGGGGACGAGCGCCGTGCCAACCCCTACGTCAGCGACAAGGCGCTCGAGCGCGGTCTTCCCATGAGCTGAGGGCCCAGTTCGCTCAGAACAGACCGAGCGCGATCAGGACGGCGACAACGGCGAGGCTCAGCGTGACAAGGAGGCCGATCCCGAATCCGCCGGCGCGCAAGGCGTTGATATCGCTGCGGTCCATGCCCAGGCCGTGGCACACGCGCGCGGCCATGAAGAGGGCTCCGGCAAGGGGGAGCCAGATGCCGCCCTTGCCGGAAATCTCGATGGCGCCTGTCAGGATCAGCAGGAAGGGCGCGTTCTCGATGAAGTTCGCCTGCGCGCGCATGCGCTGCATCAGGCGCGGATTGCTGCCGTCCCCGTGGAGGATCTTTTCCTGCCCGCGTATCTTGCCGATACGGGCGCCAAGCCAGAGGTTGATCAGTACTGCAGTCGCAGCGAGGCACAGTGTTGTAGGCAGGATCATGGTGGTTTGCTCTCTCGTGAAGCCCGTTAGTTTGTGATGGGGTGAGGAACGGCTTGCAACTCTCCAGAAATCGGGTATAGGCCCGCCTTCGCAAGCCGCCGGTCCGAGTACGGGCCCTGGCGGCCTTTTTTACATTAACGCATTTCCAGGAACAGGTGCCGAGATGGCAGTCCCCAAAAGAAAAACCACCCCGTCCCGCCGGGGCATGCGTCGCAGCCATGACGCGCTCAAGGTCGAGGCCTTTCACGAGTGCCCGAACTGTGGTGAGCTGAAGCGCCCGCACAACCTCTGCAACGCTTGTGGCCACTACAACGGCCGTGAGATCGTCGCGGTCGAAATCTAAGACCTCGCACGAAGTTCGGAGATTGCCCATGAGTTTGCCGCGTATCGCCATCGATGCGATGGGCGGCGACGAGGGGGTGCGCGTCATGATCGAGGGCGCTGCACTTGCGCGCCGTCGTCATGACCAGTTCCAGTTCCTGCTCGTCGGCGACGAGGAGCGGATCAAGAATGCGCTTCAGGATCATCCGAACCTGCGCGCCTCGTCCGAGATCATCCATACCGATGGTGTGATCAGCGGTGAGGACAAGCCGAGTCAGGCCCTTCGCCGTTCCAAGGGGACGTCGATGGGGCGCGCCATCGAGGCGGTGAAGGCAGGTGATGCCGGCGCCGCCGTCAGTGGTGGCAACACCGGCGCGCTGATGGCCATCTCCAAGTTGACCCTGCGTACTATGCCGGGGATCGACCGGCCTGCGCTCGCTGCACTCATGCCTACGCTCGGCGACAACGACCTGATCATGCTTGATCTGGGCGCCAACACTGAGTGCGACAGCCGCAACCTGGTCCAGTTCGCGATCATGGGGGCTGCCTATGCGCGCGTCGTGTCCGGCCGGGCCGAGCCGCGCGTGCGTCTGCTCAACATCGGCACTGAAGAGATCAAGGGCACCGAGCTTCTGCGCGATGCCTCCGCGATCCTGCGCGAAGCGGCCAAGGAACTGTCGATTTCCTTCGACGGGTTCACCGAGGCCGACAAGATGGCGCATGGCAACGTCGATGTCGTGGTGACCGATGGCTTTTCGGGCAACATTGCCCTCAAGGCCGTGGAAGGGACGGCGCGTTTCGTCGCGGACCTCCTGCGCCGCAGTTTTTCCAGTTCACTGCGCTCGAAGATCGGTTTCCTGATCTCGCGCCCTGCCACCGAACTGCTCAAGCACCATCTTGACCCCAACAATCATAACGGCGCGGTCTTCCTGGGTCTGAACGGCATTGTCGTGAAGAGCCACGGGGGCGCCAGCGCTGCAGGTGTCGCAAATGCGGTCGCCGTGACCGCCCGCCTTCTGGAGGAACGAGTGACCGAGCGTATCAGCGCCGACCTGGCCCGCGTAGGCGATTCATCGCTGTGGATGCCGGGTGCCCAGGAAGAGCGCGCCTGATGCGCCGTTCGGTTCTGCTCGGTACCGGTTCGGCTCTCCCCGAAAAGGTTGTCTCCAACAGCGAACTCGCCCAGCGTGTCGACACCAGCGATGAATGGATCGTCGAACGTACCGGGATCACCCAGCGCTATATCGCGGGTCCCGATGAAACGACGTCGAGCCTTGCCACCAAGGCGGCGTTGAAGGCGATCGAGGCCTCGGGCATCGAAGCGGCCAGAATCGATCTCATCGTGCTGGCAACGGCCACCCCCGACCAGACGTTTCCGGCAACGGCGACCACGGTGCAGCACAATCTGGGCTGCGGCGGCTGCATCGCCTTCGACGTGGCGGCGGTCTGTTCGGGCTTCCTCTATGCCGTGGGCGTGGCCGACTCGATGCTGCGTTCGGGCATGGCCCAGCGCGCGCTCGTGATCGGGGCTGAGACGTTCAGCCGGATTCTCGACTGGGAGGACCGCACGACCTGCGTCCTTTTTGGAGACGGTGCGGGTGCGATCGTGCTCGAAGCGCAGGAGCAGGCCGAGGGTGAAACGCCCCGCGGTATTCTCGCAACCAAGCTCCATGCCGATGGCGCCCACAACCAGTTGCTCTATGTCGATGGCGGCCCTTCGACCACCGGTACCGTGGGCAAGCTGCGCATGAAGGGCCGTGAGGTGTTCCGTCATGCCGTGGTGAACCTGGCTCAGGTGCTTCACGAAGTGCTCGAGGCGGAAGGTCTGACAACGGCCGATATCGACTGGCTGGTGCCGCACCAGGCCAATGCCCGCATCCTGGATGGCACCGCCAAGAAGCTCTCGCTCTCGCCCGAGAAGGTCGTCAAGACCGTGGGTGAGCATGCGAACACCTCGGCCGCCTCGGTTCCGCTGGCGCTCGACCAGGCCGTGCGCGACGGCCGGATCACGCAGGGCGACCTTGTCGTACTGGAAGCCATGGGTGGTGGTTTCACTTGGGGCGCGAGCCTTCTGCGGGTCTGAATTCGATAAAACGCATTTTGGATGCGTTCCTTATTCGACCCAGCATTGCAATTTTCGTTGATTTTCATATCATCCCCTCAGGATAAGCGTTTGAAGGGGATGCAGGCTTGATGCGGTCAGTGGATACATTGACGCGAGCGGAACTCGCGGACGCGATTCATCGTCAACTCGGACTGTCGAGGGCGGAGTCGCTCTCCATGGTGGAATCTATCCTCCAGCACATGGTGACGGCCCTTGGTGACGGTGAGAACGTGAAGATCTCCGGTTTCGGAACATTCCTCCTGCGCGACAAGGGTGAGCGCATGGGGCGTAATCCCAAGACCGGGGTGGAGGTGCCGATCACGCCGCGGCGTGTCCTCACCTTCCGGGCCAGCCAGATGCTGAAGGACCGCATTGCCGGGGCCTGAGGCCAGACGGAGTGCGGATTCTGAAGACTTCTTCCAGCAATTTGAAGGCGGTGCACGGAGCGCCGGGCTCGCACAAGCAGCCTGGCGCTCTGCGTACGATCGGTGAGGTCAGCGTGTTGCTGGGCCTGCGCCAGCATGTCCTGCGCTACTGGGAAACCCAGTTCCCGATGCTGCAGCCGGTCAAGCGCAGTGGTTCGCGGCGCTATTACCGTCCCGAAGACATCGCACTGCTGCGCCGTATCGATGATCTGGTCCATCGTGAAGGGTATACATTGCGCGGTGCGAGCCAACTCCTGGAGCAGGAGGCGTCCGGCGCGGAGACACAGCACTTGTCGCGATCGCCCGAATACTCGGAGCTGAATTCAGACGAATCACTGCGGAAATCCCTTAGTAAAATTCGTGAAAAGCTCAGATCAGCACTTGAGGCTGGTTAATAATCTGTAAGGTGGAATGGCTGGCGTCGGCGAGGAATTGTCCCGAAATCGCCAGGAAAATACCCCGGCGGCCTCCGCCCATATGGATGGTATTGCCACTGCTCCTACTGACGTTTGATCGCATAAGGGTGCCGCATCACTTCCGCTGCCGGGCTATCCTGTGCTTCAACTTCGCCTTCGTTGCGCTTTCACTGGCGTGATATTCGGGCGCCAGAGCGAACTTGTCGCGCGCGTCAAATTGGCGATCGCCGCGAGCGGTAAAGGCTTTGAACAACCTGAAAGCTCGCCATGCTGTAAAGACGGTCCAGGCACTAGCAACAATGCCGGCAATGACCCAGGCAGACGTCGCAGCCGTAGTGCCCACATGCGACTGGATCGCCCCAGCCAGCACGAACGGCAGTATTGCCAAAAGCGGTGTAACCGCCCGAACTCGTGTGCTCAGATCGTGATCCACGAAGCGGCCAACCGCAGATATGGGCTTGTTTTGCGTTTCACACGGGCTGTGTGCCACACTTGACGGATTGCCGCCATCTGACGGCATCTCTGGGCAACGGTGATGCGGCGTCGCCTGAAAAGTCTTGGGGGCACCGATCCAGCTTGAGGCGCTTCGCGTGATTGTGGAACGAGGGCGTCCGGGGAGGGGCGACTAGAAGGGGCTGCCTATCCGGAAGTTTGACGCCTGGTCAGTCCGTGAGGTGAAATCAATCAAGCGCTGCTTTTCCACGCAAAGATACGCTCGCCGATTTGATGCTTGTCCGAAGAAGCTGGCCGATAGCGTCCTCGCCACAGGGCGACGTGCCTTCTGCTTTCCGAACCTGACGCCTAGAAGTTGGCGTTCGGGCCCAGGTCGGGATCGAGGTCACGCGGGCGCTGCAGGTGGACGAGCTTGGCGCACCCCATGTCGACCTTGTCCCAGCTGTCGATGTCGAGCTGGAGTACGGCGAACGCGGCAGTTGGCAGTTTCTCCTCCACGATGTCGCGCAGGGGGCTGTTGCCATCGTCGGGCACGAGATCGAAGATGAGGTCTTCGAGGCCGGGGTTGTGGCCGACCATCATGATCGAGGCGGGGTCGCCGTCCTGTTCGCGCAGCACGTCGATGAGCGTG
Organism: Novosphingobium profundi; assembly: GCF_020524485.1. GTDB lineage: Bacteria > Pseudomonadota > Alphaproteobacteria > Sphingomonadales > Sphingomonadaceae > Novosphingobium > Novosphingobium profundi_A. The sequence goes on along the minus strand of NZ_JAIVLF010000005.1, from coordinate 152,960 downwards.
GCGGAACTGGCGAGGTAGATGCGCCTGTCCCAGGTGATCGACGGGGCCGCGCCAGCCGCTTCGCTGGCGAGGTCGAGCGTCTGGGTGACGCGAACCGCAGGCGAGGCGAGAATACGGCCCCAACTTTGGGCATGGTCGCGAATGTGCAGGCCCATGATGGCCGCGCCCTTGCGGCCGCGCGCGTTCAGGGGGCGGTCGAAGTCGCGAAGGCGCGCATCGTTCCAGTCCGACTTGGCGTGGCGAAAAATTCCAAGGGTCTTCATGGGCTCTGCCGCTTCCTAAAACATCTGCCTGCGCGCCAGGCGGGCGTGGTGCCGGTTCGTCATCCGCGCTCCGCCGGGTTGGCCGGGTGCGCTGTCGGATTCCCTGAAGCATGACCGGCAACGCGCTGTAAAGCCTCGTCGAGCGAAATTCGCGCGATGGGGGTGCCTTCGGGGAAGGCGTCGAGCAGCCGCGAGGGAAAGGCCGAGGACAGCACGATGAAGTGCCCGCGATCCTCCTTGCTACGGATAAGACGCCCGAAGGCCTGCGCGAGGCGGGCTCGAATGATGCTGTCGTCATAGGCCGACCCACCGCCCGCCATGCGCCGCGCACGGTGCAGGATCGTGGGCCGGGGCCAGGGCACCTGTTCCATGATGACGGTCCGAAGCGAGTGGCCGGGAACGTCCACGCCGTCGCGCAGCGCGTCAGTGCCGAGCAGCGAGGCGCCCGGATCGTCGCGGAAGATGTCGACCAGCGTGCCGGTGTCAATGGGATCGACGTGCTGGGCATAGACGGGAAGGCCGCCCCGTGCGAGGCGGTCCGCGATACGCCCGTGTACGGCACGAAGGCGGCGGATCGCGGTGAACAGGCCGAGCACGCCTCCGCCCGAAGCCTCGATCAGACGGCCGTAGGCGGCGGCGAGCGCGGCAATATCACCGCGCGGGACATCCCGCACGATCAGGACTTCGGCCTGCGCGGCATAGTCGAACGGGCTGGGGCTGAGCGACAGGCGCGGCGTTACCTCGATATGCGGCGCGCCCGAGCGGGCGATGGCGCGCTCCCAGCTGTCGCCGTCGCGCAAGGTGGCCGACGTCATGATGACCCCGTGCGCGGGTTCAAGCACGACCTTCGCGAAGGGCTTCATCGGATCGAGCCAGTGGCGGTGGATGCCAATGTCGAATTCGCGCGCCTCCGAGCGGGCAAGGGCGAGCCAGTCGACATATTCGGGGTCTGCGGGGCCACCGAGCCGTTCGAGCAGGTTTTCCCAGGCGACCAGCAGGTCGATGCGCCAGGTCAGCGAATGGCGTGCACCTTCGATGCGCGCGCGGCCCTGGCCGTCGAGCCAGTCCGGCCCGTCTTCGAGCAGGGCCTCAAGGCGAAGGCCGAGCTGGATCAGCGGACGGCGCAGCTCCGAAAGGGCGAGGCGTGCGGCCTGGGATGCCTCGACGAAGGCCCCCTCCAGCCCGGCCGCTTCGGTTTCGAGGCCATATCCGGCTTCCTGCCCGCCGCTCTCATCGCGCGCGTAGACTGTGGCGCGGACGGCTGCCAGCAATTCTTCGAGCGGACCGGATGGCTCGCCGTCATTGATGCGTTGCAGCCAACCGTCCGAAGGCAGCGCTTCGGCGGCGGAAAGGGCGGTCAGGATCGCCTTGTCGCCTTCGTCGTCGTAGCTGGCGACATCGGCGAGGCGGGCCGCAAGGCCGCGGCGGCGTCCGCGTGATTTCTTTTCCGGGCCGATCACCCAGCGCCGCAGCTCGATCATTTCGGTGCCCGACAACTCGGCAGCGAAAGTCGAATCGGCCGCGTCGAAGACGTGATGGCCTTCGTCGAAGACAATGCGGGTCGGGCGGGAGGCCACGTCGCGGCCGCGCGCCGCGTTGATCATCACCAGCGCGTGGTTGCCAATAACGAGGTCCGCGTTGACGCTGGCGCGCGTGGCGCGCTCGATGAAGCATTTCCGGTAGTGCGGGCAGCCTGCATAGACGCATTCGCCGCGCTGATCGGTCAGCGCTGCGATGCCGCGTTTGTGGAACAGGGTGCCGAGCCACCCGGGCAGATCCCCGCCGATCATGTCGCCGTCCTGCGTGTAGGCAGCCCAGCGCCCCACCAGGTGGGCGAGGATGGCGGCGCGGCCAGCAAAGCCGCCTTGGAGGGCATCTTCAAGGTTCAGGAGGCACAGGTAATTCTCGCGCCCCTTGCGCACCACGACCGGTTGCGAGCCATCGGGCCGCGTGTCGGGCCAGGCGCGGCGGCTTTCCTTGCGCAGTTGGCGCTGCAGCGCCTTGGTGTAGGTCGAGACCCAGACTGTACCGCCGCTGGCCTCGCTCCAGACCGACGCAGGCGAGAGGTAGCCCAGCGTCTTGCCGACCCCCGTGCCCGCCTGGGCCAGAACGACATGGGGAAGGCCAGCGCGGGTGCGCGGCGCAAAGGCGTGGGCGGCCTCGACGGCGAAGGCCTTCTGGCCCGCGCGCTCCTCGGCGCCTTGTCCGGTGAGGTGGGCGAGGCGGTCGAGAACGGCGCCATCGGGGATGTTGAGTTGGCGCGGCTGGGGCGGCTCGGGCGATTCTTCCCACTCGGGCAAGCGCGTGAAGATCCAGCGCTCGGCCTTCTGCGGCTTGGCGAGGCGCGGGGCGAGAAGCTTGGCCCAGGGCCAGCGCATCTTCACCAGCGATTGCAGCGAGGTCCAGGCGCCTTCGCGCTCCGCCCAGTCGGGCTGCTCGCAGGTTTCCAGGAGGCGCATCGCGGCGCGCTGGAGAAGTTCGGGCACTTCGCTGTCGGCTTCGGGCCGTGGCAGGCCCAACGCATCGGCCAGGCCCTTGGGCGTGGGCACGACAAAGCGGGCCGGGTGCATGAAGGCGTAGAGTTCGAGCAGGTCGAGCCCGGCAAGATCGGGATAGCCAAGCCGCGTGGCAAGCAGCGGCGCATTGAGGATCAGGTGCGGGGCATCGGCGACCGCGGTGACGGCCTGTCCCTTGGAAAGGGCGCGCGCGCTTCCCTGTCCGTCGTGCAGCCAGCAGCCGCTGTGGCTGGCGTGAAGAGCGGGTAGTCGGGGCGCGGACATGGTTCAGGTCTTAAGCGCAGGTGAAACGGAAGGGAATGCGCGGCGTGCATCTATCCGCACCTCAATGGCAGTGCGGAAGCTCTGGCAAAATCACAATCCCAGCGCGGCGGGATCGAGCGGCGTGCCTTGCGCTTCCATTCCAGCCATGAGGTTGCGCAGGGTCCGCTCGCTGTTGGGATGTCTGGCGCTTTCGAGGAGCGTGTCGAGAGCCTGCCTGTCATGATAGCGGCCACGGGCGATGACGGCCTCGATCTCGCGGGAGCAACGGATCGTTTCGGCAGGGTCGCAGCGGGTGAGGACGATATCGGCCAGGCAGCCTTGGGAGAGGCAACCGCTTGTCTGTTCCTCGTCCAGAACCTTGGCGATGTTGGTGGTGCTTGCGCGCAAGGCTCGGAGAGGCGCCAAGCCGCCGCGTACCATAAGGGCGAGTTCGTCGTGCAGGGACTGGCCGGGAATGTTCGTGAAGATACCTGCATCGCTGCCGGTGACCAGGGTGACGCCAGCTTCGTCGAGCATTGCGGTGAAGCGACCGAGCCACAGATCCTTGGCTGCGTGTGCGGTGGGTTCCTGCCTGGACCACAGCGCAATGTACTCCGCCTCTGTCTGCTGGGTGACCGGGTTGAGGGTCTCGGTCCCGGCGCGCGCGGCGTACGCGCCTTTCGTGCGGGCCACCATGACGAGATTGTGATGCGCCAGAAGCGTTGGCGTGACCGGCGTGCCGCTCTGCGCGATCCGCAGGGCAAGGGCCTTGGCCGCCGCGTCGTCCTGCCGGTCGGAGAGGCCATGCCACAGGATCGATTCGGCATGTTCGATGGTCTCGAAACCGTCGTCGAGGATTTCCTCGAAGGCGATGGAGAAGGGGATATCGCGGGGCATGCCGGGGCGGCGCTCGCCTTCGGGCGTGTGGCCGGTGAGGTGCATCTGGCGCTGTTCGGCTTCGTCGCGGATTGCCTCATAGGCTTGGCGGCGCAAGTTGGAATAGGTTTTCAGGCGGGCGAAGCCAGCGGCATGCTGGGCCGCGACGGCGGCGCGGGCCTCCTGCGCGGTCTCGACGATCTGGTGGTTTATCTGCTGGTTCGCGCCCGCGCTGTTGAGGATGGGGCCGCTGGTAAGAAGGCGAGGGCCATCGAGTTCGCCTCGCGCGATACGCTCTGCGAGCTCAAGGTGGAAGGGCATGCCCGACATGTTGCGCACGCTCGTCACACCGTGGGCGAGGTAGGCGCCCAGTTCCGCCTCGTCCCAGACATGGACATGCATGTCGGTGAGGCCGGGAAACGCGGTGAGGCCCGTGCCATCGATGACGCGCGCGCCGTCAGAGGGTGGGGCGGAGCCAGACGGTCCTGCGTAGACGATGGTCTCGTCCGCGATGACCAGAGTGGCATCGCGTGTGCGTGGGTTGGCTTCGTGCCCGGGATCGAGGAGCGTGATCCCGGTAACGAAAAGGCGTTCGTCAGCGGCGCAGGCCGGAGCCGCGGCCGAGAGTGCCAGCGCCAAGGCGGCAGGCAAAAGGTGCTGAATGTGAAAGGCCGGCATCAATCCCCTCCATGCCGGCCAGTCTGCCGATTGTCACACCCGGTTCAAGTCTGCGGCTCTGACCGGAGATTTAGATTTGTCAGGATTCGTTGGCGGCCAGCGGCGCCTTCTCGACCGGAAGCGCTTCCTTGAAGGTGTGCGTGACGTAGGGGAAGGGGATCTCGATCTCGGCGTCGTCGAGCGCCTTCTTGATCGCCATGATCACGTGGCTCTTGGTCAGACGCTTGTCCTGCTCGCCGGTGTTGCTCCACCACAGTACCAGGAAGTCGACCGAGCTTGCGCCGAATTCCTGCGCGAAGACGAGCACGCCCTTGTCCTTCTCGACTTCGGGAATGCCTTCCACAGCCTTGCGGATGGTCGCTTCGGCGGTCTCAAGGTCGGTGTCGTAGGACACGCCGACGACGACCTGCTCGCGGCGCACGGCCTGGTCATTGAAGATGTCGACCGCGTTCTTGAACAGCATCGAGTTGGGAACGACGGTCAGTTCGCCCGAGAACTGGCGGATGTAGGTTTCACGCAGGGTAATGCGCTCGACCGAACCCATGATGCCGTTGCACGAGATCGAATCGCCGATGTTCATCTTCTCGCGCAGCATGATGAGAACGCCAGCGAGGAAGTTCTCGAAGATATCCTGGAAGGCAAAGCCGATGGCGAGGGCACCGACACCCAGACCTGCGACGGCGCCTGCCGGGGTGAAGCTGGGGATCGCGACGGTGAGCGCGATCAGGATGCCCAGGATCCAGACTGCAAGCTTGGTCACCGTCTCGAAAAGCTGCTGCAGATCGGTGCGCAGGCCTGCGCGCTTTGTCACCCGGCCGATGACGCGCACGAACACGCCCACCATGATCCAGGTGAGTACGACGATGCCAAGAGCGATGGCGAACGAGGGCAAGAGCTGGAAGAAGCCCATGGCCATGCCTTCCAGCTCCTTGGTCAGGGTCTCGATGTAATTCACGAAGATTTTTCCGTCCTTCTGGTGCGTTTGGCACCTAACTGACGAGGACCGCCGGGGGTTCCTCTTCCGGTTTGCGCGCACACGGAGTGCCGAAGGCGCTTGCGAAATCGCGCGCAATCGCAGATGAGCGCGCGCATGACTGAAAATGCCCTGATCGAAGCCGCCCGTGTGTCCAAGGCCTGGCCCTTCCAGGAGGCCCAGAAACTGCTCAAGCGCTATCCCAATGGCAAGAGCGCAGCCGACGGTTCTCCAGAGCCTATCCTGTTCGAGACGGGATATGGTCCCTCAGGGCTGCCGCATATCGGGACGTTCCAGGAAGTCCTGCGCACCACGCTGGTGCGCCGGGCCTACGAGGCGCTTGTCGGCGCGAAGCCCGAGGACGGCGTGACCCGGCTGGTCGCGTTCTCGGATGACATGGACGGCCTGCGCAAGGTGCCGGACAACATTCCCCAGGCTGAACTTCTGGCTGCGAACCTTGGCAAGCCGCTCAGCCGGATCCCCGATCCGTTCGGCAAGTTCGAGAGTTTTGCGCATCATAACAACGCGATGCTGCGTGAATTTCTCGATCGCTTCGGGTTTGACTACGAGTTCGTTTCGGCCAGCGATCGGTACAATTCGGGTCGTTTCGACAATGCCCTGAGCAGCATTCTGAGCAACTACGATGCCATCATGGGCGTGATGCTGCCCACGCTGCGCGAGGAGCGTCGCAAAACCTATTCGCCGGTGCTGCCGGTATCTCCGACGACGGGCGTGGTCCTGCAGGTTCCGGTCGAGGTCCTCGATCCGGCGACGGGCATGATCCGCTTCACCGACGAGGATGGCACGACTGTCGAGCAGAGCGTGTTCGGCGGCCAGGCCAAGCTGCAGTGGAAGGTCGACTGGGCCATGCGCTGGGTGGACCTGGGTGTCGACTACGAGATGTGCGGCAAGGATCTGACCGATTCGGTGACGCAGTCGGGCAAGATCGCCAAGATCCTCGGGGCTCGCCGTCCCGAAGGGCTGATCTACGAACTGTTCCTCGACGAGAACGGCGAGAAGATCTCCAAGTCCAAGGGTAATGGTCTCACCATCGAGCAGTGGCTGACCTACGGCACCGAGGAATCGCTCGGCTTCTACCTGTTCCGCGAGCCAAAGAGCGCCAAGCAGCTGCACATCGACGTGATCCCGAAGGCCGTTGACGAGTACTGGCAGTTCTATGGCAATCTGCCCAAGCAGGCGCTCGACAAGCAGCTGGGCAACCCGGTGTGGCATCTGCTGCGGGCCAACGGCCAGGACCAGAACGACGTTCCCGCACCGCCGGTGACATTCGCGCTGCTCCTGAACCTTGTCGGTGTGCTTGGCGCCAACGCCACGCGTGAGCAGGTCTGGTCCTACCTCGCCAACTACGTGGAGAGCGCCGACCCGGCCGAGCATCCCGCGCTCGACGCGATGGTGAGCTGCGCGCTCGCCTACAACCGCGACTACATCGCGCCGACCCTCCAGCGTCGCAAGCCCGAGGGCGGTGAAGTCGCCGCTCTTACCGAACTCGATGCGCAGTTGGCCAAGGTCGCGGCCAATGCCTCGGCCGAGGAGCTCCAGAACATCGTTTACGAGATCGGCAAGGACGAGCAGTACGGCTTTGAGAGCCTGCGCGACTGGTTCAAGGCGCAGTACGAGACGCTGCTCGGCTCCAGCCAGGGGCCGCGCATGGGCAGCTTTATTGCGCTCTACGGTGTGCCTGAGACGCGCAAGCTGATTGCTGAAGCGCTGGCCTGAGGCCGCGCGAACCCAGACTAGCGGGCATGCCGCGCAAGGGGAGACCCCTCTTGCGCGGCAACCCAACCCTCGACCCTCTCTTGCAGGAGGCCGAGTGGCAACGCGCCCGAGCCTAGAACGGCCTCGTGGAAGTCCCGGATGTCGAAACGTGGGCCGAGGCGTTGCTCGGCGTCCCGGCGCAGCTTCTGGATGGTGAGCGCGCCGATCTTGTAGGACAGCGCCTGCGCGGGCATCGCGATGTACCGGTCGACTTCGGCCTCGGCATCGCTGCGGCCCATCCCGGAATGGGCGAGCATGTAGTCGATCGCCTGCGCGCGCGACCAATGACGTGCGTGTATGCCGGTGTCGACGACGAGGCGCATCGCGCGAAGCATCTCATCGTCGAGCGTTCCCCAGTGCTGGAGCGGGTCGTCGTAGAGGCCCATGTCGTAGCCCAGCGTCTCGGCGTAAAGCGCCCAGCCTTCCACGAATGCGCTGGTCTGCGAATTGCGCTGGAAGGCGGGCAGGGCGGAATTCTCGCGCGCAAGGCTGATCTGCAGATGATGGCCGGGCATGGCTTCGTGCAGGTAGAGCGTCGTCACACCCGAGACGAAGCGATGTTCCAGGTCGTAGGTGTTGTAGAAGAAGGTTGCCGGGACGCTGCTCGCACCTTCCACGTAGGATCCTCCCGCTTCGTAGCGGGCGCGATCGGGCGGGTAGGGCTGCACTTGGAGCGGGCTCTCGGGGCGCACGCGAAAGAAGCGGGGGAGCGCCGTATCAACGCGGGCAGCCACCTCGCCAAAGCGCTGGGGCAGGTCTTGGGACGAACGGGGATGAAAGCGCGGGTCGCTGCGGATATTCTCGAAGAATTCCGGCAAGGCGACATGGCTGCCCAGTTCGCCAGCAACCTTGGTCATCTGCGTCTCGATCCGCGCGACCTCGCGGGTGCCGAGAGCGTGGATTTCGTCGGGGTCGAGTGAAAGTGTGGTCTCGCGTGCGATCAGCGCCCGGTACAGAGCGTCGCCGCCCGGCATGTCGGAAAGGCCGATCGAAGGGCGTGCAGCGGGAAGGTAGTCCTCGGCCAGGAAGGCGCGAAGGCGACGGTAGGTGGGCAGGATATCCGTGCGCGTGGATGCCGTGAACGTGCGGACGAGATCGACCTCCGCGCCCTGTGACAGCGAGGGCGGAAGATCCTCGATGGGGGTGAGGAAGCGCTCCTCGGGAGCGGTGCCATCCAGCAGGGCGTCGATCTGCGCGACCATGTGCTGCACAGTCAGGCGAGGCAGGACTACTCCTTGCCGCGCGCCCGCGCGGAACCGGGCAATGGCGGTATCGATGATCGTCGGGAAGGCGGCGTAGAGTCGCAGGACCTCACGGTAGTCGCTTTCGTTCTTGTAGGAAAAGGCCCCTCCGGGCGCGATAAGCGAGGGAAAATCGAGCTGGAGCCCTGCAAAATGGTGGAACGGGAATGCCCCTTCGAGGCTCCGCATTTCCGGCCGGAGCGAGGCAACTTCCTCGGCCTTGCGGGCGCCGAAGAGGGCATGGGAAAGGCGCAGGTCGTCCGTCAGCGCGCATCGGTCGATAGCTGCAAGCAAGGTAAGGCTGCGCCGGGCGGATGCGAGCCGTTCGCGTTGCAGCGCATCGGTGTAGATGCGCGCGAGATCGGCGCTGTCAGGGACTTCGCCCCTGTAGAGCGCGGCAATCGGATCGAAGGCCGCCTCGCGCGCCTCGTCGTCCGCGAAAAGTGCGCGCAGGGCCCGCACGTCCTGACGGCGTTCCGCCTGCTCGGGCGCGGTTATCACCGGGCAGGGCGGCTGGGGGCCGGGCGCAACTGCGCACACCGCTGGCGCAGTGGACGCAATCCATCCAAGGATGACAAGGCTACCGGCCAACAATCGCCGCCCCCGACTCTGCCGCTCTCGACGTGCGGGAGATGGGCCTGCGCGGCTTATTGCCAGGTGTGGGAGCGAAACCATTTCGTGACGATGTACTTGGTGCCCCGCACGACCGGCCGGGCGGCGTGGAGGGTATAGGGATTGGGACGCCCGTCAGGCAAGGCGTTGTTCCAGAGGAGAAGACCGCCCAGTCTTGGACGAATGCGCAGCGAAAGCCGGGTAAACTCGGTCGCGCCCCCTTCATCGACGGCGTTGAGGTAGATCATCGCGGTCCAGCTGCGTTGGCCCCCGCAGTTCTTCTCGCGCTGCCAGTATTCGGCGCTGGTGTCGAACCAGTCGCAATGTTCGGCGAAGAACTGGCCACACTCGTAGCGCTGCCCCTGCGCAGCCTCGCTGCGTTGGCCGGAGAGGCCCGTCAAGGCGCACAGGCGCGCGTCGAGGCGGCGTACCACCGAATCCTCGGGGTCTATGTCGCTGGAACAGCTCGTGCGGATCTGCGTGTTGTCGGAGTCGTCGACAAGGGCGGAGGGCTGCGCTTCGGCATCAATCAGGTCGATCAGGTGGCGGCAGCAGTCCGCGTCGAGAAAATTGTCGAGCGTGTAGATTTCGGCGCGTTCGTCAGGGAGGCGGCGTACGGCGGGTGCGGCGTCGAGCCGGTTGCGCACCCGGGTGCCGATGCGGGCGAGGATCTTTCGATCCAGAAGTCGCTCTGCGTCCATCAAGCCATGCTCGCAGGTTCACGAGGATGGATCAATCTCGGGATTGTCCCTGATATGAAAAAGCCCCCTTGCCGCACGGCAAGGGGGCTGATGACGTACAAACAGAGGGGCCGTTACCAGAAGAAGTCGTAGATCACGTCGACAACTTCGCCCGTATAGGTGTTCACCAGAAGCACGTCGTCATAGTAACGGACCCAGCGGTAGGGGCCGTAGACGGCGGGCAGACGGTAGGCCCAGGGGTCGTTGATCCAGTAACGGCTGCCGTAGAACATCGCGCCCAGCGAGAAGCCGATGCTCAAACGGCGGTAGGCATAGCCGCGGTAGGGAGCGTAGTAACGTCCCAGACGGTAATGCGAGCGATGCTGGGCCCGATAGCTGCGCCAGTTGTAGCGGTTGTTGCGGCGCCACTCGTTACGGTCCCAACGCCGTTCCGCGCGGCGGCTGGAGCGATAGTCGCGGCGGTTGTCGCGCCGCTCGTAGCGATTCCCACGACGGTCGTCGCGGCGGTCGTACCGGCTGTCCCGGCGCTGATCCCGGCCATCGTAGCGGTCGTTGCGCGCGGGGTTCCGGCGGTCATAGCGGGTGTCGCGTCGTGTCTCGCGGCGAGTTTCCCGATTCTGGGCCTGGCGGTTGTCGCGCACATTGCGCCGGACGTCCGGCCGGTCCGTGCGCTCGGGGCGGCTGGCGCGGCTGCGCTCGAGGCGCTGGGCGCGGCTCATCTCGCGGCGGCTGTAATTGCGCTCTGCGCGCTCCTGCCCCCGTTCGATACGTGCCTCCCCGCGGTTGTTGCGGGTCTGCGCCGGACGGCTGGGGCGGGCCTGGCGTTGCGGACGGGCCTGACGTTGCGGGCGGGCCTGGCGTTGCGGACGGGCCTGGCGCTGGCCGCCGCGGTTCTGCGCAGCGCTGGGACGTCCACCGCGATCACTGCGGTTCGCGCGCTCGTGGCGGCTGCGCTCCTGCGCCATGGCGATGTCGGGAAGGACCATTCCGGTCGTGGCAAGGAGCATGGCTCCCCAGGCTCCCGCTTTCAGAAGTGTTCTGGACATTGTGCGATACCTCTTCTGCTCTCGCAGCCAATCTTTCCGTGACCATTGCGCGGGGGGGTGGGGTGAGAGCCTTATCCAATCGTTTTCAGCGTTGATCCGGTTCTACCCGGAGGCGACTTGCCCGAAGCTGAACTGGGTTACGGTATTTTGTTCATGTACGCGGTCTTTTGTGTGAACGGCCTGCCCAGGTCACCAGATACGAAAACGGCCCGCCGTTTCGGGCGGGCCGTCTCGATCCATCAGGAAGGATGCGTCAGCGCGTCAGCTTCTTGTAGGCCAGCGCGGTCGGACGGTCGGCCGCATCGCCCAGACGGCGGCGCTTGTCTTCTTCGTAGGCCTCGAAGTTGCCTTCGAACCATTCGACGTGGCTATTGCCCTCGAAGGCGAGGATGTGAGTGGCCAGACGGTCGAGGAAGAAGCGGTCGTGCGAGATGACCACGGCGCAACCGGCGAAGTTCTCGATTGCTTCTTCGAGCGCGCCGAGGGTTTCGACGTCAAGGTCGTTGGTCGGTTCGTCGAGCAGGAGGACGTTGCCACCCTCCTTGAGCATCTTCGCGAGGTGGACGCGGTTGCGTTCACCGCCCGAGAGCTTGCCGACGTTCTTCTGCTGGTCCTGGCCCTTGAAGTTGAAGGCGCCGACATAGGCACGCGTCGATACGTCGTGGCCGTTGACTTTCATGTAGTCGAGGCCATCGGAGATTTCCTCCCAGACGTTGTGCTTGCTATCGAGGTGGTCGCGGTTCTGGTCGACGTAGCCCAGGTGCACGGTCTGGCCGATCTCGATCTCGCCGGTGTCGGGCTTCTCCTGGCCGGTGAGCATCTTGAAGAGGGTCGACTTACCCGCACCGTTGGGGCCGATGACGCCGACGATGCCGCCCGGAGGCAGGATGAACGAGAGGTCCTCGAACAGGAGCTTGTCGCCAAACGCCTTGGAGATGCCCTTGGCCTCGATGACCTTGCCGCCAAGACGCTCAGGAACCTGGATGACGATCTGGGCCTTGCCGGGGGTACGCTGGTCCTGCGCGTTCTGCAGTTCCTCGAACTTGCGGATACGGGCCTTGGACTTGGTCTGGCGGCCCTTGACGCCGGCGCGGATCCACTCGAGCTCGTCCTTGAGAGCCTTCTGACGACCCGTGGCCTCGCGGTCTTCCTGCTCGAGGCGCTTGGCCTTCTTCTCGAGGTAGGTCGAGTAGTTGCCCTCGTAGGGGAAGTACTTTCCGCGGTCGAGCTCGAGGATCCAGCCCACCACGTTGTCGAGGAAGTAGCGGTCGTGGGTGATCATCAGCACGGCGCCGTGGTACTCGGCGAGGTGATTTTCCAGCCAGTTGACGCTTTCGGCGTCGAGGTGGTTGGTCGGTTCGTCGAGCAGCAGGATGTCGGGCTTCTGGATGAGCAGGCGGGTCAGCGCAATGCGGCGCTTTTCACCGCCCGAGAGGCTCTTCACGTCCCAGTCGCTGGGCGGGCAGCGCAGGGCTTCCATCGCCACTTCAAGCTGGTTGTCGAGCGTCCAGCCATCGACGGCGTCGATCTTGTCCTGCAGCGTGCCCATTTCCTCCATGAGCGCGTCGAAGTCGGTGTCGTCCTGGGGATCGCCCATCTCGGCCGAGATGGCGTTGAAGCGGTCGACCATGTCGGCCACTTCGCGCGCGCCGTCCTTGACGTTTTCGAGCACGGTCTTGCTCTCGTCGAGCTGGGGTTCCTGCGGGAGGTAGCCCACGGTGATGTTCTCACCCGCCCAGGCCTCGCCCGAGAAATCGGTGTCGATACCGCCCATGATCTTCATGAGGGTCGACTTGCCTGCGCCGTTCGGGCCGACGATGCCGATCTTGGCGCCCTGGTAGAACTGCAGGTTGATGTTGGAGAGCACCGGCTTGGGTGCGCCCGGGAAGGTCTTGGTCATGTCCTTCATGACGAAGGCGTATTGCGCGGCCATGCGGTCCTCGGATGCTGTGTTGATGGGATACTTGGCCTTGGCCCTTACAGAGCCCGTCCCCGGCCTGCAAGCGGCCCGATGCGTCGGAAGGGTCCGGCAAGGCATGGATGCGGATAGCTTGCGCGCCAGGGCGTTTCGTTGCTTGGCAGGCGCGTATGGGCGCGATACCTTCGTGCTATGATACGCAAGATTCCTTCAACCGCGCTCGGCGCGGTGCTCACCGCCGTTGCCCTTTACGCCTCTCCCCTTGCCGCCAAGCCCGTCGAGGGCGAAGGGGTCGCCTGGGAAATCACCGAGGGACTGACTACCGAGGTCGGCCCGCGCATGGCAGGCTCCCAAGCCGAGGACCGTGCCCGCGACTGGGGCAAGGCCAAGCTCGAGGCGCTGGGCTTCCAGAATGTGCGGATCGAGGAATTTGCGACCACGACCTGGCAGCGCGGGTCTGAGGCGGCGCGCCTGACCGCGCCCTATCCGCAGCCCCTTGCCATCACCGCGCTGGGCTTCTCGGTGCCCACGCCCGAGGGCGGTCTGACCGCACCGCTGGTCTATTTTCCGACGCTCGAGGCACTGGAGGCGGCCCCGGACGGATCGCTTAAGGGCAAGATCGCCTTTGTCGACCATGCCATGCGCCGTGCGCAGGATGGTTCGGGTTACGGCCCTTATGGCAACGTGCGCCGGGCCGGGCCGGCAATGGCGTCCGAGCGCGGGGCTCTTGCTATCGTCATCCGTTCGGCGGGCACCGACAGCCATCGGAATCCGCACACCGGCGTGACCGCCTTTGGAAAGGCAAACCCGATCCCGGCGGGGGCGGTGTCGAACCCCGACGCGGACCTGATCGCGCGGATTGCAGGCGGCGGCAAGCCGATGGAGATCGCTCTTCGTCTTGAAGGCAGGCCGCTGGAGAAGGCGACCTCGGGCAACGTGATCGCGGATCTGCCGGGGCGTAATCCCAGCCTGCCGATGATCCTGGTGGGCTGCCACCTCGATTCCTGGGACCTTGGCACCGGGGCCATCGACGATGCTTCGGGCTGCGGGATCGTGGCCGCGGCGGCACTCGCCGCGCAGGACGGTGGTCAGGCGCTGCGCACGATCCGCGTGCTGTGGGCGGGCGATGAAGAGCAGGGCATCTACTACAGCGGCGGTGACCATTACATGAAGCTGCACGCAAACGAGCCGCATGCGCTCGCCATGGAAAGCGATTTCGGTGCGGACCGGGTCTGGCAGGTCAAGACCCGCTTTGCGGCGGCCAACAGCGATCTTGCCGACAAGGTGAATGGTGCCGTCCTTCCGCTCGGTATCGTGCCGCACGAGGGCGCGGCGCACGGCGGCACCGACATTGGCCCGATCATCGCCGAGCAGGAACTGGCCGTGGTCGATCTTGGCCAGGATGGCACGCACTACTTCGACCTGCACCACACGCCCGATGACACGCTCGACAAGGTCGATCCGGCCGCGCTTCAGCAGAATGTCGAGGCGTGGACCGCGGTTCTGAAGATCGTCGCGAATGAGCCCGGGGCGATCAGCCCGGTGCCTGTGCACGACGAACCCTGAGGCAAAGCCGGTCGCAGCGCATCTGAATACGCTGCGACCGGCCAGGCATTAGCCCATCGCGGCGATCTGCTGCGCGACAGCCAGCAGCTGGCGGGCCTGTTCGAGGTGGAGCAGTTCGGTCATCTTTCCCTCGACGCGGATGGCGCCCTTCCCAGCGTTCTCGGGAAGGTCGAAGGCTGCGATCACGGCTTCGGCCCAGGCCAGCTCCTCGGCGCTCGGGCTGAACATGGTGTTGCAGGGCTCTACCTGAGCGGGGTGGATCAGGCTCTTGCCGTCGAAGCCGAAGTCCAGACCCTGGCGTGCCTCGGCTTCGAATATGTCGAGGTCGCGGAACTCGTTGCACACCCCGTCGAGAATGGTGAGGCCGTGAAGTCGCGCGGCGGCTACCGCCTGCGCCATGAAGGGCAGGAACGGTGTGCGCTCGGGCGTCAGGCGGGCACGCATTTCCTTGGCAAGGTCATTTGTGCCCATGATCCAGAGCGAGAGGCGCGTGGTTGCGGCCATCGCCGCAAGCGGTTCCAGATTGAGAACCGCGCCGCAGGTCTCGATCATGGCCCACAGCTGCATCGCCTCGGGAGCGGTCTCGAGCGCTTCCTCGTAGCGGCCGATGTCGAGCGGGGTGGAGACCTTGGGGACGAGAACCGCGTCCGCCTTCGATCCGGCAAGCGCGGCAAGGTCGTCGACGCCCCATTCGGTGTCGATCCCGTTCACGCGCACGGCAACCTCGCGCGCGCCGAAACCACCTTCTTCCAGCGCCGCAAGAGCCGCCTCGCGGGCATCCGCTTTGGCTTCGGGGGCAACGGCATCCTCAAGGTCGAGCACGACCACGTCGCAGGGCAGGGTGCGCGCCTTGGCAATGGCCCTGGCGTTCGAGGCCGGCAGGTAGAGGGCGCTGCGGCGCGGACGGATCGGGGCGTTTGCGGACATCAGAGGCTCTCCTTGTATCGGTCTCGTCCTTGGGGTGCGGGTGCGTTCGGGTCAAGCGGCCGCACGTGGCATCTTTGCGCGCAGGGCAAAAGTCCTGGGTCCCTAGCGGCCCCAATCTCCACCCAAAGTGCTAGTGCAATCGTTTCCAAGCGCGGCTAGTAAGAATGGCAAGCGGGGTCGCATCCTCCAGGACCGCGCTGAGACTAAAAACACCCTCGTGCCGGGCCTCTCTCACTCTCTCTCCTGTTCGGCACGGGAAAACTCCAAGGGTCGCCCCACCGCCCCGTTCACCCCGCCAACGTGCAAGGTGAACGGGGCGTTTCTCTTTGCGGGGAAGGTTCCTGGCGAGCAGGCTGGACAGCGCGACGCGGGCGCGCCAGAGTATCGCCATGCGCAAGATCATCCTCCCGCTCGCCGCTCTCGGGCTTTCCGTCCTCTCCGTGTCGGCGCAGGCCGCTCTTCCTGTCGGGGCCAAGGCGCCGGCGTTCGTGACCAAGGGTGCGAAAGCCGGCAAGGAGACGACGTTTGATCTGTCCGCAGCGCTGCGCAAGGGGCCGGTAGTCCTGTACTTCTATCCCAAGGCGTTCACGCAAGGGTGCACCCTGGAGGCGCACGCCTTTGCCGAAGCGACCCCCGAATTCGCCAAGCTGGGCGCGACGGTCGTGGGCATGTCGGGCGATGACTTGCCCACGCTCAAGAAGTTCTCGACCGAGGAATGCCGCGACAAGTTTGCCGTCGCCATCGCCTCGCCCAAGGTCATCAAGGACTACGACGTCGCCCTCAAGGTCGAGGGCCTTCCCGATGGCCTGACCCAGCGCGTCAGCTACGTGATCGGGCAGGACGGCAAGGTCGTCATGGTGCATTCCGACCGCGACTACCGCGACCACGTCAAGCTGACGATGGCGGCGGTAAAGAAGCTCGCCCGCTAATCCTCTGTAGGCCTGTCTCGCCGCGATGATACGCAGGCGAGGGGGAATTGCAGGCGAGGGGCTTGAACACCACGCCGGTCCGCGGATATGGGGCAGCCTTTCCGGCTCGTCTCGTCGCGGGCGGCTTTGCATTCTGCGCGGCGCCCGCTAGGGCGAGCGCGCAATCTGATTTGGAGTATCGCGCCATGCGTGCCGAGGGGCAGGCCCACATTGACCGTATCGAAAAGGCGCTCGCTCTCGTGCGCAAGTCGCTCGACTGGGAGCGCGCGCTGCGGCGATTCGATGAGCTGAACGCGCGCGTCGAGGACCCCACGCTTTGGGATAACCCCAAGGAGGCCGAGGCGGTCATGCGCGAGCGTCGACGCCTTGAGGCCTCGATCGGTGCGGTCAACGAGATCACCGCGGAAATGAACGATGCGGTCGAGTTCGTGGAACTGGGCGAGATGGAAGGCGATGACGAAACCATCGCCGAGGGTCTTGCAACCCTGTCGGAACTGGCTGCGCGCGCCGACCGCGACAAGATCCAGGCCCTGCTCTCGGGCGAAGCCGATGCCAACGACACCTACCTCGAAGTCCATGCCGGTGCCGGTGGGACCGAGAGTCAGGACTGGGCGCAGATGCTGCAGCGCATGTACACCCGCTGGGGGGAGCGCAAAGGCTTCAAGGTTGAGCTCGTCGAATACCACGCGGGCGAAGCGGCGGGCATCAAGAGCTGCACGCTTCTGCTCAAGGGCGAGAACGCGTACGGCTGGGCCAAGACCGAAAGCGGCGTTCATCGCCTCGTGCGCATCAGCCCCTATGACAGCTCGGCGCGCCGTCACACCAGCTTCTCCTCGGTCTGGGTTTACCCGGTGATCGACGACAGCTTCGAGATCGATATCAACCCGGCCGATCTCAAGATCGACACCTACCGCGCTTCGGGCGCGGGCGGACAGCACGTCAACACGACGGACTCGGCCGTGCGTATCACCCACCAGCCCTCGGGCATCGTCGTGGCGAGCCAGATCGACCGTTCGCAGCACAAGAACCGCGAAATCGCGATGGGCATGCTCAAGTCGCGTCTCTTCGAGGAAGAAATGCGCAAGCGCGAGGAAGCCGCCAGCGCCGAGCACGCGAGCAAGAGCGACATCGGCTGGGGCCACCAGATCCGCTCCTACGTTCTGCAGCCTTACCAGCAGGTCAAGGACCTGCGCACGGGCGTCGTCTCGACGGCGCCGGACGACGTTCTCGATGGCGAACTCGATCCCTTCATGGCCGCCGCGCTTTCGCAGCGCGTGACCGGCGAGAAGGTCGAGATCGAAGACGTCGACTGAGATCGACGCGCGAGAAAGGGATGCCAGCGCGAGGTGTGGGGCGGACCGGGAGGTCGGCCTCCTTTCAGGGCTTTGCCAAGCCGAAGCGAACGCGGTACACCAGCGCGATGCTGCGTTCCTCGCGTAAGTTTCGGCCTCGCCCGATGCGGTCCTCCAAGGCCAGCCTGATCTCCTCTGGACTGCTGCTGTGCGCAGTGTCGGCGCTGGCTGCCTGCACGCCGAGCGAAGCCGATGCGGATCGTCCGGCCACCTCGCGCGATTTCCCGGTGCCCGACCGTCCGATCTCTCCGGGGGGCTCGACGGCCTTTTCCAACGAAGTCCAGCGCGACAGCGTCAACGAAGCGAAAGTCGTGATGGACCTTGCCCGGATTTCCGAGGGCATGACGGTCGCCGACATCGGTGCGGGCGATGGTTACTACACGGTGCGTCTGGCGCAGCGGGTGGGTTCTACCGGACGGGTCCTGGCTGGCGATATCGACCCCGAAGTCATCCAGAAGCTGGGCCTTCGCGTGGAGCGTGAAAGGCTGGAGAATGTCTCCATCAAGCTGGGGACACCCGACGATCCACGCTTGCCGGAAAACAGTTTCGACCGCATCTTCCTGGTTCACATGTACCATGAGGTGAGCGAGCCCTATGCCTTCCTGTGGCGCCTGCGACCGGCGCTGCGTGAAGGGGGTAAGGTCATCGTCGTGGACGTCGATCGCTCGACAGGTGAACATGGTATGCCGCCGGAACTTCTCTTCTGCGAATTTGCAGCGGTAGGCTTCCGTTTGAGCCAATTTGTCCGTAAGCCTGAGCTTCAGGGCTACTACGCGCAGTTCGAAGCTTCCGGAGGACGACCGGGACCGGAGGCGATCGTGCCGTGCCGTATGTCCAGTGAGGCGGACACGGAATAGCTCTGTATCAGGGTTCAGGCAGGAAAATTCCATTCACGGGCGTTGAATGGTTACGCCGACTTCCTAAGTCGGAGTTTGACGCCGAGGGGGAAAGATAAGAGTTACGATGGGTTTCAAGGGTTTAAAGCCGATTAATTATGGTGGACGTGAAGTCTGGCCGCTGATTGAAGGCGGTAAGGGCGTCTCGGCCACCAACCATATGAGTTCGGGTGCCTGGGCGGCAGCGGGCGGCATCGGCACGGTTAGTGCCGTCAACGCCGACAGCTACGACGCCGAGGGCAAGATCGTTCCGCAGGTCTACAATGCACTGACCCGCAAGGAGCGCCACGAGGAACTGATCCGCTATGCCATCGATGGCGGCGTCGAGCAGGTCCAGCGGGCGTACGAGATTTCCAACGGCCAGGGCGCGATCAATATCAACGTCCTTTGGGAAATGGGCGGTGCACAGCAGGTTCTCGAGGGTATCCTCGAAAAGACGCCGGGTCTCGTGACTGGCGTGACCTGCGGGGCGGGCATGCCGTATCGCCTGTCCGAGATCGCGGCGCGTTACAACGTCAACTATCTTCCCATCGTCAGCTCGGGCCGTGCCTTCCGCGCGCTCTGGAAGCGTGCGTACCACAAGGTCGCGGACCTGATGGCTGCCGTGGTCTATGAGGATCCCTGGCTCGCTGGTGGGCACAACGGCCTTTCGAACGCGGAAGATCCGCTCAAGCCGGAAGATCCCTATCCGCGTGTCAAGGCGCTGCGCGACGTGATGCGCAAGGAAGGTATTTCCGACGATGTGCCGATCGTGATGGCGGGCGGCGTATGGTACCTGCGCGACTGGGAAAACTGGATTGACAATCCTGAACTGGGCAGCATCGCCTTCCAGTACGGCACACGTCCTCTGCTGACCACGGAAAGCCCGATCCCGCAGGCCTGGAAGGACGCACTGCGCGACCTCGATCCGGGCGATGTCCTGCTGCATCGTTTCTCGCCGACCGGTTTCTATTCCTCGGCCGTGCGCAATCCGTTCCTGCGCTCGCTTGAAGCGCGTTCGGAGCGCCAGATCCCGTACTCGAAGGTCGAGGCCGGTGAGCATACCGTGCGTCTCGATGTCGGTGTGAAGGGCAAGAACTTCTGGGTCGCGCCCAAGGATCTCGACCGTGCCCGCGGCTGGGCGCAGGAAGGGTTCACCGACGGTCTGCGCACACCCGACGATACCATCGTTTTCGTGGCTCCGGGCGAGCGCGATGAGATCCGCAAGGATCAGGCCGATTGCATGGGCTGCCTCTCGCACTGCGGTTTCTCGTCGTGGAAGGATCACGACGATTACACCACGGGCCGCCTGGCTGATCCGCGCAGCTTCTGCATTCAGAAGACGCTTCAGGACATCGCCCACGGCGGACCGGTGGAAGAGAACCTGATGTTTGCAGGCCATGCCGCCTACAACTTCAAGCGTGATCCCTTCTACTCGAACGGGTTCACACCGAGTGTGAAGGAACTGGTGGATCGGATCCTGACCGGCGACTGATCGGTTCGAGATATCTGTAAAAAAGCCCTGCAAGATGTAGATCTTGCAGGGCTTTTTTATCAGAATCCCTCTGGTGTCCCGACGTCGAGGCCCTGTTCGATGCGCTCTTGCGACGGGCGCATTGGCCGAATTAGGGAAACCATGGTGGCCAGAACGAGCGTGGCCCCTGCAACCCAGACCGTGGCTATTGCGAGCGTCGCGGTCTGTCCGATCAACTGATCCATAAGGCTAGTGTCGGAGGGGAGTCCTGTGCCTCCCAGCGCAGGCTGGATGAAGGGCACGACAAGCAGGCTGCCGCAGGCTCCGCCCCCTGCGAACACGCTGGCGAGCATGCCGGCATCCCCCAGACGGGTCCTGGCTTGCAGTGTCCGGGCAAGCCCGTAGCTGACCGTCGTTCCAATCGCGCCGATCGCAATGGCTCCTCCGGGCGATACGTAGCCGGCCGCAGGCGCAATGCAGGCGAGGCCACAAAGAATGCCGCGAGCCAGTGAAAGCGGCCCTGGCGGACGGTTCGTGGCACGTCCCAGAAGCAGCCAGGTCATCGCCCCCGCGGCGGCCCCGAGCAGGGTTGCCAGCATTGCTGCTGCGGCATCGTCGTTGCCGGTGAGCGCCTGCCCACCACTTGCCGCGACACGCCCGACGAGGAAAAGTGCCGCTCCGAGCAGGACGAGCAGAATGCCAAGCGGCGACATCGGGGAGGGGACTGGCTCGCGCTCTGCACCCACGAGCGCGAGGACGAGTCCGCTCACGCCGGCGGCGAGGCCGATCACGATGCCTCCGTTCCAGTCCATCGGGAAGAATTTCTCCGAGATCCATCCTCCACCCCAGATTGCGTGGGCCAGCGGAGCATAGGCGACCAGGGACCACAGGGGCGCAAAAACCATGAACCAGCCCGTATTCATGCGGCCGGATCGGAACGCGGCCAGGATCGCGACCGGCAGAAGGGCCGAGGTTGACTGAAAGAGGGCAAAGCCGCTCTCGGGGACGCTTGAACCTGCGCGCAGATTGCCGAGTTCGCGCAGCATCCATGCGTTTCCCGCGCCAAGCCAGCCCCCTGTTGTATGGCCGAAGGCAAGTGTGTAGCCCGCGACCGCCCAGGCAAGCGCGCTGGCGAGTACCGCGGCCATGCCCTGGTACAAAGTCGTGATCTGGTTGCGCCCGCGCGCCTGGCCGCAGGCGAAGAGGGCGAAGCCGGGAAGCGTCGCGGCGAGTGCGAGAACGCTCGCGGCCAGAACCCACGCCGTATCGCCCGTGTTGGCGATATCGAGCGCTCCGCTCTGGGCTGAGGCGGGGCCGGCAATGGAGGCAAGGAGGAGGCTGCAGGCCAAAAGGGCGAGGCGGTGTCCGGCCTTTCCTTTCTGTCCGTCTGTGCGTCCCATCCCGTTCATATGTCTAACTCGTGCGTCACCATTGAGGTGTCACTTAGAGCATGGGAACGGTTAACGCCAAGCGCACGCCGATCACGCCGATCACGCCGATGGTCAGTCGATTTCGGGCAAGACCTGGTCGGGCGGGCGATGGCCGTCGACCCAGAAGCGGATATTGGCGATGATCTTGTGACCGGCGGTCTCTCGCCCTTCGAAGGTCGCGCTGCCAAGGTGGGGCAGGGCAACAAGATTGGGCGCCGCAAGAAGTCGGGGGCTCACCTCGGGCTCGTGCGCGAAGACATCCAGGCCAGCGCCCGCGATCCGTTCCTGTTCCAGCGCTTCGACAAGTGCGTCTTCATCGATCAGGCCGCCCCGGCCGGTGTTGATGATGCAGGCGGTGCTCTTCATGCGCGCTAGCTGTTCGGCGTCGACAAGGTGATGCGTCGCGGCGGTTAACGGGCAGTGAAGGCTTACGGCATCGGACGTGGCGAACAGCCGTTCAATCTCGGGCTCGAAGGAAGCCGAGAGCATGTTCTCGAGCGCTTCGGGCAGGCGATGGCGATTGTGGTAGGCGATATTCATGCCAAAGGCGCGCGCGCGGTGGGCTACGGCCTGTCCGATCCGGCCCATGCCGACGATGCCCAGTGTCTTGCGTGACAGGCTGTGGCCCAGCATGCTGGTCGGCCCCCAGCCTTGCCAGGCACCGTCCTGAAGGGTCTGGGCACCGGCCTTGAAGCGCCGCATGGTCAGTATGAGCAGCGCGAATGTCAGATCCGCGGTATCATCAGTGAACACGCCCGGGGTGTTCGTGACGAGAATGCCCCGGGCCCGTGCTGCCGCCAGGTCGATATGTTCGGTTCCTGCTCCGAAATTGGCGATCATGCCAAGGTTGGGGCCCGCCGATTCGATAAGGTCCCGGTCGATCGTGTCGGTCACGGTGGGTACGAGTACGTGGCAATGCGCCATCGCCGCGCGCAGTTCCTCACGCGAAAGGGGAGTGTCGTCCGTGTTGAGATCGGCATCGAACAATTCGCGCATGCGCTCTTCGACCGCAGGGGCGAGGCACCGTGTCACGACGACCGAGGGGCGTGCGGGAAGCGGCGGGCGAGCGGTAATATCGGATGCAGACATGGCGTCTTTAGGCTATCGCGCTGTGCAGTCGCGCGCTCAAGATGTCTTGATGAAGCCGCGTTCCGGGAAGTAAGTCAGAACCATGTTGCGCAAATACTCGATCCTGGCCGCTCTGGCGGCTGCGTGCATCCTTCCTTCGCTCGCGCAGGCCGCGGACGAGGATAAGGTGCCTTACTGGGCGTCCATCGACGTCGATGAAGCGAATATGCGCGTGGGGCCCGGCAACAGCTTTCGTATCGAATGGGTCTACCGGCGCCTGCATCTGCCGGTGAAGGTCATTCGGCGCGAGGGACCCTGGCGCCAGGTGGAAGATCCGGACGGTGCCAGGGGCTGGATGCGCGACCTTTTGCTTTCACGCCAGCGCGGAGCCATCGTGCGCGGCGAGGACGTTATCGAGATGCACGCGGAGCGCGGTGAGGCCGCGCCTGTCCTGTGGCAGGTCGAACCGGGTGTCGTCGGCCTTCTTGGCGATTGCGAGGCGGGGTGGTGTGAACTGGACATCCAGGGGCATCGCGGCTGGGTTCCTGAAAGCAGCCTCTGGGGTGTTGGCACGCCCTGAGGCGCACGCTGGTACGGTAACGAAAAAGCCCCTCAGATGGGAACCATCTGAGGGGCTTTTTCGTAGGCTGGGTTAAGGCAGATCAGGCCAGTTCGACCGCGATCGCAGTGGCTTCACCGCCGCCGATGCACAGCGAGGCAATGCCCTTCTTGAGGCCGCGGCTCTTGAGGGCGTTGATGAGGGTGACGATGATACGCGTGCCCGAAGCGCCGATGGGGTGACCAAGTGCGGTCGCCCCGCCGTTCACGTTCACCTTGTCGTGCGGAATGCCCAGGTCCTTGATCGCGAACATGGCGACGCAGGCAAAGGCTTCGTTGACCTCGAAAAGGTCGACGTCCGAGGCGCTCCATCCCGTTTTTGCAAGCAGCTTCTCGATGGCGCCGACAGGGGCGGTGGTGAAGTCCTTGGGCTCCTGGGCGTGGGCTTCCACAGCAACGACGGTGGCGACCGGCGAAAGGCCCTTCGCCTCGGCAACGCTCTTGCGAGTGAGTACGAGCGCGGCCGCGCCATCCGAGATCGAGCTCGACGAGGCGGCCGTGATCGTGCCGTCCTTGGCGAATGCAGGGCGCAACGTCGGGATCTTGTCGGGCTTGCCCTTGGGCGGCTGCTCGTCCGTTTCGACGATGGTGTCGCCCTTGCGGCTCTTTACCGTCACGGGGACGACTTCATCGGCGAAGGCGCCGGTGGTGATGGCCTCGTTGGCGCGGCGCAACGACTCGATGGAATAATCATCCTGCATCTCGCGCGTGAGCTGGTAGTCGTTGGCTGTAACCTGCGCGAACGAGCCCATCGACGCGCCCTCGTAGGCATCTTCGAGGCCGTCGAGGAACATGTGGTCGTAGATCGTGTCGTGCCCGGCGCGCGCGCCTGAGCGGTGCTTCTTGGAGAGATACGGGGCGTTGGTCATCGACTCCATGCCGCCGGCGATGACAAGATCGATCGAGCCCGAGGCGAGGGCCTCAGCGCCCATGATGACGGTTTGCATGCCCGAGCCGCAGACCTTGTTGACGGTCGTGGCCTGGACCGACTTGGGCAGGCCGGCCTTCAGGGCAGCCTGGCGGGCAGGGGCCTGGCCAAGCCCGGCCGGCAGGACGCAGCCCATGTAGATGCGTTCGACATCCTCGCCCGCGACGCCGGCGCGCTCGACCGCGGCCTTTACGGCAGTAGCCCCGAGCTCGGTGGCGTCGACCCCGGCAAGAGCGCCCTGGAGGCCGCCCATTGGGGTGCGTGCATAGGAAAGAACGACGATGGGATCGGAAGCGGAAATCTGGGTCATGGCGTGGAGCCTTCCTGCCTGAATGCGGATCGCGTCTGCATTCGATAATGCTGCGCTGCGCCATTTTCAACGCCGCTTCTTCCAACAACGCCCGGGTGGTGTCCGTGGTGCGGCGCGGGGAGGGCGGTGACTCCGGCGAGGGAAACAACCCTAATCCGATCTTTCGTATGTCGCATTAAATGCAAATGCCTCGCAATAGCCTTATTGTGCGTGATTTTCAAGAAAAGAGAGGCGAATCGTGCCGCAATTGGCTTGCAAAGAGTTCACCCTGCTGTGCGCACTATTGCAGATTGTTTCCTTCAAGTGACCCGATAAGATCGCTGCGGGCCTAGAGCTCCTGCGGTTTTGCGTCTTTTTGTTGCAGTGCGATGGACGGGAAGGGAATAATCCTGACGGACACCTTGCGGTGTGCGGAGGGACGGCCTAAGGACCCGCTCAACGCCCGGAAACCACACACGGTGCCATAAGCGGCTCTGCCGCCACCCGGTAAGAGGCCAGAGACCATTGACTGATCTGTCGCAATATCTGCCGATATTCATTTTTCTCGCGATCGCGCTCGCCCTGTCCGCGATCATCGTGTTCCTGCCCATGGGCGTGGCGCACCTCACGGGGTCTGCCAAGCCGAATGCGGACAAGCTGAGCGAATACGAGTGCGGTTTCCCCGCATTCGAGGATCCGCGCAGCCAGTTCGACGTGCGCTTCTATCTCGTCGCGATCCTTTTCATCGTGTTCGACCTTGAAGCCGCGTTCCTGTTCCCTTGGGCCGTCTCGCTTGACCTCACCGGCTGGGCCGGTTGGGGCACGATGATGGTGTTCCTTGGTGAACTGGCCATTGGCCTCGCCTATGCATGGAAGAAGGGAGCTCTGGACTGGGAATGAGCACGCTCGTCAACGCATCCGGACAGCCGCTGGCGTCGGGCCAGAGTGGTCAGGTGACCGCCCCCGACCAGGCGTTTTTCAACGATCTCAATCAGGAAGTTTCCGACAAGGGCTTCCTCGTGACCTCGACCGAGGAACTGTTCCAGTGGGCCCGTACCGGTTCGCTGTGGTGGATGACCTTCGGCCTTGCCTGCTGCGCGGTCGAGATGATCCACGTGAACATGCCGCGTTACGACATGGAGCGCTTCGGTGCCGCCCCGCGCGCCTCTCCGCGCCAGTCCGACGTGATGATCGTCGCGGGCACGCTGTGCAACAAGATGGCCCCGGCGCTGCGCAAGGTCTACGACCAGATGTCGGAGCCGAAGTACGTCATCTCGATGGGGTCATGCGCCAACGGCGGCGGATACTACCACTACAGCTATAGTGTCGTGCGTGGCTGTGACCGCATCGTTCCGGTCGACATCTATGTCCCGGGCTGCCCGCCGACCGCCGAGGCACTGCTCTATGGCGTGATGCAGCTGCAGCGCAAGATCCGCCGCGTCGGCACGATCGAGCGTTGAGAGGAAGTCGACCATGACCGTTCTTCACTCCGCTCCCAAATACGCTTCCAACGACGGTGTCGTGGAAGCGCTGAGCGCCGCCCTGGGTTCGATGCTGATCTCCGCCACGGAGCAGCACGGCGAAGTCGTCCTGACTGTCGCGCGCCCGGAAATCGCCAACGCCCTCAAGCTGCTGCGTGACGAACACGAATACCAGCAGATGATGGAGATGGCGGGTGTCGACTACCCCTCGCGCGTCGAGCGCTTCGAGGTGGTCTACATGCTGCTTTCGGTGACCAAGAACCACCGCCTGCTCGTCAAGTGCACGGCCTCGGAAAGCACGCCCGTGCCGACCGTGACCACGCTGTGGCCCAACGCGGGCTGGCTCGAGCGCGAAGTCTTCGACATGTACGGCGTGATCTTCGCTGGCAACAAGGACCTGCGCCGCATCCTCACCGACTACGGTTTCGAGGGGCACCCTTTCCGCAAGGACTTCCCGCTCACGGGCTATGTCGAACTGCGCTACTCCGAAGAGGACAAGCGCGTTGTCTACGAGCCGGTCAAGCTGGCCCAGGACTTCCGCAGCTTCGACTACATGAGCCCCTGGGAAGGTTCCGACTACATCCTCCCCGGTGACGAGAAGGCCGACGCGCCGCCGGTCGCCGAGAAGAAGACGACCGACAGCCCCAAGGATACCGGTGCCGACAAGGACACCGACGCCAAGGCTGCCAAGAAGGAATCTCCGCCGGCGCCCGCCAAGGACGAAAAGGGAGACAAGGCATGAGCATGCAGCTTGAGCAGTCGCCCACGACCGGCGACGAGGTCATCAGCAACTACACGATCAACTTCGGTCCCCAGCACCCGGCGGCCCACGGCGTTCTGCGCATGGTCATGGAGCTGGACGGCGAGATCATCGAGCGTGTCGATCCGCACGTCGGTCTTCTCCACCGCGGCACCGAGAAGCTGATCGAGAACAAGACCTATCTCCAGGCGCTGCCGTATTTCGACCGGCTCGACTACTGCTCGCCGCTGGGGATGGAATACAGCTACGTTCTCGCGGTCGAGAAGATGCTCAACATCGAGGTCCCGCTGCGGGCTCAGTACCTGCGCGTGTTCTTCGCCGAGCTGACGCGTATCTCGAACCACATGATGAACATCGGCAGCCACATCATGGACGTCGGCGCGATGACGCCGAACCTGTGGCTGTTCGAGATCCGTGAGGACTGCCTCAACTTCTTCGAACGCGCCTCGGGTGCCCGCATGCACTCGGCCTGGTTCCGTCCGGGCGGCGTGCACCAGGACGTGCCGCTCAAGCTCCTCGCCGACATCGGTGACTGGCTCGACACGCGCCTGCCCGAGCTGTTCGAGGACGCGATGAGCCTCGTCGTCGACAACCGCATCTTCAAGCAGCGCAATGTCGATATTGCCAAGGTTTCGCGCGAGGACGCGCTGGCCTGGGGTTTCTCGGGTCCGATGATCCGCGGCGCCGGTATCCCGTGGGATATCCGCAAGAGCCAGCCCTACGACGTCTACGACCGCATGGAATTCGATGTTCCGGTCGCCACGGAATCGGACTGTTACGGCCGTTTCATGGTTCGCGTCGAGGAAGTGCGCCAGTCGGCGAAGATCATGAAGCAGTGCCTCGCGCAGATGCCCGAAGGCCCGATCATGACCACCGATCGTAAGGTCGGTCCGCCCAAGCGCGCTGAGATGAAGACTTCGATGGAATCGCTGATCCATCACTTCAAGCTCTACACCGAGGGCTTCCACGTCCCCGCAGGCGAAGTCTACGTCGCGACGGAAAGCCCCAAGGGCGAATTCGGCGTGTACCTGGTCTCGGACGGCTCCAACAAGCCGTACCGCTGCAAGATCCGCCCGACGGCCTTCAGCCACCTCCAGGCGATGGACTTCCTGTGCAAGGGGCACATGCTGCCCGACGCCACGGCCATTCTTGGTGCCCTTGATATCGTGTTCGGAGAGTGTGACCGGTGAGTAAGCTCGAAACAGCCAAGGCGATGATCGCGGCCTACAACGCCAAGGACGCCGATCTCTACGTCTCCTACATGACCGACGACGCCTGCGAGGCAGGTTACCGCGGTGCGGTCGTGCGCGAAGGCAAGGAAGGTACGCGTACCGGCCTTGCCGCCGCCTTCGTCAAGTGGCCCGAGAACCATGCCGAGATCGTCTCAGTCGAGGAAACCGAGAACTTCGTCGTCTTTCGCGAACACGTCACGCGTGGTCCGGCAAGCGATGGGTCCGAACTCGTCGAGCCGTTCGACGTTCTCGCCGTCTACAGCTTCGAGGGCGACAAGTGCAGCCGGGTGGAGTTCATTCGATGAACCTCTCCTCGGTTGAGATGCTGCGCGTCTGGGCAGGGCTTACGGGCCTCTGCCTCGTCGCGTTTTATTTCGGCGTGATGTCGGTGGGCGGGGTTCCCTCGCAGACCGTCGCCATGCTGGCGACCGCCATCGGTGGTTTTGAAATTTTCTTTTTCGGCCAGGAACAGTGGCTGAAGCGCAGGGGTAAGCATGGCTGACCGCTATATCGAACCGGATACGCCGGAAATGCGGGCGCGCTGGGGCAATTTTGCCTGGACGCCCGAAAATGCCGAGAAGTCGAAGGACGTACTCTCGCGGTACCCGGAAGGGCGTCAGCGCTCGGCCGTGATGCCGCTGCTCGACCTCGCCCAGCGCCAGGTCGGCGCCGAAGAGAACACGCAGGGCTGGCTGCCCATCCCGGTGATGGAATACGTGGCGGCCTATCTCGACATGCCGATCATTCGCGTCGTCGAGGTTGCGACCTTCTACACGATGTACAACATCGCACCGATCGGTCGGTTCCACGTCCAGGTCTGCGGCACGACGCCCTGCATGCTGCGTGGGTCGGATGACCTCATCTCCGCCTGCAAGAAGCGCGGGATGAAGGCCGGCCACATTTCGGAAGACGGCCTCTGGTCTTTCACCGAGGTCGAGTGCATGGGTAACTGCGCGTCGGCCCCGATGGTTCAGATCAACGACGACAACTACGAGGATCTCACCGCAGAGCGCCTCGACAAGGTGCTTGATGCACTGGCCGCAGGCGAAACGCCCAAGGCCGGTACGCAGGAGCCCGGTCGTCATACGGTCGAGCCGGTCGGTGGTCCGACCACGCTCAAGGACATGGTCACCGAAAATCACGATTACCGGGGGGAGTGGTAAGTCATGGCACTCGCCGACAAGGATCGCATTTTCACCAACCTCTACGGGTTCCAGCCCTGGAACCTGAAGGAAGCCATGGCGCGCGGCGCCTGGGACGGTACCAAGGATATCCTCGCCAAAGGCAAGGAAGCCATCGTCGAGGAAATGAAGGCTTCGGGTCTTCGTGGCCGCGGCGGCGCAGGCTTCCCGACCGGCCTCAAGTGGTCGTTCATGCCCAAGGAGCCGCCCAAGGACGCAGCCGGCAATCCCAAGCCCAGCTTCCTGGTCATCAACGCGGACGAATCCGAGCCCGGTTCGTGCAAGGACCGCGAGATCATGCGCCACGACCCGCACCTTCTCTTCGAAGGCGCGCTTGTGGCCGGTTTCGCGATGGGGGCGCGGGCGGCCTACATCTACATTCGCGGCGAATACATCCGCGAAGCCGAGGTCCTCTTCGCTGCACGCGAGGAAGCCTACGCGGCGGGCCTGCTCGGTAAGAACGCCTGCGGTTCGGGTTACGACTTCGACGTCTTCGTCCACCGCGGTGCGGGCGCGTACATCTGCGGTGAGGAAACCGCGATGATCGAGAGCCTGGAAGGCAAGAAGGGCCAGCCCCGTCTCAAGCCCCCGTTCCCGGCCGGTGCCGGCCTCTATGGCTGCCCGACCACCGTGAACAACGTGGAATCGATCGCGGTTGCGCCCACCATCATGCGGCGCGGCGCGGCCTGGTTCTCCAGCTTCGGCAACGAGAACAACCGCGGCACCAAGCTGTTCCAGATCTCGGGCCACGTCGACAAGCCTTGCGTCGTGGAAGAGGAGATGTCGATCTCCTTCCGCGAGCTGATCGAGAAGCACTGCGGCGGTATCCGCGGCGGATGGGATAACCTCCTTGCCGTGATCCCGGGTGGTTCGTCGGTTCCGCTGGTGCCCGCCAAGGACATCATCGACTGCCCGATGGACTACGACGGCCTCAAGGCCGTGGGCTCGGGCCTCGGTACCGCGGCGATCATCGTCATGGACAAGTCCACCGACATCGTGCGTGCCATCAGCCGCATCTCGTACTTCTACAAGCACGAGAGCTGCGGTCAGTGCACGCCGTGCCGCGAAGGCACGGGCTGGATGTGGCGCGTCATGGAGCGCCTGCGCACCGGCGACGCGTCGGTCGAAGAAATCGACATGCTGTTCCAGGTGACCAAGCAGGTCGAAGGCCACACCATCTGCGCCCTGGGTGACGCCGCTGCATGGCCGATCCAGGGTCTGATCCGTCATTTCCGCCCCGAGCTGGAACGCCGGATTGCCGAAAACATGCCGGAGGCTGCTGAGTAATGCCCAAGGTCAAAGTAGACGGCGTAGAAATCGAGGTACCGCAGGGCGCAACCGTCCTGCAGGCCTGCGAACTCGCCGGCAAGGAAATCCCGCGCTTCTGCTACCACGAGCGCCTGAGCATCGCCGGCAACTGCCGCATGTGCCTGGTCGAGGTGAAGCCCGGACCGCCCAAGCCGCAGGCCTCCTGCGCGCTGCCCGCCAACGAAGGCCAGGAGATCCGCACGGACTCCGAGATGGTCAAGAAGGCGCGCGAAGGCGTGATGGAGTTCCTCCTCATCAACCACCCGCTCGACTGCCCGATCTGTGACCAGGGCGGCGAGTGCGACCTGCAGGACCAGTCGGTGGCCTATGGCCGTGGCGGTTCGCGCTATGACGAAAGCAAGCGCGCCGTCACCACCAAGAACATGGGCCCGCTCATCAAGACGACGATGACGCGCTGCATCCACTGCACCCGCTGCGTGCGCTTCTCCGAGGAGATCGCCGGTGTGGACGAGATCGGCGCGATCTATCGCGGCGAGAACATGCAGATCACGACCTATCTCGAAAAGGCGGCCAGCCACGAGATGTCGGCCAACGTGATCGACCTGTGCCCGGTCGGTGCGCTGACTTCGCGTCCCTACGCGTTCGAGGCCCGTCCCTGGGAACTCAAGAAGACGATCGGCATCGACGTCTCTGACGCGGTGGGTTCGAACATCCGCATCGACAGCCGTGGCCGCGAAGTGCTTCGCGTGCTTCCGCGCGTCAACGATGACGTCAACGAGGAATGGATCTCGGACAAGGCGCGCTACCAGGTTGATGGCCTGACCAAGCGCCGCCTCGACAAGCCGTTCCTGCGCAAGGACGGCAAGTTGGTTGCGGTGAGCTGGCAGGAAGCCTTCTCGGCCATCGCCTCGCTCAATCCGGGCAACTCGATTGCCGCTGTTGCGGGTGACATGCTCGATTGCGAGACCATGTTCGCGGCCAAGAAGCTCCTCGGCGCGCTCGGTTCGTCGCTTCTGGAAGGTCGTCAGACCGGCATGGACTACGACTGTTCGAGCCTGGCTGCGGTCAACTTCAATACCGGTTTCAACGACATCGAGACCGCTGATGCGATCCTGATCGTGGGCAGCCAGGTCCGTACCGAGGCCCCGCTCGTCAACGTCCGTCTGCGCAAGGCGGTCAAGCGCGGCGCCAAGGTCTTCCTGATCGGTCCGGAGTGGGAAACCACATTCGGTGGCGAGTTCCTCGGCGAAGACCTCTCGGTTCTCAACCAGCTTCCCCAGCACGCGTGGGATGCCCTTTCCGCTGCCAAGCGTCCGGCGATGATCGTCGGCGGGGCAGGGCTTGGCCGTGGTGGCCTCGAAGCATCGCTTTCGATCGCCAGCCAGCTCAAGCTCGTGCGCGAGCTGGAAGACGGTTCGACCTGGAACGGCTTCAACGTCCTGCACCTTTCGGCGGCCCGCATGGGCGGCCTGATGCTGGGCTACGCACAGAAGGGCGGCATCGCTGATCTCGTCGCAGCAGCTCCCAAGGTGCTGCTGGCGCTGGGGGCGGACGAAGTGGACTTCACGAAGTTTGCGAATTCCATGGTCGTCTACATCGGCCACCACGGCGATAAGGGCGCGCACGCGGCCGACGTCATCCTGCCGGCCGCGGCCTACACCGAGAAGAACGGCACCTACGTCAACACGGAAGGTCGCGTTCAGCTTTCGGACAAGGCGGTCTTTGCTCCGGGCGACGCCCGTGAGGACTGGACGATCCTGCGGGCCATGGCCGATGCCTTCGGTGTCTCGGTCGGCTTCGACAACTTCGAGGAACTGCGCGCCGCAATGGCCGCTGAGGTTCCTGCACTTGGCAGCGAAGGTCTGGCCGACTACGGGCATGACCTGCCTGCCGGGGGCGGCTCCGCTTCCGGTGTGATCGCTTATCCGATCAAGGACTTCTATCTGACCAACCCCATCGCGCGCGCCAGCGCGGTGATGCAGCAGTGTTCGGCTGAACTGCTTCACGGGGAAGAGATCGCGGAGGCCGCGGAATGACCGCTTTCTTCCAATCGCTTGGAATGACCTATGACTGGGCGTGGTTTGTCGCGACCATCTGCGGCATTCTTCTCATCGCCCTGCCGCTCATGCTGGCCGTCGCGATGATCATCTACGTCGACCGCAAGATCTGGGCTGCCATGGCGCTTCGCCGTGGCCCCAACGTCGTCGGCCCGTTCGGTCTTCTCCAGTCGTTTGCGGACGGCCTCAAGGTTTTCCTCCAGGAAACCATTGTTCCTTCGGCCGCGAACAAGGGCATCTTCCTCATCGCGCCGGTGGTGACCTTCACCATCGCGCTGATGGCCTGGGCGGTGATCCCGTTCAACTCGGGTGCCATGCTCGCCGACATCAACGTCGGCCTGCTCTACATCCTCGCGATCAGCTCGCTTGGTGTCTACGGCACGATCATGGCGGGTTGGGCTTCGAACTCGAAGTATCCCTTCTTCTCGGCGATGCGCGCATCGGCCCAGATGATCTCGTACGAAGTCTCCATCGGCTTCATCATCATCTGCGTCGTCCTGTGGTCGGGCACGTTCAACATGAACGACATCGTCAAGGCGCAGCAGGGACATGTCTTCGGCATCTTCAACGGCTTCGTGTTCAACCCGCTGCTGTTCCCGATGTGGGTGATGTTCCTCATCTCCTCGCTCGCAGAAACCCAGCGCGCTCCGTTCGACCTTACCGAGGCGGAATCGGAGCTCGTGGCCGGTTACCAGACCGAGTATTCGTCGATGGCGTTTGCCGCCTACTGGCTGGGTGAGTACGCGAACGTCCTCCTGATGTGCGCGCTCAACACCACGCTGTTCTTCGGTGGCTGGCTGCCGCCGCTGGACTGGGCACCGCTGTACCTTGTCCCGGGCTTCATCTGGTTCCTGCTCAAGGTCTTCTTCTTCTTCTTCGTCTTCTCCTGGGTGAAGGCGACCGTCCCGCGCTACCGCTACGACCAGCTGATGCGTCTCGGCTGGAAGGTCTTCCTGCCGGTTTCGCTCCTCTTCGTGGTCCTGGTCTCGGGCTACCTGATGCTGACGAGGTATTCCTGATGAGCGTCGCTCAACTCGTAAAGTCCTTCACGCTCTATGAGTTCGTGAAGGCCCACACCCTGACGCTGAAGTACTTCTTCAAGCCGAAGGCGACGATCAACTACCCCTTCGAGAAGAACCCGCTTTCGCCCCGCTTCCGTGGTGAGCATGCCCTTCGCCGTTATCCCAACGGCGAGGAGCGCTGCATCGCGTGCAAGCTGTGCGAGGCGATCTGTCCGGCACAGGCGATCACGATCGAAGCCGCGCCGCGTGATGACGGTTCGCGCCGCACCACGCGTTACGACATCGACATGACGAAGTGCATCTACTGCGGCTTCTGCCAGGAAGCTTGCCCTGTGGATGCGATCGTCGAGGGGCCGAACTTCGAATACGCGACCGAAACGCGCGAGGAACTGCTCTATGACAAGGCTAAGCTTTTGGCGAACGGCGATAAGTGGGAGCGGGCAATTGCCGCGAACCTTGAAGCCGATGCGCCGTATCGCTAGGGGGCTCGCGGGGTCATGATTCACGT
The DNA here is from genome assembly GCF_020524485.1 of Novosphingobium profundi. Lineage (GTDB taxonomy): Bacteria > Pseudomonadota > Alphaproteobacteria > Sphingomonadales > Sphingomonadaceae > Novosphingobium > Novosphingobium profundi_A. The sequence goes on along the minus strand of NZ_JAIVLF010000005.1, from coordinate 119,151 downwards.
TATTGCCTTCTATCTTTTCGCGGTGATGACCGTTGCCTCGGGCGCGATCACCATCCTTTCGCGCAACCCGGTGCATTCGGTCCTCTGGCTGATCCTGGCGTTCTTCAACGCGGCGGGCCTGATGGTTCTGGTCGGTGCCGAATTCATCGCGATGCTGCTTGTCATCGTTTACGTGGGCGCGGTCGCCGTCCTGTTCCTGTTCGTCGTCATGATGCTCGACATCGACTTCGCCGAACTGCGTGCAGGCTTCGTTCGCTACTTCCCGCTGGGGGCGCTCGTGGCGCTCGTGCTTCTGGCTGAAATCGTTCTCGGGATTGGTGCCTACCGCGCCGGTTCGCTCGAGCTCGGCACGCCGGACGGTACCGCAGCCGTCGCGGAGGATGTCTCCAACACCACCGCGATCGGTGCGCTCCTCTACAGCCGCTACCTGTTCCTCTTCGAGGCAGCCGGTATCATCCTGCTTGTCGCCATGATCGGCGCCATCGTCCTGACCCATCGTCAGCGCGGCGAGGCTCTCGTTCAGAACATCTCCAAGCAGAACGCGCGTCGTCCCGACGAGGCGACCGTCAACGTGAAGCCCGAAGTGGGCAAGGGGGTTACGCTGTGATCGGCGTCGAACACTATGTCGTGGTGAGCTCGATCCTGTTCGTGCTCGGTGTCCTCGGCATTTTCCTCAACCGCAAGAATGTGATCATCGTCCTCATGGCGATCGAACTCATCCTGCTTGCGGTGAACATCAATCTCGTTGCGTTCAGCGCCTTCCTGGGTGATCTGACCGGCCAGATTTTCGCCATGTTCGTTCTGACCGTCGCTGCGGGTGAAGCCGCAGTTGGTCTGGCGATCCTCGTTATCTACTTCCGTGGCCGCGGCACCATTGCCGTCGACGACGTCAACCGGATGAAGGGATAAGGCCTTGCACCCGATCCTGATCATCGTATTCCTGCCGCTTCTGGCAGCGATCATCACTGGCCTTGGAAACAAGGATCTCGGTGGAATGCCGGCCAAAGTCATCACGACTGTGGGTCTGTTCATCTCCGCCGCCCTGTCCTGGTCGGTCTTCATCCCCTACCTCACCGGCTCGGCCGAGCCGACCGTGGTCCCGGTCCTGCACTGGGTCGCCTCGGGTAGCTTCGTTTTCGACTGGGCGCTGCGCGTCGACACGCTGACCGCGGTCATGCTGGTCGTCGTGACGTCGGTCTCCTCACTCGTGCACCTCTACTCGTGGGGGTACATGGACGACGAACCGGACAAGCCGCGCTTCTTCGCCTACCTCTCGCTCTTCACCTTCATGATGCTCATGCTGGTGACGGCCGACAACCTGGTGCAGATGTTCTTCGGTTGGGAAGGCGTGGGCCTCGCCTCGTACCTTCTCATCGGTTTCTACCTGCGCAAGCCTTCGGCTGGTGCCGCCGCCATCAAGGCCTTCGTCGTCAACCGCGTTGGTGACCTTGGCTTCATGCTCGGCATCTTTGCGACCTACATCGTCTTCGGTACCGTCTCGATCCCCGAGATCCTGGATGCGGTTCCGGGCATGGCGGGCTCGACCATCGGCTTCCTCGGCATGCGTGCCGATACGATGACGGTGATCACGCTGCTTCTGTTCGTGGGTGCGATGGGTAAGTCGGCGCAGCTGGGCCTCCACACCTGGCTCCCGGACGCGATGGAAGGCCCGACCCCGGTCTCGGCCCTCATCCACGCAGCGACCATGGTCACCGCCGGTGTCTTCATGTGCTGCCGTCTCTCGCCCATGTTCGAAGCCAGCGCGACGACGATGACGGTGATCACCTTCATCGGCGCGGCGACCTGCTTCTTCGCGGCAACTGTTGGCTGCACGCAGTGGGACATCAAGCGCGTGATCGCGTACTCGACCTGCTCGCAGCTCGGCTACATGTTCTTCGCCATCGGTGTCGGCGCGTTCGGTTCGGCGATGTTCCACCTCTTCACGCACGCCTTCTTCAAGGCCCTGCTGTTCCTTTGCGCCGGTTCGGTCATCCACGCGATGCACCACGAGCAGGACATGCGGTTCTACGGGGACCTTCGCAAGAAGATCCCGGTAACCTTCTGGGCCATGACGATGGGCACGCTGGCCATCACGGGCGTGGGTCTCTTCGGTGTCGGCTTTGCCGGGTACTACTCGAAGGACTCGATCATCGAAGCAGCTTTCGCAAGCGGCACCTCGATGGGCCTCTTCGCCTACTGGATGGGTATCGCCGCCGCGCTCATGACGAGCTTCTACTCGTGGCGCCTGGTGTTCCTCACCTTCTTCGGCAAGCCCCGTTGGGCCGGTTCGGAGCACATCCAGCACGCCGTCCATGATGCGCACGGCCATGGTCATGACGACCACGGCCACGCTGATCACGGCCACGCGCTCGAAGGCACCGGTGGTTACCACCCGCACGAGAGCCCGCTGGTCATGCTTCTGCCGCTGATCATCCTCTCGGTTGGCGCCGTGGTTGCCGGCTTCGCGTTCCAGCACTGGTTTGTCAGTGAAGGCACGGGTGAGTTCTGGCAGGGCGGTCTCGTCTTCCACGAGCACCTGATCCACGCGCTCCATGAAGTCTCGGGTATCTACAAGTACATGCCCTTTATCGTGATGCTGATCGGCCTGGTCATTGCCTGGTACGGTTACATCAAGAACACGTCGTTCCCCGCCAAGGTCGTGGAGCAGATCGGTCCGGTCTACACCTTCGTCTACCGCAAGTGGATGTTCGACGAACTTTACAATCTCGTGTTCATCAAGGGCGCCTTCGCTTTCGGCAAGCTGTTCTGGAAGGTGCTCGATATCGGGATTATCGACCGGTTCGGTCCGGACGGCGCGGCCTGGGTCGTGTCCAAGGGTTCGACCTACGCGCAGAAGGTCCAGTCGGGCTACCTGTACAGCTACGCTCTTGTCATGCTGCTGGGCCTTGTTGGCGCCATCAGCTGGGTGATCGCGGGATAAGATGATGAGTGGTTTTCCGATCCTCAGTCTGATGCTCCTGGTGCCGCTCGCGGCGGCACTGGTGTGTCTTTACCTTGATGCCAAGTCAGCGCGTGTCCTCGCGCTGGCGGCAACCCTGGCCAATCTGGCTCTTGGTGTTGTCCTTTGGCTTAACTTCGATGTGGGCGGTGCCCAGTGGCAGTTCCAGGAGAGCCATGAGCTCTTCGCGGGCTTCAAGTATGCCCTGGGTATCGATGGCATTGCGCTCCTCCTGATCATGCTCTCCGTCTTCCTCATGCCGGTCTGCATCGGCGCGAGCTGGAAGTCGGTCGAGAAGCGTGTGGGCGAGTACATGGCCGCCTTCCTGCTGGTCGAGATGCTCATGATCGGCGTGTTCGCCGCTCAGGATCTCTTCCTGTTCTACATCTTCTTTGAAGCCGGCCTGATCCCGATGTATCTGATCATCGGCATCTGGGGCGGTGCGGACCGTATCTACGCGTCCTACAAGTTCTTCCTCTACACGCTTCTCGGCTCGGTACTGATGCTGATCGCGATGCTGTGGATGGTGAACGTGTCGGGCACGACCGATATCCCGACCCTGATGGCCTACGATTTCGATCCGCAGGCGCAGACCTGGCTGTGGCTGGCCTTCTTCGCGAGCTTTGCCGTGAAGATGCCGATGTGGCCGGTGCACACCTGGCTTCCCGCAGCGCACGTTCAGGCGCCGACGGCAGGCTCGGTCATCCTGGCCGGTGTCCTTCTGAAGATGGGCGGCTACGGTTTCATCCGCTTCTCGCTTCCGATGTTCCCGGAAGCCTCGGCGCAGTTCGCGCCGCTGATCTGGGGCCTCTCCATGACCGCGGTTGTCGTCACTTCGCTCATCGCGCTGGTGCAGGACGACATGAAGAAGCTGATCGCCTACTCGTCGGTCGCGCATATGGCGATCGTCACCGTCGGTCTCTTCGCGTTCAACGCGCAGGGTCTTGAAGGATCGATGCTGGTCATGCTGAGCCACGGCCTGGTGTCGGGTGCGCTGTTCCTGTGCGTGGGCATCATCTATGATCGTCTCCACACCCGTGAGATCGCTCGCTACGGCGGTCTTGCCATCAACATGCCGCGTTACGCGCTGTTCTTCCTGCTGTTCACGATGGCTTCCATCGGTCTGCCGGGTACCAGCGGGTTCGTTGGCGAATTCCTGAGCCTTGCAGGCGCCTACCAGGTCTCGAGCTGGGTTGGCCTTATCTCCACCACCAGCATCATCCTGGGTGCGGCCTACATGCTCTACCTTTACCGCCGGGTGGTCTTTGGCCCCCAGAAGAACGCCGATGCCGCCGCCATGCCGGACCTGGACGCGCGTGAGATCCTGATGGTTGTCGCGCTTGCTATCCCGGTCCTGTGGATGGGCATCTACCCTGAGAGCTTCATGGCTCCGATGCGCGCCGACATTGCCGCGCTGGAAGCCCGGATTGCCCGTGCGGCGCCGGAGGGTGATGCCAAGCCGACGGCAGGCAATCCTAAGCCTGCGCACGAAGAAGTCTCTGCGCATGGGGGGGCACACTGATGGACTGGTCGCAGTCGCTGCGCCTGATCGCGCCTGAAGAAACAATCACCGTCGCAGGCCTGGTTCTGCTCCTTGTCGCCGCCTGGGGCGGGGACAAGGCGAGCCGCCTCATCTCGATCGTGTCGGTCGCCACGCTCGTCGCGGCTATGGCTCTTGTCGCTCCTGCCCTTTGCGGCGGGGCGATGGGGCCGGAAACCTCGGCCTTCTTCGGCCAGTTTCGCGCGGATGCCTTTGCCAGCTACGCCAAGATCCTGATCTACGGATCGGCCGCGGTCACGCTGGTTCTCGCGCCGAGCTACTTCGAACGCTACGATTCGATGCGTGCCGAATTCCCGCTGCTCGTGCTTTTCGCGACTGTGGGCATGGGCATGATGGTCTCGGCCGCCGATCTGCTGACGCTCTACATCGGTCTCGAGATGATGTCGCTCTCCTCCTACGTTCTGGCTGCCATCCTGCGCAGCGACGGACGTTCGGCGGAAGCGGGCCTCAAGTACTTCGTGCTGGGCGCTCTGGCCTCGGGCATCCTGCTCTTCGGCATGAGCCTGACCTACGGTTTCGCCGGGACCACTTCGTTCGCCGGCATTAACGCCAGCGTTTCGGAAGGTCTCTCGAACGGCGCACTGTTCGGCATCGTCTTCATGCTGGCGGGTCTGGCCTTCAAGATCAGCGCCGTGCCGTTCCACATGTGGACGCCGGACGTCTACGAAGGTGCACCGACCCCGGTAACCACCTTCTTCGCGACGGCGCCCAAGGTGGCGGGTCTCGGTCTCATCATGCGCGTTCTTCTGGATGCGTTCGGTGAGCAGGCAGCCGCCTGGCAGCAGATCATCCTCTTTGTCGCGCTGGCTTCGATCGTCGTGGGTGCCCTTGGCGCAATTGGTCAGAGCAACATCAAGCGTCTGATGGCCTACTCGTCGATCAACAACGTTGGCTTCATCCTTGTTGGCCTTGCCACGGCGACGCAGGCCGGTGCCTCGGGCATGCTGATCTACGTGACCATCTATGTTGCGATGTCGATTGCCGGTTTTACCGCGATCCTCATGCTCAAGGACGAGAACGGCAACTACGTGGAGGACATCCCCAAGCTGGCTGGCCTTTCGCGCACCCGTCCGGGCCTCGCCCTGGCGCTGGCGACCGTGATGTTCAGCCTTGCCGGTATCCCGCCGTTGTTCGGTTTCTGGGGCAAGTTCGTGGTCTTCCAGGCTGCGGTCCAGGCCGACATGCTCGCGCTGGCCTTCATCGGTATCGCAGCTTCGGTGATCGGCGCCTTCTACTACCTCAAGGTCGTCAAGGTCATGTACTTCGACGAGCCTGCCGATGTGGTGAAGGGTGAGAGCGACATCTGGCACAAGCTCATCCTCGTGGTGGCCTGTGCGTTCATCTCGCCGCTCGGTTACCTGCTGACCTCGTGGCTGGGCGAGACCGCCAATACGGCGACGACCGCTTTGTTCGCCGCTCTCTGATCCGGATCTGTCTTGATCCGGTATATTGAGGAAACCGGTTCGACCAACTTCGATTTGGTCGACCGGTTGAAGCGGGGCGATTACCCTCCCGAAGGCGACTGGCTGGTTACGGACCGCCAGTCGCAGGGAAGGGGCCGCTTGGGTCGCGACTGGTTCGATGGCTCGGGCAATTTCATGGGCTCGACAGTGGTCCATTGGGGCTCCGGCCAGCCCGCTCCGTCGACACTGGCGTTTGTCGTTGCGTTAGCCGTTCACGAAGCCGTGGGCGGCTTTCTGCCTTCCCGTGATGGTCTTGTCATCAAGTGGCCCAACGATCTCCTGCTCAACGGTGCCAAGCTGGCCGGCGTTCTCCTGGAAATGATCCAGGGACGCGTTGTTGTTGGTGTAGGGGTGAACTTATGCTCGGCTCCGGATTTGCCCGATAGGCCCGCAACGAGTTTGCGTGATCTGGGCGTGACGGTTGATCGTGACGCCTTTGCCGAGCGCCTTCAGGGGGCTTTCAGCCTCGAACTGGAGCGCTGGCGGGGGGCAGGGCTTGCTCCGGTGCTGCGGCGCTGGCAGACTGTGGCCCATCCAGAGGGGACGGTCCTTCGCGTTCATCCTCCCGGGGAAGAGCCTGTGTCGGGGCGTTTTGCTGGGCTGTCGCCGGAAGGGAGCCTTCGGCTGCGATGCGCGGATGAGACTGTTCGTGAGATCCACGCCGGCGATGTGTTTCTACCCGATATCCCGGGTTGAGTTAGAGGTTGCCTTTCATGCTGCTTGCGATTGATGCCGGGAACACGAATGTCGTGTTTGCGCTGTTCGAGGGCTCCGAGGTACGCGCAAGGTGGCGGATTGCTTCGGATGCGCGCCGGACGGGCGATGAATACGCCGTCTGGCTGATGCAGTTGCTCGACATTCATAAGGTGGATCGGGGTGCCATCGACAGCATCATCATTTCGACCGTGGTGCCGCGCGCGCTGCACAATCTCGAAGTGCTGTGCCGCCATTATTTCGATGTCGAGCCTCTCGTAGCGGGCGTCGGCAACGCTACTTACGACATCGAGATCGACGTGGATGAGCCCCGCACGCTGGGTGCCGACCGTGCGGTCAACGCGATCGGGGCCCATGCCAAGTACGAAGGAGACCTCATTGTCGTCGACTTCGGGACGGCGACAACCTTCGATGCGGTCGATTTCAATGGTGCCTACAAGGGCGGTATCATCGCGCCTGGCATTAACTTGTCCCTCGATGCGCTTGTAGGCAATACCGCCAAATTGCCGCGCATCGGCATTGCCGTACCCAGCTCGACGTCGGTCATCGGTCGCAATACTGAGGATCAGATGCTGATCGGCGTATTCTGGGGCTACGTTGCGATGATGGAAGGTCTGATCGCACGTATGCAGCGTCAGATTGGCCGTCCGGCGAAGGTCATCGCGACCGGAGGCCTCGCGGTGCTGTTCGACAAGGCAACCGACATTTTTGACGCCGTCGAAGCGAATCTGACGCTCGAGGGGCTGGCCATTCTTGCAGAGAGAGCATCGACCAAGTGATACCGGGTAAGGAACTGATCTTTTGTGCCCTCGGCGGCTCGGGGGAGATTGGCATGAACGTCAATCTCTACGGGTGTCAGGGCAAGTGGCTGATGGTCGATCTGGGCATGACCTTTGGCATGAATGAATATCCGGGGGTCGATCTTGTCTTTGCGGATCTGGAGTTCATTGAGTCCGAGCGGGAGAACCTGCTGGGCATCGTGCTGACCCACGCGCACGAGGATCATATCGGTGCGGTGCCCTATTTCGCACAGGATCTTGGTGTTCCCATCTACGCAACGCCTTTCACGGCCAAACTGGTCGCGGCGAAGCTGGAAGAGGCAGGAATTGCGGGCGAAGTCGAATTGATCGTGGTCCAGGACGAGGAGCCCTTCGACCTGGGGCCTTTCGGCATCCGCTATGTACCGCTCGCCCACTCGATTGCCGAAGGCAACGCGCTCGTGATCGATACGCCCTATGGCCGCATCTTCCACACGGGCGACTGGAAGCTGGACGAAGCCCCTCAGGTTGGTGTGCCTGCGACCGAGGAAGAGCTGCGCGCGATTGGCGAGGAGGGCGTACTTGCCCTCGTTTGCGATTCCACCAACGTGTTTAACCCCAAGGCTTCCGGTTCCGAAGGCGCTGTTTACGAGGGCCTGCTCCAGGAAGTTTCGCGGCACGAAGGGCGACGGGTCCTGGTTACGACGTTCGCCTCCAATGTGGCGCGCCTCCAGACCTTGGGCGCGATTGCCGTCAAGACGGGGCGCCAGCTCTGTGTCGCGGGGCGCTCACTTGACAGGATCATCGGGGTTGCCAAGTCTTGTGGCTATCTTCCTGATTTTCCTGAGGTTATCGATGCGGATGAGGCCATGGACCTGCCGCGCGACGACGTCCTGATCGTGGCCACGGGTGGGCAGGGCGAGGCGCGCGCAGCGCTGGCCCGCATCGCTGATGGCAACCATGCTATCAAGCTCGACAAGGGTGATGTCGTCCTCTTTTCGAGCCGTCAGATCCCAGGCAACGAAATCCCTATCGGTCGGATCCAGAACCGACTGGCCGAGGCCGGTGTCAAGGTCGTCACGGATCGTCAAAGCATGATCCACGTGTCGGGACATCCGGGCCGTCCTGAACTCGAAGCCTTGTACAGCTGGATCCGGCCCGAGGTCCTGATGCCGGTGCATGGTGAAGTGCGCCACATGAAGGAACAGGCTGCCTTTGGCCGGTCTTGCGGAATTCCCAAGGCCGTGTTCCAAAAGAATGGCGACCTTGTCCGCCTGGCTCCCGGGCATCCGGGCAAGTTCGGTGAAGTGCATTCCGGACGCCTGATCCTCGATGGCGACATCATTGCGCCCGCTGATGGCGAAGCGATGGCGATGCGTCGGCGCATTTCCTACCAGGGCGTGGTCTCGGTGGCTGCGACACTGGATGGAAAGGTCAAGGTCAGTGCCGTTGGCTTGCCGCTCGATGAGGACTACACCGATTTCGTGGCTGAGGCGGAGGAAGACGTCGCCAAGGCTTTGCAGCGCACGCGCAAGGCAACCCCTGAGGACCGCCATGAGGCGGTGCGCCTTGCGACCCGCCGCGCGGCGACGCGCTGGTCGGGGAAGAAGCCGCAGGTTCAGGTGCTGATCCTGGGTAACGACTGAACACCTCCGACCGACCCGCCATCATAGGGCGGGCGGCCGGGAGAGGAGACGATGACGCCGATGCAATGGACGTCCCTGATCGCGATTTTTGGTCTGTTCTGGGTTTTGAGCGCCTTCATTGTCCTTCCGATCGGCTTGCGCACGCCCGACGAGGTCGAAGGCCATGAGGTCCAGGCAGGCCATGCAGATTCCGCGCCGGTGAATTTCCGTCCCGGCAAGGTGGCCTTGCGGGCTACGATCCTTGCTGCGGTCCTTAGCGTCCTGTTCGCCCTTAACTGGTCCTATGGGTGGATCACGCGCGAGGATCTCAACTTCTACGGCGAGATGCCGAGCGAAGACCTGGGCTACTGAGGTCGGTATAAGCCGCGGCCTGATCGCGGCCGCGGCTTTTGCCTGCTCAGTTGCGCAGGCGTTCAATCGCTTGGGCGAGGGCTACGTAGAGCTTACCCATGTCCGAAGAGAGCAGCGTCACCCCCATAGCATTGCCATCGCGGGTCGAGAGGACCTGGCGAAGGAGCGATTCGAAGTCGTGGATGTACCGGCTCACGTGCTCACGAAAGGCGTCGTCGCTTTCGAAGGCCTGCTGGATCGCCTTGGCTTCACTCGAATCGATAAGGGTGACGGCGCGGCGTGTGAAAATACCGCGATCACCGCGCAGATAGGAGGCCCAGGCCGTGTCGGAGACCTCGCTTGACATGGCGGCGGCGATGTCGATGGCGTTGGAGTTGAGAGATTCCGTGATGAGTGCGGCGCGGCGGGCAAAGTCGTTGTTGACCTGCTCGCTTGCCCGTTCGCGGGCTTCGTCGAGCCGTGCTTCCAGGTTCCCGACCAGTTCGGTGACCTTTTCCATCTGCTCGCGCAGCTGGACCGTGGCCTCGCGGCTGACACCCGTTGCATGGGCCACGGCCTGCTCGAGCTGTCCCGAAATTTCGGCCGCGGTGGTCCGCATGGCCTTGTCGATGGCCTTGCCGCTTTCCTCACCCAGCGTCTGTGTGACGTTCTCGATGCGGGCGGGCGCGTTGGTTTCGATGTCGGAGATCGCCTCGTTGAGATTCTGGCGCAAATCGGAAATTGCCTGCGTCAATTCCCCGCGCGCATGATCGGCGTTCTGAAGCAACGTGCTTTCGATCTCGGTCAGGCTGCGCTGGAGGTGCTCCAGGCGCTGTGCGTGATCGTTGGTGCCCTCGGCGATGGCGGCCTGCGCCTCGATAAGGTGTTGGTGCAGCCTGTCCAGTGACGTTCCGGATTGCAGGATCGTCTCGGAAAGTGCCTGACCGCTCGTGGAGGAGTCGGCCAGCTTGCCGCGTACCTCGTTGATCGCGATGTCGATCCGGCCGAGTTGCTCTTCGGAATGGCTGAGTGCCTGGGGCAGTTCGTTCTGCGCCTGGCTGGCACTGGCGCGCAGGAGATCGAGCAGGCGCAGGCTGTCGTCCGTCAGCTTGGCAACGTCGCCATCCGCCGCCGAAAGCGAGGCGCGGCTTGCGGCAAGGTTTTCAGCCAGGCCGTGCAGCGATGTTGAAAGGCGTCCTTCGGCATCCGCGCTTTGCGTTGCGATGGAGCGAAGGCGCGCGTCGAACTGTTCGAGTTGCGAGGTCACGCTGCGCGCGCGTTCAGTCAGAGCTTCGGCCTGGTGGCGATGCCCTTCGAGCCTTTCGGCCACCGCGTTGTCGAGTTCGACCAGCATGTGCTCGATATGGGCCAGCGCATGACGCTCCTGTTCGAGCTGGCGCTGGTGGCGTTCGCTCGCCTCGCTGGCGAACTGGCCGTCGCGGTCCTTCAGACGTGCAAAGGCGGCGTCGGCCTGCGCGCAGACCTCGGAGAGTCGGTCGGTAAAGGTTGCGAGAACGGTCTGCTGAGCGGAAGAAATCCGGTCTTCGGTGCGGGCAGCATCCGTTCCAAGGGCCTCGATGCGCTGGGTGAGCTGATCGAGCGTGGTCTCGTGGGCGGCGACAAGAAGGTCGTGCGCGGTCTCTTGCTCGGCCTTGAGTGTCTCGAAGCTTTCCTGAACGGTGCGGGTGGCCTGGCCTTGGGCATCCGTGATGCTGCGACCGACCACGCCGCATTCCTCGCGAAGCGCGGAAAGACGCGCGCGCAGCGAGGTGAGGGTGGCTGCCTCGCTCTCGTCAAGTTGTTCGCGGGTCTGGTGAAGCTCGCTTTGCAGGGCGGCCGAGCGGGTGCGGATCGCCGCGAGCGCGTCGGTCTCGTGGCGCTCAAGCTCGCTCCGGAATTCCTGTCCCTTCTCGGCCAAGGCCTCGAAGCGCTGGCGGGCAAGGACTTCCAGATCCTCGCACTGACCGGCGAACTGGGCGAGCGCTGCATCGACTGCAGTGCGCACGGAGGCAATCTGCCGTTCGTTCGCCTGTCCGAATTCGTTCAGGCGATGGAATCCGGCGATCATGTCCTCGATCTGGGAGCGCGCCGTTCGCCCGGCGTTGCCGATGTTGCTGGTCACATCCTTGGCCGAGCTGGCGATCACGGGAAGCTGGCCGCGCAGCTTCTCCATGTTGTCGAGGGCCGTGGTACTGACCGAGCCGATGGTCTCGAGGCGTTCGCCGTTCTCTTCGATGAGTTCCTGCAGTCTCTGCGCGTTGCCGGACAGGCGCTCCGACGCCACGCGGCCCAGTGATTCCAGATCGCGCGACTGGGCCGCGACGAACTCGCGGGCAAGGCTCAGTTCCCGATTGACGCTGAGGAGGCGGCGTTCGAGGCGCTCGCTTTCGAGCGAAAGGGTGCTGGCAATGTCGCCGAAGCGCTTGCCCTCACGTGTGGAATGGCGAAGGGCGAGCAGCCAAATGACGCCGATCAGTAGCGGGGGGACACACCACTGGCTGATGAGGGCGGGAACCGCGGCGAGGGTGAAGTCCGCCTGGAAATAGGTCCAGTGCGCGGCGAGGAAGAGACCGCTCCACGCGAGGAGAGCGAAGCCCGCCAGGGCCGGGGCGATCCAGCTTCTGGGATGCCGTGCATCGCTGCTTTCGCTCGTCGCTTCGCCGCTGCCGATCCAGGCATCGTCCCAATCCGAAGCGGCCGGGGCGCCCTCCGTATCGCTGGAGGGCGCAAGCGCATCGCGCAGCCGGGTTGGGTCGTCGGCCTTGGCCTGCGTGGCGCTGTCCTCGGTGGAGGCCCCGCCGAACGATATGATCCTGCTATCTCCAGACATCGCTCTACGATACCACGCCGGGGGGCTCAGGAAACCCCGGATTAAGACTTGGTTCGGTAATCTGGGGATATGGAGTATGAGACAGGAGCCTTGGAAGCAACGTTCGCAGCGGCGGCGGGAGGGGATCCTGAGCTGCTGGCACAGTTGCGCCAGTCCTATCGAGAAAGTGTATCGCGTCAGGTGGATCTCCTGGCGCGGTCCCGGTGCGACGGGAATTGGACGCTCGCGGCAACCCGTTTGCAGGGGCTTGCTGCAAGTTTTCATTCCGGTGAGCTGCACGTTCTGGCGCTCGAGGCGCTGGATGCAGCTCCGGGTGAGCCAGCGGTCCTGCGGCGTCTACGTGACTATTTGCAGCGTTTTCCCGATTCGTAATGCCGCCTGACGCTTGGCACCGGGCGGTACCGGGCCTAGAAGGACGCCCTCGGTGGAGTGAGTGTTCTGCGCATAGCCTTGTTATCGATGACGGAGCCAACCGGTGCCGGCCAGACCCCGCCGCGCGCCGGTCTGCGGGTGGCTGGAGCAAGTCTGGCGAGGCACCAGCTTGGCCTTGTTCTTGCCTTGAAGTGCCATCGCATCGTGTGCCTTGCTGCAGGCGGTTCGTCGGAGGTCCAGGATCTGGAGCGCGCTGCCCAGGATGCAGGCGTGCAGTTCAGGATCGTTTCCGGGCCGCATGACGTACCCGCCCAGGTAGGGGAAGCCGACGAACTGTTCGTCATCACCGACGGCTTGTTCGTTGATCCGGACGTGGCTCTCCCGCTTCTGGATGACATTCGCAGCTGCGTTCTGGTGCAGCCTGTCGAAGGCGCCCGGACCGCCGGATACGAACGGATCGACCTCAATCGTTGCGCCGCGGGGCTGATGCGATTGCCGGGAGGCGTAGTGGAAAGATTGCGCGAAGTGCCCGAGGAAAGTGATACGATCTCGATCCTGACGCGCCTTGCCCTGCAAGCCGGTACGCCCATGCGCGATGTGCCGGCCGCTGTGTGCGGAGGTGCGAACTGGCGGCTTGTCACCTGTGAAGCCGATGCGATCGGCCTGGAGGAGGAGTGGCTGCACCGGCATTTTACGGCCAGTCGCGGACAGTCTCCGGGCAGGCTCCTGGCCCAGTATGGTGCGGTCGCGTTCGGAGCGACGTTGCTTCAGGTCGGCCGTGCGAGCAACGTCGTCAGTGCAGCGGCGCTGGTCCTTCTCGCACTGGGTGGCCTGCTGGGATGGTTCGGCTTGCCGGGAGCGGGCTTTTTCGTGGCCGGACTGGCCTGGATAATCATCGAGGGCGGGCGCAAGGTGCGGGCCGCCGAGCGCAGGCCGCTGGGCGAAGCTGTTCCGGCGATCGAGCGGGCGGACGCGATGGTCTGGCTGGTCGATGTTGTCTTGGCCGGTCTCGTTCTGCTTGCGGCCGAGCGTCTGCCGGGCCAAGACGTCCTGCACTGGCTCTATGCGCCGCTGTCGCTTTTCCTCGTCATTTCTCTGGCGCCACGGATCCTGGGGGGATGGGCCGGTGCTCTCATCAGTGACCGTGCCGTGCTGGCCTTGCTCCTCGCCCTGGGCGCGACCTTTGGACAGGTTCTCGGCGTCGTCCAGGTCCTTGCCCTGTCTATTCTCGTGGCCGAACTTGTCCTGGCAAAACGGACGGGAGTATAACCTCGATTTAACCAAGGCCGGTTTAGGCACATGGCATGAACGACCAGGCAGCCTTCAGGGATGGGGCCCGTCAGCTGGAAAGCATGATGGGTGAGGAACTTGCGCGAGGCGATGCCTCGGCGCAAACGATGTTGCCCATTCTCAGGCACCTCATAAGTGCCCAGGATAACTCGGTTTTCAGCGATGAGATCCTTGCACGTGTTCGCGGCATGGTGGGAGATCTGGCGGGCCAGCTCATGGCTGCGCTCACGTCCTGCCGAAGCGATCCTGACGCGCTGGCGGATGACGGATCGCAGACGGCCCTTCTGGGGCAGGCTCTCATCGATAATCCGCAGTTGCTTACGCACCTGCACGGGCTCGCGCTCGAATGGCAGCTGACCGAACGCCTCCAGGCACGCCATGCTCTCGACCCCGTCGTACCGCCCCTGCTTCAGGCCCTGATCTCCTCGAACGACCCGGAAACTCAAGACACGGCCATGCGCTTCCTCGCCGCGCAGGCGCGGTGGGGGCAGGCGCAGCGGCGCATGCGATTGCCGCTTACCGAACTTCCGGGCGAGCTTCTTCATGCCACATTGATGACCCTGGTCCAGCTGGACGGGGAGAATCCGCGCTGGACTGCGGACTGCGAGCGGGCGGCTGCTGAAGTGCGGGCGCGCTTCGATGAAGGGGCGTCCCGTATCGGGCTGGCCGCGCAGCTGATCCTGGCCCTGGGCGGGGGTGCGCACGCGGCCCTGTCCGTCTGCAGCGCGGGACTGGCCCTTTTCCTGAGTGCCCTTGGTATCGCCTCGGGACAGGAGCGCGATCACGTTATCTTCTCGACACACGAGGGGCAGATGGCGCGACTGGCCCTCTCGCTTCGGGCCGCCGGGCTGAAAACCGGGGCAATCGAGCAGGAGTTTCTGGCCCTGCATCCCGATGTCCTGCTTCCCGAAGGCTTTGGCAGCATCGGTGCGGATCGCGCGGCGGCCATTCTCAATTCGGTTGGGGCGCGCGCCGATGCGTTCTGACGGGACCATCCTCGCGCGCGGGCAAAGCGATGCCCAGGATTGCCTGCTGAGCGCTGATGAGCCGCTGGCTGGTTTGCACCTTCGTTGCGGCGGACAGCTGCCGGGGCCCATCGCCGTTCCCGAATTGATGGAACTGGTGCGTAAGGCCAGGCGCTATGGCTTTCGGCTCGCCCGCGCCGTGTCCGCGCATGATGGCGGAGAGGTCGTCACGGCCTGGGTGGAAGCCGAACCGCGCGACGGTGGGCAGGGCTGCGAGATCCGAATTCGCAATTGGCGCAGCGCCCCCCAGCCTGCCGAGGATTCCACGGCGAGCGAGGCACGGCGAGCCGCGACCGACCGCCACCTGGCCGAGCTGACCGCGCGCCTGGACGCGGGGCAGCGTATTCTTGCTGTGGAGACGGAAAGCGCGGAATTGCGCGAGCTTGCCGCGGCCATGGAAAACGGCATTGGACGGCTCTGGACTGATTTCCTGCCCCCCGAAAATGTCACCCACCATCAACCGCTGCACTGGCGGCTGCTCGATGGCAGCCGGGTGATCGTGCCAGCCTCCTCGCGCCCGTTTCAGGTGCGCCTGCTCCCCGCGATGCAGCCGGGCTTTGATCCGGCGGGCTTCGAACTCCTGCTGCTTTCGGATGTTCCGGCTCCCACGGCAGCGGCTTCGGTGGGAGGCGCGGCGCTGCCGAGCAATCGGCGGGGGTTGGTCGGGCAGGAACTGGCCCCGGTTCTGCGCCAGCCCATCGCCCGTATCATTGCCAATGCCGAAACCATTCGCACGCGCATGGCCGGCCCCTTGCCCGATGCCTATGCGGGCTATGCCAGTGAAATTTCGAGCGCCGGGCAGCTTCTGCTCGACCTGCTCGACGATCTTTCGGACCTGGAAGTTGTCGAGTCCCGCGATTTCCAGACCGCGCCCGATCAGATTGACCTAGGCGAAGTCTCGCGCCAGGCGGCGGGCATCCTCAATGTGCGGGCCCGGGAAAAGAGTATCGCGCTGATCGCACCCGAGCCCGGCGAGACATTGCCGGCCATCGCGGAATTTCGGCGGGTTCTTCAGGTTCTTCTGAACCTCATCGGCAATGCGATCCGCTATTCCCCGGAAGGTTCGCAGATTTGGATACGTCTGGAAGGCGAGGGGGCGAACGCACGGGTTATAGTGGCCGACGAGGGGCCAGGTATCTCGCCCGAGCAGCAGGCGCGCGTATTCGACAAGTTCGAGCGTCTCGGGCGCGTGGGCGATGGTGGATCGGGCCTTGGCCTGTTTATCTCACGCCGCCTCGCCCGGGCGATGGGCGGCGATCTCACGGTCGAGAGCGAACCGGGGCGGGGGGCGCGCTTCATTCTGACCGTGCCCGCAGATCCGGACGCGCCCTGACGGCGCTGCCGCACGAGGTGGCGCTGAGCGGATCTGCGCGCTCTTCCACAAAAGACATGAAGCCAACGAAAAAGGCCCCCGCTTTCGCGGAGGCCTCTTCGTTCAGATGGTCAGATCCTGACCGTCTGCTCAACGCTGGCTGAGCGGCACGTAGTCGCGCTGCGTCGGGCCGGTGTAGAGCTGACGCGGACGGCCGATGCGCTGGCCGGGATCCGAGATCATTTCGTTCCACTGCGCAACCCAGCCCACGGTGCGGGCAAGGGCGAAGAGCACGGTGAACATGTCGGTCGGGAAGCCGATCGCCGAAAGCACGACGCCCGAGTAGAAGTCGACATTCGGGAAGAGCTTCTTCTCGATGAAGTACGGGTCGTTGAGGGCGATTTCCTCGAGGCGCATGGCGGTCTCGAAGAGCGGGTCCTGAACGTTGAGTGCTTCGAAGACTTCGCGCACGGTCGACTGCATGACCGTCGCACGCGGGTCGTAGTTCTTGTACACGCGGTGACCGAAGCCCATGAGACGGAACGGGTCGTTCTTGTCCTTGGCGCGTTCGATGTAGTGCGGAATGCGGTCGGGGGTGCCGATTTCACGGAGCATGTTGAGGCACGCTTCGTTCGCGCCGCCATGGGCAGGGCCCCACAGGCAGGCGATACCGGCCGCGATGCACGCGAACGGGTTGGCGCCCGACGAACCGGCGAGACGCACGGTCGAGGTCGACGCGTTCTGCTCGTGGTCGGCGTGCAGGATGAAGATGCGGTCCATCGCCTTCTCGACGGCGGGGATCACTTCGTATTCCTCGGCGGGAACGCCGAAGGTCATGCGCAGGAAGTTGCCCGTGTAGGACAGGTTGTTGTCCGGGTAGAGCATCGGCTGACCGACCGAGTACTTGTAGGCAGCCGCCGCGATCGTCGGCATCTTCGCGATCAGGCGATGGCTGGCGATCTTGCGCTGCTCGGGGTCGGTGATGTCGGTCGAGTCGTGGTAGAACGCCGACAGGGCGCCGACGATGCCGCACATGATAGCCATCGGGTGCGCGTCACGGCGGAAGCCCTGGTAGAAGTGACGCAGCTGCTCGTGGATCATCGTGTGACGGCTGATCGTGTACTCGAAGTTCGAGAGCTCGTCCTGGCTCGGCAGTTCGCCGTTCAGCAGCAGGTAGCTGACTTCCATGAACGAGGAGCTCTCGGCGAGCTGGCCGATCGGGTAGCCGCGGTGCAGCAGGACGCCCTCGCCACCGTCGATGTAGGTCAGCGCGGATTCGCAGCTTGCCGTCGACGTGAAGCCGGGGTCGAAGGTGAACTTACCGGTCTGGCCGTAGAGCTTGCGGATGTCGATGACTTCCGGGCCCACGCTGCCCTTGAGGACGGGGTAT
Source organism: Novosphingobium profundi (assembly GCF_020524485.1). Lineage (GTDB taxonomy): Bacteria > Pseudomonadota > Alphaproteobacteria > Sphingomonadales > Sphingomonadaceae > Novosphingobium > Novosphingobium profundi_A. Next base: position 101,501 of record NZ_JAIVLF010000005.1, on the reverse strand, counting down.
TCCAAATCCGCGCCGTCCGCGCTCAGTTTAACCTGATCACCCACCAGTTCTTACTCCTTATGCTTGTGTCTCGGTATGCTCCCCGGCCTGCGCAGCGATGCGCGCGAGACTTTCGTCCCGGCCAAGAAGTACCAATACGTCAAAAATCCCTGGCGACGTTGTCTGACCCGTCAGGGCCGCCCGCAGGGGTTGTGCGAGCTTGCCGAGGCCCAGTTCGAGCTCTGCGGCCATTGCCTTCAGGTTGGCTTCCAAAGCCTCAAGGGTCCATTCGGGCTCCCCGCTCAGACGCTCGTGGATCGCGGCCAGGCGCTCGCGCGCCTCGTCGGTCAGGAGCTTCTGCGCCTTCTCGGTCATAGTGAGAGGACGTTTGGCAAAAAGGAAAACAGCGCCTTCTGCAAGATCGTTGAGGTCCTTCGCACGGACCTTCAGTTCGGCCATGGCGCGCGCCAGCAGGGCCTTGTCGGCGTCCGGGTATCCGGCAGCGACAAGCCGCGGCAGAACGAGATCGGCGAGATATTCGTCGCTCGCTTCGCGCAGGTAGTGACCGTTGAGATTTTGCAGCTTCGCGAGGTCGAACCGCGAGGCGCCCTTGTTGACATTGGTGATGTCGAACCATTCGACAGCCTGCTCGCGGCTGATGATTTCCTCATCGCCGTGGCCCCAACCGAGGCGCAACAGGTAGTTGAAGACCGCATCGGGCAGGAGGCCCATCTCGTCGCGATAGGCATCGACACCGAGCGCACCGTGGCGCTTGGAAAGCTTGGCACCATCGGCGCCGTGAATGAGCGGAATGTGGGCGTAGACCGGGTCTTCCCAGCCTCCCTCGATCGCGTTCATCGCGCGCAGGATCACCAGCTGGCGAAACGCGTTGTTGATATGATCATCGCCGCGAATGACGTGGGTCACGCCCATGTCGCGGTCGTCGACAACCACGGCCAGCATGTAGGTCGGCGTACCGTCCGAGCGCAGTATGACGAAATCGTCGAGCTCACGGTTCTGGACCGTGATCGGACCCTGCACCTGGTCGTCGATAGTGGTCTCACCCTCGCGCGGGGCCTTGACGCGCACCACGTAGGGTTGATTGTCGGGCCACTGCGAAGCGTCGGCGTCGCGCCACTCGCTGTCGAGGCGGAAAGGACGACGTTCGTCCTGTGCCTTCTGTCGGCGTTCGGCGAGCTGCTCGCTGGTCAGATAGCAGCGATAGGCCTGGCCTGCCTCCAGCAGTTTCGCGGCGACTTCGGCGTGACGCTCGGAACGGGCGAACTGGAAGACGGGCTCCTCATCACCGTTCAGCCCCAGCCAGGACAGGCCGTCGAAGATGGCCTCGATCGCCGCGTCGGTCGAGCGGGCACGGTCGGTGTCCTCAACGCGCAGGAGGTACTTGCCACCATGGTGGCGGGCAAAGAGCCAGTTGAACAACGCGGTGCGGGCACCGCCGATATGCAGAAAGCCGGTCGGCGAGGGAGCAAAGCGCGTAACGACGGCCTTGGTGCCGCTCGATCCGCTCGTTGCACTTCCACTTGCCATTCCAATCACCTTCTGTCCTATTCCGGGCATGGCGATCGAGGTCACCCGACCCGGTAAAATTGTGGGCCCGGACATCATGTCCGGAGACGCTGCATTGCGGGGTCGGCAATGGAACAGCGAACGCAACTTGTCGAGTGCTTTGGCGGCAATCGAAGGATTTCTTTCGCAATCGTGTCGCGATCGTGTCCCCTGGCTTTCCGTGGCTTTCGGGACCGGCATCGCGGCATGGTTTGCGCTTCCGAAGCCGTCCCAATGGGCAGGCCTCATTGCGTTGTGCTGTGCAGCAAGCTTGGCGACCCGAGTTTGCTGGCGGCGATGTGGTGCGTTTCAAACTGTCTCGCAAGCTTTTTTTTGGGTGCCCCTGATGGTCGCCGGGGGCTGCGTCCTGATCTGGGGGCGCTCCATGATGGTGGGGACACCTCCCATCGAGCGGCCTTTGTATGGAGCCTTCACCGGGAGGGTGCTCGCGGTGGAGCCACAATCGGCCCAATCGCGGCGCCGGTTGGTGGTTGCCACGCGCGATCCGGCAAGCGGGCGGGCTCTCAAGATCCGCCTCAACCTGCCGGATGAGCTGTCCGATGGCGAATCTGTCCGACCGGCGGAGATCGGTGAGGGCAGTCTCATCCAGTTCGAGGCGCGGATCATGCCGCCGGCCGCGCCGCTGCTTCCGGGTGGTTATAATTTTGCAAGAACGGCCTGGTTCGCCGGACTTGCCGGTTCAGGAACGATTCTGAAGCCCGTCACCGTCCTGGAGCCAGCGGCAGGAGGGGAAGCGCCGTTGGCACGCTTTCGGCGCCGACTGGCCGGGCATGTCCGCGAGCAGGTTGATGAGCGGGCGAATGGCATTGCCGTGGCGCTCGTCACCGGGGATCGGGGAGGCATCAAGGCAGACGATGCGCAGGCCATGCGCGATTCCGGCCTGGCGCACCTGTTGGCCATAAGCGGGCTTCACGTGACGGCCGTCATCGGCCTGATCTATGTCCTGTCCGTTCGGGCGCTCGCCTTGTGGCCCGCCTTGGCCCTGCGGGTTCGTCTGCCGATACTGGCCTCCGGGCTCGCGGCGCTGGGGGGGATTGGATATACACTGCTGACTGGCGGGCAGGTCCCAACGGTTCGTTCGTGTATCGCGGCGCTGCTCGTGCTTGGTGCTCTGGCACTGGGCCGTGAGGCGTTGTCCTTGCGCATCCTGGCAATGGCGGCATTCGCCGTGATGCTTCTATGGCCTGAAGCCGTGGTGGGGCCGAGCTTCCAGATGAGCTTTGCCGCTGTCCTCGCCATCGTGGCCCTGTCGTCCTGCGCGCCCGTGCGCAATTTCCTAGGTCCGCGTGAAGAATCCCCTTGGATGCGCGGCCTGCGCTGGTTCGGCATGCTCATGCTGACCGGGCTGGTGATCGAGCTTGCCCTGATGCCGATTGCGCTGTTCCACTTTCACAAGGCCGGGCTCTACGGTTCATTGGCCAATCTCGTGGCAATCCCGTTGACGACCTTCGTAATCATGCCCGGGGTGGTCCTGGCCTTGGCAGCCGATGTCGTGTCCCTTGGCGGGCCGCTCTGGGGCCTTGTGGGATGGACCATCAATGCGGTGCTGGGACTGGCGCACTGGGTCTCGGCGCAGCCGGGGGCGGTGACGCTGGTGCCGGGCATGGGCGAGGCGGCCTTCACGCTGTTCCTTGTCGGAGGTTTCTGGTTGGCGCTGTTGGTCGGAAAGGTGCGCCTGCTGGGTGTTCTTCCCTGCCTTGTGGGCTCTCTTATCCTTTATAATCAGTCGCCGCCTGATCTGCTGATCGCCGGGGATGGCCGCAACGTAGGCGTCGTGGAGCGGACGGCCGGGCGTGATGCGCCAAGGCTGCTGCTGCTGCGCGACACGCGCAGCGATTACGTGCGCGACAATTTTCAGGAAAATGCGGGGCTGCGTGGGGAGGCGATCTACCTTCCCGATCATCCGAGCGCGCGCTGCAATGCCGATTTCTGTTCGATCACGTTGCAGGTGCGGGAGCGCGCAGCCAATGTCCTGTTGTCAAGGAGCCGGGACATCGTACCCGAGAGGGAACTGGCCGCCGCCTGCGACCGGGCTGACATCGTTATCTCGGATCGCTGGCTGCCGCGGGCATGCCGACCGCGCTGGTTCAAGGCTGACCGGGGAACGCTCAGCCAGACGGGAGGCCTGAGTGTCGATCTGTCGCGCGGCGCGGTGCGCAATGTCGCCCAAGGGCAGGGGATGCATGGATGGTGGCATGGACGCAAAGGCGAGATGTCCCTGAAGGACCTCATCCCGCCCATGCCCTCATCGATGTCCCCGGATCGTTAGCGCGGGGCGCTGCGGTCCGGTCGGCTCAATGGAAGTAGCGACGCAGGAGGCCTGCGAGCTTACCCTGCACCTTGATTTCGTCGGCCGCATAGATCTGCGGTTCATAGGCCGCGTTGGCCGGGTCAAGGCGGATCATGCCGTTTTCACGGCGCAGGTACTTGAGCGTCGCCTCTTCCCCGCGGACGAGGGCGACCACGATTTCGCCATCGTTGGCGATCTCGGTGCGTTTCACGAGGGCGAAGTCGCCGTCGAGAATGCCCGCTTCAATCATCGAATCGCCGGAAACCTCCAGCGCGTAGTGTTCACCCGCGCCCAGAAGCGCGGCGGGCACGGGAAGGATCGCCTGATCTTCGAGCGCCTCGATCGGGACGCCTGCGGCGATGCGCCCGTGCAAGGGAATCTCGATCACATCCGCCGCAGGGGCAGGAGCGGCGGCTTCGGGCCTGGCGAAGGGTACGACGTTTGAGTTGGCAGCCGGAGCCGTTGTCTGGCCGCCTTCGTCGGCGCGGCGCAGCACTTCGAGAGCGCGGGCACGGTTGGGCAGGCGGCGAATGAAGCCGCGTTCCTCCAGCGCGGAGATCAGGCGGTGCACGCCCGACTTGGACTTGAGGTCCAGCGCGTCCTTCATCTCTTCGAAGCTGGGCGAAATGCCGGTTTCGTCAAGCCGGGTCTGGATGAACCGGAGCAATTCGTGCTGCTTGCGGGTCAACATGTTCGCTGCCTCTTTCCTGCGCGTGCCGCACACGGAAATTTGGCTTCCCGCGCATCAGCTGTTCTTCTGGATGTTCCACTTGTGAACATTCTGAGAACAATTAAGCAACAGAATTTCCCACGTCAAGCGATACCGCCATTCTGGAGTATGTAGATGCGCACGTTTGCGCCGGAAGGTGTTTCCGGTCCGTTCGCAGGACGGTCGATGAGGACGTTACTGCCAGCAAGAGCGCCGAGGGCCCCGCTGTCCTGGACGCGCACGGCCCGCACGCATTCCCCGTTCCAGATGCCACGCAGGAATTCGCGGCGTGCGCCGGTGGCCGGCAGGTCGCCGTCGAGACGGGTGGTGACAGCCATCGGAGCAGGATCGAGTGCGCCCATCAGGCGGCGCAGCAGCGGGAGCAGGAAGTGGTAGCCGGTGACGAGCGCAGACACCGGATTTCCGGGCAATCCAATGATGATCTGGCGGCGCTGCGAGCGGGGGCGGGTGGCGACGAGGAGCGGCTTGCCCGGCTTGATCGCGATGCGCCAGAAGTCGAGCTTCGCGCCCCAGGCTTCGAGCGCGGGGCGGATGAGGTCATGGTCGCCAACGGACGCGCCGCCGCTGGTGACAATGACGTCGGCGTGGGCGGCCTCGTCAAAGGCGGATAGGAGCGCGTCGAGCGTGTCGCCGACCGGTCCGATGCGCCGTGTCTGGACCGCGAGCCCGGCGACCATTGCCTCCAGCATGGCGCCATTGCTGGCCGGGATCTGGTGCGTGGCGCAGTTCTCTGGGTCGGAGGAAAGCTCATCGCCGCTGTCGATGATCGCGACTTGCGGCGCGCGGAATACGGGCAGGTGCCGGTGGCCGGCCGAGACCGCGAGCGCGATCTGGGCGGGGCCGATGCGGGTTCCGGCGGGCAGAACCTCCTTGCCAGCCACGAAGTCCGAGCCGAGGCGGCGTACGTGGCGATCCTGCGGGCTGGGGCCTGTGCCGGTGAGCGTGAGTGCCGTGTCGCTGCGCGCGAGGTCTTCCTGCACGATGACCCCGGCGGCATCGCACGGGAGCAGGGCGCCCGTGGAGATGCGCACGGCTTCGCCGCGCGCCATGCGGCCTTCGAAGGGGTGCCCGGCCGCGCTTTCGCCCACGATGGTCCAGGGGCCGGCAAGATCGCCATCGGTGACCGCGTAGCCGTCCATGGCGGAAAGGTGCCCGGCGGGCTGGGTGCGGCGCGCGAGCAGGGGCTCGGCAAGATAACGCCCGATGGCACCGGCCATGTCGACATGTTCGCGGCGCATCGGGTCGGCAAGTGCGAGGAGGCGGCGCTGCGCTTCTTCGAGCGGGATCGGGGGCGTCATGACGGGCGTGTCGGGAGAGGTCGCGGTGCTCATACCCAGCCTTGCGCCTTCCAGTGGCCCGATTTGCCGCCCTGCTTCTCGACGAGGCGGATGTCGGAGATGACCATGCCCTTATCGAGCGCCTTGGCCATGTCGTAGATGGTGACGAGCGCAATCGAGACGGCGGTGATCGCCTCCATCTCGATGCCGGTCTTGCCGGTGATCGAGGCGGTCGCGGTGGCGCGGATGGCGCCGGTGAACTCTTCCTCGTTCTCGAAGCTGAAATCGAGGTTCACCGCATCGAGGGGGAGGGGGTGGCACATCGGGATGAGATCGGCGGTCTTCTTGGCCGCGAGGATCCCGGCGATGCGCGCGGTGCCCAGAACGTCGCCCTTGGGGGCATCGCCCGCGCGTACGGCGCCCAGCGCCTCGCGGGTCATGGTGATCGTGCCGCTGGCGACCGCGAGGCGGCGGGTCTCGGCCTTGGCGCCGACATCGACCATGCGCGCGGTTCCGTCCGTGTCGATGTGGCTAAGTGATGAGCTCACGAGAGGGTCCTTGGCGCGGGGTGGGTTACAGGGAGGGTGACAGTCAGGTTGACACAGGTGACACAGTCCAGAGAGGTCTGTGTCCGGCCCCTGTCACCTGCCATGGCAGCGGTGTTCGAAGAGGCGCGAAGGGGCGTCATTGCGGGCAATCCTCGCAGATTGCGGCGGTGTAGGACAGCCCCTTTTCAGGAGGCTCAGGCGCCGGTCAGGAGGCGACGGGTGGCGGCCTCGACATCGGCCTCGCGCATCAGGCTTTCGCCCACCAGGAAGGTGCGCGCGCCGCAGGCCGAGAGGCGCACGAGGTCCTCGTGCCGGTTGATGCCGCTCTCGCTGACGAGAAGCGCGCCCTCGGGCGCACGCGGGGCGAGCCGCTCGGTGATGCCGATGTCGGTGACAAAGCGCTTGAGGTCGCGATTGTTGACGCCAATAAGCCTTGATTTCAAACGACTTGCGCGTTCCATCTCGGCCTCGTTGTGAACTTCGACAAGGCAGTCCATGCCGCGTTCGTGCGCGGCGGCCTCGATCTCGGCCATCTGCGTATCGTCCAGCGCGGCGACGATGATGAGGATGGCATCCGCCCCGATCGCTCGGGCCTCGGCGACCTGCCAGGGGTCGATCATGAAGTCCTTGCGGATCACCGGCAGCGAAATCGCGGCACGCGCCTCGACAAGGAAATCCTCATGCCCCTGGAAATAGGGCGCGTCGGTCAGGATCGAGAGGCAGGCCGCGCCGCCCGCTTCATAGGCCTTCGCGTGTTCGGCGGGCCGGAAGTCGGGGCGGATAAGGCCCTTGGAAGGGCTTGCCTTCTTGATTTCGGCGATAAGGGCGAAGCCATCTTGCGCCTTAGTACGCAGCGCGGCCTCGAAGCCGCGCGGCGTGCTCTGGAAGGAGGCCTGCGCGTCGAGTTCATCCAGCGTCGAGAGGGTCTTGCGCACGGTCACTTCGCCGCGCTTGGTCTCGCAGATTTCGGTCAGCTTGTCGGACATGGGATTCCCTGTTGTCAGCCGCGCGGTTTGGTCGCGGCGATCCAGCAGTTGAGGAGGGCGTTGGCAAGGCCCTTGTCGATGGCCTCGGCGGCTTCCTCGACGCCTTCGGCCCAGCTCTCGACCTCGCCCGCGACCATCAGCGCGCCCGCCGCGTTGAGCAGCACGGCGTCGCGGTAGGCGCCAGGCTCGCCCTGGAGCAGGTTCCGCAGGGCCTGCGCGTTGAAGGCCGGGTCACCGCCGCGGATGGCCTCGACTGGCGCGCTCGTCAGGCCAAGTTCGGCGGCGGTCACGCGCTTCATGGCGACCTCGCGGCCCGCGACGTCGGCAACCTCGTTGCCACCGGCAAGGCTCAATTCGTCAAGACCCTCATCGCCGGAGACGACCATCGAACGGCTGGTGCCGAGCCGGGCCAGCGCCTCGGCGTAGATGGGGACATAGGCCGGGCGGGCGATGCCGACCAGCTGGCGCGAGACGTTGGCCGGGTTGGCGAGCGGGCCCATCAGATTGAAGATCGTGCGGCGCGCGATGGCCTTGCGGATCGGCATGATGCGGCCCATCGCGGGGTGGTGCTTGGCCGCGAAAAGAAAGCCGATGCCGATGTCCTTGAGGGTTTCCTCGGCGGTTTCGGCGGCGCGGTCGAGGTCGATGCCGAGCGCCTCCAGGGTGTCGGCCGCGCCCGCCTTGGAGCTGGCCGCGCGGTTGCCGTGCTTGGCGACCGGCACGTCGCAGGCCGCGACCACCAGGCTGACCGCGGTCGAGACGTTGAGCGTGTGGTGCCCGTCGCCGCCCGTACCGCACACATCGATGGCGTTCTTAGGCGCGTCGATGGGGATCATGCGTTCGCGCATGGCGCGCGCGGCGCCCGCGATCTCGCTCGCCGTCTCGCCGCGCTCGGAGAGGGCGACGAGGAAGTCCTTCACGGCCTCGTCGTCGACCTTGCCGTCGAGGATCGCGCCGAAGGCCTCGTGCGCTTCGTCCTCGACAATGGCCGTGGCGGTATCGGGAAGCTGGGTGAGGGCGCTCACGCGCTCAGCCTTTCGGGAAGCTTCGCCTCGATCCCGCAGATATTGAGGAAGTTTGCCAGCATCGCGTGGCCGTGCTCGGTCGCGATGGACTCGGGGTGGAACTGGACGCCGTGGATGGGCAGGCTTTCGTGCGCAAAGCCCATGACGTGGCCGTCCTCGGAGCGGCAGTTGACCTTGAGGCACTCGGGAATGTCCTCGACGATCAGCGAGTGGTAGCGCGTCGCCGTGAAGGGCGAGGGGAGCCCCGCAAAGACGCCGGTGCCATCGTGCGTCATGGTCGAGGTCTTGCCGTGCATGAGCCCGCCGCGCACGACCGTGCCGCCAAAGTGCTGGCCGATCGACTGGTGGCCCAGGCACACACCCAGGAGCGGCAAGCCCTTCTCGGCCGCCGCGCCGACGAGATCAAGGCTGATGCCTGCCTCGTTCGGGGTGCACGGGCCGGGCGAGACGAGAAAGCCCTTGGCGCCTGTGGCCAGCGCTTCTTCGACGGTGAGGCTGTCGTTGCGCACCACCTTCACCTCGGCGCCCAGTTCCATGACGTAGTGGACCAGGTTCCAGGTGAAGCTGTCGTAATTGTCGATGACGAGGATCATGGGTTTGCCTTCTGGCTTTCGGCCTGTGTCTCTTGCGCCTTCGCGCGTTTCTCGACGACGATCAAGGGGCCAAGCTCGGGTCCGGTGTCGAGGCGGCCGTGTTCGGGGTCCCACAAGGACGAGACCGAGCCGTCGAGGAAGAGCGCGTTGGCGCATTGCAGGTCGTCGCGGAAATAGCGGGCGAGCTTGCCGAAAGAGACCGGCTCCTCGGCAATCACGAAGTGCGCGCGGCCCGTCGCATCGACGCCCACGCCGTTGCGCAGCTTGTGCGAGGTGCCGTCGGGATCGATGGCCGGGTGCAGTTTGCCGTCGATCACCAGCATCGGGCCCGACTGCGTGCCGAAGGCCGGGCGGTGCGTGATCTTCGCGGCGAAGTCGTCCGAGGTCATCACCCGCCAGTGCCCCTTGGCATCGCCAAAGAAGACACCGTTGGGCAGCAGGTGAAAGTTGCCCGGCCCCTCGTTGGTGTTGAGCGTGTGGAGGCGCTCGCCTTCCTCGACGTAGTAGCCGATGGGCTGTCCGGCGCTGTCGTACATCCCCGCGTTCATCGCGAAGGCGACAGGCGCGCTGCCCTCGGGGCGGCTGACGGCGAGCTGGCTCAGCGTGCGGTAGGGCTTGCCGCCCTCAGGCCCGAGCACGGTGTGGATCGCGTGGCGCCCGGGGACGGCCGTGCAGTGGACGAAGGCCGCGCCCTCGAAGCGCGCGCTCTCGCAGGCCGGGGGCGGCGGGGCTTCGGCGGGTTCGTCCGACGAAGTGCAGGCAGCAAGAAGCAGCAGGGCCAGCGCAGCGGGGGCGAGAGCCGCCCGTGCGCGGTTCACTGCCCGAAGCCCGGCTCTCCGGCGATGCGGATCGCCTCGCGTGCGGCAGCGAAGAGCGCGCCCGACTTGTGGAGGCACTCGTTCTGTTCCGAGGTCGGGTCGCTGTCGGCAACGATGCCTGCGCCCGCCTGGACGTGGAGCACCCCGTCCTTGAGGACGCCGGTGCGCAGGACAATGCACGAATCGAGCGAGCCGTCGGGCGAGAAGTAGCCGACGCCGCCCGCGTAGGCGCCGCGCGTTTCCGGCTCCAGTTCGGCGATGATCTGGCAGGCCCGCACCTTGGGCGCGCCCGAGACGGTGCCTGCGGGGAAACCAGCGAAGACCGCGTCGATGGCATCGTGGGTCTTCGTGTCGAGCGTGCCCACCACGTTCGAGACGATGTGCATGACGTGGCTGTAGCGCTCGATGGTGTAGCTGTCGGTCACTTCGACCGAGCCCGCCGTGGAGACGCGGCCGACATCGTTACGGCCAAGGTCCAGCAGCATGAGGTGCTCGGCGCGTTCCTTCTGGTCGCCGAGCAGGCTGATCTCGTTGGCCTTGTCCTCGGCCTCGGTCTTGCCGCGCGGGCGGGTGCCCGCGATCGGGCGGATGGTGACCTGGGGCTGGCCGTCCTCATCCTTGCGCACGCGCACCAGGATCTCCGGGCTCGAGCCGACGACGGCAAAGCCAGGCAGATCGAGGAAGTAGAGGAAGGGCGAGGGGTTCACGCGGCGAAGCGCGCGGTAGAGCGCGAGCGGGGGCAGCGGGAACTCGCAGGTGAAGCGCTGCGCCAGCACGATCTGGAAGATGTCGCCCGCGGTGATGTAGTCCTTGGCGCGGGTCACCATCGCTTCATATTCGCCGGGCTGCAGGACCGGGGTCTGCACGGGCTCGGGAAGGTCTGTGAGGACCGGGCTCGCGGGCACCGGCTGGTTGAGGCGGCGCAGCGTCTCGGCGATGCGGTCCTCGGCGGCCTCGATGGCGCGGGCCGGGTCGGCCGCGCTCTCGGGCCAGAGCGGGGCGATGCAGAAGAGCTCATCGCCCAGGCTGTCGAAGACGAGCAGGATCGAGGGGCGCACGAACAGCATGTCGGGCACGTCGAGTTCGCTTTGCGGCGCGCGCGGCAGCTTCTCGACAAGGCCGATGGTCTCGTAGCCGAAGTAGCCGACCACGCAGGCGAGCGCGGGGGGAAGTTCGGCGGGAACGTCGATGCGGCAGCTTTCGACCAGCGCGCGAAGTTCGATCAGGCTGTCGCCCGGAAGAGGCGTGAAGGCCTCGGTGTCGCTCTTCCAGGTGCGGTTGATCTGGGCCTCGTGGCCCTGCGCGCGGAAGACCAGGTCGGGATCGAGCCCGAGCAGGCTGTAGCGCCCGCGCTGGGCGCCGCCTTCCACCGATTCGAGCAGGAAATCGCCGCGACCGTCCTCGAACAGCTTGAGCGCGGCGCCGACCGGCGTCTGGGTATCGGCAACGAGACGGCGCCAGACCAGCGCGGGCTTTCCGTTCGAGAGCCGCGTCTGGGCGTCGGTACGGATGGCATCGCTGCTGGTCTGGCGCTGTGTCGTCATGGTCCTGTCGGTTTCGCTATCGGATGGTGTCTGGAAGTGGCGGTGGAGGCGATCAGGCGCCGGGCTGGACGGTGCCGCCCAGGCGCTCGCGCACGGCCTTGATGGTCGCGGCGTTCTTCTCGACCTTCATTTCCCCGGCAACGGCATGGCCAAGCGAGGTGACGAAGGCGTTGCCCATCTGGGCGCCCAGTTCCTCGCGGGCCTGCGCGACCATCTCGTCGGACTCGACCTTGCCGGCCTTGATGTCCTTGAGCTGGACCACGAACCACCCGCGCTCGCCGTCGGCCGACTGCACCTTCACGCTGTCCTTGGTCATGTGGAACATTAGCGAGACGGGCGGGGGCACCTGGCGGCCGGACTGCAGCGCGCGGCTGAGCGTCGCGCGCGACATGCCCAGTTCCTCGATCGGGGGCAGACGCTTGCCCAGGTCCTTCATGGCCTGCGCCATCGTCTTGCCCTCGGCCATCGCCTTGCGCACCTTGAGCGCGGCGGCCTTGGCTGCCTTGGAACCGGCGTCGAGCGCCCAGGCCGACTTCACGTCGTCCTGGATGTCGTCGAACGGTGCGGGCGCGGACGGGGTGATCTCGGTCACGTCGTAGATCACGAAGGGACGGTTCGCCTCGAAGTTCTGGCCCTGGCCCATCTGGGTGAGCTGGGGCTGCTCCTGCTGCATCTTGAAGACGGTGGCGAGAAGCGGCTGGAGGCCCTCATCGACGCTCTTGTCGATTTCGCCATAGATGCGGCCATCGGCGGTGACAGGGCCAGTGGTCTCGACCTCGACACCCAGCGACTTGGCAACCTCGGGCAGGCTCGCGCCGTCGGCGAACTGGTCCTCGATGCCTTCGAGCTTGGCGGCGAAGGCCTTGCGCTTGGCGTCGGCCTCGAGCTCGGCAACCAGTTCCTCACGCACGTCCTCGAGGGTGCGCGCGGGCTTCTTGCTTTCTTCCTCGACGCGCACGACGTGCCAGCCCAGCGCCGACTTCGCCGGAGCCGCGAGCTCGCCCACCTTGGCCGCAAAGACCGCGTCGGAGACGGGCTTGGCGAACTGGTCGGTAAGGTCCTTGCGGCTGAAGAATTCCAGCTTGGCCGCCGAGAGGCCCTTTTCGGTGGCGGCCGCTTCAAGCGTCTTGCCGCCCTTGACGGCCGCGATGATGGCCTTGGCCGCATCCTCGGTCGGTGCGATCACCTGGGTGATGCGACGATCATCCTTGGCCGCGTAACGCGCGGCGTTGGCCTTGTAGGCCTCCTCGATCTGCGCGTCGGTGGGGGCGGCGGGCGCCTCCATCGAATCGATGGTGAACTGCGCGTAGCGCATCATGCGGCGCTCGGGCCGGATGAAGTTCTGGGTGTGGCTGTCGTAGAAGGCCTTGAGCGTCTTTTCGTCGGGCTCGTCCTCGGGCACGAACAGCATCGAGGGCAGGGCCAGGACCGAACCGCTGCGGGTCTCGTCGATCATCGCGGCGTAGCGCTTGGCCATGTAGGCGGGCATCTTCGCGCCGAACTGCGCCGGACTGGCCAGCTGCTGGCCGACGAGGCCTTGCGCGATGTCCTCACGCAGCGCCTTCTCGGAGAGGCCCTGCTGGGCAAGCGCCTGGCGGAAGGTGTCTTGGTCGAACTTGCCGTCGACGCCCTGGAAGGCGGCGATCTGCGCGATCTCGCTGTCGACCAGGCGGTCCCCGGCGACGATCCCGTGCTCCTTGCCGAAGGCGAAGAAGGCGGTGCGCTGGACCAGCTCGTCAAGGATCGTGTCGAGCCCGCCCTGGGCGAGCAGCTGGCTCATCGAGGCCTGCGGGTTGTTCTGCTGAACGCGGCGCAGCGCGGAGTTCGCACCCTGTGCCAGTTCATTGGCGTCGATGGTCTCGTCACCGACGCTGGCCACGGTGTTGGCATCGCCTGCACCGCCTGCACCCTGGATCCCGGCGATGTCGCCGCTGGCGAAGGCGAGGGCGATGACGCCGAGCACGAGCAGCGCGATGGCCGCGCCGATCTTGGACTTGATGAACGATCTGAAGAAGCTGAGCATGTCCTGTCCGGCCGTTGACTGAGCGGTCTGTGAAGCGCTCCTGCCCGGGGTCACCTGCCGGGGCAGGGGCCTTCATGCAGGAGGCGGGAAATGGCGCAGGCTTTAGGGGGGCTTTCGCCGTCCTGCAATGGCATCGCATCGCTTTGCGCCCGATTCCTGTGGTTTCGGGCGCGCGGGCGCGATGCGAAGGAGCCCCGTGGTCGCAAGGACTGGATGAATGTGGGCTTGCTTGCCCATTCTTGCGAATACTATCGGGTCCACTTGTGGCTCTTGCGTGGGCCTGAAATGGTCGCAGTGGAAAGAGAAGTCTCCCCCGGCTTTGACAAATCCGCTAGTGCTGGCCTAGCAGCGCCCCGCTACAACGGCGTTCCGATTCCCCTTTCTGCGGGATTCGCTCGGTGTGTCGTCGATTTGATCAAGGGACCAAGATGGCCGGATTGCCTTACATCGTCGGAAACTGGAAAATGAACGGCACGCGCGCGATGCTGAACGAAGTGCGCGCGATCGACCGTGCCGCGGGACGTTTTCCCAGGGTTCAGGTGGCCATCGCGCCGCCCGCGACGCTTATCTATCGTACGCGTGATGCTGCTGAAATCATTGGCGTTGGTGGCCAGGATTGCCACGTTCAGGAGAGCGGCGCCTTCACCGGCGACATCTCTGCCCCGATGCTTAAGGATGCCGGCGCCGACTTCACCATCGTCGGCCACTCCGAGCGCCGCACGCTGCACGGCGAAAGCGACGGGGATGTGCAGGCCAAGGCGGACGCCGCCATTGCCGCCGGGCTCGGTGTGATCCTGTGCGTGGGCGAAAGCGAAGCGCAGCGCGATGCGGGCGAGGCGGAAAGCGTCGTCGCAGCCCAGGTAGCCGCGTCGTGCCCGCAGGGCGAACAGGCGCCCGAAAAGTTCTCCGTGGCCTACGAGCCGATCTGGGCGATCGGCACGGGCCGCGTTCCCTCGGTCGAGGATGTCGCGGCCATGCACAGGGCGATCCGCGCCAAGCTGGTCGAACTCTACGGCGAGAGCGGTACGGGCGTGCGCATCCTCTACGGCGGTTCGGTCAAGGCCGAGAACGCCGCCGAACTGCTTTCGGTCCCCGAGGTGGGCGGTGCGCTCGTCGGCGGGGCGAGCCTGAGCGCGGAGAGCTTCCTTTCGATCGTCGGTGCCGCCGCCACGCTGGCGGCCGACTGAATAAGCGCCTGATCTTCCGGCACTTGCGCGCGCCCGCGCGCGGCGAGGTCGGGGGAGGGTGGCCGTGCATGTTGAATCCCGTGTCCGGGCCGGGTTGCGTTCGGGGGGCGTTGCGCTTATCTGCGCCGCTTGTGATTGCGGTCTGTGATCCTGTTTCGCAGACCCGTTGAGAAGAGCTGAGATCGAGCTGATGTTTGTTTTCCTGACCGTCGTCCAGGCGCTGGTGGCTGCCGCCCTGGTCGGTGTTATCCTGGTTCAGAAGTCCGAGGGCGGTGGCCTTGGCGTCGGTGGTGGGGGCAACCCCGGTGGCCTGATGTCGGCGCGCGGCGCGGCCGATTTCCTGACCCGGGCGACGGCGATCCTCGCCGGTCTCTTCGTCGTTCTCAGCATTCTTCTTGCCGCGATGGCGGTCGACGCCAACAGCGTCGGCGATATCGATACCTCGCTGCAGCGCGGCGGTGAACCGGCGGCTGAGGAAGCCCCGGCGGACCCGCTTGCCGGCTCGGCTGGTGGCGAATCGGACGAAGGCGCTGCAGCCGCGCCCGCGAACGATGATCCGCTCGCCGGAGCTGCGCAGCAGTAAGAGCTTCGCGAAGGCGGGTTCGGATCGGAAAGTCCGGAGCCGTCTCGAAACAGCATTGTAACCGAAATGCCGTCTGGCGCAGTCAGGCGGCATTTTATTGAGTTTGACCTGTGGATTCGGGTTCTTGGCGCTTGCGCTGAACCCCCCACGCAATTTAAGGCCCAATTCCCATGGCGCGGCACATCTTCATCACCGGCGGCGTGGTCTCCTCGCTTGGCAAGGGCCTCATGGCCGCCAGCCTGGCCGCGTTGCTGCAGGCCCGTGGGTTCCGAGTGCGGATCCGCAAGTTCGACCCCTATCTCAACGTCGACCCGGGCACGATGAGCCCGTACCAGCACGGCGAGGTCTTCGTGACCGACGACGGTGCGGAAGCCGACCTTGACCTTGGCCACTACGAGCGCTTCACCGGCGTCTCGGCGCACCAGGGCGACAACATCACCTCGGGCCGCATCTACCAGGACATCATCGCCAAGGAGCGCCGCGGCGACTATCTCGGCGCGACTGTTCAGGTGATCCCGCACGTGACCGACGCGATCAAGAACTTCGCGCAGGCCGACACCGAGGACCTCGACTTCGTGCTGTGCGAAGTCGGCGGCACCGTGGGCGACATCGAGGGCCTGCCCTTCATCGAGGCGCTGCGCCAGATGCGCAACGAGCTGGGCCGCGAGAACACCTGCTTCGTCCACGTCACGCTGGTGCCCTACATCGCGGCCGCGGGCGAGTTGAAGACCAAGCCGACCCAGCACTCGGTGCGCGAGATGACCGGCCTTGGCATCCAGCCCGACATCCTCCTGTGCCGCTGCGAGCACGAGCTGCCC
This sequence comes from Novosphingobium profundi, assembly GCF_020524485.1. Classification (GTDB taxonomy): domain Bacteria; phylum Pseudomonadota; class Alphaproteobacteria; order Sphingomonadales; family Sphingomonadaceae; genus Novosphingobium; species Novosphingobium profundi_A. The sequence continues at coordinate 85,513 of NZ_JAIVLF010000005.1, read as the reverse complement.
GAGAGCGAGCGCGCCAAGATCGCGCTGTTCTGCAACGTGCGCCGTGAAGCGGTCATTCCTGCGCTCGACGCGCCCAACATCTACGCGGTGCCCCTCCAGTACCACGCCGAGGGTCTCGACGCCGAAGTGCTCCACCACTTCGGCCTCAATTCGCCCGCGCCGGAACTCTCGCGCTGGACCGGCATCGTGGATCGCTTCCAGAACCCGGAAGGTGAAGTCACCATCGGCGTGGTCGGCAAGTACGTCGGCCTGCCAGATGCCTACAAGTCGCTGAACGAGGCGCTCGTCCACGGCGGCATGGCCAATAAGACCAAGGTCAAGATCAAGTGGCTCGACGCGGAAATCTTCGAGAAGTCCGACGACGAGATCGCGCACGCGCTCGAGCCCATGCACGGCATTCTCGTGCCCGGCGGCTTCGGCGAACGCGGGACCGAGGGCAAGATCGCGGCGGTGCGCTTTGCGCGTGAACGCAAGGTGCCCTTCTTCGGCATTTGCCTTGGCATGCAGATGGCCTGCATCGAGGGCGCGCGCGCGGCGGGCATTGCCGCGGCGAGCTCGACCGAATTCGGCCCGACCGACGAGCCGGTGGTGGGCATCATCACCGAGTGGATGGGCAAGGAAGGCCTGGAGACCCGCGCCGAGGGCGGCGATCTGGGTGGCACCATGCGTCTTGGCGCCTATATCGCCAAGCTCGATGGCAACAGCCAGGTCTCCAGCATCTACGGCGGCGCGACCGAGATTTCTGAGCGCCACCGCCACCGCTACGAGGTCAATGGCAAGTACCGCGACGCGCTCGAAAAGGACGGGTTGATCTTCTCGGGCATGTCGCCCGATGGCCTGCTGCCCGAAATCGTCGAGCGTCCCGATCACCCGTTCTTCGTGGGCGTGCAGTTCCACCCCGAACTCAAGTCGCGCCCGTTTGAACCGCATCCGCTGTTCTCGGGCTTCGTGGCGGCCGCGCTCCAGCACTCGCGTCTGGTTTGAGCGCTTCGGAGCGCCTCGGCGTCGGACTTGTCGGCAACGGCATGGCCGCGCGGGTGTTTCACGCGCCCTACATAGCCGCCTGCGCGGGTCTTGACCTGCGCGCGGTGGTGAGCCGCCGGGCCGAGGCCGAGCTGCCTCTGCCCGGGCTCGCACGCGTTCCCGACATCGCCGACCTGCTCGACGATCCCACGATTGACCTTGTCGTGATCGCCACCCCCAGCGCCACGCATGCGCAGCTGGCCGGGCAGGCGCTCGACGCGGGCAAGCACGTTGTCGTCGACAAGCCCTTTACCCTCGATCTGGCGAGCGCGCAGGACCTTGTCGCGCGCGCCAAGAGTGCGAACCGCGTCGTGACCGCCTTCCACAACCGGCGCGGCGATGCCGATTTCCTCGCCATCGAGGCGGCCATTGCGGCAGGCGAGATCGGGCGGGTCGTCCACTTCGAATCCCACTTCGACCGCTTCCGCCCCAAGGTGCGCGAGCGCTGGCGTGAGGACGGCAGCGAAGGCTCGGGCGTGTGGTTCGACCTTGGTCCCCACCTCGTCGACCAGGCGCTGTGCCTGTTCGGTGCCCCCGAAGCCGTAAGCGCCGATATCGCGGCGCTGCGCGAGGGCGGACAGTCGGACGACTACGCCCACGTCACACTTCACTACCCGCAGATGCGCGCCATCCTTCATGCCGGAATGTGCGTGGCGGGCGGCGAACCGCGCTTCTGTGTCCACGGCACCGGCGGATCGCTGGTCAAGTACGGCATCGACCCGCAGGAAGCCCAATCGGTGGCTGGCATGCGTCCGGGCGATCCCGACTGGGGGCGCGATCCTGAACCACTGGTGCGCTTTGACAGCGAAGGCACCTGCCACGAGATCGCTCTTCCGCGCGGGTGCCAGGAACGCTTCTACGACGATGTTGCTGCCGCGTGCCGGGGCGAGAAGGCGGCCGCTGTTTCGGGCAAGGACATCCTCCTCGTCCAGGCGGTGATCGAGGCCGCGCGCACGGCGAGCCGGACGGGGCAGCGTGTGGCGCTTTGCGACGTGCTGGAAGAGGCAGTTAAGAAGTAGGATTTTCCGAGGGCCATCGCCCTCGGGCTTCCCCAACTGTCTAGCTCACGTCCCGCGCGCCACGCAGGCCGAGAAAGGCGACGCTGCCCATTTTGGGGTCAAGGGGCGATGGCCCCTTGAATCATTTCTTGTCTACTTCCCTGTTGCCTTTCCCGTCTTTTCTCGGAACCTTGGGTGTTCGGGGCCTCATCGTTTTGGGCCTGGCGAAGAGGGGGAACATTTGGCCGTACCGCGTTCGCGCAAGCAAAGGCTGCACATCCTGGGCAGTCGCCTTCACAAATGGTTGGCGGTCTGTGTGGGAATCCAGGTCCTCCTGTGGATGGGTTCGGGCGCGGTCATGTCCTGGCTCAAGATCGAGCATGTGCGCTCCGAGCATGTCATCGCGCGCACGCCTGAAGTGCTCCCGGCCGACGCGCCGCTGCCCTCGTGGATGGCGAATGACGGGGCGCTGGTTTCGGTGACGACGCGGGCCGTGAACGGGGGGAGCGTCCTCGAAGTGCGCCGCCGCGATGGCGCCGCCGCTCTGCACGATCCGTCGTCCGGTCGTCGGCTTTCCCCGCTTTCCGCCCGCACGGCTTCCGAGATCGCACAGGGCGCGTGGAAGGGGACGCCGACGAAGGTGCAGACTATTTCGCCTGTGCGCGCGCCGGTCGGGACAGAATATGCCGGGCCCTTTCCGGCCTGGCAGGTGACGTTCGCGGACCCGGACCGCACCCGGCTCTACATCGACGCGTCGAGCGGTGCCGTCCTGGCTGCGCGCAGCGACACCTGGCGCTTCTTCGACTTCGTGTGGGGCCTGCACATCATGGACTGGACGCTGCGTGATCGGATCAACAGCTGGTGGCTGTTCGTCTTTGCGCTGGGCGGTACGGCCATCGCGCTCTCGGGCTTCGTGCTTCTGGCAAACCGCTTTCCGCGCCTGCGACGGGCTCGCCGCAAGCGCTAAGTCCCTGAGCTTGCTCTTGCCCTGCCGCTTGCTAGCATGGGGGGCATGGCAACCAGACACCAGGGTGAGGGGCATGGGGCGCAGTCCGCGTTGCCCGAAGGCGTGATCGAAAGCGACGTTCCGGCCCGGCTCGACCGTCTGCCGTGGTCGCGCTTTCACTGGCTGGTGGTCTGCGCGCTGGGCATCACCTGGATTCTCGACGGGCTGGAAGTCACGCTCACCGGCTCGATTGCGCCCGCCTTGCGCGAAAGTCCGGTGCTCGCCTTTTCCGCGCGCGAGATCGGTCTTGCCAACAGTCTGTATCTGGCAGGCGCGGTCTCGGGTGCGCTGTTCTTTGGCTGGTTGACCGACCGGCTGGGGCGCAAGCGCCTCTTCACACTGACGCTTCTCATCTATCTGCTCGCCACGGCTGGCACGGCCTTCACCTGGGACCTGCCAAGCTTTGCGCTCATGCGCTTTCTGACGGGCGCTGGCATCGGGGGCGAATACAGCGCGATCAATTCGGCCATTCAGGAACTGATCCCCGCGCGCCGCCGGGGCTGGACCGATCTTGTCATCAACGGCTCGTACTGGGTGGGGGCAGGGGTCGCAGGCGGCCTCTCGGTGGTGGTGCTCGACCCGCGCCTCTTTGCGCCCGATATCGGCTGGCGCATTGCCTTCGGGTTCGGGGCGGTGACGGGGCTGATCGTTATCGCGCTGCGCCGCTACATCCCGGAGAGCCCGCGCTGGTTGCTCACTCACGGGCAGGGCGCCAAGGCCGAGGCCATCGTGGGCGAGATCGAAGCGCGCACGCGGGAACAGGGCCTCACCATTCACGGCGAGACCCCGAGGGCCCGCCTCAAGGCGCGCCGCGCGACGCCGCTCAGTGAGGTGTGGGAGGTGCTGTTCCGAACCTATCCCCGCCGGACCGCGCTTGGCCTCGTGCTGATGGCGGCGCAGGCCTTCCTCTACAACGCGATCTTCTTCACTTACGCCCTGATCCTGAGCGATTTCTATGGCGTGCCTTCGGGCCAGGTGGGCTGGTACGTGCTGCCTTTCGCGGTGGGCAACGTGCTGGGGCCGCTGCTGCTTGGCCCCCTGTTCGATAGCTGGGGGCGGCGTCCGATGATCGCGCTGACCTATGGCGTCTCGGGGCTTCTGCTCGCCGCGACGGGCCTCGCCTTCCGGCTCGAGATGCTCGATGCCACCACGCAGACCCTGTGTTGGAGCGTGACCTTCTTCTTCGCTTCAGCGGCCGCATCCTCGGCCTATCTGACCGTCGCGGAGAGTTTCCCGCTCGAAGTGCGCGCGCTGGCCATTGCGGTGTTCTATGCGCTAGGCACCGGGATTGGCGGGGTCATGGCCCCCTGGCTCTTCGGTGTCCTCATCGAGAGTGGCTCCCGCGCCGACGTGCTGGGCGGCTATCTCTTCGCCAGCGCGCTCATGCTGCTCGCCGCTTACGTGGGCTGGCGCTTCGGGCTCGACAACGAGCGTAAGGCTTTGGAGAGCGTGGCGCGGCCCCTGTCCTGGCACGGCGAGGACGGCGCGTAATCCCGCGAAAAAGGGCGGCCCGCCTGTGCGGACCGCCCCGAATGCTATCATCGAATGGACGAAGCCTCAGGCCGCGGCGCTATCCGCGTCCTTGTTGGGCTCGCTCTCGATCACCTTGAGCTGGTTGCCGCCAATGGCGATCTTCTTGGGCTTCATCGCCTCGGGCACTTCGCGCACGAGGTCGATCACGAGGAGACCATCGGCCAGGTCCGCTGCGTCCACCCGCACGTAGTCGGCGAGTTCGAAGCGGCGATCGAAACCCCGCTGGGCGATGCCCATGTGCAGGTAGTCGCCATCCGCGCCCTCGTCGGGCTTGCGGCCCTTGACGATGAGCAGGTTGGCCTGCGCGGTGATGTCGATGTCCTCGGGCTTGAAGCCGGCCACGGCCAGCGTGATGCGGTAGGCATCCTCGCCGCGGCGTTCGATGTTGAAGGGCGGATACTTGTCGCCCGCGTTCACGCGGTGCTGGTTCTCGAGCATGTCGAAGAGACGGTCGAAACCGACCATGGAACGGCGATAGGGCGCAAAATCGATACGGTTCATGACAAAAATCCTCATCTGAGCAATCTTCGTGAGTGAAGCCCGGCTGCCCGGCGCTTCGTCAGGTGTGTCATCCCCTTTTGGCTGGTCCATGACACATGGAATTAGATATGATAGCGCCGCGCCAAATCAAGGGCCTGACACCCGGGCCTTTTGCAAAATTTCAGGAGACACCCGCATGAGCCAGCCCAAGGTCGAGATCTACTCCAAGTGGGGCTGCCCCTATTGCGTGGCCGCCAAGGCCCTGTTCGACCAGAAGGGTGTCGCTTACAAGGAATACGACATCACCATGGGCGGCCCCAAGCGCGACGAGATGGAAGCGCGCGTGCCTGGTGCGCGCACGGTTCCGCAGATCCTTGTCGACGACAAGGCCTACGGCGGCTTCGACGATGTCAACGCGCTGGAGCGCGAAGGCAAGCTCGACCCGATCCTCGGCTTGTGATCGGCTGAAGCGATGCCCCGCGCCGCGCTTTTCCAGATGACCAGCGGGATCGATCCCGCGGCCAACGCCGAGGCCATCGTCGGCGCCATCGCCGAGGCGCGCCGCGAAGGGGCGGCGATGCTCTTCACGCCCGAGATGTGCGGCCTGCTTGACCGTGACCGCAAGCGCGGGGCGGCGCATGTCGTGGCCGAGGGGGAGAACCCGGTCCTGGCCGCCGCGCGCGAGGCGGCCGCGCGCGAGGGCATCTGGGTGCATCTGGGCTCGCTCGCGGTGAAGGGCGATGATGCGGGTGAGGGCGGCGACGGGCGTTTTGCCAACCGTGCCTTCGTGATCGACGATACCGGTGCGGTGCGCGCACGCTACGACAAGATCCACATGTTCGACGTGGACCTGGCAAGCGGAGAAAGCTGGCGCGAATCGAACGCCTATGCGCCGGGCCGCGAGGTGGTGACGGTGGACACTCCGTTGGGCAAACTTGGCCTCGCGATCTGTTACGACATCCGCTTTCCGGCCTTGTTCGAAGCGCTGGGCCGCGCGAAGTGCGACCTTATCGCCATTCCGGCTGCTTTCACGGTGCCCACGGGCCGCGCCCACTGGCATCTTCTGCAATGCGCCCGCGCGGTGGAAGCAAGCGCCTACGTGGTGTCGGCCGCGCAAGTCGGCGAACACGCGGACGGGCGCACGACTTATGGGCATTCTCTGATAGTTGACCCCTGGGGCGAGATCCGCCTCGACATGGGCGGGGCCGACGATGGCGGGCGCCCCGGCCTTGGCTTTGCCGAGATCGATCCGGCCCGGATCGCCGAAGTGCGCGCCCAACTCCCCAGCCTTGCCAACAGGCAGGCCTTGCCAAGCCCCCTGTGATCGCCACATAGGCGTCACATGATTGTCTACGATCTGGAATGCCGCGGTGAGGGCCATCGCTTCGAGGGCTGGTTCAAGTCCTCGGACGATTTTGCGCGCCAGCAGGAGCGGGGCCTCGTCGCTTGTCCGTTCTGCGGCTCGGGCGATGTCGAGAAGGCGCCCCAGGCCGCCCGTCTCGCGCGTAAGGGCAACCAGAAGCCCGAACCCTCCCGCCCCGCCGCCAGGTCGCTCGAGCGCGAACCCGCGCCCACACCGCGCGAAGAGGGCGAACCTGTCGCCGTGGCCCCTGTCGCCTCGCACGAACTGCCCCAGCAGACGGTGGAGATGATCCACAAGCTTGCCGAGATGCAGGCCAAGGCGCTCAAGGCCTCGCGCTACGTGGGCGAAAGCTTCGCCGAGAACGCCCGCCAGATGCACTACGGCGAACGCGAGGTGGAGCAGATCCACGGCGAAACCACGCTCGAGGACGCGCAGGAACTGATGGACGAGGGCATCTCGGTCGTCCCCCTTCCGTTCCCGATCGCGCCTCCTGAGGAAACCAACTAGGTTTCCAAGCCCTGCGCGCCATCCCCCGCTTGCCTAGCCGCGCTCCCGCCGCTAGGACGCCCTTGCGTGCGCCCATAGCTCAGCCGGATAGAGCACCAGATTCCTAATCTGGGGGCCAGTGGTTCGAATCCACTTGGGCGCACCAACATCCCTTCTCAGATTGCCGGTTTTCGTTCGGGCGCCGTGGCGTGTGTCGTCGTGTTTGCCTGGGCTTCGCGGCGCGGGTGGGACCAGACGCTGTCGCGCGGGCCGTTGCGTGTGCGGCGGCGGGTCGCGCGGGCGGTGAGGGCGAGGCTGGCGGCGAGCGCGACGCTGACGGCATCGACCAGCGGCTGGCTCCAGGGGTGCAGGTCGAGAAAGGCCAGGCTTGCCAGCGGGATGGTGAGGAGGGCGAGCGCGGCTGCGGGGACGAGTTCAATTGCGCCCCGTGCGGCACCGCGCACCAGCGCCCAGGCGACGAACCCTGCAAAGACCACGTAGTAGATAGCGCTGTGGATGCCCGCGGTGGCCTCGGTGCCGAGTGGTTTGGCCGCTGCAAGCGTCACAGAGATGCCCGCCACACACCCTAATGGCACGCCCACTGTGAGGGCGCCCAAGGCTCGTGTCGCACGGGTCTGCGTCACCGCACCGGCCTTGCGCTCGCGTTTGCGGCGCGATTCCACCCAGAGCAGGTTGCCCGTGTAGAACAGCATCGCACCGGCCAGTCCCAGCAGGAAGTAGGACCAGCGGATCGGCGCTCCCCCGAAGCTGCCGAAATGGAGCGCGAAGAAGCTAGTGATCGTGGCGCCCCAGGCGTCCTGCAGCCCGGGCATGTAGGTCGTGTCGGTCAGCGCGCCGGTAACCGGATCGGCCTCGACCATGCCGAAGGTGGGGCCGCGCAGGCCAAAGCGCGGATCGTAGCCGCTGATGCGTGCCTGCGGCTCGCCCTCGCGGCCCGTGTGGTAGGTGATCGCGCGGAGGGTGAAACCCGGCGCCTGGCTCTCGATACGCTGGGCCAGCTCGGCTGGAGTGAGCAATTCGGGCCCCTGTGCGCGCGGCGGCGGCGGCGCAGGCGGCGCCATCTGCGCGCGCGGGGCACCCCGGTCCATGAAGGCGGCGCCCTGCAGGTCGTAGAATTCGTCGTGGAAGGCGAAGACCACGGCGGTCAGCGCCATGATGACGTGGAAGGGCAGGCTGACGATGCCGAGCACGTTGTGGACATCGAGCCACATGCGCTTGGCGTTCTTGCCCACGCGCACCGCGAAGAAGTCCGAGACGAGGCTGGGCAGGAGCACGATCACGCCTGAAGCCAGCGCGATGAAGTAGAGCAGCGAGATCGCGCCCATGATCGGCATGGCAACCTCGTGCGCGAAGGGCAGGCCGACCTGCTGGTGCAGCATGTCGATGAACTGGGCCACGGGCGAGGCGGCCTGCCTTTCGACCTCGAGCGTGCCGTCAGGGGCCAGCGCGGCGAGGAAGACCTGCGGATCGCGTCGGCTGCCTTGCGACCAAGTGACGCGGGCCGGGTTTTCCGGTCCGGTTTCAAGATGCACGTCATAGGACCGTGCGGCCTCGGGATGGGCGGCGAGGACCGCCTCGACCAGCTCGGGCGCGCGCTCCAGCGGCACCGGGGCCGAGAGCGAGGTGGGGGGCGAGGCCCAGCGCTGGATAGGCTCCTCGAACATGGTCACAGCGCCCGCGAAGAAGGCGATGAACAGGGCGAGGCCGGAGACGATGCCAACCCAGCCATGTATCTCCTTGTACATCCGCAGGATATCGGTGCGCACTTTCATGACAGGCTCCCCAGGGCAAACAGTGTGAGCCACACGGCTGCGGCGGCAAGGCCGAGCCAGAGCCAGGCGCGAAGGCCACTGCGAAAGAGGAAGCACAGCGACAGGACAGCGCACCAGACCGGCGCAATGATCCACATCGTGAACTGGCCTTGCGGGGAAAAGAAGCTGTCACGCACGCCCAGCAGAGCGGCGAGCAGTCCCGAGACACCAACCGCAAGGGCGAGGCCAAGGACGAGGCCGGCGGCGGTCTTGCCCGCCCAGTTCCGGCTGGTGAGAGGCGGCGTCATTTGAAAGCCTTTCGATCTCCGGCACGCCAGGCCGCGGCGAGCGGGAGCAGTGACCAGACCAGCATGAGCGCGGTCAGCCAGATGAAGACGGAAGTGGCCGGGCCCGACCAGGTCAGGAGTACAAGAAGGCCGAGCAGGGTGGCGCCCCAGCCTCCACGGGCAATCCCGCGACCTGCGGGCTGGCCCGGGCGCAGCGCCTGGTTGGGCGCGGCGCGGTAGAGCAGCGCGGCGCCCAAAAGGGTCAGGATGAGCCCGGCGGGCAGCGCCAGCTCGGTGGCAAGCGTGGTCCCGGTCATGGCTGGTTTTCCTGGAATGCGACGCGCACTGCCTGGCCGAGGCCCGGCAGCAGCGTGCCGCCATGGCTCTCGCCCGAATAGACGCGGCTGTGGACATCCAGGTTGGCGATTGCGGCGAGCCGGTCGGCCAGTTCGCGGTGGGTCATCGCCATGGCCTGGCTGCGGGCACGCACACTGTCCTGCTCGCGTTCACCCACCCCGAGGTGGAGCGTTCGGGGGCCGGCCGCAGCAAGGCGCGCGGGAAGGCTGGCTAGACCGCCCAGCAGGCTGCGCGCACCAAACCAGAGCGAGGGGCTGGTCGCAACGTAGGTGCGGAACAGCTCGGGCTTGTCCAGCAGCGTGTCGAGCACGAAGAGGGCGCCGAAGCTATGACCCCAGAGCGTCTGGCGCGCGGTATCGACGCGGTAGCTGGCCGCTATGCGGGGCATGAGTTCGCCCGCGAGGAAGCGGCGGAAGACAGGGGCGCCGCCGGTCGGGTGGGCCACGGCGTCGGGCGGGCCTTCGGGCGTGTAGTCGAAGCTGCGCCGCGCGAGCATGTCGTCGCCGTCCGGGTAGCCGATGGCAACGACGATGCCTTCGCTCTGCCCTTCATCGCGTCCGAAGCGGGCCAGGCGCTGTGCGGTCTCGACCGCGCTTGCAAAGGTCATGTCGCCGTCGAGCAGGTAGAGCACGGGAAAGCCGCCCGGCGGTGCGGGGTGCTTGGGCACTGGACATGGACGCGGTAGTGGGCACCTGCCTGCGACGTCATGGCGAATGTGTCGCTGCCCGCAATCACGTAAGGCGCCGCCAGCAGCGGGGCGGGCGCGGCGAAGGTCGCAAGGGCAAGCCCGGCGGCAAGGGCGCGTTCCTTGAAGCTCACCATGTGAACTGCACCCGCGCGGTCACCACGCGGCCCTGTCCGTAGTAGCACGAGGCAACCGTGGTGCAGGTGACGACGTAGCGCTTGTCCGCGACGTTGCGCGCGTTGAGCGAGAGGCCGATGCCCTCCAGCGCCGGGTTCGTTTCGCCCAGATCGTAGCGCAGCATGAGGTCGAACAGGGTGTAGTCCTGGATGCGGAAATCGGCGTTCATCGCATCGCCCCAGCTCTTGCCGGTATAGCGCACGCCGCCGCCGAAGCCGAGCCCGGCCAGCGGGCCGCTTGCGATGCGCTGGTTGACGAAGAGCGAGGCCATGTAGGCGGGCACCTGTGGCAGGCTCTTGCCGAGGAGGTCCTCGTGGGTGTCCTTGGTCACGTCGGAATCGAGGTGGGTGGCGGACGCGATGACGGTCGTGCCGGACCCCAGCGAAGCACGGGCCTCCAGTTCCGCGCCGCGAATGCGCGCTTCGCCCGCCTGGACCAGGCAGACATTGCCGTTGCCGCAGATGGTGCCATCGGGATCGCTCGTCTGGACGTTCTGCTGGGTGATCTCGAAGACCCCGGCGGTGAGGTAGACGCCCTTGCCCGCCTGGTAGCGCAGGCCTGCCTCGAACTGCTCGCCGGTGGTGGGGCGGAAGGGCTGCTGGTCGAGCACGCTTTCAAGGGGCACGAGCTGCGGAATGAAGCTCTGCGAGTAGCTGAAGTAGGGCGCGAGGCCATTGTCGAAGAGGTAGACCGCGCCCGCCCGCCAGGTGAACTTGCTGGCGTCATAGTCGTTTTCGGTGTCGGTCAGGCGGTTGCGGGTGTGGTCGCTTGTCCAGTCATAGCGCCCGCCGATGTTGATGCGAAGGCGCCCCCATTCGATCTCGTCCTGCGCGTAGAGGCCAGTCTGCTCGCTTGTCGCCGCGCCGTAGACCTGCGGGGCCATGTTCGCGGCGTAGTGCTGGCTGCCGCGCGGCTGGGGATCGAAGATGTCGTAGAGCGGATCGACCTGGCCACGCGGCAGGCCCAGCAGGCTGACGAGGTCGCGGTCGTGCGTCCAGTCGGTGTGGAAGTAGTCGAGCCCGGCGAGCAGGGTATGGGCGAGAGCGCCTGTGCGCACGCGCCATTCCAGCTGGTTGTCGATGGCAAAGCCGTCGCTCGACCCGGCCGAGGCGATCGCACGGCGCCCGATGGTCTGCCCGTCGATGCATGAAGGGCCGTACTGCGGGACGGCGCTGCAGTCGGTGACGGTTCCCCCCGAAAGCACGGTCACCCGGTAGGCCGAGGTGATGTGCGTATAGCGCATGTTGTTGCGGAAGGTGAGGTTGTCCGTGAACTCGTGGCGGAAGAACGAGGCGGCCAGGTACTGGTTGCGCGTGAAGTTGTTCCACGAAGGCTCGCCGATGTTGGCGTCGTTGGCGATATGGCCGCCGTTGCTGGGGGCATAGGTGCCCAGTGCGGGCAGGAACTGGTAGGTCGCGCCGCCATCATCGTGCTGGTACTGGCCCAGAAGGGTCCAGCTGGTGGCCGAGGTGGGCTCCCAGGTCAGGCTGGGCGAGACGTAGTAGCGGCTGTTCTCGACATCGTTGACCTGGCTGCCGCCGTGTTGGGCGAGGCCGACGAGGCGGGCGGAAAGCTGTCCATCCGTGTCCAGCGGGCCACCGAAGTCCGCGCCGATGCGCCCTGACCAGTTGCCAAGATCAGTGTAGCCCTGGGCCTGGAGCAGCACTTCGCCCTGGAAGCTGGAGGTGGGACGCTTGGTCACGATGTTGACGATACCGCCCGGTGCCGACTGGCCGTAGAGCACACCCGAGGGGCCTTTCAGGACCTCGATCTGCTGGAGGCCGAAGGTGTCGAAACCGAAGCGGGTGAACTGGCCGCCGGTGGGCAGGCGCAGGCCGTCGACGAAGTTGTTGTTCGACGAATAGCCGCCCGCGCTGAAGCCGCGCACCGAGACCTCGTCGGTGCGGCTGTCGATGCCCATCGGCTCGGCCTGGACGCCGGCGGTGTAGGAGAGGGCATCGGCGATCGTCGTCGCCCCGCGCAGGTCCATTTCCTCGCGCGCGACGATCGAGACGCTCTGCGGCGCCTCGATGATGGGCGTGTCGGTCTTGGTGGTTGAGGTCGCGCTGGAAAGGCCCGTTGCGGTGACGATGATGCGCTTGCCCGCATCCTCGGGCCCCAGATCATCTGGACCCGGAGCGGGCGCTCCTTGCGCGGCGCACAGGCTGCTCCATCCGGCGCTGAGCATCAGGCCGCCAATTGCGTACTTTCTCACGATGTCCCCTCATTCTCTCTAACCTACGGCGACTCCTTCTAATGCGACTCAGTCGCAGTAGCAACACTTGGTGGAGTTTTTGGACGTCGGAAGGAGGGGGGCGCGAGAGCGCAAAGTTCGCCGACACGGCGCTTTAGGCCGCGCGCAGACAGGAGAGAGAACCTTCAGAAAAGTGGTTCTGTGGGCCATCGCCCTCGGGCTCCCCAAAATGTCTACGTGACCTTGAACGAGCAACGCGGGCTGAGAACGCCGGGGTGGCCGAGTTTGGGGTCAAGGGGCGATGGCCCCTTGAAAAAGGTCTGTTTTCTTCTTCCGGCTAACCCGGTCCGCGCCTCACGCCTCCCCGGCCATCCGGGCAATGATCGGGCAGTCCGGGCGCGCGTCGCCCGCGCAGCTTTCGGCCAGGTGGAGCAGGCTTTCGCGCATGTCGCTCAGCGCCCTGGCCTTGCGGCCCAGTTCCTCGGCCTTGGCAAGGGCGAGCGCCTTGACCTCGGCACTGGCGCGGTGGTCGTTACCCCATAGCGCCAGCAACTCGCCGATCTCCTCGATGGCAAAGCCCAGGTCGCGCGCGTTGGCAATGAAGCGCAGCCGCGCGATGTCGGCATGGGCGTAGTCACGGTAACCGCTGTCCCGGCGCGCGGGCGCCGGGATCAGGCCGATCTTCTCGTAATGGCGGATCATGCGCTGCGAGACGCCTGTGCGCGCGGAGGCTTCCCCGATGTTCACAGCTTCGTCGCCTTCAGACGCAGCGCGTTGCCGATCACGCTAACCGAGGAGAGGGACATGGCCGCCGCCGCGATCACGGGGGAGAGCAGGATGCCGAAATGCGGGTAGAGGACACCGGCGGCAACCGGCACGCCCAGCGCGTTGTAGCCAAAGGCGAAGAGGAGGTTCTGGCGGATATTGGCCATGACCTTGCCGCTCAGCGTACGGGCCCGGGCAAGGCCGGTGAGTTCGCCGGTGAGAAGCGTGATCCCCGCGCTCTCGATCGCGACGTCGCTGCCCGATCCCATCGCGATGCCCACGTCCGCTGCGGCCAGCGCGGGGGCGTCGTTGACCCCGTCTCCCGCCATCGCGACCACCCGGCCTTCGGCGCGCAGGCGTTCGACCACCTCGCTCTTGCGGTCGGGCAGGACTTCGGCCTCGACCTCCTCGATGCCGAGACGGCGGGCGATGGCCGTGGCGGTCGTCGCGTTGTCGCCGGTGAGCATGACCACGCGTATTCCCTCTGCGCGCAGCGCGGTGAGGGCGTCGGACGTGCTGTCCTTCACCGTGTCGGCCAGCGCCAGAACGCCGCCGAGGTCTCCATCAAGCGCGACGAAGATCGCGGTGGCGCCGTCCTTGCGCAGCGCCTCGGCCGTCTCGGAGGCCGCATCGGTCGCGATGCCGTTTTCCTCCAGGAAACCGGCCGAGCCCACAAGGACATGGCGTCCCTCCACCTGGCCTTGCGCGCCCTTGCCGGTGGGAAAATCGGCCTCGGTCACCTCGCCCAGTATCAGTTCGCGGCGCTGGGCTTCTGTAACGACGGCGCGCGCGAGCGGGTGTTCCGAGGCCTGCTCGAGCGCGGCGGCAAGGCGCAGCACATCGTCCTCCCCGTATCCGCCGAACGTGCGGACCTGCGTGAGCGAGGGGCGCCCCTCGGTCAGCGTGCCGGTCTTGTCGACGACCAGCGTGTCGACTTTTTCCATGCGCTCAAGCGCCTCGGCATTCTTGACGAGGATGCCTTCTTCCGCGCCGCGCCCGATGCCGACCATGATCGACATGGGCGTGGCAAGGCCGAGCGCGCAGGGACAGGCGATGATGAGAACGGCGACTGCGGCGAGCAGGGCATGGGTGGCGCGCGGCTCGGGGCCCCAGATCATCCAGGCCGCGAAGGCCATCGCGGCCACGGCGAGGATCAGCGGCACGAACCAGCCTGCGACCTGGTCGGCGAGGCGCTGGATCGGCGCGCGCGAGCGCTGCGCCTGCGCGACCATCTGGACGATGCGCGCCAGGAGCGTGTCGCGCCCCAGCTTCTGCGCTTCCATGACGAGCGCGCCGGTGGAGTTGAGCGTGCCCCCGATCACGGCATCGCCAGCCTCGCGGGTGACCGGCATGGCTTCGCCCGTCACCATCGATTCGTCGAGCGAGGAGCGCCCCTCCAGGATCGTGCCGTCGACCGGGATCTTCTCGCCCGGACGCACGCGCAGACGGTCGCCGATCGTGAGGTCGTCGAGCGGCACGTCCTCTTCGCCGCTTTCGGTCAGCCGCCGTGCGGTGCGCGGGGCGAGGCCGAGCAGCGCCTTCAGCGCGTCGGAGGTACGCTCACGCGCGCGCAGTTCGAGCACCTGGCCCAGGAGCACGAGGACGGTGATCACCGCCGCAGCCTCGAAATAGACCGGCACCGTGCCGTCCATGGTGCGCATGGCAGGCGGGAAGAGGCCGGGGACGAGCGTGGCTATGATCGAATAGGTCCAGGCAACGCCGGTCCCGAGCGCGATCAGAGTGAACATGTTGAGATGGCGCGTGCGCACCGAGGCCACCGCGCGGGTGAAGAAGGGCCAGCCCGCCCAGAGCACGACCGGAGTGGAGAGCACGAGCTGGATCCACACCGAGACGTGCATGGGCACGAGGCGGTGAAGCGCGGGGACGACATGGCCGCCCATTTCCAGCAGGAAAACCGGAAGAGCAAGCGCCAGCGCCACCTTGAAGCGGCGCGTCATGTCGAGCATCTCCTCGCTCGGTCCGGCGTCGGGATCGACCATCTCGGCCTCGAGAGCCATGCCGCAGATGGGGCAGGCGCCGGGGTGATCCTGGCGCACCTCCGGATGCATCGGGCAGGTCCAGACGGCGCCTTCGGGGACAGGCGCATCGGCGCCCGTGCCCTCCAGCCAGCGGGCGGGATCAGCCTCGAACCGGGCCTGGCAGCGCGCGCTGCAGAAGTGGTAGTCCTGCCCTTCGTGCTCTGAGTGGTGCGGGCTCGTCGCCGGATCGACCGTCATACCGCAGACCGGATCGGTCACTGTGTGCGCATCGTGCGCGTCGTGCGCGTCTTGTGCGCTCTGCGGAGCGTGGTGATGGCAGTGCTGTTCGTCGTGCATCGCAGTCCCTCCTTGGACCCGCTTCCCATATAGGGTCTGACATCGTGTCAGGGTCAAGGTGTGGCTGCCTATCGGTATTGTAATGATACAACATATCATGATAGGCGGCCTGCGAACCTCTCTGGATTGCAGGATTGCCATGACCCCATCTTCCCAACCCGACGCGCGCCTGCCCGTCACCGTCCTCTCCGGCTTCCTCGGCGCGGGCAAGACGACGCTGCTCAACCATGTCCTCTCCAACCGGGAGGGACGCCGCGTCGCGGTTATCGTCAACGACATGTCCGAGGTGAATATCGACGCCGATCTCGTGCGCGGGGGCGGCGCGGCCCTCTCGCGCAGCGAGGAGACGCTGGTCGAGATGACCAACGGCTGCATCTGCTGCACCTTGCGCGACGACCTTCTCCAGGAAGTGCGCCGGCTCGCCGAGGAGGGGCGCTTTGATTACCTCCTGATCGAGAGCACGGGGATTTCCGAGCCGCTTCCCGTCGCCAGCACCTTCTCGTTCCGCGATGAGGCAGGTGCCGCGCTGGAGGATGTTGCCCGGCTCGACACCATGGTGACCATGGTCGATGCGGTGAACTTGCTCGCGGACTATTCGAGCCAGGATTTCCTCGCCGACCGGGGCGAGAGCACGGGCGAGGAGGATACCCGCTCGCTGGTCGGCCTGCTGGTCGAGCAGATCGAGTTTGCCGATGTCGTGATCGTGAACAAGGCATCGTCGGTGAGCGCGCAGCAACTGGACGTGGTGCGCAAACTCGTGCGCAGCCTCAACGCCGAGGCCCGGATCGAGACCTGCGACCATGGCCGGATTGAGGCGGGTGCGATCCTCGATACCGGGCTCTACGACGAGGAGCGCTCGGCGCAGCATCCGCTCTGGGCCAAGGAACTCTACGGGTACGCGCAACACCGGCCCGAGACCGAGGAATACGGCATCGAGAGCTTCGTCTACCGCGCACGCCAGCCTTTCGATCCGGCGCGCTTTCACCGCTTCCTCACCGCCGACGGGCTCGACCACGTGGTGCGCGCCAAGGGGCATTTCTGGCTGGCGACCCGGCCCGACTGGGTGGGCGAACTCGCCGTGGCGGGAAGCGAGACGGTGACCGCGCGCATGGGCCGGTGGTGGGACAGCGTGCCCCGGCATCTGTGGCCCGAGGAGGATCGGTTCGAGAATTTCGTGCGCGAGCGCTGGGACCCGGTCTGGGGCGACCGGCGCCAGGAACTGGTCTTCATCGGCATCGGCATGGACGAGGCACGCATCCGCCGCGCGCTCGAGGCCTGCCTGGTGCGCAGTGCGGTCTTTGCGCCCGAAGACTGGGCGGACCTGCCCGATCCCTTCCCGGCCTGGGCGCCGGTTCCTCAGGAGGCCCTGGCATGAGCGCGGCCGTTTGCGCCAACGCGCCCGAAGTCCTGACGCGCATTGCCGAGCCCGAGGTCCACCTTGCGATCTGGGAGGCGGGCCGTCCGGCCGGTCTCGACTGGCTCGACACGTTCGACCTTGCGGGAATTTCGGACCTGTCCTTCCCCTGTGCGCTTACCGATCTGGACCGGGAGATCGGGGAAGGGCTGGAAGAGGCGGGCTATCCCGACGGCGCGAAGAGCGACGCGCTCGCCGGGGTCATGGCCGATCTCGCGCGCCGTTTTGCCGCGATCATGGGCTGCGATGCTGTGAAGGTCCGGCTCGAGGTGATCCGCACCGACGCCTGCCGCAAGTTCCACGCCGACTACGTGCCCGCGCGCCTCATCGCCACGCTCGCCGGGCCGGGCACGCAGTGGATCGCGGCGGACAGGATCATTGAAGGCAGTCCCGAGGAGATTCACCAGATGCGCGCCGGGGATGTGGGCCTGTTCAAGGGGCGTCTGCTCGCCCCCGAACCGGCGATCCTCCACCGCTCGGTCCCCCTGTCGGCGGTTGGGGGCACGCGGCTGCTTCTCGTGCTCGATCCGCTGGGTGTGGGGGAGGGCACCCGGTGAGCGGGGTGCTCTCCAGCCTCGATGGGCTGATCCCCGTCTCGGTCCTCACCGGGTTTCTGGGAAGCGGCAAGACGACGACGCTCAACGCCCTTGTACGCAGCCCCGAGATGGCGCGCGCGCTTGTCATCATCAACGAGTTCGGCGAAGTCGGGCTCGACCATGATCTTGTCGCGCAAGGGCACGAGGAGATGAAGGTCGAGATGATCGGCGGATGCCTGTGCTGCACCATTCGCGGCGATCTTCTGGCGACCTTGCGCGATGCCCCCTGGCGTTTCGCGAGGGAGGGGCGCTGCTGGTTCGACAGGGTGGTGATCGAGACCACCGGCCTCGCCGATCCCGCCCCGATCCTCCACACGCTGATGCGCGACCACACGCTGGAGACGATCTACCGGCTCGACAGCGTGATCGCGACGGTCGATGCGGTGAACGGCGCGGCCACACTGGAACGGCAGGAGGAGGCGGTGAAGCAGGCGGCAATCGCCGACCGCATCCTGCTCACCAAGATCGACCTCGTCGGGGAGCCCGAGCGCGAAGCCCTGACCGCGCGGCTGCGGTCGCTGAACCCGGCCGCGCCGATCCTGCCCGTGAAGCACGGCGCGGTTGCGGCGCACGAATTATTTGGCGGCGGGGCCTTCGATCCGGCGGGCAAGAGCGCAGATGTGCAGGACTGGCTGCGCGCCGAGGCCTACGCGGATCATACCCATGCGCATGACCACGCGCATGACGTGAACCGCCACGGTCCCGACATCCGCGCCACTTGCCTCACCTTCGACGAGCCGCTCGACCCTGAGACCTTCGAGCGCTGGATCGAGCTTCTCACCTGGATGCGGGGGGAGGACATCCTGCGCATCAAGGGCATCCTCAATCTGGAAGGGCAGGCAGGGCCGGTGGTGGTCCACGGCGTCCAGCACGTCTTCCACCCGCCGGTGGTCCTCAAGGAATGGCCGTCGGATGATCGGCGCACCCGGCTGGTCTTCATCACGCGGGGGCTGGACGGCCCCGCGTTGGAGGAGACGTTCGCGATGTTCAGGCCCGAGCCTGTACCGGATGCGACCGCGGACGCTGTCACCGCCGGGGGCACCCTGACCGGCTGGATGCGTTAACGGCAGGCCGGGTTGTCGGCCTTGGCAAAGGTGAGGAAGGTCACGCTCGAAGGCGTGAGCGTGACCGAGCCTGCCCGGCGAATACCGTCCAGATCGGGCAGGGCATCGCCCGCGCCCAGTTCCAGCGGCGTGCCGTTAAGCGCGGCGTGCGCGGGATCGCTTTCGGCCTGGGTCAGGCTGCGCACCTCGGCCTCGCTGGACAGCGCAAGATCATGGGGCTGCGTGCGGTCGGGATTGATCGCGAGCACGCTGACCCCGCCCGCAACACCGCGCTGGCACTGGGCGTAGAGCCGAAGGCCGGTCTTGGCATCGGCGCTCCCGGCATCGAGCACCCTCGTTCCCATCGTGCGCTTCCAGAGGAGCGCGGCCCAGTAATTGGGGCGCGGCGCGAAGCTCTTTTCGTCGAGGAGCGCGTAGTCGCTGGCCGCCAGCGTGTTGTGCATGACGACCGAGACCCCTTGGCGCGCCGCGCGGGCGAGTTGGTCGACGAAGCGGAAGGTGTCGGCAAAGGTCGCGGCCTGCGGGTTGCCGCCACACGCGGTCTCGGCGGTTTCGGTCAGCCAGAGCGGGGCGTCGGGCGCGATTTCGCTGCGCAGGCTCTTGGTCCTGGCAATGGCGTGGTCGATCATGCCCAGCCACTCGGCACCTTGCGGATCGGGCTGCGCGCCCGCGCAGCGCTGGGAAATCTCGCCGTAGAAGTGGAACGAGACCACGTCCGGGCGCGCCGATCCGCTCTGCACCATTTCGCGGGTGGGCAGCGTCTTGATGAAGGCGGGAAGCGGGCTGCCATCGTTGTATTCGAAGGCACCGGGCGCCAGCACCTTGGTCTGGGGAGAGCGCGCCGCCAGCCAGTCATGGAAACGAGTATAATCGCGCAGGTAGTCGGCGCTCGTGTAGCCCTCGGGCGGCTGGGTGCCGCCGATGAGATTGGGCTCGTTGGCAAATTCGCTGGCCCAGATCTGTCCGCCCATCTCGTGGGTGGCGGCCAGCCAGCGCTCGGCGGCCGTGCTCTGCCAGACCCCGCTCTCATCGCGGGCGCCCATGCTGGTGGGCATCGAGGTGACGATCCGGCCATCCACGGCCTTTGCAAAGTCGATTGCGCCGCGCCACTGCGCGCGGGTCAGGACGGCGTCGAAGCCATCGGGCACGGGGCCTTCGTGGGTTTCCGCATCGCGGTAGGTCGTCGCGTTGGCCCAGGTTCCGCTGTAGCGCACGTAAACTGGCCCCAGAGCAGCAGCCAGCGTGCGCAGGCGCGGGTTGGAAAGGTCGATCGGCGGGCGGTATTCGTACTGGTCGGATGGGTCGGCCTTGCCGTCGCGATAGGGCTTCCAGAAGCGCCCGCCCGTCAGTTCCACCATTTCCACATTGTAGGAGAGGAAGCGCTCGCTGACGGTCCCGATCTGCGCCAGCTCGCCCACGGCAAGGGCCGGGCCGGGCGCTTCGGCCACAGCCGGAACCGAGCCGAATGCTGCGAGGAGCCCCGTCGTGAGGAGGACACGGCGAAGGCGCGTGGATGCGGGAGAGTGGGCGGACCGGGATACCGGCGAGGTAAGCTGTGTCATGCACAGGGTCTAGGGGCGGGCGTGGATCGGGCGCAAGCAAAATTTTACAATGTAAAAAATAGTGCAGGAAGATCGCACGCCCATCTCCTTTACGGCGCAAAAGCGTGGTAGGGCTTTGCCGATGACGACGACATCCCCCGATACCGCGCCTGCGCGCGCGGCTGCGTCCGCAAAGGGTGCGGCGCGGCGCGAGAAGATCCTGCGCGGGGTGATCGCGATCATTGGGCGGGACGGCTACCGCCAGCAGTCGCTGCGGGAACTTGCCAAGGCGCTGGAGATGGAGGCGCAGCACGTTCTCTACTACTTTGCGAGCCGGGAGGACCTGCTGCGCAGCGTCATAGAACTGTGGGACAAGGACAGCCTCGCCACTCCCGATTTCGCGCCCGAATTCGCCCAGGGCACGGGGCCAAGCCTTGACCTTTACGTCGCGGCGGTCCGGCGCAGCAGTGCGGCGCCGGGCATGTCCTACCTCTATCTCTCGTTCGCGGCCGATGCGGTGGTGCCCACGCACCCCGGGCACGATTTCATTCGCGCCCGGCAGGCACGTGTACGCCGTGATCTTGCCGAGGCCATCCGCGCCGAACAGGCGGCGGGAATGATTGCGCCCAATATCGATCCGCTGCGCGCCGCACGCCAGTTGTCGGCGCTTTCCAACGGGCTTCAGCTTCAGGCTCTCCTCGACCCGGATGGCGCGGACTGCGATCCGGCGGCCGAAGTCGCCGCGGCGGTGGCTCGCCTGCGCGGGGGCGCGCAATAGGCTCAGGATCTCGCGGTAACGGGGGGAAGCGCACGCGCGCGGTACTGGCTTGGCGTCATTCCGAACCAGCGGCGAAAGCGGCGGTTGAAGTCGGAGGCATCGCTCAGGCCCAGCCGTTCGGCGACGCTGCGGATGGCAAGGCCATTCTCGCGCAGAAGCGCCTGGCTGCGCTCCTGTAGGAGCGCGTCAACCAGCGCATGAAAGCGCGTGTCTTCGGCCTTGAGGTGGCGGATCAGCGTGCGCGCCGAAACGCCGAGTTCACCCGCCACCTGTTCCAGACGGGGAACACGGCCGGTGGAGGCCAGCAGGTTGCAGCAGGCGCCCCGCGTCCGGGCTGACCAGCCTGCCGTTGGCCGGGTGGGCTCCACTTCTGCCTCGCAGCGGGCAAGCGCCTCGGTCCAGACTGTGGGATCGTGGGTGACGCTGGCGCGAAGGGCAAGGGCGCGGGGCAGGGTGATGGCATCGCGCGGTGCGGCGAAATCCACAGGGCAGCGAAAGGCCGCGCGCAGCCGGGCGGCATAGGGCACCTCGGGATGGCGCAATTCGATCCGCGCTTCGTGGACGGGGCGCCCCAGGTTCGCTGCTGCGAGACGGGCGAGGAAGAGCAGCGGCGCTCCGGTCAGGATCGGGCGGGCTTCGCCAAGTGGCATGCGGGCATCGAGTTCGAGCGTCAGCGCGTGCGCATCCATCGAAAGCCGATGCTCGAAGATGCCGGGGCGCTCGTTGGCAAAGCGCGGCAGGATCGCGAAGGCGCTGCGGATATCGGGCGCGTAGCGGGTAGCGAGGTCGATCCCGCCCCGAAAGTAGGGCACGCCGGCCTCCAGGAATTCGATGAAATAGGCAGGGTCCGGGGCATGGCGCGCCATGTTGGACATGATCGTGATGTACTGGCTCACGCGGATCGTTTCGGGGAGCTCGTCCTTCCGTTCGAGCCCCGTTCTGGCAAGAAGCCAGGCGGGCCTTTCGAGCGTGGCGTATAGAGAGCGGACAAAGCGCGCGCACATCCTGCGATCTGCCCGGGCATCCGAAGCTTTGGACGCCATGCCGTGCCTGTCCCATGTATCCATCGCGCTGGCGCGTAATCTGTTCGACATCCCTTCCTCCCTGAAGCGCTGTGCGAACCGGAGGCAAGTTTGCGGAGGCCCGGGAACGAGGTCAACGCGAAAGTAGAGAGAGGCATTCCGGCCCCAGGTGCACAATTGATCGAAGTATATTATTTTCAGAATTTTAGGATCGATTTCGCGAATTGTATAATTTCCATGTTTTAATCCGAAATGCAGACTTGTTCCCAATTTGGCAGCAAATGCCAAGAATGTTGCCATCTATTGCCATTGACCGGTGGGGTATCTGACGGAATGATCTGAGGGTATTTGCGGAATATTTCCGCGCCATGGCGACTTGCAGGAGGGGCAGGTGTACCTTTGTCTTGCACACGTGCTGGGATACCGCTTCAGGCCCTTAGGGCTGCTTGTCGGTCTGTGCGGCCTCCTGACGGCCTGCGGCATGGCTCCTGGGGAAGAGACCACGGTCCCGGCGGCCGAGCCGGTCGCATTTCCCGAAAGCCTCGTCGTCATCGGCGATGGCTATCCGGCAAGTGGCGATCCCTGTCGGCGCCTGGGTGAAAGTGCGGTGACATCCAACTGGCTCGATGACAGCGCGGTCCTTGTCGGCTGTCCGGGCATGGCGGAGGCCAAGGCCCTTGGCGGCACCATTCTCGGCGCAGACGGACCCATTGCCATCGTCTCGGTGCCGATGGGCGATGCCAATGCCGGCCTGGCCGCGGCGGGCTCTGCGGCGACATCGGCGCCCGCAGCAACTGCGCCCGCGACCGATCCGATCCGTGGGGCAGGGGGCATGGAAAGCGCCTGCCATGAACGCATCAACGAAATGACCAGCGGGGAGGTCATCGGCACGCAACGTATCGAGGAGGCGGAGTCGGGCGTCATGATCTACGTGAACGTGCGGACCGCGCAGGCCCCGTGGCAATGCTTTGGAAGCCGCGAAGGCGTGCTCGACCAGGTCTTCTACGGCGGCGACGAGGGGGCGCTCTAGATGGCCACCGCAGCGCGGCCTGGAGCATGGTGATGAAGTGGGTCTTCCTCGTCTTCATCGCGCTCTATCTGGGCGCGCTGGCGCTGCTCGCCATCGGTACGTTCGGTTGGCTGGGGCAGGAGAGGGACCCGCTTTCGGGCGTCTTCCTGGTGCCGCTGGGCCTCCCCTGGAACCGCCTGGCCGACGGTCTTGGCTGGGGCGGCGTGGTGAGCGGTGTGCTGGCGCCGGCGGTCAACGCCGCGCTGCTCTGGGGACTTTGGAAGGGACGGCGGCGCACAGCCGGATAACAAGATCGCGGGCAGGGAGCGAGAGGCTGGCACTGCGCGCACGGATGACACGGACGAGGAGAGACGTCATGGGCTGGATCGTTGCCCTGATCGTGGGAGGGCTGGCCGGGTGGCTGGCGAGCAAGGTGATGAACCGCGATGCCTCGATGGGCATTTTCTGGAACATCGTGGTGGGCTGCGTGGGCTCGGTCGTGGGCAATGCGATAGCCAACAATTTCGGCATTGCGGGAAGCGTGCAGGAGTTCTCGATCGTGGGCCTTCTTGTCGCCTTTGGCGGCGCGGTGGTGCTGCTGGCCATCGTCAACCTGATCCAGCGCGGAAAAGTGCGCTGATGGGGCGCCGCGGGTTCGCGCGCCTGGGCGCGGCCAGGCTGCGTGCTCCGGCCAGCGCATTGGCGCTGGCGCTTGTCCTGGCTCTGGCCTTCGCGCTGCTGCCGGTCCTGGCCCGTGCGCAAGGCTCCAAGGTCAGTTCCGCGCCCGAGCTGGCGCGGGCCATCGAGACACTGAAACCGGGTGAATGGGTCTGGGCTCCCGAGGTCGCGCCCGAGGGGCCCGTGCTCGTCTTCGTCGATCTCTCGCGCCAGATCGCGCTCGTCTACCGCAACGGCATCCGCATCGGGGCGACCACGGTTTCCACGGGGAAACCTGGCCACGCGACGCCGACGGGCGTCTTCACGATCCTGCAGAAAGACGCCAAGCACCGCTCCAGCACCTACAACAACGCCCCCATGCCCTACCAGCAGCGGCTGACATGGGACGGCGTGGCGCTCCATGCGGGGGGGCTGCCGGGCTACCCCGAAAGCCACGGCTGCGTGCACCTGCCATACAACTTCGCGCGCGAGCTTTTCACCGTGACCGAACTGGGCGTGACCGTGGTGGTCGAGGGCGATGCCCAGCACCACCTGGAGACAAGCGGAAACGCGCTTCTCTCGCCCTTCGACGACACGGGCAAGGCGATTGCCTACCACCCGCTGCGGCCCGGCGAGCAGTTCCACTGGACCCCGGATATTGCGCGCGAGGGACCGGTCTCGGTGATTGTCTCCAAGCTCGACCAGCGCATCGTCGTCCTGCGCGGGGGCAAGGAAATCGGGCGCAGTGTCGCGCGCATTCGCGATGCGGACGCAGGATCACACGTCATCACCCAGATCGTGCGGGCGGGCAAACCGCACTGGGTCTTCGTCGGGATGGCGGGGCACGAGGAGGAGGAAGGGCGCGAGATCGACGAGGCCCTGCTCAACCGCGTGGAGATGCCGCGCGCGTTTCACCGCGACCTCGATGCGGTGATCGGGCCGGGAACGACGGTCCTGGTCACCAATTCGCGGGTCGGCGCGGGCTCGTGGGATCACCTTACCGTGATCGATGCAATCCACCCGCACGCCGCGCCCGAAGGGGGCTGAGGCGCAGGGATGCGCGCAGATGGGGCAGAGTTTGGGAAACAGAAGGGGAGAGCCTGATCATGAGTACGCACGTACGCTTCGCTGTCATGGGGTCATTGGCGGTTTTCATCGCGCTGGCACCGCATGCGGTCATGGCCCGAAAGGCCTCCTCGTTCACCGATCTCAACGGTGCGCGTGCTTCGAGCGCGGAGAGCGCGCTCCAGTCGCGCGGCCTCAAGTATATCGACGGACGCAAGGGCAGTTATGGCGAGAGCTATTCCTACTGGTGGGACGATGACGGCGACGACTGCGTGGTGGTCGAGGTGAGCGACGGGCGCGTGATGACCATCAACGATGCCGACAAGAAGGATTGCCACCATTCGGGCGACAACACGGGGGCTGCGGTGGCCGCCGTGGCGGGGCTGGCGCTGCTCGGCGCGCTGATCGCCCACAAGTCCGACGACCACGATGACAAGGTCCATTTCGACAACCACGACCACGAACGCGAATACGACCGTGGCTACCAGGACGGGCTCTACCACAAGTCCTACCACAACTACGACGACTCGAAATATTACTCGCGCGGCTATTCGAAGGGCGTGGAACAGCGCAACAACCGCACCCAGCACCATCACGGCGATGGCGGGTACCAGCGCACGGCGACCTATCTCGACCTCAATGGTGCGCGGGCGGCAGGCGCGGATTCGACGCTCCGGCAGCGGGGCTTCCGCAATGTCGACGGTTTCAAGTCAGGCAGCGCGGCCTACACCATCTGGAACCGTCCCTCTTCCAAGCAGTGCCTCCAGATGACCGTGGCGGACGGCCGCGTGGAGGACATCCGCGACATCCACAGCCACCCCAAGTGCCGCTAGGAGCCGTGGAGGCTTCCGGAACGCGGCGCCATGACCGACTTCGCCGGGACCATACCCCCTCCCGGTGACAGGTCCCGTGTCCCCAGCACCGAGGGGGACGCGGGACCTGGACCTTCCGGCCTCTCCATCCCGCCTTCCCGATTGCCTTTTTGCCGCCCCCGGCGCAGGGTCAACTGGCTCCCGCAAGAGGGGCGATGCAAGGAGGAGAGGGTGCGGGACTACCCGTTCACACTGCGCCAGCTGGAGGTCTTTGCAATCCTGAGCGAGACGCGCAGCTTTCGCATCTGCGCCGAGCGGCTGGGAATTTCGCAGGCCTCGGTGAGCCGCCAGCTCTCGGAGCTGGAGGCGCGCATGGGGCTCGCGCTGTTCGTGCGGGGACCTGGTCGCCGCCCCGACCTCACCACCCGGGGGGAAGCCTTTCTCCAGGATCTGGATGCGCTCGACAAAGCGGGGCGCAAGCTGGCGAGCTACCGTCTCTCGCGCCGTGAACGCGCAAGCACGCAGACGTTTCGCCTGCGCATCGGCGTGGGCCTGTTCGATCCTTACGTGAAGCCCAAGCTGGGGGCCTTCCTCGCCGCGCACCCGGGCATCGCCTGCGAGGTCCAGCGTACCCATCCCGCCGAGGAACTGGCTGCCCCGCAGCGGCGTGAGGCAAGCGATTTTACCGTGTTCTACCTGCGCAGCGACTGGCCCCTGCCGCCCCATTGCCGGCCGCTCGGGCAGGTGCGCTCCGGGATCTACGGGGTCCCCGAGATGGCGGAGGCTGCCGCGCTGCCCCTTGCCGCCGAGGCGTGCGCCGACTTGCCGCTCATCCTTCCCCCGCAAGGCTCGCGCGAGGAGGCGATGCAACTGGCGAGCCTTGCCGAGCAGGGCCTTGTTCCGCAGCGGGTGGTGGCCCGGACCGAGTATCCCGATGTTCTTGTCGCCATGGTCGAGCGCGGGGTGGGCGCGGCCTGCCTGCTCGAACCGCTCCTGACGCGCTCGGCACGCGCGAAACTGCTGCGGCTCTTTCCGCTCTCGGACTGGACGCTCGTGCTCTACCGCAATCCGGGGCTGTGCGGGGAGCGGGCCGATGCGCTGGAGGCGTTCGTGCGCAGTGCGATCCTGGAGGACAACGCCTATCCCACGGCAGAGGAGACTTAGCTGTCGATCCCGAAGTGGTCGGCCAGCATCTCGCCGGTGAAGCCGTAGGAGGCGGCCTCGGGATCGTTGGGCAGCATCTTGGCGTTCCAGGCCTCCCAGGCCGCGCGCAGGCGGGCGAAGGTCTCGGGGTGGCGTTCCTTCAGGTTCGCCCGTTCGAGCGGGTCGGCCTCGACGTCGAACAGGAAGTTGTTGCCCGCAATCGAGAGGTACTTCCAGCGGCCCTGGCGTGCGGCCATCTGGTCATGGTTGCGAAAGCGCCAGAACAGCGCGCGCTCGGGAAACTCGCGGCCTTCCAGCGCACCGCGAAGGTCGCGCCCATCGCTCGGGCTTGCCGGATCGGGCGCGGCGCCCGCAGCGGCCAGGAACGTGGGCATCCAGTCCATCGACATGATCTGCGCCGTGCTCGTGCTCGCGGGCGGGGTCACGCCCGGCCAGCGTACGATGGCCGGGATGCGCAGCCCCCCTTCGAGCAGCTCGGTCTTCTTGCCGGTGAAGGGCCAGGTGTCGGAGAAGCGCTCGCCCCCGTTGTCGCTGGTGAAGACGACCAGGGTGTCCTCGGCAAGGCCCAGCTGCGCAAGGCGGTCAAGGACGCGGCCGATCTGCTCGTCCATCGAGGTCACCATCGCGGCGTAGGTGTCCATCGAGCCCCCGTCGTAATGGGCGATGGAAAAGCCGCCCTTGGCAGCGAGGCGTGCGCTTTCCGCATGGTCCTCGGGCCCTTCCCAGGGCCAGTGCGGGGCGGTGAGGTGGAGGCTGATGAGCCAGGGTTTGTCGTCGCGCGCGCGTTCTTCCAGGGCCTCGATGGTGCGCTCGGCAAGAAGCTGCGTCAGATAGCCCGTCTCCTCGACCGGGGTCTCCCCGTCCCAAAGGTCGGGGAAACCGCCGATCTTGTGCGTGAAGTAGTCGACCCCGCCCTGGCGGATGCCCCAGAACTGGTCGTAGCCGCTCTTGAGCGGGCCGTACTTGGGGAGCGATCCCATGTGCCACTTGCCGATGAGGCTGGTGTGATAGCCCGCTGCGCGCAGGAGCGAGGCCATCGTCGGCTGTTCGGGGGGAAGGCCCACATCGCGAAGGCCGAGCGGCTCTTCCAGGCCCACCGGCAGGCGGTACTGGTAGCGCCCGGTGATGAGCGCGACGCGCGTCGCGGTGCACACCGCGCTGTTTGCATAAGCTTGCGTGAAGCGCATGCCCTCGGCTGCGAGCTGGTCCAGCACGGGGGTCTCGTATTCGCGCCGCCCGTAGCAGGAGAGGTCGGCGAAGCCCATGTCGTCGGCCATGATGAACAGGATGTTGGGGCGCGTGCCCGAGCCCGAAGGCGGTGCAGGCGCGGCGAGTGTGCCGGGCGCATGGGCCAGCGCTGCGCCGGCCAGAAGCCCTGCGACGACGGCGCGGCGCGAGATCGTGCGGGGGCTGGGGGGAAAGGTCTGGGTCATCGTGCGTCCCTTGTCACGAGAAGTATCCGAAGGTGAAGGCAGGGGCGGTCCGGGCGCAAGGCCGGGAGGGGCCAGATCAATCCCCTCCCGGCCCGCCCTCATGGCCTCCTAGAAGCGGCGCTTGACGGTGAGCGCCCATTCGCGCGGGCGCGCCGGGGTGCCCGAAATGAGTCCCGCGCCCGCGCCGGTCAGGTCGAACTTCTGGCTGAAATAGTACTGGTCGAAGAGGTTGGTGACCGCGAGCGAGAGCTGCCAGTTGTCGTCCGGCGTGCGGTAGGTGAGCCGCGCGTTGGTGAGGGTGTAGCTGGGAATCCGGCCGTAGAGGTCGGAGGGCGAGCCCGGCACCGGCACGAGCGCGCTGCCCGCCATCGCCCCCTGGTGCGAGACGTCGATGCGCGGGGTCAGGCTGCCGAACCGGTCGATCTCGATGCGGTACTGGGCGCCGATCGACCACTGCCACTTGGTCACCCCGCGCGGCGGGCTGGCAAGGCGATCGACGATGGCGGCATCCTGGCTGCAGCTGTTGCTTTCGCCGGGGGCGAGGGCGCGCACGACCTGGATATTCACGCAGTCCCAGCTCCAGTCGAGGTAGGAGGCCGAGGCGTTGAGGTCGAGCCCGTCGATGGGCTCGGTGCTCAGTTCCGCTTCCAGCCCCTTGATCGTCGCATCGCCCGCGTTCTGGGGAAGGGCGCAGGGGCCGGGCCCCCCGAACTGGGGGCAGGACAACAGGCCCAGCTGCGCGCCCTTGAACTGGTTGAGGTAGGCCGAGAGGTTGAGCCGCACGCGGTGGCCGAACAGGTCGGTCTTCACGCCGATCTCGTAGGCGGTCAGCTCCTCGGGCCCGAAGGGCTGGACCTGCGCTGCGTTGAACGGGCGCGGGCTGATCCCGCCGCCCTTGAAGCCGGTCGAGGTCGAGGCATAGACCAGCACCTCGTCCGAGATGCGATAGTCCAGGCTGGCGCGGTAGTCGAAGCGGGTGCCCTTGAAGCCGCCCGTCAGCCCGTTGAGCGCGGTCACGATCTCGGCGGTGTTGCCATTGCCGTTGACGTCGAGCACGTCCGGCCCCTGATAGCCGATGCCGTAGGCCGCCCCGATGGGGTCGACGAAGGCGTTGGGGCTGGAGCCGTCGTAGTTCAGGCGCTTATACGTCGTGGACTTGCTCTCGTCGGTGTAGCGCCCGCCGAGCGTCAGGGTGAGGTCACTGGTGGGGCGCACGAAGACGGTGCTGAAAAGCGCAAAGGATTCCACCTCGACCGGCCCACCGCCCAGGAACTGGAGCGGGTAGATAGGCTGGCCTGCTGCTGCGACGTAGCGGATGTCGGTGCGGGTGGCCTGGTCGGTGTCCTCCTTGGAGAAGTAGCTGCCGACCGTCGCCTCGACGATGGGGCCAAGCTCGGCATTGAGGCGCATTTCGTGGCTGAAGAAGCGGCTCTTGAGGTTGACCACCGGCGCATCGAGGCGGGCGGGGGAGAGGTCGCTGTCGTTGGAAAACTTCGAATCAAAGCCCCGGTAGGCGGTGATCGTGGTGAGGTTCATCCAGTCGGCAAGGTCGAACTGCCCGTGGAGCGAGACGCCCCAGCCTTCGAAGAAGGCCTCGTTGGCGTGGGTGGAGGGCTGAACCGGAAAGCCCTCGAGCCCGGGGATCAGGCCCGCCTGGAAACTGTCGCCCGCAGACTGGAACGCGGCGTAGTTGCAGTAGCGCCCGCACACGAAGCGGTTGTCGAAGGGCAGCCCGTTCTCGGTCGCGACGTTGGGGTTGGGATTGTTCGCGTAGAGGAGGACTTCGCCCGCGTTGTAGGTGGAATCGTGCGAGTAGTCGCCGACCAGCTGCAGGTCGATGCCGGGGCGCTCGAAGCGCAGCGCCACGCGGCCGGCGTAGTAATCCTTGTTTCCGTAGTCCGCCGTCTTGCAGTCGCCGCCCGAAGTCTGCGCGGGGACGCCGCTGTCCGGATTGAGGCAGCCATAGTCGTAGCCGGTGACGTATCCGTCCTGGCGGCCGTAGGCGGCCGAGACGCGCGCCGAGAGATCGCCGGCAATGGGAAACTGCAGCGCGCCGCGCAGGTTCACCCGGTCGCGGATGCCGTAGGTCGCCTCGGCATAGCCGCCGAAGGTGCCGTCGGGCTTCTTGGAGATGTAGCGGATCGCCCCGCCTTCGGAATTGCGTCCGGTCAGCGTGCCCTGGGGGCCGCGCAGGACTTCGACGCGCTCGACATCGACCAGCTCGAAATTGGCCCCGGTGAGGCGCGGGAAATAGACATCGTCGATGTAGAGGCCGACGCCGGGTTCCACCAGCGGGTTGAAGTCGATCTGGCCCATGCCGCGGATCGAGGCGCTGATCGATGGCCCGAACGAGGCCGACTGCTGGCGCAGCGCGACGCTGGGGGCCTGGTTGGCGATGTCCGCCAGGCTCTGCTGGCTACGCTCTTCCAGCATGTCCGAGGTCATCGCGGTGATCGCGATGGGGGTGTCCTGGAGGTTCTGCGCGCGGAACTGCGCGGTCACGATGATCGTCGCGAAGTCGGGTTCGGGCTCGGTCGGTGCGGTCTCCTGCGCCCGGGCGGCGTCCAGCGGCAGGCAGGCCAGCGCAAGGCCGAGCGCACCCGTGGCCGTTCCCCGTCCCAGTTCCCGTGCAATCCGGCGCACGCCAAGGGGCGCGGGCGCAAGGCTCCTCGTCATCGTCAACTCTCCCGTCATGTTTTCGTCGTTGTGGGAGGTGTGATGCGGCTGTGCGCGCTTGTCGGCAACGCATCGCCGGGTTACCCATGTGGCAACCCCAGGGTTATGGGCCGGGGAATGGGCACCCATAAGAAGGGGCCCGGGAGAGAGATCGCCATGACGCCTCTGCCGTTCACGCTGCGCCAGCTGGAGCTTTTCGCGGCGCTTGCGCAAGACCTGAGCGTGCGCGGCTGCGCGCGGCGGCTGGGGATCTCGCACGCTGCTGTGTCGAACCAGATCGCGCTTCTCGAAGAGCAGCTGGGTTTCGACCTGGTTGCGCGGCAGGCGGGCAAGGGACTGGAGCTGACCGCGCAGGGTATAGCCTTTGCCGAGGACCTTCGGGCCTTCCACGCCGCCGCCGACCGGCTGGCCGCGCACCGGGCCGAGGAACCGGCAGAGCCCTGTGCTGGGCGTTTCCGCGTGCGGATCGGGCTGGCCTTGTTCGAGCACTATGTCCGGCCACGTCTTGGCCATCTGCTCGGCGCGCATCCCGAACTCGAGATCACCTTCGATACCCATGTGCCGGGCGAGGCGCGCGACCCGGGCCATCCCGAACCCGAACCCGACTTTGCCTTGTTCCATGCTCCGCTCGGAGGAGAGGTGGGGGAGGGGACGCGCTGCCTCGCGCAAGTGCGCTGCGCGATCTACGCCGCGCGCGCGCTGGTGGGAGATGTCGCGGAAGCCCTTTCGCCCCAGGCGGTGAGCGCGCTTCCCTTTATCCTGCCTGCGGCCGGTTCGGACCAGACCCGCGCGCACCTGGACGGGCTTGCCCGGCTGGGTATCGTCCCGCGCCGGATCGTGGGCCACTGCGACGACTTCGACGTGATGGTGAACCTCGTCGAGCGCGGGATGGGGGCGGCCTGCATGACTGAACCGATGATTGCCCCCGCCATCCGGCCGCATCTTGCCGCGCTCTTTCCGCTCGAGAACTACCGTCTGATGTGGCGCCGCCGGGCGGGAGTGGAGGGGCATCTGCCCGATCTCGTGGCGGATTTCCTGCTTGGCTGCGTGATGGACAACCCGGACTACCCGGCGCAGGTATGAGGTTATATAAATCACCTATTTACAGGGATATACGTATAATTCCTGAGATAGCGTGTTAGGCATGCCCGCAAGGTTGCTGTGCGCGCGGTCTGACAGCGAAGGCCTATAAGTTTTAGATATATTGTCCTTAAAACAGCGGCTTATGGATAATTCCTCGTAAGCTTACGTAGTTTGTGAAAGTGGGCCGGGGAAGCGACTTTCCGGGTCGTAGCGGGCTTTTACCGCGCAAAGGCGCTCGTAGTTCGGGCCGAACCCGGCGGGCGCGCGTGCGGCCTCGTCGCGGTCGAGATAGTTGAGGTAGACGGTGCCGTCCGACAGCGGCGCAAGGCGGGCGAAGACCTCGCGCACCGCCGCGATGATTGCGGCATCCTCGGCCGGATCGCACCACCCGGCCGAGATGCCCACGTTGTAGAGCGCATGGCGATTGGGAAAGGCGCTGGCCGAAATGTCGACATCGCAAACCGCACCGCCGAGCGCTTCCAGAAAGATCAGCGTGTATTCGCCGGGGATCGTGGCGATACCCTCGGCAAGGCAGGCGACGAGTTCCGTGGTGAGTTCGTCGGCGAAGATCGACTTCCAGTAGTAGCGCCCGCCCCTGGGGGAGGAATTGGCGAAAGCCTTCTGAAAATCGACATAGGGCTGGGGCGTGACGAAGCCGTGCAGAAGCTCTCCCACCTCCAGCAGGGGCGCAAGCTCGCGCGCGGCGCGCTGGGGTTCGCCTGTGTGCAGGGCGACGAGGGCCAGGCAGGGCTTGCCGTGCAGATGGTTCGGGAAGTCGCGCAGCGGCGGTATCTTCATGAAGGCAGGGACAAGGCCAACCTCGCGCGCGGCAGCGCGCATGAAACCGCCCACGAAGGCCATGACTTCCTGCGCCCTGTCGAGGGGGTAGAAAGCCCAGGCGGTGGTGATTTCGGGGCCTACGGGGGAGAGCTTAAAGTCGAAGCGGGTGACGATCCCGAACTGGCCGCCCCCTCCGCGCAGCGCCCAGAACAGGTCGGGGTGCTCGCGCGCGTTGACTTCGACGCGGCTGCCATCGGCGAGCACGACTTCGGCGCCGATCAGGTTGTCGATGGCAAGCCCCAGTTGGCGCGAGAGAAAGCCGATCCCTCCGCCCAGCGTCAGCCCGCCCACGCCCGTCTCGGGCTCGACCCCGGCGGTGACGGCGAGGCCGTGAACCTGCGTGGCCGCATCGAGTTCGCCCAGGAGCACGCCGCCCCCCACCCGTGCGGTGCGCGCGACCGCGTTCACCTCGATCCGTTTGAGGACGGCCAGGTCGATGAGGAGCGAGCCTTCGACAAGCGCGGCACCCGAGACCGAATGGCCTCCGCAGCGCGCGACGGCCTGCATCCCATGCGCGGCAGCATGGCGGACGGCGGCTTCCACGTCCGCGGCGTCGCTGCACTGCGCGATAAGCGCCGGGCGCCTCTCGATCATGGCGTTCCAGCCTTGCCGGGCGGTGGCGAACCCGGGATCGTCGGGGCCTAGTACGGCCCCTTTGAAATTGGCGATGGAATGCGTGCTGCTGGACATCTCGGGCCCCTCTCCCTTCGTGGGTGCCGTTCGCTGTCTGTACAGACTACGCCTATTGTGGAGCTGTGCAATCCATTGCCGGGGTCAGGGGGCGGGGCGGAACTGGCCGGGTGTCAGGATCCCTTCGTGCTGGAAGGCGCGCAGGACCCGCAGGTTCACGTCGGATTCGAAGGCTTTCTCAAAGCGCGTGTCGAGGACGTAGGCCTTGAGCCGCAGGCGCACGCCGACCAGGTAATCCGACACCCACTGGTTGACGAGGATGACCACGGGCTTGGCGAGGAAGACGTAGCGGCTGGACAGCACGGCCTCGTTCACGATCTCGCGCGCGCGCTCGATGTCCTGATCGGCGGCGATGTGGAAGTCCATCACCACCTGCATGTCGAGCGCGCCGTAGTTGCCCGAGGACGTCACATCGCTGAGGAACTTGCTGTTGGGGATGGTGACGGTGTTGTCGTCGAGCGTCTGCATGCGCACCGAGCGCAGGCCGATGGCGGTGATGTCGCCGTATTCGCCCCCGAAGTTGACGCGGTCGCCGACCTGGAAGGGCCGGTCGAGCATGACGATAACGCCCGCGATGAACGAGGCGACAAGGTCCTTCATCGCAAAGCCGACCGCGACGGCGACCGTGCCGCCGATCACCGCCAGTGTCGTCTCGTCGACCCGGAAGGAGAGCAGGAGCACGAGCAGCGTCGTGGCGACGTAGATCACGAACTGGCCGATCGTGCTGACCTTGTGGAGGGTCAGGCGGCGCGAGGAGAACTCGCTCCCGAAGGCGGCGACAAAGCGTCCGAGAAGACGCAGCAGCATCCACGCGCCAGCCACGACGAAGAGCGAGGTGATGACCCCGCCCCAGCGCACGATGTCGGCGAGGCGGCTGATCGTGTCGATATCGATATCGTCCTGGGCCCACGCGGGGCTGGCGAGAAGGGCCAGAAGCGGGGCGGCTGACCGCAAGGGCCGGAACAGGGCGCGGGCAAACGAGGGGTAGGGCATCAGCGTGTCTCCCGCACGATGAGGTTCTGGCGCGCGAGAAGGCGGGCGACGGTGGTCCACCAGTTGAGTGCGATCTGGTAGCCGGGCGCCAGGTGTGTCACCGCGCCCATGCGTTCGAGGCGGCGCAGCGCGTCGCTGATCTGCATGTCCGAAAGATCGGTGCTGGCGTGGATCGCTGCCTTGTCGGCAACGTCCATCTGGAGCAGCACGCGCAGCACGAAGAGGGCGGGCATCGGAAGCGCCGCGAGGCTTTCCGTGGGCGGTGTGTCGAAGGTGCGCACGGTGACCGTTCTGGTGACCGCCTCGACGAAGAGCGAGCGACGCCAGTAGTCGAGCGCGATGGCCGGGTTGCCACCGACGTGTTCGGCGAGGCGTTCGAAGTAGCCGCGCTTGCGGCGCTCGGTCACCGAGACATCCTCGCCGAACTCGAACACGCCGTCATCGACCATGGCCGAGAAATCGGGGGCGATCCCGGCCTGCGCCGAGCGGCGTTCGATCAGGTCGCGCAGCTCGTCTGCAGTCCAGACGGGGAGCGTGTGGATGGCATCGAAGAGGATGCGTTCGCTGCGCGCGCGCTGGAGGAAGCGCCAGGCGGCATCCGAGATTGCGAAGACCCAGGCATGGCCCTCCTCGCAGGAATGGCGGGCATGGCCGATCAGCCGGTCGAGCGCGGCAAGTCCGCCGATGGCAGGCACGATGAGGCGCTGGATATCGTCGATGGTGATGAAGAGCGGGGCACCGCCGCGTGCCTCTTTCGCCAGTTGGTCGGGCAGGCGCTCCACCCAGTCCGTGGGCGGACAGGGCGGCACTTCCAGGTGGACGTGGTGCATGTCCTTGCCCGACTTGCGGGCGAGGTCGCGCAGGTACGAGGACTTGCCGAGCCCGCGTTCGCCCACGAACAGGGTGAGCGATCCGGCCGGGACCGAGGGCATGGGCAGGTGTCCGGGACGCTCGGCTCCAAGGCGCAGCGTCGAGGGCGGGCGGTGCGGATCGAAGACGGCAAGGGTCTCAGGCGGGAGGCGGTGGAAGCGTCCGCTGGCCTTGTCCTCGGCGACCTGCCGCTCGGCCGCGATGCGCGCGCGCTGCTCCAGCATCTCGCGCACCAGCGCCACGTCGCGCACACGCCGTGCGATGACCGCGCGCACGCCCTTGGCCAGCAGCAACACACCCACCGCGATGCGTCCGGCAACGCCGGTAACGCCGCCCGGGTCACGCGCGATCCAGCGCAGCAGCGCGCTGTCGCCTGCATCCGCCGCGGCAAGGCTGACAATGCGCGCGCGCCACCACTTGGCGAGCAGCACCGCCACCACCGGCACCAGCAGCCAGGCGACGGTCACCACCCAGTTGTAGATCGCGCCTTCCCCCACGCTCGCGCGGGTGAGGTTGAGCATGAGGCCGATCGCCAGCAGGCTGCCCGCGATGAGGCGCAGCGACTTCCAGCGCAGCGCCGCGCGCGGATCGTCCTGCCCGCGCCCGCGCGCCAGCTCGTTGACGAGGCGCACCGTGACCACGGTCGTCAGCGACCAGAACACCACGATCCAGATGAAGCGCAGCCCGGCAAGAGCCAGATCCTCGGGCCAGAGCCACCACAGGACGCAGGCCAGCAGCAGCCAGTCGAGCGGTGCACGCACGCAGCGCCAGTGCTGGAGTGCGGCGCTTTGCAGGGAGCGCAGGACCGTGCGGGGGCGCTTGAGTGCCGCTTCCATCTGCGCGCGCGCCAGCAGGGCATCGCCGCGCTTGCGCCACCAGGCGAAGGCCATCGCGATCAGCATGAGGCGCAGCACGGCGAGGACGAAGGCGGGGCTGGGGCTCGTCACGCGGGCCAGAAGATCGCTGGCGGTATGGCGCCAGGCCTGAAAATTGAAGCGCAGTTCCAGGACGATCTCGAAGACTTCGCGGCGGACCTGCGCCACGCCTTCCGGGCCAAAGCCGGTCACGCGGCCTCGCATCGATCCGCTCAGCGCGTGCAGGAGGGTGAGGCGCGCGCCGTTCATCAGGTTCATGGCCTCGCGCAGTGCGCTGCGCTGCTGCCACAGCCGCTGGGCATGGGCTTCGGTCAGCAGCGCTGCGTCGCGCTCGAGCGCGGCGCGGTGGGTCTCCAGCGCGCGCGTCTCCGGCGCGTCGGAGGACAGCGCGCGGTCGAGAGCTGGCGGCGTCAGGCCGGGCGTTGAGGGCGCTTCGGAGACCTCGAGCGCGGCCTGCAGTTCCCCACGCACCTTGGTCAGTTCGGCGACCAGTTCGGGGTAGAGCGCATCGGCTGTGGCGGGGCCGGCCTCGGCAGCTTCGAGGGCGCGGCGGCGCCAGGCAAGCGCGTTGTCGCCCACGGTGTCGGGCGAGGCGCTGCCGCGCACGAGGTCGGCGCGGAATTTGGCCTGGGCCTGTTCGGTCTTGAGGAGACGCGCGCGCTCGCTGGCGACAAGGCGCTCGTGCTCGCTGGCCGCATCGCGCGCGTCCTGCTCGGCCTTGCTGAGGCGGGTGTTGGCGTTCTTGAGCCGGGCATCGGCCTGGGCAACTTCCTGCGCCGAGCGCGAGGAGACGCCGGACGCGGCTGCGAGTTGGACGAGGCGATCGGGAGGCAGGCGGAAGATCGTGCGCCGGGCAAGCGCCACCTGGTCCTTGAGCCAGGCGATGCGCAGCGCCGGGGACGCGTCTTCGGCGGGCTCGGCCTCGTCGGGGATTTCGGTGTCACGCAGAAGCGCCATCTGGCCCGCGTTGTTGGCGGCATCGAGCAGGTTGATGTCGAGCGCGCCGGGCGGAACGGCCTCCCCCTTGAGGAAGGCCTCAAGCGCGGCGAGCTCGGCCTTCAGGCGCGTGAGTTCCTGGGCCTGCGAGCTTTTTTCCTCGGCGGCCTCGCGGAAACTGCGGTGGGCCTTTTCGTGGCTCTCGAGGAGGGTGCGGCGGCGCTGGTCGGAGAGGCGCAGGAAGGCGGCTTCGGCCAGTGCGAGCTGCGCCTGCGCCGGGGGCAGTCCCCCCAATGCGGCCGGATCGCGCGCGGCGCGCTCATAAAGATCGCGGTCCTCGACCATGCGCGCGACAAGCCTCAGGCGCGGCGTGTCCTGCCCGATGAGGCTGGCTCCGAAGAGGTCGTGGGCGTCGACGGCCGGGTCCAGGTTTCCGGCGAGAAGCGCCTGGATGCGTGCGGCGCGCTGGGCGGCCGGAGCCACCTCGGGCGCATTCTCGGGCGTGCCGTCCGCCGCGGTGGGCTGTGCCACGAGCGGCGTCTCGCAGACGGCCAGCGCCATGATGGCGACAAGGACGAGAAGCACGAGGCGAAGGGGCGAGAGCGTCATGGATGCACGATGCCGCCAAGCGGGCCGCGCTGCAACGGTGGGAACAGGGATACGCACGGTTCACGAACCCGTGCGAGAGCGCCGCAAAGCCTTGTGGCGCGGGGGATTAGTCCGGATCGGCGGGCGGCGCATGGACGGAAGGTTCGGTGCAAGGTTTCGAGTGCGATGACTTTTGTTTTGCCAAGTGGTCAATTCTCGCAGGGGAACTCTCTAGCAGAAGTGCCGCGACAGGCGCTCGATCTTTGATCTGCGAACCTTGCCTGCGCTGCGGACGATTTGGCCTTTCATGGTGGCCTGAGAGGCCATGGGAAAGGCTGTCGTGCGGCGTCCCGCCGCGATCGCAGGCGCGCCGCGATACGCCGCGTTTGCAGGCAGGTTACGCGCGATTTCATGCATCTATTGTGGGTATCTATTTATTTAAATATGAACAATACTGTTATCATTGACGTAAATTTTATTAATGATTGGCCTATGCTCCGCCTGGTGTAGAATTTGGGTGGGTCGCTCTTCGCATTGCATGTCCGGTTTCGGACGAGAGGAGGGCTCATGGCGCGGGCGTCAGCGGTGACGACCAAGGGGGGATTCTTCGGGGGCGCCCTGGGCGAGATTCTCGCCGGCGTCATCGGCGTGCTGCTGGCTGGCAGCCTCTTCTTCGCCTTCTTTGTACAGCCCCGCGCGCAGCACGAGCGCGACCGCATCTACCGCGCGATGGCGCAGGTCGCGCGGCTGATCGATGATCAGGTCGAGGTTGCGAAGTTGCCGCAGTCAATCTGGTCTCGATCCAGCATCAAGAAGAACGGAGTTCTGGAAGACTACCCGCACTTGGAAGGCGGATGCCCGAACGAGCCTGTCCTATGTGTGGGGCGTATGGGCGACAAGGACGAGGGCGCGGAAGAGCAGGCTAAGACAGACGAGGTCGAGGAAGAGCAGGACACCGTGAACGTGCCGTTGAAGACAATAGCGGAGAATGCCGATCTTCCCTATCCCGAGGCCATCCTCCTCATCATGGATGAACATGGAAATGTTCTGGCCGGGCAGGACAGGGATGGTCGCTGGAGCCTGTTCCATTCGCTTGGGAACCTGATCCTGGGGGCGGACGGGCCGGGGGGGAGGGCCACCGAGCAGGGTTCGAAGCCGGGTGTGAACTCCGGAGGAGAGGCCAGTACAACCCGGGAACTGGTCAAGATGAAGCAAACCATCGAGGCCTACCAGCGCGGCGCGCGCAATGCGGTCTTTTCTGGGGCGCCCGCGCGCCTGACCCACAGTTTCGGAGGGCAGGATTATGCGGTGTTCATGGCCGCGCATCGCCTTTCGGCGGCGGGCGTTGCGGTGCGGATCGGAGGGGACGACAGCCCAAACGCGTCCGGCTCGGAGGGGGCCGAGCAGGGGGGGCGCGGGCCCGCGCAGAGCCGTAGCCTGATCTATGCGTTTCTCGTTCCCGAGCGGGTCATTGACCGCACGGCCACGGCGCTGCCCAAGAGCGCTCTCGTTCACCTGCTGATGGTGATCGTCATCCTGTTCCTGGCCATTCCGCTCATCAAGTTGTTCAGCCAGAACGCGCTCAAGCCGATCCGCCGCGCGGACCTCGCTGCGGTCATGCTCTCGATCATGCTGATCACGATGACTGCGACGCTGTTCACGACCGTGGTGCTCTTTCGCAGCAGTGTCACGCGCGACATCGAAAGCGAACTGGCGTGGCTCTCGGACCGGGTCTCGCAGAGCCTTTCGAGGACCATAGCTGCCCGCACACTCAAAACCATTGAAGTGGGCGACCCGACTGAGGAGAGCGACCCGAAAGCATCGCAGAGCACCCCTGACACGTACGACTTGTTGCGCACCACGCACTGGGGCGTGGCCCCGCTGCGGGATGCGGACGCGCTCGTCGGCGTGACGGCGGTTGATGCCAAGGGGGCGTGTCTACCTGAGTTCGAAAACAAGAAGCCGAAGTACTGTGCTGGCGGATTCTACGGTGCGCAACC
The DNA here is from genome assembly GCF_020524485.1 of Novosphingobium profundi. Classification (GTDB taxonomy): domain Bacteria; phylum Pseudomonadota; class Alphaproteobacteria; order Sphingomonadales; family Sphingomonadaceae; genus Novosphingobium; species Novosphingobium profundi_A. Next base: position 45,945 of record NZ_JAIVLF010000005.1, on the reverse strand, counting down.
CAAAGCAGGAACGCTGAATGTTGCCAGGCGGCCCTACTTCAAGGCTTCGCAAATGGGCTTTGGTTTCCCCACGGGCAGCTATGTCCAGTTCCTGCGCTCCAAGGGCAACGGCCGACTTTCGCTCTCGGCCATGGGGGAGAAAGTGTCATGCTCTGAAAAGAACTGTGACAAGGATGGGACACGGCTTTTTACCTTCTTTCCGGTTGCGCTGCGTGCTCCGGTTCTGCCGCCCAATTTCGCCTTCATGGTGGTCCTGAACAGCGATCTTCCCGAGGAGCTTGGCGTGCGCGGCGATCAGGTGGCGGGCGATGTGCTTTACCACAGCCACCAGGCACGCAGCATGAACGAGAACCTGCTGGTCGAAGCGGAATATGATCCGGCGCTGGCCTCGGCTCTCGAGATGCTGCGACAGGGATCAAGCAAGGCCCCGGTGCGCAGTTCGCTGCTGCCGATTTCCTATCAGGGGCACCCCCATTTCGCGCTGGTGCGGCCGGTCCCGGATACGCCCTGGTCGATTGTTGCCATCTATGCGCGCGACGAGGCCCTCGGCCTCCTGGACCTTGCGGTGGTCGAGGCGTTCCTGCTCGGGTGTGGCTGGATCGCCTTGGTCTTCGCGGTGTGCTGGATCCTGCCACGGATTTTGCGCGCGCTCTTCCTGCGCCCCGATCCGGGGCGGGCCGCGGGGCTGGACGGGCAAGCCCCGCCCCCTATCCGGGGTCGGTCCATCTGGTTCTTTCCCAATGCCCTGTGCGAGGGGGCGGGCGACGGCCTGCGCTACTCCTTCGTGACCGGACCGCGCGAGCTGATCTGGCAAGGGGGCGTGTTCCTGCTCCAGGGGGCTGCGCTGTGGGCCTGCGCGCCCGAAGTTGCCGTCCTCGCCAATGGCGGCCTCGCGGTGGTCCTGCTGATCTGCAACTACCTCACCATCATACGCCGCAGCGAGGACACGGGCGGCAAGCGCGGCCGCCGGCACGCGGTCTGGGTTGCGTGGCTACGGAAGGGAACTGCGGCTGTCACGCTGGTCGCAATGGTCTTCGTTCTGGGCTTCTACGGAAAAGTCGATGGCTCTGATCGTGCGCAAGCTTCGCTGTTCCTGCTCGCTGCGGGGGGGGGCGTGGTCATACAGCTGGCGCGTTGGGTGAGCCTGCGCCGCAACCTTTACAAACCGGCGAATACACCTCTGTCGTCTCGGGGCCGCGCTCGTCAGCGCCAGGCCTACATCCTGCGGGTGCTGACTCTGCTGACCATTGTCGTGAGCATGCCCACGGTCTGCATCATGGCGCTGACCTACAGCGTCAATCTCGAGCGGTACATGGGACGCTCGCTGGCGCATGTCGCGGCGCAATCGGAATGGCAGGCTCTCGAGTTCCAGGACGATGCGAGGCGACTGGCACGCGCCACAATGAAGGATGAGGGTGGGGCAGGCAAGATACTCAAGGCGTGGAGGGAGGAACTGGAGCTTGGCTTCCATACGCCGCAAAATCCTGGCTGGTTGGTAAGCCCGCCGCCGGATGCGAATGAGCCCCCCGCTCCGGCCCCGGATATCGAAGCGGACGGCGGTGGGCTGTTTGGGGTGGAAGTGAAGCCCCGCTGCGACAACAGCGAAGAGAAGGATTGCGAAGTCACATCCCACCAGTCTCGGGGGTGGCCGGCCGCGCTGGTCGAGTGGCTGCAGCCGGGCATCGGGGTGCCTGACCCTGCGGCCGCGGATCAGACCAGGGGCTACGTGCTGGTTCGAAAGGCGGGGCACCTTGCGCTGGCGCTACCAAGGCAATTCCAGCCTTTGCGCGCGCAGACGGCGGGCTGGTCTCTTGACGGAAAGGTGCTGATCAGCAGCGATTCCACGCAACTGCCGCTTCACCCCCACTGGTTCACCGTGCTGTTTCTCGGTGCTTTCGTCGCGCTCTTCGGGTTTGCTTTGTATCGGCTTCTCGTAGCCGTCGCGGAGCATCTGACCGGCCTCTATCTCCTTCCGGTCCGGGTGTCGCCGGCACAGCTGAAGGCACGCCGTGAACAAATGAAATCCCATCCGCGCATGGCCTGGGATGCGCTGGGAGGCTATCCGCAGAAGGCGCGTCTTCTGGCGCTGGCGTATGGTCGCACGATCAACTTCCACGAACGGGCCTCGATCCGCGATCTGGTCGAGCGCGGCTACCTGCAACTGACGCCCTACGTGCGGATCGCGAGCGAGGAACTTGCCGAATTCATCCGCCACGACCTCCCCGGCGAGGAGCGCGCCAGGGTGCGCGACTATTGCGCGCAGGTGGAGGACAAGTGGGACCATGTGCGCCTGCCGATCATTGTCGCCTACGTCGCGGCCTGCATGCTTGTGGCCTACGTCTCCCCCAACCTGGTCCAGCTTGTCACGACTTCGTTCTTCGCGCTGGCCGCGCTGCTCCCGCTGATGCGCGATCCGCTGGCTCAGTTCCTGGGCAAGAGGGGCTGAAGCGCGTGCTTGAAAACGACCCACCGGGCCGCCGTGCCCACGAAAGGAGAGAGCCATGTCCAAGAGCCTGATCGTGTGCTGTGATGGAACCTGGAACAGCGCGGACCAGAAAGGCGAGCCGACCAACGTCACCAAGATGGCGCGGGCGATCCTGCCGCGCACCGCGACAGGTCGCGCGCAGGTGATCTATTACGACGAGGGCGTGGGCAGCGGCAACATGCTCGACCGGGTGGTGGGCGGCGCGTTCGGCACGGGGCTGGGCACCAATGTCCAGCAGGCCTACCGTTTCCTGTGCCAGAACTACGATGTGGGCGACAGCCTGTTCCTGTTCGGCTTTTCGCGAGGGGCTTACACCGTGCGCAGTCTGGCTGGTCTGGTCGGCCTCGTCGGGCTGGTGCGCAAGGGCGATCTCGACAAGCTGCCCGAGATCTGGGCCTACTACCGCAAGGACGATCGCAAACGGGCCAAGGCGCCGCTCGATCCGGCCCTCTTTGAAGGGCGGCATCCGGACATCGAAATGGTGGGCGTCTGGGACACCGTGGGCGCGCTGGGTATTCCGACCAATTTCCTGGGGCCTCTGGGACGGCGCCGCCATGCCTTCCACGACGTCAAGCTGGGCGGCAAGGTGCGCCATGCCTACCATGCTCTCGCCATCGACGAGCGGCGCCGCAAGTTCGTTCCGGCCATCTGGGACACGAAGGAGGGCATCGCCCCGGGACAGGAGGTGGAGCAGGTGTGGTTCGCAGGCGCGCATAGCAACGTGGGGGGCGGTTATCCCGACAAGGTGCTGTCCGATATCGCCTTGCTGTGGATGTGCGACAAGGCAAAGCCCTTCCTGGAATTGGATGACGAGTACCTCGCGCGCAAGGTGGAGCGCGTGGAGCAGGGCGCGGCGCGTGGTCTTCTGGTCAATTCGGCACGACATGCATTCTGGAAGCTGCAGGGCCAGGAGGAGCGCGAACTGGGCTCGGACGCGACGGAGACAATCCATCCCAGTGTGCTCGCGCGTCTGAACCTGAGCGGGGACAGTACGGCGGCGGCCAAGCCCCCGTTCAACCCCTTTCCCTATCTCCCGCGAAATCTCCTGCGCTTCCTGGAGAAGACTGGTCTGGTTCGCTGAGCAGCCGACGGCGCGTAGGCTGATTGCTCGCCTCGTCGCGGCGCAGCCCCCTCCCTCCCGGACGCTTTTTCCCTTGCACTTGCCCTCGGTGCGTGGCGCTGTGCGGCACGGCTCGTCGCATCCTCTGATATTACTATTGCTGATAGGCAAAATATCGCTATTCAGCATAGCCAAGTGATTCAGGGCCAGCAGAGCCAAGGGAGATAGGGATGACTGAGTTCTCGCGTCGCAATCCGCTGACAGGCGAAATCGCCTCCAGCGCGCCGGCCATGCAGCCTGGCGATATTCCGGCCATCGCGAAGAAGGCCGCGCAGGGGCAGGCACAATGGGGCCAGATGGGCCCCAACGCCCGCCGCGCCGTCCTCACCAAGGCCGCCGAAGCGCTCGAGGCGCGCCGCGATGATTTCGTGGCGGCCATGCAGAACGAGATTGGCGCAACCGCGGGCTGGGCCATGTTCAACCACGGCCTGTCGGCCAGCATGATCCGCGAGGCCGCTGCGCTCACCACGCAGATCTCGGGGGAGATCATCCCCTCCGACAAGCCCGGGTGCCTTGCCATGGCCGTGCGTGAGCCGGTCGGCGTCATTCTCTCCATCGCGCCCTGGAACGCGCCGATCATCCTGGCCGTGCGCGCCATCGCGACCCCGCTGGCCTGCGGCAACGCGGTGATCCTGAAGGCGAGCGAGATCTGCCCCCGCGTCCATTCGCTGGTGATCGAATCCTTTGCCGCCGCCGGCTTCCCCGATGGCGTCGTCAACGTCGTCACCAACGCACCCGAGGATGCGGGCGATGTTGTCGGCGCGCTCATCGACGCGCCCGAGGTCAAGCGGATCAACTTCACAGGCTCCACCGCAGTGGGCCGCATCATCGCCCAGCGCGCGGCAGGTCATCTCAAGCCCTGCGTCCTCGAACTGGGCGGCAAGGCGCCCTTCCTCGTCCTGGAGGATGCAGATCTTGATGAAGCGGTGAAGGCCGCTTCCTTCGGCGCCTTCATGAACCAGGGCCAGATCTGCATGTCGACCGAGCGTATCATCGTGGTCGAAGCGGTCGCCGAGGCGTTTGCGCAAAAGTTTGCGGCCAAGGTCGCGAGGATGACCACGGGCGATCCGCGCGAGGGCACGCACCCGCTCGGCGCGGTGGTCGACCAGAAGACGGTGGACCACGTCAATTCGCTGATCGAGGACGCCCTGTCCCACGGCGCGACCCTCTTGACGGGCGGAACGGCCGACAGCGTGCTGATGCCCGCAACCGTCGTCTCGGGCGTGACCGATGCCATGAAGATCTACAGCGACGAGAGCTTCGGCCCGGTTGTCGCGGTCCTCCACGCGCGCGACGAGGAGCACGCGATCGCGCTCGCCAACGACACCGAATACGGCCTCTCCGCCGCTGTCTTCACAAAGGACACCGCGCGCGGCCTTGCCGTCGCCCGGCGCATCAGGTCGGGGATCTGCCACGTCAACGGCGCGACCGTCCACGACGAGGCGCAGATGCCCTTCGGAGGCGTCGGGGCCTCTGGCTACGGCCGCTTTGGCGGCAAGGCCGGGATCGATAGCTTCACCGAGCTGCGCTGGATCACGGTCGAGACCCAGCCCGGGCACTACCCGATCTGAGCCGCGGTGCGGTCCGGGCACGGTCGACATCATGCACGTCCCCCACCATGGCTGCGGCCTTTGGGGCCAGCCTCTGGCGGGTTGCGCCTCAGCGCCAGAGGGCGTTGAGGGCGGGGACGAAGTGGTCGCGGTGCTCGGCCGGGATGCGCTGGAGCAGGTCCTGCTCGAAGGTCTGGGTGATCCGGCGCACCTCGTGCAGGGTCGCCTCGCCGTCAGGGGTCAGGATGATCGCCATCGACTTTCCATCAAGCGGTACGCGTTCGACCAGTCCGCGCGTGACCAGGCGCCCGATCAGCGGGGCCATGTTGGCCGAGCGGATGTCGAGTGCGGTGCCGATCTGGCTGGAGGTCATCGTGTCACGCCCGTCGATCAGAAGGAGGATCGAGGCTTCGGATACGCGCAGGTCCACTTCGGACAGCAGCGTGCCCAGTTCCGCCATCATCGCATTGGCCGCACGGCGCAGCGTGTAGCCAGGCAGGATGGCAAGCGGATCGGGTTCCCCATCGGGCGCAGGAAGGGAGCCGCTATCGGGCTTTCCGGATGTGTCGGCCAAGGTTCTCTCCGCAATTGGGCTCTTCGCGAGCCATCTTATTCGTATCGAAGATAGTCAAATACACACATCAAGGAAATTTGCCATGTCCGAACGTGCACCTGAAGATACCGTCTCCTACACCGTCGAGAACCGCATTGCCTGGGTTTCGTTCAACCGCCCGGAAAAGCGCAACTGCATGAGCCCCAACCTCAACCGGCGCATGACCGAGATCCTCAACGAGCTGGAATTCCGCGAGGACGTGGGCGTGCTCGTCCTGACCGGTGAGGGCACCGCCTTCTCGGCGGGCATGGACCTCAAGGAGTACTTCCGCGAGAACGAGGAAAAGGGCATCGGGGCGACCCGCCATGCCCAGCGCGAAGCCTATGGCTGGTGGGAGCGCCTGCGCTGGTACGAGAAGCCGACCATCGCGATGGTCAACGGCTGGTGCTTTGGCGGTGCCTATGGTCCGCTGTTCAGCTGTGACCTGGCCGTTGCGGCCGAGGACGCGCAGTTCGGCCTATCGGAAATCAACTGGGGCATCCTGCCCGGGGGCGGCGCCTCGAAGGTCATCGTCGAGCTGACCGGTTTCCGCAACGCGATGTACCACGCCATGATGGGCGAGAACGTCGATGGCAAGAAGGCCGCCGAGTGGGGCCTCGTCAACGAGGCGGTGCCCAGCGACAAGCTCAAGGCCCGCGTCGAGGAAATCGCCGGCGTGCTGCTGGGCAAGAACCCGACCGCGCTGCGCGCCACCAAGTGGGCGATCCGCCGCGTGGGCGAGATGACCTTCGACAACTCGATGGACTACCTCGTGCGCACGCAGGAAGCGGCCAACTTCTTCGACGGCGAAGGCCGCAAGGAAGCCACCCGCCAGTTCATCGACGAAAAGACCTTCAAGCCGGGTCTGGGCGCCTATGATCTGAACAAGAAGGACTGACCTTCACGGCACGGGGCCACGCCGCAGTGGCGGGCCCCGTCGCCCCCTGACCCATCTCACATTCACCTGAACCTCGCCGGGAGAGGCCCCAGAATGACCGTTACCACCCTTTCGCACGACGCCATCTCGCGTTTCCTGAAGCCCAGCTCGATTGCCATCGTGGGCGCGAGCGACAAGCCCGGCGCACTTGGCGCCTCGGTGCTCAAGAACCTGGAACGCAATGGCTATTCGGGCGCCATCTACCCGGTCAATCCCAAGCGCGAGACGATCGGCACGCACCGCTGCTACCCCAGCGTCGAGGCGCTGCCCGAGGGGGTGGACGTCGCCGTACTGGCAATCCCGCAGCCCGCCGTGCTCGACGCGGTGAAAGGGCTTGCCGCGCGCAAGGCGGGCGGGGCCATCATCTTCTCTGCCGGTTTTGCCGAGGGCGGCGAGGAGGGCAAGGCCCAGCAGGCCGAGATCGCCCGCATCGCCGCCGAGTACGGCATGGTCATCGAGGGGCCCAATTGCCTCGGCGCTGTGAACTACGTCGATGCCGTGCCGCTGACCTTCGTGGAGACGCAGGCGCTGCCGCCCGCCGGGCGCCGTGCGCTCGGCGTCGTCTCGCAGTCGGGTGCGATGGCCGCGGTGCTGGGCGCGACCTTCGGCGCGCGCGACCTGCCGATCAGCTATTCGGTCTCGACCGGCAACGAGGCGGCAAGCGGGGTGGAAGACTATGTCGAATGGCTGCTGAAAGATGACGAGACCCACGTCATCGCCATGATTGTCGAGCAGTTCCGCAAGCCCGCCCGCTTCCTCGAAGTCGCCGCAAGGGCGCGCGGCGCGGGCAAGCCCATCGTCCTTTTGCACCCGGGCAAATCGAGCGCGGCGCGTGAGAGCGCGGCCACCCACACCGGCGCGATGGCGGGCGACTACACGCTCATGCGCCGCAAGGTCGAGCGCGAGGGCGTGATCTTCGCCGAGACGCTGGAGGAGCTGGGCGACATCACCGAGATCCTCATGCACTGCCCGCACATGGAGCGCGCCGACATCGCGGTGCTGGGCGAATCCGGTGCGTTCAAGGCGCTGACGCTCGACTTGGCCGAAGAATTCAATCTGCCCTTGGCGCAGCTGGACGATGCCAACGCACCGGCGCTGCGCGAGGCGCTGCCGCCCTTCGTGCCGGTCAGCAATCCGCTCGACATTACCGCCCAAGGGCTCAGCCAGCCCGAAATCTACACCAATTGCCTCACCGCGCTGCTCGACGATGATCGCGTGGGCGCGGTGGTCGCCGGGATCATCCAGACCGATCCTGTTACCATCGGCATCAAGGCGCCCGCGATCCGCGCCGCGCTTGAGGGGCGCAGCTCGACCAAGCCGCTGATCTATGCAGGGCTCGACGAAGGCGCGCCGATCCCCGAAGAGATCATCACCGATTTCCGTGCGCGCGGCATTCCCTGCTTCCCCAACGCGGAACGCGCGATCCGTGCGCTCTCGCGCCTCGCCGCCTTCGCGCGCCGAGACCTTGCGAAGGGCGCGTTCGAGCCGACCCCGGTGGCAGGCCTCGATGCCTACACGGGCGTCGTCGCCGAATATCAGGCCAAGGAGCTGCTTTCCCCACTCGGCCTGGCCTTCCCCGAAGGCGGCTTTGCCGACAGCGCCGAGGCCGCGGTCGCGGTGGCCGACACGGTGGGCTATCCGGTCGCGATGAAGGCGCAGGCGCAGGCGCTTGGCCACAAGAGCGATGCGGGCGGCGTTCTCCTGAGCCTTGCCGATGCCGACGCGGTGCGCACCGCGTGGAGCACCATCCACGACAACGTCGCGGCCTACAACGCTGCGCTCGCGCTTGACGGCGTGCTGATCGAGAAGATGGGCGCGCGCGGCATGGAGATGATCGTGGGCGGGCGCAACGATCCCGAATGGGGGCCGGTGGTCCTGGCAGGATTTGGCGGCGTAACCGCCGAGATCCTCAAGGACGTCTGCCTCTTCACGCCGGACATGACGATCGCGCAGATCGAGGAAGGGCTGATGGGCCTCAAGTCGGCCGCGTTGCTATCGGGCTATCGCGGGTCGCCCCGGCTGGACGTTCCGGCGCTGGCCGCGCTCGTCGCGCAGGTGGCAGCGGTCCTTAGCGCGGAGCCAAGTCTCTCCGAACTCGACCTTAATCCTGTTATCCTCTATCCCGAGGGACACGGTGTGGTCGCGCTCGATGCCCTGATGCTGGTCGAGCCGGTCGCACCCTGAGGCGAAACGGGCCGCACGGCCCGTTCTCCCCGAACACGAACAACACAGCGGCGCCGAAGAAGCACCGCGAGAGAGGAAGTCCGGCATGAACGCATCACCGCAAGGTGCGACCGATCCCCGCGCCCTGATTGCGCAAGGCCCGATGCGCGCGCGCCAGGTGCTCGCCATCGGGGTGTGCGTCCTTTTGAACGCGCTCGACGGGTTCGATGTCCTCGCCATCAGCTTTGCCTCGCCCGGCATCGCGGCGGACTGGGGGATCGACCGGGGGGCGCTCGGCATCGTCCTCTCGATGGAGCTGTTCGGCATGGCGCTGGGCTCTTTCGTGCTGGGCCCCATGGCGGACCGGATCGGGCGCAAGCCCACCGCGCTTGCCTGCCTTGCGGTCATGGCGACCGGCATGCTGGGGGCGGCCTACGTCGGGTCGGTCTACGAGCTGGCGGCGCTGCGCTTTGGCACCGGCATCGGAATTGGCGGCATGCTCGCCTGCACCAACGCGATGGTGGCCGAATACGCCAACGACAAATGGCGCAAGGCCGCGATCTCGGTCATGGCGGCGGGTTATCCCGTCGGGGCCATTACCGGGGGCGCCTTCGTCAGCGCCTTCCTCCTCGAAGACGGCTGGCGCAATGTCTTCATCTTCGGAGCCGTGGTCAGCGCAGCGCTGATCCCCATCGTGCTGCTGCTCGTGCCTGAGAGCGTGGGCTTCCTCATGCAGGGTGGGCGCTCAGGCCGTCTTGCCAAGGTCAACCGCGCGCTGGCAGGTCTTGGCCATTCGGCGGTCGCGGCCGTGACCGAGCCGGAACTGGCGCCGCGCGCGAAAGTCTCGACCGCGCGCCTCTTCGCGCCCGATCTTCGCCGCACCACCATCCTTCTGACCATCGCCTATTTCACCCACGTCATGACCTTCTACTTCATCCTGAAGTGGGTGCCCAAGATCGTGGTCGACATGGGCTATGCGCCGTCCTCGGCGGGCGGGGTTCTGGTCTTTGCCAACATCGGCGGCCTCCTCGGCTCGTTGCTGCTGAGCGCGCTGCTGCTGCGCATCGGCCTGCGCCCGCTGATGGTGGCGGCGCTGGCCTGCTCGGCGCTGCTTGTCATCAACTTCGGGCGCGGGGCGGGGGACCTTTCGGGCCTGTCCTGGGCGGCGGCTTCGGCGGGCTTCTTCACCAATGCGGGCATGGTCGCCTTCTACTCGCTGATCGCGGGAGCCTATCCGACCGAGGCGCGCGCGGGCGGCACCGGGTTCGTCATCGGCATCGGGCGCGGCGGTGCGGCGCTGGGCCCCGTGCTGGCAGGCTTCCTTTTCGAGGGCGGGCTTGGCCTTCAGGGCGTCGCCGTGGTCATGGGGCTTGGCTCGTTCATCGCGATCCTTGCGCTCCTGGGCCTCAAGGGCGCGGCGCGCGAGATCTAGAACAGGCCATCGTCGAAATCATCGAAATCGTCGAAGCCCTCGAACCCTGCGTCGTCGTCCGAAGCGCTGGCGCAGGGACTGTTCCCGCTTGTGCCCAGCGCCACCATGCCGGGGCGCAGGAAGCGGTTGTGGACACTGCGCTCGCCCGCCATCGTGTAGCTTCCCGCGATGTCTTCCAGGAGGAGGCGCAAGGGACCCTCGTCGCCCGGCGCGCCGGGGGATAGCGGGCTGGCGGCCAGCGCCTGGGCTTCTTCGGCAATACCCGGTGCCATCTGCAGGGCGGTGGCAAGGAAGCTTTCGGTCTGTTCCATCAGCTCGGCCATGCCGATCGCGCCCTGCTCGACGGTGGCCATGGCCATGTCGGTGGCCTGCGCGCTGTCACGGATGGTTTCGAGCGCCCCGGAAAGTCCGGTGCCCACCGCGCCGTCGCCATTGTCGGCCATCGTGCGCATGCGCTCCGAGATCGCGACCAGTTCGGCCTCGGCGGTGTTGATCCCGGCGATCAGCGTGTCGAGCTTGTCGGAGTGGCTGCGGATCTCGTTGGCGATGATCGAGACCGGGCGTCCGATGACCTCGGTCTTGCGGCAGCGCAGGCCGATGTTGATCGCCATCTGGCGCACATCCACCCGCAGGTTGCGGATTGCGGCAACGCGCTCGGTCACGGTCGCCACGGTCGCGAGGATCACGTCGAGCGTGGCCTCGGCCTGAACATCGGCTTCGTGCAACTGGCCGATCATTCCGGCGGCTTCCGCGATGCCGTCTTCCATGCGGCGCAGGAACAGGGCACCGGCCTGCTCATCGAAGGTGTCGCGGTCCTGCAGCGCGGTCAGTTTCTCGGCATTGGTGCGCAGGCGCTGGAGCGCGGCGACGAGCGCGCGGGTATCGCGTTCGTACTCCTGGGCGGTGTCCTCGACCTGCGCGTGGAGGAGGGCAAGGACATGGCCGCGCTGGGGATCGGACAAGGCCTGCCCTGCTGTTTGGTCGAGCCGCGTGCAGGCCTGGCAGACATGTTCGAGGCGCTGGCGCGCCCGGTCACCGACCTGGAGCGCGGTGAGCGCGCTTGCGAGTTCGCCCTGGATCGCGCGGGCGTGGTTCGAGGTGGCCTCGGCCAGGTCGACAAGCCCGTCCTGGTGGCTGGCAAGCGCTTCGGCGTCGCGGGCAAGCCGGTCAGGCACCTGGGGAATGACCTTGCGGCATTCGCGCAGGAGCCGGGCATCGATGCCCTGCATCGAGGTGATGCTGGTGTCGAGTTCGGCCAGCTTGAGAGCGAAAGCCTCGCTCTCGCGGTTGCCCGCCCCCAGCTTCACGTTCATCTCGTCGGCAAAGTTCACGAAGTCGGGGGCGCCCGAGGCTGCGATCTTCACGTTCATCGCGTAGATCTGGAGGACCTGCAGGCAGCGCTGCACTTCGCCTATGGCGCGGCGCAGGTCGCGAGACACCTTGTGGATTGCGCTGATCTCGGCGCCGCGCCGCTCCAGGCTCTGCGCGACCTTACCCAGGCGGCTTGCTGAATCGCGCAAGGTCGCAATGGCCGCGGTGGCCTCGCTCTGCGCGAAGACTTCGGCGACTTCTCGCAGCGCGGTCAGGATGATGTCGATGGTCTCGACCGTCTGGCCGAGCGCGAGCCCGGCCTTGTCGAAATGCCCGTTCAGCCCCTCGGCGACGGCCGCGAGGTTCTGGCGCACGAGGTCGGCGCGCTGATCGGGCGCGTCGGAACCGGCATCGAGACGGTGGGCAAGGGTTGCCATGGTCTAGCGGACCGTGGCCTGCAGGAACTCGCGCGCAATCGCCGAGAGCGGAACGATGCGGTCGACCGCGCCGTGGGCGATGGCCTCCTTGGGCATGCCGAACACGATCGAGGTGGCCTCGTCCTGGGCGATGGTGCGCGCGCCGCCCTGCTTCATTTCGAGCAGGCCGCGAGCGCCGTCATCGCCCATGCCGGTCATGATGACGCCGACGGCGTTGGACCCGGCGGAGCGCGCGGCCGAGCGGAACAGCACGTCGACCGAGGGGCGATGGCGTGAGACCAGCGGCCCGTCGCGCACCGCGACGAGGTAACGCGCGCCCTGGCGTTCGAGCAGGGTGTGCTTGCCGCCCGGCGCGATCAGGACGTGGCCGCGCATGACCGTGTCGCCGTCCTCGGCTTCCTTGACGCTCACCTCGCACAGGCTGTCGAGCCGCTTGGCGAAGGCGCGCGTGAAGTTCTCGGGCATGTGCTGGACGACGACCACACCCGGCGCGTTGGCGGGAAGGGCCTGAAGCACTTCGCGCAGCGCCTCGGTGCCGCCGGTCGAGGCGCCGATGCACACCACCATTTCGGTCGTGCGGCTCATCGGGCGCCCGTCGGGCGGGGGCAGCATCGCGTCGGCGGTGAGCTTTTTTTGCGGTTCCAGTGAGGGCTGGGGGGAGGGCTTGCGCCCGGAGACACGGGCGCGGGCGGCGGCCTTGACGACGTCGCGGATGGTGGCGCGGGCCTCCTGGAGATGCTCGGCCACCCCGACGCGGGGTTTCAGGATCACGTCCACCGCGCCCGCCTCGAGCGCCTCCATCAGCGTGTCGGAGCCATCCTCGGTGAGCGAGGAGCACATGACCACGGGGACCGGGCACTGGCTCATCAGCTTGCGCAGGAAGGTGATGCCGTCCATGCGCGGCATCTCGACGTCGAGCGTGATGACGTCGGGCACTTCGCTCTGGATGATGCGTGCGGCGGCGAAGGGATCGGCGGCGGTCGCGATGACCTCGATCACCGGGTCCTCTTCGAGAATGGCCTTCATCGTCTGGCGTACGCTCGCGCTGTCATCGACGATGAGCACGCGCGTCTTGGCAAAAGGCATCGGGTCAGTTCCTCTGGAAGACGGTGCCGGATGCGGCCGTCAGGTTATGCTGGAATCCGCTGATCGATTCTGAATGGCCCAGGAACAGGTAGCCACCGGGGCGCAGCTGGTCGCACAGGCGGTTGACGACGGCCTCCTGTGTGGCCCGGTCGAAATAGATGAGCACGTTGCGGCAGAAGATCATGTCGACCGGCTCGCCGATGGCGTAGTGGCGGTCCATGAGGTTGAGGCGGCCAAAGGCGATCTTGCGGCGCAGGGCAGGCGCGATGCGGATTTCGCCGCGGCCCGGGTCCTTGGCCTCCATGACGTAGGCCTTGCGCAAGGGGGCGGGCACGGGGTCCACCATCTCGCGCGGGTAGATGCCCCGGATCGCGGTGGAGAGCACCCGCGTGTCGAGATCGGTGGCGAGGATCGAATACTCGAAACCGGAATTGCGCTGGGCAAAGGCGTCAAGCAGCATGGCGATGGTGTAGGGTTCCGCGCCTGTCGAGCAGGCCGCACTCCAGCAGCGCACCTGCCGGCGACCGCTCTCGGCCAGCTGGGGCAGGATCGTTTCGGTCAGGTAGTCGAAATGGCGCGGCTCGCGGAAGAAATCGGTCTTGTTGGTGGTGACCGCGTTGATGAGGTTCTCGATCTCGTCCGCGCCGTGGTCCTGCGAGAGGATCCACTTGCAGTAGGCCCCCAGCGTCGCGTGGCCCCCCTCGCGCGCGCAGCGGCGCAGCCGCCCTTCCAGCATGGTGCGCTTGGCCGGTGGCAGGTTGATCCCGGTGTGCTCGCGGATGAGAGCGGCAAGGCCCTTGAACTGGGCCGGGGAGATGGTGTCCCCGGCCGCAGGGTTCTCGAAGGGTACGAAGGCAGCGTCGTTCATGGCGGGCCCGCTTGCAGGAGGAAGGAAGGGATCAGGCAGCGAACCCGAAATCGGCGTCGTCGGAATCCGGTCCGCCCATGTTCATGTCGAGGGTGAAGCCCTGGGCGCGGCTTTGCTGGTGCTGCACGCTACCGGGCTTGGGGCCGGAGGAACGCGCGGGCGCCTTGGGAGCGGACCTTGCGGCGGGCTGGGGCAGGGCGGCCTGACGCGGCGCGGGGGCCGGGCTGGCGCGCAGCATGCGCGACCCACCCTCACCGGCGCCGACCTGGAAGAAGGTGATCGAGTTCTGCAGGTCGCCCGCCTGTCCGGCAAGGCCGTCCGAGGTGGAGGAGATGAGCTCGGAAGCGTGGGCGTTCTGCTGGGTGACCTTGTCGAGCTGCTGGATCGCATCGTTGATCTGCGAGGCGCCGATGTCCTGTTCGCGGCAGGCTGCGCTGATCTCGGAGACGAGCTCGGCGGTGCGGCGGATGTCGGGAACAAGCTTGCCCAGCATCTCGCCCGCCTCGGCCGCGGCCTTGACCGTGTCGGAGGACACCGAGACGATCTCGGAGGCTGCGCTCTGGCTGCGTTCGGCGAGCTTGCGGACCTCGGAGGCGACGACCGCAAAGCCCTTGCCATGCTCGCCCGCACGGGCGGCTTCGACCGCGGCGTTGAGGGCGAGGAGGTCGGTCTGCCGGGCGATTTCCTGGACGATGGAGATCTTCTCGGCAATCGTGCGCATCGCGCCAACGGCCTTCTCCACGGCAACCCCCGAAAGCTCGGCGTCCTTGGAGGACTGGCGCGCGATCTTTTCGGTCTGGGAGGCGTTGTCGGCGTTCTGCTTGATGTTGGCGGCCATCTCTTCCATCGAGGCGGAGGCCTCTTCGGTGGAGGCGGCCTGCTCGGTCGCGCCTTCGGAAAGCTGCTGCGAGCTGCCCGCGATCTGGCTCGATCCGCTGGCAACCTTGTTGGCCGCCTCGCCGACGTCGCGGGCGAACTGACGCAAGTTGCCGACAAGCGCGTTGATCGCATCCTTCATGCGCTGGTGGTCGCCCTCGCAGGCGATGTCCACGGTCTGGAGCAGGTTGCCCTCGCTCACCAGCGCGAGCACGCGGTTGCCCTCGGCAATCGGGTCCAGGATGGCATCGAGCATGCCGTTGATGCCCGAGATCAGCCCGGCGAAGTCGCCCACGAAGCGGCGATCATCGCCGCGCGTTTCCAGCTTTCCGGCGGTGGAGGCGAGGATCAGGCGCTGGATTTCGGCGGTGATGTCGCGCAGGTTCGAACGCAGTGTCTCGACCGTCTCGTTGATGAAGGCCTTCTTGCCGGGGAAGCGTTCGAGCGGAGCATCGAAGTTGCCTTCGCCAAATTCGCGGATGCAGGCCATGGCCTTCTTCTTGACCGCGATATGGCCTGTGACCATCTCGTTGATGCCGCGCGCCACGTCGGCGAAGTCGCCGTCGAACTTGTCGACCGGGAGGAAGACGTCGATGTCGCCGCGTTCGTGTTCCTGCGCCATGTGCTTCATCTCATCGACGAGGCCCTGAAGGTTACGGCTGAGGGTGTCGATGGTGCGGTTGATGAAGGCCTTCTTGCCGGGAAGTTCTTCCAGCTTGGCGTCGAAGTCGCCCTCGCTGATCGCCTTGACGCAGGCCATGGCCTGCTTCTTCACGTGGATATGGGCGGCGACCATGTCGTTGATGCCGCGTGCCATGGCGCCGAAATCGCCCGCGAACTTCTCGGCCGGAACGAAGACGTCGATGTCGCCGCGCTCGTGTTCGCTCGCCATGTGGGTCATCTCGGAGATGAGCCCCGAGAGGTTGTGGCGCAGGGTCTCGATGGTCTCGTTGATGAAGGCCTTCTTGCCCGGGAACTGTTCGAGGCGCGCATCGAAATTGCCCTCGCTGAACTCGCGGACACAGGCCATCGCCTTCTTCTTGACGGTGATGTGCGCGGCGACGAGCTCGTTGATGTGGCGGGCCATGACCGCGAATTCGCCATGGAAGTCCTGGACCGGGATCACCGCGTCGATGTCGCCGCGGTCATGCTCGGCGGTCATCGTCGAGATCTCGCGGCTGAGCGCCTCGGAGGGCTGGAGGCAGGTGTCGATGAGGCGGTTGACCGCGTCAAGCACGGCACGGGTCTGGCCCTGGCCGTAGGTCATCTCGGTACGCGCTGACATGTCGCCGCGCGCCACCGCCCGTTCAACGCGGGCGATCTCGTCGAGGACGTGGTCCGGATCGAGGCTGGAAAACAGGGTGAAGGGCATGGGGACGTTTCCTTGTGCAGTCGGCGGGCGGTCAGCGGTGTGCCTTCGGCGGTGTGCGGGGGTGGGGGATGGGTGGATCAGGTGCCGGTGGGCGCCAGGGCGGAAAGGGCGAGGCTTGCCGCCTCGGTCCCGGTGAAGATGGCGGCAATGTCGACGAGAAGGACGAAGCCGCCCTCGCGGCGCACGACGCCGAGGAGATAGTCGCTGCTCCAGGCGACCCCGATTTCGGGCGGGGTCTCGATTGCGCTGGTCTCGAAACTGGTGACGCTGAGCACCCGGTCGACGACCACGCCCAGCGTCAGGGCACTGCCCTGCTGCGCGAGGTCGAGAATGAGGATGCGCGTGGCGAGGGAGGCCTCGGCGGGCGGGAAGCCGAGCCGGCGGCGCAGGTCGAGCGTCGCGACCCCCTGGCCGCGCACGTCGGTCAGGCCCAGGAAATAGGCCGGGCCATTGGGCACGGGCGAGGGCGGGGCGTAGTCGAGGATCTCGCGCACGATGGCGACAGGCACGGCAAAGACGTCCCCGCCCATGCCGAATTCGACGACCTGGAGTTCGTTGGTAGCGGTCATGCGGCGTGTCCCATGGAGGTCTCGCCGCCGCCCAGGCCCTGGGGATGGGAGAGCGAGGCGAAGATGGCAGGCAGGTCGGGCAGCACGATCACGGCCTCGCCCTGGCGCGCCAGCTCGCGCGCGTAGGTGCGGCGCCAGCGCATGCCGAGCACCGGGGGCGGGGCCGAAGTCGTGCGCTCCAGAAGGGTCACCTCGTTGACCTTGTCGGTGCGCAGGCCGATCTGCGTTTCCTCGCCGTCGAGCTCGATCTCGATGACGACGATGCGGCTGTCGGGCGTGGGCTCCTCCAGCGGCATGCCAAAGGCAATGCGCAGGTCGGCGATGGGGATGATCTTGCCGCGAAAGTTGATCACGCTGCCGACCAGCGCGTGGGCGCCGGGCACCGGGGTCTCGGGCAGGAGATCGAGGATCTCGCGGATGGTCACGGCCTCGACGGCAAGGCGCTCGTCGCCGACCTCGAAGGTCAGCACCTCAAGCTGGCCGTTCGCGTCCCAGGCGGTCGCGCCATCGACCTCGTTCTCGGGTTTGGGGTGGGATGGGGGCATGGCTGGTTATCCCGCGGCGCGCAGCCGCTCTTCCTGTTGCTGGCCCAGCGCGACAAGCTGGACGATGTCGAGAATGAGCGCGACGCCGCCGTCACCCAGGATTGTCGCGCCCGAGAAGCTGGGCAGGCGCCGGTGCAGCCCGGAGAGTGACTTGATGACGGTCTGGTGGCTGCCGATGATCTGGTCGACGACCAGCCCCACGCGCTCGCCGCCGGTGCCGATGACGACGATCTTCTGGTAGGGATCGGGCCGGGTTCCGGTCTGGAACACCTCGCGCAGGCGCAGGAAGGGCACGAGCCGTCCGCGCAGCGAGATCATGCTGCGCCCGCGCGTGCGGATGTCCTCTTCCAGCGAAAGCTCGATGCACTCCTCGACCGCGGCAAGCGGGATGACGTAGTTGCCCTGGCCCACCCGCACGAGGAGGCCCTCGATGATGGCGAGGGTGAGGGGGATGCGCAGAGTGATCGTCGATCCCTTGCCCGGCTCGCTGGTCATGTCGATGGTCCCGCGCAGCGCCTCGATGGTGCGCTTGACCACGTCCATGCCCACGCCCCGCCCTGACAGGTTGGTGACCTGCTCGGCGGTGGAGAAGCCGGGGTGGAAGATCATCTGCAGAAGTTCGCTGTCGGGCACGACCTGGCCGGGCTGGAGCAGCCCGTTGGCTTCGGCCTTGGCGCGCACGCGCTGGCGGTTGATGCCGCGCCCGTCGTCGGTGATGGTGATGAGCACCTCGCCGCCCGCCTGCTCGGCGCTGAGGCGGATGCGTCCGGTCGTGGCCTTGCCCGCCTCCCCGCGCTCCTCGGGCGTTTCCAGGCCATGGTCGCAGGCGTTGCGGATGAGGTGGACGATCGGATCGGCCAGCTGCTCGGAGACGGTCTTGTCGATCTCGGTGCTTTCGCCCTCGGTGACCAGTTCGATCTCCTTGCCGGTCTCGTGGGCAAGATCGTGGACGAGGCGGCGAAAGCGCCCGAACAGGGCGGCGATGGGCACCATGCGCAGGACCATCGTGGTGTCGCGCAGTTCGCTGGCGAGGCGCTCGACTTCCTCGGAGATCGAGCGCAGGGCCAGTTCGCCCGCCGGGCCGCGCAGGCCGCTTTCGGCAAGCTGGGCGAGGCGGCTCTGGACGATGACGAGTTCGCCCACCCGGTCCATCAGGACGTCGAGGCGGCCGGCGGGCACGCGCACGCTTTCCTCGGCGGCGCGCGCGCTGCGCGGGGCCGGGCTGCGCGGGCTCTCGGCGGGGGCGGCTGCCTTGGCCGAGGCGGCCGCCTGTACCGCTCCGGCAGCCGGAGGCGCCTCGCTCTCGAGCGCCTCGATGGAGAGGTCCATGTCGTCCATCACGAAGATGAAGACGTCCTCGATGTCCTCGCGCGTGGCGGCGCCTTTTAGCGTCACGTCCCAGCCCAGATAGCACAGGGTCGGGTCGAGCTCGTCGAGCGGGGGGACGGTGTCGGTCAGGACGTGGACCTCCGCGTCCCCCAACTCGCGCATTTCATCGAGGAGGATCAGCGGATTGGTGCCATTGGCCATGGCCTCGGCGGGCAGGCGAAATACGATGTGCCAACCGCCGGGGGCGGCCGTGGCGTTCGCCGCAGGCATGGGCTGCGCGGCAGGGGGCGCCTCGCCGCCTGCATCGGGCGCGGAGCCAAGCGCGGCGTGCAGGCGCTCGAGGATCGCGTTTCCGGCCTCGTCCAGCGCGGGGTCGTCGGCATCGAGGTCGACGAGGGCGCGCATGTGGTCCATCGCGCCCAGCGTGATCGCGACGAGTTCGGCGCTGGCCGGGACGATCCCCTTGCGCACCTTGTCGAAGGCGGTCTCGCAATGGTGGGTGAAGGCCGCGAGCGCGTCGAAGCCGAACATCGCGCCCGAGCCCTTGAGCGTGTGCATCCCGCGAAACACCGTGTCGACGAGGTCGCGGCTGGCAAGGTCGTGGGTCAGGTCGAGGAGGGCCTGCTCGGTCGCGTCGAGCAGGTCGGCCGCCTCGATGCGGAAGGCTGCGGCGGGGTCCTGCTCGCTCATCCGCCCAGCACCTTGCGCGCGACCTTGAGGAGGTGGTCGGGGACGAAGGGCTTGACCAGCCATCCGGTCGCGCCCGCCGCCTTGGCCTGGCTCTTGAGGTTGTCGGCGGATTCGGTGGTGAGGAAAATGATCGGGGTGCCCGCCTGGATCGGCAGCTTGCGGATCTCTCGGATCATCTCCAGCCCATTCATGCGCGGCATGTTGAGGTCGGTGATGATGAGGTCGTACTTGGCCATGCGCGCTTTGCCCAGGCCCTCGCTGCCATCGGCGGCCTCGGCCACGGAGTGGCCCGCGCCTGAAAGCGCGATGCGGATGGCCATGCGCACGCTGGCGGAATCATCGACGGTGAGGATGCTGCTCATTGCGGGGCGTCTCCGTGGAACCAGAAGGCAAGGGCGGCGCTGTCCGCGCACGCGGCAAGGCCCCCGCGCTCGAGCAGCGCGGCGAGAGCGGTATTGGCGGGGTGCGCAAGGCGAAGGGGCTTGCCCTCCTGCGCGCCCTGGATGCGCGCGGCCTCGATAAGCTGCACGAAGCTGAGATCGGCCTCGTCCAGCTGCGATGTATCGAGTTCGAGTTCCTCACCCGGGCCAAGCGCGGCGAAGCCTTCGAGAAGGCGCGTCGCGAGGCCCTGGATGGTCCGGATCGTGGCGGTATCGCCTACGCTGATCTGCATTGCTGTCTCACCGTTTCTCGGGTGTCCTTGGCGAGCAGGTACCTGAAACGAATGAGCATATGCTTGGGTGCGCCTAGCGACTTCTACGGGGCGCGCTGGCGATGTCCGGGCAAGAGAGGTGGGGAAGGGGGAGAGGCGCGGTGGCCTCTCCCGCAAGGGCCGGTCAGTCGCCGATGCCCATGAGGCGCGCGTTCAACGCGCGGTCCGAGCCGGTGTCGGCAAAGTCGTCGAAGGCCTTGTCGGTGACGCGGATGATGTGCCGGTCGATGAAGGGCGCGCCTTCGGCGGCCCCGACTTCGGGGTGCTTCAGTGCGCATTCCCATTCGAGCACGGCCCAGCCCTCGAAATCGTACTGCGCCATCTTGGAAAAGATCTGCGCGAAATCGACCTGCCCGTCGCCCAGGCTGCGAAAGCGTCCCGGACGCTCGGTCCAGCCCTGGTAGCCGCCGTAGACGCCTGAGCGGCCCGAGGGACGGAACTCGGCGTCCTTGACGTGGAAGCACTTTACCCGTTCGTGATAGATGTCGAGGAAGGCCAGATAGTCGAGCTGCTGCAACACGAAGTGGCTGGGGTCGTAGAGGATGTTCGCGCGCGCATGGTTGCCGGTGGCCTCCAGGAACCTCTCGAAGGTGACGCCGTCGTGCAGATCCTCGCCCGGATGCAGTTCGTAGCCGATGTCGACGCCGTTCTCTTCGAAGACGTCGAGGATCGGTGTCCAGCGGCGTGCCAGCTCGGCAAAGGCGTCCTCCACAAGGCCCGCCGGGCGCTGCGGCCAGGCGTAGAAGTAGGGCCAGGCGAGCGCGCCGGAAAAGCTGGCGTGTGCGCTGAGCCCCAGGCGGCGCGAGGCGACGGCGGCAAGCTTGACCTGTTCGACGGCCCACTCATGACGCGCCCTGGGATTGCCGCGCACGTGGGCGGCGGCAAAGCCGTCGAACTGCGCGTCATAGGCCGGGTGGACCGCGACGAGCTGGCCCTGCAGGTGGGTCGAGAGCTCGGTGATGGCGATGCCTTTTTCCGCCAGCATGCCCGTGATCTCGTCGCAGTAGTCCTGGCTTTGGGCGGCTTTCTCAAGATCGAAAATGGCCGGGTCGCTGGTGGGAACCTGGATGCCCTTGTAGCCCAGCGAGGCCGCCCAGTCGGCAATCGCAGGTAGTGAGTTGAACGGCGCTTTGCTCCCCAGGAACTGGGCGAGGAAGATGGCAGGGCCCTTGATCGTCTTCATGTAGCTGTCTCCAAAATCCGGTGGGGCCGCTCAGACGGCGAGGTTGACCCAGCCCGCGTTGTCGCGGCTGGCGGCCACGGCCGTGGCGATGAGGGCCATGCCGCGCAGACCCTCTCCCGCGTCCGGGACCAGCGTATCGGACGCGCCGCGCAGGTGCCCGGCAAAGTCGGTGTAGAGGTTGGCGAGCGCTTCGAGCAGGCCTTCGGGGTGGCCGCCGGGAAGGCGCGAACTGGCCTGCGCGGCTGCGCCCAGCGAAGGATCGCCCGCGCGCACGATTTCCATGCCGCCCTCGGCCTTCAGCAGGGTGAGCTGGTTGGGGGTCTCCTGGCTCCAGCGCATCCCGCCCTTGTCGCCGTAGACGCGGATGGCGAGGTCATTGCCTTCCCCGGTCATCACCTGCGAGGCCATGAGGAGCCCGCGCACGCCGCCTGTAAAGCGCAGGAACATCTGGCAGTCATCGTCGAGCACGCGGCCGGGCACAACGGCGCCCAGGTCCGCGTTGATCTGTTCTACCCGCGTACCCGTCACGAATTCGGCGAGATGGAAGGCGTGGACACCGATGTCGGCAATGCAGCCGCCAAGCCCTGCGCTTCTGGGATCCATGCGCCACTCGGCCTGCTTGCCGCGTGCGTTCCCGGCGAGCCAGCCCTGGTTGTACTCCACCACGACCTTGCGCAGCGTGCCGATAGCGCCGCTTGCGATCCGGGCGCGCATCTCGCGCACGAGCGGGTAGCCCGAATAGGTATAGGTAAGCCCGAAGGGGACCGGATTGTCCTTGAGCAGCGCCACGAGCTCGCGCGCCTCGTCCAGCGTTGCGGTCATCGGCTTGTCGCTCATCACGGCAACACCAGCGGCGATGGCGGCCTTCGCGGCCACGGTGTGATGGGCGTTGGGCGTCGCGATGGTGATGAATTCGATCCCGTCCTCGCGCTGCGCCTCGGCGGCAAGCATCGCGTCGAGCGAGGGGTAGCCACGCTGCGGGTCCACGCCGTAGTCGGTCGCGGCCTCGCGCGAGCGCCCGGCATCGCGGCTGAAGGCTCCGGCCACAAGCTGGATGCGGCCATCAAGGCGCGCGGCCATGGCATGGACCGGACCGATGAACGAGCCTGGCCCGCCCCCCACAAGGCCCATGCGCACGGGCGAACGATCAGAGGCAATGTCGGATGCGGCCATGGGAAGGTCCTTGAGATCTGGTGGCGAGGAGGGATGGGATATCCATCTAACCGCGTGGGAGGGGCGCTGCAATGCGCCAATGTAATCGTTACCATGGCGAGGGGTGCAAACGATCCCTGTCAGTCGCCACGGCCCGCTTCCAAGGACTTTCAAGACGGTCCTTGCGTAAGGGGAAGGTTACCATCCTGTAAGGTTACGGGTGTCCGGTGTGAATCACTTGTGCGGGGTCCGTCGCAACTGTAACGATTACAGTAATGGCAAATATCAAGGACATTGCCCGCGTCGCGGGCGTTTCGGTTGCGACCGTTTCGCGCGCGCTGAGCACGCCTTCGATGGTGCGGCCGACCACGATCGAGAGGATCGAGGCCGCCATTGCCGACCTCAACTATCAGCCCAACCACATGGCGGCGGGCCTTCGCCGCCAGCGCAGTGACAATGTCCTGGTGGTCGTCCCCAGCATCTACAATCCGTTCACCTCCGCCTTCGTCGAGGGGATCGAGAACGTCGCGCGTACGAGCCGCATGCGCGTGCTCCTGGGCATCACCGAAGGCGACCGCGATGCCCTCAACACCTATGCCGCGATGATCGCGGGCAAGCAGGCCGACGGGATGATCCTGCTGGAAAGCAACCTGCCCGACATCGTCGTCAATCCGCCCGCCAAGGGCACGCTGCCGCCGATCGTATCGGCCTGCGAATATCCGCTCGACCACGCCTTGCCGCGCGTGAAGATCGACAACCACGAGGCCAGCGCGCTGGTGGTTAGCCATCTTGCCGGCCTTGGCCACAGGCGGATTGCCGCGGTGACCGGGCCGATCAACCTGTTCATGTCGCAGGACCGTCTGGCCGGGTACCGCCTGGGGCTTGCCCGTGCGGGGATCGAGTTCGATCCGCAGCTCGTGCACGAGGGCGATTTCACGCTGCAGTCCGGCTATGATGCGATGGTCCGCCTGCTCGATGCCGGAACGGCCTTCACGGCGGTCGCCTGTTCCAACGACGAGATGGCGCTTGGCGCGATGAGCGCGCTGCGCGCCCGCGGGCTCTCGGTTCCGGACGATGTCTCGGTGGCGGGCTTCGATGACCTGCGCTTCGGGGCCTACGCCAGTCCGCCGCTCACCACCGTACACAGCCCCACTGTGGAGATCGGTGAGGCCGCGATGCGCCTGATGCTCGACGCTCTGCTCCCGGCTGACCGCCAGCCACCCGCACGCGAAGTGATCCTGCCGCACCGCCTGATCGTGCGGGAATCGACCGCGCGGGTTCCGGCCCGGGTCGTTGCGGGCACCTGATCCTGTTGAAGAAAGAAGCCCCGGCCCCGCGATGGGACCGAGGCTTCTCCGCGACCCGAGGGCCTGGTGGAGCCGTGCTCTTGTTATGGGCTCCGCCTCGGGCGAATGCGATGAGGGCGCGCAGCGGGAGAGATCCCGGCTGGCCGGAAAACAGGAAAAAAGACGGCGGCCACGCCGAGGATACGTAGGAGAGAGAGAGCGTGGCCGCCGTCGAAGGATGGCCATGTCGCAGCGGACTTCGCTGCGGCACCGCCAGGGTGTTCGAAAAGGTGCGGGAAGAACATCGCAGAAAGGGAGAGGTGGGGCGGCATGGCGCTTTAGGCCCGGGCGAGGGCCGCGGCGTGCGGGTGGGCGTGCCACCTGGTCGCCTGTTCATAGGCATGGGCTGTGCGCAGGAGCCGGGCCTCGCTGTGGGGCGGTCCGATCAACTGGAGCGCCAGGGGCAGACGCCGGGTATCGAACCCCATCGGGGTCACCAGCGCGGGAAAGCCGAGCAACGATGCGGGCCGGGTCAGTTCCGAAATCTCGCCGATGAGCTCCTGGCGGCTGTCCGGCCCGAGGACCTCCACGTCGCGGGCCAGCGGCACCGACATGCGCGTGGCCGGGGTCAGGAGCAGGTCGACGTTGGCAAACGGGCCGTCGCGCATCGCCACTTGCGCCCAGTGGCGAAGGGCCAGCGCACTGCCGTAGTCGCTTTCGCTGATGGCCGAGCCTCGCGCGAGGCGGGCGCGCACGTCCTCGCCGAAATCGCCCGGGCGCAAGGCGAGCTCGCGGGCGTGGACGCGCGCGCCTTCGTAGAGGGCGATTGTCCCGGCCGCGCGGGCCATGGCGGACTGGTCGGGCACGGTGACATCGACCAGCGTTGCGCCCAGCGCGCGCATCTGGGCCGCAGCGGCCTCCAGCGCGTAATCGATCTCGGGATGGATGCCGTCGGTGTACCAGGTGGTGGGAAGGCCGATGCGAAGCCCGCAAAGATCCTCGCTCATCCCGGCCATGTAATCGCGCCCGTTCGCGGCCAGGACCGTCATAAGTAGCGCCAGACCGCGCGATGAAGTGGCAATGGGGCCCGCCGTGTCGCAGGTGCGCGAGAGTTCCATCATCGCGTAGCTGGGCAGAAGGCCGGTGGTGGGCTTGAGGCCGCTTACGCCGCAGAACGCCGCTGGAACCCGGGCCGACCCTCCCGTATCCGATCCCAGCGAGGCGGTGAGAATACCCGCGCCGACCGCCGCAGCCGAGCCCGAGGACGAGCCGCCCGATATGGCGCGCGGGTGCCAAGGATTGCCGCAGCGTCCCAGGTGGACGTTGTGTCCCGTGGGGCCCAGCGCGAACTCGGCCATGTGGAGACGGCCAAGAGTGATCGCGCCTGCCCCTTCGAGCCGGGCAATGAGCGGGGAGGTTTCCTCTGGTCGAAAGCCCCGCCACAGCGCGGCCCCGGCCTCTGTGGGATGGCCTTCGCGGAAGAACATGTCCTTGTGGGCGAGGGGGACACCGTGAAGGGGGCCACGCAGCGACCCGGCCTGGCGTTCCCGGTCGTACTGGCGCGCAAGGGCCAGCGCGTTCTCGGCCTCGATCTCGACAAAGGCGTTGAGATCGCGCGCGCCCTCGGCGCGGGCGAGCGTGGTGCGCACCGCGTCTTCGCTCGAGACGGTGCCATCGGCAATGGCGCGGGCAAGGGCGCACAGCTCGTTGGGCAGATCCGGCAGGTCAACCATCATGGCACACTCCGTCACGAGCGGGGCGCCGACAGGGTCGGGGCTCCGGGCGAGAAATGGGAAAGGGGCGATGCAGCCGTTGGGAGGAGGAGAGAGAGGACTGCATCGCCCCTGTCACGTGTAGCGGGTTACGGGCAGGCCCCGAACGTCGACAGGAAGGGACATTACCGTCGTCGTTCCGCGTGGGTGGCGTGCATCGCGGGCGACCTGCGGATGGTCGCAATGGGGTGTGCCCCTGGATGTGACCCGTACACGTGATTTCATCTGACATGACCCCTGTTTCTGGGTGGGATGTCTAATCTGTGCGTTTCGTTTTCATGAGAATGCGCGATTCGTTCCGGATTGCAAGCGACGTTCGCGAGTGGGTGGTCGGCTGTGTCCTAGATCGCTGATAATACTACAGTTTAGCGCAACATTTATGCGCAGATATCCGCCTGCCGGATGATTGCGGTGCGGCATGGCGCCGGGTGGGGAGGGGCGCAGAGGCGAGGTACCCCAAGGGCTTGGTACCCGGAAGACGCGCATGCTGCGCTGCGAACACCGCCCATTCCCGCGCTCCAAGCGGTGTGTCTTGTACTTTAGGCCAATTGCGGAGCGAATGTAATCGATCTCGCGAATAGGGTGCGAGTCGGTCGTCTGCTCGCAGGGTGGAGTATGCTGCGGGCAAGGCGTGTTGTGCACCGGTGGGCGTGCGATGTCGGCCTGCGAGGCAGGAGACGTGGCCACCGGCCCGTCCGCAAGAGGAGATGCACGAGTGAAGCGCTGGTCGCGACGCGGTTACACCGAAGGCCCCTACGGGCAGATCCACTATCGCCACGAAGGTGCGGTGACGCAGACCCGCGGGGCGATTGTCCTGTTGCACCAGGCGCCGATGACTTCGGCGCAGTACGACAACGTGCTGCGTCCTCTGGCCGCCCACGGCTTCCATGCCATCGCCATCGACATGCCCGGGTTCGGCATGTCCGACCCCGTCCCCGGCGTCCCGCGGGTGGAGGATTGGGCCGCGGTGGTGGTGCCGGTCCTCGACGCGCTGGGTTATCCCGATGCGGTGGTGCTGGGCCATCACACCGGCGCGATGGTGGCGACCGAAGTCGGCATCCAGTTCCCGGACCGCGTGCGCGCGGTGATCCTGAATGGCCCGATGCCGGTCAGCGAGGAGGAACGCGCCGAGTTCATGGAGGGGCTGCACCAGACCGAGCGCACGATCACCACGACCGATGACGGCACGCAGTTCAACATGGTCCACGCCGCCCGCACCGGCCTTGCCGAGGGCACCGTCGCACCGTCGCGTATCAGTGAGTACGTCGTCCAGGCCTTCGAGGGGCAGGGCGCCTACTGGCATGGGCACCACGCGGCCTTCCAGTACCGGCAGGATGAAACGCTGGCCAGGCTGGAGCGCCCCGCGCTCATCCTCACCAACACCGGCGATGTGATCTACGAGCACGCGCTCGCGGCTCATGCGATCCGGCCGGACTTTGCCTTCACGGCGCTGGAGGGGGGCGGTGTCGACGTCGTTGACCAGATGCCCGAGGACTGGGCCGATGCAGTGACGCGCTACGTTTCAAGCCTTTGAGGCTTTTGCCCTAGCCCATGATGTGTTCGCCCGCATCCACCGGAATCACGGTTCCGGTGATGTGGCGTGCGGCGGAACTCGCTAGGAAGGCGGCGAGCGCGCCGACGTCGTCGATATCGACGCGCTCATGGACCGGCACGCTGGCGGCCGTGCGTTCGAGCAGCTCATCGAAGCGCGCGATCCCGCTCGCCGCGCGTGTAGCAATGGGGCCGGGCGAGATGGCGTGGACGCGAATGCCCGCCGGGCCCAGTTCGGCGGCGAGATAGCGGCTGGTGCTTTCGAGCGCGGCCTTGACCGGGCCCATCAGGTTGTAGTGCTCGACCACCCGCTCTGATCCATAGAACGTCACGCACATCAGGCAGCCACCGTCCGTCATCAGCGGTTCGGCAAGCCGAGCCATGCGGATGAACGAGTGGCACGACACGTCCATGGCGAGCGCGAAGCCTTCGGCCGAGCAGTCGGTCACGCGCCCGTGCAGGTCCTCGCGCGGGGCAAAGGCGATGGAGTGGAGCAGGAAGTCGAGCCCGCCCCAGCGCGTCTTCACCTCTTCGAACAGATCTTCGAGCTGGCCCGGCTCGCGCACGTCGAGGGGCGCGATCCACTCGCAGCCCATCGCATCGGCGACCGGCTCCACGAAGGGGCGGGCTTTCTCGTTGAGATAGGTAGCAGCAAGGCGCGCGCCCGCGTGCGCGAAGGCGCGCGTACAGCCCGCTGCGATGGAGTTCTCATTGGCGATCCCGATGACGAGACCACGCTTTCCGGCAAGGTCGACTAGAGGCTTCATGGCAGGTCTCCTTGAAGAATGCGAAGGGTGTGGAGCGCGATCATGCGCTCCTCGTCGGTGGGGATGACGCGCACGGCGATGCGGCTTTCCGGCGCGGAGATGACGGGAGCATGGGCGGCGTTGGCCTCTTCATCGAGGGTAAGGCCAAGCCAGCCAAGGCGCGCGCAGATATCGGCGCGAAGGTCCGCGTCGTTCTCGCCGATGCCTGCGGTGAAGACGAGGCCGTCAAGACCCTGGAGCGAGGCGGTGAGCGCGCCGATCTCGCGCGCGGTGCGGTAGGCGAAGAGCTCGATCGCCTCGCGTGCGGCGGGCTCGGCGCTGGCGGCCAGTGCGCGCATGTCGCTGGAGATACCCGACACGCCGAGCAGGCCCGACTGGCGATAGAGCATCGTCTCGACGGCCTCGGCGCTGTAGCCCATCTGAGTTTGGAGGTGCAGGACAACGCCGGGATCGAGCCGTCCGCAGCGTGTCCCCATCATCAGCCCGTCGAGCGCGGTGAAGCCCATGGTCGTGTCGATACTGAGGCCGCCCGCCATGGCGCACAGGCTCGCCCCGTTGCCCAGATGCGCGGCGATGACCTTGCCGCGCGCCAAGGCAGGGTCGAGCCGGTCGAGTGCGCGCGCAATGTATTCGTAGGACAGGCCATGGAAGCCGTAGCGCCGGATGCCTGCCTCGTGGAGGCTGCGCGGGATCGCCATGCGCGCGGCGACTTCGGGCTTGTCGTGGTGAAAGGCGGTGTCGAAACAGGCGACCTGCGGGAGATCGGGCGCGAGCCGCGCCAGCGTGCGGATCGCGACGAGGTTGTGCGGCTGGTGCAGCGGGGCAAGGGGGGAGAGCGTCTCCAGTTCGTCGAGTAGTTCGGGTGTCACCCGCTGCGGCGCGACGAAGCGCGTGCCACCGTGAACCACGCGGTGGCCGATGGCGACGATGGTCCCGCTCGCGATGTGGCTGGTGGCCCAGTCGAACAGGAAGTCGAGCAGGTCCGCATGGGTGAGGTGGGCGCCATCGGGACAATCTTTTTCCAGCAGGACTTCGCCTTCGTCGGTGGCGATGCGCAGGCTGGGCGCGATGCCGATCTTCTCGAACTTGCCGCCCGCTGAGTGGACCGGATGGTTACCTTCATCGAGACGGAAGACGCCGAACTTGATGCTGGAAGAGCCCGAGTTCAGGCTGACGATGGCTTTCATTCGGCAAGCCCCGGCGCGGCCATGGTCTGGGCGCGGGCCATCAGCACCGCGACCGCGCAGGAGGCAAGCCGGGTGCGCAGGCTGTCGGCCCGGCTGGTGAGGATCATCGGCACGCGCGCGCCCAGAACGACGCCCGCCGCGTCCGCATCGCTGAGGAAGGTGAGCTGCTTGGCCAGCATGTTGCCCGCCTCCAGATCGGGCACCACGAGGATGTCGGCCTTGCCCGCCACGGGCGAGACGATGCCTTTCTCGCGCGCGGCACTTTCACTCACGGCGTTGTCGAAGGCGAGCGGCCCATCGAGGAGGCCGCCGCTGATCTGGCCCCGGTCGGCCATCTTGCAAAGAGCGGCGGCATCGAGCGTTGCGGGCATGGCCGGGTTCACGGTCTCGACCGCCGCCAGGATCGCGACGCGCGGGGTCTCCTTGCCGATGACATGGGCCAGGTCGATGGCGTTGCGGATGATGTCGGCCTTGCAGTCGAGGTCGGGCGCGATGTTGATGGCCGCATCGGTGATGATGATCGGCTCGGCGTGGCCGGGCACGTCCATCACATAGGCGTGGCTGATGCGCCGTTCGGTGCGCAGCCCTCCGCTGCGGGCGACGACCGCACCCATCAGCTCGTCGGTGTGGAGTGCGCCCTTCATCAGAAGCTGCGCCTCGCCCGCGTGGACGAGCTCGACCGCGCGCTGGGCGGACTGGTGGCTGTGTGCGCTCTCGACGATACGCAAGGCCGAGATGTCCTTGCCCGCCTGCTGGGCCGCCTCGGCGATGCGCGCGGGCGGGCCAACAAGGATGGGCGCGATGAACCCTGCTTCGGCGGCTTCGCAGGCGGCGGTGATCGCAGTCGCCGAGCAGGGGTGGACAACGGCGGTGGGGACGTTCGCGCCGCCCTTGGCGGCCTCGATCAGGCGCTGGTACTGGCCGTGGTCGGAGAGGCGGATGTCGGGCAGGGCAATGCGCGGGCGCGCAACGCGCTCGGTCGGGGCGATGACGCTGGCCTCGCCGGTGATGACCGTCGTGCCTTCCTGGTTGGTGCAGGTGCAGTCGAGCTTGAGGCGCTTCTTGTCCTCACGCCGTTCGGTGACGGTGACCGTGGCGGTGATCGTATCGCCCAGTGCCACAGGCGCGGTAAAGCGCAGCGATTGGCCGAGGTAAATCGTGCCGGGGCCCGGAAGCTCGGTGCCCAGGACCGCCGAGATGAGGCCCGCCCCCCACATGCCGTGCGCGATCACCTTGTGGAACATGTCGTGCTCGGCATAGTCGATATCGACATGGGCCGGGTTCACGTCGCCCGAGACGAGCGCGAAGAGGTGGATGTCGCGCTGCGTAAGCGTGCGCACGACGCTGGCGCTGTCCCCCACGGCGATTTCGTCGAACGTGCGGTTGGTGATGGTCTGGTCGGTCGACATCGGGGCGTGGGTCCTATTTCTCGAGCACGTAGCGGCCGGGGGCGTCGCACAAGGGGGGATAGCCCTTGTCCGGGTTGCCGAGCGGGGGCGGCGTGGTCGGCTCGCCCGAGTTGGCATCAAGCCAGGCACCCCAATCGAGCCACCACGAACCGTCCTTGAGGGCGGCGCGCTCGCACCATTCCTCGGGCGCGAGATTGCCGTTGGGATGGGGGTGGGTGGCGATGCGGTAGTGGCGGTGAGGGTGGCCCGGTTCGGAGACGATTCCCGCGTTGTGCCCCCCGCTCGTCAGCACGAAGGTCACCGCGGTATTGGTCAGGAGGTGGATCTTGTAGACCGAGCGCCAGGGCGCCACGTGGTCGCGCTCGGTGCCCACGGCAAAGACGGGCACCGCGATGTCCTCCATCGTCACGACATGGCCATCGACGCGGAAGCGCCCTTCGGCCAGATCGTCGTGGAGGAAGAGCTTGCGCAGGTACTCGCTGTGCATGGCATAGGGCATGCGTGTACCGTCCGCGTTCCAGGCCATGAGGTCGTTGATGTCGGCCCGCTCGCCCATCAGGTAGGTCTGGAGCATGTGCGACCAGATGAGGTCGTTCGAGCGCAGGATCTGGAAGGCCCCGCCCATCTGGTCGCTCTCCAGATAGCCCCGGCTCCACATCATGTTCTCCAGCACGTGGAGCTGGCTCTCGTCGATGAAGAGGCCCAGTTCGCCAGGCTCGCTGAATTCGGTCTGGGCGGCCATCAGCGTGAGACTGGCGAGGCGTTCATCCCCCTCGCGCGCCATGGCCGCAGCCGCGATGGAGAGCAGGGTGCCTCCCAGGCAATAGCCTGCGCCGTGGATTTTCTCGGCGCCCGTGATCGCGCTGATCGCGTCGAGCGCGGCAAGTGGGCCCAGGCGCCGGTAGTCGTCCATGTCGAGGTCGCGGTCGTGGCCATCGGGGTTGTGCCACGAGATCATGAAGACAGTGTACCCTTGCGCGCGCAACCACTCGACCAGCGAGTTGTGGGTCGAGAGATCGAGGATGTAGTACTTCATGATCCAGGCAGGCACGATCAGCACCGGCTCGGGCCGGACGGTCTCGGTCGTGGGGGCGTACTGGATGAGTTCGATCAGGCGGTTGCGGTAGACGACCTTGCCGTCGGCCGCCGCAACGTCCTTGCCGACTTCGAAGGCCTCGGTGCCCGCCGCCGGGCGTCCGGTCAGGTAACGGCGCATGTCCTCGAAGAAATAGTCGAGCCCGTCAGCAAGGCACTTGCCCCCGGTCTCGGCGATGCGCTTCTGCAGGACCGGGTTGGTGGCGATGAAGTTGGTGGGGGCGAAAATGTCGAGGATCTGGCGCGCGGCGAAGGAGACCATGTCCTCATGGTGTTTCGAGACACCGCCGATGCCGGTCGTCGCCGCTTCCCACCATTGCTGGTTGAGCAGGAAAGCCTGGGTCCACACGTTGTAGGGCGCCTGGTGCCATTCAGGCCCTTGGAAGCGACGGTCCTGCGGCAACGGTTCGACCACGCGCGGGGTCTCAGGATCGCGGGTGGCGCGCGCTGTGTAGCCCATCAGGCGCAGCGCCTTGCCCCCGGCCTTGGCGGCAAGCTGCATCTGCTTGCCCGGTGCCGAGGCGAGGTGGAGCGCCCAGTCGGTTGCCGCGAGGATCATGGTGGCCGGCGAAAGCCCGCTGGTCGCCTGCGCGATCGCGGCCGAGGCCGAGCGGTCGAGCGTCTGGGCGATGCCATCCAGTGGCTCGCGCGGGGAAGAGGCCGCGCCGGAGGATCCGGGCGTGGGGGCGGGAGAAGTCATCGTCGGGCTCCGCGTTGCGTCGCGTGTTGCCTCGCCTTGAAGCAACACGCGTTTCGCAGTGCAGGATGACCGTCCTATTGTTGCAGTGCAATGTCCTCGATCAAAGACAATCGAGTGTAGCTTCCATTTCGCCGCAAAATCCGCGCAAGTTACACCGCCCTAAAGATGGCGTACGCAACTGTTGCAGCGCATGAAAAGCCGTGCCGGGATCAACCTTCCAGAGCCGCGCGCAGCGGGCCGAGCCATTCGTCGTACGGCCTCCACGCGCCCACGCCTGAACGCGAGATGGGGCGGCGGACCTGTTCGGAACTGGCCGTGCGCACCGCGCGGTCGGTCTTGTGGAAGTCCAGGCAGGCCGGATCGAAGGGGACCCCGATATAGTCCAGCATGCGGCGCACCTGTCCTTCCAGATCGTCCAGCACGTCCTCGTGCTGAACGCGCAGGACACGGCCTGGAAGGACACGGTCCCAGTGCTCCATCAGCGCCACATAGTCGCGGTAGTAACGGCCGATTTCGGTCAGGCCATAGGTGAACTCCTGGCCTTCGGCGAAGAGCTGCTTGAAGCCCGAGAAGCAGCAATCCATCGCATCACGGCGCGCATCGATGATCTTCGCGTTGGGGAGGATCAGGTGGATGAGGCCGATGTGCCGGAAGTTGTTGGGCATCTTGTCGATGAACAGCGGCGCGCCCTGGCGGTGGATGCGGGTGTTCTCGATGTAGCTCTTGCCGAGGCTCTCCAACTGCTCGGCCGACAGCTCGTGCAGGATCTGTGGGTAGCGCGGCGCGCTGGCCTTGCGGCCGCGCAGGCGGTGCGCGGTGGCGAGGATGTCGGGCAGCTCCAGAGTGCCGTCGATCATCGGGTGCGAGGCAAGGATCTGTTCGAGCAGGGTCGAGCCCGCGCGCGGCAGGCCAAGGATGAAGATCGGGTCGGGCGCGGCGTGGCCCTTGCCGCCCTGACGCGCGAAAAGTTCGGGCGTGCAGGTCTCGATCTGCGCGGCGATCTCTGTGTGCATACGGTCAGCATCGTAGCGGCTCTGGCGCAGCTTCAGCTCGTTGCCGTGGGTGTAGTGGGCAAAGGCCTGGGCATGAAGCCCTTCGTCCTCGGCGGCCTTGGCCGCAGCGAAAGTCAGGTGGACGCGGTCCATGAAGGCAAGGTCGGGCTGGGCGAGCAGGTCTTCCATGCGCGCGCGCTCGTCCGCGCTGAAGCGCCAGGTCTTGAGATTGGCAAGCGCGTACCAGGCATCGCCGTGCTCGGGCTTGGCGGCAATCGCCGCGCGGTAGGAGGCGACGGCCTCGTCCTGCGCGCCGGTGGTCTTGAGCGCGTGGCCCTTGCTGGTAAGCGTGGCCGGGTCCTGGGGCAGCTTTTCCAGGACCGCGTCGAACAGGGCGAAAGCGCGGGCATAGTCGCCGGTCTGCATGGCCTCAATGGCAAGGTGCGAGGCGAAGACGGGGCTTTCGGGATCGCGGGTGTGGAGGGCCTCGGCCTGCTCCAGCGCCTGTGCGAATTTCTGACGCTTGCGCAGGACCTGGATGTAGTCGAGCCGCAGCTGGACGGTGTCCGGAGAAAAAGTAACCGCACTTTCCAAAAGAAACTCAGCGTCATCGAGGATGCCAAGGCGGCTGGCGATCTCGGCCAGCAGGCGCATGCCCTCGATGTCGGTGCGGTGGGTCTGGAGGTAGGCCCGGCAGATCTCCTCGGCGCGCAAGAGGCGGCCTTCGTGGAGGTGGTTGGAGACGGCCAGAAGCTCGCGGGGGAGGGCGGCGATGCGCTCGGCCTGGGTGCGGGCCTGCGCGGCCTCGGCGTGGTGTCCGGTGCGGGCAAGAAGGTCGGCCTGCGCGCGCCAGCTGGCGTCGAGTACGGGGTTGTAACGGGTGGCGCGGGCATAGGCGCGCAGGGCACCGGGCACGTCGCCCTTGTCGCGGGCGAGATGGCCTGCCTCCTGCCAGGCGCGGCCATATTCGGGCTGCGCGGCGGAGAGGGCGGAGAGATAGCTTTCGGCGTCGGCGAAGCGCTTGAGGTAACGGCACGCGACGGCGGCCATGTAGAGCCCTTCCGTGCTCGGCTCCTCGGCGTCGAGAAGCGGCGCCAGCACGCCCAGCGCGGGCGCGAACTGGCCGCGCTGCATGGCCTCGCGGGCCTCTTTCAGCACGGCGGCTTCATCGAAGGAGGAAGGGGCGGAGAGGGTGTCACGCGATGCCATGGGAATGTCCTTGCCGCAAACGCCAAGCGGCAGGCAAGGCCCGATGCCCGCCTGCCGCCGGATTGTCCGATCCCCGGCGCCTTCACGCAGAAGGCGCCGGGAGATGCGATCAGTAGTGCCAGCCGACGCGCACACCCACCGTCAGCGGACGGTTGGTGTTGATGCGCGGGGCATCGTAGTAGAAGTTGCCCGAGATCTGGGCACGCTTGTCGGTCAGGTTCTCGCCGAAGACCTCGACCGACCAGTCATCCTTCTTGACGCCCGCAGTCATCGAGAAGGTGGTGTAGCTGTCGAGCTTCAGGCGGTTGATGTTGATGATGTCGGTGTACTTCGAACCCGAATGCACCATCTGCGGCATGACGTGGGCAACAAGGCCCGTGTCGCCCAGATCCCACTCGTAACGCACGCGCAGGTTGCCCTGGAAGGACGGCGCGTAGGCCAGCGAGTTGCCCTTGGTGACATCGTCGGTCGGCGTCAGCACCTCGGTGATCTTGGTGTCGAGCACCGAGAAGGCACCGGCAACGGTCAGACCCGGCACCGCGTAGGGGGCGAAGGCGAAGTCACCCTCGACGCCCAGGATGCGCGCGTCGGCCGCGTTGTCCGAGAAGAACAGGTTGACGATCGAGGTGTCGAAGATCGTGGTCTGCAGGTTCGTGATGTCGACGTAGAACGCGCTGCCGTTGAAGCGCAACTGGCGGTCGAACAGCTCGGTCTTCCAGCCGATCTCGTAGTTGTTGACCTCGTCGGTCTGCAGTTCGAAGGGCACCATGTAACCCGAGGGGCTGACCGCGCCGCCGGGACGGTTGAGCAGGCCCGGACGGAAGCCTTCCGAGTAGGTCGCGTAGAACATCACGTCTTCGGTGGGCGTGAAGGTCAGCGAGCCCTTGAAGATGACGCCTTCGGTCTTGGCCTTGTCGGGCGCCGACAGAGCGTTGAAGACCTGCATGGCCTGGCCTTCGGTGAGGCCTGCGTCCATGATGTCCTGGACGCTGTCGCCCTGGTTGAAGGTCAGACCCAGCGTATCGCCGCACGAACCGATGAAGGTGAACTCGCCGTCCCCGTCGTAAAGGTCCGAGAGGTTGGTACCGAACGCATTGGCGTCGGTACCGCCTGCGTTACAGAACGAGCTGTTCGCCGTGCCCTTCAGGTCCACCGCCACGTTGTAGTAGCGCGCGCCCAGCGTGACGCTGAGAAGGTCGGGGACGAGGTCGTAGGAGGCCTCGCCGAAGATGCCGAACTGCTCATCCGAACGCTTGATGTCGTTGCGGAAGTTGGTGCCGGTGGGGAAGGGACCCGGATCGCTCTGCCAGGCACCCGGGAACGGGAAGTTGTCGGGGAAGCCGGTCTGGCCCCACAGGTCGACGTACTGGCTGCCGGGGTAGACGAAGTCGTTGCGCTCTTCGAGGGTCAGCTTCGAGTAGAAGCCGCCCGCCGTCACGCGCCAACGGTTCTCGGCCGGGGTGCTGACGCGCAGTTCCTGGGTGAACTGCTTGGTCTTGCTGTCCGAGGTGACGTAGAGGTTGGGGGCCTGGCAGGTGCCCATCGGGCCCGCGTCACCCGGGTACGAGACCGAGCCGTCGCAGATGTAGTAGGGCAGGTACTGGCCGACGTAGAGGTAGTCGGAGTAGTCCACCTGCTGCGAGGTCTCGCGGTCGGTGAAGGCACCGGTGTAGACGAGGTCGAGCATGCCCAGGCGCCCCTCGACGGTCCAGGCGGTGTTCGAGAAGTTGTCTTCCAGGCGGTCCGGCTGGAAGCGCTGCACTTCGAGGTCACCCAGGCCCAGTTCCGGATCGGCGAAGAAGACGCCATCGGAATCGAGACCCTGGCGCGCGTGGCTGACCGTGATCTGCCAGTCGGGCGCCACTTCCCACAGCGCCGAAACGCGGAAACCGGTGTAGGTGGTGTCGTTGAAGTTGTCTTCGACGAGGTTGGTGTTGTCGGCCTCGATGAAGTTGACGTTCGAGAGGTCGGCTCCGGCCTGCAGGCCTGCGCGGTTCGCGCCCACCGGCACGCCGTTGTAGCGCTGCGCGCCTTCCTCGCGGAAGCGGGCGCTGTCCGCGACCGAACGGGTGCCCTTGACGTTGTCGATGTAGCCGCCCTGGTCGTCCATGTAGACGACGCCGCGCACGGCCAGCGTGTTGGTCACCGGCACGTTGAGCATGAGCTCGGCGTTGTAGCTGGGCTCGCCGTTCTTGGTCCACGAAACACCGCCCTTGGCAGCGGCATCGAAGCCCAGGAGATCGGGCTTGTTGGTGATGAGACGGACCACACCTGCCTGCGAGCTGGCGCCGAAGAGCGTGCCCTGCGGGCCTGCAAGAACTTCGATGCGCTCAAGGTCGGCGGCGTAGACGTCGAGGTTGCGGCCCGGCTGCGCGAGCGGCTGTTCGTCGAGGTACATCGCGACGTTGGGGGCAAGGCCCGCGACGCCTGCGGTCGTGAGGTTGGGCGTCGTCGAGGCGAGGCCACGAATGTAGATCGTGCTCTGGCCCGGGCCGCCGCCGCCTGCGGTGACGTTGGGAAGCTGCTCGAGGTAGTCGTCGAAGGTCTGCACGCCGAGGTTTTCAAGTTCCTCGGTGCCCAGTGCATTGACCGAGACGGCGACGTCCTGGAGGCTTTCGGTGCGCTTGGTGGCGGTCACCACGATTTCGGTCAGGCCACCCTTGCGCTGGGCCGGTGCGGCCCCGGTGCTCGTGGGTTGGGTGCTGGTCGGCTGCGCCGGAGTAGACTGGGCTGCGACCGGGGTGGCGATAGCGATTGCCAGCGCGCCAACCGACGCGCCGGTGCAATGCTTGAACATGTATGTTCCCCTGTTGTTGATCGGAACGTTCGCGACTGGGCAGCGCGTGGGAGACAGCGCTGCCGGGCGGGACAAGATGCCGGGAGGTGGCATGCAAGGAAATGAGACCTTGGTGCCCCGCGCAGGCCAGCTATCCAATCAAGGTGTACATGCCAACCCTTGCGCTTGAGAAAAGTCACATGTTCTCGGCAGTTGTTGCATAATCACCACACGGCCTGTAGACCGGTCTCGAAGCCGCTTCAGGATATGATAAACTCAATTCCACAACGCGAATTTTGATATAATATTCAATTCGCTGTTGGGTTTATTATTTATGCTATTTTTTAGAGGCCAAGTAAAACTCATTTCAGCGTTGGGGGTGTCGTCCGGGTGGCAAGTCAAGGCAGCAATGTATCCAGTCCGATTGCGGATTTTAAACCTAGCGTGTTCTTTGGCGCAATTGCCGCAATCGGTGGGCTCATAGTCTTCGCGCTCTACGATACGGATGTTGCAACCGCCCGCTTCGAGGCCATCCAGGCCTTTGCGACGCACAATTTCGGCTGGCTTTTCGTGGCGACAGCCAATGTCATGCTGGTCGCGAGCGGGTTTCTAGCGATATCGCGGGTCGGACATGTCCGCCTTGGCGGAGCGGATGCAAAGCCGACCTACAGCGCGACCAGCTGGTTCGCGATGCTGTTCAGTGCAGGGATGGGCATCGGCCTTCTGTTCTACGGTGTGGCCGAGCCGATCATGCACTTCTCCAACCCGCCGATTTCCTCGTTCTCCGATCCCGGCGCCACGCTGCCCCAGGGCCTCGCGCGCAACGCGCAGCACGCCATGGGGCTCACCTACCTGCACTGGGGTCTGCACGCCTGGTCGATCTACGCGATCATCGGCCTGGGGCTCGCCTATATTGCCTACAACCGCAAGCTGCCGCTCAATCTGGGCACCTTCCTGCGCGCGGCTTTCCCGCGCATTCCGACGCTGGTCGTCGATCTGGTCGACATCATGGCGATCACCGCGACGGTGTGCGGGGTGGCGGCCTCGCTGGGCTTCGGAGCCTCGCAGATCAACGCCGGGCTGACCCTTCTCTTCGGTGCGCCCGAGGGAGGAATGGTCCGCGCCATCATTATTGTCGTCGTGACCGCGCTGGCCACGCTGTCCGTGGCGATGGGGCTCGATGCCGGGATCAAGCGCCTCTCCGAGCTCAACATGGGTCTGGCGCTGCTCTTGGCACTGTTCGTCTTCGTGGTCGGCCCGACGGTCTACCTGCTCGACAGCTTCATCCAGAACCTGGGCTATTATTTCCAGCGCTTCATCTACCTCTCGACCTGGACCGAGAGCTACACGGACGAAGACTGGCAGAGCAGCTGGACGATGTTCTACTACGCCTGGTGGGTGAGCTGGTCGCCCTTCGTTGGCATCTTCATCGCGCGCATTTCCTATGGGCGCACGGTGCGCGAGTTCATTTCAGGCGTGCTTATCGTGCCCAGCCTCGTGACCTTTGCCTGGATGACCATCTTTGGCGATACCGCGCTCCACATCGAGCTGTTCGGGGCCGGGGGCCTGTCCGAGGCGGTCAACGCCTCGATGCCCGATGCGCTCTTCGCCTTCCTGGCGAACTTTCCCCTGAGCGGGATCGTGTCGGGGCTGGCCGTCGTGATCGTGACCACCTTCTTCGTGACATCGGCAGATTCGGGCGCGCTGGTGACGGCGATGATCGCATCGGGCGGACATCACGAGGCAGGCTTCATTCCGCGCGTGACCTGGGCAATCTCGATCGGTGCGCTGGCCGGGGCGCTGCTGTACGGCGGAGGTCTGCAGGCGCTGCAGACGGCGGCCATCGTGACGGGCCTGCCCTTTGCCGTGGTGCTGCTGTTCATGTGCTTCGGGCTGATAAAGATGCTTCTCGCCCGGGTCCCGGCGGAAGGCGAAGTCGCGCGCGAAGAAGCCCTCGCGGCCGAGTAAACCTGGGGCTCAGGCCCGGGGCGAGCCCGCGCCCTGGGCGGGAGTGCCCTCGGCGCGCCAGAAGGCGTCGCATTGCGCCAGCGCCTTGCGGGCCGCCGAGACACTGCGCACCTGTTCGGCCTGAGAGCCCGCATCGCAGGACAGCGCCAGGTGCGCCTGTTCCCCGGCCTTCAGCGTGAAGGGCATGGCAAGGCGGCTGCCGCTTACCGCGATGTCGAGCGCGCCTTCAAGGCGCAGCGTGATCTCGCCCAGCGGCACTGACCACAGGTTTGGTGCCAGTTCTTCCGGCGCACGCGCCTGGCCATCGAGGTTGAGGATGAGGCGGCCCGCCATGGTGCCGCGCGTGCAGGTCAGGAAGCGCACGATGCGCGCGCCGTCCCGGATGCCGCCGCCCGCCTCGTCCTCATTGCCGGGGCCGGGCAGGGCCACGGGCATGAAGTCGGTCAGCTTGAGAGCGCCTGTCGGCCCTGCGAAGTAGGTATCGAGGATGGTGGTGCCCGCACGGTAGCTTTGCGCCAGCGGCTGCGCGTCCTCGAGGCGGATCGCCGAAATGCCGCCCGGGCGCATGTCCTGGGCGTGGAGCGGAGCCGCTGCGCCCGGCACGTGCCAGGTTAGGCGGGTGATCGTTCCGGTGCGGTCGACAAGGGCGCTCGAGCGCGTGTCGCCGATCATGCCGTGTTCGCCAAGCGCCGTGTGCACTGCCACTGCCCTCCCTCTCGTATCGCGTATCTGGAGCCCTGCGCGTACAACCGCGCGTCAACTGCAACGCACAAGCATGCGATACGATCCAGTTGGACACAGATTTTCATTCCGCGCAACCCGTGAAGGATCTGCAAGCCGGGGCGGGGAGGGGGCGGGTCAGTCGAGTTCGGCAAACCAGCCCAGGCGCCGGACCAGCACTTTCTCCAGTTCCAGGAGGATGAAGATCACGGCGCCGATCGCGATGAGCGAGGCTCCTTGTGTGAAGCTGAGCGGGCGGGTTGCGAACACGGCCTGAAACGGCGGGAGGTAGGTGAAGCACACTTGCGCGAGCGAAACCGTGCCCACCGCGACGAGCACCGCGCGCGTGCCCAGGATTCCCCGCCAGCTGAGCGACTGAACGTGCATGTAGCGCACGTTAAAGAGGTAGAATATCTCCGCGATCACCAGCATGTTGACGACCATCGTGCGGGTCGTCGCGATGTCTGTCCCCGTGCTGAGGGCGGTGAAGTAGACACCCAGCAGCGCCACGGCGAAGAGCAGTGAGACGAGGCCCACGCGCCACAGGATGAAGCCCGAGAGCAAGGGGCTGTCCTTGGCGCGCGGCGCGCGCTCCATGATGCCCGGTTCGGAGGGTTCGAAGGCCAGCACGAGCCCCAGCGTGACCGAGGTGATGAGGTTGATCCACAGGATCTGCGTCGCCGTCATCGGCAGGGCAAGGTCGAGGATGATCGCCAGGACCACGGCGATGATCTCGCCGCCGTTGGTGGGCAGCGTCCAGGCAATGACCTTGCGGATGTTGTCATAGACGGTGCGGCCCTCGCGAACGGCCGCGACGATGGAGGCGAAGTTGTCGTCGAGAAGCACCATTTCCGAGGCTTCGCGCGCGGCCTGCGTGCCGCTGGCGCCCATGGCGGTGCCGACATCGGCCTGGCGCAGCGAGGGCGCATCGTTGACCCCGTCACCCGTCATCGCGACGATCTGCCCGTGCGACTGGAGCGCGCGCACGATGCGCAGCTTGTGCTCGGGACTGGCGCGGGCGAAGACGGCGACTTCGGGCACCTCGCGGCGCAGTTCCTCATCGCTCATCGCCTCGATCTGCGCGCCGGTGAGCGCGCGCGGCTCTTCCTCGATCTCGAGCTGGCGGGCAATGGCGACGGCCGTTGCGGCGTGGTCGCCGGTGATCATCTTGACCGCGATTCCGGCCGAGCGGCATTCGCCGATGGCGATGCGGGCTTCCTCGCGCGGCGGATCGACGAAGGCCATGAGACCCAGGATGCGCGCGCCCTGCAGGTCCTCGAAGCGCAGGCGCGTGGTGCCCGGCGCAAGCGTGATGGCGGCAAAGCCCAGGATGCGCTCGCCTTGCGCGGCGGCCTGGCGGGTGATGCCGTGCCAGCGCTCGAAGTCGGTGCCTGCCGCGCCCAGCGCCAGAACGGCCTCGGGTGCACCCTTGACGAAGGCGATGGCCTCGCCCTCGGGGCTGCGCACCAGCGTTGCCATCAGGCGGTAGGCCGCATCGAAGGGGATTTCGTCAAGGCGAGCCCAGTCGGCGTGGAGCTTGGCGGTGTCGAGACCGGCCTTGCCCGCCAGCGCGAGGAGCGCGCCTTCCATGGGGTCACCGACCACGCTCCAGTTGCCGTCTTCGTGTTGGAGGCGCGCATCGTTGCACAGCGCCCCGCAGTGCAGGATCTCGCCGGGAGGGACAGGCTCGGCCTGTGCATCGCCATCTCCGGCCTTGATCTCGCCTTCCGGGGCGTAGCCGCTTCCCGAGACCTGCCACTCTCCTGAAGGTGTGAAGAGGCGGGTCACGGTCATCGCGTTGCGGGTGAGTGTGCCGGTCTTGTCGCTGCAGATGACCGAGGTTGCGCCCAGCGTCTCGACCGCCGGGAGCTTGCGGATCACCGCCTTGCGCCGCGCCATGCGCTGGACGCCGATGGCGAGCGTAATGGTGATGACGGCGGGCAGCCCCTCGGGGATCGCGCCGACCGCCAGTGCCACGACCGCGATGAGGGCATCGACCCAGGGGTAGGAGCGCGCGGTCACCGAAAAGGCAAAGAGCGCGGCGCTGCCGATGAGGATAAGAAGCGTGAGGCGCGTGCCGAACTGGTCGATCTGCTTCAGGAGAGGGGTGACGAGGCGCGGCACCGACTGGAGGAGGGCGCCGATCTTGCCGATTTCCGTGGCGGCGCCGGTCGCGACGACAAGGCCCGTCGCCTGCCCGCGCACGACGAGCGTGCCCGAATAGGCCATCGACGTGCGCTCGGCGAGGGGCGCGTCGGGCTCGACGGCTTCCTCCTGCTTGTCGGCGGCGACCGATTCCCCGGTCAGCGCCGCTTCCT
Organism: Novosphingobium profundi; assembly: GCF_020524485.1. GTDB lineage: Bacteria > Pseudomonadota > Alphaproteobacteria > Sphingomonadales > Sphingomonadaceae > Novosphingobium > Novosphingobium profundi_A. The sequence goes on along the minus strand of NZ_JAIVLF010000005.1, from coordinate 3,786 downwards.
CGATCGAAAGTGCACGGGCGCGCACGATGCGAAGGTCGGCAGGCACCCGGTCCCCGGCCTCGACAAGGACCGTGTCGCCCGGCACCAGACTTCCGGCGGGGACGGGCTGTCGGCGTCCCTCGCGAAGGACATGGGCCTCCTCGCCGACAAGGTTCTCCATGCCCGCCAGAGCTTTCTCCGCCTTGCCCTCCTGGATGACGCCCACGAAGGCGTTGATGAGGACGACGGCAAGGATGACACCGGCATCGATCGCGTGATCGAGCACGAAGGCCGCCGCCGCCGACGCCAGCAGGAAATAGATGAGCGCGTTGTTGAACTGCGCGGCAAAGCGCATGAGCGGATGCGGCGGCTTTACGCGGGGAAGAAGATTGGGGCCGCAGCGTTCGAGGCGGCGTGCAGCTTCGGACCCGGAGAGCCCGGCGCTGCCCGCTCCCAGATCAGCCGCGACAGTGTCGGGATCGAGGGCATGCCAGCCCCGATCTTCGGGAATTTTCGCTTCGAGCAAGACCCTTGTCCCCCTGCGCGATGGCGTGCCCGGTACGGGCGCGGGGCAAGCCTATCGCTCCCTCGGGCCTTGTGCAATGCAGCACGGATGTTACGAATGATTGCACCGGTGGCGGTTTTCGGACCTCGGGGAGGATAAGGCATGAAGGTCGTCGTCTTCAGCACGCGTCCATACGATCGGACTTTTCTGGAAGAGGCCAATCGCCTAGCCGGAAGTCCGCACGAGCTGACGTTCTTCGACACCCGGCTGACGGCCCATTCGGCCCATTTCGCACAGGGCTTCGAGGCGGTCTGCGCCTTCGTCAACGACGCGCTGGGTAAGCCCGAACTGGAGATCTTGGCACGTCATGGCATCCGCCTTGTCGCGCTGCGCTGTTCAGGGTTCAACAACGTGGACCTGGAGGCTGCGGCCCGGCTCAAGATCGCCTTGGCGCGGGTTCCCGCCTATTCGCCCGACGCCATTGCCGAGCACGCCGTTGCACTCATGCTCGCGCTCAACCGGCGCATCCACAAGGCCTATGCGCGGGTGCGTGAGGGCAACTTCGCGCTCGACGGGCTGCTCGGTTTCGACATGCGGGGCAAGACCGCCGGGATCGTCGGGACCGGGCGCATCGGTCTCAACGTCGCGCGCATCCTCAAGGGCTTTGGCTGCGAGGTGCTGGCAAGCGACCCTTCGCCCAACCCCGAACTGGCGCAGTTGGGCGGCGAATACACCTCGTTCGATGATCTGTTGGGGCGCTGCGACATCATCAGCCTTCACTGCCCGCTCACGCCCGCTACGCATCACCTCATCGGGCGCGGCGCGATCGCGCGCATGAAGCCGGGCGTCATGCTCATCAACACGAGCCGGGGCGCGGTGATGGACGCCCGCGCGGTCATCGCCGGGCTCAAGAGCGGCAAGGTCGGTAACGTCGGGCTCGACGTCTACGAGGAGGAGGGCGATCTCTTTTTCGAGAACCTCTCCGACACCGTCATCCGCGACGATGTCTTCGTACGCCTGATGACCTTTCCCAATGTCCTCATCACCGGCCACCAGGGCTTCTTCACGCGCGAGGCGATGACCGCGATTGCCGAGACGACCGTCGCCAACCTCTCTGCCTTCGAGGCGCACGGCGCTCCGCTTCACGCGGTTTCGGTTGCCTTGCTGGCCTGAGGAAAGGGGGGGGCTGGGTTCGTGCCTAATTGCCCGCCTTGTCCTCGGGCGGCACGTTGGTCATCGGCGTGTCGGGCACCTTCACGTCCACGCCGGTCTCGTCGACGTCGGTGACGATCAGTTCGCCCCCGCTCTTGTCTTCGACATCGGTCGTGTATTCCTTGGCGGGCTCGGGCGAACAGGCCGCGAGGCCAAGCGCGGCAAAGGCCGTAAGGAGCGCCGCAGGCGCTATGGGTGAAGTTCTGAAGATCATGCTACGTCTCCTTCCCAGGGTTCCGATATCGGGTCGGGGAAGGCGAAAACAAGATGGCGCGGCAACCCGAGGATCGCCGCGCCATCGTATGTGGCCTTACAAACCTTGAGAATCAGACGATCCCGTCAGCTTCCATCTTGGCAAGCGCCTCGGCATCGAGACCCAGCAGTTCACCATAGATTTCCGCGTTGTGCTGGCCAACGCGCGAGGGCGCCGGACGGCGGATGCAGCTGGGCGTTTCCGAAAGCTTGGGGAAGGCGTTCTGCATCTTGAGCTTGCCGTGGGTCTCGGTCTCGACCTCGACAATGGCCTCGCGGGCCTGGAAGTGCGGATCGGCCAGCATCTCGGGCGCGCGGTAGACGCGGCCAGCGGGGATGCCGTACTCGATCATCAGCGCGTCCATCTCCTCGATGGTGTAGCCCTTGGTCCAGGCGTTGATCATCTCGTCGAGCTCGGTCTGGTTCTCTCCGCGTGCGAGGTGGGTCGCATAGCGCGGGTCATCGCCCAGTTCCGGCTTGCCCATGGCGGCGGACAGGCGCTTCCACAGGGGATCGGCGTTGGCCCCGATCATGTATTCACCGTCGCTGCAGTAATAGACGTTGGACGGCGCGATGCCCGGCAGGATCGAGCCGGTGCGCTCGCGGATGAAGCCGGAGCTGTCGTATTCCGAAACCAGGCTCTCGGTGATCTGCAGCACGCTTTCGTAGAGCGCAGCGTCGATGATCTGGCCCTTGCCGGTGGTGTCGCGCACGTGGAGCGCGGCAAGGATGCCCATGACGCCATAAGTGGCGGTGAGGGTGTCGCCGATGGAGACGCCCATGCGGCTCGGCGCACGGTCGGGTTCACCCACGATGTAACGCCAGCCCCCCATGGCCTCGCCAATGCCGCCAAAGCCGGCGCGCGAGGAGTAGGGGCCGGTCTGGCCGTAGCCCGACATGCGCGAGATGATGAGGCCGGGCTGCTCTTCGAGCAGTTGCCTCGGATCAAGCCCCCACTTCTCCATGGTGCCGGGACGGAAGTTCTCGATCACGATGTCGGCGTGGCGAATGAGCTCGCGCACCAGCTTCTGGCCTTCGGGTACGCGCATGTTGGCCGAGACCGCACGCTTGTTGCGCGCGACGACTTCCCAGCTCACCTTCTTCTCGCCCTGGCCCCAGACACGCAGCGGGTCGCCCTTGCCGGGCGGCTCCACCTTGATGATGTCGGCGCCCATGTCGCCCAGCAGCTGTCCGGCGAACGGGCCAGCCAGGAGCTGGCCCATTTCCACGACGCGAAGTCCCTTGAGGGCTCCTGTATTTTCCATGGTTTACTCCGCTGCCTCCGCGATGTCCGCATGCCGCCACATGGGCTGCTTGGGAGCGGGGAGGCCGGTTTCTTCGAGGCAGTTTGCGCGCAGGGTTTCGATGTCGGGACCGAAGTTGAAGACATCGACCTCGCCGCGCTCTGTGCGCATTTTGGTGCGCAGGTCCTGGGTGGCCGCCTCGTCGACCGCGCCATTTGCGATGACGACGCCGTAGTCGAGAGCGCCGGTCTCGGTGACGAGGCCCTGGCCGATTTCTTTGAGGATGAGAGCGGGGTCGCGCTCGAGCGGGTCGCCCCAGCCACCGCCGCCCCAGGTGATGAACTGGAGTTCATCGCCCGCTTCGACGGGGTAGTCTTCCAGCTTGTTGCCGACCACGATCTGGGTGCCGTCGGCCTTGGTCAGGATCTTCTTGGCGCGCTTGCCCGGAAGACCGCCGTTGACGCCCCAAGGCGGGACGAACCAGCGGTCGTCGTGGATCGCGATGACGCCCGGCTCATAGAAGCGGTAGACCATGTTGATGCCGTTGCCGCCGCGGTGCAGACCTGCACCGCCGCTGTCGGCGACCGTCTCGTA
>NZ_JAIVLF010000004.1 GCF_020524485.1 Novosphingobium profundi | reverse complement strand
ACCCGGTAGAGCTTGCGGGTCAGGTCCGGACGATCAATCGTATGCGTGTAGAAAAAGCGCAGCGCCGATACGATGCTGTTCAATGTTGGCCCACCAAGCCCTGCCTCCCGCTGATCTAGGGCGTAAACTCATAAAATCGCTTGAGGTTTGATGGCCATCCTGATTCAGAGCCCTGCATATCGGAGGGTTAGATGGCACGGCGGCGTTACGAACTGACGGATCGGGAGTGGGCAATCATCGAGCCTTTGCTCCCCAACAAGCCGCGCGGCGTGGCGCGAGTAGACGATCGCCGGGTCCTCAACGGGATCATGTGGCGTTTCCGCTCTGGGGCCACCTGGGCCGAAGTGCCCGAACGCTATGGACCGTCGACCACGTGTTACAATCGGTTCGTGCGCTGGCGCAAAGCCGGTGTCTGGGACCGGCTTCTGTCAGCCGTCTCGGCCGATTACGATGGCGATCTGGTCATGATAGATTCCACCTGCGTTCGCGTTCACCAGCATGGTGCGACGGGTAAAAAGGGGGATCCTGCGATCGTGGCATGGGACGTTCCCGGGGCGGCCTTACCAGCAAGCTCCACGCTCTTGTCGATGCTCGCGGACGCCCTATCGGATTGCGACTGACCGGCGGGCAGGTTCACGATGCCTGCGAGGCCGAGGCCCTGATCGAAGCCATTCCTGAAGGCGCCACCCTCCTGGGTGACAAGGGCTATGACAGCAATGCCATTCGCGAGGCGGCTGCGGCTCGGGACATATGGGCCAACATTCCCAACCGCTCCAACCGCAAAAAGCGCTTCGGCTTCTCGCCGTGGCTCTACAAGCAGCGCAATCTGGTCGAACGCTTCTTCAACCGGATCAAGCAATTCCGGGGCATCGCGACGCGATACGACAAGTGCCCCGAAAACTACCTCGCCGCCATCAAGCTCGTCTGCATACGCCTCTGGTGCGGGGCGTAATGAGTTTACGCCCTAGCTGAAACTGGCGCAGATCTTCCCCGCTGGCCGTGTCGGGAGGACGGCCCAGCCATGTGGCGAACCGCTCTACGTCTCGCAGGTAGTTGCGCTGCGTGGCACGCGACAGGTGGCGCAAGTCCATATCTTCGGCCATGCGCTCGCGCAGGGGCCGGGGCGGCGTCATCACAGTAGTGTTCATTGTTCGACTCCTCAGTTGAAGGAGCCGATAGAGTCTGCCTGCGCTCGCCTGCGCTCAAGTCAGGCGCATCACAGGCGTGGCCCGCACGGCATCAAGGTCATAGGCCAATCCCGCGCAGCGGGTTCGTACATGTCCGACAAAGCCGACATGATCAGTGAACCTGAGCGCGGTTAGGATATGTCGGCTATCTGGCCACCGGAGACAGCCCGTGAGCGTCTCAGAAGGGTCGCTTCTGTCATCGGCGCCTACGATACGGTTCGCAGGCGACACCATCTCCATCGCCGTCCATCTCCGGGCGATATCCTGGCTGACCACGATAAATCGGCGCAGCGCCTGCTGCCCATGCCGCAGCACAATTCCTATAGTAGACACCATTCGAATGATTTCGTTGCAAAACAGGTCGCCGCGATGAGGCCTGCGGGCTCGCCTTAATTTGCTCAGCTGGTCGATAGGCTGTCGGATGAGCGGCACGATATTCGGTCGGCGCATCGAACTCGGCGCCCCAAATTCCGGTTTGTCGCCGTTTCGCGAGGGCCTCGTTTTCCAAGTATGCACGACTGAACTGCGGCAGTGCGACAGCTAACCCTGCATCAATCATTGCGCCCCCGAGATCTGTCCATTGAGCCTCACAGGTGGCAACAATTCGCTTGTAGATGTCGACGTCGTGCTGTGTGCATTTCACCGGCTTACCATCTGCCAAACTTGAGAGGAGCGCCTTGGCATCTTGCCCGCAACTCCAACGCTCACCGTTCCGTTTGCAGGTTTGTTCGGCTTCAACAGCATCGATGCCATGTAGTCGAACGCGTTGACCTCCAATGTCGATCGTATCGCCATCGATAACCCTGGCAGTGCCTGAGATCGTCTGAGCGTTCGCTTCGGTCGGCGACAGAACCAAAAATGCCAAGAGCAAACGCCACATCTTACACAGCTCACTGAAAACACGATAATCTGATGCATGCCGAAACGTGCGGTTCGTTGCAACCGTGACCATTTCGAGGCCCCAGCTGGATAGGAGACAGTCCACTCCCGAGAAACCTAAACAAGCATTTGAACGACCACAAAGGGTCGAGGGCGGCTGTCATGGTTTGCGCTGGGAAAGTGCGAAGGCTCGGAAGTCGATTGGGTGCTCCAGAACTCGGCGCGTTTGGTTTAGGTGACATGGGGAAGTGATAAGCGCATTCCCGGACTATGAACTAGCCGCTCTCTCGCAGATTGTGGACCAGGTTGCCGATTGCGCAGATGACGGCCTGCTCTGTGCAGCGCGCCTGTTCCGGGCGGATAGGGAACCGGACCTCGATGCGATACTTGCCAATATCGCTGGTGCTCAAGGAAACTTCGATTTCGTTGGGGCCTGGTGTCTTGGTTGCAGCGCGGTGCAAGCCGTTAGTCTTGGACGCGGCGGTGGGCGCCAGGGCCGAAATGACGCAGTCCCGGATTTCGCTCCGCGCCGCGAACAGATTGCTATGGGGTTCGAAGGTCAACAGGATCGTATGGCACGCTTTGCCCGTGACCGCCGCGTCCACCCGCAGTGGCGCGCCGAACAGGAGACTGTGCGGGACAATCACTTCACGCCCGGTAAGGATGAGGGAGCCTTCACGCCGGTCCATTTCCATCAAACGGGAAGCGATTAGGTTGTGGTCAAGGACTTCGCCCCGGATACCGCCTAGCTCGATGTAGTCTCCCACGGAAAAGGCGCGTGTCAAAGTCCGCAGAGCTGCCCCTGAAAGACACAGGATCAACTCCTTCATGGCGACAACCATGGCCACGGCAAACGCGGTCAGGGAGAGTGCGAAAGTTCTCAATTGCGGAGCCCAGATCATGATAAGGCCGATCAGGCCAACGAGCAGCAGGACGTTGCGTGCATTGGCCGACCAGCGCCGGATAACCTGCTGCGTCAGATTTTCTCTGCGGCGCAAGCCCCTTGTGAACACAAGACGCAGCAGAGAAAGGATGGCGACCAGAGCGATCGATGCGAGAACGTCGGAGCTGTAGATCTGATGGGTCAAGCTGACTGGCATGCCTATTCCGCTTATTTTGATCCGCGCTCAATGGCGCTTGTCGGCTCGGCTTGCAAATCGCGTCGGGCTCGGACATCGAGGCGAGGCCGGTCCAACGATCCGGTTGCTGCCCTGTCCGACCAAGACTAAAGGCCATTCGGAGCAACATCGCATGGTTGATCAATTCAACTTTTTGACAGGCCGTATTTGCCTCCTTGCACCGAGGTGAAGCGTCGAGACCGCAAGCCTGTCGTGATCCCCACTTCGGCCTAGGCATCAGCGGGCCACGGTGCCCAAGAATGACAGGAAAATCTGTGTCGAAACCGAAGAGTGTGAATGCCGGCCCCATCGATCGCATTCAGGAGAACCTCCTCGCGCGCGCAGAACGCCGGCTCCTCAATCGGCTTTGCGCGTGCATGCCGCGCTGGATGGTGCCCGATATCCTGACCGCGATCGGGATGTTCGGGGCATTCGTAATCTTCAGCGGATATATCTTGAGCAATCTTGGCGATGGCTGGCTGTGGATTTCCATCGCCGGGTATTTCATCCATTGGTTCGGCGACTCGATGGACGGAAGCCTGGCCCGCTATCGGAAGATCGAAAGGCCGCGCTACGGTTATTTCCTCGATCATAGCTGCGATGGTCTTTCAACCACGCTGGTCGTCGTGGGCATCGGCCTCAGTCGTTACGTCCAGCTGGAAGTCGCGCTGGTAGCGCTGGCGGGCTATCTCCTTCTTTCGATCCACGCCTTCCTGCTCGTTCGGGTGCTGGGCGAAATGAAGCTGTCCTATGCCTATGCAGGGCCTACCGAACTCCGGGTGCTCCTGATCGTGCTCACGCTGGCGATGATTGCTGCCGGATCACAGCCGGTCCTTCTGGGCATCCTGACTTGGTTTGACCTAATTGTCGGCGCAATCGGTGCATTGCTGATAGCGTTCTTCGTCATCCAGACGTTGAAAACAGCAAAGCGATTGGCAATCGAGGAGCCGCCTCGACGGAACTAAGGAGATCAGTTTTTTTGGTATGTTGGGTCTGATAACTCCAGATAGCCCCCCGCCAGGTTCCGGGAAGCGGGATTAGAGGCCTGGTCGACAACATGAAGGCGCAGCCGCAGAGATGACGGCCTCGCACCTATCTCGATCCGTCGATTCCTGAATCCTCGTAAGTGAAAGTGGTAATTCGCGCGTCTGCGATTGCTGCCGTCCGCTTCTCCTGCCATGTCAAAGACATGAGCGCCTTTGCTTTTATTGGGGCCGCACTGGCTGAAATCGCGGGATGCTTCGCCTTCTGGGCCTGGCTCCGACTGGGAAAATCTCCTGTGTGGATCGCCCCCGGCATCCTCTCGCTCTGTCTGTTCGCCTACTTGTTAACGCTGCCCACATCGGATCAGGCTGGGCGGTCATATGCTGCCTATGGCGGAGTCTATATCGCGTCCGCCGTTCTTTGGCTGTGGCTGGTCGAAGATGCTAAACCGGATCGCTGGGACCTCTTGGGGGCAGCTGTTTGCCTCATTGGCGCAGCTATCATCTACTTCGGTCCACGAGCCGCAACCATCGGATAGCCGACAGTCTTCTCCTGGGGGACGAAAATCTGCTGCTGAGCGACTGACTAAGGTCGGGAACTGACACTGCCAGCCCCGGCGGCCCGAAAAGCTTAGCATTTGCTGCTCATCATGTGAACGACAGAAATGCCTTCAACTGTTGCGCATTCGTCGCATTAGCATTAATTGCGTCTGGATGGGGGGAAATTCGACTGCTCTAGAGCGCCTCATGATCGCCGAGCGCAGTGCATTGCTTCGCAGGGTACAGCGTGTCGTCGGTGACCCGGCCGATGCCGAAGAAGTCGTCCAGTCGATGTGGCTCAAGGTGCAGGGCCTGACGGACGCCTCCCCGATTCTGTCGAAGCGCGCGTATCTGTTTCGTCTTGCACGCAACCTCGCGCTGGACATGCGTCGATCGCAGCAGCGGCGAGGGCGACTTGCCGATGATGTGCAGCACCTCCTCAGCGAGAACGACGACACGCCGGGGCAAGACCGCATTCTCGATTCCGTATTGGTGCTGGAGCGCGTGAGGCAGGCCGCTCTTGCACTGCCCGAGCCAACCCGCACGATTTTTCGCCTCAACCGTTTCGAGGGCGAGAGCCACAAGGCGATCGCAACGCGCCTGGCGATTAGCACGACGACTATAGAAAATCACATACGGCGCGCGCTGGAGGTGCTTGCCGCCGCGCGTGATGGAGGCGATCCGGGGGCGTGATAGCGCGGATTCGCAGCCGAAGTGGGGTGGCATGGCCGTCCATACGTCTAACGGTATCATGGGGCGGAGGAATAAGATCATCATGACGATGCGTGGCGGTGACATGGCCGGGAAGCGCGCAGAGCAGGCGCGGGCATGGATTGTGCGCCTTGCATCGGGCACGATGTCGGCGGACGAACTCGATCAACTGGAAAGCTGGACCGCTACCGATCCGCGCAACCGTGCCGCTTTCCTGCATGAGCGGCAATCCTGGCAGGATCTCGATCTGTTGGCGGACGCCTTCGGTCCACCGCCACATGTCTTGCCGATCCGGCGCGTGCGATCGCAAGCACGGCGGTGGGTTTCCACGCTGGTTCCTGTCGCCGCCGCCGTGGCCATCGCATGGCTGGCCGGTCCGACAGCCTATGTCCGGCTCTGGGCTGATGCCATCAGCGCACCGGGCGAAATCCGCCGGGTCGCGCTGGCGGACGGGTCTCAGGCCTTGCTCGACAGCGACAGCGCGATCGCGATCGATTTCGACGCGAAGGGGCGAACGCTGCGGTTGCTGAAGGGGCGTGCCTGGTTTTCGGTGCGCCACGGCGACGCACGACCGTTCCTTGTGGAGAGTGCTGGCGGCACCGTGCGCGATATTGGCACGGCCTTTGAAGTCGACGATACCGAGGCAAATTCACGCGTCGGTGTGACCGCTGGCGCGGTGGCGCTGGAGGGCGGGAGCCCACTTATCCTTCATGCAGGCCAGCGCGCGCAATTCGGGCCAGACGGACGGGCCGAAAGATTGGTGGCGCTGCCCGTTGATCGGATCGGCAACTGGCGCGAGGGCGAACTGCTGCTGCGACAGGTGCCGCTGGAGAAGGCTATCCGTGCCGTTGCCCGATACCGGCGTGCTCCGGTTTTCATCTTGAGCGATCTTGCGGACATGAAGCCGGTAAGTGCCAGTTTTCGAACCGATCGCCCGGAGGAAGCGCTCGATACTCTTGCTGCCATGCGCGGGCTGCAGTTGGCGAGTCTGCCCGGCGGCGTGCTCTTTTTGCGCCGCGCCGCCGATTGAAATTCGCGCCGCTGAAGATTTTTTCGTTTTCCTGCTTGGGTGTCGCGCGCGCTCGAACGTCAAAGCTATGACATGATGTTGCGAATGCCTTGCAATATCACTCCAGCCTCTCGGTCGGGCTGGAATTAGCACGACGGGGGAATAGATGAATTCGGTTTCGACACGCCTTGTTCTGGGCCTGCTTGCGAGCGTCGCACTGCCGATGGGCGCAGGATCGCCGCAGGTGGCGATGGCGCAAGGGGCCCAAGCACGGTCTTTCGACATCGCAGGGCAGCCGCTTGAAACTGCCTTGCTGGAATGGATGCGCCAGTCCGGCATGCAAGTCGGGTACGAGCCGGGCGATGTTGCCGGACGCACTTCTGCATCGGTATCGGGCCTCTACTCCTCGCAGGATGCCCTCACGGCACTGCTGGCGGGCACCGGGCTTGGCTATCAACGGACTGGCAGTGGATCGGTGCGTCTGCTCCGTGCATCCCGGTCTGCGCAGGGCGGCACTGCCCTTGGTCCGGTCCGCGTGCAAGGGCAGAATAGCGGTGCAGCGCACGGCGCCGCGATTGAAACCGCGACGGGCCCCGTTCCCGGTTATCGCGCAACGCTCACCGCCACGGCGACACGCACCGATAGTGCGATCCGCGACGTGCCGCAGTCGATCCAGATCGTGCCGCGCGTGGTGATCGAGGATCAGGCCGCCGTACGCCTCACCGATGTCGTCCAGAATGTGTCGAGCGTGCAGTTGAACGGGACCGGCGGCAATCGGGCGGAGACCTACAGCATTCGCGGTTTCGTGAGCGCCCGATACGCGATCAACGGCTTTCCGCTGACCAGCGGCATGGACCGGCCCGAAGCCTTTTTCGATCTGGCCAATGTCGAGAGGGTCGAAGTGTTGAAGGGGCCCGCCTCGGTCATGGTCGGCCTGAGCGAACCGGGCGGCGTGATCAACATCGTCACCCGCGCCCCGGCCAGGCAATTCCATTTCGATGGCAGTATCCAGGGTGGCAGCTTCGATTTCTATCGTGGTGAAATGTCGGTGACCGGCCCGCTCAACGCATCGGGCACGCTTACCGCCCGCGCGACGGGTGCCATGCAGACCAGCGACGGCTTTCGTGACGGCGCGCGCAAGAGTGAGCGCGCATTTGGCGCTGCCGCCCTTCGCTGGCAGCCGGATGCGCTGACTCAGGTGGACCTGACCGCCGACTATGTCGATCAGCAGGTGCCCTTCGACCGCGGCCTGATCGCGGACGAGAACGGCAACTACGTCCATAGCGCGCGCACCTATTACGGCGAGGATTGGTCGAAGACCGGTGCCGAGAAGCTGGTGCTGGGCCTTGCTGCCCAGCGGCAGGTCACGCCGTGGCTCATGCTGCGCTTTACCGGCCGACACACCGATGCCCTCGTCACCGACAACAACGCGGTCGACCTGCAGGGTCTTGCCGATGGAGCCGTTCGCCGCCGCATTACCAACCGGACCGAGGATTCGCAGGACCTGACCATGCGCTTCGAAGCGCTGGCCGATGCCTTCACCGGCCCGCTGGAGCATCGCATCATGGCGGGCGTAGAGCACAATCGGGGCGACTTCGCGTTCTGGTCTGCGCGCACCAACATTGCTGCCGTTGACATGGTCGAGCCCGTTCATGGCGTCACGCCGGTACCGGTGGCAACGGTCAACAACACGTACGACTACGAAGCCCGCACCTGGGGCTTCTATCTTCAGGACCAGATCGCGCTGGGCGAGAAGTGGAAGGCGCTGGCCGGGCTTCGCTATGACCGGGCCCGTTCAAACACCTGGGATAGGCTTGAGGAAAGCGAGACGCCGACCAGCGACGATGCACTGACCTTCCGCACAGGACTTGTCTACCAGCCCAGCACCTCGGTCTCGCTCTATGCCAGCTACACGCAGAGCTTCCAGCCACAGCAGGGCCAGCTCATCGACGGCAGCCCGCTCGATCCGGAAAAGGGTGAGCAGTTCGAGGCAGGCGTAAAGCTGGACCTGCTGGATCGTCTCTCGATCACCGCAGCGGCCTTCCAGATCACCAAGCAGAACGTCGAGGCCGAGGACCTCGACCACCCGGACTACTCGATTCTGACCGGCGAGCAGCGCGTGCGCGGTCTGGAAATCGACGTGACTGGCGAGATCCTGCCGGGCTGGAACGTGATGGCCAATGCCAGCCACCTGGATGCCGAAATCACGCGAGACAACACTTACGCAGTGGGCAATCGCCTGAACGGTGTCCCCGCCTTCAGCGGTCGCATCTGGACCAGCTACGGCTTTACCGAAGGCACGCTGAAGGGCCTGACGCTGGGCGGCGGCGTTCGCGTGGTGAGCGATCGTGAGGTCGATCTCGATAACCGCTTCACGATCGAGGGATACGAGACGTTCGATGCCTCCATCCGTTATGCCATCGACGAGCATTGGGAGGTATCGGTCAATGCCGAGAACATCGCCGATCGCTTTTTCGTCGAGGCGGTACAGGGCGACAACAACCTCTATCCCGGCACGCCGCGCCGCGTGCTCGGCACGCTCCGGGCGCGGTACTGATACGATGCTGATGCGCGCCAAGGCAGGCGAAGAAACGGTCATCGCGGGCGGCGGCTATCGCCCGGCCCGGCAGCGCGGCTTCGCGCTTGTGCTGACCTTGCTTGTCTTCTGCCTGCCTCTGGTGTGCATTGCTTTGCTGAGTTGGCGCACGGTGACACATGAGGACCGTACTGCGCCGCAGGTCTCAACCTTCGATGTCGCCGAGCCGGTACCGCCGCAGGATGCTCCGGCGCCGGAAGAACAGGAAGTCGCAGAGCCGCGGCCTCCTGTACCTGTGCCGCAAGCCGCAGCCTTGCCGCCGCCGTTGATCGTCTTGCCGCGAAGCGCGGTTGCATCTGCTCCGGCCTCTGCCCCGCCCGTTAAGGTTGTCGCCGCTGATACCACCGAACTGCCTCCGCCGCCGGTCGCGAAGAAGCGGTCCAGCGGGGGCGGCGATGGGCCCGATACCTGGCATGCGCAGGTGCTCGCGCGGCTCAATGCCGTGAAAACCTATCCCGCCTCGGCCCGGGCACGCAGGCAACAGGGCACGGTGCTCATACGCTTCACCGTCAATCGGCAGGGGCAGGTGTTGAAAACGACTTTGGCGCAGTCCTCCGGTTTTGGCCTACTCGACCGTGCCGGGCTTGCCTTGCCGAAGCGAACATCGCCATTGCCACCGCCTCCCGAGGATGTGGCCGGCAACGAAATTGAGTTAACCGTACCTGTGGAATTCTACTTCTGAACCGCGCCGGGTTTGCCGGAGGCCCTGACGCCTGAGAGGAAAGGGCTACAGTGAGCAATGGGGCGAACAAGTTTGCCCCTGAGGTTGGGCAGCAAGCGATTCGCATGGTTTTGGATCACGCGGGCGATGACCCCTTTCGCCGGGCTGCGATCACATCTGTGGCTCAGAAGATCGGGTGTTCTGGGAACACTCTGCTGGAGGGGGGGGGGGGGGATCCGAGGTGGATAGCGGCAAGCGCGGTGGCGCGCCGACAGAGACCGCGGAGAAGCTCAAGGCCAGGGAGCGTGAAGTCCGCGGACCGCGACCTACATAGCGCCTATCCGTCTGGCTTCCGCTTAGGGTTAGGGGGATCTGACCGTCTGCTCCAGAGGATCCAAAATTCGCAACGGAATGACGGGAAAGGGTCGGACATGGAAGGGGCGACGGAGGACCTCTGACACGATGGGACGCGCGCGATCTTGCTCTTGGACATCGATCGGCGCGCCGTTTCGCGTACTGTGGGTCGAGAATTCACGATATTCCGTGATATTCCACTTGAATTCACATCATTCCTACCTGTGAATACGGAGCTTCACAGCGGGAAGATCGGCCATGAAGTTCGGCGACTATCTGAAGCAAAAGCGCGCTGAACGCGGGTGGACCCAGCCCGAGGCGGCGTCCCAAGTTAAGATCGAGCAGAGTTACCTCTCCAAACTGGAGAACGGGAAATCGATCCCCTCAGGCGACATCTATCAACGACTGGCCCAGGTTTACGGCATCAATCCGACCGACATGGTCGGGGTGCTATTTCCAGCTGAGCTCGACCGGCTGCGGGACATCGATACGCTGCGTGACTTGCTGCTTGAACGCTCCCGCCGTGACGTCGAAACGCCGCGCCGCCTGCTGATCGCCGGGCTGGCCGCTCTGGTGCTGGGGGGAGGTTTTGTCGGCTTTTCCATGACTGAGCCCGCGCGCTCGATGCTCGAATACACCTACAGATCGCAAGGCGTGATCGCGGCCGACGCGCCCCCGGATAGCGAAATCCCGCCCGGCGCGCCCGGGGCTGATGAACAGACCAGGTTTTTCACCCAGATGCGGGGGCCGATGTTCACCGAAAAAGTGCCCGATGGCAAACGCATCTGGTTGTTGGTCGGCAGCAATGAAATTCACCAACCGCCCCGCTATCGCTGGGCTCTGATTCCCGGCTTTGCACTGATTGTCGGCGGATTGGGCTGCTTCTTCGTGGCCTGGCGATGGCGCTGACCATCTGACTTTTCGCACCCTGACTATTCCACGCGACGCACCTGTCGTCGCCCTTTGACGTGTCCTGAAAACAGGGAGACCTTCGATGAAGACCCTACTCCTCAGTGCGGCGGCCCTGATCGCGCACAGCCTGAACGGATCAGCCGCAATGCCTGCCACGCCCCCGCCGGTGGCAACCGCCGTTTCCAGCTATGATGCGCTCGATACGCGTATAGAGGAATTGATGGCGCGAAACGACGTCAAGGGGATGGCAATCGCGATCATCGAGGGCAATGAAATCCGCCACATCCGCGCTTTCGGCTATGCCAATGTCGAAGATCAGCGCCCGCTGAAGACCGATACGATCATGTACGCCGCATCGATCACCAAGGCGGCCTTTGCCTATATGGTTCTGCAACTGGTGGATGAAGGCAGGATCGACCTGGATCGGCCGATCCGCGAATACCTTGCCAGACCGCTGCCCGAATACAGCGGTGGAGAGAGGGACTGGTCGTCCTTGGAAGGCGACGATGCCTGGCGGCTGCTCACGCCGCGCATGCTGCTGACCCACAGCTCAGGCCTTGCCAACCTGCGCTGGTTCGAACCCGACAACGACATGTCGTTCCATTTCAAGCCGGGCACCGCCTATGCCTATTCGGGCGAAGGCTTCTATCTGCTCCAGTTTGTGCTCGAAGAAGGACTGGGCCTCGATGTGAAGAAGGAGATGCAACGGCGCATCTATGATCGCTTCGGCATGCCCAATACCAGCATGCAGTGGCGCGATGATTTCGCCAGCCACCTCGCCGACGGCTATAAGTTCGACGGAAGCTTTGTGCCGCACGATCATCGTGACAACGTCAGCGCGTCAGGATCAATGGATTCCACCATCGCCGATCAGGCGCGAATGTGGCGCGGCATGATGATGGGCGAAGGCCTCTCGGCCGAAATGCGCGCCGAATGGACGCGGCCTGAAGTGCCGATCCACACAAAGTCCAAATTCCCGACCATCGAGGTGCTAGGCACCTACGATCCACGCGGTCCACAGGTGCACCTTGCCGGCGGTCTCGGGGTTGATACCTGGAGGGGACCATCGAGTCGGTTCTTCGCCAAGGGCGGCCACAACGACTGGACTGGCAACATCGTCCAGTGCGACGAGGTCAACAAGCGCTGTGTTGTCCTGCTCGGCAATGACGTGCGTGCCGAACTCATCTACCCCGCAATCGTGACCATGGTGCTGGGCGATACGCGTTACCCTTGGTGGTGGACCTATCCGGAACTGTTCGGCGGGGGATGAGCTGCCCCTGAAGTGACCTCCTCAAGGTGCTCCAAAGGAGCATTGAGATCTGGTTCAAAAGAGCGCATTCGACAGCCTTGCTGACCGTCCGCTCCTGAGAAGCTGAAATCGGCAACCGAGTGGACGGGGAGCCGGGGGAGGTGTTCGAAACGGCGCTAACGCGGTGATCTGTCGCGACGACATCGCTCGAACGGTTCTTTCAATTGAGAGGATTCATGTCTATATGCTCATGTGAAAGGAGGCGCCCTATGGTTGTAGCTGTTGCTCCGTCGCGTGACAGGGCCGATGTCCTAACGGACGCAATCGCCAGGATTGCCGAGCTTTGGGGGTTGAAGAACGCTAAGCTTGGTGCGGTCTTGGGCGTGTCGATGGCGACGGCCTCAAGGTTGCGCAGCGGTGAGACACGTCTCGATCCGGCGAGTAAGTCTTTTGAAGCAGGCCAGTTTCTGTTGCGCTTGTTCCGCAGCCTCGATGCCCTTTTGGGCAGTGACGACAGTGCCGCAAAGCAGTGGCTGGAGACCAACAACCTCGATCTCGGCGGCAAGCCAATTGATCAGATCGATACGATGAGGGGCCTGATCGAGGTCTGTGACTATGTGGACTTCTACCGAGCTCGCGTCTGAACACAGTCCCTATGCCGGACGGGTCTGGCGCGTCGTTGAGGCTCAGCACCGGATTTCCACGAATCGGCTGGCGACCAATCTTGATGACCAGCACATGCTCGAACTTCTGGCCGAGGAGGTAAAGCCGCAGCTTCCCGAAAGCGCGCGTCATCTCGATTTCCTTCTCGCTTCGCCCTTTCGCTATGGGCATGGCCAGGCGAGCCGTTTTCGCCGGGCCGGCGAAAGGCCAGGGATCTTTTATGCGAGCGAACGCGAGAGCACTGCTATCGCGGAAACCGCTTACTGGAGGCTGCGCTTCTTTTCCCGCTCGCCAGGTTTTACACCGCCCTCGACCACCACGGAGTATACGAGCTTCTCGGTCAAGCTTGATACCGAACGTGGTATCGACCTGACGAGAGAGCCTTTCGCAGCATCGGCAGATCTTTGGAATGATCCTGGTGATTACAGCGCCTGTCAGGAACTGGCTGGAGCCGCGCGCGAAGCAGGTACGCAGACCATCCGAACGATGTCGGTCCGAGATCCGGCACGCGGCTGCAACGTTGTGGTGCTGGATCCGTCTGCTTTTGCGGAGCGAGCCCCGCGACGAGGCAAGACCTGGCACTTGCGCTTTGAAACAGGCCAGCTTGTTGCGCTTGCGGCTTTTCCTTCCAACGAGCGGTTCGTGTTTTCCGATACTACCTTCGGTATTAGTTAGAGCTTACCCCTGCTTCGCCAGACCTGACTTTTGACGAGCAGGTAGGGAGCGCCGATCCAGTTGGTCGTGCGATGCGAATTGCAAGCGCCCCTGAATTTGCCCCTAGGTATCGAGGGGGGTGGTTGTTGCGGTTTTCAATTCCCCGAATCGCGATGCTTTCGCTGAAATTCCATGCGTTCGTGAATCGCTGCGTGGTTCGATCCGCTCGACTCAGGGACTGAACGTCACCGGACAGGAGGGGGCCGGCACCAGACTTAGCCTGCCTCAAGTAGCGTAAACCTCTCATCCTTCCTCCCGTGCAGACAATCTGTACGTGGCCCGGAGGACGGACATGACCCCGACAAAGCTGCTGATCGGCCAGATGGCCATTGTTGTTCTCGTCATTGTCATCGGTGTCTGGTGCGCCACGCAGTGGGCGGCGGCGACCCTGGCCTATCAGCCTGAATTGGGGGACCCGCTTTTCCGGATCGGTGGTGTCGCCATCTACCGCCCGTGGTCTCTTTTCGTGTGGTGGTTTGAGTTCGAAGCCTACGCGCCGGAAGTCTTCGAATCGGCTGGCGCAATGGCGGCTGCAAGTGGGCTATTGGCGTGTATGACGGCTATCGCGGGGTCGGTTTGGCGCGCCCGCCAGCGCCGCCACGTCACTACTTACGGCTCGGCGCGCTGGGCTACGCGCCGCGACATCCGCGCAGCCGGTGTCTTGGCTGATCAGGGCATTTTCCTCGGGCGGTTAGATCAAGACTATCTGCGCCATGACGGCGCTGAACATGTCATGGCCTTTGCTCCCACCCGGTCGGGCAAGGGCGTCGGGCTTGTCATTCCCACGTTGCTGGGTTGGACCGGTTCTGCCGTCATCCACGACATCAAGGGTGAGAATTGGCAATTGACGGCAGGCTGGCGCTCACGCTTCTCGCATTGCCTGCTGTTCAATCCGACCGATCCTCGCTCGGCGCGCTACAATCCCTTGCTCGAGGTGCGGCGCGGCCTCTTTGAAGTGCGCGATGTACAGAACATCGCCGACATTCTCGTCGATCCCGAAGGGGCACTGGAGCGGCGCGGGCATTGGGAGAAGACCAGCCATTCGTTGCTGGTCGGGGCGATCCTTCACGTTCTTTATGCGGAAGCGGACAAGACGCTCTCGGGCGTTGCAATGTTCTTGTCCGATCCTTCGCGCAGTTTCGTTGCGACGTTGCACGCGATGATGGCGACAAACCATCTAGGTAGCGAGGAGAAGCCGCGCGTTCATCCGGTGGTGGCCTCAGCCGCACGCGAGGTCCTCAACAAGTCGGTGAACGAACAGTCGGGCGTGCTTTCGACCGCGATGTCCTTCCTGGGGCTCTACCGCGACCCCATCGTCTCGGTGATGACGTCCGCCTCGGATTGGCGCATCGCGGACCTGGTCGAGGCGCGCTACCCGGTTTCGCTCTACCTCGTCGTGCCCCCTTCGGACATCAGCCGCACAAAGCCGCTCATCCGGCTCGTTCTGAACCAGATCGGACGCCGTCTCACCGAACAGCTGCCTGGTGATCGCAAGGCTGATGAAAAGGCCAAGGCACGCCATCGCCTGCTTCTCATGCTTGACGAATTTCCAGCACTCGGGCGTCTCGACTTCTTCGAGACGAGCCTCGCATTTCTAGCAGGGTACGGCGTGCGCGCATTCCTCATCGCGCAGAGCCTCAACCAGATCGAAAAGGCTTACGGAGAGCACAACTCGATCCTCGACAATTGCCATGTCCGTGTTGCCTTCGCGGCAAACGACGAGCGGACCGCCAAGCGTATTTCCGATGCGTTGGGCACGGCAACCGAGCAGCGCGCGATGCGCAATTACGCCGGGCACAGGCTCGCGGTATGGCTATCGCACGTCATGGTCAGTCGACAGGAAACCGCGCGGGCGCTCCTGACGCCCGGTGAAATACTCCAACTCGATCCTGACGATGAACTCGTGCTGGTTTCGGGTATGCCGCCGATCCGGGCCAAGAAGCTGCGCTACTATCAAGATAGCGCATTTACGCAGCGCGTTCAGGCTCCGCCAGCTTTGGGGGAAGGGAAATATCCGGACAGCCCCGAAAGCCGTTCATCCGACTGGCAGGAAGAGGTGCGCTCGATTGATCAAAGATTGGCGCGGGACGACCATGCCTCGGCCTCATCGTGTGAAATTTCCGATGATGCAAAAGTCAGCGAGCAGAACGATGGCGGCGTCGATCAGCAGCGCCAGCCCGATGATGAGCCGGATCACGCCAGTGTCGAACCGCAGGTGACCGATGACCTTCTCGGTCTCGACGAAGCCGACAATTTCGCAGCGGAAAAGCATGCGATGGACAAGATGGTCCAGCAGCGCCTGGTCAATGCGACCTATACGATGGGCGCCGAGCGCGCGCAGCAGTTCGAACTGGAACTGTGACCATGGCCGCCAAAGTCCGCCACCAGCTTTTCTTGCCCAGATCAACGAGCGAACGCCTCGTCGAACTTGCTCGCCAGCCCGGTGCCTCGAAGTCGGATATTCTCGCCCAGGCGTTGACCGCCTGGCTGGATCGGCAAGCGCGGTCTGAACTCGACGAGCGCTTCGGTCGGCGGCTCGACCGCATCGCCACCTTGCTCGAACGGTTGCAGCGCGACAGCCAGATCGAACTTGAGACACTGGCGCTGTTCATTCGCTACGAGCTCGCGATCCATCCGCCGCTTGCCGAAGATGACAAGGCCGGCCGCGCGGCAGCTGCAAGGCGTTTCGAGGCCTTCCTCGCTCAGGTCGCCCGCCAGGTCGGGCAGGGGCGACGAACGCTCGACCCCGGAGCAGGGCAGTGAGGACCGGTCAGAGCCATGCGCGCCTGCGGGCGATGCTCGAGAGCGCCATGGGGCCTGCGATCGTGGCTGCGCTGCGGGATCCGCGCGTCATTGAGATCATGGTCAATCCTGATGGGGCGCTGCGTGTCGACGTGCTGGGGGAGGGCAGGGTCGATACAGACATCCGCATTGATCCCGAGCAGGCAGAGCGGATCGTCCGGCTCGTTGCAAGCCATATCCAAAGCGAAGCGCATGCCACCCGGCCGATCGTTTCCGCTGAACTGCCGCTGCGCGAACAGGGGGGCGGTGAGCGCTTTGAAGGGGTGCTCCCGCCGGTTGCCAACGCGCCATGCTTCGCCATCCGCAAACCGGCCTCTCGGGTCTATCTTCTTGAAGACTACGTACGCGATGCGGTCATGGGCACGAAGGAGGCGGACATATTACGCCTCGCCGTGGCCGAACGCTCGAATGTCCTGATCGTTGGCGGAACCTCTTCGGGCAAGACGACGCTGGCCAACGCGCTGCTCGCCGAGATGGCGGCGCTTGGTGAGCGCATTATCCTGATCGAAGATACCCGCGAACTGCAATGTCCAGCGCCCGATACCGTTGCCTTGCGCACGCGGGCCGGAACGGTCTCGATTTCCGATCTAGTTCGCTCGACCCTGCGCCTGCGGCCAGACCGGATTGTGGTGGGCGAAGTTCGCGGGGGCGAAGCACTCGACATGCTCAAGGCCTGGAATACGGGCCATCCCGGCGGGATTGCGACGATACATGCGAATGGCGCGGCCGCTGCCCTGCGACGGCTTGAAGGGCTGGTCCAGGAAGCTGTCGTGACGGTCCCGCGCCATCTGATCGCCGATGCCATCGACATAGTTGTCTTCATCGCCGGGCGCGGCCGCTTCCGGCGGATCGGCGAGGTCGTGCGGGTCGACGGTCTCGACCCGGTCACGGCCGAATACAGCCTTACCGACATGCACGATTCCCACCCACGAAAAGGAGAATGACGCCATGATTTCACGTTCAATCACGCTTCGCACCTTGCCAAGTCCGGCGAGAGCCCTTCTTGCATCGGCAGTCGGCCTCAGCCTCGCCGTTCCGGCATGGGCTTCGGGGACGGGCATGCCCTGGGAGGAGCCACTCGAGCAGATTCTCGAATCGGTCCAGGGGCCTGTCGCCAAGATCGTTGCGGTCATTATCATCATCATGACTGGTCTGACCCTGGCGTTTGGTGAGACGGCAGGGGGCTTTCGCCGGCTGATCCAGATCGTATTTGGGCTCTCAATCGCCTTTGCGGCATCCAGCTTTTTCCTCTCCTTCTTCAGCTTTGGCGGCGGAGCGCTGATCGCATGAGCGCGGCTGGCCAGCCCGAGGGCTTCGAGGTCCCTGTCCATGCCAGCCTTTCCGTTCCGATCCTGCTGGCGGGGGCGCCGCGAGGTCTCGCCATCGTCAACGGAACGCTGGCAATGGCGATGGGCCTGGGATTGCAGCAGTGGCTGGCCGGCCTCGTCATCTGGGCTTGCGGGCATAGTCTCGCGGTCCTTGCCGCGCGCCGCGACCCGCATTTCGCGCCGGTCCTTGTGCGCCACCTTCGCCAGAAGGGGTATTTCCCATGCTGAACCTTCGCGAATACGCGAGCCGGGCAGGGCGTCTGGCCGATCATCTGCCCTGGGCCGCGCTTGTTGCCCCCGGCATCGTTCTCAACAAGGATGGCAGTTTCCTGCGAGTCCTCTCGTTTCGCGGTCCGGATCTGGAATCGACGACCGAAGCTGGCCTGGTTGCGGTCGCAGCGCGGGCCAATAACGTGCTGCGTCGTTTTGGTTCGGGCTGGGCGCTGTTCTTCGAGGCCGAGCGCTATGAAGCCCTAGCCTATCCCGATGATGACTTCCCCGATCCTGCAAGCTGGCTTGTGGATCGGGAGCGGCGCGCGGCCTTCACGGCCGAAGGACGTCATTTCGAAAGCCGCTTCCACCTCAGTCTGACCTGGATGCCACCTGCGGACAGCGAGGACGCGGCTGGGCGGCACTTCCTGGAAACGGGAGATGGGAGCAAGGCACGCGACTGGCGCGCGGCCAAGGCGAATTTCACCGCCGAGACGGATCGCGCGCTCGATTTGTTCGCAGGGTTCATGCCTGAAGTCCGGGCGCTCGAAAACGGCGAGCTTTTGACCTTTCTCCACAGGACCATTTCGGATCGCGAGCATTCGGTCCGTGTCCCCGAAACGCCGATGTATCTCGACGCCGTGCTTGTCGATACGCCGCTGGTCGGTGGGCTCGAGCCGCAACTTGGCGGTCGGCATTTGCGAACACTATCGGTCCTTGGTTACCCAAATGTCAGCCGTCCCGCGCTCCTCGACGCGCTTAATGGCCTCGACTTTCCCTACCGCTGGGTCACCCGCTTCATCGCGATGGACAAGGACGAAGCGACCCGGGCCCTGACGCGCCTGCGGCGGCAATGGTTCAACAAGCGAAAATCCATTGGCGCGATGCTGCGCGAGGTCCTTTACAACACGCCGAGCCAGTTGCTCGATAGCGATGCTGACAACAAGGTCCTCGATGCAGATCTCGCCTTGCAGGCCTTGGGAGGAGATCATGTGGCCTTTGGCTACATGACAACGACGATCACGCTGACGGCTTCGAAGAGCGAAACCGTCGACGAGCGTATGCGCCAGATAGAGCGGGTCCTTGGTGGCCTCGGTTTCACCACGGTGCGCGAACGTGTCAACGCGGTCGAGGCCTGGCTCTCGTCAATTCCGGGCCATGTCTATGCCAACGTTCGCCAGCCGTTGATGCACACGCTCAACCTCGCGCACCTGATGCCTCTCTCGGCCATCTGGGCAGGTCCGGCCCGCAATACGCATCTGCGCGCCAGTCCGCTATTTTATGCGCGCACGTCCGGCTCGACACCGTTTCGGCTTTCCACCCATGTCGGCGATGTCGGACACATGTTCGTGGCGGGACCGACGGGAGCCGGAAAGTCGGTGTTGCTGGCTTTCATGATGATGCAGTTTCGGCGCTATCGAGATGCGCAGATCTATGTTTTCGACAAAGGGCTGTCGGCGCGCGCGATGGTGCTTGCCTGCGGCGGGAGGCACCAAGATCTGGGGGCTGGCGAGGGGCCTGGCCATGGCCTTTCTTTTCAACCGCTGCGCGGGATCGATGACCCGGCGGCAAGAGGCTGGGCTGCCGAATGGATCGCAGCGCTGCTCGCGCAGGAAAACGTGAGCGTCACGCCGGAGATCAAGGACCAGATCTGGTCGGCGCTTACCAGTCTGTCGGAAGCGCCAGCAGTTGAACGAACACTCACGGGTTTGTGCCTGCTGCTTCAATCCTCGTCGCTGCGAATGGCGCTCTCGCCCTATACGATCGACGGCCCGTATGGCGCGCTGCTCGATGCGAGCGACGACGCGCTTCATTTCTCGGACCTGCATTGCTTCGAGACCGACGGATTGATGGGGCGCTCGGGAGCCGTGGAGCCCGTCCTCAACTACCTGTTCCATCGCCTCGAGGAACGCTTCGATGGACGGCCGACGCTGCTGGTCCTCGACGAAGCCTGGATCTTCCTCGATTCCCCATTGTTCGCTGCGCGTATTCGCGAATGGCTCAAGGTTCTGCGCAAACGCAACGTATCGGTCCTCTTCGCGACGCAGAGTCTTTCCGACATCGCCAATTCCCCGATCGCGCCCGCGATCCTTGAAAGCTGTCCCCAGCGCATCCTCCTGCCCAATGACCGTGCGCTCGAACCGGGAAGCCGGGAAATCTACGAACGCTTCGGGCTGAATGCACGTCAGATCGACCTTCTCGCCCGGGCGACGCCCAAGCGGGACTACTATCTCCAATCGGCGCGCGGCAATCGTCTCTTCGAACTCGGGCTTGGTCCGCTGGCGCTTGCGCTTTGCGGCGCGTCGGATCCGGCCAGTCAGGCGCGTATCGACACTTTGCTTACCCAGGCGGGAGGCACGCCGTTCCTCACCCGGTTCCTGCAAGGAACCAGCGCGCAGTGGGCAATTGACTATCTCGCCTCGTTCCCTGGCCAGAACTGGCCAGAGGAAACGCGCACCTGCGCACCACATCCCAACCAGTCAGGAGAAATCCAATGAACCGTTGTTCTTCGTGCTCCTTTGGAGCGCTGCGCAGCGCAGTTGCACTGCTTGTGGTGACAGCCGGCTTTACGGTCCCGCTCCAGTCCGCTCAGGCGATCATCGTCTACGACCCCTCGAATTATGCCCAGAACGTTCTTTCTGCGGCCCGCGCGCTACGGCAGATCAACAACCAGATCACATCGCTCCAGAACGAGGCACAGAGCCTTACCAATCAGGCGAAAAACCTTTCGCGCATCGATTTTCCCGAACTCGAGGCACTCTACCGTACACTGCGCCAGATCGAGGCACTCATGAACGAGGCCCAGGGCATCCAGTTCAGTACAGCGCGCGTCGAGACGCAGTTCGATGCGCTTTATCCGGATGCGTTCAGTCAGTCGTTGAAGCTCGACGATGAGGTGGCTGCGGCGCGCACCCGGCTTGAGACTGAAGTGCAGGCCTACCGCCATACTACCCGGGTCCAGGCGCAGATCGCCGAGACGATCGAGGATGACGCGCAGGATCTGGCCAAAGTGGCGGAGCGTAGCCAAGACGCGGAAGGGGCGTTGCAGGCCCAGCAGGCGACCAACCAGCTCCTCGCGATCGCGGCCAAGCAGCAGTTCCAGATCCAGCAGATGATGGCGGCGCAGTTTCGGGCCGAGGCGATCACCCAGGCCAATCGCGCCCAGGCTTCGGCTCAGGCCCAGGCGGCGACGTCCCGGTTCCTTGGTTCAGGCAACGCCTACACGCCGGACTGACATCAACGAGACAGCGGCGGCGTTCGTCCTCCCCGTCGCCGCGCCGCGTGGCCCGGATTTGCTCCCCGGTCCGGGTCACGCGGATCCATCCTTATTGATCAACCCGAAGGGAATCTGACGTCATGGATGATCTCAATATCATCGATCAGTTCCTGAGCGCCTTTACGCGCTACATCGACAGTGGTTTTGGACTTCTGGGGAGCGACGTCCAGTTCCTGACGGCAACGCTTGTCGGGATCGACGTGACGCTGGCCGCGCTGTTCTGGACGCTTGGCGGAGATGACAACGTTCTCGGACGCTTCGTTCGCAAGATCCTCTTTGTCGGCGCGTTCGCCTATATCATCAACAATTTCCAGTCGCTCTCCGAGGTGATCTTCGCCTCTTTCGCGCAAGCCGGGGTGACGGCCGGGGGTGGGACGATTTCGGCGCAGGATCTCCTGAAGCCGGGACATCTGGCGGGCACGGGATTTTCCGCCGCATGGCCCATGCTCGATCAGGTCGCCAAGTTGCTCGGGTTCACGAGCTTCTTCGACAATTTCCTGACGATCGCCGTGCTCCTCATCGCCTGGCTGCTCGTCATCCTCGCCTTCTTCATTCTTGCCGTGCAGATGTTCGTATGCGTGATCGAGTTCAAGCTGGTGAGCCTCGCCGGGTTCATTCTCGTGCCGTTCGCGTTGTGGAACCGGACAAGCTTTCTGGCTGAACGCGTGCTGGGCCACGTCGTCTCCTCGGGCATCAAGGTTATGGTGCTCGCCGTGATCGTCGGCATCGGTTCGAGCTTTTTCGAGCAGTACGCCGGCGCGCTCAAAGGGCAGGAGCCCGACATCGCCCAGGCCATGAGCCTGGTCCTTGCGAGCCTTGCGCTTTTTGGTCTGGGCATCTTCGCGCCGTCTGTCGCAAGTGGTCTTGCCGCAGGTGCGCCGCAACTGGGAGCCGGAGCGGCCCTTGGGACGGCGCTTGGCGCCGGCGGTGTTGGTATGCTTGCAGGAGGCGGCGGTCTTGCAGGCGCACGCATACTGGGAGGTGCGGCGCTTGGTTCGATTCGCGCCGGGACGTCGATGGGGGCGGCGACCTCGAGCGCCTATTCGCTGAGCAAACAAAACTCGGATGGCAGCGTAAAGGCTGGCCTTGGCGGTGTGGCGCGCGCTGCCGGTAATTCCGTCCGGCAACGCGCCTCGCAAACGCTTGGGCTTTCCGAGGCGGCTTCGCGCGGCCGTGCGGCGGGCGCAGCAGCTTACGAGAATACGAACTCACCGTCGCCGGCTTCCGGCGGCGGTGAGACGGCGCCGCAGTGGGCGAGGAGCCTTCGCGCCGAGCAGGCGTCGCGCCATCGCCGCCAGATGGCTGTCCATGCAATTCAACAAGGTGATCGCGGCGGCGGCGGCCTCTCTCCCGATATCAGTGAAAGGAACGATTGAACCATGCGCTTCAAACGCAGCCTTCAGGCATACGGCCGAACTCCCCAACCCGAAACGCCTTTTCAGCGCGCAGGCCAGCTATGGGATGAGCGCATCGGCTCGGCCCGCGTTCAGGCCCGAAATTGGCGCCTCATGGCCTTTGGATGTCTAGGGCTGTCGTGCTCGATGACGGCCGGCCTGCTGTGGCAATCGCTGCAAAGCCGGGTCGTACCTTACGTGGTCGCGGTCGACCGGCTTGGCGAACCACGGGCGGTCAGCGAAGCCGAAGCTGACTACACGCCGAGTGACCCGCAGATCGCCTGGGCGCTAGGCAAGTTCATCGAGCACGTCAGGGGCCTTTCACTCGACCCTGTCGTCATGCGCCGTCAGTGGCTCGAGGCCTATGACTTCACGACACAAAGAGGGGCTGCCTTCCTGAGCGCCTATGCCCGCCAGTCGGGCGCGCTGACACGGATCGGCGAGCGAACGGTCACTGTCCAGATCACGAGCGTCGTCAGGGCTTC
Organism: Novosphingobium profundi; assembly: GCF_020524485.1. GTDB lineage: Bacteria > Pseudomonadota > Alphaproteobacteria > Sphingomonadales > Sphingomonadaceae > Novosphingobium > Novosphingobium profundi_A. Next base: position 734,000 of record NZ_JAIVLF010000004.1, on the reverse strand, counting down.
GCAGCAGTCGTTCCAGGTCAAGTGGGTCGAAACGGCCTATGAACACGGGAGCCCATCTGGCCAAGAGCATTGGACGGCCATGGTGACCGTTGTGCGCAAGGCGCCGCGCGACCGCGAAACCCTGAGGCGCAACCCGCTTGGGCTCTATGTCGACGGGATCGATTGGAGCCGCGAACTCGAGCCCGCTGGCGATGGACCAACACAGCAAAGCCCGCTGACGAGCGAACAATCGCCAACCTCGCGGCTTGGCGCGACGCCGGATCTGTCCCCTACATTATCGGAGGTGAAGCCATGAAGCCTTGTATCGCTGCCATCGTGTCGCTTGTCGTCGGTGTAACGCCAGCCCAGGCCGTTTCCATTCCCTCAGCCGTGGGCGTACGCAAGCCGGTGGAGCCTGTCCTCGCGAACTACATGAATGCGCGCCAGATGTTTCTGTGGTCCGACGGGGCGGTCTATCATGTACCTACCCAGCCCGGGATGATCACGGATATTGCCCTCCAGCCGGGCGAAGGGCTGATCGCGGTTGCTGCGGGCGATACCGCACGCTGGATCATTGGCGACACGCGAAGTGGGGAGGGTGAGGCCGAGCAGACCCACGTGCTGGTCAAGCCGTTCACGCAAGGTCTGTCGACCAATCTGGTGATCACAACCAACAGGCGGACCTACCATCTTGAGCTTACGAGCGCCGATCAGGATGGCATGACGGCGCTGGCCTGGACCTATCCGCTCGATGCCTTGCTCGCGGTTGCGCGAGCAAAAAAGGCAGCAGAGGCGAGCGCGCCGGTCGCGCAGGGCATCGGCGTTGAACAGCTCTACTTCGGCTATGTGATCACGGGGGACCATGCGACGTGGCGCCCGGTGCGCGCCTTCGACGATGGCGCGCGGACCTACATCGAATTCCCGGCCTCGATCGGTCAGGGTGAAGCGCCGCCCCTGTTCCTGGTCGATGGGCACGGGAAGGCCGAACTGGTCAACTATCGCATGAAGGGGCGCTTCTACATCGTCGACAGGATATTCGAGACTGCCGAACTGCGCCTGGGGACCAAGGACCAGAAGGTCGTGCGCATCACGCGGGGAGGGCGCCCATGATGGATGAAGGCTCACAGTCGCAAATGCCAAAAGGAACTGCGCTGCCATCCTCTCTCGAGGCCGGTGTCGGGGGGCCTGCAACACGTGACACTGGCGATCCAGACAATGGGTCGGTCCGCGATCGAGAGGCGGGTAATGACATCGCGGCCAAGGCGGGCAAGGTCGACCCCGAAAGTCTCGCGATCAGGGCACCCTTGCCTCTGGCTCAACGCTTCAAGAAGGAGCTTGTTATCGGCGGCGCGTCGGTCGCTGCACTGGTTCTTGCTGGGGTTACAGGATACGCGCTGAGCTCGCACGAGAAGGACAGGAAAGAGCCTCCTGCCAATCTGGCCCAGGCTAACCGCAAGCCCGCTGACGATGGTCTCGATGCGTTGCCGTCAAACTATGGCGACGCTGCGAAGCTTGGTCCGGCCTTGCCCGGAGATCTGGGCCGTCCCATCCTGCGCGCGCAGGAAAACAAGCCGGCGCGTGAAGCCGAACGGGCCGCGCAGGAACGAGAGCAAGCACGTCAGGAAAAAGAGGAGCAACTGCGCAAGGCGCGCCAGTCGCCCTTGCTGACGAACGTAAATCCCACGCCTTCGTCCCCTAGTGAGGTACCAGCCTCCGATGTCCAGCATGCCGATGAAGCTGCGGGCCCGAAGATGCTGGGAAGCGAACCTGCCGTCGCATCCGGCAAGGAAGGTTTTGCGAGGCAGCTCGAGACGCGCAATACCCGCAATGCCCACGTCCTCGAGCCTGCGACCTCGTCGCATGTTCTCATGGCGGGCAGCGTCATTGCGGCCAGCCTTGTAACTGGCATAAATTCGGACCTTCCCGGCATGGTGATTGCCCAAGTCACCCGCAATGTCTTCGACAGCATCACGGGCCGGGTCCTGCTCATCCCACAAGGATCGCGCCTCATTGGCAACTACGATTCGCACGTAACCTATGGGCAAAGTCGGGCCCTGCTGGTCTGGCAGCGTCTGGTCTTGCCCGATGGGCGTTCTCTGCGCCTTGACAACATGCCAGCGAGCGACCCGCAGGGCTATGCCGGGCTCGAAGACAAGCTGAACGCGCATACCGGCCGGCTGTTGAAGGGGGCTGCGATTGCCACGCTGCTGAGCGTTGGAACCGAATTGAGCCTGAGCGGCGACAGCGATCTTGTCGATGCGATCCGGCAAGGCACGCAAGGCAGTGTCAGTCGGGCTGGCGACAGCATTACTCGGCGCAATCTCGACGTCGCCCCGACCATCGAAGTACGGCCCGGCGCGCCGGTTCGCCTGCTCGTGCGCCAGGACCTCGTTCTTGAACCCTGGATAAAGGAGAACGCGCAATGAGCGCCATACGCCTCGCCAAGCTTCCCGAAACGACGCCAGTCAAGATTGTGATCCGCATTCTTCCCGATCTTCATCGCGACCTGGAAGACTACGCGAAAGCCTATGCGCAGGCTTATGGCAAACCGATCGAGCTTGCCGAACTCATCCCCGCCATGCTTGCCGGCTATCTCGATGCCGACCGCGCCTTTCGCCAAGGGCAGAAGTCGAAATGATCGCGAAGAGGCGCATATTCGAACGAGAGCCGATCGAGGAAGAAGAGCTCTGCCCGGCGCCCGCGCCCAAGCCGGAACGTTTCCTGCGTCTTGATGCGGTCATGGAACGTACCGGGCTTGCGCGAGCAACGCTTTACAGGAGGATCCAGGCCGGCGCCTTCCCGGCTCAGGTCAAGATCTCTGCGCGTTGCTCGGCCTGGCGTGAATCCGAGATCGAGGCCTGGATGCGCGACCCCTTCGGCTTTGCGAATTCTCCCAACGACGATGCTTGAGGCGGCCTGCGAGATCAGGCTCGCCTGCGCGTCCTGAGCGGGGGGAATGTCTCGAGCGCGGTCGAGCCAAAGGGGCTGGATACGTGCTCGCGTTCAGCCATTCCTCGTGCTTCGGCCTTGTCGAGATAGTCGGCCCACCACTGCATCATCTGACGGCGATGGGTGAGATATTGCGCGGCGTTGTAGGCTGCGCGAACCCCGCGCGGCTGATGGGCGAGCTGCATTTCGATCCAGTCGGGCTGAAAGCGGCCGCTCTCGTTGAGCACCGTGCTGGCAAGGCCCCGAAAGCCGTGGACGGTCGCCTTTCCGCGCAGGCCAATCCTGTACATGATGTCGAGCATGCGGTTCTCGCTGATCACCATGCTGCGCGTCCCTGCAACCGGGAACAGGAAGCGGCCGTGCCGGGGATTTCCTGCCTTTCGAAAGATGTTGAGCTCGTGGATTTCTTCCAAGAGCGGAATAGCTTGCCGGGGCAGGGGGATGAGGTGCTCGCTGCGCATTTTCATGCGATCGGCACCGATACGCCATAGCGGCTCGGGACCATCGAGATCCTCGAACTCAGCCCATTGGGCGAATCGGGTCTCTTGCGTGCGCACCATCGTCAGAATCGTCCAGCGAAGGGCCAGGTGGCTCAGTCTGGCACCATCATCACCGTTGAGCCGGGCATAGAAGGCAGGCAGGTCGCGCGCCGAAACTTTCGGGCGGTGACGTGTTGGCTGGGGCTTGCGCAAGGCGGGTCCGATGTCGCGGCATGGATCGCTTTCACAGCGTCCGTCGGGTATCGCGTAGCGAAAGATTTCGCTGCAGTGGTTCTTTACCCTGTGGGCCATTTCCACAGCGCCCCGGTCCTCGATCCTGCGGATCGCCTCGAGGATTTCACGCGGACGAATGTGCGCGATGTTGCATTTGCCGATGACAGGGAAGATGTCGCTTTCGAGCCGTCCGGTGACGAGATCGGCATAACGCGGCGTCCAGGCGAGGGAGCGTGTCTCCAGCCACTCGCGAGCGACATGTTCGAAGGTGTTCGTCACGTCGCCGCGGGCCTTGATCCTGGCTTCCCGCTGCTCGTGGCGGCGCTCTTCCGATGGATCAAGGCCCAACTCCAGCAGTTTCTTCATCTCGTCGCGCCAGGCACGGGCGGCCAGAAGCGAAACCTTCGGATAGGGACCGGCCGAAATCGTCTTCTGCTTGTCGCCGAAACGGTAGGCCAGATACCAGATTTTCGAGCCGGTGGGATTGACCGCGATGTAGAGCCCGGCCGCGTCGGAGCGCTTGTAGGTCTTGTCCTTTGGCTTGAAGGCCTTGATCGCAATGTTGGTGAGCATTGTTGGCAACTCCCCCCGAAGTCACAGGTTCGAATCCTGAGACGCGTTCCGGTGTTGGAAATGGGTGATTTCGTACCAACAAATTGACCAACTAGGGGCCGAGCTGCAAGGCCCCCTCCCGGGACGTAGAGGGACGCGAAGGCCTAGGTAAATGGCGGAATTCCGCCATTTGCAAGAGCCGCTCTTGGACGGCTTGAGAGGTGGTGAGAATCGAGAATGGCTGGGGCGGCAGGATTCGAACCTGCGCATGGCGGTACCAAAAACCGCTGCCTTACCGCTTGGCTACGCCCCAGCAGGATCGCGTGGCACGCTGCGTGCACCGCGATGGGACTGCGCGCTTAGCGGCTTATCCCGGCGCTGAAAAGGCCCTTTTCGCATCGGACCTTCCCCGCGCCGGGGAAAACCGGTCAGGCGCCGAGGACCGCGTCGATATCGGCCGCGCTGTGGCGCTCCTTGATCTTGCCTGGCGCATCGCGGTTGACGACGAGGCCACGCTTCACGCCGGTGCGCTCGCCCAGTTCCTCGCCCCAGCGCATGAGGTTGGTGTATTCGTGAACGCTGAGGAAGGTCGCGGCGTCGGTGTAGGATTCGCCGCGCACGAAGCCGCCAAGCCAACCGTAAGTCGCGATGTCGGCGATGGTGTAGTCATCGCCCGCCAGGTAGCGCGTCTCGGCGAGGCGCTTGTCGGCGACGTCCATGATGCGCTTGGTTTCCATCGCGAAGCGGTTGATCGCGTACTCGAACTTTTCAGGCGCGTAGGCGTAGAAGTGGCCAAAGCCGCCACCAATGATGGGGGCCGTCGACATCTGCCACATCAGCCAGGACATGCACTCAGTCCTGGCCGCGCCGTCCTTGGGCAGGAACATGCCGAACTTCTCGGCGAGGTGGAACAGGATCGCACCCGATTCGAAGACGCGGACCGGCGTCTCGCCCGAGCAATCGAGGAGGGCGGGAATCTTGGAATTGGGGTTGATCTCGACAAAGCCAGAGGTGAACTGCGTGCCTTCGCCGATATTGACGAGCCAGGCGTCGTACTCGGCCTCGCTGACGCCGGCTGCCAGCAGTTCCTCGAATAGGATGGTGACCTTCTGGCCGTTGGGCGTGCCCAGCGAATAGAGCTGGAAGGGATGCTCGCCGCGGGGCAGGTCCTTCTGTTCGCGCGCACCGGCGGTGGGGCGGTTGATGCTGGCCCAGGTGCCCCCGTTCTCGGCGTCGTGGGTCCAGACCTTGGGGGGCGTGTAGGTGGTGTCGGCCATGTGCGCTGAGCTCCTTGTTGCAGGCGCCGGGAGAAGAAGAACGCGCTAGGTAGGTGCCGACGAGGGGCGCAACAAGAGGCGCGGCCGCCAATGTTCGGGGAGCGACTTGTGTCCGAGCGCGTTGTCTTCGTGCTTTAACGTCCGAGGGTTAACCCCGATGCCCACGCAACCTGGCCAAGGCTAGTTTACGTCTTCAACACCATGCTGCGAAGGGACAGGACACATGCAGAGCACGCGCACTCTAGGAATTGTCGCAGGTGGATGCCTGCTTGTGCTGGCGGGATGCACGACCACGGCGACAGGCGACACGCGTTCCGCCGCGCTGCCCCCGGTTACGGTGGCGGAGGTCGGTGTGATCTCGCCCGAGATCCCGCTCCCCAAGGGCTATCTGGAGATGTCACAGCTGCCCGACAGCCTGGCTCTCCTGCCTCCGCCGCCCGCGGAGGGGAGCGCCGCCAAGGCCGCCGACGAAGCCGCCTGGGAAGCGGCCAAAGGGGCATCTTCCGAACGCTTTGCGCTCGCGACCTCCGATGCCGACCTCAACTGGCCGGCCATCGTCAGTTCCTTCGAGCCGCTTGTCGGCACCTCGCTGTCGGACGGGAGCAAGCCCCATACCGAGATGCTTCTGCGCCGGGCGATGGCCGACGCGGGGCTCGCCAGTTACAAGGCGAAGAACCACTACCAGCGCGTGCGCCCCTTTGCCGAGAATGGTGGCGGATCGTGTACGCCCGAGGAGGAGGAGGCCCTGCGCCACGACGGGTCCTATCCGTCCGGCCACACCACGGCGGGCTGGATGATGGCGCTGGTGCTGGCCGAACTGGTGCCGAGCCGTGCCGACGCGGTGCTCCAGCGCGGGTACGACTTCGGCTTCAGCCGCGTGATCTGCCGCGTCCACTGGATGAGCGACACGGTAGGTGGGCGCGTGGTGGCAGCCGCGACATTCGCCCGCGTCCAGTCCGATCCTGTCTTTCAGGCGCAACTCGCCGCCGCGCGCCGGGAAATGGCGGCGGCGGGCCTGTGAGCACGCCCTGTCAGGCGCCGAGCCCGTAGTCGAGCGCGGCGCACACGGCAGCGACTTGTGCGGCGTTGCATTCTTCGGGTGTTGCACTCGGGCTGTCGGGATAGACCTCGGTGGTGGTCGTGAAGCGTGCGCCCGTGATGGCCGCGCACATGCCGTACTTGCCTTGCGGGTACTCGATCACGCCCTTTTGCACGACGGGTGAGCCGATGATGTTGCCCTGCGGGTCGGCGGGCGCGATGTGGGTCACCTTTTCAACGGCCTCGATAATGGCTTCGCAGAAAGCGGGCTGGCGGTTGTCGGCATCGTCGACCAGGTAGAAGCCATCGGGGATGGTGTCGGGATCGTAGTCCTTGCCATCACGCGCGGCGAGCGCGGGGCGGAACTCCTCCTCGTCGCTGTCGGTGGTCTCGTGGAGGTCGATGTGGAGCAGGAAGGGAACCTCCTGCGCGGCGACGAGGGCGACAAGCGCACGGCATTCGCCCGCCGGGCTGTCGGCAGTGAAATTGCGGTTGGGGTCGATGGCGTCGTAATTCCAGCGGTTGATTCGCTCATAGGCCCAGGGGCTGACGCAAGGCGCGACGAGCAGGTTGACCCGGCCCGCATAGTCCGCTGCGCGTGTTTCGAGGAACTCGAGCGCGCCCATGACGCCGCTGGTCTCGTAGCCATGGACGCCGCCGGTCACGAGCGCGGTGGGCAAGCTCGCGTCGATCGGGCCATTCGAGAGCGCGTAGAGCGTGAAGCGCTCTCCCGCGTAGTCGAGCGTGCCGTACTCCTGAAGCGTGAAGCGGTCGGCCAGCGCGAGGATGCGCGGCTCGACGTCTTGTCCGTAGCGGCGCTGGGCGGCCTGCGTGGCCCGCCAGGCATCGACCTCACGCGCGCCCCAGGGCGTGCCGGGGGTGCCGATGGGGTAGGGGGCGGTGTCGGTCATGGCGCTCTCGTCTTCAGGAGGAATTTTCGTTCCCGAGATGGCATGTGCGTGCGGCGGGGCAAGAGGGCCTGGCACGCTATGCACGAAAAAACCCGGCGGGCGCAGGGCTGGCCGGGTTCTTCGTTTGGGTCAGGAGCTGGCGCGATCAGGCGATCTTGCGGACCCAGCCGTGGGTGTCCTCGGCCTGGCCGCGCTGGATTGCGACGAGGCGGGCCTTGACCTTCTCGGTCAGCTGGCCGGGGCCGCCCGAACCGATGGTGAATTCGCCGTCATTGCCCGCTACCTTGCCGACCGCAGTAACGACAGCCGCCGTGCCGCAGGCAAAGGTTTCGACGAGCTTGCCGCTGGTCGCGTCCGCGCGCCACTGGTCGAGGCTGTAGCGGCCCTCGTTCACGGTCAGGCCCTCTTCGCGCAGCAGCGCGATGAGGCTGCGTCGGGTGATGCCGGGCAGGATCGTACCGGTCAGCGCGGGGGTGAGGATCGTGCCGTCATCGAAGACGTAGAACAGGTTCATGCCGCCCAGTTCCTCGATCCACTTGTGCTCGGCAGCGTCGAGGAAGACGACCTGGTCGTGGCCGCGTGCAAGGGCTTCGCCCTGGGGGACAAGGCTGGCCGCGTAGTTGCCGCCGCACTTGGCCGCACCCGTGCCGCCGGGCGCTGCGCGGGTGTAGTCCGAGACCCAGATCGAGACCGCAGGGGCGCCCGATTTGAAGTAGTTGCCCGCCGGGCTGGCGATCAGGATGAACTTGTAGGTCTTGGCCGGGCGCACGCCCAGGAAGGCCTCGGTCGCGATCATGAAGGGGCGCAGGTAGAGCGAGGCGCCCTCGGCGTCCGGGATCCAGGCCTTGTCGAGTTCGACGAGCTTCTCGATCGCCTCGATGAAGAGGTTCTCAGGCAGCGTCGGCATGGCAAGGCGCGTGGCGGACTGGTTGAAGCGCTCTGCGTTGGCGTCGGGACGGAACAGCGAAATCGCACCGTCGGCCTGCTTGTAGGCCTTCAGCCCCTCGAAGATTTCCTGAGCGTAGTGCAGCACCGCGGCGGCCGGATCGAGCGGGATCGGCGCGTAGGCGGAAACCTTGGCGTCGTGCCAGCCAGTGCCTTCGGTCCAGTCGATCGTGACCATGTGGTCGGTGAAGTGCGTGCCGAAGCCCGGATTGGCCAATACCGCCGCGCGCGTCGCGTCGCTGGCAGGGGCGGGGTTGGGCTCAAGGGAAAACGTCAGCGCGGCTTCGGCGGGACTCGCCATGAAAACTCAGTCCTCTGTCTTGGGGTTGCGAGGGCGCAGGTGTATGAAAATTACGCTGCGCGCAACTGTAAAGTAATATTGATACGTATGGTTTCAGGTGTAGCACGCGGTGCGATGGAGGCAAGTGCCCTGCTGAAAGCGCGCAAATTCGGGAGGTTGCGCCGATAGGCGCTGAGATGCTCTTGCGCGGCGTGCATGCGGCTTTGCGCGATTGTGTAGAGTGCGGGCTTGTCGCTTTCGCGCCCCTGACGGCCAGAAAATGAGAAAGGCCGCACCGGGAGCGCCGGTACGGCCTTTCACATGGTCAGCGGCCGGAAGTGCCGCCAGCGAGTACCTTTATCGCGTATCTGAAATCAGCGATAATGCCTCGCGACGGAAATTGCCGACCTCCATGCTGAACCATGAGACATCGGATCACCTCCTTTCGCGCTGTTGAGCCATAGGGTTCGCCGCCCGAGAGCGACTGGACTTCGGTAGCTCCGAGGAGGGCTTCCTCGGGTTCCGTCGTCCTGCGAGAAAATGTGTCTTATTCCGCAGCGCACCACAAGACTTGAATTCAAGTTTTTTCGCGGCATTATCATGCCTTCGCTGAAGTTTTCCCCAGCTGAAAGGCCCGCGTTTCCGCCGGTTTTTCGCAGTGGTCCGGTCTGTGTCCGGCTTCGCGAATCCTTCCTGCAAGGTGCTCTTGTTGCCCATATCGCACAGGCGTTTCGGCGAGGCGTGCCACGCGTGCGGCCAGCCTCGCCAGGCAGGTGCTGTCAGCGGCAATCCTCGATCACGCGCGAGACCTCGGTCCAGCTCGGAATGTAGAGCGTGGGCTGGCCCTGCGTGGAAAGCGCAAAGCGGCCGCGGGTGAAGGCCATGTCGTCGAGGATCGGGCTGCGCGCGGGCAGGGTCGCGACGTAATAGCCCTGGCGGGCCTCGGTTGTGACGGTGTGCGTCTCCTGCATCGTGGTGATGCCCATGGTAACACGGCCCGCCGCACCCTGGGCGCGGCGTTCAAGGGTCACCGTGGCATTGCGCGTGTCACAGCGCATGGTGAACAGACTGCCTCCGAAATCGGCGACCGAGCGCGGGCCGCTCTGCGCCCAGCTCCAGGTGCCCGGCGTCACGGGCGCGTCGCGCCAGTTTGCAGGCTCGGGCAGCGAACGGGGCGAGGGTGGCGGAGCGGGTGTCGCCAGCTGTTGAACCTGCGGCTGCGCGGGGCGCTGTGCCGGACGCGTGGCGCTGGGCGTGGGTGTCGAGGCTGGCGGTGCGGGGATGCAGCCAGCCGCAAACAGGGTCAGGGCGAGAGCCGGTGCCGAAACGAGACGGACGGGGAGAGCGCGACCGCGCGGATTTGCCTTCATGCGTCCGGTATGGAATGACGAGCGCCTCTTCTCAAGTGTGCAGTGCCCCATGTCCGACGCGTCCCAGTCTCCATCCACCGAAAAGTCCAGCGCCCCTGAAAACCGTGGCAAAGGGGCGAAACCGCATGGCAAATCCGCAGGGAAGGCGCGCGTCGACCAGATGCTCGTCGACCGTGGACTAGCCGAGAGCCGCACGCGCGCGCAGGCGCTGATCATGGCGGGGCACGTTTTTTCCGGGGAAACCAAGATCGCCAAGGCCGGGCAGACGCTCAAGGCCGACGCGCCGCTGGAAGTGCGCGGACGCGACCACCCCTGGGTTTCGCGCGGGGGGATCAAGCTTGCCCATGCGATCGAGCACTTCGGGCTCGATCCCGCAGGCGCGGTGGCGATCGATGTCGGCTCCTCGACCGGGGGCTTTACAGACGTGCTCCTCACCAAGGGGGCGAGTCACGTCTTCGCGGTCGACTCGGGCACCAACCAGCTCGCCTGGAAGCTGCGCCAGGATCCGCGCGTCACGGTGCTGGAGCAGACCAGTGCCCGCATCCTGACGGGCGAGCACATCACGCAGGACTGCAACTGGGTGGTCTGCGATGCGAGCTTCATCGGCCTTGCCAAGGTGCTGGAAGTGCCCCTGAACCTGGCCGGACCGGACTGCCGCCTCGTCGCGCTCATCAAGCCGCAGTTCGAGGTTGGGCGCGGCGAGGTGGGCAAGGGCGGCGTCGTGCGCGATCCCGCGCTCCACGCGCGTGTCTGCGAGGAAGTGCGTGTCTGGCTGGAAGAGGGCGGCTGGACTATCCAGGGGATCGTGGAAAGCCCGATCACGGGGCCGGAAGGCAATGTCGAATTCCTCGTGTCGGCAGCGCGCGGCCGCGAGGTCGCAGGCGAGATCGCGAGCGGGGCCTGAACGGCACGGGGCTTTCCTTACACGCCAGATTCCCGCAAGTAACGTAATACGAACCATCGGTTAGGGTTGGGCGGCTGTGATGGTCCCCCGTTTTGAGAGATGATCCGGGTATGAATCTGCTTGCCTCTTCCGGTCAGTTGCGCGCCAGTTTCCTGCGCTGGTCGCTGGTCTGTGTCCCTGCGCTCGTGCTCTGCGGGTTTCTATCAGGAGCGCTCGCGCAGAGCGGGCCGCAGAACGTCTGGTTCGCTGCGCTGGCCAAGCCCGCCGTCTATCCGCCGCCCGCCGCCTTCGGGATCGTCTGGACTATCCTTTATGCCATGATGGGCTTTTCCCTGGCGCTGATCCTGGCCGCGCGTGGAGCGTCAGGGCGTGGCTTGGCTTGCGGCGTCTTCGCGCTGCAGTTTCTGGTAAATCTTGCCTGGTCGCCGGTCTTCTTCGGGATGCACCGTATCACCGGCGCGCTTGTGGTCATCGCCGTGCTCGATGTCCTCGTGCTCGCCACGATCGTGCTGTTCTGGCGCATCCGCGTGAAGGCGGCGCTGCTGCTCCTGCCCTATCTCGCTTGGATCCTCTTCGCGACGTATCTCAACTACGCCTTCCTCCAGATCAATCGCGACCTTGACGGCAAGGCGCCCTCGGGAGCGGAGATCCGCTACGAGATTTGAGCCGGGCGGGCCTTTGCCGTGATCTTCTCGGCGAGCGCGCGATTCTCCTCCACCAACGCCATCGAACCCTCTTGCGCAGGGGGGCGGGCTGTACCATTTAGGCTTCCATGCAAAGCGAAAACCCTTTCGTCGCCGATTTCGTCAAGATGATGAACAGCGCTGCCGGCACGTTTGCCGGCATGACCCGCGAAGCGCGTGACAACATGCGCGAGCGCGCCAAGGAGTTCATGGGCGACATGGACTTTGTGAGCCGCGAGGAATTCGAGGCGGTCAAGGAAATGGCCGCGACCGCCCGCGCGGAAGCCGAAGCCCTCAAGGCCCGTCTTGACGAGATCGAAGCCAAGCAGCTGCGCAACGGCTGATCCCTCGCGGGGTGACACCCGAAGGAATCGAGATGGTGCTGGCTCCAGGATGCGTGAAGCCTCTCGCATGATGTGCGAGTGTGCGTCATGATGGAGCTGCGTACCGAAGCCATCGTCTGCGCCGTGCGGTCGCACGGCGAGGCTGCGGCTATCGTGCGGTTCCTGACCCACGAGGAAGGCGTTGTTGCGGCCTACGTTGCTGGCGCGCGGGGCCGTACCTTGCGGCCCGTCCTCATTCCCGGGAACATCGTAGCCGTCGATATTCGTGCGCGTTCGGAAGGTCAGCTTCCCTTCGCGCGCGTCGAGCTCGTGCGCTCGCGCGGCCCTTGGTTGTCCGAGCCCCTTCCGTCCGCGGCCTTTTCCTGGTTGACCTCGCTCACCGCCGCGAGCCTGCCCGAGCGGCAGGCTTATCCTGCGCTCCACCAGGCGCTTGGCGGGCTGCTCGAGGCGATTTGTGTGGCACCTTCCGCACGCGGATGGGCGCTGCCTCTTCTCTCCTACGAGGTCCTGCTGCTGCGCGAACTGGGCTATGGCGTGCCCGTGCCGCGTCCAGATGACGCGGACTGGGACGCGATTCTGCGGACTTTCGACAGGATCGGGCGCGAACTGGACCGCTATCCGCTTGCCGAACGGCGCAAAGACGTTATGGCGGCCCGCACCCAGCTGCGCGAGCGGCTGGGGCGAATTTCTGACTAAGACAGCAGCTAGGGAAACAGGCATGCGCATCGCGGTTTTTGCAGGCGACGGGATCGGTCCGGAAGTCACGGGTGAGGCCGTGCGCGTTCTGGAGAAGCTGGGCCTGCCGGACCTCGAACTGGTCGAGGGTGACGTTGGCGGCGCGGCCTACCGCAAGCATGGCCACCCGCTTCCCGAAGCCACGCTCGACATCGCCCGTTCGGCCGATGCCATCCTGTTCGGCGCGGTTGGCGACTTCGATCTTGACCATCTTGAACGCCACCTGCGTCCCGAGCAGGCCGTCCTTGGCCTGCGCAAGGAATTGGGCCTGTTCGCCAACCTGCGCCCTGCGCGCGTGTACAAGGGGCTCGAGGGTCTGACTTCGCTGCGCGCGGAAGTCGCGCAGGAGATCGACCTCCTGATCGTGCGTGAGCTCAACGGCGACGTCTACTTCGGCGACAAGGGCATGCGCACGCTTGAGGACGGCCGCCGTCAGGGCTGGGACATGATGTCCTACGCCGAGGACGAGGTGCGCCGCATCGCGCACGCCGGTTTCAAGGCGGCGATGACCCGCGCGAAGAAGCTGTGCTCGGTCGACAAGGCCAACGTCCTAGAAACTTCGCAGCTGTGGCGCGACGTCGTGATCGAGGTCTCCAAGGACTACCCCGAAGTCGAACTCACCCACATGTACGTCGACAACGCGGCGATGCAGCTTGTGAAGAACCCCGGCCAGTTCGACGTGGTCGTGACCGGCAACCTGTTCGGCGACATCCTCTCCGACCAGGCCAGCATGTGCGTGGGGTCGATCGGTCTGCTGGCTTCGGCGAGCCTCGCGGAGGGCAGCTTCGGCCTTTACGAGCCGATCCACGGTTCTGCGCCTGACATCGCGGGCAAGGGCCTGGCCAATCCGATGGCAACGATCCTTTCCGCCGCGATGATGCTGCGCCACTCTTTCGGCCTCGAGGCCGAGGCCGTGCGCATCGAGGATGCGGTCGCCGCTGCGCTTGCCGAGGGCATCAAGGGTGGGGACCTGGGCGGCACCGCCGGCACCGTGGAAATCGGTGACGCGGTCCTCGCGCACCTGTAAGGCTGCGGGTTTCCCTTGTCTTCCTCCGACTTCAGTCCCGTTTCCATGAACGATACCGTCTCGCACACATCCCTCCCATCCGATGCGCCCGTGGCCACGCGGCCGCTCGAACTCGCGATTGTCCTGCCTACCTATAACGAGCGTCGCAACATCGCGACGATGGTGGAGCGGATCGATCGCGAGCTTCAGGGCATCGCCTGGGAAGTCATCTACGTCGATGACAACAGCCCGGACGGCACCTCCGACGAGGTCCGCATGATCGCGCAGGCCGATCCAAGGGTGCGCTGTATCCAGCGCATCGGGCGGCGCGGCCTTGCCAGTGCGGCGATCGAGGGCATGTGCTCCACCTCTGCGCCCTACGTCGCGGTGATGGACGCGGATCACCAGCACGATCCTGCGCTCCTTGTGGGCATGCTCGCCGCGCTCAAGGGCGGCGACTACGACCTGGCCTACGCCTCGCGCTTCGCCGAAGGGGCGAGCACCGAGGCCTGGGGGCGCCCTGACCGCGTGAAGGTCTCCGGGCTTGCCAACCGCATCGCCAACAAGGTCACGGGTGTTGAGCTGAGCGACCCGATGAGCGGCTTCTTCATGCTGCCCGCTGCGTTCCTGCGCGCCGATGCGCACCGCCTCTCGGGCGTGGGCTTCAAGATCCTGCTCGACATTCTGGCGACCTCCGAAACGCCCTTGCGCGTCAAGGAATTTCCGCTCAACTTCGCGGCCCGCGCCGAGGGCGAAAGCAAACTGGACCAGACCGTAGTGTTCGAATTTCTCGTAGGCCTCTACGACAAGTGGCTCGGCCGGATCATCCCGACGCGTTTCGCGCTGTTCGGGACCGTGGGCGCTCTGGGCGTCATCGTCCAGTTCGCGGCGCTCTGGCTGCTCCTTCACGTCGTCTTCGGGGAGCGCTTCGTCTACGGCAACTGGTCGGAGAGCGCGGTCTTCAACACCGCCAACACGCTGGCGGCCGTCGTTGCGATGACGTTCAACTTCGTCCTCAACAACGAGCTGACCTACTCCGACAAGCGCTTGCGCGGCTTCAGCGCACTGCTGCGCGGCTGGGCCCAGTTCGCGCTGACCTGCTCGCTCGGCCTGCTTACCAACGTGGGCTCGGCCGCCGTGCTCAAGTCCATCGGTTTCCACGATTTCGTGGCCGTTCTTGTCGGCATTATCCTGGGCGCTGTGTGGAACTTCGCGCTGTCGTCCAAGTTCGTCTGGGGCAAGTACTGATCCTGGACCGTGGGGGCTCGGCGTGAGCCCCCAGCTGCCTCAGCGCCAGCTCGGCAGCCACATCCAGACATTGTAGAACTGGCGCGTGGGCAGAGGCAGCCCCGAGAGGATCGGGAAGAAGCCCAGAAACAGCAGCACCGAGAGCGCGGGAATGCCTAGCCCCACCCAGCGCCAGCGATCGCGCCGGGCCAGCAGCGGTTCCAGCGCAAAGGCCAGAATGCCCATCAGGAACGCGCCCGGCAGAAGGTAGTGGTAATAGAACTGCACGGGCTTGCCGTTGACCGCCCAGACGCCGAGGCACAGCGTGTAGAGCGCCAGGAGCAGCGCCACGTCCCAGCGGCGCCGGAAGAGGATCGCCCACAGGCCCCAGACCAGCGCTGCAAGACCCGCCAGCATCGAAAGCGGGTTGCCCAGCATCACGATGCCGCGCTGCGAACCGTCGATCACCTTGAAAAGGTACCAGATATCACGCCAGTCGGTGACCCACATGTACCAGTACGAGCGGTAGGGGTGGGGCTTCTTCACGCTGTCCTGCAGGCGGATCATGTACTCGTGCTGTTCGATGAAGCCGGTAAACCAGATGGGCCGGTCGGCGTAGAACATCGCAGGCAGGTAAGTCAGCCAGTAGACGCACAAGGGGAAGAGGCCGAGCCAGAAGGCGGCCTCAAGGAGCGAGATCCCCGGGATCGTCCCCACACCGCCCTTGCGCCCCTTGAAGAAGGGCCCGCCTTCGGAAAGGCGCAGCGCGAGAAAGGCAAGGCCGGGCACCATCAGCGCGGGGGCGCTTGACCATTTCGCGCCGAGCGAGAGCCCCATCGCCAGCCCGGCCGCGAGCAGGTGGCCGCGCGCGCTGCGCGTTGTTGGGGCCCTGAGCGCGGCGGCGAATTGCCATAGGCCCACCATGCACAGCCCCGCCTCGATCATGTCGAGCATGGCGATGCGGCTCTGGACGAACCACATGAAATTGGTCGCGAGCAGGACCATGCCCAGAATCGTGGCGCGGCGCTTGTGCGAGACATGCCACAAGAAGCGGCCGAAACCGAACAGACCCAGCGCGCCAGCCAGCACCGGCCCCAGCCGCCAGGCCAGCGGCGTGTCGCCCAGCAGCCAGATGAAGCCTGCGATCACTTCCTTGCCGAACATGGGGTGTTCGCGGTTTGCGGGCACCAACTCCAGCAGCTTACGGGCGGCGGGCACGTAATGGATCTCGTCGAAGTAGAACTCGACGGGGAAGGTGATGCGCCAGAGCAGCAGCGCCAGGAATGCGAAGGCGATCGCGGTGCACCACAGCAGGGGATCGCGGTCGGGACGGGAGTTGAGCGGCATCGGTTGAGCGGGATAGGCGCTGGCCGGGGCGTGCGCAAGCGCAGGCGTGTTGCATTGCAGTCGCTTGCGCCGACTCGTCGGGCCTCCTAGAGCGTTGCACCATGAAACGCACGACTGGACAGGACCGCAGCAAGACCCGCCTCTGGCGCCCCGCAACCAAGGCCATTCGCGGAGGCACCTGGCGCTCCGAAATGGGCGAGACCAGCGAGGCGATGTTCCTGACCTCGGGGTACAGCTACGATAACGCCGGTACCGCCGCCGCCCGCTTCATGGGCGAGGACGACGGCATGACCTACTCGCGCCTGCAGAACCCGACCGTGCAGATGCTGGAAGAACGCATCGCGCTCATGGAAGGGGCCGAGGCGTGCCGTACTCAGGCCTCGGGCATGTCGGCTATGACTACGGCGCTCCTGTGCCAGCTTTCCGCCGGCGATCACATGGTGTCCGCACGCGCCGCCTTCGGTTCGTGCCGCTGGCTGGGTGACAGCCTGCTGCCGCGCTTCGGCATTGACGTGACCGTCGTCGACGCGCGCGACACCAAGGCCTGGGAAGAGGCCATCCGCCCCAACACCAAGGTCTTCTTCTTCGAGACCCCGGCCAACCCGACGATGGACGTGGCTGACCTCGCCGCCATCGCCGAGATCGCCAAGGCGCATGGTATCACGACCGTCGTCGACAACGCCTTCTGCACACCTGTGCTGCAGCGTCCGCTCGAATACGGTATCGACGTGGTGGCCTATTCGGCAACCAAGATGATGGACGGGCAGGGCCGGGTCCTTGCCGGTGCAGTCTGTGGTACCGAAGAGTTCATCAACGACAAGCTGTTGCCCTTCCAGCGCAACACTGGCCCCAATCTTTCCCCCTTCAACGCCTGGGTGGTGATGCACGGCCTGGAAACCCTGGACCTTCGCGCCAAGCGTCAGAGCGAGAACGCGCTCAAGATGGGCCAGTTCATCGAAGGCCGCGTCAAGCGCGTGCTGCACCCCTGGCTCGACAGCCACCCGCAGAAGGACCTGGCACAAAAGCAGATGGATGCGTGCGGTCCGATCTTCGCTTTCGAGGTCGAAGGTGGGCGCGAGAAGGCGCATGCGCTGCTCGATGCACTCGAACTGGTCGACATCTCGAACAACATCGGTGATGCGCGTTCGCTGATGTGCCACCCGGCCTCGACCACCCACCACAACATGGGGCCTGAGGGCCGTGAGGCGATGGGCATTTCCGAAGGCATGCTGCGCTTCAACGTCGGGCTCGAGGATATCGACGATCTGATCGAGGACATCGACCAGGCGCTGAACCGGGCGGGGCTCTGAGCACTCTCGCCCACGGAACCGACCCGGCGGCGCTTCTTGCCGCCATCGTGGAGTCGAGCGACGACGCCATTGTCGGCAAGACGCTCGACGGCACGATTCTCAGCTGGAACGCGGCCGCCGAGCGGGTGTTCGGCTGGCCGCACGACGAGATCGTCGGGCGCAACATTCGCACGCTGATTCCGGAGGACCGGCAGGACGAAGAGGACGCGATCATCGCGCGGATTCGGCAGGGTTTGCGCATGCCGACCTTCGAGACCGTGCGCCTGCGCAAGGATGGCAGCCTGGTCGACATCGCGGTGACCGTCTCACCGCTGCTCGACCGCGATGGCAAGGTCGTCGCGGCCAGCAAGATCGCGCGCGACATCTCGGGCCAGAAGGCCACTCAGCGTCAGCTTGCCGAGAGCGAACAGCGCTTTCGGCTCCTTGCTGACAACATAAGCCAGTTGGCCTGGATCGCGGACAGCGAGGGCTCGATATTCTGGTACAACAAGCGCTGGTTCGATTACACCGGCACCACGCTGGAAGACATGAAGGGCTGGGGCTGGCAGTCTGTCCATCACCCGGACTACGTCGAGGGCGTGGTCGCGCGGATCAGCGCCTGCTTCCGTTCCGGCGCGGACTGGGAAGACACCTTTCCCTTACGTTCGGCGAAGGGCGAATGGCGCTGGTTCCTTTCCCGCGCCAAGCCGATCCGCGATGCGGATGGGGCGATCATTTTCTGGTTCGGCACCAACACCGATGTGACCGAGATGCGCGATGCCGAGCAGCGCATCGAACTGCTCCTCCAGGAGGTCAACCACCGTTCCAAGAACATGCTGGCGATCATCCAGTCGCTGGCGCGGCGCAGCGATGCCAGCCGGCCCGATTTCATCGAGCGCCTGGAGCAGCGCATCCGGGGGCTTGCCGCCAACCAGGACGTGCTGGTGCGCCGGGCCTGGTCGGACATTCCGGTGATGGAGATGATCGAGGCGCAGCTGCGCTCGCTGGGCGAGCAGCGCGCGCAGGTTTCCTGCGAGGGGCCGGACGTGATGCTCTCGCCGGGCGCGGCCGAGGCGCTCGCCATGGCGCTGCACGAGATGGGCACGAACGCGCTCAAGTATGGCGCGCTCTCCGACCCGGGCGGACGGGTGACCATCTCCTGGGCGCGCGAACCGGCTCCCACGGGCGAAGAGGACGATGCGATCTTCCGCATCCGCTGGTGCGAGCGGGGCGGGCCGGCGGTAGAGGCGCCGCAGCACAAGGGCTTTGGCACGCGCATCATCGTGGACGTACCGCGGGTCAAACTCAGTGCAAACGTTACGACGACCTACGATGTCGCCGGTTTCTGCTGGCAGCTCGAATGCCGGGCGGCCGAACTCGACTAGCGTGCACAAGGTACCGGAACGTGGGCAACGAGGTTGTCCCGGCGGGCTTTTGTCGCTACTCTATACCCATGAAAGAACTGTTTCAGCATGCCGCCATTTCCGAAGGCGTGACGGTTCGCGTCGCGGTGAACTTCCTTCCTGAGCAATCGCGGATCGAAGCGGGCAAATGGTTCTGGGTGTACCACATCCGTATCGAGAACGGGACGGAAGGTACCATTAAGCTGATGAGCCGCCACTGGCGCATCACCGATGGCAACGGCGAAGTCAGTGTGGTCGATGGCGACGGGGTCGTGGGCGAACAGCCGGTCCTCGCGCCCGGTGCCTCGCACGATTACGTGTCCGGGTGCCCTCTGCCGACGCCCCAGGGCAGCATGGAAGGCCATTACATCTTCCGCCGCGACGACGGTTCGGAGCTGCAGACACAGATCCCTTTCTTCCCGCTCGCCGCACCCGCGACGGCGGGCTGATTTTTCCGCACGTTACACGAAGGTCGAAGCGGCGCGGAGCGGCTTGCCCGTAGCCGCTCTCGGGCCTAGAAAAGCGCCATGAAGCGTTCGCATCTGCCCTTGAATGCCCTGCGCGTCTTCGACGCGGCGGCCCGACACCTCTCCTTCACCCGCGCGGCGGACGAACTGGCGGTGACGCCTGCAGCCGTCGGCCAGCAGATCCGCGCGCTCGAGGATGTTCTGGGCGTCGTCCTCTTTCGCCGCACCAGCAAGGGCCTCGAGCTTACCGATGAGGCGGGCGCGGGACTTGCCGCGCTGCGCAGCGGCTTCCTCCAGTTCGAGGACGCGGTGCAGTCGATGCAGGCGGGCCAGTCGAGCCTTGTCTACACCATCGCCGCTCCGCGCGAATTCTTCGCCGCTTGGCTGGCGCCGCGCCTTGCCGCGTTCCGCAAGGCGAACCCGCAGGTGCGCTACGCGCTTGTCGATGGCGAGATGACCGACTTCACCGAGGCCAATCTCGATCTCGCCGTGCGCTGGACCGATGGCCCCGGCGATCTGGAAGGGGTGCAGCTGGGAACAGCGGATTGGGTCGAGATCGGCGAGGGCGATTGGATCGGCTGGCCGGGCGATCCCGACCCGTGCGGTCAGGGCGAGGACAGCGAAGAGAGCAAGCCCCCGATCATCGTCAGCGATGCCGGGCAGGCCGTTGCTGCGGCGAATGCGGGCATGGGCCGCGTGCGCGTACCCGCGCTCCTGGCGCAAGGGCTTGCCAACTGGAGCGCGCAGGAACTGGAAGCCAAGGCCAAGCCCTGCAGGCGGGCCTACTGGCTGCTCGCCCCGCGCCCGCAATGGCGCCAGAAGAAGGTCAAGGACCTGGTGGCGGCGCTGACGGCTGCGGATTGAGCCGCGCGGGCATCTGGCATCGCCCGGCCAGTCTGCTATCCCCCTTGCCATGAAAACACGACATCTGCTGATGGCTGGCCTTGTCGCCGCCCTGCCGGTTGCCCTGCCGACCCTGTCCTTCGCCAAGGCGGATACCGCCGGAAAGACGTCCATGCCCGATCCGACTTCCGCTGCCACGCTCGATTTCACGCGTGTCTTTGCCAGCCCCGCGCTCAATGGTCCGAGCCCGCGCCAGGTGCGCATCTCGCCCGATGGCCGTTACCTGACGCTGCTGCGCAACCGCCCGGACGACCGTGAGCGTTATGACCTGTGGGGCTATGACCGCAAGGGCGGGGAATGGCGCATGCTGGTCGATTCGCTGTCGCTGGGGACGGGCCGCGAACTCAGCGAAGCCGAGAAGATGCAGCGCGAACGCCAGCGCATCGGCGACCTCAAGGGGATTGTCGACTACGCCTGGAACGAGGATTCGGCCTCGCTGCTCGTGCCGCTCGATGGCGATCTCTTTCTCGCCGGGCTCGATGGCAAGGTAACCCGCCTGACCGACGATGAAGGCGATGAACTGAACCCGGCGCTGAGCCCGTCGGGGACCTATGTGTCCTATGTCCGCGACGGCCGCCTCCTGGTGGGCAAGACGGGCCGCGGGCAGAAGCCGGTAACCCCTGAGGAAACGGCCGAGACGGTCCACTGGGGCGAGGCCGAGTTCGTGGCGCAGGAGGAAATGGCGCGCCTTACCGGCTACTGGTGGGCGCCTGACGAGGCGCACATTGCGGTCGAGCGTTACGACGAGGCTCCGGTGGGCGTGGTCCAGCGCGCCGCCATCGGCGCGGAGGGCACCAAGATCTACGCGCAGCGCTATCCCGCGGCGGGTACCCCGAACGTACTCGTCTCGCTTTACGTGATGAAGCCCGATGGTTCGGGCCGCGTCGAGGTGGACTTGGGGGAGGACCCGGATATCTACATCGCGCGCGTCAACTGGTCGCGCGATGGCAAGACGCTCTACGTCCAGCGCCAGAACCGCGCGCAGGACCGGCTCGACATGCTGGCGGTCGATCCCGCGACCGGTACCTCGCAGGTCCTCTTCACCGAGACCGCAGCAGAGGGGGGCTGGACCAACCTGTCCGACAGTTACCGCTTCCTCAAGGACGGCAGCCTGGTGTGGTGGTCCGAGCGCAGTGGCTTTGGCCATCTCTACCGCTTCAAGGACGGGGCCTGGACGGCGCTCACCAGCGGCAACTGGGAAGTCTCCAGCCTTGTCGGCGTGGACGAGGCCAAGGGCCGCGTCATCTTTACCGGCACGCGCGATGATGTGCTGGCGCCCCAAGTCTATGCGATTGACCTTGAAAATCCCGGCACGCCCGAGCGCCTGACCGAGCTGGAATGGGCCAATTCGGCAGGTGCCAGCCAGGACGCCTCGACGCTGGTCATCTCGCGTTCCTCGCCCGATCAGCCGACGCAGAGCTACATTGCGGATGGCACCGGCGCGCGTCTGGCCTGGGTGGAAGAGAACAAGCTCGACGCCGAGCATCCCTACACGCCCTATCTCGCCAGCCACCGCGCGCCCAGCTTCGGTACGGTGCAGGCCGAGGACGGTTCGGACCTGCACTGGATGATGATCACGCCCGAACTGAAGCCGGGCAAGACCTATCCCGTCTTCTTCGAACACTACGGCGGCCCGCACGTCCAGACCGTGTCGAAGGCCTGGCTGGGCGCGCGTCCGCAGGCAATCGTCGACAAGGGCTTCATCTACTTCCGCCTCGACAACCGGGGTAGCGCGCATCGCGGCGTGGACTTCGAAAAGCAGATCCGCGAGGCCATGGGCACCGTCGAGGTGGCCGACCAGAAGGCAGGCGCGCAGTATCTCAAGACGCTCGATTTCGTCGATCCGGACAAGATCGTGACCTACGGCTGGTCCTATGGCGGCTACATGACGCTCAAGATGCTGGAGGCCGATCAGGGGCTCTACGCGGCCGGTATCTCCGGCGCGCCGGTGACCAAGTGGGAGCTTTACGACACCCACTACACCGAGCGCTACATGGGCGATCCGCGCCAGGTGCCCGAGGCCTACGCCGCGTCCGCGGCCATCGAGGATGCGCCCAAGATTGCCGATCCGCTGCTGCTGATCCACGGCATGGCCGATGACAACGTCGTCTTCGAGAACTCGACCGCGCTGGCCGCGAAGCTGCAGAACGAGGCCAAGCCGTTCGAGATGATGTTCTACCCCGGCCACACCCATTCGGTCGGTGGCCCGAAGATCAGCGTCCATGTCTGGGACACGATCTTCGATTTCCTCGAGCGCCACGGCATCACGGGCGAGGACTGAGCCTTTTCAAGGCGTGCGGGCGAGCCTTTGCGAAGGCTCGTCCGCCGGGTTGTGCCTGGCGAGGAACGCGCTGAGCGTTTCGTACCATCTGGCCTCGTTTTCGGGTTCCGAGAAACCGTGGCCTTCGTCCTCGAAGATCAGCGTCTGCATCGCGACGTTCGCCTGTTTGGTGGCCTTCTCGAGCAGGTAGAACTGGCTGTAGGGGACGCGGCCGTCCTTCTTGCCATGGGCAACGAGGATGGGGCGCGTCAGCCGGGCGATCTGGTTGGCCGGAGAGACGTCCTCGAAGCGGAAGCCGTCCTCGCTTCCCTCCAGCCGTTCGCGCCAGCGCCGTTTCCCGCGTGAGGAGAAATACTGGCGCTGGTGGCGGAACTGGCTGGCCCATTCGGTCACGCCGGCAAAGCTGGCCGCGCAGCGGTAGCGCTCAGGGTTGCGGATGACGCCCCAGAGCGCGGCGTAGCCGCCATAGCTGCTGCCCACGAGGCACACGCGCGCCGGATCGGCGATGCCTTGGGCCACGAGCCAGTCCATCCCATCGTCGAGATCGTCCTGCATGCCGCGCCCGATCTGGCCGCGGCCCAGCTCCTCGAACATTTCGCCATAGCCGTCCGAGCCCCGGTAATTGGGTTGCAGCACCGCGTAGCCCCGGTTCGCGAGGAACTGGACCTCATCGTCGTAGCGCAGCTGGTCGTGGACGCCGTAGGGCCCGCCGTGGGGCAGGACGATCAGCGGTAGATCGCGTTCCGCGCGTCCTTTGGGGAGCGTCAGGTAGGCGTGGATCGCCGTGCCGTCCCGCGCGGGATAGGAGACGGAGCGGGTTCGGGCGAGTGGCTGGTCGACAAGTTCGGGGCGGTCGTTGGCAAAGAAACTCAGCTCCTTGCGCGCGGGCGTGTAGACATAGAGGGCGCCGGGATCATCGGCCGAAGCAATGTGGACCAGCATGCGCGAGTGGTCGCGTGCAAGGTCGGTGATGAGGACCTCCTTGCCCGGCATCGCCTTTTCCAGATTGGCCTGCAGCGTGGCCATCTGCGGATCGAGCCAGACCGTGCGTGTGGTGTCATCGGTATAGCGCACGAAGGAAAGCGCGCCGGTGACCGGATCGAAAAAGGCCCTGTCCAGGTCATGCCCCGCGATGGCCTGGACGACCTCGCCGGATTGTCCGGTGCGCAGGTCATGGCGGCGCAGGATGAGGAAACCGTCCCGGGGCTCGGCTACCACGGCCATGTCGGAATGGGGATCTATCCAGAGAACCGAGCGCGGCTTCTCCACGCGCTCATCCTCCTTGCGGTCGTCCACCATATGCAGGTCTTCGCCGGGCGTTCCCCGGTACCACATGCGCCGCCGATTGCTGGTCGTCCATTGGTAGCCCAGGCGGACCACTCCGGCATCGTCGACGCGCCATTCCCAGATGTCGCGCGAGTTGCCCTGGATGATCTGGCTCGGGGCCTCGGGTTCGGGCGAGGTGAGGTCGAAGCGCAGGACTTGGGGCGCGTGGTAGGCCGTGGCGAGGAGGCTCATCAACAGGAACCGGCCGTCCGGATCGACATGGATGACGTCGCTTGCGTTGTAGGTGTCGTAGTCCCAGCCCACGCGCTGGACCTTGCCGGTGCGCACATGGATGCTCTGCACGCGCGAGATCGTCACGAAGGTATCGTAGAAGGGAACGGGCTGGCTGAGCGAGATGAGCAGGCGGTCCTTTCCGGCCCAGCGCAGCCAGTCGACATCCTGATCCTTGCCCACCGCGAAGGAGCGTAAGGGGGCAAGCGTTGCGGCGTCGTAAAGGCTGACGCGGACTTCATCCTTGACGCGTACGCTCATGGCGATGTGCGCGCCATCAGGTGCCAGCGTGGCCGAGAAAACCTGGCTGCGCGCGGCAAAGGCGCTGACAGGGATAAGGGGGGCAGGGGCCGTTGCGGCGGACGGTGCCTGCATGGGCTGCGCATGACTGCTTGGCGTCCAGCCTGCGGCGAGCCCGGCCAGGGCAAGTGCCAGGCCGCACGTGCGCAATTGTTCCATTCTTACGTGCCCCCCAAGAACGCCCAGACGCACATCAAGCTCCACGGGTGGGCGCAAGAGGCGCTGGACGTTCGATTTCTAGCGTGCGGGGCGAACTTGCCAACGTGAAAGTTTGGCAATCGACCAACAGGGGCTGAAAGCTTGGGGCAGGGAGGCGGTCAGCGCCTGCGGTTGGGATCGAGCGCGGAGCGCCCGGGGGCATCCTTGCGCGAGGAGGGTACCGAAGGGCGGCTCCCACCGGCGTTCGTCGACGCGGGCGCGGTAGTCCGTGACGCCGCCTCAAGGTGTTCGCTGGAATCGTGGCGCACGATCCGGCTCCCGCCTTCCATCGCCATCAGTGCGGCGATGCGCTTTTCCGTGGCGGGGTGGGTGGAGAAGAGGTCCGAGACGCTGGAGGGAACGATATAGAGCTGCGCTGTCGCCGGGTTGCGCTCCACGGCCGGGTTCCGGGTGTGCGCGGCGGGCCCGGCGATCTTGGAGAGCGCCGAGGCGAGCGCCTGCGGGTCGCCGCAGATATCCGCGCCAGCCTTGTCGGCCCCGTACTCGCGCGTGCGGCTTATCGCCATCTGCACGATCATCGCGGCGAAGGGGGCCATGAACACGGCGGCAATGGCCGCGACAGGGTTGGGCCTATCCTCGCCTCCGCCATGCCCGAAGAACAGGCCGAAATTGGCCAGCATCGAGATGGCGCCCGCAATCGTCGCAACCATCGTCATGATGAGCGTGTCACGGTTTCGCACGTGGCCCAGTTCATGGGCCATGACGGCGGCGACTTCGTCTTCGTTCAGCATGTCGAGCAGGCCCGTCGTGGCCGCGACGGCCGCGTTGTCGGGATTGCGGCCGGTGGCAAAGGCGTTGGGGGCAGGCGTGTCCACGATGTAGACGCGCGGCATCGGCAGCTCGGCATTGCGGGCAAGGCGTTCGATCATGCGGTAGAACTGCGGCGCGCTGCTGGCGTCGACTTCGCGTGCGTTGTGCATGCGAAGGACGATGCGGTCCGCGTTCCAGAAGGTGAACAGGTTCATGCCCGCGGCCACGAGCAGCGCCAGCATGGCGCCGCCAGCTCCCCCGAAGAGGTAGCCCAGCCCCATGAAAAGCGCGGTCAGCGCCGACAGCAGCATGACTGTCTTCAAACCGTTCACGGCTTCATCAACTCCTTGTCTTTCGTGAAACTTCGTGCCTCTGAATCTAGGGTGCGAATGGCCCGTTTCAATTGCAGCAACAAACGGTAAAAATTGGACGGCAAGGCGCACTCAGGTCGCGGAGGGCGAGGCCCGGACATCCTCGTGCATCCCCTTGCGTGGGGCCACCGATCCGCGTTCGATGAGGCGGGCCCCGAAATGGGGAGGCGCGGTATCGTCCGCAACCTCGCGCGGGTCGTCCTGCAAGCGGCGAACAGCCTCTGCGCCGAGCGCGGCCCACGGGATCTGCATCGAGGTGAGCGGCGGGCAGGTCATTTCGGCCAGCGAGGTGTCGTCGAAGCCGATTACGGAGAGGTCATCCGGAACCGTGATCCGTGCTTCTGCGGCGGCGTGAAGAATTCCGGCGGCCATGGCGTCGTTACAGGCGATGATGGCGCTGGGGCGCGGGCTGACTTCGAGGAGCACCCGGCCTGCCGCGAGCCCCGAGGCGAAGGAGTTGTCGCCCGGCTCGATCAGGGCCGCGCCCCGGTCGAGCCCGTGGTCGGCCATGGCATCGAGATAGCCTAGTTCGCGCGCCTGGGCGAGACGGGCGCCCTCGGGACCTGCGACCAGCCCGATGCGGCTGTGACCAAGTCCGACAAGCCATGCGACAGCCTGCGCCATCGCGGCCCGGTCCGCGCTGCATAGCCCTGCGCCATCGGGCGTGGGGCCAAGGCGGATGCAAGGTGTTCCCGTGTGCCTGCAGGCCTCTACTATCCCCTCGTCCTCCGCCAGAGGCGGGAGCAGGACGACGCCGCTGGGATTGTGCCGGGTCAGGAATGTGTGGAGCTGTGCCGGGCGGCGGCTGGCGGGGCCTCCGAGCGGCTGGATGAGAAGCGCAAGTTCGCCTCCGGCCATGGCGGCGAGCATTCCCTCCTCCACCTGTTCGACGCGGGCGCGCTCATCCCCGGTGTGAACCAGCGCGAGGAGAAAGTTGCGCCGCAGCGCCAGCGCGCGGGCCTGTGCGTTGGGTACGAAGCCTGTCTCTTCGATCACGCGGCGCACGCGCGCGCGCATCGTGTCGCTCAGCAGTGGGCTGTCGTTGAGATAGCGGCTGACCGTCTTGGTCGAGACGCTGGCAAGCCGGGCAATGTCGTTGATGGTGAGGCGTCCGTCGTCCGCCATGTTGTCTGGTGCGGGCAGGATATCCGGTGCGAGATCTTCAGCCGGGGGACGCGGTGTGGGTTCTTCCGGTTCGGCGGAAGGTGGTGGGGATGGCGGTGCGTCCGATGCAGGTGCGTCGTTGTCCTTCAGCGCGATGTCCGGCGGCACTTCGGCAGGCTCAGGCTCAGGCTCAGGCTCAGGTGCTTGGACGGCGCTCTCTTCCTGCTGCGGGCCTGCGAGACCGATTTCGCCCAGTACGGCCGCAACACGTGTGCGCATGCGCGTGCCCAGCAAGGTCGGGTCCTTGAAGAAGCGCCGGATTGTCTGGGCCGAGACGCCCGCGAGACCGGCCAGTTCCGCCACGGTGAGATGGGCGGGCGCGGGGGGCTCACCCGTGTCTCCGGGCGATGCCGGGTGTTCGGATGGCGGCGTAGCAGAAGTGGGGTCGGACTTGGCCATGCAGGGACTGGTGCCTCGTCCTGACAGCGCTGGCCAAGGGTGTTCGATCCGAAACGGAGGGGTGCGTTCTCCGCCGGCGGCCTCACGCGCGCCGAGGCGGCAATTGCGCCGCCTGATGAACCCGCCTAAAGGACCACCTTCCTGCCGCCCGATCGGCTTTGACATGGTACCTGGATGACTCCCGCTCCTTCACAGCGTCACTACGGAATGGACTGGCTGCGCATCGGTGCGTTCATCCTCCTGATCTTCTACCACGTGGGCTATTCCTTCACCGCCTGGGGGTACCAGACGCCCACGCGCGGTGTGGTGTGGTGGGCCGAGATCCCGCTTCTGGGCATGAGCGCCTGGCGCCTCGCGCTCCTCTTCGCGATCTCGGGCTATGCCAGCGCGGCGCTGCTGGCGCGCGACAAGGGGCAGGTGTCGGAGTTCGGCTGGAGCCGGATCAAGCGCCTGGGCATTCCGCTGGCCTTTGGGCTGATCGTGG
Source organism: Novosphingobium profundi (assembly GCF_020524485.1). Lineage (GTDB taxonomy): Bacteria > Pseudomonadota > Alphaproteobacteria > Sphingomonadales > Sphingomonadaceae > Novosphingobium > Novosphingobium profundi_A. The sequence continues at coordinate 706,153 of NZ_JAIVLF010000004.1, read as the reverse complement.
TGGTTCCGCCCCAGCCCTATATGGGCCTCGTCAACAGTGGGTACGAACACAACTACCTCTACTACTTCCTGCACGACGCCTTCAGCTTCCAGAAGATCCGCTACGAATACGTGCCGCGCATCATGCACCTGTGGTTCGTGATCCACTTGCTGGCCTACACGCTGGCGATGTGCGGGATCATGCTGGTGCTGCCCGCCTCCTGGCAGGCGGCGCTGCGCCTGGGTTTCGAGCGGCTGTTTGCCGGACCGCTGCTGATCCCGGCGGGCATCGCGCTGGTCTACCTGGTGCGCAACTACGTGCCCTATGGCTGGACCGACATGCACAACCTGCTGAATGACCGCGCGGCACACCTCCATTATGGGGGCATGTTCCTGTTCGGCTTCCTCCTGCGCGGCTCGTCGGCGCTTCGCGCTTCGATTGCGCGCCAGTGGCCGATCGCCGCTGCGCTCGCGCTGGCTGGGTTCTTCTGGGTCGCGCGCGATTCCTGGCTCTACCCGGGCCGGATCGCGACGCCCCAGGAATGGCGCCACGCGCTGATCCTGGCCAAGTCGGTGGAAAGCTGGGCGGCGGTCATTGCCCTGTTCGGGATCGCGGACCGCTTCTGGAACTTCAACCACCCCTGGCGCCAGACGCTGTCCGAGGCGGTGTTCCCGGTCTACATCGCGCACCAGACGATCATGGTCCTCGTCATGTACCCGATCCGCGACTGGGGGCTGACCGCGCTTCCCGAGTTTGCGATCCTGTGCGGCGCGGTCGCGGTAGGGTCCTGGCTGTTCTACCTCATCGGCCGCGAGGTCGGGCCGCTGCGCCCCTTGATCGGCCTCAAGCGCCACAAGACGCACCGCTTGCCCAAGGCCGATCCGGGGCCTGCGGCCAACAGCTGAGGCAGACGGACATAGGCCCCATGAAAAAGGCCGCGCCTCCCATCCGGGGGCGCGGCCTTTTTCGGTTCCGCCTTGGGCGAAGCGCTTACATGCGCTCGGCAAAACCGCCGTAACGGCCGCGGTGGAAGAGCATGGGATCGTCGTTACGCACGGTCTCCATCTTCAGCACCTGGCCCAGCACGAACCAGTGGTCGCCCGCCTCGGTGACCGAGTAAAGCTCGCACTCGATGCTGGCGATCGAGTTGGCGATGACCGGCAGCTTGTTGTCCGAGAGGACGTAGTCCACGCCGACGAACTTCTCGGCGCCTTTGGCCGCGACCGAGCGGCACACGTCCTGCTGGTCCGAGCCCATGACATTCACGCAGAAGTGGCCGTGCTTCTCGATCAGCGGCCAGGACGAGGACGACTTGTCGGGGAAGAAGCCGACAAGCGGGGGATCGAGTGAGACCGAAGTGAACGAGCCGACGACCATGCCAGCCGGCTTCTCGCCGTCCAGCGCGGTGATGACGCACACACCCGTCGGGTAGCTGCCGAGGACCTTGCGGAATTCGGCCGGATCGATCATGGTTGTCGTCAAGATGGGAGTTCCTTTTTACGTGCGTTTTCGGGCGCGGCGCGTGCGCCTCGCGGCATGAGGACCTCCTCGCCCGCACGGACCGTTTCGTCAAGCCATTGCCGGAAGGCGCGGATGCGCGGCAAACGGCGGATATCCTCGTGTGTGACGAACCAGAAGGCGCGCTCTAACCGAACGTCGGACAGCACCGAGACAAGGCGCGGATCGGCATGGGCCATGAAGGCGGGGAGCACGCCAACACCGGCCCCGTTGGCGATGAAGCTGTGCTGCGCGGTGATGCTGGGCGCGCGCAGGCTGGCTTTCAGGGCGGGATGGACCTCGTCGAGATAGCGCAGTTCGGGGGCGTGGAGCCGGTCGGGTATGTAGCCCACGAGGCGGTGCCCTTCGAGGAGATCGGCGGGCGCCCGGGGAACGCCGTGCGCGGCAAGGTAGTCCGCCGAAGCGTAGAGGCCGAGCGCATAGTCGGCGAGCTTGTGCGCGACGAGCGGGCCCTTGCGTGGCCGGGCGAGGACGATCGCGACGTCGGCCTCGCGCCGACCGGGACTGAGCGCCTCGCCGGGCGCGGAGACAAGGTCGATTGCAAGGCCAGGGTGAAGCGACTGGAACTGCACGAGGCGGGGGCTGAGAAAATCGGTGGCAAAGCCTTCGGGCGTGCCGATCCGCAAGGTGCCGGTCAGCCCGTCCTCGCCTTCGCCCGACCCCGTGATACCGGCCGCGGCACGGTCCATCTGCTCGACTGCAGCGAGCAGCGCCTCGCCCGCTTCGGTGAGGACCTGCCCGGTGCGGGTCTGCTCAAAGAGGGTGGTGCCCAGCGCCGCTTCGAGACGGCGCAGGCGGCGGCCCATCGTGGTCGGGTTTACGCCGAGGCGCCGGGCTGCACGAGCCAGCTGGCCGCTGCGCGCGATGGCAAGGAAGGCCTGGAAGTCGCTCCAGTCGGCGTCGGGAATGGGCATGTGGGACCTTGAGCTCGCGGATGTGATGATGACTGCAAATTTGCAGTACAGTATTACAAAGCTGCACCTTGCCTGCAAATAGTGTGGGTCTTATCCCGGCTGCAGCCGAACGTAAGAAGAACCGGCACAGCACCTGTGGGGGCGTTCTGGAGCGTCCCCCATGGCGACGACGACAGGAGAGAGGATGCGACGGATCGAGCACAGGATCGCAGGCGGTGCGGGTGGCGGCTTTGGAGCGCCCCGGACCGCGCACCGGACCGCACCAGTGTACGATCCCAATCGCGGCGTGGTTCAGGCCGAAGTCGTCCTGGGAGAGGATGCCGTTCTGGACCGCGCCGTCGCGGCCGCGAAGGAAGCCCAGCCCGCCTGGGCCGCGCTCAACCCGCAAAAGCGGGCGCGCGTGCTGTTCGCCTTCAAGCAGCTGATCGAGGCGAACATGCAGGAGCTGGCCGAGCTCCTCTCCAGCGAGCACGGCAAGGTGGTCGAGGATGCCAAGGGCGATATCCAGCGCGGGCTTGAAGTGGTCGAATTCTGCTGCGGCATCCCGCAGGCGCTGAAGGGCGACTACAGCCTTGGCGCAGGGCCGGGCATCGATGTCTATTCGATGCGCCAGCCGCTCGGCGTGGGGGCGGGGATCACTCCGTTCAACTTTCCCGCGATGATCCCGATGTGGATGTTCGCGCCCGCCGTCGCCTGCGGCAACGCTTTCATCCTCAAGCCTTCCGAGCGCGACCCGTCCGTGCCCAACCGCCTGTGCGAACTGTTCCGCGAGGCGGGCGCGCCCGAAGGCGTGCTGCAGGTCGTCCACGGCGACAAGGTCATGGTCGATGCGATCCTCGACCACCCTGATATCGCGGCGGTCAGCTTCGTCGGGTCCTCGGATATCGCGCACTATGTCTACAGCCGCGGCAGCGCCGCTGGAAAGCGCGTGCAGGCGATGGGCGGAGCGAAGAACCACGCCATCGTCATGCCTGATGCCGACCTCGACCGCACGGTCGAGGACCTTGTCGGCGCGGCCTTCGGTTCGGCGGGCGAGCGCTGCATGGCGCTTCCCGTCGTGGTGCCTGTGGGCGAGGAAACCGCCGAGGCTCTGCGCGCCCGGCTGGTCCGCGCCATCGATGGGCTCAAGGTCGGCATCTCGACCGATCCCGAGGCGCAGTACGGGCCTGTCGTCACCGCACAGCACAAGGCGCGGATCGAGGACTGGATTGCAACCGGCATCAAGGAAGGTGCCGAACTGGTCACGGACGGACGCGGCTTCACGCTCCAGGGATATGAGGAAGGCTACTTCCTTGGTCCCACGCTGTTCGACCGGGTGACGCCCGAGATGTCGGCCTACAAGGAGGAGATCTTCGGGCCGGTGCTTCAGATCGTGCGCGCGGAGAGCTTCGAGGAAGCGCTGGCGCTGCCCTCGCGCCACCAGTACGGCAACGGCGTCGCCATCTTCACGCGCAACGGCCACGCGGCCCGCGAATTTGCCGCCCGCGTCGAGGTGGGGATGGTCGGCATCAACGTGCCCATTCCGGTGCCGGTTTCCTACCACAGTTTCGGGGGCTGGAAGCGCTCGGCCTTTGGCGATCACAACCAGTACGGGATGGAAGGGCTGCGGTTCTGGACGAAGACCAAGCTCGTCACCCAGCGCTGGCCCGATGGCGGCGGGGCGGGCGACAGCGCCTTCATCATCCCGACGATGGCCTGAGGCCTGGACTTGGAAAGTCGCTGGCCGCGCAGCAAGAAGGAACAGGAACGGGGGAACGGGGGTTCTTGTCGCATGTCTTCTCGTCGGCCGCTCCGGCCGGTTCAGCCTTGCAGGAGTATTCCCTGATGCGTCGCGGTCTCGCTTTCGCCTTTCCTCTCGTGGTGCTGCTTGCGGCCTGCTCGTCCGAGCCCGAACCGCAGGGAGCCGCCAGCGATGCCGCACCGATCGGAGCGGAAGGGATGACGGAGCCTGCGTTGCCCGAACCCACGGCCTCGGCCACCGACCTCGCCGACACCACCTCGATCCCGCCGATGCTGCGCGGCCGTTGGGGGCTGGTGAAGCTCGATTGCACCGGCGATCCGGCGGCGGCCAAGGGGCTGATGACGGTCGGCGCGAAGGATCTGGAATTCTACGAATCGATGGCGGAACTGGGCGAGATCGAGTCCATCGCCGAAAACGCGGTGACAGGCGCCTTTGCCTTCGAGGGCGAGGGGCAGACCTGGGACCTCGATGTCACCTTGCGTTCGCCCGACGGGGGCGCCACCCTCGTGCGCACCGACAAGGGCGCGGACGCCGCACCCGAGCCGCTGACCTACACCAAGTGCCCGTAAGAGGCGCCAGATCCATGAGAGAGCCCTGAACGAAGATGACCGATCCCTTTGCCTTCAGCGAGGACCAGGTCGCGATCCGCGACATGGCCGCGAAGTTCACCGCCGAGAAGATCACCCCCTTCGCGGCCGAGTGGGATGAAAGCGCCCATTACCCCGTCGATGTCTGGAAGGCGGCGGGCGAACTCGGCTTCGGGGCGATCTACGTCTCGGAAGAGGGCGGGGGCATCGGCCTTGGCCGTCTGGAGGCGGCCCTCATCATGGAGGCAATGGCTTACGGCTGCCCGGCAACGAGCGCCTATATCTCGATCCACAACATGGCGACCTGGATGCTCGACAGCTTCGGGGATGCGGCACTGAAAGAGCGCTACCTTCCCGGCCTCGTCGCGATGGAGACGATTGCGTCCTACTGCCTCACCGAACCTTCCTCGGGCTCGGATGCGGCCGCGCTCAAGACGACCGCGCGGCGCGAGGGCGAGGACTATATCCTCAACGGCACCAAGCAGTTCATTTCGGGCGGCGGGGTGAACGATATCTACCTCGTCATGGCGCGCACGGGGGAGCACAAGACGCGCGGGATATCCTGCTTCCTTCTGGAAAAGGGCATGGAGGGCCTCTCTTTCGGCGCGCCCGAGAAGAAGCTGGGCTGGAACGCCTCGCCCACAGCCCAGGTGATCCTCGAAGATTGCCGAGTGCCTGCGGCCAACTGCGTGGGAGCTGAAGGCGACGGCTTCAAGTTCGCCATGGCCGGGCTCGATGGTGGGCGTCTCAACATTGGCGCCTGTTCGCTTGGCGGGGCGCAGCGCTGTCTCGACGAGGCGATTGCCTACGTGAAGGACCGAAAGCAGTTCGACCAGCCACTCGCCGCATTCCAGAACACGCAGTTCCAGCTTGCCGATATGGCGACCGAACTCGAAGCTGCACGCGCGCTCCTCTATCTCGCCGCGGCCAAGGTCACGTCCGGGGCGCCAGACAAGACCCGCTTTGCCGCCATGGCCAAGATGATGGCGACCGACACCGGTTCCTCGGTGGTCGACCGCGCGCTCCAGCTTTTCGGCGGCTACGGCTACTTGCGCGACTACCCGATCGAGCGGTTCTGGCGGGACCTTCGCGTCCATCGCATCCTTGAGGGCACGAACGAGGTCATGCGCATGATTATTGGTCGCGACCTCCTGAACTAGGCGTTAGGGTGATGAAATGACTGATGAAGTGCTGACCCGGCGCGAGGGTGTTGCCGCCATTATCTCGCTCAACCGTCCCAAGGCGATCCACGCCCTGACGACGGCGATGTGCGAGACCATGATCGAGGCCCTCCAGGCCTTTGCCCAGGACGACAGCGTGGGCGTTGTCATCATCGAGCACGCGCAAGGACGGGGGTTCTGCGCCGGTGGCGACATCAATCTCCTGCGCCGCTCCGCGCTGGAAGACGGCGGCATTTCGGGCCGCCGCTTCTTCCTTCACGAATACCGCCTCAACCACCTGCTGTTCACCTACGCCAAGCCGGTCGTTGCCTTCATGGACGGGATCACGATGGGCGGCGGCGTTGGCATCGCACAGCCCGCGACCTACCGCGTGGCGACCGAGAACACGCGCTTTGCCATGCCCGAGACTGGCATCGGTCTGTTCCCGGATGTCGGCGGGGGCTGGTATCTCTCGCGCCTGCCGGGGCGGATCGGGCACTTCCTGGCGCTGACCGGCGCGCGGTTTGATGGTGCGGAGTGCCTCCACACCGGCCTTGCCACGCACTATCTGCCCGTTGCGGCGCAGGACCAGGCCAAGCACCGGATCGGCGAGGGTGAGGGGATAGAGGCTGTCCTGTCGGACCTGGCTGAGGTGCCGCCAGAAGCCAAGGTAGCCGCCAATGAAGGGTTGATTGCGCGGCACTTCGCCTTCGATACACTGGAGGACGTGCTCGCCTCGCTCGAAGCGGACGACAGCGAATGGGCGGCAAAGGAACTGGCTACGCTGCGCACCAAGAGCCCGCAGGCCTGCAAGGTCGCGCTGCACGAACTCGCCCAGTCTCTGACGCTGGAAAGCTTCGCCGAGGAAATGGCGATGGAATACCGGATCGCGGCACGCGTGCTGGTCCTGCCCGATTTTGCCGAGGGCGTGCGCGCGGTCATCGTCGACAAGGACAATGCGCCCGCCTGGAACCCGGCCACGCCCGAAGGCGTGACAGATGCGGCCATCGCGGCCATCTTCGCGCCGCTTGCCCCAACCGAGGAATGGAATCCCCTATGACCGAGCCCACTTACGAAACCCTCCTGGTCGAGACCCGGGGCGCCGTCACGCTGATCACGCTCAACCGTCCCAAGGCCCTGAACGCGCTCAATTCGACCGTGATGACCGAGATGGTAGCTGCCATGGCTGCGTTCGAGGCGGACCCCACGCAAGGCTGCGCGGTGGTGACGGGATCGGGCGAAAAGGCCTTCGCCGCAGGCGCGGACATCAAGGAAATGGCGACCAAGTCGGGCGCGGAATTCTTTTCGGAGGACTTCTTCTCGGAGTGGACGAGCAAGGTCGTCAAGGCGACGCGCAAGCCCTGGATCGCGGCCGTCAACGGCTTTGCGCTGGGCGGAGGCTGCGAGGTCGCGATGATGGCCGACTTCATCATTGCTTCGGAGAACGCGAAGTTCGGCCAGCCCGAGATCACGCTCGGTGTCATTCCGGGTATGGGTGGTTCGCAGCGCCTAGCGCGCGCGGTGGGCAAGTCCAAGGCCATGGACCTGTGCCTGACGGGCCGCATGATGGATGCCGAGGAAGCCGAGCGCGCGGGCCTCGTTGCACGCATAGTTCCCGCTGAGCAGCTTCTCGACGAGGCGATGAAGGCGGCCGAGAAGATCGCTTCGCTGCCTCCGCTCGCGGTCAAGGCGAACAAGGAAGCGGTGAACGTCGCCTTTGAAACCACGCTCGATGCCGGGCTCCTGATGGAGCGCCGCATTTTCCAGGTCGTTGCGGGCACCGAGGACAAGGCCGAGGGCATGGCTGCCTTCGTCGAGAAGCGTCCGGGCGTCTGGAAGGGCAAGTAACCGCGGGTTACCGCGCCGGATAGCTAGGGAAGTTCACCGGGGGACGGCGAAGACGTCGCCCCCGAAGACGGGAGAGTTGTGCAATGAACATCGCCTTCATCGGACTTGGCAACATGGGCGGCGGGATGGCCGCGAACCTGGTCAAGGCGGGCCATGTGGTCCAGGCCTTCGACCTGTCGGCCGAGGCATTGGCCCGCGCCGCCGAGCAGGGCTGCACGCCATGTGCAAGCGTGGAAGAGGCTGTCGCGGGGGCCGAGGCTGTCCTCTCGATGCTGCCCAATGGCGCCATCGTGAAGGCGGTGCTCACGCAGGAGGTGCTCGGCGTGGCGCCCAAAAGCGCCGTGCTGATCGACTGTTCGACCATCGATCTGGAGACCGCGCGCGAGGTCACCCTGCTGGCGCGGGAGGCAGGCTATCCGATGGTCGACGCGCCCGTTTCAGGCGGAATCGCGGCGGCAAGCGCGGGAACGCTGACCTTCATGGTCGGCGGCTCAGACGAAGCCTTCGCGCGCGCCGATCCGGTCCTTGAGCCCATGGCCAAGGCGGTGATCCGTGCCGGTGAAAGTGGGGCCGGGCAGATCGCCAAGATGTGCAACAACATGCTGCTGGCGGTCCACATGATCGGCACCTGCGAGGCGCTCAAACTGGCCGAGAAGGCCGGGCTCGATCCGCAGACGTTCTACGATATCTCGTCGAAATCGACGGGCTACTGCTGGTCGCTCAATGATTATACGCCGATGGCGGGGGTGGGGGCGGCAAGTCCGGCCGACAATGACTACACGGGCGGTTTCGCCGCCGCGCTCATGCTCAAGGACCTGAAGCTGGCGATGGCGGGAGCCGAAGGGGCCGGGGCCAGGGTTCCCATGGGCGAGCATGCCAAGGCGATCTACGAGGCCTTTGTCGAAGGGGGCGGGGGAGCCAAGGACTTTGGCGCGATCCTGACGACGCTCTAGGCCTCGGCATTCTCGCGCCGTACGGCCTTGGCGGCGCGCCGCCGGGCAATCTCGAAAGCTGGCAGTTTCATGCCCTTGGTCCGCCCGGTCAGGTGAATGTGCCCGCACAGTTCGCAGCGATAAGGGCGCAAGGGGAAGGGCGCTTTTTCGGCCACGCGCAGCGCCTCTTCCTCGCTCGCAAAGCGCTTCTTGCGCTGGCAGATGCCCGGCTTGGTGCGCATGGCGAGCGTGTCAGCGCAGGAGCGCGGGGCCAAGCAGCGCCAGCATCTTCACGTCCATCGCGTAGTCCCTGGCGCGAAAATCCGCGATGACCTCGCCGATTCGGGAGAGGGGCACGCGGTGCACCACGATGTTTTCATCGTCCACGCCGCCGCCCTCGCCGACCTTGACCAGATCGCGGGCGCGAAAGAGCGTGAAGCTCTCGCTCACCATGCCCGGCGAAGAGAAGAACTCGCCCATGTTCTCCATGGTCCCGGCGCGGTAGCCGGTCTCTTCCTCCAACTCGCGGATGGCGGCGTTGGCCGGGTCCTCATCCGCCATGTCGTTTTCATCACCAACCAGCCCTGCGGGCAGTTCGAGGCACCGGCGCTGGAGCGGCACGCGGTACTGGTCGACAAGGATCACGTTGTCCTCCTCGTCGATGGCGAGGATCACCGCGGCCTTGATGCCGCGCGCACGGCCGACGAATTCCCAGCGTCCCCGGGTCTTGGCGGTGATGTAGTCACCCTGCCACTTGATTTCCTCAGGAGCGTTCGCATCGGGGGGAAGGTTCATACTTCGATCAGCCTGTCCGGAAGTTCGTTGATATCATCGTCCGCGCGCGGGAAGTGCGGGGCAACGATGGCCCCCACCTTGAGAACGGCCGCGCACATTCCATCCGCGACGCGTCCCTCGCGCACATGGCCCAGCATCGCCTGCATCGCCTCGCCCCAGACCTCGGGGTCCACCTTGGTGGCGATGGCCTGGTCGGCGACGATTTCGGCGCGGTGTTCACGCATGGAGAGGTAGATGAGGACCCCGGTGCGCCCCACGGTGCGCTGCTCGGCGCCGATGCGAAACGCCCGCACGGCACGCTCGTGGACGCGTGCGGTCTTCACAGGGCCTGGGATCACGGCGAACTTGAGCGGCGTCCAAAGCTGCAGCAGGTAGGTGCCCGCGAACTTGAGCGTGGCAAAGCCCGCGGCCAGACCCACGATCGCGCGCGGGGTCCATTCGTGGCCCCAGTCGGCGAGCGCCCAGTCGTAAAGCCCCATGTAGAACTCGGGGAACAGGCTGAGCGCGGCCAGAGCCAGCAGCGCCACGCCCGCGCACCAGGTCAGCGCGACGTCGGTATAGCCGTCCGAACGGTCGGCCAGGATCGTGACGATCTCGCCCGCACTTTGCAGTTCGGCCTTGGCAACCGCCGCGCTGATCTGCGCGTGATCGGCCTCGGTGAGATAGGTGGGAGCAGGTTTCATTGTCGTGTCTCCTACCAGCTGCCGCTCGCGCCGCCACCGCCGAAGCTGCCGCCGCCGCCGGAAAATCCGCCGCCGCCAAAACCGCCCCCGCCACCAAAGCCGCCACCACCGCCCCAGTGGTCGTCATCATCGCCCCAGCCACCTCCGGGGATCCAGATGAAACCCGGGCCGCTCGAACGGCGTCGTCCGCGCCCGCCCCGGGCCTCGTTGACCATGGGGGCGACGACGAAGAAGAGGACGAGGAGGATGAAGAAAACCGTGCCGGCCGAGATGCCGCTGCCGCCTTCACGCGCCTGCTGGTCGGCCTGTTCGGCCAGCTTGCGCGCCTCTTCGGGCGGCAGCATGATCAGCCTGGCGATGGCCGCCGTGCCTGCCGCGATGCCGCCGGGATAGTCGCCCTTCTTGAAGGCGGGCAGGATGTTTTCATCGATGATGAGGCGGCTCATGCCGTCGGTCAGGATGGGTTCGAGCCCATAGCCGACCTCGATCCGAACCTTGCGCGCGTTGGGCGCGACGATCAGGAGCGCGCCGTTGTTCGTGTCCTTCTGGCCGATCCCCCAGGCACGGCCCAGCTGGTAGCCGTAGTCGGCAATGTCGTAGCCTTGCAGATCGGGGATCGTGGCAACGACCAGCTGGCGGCCAGACTGCTTTTCCAGTGCGGCGAGCTGCTGGGTCAGGCGGGCTTCCTCGGCGTCGGGAATGATCCCGGCCTGGTCGACTACCCGGCCCGTGAGCTTGGGAAACTGCGGCGCGGCCTGCGCCCCTTGCACGAAGAGCAGGGAGCACAGGGCAAGCGCGAGAGCGGCGAAAACCTGCCGGAGACGGGTCACCGGATCAGAGCTTGCCTTCGAGGGACGGGTTGGTGTCCGCGTTGGGCGTGGTCGCCTTGTAGGGGACCAGCGGCTCCGCACCGCGCAGCTGCGCGCCGATCATCGAGGGGAAGGTGCGCACCTCGGTGTTGTAGTCCTGAACGGCCGCGTTGTAGTCACGGATCGAGATCGTGATGCGGTTTGCGGTACCTTCCAGCTGGCTTTGCAGCATGCGGTAATTCTCGTTCGACGTGATGTTGGGATAGGCCTCGAAACTGGCCATCAGACGGCCCAGACCTGCCGTGAGCTGGTTCTGCGCCTGCGAGAACTGATCCATCTTGGCCGGATCGCCCAGGTCATCGCCGGTGATCTGGATCGAGGTCGCCTTGGCGCGGGCCTCGGTGACGCCGGTGAGGATTTCCTTCTCCTGCTCGGCCGCGCCCTTGGCAACGGCGGCGAGGTTGGGGATAAGGTCCGCGCGGCGCTGGAAGTTGGCTTCGACGTCCGCCCACTTGGCCTTGGCCGCTTCCTGCTTGGTGGGCACCGAGTTGAAGCCGCAGGCCGCAAGCGAGAGCGCTGCGAGGCCGACGAGCAGGATACGTCCCTTGCGGGCCGCGTTCGACAGGGTCATTGGGGTATGTCCTCCACTTGAAGTCCTCGCGCGGGAAGGCGAAAACTCTCCACGATATAGCCTAGATAGCGTCCGGTGATGACGGTTCAACCGCAGCGGCCCCTGCTGTGGGCAACAAAAAGCACGCTCGCGTGTTTGCGGGCGTCAACAAACCTTTGTGTGCCGGGGCGCCCTGTGCATAGTCGTGCGATCGTGTTCATCATGGGGCAAAGGCATGACAGTCTTCGAAGAATTCAAGAAGTTCATTTCGCGCGGCAACGTGCTCGACCTGGCGGTCGGCGTGATGATCGGTGCCGCGTTCGGCAAGATCGTGACCTCGCTCACCGAGAACGTCATCATGCCCGTCATCGGCGCCATGATGGGAGATCTCGACTTCTCCAAGTACTTCGTCCTCCTGGGCGAGATCCCGGCGGATTATACCGGCTCGCTCACCGACTACACCGCGCTCAAGGCGGCGGGCGTCGCGATGATCGGGTATGGCGTGTTCATCACCCAGATCATCAACTTCCTCATCATCGCGGCGGTGCTCTTCATGCTGGTGCGTACGATCAACAAGGTGATCGACGAGATGGAAGCCAAGAAGAAAGAGGCCGAGGTTACCGCCGAGGCGCCCGCTGTTCCCACCGATCCGCAGCTCGATACGCTGCGCGAAATTCTCGAGGAACTGCGCAAGTCGGGGAAAGCGCCTCCGATGGCGTGACACACGCCCTTCACATTCCGGGAAAACGCCCTATATGGGCACCTGTCGGTTTCGGCCGACTATGACGATAAAGTGTACCGTGCAATAGGCACAGCGGACCCGGGGGCGGTACCCGGCGGCTCCACCATCACCCGTCCTGGAACTTCTTGCGAAGGTCAGGACAACCCTGTTGTCGCAGGGGTGTTGACGGGGCCGAACTAGGATCGACGTGTGTTGAAAAGCGGTGTTTTCGTCCGGGCTGAGTAACCCGTTAAAGGCTCAAAACTCATAAGTGCCAACGACAACGAAGCACTCGCTCTCGCCGCGTAATTCTAGGGGCTAACGCCCTGAAGTTACAAAGCTAAAGCGCGGTTGGACCCACCGGGCAACAGAAGCGGATTCCAGGGGCCCGGGGTGAGCCTGGCAACAGAATCACCCCACCGTTTCCGACATTTCGAGTGGAATGGTTTGGCCGTGCAGGCGTGCCGTCTCAGGCCGCTTCGCGTCCAGCGTCGAGGGCATCGTCCTGCGGTGCACTGTGGCGGATCGTCGCGACATTTGGCGTGCCGCGCACGTGCCGCGCGACAAAGGCAGCCTTCTCATACTTGATGCAGTCGAGGATCTTGGCGCCGGCCATGAAGACCGCGCCTGTACAGGCGAGAAAGAGGAGCTTGCCCCCGGTCCCGGGAAACTGCACGAGATAGGTCTGTCCACGCTGCACGGCGCCCGTCGCCAGAGCGTAGATGATCATGTACGCTTCCCAATGGGTCTTGATTACAAACAGGCGGGCGACTTTTCGAAGCATTTCCATCCTCTTGGCGCTCCTCCTGTCAAGCAAGGGGCATGCCAGTGCCGCGATCCCGGGGGACTCGATCACTAACAGCTCCTTACTTGTAAGGCATGCCGACGCCCGGTGTAATACAAGGCTACACCGATTCCGATGGAACGTGCGGGCCTTGCGCCTTGCCGAGACTTGCGCATCGCGCGAATTTGCGGCATAGGGCCCTCAATCCTCCCCAGGACATACATGGTACTGTCTGAAGTGCGCCCGACTCGGTTTGAGCTCGCGCGCATCATGGTGTGAGGATTTATGACCAAGAGGATCGAACGCTGCGGCCTTCGCGTCGATGCGGCTCTCGCGCAGTTCATCGAGAACGAGGTTCTGCCCCCGATCGGCCAGGACGCGGATGCGTTCTGGAGTGGCTTTGCTGCAATCGTGGGCGAATACGCGCCGCGTAACCGCGCGCTGCTGCAAACGCGCGAGGATCTGCAAGCGCGGATCGATGCCTGGCATGAAGAGCGTGCCGGCCAGCCCCTCGACGCGCAGGCCTACGAGGCCTTCCTGCGCGAGATCGGCTACCTCGTCCCCGAGCCGGGGGACTTCACCATCGCCACGAAGAACGTCGATCCCGAGATCGCGACGATGGCCGGGCCGCAGCTGGTCGTGCCCGTTCTCAACGCGCGCTTCCTCTTGAACGCGGCCAATGCGCGCCGGGGCAGCCTCTACGATGCCTTCTATGGGACCGATGCGCTCGACGCGCCGCCCGCGCAGGGCCCGGGCTATGATCCACAGCGCGGGGGCGCTGTCATCGCGGCCGGACGTGATTTCCTGGACCGCGCGATCCCGCTCGCACGCGGGTCCTGGGCCGACCTGAGCGATGTTGCGCAGCGCGTTCTTGCCGACGATACCCAGTACCTGGGTGAGACGGAAAAGGGCCTGGTCTTCACCAACAACGGCCTCACCATCGAGCTTGTCTTCGATCCCCAAAGCCCGGTCGGGCAGGGGGATCGCATGGGTTTGTCCGATATCGTGCTCGAAGCCGCTCTCACGACCATCGTCGATCTGGAGGATTCGGTTGCGGCGGTCGATGCCGAGGACAAGATCGCGGCCTATGCGAACTGGCTGGGCGTGATCCGCGGCGATCTGTCCGACACCTTCGAGAAGGGCGGAAAGACCCAGACCCGCACGCTCTCGCCCGACACGCCAATGGTGACGCGCGAAGGCGAACGGACCGCACTTCCCGGCCGCTCGCTGCTGTTCGTCCGCAACGTCGGCCACCTGATGACCAACCCGTCGGTCCTGCTCCCCGATGGAAGCGAGACTCCCGAGGGCATTCTCGATGCCGTCGTCACCAGCGCCATCTCGACGCAGGACGTGAAGGGGCTGACGCGGCACGGCAACAGCCGTCAGGGCTCCATCTACATCGTGAAGCCCAAGATGCATGGGCCCGAGGAATGCGCTTTCACCGATGATCTGTTCAACGCGGTCGAGGATCTTCTCGGTCTGGCGCGGCACACCATCAAGGTTGGCGTCATGGACGAGGAGCGCCGCACTTCGGCGAATCTGGCCGCCTGCATCGCGGCCGTGAAGGAGCGTGTCGTCTTCATCAACACCGGCTTCCTCGACCGCACAGGCGACGAGATCCACACCTCGATGCGCGCCGGGCCAATGATCCGGAAGGCCGACATCAAGGGCTCGACCTGGATTTCAGCTTACGAGACGCGCAACGTCGCGATTGGCCTCAAGCATGGCCTGTCGGGCATCGCGCAGATCGGCAAGGGCATGTGGGCGGCTCCTGACCGGATGCACGACATGCTCGCGCAGAAGATCGGCCACCCGCGCACGGGTGCGAACACCGCGTGGGTTCCCTCGCCCACGGCCGCGACGCTCCACGCCATGCACTACCACCAGGTCGATGTCTTCGGCCTGCGCGAAGAGATTGCGCAGGAGGCGATCCCGGGGCTCGACCAGTTGCTCCAGATCCCGCTCGCCAACGGGGCCAACTGGTCGCCCGAGGAGGTTCGCGAGGAGCTGGACAACAACGCGCAAGGGCTGCTCGGCTATGTCGTGCGCTGGATCGACCAGGGCGTTGGCTGCTCCAAGGTTCCCGACATCAACGACGTGGGCCTGATGGAAGACCGCGCGACCTTGCGCATTTCCAGCCAGCACATGGCCAACTGGCTGCTGCATGGGGTGTGCACCCGCGAGCAGGTCCTGGATTCGCTGCAGCGCATGGCGGCCAAGGTCGATGCGCAGAACGCAGGCGATCCCCTCTATGAGCCGATGGATGGCAACTGGGAGCGCAGTCTCGCCTTCCAGGCGGCCTGCGACCTCGTCTTCAAGGGTGTCGAGCAGCCGAGCGGGTACACCGAGCCCCTGCTGCACGCCTGGCGCCTCAAGAAGAAGTCGCTGGTCCTCGCGGCCTGATCTTGCCGGGCGCCTGGTCCTGCTCGCAGGGCAGGGCTAGGCGCGCCGCCGCCTGAAAGGTATCCTCCCGTCCACAAGGCCCGCCAAGGGCTGTTGCCGGGAGGATCTTTCATGGCTCTACGACGCTCTCTTCGCCTGTCGCTCGGCGTGCTGCTGGGCAGCGTGGCGCTTTGCACAGGCGCTTCGGTTTCAGGGCAGGGCGATCCTGAAGTCGCGCTGGTCGCGGTCGAGAGCGAGCACCTGGCTCCTTCCGTACCGATGCCGCGCTTCAAGGCGGATGCGAGCTGGCCGAAGCTTCCGGCCGACACCATACTGGGGCAGATCCCCGGGCTGTCTGTCGGGCCCGATGACAGCGTGTGGATCGTCCAGCGGCCCAATTCGCTCGACGTGCACGAGGCGGGTCTGGCCGCCGATCCGCCCACGACGCTCAGCTGCTGCCGACCCGCGCCCCACGTCATCAACTTCGCGCCAGATGGCACCATTCGCCGCGCCTGGGGCGGGGAAAGTCACGCTCCCGAAATCGGGGGGACTTCGCAGTGGCCGGCCAATGTCCACGGTCTCTTTGCCGCGCGCGACGGCACGGTCTGGATAGGCGGGAATGGGAAGGACGATCATGTCGTGCTCCAATTCACGGCCGATGGCCGCTTTCTGCGCCAGTTCGGCCAGCGCGGCAAAAGCGAAGGCAACGCGAGTTCGCGCTATCTCGGCAATCCGTCCGATGTCTTTGCCGATGGGGACAGCGTGCTGGTGTCCGATGGCTATATCAACAAGCGGATCGTGCAGTTGAGGCAGAAGGACCTGGCGTTCCTGCGGCTCTGGGGGGCGTATGGCGCCAAGCCCGGAGGCGGAACGCGCGCGCAGCCATTCGACCAGAGCCAGGCGGCCAGTACCGGCGATGGCGGTGCCGATCCTGCCTCGCGCTCCTTCGGTGATATCGTGCACTGCGTGGAGCGGGGGCCGGAAGGGCTCATTTACGTCTGCGACCGGCGCAACAACCGCATTCAGGTCTTCCGTGAAACGCCGGGTGAGGGGGATGAATCCGGCGGGCTGGAGTTTGTCCGCGACATCGTTATTGCGCCGCGGACCGGAGGGCTGCGCTCGGCCTCGGACGTCGCCTTTTCACCCGATGGGACCTATATGTACGTTGCCGATATGGCCAATGCGAAGGTCTGGATCCTGGGGCGTGAGAGCGGCGAGGTGATCGGGAATTTCGGACGCGTCGGGCGCTATCCGGGCCAGTTCTTCTGGCTTCACTCGGTCGCGGTCGATAGCCGCGGCAATGTCTATACAACCGAGGTTGGAACCGGGCGCAGGGTCCAGAAATTCGTGCCGGTTGGCCTGATCCGATAATCCAGGTTTTACGTAGGTTTACGTTTTTTAATCTGCAAAATAGCATTTTGTTGTAGATTGGCGGGCAGACGCAGCGGGCGCGTCACGCAAAAAGGTCTTGCCATGCCGTTCCACAAACAGCGTCGCGAAGAGCGGATCGATCTGGCTCTGGAGGCCGTTCTCGAGGTCGGTGATCGCGACTGTCCCGTCACTCTGGTGAATGGCGCGTCGGGAGGCGTCCTGGCTCTCCTCGATACACCGCCTCCGCGCGGGACGGCGGTTTCTCTGAGGGTGGCCGGGCGGCATCTCGATGGGCAGGTTCGCTGGCGCGGGGCAGATCGCTGCGGCATCGCGTTTCGCGAGCCGGTCGATGTCGCGGCCCTGCAGGCGGGGCGCTTGCTGCGTGCCGGACCACCGCCGATGGCGCATCCCGGCGACAGCTATCGTGGCCCACGCGGTTTTCTGCGCACGATCATACACGACGTCCCACCATCGGGGCGCCTTCTCAATTTGGCGCTTCTCATTTTGGCACTGCTGTGCACGCTGCTCGCGATTTCGCGCTTGAGTGCGCCGCCCGTCACGGGTTTGCAGACGGTTCCTTACGCGCGTTTCGACTGACCCAGTGTGCGGGCAATCGCCACGAACTCGGCGACCGAGAGCGTTTCTGCGCGGCGCTGGGGATCGATGCCGAGTTCCTCGAGTGCGGCGAGCGCGCCGGGCACGCCCTTCAGGCTCTGGCGCAGCATCTTGCGGCGCTGCCCGAAGGCGGCTTCTGTCACGCGCTCGAGCAGGCGCATCGAGACCCCCTCGGGGGCTTCGCCGGGTACCACGTGCACAATGGCGGACATGACCTTGGGCGGCGGTGTGAAGGCGCTGCGGTGGACCTTGAGTGCAAGCTTTGCCTTGGCGCGCCACTGCGCGAGTACGGCGAGGCGGCCATAGGCCGAGGTGTTCGTCTCGGCGACGATGCGCCGGGCAACCTCTTCCTGGAACATGAGCGTGAGCGAGCGCCACTGCGGCGGCCATTCCTCGCCTGAAAGCCAGCCTGTGAACAGCGCGGTGCCCACGTTGTAGGGCAGGTTTGCGACGATGTGGTAGGGCCCCTCGAACAGCGTGGCGGGCGCGATTTTCATCGCATCGCCCTCGATCACCTTGAGCTTGCCCGGAAAAGCGGCTTCCACTTCGGCGAGGGCAGGGAGGCAGCGCCGGTCCATCTCGATCGCGGTCACCTCGGCGCCCGCGCGCAGGAGCGCACGGGTGAGGCCGCCGGGACCGGGGCCGACCTCGAGCACCTTCTCACCCTCGAGCGATCCGGGGATGGCGGCAATGCGGTCCAGCAACTGCTCGTCGAACAGGAAGTTCTGGCCGAGTGCCTTCGAGGCGGAGAGGCCGTGGCGGGCGATAACCTCGCGCAAGGGGGGAAGCGTGCTCATGGCAGGGGATCGTTCATGGAAGAAGGCCCGCCGTGCGGCGGGCGGCGCATTCGCCGGCCATGCGCAGCGCCGCGATCATGGCGCCGGGGCTCGCGATGTTGCGCCCCGCGATGCCGAAGGCGGTGCCGTGGTCGGGCGAGGTGCGGATGATGGGAAGGCCGAGCGTCACGTTGACGCCCGCGTCAAAGTCGAGCGTCTTGATCGGGATCAGCGCCTGGTCGTGGTACATGCACAAGGCCACGTCGTAGCCCGCACGCTCGTGCGCGGCGAACAGCGCGTCGGCCGGGTGCGGGCCGGTGACGGCCAGCCCCTCGGCCTGGAGCTGGGCAATGGCGGGCGCGATGACCTGGATTTCCTCATCGCCCATGCGCCCGTCCTCGCCTGCGTGCGGGTTGAGCCCGGTAATGGCGATACGCGGAGCCGCAAGGCCAAAGTCACGCACTAGCGCGCGCGCAACGATGCGGGCCTTGTGGGTGATGAGTTCGGGCGTGATCAGTCCGGGGACGCGGGCAAGCGGCTCGTGCACGGTCAGCGGCACGGTGCGCAAGTTGGGCCCGGCCAGCATCATGACGGCATCGTCGGGGCCAAGGGCGCAGGCCTCGGCCAGAAACTCGGTCTGCCCGGGATGGGCGAACCCGACGGTCGCAAGACGCGCCTTGGCGATCGGGCCGGTGACGACCGCGCCTGCCGCGCCAGTGCGGGCAAGGTCGGTCGCCTCGGTCAGCGAATGAAGGGCAAGGCGCGCGCCAGCCTCGTCAGGCTCGCCGAACTGCGGGGCGCAGTCGGCTTCGCCAAGAACTGGCAGGGCCTCCTCGAAGATCTCGAATGCTTCGGCCGGACGCTCGATCTGGCGGACGGGCAGGGTGTGTCCGCGCGAGGCGGCGGCCATACCCAGCGTCAGTGCGCCGCCGACCGCGAAGAAGGGCGAGAGGCCCGCCTCGCGGCGCTGCAGCCAGGCTTCGGCGATCAGTTCGGGGGCGATCCCCGCCGGATCGCCGAGCGAGACCGCGACAGGCGCGGCGCTAGGCCTGGTCCCAGTCGGAGCTACGGGCGGAGCGGGGGCAGGGCTGTCCATCGGCTCAGCGCTTCGGCCCTGCGTCAGTTGTACTCGATGACGGCATCGCGGCGAAGATCGCGCAGGTACATCTGCGCGCGCTTGTTGATGCGTTCGTCTTCCATCTGCGCCAT
The DNA here is from genome assembly GCF_020524485.1 of Novosphingobium profundi. GTDB lineage: Bacteria > Pseudomonadota > Alphaproteobacteria > Sphingomonadales > Sphingomonadaceae > Novosphingobium > Novosphingobium profundi_A. The sequence goes on along the minus strand of NZ_JAIVLF010000004.1, from coordinate 686,719 downwards.
GAGCTGGTCGAAGTTGGGGCCGCTGCTGGTCTGCGGATCGTCGCGGCCGCACAGCATGAGCATGCGCACGCCGTCTTCGAGCGAGCCAAACGGGGGCAGGCTTTCACCCGGCGAGAGCTGGAGGATCGCCGACTGGATCTGGGCGGGCAGGTCGCGCGCCTTGACCTGGTCGTTGGTGACGACCTGCGCGCCGATGGTGGCGGCGACTTCCTCGACGTTGCCGCAGCCCTTGGCGCTCTGGATCGTCTTGGCGAAATCCTCGGCGCGCTGGCCGGCCTGGGCCTCGGTGGTGCCCTGGGGGAAGGTGATCGAGATCTGCTTGAGCGAAAGGATCGCATCGCGCGGATCGGCGGTCAGGACCTGGCGCTTGTCGATGAGGTAGAGGATGTCGAAGCCGCCGGGGACCTCGACCGGGCCGACGAGCTGGCCGGGCTGCATTTCGCGCGCGACCGTGGCAAGCTCGGCAGGAAGCTGCGCGAGGCGAATCCAGCCAAGGTCACCGCCGACTGCGGCGGTCGAGGCCTGCGAGTACTGGCGGGCATAGGCGACGAAGCTGCCGCCCTCGCGGATCTGCTGCACGATCTGCGAGGCGTTGTTGTAGACCTGCTCGCGCGCTTCGGCAGGGGCGGCAAGGTAGATTTCGCCGATGCGGTATTCCTCGGTGCCCTTGGACGCCTCGAGGCGCTGGATCGTCTCGTTCACCTCGTCCTCGGAGACGTTGATGAAGGGGGCGATGTTGCGCTGGAGCAGGCGCTGCCAGGACATTTCACCACGGATCTGGCGCTTGAGCGATTCGGCCGAGGAGCCGATGCGCTTGAGGTAGGCGTCCATCGCCGAGGTGTCCTGGTCGAAGTTCTGCGCCGCGACGCGGGCGTAGGACTGGTCGATCTCGGCCTGGGCGACCTCGACCTCGTTGGCCTCGGCTTCCTGGATCTGGAGCGTTTCGTCGATGAGGTTGCGCAGGACCTGGAGGCGCAGGCGCTTCTGGTCTTCTTCGCTCAGCTCGTTCTGGTTGGCCGCGAGGATCAGCGCGAGGCGCTGGTCAACGTCGGTGCCGGTGATGACATCGCCGTTTACCACGGCCGTTGCCTTGCGCACGTTGGGGTTGTCGTTGCCGAAGATCTTGACGTCGTCGGGGATGACGATCGCGCCCTGGGGGGCGGACTGCGCGCTCGCAGCGCCCGTGCCCAGCACGCCCGCAAGGACGGCGAGCGAGGCAACGCCGGCCAGAGTGCGCTTCAGGAACCTGTTGCGATTGACTGCTACCACCGTGATTTCAATCCCGTATTCGGCCAACCCAGGAGGGTGGCTCCGCCCGAGGCGGAAAAATGTGTCGCCCGCCTGCTGAGTGCGGACATGGATGCGCCTACCTGCCGCAAAACGGCTTAACGCAAGCTGTCGCGGCGGGGCTTATCGGAAAATGCGCTCACCCGATAGCGGCTTTGTGGACCGCTGCCAACGCCGGGCGTGGCAGGCGGTCCGCGTAAGACCGTTCGATGCGGGCCCCGTCAATGCAGGCCAATGTTCTTGAGGCTGAAGCTGATCAGGAACGAGTTGCCACGCCGCGCGTCGCCATTCGAGACATAATCGCGCCGCCAGGTGAAGCCGACGCGCAGGCAGTCGTCCTCGTAAGAGGCGCCAAAGCGGGTGCGCAGCGGCTGGAAGCCGTCCGAACCCGAAACCGGGTCCTCGCTGGCATCGGTCAGGTTGATGACCGCCGAGCCGAACAGCGACCAGTGGCGGGCAAAGGCAACGCGGCCCGCGGCGCGAAGCTCCTGCCGGTCGCGAAGGTCTTCCACGCGGCCCAGTTCGGAATCGTCAGGCAGGTCGACGGTGTAGATATTGCGGTTGAGGTCGGTGTAGCCGACTTCAAGATAGGTCTTGGAATTGCCGATCACCGCGTCGATCTCGTTGCGGCGCACCGCCAGGCTCGATTTGTCGAGGCGGAAGCGGTGGATCAGGCGTACGAAATTGCGATAGCGCAGCTCGGTGCGGCCCACGATATCCGAGAAGGTGCCGGTGAAGCCGGTGCCGTCGGGGGCGATATTGTCATCGCCCGACATGCGGATGCTCTGGCCGATCTGCGAGGTGATACGCCAGCGCGAACGCTCGAAGCGCCAGTCCAGACCATAAGTCATGCGCGTGCCGTCCTCGATCCGGTCGTAGCCGGGGAAGCGGTTGAGCGCGAAGAGATTGCTCGTTTCCAGCTCGATCGCGCGTGCATCCTCGTTGGGGATCGAAAGATTGCGCGTGTCGGGCGCGGCGACGAACTGGACGCGCGGGGTGAGGACCTGGTGGCCGCCGAAGACTTCGCCGACCATCGGCCATTCCACATCAAGCGCGGCGAGGGCCACGCCGCGCGTCTGCCATCCCGGCTGGCCACGGTAGAGGAGGGTGTTCGTCCCGTAGTTCTCGTCGGAGTGGTAGATGTCGCCGCGCACGAGGCCGGTCGCGGTGACGACCTGGCCCATTCCGGTGACTTCGCGGCGCGACCACTGCGCGCTGGCAAAGGCGCGCTGGGTGTCCTGACCATCGGTGCGGGTGAGTGCGAGGGCGTTGAGTTGGGTCTCGATGCGCCCGCCTGCGACCGGGTCCTTGAAGCGGCGGCGGTAGTCGATGGCTGGCAGCGCAATCGGGATCTGGCCCTGGTCGCGGGTCGACTGCATGGTCTGCGTGGCATAGCCCGCAATCGAGAGGTAGCTTTTCGCGTCGATCCGTTCGAGCTCGACGAGCGAGCGCAAACGGTCATCGCGGCTGATGTCGTAGCGGCGCAGGAACGTGCGGTCGGTCGCGCGGCGCAGGAACCCGGTCACGCTCCAGTGTTCGCTCAGCTGGAACTTGCCGTTGGCCTCGACATAGCCGCGAAAGGCGCTGCTGCCGGTCGGGCTGCCGCTCGAACCATAGATCGGGATGCGCTCGCTCGAGGTTGCATAGCCGGTGATCTGGTAGGCGCCCTTGTCGGTCAGCGCGCGGTATTCGACCGAGCCCATCGGGGCGGATTCGGTGAAGAGGTGCAGTGTCCCCGTAATGTCGCGGTTCTTGTCGATCTTCCAGTAATAGGGAATGCCGACTTCGATGCCGTTCGAGGGCGAGGAGCGCAGGTCCGGAATGAGGAAGCCCGAGACCGCATCGCCGTCGGTGCTGATGGTAAGGCCCAGCAGCGGCAATTGCACCGTGCCGAACAGTTCAAGGCGTGCATCGCTGAAGCGCACGCGCTGCTCAGCCTCGGAATAAGTCACGCTCTTGGCAACGACCTTCCAGGTCGGCTCCTTGGGGCAATCGCCGCGGCCCACGACCGAGCACCCGGTGTAGGCCGCATGGTTCAGGATGACATCGCCGTTGCCCAGACGCTGGCCGTCCTTGGCGGCGAGGCGTCCACCTTCGCGCAGGACCAGCAGCAGGTTTTCCAGCATGCCGGTCTTCAATTCGTCGGTGAGCTCGACCTCGTCGCTGAAGACCTGGTTGCCGCGTTCGTCGACAAGGCGCACGTTGCCCGTGGCGAGGATTTTGCCGCTGGTACGGTTCCAGGTGACCGAATCGGCACGCACCGATTGCCCGTCGCGGCGCAGCACGACGTTGCCGCTGGCGGTCACGCTCTCGCCGTTCTCGTCGTATTCCACAACATCGGCTTCGAAGGCGACCGGGACCGCCTCTTCGGTGGCGGGCGCGGGTTCGGGCGGCGCTTCGGTGATCGGGGCCGTTCCCGGCGTGCGGGTCAAGTCCTGCGCTGCGGCGCTTGCAGGCAGAAGCGCAGCGGCCCCCCCCGTGGCGAGGGCAAGCGTGAGAGCGTTCAGCGAAACAGGTCGCAAGCGGGAGAAAATGGCTTGCAGGGGAGACGATGCGGCTGGGAGCATGGCTTGCCTATCGCACCGCCTGTGCCTAACTGCAATCCATGCTTGCGGTGAAGCGCACAGCCCTGCCGCTCATCCGGCACCGGGGCGGTGTGGTACACCTGCAAAAAGGTGAGAGTTCAGGAGAATTCATGAAGATCCAGTTTCTTGACGCGGCGTCCCCCTCCAGCGCGCGTCTCGTCGTCCGTTTTGTAAACCAGGACGCAGTGCCCGCCGATCTTGAGCCGGTGCTGGCCGAAGGTGCGAAGCTCTCGCGCTTTGCGGGCAAGCCGGGCCAGGTCTTCGACGGGTTCGTGGAACGTGGCGGGGCAACCGTGCGCGCGGTCCTGGCCGGGATCGGTGGTCCCGATGCCGCCGACCGCAGCGCCGCGATCGAGCGTGCCGCGGCGGCCGTGACGGCCAGGTTCCTGACCTCGGGCGAGGAGGCGATCGCCTTTGATCTGACCGGCGCAGGCTTCTCGGCCGAGGATGCCGTGGCGGCTCTGACGGGTGCCGAGCTGCGTTCGTGGACCTGGACCAAGTACCGCACCACCCTCAAGGATGAGCAGAAGGTCAGTCTCACCTCGCTTGACCTCGTCGGCGCGCCCGAGGGTGCCGAAGCGCTCTGGGCCGTGGAAAAGGGTGTCGCCGAGGGCGTCGCCTTCACCCGCGAACTGGTGACCGAACCGGCCAACACGATCTACCCCGAAAGCTTTGTCGAGCGTTGCCAGGCGCGCATGGAAGGCAGCGGCCTCGTCATTCGCGTCCTCGACGATGCCGAAATGGCCGAACTGGGCATGGGCGCGCTTCTCGGCGTCGCGCAGGGTTCGGTGCGCCCTGCGCGTCTGCTCGTCATGGAGTGGAACGGCGGCACCGAGGGCGACAAGCCGGTGGCCTTCGTGGGCAAGGGTGTGACCTTCGACACCGGCGGCATCAGCCTCAAGCAGCCCGGCGGCATGGAAGACATGAAGTGGGACATGGGCGGCGCCGGTGCGGTGGCTGGCACCATGCTCGCGCTCGCCAAGCGCAAGGCCAAGGCCAACGTGGTCGGTCTGTGCGGCCTTGTCGAGAACATGCCCGACGGCAACGCGCAGCGTCCCGGTGACGTGGTCACCACGATGTCGGGTCAGACCGTGGAAGTCATCAACACCGACGCCGAAGGCCGTCTGGTCATGTGCGATGTCCTGACCTACGCGCAGCAGACTTACGATCCGGTCCGCATTCTCGACGTGGCGACCCTCACCGGCGCGATCCTGATCTCGCTGGCGCACGAATACGCAGGGCTGTTCTCGAACGACGACGATCTCGCCGCCGATCTCGACGCCGCGGGCACCGCATCGGGCGACAAGGTGTGGCGCATGCCGATGGGCGCGGCCTACGACAAGCAGCTCGACAGCGCGATTGCCGACATGAAGAACGTGGGCACCCGCTTTGGCGGTTCGATCACCGCCGCGCAGTACCTGCAGCGCTTCATCGACAAGGGGCGGCCCTGGGCGCACCTCGACATCGCGGGCATGGCCTGGGCTGACAAGCCCGGCGCCACCTGGGGCAAGGGCGCGACCGGCTACGGCGTGCGCCTGCTCGACCGCCTCATCCGCGACACCGCGGAAGGCTGAGACAGGGCAGGGGGCACGGCCGATGCGCGTGATGTTCTACCAGCTCAGCCGTGACCCCGCCCACGCCGTGGTCCCGCTTCTGGCGAAGAAGTCGCTGGAGGCGGGGGCGCGTGTTCTCGTCGTCTCGGGCGAGGAGCGCCAGCGCGCGGAAATCTCGCGCGGGCTCTGGACGCTCTCCCCGCAGAGCTTCCTCGCCAATGGCGAGGCAAGCGATCCCCACGCCGAGCGCCAGCCGATCCTCCTGTCGGGGGAGGTTGCGCCCGCCAACGGCGCACGCTTCCTGTTCCTGGCCGATGGGCACTGGCGCGAAGGCGAAGGGGAGGCTCCTTTCGAGCGGGTCTTCTATCTGTTCGACAACGATACCCTTCAGGAGGCCCGGCAGGTCTGGAAGGACCTGCGCGGCCGTGACGGCGTGACCAAGGAATACTGGGCGCAGGAAGACGGGCGCTGGGCGAAGAAGGCCTCCGAATAGTCCGGCCTGGACCCCGGTATTGACGCGGACGGACGGTCCCGATCTAGTGCGCTGACTGTATAGACAGGGGACCAATAGGCATGATCAGGACGGCTTCGACACGTTTCTCGCTGGGGGTCGTGGGCGGTCTCCTCGTCGGCGTGATTATTGACAATATCGCGCTGGGCCTTGTTCTCGGGCTGATGCTCGGGGCAGGCGGGGCAAAGCTTGGCACGGCGGGCGAGGACGACGCCGATCAGGATAGCGGGACACCCGCCGATTGACATTGGCGCAGCCGGTGCCCACAGGCTCTGGCGCGCTTGGCTGGCCTCCGGGTCCAACTCCCCGCGCGGTGAACGTCCCAGCGCGGCGGACATCCCAGCACGGCGACAAGGGCCTGAATTTCATGACTTCCCAGGAACAGCTTACCCTCTTCACCCGCGCGGTCGAGGCGCTTGGCGGCGTGCGCGCCGTGGCGCAGCTGCTGGGCTGCTCGGAGCGCAGCGTGGGCCGCCTGCTCACCGGCGAGATGGCGCTGCACGAAGGCTGGCTGCGCGGCGTATCCAGCGCGCTGCTGGAACATGCGGTGCTGTGCCGCAAGCTGGAGCGCAGCCTTTCGCCCGATTTTCCCTCCAATCTCCTCAGCGGCCAGGCGCGGGCCGCCGGTTCGGGGCGGCGTGAGGACGGTGGTCTGGACGCCGAATGAGTCCGGCGATGGGACCTGTGCGGCCCAAGTAGACCGCTCGTGAATAGGGCGCGGGTGTGAACCTGTTCTTGCGAAGCGCCGCGAAGCGGGCTAGTGGCGCGCGCAACAGTTCCCCCGTTCACTTTTCAAGGACAGATCCCATGGCGGTTACCCGCACGTTCTCGATCATCAAGCCCGACGCTACCCGCCGCAACCTCACCGGCGCGATCACCAAGATGCTCGAAGATGCCGGCCTGCGCGTCGTTGCTTCGAAGCGCATCCAGATGACCAAGGAGCAGGCCGAGGGCTTCTACGCGGTTCACGCCGAGCGTCCGTTCTTCAACGACCTCGTCTCGTTCATGATCTCGGGCCCCGTGGTCGTGCAGGTTCTCGAAGGCGAGGACGCCGTCAAGGCCAACCGCGACGTGATGGGCGCCACCAACCCGGCCGACGCTGCCGAAGGCACCATCCGCAAGACCTTCGCCGAATCGATCGAAGCCAACTCGGCCCACGGTTCGGACTCGGACGAGAACGCGGCGATCGAGATCGCCTACTTCTTCAAGCCCGAAGAAATCGTCGGCTGATCCGGCAGGGGCGCAGGCCAGCGGCTAGCGTCCCGACCCGTCTCCGGACGGATGCAAAAGGGGCTGCCCGCAAGGGCGGCCCCTTTTTCGTGCGTGTGGGCCGTGCGGGCAGGTGAACAAGTTTTCACTTCGCGTCGCGAACGGGGGCTGAGATCAAGGACGCGGGACAAGAAGGTGGCCTGGAAGTGCAGGCCGGATGGGGCATTGATGCACGTAAAGACGTTTGTGAGTGTGGGTTTGCTGTCGTTCCTGGCCTCGTTCGCCTTTTCACACCTGGCGCAGGCTGGCGGCAAGGGAGAGGAAGAGGCGCGCCAGAGTGCCGCCGTACAAGAGCGGCAACTGGCCGCCAGAGGCCACCAAGGCCACCTGATCCTGCCGTGAGTGGGTGCGGGGGCGACGCAGTCCGGTGCCCCCCGCAAAAGCCCGTGTCTAGAAGTCCTCGGCAGCGTCCTGGAGGCGCGTCAGCCGCTTGGGGGCAGCGCTGCGCCAGCTGCGTTCGAGCCATTCGCGCACGCTGTCCCAATCCACGCCCGGACGGTTGAGGATGATGCCGACCCAGCCCGAAGCGCCATAGTACGCGGGCTTGAAATAGGCTTCAGGGGTGCGCTGCATCAGCGTCTCGATCTCGTCGACGCCGCTGGTGCGGGCGAGGAGGGCGATGTGCGGTGTGCCGTGGTGCTGGTCGTTGAAGTGGGCGAAGTACTTGCCGCCCACGCGCCATCCCGGGCTACCGTGCGATTCGCGTTCTTCCGCCTCGGGCAGGGCGAGCGCCAGTTCGCGGACCCGTTCGAGCAGCCAGGCAGGATCGCGCTCGCGGCTGACGAGCCTCGCCAGGCAGCGTGAATAGAGCTGGTGCTCGGCGATGAGAACGCGGGCGCCCAGCGTGTCGGGTGTATCACCGGGCACGATGGCCACCGGGGTCTGGCCCAGGATCGGCCCGTCGTCGAGTTCGGCGGTGACGAGGTGGACGGTGACGCCGCCATGGCTGTCGCCCGCCTCGATCGCGCGCTCGTGGGTGTGGAGGCCGGTGTACTTGGGCAGGAGCGAGGGGTGGATGTTGACCATACGGTCCGCCCAGCCCGACACGAATTCGGCCGTCAGAATACGCATGTAGCCCGCGAGCGCGACCCATTCGGCCCCGCTGTCGCGGATGGCCTTGTCCATGACGGCATCATGCTCGGCGCGCTTCATGCCCTTGTGCGAATGGGCAAAGGTCGCCACGCCCTCGGCGGCGGCCAGGGCAAGGCCCTTGGCCTCCGGGTCGTTCGAGGCGACCAGTACGATCTCGTAGGGGCAGTCCGCCGCGCGGCTGGCATAGAGGAGGGCGGCCATGTTGGTGCCGCTGCCCGAGATGAGGACAGCGACCTTTGCCTTCTCGATGCCTGCCTGCGTGCCGGAAACGCCGGGGGTGTCAGCCAAGGTGTACGGCCTGCCATGGCTCGCGCGCGGACCAGGCTTCGGCCGATCCTTGCACGGTGCAGCCCTTTTCACCGGCCTCGATGGCGCCGATGACGTGGACGGTCTCGCCCGCGGCTTCGAGGTCACTCTTGAGCGAAGCGGCCTCGTCGGCGCTGACGGCCAGGACCATGCCGATGCCGCAGTTGAAGGTGCGGGCCATCTCGGCGGGCTCGATGTTGCCCTGCGCCTGGAGGAAGGCCATCAGGCGCGGCTGCGCCCAGGCGTCGGCGTCGATGCGGGCACGAAGACCCTTGGGGAGGACGCGCGGGACATTCTCGAGGAGGCCGCCGCCGGTGATGTGCGCGAGCGCGTGAATGCGGCCCGAACGGATGAAGGGCAGCAGGCTCTTCACGTAGATGCGCGTGGGCGCGATCAAAGCGTCGATCAGCAGGGTTTCCTGGTCGAAGAGCGCCGGACGGTCGAGCTTCCAACCCTTGTCTTCAGCCAGGCGACGCACCAGCGAGTAGCCGTTTGAATGGACACCCGAGGACGCGAGGCCAAGGAGGACGTCGCCTTTCTGGACCTTGTCGCCGGTCAGCTGTTCGCCGCGCTCGACGGCGCCGACGCAGAAGCCTGCAAGGTCGTAGTCACCGGCCGCATACATGCCCGGCATCTCGGCGGTTTCGCCGCCGATGAGCGCGCAGCCCGAAATCTTGCAGCCTTCGGCAATGCCCGCGACGACGCGCTCGGCAACGCCGTTCTCGAGTTTTCCGGTGGCGAAGTAATCAAGGAAGAAGAGGGGCTCGGCGCCCTGGACGATAAGGTCGTTCACGCACATCGCGACGAGGTCGATGCCGATGTGGTCGTGGCGGTCGTGGTCGATGGCCAGCTTGACCTTCGTGCCCACGCCGTCGTTCGCGGCGACCAGCAGCGGGTCCTTGTACCCGGCTGCCTTGGGGTCGAAGAAGCCTCCGAAGCCGCCCAGGTCGGCATCGGCGCCCGGGCGGGCGGTGGCACGCGCCATCGGTGCGATGGCTTTGACGAGCGCATTGCCGGCGGCGATCGACACACCGGCCTGCTCGTAGGAGTAGCTCTTCTGAGAGTTATCGTCGGACATTGCGGCCGCATAATGCTTTGTGACTTGGATTTCCATTCCCGTTTGGGCAAAAGGCCCACGGTTTTGAAAATGACACGATCGATTTCCTCCTTCTCACCGCGGCCCGACCGCACGGGCGCGGGCTTTATCTCGCGCAAAACGCTAGGTTATGTGCTGGCTGGCACGGCCGTGCTGGGCCTTGGCGGACTGGGCGTTTCCAGCCTCGTCGCGCAGGTCGAAGGCGATCGCGGTATCCCGCCTCTCGCCAATTCCGCGGATATCCAGGTCGATGGAATCACCGTGGACGTCACCGGCAAGACCGGCGCGGAAGCGCGCCTGAAGGGCTGGAAGGAAGCGCAGAAGCTCGCCTGGAAGAAGCTGGGCGGCCCCGACATGCCCAGCGAATCGATTGACGCGATGGTCTCCTCGGTCGTGATCGAGAAGGAACAGGTCGGTCCCCACCGCTACATTGCGACGCTGGGCGTGATCTTCGACAAGGCGAAATCCAGCCAGTACGTCGGCGGCGCAGGCAGCGTCGCCCGTTCGGCGCCCTTGCTGGTGATCCCTGTGCTCTATTCGGGCGGCGTGCAGCAGGTCTTCGAGGTGCGCGGACCCTGGCAGCGCGCCTGGGCTGAGTTCCAGGCCGCCGCGACTCCGGTCGACTATGTCCGCCCCTCGGGCGCGGGCGGCGAATCGCTGATCCTGACCGCCGGGCAGCCCGGTCGGCGCAGCCGCCTGTGGTGGCGCACGATCCTGGGCCAGTTCGACGCCTCGGACGTGCTCATGCCCATGGCGCGCCTGGAACGGCAGTGGCCGGGCGGCCCGGTCAAGGGCACCTTCACGGCGCGCTATGGCCCGGATAATACCTATCTTGGCAGTTTTACCCTCGAAGCGCCGTCCGAGCAGGCTCTGCCCGAGATGATGGACCAGGCGGTTGAGCGGATGGACGGCCTTTACCGCGAGGCGCTCGCCCGCGGCGAGCTCAAGCCCGATTCGACCCTGACAGGCGGCAACGCGCCGCTGGAACGCGCATTCGCACAGCTGCGCGAGAAGCTTCTGCCCGGTGGTGGTGTCCCTGAAGCGCCTGTCGCCGAGCCGGTGGCGGCGCAGGCCCCGACCATCGTGACCGAGGAGCCTGCAGGGGCTCCGGTCGAGACGGTCAACGTCCAGTTCGTGACGCCCGATGCCGCCGCTGTCGATGCAGGCCTTGCCGCCGTGCGCGGTGTGCCCGGCGTCGAGGGCGCCGCCACGGTCAGCCTCGCGATCGGGGGGACCTCGGTCATGCGGGTTTCGATGCGGGGCGGTTCGGAACGCCTCGCCAGCGCTTTGCGGGCGCAGGGTTGGCAAGTGTCCGGTTCGGGCGCGACCATCCGGATTTCGCGGTAGGTCCACCATATGCCCAAGCAGATTGCCCTTCCGCTGTCCGCCTCGAGCGACAGCCCGCCGCGTATCGTGGTGGGCGAGGCCAACGCGGCCGCCATCGACGCGCTGACCGATCCGGGCCGCTGGCCCTTCCACACCGCGATTCTCTATGGCCCGCCGCGTTCGGGCAAGTCACTGCTGGGCAACTGGTTTGCCGATGGCGGGGGCGGCGTGGTGATCGATAACGCCGAGACGGTCGACGAGGACGTGCTGTTCCACGCCTGGAACCGCGCGCAGGAAACCGGCCAGGCGCTGCTTCTCATCACCAACCGCAAGCGCGCGCCCCAGAAGAAGGGGAAGGGCAAGGCCGCGGCCAAGCCTAAGGCCCCTGCGAAGTCTCGGGCCAAGAAAAACGACGGGCTGTGGCACGTGGGCCTGCCCGATCTCGCCTCGCGCCTGGGCGCGGCGCTCCAGCTGGAAATCGAGGAGCCGGACGACGAGATGCTCGCCGAGCTGATCGACGTTCACGCGCAGATGCGCCACCTCGTTCTCGACCCTTCGGCAAGCGCCTATCTTGTACCCAGGGCCGTGCGTAGCCATCTGGGAGCCGAACGTCTGGTCGCGGCCATCGACCGGCTCAGTCTCGAGCGCAAGCAACCGCCCACTCTGGCGATCTGGCGCGAGGCACTGGCCGAGTTCGGCAAGAGCGCCCAGACCTGATCCTGAGACCCGCGTGCAGGGGCTTTCGTGGCCGGAACTTGCATCGCACACCGATTGATGGGAGATTCGGGCCATGTTGGGAAAACTCGTCCGTTACCTCGATTCCGTAGTCGCGCGCGATCCTGCGCCGCGGTCGCGTTGGGAAGTCCTGCTCTATCCGGGCGTCTGGGCCTTGTTCTTCCACAAGATCTCGCACCGGCTTTTCAACGCACGGCTCTTTTTCCTGGCGCGCGCGGTGAACCACTTTTCGCGCTTCATGACCGCGATCGACATCCATCCGGGCGCGACCATCGGCAAGAATTTCTTCATCGACCACGGCTTTACCGTGATCGGCGAGACCGCGTTGATCGGCGACAACGTCACGATCTACCAGTGCGTGACGCTGGGGGGCTCGAACCCGACCAACGGCGTGGGCGGCAAGCGCCACCCGACCCTGGAAGACAATGTCATTGTCGGTTCGGGCGCGCAGATCATCGGGCCTGTCACCATCGGCAAGCGCGCGCGCATCGGTGCGAGCGCGGTGGTGACCGAAAGCGTGCCTGAAGGCGCGACGATGATCGGCGTCAAGGCTCGCTCCACGCTGGTGACGGCCGAAACCTACTCCAAGAAGTTCATGCCCTATGGCACGCCCTGCCGCGAACCGTGCGAGCCGGCGCCCAACCAGCGCGTGGATGAACTGGAAGAGCAGATCGAGGCGCTGCGCAAGGAAGTGGCGACGATGACCCAGGCTCTGGGCGCGGCGCACGAAGCGCTCGACCGTGCGGCCAGGACGCCCGACGAACCGGTCTGCAAGGGAGTCTGAGCGCGCGCGTGTCGGGACCTGTTGGAAATTCAAACACTCCAGATGCCAGCATCGTCGCGTTTCCCGGGCGCAAGCCGCTTCAGATCGCGTTCGACCGCTTTGAATTGCAGAAGATCCTGAACCTCTATGGCCGCATGGTCGCGGCCGGGTTCTGGCGCGACTACGCGATGAACTTCGAGAAGGACGCTGCGCATTTCTCCGCGTTCCGCCGCGCGGCCGAACGGCCCCAGGCGCGGATCGAGAAGCGACCTGCGCTGCGAGGCAAGCAGGGCATGTGGACGCTCTTTGGCGAATCAGGTCAGGTCCTGAAGCGCGGGCACGAACTGTCCGGCGTTCTCAGTCCACTGGAACGCAAGTTGCTCAAGGTTGTCGACTAGCTCTTGCGGCTGATGCGTGAGAGCGCGCGGTGCGATTGCTCCATTCCATTCTCCAGGACGCGTAAGTCCCGGCGCGTGTCGATGGCATCCCAGGCCATTTCGATCGCTTCCGGCGTGCAGTCCTCGGGCGCCAGCAGGACGCCTTCGTTCATGGTGACATAAGCGCCCTGGAACACGCCGCCGCTCGCCCCGATGACCGCGTCGCTGGGTGCGTTGCGTGAGACCAGGAAAAGGGCGGCCGGAACCACGGTCTCGGGGCTGAAGGCGTCGTAGGCCTCGTCGGGGAAGATGTCGGCGGTAAGGCGCGTTCCGGCTGTGGGCGCAATCGAATTGACCCGGATGTCGTACTTGGCACCCTCAAGGCGCAAGGTGCGGGCAAGACCCAGCACACCAGCCTTGGCCGCGCCGTAGTTGGCCTGGCCGAAATTGCCGCCAAGGCCAGTCGAGGACGTTGTCATCAGCACCCGGCCATAGGCCTGCTCGCGCATGATCGCCCAGACCGCCTTGGTGGCATAGGCGCTGCCAAGCAGGTTCACGCGCACCACCGCCTCGAAGTCCGCCATGTCCATCTTGTGGAAGGTGCGGTCGCGCAAGGTGCCCGCGTTGTTGATGAGGATATGGATCGCGCCCCAGGCGTCCTGCGCGCGTGCGGCCATGGCCTCCATCTGGGCAAAGTCGGAGACATCGCCCGAATCGGCCAAAGCCTCGCCGCCCATCGCGCGGATCTCCTCGACCACGCGGGCCGCGCTGTCCGAGCCGCCGCGACCATCGGGCGAGGAGCCAAGGTCGTTCACGAGCACCTTTGCACCGCGCCGCGCCAGTTCCAGCGCGTAGGCGCGGCCAAGGCCGGTTCCGGCACCGGTGACGATGGCAACCTGGTCGGCAAAGGAAATGGGCATCGAAGGCCTCCACAAGGGACCCGCACGGCACGGGCCCGGTCCGGATGGCACCAACCGCGCGCGCATTCAACGATCAAAAGCGCGCAAGTGCCCTTGCCCCGGGGGGCAAGCGAGGCCATAGGCGCATTTTACCGAATCTGCCGCATTCAGCGAAAGGCCCCCGTGATGAAAGTCCGCGTCCACGTCAGCCTCAAGCCCGGTGTCCTCGATCCGCAGGGCCGCGCGATCCACCACTCGCTCGAAGGGCTCGGCTTCTCGGGCGTCAACGACGTGCGGGCCGGTCGCCTGTTCGAGCTCGATGTCGAGGACGGCGTCTCCGACGAAGCGCTTGACGACATGTGCAAGAAGCTCCTCGCCAACATGGTGATCGAGAACTACCGCATCGAGAAGGTGGCCGCCTGATGGCGTTCCGCTCGGCCGTCATCACGTTCCCGGGCTCCAACTGCGACCGCGACATGGCGGTGGCTCTGGAGAAGGTCTCGGGCGACGCGTGCACCCGCGTGTGGCACGGGGATTCCGATCTGCCGGAAGGGCTCGATTTCATCGCGCTTCCCGGTGGCTTTTCTTACGGTGACTACCTGCGCTGCGGCGCGATCGCCTCGCGTTCGCCGATCATGCAGGCGGTCATTGCCGCAGCCGACAAGGGCGTGCCGGTGCTGGGCGTGTGCAATGGCTTTCAGGTGCTGACCGAAAGCGGTCTTCTGCCCGGCGCACTGCTGCGCAACTCGGTGATCCGTTTCGTGTGCCGCGACGTCACGCTCAAGGTCGAGAACGCGAACTCGCTGTTCACCTCGGGCTACAGCGCAGGCCAGGAGATCTCGATCCCTGTCGCACACCATGACGGCAACTACTTCGCCGACGAGGCGACCCTCGACCGTCTCGAGGGCGAGGGCCAGGTGGCCTTCCGCTACGCCGAGGACATCAACGGTTCGGCCCGCGCGATCGCTGGCGTGCTGAACGCCAAGGGCAATGTCCTTGGCATGATGCCGCACCCCGAGCGCGCGATCGAGGACCTCCACGGTGGCAGCGATGGCCGCGCGCTGTTCGAGAGCGCGATCAAGGGCCTCATCGGCGCCTGATCGGTATTTCCTGAACGACACGAAAAACCGCCCGGAAGGCTCTGCTTTCCGGGCGGTTTTTCGTTGTAGGCAGGCCGCCCCTGGTCAGGCGACGCTCTGGCGTTCGAGGTAGTGGGGGTTCTGGAAGAGCCCGCGCGCATCCTCGGCGCTCATCGGGCGCCCGAAGAAGTAGCCCTGGATCTTGCGGCAGCCCAGTTCACGGATCAGCTGGACCTCGTGCTCGGTCTCGGCACCTTCGGCGGTGGTCGACATGTCGAGGCTTTCGGCCATGGCGACGACAGCGCGGATGATGGCGATGCTCTCGGCGTTGCCGGTGGCCGCGCTTTGCACGAAGGAGCGGTCGACCTTGATGGTCGAGAAGCGCAGCTTGCGCAGGTAGCCGAGCGAGGAATAGCCGGTCCCGAAGTCGTCGAGCGCGACCCCACAGCCCAGCGCCATGATGCGTTCGAGGACGTGGTTTGCGGTCGTGCCGTCGCGCAGGAAGATGCTTTCGGTGACCTCGATCTCGAGCCGGTGCGGCGCGAGGCCGCTTTCGGCCAGCGCGTTGACCACGCTCGTGGCGAAGTTCGAATCGAGCAGCTGTTCGCCTGAGACATTGACGGCGACGCGCACGTCTTCGGGCCAGTTCACGGCCTGGCGGCACGCCTCGCGCAGCACCCATTCGCCGATGGGCACGATGAGGCGGGTGTCTTCGGCGAGGGGAATGAACTTGGCCGGGCTGACGAAACCGTGCTCGCGGCTGTGCCAGCGCACCAGGGCCTCGAAGCTCACGACGCTTTCGTCGACGGCGTCGACGACGGGCTGGAAGTTCAGCACGAATTCGTCGCGTTCGAGCGCGTGGCGCAAGGCGGATTCGAGCTTGCGGCGTTCCTCGGCATGGGCGTGGAGCGCGGGTTCGTAGCGGTGGTGCACATTGCCGCCCAGATCCTTGGCGCGGTAGAGCGCAAGGTCGGCGTTGCGCATCAGCGTCTCGACATCCGCGCCGTCCTGGGGTCCGCAGGCCGAGCCGATCGAGGCGCCGACGTAAAGGGTGTGGTTGTCGATCTCGTAGGGCTGGGCAAGCCGGTCGATCACGCGGCGCGCGAGGATGGAGACCCGGCCCGCATCGGATACATCGCGCATCACGATGGCGAATTCGTCACCGCCCAGGCGTCCGCACATTTCAGCTTCGCCCATCTGCTCGCGGATGCGATCCGAGACCCGGGCGAGGAGCTGGTCGCCCACGAGATGCCCCAGCGTATCGTTGACCGCCTTGAAGCGATCGAGGTCGATCATCAGGAAGGCACAGCGCGTGCGCCATTTGGACGAGTCGGCGAGGGCATCGTCCAGAGCCTCGGTCAGCATCATCCGGTTGGGAAGGCCGGTAAGAGCGTCGTAGCGGGCGAGGTAGGCGATCTTGTCCGAGCTTTCGCGCGCTTCGGTCTCGTCCGATCCGACACCACGAAAGCCGGTGAAGATCCCGTTCGAATCGAGCTTGGGCGTTCCGGACAGTTCCCACCAGCGCGGACGCCCCTGAATGGTGACGCGCACAAGCAGGTTGGAGAAGCTCTCCCGGCGCTTGATCCGTTCGGCGAGCTCGCGAAGGCTGGGGTGAACGTCTTCGTCCTGCCAGCTGGAACCTGCGATCAGTTCGACGAAGGGCATGCCCTCGATCTCGCTGGCCTCGCGGCCGAGCGCGAAGGCGAAGCGCGGCGAGACCGCGCGGACCCGGCGCTTGGTGTCGGTTTGCCACAGCCAGTCCGCCTCGTTCTCCTCGTATTCGCGAAGGAGCATCGAGACCACTTCGTCCTTCTCGGAGATGCCCGCTTCGGCCACCTTGGCATTGAGATAGCGGGTCGCGCTCTCAATCGCGCCCCAGATCGTGATGGCGGCCATGGCAAGGCTGATCAGCGCCATCTCGAAGGAGCCGGTGATGAGAAAGAAAACCGCTGAAGAGCCACCGATCAGGACGCCGAAAAACAGGGCCGCCATCGGCACGGCGGGCATGAGCAGGGCCGAAGCGGTCAGCATGACGGCCAGGATCGCCCATATCTGGAAGCGCAGGGAGAGGTCGCCGAGGCCTCCGAAGGTCGTCAGCGGCACGGTCCAGGCAAGCGCATTGAGGCCCACGCCGTGAAGCAGGCGGTTGATCTCACTGCGCGAAATGCCGCGCCGATCCGACCCGATCAGGCGCTTGAACATGGTGTAGCTGTGCCACAGCGAGAACCCGGAGACGGCAAACCATCCTGCGAGGGGAAGGAGCGGGACTTTGCCGTAGCAGATCACGACGATGGCCAGCATCGCGGTGATCTGGGTGACACGCCGGATCGTCGAGGCCTGCTGCAGCCCCTGGAACTGGAGACCGCGCAGCCTCTCCCAGTCGCCGTCACCGTCCTTGGGGTCGTTCAGACCAAGGACGGCGAGGGTGGGCAGGCGGCTGGGAAGTGCGCGTGTCTGATGGGAATTTTTCTTCGTCACGAAAGTGTCCCTAGGGACAACCGGTTAGCAGCCGGTAAAGGATTGCAAACCATTGCCTTGGGCAGATTGTCCAAGGCGCCTGCAGGACCTAATCATTCGACAGTGACGCTCTTGGCGAGATTGCGGGGCTGGTCGACATCGGTGCCCTTCGCGCAGGCCACATGGTAGGCGAGCAACTGCACTGGCACCGCATAGACGATCGGCGCAATCAGGGGGTGGACGCGGGGCATCTCGATCGTGGCAATGCAGCCTTCGCCAGCCTCGGCAATGCCCTCGGCATCCGAAATCAGGACGACCTTGCCGCCGCGCGCGCGCACTTCCTGCATGTTGCTGACCGTCTTCTCGAAGAGCGGCCCGGAGGGGGCGAGGACGATGACCGGAACGGCCTCGTCGATCAGCGCGATGGGGCCGTGCTTCATTTCACCTGAAGCATAACCTTCGGCGTGAATGTAGCTGATTTCCTTCAATTTCAGGGCGCCTTCGAGCGCCAGCGGGAAATCCGGGCCACGGCCGAGGTAGAGGACATCGCGCGCAGGCGCGATGAGGTGGGCCATCTGCGCGATCTCGTCGTCGTGGTCGAGCGCGGCGTTGAGGCGGGCAGGCGCTTCAACGAGGTGCGTGACGACCTGGGCTTCCTCGTCCCTGTCCATGCGCCCGCGCAGGACGGCAAGGCGTGCGGCCAGCGCGGCGAGGACGGAGAGCTGACAGGTGAAGGCCTTGGTCGAGGCCACACCGATCTCGGGCCCGGCGTAAGTCGGCAGCAGCAGATCGGCCTCGCGCGCCATGGTGCTGGTGGGCACGTTGACGACCACCGCGATGGTCTGCCCCTCAGCCTTGCAATGGCGCAGCGCGGCCAGCGTGTCGGCCGTCTCGCCCGATTGCGAGATGAACAGCGAAAGGCCGCCGGGTTCGAGTACCGGATCGCGGTAGCGGAACTCGGAGGCGACATCGATGTCGACGGGAATACGCGCGAAGGTCTCGATCCAGTACTTGGCGACCATGCCTGCGTAGTAGCTCGTGCCGCAGGCGACGATGGTGATGCGGTTGATGCCGCCGAGGTCAAAGTCCATCTGGGGCAGGGTGACCGACTGGGAGACCTGGCGGATGTAGCTCGACAGCGTCTGCGCAACGACGGTGGGCTGCTCGAAGATCTCCTTCTGCATGAAGTGGCGATAGTTGCCCTTCTCGATCGCCACCGCCGATGCGCCCGAGGTGACCACCGCGCGCTCGACAGGATTGTTCTGCGCATCGAAGATCTGCGCGCCTTCGCGGGTGATGACGACCCAGTCGCCTTCTTCCAGGTAGGTGATGCGCTGGGTCAGGGGAGCAAGGGCAAGCGCGTCGGAGCCCAGATAGGTCTCTCCCTCACCGTATCCCACGACGAGCGGGGAGCCGAGGCGGGCACCGATCAGCATGTCGGGATGTTCGCGAAAGGCGATGGCCAGCGCGAAGGCTCCGCGCAACTGGGGCAGGGCGGCCTTGACTGCGTCCTGCGGCGAGAGACCGGCTTCGACCTGTTCGGATACCAGATGGGCGACGACTTCGGTGTCGGTCTGGCTTTCGAAGGTGCGACCGCGCGATTCGAGCGATTCGCGCAAAGGACGGAAGTTCTCGATGATCCCGTTGTGGACCAGGGCCAGGGTATCGGTCGCGTGGGGATGGGCGTTGGCCGCGGTGGGCGCGCCGTGGGTCGCCCAGCGGGTGTGGGCGATGCCGATGAGGCCCGGAGCGGGATTGCCTGCCAATTCGCGCACGAGGTTGGCCAGCTTGCCCTCGGCACGGCGCCTTACCAGTTGGCCATCCTCGACCGTGCAGATCCCGGCGCTGTCATAGCCGCGGTATTCCATACGGCGCAGACCATCGACCAGACGGTCCGCCACCTCTTCCTTGCCGACGATGCCGATAATTCCACACATTGCGCGCCTGTCACCTCTTTGCCGGGGCTCGATCCCGAAGAACCGATATACCCAGCGTTAAAGCGCGTGGACGCTGGCTTCCAGCCCAAAGATTCAGTTGTCGTCCGAGGTCTTGTCGGACCAGCGCTTCGTCGTGTGGATGCGGAGCAGTCCGCGATGTCGCTCGCTGGCTCGCACCTGGCGCAGACGGATCGCATTCTCGCGGCGGGTTTCGGCTCTGCGCGCCGCGCCACACAGGAGTGCCATGCCAAAGAAGGCCAGTCCGGTGGCTGAACTGATGTTGCCGAGCGCGGCAATCTGTTCGGTACTGCACAGGAGGAGGCCCTGGCCGCTCGAGGCGGTGGACGCGGACGGGCACGGGCGGCCATAAAGCCAGGCCAGGATGAGGCCGAAGGCCAGGCAGGCGCCAAAGGCCAACCAGGCTCCTATCCGAAGTATGCGACCGGGGCCCTCGCTCCAAAACATGATGCCGCTATGGCGGCACAGAAGTTAATAGTCATTTAAGCTGTTGTTCTGTATACATTATTGCGACGTTTAAGGTCAGTCGCCGTCGATCAGGTCGCCGAGACCGCCCAGCAGGGAGCCTTCGCCCCGGTTCTGCCCGCCCCGTGAGCCCGCAGCCGCCAGCATACGTCCGGCGAGGCGGGAGAAGGGTAGCGACTGGATCCAGACCTTGCCGGGCCCGCGCAGGCGGGCGAAGAAGATGCCTTCACCGCCGAAGAACATCGACTTGACCGAACCCGCGCGCACAAGGTCGAAATCGACACTCTCGGTGAAGGCGGCGACACAGCCGGTATCGATATGCAGTTCCTCGCCGGGGTGAAGTTCGCGTTCGACCACGGTGCCCCCCATCTGGACAAAGACCCAGCCATCGCCGTCGAGGCGCTGCATGATGAAGCCTTCGCCGCCGAACAGTCCGGTCATGATCTTGCGCTGGAAATGAATCCCGATCTCGACCCCGCGTGCCGCACACAGGAAGGCGTCCTTCTGGCAGATCAGGCGCCCGCCCACTTCGTCGAGCTTGATCGGGAGGATGGCGCCCGGGACCGGAGCGGAGAAAGCCACGCGGGCCTTCCCCCGCCCATGGTGGGTGAAGACGGTCGTGAACAGGCTTTCCCCGGTAACGAGGCGTTTGCCCGCGCCCAGCAGCTTGTCCATGAAGCCGCTGCCCTGGCCGCCCGAGCCGTCGCCGAAGACGGTCGACATCTCGATCGGAGCATCCTTCCAGACCATGGCCCCGGCTTCCGCGACGGCGCTCTCCCCGGGATCGAGTTCGAGCTCGACAAACTGGAGTTCCTGGCCTTTGATCTCGAAGTCGATGTCGTCCGACACGGTGGACGAGCGGGTGTGGCTCCAGGGGCTGTTGGCCATGTGAAACTCCAGATTTAAGTGGTGGCAAACCGGCGACTTGCGCCTGCCCAAGATGTGAGTTTCGACTGCTCTCTTGTCAAACCGCGTTCATCGGATATTCTGGCCACTTAAACGAACCGTTCCTTACTCGAAAAATACAGGCGCACGAAAAGAGCGCCGGGAAGGGACTGTTCCGGGAGAAGGATTGCTGCCTTGCACGCCACGAATCCGTTTTCAGGCCGTTTGTCCGCCAATGTGACCCGCCGCCGTATTGCCGGAGCAGGGCTCGCCCTGGTTCTTGGAATTGCGGGCCTGTCATCCAGCGCCGGGGCTGAGGAAGCCAGTTTTGTGGAAGGGCTGCACAGGTCCGGGCCGACGGCGCTCGTGGTGGCACCGCTTACCGCTCCCGATCTCAAGACCGACCTCAAGAAGGGCTTCGCCATGCTTCGCAAGGGCGAGGACGAGAAGGCGGTTTCCTACTTCGACCGGGTGATCGCGGCGGCGGACAATTGGCTGGCGGGTGATTCGCGCCCGCGTCGGTGCATTGATGCGAACGCCGCGTCCACGCCCGCTGCGGGCCACGCGACGATCGACGATGCGCTGTGCGATGCGCATTTCGGGCGCGGTTATGCGCTGATCGACATGGGCCGCGGGGATCTCGCCGAAGCGGACCTGCGCGCGGCAACCCGGATGGCGCCGGAAAATGCCCACTTTGCCAACGAATACGCCGAACTCTTCAAGTCGCGCCGCGAATGGCAGGCCGCGCTCGTCGAATTCGAGCGTGCCTGGGAGATGGCCGACAAGACCGTGGGTGGCCCCGATGCGGACCTCGCCGCCCGGGCCCTGCGTGGCATGGGCTATGCCAAGGAAAAGCTGGGAGACCTGAACGAGGCGCACGCCCTCATCGCGCGCTCGCTCGAATTCGAGCCCGACAGTGAGGCCGGGAAGGTCCAGCTTGCCCATGTGGAGCGGATGCGCACGATCGGCTCGTGAGCCTGTAGAGACTCTCGAGCCTTGAGGGAGGGCGGATCAGCCCTCCTTCTGGGCCTTCTTCTTCTGCTTCATGGTGTCGTGGAAGCGGTCGGCCCAGCCGGGCTTGACCAACTGTTCGCCGCGCACGAGGCGCAGTTCCCCATCCCCCACATCGCGCGTTACCGCGCTTCCGGCGGCCACGATGGCGTCGGCCCCGATCTTGACCGGGGCCACCAGGGCTGAGTTCGAGCCGATGAAGGCGCGTTCGCCGATCACCGTCTTGTGCTTGAAATAGCCGTCGTAATTGCAGGTGATCGTGCCCGCGCCGATGTTGGCGCCGGCCCCGATCTCGGCATCGCCAAGGTAGGAGAGGTGGTTGGCCTTGGCACCTTCGCCCAGTACCGCCTTCTTCATCTCGACGAAGTTTCCGACCTTGGAATTGGCCTTGAGCACGGCGCCGGGGCGCAGGCGTGCATAGGGGCCGATGGCGACCCCGCTTTCCAGAGTTGCGCCTTCCAGGTGTGAGAAGGCGTGGATGGTGACATCGTCCGCCACGGTGACGCCGGGGCCGAAGACCACGTTGGGCTCGATCATCACGTCCTGACCGATCACCGTGTCCCAGGCAAAGAAGACGGTTTCGGGCGCGACCAGCGTAGCCCCATCGGCCATCGCGCGTTCGCGGCGGCGGGTCTGCCAGCGCGCTTCGGCGGCGGCGAGTTCGGCGCGGCTGTTGATGCCGCCCACCTCGTCGGGATCGTCGGTGACGATAACCGCG
Organism: Novosphingobium profundi; assembly: GCF_020524485.1. Classification (GTDB taxonomy): domain Bacteria; phylum Pseudomonadota; class Alphaproteobacteria; order Sphingomonadales; family Sphingomonadaceae; genus Novosphingobium; species Novosphingobium profundi_A. The sequence goes on along the minus strand of NZ_JAIVLF010000004.1, from coordinate 664,350 downwards.
CAGGTGCGCTCTTCCAGCGACGCCACGTTGACGATGTCGGTGAGGTAATATTCGCCCGCCGCGTTGTCGTTCTCGACCTTGGCGAGAAGGGCGAAGAGGTCCTGGGATTTCACCGCCATGAGACCGGAATTGCACAAGGTGCAGGCGCGCTGTTCCTCGGTCGCGTCCTTGTATTCCACCATCATCGCGATGCGTCCGTCATCGTGCGCGAGGATGCGGCCATAGCGCAGCGGGTCCTCCGGCTCGAAGCCCAGGACGACCACGGCGGGTGTGTCCTCGCCGTGCAGGCGTGCGATCATGGCGCGCATGGTCTCGGGGCGCACGAAGGGAACGTCGCCATAAAGGATCAGCACGTCGCCTTCGAACCCGGCAAGGGCTTCCTCGGCCTGCTGGACGGCGTGTCCGGTGCCGAGTTGGGGTTCCTGCACCGCAATGGCCGCGCGCGTACCGAGCTGGGCTTCGAGCTGCTCGCGCCCGTGTCCGGCGACGACGACACTGCGCTCGGGCGCAAGCTGGGCCGCGCTCGCCAGCAGGTGTTCCAGCATGGGTTGCCCTGCGACCGGGTGCAGCACCTTGTGGCGCGCACTCTTCATGCGGGTGCCCTTGCCTGCGGCAAGAACGATGATGGCGAGCGGAGATGCGGCGGGCGGTGGTGCGGTTTCGGTCATGGTGAAATCCATCTGCCAGCAATTCATTGCAGTTTCCACCTGAACTCGCCACGTAGTGGGCGATGACGGAATTTCCCTACGACATTGTCGGCTTCGACCTCGATGGCACGCTTCTCGATACCCATGGAGACCTCGGTCATGCGGTGAACCACGCGCTGGCGCTGGCCGGGCGCGAGCCCGTGGCCAAGGAGACGGTGCGCACGCTTGTCGGAGGGGGCGCGCGCAAGATGCTCGCCCGGGCCTTCGAGGTGACGGGAGGCCCCGTCGGGCAGGACCGCTTCGAGGAGTTCCATGGCGAGCTCATGGCCTACTATACAGCGAACATCGCGCGCGACACGCACCTGTTCCCGGGCGGCGAGGCCATGCTCGACGGGCTGGCCGCGCGCGGGGTCAAGATCGCGGTGGTGACCAACAAGCTGGAAGAACTGGCGGTGCGCCTGTTCGAGGAACTGGGCCTGAGCGAGCGTTTCGTGACGGTCATCGGCGGCGATACGCTGGGACCTGGCCGCGCCAAGCCCAAGCCCGATCTCCTCCACCTGATGCTGGAGCGGGCCGGTGGGGGCCGGGCGGCCTATGTCGGGGATACGAGCTACGACACCGGCGGGGCGGCGGCGGCAGGTCTGCCGTGCGTCGTCGTCAGATTCGGTTTCAACGATGCGGCGCCCGAGCTGCTGGGCGGCAGTGCGGTCATCGACCATTTCGACGAACTGATCCCGACACTGGAGCGCCTGGGCGCCTGATACGGCGACCAAGGCTCAGTCTTGCGGTGCTGCGTCCTTGGGAAGTACCGTCACGTCGACTGCAGCGGCGGGATCGAGATAGCGCCGTGCCATCTCCTGGACATCGGCGCCGGTGAGCGCGGCGAGGCGGTCCCGGGCCTTGAGGTAGCGCTCAATCCGCTCGGCCTCGCTCTGCGCATGGTCGACCAGCGCCATCCAGCCCGTGTTGGTCTTGAGCGCATTGTCGAGCCCTTCGAGCATCGGCTGGCGCGCACGCTGGACAATATCGGGGCTCACGGGCTCGGCACGCAGCTTCTCGAGCACCTTGCGGATGGCCGCGCGCGTCGCCGCGACGTCCTTCACATCGACCGAGGCGCTGATCGCAAAGGTGCCATAGCCCTTCCAGTAGCGCGAAAGCGTGCTCGAGGCACCGGGGGAATAGGTCTTGCCCAGTTCCTCGCGCAGGGTGTCGGTCAGCTCGACGCGCACGACCTTCTCCAGCAGTTCAAGGCGCTGGACATCGACCGGGTCGCTATCGTCGCGTGTCGGCCAGGTCAGGCGCAGCAGCGCCTGATCGGCAGGGCCAGCATGGTGGATGACGCGTGGGGTTCGGTCCGCCGTGAAGGGGCGCAGAGGTTTCCCGGCATACGTCCCGAACGCCTGTTCCCGCGCGGGTAGGGCCCCGAACGTGCGCGCGACGAGCGCGATGGCGGCGTCCTCGTCGAAGTCACCGACCAGCGCGATTTCGATGGCGCCGTGCGTGAGCCGGTCTTCGATTGCGGCCTTGAGGTCGGCGTAGGAGAGCTGGCTGTAGCGGGCAGGGGGCTGCAGGCTGAAGCGCGGGTCACCGCCCGATAGAATACGGCCCAGATCCGCCTGGAGCGCGGAGGCCGGGGTCGCGCGCAGCTGCGCGAAATAGGTGGCAATCGCCTGACGGTACTGCACTTCGCCTTCAGGGCGATAGCCCGGATCGGTGACAAGCGCGGCGATGAGTTCGAGCTGGAGTTCAAGATCAGCCGGGGTCGTCTGCGCGCGCGAGACGAAGGCATTGCCGCTATTGCGCAGCTCGAAGCTCAGGGTCTTGCCCGCCAGGATCGTGTCGAGGGCGTCGCGGCTGTGCGCGCCCAGACCACCCCAGGGCACGTAGGAGACCAGCTCGGTGGCAAGCGGATCGTCCCGCGTGTCGAGGCGGGTGCCACCATCGATGGAAACCTGGACCCGCACCTTGTCCTTTTCGAGGTCGGAGCGGTGCAGGTTGAGCATCACGCCGTTGGCAAAGCGCAGTTCGCGGATGCCCAGCTGCGCCTCGCGCCGGTCCTCCACCACGCGACCCGGCGTGCCGAAATCGGTATAGGCAAAGCGCTCGGTCTTTGTCTCGCGGGCGGCGGCGATGGGGGCGTTGTTGGCCGCTTCGAAGGCGGCGCGCAGGGCGTCCTCGCCGCCTTCGGGGGCTTTGCGGCCTTCGAAGCGGATAAGGGGATCGACCAGGGGCGCGGCCTCGTGCCGGATCGCGGCGAGCGCGGCCTCGGGCGTGATGCGCGCCTCGAAGGCGGTAAAGCGTTCAAGTGCGGATTGCGGGGTGGAGGGGACCGTCTCCTCGGTCACCAAGTTGAGCGCGGCAGAGGCGAGGGCCTTGTTGCTGCGTGTCCCAGCACTGCGCGCGCCCTGGGTCAGAACGGCGCGGATGTCGGCCACCTGCTCGGCCACTTCGGCCTCGCTGAAGCCCTGTTCGAGCGCGCGCCGGTACTCGGCGACGGCGGCGGTGAGGCCCTTGCGCCAGCCTCCATCCACGGTGTCGACAATCAGGCGCGTGGTCCGGGCCGCCTCGAAGGCATCGCCGGTGCCGTAGCCTGCGCCGCGAAAGGGAGGCTCGGCCTGGCGGGCAAGGCGCTGAAGGCGGCGGTTGACGATGTTGTAGCCGACCAGGCGCAGAAGATTGGCCTGGCGCTGGGCGATGGAATCGGGCTCCTTGTGCCAGGGGCGATTGCGGGCCACGGTCACGCGCTCGGACAGCGATGGATCGAGGTGGATGTCGCTGCGGCCGCTGTCTTCAGGGGAAACCGGTCCTGCATCGGGCTGCGGGATGGGCACGGGGCCGGACCAGTCGTTGAAATGCCGGATTACCGCAGCCTCGAGCGCCTCGATATCGAAGTCGCCGACGACGACCAGGGTCGTGTTGGCGGGCACATAGGTGCGTTCGTATAGGCCGCGCAGGCGTTGTACGGTGGCCGCCTCGATGGTCTCGCGCGTGCCGATGGCAAAGCGCTGGGTGAAGCGCGCCTCGGGGTAGAGGAAGGTCAGGTTGTCGAGCGTGTTGCGAAACTCGTAGGTGTTGCGGTCGCGCATTTCCGAGAGGATCACGCCGCGCTCGCGTTCGACGGCGGCGGGCGCGATGGTCAGCTCGCTCGCGGTCTCGCGCATGAGCATGAGCGCGGTGTCGAGCAGCGTCATGTCATTGCGGGGAAGGTCAAGCTTGTAGGTCGTGCGCTTGAAACTGGTCGAGGCGTTGGTGTCGGCACCAAAGGCGAGGCCGCTGCGTTCGAGCAGGGGGACCATCTGCCCTTCGGGCACCCGGCGCGAGCCGTTGAAGGCCATGTGTTCGAGGAAATGCGCAAGGCCCCGTTCTTCGGGCGCTTCGTCGAGCGATCCCGCTTCGATGTCGAGCCGCACGACGCCGGTTTCGGCCGGTGTGGCGTTATGGCGCAGGATATAGCGCATGCCATTGGCGAGGCGGCCGAAGCGGAAGTCCGGATCGACCGGGATGTCGCTTGTCGCAAAAGCCCAAGCGGAGCCGGTGTCGTGCGCGGCCTTCTGTTGGCCTGCACTGCCGGGTTGCGGAGCCTGCGCCAGGACAGGCAGGGGCAGGGCGAAAAGGAGGCAGGCCAGCAGCTTGGGATAACGCATCGCCCCCTAGTGCCCGAGCGGACCGGGCTTGCCAAGGCGCCCCCACGCAAAAGCCCCCCGGTCATGGGTGATGACCGGGGGGCTGCCAATTTGTGTCAGCCGCGGAGGCTGTAACGCTTACTTGCCGCGCAGCTTGCGGTGCTGCGAGAGGTCGAGGACTTCGCTCGGGCCATTGTCGTCCTGGAGCAGGCCGAGGCGACGCGCGACTTCCTGGTAGGCCTCTTCCTCACCGCCGAGGTCGCGGCGGAAGCGGTCCTTGTCGAGCTTCTCGCCCGAGACCATGTCCCACAGGCGGCAGCCGTCGGGGCTGATCTCGTCGGCGAGGATGACGCGGCTGAAGTCGCCGTCCCAGATGCGGCCGAACTCGAGCTTGAAGTCGACGAGGCGGATGTCGATCGCCGCGAACATGCCGGCCATGAAGTCGTTGACGCGGATCGCCATTGCGGCGATGTCCTGCATCTCCTCGTTATTGGCCCAGCCAAAGCACGCGATGTGCTCTTCGGCGACGAGGGGATCGCCCAGCGCGTCGTCCTTGTAGCAGTATTCGATCAGCGTGTGGGGCAGCATCTCGCCCTCGGGAATGCCCAGGCGCTTGGAGATGGAGCCCGCCGCGACGTTGCGCACGACCACTTCGATGGGGATGATCTCGACCTGGCGGACCAGCTGTTCGCGCATGTTGAGGCGGCGAATGAAGTGGTTGGGCACGCCGATGTGGTTGAGGCGCGAGAAGACGTACTCGCTGATGCGGTTGTTGATGACGCCCTTGCCCTGGATCGTGCCCTTCTTCTGGGCGTTGAAGGCGGTCGCATCGTCCTTGAAGTACTGGATCAGGGTACCGGGCTCGGGGCCCTCATACAGGATCTTGGCCTTGCCTTCGTAGATCTGGCGGCGACGGGTCATTCGGGTGATCCTTGCAACGTGAAATTGAGCAACTGAAAAAGAGCAAACCCCGGCTGTGGCGTCGCTTTGGCGACCTGTGGAGCCGGGGTCGTTCAGCGCCCGCATATAAAGCAACCGGGGCCAAAATCAAACGGCGCGATTGGGAGAGGGACTTGCGCAAGGGGCGGGGGATACGCCAGGCTCGCGACAAGGGCTCAGGGACGAGGACGAAAGAGGCCGGAATGGACGTGGCGATACGGGCACTTGAAGGCGCCGAGGTGCGGGCCATGGCCGGGCAACTGGCGCAGCTGCGCATGGAGGTCTTCGCGGCCTGGCCCTATCTCTATGACGGCGATGCCGCCTACGAGGAGGTCTACCTGCGCGAGTTCATCGAGGCGAAGGGCAGTGTCCTCATCGCGGCTCTGGCAGGCGACCGGCTGGTCGGCGCGGCGACGGCCTCGCCCATGCACGCGCAGAAGACGGAATTTCGCGCGCCCTTCGAGGCGCGGGGGATCGCGACGCAGGAGCTGTTCTATTTCGGCGAGTCGGTGCTTCTGGCGCGCTACCGTGGGCAGGGGATCGGCCATGCCTTCTTCGATGCCCGCGAGGCGGCTGCCCGCGAACAAGGGGCACACGCGGCGACCTTTGCGGCGGTGGTGCGGCCCGAGGATCACCCGGATCGTCCGGCCGACTACCGTCCGCTCGATCCTTTCTGGCGCGCGCGCGGCTATGCGCCGGTCGAAGGGCTGGTCACCGAGCTTGCCTGGAAGGATCACCGCGAGGCGGAGGAAAGCGCCAAGCCTATGCAGTACTGGCTGCGCCGATTCTGAAGGCTCAGTCCTGTCCCGCAAGCTCGCGCACGAGGGTTTCGGCGGCGCGCCGGACCTGATCCCAGGTGATGGCAAAGCCTTCCTCGCCGCCGAAGTAGGGGTCTTCGACGTCCTCGCCTTCCAGCCCCGGTACATGATCGAGCAGGAGCGAAAGCCCGGCGCGCGCATCGGCGGGCGCCATGGCTTCCAGATCGGCGAGGTTCTGCGCGTCCATGGCGATGATGCGGTCGAAGCGGGCGAAGTCGGCCGGGGAAACCTGCCGAGCGCGGTAGTGGCCGATGTCGATACCATGGCGCCGGGCCTCGGCGCGCGAGCGCGGATCGGGTGCCTTGCCGATGTGCCAGGAGCCAGTACCGGCCGAATCGATTTCCAGCGCGAGGTCCGCCTTCGTCGCGGCTTCGCGCAAGGCCGCTTCGGCCAGCGGCGAACGGCAGATGTTGCCAAGGCACACGAAGAGCACCGATGCGGCAGGTGCGGGCCGGGAGGAGGAGGTCATCATGCCGATCTAGGCCAGCTTGTGGTCTGCGTCACCCCCGGCGCGCGGCCTGTGCGGCATTAGAGCGTCCGCAGGAATCGGAGCAGGCGCTCGCCCAGTTCGGTAAGCAGGCCCGGCTCGTCCATCGGTTGGATGGGGCCGTGAATCTGACGCCGGAGCATGGGGTCGAGCGGCGTGCGAAGCGTGGCGGTGCGGGACGTGGATTCAAAAGCGGAGCGGGGCATGGGCGTATCCTGACTAGTGGCAGCAGGCCGGGTCTGACCGGCCCGGCGAGGCCACTGTGAAGGAGGACGGGTAACCCTTTTCCTTGCGCTTCTCCGTCAGGTTTGCCGGAAGGACGTGGTAACCCGTGTTAACCCTTTTGGGCTGTACTCCCGTCAGCCCGCCGTGTTGCGGATCTCGTGCGCGAGTTCGGCAATCACGGCATGGACCTCGCGGCCCAGGAAGGGCTTGGCGAGCATTGGGCGATGGCCGTGGTTGGCGGGAAGGTGCTGCCGGTCGTAGCCGCTCACGAAGGCAAAGGGCGTGTCCTGCGCGGCGAGGGCGTCGGCCACCGGGTCGATCCGCTCTCCGTTGAGATTGCCGTCGAGAAGCGCAAGATCGGGATGGGCCTGTTCGATGATGCCGATGGCCTGCTCGCAGGAAGAAGCAGGGCCGATCGCAATGCCGCCGTTGTCCTCGATCTCCATAGCCAGTTCCATGGCGACAAGCGGTTCGTCCTCGACGATGAGGATGCGCAGATTGTCGAGCGAGGGTAGAGGAGCCACCTGGGCGGGCTCGCTTTGCGGTGCGGGAACAGGCAGCGGCTCTGGCGGTGTCGGAGCGTGCTCCTGTGCGGGTGAAGGTGCCTCGGGCGCGCAAACCTTTGTGTTGGATGCCGGAACATCGGCAAGGGCAGCGGTCTCGGGCTCGTCGCACGGAGCGCAGTCCGAGCCGGTGACGAGCGGGACCATGAGATCCCAGCGCACGCCTTCGGGGGCATAGTCGGCATGGATTCGCGCGCCATCTGAAGCCAGGCTGCCTTCGATCAGGCTGGAGCCGAAGCCGCGGCGTTCCGGCTTGACCACGGGCGGGCCGCCCGCTTCCTGCCAGCACAGCGAAATCCATTCGCCCTCACGGGTCCAGCTGAGGCTGACGGTGCCGGTCTCGTTGGAAAGGGCCCCGTACTTGTGCGCGTTGGTCGCCAGTTCGTGCAGGATCAGCGAGAAGCGCAGCGCCAGTTCAGGCGGGAGGTCGATGTCGGGCCCGGAAAGGCGCAGGCGATCTTCGCCGATGGCGCCGATGGCGACCTGGTCGGCGACAAGGTGGCGCAGGCTGGCGCTGTCCCAGGTCGTCGCGCTCAGCAGCGAATGCGCGCGCGAGAGCGCCTGGATGCGTCCGGTGAAGGCTTCCTGGAAGTCCTCGGGCGAACGGGCGTGGCGGAAGCCCTGCGAGCAGATCGCCTGCACGGTTGCGAGGGTGTTCTTCACCCGGTGGTTCAGTTCGCCGATGAGCAGGCGCTGGGTGCGTTCAGCCCGGCGCCTCTCGGTGACGTCGATCATCGAGAGCATGATACTGCCATGCGCGCCGTTGCTGCGCGGAAGTGCGGTGGCGTACCATTCGCCCTCGCGCCGGGCCCCATCGGCGCGGCGGAAACGGTGATCCTGGACGGCGCGGCCGCCTTCGCTGCCAAGTAGCGCGCGGATCGCGTCCTGAACCGAGGCGCGATCCTCGTCGAGAAGGAAGGGGGCGTCCTGCAGGCGCAGGCCGATCATGTCCAGGGCGTGATAGCCGATGGTGCGCTCGGCACCCTTGAACCAGTTGAGAATGCGCAGGTCCGCATCGACTTCCAGCGTGGCGAGCAGCGAATTGTCGCCATAGGCGCGCAGACGGCCAAGCGCGGCGCCCAGTTCGTCGCGCTGGTTGGCGATCTCGCGGCGCTGGCGGGCCAGCTCGACGAAGACGGCGACCTTGGAATTGAGGATCGTGATGTCGAGCGGCTTGAGCAGATAGTCCACCGCACCGGCCTCGAAGCCGCGGAACTTGCGCCGCTCGTCGGTAGCGACAGCGGTGAGGAAGATGATCGGGATGCCGCGCGTACGCTCGGTCCCGCGCATCAGTTCAGCGAGCTCGAAGCCGTCCATCCCGGGCATCTGCACGTCGAGCAGGGCCAGCGCGAAGTCATCCTTGAGCAGGTATTCCAGCGCATCGAGCCCGGAACTTGCCGTGACCAGTTCGACACCGGGCTGGTCGAGCGCGGCTTCGAGCGCCACCAGGTTTTCCTGGATATCGTCCACGGCCAGAATCTTGATGGGCTCATTCGGCATAGACGGCCTCCTGACTGGAATGGGAACGGCGCCGCCACACCTTTTCATCGGGTGCGAAGTCGGCAAAATTCTCGCGCTCGGGGGAGAAGAGTACGGTTTCCTTGGACCCCAGGCCGAGGAAGCCGCCGGGTGGGAGCGAGCGGGCGAACAGGCCCAGGGCGCGGTCCTGAAGGGTCCGGTCGAAGTAGATCAGGACGTTGCGGCTCGACACGAAATGAACCTCCGAGAAGACCGCGTCGCTGGCAAGGTTGTGGTCGGCAAAGACCACCCGGCTGCGCAAGGTCGGGTCGAAGCGGGCGACGCCGTAGTTCGCGGTGTAGTAGTCCGAGAGTGAGCCTTTGCCGCCCGCCTCGCGGTAGTTGCGCGAGAAGCCGGGCAGGCGGTCGATCTCGAAAATCCCGGCCTTGGCCCGCTCGAGCGCGGCGGTGTTGATGTCGGTGCAGTAGAACAAGGTGCGGTCTTCCAGCCCCTCTTCGCGAAAGAGAATGGCAAGGGAGTAGAACTCCTCGCCGTTCGCGCATCCTGCGATCCACACCTTGATCGAGGGCCAGGTGCGCAGGTGGGGAACCACTTTCTCGCGGATCGTGCGGAAGTAGTCCGGGTCGCGGAACATGTCGCTGACCTGGATGGTCAGGAAGCCGATCAGTTCGGGCAGACATTCCGGCTCGTGCAGGATCCGGTCGAGCAGGCCGGAGAGGTTGGCATGGCCGAAGTGCGCCTGCGCGCGCTGGAGGCGGCGCAGCACCGAAGTGCGGGAATAGTCGCGGAAATCATACTGGTAGCGGCGCCAGATCGCCTCGATCAGGAGATCGAGTTCGATGTCCTCCAGGGTGTCCTCGCTGCGCATGTTCATCATCGCCCCGGTTACCTGCGCGGCATCCACACGCGCACGAGGCTGAGCAGCTTGTCGATGTCGAGCGGTTTGGGCAGGTAATCGTTGGCGCCCGCTTCCAGGCATTCGCGGTGGTCGCGTTCCATCGCCTTGGCGGTGAGAGCGATGATCGGCAGGTTGGTCCATTCGCCCTGCTTGCGGATTTCGCGCATGCAGGTGAGGCCGTCCATCTCGGGCATCATGATGTCCATGAGGACGAGATCGACCGGCGCGCCGTCGCTGTCCGCCGCGCGCCCCAGCTCGGAAAGCGCTTCCAGGCCATTGCGGGCGATGCGCACGTTGACGCCATGCGGTTCAAGCACCGAGGTCAGCGCGTAGACGTTGCGGATGTCGTCTTCCACGACGAGGATCTGGCGGCCTTCCAGTGCGGCATCGCGGCCTAGAGAGCGGGCCAGCAGCTGCTGCTTTTCGTCCGGAAGGTCGGAGACGACCTGGTGGAGGAAGAGCGTGACCTCGTCGAGCAGGCGCTCCGGGCTCTTGGCTCCCTTGATGATGATCGACTTGGAATAGCGGCGCAGGCGCATCTCCTCTTCGGAGGAGAGATCACGGCCAGTGTAGACGATGACGGGCGGAAACGAGACGCTCTCATCGTGGGAGAGGCGGTCGAGCAGGTCGAGGCCGGTCATGTCGGGCAGGTTGAGGTCGAGCACCATGCAGTCGAAGGTGTCGCTGGCGAGGCGCTCCAGGCATCCTGCGGCGCTCTGGACGGTGACCGTCTCGACATCGCGGCTGGCAAGCAGTTGGTGGATGGCGTCGGCCTGAGTCGAATCGTCTTCCACCACCAGAACGCGGCGCAGGCGCTGGGCCATACGCGCTTCGAGACCCTCGAGCATGGTCACCAGCGTTTCGCGTGCGACCGGCTTGAAGAGGTAGCCGACGGCCCCGCTTGCCAGGGCGTCGTGGTCATCGTGATCGGCCGAGACGATGTGCACCGGAATGTGGCGCGTACGGGTGTCGCGCTTGATCCGGTCGAGCACCGAGAGTCCGGTGTGGTCGGGAAGGTGCATGTCGAGAATGACTGCCTGAGGCAGGTACTGGCGTGCCAGCAGCGCGCCTTCGTCCGCGGTTCCGGCGACCAGGCACTGGAAGCCGGTCTCGTGCGCGATGTCGAGGAGGATGCGGGCAAAGGCGGGGTCGTCCTCGACAATGAGGATCGTGCGCGAATCGCCGGTGAGGCTCTCGCGGTCGTCGGGGACGAAGGGCGTGGTGGACGGGGTAGGAAGGTGCGGTGCGCCCCCGCTTGATCCACTTCGTGCGCTGCGCTCTTCGGACGCGCTCGAAGTGGGCCGGGACGCTGGGCCGGCATCGCTGGGCTGGAAGGTGCGGGGCACGGTGAGAGTGAAGGCGCTGCCTTCGCCCTGCGTGCTTTCCAGCGTGATCGCACCGCCCAGCAGGCTCGCGAGTTCGCGCGAGATCGAAAGACCAAGGCCGGTTCCGCCGTACTTGCGGGCAATCCCGCCATCCGCCTGGCGGAACGCCTCGAAGATCGCATCACGCTGGTCCTCGGGGATGCCGGGCCCGGTGTCGCGCACGGTGAAGGCCAGGGCGTCGTCCGGGGCCGCCGTGACTTCGAGTGCGACCTCGCCCTTCTCGGTGAACTTGATTGCGTTCGAGAGGAAGTTCTTGAGGATCTGCTCGAAGCGCAGGGGATCGGTCTCGAAATTGCGCGGGGCGTCATCATCCTGGGAGATGCGCAGGGCAAGGCGCTTGTCGGCCGCGGCGCTCGCGAAGCTGTCGCGCAGTTTGGCCAGCAGATCCTCGACGGGCAGTTCGCGCGCTTCGAGGTCAATGCGTCCGGCCTCGATCTTGGAGATGTCGAGAACGTCGTTGATGAGGGTAAGCAGGTCGTTGCCCGAAGTCTCGATCGTTTGCGCGTAGCGGACCTGTTCCTCGTTGAGATTGCCCCCGCGATTGTCGGCAAGGAGGCGCGCCATGATCAGCAGCGAATTGAGCGGGGTACGCAGTTCGTGGCTCATGTTGGCGAGGAATTCGGACTTGTAGCGGCTGGCCTGCTCCAGTTCCTCGGCCTGCGCGCGCATGCGGGTCTGGGCACGGGTCAGTTCGTCGCGCTGGGCTTCCAGCGAGGCGGTCTGTTCCTCAAGCTGGGCGTTCGAACGTTCCAGGTCCGCCTGCTGCGCCTCGAGCTGTTCCTGCGAGGACTGGAGTAGCTTGGTCTGGGCTTCGAGTTCGTCGTTGGTGGCGCGCAGCTCTTCGCTCTGGTTCTGCATTTCTTCGGCCTGCTGCTGGGTTTCGGACAGCAGGTGTTCGAGCCGGGCGCGGTACTTCGCGGCGCGCAGCGCCACGCCGAGGATGCCGGAAATGCGTTCGAGGAAGTCGGGCACTTCGTGGGCAAGGGTGCCGGGTTCGTCGAGGAAGGCGACTTCGATGAGGCCGTTGACCCGTCCATCGATGGTCGAGGCGCCGATGACGAGGCGATCCGGGCGGGCCTGGCCCAGCGCCGAACCGAAGGCGATGTAGCCCTCGGGGATGCGGGTGATGGCGCGCGCCTTCCCGTGGTTGATCGTCTCGCCAAGCAGGCCGTCGCCGCGCTCGATCACGTCGGGAACCGCCGCATTCTGGGGCACCGCGTAGCTGGCCGTACGGCGGTAGATGCCGTCGTCGTTGACGTAGAGTAGGCCCGCAGTGGCCCCGAAATTGGTGCCCAGGAAGTTGAGAACCCGAGTGCCCAGATCCTCCAGCGAGAGGTTGCCCTGCAGCGCGCGGGCGAGGTCGGTCTCGGCCTGGCGCAGGTGCTGTTCGAAGCGGGTGGCGTTGCGCATGGCGATGAAGGCCACGCCCATGCCGCCGATCAGCAGGTTGGTGATGCAGGCGAGCGTGCGGTTGACCAGCGCAAAGTCGTCCGAGCTGTTTTCGGGGGCCAGCACGAAGCCGACGACGATCAGGACACAGGCCAGCACCGCGACCACGGCAGGGACGATCCGGTGCGGTGACAGGAAGGCCAGGGTGGTCGGAATGAGGTAGATGACCCAGAACGCCATGCCGAGCGGAAACGTGCTGTCGACGATCGCGGTGAGGACCAGAAGGGCAGCCAGCAGCGTGTAGAGAAGAGGACGGGAATCGAGGGCGCGCGCAAAAGCCATGGTGTCTTTCTGGTAAGCAGGGGCGAGGGCCGGATCGCCTGCTGGAAACGGAATAGATCGAGCGAGAAAACGCAAGTGGTTGTAAAAGGTTCCACGCGCCTCGGCATTTTTGCGCAAGGCCTTCCCGAGGTGCGGCTTCGCAAGTGCGGCAAGGGGCAGGGGGGGATTCGGCCCGGTTACCTGCGATGCTGGCGATTGCCGGGATATTGCGCTGGCCTTGCACGCTTTTGCTGGCGTTTGCGCCGGGTCAAAGTTACCGTGCAGACGCTCGTCTAGGAGCGACCCATGATATCCAGGAGCAACGCGCTGACCGGACAGGTTTCCATCGCCCACGACCTTCGCGGTGTCGGCAGCGACAGCGCCGCCGTACGCCTGCTGCGCGACATGATGCTGTGCGCGGGCGGCACGATCCTGGGCGCAAAGGCGGATGGACGCCTGGCCTACTATACAATGCAGTCGATCTGCTCGGGCGATGGTTTCAACCTTCTGGCGAGCGTCTCGGTTCATCTGCGGATCCTGCCCGCCACCAGCGCGCTGATGCTCCTGGTCGCGATTGCCTGCCAGTGGCCGGGCCGCGCGGCGCATGGTTCGCGTCCCGCGTTCACCCCGCGCGAGCGGGTCGGGCGGTGGAGTGCCTTTGCGCTTCGCACCGGACTTTTCTTCCTGGCGATGATGCTGGCCATGAGCGTCATGCAGCCGGTGGCCTTGTGGGTGCTGCCGCCTTCGCCGTCCTCGGCGGTGCTGGCCTCGGTCGTGGGCATGTTGCTGCTGGCGATTGTCGCGGCAGCGCTGCGTCCCCTGGCACTGCGCGTGCCGTTTCTTGTCCCGCTTTGCTGCCGCTAGCGGGGGCGGGACGTCTCAGGCCTTCTCAAGATGGACGGGCTTTCCAGCGAGATCGCTGGCGAGGACTTCGTCGATCTGGCGGTCTATGCCCTTGGTCAGCGCTTCGGGCACATGGACTGTAAAACCACGTTCGAGCAGCCCCTGGACAGCCCATAGCACGCAGTAGTCGGCCGCAACGCCGATGACTTTCACATCGCGAACCCCGCGCTTGGCTAGGTCGGCAAAGAACGCATCGCGTGCAATGGGCGGTGTGGGCCTGGCGTCGCTGCGTGCGCTGGTGAGCGCGAGGCCGGCTTCGCTCCACATGTCGAAGACGCCTTTTTCCAGTTTCCAGGCCGGGATTTGCGCAGGAATCCGGTCGGGATCGAGCATGTTTGCCCAGCCTGCGCTTTCGCGCACGCAGTGCAGGGGAAAAGCCTCGGCCTCGGGCGATCCAGGATAGATCGCCGGGTCGTGAGTGTCGAAGGTGAAGAGAACGCCCTCGGTCGTCTCAGGATCGAGCGCCTCGAGCCAGGCCTGCATCGGCGTGACGAGATCAGCCGCACCTGCGACACTGAGTGCGCCATCGGGCGCCATGAAATCTCTCTGGGTATCCACGACAATCACGAACGGCATCGGACATCTCTCCTCGGAGCGTTGCGCCTTGACTTATATGCGCCTTAAAAATAAGTAAAGCGCAACTTGCATATAAGGTGCGCTGTGGCGGATAACGACATTTCGGCAAGAGAGGATCCAGACGCCTACGCGCGCCTGTCCGTCTGCGTGGACATCGTACTCATGGGCGTGCGCAAGGGCGCTCCATGCGCCTTGCTGCTGCGACGCGGTGTATCGCCCTTTGCAGGGCACGCTGCGCTTCCGGGCGGTTTCGTGGGCGCGCAGGAGGCGCTCGAGGACGCCGCCCAGCGTGTACTTCGCGACAAGGCCGGTCTCCCGGATGTGCGGTGCGAACAGCTCTACACCTTTGGCGAGGTCGCGCGCGATCCGCGGCGACGCATCGTGACTGTGGCCTGGCTGGCGCTTCTGGCTCCCGCCGCTATCGAAGCTGCGCTGGAGGCTAATCCAGAACTGCTCTGCGCGACGCTGGACGTCCCGGATAGTGATGGTTCGGGCGATATCGCCGTGCTGGACTCTGCCGGAGCGCGGCTCCCCCTTGCGTTCGATCACGAACAGATCCTGGCCCTTGCGCTGGAGCGTCTGCGCGGCAAGCTCGATTATACCGCCGTCGGCTTCGATCTTCTGCCCCCGTTCTTCACCCTGCGCCAGCTTCAGGACGTGCACGAGGCGATCCGGGGGACCACGCTCAATAAGCCTGCTTTCCGGCGGCGCATGATCGACACGGGTTGGATTGTGCCGACCGGCACGCGCGAAACCGGAACGTCCCATCGTCCCGCCGAGCTCTATTGTTTCCGGGGGCTGAGCTGAGCGATGGGCGCGCGTAGGCCGCACCTGATGTTGCAATGCCTGCGCGCACGCGGGGCCGGCATTGTGTTTCTTCCCTCCCGCAATCGGCTAAGGAGCCTGGCATGACCGTAACCGACATTGCACGGCGCAGCTACGACCACGGCTTCCGGCTCGACCCCATCGTGCGCAGTCTGCTCGACACCGACTTCTACAAGTTGCTGATGCTGCAGATGATCCATCACATCCACGGCGATGTCGATGCGACCTTTTCGCTCATCAACCGCACGAAATCGGTGCGGCTGGCCGAGATCATCGACGAGGACGAACTGCGCGCCCAGCTCGACTATGCGCGTTCGGTGCGCTTTGCCAAGAAGGAGCTGATCTGGCTCGCGGGCAACAGCTTCTACGGCAAGCAGCAGATGTTCAAGCCGGACTTCCTGGCCTGGCTCGCGGACTTCCAGCTTCCCGAGTACGACCTGCGCAAGGTCGACGGGCAGTACGAGCTACGCTTCGAGGGTCCCTGGACGCACACCACCATGTGGGAGATCCCCGCGCTCGCCATCGTCAACGAACTGCGCTCGCGCGCCGCGCTTGCCGGGCGCGGCAAGTTCGCGCTTGATGTCGTCTACGCGAGGGCTAAGGCGCGGCTGTGGGACAAGGTGGAGCGGCTGCGGCAATTGCCTGACCTGGCCATCTCCGACTTCGGCACGCGGCGGCGGCACGGCTTCCTGTGGCAACGCTGGTGCGTCGAGGCCCTGAAGGAAGGGCTGGGGGACCGTTTCATCGGCACTTCCAACGTGCTTCTTGCAATGGACGCCGACCTTGAGGCCATCGGCACCAACGCGCACGAGTTGCCGATGGTGGCCGGTGCGCTGGCGAGGAATGACGCCGCGCTCGCCCACGCCCCCTACCAGGTGCTGGAGGATTGGCAGCAGCACTACAACGGCAACCTGCTGATCGCGCTGCCCGATGCTTTCGGCTCTACCGCTTTTCTGCGCAACGCGCCCGACTGGCTGACGCGCTGGACCGGCTTTCGCCCCGACAGCGCGCCGCCCATCGAGGGGGGCGAGCAGATCATCCGCTGGTGGGAGGAACGCGGGGTCGATCCGCGCACCAAGCTCATCATCTTTTCCGATGGCATGGACATCGACACCATCGAGGAAACCTACCACCACTTCCATGGTCGGGTGCGGATGAGCTTTGGTTGGGGCACCAACCTCACCAACGATTTTCGCGATTGCGACCCGGAAGGGCAGGCTGGGCTCGAGCCGATCTCGCTGGTCTGCAAGGTGACGCAGGCCAATGGGCGCCCGGCGGTCAAGCTGTCCGACAATCCGGCCAAGTCGACTGGCGATCCAGAGGAGGTTGCCCGCTACCTGCGCGTCTTCGGGGGGCAGGACCGCGTCGCCAGCGCGGTCGAGGTGTAGCGCAAGCGTCGCCAAACCGTCATGGAGCGCGGCTAGGGCGCACGGCTACCGCATTCTTTTCACGGAAAAAGCCGCGCCGTGCCCCGACCCGATGCTCTCCTGCTTGCCCGTGACGGCGATAGTCCCGGGACCGACTGGACCATGGTCCAATCCCGGCTCATCGGCTATCTGCGCGCCCGTGGGGCGCGCGCGGATCTGGCCGAAGACATTGCGCAGGAGACCGTGCTGCGTCTGATCGCAATCAGCCGGACGAAGGAAATCGGGAGCGTCTTCGCGCTGGGGTTTCGCATCGCCGACAATCTCCTCGTCGATCAGCACCGCGCCGAGAGCCGCTACGCCGATGCGGGGCAGGGGGGCGACGACCACGAAGGGCAGTGGCAGAACGCGGCGCCCTCGCTCGAAAGGGTGCTCGATTCCCGGCGCGCGATCGAAGTCTTCCAGCGCTGTCTCAACCGCATGCCCGCGCTGCGCCGCGAAGTGCTGGTGCGCCGACGCCTGCGCAACGAAAGCTGCCGGGCCATCGGAGAGGACCTCGCGCTCAGCAGCAAGGCGGTCGAGAAGCACATAACCCGTGGCCTGGTTGACCTTCGCCGCGCGATGGAAAAGGCCGGGATTGATCCGGCGGGATGGAACGAATGATGGCGAGCGAACGCGCCGAGATCGACAGCGCGGCCGCGCTCTGGCTGGAGCGCATGCGCGGCCCCGTCCAGGACAGCGCCGTTGCGGCGAGCTTCGATGCCTGGATCGCCGAAGATCCGCGTCACGTGGAAAGCTACGCCCTGATGGCCTCGCTGTGGCAGTCTGAAGGGCTTGCGCAGGCTGCGTGCCCGACCCGCGCGGGCAATGACAATGCCGCAGGGCTCGACGCAGCTGATGCCCGGCATGGCGGGGTGTGGGGGCGTCGCCGCTGGTTCGGGCTGGCGGCGGGCCTTGCGGCGCTTGCTGTTGCCGTGCCGTTGGGACAGGGATTGTTCGCACCGACCCATACTTACGAGGCATCCTGGGGTGCGACGCGCGAGATAACGCTCGCGGACGGTTCTCACATCCAGCTCAGCGGTGGTTCGCGTCTCTCGGTTCGGCTGACCCCCTGGTCGCGCGAGGCCGAATTGGAGAAGGGCGAGGCCTTCTTCGACGTCGCGCACGAAGCGCTGCGCGGTTTCGCGGTCGAGGCCGAGGGCGCGCGGGTCGAAGTCCTGGGGACGGCCTTCGACATCGACGTGCTCGCGGGGGGGCGCCGCGAGGTGCGGGTCTATCGCGGGCTCGTCCAGGTCGCGGGTGAGAGCGGTGCGTGGCGGCTGCCTGCCGGCACCGGGCTCATCCTTGATGGCGCCCATGTGCGCAGCCTTGAGGGTATCGGCGGAGATCGTCCGGGCTGGCTGGATGGCTGGTTCGATGCGCAGGACACGAGGCTCGACCGGCTAATCGAGCGGCTCAACCGGACCTCGCGTATTCCCGTCGAACTCGACGATCCACAACTGGGAGAGCTGCGCGTCACGGGGCGCTTCGAGATGCATAGGCCTCAGGAGATCGTCGAGACCCTGGCGGCCATCCACGGTCTGTCCTGGTCGCGCGACGAGGGCCGTTACCGGATTGGCCGCCAGTAATTCTGCGAAGTTCTATGTCTCTAAAATGGCATAGAAATTTAATAAAAGTGCCATAAAATTATTTTGTCGGGTTTTTAATTTCTCGAACGTCTTCCCCGCGTACTTGGTTACCATACAGGGGATTTCATGTTTCGCTCAGGATCCAGCCGCGCCGGTGTTTCGGCGCTGGCCCTTTCGCTTGCCTGCGTATCGTTCACGGCCGCACTTGCTCCGGCCCATGCCGCCGGGGCACAGAGCTTTACGTTTGCTATCCCTGCGCAGGACCTGGGGAGCGCGCTGCGCCAGTATTCCCGCGTAACAGGGCTGCAGGTCGCGGCCTCGGCCGATGTCGTGCGCGGGCGCCGTAGCTCGGCTGTTTCCGGCTCGCTTTCGTCCGAGGCCGCCTTGTCCCGGTTGGTGGCCGGGGCGGGCGTCGAGACCCGCCGCCAGGGGCGCACCATCATCGTGCGTCTGGCCGCCCCGAAGGCTTCCGCCAAGGTGGCCGTGGCGGCTGCGCCAGCGCGCACATCGGCTGCGGCCACCAGCGTGGCGCTGGCCCCGGCCGACGATGAGATCGTGGTTACCGGCTACTTCGAGGCGGTGCAGGAATCGCTCGACAAGAAGCGCAACACGGATGTCGTCTCGGACACGGTGAGCGCCGACGACATGGGGAAGCTGCCCGCCAACAACGTGTCCGAAGCGCTCGCGCGCATGCCCGGCGTCAATGCGGTGCGCAGCGCGACCACGGGAGAGGGCGACCGGATCACCGTGCGCGGCCTCTCCACCGAGCTCAACAACTACTCGATCAACGGTGTGCGCCTTGGCGGCGCGGGCTCGCGCGACGATGTCTTCTACCGCGGCGTGCGCCTCTCGGTCCTGCCGCCTGACGGCATCAAGGAAATCACCGTCTACAAGACGCTGACGCCCGACCGCGATGGTGACGCGCTGGGTGGTTCGGTCGATATCTCCACCCCGACCGCCTTCGACCAGGACCCGACCTACTTCCGCTTCTCCGCCGAGGGCGGGATGCTGGACAAGTTCGACCACCGCAAGTCCGCGCAGGTCTCTACCGCCGCCTCGCGCCAGTTCTCCGACAACTTCGGCGTCTTCATCTCGGGCAGCTGGAGCCGTCGCAAGTCCCAGTTCGAGCAGAACGGCGTCGATGGCGATAACCAGCCCGACACCTGGTACGCGGACAGCGAAACGCTGGGCTGGGACCCCAATCGCTTTGTCCTTCGCGGCATGAACCTGGGCTTTGGCGAGACCGAAGTGGAGCGCTGGGGCGTCAATTCGAGCGTCGACTTCCGCTCGGACAACCACGACTTCCACCTTCGCGGGCAGTACAACAAGTACCGCAAGAAGGAATTTCTCAACCGCCTGAACTTCCGCAACGACACCTCGCGCAATTCCACCCGGCTTTCTCAGGTGGACCGTTCGCGTGCCGATCTTGCCCAGCCCGAGGATGCGATCACCGGCTTCGACGAGGAACTGGGCCGCATCTATGGCTATACCCCTGGTGAAATTATCGACCGCGATGGCGACGGCATCATCACCGATGCGGACCGTTCGGCGCGCTCGACCTACAGCCTGGTCGGGAATTCGGGTGCCTGGGACCCGGCAGGTTTCCGCCTGCGCCGCTTTTGGGAAGGTTCGGCCGAGACCGGCAATCTGGCTTCGGCCAACTTTGGCGGCGTGTCGCGCTTTGGGGTGCTGACGCTCGACTACGACGTCTCCTATTCGCAGTCGGAGGACAACCTCGACGATGGCTACGAGCTGGAGTTCCGCAGCGACAAGTACGGCTGGCTGGGCAACCGCGGCGTGCTCTTCTCGGCGGCCGAGGACTCGCGCTTTCCCAAGTGGCTGCTGAACCCGGCAGGGCTTGCCGGAGTGCAGGACCCCAATGAATACGACTTCAACGGCCTTGAGGGCGAAGTGGGCGGTTCGAGCGAGAAGCTCTGGCAGGCCCAGTTCAACGCACGCTGGGACGTGGATGGGCCCTTCCTGAAGGCGATCAAGACAGGCGGCAAGTTCTACAACTCGCGCCGCCGCACGTACGAAGGCTCGTTCCTCGACCTCAATTCCGATGGCACGCTGGCCGATTTTGCCGGGCTTTACGGCAAGGAAGTCACCAGCCTGTTCAGCGGTGCCTACACCGGCGACTATCGCCTCGGCACCGTTCTCGACAACGAGGCGATGCTGGCCGAACTGCAGCGCGCCGAGGCGGGCGAGAGCAGCTACTTCGATGGCTTTGCGGTCGATCCCTCGCAGGCCGAGATCTCGGACGAGGACAGCTTCGAGTTCGAGGAGCGCGTCCTGTCCGCCTACCTCATGGGCACTGCACAGATCGGCAAGGCGAAGATCATCGCGGGCGTGCGCATGGAAAACACGCGCAACACGATCGATGCCTGGAACATGGACCCGGTGCTGGGCGAGCGCTACACGCGCGACCGCACCAGCTTCACCAACTGGCTGCCCTCGATCCACGTCAACTACGACTTTGACGACAAGACCAAGCTGCGCGGCGCGGTCTGGACCAGCTTTGCCCGTCCCGACATCGCCCGCATGAGTTCGGCGCGCGAGTACGCCTATGACCGCGATCCCGATGGTGATGGCGTCCTCAACCCCACCTCGGACTGGATCCTGACCGGGATCGAGATGGGCAACCCGGACCTGAAGCCTCTGCGCTCGACCAACTTCGACATGTCGCTCGAACACTATGCGGGCCGCACCGGGGCCTACTCGGTCGCCCTGTTCTACAAGCAGATCGACAACTTCCTGTTCCGCTCGTCCTCCTCGAACATCCGCAACGGCACCGCCGGTGTGAACGTCAATCCCGAGGGCGTGGCGGTGACGATGCCCAACAACGGCAAGTGGGCCGATGTCTACGGCATGGAGATCAGCGCGCAGCAGCTCCTGCACTGGCTGCCGGGCGTGCTCGGTTCGCTGGGCGTGGGCGGCAACCTGACGTTGCAGCGCTCGAAGGCCGAGACGGGCCTGTCCTGGCACCCCGAGGGCTACACCCTGCCGCTGATGGAGACGCCCGAGACCATCGCCAACCTCCAGCTCTTCTGGGAGCGCGACGGTTGGGAGGTCTACGGCGCCTGGAACTACCAGTCGAAGTTCATGGCCGGTATCAACGACTTCGGAAACGATCCTTACGAGCAGGCGTATAGTTTCGTCGACCTGACCTTCCGCAAGACCTTCCTCGAGAAGTCCTCGGTCCAGCTCCAGGTGCAGAACCTCTTCGATTCGCACACCTACTGGCAGACCGTCTCCTCGGGCGAGGGGGCGAGCCGCGCCTACATCAAGAACGGGCGCTCGATCTCGCTCGGCTTCAACATGATCTTCTGATGCAAAAGAGACCTGCCATGACAATGCTTTCCAAGACCTTCCTGGCCGCTCTCCTTGCCGGTTCCTGTGTCGTCCCCGTGGCGGCGCAGGAGCAGGTGGCCGTGCTTGCTCCGGCAACCGCGGCGCCTGAGCGGATCATTCTCAACCTCACCGCCGACACCGCGCACGAAATGGCCGTGACCTGGCGCACGGCGCCGGGCCTACCCGGCCAAGTCGAGTACGCGGTGGCGACACCGGGCCCGGACTTCGTGAAGACACCGATGGCCCTGGCGGCGGTCACCGAGGAGGCGAGCGTTGCCACCGAGGAGGACCCGGCCTTTCGGGCCGCCTACCATTCCGCCGTGATGAAGGACCTTAAGCCCGATACCGTGTACGCCTACCGCGTGGGCAACGGCACGCTCTGGTCGGAGTGGTTCCAGTTCCGCACGGCGGCGCAGGAGGCCAAACCGTTCCGCTTCCTGTACCTGGGCGACATGCAGAACCAGGTCCTTTCGCAAGCCTCGCGCACGCTGCGCATGGGCTTTCGCACGGCAGGCGATGTCGCCTTCACGATCCATGCAGGCGATCTCATCAACCACCACAACTCCGACAGGGAATGGGGCGAGTGGTTTGCGGCCGGGGGCTTCCTCTATGCGCAGACCCCGCAGATGCCGACGCCGGGCAACCACGAATACGGCAAGGATGGCGCGGCCCGTGCCGGATCGTCGGTGACGGGGCAGTGGCGCCACCAGTTCACGCTCCCCGAGAATGGCCCCAAAGGCGTTCCCGAAGCGCGCGAGACGCACTGGTACACCGACTATCAGGGCCTGCGCCTCATTTCGATCGATTCCCCGCAGCTTGATCGCAACGAAGCAGCCCGGGCGCAGACCATCGCCTGGCTGGATGACCTGCTGGCGAAGAACCCGAACCACTGGACCGTCATCTTCCTTCACTTTCCGCTGTTCTCCAGCGATCCCGACCGGGACAATCCCAAGGTGCGCTCGGCGCTGAAGCCGCTTATCGACAAGTACGGGGTCGATCTGGTCCTGCAGGGCCACGACCATGGTTATGCGCGAGGGGCCATCGCGGCCTCCGGCCCCGTGCCGGACGGGAAGGGGGCTACCTACGTGGTTTCCGTTGCTGGACCCAAGATGTACGAGGTCGCCGAGCTCGACTGGGCGCGCAAATCGGCCGCGCGTACGCAGGCCTATCAGGTGATCGATGTGGACGGTGCAGACCTTGTTTACACTGCCTATACGGCCAATGGGGACGTCCTCGACACGATGAAGGTGCACAAGCCCTGATGCACCTGCGCGGACC
The DNA here is from genome assembly GCF_020524485.1 of Novosphingobium profundi. Classification (GTDB taxonomy): domain Bacteria; phylum Pseudomonadota; class Alphaproteobacteria; order Sphingomonadales; family Sphingomonadaceae; genus Novosphingobium; species Novosphingobium profundi_A. The sequence continues at coordinate 641,651 of NZ_JAIVLF010000004.1, read as the reverse complement.
GGAGAGCGAGCGACCTGGCTCTCCGGTCTGCCATCTCGGACAATCGGGCGTGCGCGATGGCCGGTTGCTCTCGGGCGCGAAACGGCTTAGCGGCGCGGTTCATGAAGCTCAGGCACATCGAGGTCTTTCACGCCGTCTATACGACCGGTTCGGTCAGTAAGGCGGCGCGCCAGCTCAACGTCTCGCAGCCCGCGGCGACCAATCTTCTGCGCCATGCCGAGGATCTCCTGGGTTTCCCCCTGTTCGACCGCGTGCGCGGGCGGCTGGTGCCCACGGCGGACGCGCATGAGCTGATCGCCCAGGCCGACGAGATCCAGGCGCAGGTCCACCATTTCCGCGAGATCGCCAAGAACCTTCGGCGGGGCCGGGGGCAGGTCCTGCGAATAGCGACGCTTCCGGCGCTCGGCGTGGATTTCCTGCCTCGTGCGGTGGCCGATTACGTGCGCGAGCATCCAGGCGTCGTTGTCGATCTGAGCACCTCGCACCACGACGAGATGGCGGCCAAACTCTACAAGCGCGAGACCGATCTCGTCATCTGCTACTCGCTTCCGCGCGGCACGCCCGTTGCAAGCGTTCCGCTTGGCGAGGCCGAGATGGTCGCGCTGTTTCGCGAGAACGATTTTCCCGATGCGCCTGATCCCCTGCCGCTGGAGGCGCTGGCCGGGCTTTCCTATGTCTCCACGTCGGACAGCGGGCCACAGGCGCGCCTCGTTGCAAACGAAATGGCCGCGCGTGGTATCGAGCTGGAGCCGGTGGGGTCCTCGCGCTCCTATGCCATGGCGGCCGCGATGGTCCGGGCGGGAATGGGGGCAACCATCGTCGACCAGCATACGGCCTTGGGCGCACTGCGTCATGGCCTGACGATTCGCCCGCTGGAGCCGCGCCAGCCCTATATGATCCAGGCTGCGCACCTTGAAGGGCGCCCACCTTCGCGCCTCGCGCTCGATTTCCTCGATCACGTGCGCACGCGCCTGACGGCGGGAGCCTGATCGGCTCGCCCACCCCGGCGTGGCGTGTTGTTATAAGTTTCTGCTATAGCTGGCCCACGTCTCCTAATGACAGGATTGTTACGGTTTGTGATATTCCGGCGTGATGACCCAAGAACAGACCGCGCGCCGAAAGGATGATGGCATGCAGGCAATTGCAGGCCCGTTCCTCTTGTACCTTGGCGACAAGACCAACCCGCTCGACATCAAGACCTCGCGTGGACTGGCACTTTTTCGTCCCGGCGAATGCGTGGGTGAACTGAGCCTGGGGGGCGGCCTCTCGCTGGGCCTTCCGCGGATGGACCCCGCGCAGGCCGCCGCGGCCGGGGTGCGCACGCTTGTCCTGGGCATTGCGACCAGCGGCGGGCGGCTGGAGGAGACCATGATTGCGCCGATCCTGGCTGCGCTCGATGCGGGTCTCGATGTGGCGTCAGGCCTCCACCAGCACCTTGCCGACGATCCGCGCATCCGCGAACGGGCCGCAGTGACCGGTGGCCGCCTGATCGACATTCGTATCGCGGCGAAGGGCCTTGCCGTAGGGAATGGGAAGCCGCGCGCGGGCAATCGCCTCCTGACCGTCGGCACCGACTGCGCAGTGGGCAAGATGTTCACCTCGCTCCATCTCACCCAGGCACTGAACGCGAAGGGCATGTCCGCCCGCTTCCGCGCGACCGGCCAGACGGGTGTGATGATCGCGGGTGAGGGCGTCGTCATCGACAGCGTCATTGCCGACTTCATCTCCGGCGCCGCAGAGGCCCTTTCCCCGGCGCGGGAGGACGAGGTCTGGGACGTGATCGAAGGGCAGGGTTCGCTCTTCAACCCGTCCTTTGCCGGCGTTTCGCTGGGCCTCCTGCATGGTGCGCAGCCGCGTGCCCTGGTGCTGTGCCACGATCCCTCGCGCCCGCACATGCGAGGGCTCCCCCACTTTCCAGTGCCCGACCTCAAGGCTTGCCTTGAGGAAAACTTGCGCTGTGCTCGCCTGACCAGCCCCGATGTCGCGGCGGTCGGCGTCTCGATCAACGGCTCGCAGATGGCGCCCGACGAGGTGGCGAACCTGTGCGCGCGGATCGAGGATGAGCTTGGTCTGCCCTGTGTCGACCCGGTGATCACCGGCATGGAGCCGATCGTGGAACGGATCGCCCAACTGCCATGAGCGCACGGCGCGCCCTTCGCGCCGAGGAAGCCCGGTTTCCACTGGCAAGGCCCTTCGCCATAGCTCGCGGCACCCGCGTCGCTATCGATCTCATCACCGTCGAGATCGAGGAGGGAGGTCGGATTGGTCGCGGGGAGGGCGCACCCTCGGCCCGCTACGGGGAAAGTGCGGAGGGCGTCCTCGCGCAGATCGCGGCCATGCGCGACGCCATCGAGAATGGCATGGGGCGCGAGGAACTGCGCCTGGCCATGGCGCCAGGAGCCGCCCGCAACGCGCTCGACTGCGCGCTCTGGGACCTGGAGGCCAAGCTTAGCGGGGTTTCGGTAACGGCGCGGACGGGGCCAGTGCCGGACGCGCTGGTGACCGCAGTTACCGTGGGTATCGACACGCCGGTGGCCATGGCGCAGCGGGCTCGCGACATTGTCGCAGACTGTGGTGAGGGAGGTCCGGCGCCGCTGCTCAAGATCAAGCTCGATCGCGAGGACGTGGTGGAGCGGGTCAAAGCCGTGCGCGCGGCGGCGCCGGGGGCGGTGTTGATCGCCGATGCCAACGAGAGCTGGGATATCGCTTTGCTCGAGCGTGTCATGGGCGGGCTGGCCGAGGCGGGAATTGCGCTGCTGGAGCAGCCGCTGCCCGCAGGCGGCGATGCTGCTCTGGAAGGCTTCGCCTGTGCCGTCCCACTGGCTGCCGACGAGTCCGCCCATGTCGAGGACGATGTGGTGCACCTGGCCGGGCGCTACGACTTCGTCACCATCAAGCTCGACAAGTCCGGAGGGCTGAGCGAGGCGCTGGCGCTTGCCGATGCGGCGCTAGAAGCCGGGATGGGGGTGATGACGGGGTGCATGCTGTGCTCCTCGCTCTCGGTCGCGGCTGGCTGGCATGTCGCGGCGCAAAGTCGCTTCGTGGATCTCGATGGTCCGCTCTGGCTTGCCCGGGACCGCGAAGGAGGGGCCGTCCTGCGCGAAGGAATGTTGCACGCGCCGGTCGGTCTGCAATGGGGTTATGGTTTTCCATAACTGTTGCTTATGGATGGGCAAAGTCTTCTGATTGGGTGTCTCTCGCACCAATTGTTACAGGCCCATGGCAACAAGAGATTAAAAAATTTCAGGGTCGCAGTCCTTCGAAACGGATGCATTGTTTGCCTCGGTCAACTGACCGGGGTGGTCGTGCATCTGTGTCCGGAGCGGGGGCGTCATCTCGCCGGGAGAGGTTCCAGTACCGCGATCGCGGCCACCAGGGGCGCGGTCCACCATGAGGGATCTCAAGATGAGTTCAGTTCGCGGCCGGCTCGCCGGCTCCGCCAGTTTCTTCGCTGCTGCCGTTTCGATGGCCGTGCCCGCCTTCGCCCAGGACGCCCAGTCCGGTGACGAGCAGGGCGACGTCATCATCGTCTCCAGCTCGCGCATCGACGCCGCCGGCTTCGACGCCCCGACCCCGACCGTGCACCTCGACCAGGGTGCGCTGAGCGTTGGTGGCCGCGCCAACGTCGCAGCCTCGCTTGCCGACCTGCCGCAGTTCCGCGCTTCGACCTCGCCGCAGACCACCGGCACCAACACCAGCGCGGGTCAGGCTCCGGTCGACCTGCGCGGCCTTGGCAACAACCGCACGCTCGTCCTCATGGACGGCCGTCGCTTCTCGAGCGAGAACGACCTCAACACTGTTCCCTCGATCATGATCAAGGGCCTCGACGTCGTGACCGGCGGTGCTTCGGCGGCCTGGGGTTCGGGCGCCGTTGCAGGTGTCGTCAACATCCAGATCGACAACGAGTACGAAGGCCTGGTCCTGGGCGCATCGGCCGGTCTTTCGACCAGCTATGGCGATGACTTCGAGTACCGTTTCGAAGGCAAGTACGGCACCTCGTTCGACGGTGGTCGCGGCCACTTCGTGATCGGCGGCGAATACTACGACAGCGAAGGCGTGATCCCCAAGGTCGACCGTCCGCGCATCGGTCGCTGGGCCAACTTCAACGGCACCATCACCCCCGACGTCGGCTACGGCAACATGGCCTATGGCGGCCTCATCACCTCGGGCGTGCTCGCAGGCCAGGCGTTCAACGCCGACGGTTCGCTGCGCGACTACGACTACGGCTATGCTCAGGCGGGCAACTTCTCGGCGGGCGGCGAAGGCCCCTCGAACGACGATTTCAGCCCGCTCGTCACCCCGCAGCGCCGCTACTCGGGCCTGGCCTCGCTGACTTACGAGATCACCCCTTCGATCCAGGTCACCGCGCAGGTCCGCCACTCGCGCATGTACAACGACTACATCTGGTTCGGCGACAACATCCAGGGTTCGCAGACCTCGGGTCAGTGGATCAACGCGGACAACGCGTTCCTCTCGCAGGGCATCCGCGACGAGCTGTCGGCTGCCGGTGAAGACGGCTTCTACCTTGGTCGCGCCAACCGCGACCTGTCGTACTCGTACATCGATTTCGAGCGCAAGACGACGCAGGGCACCCTCGCATTCGACGGTACCTTCGCGAACGGCTTCCGCTGGAGCGCGTACTACAGCCACGGCGAGTACCAGAACAACATCGACACCCCCGGCTTCCTGCTGAGCGAAAACTTCGCGAACGCGGTCGACGCGGTGTTCGATGGTAACGGAAACATCGTGTGCCGCTCGGGTGCTGAAGGCTGTGTGCCGGTCAACCTGTTCGGTTACGGTTCGCCCTCGGCCGACGCGATCGACTACGTCACGGGTACACCCTCGCAGCGCTCGAAGACCAAGCTCGACGTTGGCGGCGTCAGCCTGCGCGGTGAGCCGGTCACGCTTCCCGCCGGTGAAGTCTCGTTCTCGATCGGTGGCGAGATCCGTCACGAGTCCGTGAACCAGACCGTGGGCGCGCTTGATGCCGCCGACGCCTTCCGCACCTTCAGCTTCTCCTCGCTCAGCGGTGGCTACACCGTCAGCGAAGGCTTTGCCGAAGTCGCCGTTCCGCTGATCTACAACACGCCGCTCCTCCAGCAGCTGAACCTGAATGCCGCAGCGCGTTACTCGCACTACAGCACCACGGGCGGCATCTGGTCCTGGAAGGTCGGTGCGACCAACGAGTTCTTCCCGGGCTTCGTGGGCCGCGTGACCCGTTCGCGTGACATCCGTTCGGCCAACCTGACCGAACTCTACAACACGCAGACGACCGGCTACAACACGATCCAGAACCCGTTCCGCCGCAATGCGGACGGCACGCCGATCAGCGAGTATGTCCTGTCGAACGGTGGTGGTAACCCCAACCTGACGCCCGAGAAGGCGAACACCTGGACCGTGGGTGCGACCTACGCTCCGCCGATGGTTCCGGGCCTCAACCTCTCGCTCGACTACTACAACATCGACATCGACGACGTGATCGACACGATTGCTTCGCAGGACGTCATCACGCGCTGCTACAACGGCAACGCGGCGCTGTGCGACCGTATCGACTTCGGTCCGGACAACAGCATCCAGCGCACGGTTTCGACTTACGTTAACCTGGCGAACTACAAGACCGACGGCATCGATGGTCAGATCGACTACAAGCTGCCGGTCTACAAGCTGGGCTTCGATGGCAATGGCCAGCTGCACTTCAACGTGAAGGGCACCTGGGTGAACAGCCTGACGATCGACGATGGCGAATCCACCATCGAGTACGTGCGTTCGCAGGGCTACACCTTCGGCGACGGCGTTCCCAAGTGGCGCGTCAACGCGACGGCGGGCTACGAGAGCGAAGGCGTCTCGGGTCTCATCCGTGCACGTTACATCTCGCCGGGTGAGTTCAACAGCTCGCTCGACATCACCAACAACCACATCGGGGCGTACACGTACTTCGATGGACAGCTGAGCTTCAACGTGAAGAACGACAGCGGTCCGGACATGGAACTGTACATCAACGCGAGCAACCTCTTCAACAAGAAGCCCCCCTACGGTTCGCTCTACTCCCCGTACTATGACGTGATCGGCCGCTTCGTTTCGGTCGGCGCACGCGTCAAGCTGTAATCCCCCACGGGGTCGCATCGCGGCTGTCCGGCCCGGCTCTCGCACCTGTGCGCGAGCCGGAGCCCGGGCGGCCGCTTTGCTGCGTTCGCGCCTTGCGAATTCTCCCGTTACAGCCAAGCACCACTTCAAATTCCCCCTCTCGATCCTCTCCCGAAACTTCCCGAGGAAGCCAACATGACCACCCGGTTCCTGCGCCGTCTCATTCCCTCCACCGTCAGCAGCCGCGCGCTGGCGATTGCCTTCGCTTCGTGCGCAGGCCTTGCTGCGCCGCTCGCCGCCGAGGCGGACAAGCCGGCCGCGATCATCACCAAGGACGTGCCCGCGGTGCCCGATGCCGTGGTCAAGGCGACCCAGCCTTACCTCGAGGCGCGCCGCGCCGATTTCCTGGGCTGGAACACGGCCGATCGCTCGATGCTGATCAAGACGCGCTTTGGCGCGACCAACCAGCTGCACACCGTGCGTGCGGCAGGCGCCAGCCGCGAGCAGGTCAGCTTCGGGCAGGAGCCCGTCCTCACCGGCTCGCTCGCCCCCTCGGACGACAACCTCACCGTGGTCATGCGCGATACCGGCGGCGATGAATTCTACCAGCTCTACCGTCTTGAGGACGGCCAGCTCGAACTCGTCACCGATGGCAAGAGCCGCAACTGGATCGGTGGCTGGAGCCAGGACGGCAAGTGGCTGGGCTACACCTCCTCGCGCCGCAACGGTGCCGACATGGACCTTTACATCGTCGATCCGCGCGACCCCTCGACCAGCCGCATGGTTGCCGAGGTCAAGGGCGGCGGCTGGCAGTTCGTCGGCTTCACGCCCGATGGCACCAAGGGCATCGCGGTGAACCGCCTCTCGATCAACGAGGCGATCATCTACACCGTCGATCTGGAAACCGGCAAGAAGACGGCGCTGACCGATCCCAAGGCCAAGACCTCCTTCGTCGATCCCAAGGTCGCGGCCGACGGCACCGTCTGGGTCGTCAGCGATGCAGGCGGCAGCGACTTCCTGCAGCTGGGCACGCTCGATGCGAAGACCGGCGCCTTCACCGCGAAGACGTCCGAGGACTGGGACGTCAGCGACTACGCCATCGCGCCCGATGGCAGCTTCATCGCCTACGCCACCAACGAGGCTGGCGTCAGCGTCATGCACGTCATGGATCTGCCCTCGGGGGATGTGCGCAAGGTGAGCCAGCTTCCGCAGGGTGTCATTCCCTGGGCGATTGGCCCGGCCATCCAGATCGCTCCCTGGGGTGAGATCGGCTTCTCGCTGTCCTCGGCCAAGGTGCCGGGCGATGCCTTCTCGATCGATCCCGAGACCCTGGACGTCACCCGCTGGACCCAGAGCGAGACCGGCGGTCTTGACGCCAGCCAGAACGTCGAGCCCGAACTCGTCACCATCAAGAGCTTCGATGGCGAGCCGATCACCGGCTTCCTCTACCGCCCCGATCCGGCCAAGTTCCCCGGCAAGCGTCCGCTGCTGTTCGACGTCCACGGCGGCCCCGAAGGCCAGTCGCGCCCGGGCTTCCTTGGCTCGGAGAACTACTACGTGAACGAACTGGGCATGGCGCTGTTCTTCCCGAACGTGCGTGGCTCGGACGGCTTTGGCAAGCGCTTCGTCAACCTCGACAACGGCCCCTGGAAGCGTGAGGATTCGGTCAAGGACATCGGCGCCTTCTTCGATCACTTCGCCGATGACGCGGCCATCGATGCCTCGCGCATCTCGCTCTACGGCATGAGCTACGGCGGCTATGTCTGCTACGCTTCGGCGGTCCACTATTCGGACAAGCTGAAGAGCGCGAGCTGCTATGTCGGCATCACCAACTTCGTGACCTTCCTCGAGAACACCCAGGACTACCGCCGCGATCTGCGCCGTCCCGAGTACGGAAACGAGACGATTCCCGAGCAGCGCAAGAAGCTTGAGGAAATCTCGCCGCTTAACCACCTCGACAAGATCTCGATCCCGCTCTTCGTAGCCGTGGGCGGCAACGATCCGCGCGTGCCCGCATCCGAGGGCGAGCAGATCGTCGAGGCCATGGACAAGAGCGGCCAGCCGGCCTGGTACCTCAATGCCACCAACGAGGGCCACGGCTTCCACAAGAAGGAGAACGAGGAATACTACTTCCAGACCTCGGTCGAATTCTGGAAGCAGACCCTTCTGGAAGAGGGCGAATAAGACGATGATCCTCGGGTTTTCCGCGCGCGCAGGGCTGCTGATTGCTTCGCTTTTCGTGACTGCAGGCACAGCTGCCGCCGAGACTGTGGGCGCAGAGACCCGAACCCCCTCCACCGTGACGGCAGATGCTCCCCCGCACGCTGCCGTCACGGTGGACCACCATGCCCACGTCCATTCTCCCGCGATTCTCGACTTTCTGCCCAAATACTGCGGCAGTGACGGTCGTATCGGGCCGTGCCCCGAAGTCTTCACGCGGGCCTATTCGCCCGAGGACCTCATCGCGGAGATGGACGCGGCGGGCGTTGCGCGCAGTCTCATCATGTCGACCGGCTATCTGGCCGAGAGCCCGATGATGCAGCCCCCGCTTCCCGAGGCGCCCAGGATCCTGCGCGCGGCGAACGAATGGTCGGCCGCGCTGGCGACCCGTTACCCGGGGCGCTTTGGCATCTACATCGGGATCAATCCGGTCTCCTCCAGCGCATTGCCTGAAATGGCGCACTTCGCGCGTGATCCACGCGTGACCGGCATCAAGATCCACATCACCAATTCCGACGCGAACCTGCGCGATCCGCAGAATGTCGCGAAGCTCGCGAGCGTCTTCGAGATGGCCCACCGCACGGGGCTTGCGGTGATGATCCACATGCGCACGCGCGCCGAGGACTACGGCGCGCGCGATGTGGAGACGTTCTTGCGTGATGTCCTGCCCCATGCGGGCGATACGCCCGTGCAGATCGCCCATGCGGCGGGGTGGGGCGGTATCGATGCGCCCACGCTTTCGGCGCTCGGGGCCTTCGCCGCGGCCATCGAAGCCGATCGGGGCCGTTTCGCCAACGTCACATTCGACCTTGCCGCGGTCTGGGACGAGGACACTGCAGACGATGATCTGGAGGCTCTCGCCGCGCTGATCCGACGTATCGGCCCAGAGTATTTTGTCGCAGCTTCGGATTTCCCCTTCGGCGGGCACCTTGCCGACTACTATGCGAAGGTCTATCCGCGGCTTCCGCTGACGGACGCGGAGTGGACGACAATCCGCACCAACACGCCCGGCTACGATAGCGTCGACTACGCAAAGGAAAGGATCCGGCCCTGATCTCCCATTCGGCACGCGCGCTCATCGCCTTGGCGAGCGTTGGGGCAGCTCTTGGCGCTGCGATTTCGGCGCCGGGCCGTGCCGGAGAGGGGGCGCAGGACGCGCGCGGAGCGGGCGTGCCTATTGGTATCCTGCCAGCAGGACCGCGTGATGCGATCACCGATGTGGTTGGCGTTCGCGTGGGGCACGTCACGCTCGAACAGGGTCGCGACGTCCACACCGGCGTAACGGCCATCCTGCCGCACGGAGGCAACCTGTGGCAGGATAAGGTGCCCGCCGGTTTCTTCGTCGCCAATGGCTTTGGCAAGTTTGCAGGCTCGACCCAGATCGAGGAACTGGGCGAGATTGAGACGCCCATTCTCCTCACCAATACCCTCTCGGTACCCGAGGCCATGGCGGCCAGCGTCGAGTGGACCCTCGATCAGCCGGGCAACGAGGAGGTCCGCACCGTCAACGCGGTCGTCGGCGAGACCAACGACGGCTTTCTCAACGACATTCGGGGCCGTCACGTCTCCATTGCCCATGCCCGCCGCGCCATCGAGACTGCCGAGGAAGGGCCTGTCGCCGAAGGCGCTGTCGGAGCCGGTACCGGAACGGTGGCCTTTGGCTGGAAAGGCGGCATCGGCACGGCCTCGCGCGAGTTGCCCTTGAGCCTTGGAGGCTGGACGGTCGGCGTACTGGTCCAGGCCAATTACGGCGGCGTCCTGAGCGTTGCCGGAACCCCGGTCGGCCAGGAACTCGGCCAGTATCTCTACAAGGACAAGGTAGCCGAGAAGAGCGCGGATGGCTCCATCGTCATCGTGATTGCAACCGATGCTCCGCTCTCGGACCGCAACTTGCGCCGCCTCGCCGAGCGCGCCTTCGTTGGTGTAGCGCGGACCGGTTCGGCCTTTTCCAACGGATCGGGCGACTATGCGGTGGCGTTTTCCACGGCCATGGACGTGCGCCGTACCGCGCCGCGCCGAAAGGAGCAGGCGGTCTACTCCGAACTCTCGAACGATCGCATGACCCCGCTTTTCCAGGCGGTCGCTGAAGCCAGCGAGGAAAGCGTCTACAACGCCCTGTTCGCGGCCCACGACGTCATCGGCCATCGCGGAACGGTGCGGGCTCTCCCGGCCGCAAAAGCACGCGCCCTTGTCCGCAAGCGCGCACAGCCGCGCAACTGACACGCAACGCTCACGCGGGCCGCTTCACGACCGAATTTTTCAAGGGAATTGGTCGGGGAGACAGGATTCGAACCTGCGACATCCTGCTCCCAAAGCAGGCGCGCTACCGGACTGCGCCACTCCCCGACCTATCGGGTGCCGATGTTGGGCCACGTGCTGTCGCCCGTGAAGGCGAGGGTGGTGGGCCCGGCAGGATTCGAACCCGCGACCTAGCCGTTATGAGCGGCCAGCTCTAACCGCTGAGCTACAGGCCCCAACCGTGCCGCCCGGCGCTATCGGCGTGACCGGGCGAGAGACGCGTTAGCTTGGCTGTTGCTGCTAGGCAAGCGTTGGCGCGCTTAAAATCGTGCTTTGTCCGCAAGTGCTCAGGGCAGCTCTACGCAGCGCATGATGTCCTTGACGCTGGTGGAGGAAACGCCGCGGGTGGCAAGGTAGTCGAACACGCTCCGCCACCAGGCATAGAAGGCGTCAAGTTCGGCATCATCGCGCACGTAAGGGGTATTGCCCGGTGCGAGCGAAGGGCTGTGGAAGGAAAAGACAAGAACGGGCATGCCCTCGTCGAGGGCTATGTCGATGCCGCGCATGACCTCGTGTGCGGTGATGCCTTCGGGGGTGAGGGCGATGCGTTCAAGAAGCCCCAGGCGCGCCAGCATGCCGCGCAGGCGCGGTGCGCGCCAGAGTCGGGGATAGATCCAGTCGCCAAGCTGGCGCAGCGGGCCCCAATAGAGGCTCGTCAGCGGAAGTTCGAGAATGCGCGGATCATCAGTGCCGACCCAATAGGGATGGCAGGGATGATGGCGATAGTTGGGACCGCCTTCGCCGCTGTAATCGAAGCGGGCCCGTACCGAACTGTCGATGGCGATCCCGCTTTCGCGCAGGATCGAGGCCGTATTTGGGCCCAGGCCGTAGCGTCCGGCGCGGTAGATCAAGGGGCTGGCGCCAAAGACGTCCTCGATCTTCGCCTTGAGCCGCTGCAGCTTGGCCTCTTCCAGTTCGCGCGGGAGGTTGCCTGCGAAGCTGTTGTACGCGGTTATCTCTTCTTCGAACGGAGGGTTGACCCAGGGGTGCAACTGGACGCCGATTTCGGCGCGCCCGTCGCGGACCGCCTCTCCGATGGCCTGAACGGCCAAAGGCGTGTTCACGATCGGGAAGTCGACGAGATAGACCGGAGTTACGCCGTATCCCTCGCAGAATTCCTGAAATTTGCGCAGGGCGGGAACACTGAGGAGAGTATGGCCATCGCGGTCCAGGGGGCGGGACCAGTCGAACTCCTCTTCGGTATCGACCGTCACGAGAAAGCGTTGCCCGAAGTCGTCGTGGAAACGGGCCCGGCTTTCCGGCCTTGGACGCTGCAGCATGTTGGGTTGGGCCACGACTGCCTCTATCCTTGTCTCCGGCGCCGCGCGGCACGACCGTCTGCCTCTCTCAGGAGGCGAGGTCCGCCACGTCGGGGCGAGGGTCGTTGACCCGTGCCAAGGGTAACGTAAGCACGAGTTCGTTGGCAATGCGCTGCAGGGCGCCCCCGGCGCTGCGGGCTTCGGCTGCGGCAAGGCGCAAGGTGAAGCCGACCCCGAACACGCCTGCTGTCAGGGCCTGTCCGCGCCCGATGTCGCCGATCGCAAAGAGGGCATCGCCTTCGCGCTCGGCGAGAGCCTTGGGCAGTTGCAGGCACATGCGAAGGTCGCTGCCGTTTTCGGCCCAGTGGAGGGTGAGACGCTCCTCGCTGGCCGAGGCGCCGGCGAGCGCGGCGAGCAGGCGCCACACGAGGCGTTCGGCTTCGTCGTGTTCGAGGGCGATCGGCAATTCGGCGTCGGCAAGGTCCGGGGAGGGGCGGAAGCCGCTGTTGCGTGGGCCCGTCCAACTACCCAGCCGATGGATCGTGCGATGGGTGACAAGCGCGAAGTTGCAGAGCCCCGGGTCGAGCGACAAGGCGCCTGTTTCCAGTTTGACCAGTCGATCGAGTTCCTCGAAGCCAGCCAGAATATGCGCGCAATCGCCCGCGATGGAGGCTGCGAGCGCCCGGTACTCGTGCGGGGCAGGGCCGTAGAGTTGCTGCTGGATGATTTCGGCGGCCACCTGAATGGCGTTTGCAGGGGTACGCAGTTCATGGAGAACCTGGCGCATACGGTCCGCCTCGGCGTTGGCGCTGGCGTTTGCGGTGTCTCGCACCGAGGGGTGGGGGCGGCGCAAGCGACCGCTATGGCCGGTGAAGCGTCCTGTGCCCTGGTCGAAGCAGGCGGCGGCATCGACCTGCCATGCGCCACTGATCGCGGCTGGGCCCGATAGCTGGATACGCGCTCCCCGGATCGGCTGCCCCTGCCGGACGGCAGTTGCGATCGTTTCCTGTTCGCTTTCGTGGAGAGGGAGAAGGAAGCCGGTGACCGCGCTGGCGAAGGGGCCATCGGCCCAGATGATCCGGCCAAGGGCATCAGTGGCGAAATCGAGAGTGGTGGGACCCTGCGCGGTCTCGCTGATGGCATCGCCCAGAGGCAGCCGGGGCGAATCGCCCTGGGGCTCTGTGGAATGGGTCTTCTGGCGGTTTCGACGGAATTCCTCGATGCGGCGCACGATTGCGCCGATCCCCGGATCGCCGGGGCCGTCCGGTGCGAGCGGCGGTGGCGGTGGGGCGAGGGGGCCTGAGGCGCGCAGGCGCGCCCATTCCCGCAGCGATGTCGGGATGGTGGAAGGGGCAGCGGCACGCGTGTTCGCGTGAGGCACAGGATCACGCGGCGGAGGGACGCTGCTCGAAGGTCGGCCTTTGTCCGCTCCCGGTGGGGGGGGAGCGAACGCGGGCGCTGCGGGAGGTTCGTCCCCCAGCAATTGCGTGAGGACGAGCTCCTCGACTTCCGCTTCGGTCGAGGGAGCTCGGCCCGCGCCGAGCGCCCGGGCGTGAACGCCCGCCTGTCCTGCATTCGGACCCAGTTCATCTGCTTGCTGAGGGGGCGGCGGTTCGAGGGCTTCTTCCGTAGATCGCTGTGCGCTGGGGGCGAGCGTCTCGGTCGTGGCTGATGCGGCCGCGATGGGAGGGAGCGCCCGGTCGCCAATACCCAGCCGTTCCAGCATGTCGTTCACGCGTGGGGGCAGGTCACGGCGGTGGCGCAGGATGCCGCGGGCATGGACGGGCAGGGCCGGGATCAGGTCAAGCCAGGACGCTTCGCTCAACCGGGTCTTGGCGAGTGCGGCGCTGGCGACCTGGGGGCCGGCTTCGGCGAGCAGGGCAAGGAGGCGGGGATTGGTAAGGCGCATCAGGGACTGACGAATCAGTTCGGCCTGATCGGTGTCGCGAATCGCCGCTCCCAGCGAATCAAGGCGAGCATATCCCGCCTCGGTCAGGTCCGTGACGAGACCGGAAGGGGCCTGTGCCAGGATGTCGATCAGCTGCCTGTACTGGATGCGCGCAAGCGTTCCGCTGGTCGCGGAATGGCGCAAAACCGTGGAAAGGCGATCGTCGAAGTGCATTCAAATCCAAGGGAGAGCCGAGGGAAGCGGGTCTCGTTACGGGCTAGTGCGGATCCCGTAGCACGACGCAAGGCGATTTGCGGGATCGTTTTCCCCTAGCAAACCAACCGTTTCGCAAAAGTGACCAAGGGAAAGCGTTGCAAAGCGGGACGATTACGCTAAGGGATAATATTATTTCAGGAAAGCGTCGTTTTGCGTGCGTTTTCGTCGACAATGTGGCCTGAAGCGAAGGCCTGGGGTGAATTTCGGGATTCGGACATGATCAATCTGGATGAAATCGATCGTCGGCTTCTGGCCGAGTTGCAGGATGAGGGGCGGATCACCAACGTCGAGTTGGCCCAGCGCGTTGGCCTGACCGCTCCGCCGTGTCTGCGCCGCGTGCGCAGCCTCGAGGAGGCCGGGATCATTCAGGGCTACCACGCCGATCTCGACCCTTCGAAACTCGGCTTCACGATCACGGTCTTCGCGCTCGTCAGCCTCAAGAGCCAGGCCGAAGAAGCGCTGCGGGCGTTCGAGGACCACATGAAGGGCCTTGCCGAAGTGCGCGAGTGCCACATGCTCAACGGCGAAATCGACTTTATACTGAAGATCGTCAGCCGCGACCTTCAGAGCTTCCAGGAATTCCTGACCAGCAAGCTGACGCCCGCACCCAACGTGGACAGCGTCAAGACCTCGCTCACGATCCGCACGTCGAAGAGCATTCCGGGCGTTCCGCTCGAAGTCTGAGCCCCTTCGCATGCCAAATTCCCGCAAGGTTCGCCGCGCCGCGCTCGTAAGTGTGGCGCTGCTTCTCATTGGCGCGAATGTCTGGTGGTTCACCCGCGAAAACCCCGCGCCCGTTGCGGACTTCGAACTGGGTGTTCCGCTGGGGCACGCCCGCATTGCATCGCGCGACGACGAGGATCTGCCTCGATACGATCCGGGTAGTGCTGTCTGGCGCGTGGGCAGTGTTCCTCTGTCCGACCTTGCAGGACGCATCCGAACTCTTGCGCCATCGTCCGCTACCTCGGGCGATGCGGCTCGTTTTCTCGCCATAACCATGGCGGCGAATGCCTCTCCCGATAACATGCGGCGCACGTTGCTGGCGCTCGCTCGTGCGGGGATCTGCAATGTGGCGGTCGTGCAGGATGGAGATCCGAGCCTTGCAGGTGATGATGCGGCCGTTCCGGTGCACCATATCGTGGCGGTACGCGCCGACGATGGTGCGCGCGTGGCGTGCGTGCCGCGCCCTCAGAGCGCGGCGGCGGCTTCCAGCGCCAGCAGGTAGCTGTTCGCACCAAAGCCCGCGATGGTTCCCTTCGCGGCCTGGCCTACCCAACTGACATGGCGGAATTCCTCACGCGTATGGGGATTGGACAGGTGCACCTCGATGACGGGCGCGGAAATCGCGCGGATGCCGTCGAGAAGGGCGATCGAGGTGTGCGTGTAGGCGCCTGCGTTCAAGAGGACCGCGTGCGCGCCCTTGTCTTCGGCCTCGTGGAGCCAGTCGACGAGCTGGCCCTCGTGATTCGACTGGCGCATCTCGATGGTGCAGCCCAGCGCTTCGGCGCGTTCCATCAGGCTGGCGCCGATATCCTCGAGCGTCTGCGCGCCGTAGATCCCGGGTTCGCGCTTACCCAGCCGGTTGAGGTTGGGGCCGTTGAGGACATAGATGAGCTTGGGGATCATGTGGGCTGCACTTCCTTGAACTTGCACCGTTTGCCCGTGGGCCGCGTTGGCGCGTGGTCTCTCTCATAGGCGGCAAGGTCGGCATCGCGCAATTGCGTGCTGGACCTTTCATCCCGGGCAGGGGGCAGGCGTCAGGTCAGATGCCTGCAGCAAGGGGCGAATCGCCGTTTCGGGTCCCGTCAGGCGCCTCGCCGGTCATGGATTTCCAAGGTGTACGGAGCGCTTGGGCCTCGGTGGTGTCCTGGTTGGCCGCGGACTGGCGGGCTTCGGCATCGTCGCAGTCCGAATCTTGGGTGTGATTCGAGCTGCAGTCGCTGCAAGGTGAGCCGCGATTGGGCGGGACAGGGTCTCGTACTGAGATCTGTAGCCGCGCCTCTGTCCTCTGTGGCCCGTTCTCGCGGGCCGGGAACTCCTAGAATACGGCGAAACCCTCAGTGGGGGCTCACGTGCTGGGCGCATACGAAAACGGGCCGCTTTCGCGACCCGTTTCGTGTCATCCCGTGATGACTTGGATAATTGGTCGGGACGAGAGGATTCGAACCTCCGACCCCCACACCCCCAGTGTGATGCGCTACCAGGCTGCGCTACGTCCCGACCGGAGGGCGCCCTATAGGCGGGCTTTTTCAGGAGCGCAACCCTCTATCGACATGATCGGCAAGGTTTCTTCGCAAACTCTTCAAACGGCCTTGGAACTGCGTGGTCAGCTACCTACCTTTCGCGGCGGGTTGGGGTGAGAGTCGGCAGGTTCGTTGCCAGCTTGGCGCTTTGTTGCTAACCGCCCGCATCCGGTACAGCCCTGTAAGGGCAGTGCCTCGGTGTCCGGTGCGCCGGGTCGGCCCTGACAGGCTGGCCTGCGAAGCGCGCGGGTGATCGAGGCGACGACATAGAAGGTTTCTTAGGTTCCATGAACAGCTCGATTCTCAACCAGCTTGCCGCCGCATCGGGTGGGGCCGCCCCCGCGTGGCTGCAGTACCTGCCTTTTGTGGCGATGGCGCTCATCTTCTGGTTCCTGATCCTGCGTCCGCAGATGAAGCAGCAGAAGGAGCATCGCTCCAAGCTGGAAGCGATCAAGCGCGGTGATGAGGTTCTCACCGGCGGCGGCTTCGTGGGCAAGGTGGTCAAGGTCGACGACAACTACGTCGAAGTCGAGCTCGCCAAGGGTATGGTTGTCAAGGCGGTGAAGTCCACCATCAGCGACGTTATCCCGCCCGCCGGCAAGAAGCCTGCGAACGACTGATATTTCAGGCAAGGGCCGGTCCTGTGTGGGGCCAGCCACCTTTGTCTAGCCTCGTCCTCCTGGAGTAAAGCACAAGGCAATGCTCGATTTTCCCGTATGGAAGAAGGTCTGGTTCTGGGGCGTCGCGCTGATCTGCGCGGCCCTTGCCCTGCCTTCGCTGTTCTCCCTGGCCAACGCGCCGTGGCCCTCTGCGCTTCCCAATGCGCAGGTGAACCTGGGCCTCGACCTTGCCGGTGGCAGCCACATTCTCCTCGAGGCCGAGAAGGGCCAGGTCGCCCAGCAGCGCATCGAGAACATGGAAGAGAGCGTGCGCGCCCGCTTCCGCGCCGCCAGCCCGCGTATCGCCATCGGCGACATCTCGCGCACCAATGGCCGCCTCTCGTTCATGCTCAAGGACGCAAGCCAGGTCGACGCCGCGCGCGACGAGCTGGTCAATCTCACTACGGGTGCGGGCCTGACCGGCCAGCGTGACTGGGACATCCGCGTCGAAGATGGCAACCGCTTCATCCTCACGCCGACCCAGGAAGGGCTCGACCAGGCCGTCTCGGACGCCATGGATTCGGCCATCGAGGTCGTGCGCAAGCGTATCGACGCGCTGGGCACCCGTGAGCCGACGATCATCCGTCAGGGCGATGCGCGTATTGTCGTGCAGGTCCCCGGGCTTGATGATCCCGATGCGCTCAAGCAGCTGATCGGCCAGACCGCCAAGCTTGAATTCAAGATGGTCGACGAAAATGCGGCGTCCAACGACGTGGCGAACGGCATCGCGCCCCCGGGCGACGAGATCGTACCCTATGCCGAAGGCAGCGAAGTGGGCGGCGTCTCGGCCATCGCGGTCAAGCGCCTGGGCGGCATCAAGGGCGACCAGTTGACCAACGCGCAGCAGTCGTTCGAGCAGCAGACCAACCGTCCCGTCGTCTCGATCACGTTCAACCAGCAGGGCGGCGCGAAGTTCGCCGAACTGACCCAGCAGAACGTCGGCAAGCGCTTCGCGATCATTCTTGACGGCAAGGTCCTGTCGGCCCCCAGCATCAACGAACCGATTCTGGGAGGCAGCGCCCAGATCTCGGGCAGCTTCAGCGTCGAATCGGCGACCCAGCTGGCCATTGCCCTGCGCTCGGGCGCGCTTCCGGTTGACCTGACCGTGGTCGAGGAGCGCACTGTCGGTCCCGACCTTGGCGCCGACTCGATCAAGAAGGGCCTCATCGCCATGGGCGTGGGCTCGCTGCTCGTGATCGTGCTGATGATCGGTTCCTATGGCCGATTCGGCATTTACGCGACGGCCGCGCTCATCATCAACGTGCTGATGATCCTGGGCATTATGGCGCAGATCGGCACTACGCTGACGCTGCCGGGTATTGCCGGTTTCGTCCTCACTATTGGTGCGGCCGTGGACGCTAACGTGCTGATCTACGAACGCATCCGCGAGGAGCGTAAGCGGGGGCGGCGGGTCTTCACCTCGGTGGAGAATGGCTACAAGGAAGCCAGCCGCGCGATCTATGACGCGAACATCACCAACTTCATCGCCGGTGTCCTGCTCTTCGCGTTCGGCTCGGGTCCGGTGCGCGGCTTCGCGGTCGTTCTCATCATCGGCCTGTTCACCAGCGTCTTCACCGGCGTTGCCATGACGCGCATGTGGGTGGCCGGTTGGCTGCGCGCGAAGCGTCCCGCAGACCTGACCATCTGAAGGCTGATCCCATGCGCCTCATCAAACTTGTCCCTGACAACACGAACATCCACTTCCTGCGCTGGCGGGTGCCGTTCTACATAATCTCCTGCCTGCTGATTGCGGCAAGCTGGGGGCTGGTCCTGACCAAGGGCCTGAACTACGGCGTCGACTTCGCAGGGGGGCAGGAAATCCAGGCCACTTTCACCAAGCAGGAGGAGGCCCCGATCGCGAGCCTTCGCGAACTGATCGGTGGGCTTGGCTATGGCGAGCCCGTGATCCAGCGTTTCGGCGAAGCTAACGAGGTTTCGATCCGCTCCAAGCTGCCCGAGGAAGCCGAAGGCAATCCGGGCGCTGCGGCGCAGATCTCCAAGCAGATCACCAGCGCCATCTCGACCGCCTATCCCGACGTGCGCATTGACGGCGTGAGCACCGTTTCGGGCAAGGTCTCGGGTGAGTTTCGCGAGATGGCGATCTGGGCGCTGGGCGCGGCGATGCTGGCGATCTCGCTCTACATCTGGGTGCGCTTCGAATGGCAGTTCGGCGTCGGCGCGCTCTTCGCGTTGTTCCACGACGTCTCGCTGACGCTGGGCATGTTCGCGTTGTTTCAGATGGAGTTCTCGCTCCAGATCATCGCGGCAATCCTGGCGATCATCGGCTACTCGCTGAATGACACCATCGTCGTCTACGACCGCATCCGCGAGGACCTGAAGAAGTACCGCAAGATGCCGCTGCCCGAACTGCTCGACATGTCGGTCAACGAGACGCTGGCGCGTACGGTGATGACCTCGGCCACGCTGCTGGTTGCCCTGATCCCGCTCCTGATCTTTGGCCCGGAGAGCCTGTTCGGTCTCGTCGCGGCGATCACGGTGGGTATCTTCGTGGGTACCTATAGCTCGATCTACATGGCCGCGCCGATTCTGATCTGGCTGGGTGTCTCGGGCGAAAGCTTCATTCCCAACGAATCGGACATCGACCGCCAGGAGCGTCTCGCGCGCGAGCGTGCGGCCAAGCCGTAAGGGGTGCGGTCACGATGGACACGAAAAGGGGCGTCTTCGGGCGCCCCTTTTTTTGGGCTTCTGGGCGGGGTTGGCCGGGAGAGCTGGGCCTGCGCGCGCGGGCCCCAGGCTGGAGGAGGAGTTTGGCAGCTGTAGCGTTTATTATCGGGACTGAACGTTGTCCGCCAGTTTGCTTTGACAGTGCCAATTGAACCGACCATCGTGCGGGCCTCGAGTTGGGGGTATTTGCATGTATTTTGGCATGGGGTTCTTCAAGTCTACTGTGATTGGAGGGGCGTTCTTCCTCGTTCCCCTCGTCGTGATCGCCGTGATTATCGGAAAGGCTCTGGGCTTCATGCGCAAGCTCGCGATGCTCTTTTCCGGTATTTTCGAGATCGACTCGGTGAACGACGTCCTGTTCCTCGACATTCTCTCCGTCATCGTCCTGGTGCTGGTGTGTTATATCGCCGGGCTGGTCGCCAGGACGCGGGCTGCGGTCCGCCTGGTGCAGTGGCTGGAGGAAGGGCTCCTCAACAAGATCCCGCTCTATCTGTTCTTCAAATCGTTGGCTGGAGGAGGGCCTTCACACGAGGCCGATCATACCCTGATCCCGGTGTGGGTCCGGCTCGACGATTTTTCGCAGTTGGCCTTCGAAACCAAGAGGCAGGAGGACGGTCAGGTCGTGGTCTTCTTTCCCGGAGCCCCGAATCCCTGGTCAGGTGCTCTTGGTCTGGCGGATCCGGAGAGGGTTACGCCCGCCGAAATGACGATGATGCAGGCGATTGCCTACCAGAGCCGGCTTGGCTCAGTCGAAGCCCGGGTAAAGAAGTTGGCCGCGGACACGCAGTGACGCCCCACTACGACGGGTCGAGGGCGCTTGATTGGGGCCTGAGACCTAGCGTCCTGTGTGAACCGGACGTCCTTCCAGGACATCGCTCCAGAACTGGACGAGGTTCTCCGCGTTCTTGCCCCAACTGAAGCGATGGACGTTCGCGGCGACTTCGTCCTGCGAAGGCGGATCGGCGAGGATGGATCGGATGGCCTCGGCAATCGCATCGGGGTTGCGCTCGGCGATGCGGCCTGCGCTGGGATCCTTCATGATTTCGCGCGCGCCTCCGATGTCGGGGATCACGATGGGCGTGCCCGAGGCCAGTGCCTCGATCCAGACGTTGGCCAAGCCCTCGCTTGCAGAGGGCAGTACCATCACGTCGGCCGCACACAGAAGCTGGGGCAGCACGTCGTGGCTGACCATGCCGAGGAAGTGCACGCGATCGGCGACGCCCAGGATCTTTGCTTCGGCTCTCAGGCGTGCCTCGTCCTCGCCCGAGCCGGCAAAGGCCAGGCGCGCTTCGGGGAAGTGGATGAGAGCTTCCAGGACGAGCCGCTGCCCCTTGCGCGCGATGAGCGCGCCTGGGGTCACGATCAGGGGGCCGATGTTCCAGATTTCGAGGCCGGGCATGGCCGAAACCAGGGTCCGTGCGGCGCTGCGTTCGATGGGACGGAAGCGCTCGCGATCAAGCCCTGTGTAGTGCACGCCGATACGCTCCTTGGGCATGCCGAGCGCGATCATGTCCTCGCGCAGGGCCTGGCTGACAGCGAGGAGCCCGGCGGCCTGCTCGGCCGCCTGCTGCATCTGTTCGCGCGGTGCATCGCGCCGTCCCCAGTAGTGGATGTCCGCGCCGCGTGACTTGATCGTGAGCGGGATGCCCAGTTCGCGCGCGACAATGGCGGCAGCCGGGCCGTCCGGGAAGAAAAACTGGGCATCGACCAGGTCGAAAGGGACTTCTTCGTGCAGGCGGCGGACGAGGGGCAGGATCGCTTTGGCGATTCGGCCAGGGTTACTGTCTCCACCCAGCTTCGGGATCGTGGTGAAGCGTGGGTAGTAAGTCGGGATGCCAGCGGCGTCGCTCTCTTCGGGAAGGTCCTTCAGGGCCTTGTAGGGGGCGCGCGTGGATAGAGGCCAGGGTGGGATGCCCAGCGGGCTGACCATGACGAGGTCGACATCGCCGCGCGCGGCGACCGCGCGCATCTGGTTGGCCACGAAGATACCGAAGCCGGGCTTGACCGCATTGGGGAACAGCGTGGCTATCGAGAGAACGCGCATGTCATTGCCTCGTTTGCGGTGCGCGCTCGCTCAGAGGGCGCGCACGAGTGTTTCGGCCAGCGCGATCCATTCCGGATCCTCGATGCGAAGAGGCGGGCGCCGGGCAAGGGAAGGAAGCAGCGTGACGAGGCTTCGTTCCTCATCCTTTGAAATACTTACGATTCGCCCGAAGGAAACGCGTCCACCGGGCAAGGGGACCAGGGCTTCGCGATTGATGAGATGCGATGTGGCCGCGATGAGTGCGGCCGCATCGAGATGGCGCATCCATATCTGATCGCCCGCGCGGTAGTCGCCGGCGGCGACTTCGATGCCCAGAACCACCCAGTGGGCAAGCGGATCGATTTCGCTGTGGGGAAGGACGTCGTGAGGGACGGTCAGCGGGCGCAGGCCCGTTGGGCCATGGCTGGCGACCATGCGGGCAGGGCTTGCTGCCTCTGCGCGCAGGAGACTGCCGGCTTCGACCCCGAGCGCCGCGGCGATGCGGTTCATCCAGTCGAGCGAAAGCGTGCGCGCGCCGGTCTCAAGGCGCCCGATGGTCTGGGCGGTGGTGGGCGGCGAACAGGCCGCAGCGACATCAGCCAAGGTCATGCCCTTTTGCTGGCGGATGGCGCGGATTCGATCGAGCATGGAAAGCGGGGCCTGCGGATAACCGGATTGGCTTGCTACTTTCCTCGCAAATTACCGATTTGGCAAGTTCTGTCAGCCCTCGACCTGTTCGGCGAGTTCCAGCCAGCGCTCCTCGGCGGCTTCCTTTTCGGCCTGGGCCTTTTCGATGGCCTTGGTCAGCGCGGCGAACTTGTCCGGGTTCTTCGTATAGAGGTCCGGGTCGGCGAGCGTGGCTTCGTCGCGTTCGATCGCCGCTTCCAGTTCCTCTATCCGCCCGGGCAGCAGGTCGTAGTCGCGCTGGTCCTTGTAGGAGAGCTTGGTGCTCTTGGGCTTGGGCGGGGGAGGGGGCGCGGCCTCCTCTCCCTTGGCCTTTACCTTGCCGGCCGAGGTCCTCTCGCGCCGCTTGGCTTCCCAGTCGGCATAACCGCCCGCGATCACGTCGATGTGGCCGCTGCCGTCGAGCCCCAGCGTCAGGTTGACGGTGCGGTCGAGGAAGTCACGGTCGTGGCTCACGATGAGCACGGTGCCCTCGTAGTCCGAGATCACTTCCTGAAGGAGGTCGAGGGTCTCGAGGTCAAGGTCGTTGGTCGGCTCGTCGAGCACGAGGAGGTTCGAGGGGCGGGCGAACTCGCGCGCCATGAGGAGGCGCGATTGCTCGCCGCCCGAAAGGGTGCCGACCTTGGCATCGATCAGCGAGGGATCGAACAGGAAGTCCTTGAGGTAGCCCTGCACGTGCTTGCGCACGCCGCGCACGTCGACCCAGTCGCTGCCCTCGGCGATCACGTCGCGCAGCTGCATCTCGGGCTTGAGGAACGAGCGCTGCTGGTCGAGCACGATGGATGTCATTGTCTGGGCCTGCGTGACCGTACCCTCGTCGGGTTGAAGTTCGCCGGTCAGGATCTTGAGCAGGGTCGACTTGCCCGATCCGTTCGAGCCGACGATGCCGATGCGGTCGCCGCGCTGGATGCGCAGGGAAAAGTCCTTGATGACGGTGCGTTCATTCTCGCCTTCGCCAAAGCGCTTGGTGACGTGTTCGGCGACGATCACCGACTTGGTCTTGGAACCATCGCCCGAAACGCCCAGCTTGGCGGTACCCTGCGGGCCCATCATCGCGGCGCGCTGGGCGCGCATTTCCCAGAGTTTGGCAAGACGGCCCTGGTTGCGCTTGCGCCGTGCGGTGACGCCGCGCTCCAGCCAGTGCGCCTCGATCTTGAGCTTGGCGTCGAGCTTTTCGGCCGCGCGGGTCTCTTCCTTCTGGACTTCCTCTTCCCACGCCTCGAAGCCGCCGAAGCCCACTTCCTTGCGGCGGATCGAGCCGCGGTCGAGCCACAGCGTTGCCTTGGTCAGGCGGGTGAGGAACGTACGGTCATGGCTGATGACGACGAAGGCGCCCTTGTAGCGCTGGAGCCAGCCTTCGAGCCATTCGATGGCGGCAAGGTCCAGGTGGTTGGTCGGCTCGTCGAGCAGCAGCAGGTCGGGCTCGGAGGCGAGCGCGCGGCACAGCGCGGCGCGGCGGCGCTCACCGCCCGATGCGCTCTTGGCCTCGCGCGAGAGATCGATGCCGAGCTGGTCGGCAATCGCTTCCACCTCGTGGGGCTGCGGGCCGTCCTCGCCGTGGATCGCAAAGTCGAGTAGCGTGGCATAGCCGGTGAAGAAGGGATCCTGCTCCAGCGTGACGACGCGCGTGCCGGGCTGGATCGAGCGCTTGCCCGCGTCCGCCTCGACGATCCCTGCGATCAGCTTGAGCAGCGTCGTCTTGCCCGCGCCGTTGCGACCGATCAGCGCGAGGCGGTCGCGCTGGGCGATGTTGATGTCGAGATCCTGGAAGAGCCAGCCGGTGCCCTGGATCAGGCCGAGGCCTTCCCAGCTGAGAATAGGTGCAGTTGCCATAATGCCAGCGCCCTACAGGCGCAGGGCAGGGGCTGGCAAGCGTCCTTGGAGGGGGAGGCCCGGTCGCGGCGGCATGACCTGTCGCGAATGGACAACACTTAGCCCGTTGCGTGGCACATCGGGCATTCAGGGCTTGTTCAATCCCTCTGGCTTAGGCAACCAGACCATAATGAAATATCGTAGCTTTTCTTCCACAGCGGTGGCCGCGATGGTCCTGACTCTCTCGGTTGGCGCCGCGGCTGCGCTCCCGGCTCGGGCCGAGGCTCAAAACGGTGAGCAGGGCCAGGTGCGCAAGGAGCGCCGGGCGGGCAATATCCTGTCCAGTCGGCAGATCGAGAAAATCGTCCTGCCGCGCATGAGCGGGATGCAGTACATCGGCCCGGAATACGATCCTGCCGCCATGGCGTACCGCCTTAAATTCATCGAGAACGGCAAAGTCTACTATGTCGATGTCGACGCGCGTACGGGTCGGATCATCGGCCAGTCGAACTGAGCCCGGCAGCGTCGCGATCGCGGCCCGCCGGGCGCGCGTCGCGGGAACCTCCCGCGATCCCGTCGCTTGACGCTGCACAGCTTTGCACCCATCTCGCATGGGACCTTAGAGGGAGGACCAGAATTGCGCATCCTGATCGTCGAGGATGAACCCACACTCGGCAACCAGCTCAAGTCCACGCTGGAGCAGAACGGCTATGCCGTCGATCTTTCGGTCGACGGTGAAGATGGCCATTTCCTCGGCTCGACCGAGGATTATGACGCGGTCATTCTCGATCTCGGCCTGCCCGAGATCGACGGGCTGACCGTGCTTGGCATGTGGCGCAAGGAAGGGCGCAGCTTCCCGGTGCTGGTACTGACGGCACGCGATTCGTGGTCGGACAAGGTCGCCGGGCTCGACGCGGGCGCGGACGACTACCTCGCCAAGCCGTTCCAGACCGAGGAGCTTATCGCGCGGCTGCGCGCGTTGATCCGCCGTGCCTCGGGCAATACCTCCAGCGAACTGACCGCAGGGGACGTGCGCCTCGACACGCGCTCGGGTCGCGTGACGCTGGCCGGCGAGCCGGTCAAGCTCACCGCGCAGGAGTACAAGCTGCTGTCCTATCTGATGCACCACAAGGGCAAGGTGGTCAGCCGCACCGAACTGATCGAGCATATCTACGATCAGGATTTCGACCGCGATTCGAACACGATCGAGGTCTTCGTGACGCGCATCCGCAAGAAGCTCGGGTCCGACGTCATCACCACGATCCGTGGCCTTGGGTACAGCCTCGACGATCCCGCAGAGCCGACCCGGGCCTGAGCCGTCGGGAGACGCGAGGGTGACCAGCGCGCGCGGGCCGGTGCCTGCACAGGACACGCCGGCCAATACCGGCTCGCTCGCGCGGCGCATGATGCTGATCGCGGCAGGCTGGATCTCGATCCTGCTGCTGCTGGGTGGTTTCGCGCTCGACAGTGCGCTGGCGGGGCTCGTCACGCGCAATTTCGACGAGCAGCTCAGCTACATGCTGCTGGGCATGATCGGCTCGGCCGAGATCGCGCCCGATGGCGAGGTCTATTTCAACCGGCCGCTGGGCGACCAGCGCTTTCTCGAACCCAATTCGGGCCTGTACTGGCAAATTCGCGCCAAGGGGCATGAGGACTTTTCCTCGCGCTCCTTGTGGGATCTGACGCTGGATGTCCCGGCCGATCACTATGACGCGCAGCCCCACGTCTACAATTCCGACCAGTTCCAGGGCGAACCGCTGCGGGTGATGGAGCGCTCGATCATCCTGCCCGGCAGCGATGCCGAGTGGATGTTCACCGTGGCCGCGAGCCGCGAGGAACTGGACGAGCAGATCAAGACCTTCCGCTCGATCCTCATCTACAGTTTCGCGGTGCTGGGGGTTGGCCTCCTGCTCATGGCGGGCCTCCAGACCTGGTACGGTCTGTTCCCCTTGCGCCATGTGCGCCGCGCCATTCAGAAACTGCGCACGACCGGCGTGGCGCGCGTGAGCGATCCGCTGCCCAAGGAAGTCGCCCCGCTGGTCGAAGAGCTCAATGCGCTGCTCGCCCACACCGAGAATCAGGCCGAAGAGGCGCGCACCCATGCGGGCAATCTGGCCCATGCCCTCAAGACGCCGCTGACAGTGGTCACCAACGCGGCCTCGGCGCAGGATCCCGATCTCGACAAGACGGTGATCCGCGAGGTGGCCAACATGCGTCGTCACGTCGACCACCACCTGGCCCGCGCCCGTGCGGTGGGACGGCGCGCGGCGGGCATGTCGCGCGCCGAGGTGTGGCCCAGCCTGGAAGCGGTGTTCCGTGCGGTTGAGCGGCTCTACGACACGACCCGCTTCGATCTCGATGGCGACAAGGGCGCCACGGTCGCGCTGGAAAAGCAGGACCTTGAGGAACTTCTTGGCAATCTTATCGAGAACGCGGCGAAGTACGGGGGCGGTAGCGTCTTCGTGACGGTCGATCCGCCAGGGGCCGATCCTCGCCCGGGGCTGTGCGAAATCTGGATCGAGGACGATGGCATGGGCATCCCGGAGGCCGAGCGTCCGCGCATCTTTGATCGCGGCGCGCGTCTGGATACCGGCAAGCCCGGCACTGGCCTTGGTCTTGCCATCGTGCGCGATGTCGTGGAGATCTACGGCGGCTCGGTCGAACTGGCCGAAAGCGAAGACTTGGGCGGTCTGCTGGTAAAGCTGCGGCTCCCGCGCGCGGCGGTGTAAGGGACGGTGTGAGCAGCAACCTTTCGCAGGGCCAAGCGCTTTGGGGGAAAGGTGGCCCGGTAACGGTTGCAGCGTGGGCGCGAAGGTCTATGTCGGCCCCCATACCGACATTCCCATTTCTCATGCGACAAGGCGAGGAGCCGACATGAACGAAGACATCACCCTGACGCTGACCACGGACGAAGTCGCCATGCTGGTCGACGCCCTGGAAGTGGACCTTGAAGGTTACCTGGAATCCTCCAAGGAAGCCGAATCGACCGGCAACCGCTCGGAAGTAAAGACCTTCAACGATGCGGCCTTGCGCATCCAGACCCTCATGGCCAAGCTCCAGGAATACGTTCCGGAGTAAGCCTTTCGGCTTGGTTCGGTCGCCGCGTGACGCGGCGCCGTTCGCATACGAAAAAAGCCGTCGCGCAATGCGACGGCTTTTTTCGTATGCGGGCAAGGTGTGCGTGAGATCAGGCGTTCTTGGCGCGCTCGTGATGGCGGATCACTTCCTGGATGATGAAGCGCAGGAACTTCTCGCCGAAGTCCGGGTCCAGGTTCGCATCCTCTGCGAGCTTGCGCAGACGATCGATCTGGATCTGCTCGCGGCCGGGGTCGGAGGCGGGCAGGTCGTGCTCGGCCTTGTAGGCGCCGACCGCCTGCGTGATCCGAAAACGCTCGGCCAGCATGTGAATGAGGGCAGCATCGATATTGTCGATGCTCGAACGAAAGCCGGCAAGAACCGGATCGGAGGCGGGCGTATCCTGTGTCATCGTCTGGGCGCGCTAGCATGGCTTTTCCCCCTCGGCCAGTCGCGCAATGGAGCCGAAGGCGTCCTTTTTGCACTTGCGTCAGAGCGCGCGAGCCCCCATTGCGCCCCCGATGAGTGCAGAAGTCATATCCTTGCGGGAACGCGGGTCGCAGCCTTCCCTCGCTCCCATGCTGGCGCTGACGGCGCCGGGCATGAACAGCGTCAACGCTGTCATCCTTGACCGGATGCAGAGCGAGATCCCCCTGATTCCGGCGCTTGCCGGGCATCTGATTGCCGGCGGCGGCAAGCGCATGCGGCCGATGCTGACGGTCGCAGGGGCCGAGCTGTGCGGCTACCAGGGCACGCGCCACCACAAGCTGGCGGCCGCCGTGGAATTCATCCACACCGCCACCCTCCTGCACGACGACGTCGTTGACGGTTCGGAAACGCGCCGCGGCAAGGCGGCGGCCAACATCGTCTTTGGCAATCCCGCAACGGTGCTGGTGGGTGATTTCCTGTTCACCCGCTCGTTCGAGCTGATGGTTGAGGACGGCAGCCTCAAGGTTCTCAAGATCCTCTCCACGGCAAGTTCGATCATCGCCGAGGGCGAAGTCGACCAGCTGACAGCCCAGCGCCGGATCGAGACAAGCGAGGACCATTACCTCGACATCATTGGCTCCAAGACGGCGGCGCTCTTCGCTGCGGCCACGCGCATTTCGGCGGTGATCGCCGAGAAGGGCGAGGCCGAGGAACTGGCGCTCGATTCCTACGGCCGCAACCTGGGGATCGCGTTCCAGCTGGTGGACGATGCCATCGACTACGATTCCGAAGCGGCCGAATCGGGCAAGGACAAGGGCGATGATTTCCGTGAGGGCAAGATGACCCTGCCGGTGATCCTGGCCTATGCACGCGGCAACGCCGAGGAGCGCAAGTTCTGGGAAGACGCCATCGCGGGCTTCCGCTGCGATGACGAGGATCTCGCCCATGCGATTACGCTCATCAACAAGCACGGCTGTGTCGAAGCCACGCGCGAGCGGGCGCGCATGTACGCGCAGCGTGCGATCGATGCGCTGTCGATCTTCCCGTCGGGCGCGGCGCGCGACGCCATGGCCGAAGCTGTCCAGTTCGCGGTCGCTCGCCGCTACTGAGGGGCGGATCGTCGCCTGATATCAAATGTATAGCGTTATTCGCCCGGTGAGGGCGGCGTAACGCACGATTTGCGCGGCCACGGCAATTGCAGCGGTCTTGGCAGACGGCTAAGGCAGGCCGTGATGCGAGACGTCTCGGCACTTTCCCATACCGGTTACCGCTCCGGTTCCGCGCGCCAGCGCGCCCTTTCGGCGTCGCTGTCGGCGGGTATCGTCGTGCTCGTTCTGCTCGCGGCGATCTACCAGACCCAGATTGCGCCGCGTCTTGACGATGCCGCACCCACGGTGACGAGCTTCGATGTCGAGGGAGAGCAGCAGGACAAGGGCGACAAGGCCGCTGAGGAAAAGCAGGAAGAGGCCGAAGAGGAGGAAAAGCCCGCCGAACGCGAAGTGCCCGAGCGCTTCGTCGAGCCGGTCGAAGTGCCGCCGGAAAAGGCTCCGACTGCACCGCAGCCCAAGCCTGCCTATTCCTGGCTCAAGATGTCGAGCACGGACATGGCCGCCGCTGATATCGGCAAGATGAGCGCACCGGCGCCGACGACCGGAAACGAAGCGGGAGGGGGCAAGACCTACGGGCCGGGTGAGGGGCCGGGCGGTGCCGTCCTCTACAACGCCGATTGGTACCGAAGGCCGACCAATGCCGAACTCGCCAGCTATCTCCCTGCGCAGCGGCCCGATGAGGGATATGGTCTCATCGCCTGCCAGACCATCGCCGACTACAGGGTCGAGAATTGCCAGATTCTGGGCGAATCGCCGCGGGGCTCGGGCTTCGGGCTCGCGGTCCTCAACGCAGCCTGGCAGTTCCGTGTAAAGCCGCCTCAGATCAACGGGAAACCCCAATTGGGCACCTGGGTGCGGATCCGCATCGACTACGGTATCCGCAGGCTCTAGGCCCAAGAAATCCTGCTACTGGGCCAGCTGCGTGTGCACGCTGTTGCCCAATTCCATCCGGTGCAAGAGAGCTGCAAGCGGCATGGGGCGCGCAATCAGATAGCCTTGCGCAAGCGGGAATCCGGCGAGGCGCGCGCTGATGAGTTGGTTGTCTGTCTCGATACCCTCGATCACGCATTCCAGGTCGAGGGAGCGGGCAAGGTTGCGGATCGCCGTGATCAGCCGCCGTCCTGCCGCCTCGTCGAGCTGTGAGGCAAAGCTGCGGTCGATCTTGAGCACATCGAGCGGCAACTGGTGGAGCGAGGACAAGCTGGAATAACCCGTGCCGAAATCGTCGAGCGCGATCTTGGCCCCGGTCGCGTGAAGACGGCCAAGCGCGCTGCGGGCGCGTTCGAGTTCGGTGATGAGCGAAGTCTCGGTGATCTCGAAAAGAAGGCGCTTGGGCGAGCAGGTCATTCCCTCGATCCGGTCGAGGAGCCCGGCAATCGTGCTCGGGTCCGACAAGTCGTGGCCGGACAGATTGAAGGACATGCGCAGGTTTTCGGGAACTGCGCCCATCGCCTGCAACGCCTTGTCGAACAGGATCAGGGTGACGTCGCGCGCGCGTCCGAGGCGCTCGCCTGTGGCGATGAGCTGTTCGGGCGATACCTCGCCGATGAGCGGGGAGGTCCAGCGGGCGAGACACTCGACGCCAACGAAGCGCAGGTTCGTCGTATCGACGATCGGTTGAAAGGCGAGCGAGAGTTCGGCGTCGAGATCAGCGGCCTGGAGCGCGGTATCGAGCGTCTGCTCCGAGCGGATCAGGGCCTCCAGTTCCTCGGTAAAACGCACGCATTGGCCGCGCTTGTGGTTCTTGGCGTGGTAGAGCGCGAAGTCGGCGCGGTCGAACAGCAGGTTGGCCGTTGTCGCCGCTTCGGGATAGGAGGCAAGGCCGACAGAGCAGCCGACAGACACGACCACGTCGCCAAGTTGTCCGGGCTTGGCGATCTCCTCGGCAAGGCGCTGGGCGACGGCTTCGGCTTGCTGGAGGTCGCCGATGACGATGAGCCCGAATTCGTCACCGCCGAGCCGGGCAAGGATGGTGTCGGCGGGCGCGGCCTCGACCATTCTCTGGCCCAGAATGGAGAGCAGGCGATCGCCGTTGGCATGGCCATAGGTGTCGTTGACCGGCTTGAAGCGGTCGAGGTCGAGCAGCCCGACGCAAAACGGACGCTCGCGCGGCGAACCGGCGAGGAGCTTCTCGAGGGCGGTGAAGAAGTAGCGGCGATTGGGAAGACCGGTCAGAGCGTCGGTCTGGGCGAGATAGGCGTTCTCTTCACCCAGCGACTGGGCCTGGCGACGTTCGCTGTTGAGCGCACGCTGCGAGACTTCCAGCTCCACGAAGGCGTTGTAGGAATTGCGGGTCAGTTTCAGGATGACGACGGCCACGAGCGCCAGATTGATGGCGATTGCGATGTAGACTTCGGTTCCGACGTAGAGCGCGTGGACGAGGAAGGACAACGTGCCCGTCACGCAGACCGCCTCGGCGGCCTGCGGCAGGAAGCTGAGGCAATAGACGCAGCCGAGCAGGGTCACGGCCACGAAGATCGTGACATGTCCGTGTTCATAAGGTCCGCCATAGAGGTCGAGCGTGAAGGCCCAGAATACGAAGGCGAGCGAGAACACAAAGGACAGGCGCGTCGTTGCATGGAGCTTGGCCGTTACCAGGCTGGGGACGAAGGATTCCGCCTTGACCGGCCGGATCCAGATCACCATGCGCATGAGCGAAATGCCGACCAGAACCGCGGGAATCGCGATTGCGAGTAGCGCAGGGGCCACGTGGCGATGGGTATAGGCCAGAATCGTGGTATTGGCGGACAGAAGCCCGTAGAGAGCCGGGATCTGCTGGCGCAGCCGCAGATACTGCGCGACAACCAGCGGATGCTGACCGGCTTTCGCGGTGTTCAGGCGAGGGCTATTCTCTTGCTGCAAATCCGAAGTCTCCGCAGGCATGGCTAACGGACAATGATTGACGAAATGTACACGTGCCGGAAAATGAGACAGGTCCTTCCTTCTACGATGTTTCATGCATTTAACCATATAACTTGCGTATTGTTGCGCAGATCGCGTGAACGAGGCGTTCATCTATCGGGAGGCCGAAGATGACACGCCTGCCGGTAGCGGAGGTTCTTCCTCAGCTTTGCATGGCCCTCGATGCTCATGCAGGCGCGGTCCTCATCGCGCCTCCAGGAGCCGGCAAGACCACCGCGGTTGCGCCCACGCTGCTCGTCGAGCCATGGTGTACGGGCAAGATCATCCTCCTTTCACCGCGCCGCGTCGCAGCCCGGGCGGCGGCGGAACGCATGGCTGAACAGCTTGGCGAAAAGGCCGGCGATACGGTTGGCTATCTGACGCGGCTTGATAGCCGGACCTCGGCGCGCACGCGGATCCTGGTAATGACCGAGGCGATCTTCGTCTCCACGATCCTGGCCGATCCCGAGCTCGAAGGGGTCAGTGCCGTGCTGTTCGACGAGGCGCACGAGCGTCATCTCGACAGCGATCTTGGCCTGGCGCTGGCACGCGAGAGCCAGGACGTGCTGCGCGAGGACTTGCGCATCCTGGTCATGTCCGCGACGCTCGACGGCGCCCGCTTCGCCAGCCTGCTGGGGCCCGGAACGCAGGTCATCGAGAGTGAGGGGCGCGCCTGGCCGCTGGAAATCCGCTGGCTTGGGCGCGCGGCGGAGAAGCGTATCGAGGAATCGGTGGCATCAGCCGTCCTGCAGGCCTGGCGCGAAGAGGACGGAGATATTCTCGCCTTCCTGCCCGGCGTGCGCGAGATCGAACGCGTCTCGGAGCGTCTCCGTGAGCGCCTGCCGTCTGCGCAAATCCATGCGCTGCATGGGCAATGCGATCCCGCAGCCCAGCGCGCGGCGATCCGGCGCGATCCTGAAGGGCGGCGCCGGATCGTGCTGGCAACCGCTATCGCCGAGACCTCTCTTACTCTTGATGGCGTGCGTATCGTGGTCGATGCCGGGCTCGCGCGGCGCGCCGAGTTCGACAAGGCCGCGGGTGTGACACGTCTCGTTACGCACGCCGCCAGCCAGGCCTCGGCGGCCCAGCGGGCCGGACGCGCGGGCCGTCAGGGGCCGGGCGTAGCCTATCGACTGTGGGAAGAGGCGGCGCACGCCGGGCGGCCCGCCTTCGAAGCTCCTGAGATCAAGGTCAGTGATCTGGCATCGCTCACGCTGTCGCTCGCGCAGTGGGGGACGGGCGATCCGGCGCAGATGGCCTGGATCGACCCGCCGCCCGAGGCTGCATTGGCGGCGGCCAGGACGCAGCTTCGCGGGCTGGGCGCGCTTGATGACGAGGGACGGATCACGCCCTTCGGAGACAAGGTGGCACGCCTGCCGATGAGCCCGAGCCATGCGACCATGATCCTACAGGCCAGCACCTATGGCTGTGCGCGCACGGCGGCCCGGCTCGCGCTGCTCTTGCAGGAAAGGGGCCTTGGTGGGCGCGGGGATGATCTTGCGCAGCGCCTGGCGCGGTGGGGCGCGGATCGTTCTGCGCGCGCCGAGGCGGCGCGCAAGCTGGCGGCAGGCTGGGCGCGCAAGGCGCAGGCGCTGATGGGAGGAGCTGTCAAGGAAGAGCAGGACGTACCGCTCGCGATCCTCCTTGCCATGGGGCAGCCCGCCATGCTGGCCCGGCGGCGTGATGCCAGCGGGGAACACTGGTTGTCTGCAGGAGGGCGTGGCTATGTTCTCGATCCGGCTTCACCTCTCGCTGCGCGTGAGTGGATGGTGATCGGCGATGCCCAGGGACAGGCGCGCGGCGCGCGCATTCTTTCGGGTATCCCGCTTGAAGCGGCGGACGTCGAGGCTTGGCTGGCTGATCGAATGGAACGCCGCTCGATCCTGCGCTGGAACGAGGCGGAGGCGCGTGTGGAGGCCCGGCTTGAGAGACGGGTCGGTGCGATCTTGCTGGCGAGCGGACCTGATCCCGCGCCCGACCCGGATGCGATTCGCGCGTTTCTGCTCGAGAGGGTGCGCGCCAGTGGGCTCGACATCGTGCCGATGGGCAGGGCCTCGCAGGCGCTCCTGCGACGTGCGCGCCATGCCGGGGTGGAGGCTCTGGGCGAGGCGGTGCTGCTCGAGGATCTTGAGAGCTGGCTGGGCCCGGTCCTGGGGCGCCGACTCGACGCTATTGATCAGGGGGCGCTGCATGGCGCGCTGCGTGGCCGCCTGACCTGGGATGACCAGCAGCGAATTGATCATCTGGCACCGGCAGAATTTCGCAGTCCTGCCGGCACGAGTCACGCCATCGACTATGAAGATGAAGGTGGGCCGAGTGTGGAGGTGCGCGTCCAGGCGCTGTTCGGGCTCGACCGGCACCCTGGCTACGGGAAACCCGAAAATCCGTTGCTTTTGAAGCTGACATCGCCTGCAGGCCGACCGATCCAGACCACCCGCGATCTCCCCGGGTTCTGGCGGGGAAGCTGGAAGGATGTGCAGCGCGAGATGAAGGGGCGCTATCCCCGGCACCGCTGGCCGGACGAACCCTGGAACGAGAACCCCAGTCTGAAGACCAAAAACGCGTTCGAACGCTCCGGAAAGGCGTGATTTG
Source organism: Novosphingobium profundi (assembly GCF_020524485.1). Lineage (GTDB taxonomy): Bacteria > Pseudomonadota > Alphaproteobacteria > Sphingomonadales > Sphingomonadaceae > Novosphingobium > Novosphingobium profundi_A. The sequence continues at coordinate 607,414 of NZ_JAIVLF010000004.1, read as the reverse complement.
AACTTGATTTCTGGCGCGATTTGGGGGCAATGCACATCCCATGAGTGCACGCATCTATCAGCGCCCGAAGAATGCCATGCAGTCGGGCAAGGCCCTCCTGGACCAGTGGGTCCTCGAATTCCAACCCGCCGAGGCCAAGAAGCCCGATCCCCTCATGGGATGGGCCGGTTCGGGCGACATGAAGCAGCAGCTCCAGCTGCGCTTCAACAGCGCCGACGAAGCCAAGGCCTACGCGACGCGTTACGGTATCGACGCCGAAGTCCACGCGACTCCGCCGCGCCGCCTCAAGATCCAGGCTTACGCCGACAACTTTCGTTGAGCTTTTCCCACAGGGGATAAGCATTTGAAAGGAATTGCCCGGCTTCAGGAGCTCCAGGCAATTCCCGGGTTGCATTCCTGCCAAAGCATTGCCATAGGGCGCGCCGGGAGTCGGATGGACGTTTGCGTTCGCCAACTTGGTCAGGTCCGGAAGGAAGCAGCCACAACGGATTGCGACGGGTCATTCGGCTCCTTCGAAAACAGCGCCCACCGGGCGCTGTTTTTGTTTGGGCCTCAATCGCTCTCTTCGGTCTTGGCGATTTCCCGGTCGATCGTAAGGGCCAGCCTGTCCCACTGGGCTGCGACCGAAAGCAGCATGGCGTGGATCTCGCCCGAGATGTGGACGATGGCGCGGCAGGCCTCGGCGTCGCTGGGATCGCTTTCCAGCGTCTTGAAATGCGGTTCGAGAGCGGCGTCGCGCCGGGCATTTTCATCGGTTGTCGACGCAAATTCGGGGCTCATGAGCGTCGCATCCAGAATCGCGCGGCGTTGCTCCGCGGAAATGTCCGTGTGGTCGAGCCGCCCTAGCGTGCCTTGCGCGCGCGCATTCACATAGTTCTCCAGGCGCTCCTCGTAGCTTCCGTCGGCGAAGGGGCTGGTCAGGACCTTGGCGCGCGAATCGGCGCTGGCGCAGTCGGCTGCCATGAAGACGGGCAGCTCGGGCAGCGGTGTCGCTGCGGGGACGGGCGCAGCCGCGGAGGCGGCAAGCAGCGCAAGAACTTCAGAAATCATATCAAATCCAGTTGTTTGATGGGGGCGCCTTGGTGATGTGCGCTGGTACTGTTCTTGGCAAGCTGCGTGCGGTGGACGGTCCGCCATTGAGGGCGCGCGAGTCTGTGGAGCAACGCGCAACGTACCTGACATTCCGTGCGCAAGCGCCTAGTCTTGCAGGCACGATGGACGATTCACGCGAAAACCCTGAGAACCTCCCGCCCTGGGATGATGCCGGGCAGGAAGATCCCCGCCCCACCTCGCAGGAGCTCGAGGATGCCGGACAGGCCTCAATGTTCGGGGACGCGTCGGCGCAGGACCGCGGGAACGAGGCCGACCAGGCTACCGACGGGCCGAGTGCGGCGGAACTGGAAGCGGCGGGACAAGCATCCATGTTCGGTGGCGAGCCTGCGGCACCTGCCGAGGAGACTGCTCCAGCCATCGAACCGGCACCATCTCCGGATCCGGCCGCGCCCGCCCCAAATGGGGCGCCTCCACCGCCGGCAAAGACCGCTCCGGCTGCCTCGTCTGACGAAGCTCAGCAGCCCTACCGGGTGCTTGCCCGCAAGTATCGTCCCCAGACCTTCGATGAGCTGATCGGGCAGGAGGCGATGGTTCGTACATTGGCCAACGCGATCAAACGCGATCGCCTGGCCCACGCCTTTCTGATGACTGGCGTGCGCGGGGTCGGCAAGACCTCGACCGCGCGTCTGATCGCCAAGGCGCTCAACTGCATCGGTCCCGATGGCGAGGGCGGTCCCACGATCCATCCGTGCGGCCAGTGCGAGCCGTGCCGGGCGATTGCCGAGGGGCGCCATATCGACGTGATCGAGATGGACGCGGCCAGCCACACCGGTGTCGACGACGTGCGCGAGATCATCGAGGCGGTGCGCTATGCGGCCGTCTCGGCGCGCTATAAGATCTACATCATCGACGAGGTCCACATGCTTTCGCGCAACGCGTTCAACGCGTTGCTCAAGACGCTGGAAGAACCCCCGGCGCACGTGAAGTTCCTTTTCGCGACGACCGAAGTCGACAAGCTGCCGGTCACCGTGCTCTCGCGGTGCCAGCGCTTCGACCTGCGCCGCATCCCTACGCCCATGCTGGCCGAGCATTTCGCCAAGGTTTGTGGGCTGGAGGGTGTCGAGGCCGAGGGTGAGGCACTGGCTATGGTCGCTTCGGCGGCTGAGGGTTCGGTGCGCGATGGCCTGTCGATTCTCGATCAGGCCATCGCCCATGCCGACCTGGACGGGGAAGGGCAGGTCCGCGCCGACAAGGTGCGCGACATGCTGGGGCTGTCCGACAAGACCGTGCAGCGCCAGCTTTTCGCCAGCCTCCTGGAAGGCAACGGTGCGGGCGTTCTCGAGGTCGTGGCGCGCCAGTTCGCGCTCGGGGTTGAGCCGATCGCGCTCATGCGCGGGCAGATGGACCTGGCGCACCGAATCGCCCTGGCGCAGGTGTCCGGGAGCGCGCCGGAAGCGCATTCGGCTGAGGAGCGCGAAGCTATCGGAGGCTGGGCGACAGCCTTGGCCGCCGGGCAGGTACACCGCTTGTGGCAGCTCCTTCTCAAGGGCTTCGAGGAAGTGAAATCCGCGCCCGATCCGCTTGTGGCCGCGCAGATGGCGCTGCTGCGGATCATGCACGCCAGCGACATGCCCGATCCGGGTTCGCTGGTGAAGAAACTGGAAGACCTCGTCGCGCGTGGGCCCGCGCCCGCTCAGGCACCTGCGCCGGCGCCCGCAAACGCCGCTCCATCGGGCGCAACGGGTGAGGCGCCCGCGTCGGCTGCGTCTGCAGGTTCGGCTCCTGCGACGTCAGCGCCTGAGCAGGCTGCCGCTCCGGCGCCAGCAACTCCGCCTGCTTCTGCGCCTGAGGCTATCGTACCGGAATTTCTGGCGGCGCGCTGGGACAGTCTGGTCGATGAAGTCGAGCACGCAGGCGGTCCGACCGTCGCGAACATCATGCGCATGCAGGTGCGGGTGGCACATCTTGCACCGGGCACGTTGAAATACGAGCTTGCACCGAGCTTTCGCGAGGATATCAGCGGCTACCTGCGCGATGGTCTTGCCAAGGCCACCGGCCAGCGCTGGGAAGTCGTGCGCGTCGAGAGTGGCGGGATGCCGACGATTGTCGAGCGGGCCGAGGCCGACCAGGCGGCAGCCTCGCAGGCTCTGCGCAGGGCCCCGCTGGTCGAGGCCACTCTGGCGGCCTTCCCGGACGCCGAACTGATCGAGGATGAACGGCCCGCCGCCATCGGCGGTGGTGGCCGCAACTGGAGATAATGCAATGAAGTCCATGGAAGAAATGATCCAGGCGGCCCAGCAGGCTGCCGAGACGATCCAGAAGCAGATGACCGAGACCCAGAGCAAGCTCGACTCGATGGAAGTCGAGGGACTTTCGGGAGGCGGCCTTGTGAAGATCCGCTGCTCGGCCAAGGGCCGCGTGATTGGCGTTGCCATCGACGATAGCCTGATGCAGCCGAGCGAGAAGGGTATGCTCGAGGACCTGATCGCCGCGGCCTACAACGATGCACGGGTCAAGGCCGATTCGGTTGCGAACGAAGAGATGGGCAAGGCGCAGCAGGGCATGGGTCTGCCGCCGGGCTTCAAGATGCCGTTCTGATGAATTTGTGCCGGGTTGCCCGCACCTTGGGCGACCCGGCTGTACCGCGATTGCATGGGGCAGGGGGAACTGCCGCAGGGCCTGTGAAGCACTTCCACAAGGCTTTGCGCGCTACCTCCATTGCGGATTGATAATTCGCCCCCATATCGTGGAACACTCTAAGGTGGGTGGCCGTTACGGCCCTCCACGAACAAGACCAGATGGAAATGCCCTTGAACCTGTTGCCCCTGCTTCCGCTCCGTGACATCGTCGTCTTTCCCGGCATGGTCGTGCCGTTGTTTGTCGGCCGTGAAAAATCGGTAGCAGCCCTCGAAGCCGCGATGGCAGGCGACAAGGATATCTTCCTGCTCGCGCAGCTCGATCCGGGCTGCGACGATCCGGATCGCGATGATCTTTATGACACCGGCGTGATTGCCAGCGTTCTCCAGCTTTTGAAGCTCCCCGACGGCACCGTGCGTGTCCTCGTGGAAGGACAGGAGCGCGCCAAGCTCGAACGCCTGCGCGCCGAGCAGACCGACGATGGCGAAATGCTGCTGGCTGAGGTGGAGAAGCTCGAGGGCGTCGAAGCCGAAGGCACCGAAGTTTCGGCTATGATGCGCTCCGTGATCGACCAGTTCAACGAATACGCCAAGCTCAACAAGAAGCTGAGCCAGGATGCGGGCGATCAGCTCGACGATATCGAGGACGCGGCCAAGCTCGCGGATACGGTCGCCGCACAGCTTTCCGCCAAGGTTTCCGACAAGCAGGCCGTCCTGTCCGAGGATGATCCGCTCAAGCGTCTGGAAATGGTCTATTCCTTCATGGAAGGCGAGCTCGGCGTCCTGCAGGTCGAGCGCAAGATCCGGGGGCGCGTGAAGCGCCAGATGGAAAAGACCCAGCGCGAATATTACCTCAACGAACAGCTCAAGGCGATCCAGTCCGAGCTCGGCGGCGGCGAAGGCGAAGAGGCCAACGAACTGCAGGAGCTGCAGGACAAGATCGAGAAGACCAAGCTTTCCAAGGAAGCGCGCGAAAAGGCGAACGCGGAACTCAAAAAGCTGAAGTCGATGCAGCCGATGAGCGCGGAAGCGACCGTTGTGCGCAACTATCTCGACATTCTTCTGGGCCTGCCGTGGGGCAAGAAGAGCAAGCTCAAGCGCGACATTTCGACCGCGCAGGACGTGCTCGACGCTGACCATTACGCGCTCGACAAGGTCAAGGACCGCATCATCGAGTATCTGGCGGTCCAGGCACGCACCAACAAGCTCAAGGGGCCGATCCTGTGCCTCGTCGGACCTCCGGGCGTCGGCAAGACCTCGCTTGGCAAGTCGATTGCCAAGGCTACGGGCCGTGAGTTCATTCGCCAGTCGCTGGGCGGCGTGCGCGACGAGGCCGAGATCCGTGGCCACCGCCGGACCTACATCGGCTCGCTGCCGGGCAAGATCGTTTCGAACCTGCGCAAGGCAGGCAAGTCGAACCCGCTCTTCCTGCTCGACGAGATCGACAAGCTGGGCCAGGACTTCCGTGGGGATCCGGCGTCGGCTCTTCTCGAAGTGCTCGATCCCGAACAGAATGCCAAGTTCCAGGATCACTACCTTGAGCTCGACATCGATCTGTCGGACGTGATGTTCGTGTGCACCGCGAACAGCCTAAACCTGCCGCAGGCGCTGCTTGATCGCATGGAGATTATCCGCCTCGAAGGGTACACCGAGGACGAGAAGGTTGAGATTGCCGAGCGCCACCTCGTGGCCAAGCAAGTCGAGGCGCATGGTCTCAAGGACGGCGAATTCACGCTGACCGAAGCGGGGCTTCGCGACCTCATCCGCTATTACACCCGCGAGGCGGGCGTGCGTACGCTGGAGCGTGAGATCGCGCGTCTCGCGCGCAAGTCGCTGCGCCAGATCCTCGAAGGCAAAACCAAGAGCGTGACCATCACGCCCGAGAACCTGGCCGACTACGCCGGTGTCCAGAAGTTCCGCCATGGCAACTCCGAAGAGGAGAACCAGGTCGGCGCGGTGACGGGCCTCGCCTGGACCGAGGTGGGCGGCGAGCTGCTGACGATCGAAAGCGTGACCGTTCCGGGCAAGGGCCAGATCAAGGCAACCGGCAAGCTGGGCGAAGTCATGAACGAATCGATCCAGACCGCCTGGAGCTTCGTGAAGGCGCGTTCGCCCGCCTATGGTGTGAAGCCGAGCATCTTCAACAAGCGCGACATCCACATTCACCTTCCCGAAGGCGCCGTGCCCAAGGACGGTCCTTCGGCGGGTATCGGCATGGTGACTTCCATCGTCTCGACGCTCAGCGGTGTGCCGGTGCGCAAGGATGTTGCAATGACGGGCGAAGTGACGCTGCGTGGTCGTGTCCTTCCCATCGGTGGTCTCAAGGAAAAGCTCCTGGCGGCTCTGCGCGGTGGTATCACCACGGTGCTGATCCCCGAGGAAAACCGTAAGGATCTGGCTGAGATCCCTGAGAACGCGAAGCAGGGCCTGGACATCATTCCCGTCAGCCATGTCGACGAAGTGCTGGCCCGCGCGCTGACCGAAACGCTCGAGCCTATCGAGTGGACCGAAGCTGACGAACTTGCGGCAGCGCCTCCGGCCCATGGCGGCGTGAGCGGGGCGACAGCGCACTGAGCGAGCCGATCATCGGATTGAGAAAAGGGAAAGGGCGTCGCTTCGGTGGCGCCCTTTTGCTTTGTGGTGTTGGCGCATCGGCGGCCTGTGTGGCGCCAGGATTGACCGATTTTGCGTGTCGCTGCCGCTATTTGCGTAATCTTTTGCGGCAGTCGGGCGCATTTTGCGCAATCAATGGCAAAGGGCGCTTGTCATTGGGGGCAGGACCCTGTAACCGCCCGCCTTCACGCTTGGGCATGGGCCCTTGCGTGTTAAGCCAAGAAGGATCTTGAAATGGGTTACCGGGTAGCCGTTGTCGGCGCGACCGGAAATGTCGGCCGCGAAATGCTGAGCATCCTTGCCGAGCGCGAGTTCCCCTGCGACGAGATCGCAGCGGTTGCTTCGTCGCGTTCCACCGGCACGGAGATTGATTTCGGCGAGACCGGCAAGAAACTCAAGGTCAAGAACATCGAGCACTTCGATTTCACGGGCTGGGATATCGCGCTTTTCGCGGCCGGCTCGGGCCCGACCAAGATCTACGCGCCCAAGGCGGCTGCGCAGGGCTGCGTCGTGATCGACAACTCGTCGCTCTACCGCATGGAGCCCGACGTGCCGCTGATCGTGCCGGAAGTGAACCCGGACGCGATCGATGGCTACACCCAGCGCAACATCATCGCCAACCCCAACTGCTCGACCGCGCAGATGGTTGTGGCGCTCAAGCCGCTGCACGATGCCTTCGGCATCAAGCGCGTCGTCGTCTCGACCTACCAGTCGGTTTCCGGCTCGGGCAAGCAGGGCATGGATGAGCTGTTTGAGCAGAGCCGCGCGATCTTCGTGGGCGATCAGGTTGAACCCAAGAAGTTCACCAAGCAGATCGCGTTCAACGTGATCCCGCACATCGACGTCTTCCTCGACGATGGTTCCACCAAGGAAGAGTGGAAGATGGTCGTCGAGACCAAGAAGATCATGGATCCCAAGATCAAGCTCCATGCTACCTGCGTGCGCGTGCCGGTCTTTGTGGGCCACTCCGAAGCGCTCAACATCGAGTTTGAAAAGGAAGTCTCGGCCGAGGAAGCGCAGAACATCCTGCGCGAAGCTCCGGGCGTGATGCTCGTCGACAAGCGCGAGGACGGCGGTTACGTCACCCCCGTTGAGTGCGTGGGCGACAGCGCCACCTACATCAGCCGCGTGCGCGAAGACCCCACGGTCGAGAACGGCCTCGCGCTGTGGTGCGTCTCGGACAACCTGCGCAAGGGCGCGGCGCTCAACGCCGTGCAGATCGCTGAACTGCTCGGCCGTCGCCACCTCAAGAAGGGCTGATATCAGCACCTTCGCGAAACGGTTTTCGAAGAGCCCCCGTCAGGTGTCCTGGCGGGGGCTCTTCTTTGTCTGGACCTCTCGATAGCCGCCACTCGCACTACAAGCCTCGGGACATACCCCGATAGTGCGACGAAGGAGGCGCTGCCAAGAAAGGTGGGCCTGCGTTGGGTAGCTCTTGATCTGGCGCAAGGCGACACGCGGATCGCGGGGCGCACAGTGCTCCCAGCAAGGAGATAGAGGGTATGTCAAAGAGCAACTTTCACGATTGGCCGCAGATGGCGAAGGACCTGAACCCGGCCATCGGCGAACTCAAGAAGAGCTCGCCGGGGCCGATGCAGGCGTTTTCCGAGATGGGTAAGGCAGCCCTCGCGCCCGGTGCCCTCGACACCAAGACCAAGGAGTTGATCGCGCTGGCTATCGGCGTGGCGGTGCGCTGCGGGCCCTGCATCACATATCATTCCTCGGGTGCGCAGAGGGCGGGCGCGACGCGTGAGGAAATTGCCGAGGCCATGGGCCTTGCGGTCTACATGGGGGCAGGCCCTTCCGCGATGTATGCCGCGCAGGCGCTGGAAGCCTTTGACCAGTGGGATGAGAAAGCCTCCGGCTAAGGTTGCAAGATCGCGCCGAGCCGCGCAAAGACCCTGGTGAGAGGTAGGATGCCGGTCCCGCAGGGCCGGTCCCTGCCTCTTGTGCTATGAGAAAGGGCGCGCGCGTGAGTGAGATCGAAAGCCGGATCGTCGAGGGTTTTGCCGATACCAAGCTGGTGGTGCATTGCATGGGGGAGGCGAGCGGGCGTCCGCTGGTGCTGCTGCATGGCCTGTTCTCCAGCGCGCACGTGAACTGGATCAAGTACGGCAATGCACAAATCCTCGTGGATGCGGGCTTCCGTCTCTACATGCCCGATCTTCGCGCGCACGGTGAAAGCGAGGCGCCGCACGATCCGCGCGCCTATCCCGAGGATGTCCTGGTCGAGGACCTCAAGAGCGTCATCGCCGAGCTGGAGCTGAAGGACTACGATCTGGGCGGCTTTTCGCTGGGCTCGCGCACCTCTGCGCGCGGTGTGCTGGCCGGCCTGGCGCCGCGCCGTCTGGTCCTGGCGGGTATGGGCCTGTCCGGTCTTTCGGGCTGGGCGCGTCGTTCGGCACATTTCGTGGATGCGATCGACCGTTTCGGTTCCATTGAGCGCGGGGACCCGGCTTTCGTGGCCCAGGCCTTCATGAAGACGATGAAGATCGACCGTGAAGCCGCGCGGCTCCTTCTGGGGTCTGTCGACGATACCGCGCCTTCGGAGCTGGCGCGCATCACGATGCCGACCCTGTGCGTGTGCGGCGCGGATGATGAGGACAATGGCAAGGCGCAGGAATTGGCCCATGCCTTACCCGATGGCCATTACGCCGAAACGCCGGGTAATCACATGTCCTCGGTGACATTCAAGGAGATGGGGCGCGCGATGGCCGAGTTCCTTCTCGACTGATTCTGGCCCCGCGCCCTTGCGGTTTGCCCTGTCTCTTATGTTGATCTTGTCGGACCATTGGCTAGTCTCCCGGTCCGACAGACACATAACAGGGTGATTTTCTTTCCATGAAACGTGCGACCACAGCTCTTGCCGCGCTGGCGGCGAGCTTGTCCTTTGCCGCAGTCCCCGCCGCCTGGGCCCAGGAAAACGCGGCGAGCTATCCGCACACCGTGCAAGGGGCTGCGGATTTCGTAGCTGCGGCTGAGCAGGATCTTTCGGATTTCTCGCTCGACAATGCGCGCGTGAACTGGGTCAACAGCACCTACATTACCGATGACACCAACGCGCTCGCGTCCAAGTCGAACGCCGAATTGACCGAAAAGCAGGTCGCCTACGCGGTCGAAGCCGCGCGCTACAAGGACATTCCGGGGCTTGATCCGGACGTTGTGCGCAAGCTCGGGATCCTGAGCCAGGGCATCGTCATGCCCGCGCCGACGACGTCCGGCGCGGCGGACGAACTGGGCACGATCATGACTGATCTCAGCGCGACCTATGGCAAGGGCCGGGGCACTCTCAACGGAGAAGAGATCAACGGCTCGGACATCGAGGAGGAAATGGGCAACCTCGATCATACGCCAGCCGAATTTGCCGAGATGTGGGCGAGCTGGCACGACAATGTCGGTGCGCCGATGAAGGACGACTATGTGCGCATGGTCGAGATCGGTAACACCGGTGCGCGTGAGCTTGGCTACGCCGACGTCGGCGCGATGTGGCGCTCCGGTTACGACATGGAGCCCGAAGCTTTCGCCGCCGAGACCGAGCGTCTGTGGCAGGAGGTCAAGCCGCTCTATCTGGCGCTCCATACCTATGTCCGCAACAAGCTCAATGCGAAGTACGGTTCGGACGTGCAGCCGCAGACCGGGCCGATCCGTGCCGATCTGCTGGGCAACATGTGGGCCCAGGAATGGGGGAGCATCTACCCGCTCGTCGCGCCCGAAGGGGCTGGCGATCTGGGCTACGATATCGGTGATCTGCTAAAGGCGAAGGGCCAGACGCCTGTCGACATGGTGAAGACCGGCGAGGGCTTCTATTCCTCGCTCGGCTTCGATCCACTCCCGGGTACGTTCTGGACGCGCTCGATGATCACCAAGCCCGCCGACCGGGAGGTGATCTGCCACGCCTCGGCCTGGGACGTCGACAACAAGGACGACATCCGCATCAAGATGTGCACCAAGGTGAATTCGACGGACTTCGTCACGATCCACCATGAGCTGGGCCACAACTACTACCAGCGCGCCTACAACGAGCAGCCCTACTTGTACCTCAACGGGGCCAACGATGGCTTCCACGAGGCGATTGGCGACTTCGTGGCACTCTCGATCACGCCGCGCTACCTCGTCCAGATTGGCCTGCTCGATGCCGCCAAGGTGCCAAGCGCGGACAAGGATATTGGCCTGCTGCTGCGCCAGGCGATGGATAAGGTGGCCTTCCTGCCGTTTGGCCTGATGATCGACCGCTATCGCTGGGGCATCTTCGATGGTTCGATCACGCCTGCGCAGTACAACTCGGCCTGGACCAAGATGCGTCTGGACTACCAGGGTATCGTGCCGCCGGTGGAGCGTCCGGCCGATGGATTCGATGCGGGCGCCAAGTTCCACATCCCCGGCAACACGCCCTATACGCGCTATTTTCTTGCCCGGATCCTGCAGTTCCAGTTCTACCAGGCCGCGTGCAAGCAGGCCGGATGGACCGGGCCGCTGCACCGCTGCAGCTTCTACGGCAACAAGGACGTCGGCAAGAACCTGGAGGCGATGTTGAGCATGGGCATGTCCAAGCCCTGGCCTGAAGCGCTCAAGGCGTTCACCGGCTCCTCGAAAATGAGCGCCAAGCCGATGCTCGACTACTTCGCGCCGCTCAAGGACTGGCTCGACAAGCAGAACAAGGGGCAGAAGAGCGGCTGGTAAGCCATTTCTCTACCCATAAAAAAAAGGCCGGGACGCGAACGACGCGTCCCGGCCTTTTTTGTTGCTGTTCCTGCGAGACTTACCGGAAGGGCGGTTCGTCGAAGGCGCGCAGCTTGCGGCTGTGCAGGCTGTCGCCCTCGGCGCGAAGCAGGGCACAGGCGTGGAGGCCGATCTTGAGGTGCCCGGCGATGGCTTCCTCGTAGAAGCGGTTGGCCTGTCCCGGAAGTTTCAGTTCACCGTGGAGCGGCTTGTCGGAGACGCACAGCAGCGTGCCATAGGGGACGCGGAAGCGGTACCCTTGCGCGCTGATGGTCGCGCTTTCCATCTCGATGGCGATGGCGCGCGAGAGGCTGAAGCGGTGGGCCGAGGCGGTGTAGCGCAGCTCCCAGTTGCGGTCGTCGGTGGTGACGACCGTGCCGGTGCGCATGCGCTTCTTGAGGTTGGCACCGCTGTCGCCGCTGACGATCTCGGCCGCTTCGGCAAGTGCCTGCTGGACCTCGGCGATGGCCGGCAGCGGGATTTCGGGCGGAAGTACGGGATCGAGGACTTTGTCGTCGCGCAGGTACGCGTGGGCGAGTACGAAGTCGCCGATACGCTGCGTTTCGCGCAGGCCTCCGCAGTGGCCGATCATCAGCCAGGCTTCGGGGCGCAGCACCGCGAGGTGGTCGGTGATCGTCTTGGCGTTCGAGGGGCCAACGCCGATGTTGACGAGGGTGATGCCCGACTTGTCCTCGCGCACGAGGTGATAGGCGGGCATCTGGTGGCGGCGCCAGGCGGTGTCGGACAGGCGCGCACGGGCGTTGTCGGTCGGTTCGTCGAGGTAGAGTCCGCCCGCACCGGCCAGAGCGGTGAAGCCATCCTGTCCGATCTGCGTGCCCGCCCAGTCCACGAACTCGTCGACGTAGCGGTGGTAGTTCGTGAAGAGGATGAACTTCTGGCAGTGATCCGGGCTGGTGCCGGTGTAATGGGCGAGGCGGGCCAGGCTGAAGTCGGTGCGCAAGCCGTCGAAAAGCGCGAGCGGCTTGGGATCGTTCTCGGCAAAGATCATCAGGCCATCGGCGATCTCGTCGCCGATCATCGCCAGCTCGGTGCTCGGGAAGTGGGCGGCAAGCTGCTGCGGGGTGGCGGTGCCCACGCCAATGCCGTCAAGAACGTAGGGGAAGGGGATCTCCTGGTCCGAGCGTCCGACCTCGATCTCGATCTCGTATTCGGCATCGAGCAGGGTGAGCTGCTCCTTCAGGTAATCGGCAAAGAGGTGCGGCCTCGTGATCGTGGTCGCGTAGGTGCCTGTCTCGACGAGGCGGCCAAAGGCGCGGCCGTAGACGGCTTCGCGTTCGTTCCCGGCGTAGCGCACGGTGAGTTCGGGGTAGGTCCACTCCCGCTGGCTGCGGCGCTCAGGAGGGGGGAGGGTGCCGTGTTCGACATAGGCGGCGATGTCGGCCTTGAGGGTGGCGACGGCGGTTTCATAGACGCGGACCAATTCCGCGTGGATCTGATCTATTCTGTTTTGCATCGCCTGTAGTTACGCAATCCATGTTGCAGTGCAAGGGCAGGCGGGGGGATCGTGTTCGTGCAGGCTGATGAGCGTTGCGCGGGCGCAACAGGTGGAGGGGGCACGAAAAAACCCCCGCAGCCGGTCCGGTGCGGGGGTCTTTCGTGTCCTGAAGGTCAGGAAGAGGAGGCTCAGGCCTGCTCTTCGCCGTCCTCGGCAGGAGCTTCTTCCTCGACTGCGATCTCGCCGGGCTCGGCGTTGGGATCGTAAGCTTCGGTGAAGCCGCTGGTGTCTTCTTCGAACATGGCTTCCATGACGTTGACGCCCTGGGCCTGCAGTTCGGCTTCGTCGGGCGAACGTGCGACGTTCACCTGGACGTTGACGGCCACTTCGGGGTGCAGCGAGACGCGCACGTCGAAGACGCCGAGGGTCTTGATCGGGTGCTCGAGCACGATCATCTGCTTGGTGACCTGCGCGCCTTCGGCGTTCAGGGCTTCCGCGATGTCACGCACGGTGACCGAACCGTAAAGCTGGCCCGAGTTCGACGAGGCGCGGATCAGGACGACCTGCTTGCCTTCGACGTTGGTCGAGTGGCTCTCGGCAGCCGAACGCTTCTCAGCGTTGTCGGCTTCGATCTTGGCGCGGTTCGCTTCGAAGACCTTCTTGTTGGCTTCGTTGGCGCGAAGGGCCTTCTTGTTCGGCAGCAGGTAGTTGCGCGCGAAACCGTCCTTGACGGTGACGACGTCGCCGATGTTGCCGAGCTTCTCGACGCGTTCGAGGAGGATGATATCCATGAGGTAATTCCTCCCTTACTTGACGATGAAGGGCAGCAGGCCGATGTGCCGGGCGCGCTTGATGGCCTGGCTCAGCTCACGCTGCTTCTTGGCGGACACCGCGGTGATGCGGCTGGGAACGATCTTGCCACGCTCGGACATGAAGCCCTGGAGGAGACGCACGTCCTTGTAGTCGATCTTGGGCGCGTTCTTGCCCGAGAACGGGCAGGACTTGCGGCGGCGGAAGAATGCACGTGCCATGGATCAGTTCTCCCGGTCGCGACGGCGACGGTTGTCGCGGTCGTTCTTGCGCATCTGGACCGAAGGGCCGCCTTCGTGCTCTTCGACCTTGATGGTCATGTAGCGAATGACGTCTTCGTTGATCTGCGTCTGGCGCTCGAGCTCGGCGATGGTGTCGCCGGGGCACTCGATGTTCAGCATCACGAAGTGAGCCTTGCGGTTACGCTTGATCTTGTAGGCGAGGTTCTTGAGGCCCCAGGTCTCGGTCTTGGTGACCTTGCCCTCGTGGCTCTCGACGATCTCGGTGGCGGCGGCGGCCAGCGCATCAACCTGCGACTGGCTCAGATCCTGGCGCGCCAGGAACACGTGCTCGTAAAGCGGCACTGCAGCTTCCTTTATCTGTCTAACCGATCGCTGGCTTGCCGCACCATTGCGGGGCCCCTCCGGCTTTCTTCAAGTTTCCCGCGAATCCGTGTGCGAACGCGTGGGAAGCGGCGCCTTTAGCCGATTGCGGGCCAAATGCAAGCCGCCTTCGCACATTCGCACGGGTGAGGGGGGCGCGGAAGGGTGACACCCAGGGTGACACAGGTGACACACTCCAGAGGGCAAACGGTGTCACCTGTCACCCTGTTCCACGGCGTTATGCCCACGCGCGAACATCGCGGCAAGCGGAGGCACCTCCATCCCACAGGCCCGCATACGCTGCCCGAGCGCGATCCCCTCGTCCCAGCTTTGCGCAAAGCCCTCACCGCTGCGCGCGCGCAGACGATAGGCCGACTGGCGGCTCATCCCCGCCCGCCGCGCCGCCTGCGCCACCGAACCGGTGGCCACAAGACCGTGCAGGAAGGTGAGCATGCGCGTGCGCGTCCAGCGCGCTGGGCGGGAGGGAGAGGCTTGGGGCATGGCCGGACGTATAGCCCATGGGGGCGGGTGTAGGAAAATGCTGTCTGCGGCAGGGGGCAGGCCTGGGGCATGAACCCAGGCTTCAGAAGGTGGAAGTGATCGATTCCGAGGGCCATCGCCCTCGAGCTCCCCGAACTGTCGAGCGCAGCTTGGCCGTCCCACCTTGATCTACGAAGGATGGCAGCTGCAGTTGGGCCAGCCTATCCAGAGTGTCAACGTCGGACCGGTAGGAGAAGGGCGGGTTTTGGATTAGGAAATCACCGAAGCAGACATTCACGCTGAATATGCGCGTAGTTACTTTCGGCCCCATTGCGGACCTCCGCCGGGAGAGCCATCTCTGCAGTGCAGTGCAGTGCAGTGCAGTGCAGTGCAGCTTCATCGAAGCCGCTATTCATACAGGCCGCAGCATTTTGAACGGTCCGAGGTCCTCAGTGCGGGACAAAGCGCCAACTATCCTTGCGTTGCATTAAGGCCTGTGTCGAATGGGCTGACGGCCTGACTATTGTCGCACACCGGCAGCTTGAACAACCAAACCGCAGACGATCTACTCATCAAACGTCAAAGCATGTTCAGACCAACCGAGCTACTGCTGTATGGGCTTGAAGCGGCCATGCTGCCAGAGACGGAGAGAGAGAGCGGCGGCGAGGCCCAAGCGTGCCGTAGAGTGCTGCCTATGGGGTGAACAAATTGATCTGCCATTTGCCCCCACGTACTGCGGTTCCGTTGCTTGCAGCTGATGGGCTCGCATAAACGCCCTTTCCTCCTCGCACTTTATCTGGACCGATGGTAGTCACGGCCCGCCATGCTAAGGGTATTCAGTGGGTATTACACAAAAATCCATTAAGATTCTCTGGGGCAATTCCGGAGGTCGCTGCGCGTTTCCGGGGTGCTGGGAGAGGCTGTGCAGCCGTGAGGCCGCAGATTCTGCGCCTTTCACTCTGGGGGAGATGGCACATATTTGCGGCGACAAGCCGGGGGCAAACCGGCACGATGCGGGGCAGACTGATGCTGACCGCGATGACTATCAGAATTTGATTCTACTCTGTCCGACTCATCACACGCTGATTGACCGCAAAGAGAACGAAAGCGTCTACACGGTCGATGCTCTGCATGAGATGAAGGCCGAGCATGAAGCCCGAGTGCTGGCGCGCCTCGATCAAGAGGAAATGACAAGCAAGAATAGCTTAGCTCGTGCGATCCTGCCTATGCTGGAAGAGAACCGGCAGTCCTGGGAGCAGTATGGCCCGCTGTCCGAGTTGGCTCGGTCTCAGCCGCACAATGAAGCGGTGCATGCGGTGTGGGTTTCGGAACGGCTCTCAGTGATCGTGCCGAACAACCGCAAGATAGCGGCAGAACTCGACGCGCATCGCGGCCTGTTTGACTCAGCCGAACAGGAGATCATCACGACCTTCTTGCTGCATGTGCGCAGCTACGAGCAATGGGTTGAGGATGCGATCCCATATGCAGCGGTGAAACGTTTCCCGATAGCATTTGATCACTTGATTAGAGGACTTGCCGATGCCGGCGTATAGCGAGACCTTTCCCTGGCCCAGCCATTCCGGGCACTACGATTTCTTCGAAGCTCGGATGAAACAGCATCAGAAAGTCGTATCTCTGAAGGCGCATGGCGGCGGCCTTTATGATTTGACGCGCACACAAGGTGATACGCTACGCGTCTTCATCTGTGAGTGCTACGCGTTCGGCGTCGCGGAATACATGGAGGTGGTGAAGAATTTGGGTCACATCGATGTGGTGGTCATTAATTCTGCATGGTGTGGCTATACGCCAGATGCCAAGTTCCATTGCCGAGAATCCAATGTCGGTCTTTTCAATATCGGTGAATTCATGGGGGCACTGTACCGCGACGACTATTGGCGCTACCTGACAAACGATCAAAAAGAATTCTACAAAAAACAAGGTTGGCTGTGAAGCTCGACGTGACGGTCTTTGGTTTTGGTTCCGCCTTCGTCGTACACGACGGAAGTGAAACAAGTGCCCAAGATGTTGATCTGCTCATCGTTCACCCCAGCACCCATGTCGCTTCCTGCCAATTCGCTATTGTCTGTAAGCGACGGCTCGCTGCTTGTATCGCCAACGCGCATATCACCATGCTATCGGCTGGCGAAGAACAGCATTTTCAATTTATTCGAACGGCGCGGGCCGTGCGTCTTGGGGCGATCCGGGCCGATCATATCACAGATGACTTGCGCACCATAAGCGCTGCAGTGCCGATCCTCGGCAAATATTAGCTGCTCGCAATCTATTATGGGTCGGCCCCACGTGTCAGCAATGTCACGATTACTGTCGTCAACCAGTCTGACCGCTATCCTCCCCTTACGGCTGCTGCCGGATCGGGGCGACAATCGTAACCGGACAGGCCGCTCTCTGGCGCGTCAAATCGCCCCTCGAGCGACCAACTAGGGCGCAAAGCAGCCGTCGCTGTTTTCGTTGGTGCATGTGCTGGCTGGCTCTGGCTGGGGCTGACGGTTTGGGGAGCTCGAGGGGCTATGCTCCTCGAAAGGCTTTTTTGTTCTTCATACTCCCGAATGGCATGGGGCGCAGCTTGCGAGAGGGGCGGGCCCGCGTGCGGATGGGGCAACGCGAAAGCTGATGCGCAGGCAAGGCCCGGCCGTGCGCGCCGGGCCTTGCGCATGAGGGTCAGAACGCGGTCGAGATCGACAGGTTCACGCTGCGGCCTTGTCCGGCGATCGGGCGCCAGGTGTCGGTTGCGGCAAGGTCGCCCAGCGCCATGCCGCCGAGCGGCAGGTAGTAGCCCTTGTCGAAGAGGTTGGTGGCCTCGATCCCGAGGCGCCAGCCTTGCAGGGTATAGGCCGCGCCCAGGTTGACGAGGGCGTAGGCCGAAGTCTCGGGCTCGTTGCGGCGGGTGTCCACGCGGTCCTTGCGGTCCACCCACTCGACGCTTCCGGTCAGCTCCAGCGCGCCGGTCCGGTGGGTGATGGCAAGCGCGGCGTTGAGCGGCATCTGGTGGTAGAGCGGCGTGTCGGCCCCGGTGTTCTCGCCATGCACATAGGCCAGCGTTGCGGTGAGGAGGGTGCCCTGTTCGGCGCTGCCCTGGAGGACCGCGTCGGCGGAAACGTCCACGCCGTAGAACTCGGCATCGGTGTTGGCGAACTGGAGCTGGACGGCGCGTTCATTGAGCGTGCCGATCACGTTGGCGTCGATATAGTCGTTCACATGGGTGTAGTAGGGCGAGACCTTCAGGTGGACGTCCTTTGCCGGGGAGACGGCGAAAGCGGCGCTGAAGGTGTCGGCGCGCTCGGGATCGAGCGCGATGTCGCCGACATAGCCGTTGCCATCGCCGTACCAGCCGATCATGCGGCTCGCCATTGATCCGCGCCCCCAGGTGTAGCGCTCGTAGAGGTTGGGGGAGCGCACCTTGTGGGCATAGCCCAGTTCGAGAGAGAGCGCCGCGCTCGGTGTCCAGCGTACCAGGGCCGAGCCCGACCAGTTGTTGTCGGTGCGGCGGCGCTCGGCGGCGTTGAAGGCGGCGGCCGCGGCGACGTCGGCGGCCTGCATCATGCCTGTGCCATAGGGCGCGACATCGCCGGTGTTCATCTCCACCCGGTCATAGCGCAGGCCCAGCGTGGTGGTGAGATTGGAGGTCCAGTCGCCGGTCCATTCCCCGTAAGCGCCCACGCGGTTGCGCGATCCCTCGTTGATGTTCACGAAGGCGTTGGGCCCCATCATCATCGAGCCTTCGACCGGCGGCCACCAGTCGTTGAGCCACTGGTGGTGGTATTCCAGCCCTGTTTTCAGGACATGGTGCTCGCCCGCCGGGATCTCGAACTTCACCGCGCTGGTGAAGGTGTGGACGCGCGTTTCCATCGGCATGGAGCCCGGCAGCTTGTCCTCCAGGAAGTTCATCGTGTGATCGGTGTCGCGGTAGCTTGCCGAAAGGTCGGCCTTGCCCCAATCGTACTCCCCCCGGAAGCGTCCCTGCACGAACCAGGAGCGGTTGTCGGTCATGTCCATCGACTGGTTCACGAAGCCCTCGTAGGGGCTGTAGTGGTAGCCGCCCTTGAGCTCGAAGAGGCCCGCCTCGGTGCGCAGGGCAAGGGCGAGCGCGTGGTCGGTCTTGGCGTATTCGCTGGAGTGGACGGTGCCCAGGTGCCCGCCCGCCTTGTAGTTGTCGGACTGGGTGTAGGCGCCGGTGTAGGTGGCCGAGAGGTTCTCGCCGGCCAGCGTCAGCGAGAGAGAGGTGCCAAAGGCGTTGCCGTTCGAGCGGTAGTAGCCCGCCGCGCGGCCGGTCACGAGAAGCGATCCATCCTTCGCGAAGACCGGAGCTGCGCTTTCGGCGGCAATGACGCCGCCGATGGTGTCGCCGCCCAGGCTCACCGGGGAAACGCCCGGGATCACGGTCAGCGCGGCGAGTGTCTGCGGGTTCGTATAGGAGAGCGGCGAATTCATGTCGTTGGGGCAGGCCATGTCGATCGGCTGGCCATCGACAGTGATGCGCAGGCGCTGTTCGGAGAGGCCGCGGATCGCGGGCATGGCCGAAAAGCCGCCGCCGGTGTTGGCCGAGACCCCGGCAATGCGCGCGAGGACCTGCGCGGTGTCGCTGGCCGCGGCGCCCTTTTCGTGGAGGTCCTGCTCGGAGACGCGCGAGCCGACCACGGTGGGATCGGGCATGTGGCCCTCGACCACGGTGAGCGGGGGCGGGGCCTCGTCGGCCTTCGCGGCGGTGGCGGCACCAAGGGCGGGGGCGAGGAAGGTGCTGGCGTAAAGAGTGGTGCGCGCAGCGCGCACGAAAGAGGTCTGCATGATGATCGGATGTCCTGAATGCTATGATCGGGCGAACGCGTGCCGCGCGGCCGCACGCAGGCGGCGCATCGCGGGGGCGATGTTCGCGAGGAAAGAGACCCGGCCCGCGTGTGGTGCGGGGGCTCAGAGGATCAGGACAGGTGGGGCGGGGCGCGCAGCGGCGGGGTCCAGTAGCGGGCCCGGACAAGCCGCAGCGGCGGCGCAGGCAGGAAGTCGAGCGCCAGGATGAAGGCCAGCGCCAGCGCCAGCAGCGCGGGGTCCGCATGGCCCAGGGCATGCGCGGAGAGCGCAGTGAAGGGGCATTCCTTCGCGGCCTTCGCGTGCTGCTGTTGCTGCGAGGAGGTGTCGGGCTTGCCCGGAAGCGCGATCTTCTGGAGGCGGGTGTGGCCCTGGCTGTCGCAGATCTCGACGGTGAGGACCTTCGCGCCCGCGCTCTCGATCATGAAGCCTGTCGGGACCAGCGCCTTCATGGCGAGCGCCATCGCGATCACGAGCGCGAAGAGCCACAGGCGGCGCGCAAGGAGGGAGCGAAGGGCGTGCATGGTGGTCATGCGCCTAGCCCGGAACGCAGGGCCTGTCACGCGGGGCAGGGCGATGATCGCCGGGACAAATTGTCCCAGCCCCCGGGCTCGTGCGTAGGGCTCAGTTCATCGCAAGGATGAGGTTCTTGACCTGGGGGTATACCTGCTTTTCCCACTTCGAGCCCGAGAACGTGCCGTAGTGGCCGACGCCCGGCTGGAGGTGGTGCTGCTTCAGGTGGGGGCGCAGGCTCGTGCACAGGAGGTGCGCGGCTGCGGTCTGGCCGACCGCGCAGATATCGTCGCGCTCGCCCTCGACGGTGAGGAGGGCGGTCTTGCGGATCGCGCCGCAATCCACCGGCTCACCCCGGAAGGTCAGTTCGCCCTTGGCGAGGAGCGCGCGCTGGAACACCTTGTCGATGGTCTCGAGGTAGAATTCCTCGGTGAGGTCGAGCACCGCGAAATATTCGTCGTAGAAGCTCTCGATCTTGGTGACGGCGGCCGTCTCCTCGTCGGCCAGCGCCTGGTAGAGCTTGCGGAACTGGTCGATGTGGCGGCCCATGTTCATCGACATGAAGGCGGTGAGCTGGAGGAAGCCGGGATAGACCCGCCGTCCGGCCCCGGGATGGCGCCAGGGCACGGTCTGGATCATGTTCGCGGCGAACCAGTCGTAGGAATTGGTGGTCGCGAGCTCGTTCACCAGCGTGGGTGATTCGCGAACGTCGATCGGCCCACCCATCAGCGTCATCGTGCGCGGCTGGCAGGGGTCATCATCGCCCGCCATGATCGCAACCGCAGCCAGCACGGGGACGCAGGGCTGGCACACGGCCAGCACGTTGGCGCCCTTGCGCGCGACCGGATCGCCCAGCTCCTGCAGGAAGGTGATGATGTAGTCGATATAGTCGTCGAGTCCGAAATCGCCGGCCGACAGCGGCACGTCGCGCGCGTTCTTCCAGTCGGTGATATAGACGTCGTGGTCGCACAGCATGGTCTCGACCGTGTTGCGCAAAAGGGTCGAGAAGTGGCCCGAGATCGGCGCCACGATCAGCACCTTGGGCTGGGGCACCGCGACATCGGGCTTGGCGAAATGAAGCAGGTCCCCGAAGGGCAGGTCCATGAGCACCTCCTCGACGACCTGTGTCTCGCGGTTGCCGCAGGGCACGCTGTCGATGCCGTAGGACGGGCGCTTGTGGGTGATCGCGGCCTTTTCGTAGACTTCGGCCAGCGCGAAGAGGCGGCGGGCAAAGGGCATGTCTTTCGCACCATCGAGCGCCTCGTCGCGGAAGCGCCGCGCCATCTTCGCGGCAAAGCGCGAGGGGGCGAGGAGATCGTTGGTGGCCTCGTAGGCGTCGTAAAGCATGGGGCTTATCCCTTGTCTTCCGCGAGTGTCTCGCGCGTCATGCGCCGCGCTCCGTTGCCGGGTAGCGCCACGCCCTTGCGCAGGCACGATGCACCCGTCATGCTGCGCTGCATCATTGCCGGATGCAAGCGAAACCGCCTTTCGTAAGAGAGGCATTTGCGCAGTGCGTCAAGCCCGCAGGAGTGATAGGCTCTCCGGTGAGCGGCCAGACGAGGAAGAAGGATACGAGCCATGGTTGAGACGGCGTCCACGCCTGATGGCAAGGTGAAGGCAGGGGCCAAGGTGCCCGAGAAAGCAACTCTCACGATCTCCAGCAAGACCTATTCGGCCTGGTCGCTGCGCGGCTGGCTGATGTGCCGTCTGGCCGGGCTCGAGGTGATCGAGAAGCCCGCACCCAACGATGCCAACAACCGGGCCGAACTGCTCCTGCTCTCGCCCTCGGTGCTGGTGCCGCGCCTTACCTACGATGGGGCGAGCGTGTGGGACGTCCTCGCCATTGCGGAGTTCCTGAACGAGGAATGCCCTGATGCCCACCTCTTCCCCGAAGACCGTATCGCGCGCGCGCACTGCCGCTCGGTCTCGGGCGAGATCCATTCCGGCTTTACCAACCTACGCTCGGCGCTGCCGATGAATCTCAAGGTCCGCCACGATAGTTTCCCCGTCTTCTCGGGCGCGCGTCCCGACATCGAGCGGGTCGAGGCGGTCTGGACCGAATGCCTGGAAACCTATGGCGGTCCGTTCCTCTTCGGCGAGCACCCCACCGTGGCCGACGCCATGTACGCGCCTGTCGCCACCCGCTTCCTCACCTATGCCGTCGCCGTCTCGGCGCCGTGCCTTGCCTACTGCAAGACGATCACCGAGTGGGCGCCGATGGCCGAGTGGATCGCCGCGGCCAAGGCTGAGCCTGAGGAAATGGAAGAACTTGAAGTCGAGTTCTGAGGTTCGGTTCAAGGAAGAATAATCAGGTCCGAGGGCCATCGCCCTCGGGCTCCCCAAACTGTCCACCTCACGTCCCGCGCGCCACCTCGGCTGAGAAGGGTGAGGTCGCCCATTTGGGGGTCAAGGGGTGATGACCCCTTGAATCTCCCTACTTCTTTCCTCGCCGTTTCTGCGAGGAAACCTCCGCAAGTCTATTGAATTTCCGCGATTTTAAGCGCTTTTCGGAACAAGGTGGCAAGTTCCGCTTTGTGGGGAGGTATCGCCGTGTGCGGCGCCCTTGGTGCCGCCCGGCCATTTCCTCCTCCTGACATGGGATCGCCGCCATGCCTCCTTCTCATCGATTTCGCCCCGCTCCGGCGCGCGCGCTGCACCCGGTGCACGCGGCGCTTCTGGCCGGTTCCTTGCCGCTCTTTGCGGGCACACTGCTGAGCGACTGGGCCTATGCCGCCAGCTATGAGGTGCAGTGGACCAACTTTGCCTCCTGGCTCAATGCGGGCGCGCTCCTGTTCCTGGGGCTGGCGCTGGTGTTTGCGCTGGTCGACACCATTCGCGGCCTTGGCCGGGGCATCGTCTACCTGGTGCTGGTGGCGGCGACCTTTGCCATCGGTCTCGTCAATTCCTTCATTCACGCCAAGGACGGCTGGGCCTCGATGCCGACCGGCCTGGTCCTCTCAATCCTCGTGACGGGCCTTGCGCTTGTTGCGGTCTGGTTCGGCTTTGCCTCGCTGCGCAAGGGAGAGGCGGCATGAGGGCGCGTTTCGTCTTCGGCACGCTGGCGGCCTGCGTGGCGCTCGCGGCCTGTTCGGGCGGCAGCGAGGCACCTGAGTATGGCGAGAACCCGCAGCTTCCCAAAAAGCAGCGCGGGCTTTTGCCCAACATGGAGATTGCCAATCCCGCGTCCTGGGGCGATGCCCGGCCGCAGGTGCCCGAAGGCTATGCGATCACGGCCATTGCCACCGATCTCAAGGTGCCGCGCCAGACGCTGGTGCTGCCCAACGGTGATATCCTGGTGGCCGAGGGCAGCGGCGGCCATGCGCCCAAGCTTCGCCCCAAGGACATCATCGCGGGCTACATCAAGGCCAAGGGCAAGACCTCCGTGGAAGGGGGCAACCGCCTGACACTGCTGCGCGATGCCGATGGCGATGGCACGTACGAGGCGCGCAGTGTCTTTGCCGAGGGGCTCGATGCGCCCTATGGCCTCGCCTTCGCCAACGGCATGATCTACGTCGCCAACCAGGGCGAGCTGGTGCGCTTCACCTACCGCGACGGGCAGACCAAGGCCGATGCGCCGCCGATCCGGGTCACCAAGCTGCCCGAGAAGATCAACCACCACTGGACCAAGTCGCTGGCGGCGAGCCCGGATGGGCGTTTCCTCTATGTCGGCATCGGCTCGAACAGCAATGTCGGCGACCGGGGGATGGACGTGGAGGAGGACCGCGCGATGGTCTGGCAGATCGACGCGCGCACCGGCATGCACCGCCCCTTTGCCACCGGCATCCGCAACCCGACCGCGCTCGCCTTCCGTCCGGGCAGCGACGAGCTCTGGGCGGTCGCCAACGAGCGCGACGAACTGGGCGCGAACCTCGTGCCCGACTACCTGACCTCGGTGCGTGACGGGGCTTTCTACGGCTGGCCCTACAGCTACTGGGGGCAGAACGTGGACACTCGTGTGAAGCCCGCGCGGCCCGACCTCGTCGCCTCCGCGATCAAGCCCGACTACGCACTGGGCGCCCATGTCGCGGCGCTGGGTGTCGCTTTCTCCGCCCCGATCATGGGTGAGCGCTTTGCCCAAGGCGCCTTCGTGGGCGAGCACGGCAGCTGGAACCGCAGCGAGCCCGTCGGATACAAGGTGGTCTTCGTACCCTTCAGCAACGGGCGTCCCGCGGGCGATCCGGTCGATGTCGTCACCGGCTTTCGCGGCGAGGACGGGATGACGCGGGGGCGTCCGGTGGGCGTGACCTTCGATCCGCGCGGCGCGCTCATCATCTGCGACGATCTGTCCAACACCGTCTGGCGCCTCGTGCCCGAGACTCCGGGCAACCCGGAGGATTTCGTGCCGGCCGGGCGCACGCGGGCGGACGTGATGGAAGAGGGGGAGGGCGGCGTGCGCGCGCCGGCTTCCGCCGTCGCCACGCCCGACAATCTGCCCGAGGCACGCTGAACGTGCAGCCATCAGCTGCAAACGCGATTGCCCCGGTGGGGACCATTCCCCACCGGGTGCTTTCGGGACCTGGTTGGTCTGAGGCTCGCTGCGCTTAGCGCAGGAGGCTCATCACGTTCTGCTGGGCCTGGTTGGCCTGGGCGATCATCGCCGTCGACGCCTGGCTGAGGATCTGCGCTTTCGCCATCGCGGTCGTTTCCACCGCGTAGTCGGCATCCTCGATCCGGCTGCGGGCATCGGAAAGGTTGGTCACCGTGCTGGTCAGGTTGTTGACCACCGATTCGAGGCGGTTCTGACCGGCGCCGAGCGAGGCGCGGGTGGCGTTCACTTCCTGGAGCGCGGTGTCGACGTTGTCCAGCGTGGTGCTGGCGGCCGCTGCGGTCGAGACGTCGAGCGCGGTGGCGTCGATCAGCGTGCCGTTGATCGCGGTGGAGGTCAGGGTGACCGTCTCACCCGAGTTGGCACCGGTCTGGATGTCGAAGGTGAGGTCGGTGCCCGAGGTGGTCGAGAACAGCGTGTTGCCGTTGAACTCGGCCTGGGAAAATACGTCGGCGAGCTGCTCGGTCAGCGCGGTCACTTCCTGCTGCATCGCGGTGCGGTCGCTGTCCTGGTAGGTGCCCGAGGCCGACTGGATGGCCAGTTCACGAACGCGCTGGAGCATGTTGGTGACTTCCGAAAGCGCGCCGTCGGCGGTCTGGGCCAGGCTGATGCCGTCGTTGGCGTTGCGCATGCCCTGGCTCATGCCGCGGATCTGCGAGGTCATCGAGGTCGAGATGGCGAGGCCTGCGGCATCGTCCTTGGCCGAGTTGATGCGCTTGCCGGTCGAGAGGCGTTCCATCGACACGCCGAGCATCTTGTTGGCGGCGATCGAGGCGTTCGAAGCGCGAATGGCGGAGATGTTGGTGTTGATGACGGACATGATTTAATTCCCCAGTTTCAGAAAGTTGTGAGAGCGTTTGGTTGTTCGCTCCGGTCATGGGGAAGAACGGTGAGGTGGCGGGAGCTTTAAGGCGCCGTTTGCGTTTTTTCGCGATTGGGGGCGCACGAAAGCTCGCTGAGATGGGCGCCAAGGCCCCGGAAAGGCGCCGGTTATGGCCGCTTTCGCTTGATTGCCGAAAAAATCCCCCGCATGTCGTCTCGCAGGGGCCTTCTGCCCCGTTTTTCATGAGGATTACGTCACGATGCCCACCGGTCTTGTCGCCCTTCTCGACGACGTTTCGGTCATTGCCCGCGCGGCCTCCGCCTCGATCGACGATGTCGGGGCGGGCGTGGCCAAGGCGGGGAGCAAGGCCGCAGGCGTGGTCATCGACGATGCCGCGGTGACGCCCGGCTACGTCACCGGCTTCACGCCCGACCGCGAACTGCCGATGATCTGGCGCATCACCAAGGGCTCGATCTTCAACAAGCTGGTGATCCTCCTCCCCATCGCGCTGATCCTCAGCGCCTTCCTGCCCCAGGCGATCACCCCGATCCTGATGGCGGGCGGTCTGTTCCTCTCCTTCGAGGGCGCCGAGAAGGTGATCGAGAAGCTCTCGGGCACCAAGCATGGCGAAACGCTGGACGACGAGATCAAGGACCCGGTCGCCTTCGAGAAGGCGCGCACCAAGGGGGCGATCCGCACCGACCTCATCCTCTCGGCCGAGATCATGGCGATCGCGCTGTCGGAAGTCAGCGATGCCAGCCTGCTTACGCGCGCGGTGACGCTGGCCATCGTCGGTCTTGTCATCACCTTCTGCGTCTACGGCGCGGTCGCCCTCATCGTGAAGATGGACGATGTCGGGCTGCACCTGGCGCGCAAGCCTTCCGAGGCCGCGCAGGCCTTCGGGCGTTTCCTTCTCAAGGCCATGCCAATCGTGCTCAAGGTGCTCAGCTTCGTGGGCATGCTGGCGATGCTGTGGGTCGGCGGGGGCATCATCCTGCACGGCCTGGAGGAACTGGGCCTGCCAGCCCCGGCGCATTTTGCCCATAGTGTCGAGCATGCGGTGGCGCAGGCTTCGGGCGCGCTGGGCGGCGTGACCGGCTGGCTGTCCTACGCCGTGGTCTCGGCGATGCTCGGGCTGGTGCTGGGCACGGTCATCGCTCTGGTCCTGCACATGTTCGCCAAGGATGAGGGCGACGAAACGGCGCACTGATTGTTTGATTGTGTACACAATGCCTGCGCGAAATTAGGACATATGTCTGTATTTGTCCTTGTTTTTATTTAATTCAGCGGATCGGCCCATTCGTGCTTAACTGCAATTAATTATTGCAGTTCGGAGAGAGTGTTGTGGGCATGTCGATGGATAATCGGAATGAAGACGGGTATGTTGCGATGATGCGCGCGCGCGCCGCCATCGACGAACTGACGAAGCTTATCGAGGTGCAGGAGGCGGCAGGCGCGGATGCACCAGCGACGCCGAAGTCGCGGCTGGAAGCGGTCTCGAACCTCTACCGGGTGCGTCGGCTGCGCGACGAGATCCTGGGCAAGGACCTGTTCGGGGAGCCGACCTGGGACATTCTTCTGGATCTCTACGCGATGCACCAGCAGGGCCGCGAGTGCAGCGTGAAGTCTGTCTGTATCGCCTCGGCGGTCGCTCCCACGACGGCTCTGCGCTGGTTCAACGTGCTATTGGGCAAGGGGTTGTTGACGCGGCTGGACGATCCGCGTGACGGGCGAAGATCGATCGTCCAGATGACCGAGAAGGGGCTTCGCGCGATGGATGAGGTTGTCGCGCGGATCTGAGCGCGCGCTTTGCAAGAGTGATCGTGGCTGGCTTGGTCAGATGCGCCCTGTTCGCGTTTCGACGCCGCCGGGCACGTCGTGATCAGAACTCGGCCCAGTCGGCGTCGGTGGCTTCTTCGGGCTGAAGGGCCAGAGCGCCCGAGGTGCGGGGCGCGGAATAGGCCGTGGGTTCGGGCAGGGCGCGCGGGGCAGGCGCCGGGGAGGGCGGCACGACGCTCAACGGATTTCCGCCGGTAGCGCCGATATCCAGCTTGAACATGCGCACCAGCTTGGCAAGGTCCTCGGCCTGCTGGGCAAGATTGCGCGCCGCCGCGGTGGTTTCCTCGACCATGGCTGCGTTCTGCTGGGTCATGCGGTCCATGTCGCCAATGGCCGAATTGACCTGGCCAAGCTGCCCCGCCTGGTTCTGCGAGTTGTCCGAAATCTGCGCGGCGAGGCCGGTGATCCCGGAGACCTTGTCGACGATGCGGCGGAACACTTCGCCGGTACGGCCCACCAGCGCGACACCGCGCCCGACCTGCTGTTCGGACGAGCCGATGAGGTCCTTGATGTTCTGCGCCGCTTCGGCCGAGCGCTGGGCCAGCGCGCGCACTTCGTTGGCGACGACCGCGAAGCCCTTGCCGGCATCGCCAGCGCGTGCGGCCTCGACCCCGGCGTTGAGGGCGAGGAGGTTGGTCTGGAAGGCGATCGAATCGATGACGTTGACGAAGGCGCCGATTTCCTGGGCGGACTTCTGGATGCCGTCCATCGCCTCGACCGCTTCCTCGACGACTTGTCCGCCTTCGCGGGCCTCGGCTTCGGCCTCGGAGACCGAGCGGTTGACCTCGCCAGCCCCTTGCGCGGAGGTCTGCACGCCGTTGGTGAGCTGGTCGAGCGCGGCGGCCGAT
Organism: Novosphingobium profundi; assembly: GCF_020524485.1. GTDB lineage: Bacteria > Pseudomonadota > Alphaproteobacteria > Sphingomonadales > Sphingomonadaceae > Novosphingobium > Novosphingobium profundi_A. Next base: position 579,655 of record NZ_JAIVLF010000004.1, on the reverse strand, counting down.
TCTTCGAGCGCAGCGGCCTGGCTTTCGGTACGTTGCGAGAGGTCATCGCTCGCCGCCCGGATTTCGGAGGCGCCGACGCGGATCTGTTCGGAAGAAGCAGCGACCGCGCCCAGCGTCTGGGCGATGCAGTCGCACATCGCGGCAAAGTCGGACTGGATCTGCTCGAAGCCGGCGGGAAGTTCGCCCAGCTGGGTGGTAAGATCCCCCTGCGCGACCGTTTCCAGCGCGGTGGACAGCGAGGAGAGCGTGGTCTCGCGGCTGTGGTCCTGCGCGGCGAGATAGGCCGAAGTGGCGATGTCCATGTCCATCAGCGCCACCTTGATGAGCGTGCCCAGGCGCTTGGCGCGGGTCTTCATCAAGGGACCGGCAATCCCGCCGGTCATGTCGCGCTCGATCACCTCGGCAAGGATCTGCGCATAGGCACCGATGTAGAACGTGGGTGGCAGGCCGATGCGGGCATGGACCTGCCCGATGCGTTCGGCGCGCGCCATGTAGTTGCTGTCGATCCGGCCCGAGAACAGGTCGATCCAGTGGTCGAGCTGCTTGGCACGTGCGTGGTCCATGACGCTCTGCGACTTGAAGAAGGCGGAGCGTCGTCGGTCGGCCCGGACGAGCGCATAGAACTTGTCGAGGACGGCAGGCCCGGCGCGGGAGATGAGCCGGGCGATTCCGCCGAACCGGGAATTGTCGGTTTCCGTCAGTGCGAACATTTCCAGCCGCTCGGAAATGTCCATCTTCGATGTCGTGTCGGACATGCCATGGCCTCGTTGGATTTCGATGCCTTGGTCCTAGGGAGGCTTGTGGAATTTAGCGTAAGCAGTGGCTTAGGTAGGCTTACGCGAAGCGCTGCCGCGCAGGGTAAAGGTGTCGCGGGTGGACGACACAATGCGCGCCGGGAAACCGAAGTCTCCCGGCGCGCCGTGGCCGTGTGCGGGGGATGGAGAAGGGATCACTCCTTGCGCAGAACGACCATGGTCTGGTTGAGCAGCTGGTAAGCGATTTCGCCGAAGGTGACGGGCCCGGCCGCGCCGCCGATGGCCACGCCCTCCAGCTTGCCGAACATGAAGTTGAGGATGCAGTTGCACGACCAAACCGTGCCCGCCGTGGGGTGTTCGGCGAGCGCCTGACGGAAATCGCCCGCATAGTCGGCCACTGGCGCTGCGAAGGCATAGTCGACACCGGGGAAGACGGGCGCGAACAGTTCCACCGTGCCGGTCTCGGTATCGATGGTCTTGAGCGAGGCGTTGACGTGCGCGCCGCCGTAGTTGCCCACCAGTGGCAGGTCGCACCCCTCGCGGCCCCGCGCCAGTACATAGTCGCAGAAGCGCTGGCGGGTGCCGTTGACGGTGCACCACTCGGGCGTGAAGCCGGTCTCCTCGAAGTGGATCACATCGCCGCCATCGGGCGCGAAGATGTTGACGATCTCGATCACCGGGCTCTCGCCGTCGGGCAGGGTGACCTGGGCCACCGCGACGCGGTCGGGGAAGGCCTTGGCTACCTGGCCGTCGTAGACCCAGGGGGTGTGGCCTTCCTTTTCCAGGTCGTGCCCCGAGATCCAGCCGACGGTCGGGCGCATGAAGGCCATCGGGTAGTTCGCGGCGTTCTGGGCAAATTCGGTGTGGCATGCCGAGCCGCCCGGAATGATGGTAAGCGCCAGGCCGTTATCCGGTGCCTCGCCCGAGATGCGCTCCAGTTCATGCGCCTCGTAGGTGGCAAAGGTAACCGTGCCGATCGCGCCGAGGTCGGTCACGAAGAGCACGTCGTCATCGACGATCCGCCCCCCTTGCGCGGTCATGAAGTAGGGCGAGGTGCCCGCGATCCAGTTGCCCGCGGGCAGCCGGTCGAGCGCGGCCTTGCGGCCGGCCAGGCTGAGGCTGGCCCCGGCCTTGATCAGGTCGACGACGGTGTCGACGGGCAGGAGGCCGTTGATGGCCCCGCCCTCAGAGACGATTGAGCTGGGCGACTTCATTTGCAAGGGACCTCTCCCACTTGACGAAATAGTTGTAGATCTCGGTGGCCTTGGCGCTGGCCGGGGCCGGGCTGAGTTCCAGCCGCTTCATGAGCATCTGCGTGCCCAGATGGCTCGTCTGCAGGCGCGACAGGCCGCCGTTGGCCAGTCGCCCCCACACCGGCGAACCTTGTGCAGGTAAAGACATATCCGCTCCCGAATGTTCGTGGCATCGCCCCTCTAGCGGCGGGCCTGCTAAAGCCAGGTTGGGGGCCCTTAGGGATATCTGCGGGGCAGGCGGACGAGGGGGCGTTATTCCGCGCGCTCGCAACAAGCGGGCAGGGGTTCCCGAAAGGGCGCGATGAGAACTTCTCATCGCGCCGTGGAGGTGGGCAGGGCTGTTCGCCTACCCTCGCGCTACCCAGCTAGGTGCTTGAAAGAGCGTCCCTCCTTCACGCGGAAGGGGCGGCTCCACCTCTGCCTGCACAAAGGAATGACCCATGAGCACGATTGATACCCAGCCTGTCCATTGCGTGGCCTTCAACATCGCCAAGCCCGGGTGCGAGGACAAGCTGCGCGACGCGCTGCTGGAGCTCGTGCCCCAGGTCCATCGGGAGGAGGGCTTCGTACGCTACGATCTGCACCAGGACCTCGACGACCCGCGCCGCTTCGTGATCACCGAGCAGTGGCGTGACCGCGCGACCTTCGATGCCCACACCCGCGCGCCGCACGTCAAGGCATTCGAAGCCAAGGCGGGTGAGTGGATCGAGAGCGGCTTCTACCATCCGCTGGCGCGCATTTCCTGACGCCGTCCGGCCCGCGCAAGGACCGGCTGCTCAGGCGAGGCGGGCCAGCAGATCGCGGGCAAAGACCGTCAGCGTGTCGTCGCGCGCGCCCATGACCACGATGCGGTCACCGGCTTTCGCGATCTCGGCAATCCGGTCCGCGCAGGCGCTGCGCTCGGGGACGTACTCGGCGCGCGCGCCAGCTTCCTCGATCAGGCGCACGATCCGTTCGCTGCCCTCGCTGCGGTCGACCGTGCCGCCGAAGTAGACCGGATCGCACAGGATCGCGACGTCGTTGGCGCCCAGTTTCCAGCCGATCACCTGCGCCAGTTCGGCACCCATCTGCCGCAAGGGTCCATAGCCGTGCGGCTGGAAGAAGGCGATCACGCGGCCCGGATGCGATTTCAGCGTCGTGAGCGTGGCCGCGACCTTGTCCGGGTTGTGCCCGAAGTCGTCGATGACGGTGATCCCCGCAGGCGAGGTGCCCACGATGTCGAAGCGCCGGGCGAGCCCTGCAAAGCTGGAAAGCGCGGCTACCGCGTCGGCCACCGGCACTCCGGCGGCGTGGCTGGCGGCAATCGCGGCGAGCGCGTTGTAGAGGTTGTGGCGGCCGGGCACCTGCAGCGTGAGCTCGTGGCGCGTGCCTTCCAGCCGGTCGTGGACGGTGGCCTGAAGCGAGGTCGGCCCCTCGACGATCTCCCCGGCGCGCAGGCGCACGTTGGGGTTGGTGATGCCAAAGGTGATCGCGGCCTTCGCGCGGTGGGCGAGGGCGGCGCTTTCCGCATCGTCGAGGTTGATCGCGGCGATCTCGGCCGAGGCGAGGAAATCGCCGAAGAGGCGGCGCAGCTCCTCCATCGACTTGTGGTCGAGGCTGACGTTGAGAAGGGCCGCGACCTTGGGCCGGTAGAGCGCAATCGAGCCGTCGCTCTCATCCACCTCGGAGACGAACGCGCGGCCCTTGCCCACGCGCGCACTGGCGAAGGGGGCGTCCTCGGAGACGAAGTTCTTCATCACCGCGCCGTTCATGATCGTGGGATCCGCACCCGTTTGCGTCAGGATCCAGCCGGTCATACCGGTGACGGTCGACTTGCCCGAGGTGCCGCCGATGGCGATGCCTTCTCCGGCCGCGTTGAAGAGCGTGGCGAGAAGCTGCGCGCGGCTCATGCGCGCACAGCCCAGTTCCTTGGCGCGCACGACTTCGGGTACGGTATCTTCCACTGCGGCCGAGGCGACGAGGGTCTGGGCGCCTTGCGTGATCCCGCTCCCGTCCTGGGGGTGGAGCGCGAAGCCCAGCTCTTCGAGCCAGGCGAACTTTTCCGGGCTGCGGCCCTGATCGCGGCCCCGGTCCGAACCCGCGATAGTGGCGCCAAGGCCCTTCAGGATCAGCGCCAGCGGCAGCATCCCCGACCCGCCAATGCCGCAGAAGAACCAGGGATGCGCCGTGAGGTCCGCGGGCGTCATGGCGGTAACGGGGGCATTGTCGGGAACGGCGGCGGCGGCCTCGGGGCTTTGGGTCATGGGGTTATCGGTATGCGCCCTTGCAGCGCATGACAACATGGATAGGAAGGACATCACCATGCGTATCGCTGTTTGTGCACCGTCCACCCCGATCACCCGCGAGGATGTCGCGCGCGTCCAGGCGCTGGCCGCGTCCGAGTTTCCCGGCGTCGAGCTTCTTGTCCACGAGCAATGCTTTGCTGAGGAGGGCCATTTTGCCGGAAGCGATGCGCAGCGCACCGCGGCCCTTGTCGAATGCGCCAACGATCCTTCCGTCGACGCTGTCTGGTTCGCACGCGGCGGCTATGGCGCGTGCCGTGTGGCCGAGGACGCGCTTGCGGCAATGGACCATGCCGCGCAGGACAAGGTGTTTCTGGGCTATTCGGACGCGGGTTACCTTCTGGGCGGGCTCTACCGCGCGAGGGTCGGGCGGCCCGTTCACGGCCCCATGCTGGCCGACATCCGCCGCGAGGGCGGGGAAGAGGCGATCCGCCGCGCGCTCGGCTGGCTGACCGGGGCGGGGCAGGCGCACGTGGAGCCCACGCTCGCACGCGAAAAGCACCCCGTCGTCGCTTTCAACCTGATGACGCTGGCCATGCTGGCGGGCACGCCGCTGATGCCGGGGCTTGCGGGCCATGTGGTCATGGTCGAGGAAGTGTCCGAGTATCTCTACGCCGTCGACCGTCTGTTCTTCCACCTTACCGCACACCTGGGCGGTATTGCGGGGCTGCGCCTTGGCCGGGTGAGCGCGGTGCCCGAGAACGACCGTCCCTTCGGCGCCAGCGCGCAGGAGATCGCGCGCCACTGGTGCCAGCGCCACGCCATTGCCTATCTGGGTGAGGCCGACATCGGCCACGATGCGGCCAACACGATCGTGCCCTTCGGGCGGGGAAGCGCCCGGTGAAGGCCGCCGCCGATGGCTTGCCCTTGGGCGCGGAGCGCACTAAGCGCTGCGAGTTTCCCCGGCACTTACCATGGACAGACACGGCCGGGATGAAAGGATTTTGCTGATGCGTGCGTTCGTTTTTCCGGGTCAGGGCAGCCAGAAGGTAGGCATGGGCGTCGAGTTGGCTGAGGCCAGCGCGGCCGCGCGCGAGGTCTTCGAGGAAGTCAACGACGCGCTCGGCCAGGACCTCTTCAAGATCATGTCCGAAGGCCCCGAGGACCAACTGACGCTGACCGCCAACGCCCAGCCCGCGATCATGGCCAACGCCATCGCCGTGCTGCGTGTGCTGGAAAAGGACGGCGGCATCAGCCTTGCCGACAAGGCCGATTTCGTTGCCGGGCACTCGCTGGGTGAATACACCGCGCTGTGCGCGGCAGGGGCCTTCAGCCTTGCCGACACCGCGCGTCTCCTCAAGCTTCGCGGCGAATCGATGCAGGCCGCCGTGCCGGTCGGCGTGGGCGCCATGGCTGCCCTCCTGGGCGCGGACATCGCCAAGGCCACCGCGCTTGCCGAAGCCGCCGCGACCGGCCCCGACGGTGAGGTCGAGGTCTGCACCGTTGCCAACGACAATGATCCCGGCCAGGTCGTCCTCTCGGGCCACAAGGGCGCGATCGAGCGCGCGGTCGCCATGGTCAAGGACCACGGCATCAAGCGCGGCGTGCTGCTGCCGGTCTCCGCGCCGTTCCACTGCCCGCTGATGCAGCCCGCGGCCGACGCGATGGCCAAGGCGCTTGAGGAAACCCGTCCCGGAGCGGTCAGCGTGCCGCTCTTTGCCAACGTGACCGCCGCCATCGTCACCGATCCGCCCGCGATCCAGTACCTCCTTGTCGAGCAGGTCTGCGGCCGCGTGCGCTGGCGCGAGAGCGCGATGGCGATGGCTGAGGCGGGCGTGACCGATTTCGTCGAACTGGGCGGCAAGGTCGTGGGCCCCATGATCAAGCGCTCGGCGGGCGATGTGAACGTGCTGACCGCCTCGAGCATGGCTGAGATCGAGGAACTGGCGAAGTCTCTCTGAGGCGCTATAGCTGGTCGGCGCAAGGCAACCCTCATACCTGAAGGAGTGTGCCCCGATGTGGGATGAACGCTATGCCGCAGCCGACTATGCCTATGGCACCGAGCCCAACGACTTCCTGGTCGAGCGTGTCGCAGACCTGACGCCGGGGTGCTGCCTGTGCCTTGCCGAAGGGCAGGGGCGCAACGCGGTCTGGCTGGCGCAGCAGGGCTTTGACGTGACGGCGGTGGACCAGTCGCCGGTCGGGCTCGAGCGCGCGTGCGAGCTTGCCGCTGCGCGCGGCGTGGAGATCGCGACGCGCGCGGTGGACCTGGCGGACTACGACATGGGCATGGGCGTGTGGGACAGCGTGGTCGCGATCTTCGCGCACCTGCCCCCGCGCCTGCGCCGCGATGTCCACGCCCGCGTCGTCCGCGCGCTGAAGCCGGACGGGACGGTCCTGCTCGAAGCCTATACTCCTGACAAGTACACCCAGCCCGGCACAGGCGGCCCGCCGCCTTCGCAGAAGGACTGGACGATGACCCGCGAGGGGCTGCTGGCCGAATTCGCGGGGCTCGAACCCATTTGCGCCGAGGAAGTCGTGCGCGAGATCACGGAAGGCGAATACCATCGCGGGCAAAGCGCCGTCGTGCGCTTCCTCGCGAGGAAGCCTTGAGAACCAATGAGGAATGACATGTTTGACCTTCACGGAATGACCGCTCTTGTGACCGGCGCCAGCGGCGGCATCGGTTCGGCGATTGCCCGCAAGCTGGCCGCGCAGGGCGCGCGCCTTGCGATCTCGGGTTCCAACGCGGACAAGCTGCGCGCTTTCCGCGACGAGCTGGACGAGCACACCCCGCAGGCTCCGCAGGAAGTCGACCACGTCGCCATCCCCTGCAACCTCTCGGACGCCGAGCAGGTCGAGAAGCTGGTCCCTGCCGCGCTCGAGGCGCTCGGCAAGATCGACATTCTCGTCAACAACGCGGGCATCACCCGTGACAACCTTGCCATGCGCATGAAGGACGAGGAGTGGGACCAGGTCATCAAGATCAACCTGGAATCGACCTTCCGTCTGATGCGCGGCGTGACCAAGCCGATGATGAAGGCGCGCTTTGGCCGCATCATCAACGTCACCTCGGTCGTGGGCACCACCGGCAACCCCGGCCAGATGAACTACTGCGCGGCCAAGGGCGGCATCACCGCGATGTCGAAGAGCCTTGCGCAGGAACTCGCCAGCCGTAACGTCACCGTCAACTGCATCGCGCCCGGCTTCATCCGCACCGCGATGACCGACGTCCTGCCCGACGCCCAGAAGGAGGCGCTCAACGCCAAGATCCCGATGGGCCGCATGGGTGAGGGCGATGACATCGCCGCGGCGGCCGTGTTCCTCGCCTCGAAGGAAGCGGGCTACGTCACCGGCCAGACCATGCACGTCAACGGCGGCATGGTGATGATCTGATGCGATACCGGGTGCGCCTGGCCGCAGCTGCGCTTGTCCTGCTGCTGACAGGCTGCACCCAGTACTACGACCTCGTGGCCGGGAAGGAGGGCGATTCCATCGTCTTTACCCCCGGCAACTGGGGTGGCTGGAGCGATCCGGGCTGCGTGCGCCAGGTCGCGGTGACCCCGGTTGCCTCGGGCGAGGACGTCCTGGGCGTGGGTGTCGACGGTTCGGGGCTGGAAGGCGCGCCGGTGTGGTCGCAGGCCGTTTCGCAGGAGGCCTGTTCGGCCACGTTCCCGCTTGCCTACGGGCAGGCGCTGGGCGTTCCCGGAGAGGAGACCCCGCCGCCGCTCGTCCCCGGCCAGCCCTACATGGTGCACATCATCACCGAGGGGCCGGATTTTGGATCGGGACTTTTCGTGATCGACGCGCAAGGTGAGGTCGAAAACCTCGACAGCGCGGAGTTTGCCTCCGCGCCTCTCGCGCAGGCGAGTGCGGCGCGCTAGTCGGTCTCCACGCCCTCGTCGTCGTAGATCTTGGCGTCGAGCTTGAGGGCAAGGCTGCGCGCCAGCGAGAGGCGGTGCAGTTCCTCGCGCACGCCCGGTTCGGGGGCGGGGAAGCTGATGTAGCCCTCGGGCGAGTACCAGAACACGCGCAGCCAGTCTTCGCAGTCCGGGCGCCAGATCTCGACGTCGCCGCCCCGGTTGGGCATCGAGACGATCTCGTGGGTGCGCGGATTGATCTGCTGCGCATCGCCATCGGCAAGGCGCAGGTCCTCGATGGTGGCGACAGCCTTTTTCCAGTCCTCGAGGTCGATCGTGGCAAGGGCGCCGTCGTGGTCCTTGCGCTGGATGTGAAGGGTACTCGACACGTCGCTTCGACTCCCGTGGTTTCGCTGGCATCTCAGGGGCTTTGCAGCGAACATGGCGCTTCCTTGCTGCAGTGCAAGATCAATCTTGCCGGCGCCCTCATGCGAAAAAAGCATGAAACTCCCCCGAATTATCCCCAGATTCACCTTCTGTGGACCAGTTCCCGCTTGCCGCGAGGCTTGCGTGCGTTAGAGATATTTGTCCTGTTTTTGGGGATTATGAACATTCCCGGGCCGACCAAAGGGGACCTGAGGCTGTTATGAAGGCCACCATCGAACGTTCCACGCTGCTGCGTTGCCTGAGCCACGTGCAGTCCGTTGTCGAACGCCGCAACACCATTCCCATCCTCTCGAACGTCCTGATCGAGGCGTCGGGCACCTCGTCGCTGCGCATCATGGCGACCGACCTCGACCTCCAGGTGGTCGAGACGCTCAACGCCAACCACGTTGAGCAGCCCGGCGCGATCACGGTGTCGGCACATCTACTGTTCGACATTGCCCGCAAGTTGCCCGACGGCAGCGAGGTGAGCCTGGCGGCTGCGGACAACCGCCTCGTCGTCAAGGCCGACCGCAGCCGCTTCCAGCTGCCCACGCTTCCGCGCGACGATTTCCCCATGATCGCCGAAGGCGAGCTGCCGACCAGCTTCGAGATTCCGGCTGCCACGCTGGCGCAGATGATCGACCGCACGCGCTTTGCGATCTCGACCGAGGAAACGCGCTACTACCTGAACGGCATCTTCTTCCACGTCACCGAGGACGAGCTGAAGGCCGCGGCGACCGACGGCCACCGTCTCGCCCGCTTCACCATCGCGCGTCCCGACGGGGCCGATGGCATGCCCGACGTGATCGTGCCGCGCAAATGCGTTGCCGAACTGCGCAAGCTGCTGGAGGAAGCGCTCGATTCCAACGTGCTGATCGACATGTCGGCGAGCAAGGTACGCTTCACGCTCGGCGGTGAGATCGGCGTCGTGCTGACCAGCAAGCTGATCGACGGTACCTTCCCCGATTACACCCGCGTCATCCCGACCGGGAACGACAAGCTGCTGACGCTCGATCCGCGCGCCTTCTTCGAAGGTGTGGACCGCGTCGCGACGATCGCCACGGAAAAGACCCGCGCGGTCAAGATGGCGCTCGACACTGACCGCATCACGCTTTCGGTGACCTCGCCCGACAACGGCACGGCGGCGGAGGAAGTGCCCGCCGGTTACGGCGCGGACAGCTTCGAGATCGGCTTCAACGCGAACTATCTCAAGGACATCCTGGGCCAGATCGACGGCGATTCGGTCGAACTGCACCTCGCCGATGCCGGGGCGCCCACGCTCATCCGCCAGAACGACAAGAGCCCCGCGCTCTACGTCCTGATGCCGATGCGCGTCTGATCGCAGACAATCGTTCAGGAACGGCAGGAAGGGCCGGGAGGGCATTGTCCTCCCGGCCCTTCCTGCATGGGCGCAGAGCCGCCGATTTTGGCGCGTTAACGCTTTGATCCCGCGCATCTTGGGGAATTTTCGTACGAATAGGGCCTGCGAAGTGCGCGCAGGTGGTTCACATTTAACCGTTTCGCAATTGCTTTGCGGCAAGACCCTCGCATGAGCAGAATGGGACCCGGTCGCCGGAGCGCTGCGCCTCGTGCGCGTGCCATGCAATCGGAAACGCGACGGCAAACGATTGAAGGTGCTGGGAAAGGCTCGGGCGACACCGCCGCCCGCAGCGATTCCGGCACACATCGACGCACGCCTGCGATGCCGGGGAAGGTCGCTGCTGCGCGCGGCAAGCCGGGCGATTTCGCGGTGGCCGCCGAAGGCGTGGCCGCGACCAGCGATCCGCTCCTCTATCTCCTTCCGGCCAACTGGATCCTGATCGTCATCTGCATGGGCTCGATCCTGATGACGATGGGGCTCCTTTCGCACAGCTTCCCGACCCCGTTCTCTGCGGGTCTTCTGGCGATCAGCTTTGCGATCTGCCTGGCCGGCACGCGCCTGTTCCGGCTGGAGCAGAACATCGGGCGCACCGGCTGGAAGCGCTATCTCCTGCTGATCTTCGCGATCGGGGTGCCCATGGCGCTGTTCGGCCATGTCGGCGCGCGCTGGACCGAGCGCGTGCCGGAACTGGGCTGGGAGACGACCGCGAGCTGCTTCGTCATCCTCATCCTCATGGCCAATGTCCTGCTCGAAGGGCGGCTGACCTCGATCATCGTGGCCACTGTCGCGCTGTGGGGCGGGGCCTGGACCATTTCGGGCTCGGTGCCCTCGTTCATGCTGCTCCTGGGCGGAACCGCGATTGGCCTCTACCTCGCGGTGAAGCGCAGCGAGCATGTGCGCGCCGAGATCGAGGCGCGCTCCGAGCGCGAGCGCGAGCAGCGCCGCGCCGAGGAACTGCTCAACGAATACGAGGAGACCGGGCAGGGCTGGTTCTGGGAGACCGACCGGCGCGGCCAGCTCACGTATGTCTCGGCGCATATCTGCGCGCTGCTGAAGACGACGCCCGAAGATCTTGTCGGGCGTCCGCTCTCGGCGCTGTTCCTGCTCCAGGGCCATGAGAACGAGAACGAACGCACGCTCGTCTTCCATCTCTCGACCCGCTCTTCCTTCAAGGACCTGTCGGTGCGCGCGGCGACCGCCGGTGCCCCCGGCGACGAGCGCTGGTGGTCGATCTCGGGCCGTCCGGTGCTCGATCAGTTCGACAATTTCATGGGCTTTCGCGGCTCGGGTACGGACCTCACCGAGACCCGCCGCTCGCAGCAGCACGTGACCCAGCTTGCGCGTTTCGATTCGCTCACCAAGCTCGCCAACCGTTTCCAGATGTCCGAGTGGCTGGAGAAGATCCTCGCCGCCCCCCGGCTCGACAGCCGCGCCTGCACCGTGTTCCTGCTCGACCTCGACCGCTTCAAGCAGGTCAACGACACCATGGGCCATCCCGCGGGCGATGCGCTGCTGCGTCAGGTGGCCGACCGCTTGCGCGCGACCGTGGGCAAGCATGGCCGCGTGGGGCGTCTGGGCGGTGACGAGTTCGAGGTTATCCTGCCCGGTCACCACGTGACCGAGGGTCTTGCCAACCTGGCCCGCCGGATCATCGAAAACCTTTCGCAGCCCTATTCCATTGACGGGGCGCGCGTGGTCATCGGTGCCTCGGTGGGGATTGCCTCGTGCCCACAGAACGGCACGAGCTCCGAAGAGATCATTCGCAACGCCGACCTTGCGCTCTACGCGGCCAAGGGCGGCGGGCGCGGGCGCCACCACTTCTACGATGACGACCTCCATTCCGACGCCAAAGAGCGTCAGCAGATGGAGGAGGACCTGCGCGATGCCATCACCCATGGCACGCTGGAGCTGCACTACCAGCCCCAGATCCGTACCACGACCGAGACGATCACCGGCTTCGAGGCGCTGCTGCGCTGGAAGCACCCGGTCCATGGCTACATTTCGCCCGCGAAATTCGTGCCGATTGCCGAGGATACCGGGCTCGTGGCGCCGATTGGCGAATGGGCGCTGCGCACCGCCTGCCGCGACCTTGCCCGCTGGCCCGAGAGCGTGCGCGTGGCGGTCAACGTCTCGCCGCTGCAGTTCGCCAACCCGGCGCTGCCGGCCATCGTGACGAGTGCCATTGCCGAAGCGGGCATCGCGCCCGGCCGCCTCGAACTGGAAATCACCGAAAGCGTGTTCCTGGGCGAGGACAAGTCGACCGAGACGATGTTCAGCGCCCTGAAGGGCGTGGGCGTGCGCCTGGCGCTCGACGATTTCGGGACTGGCTATTCCTCGCTCGGCTATCTGAAGAAGGCGCCCTTCGACAAGATCAAGATCGACCAGAGCTTCGTGCGCGGCGCGACCATCAAGGGCAGCCGCAACGGCGCGATCATCTCCTCCATCGTCAGCCTGGCCGAGGCGCTGGGCATGGAGACGACGGCGGAAGGGGTGGAGACCCTCGACGAACTGGACCTCGTGCGCATGTTGGGCTGCAGCCACGTGCAGGGCTACATCTACGAGAAGCCGCTGACCGTTACCGATGCCAATGCCCGCCTGGCCCGCGGCCTGGAGGCGGTCGCGCAGGGGCCACGCTCCAGCCGTGCCCCGCGCCAGACCATGCTGCGCAAGGTCGTGCTCGAACATGGTGACCATGCCTACAGCGGCACCATCCGCAATATCTCGCAGACAGGCGCCCTGATCGAGGGGCTGTGGAACGTGCCGGTGGGCACGACGTTCGCTGTGCATCTGGCGCAGGGCTACGTGCTCGACGCCCACGCGCGCTGGAGCCGGGAGGACCGCATGGGCGTGGAATTCGCGGTCCCGCTCGCGCTTGATGCCAATGGCGCGGTGCTGTTTACGCCCCCGAAGGGCGGATCGGATGAAAATCCTTCACGCTCGCTGCGCAAGGCAGGCTGACAGCGCCTCAAACCGCTGCTAACGGCGTTTCCATGACAGACCTTTCCCTGATCCGAAATTTCTCGATCATTGCCCACATCGACCATGGCAAGTCGACGCTGGCCGACCGCCTGATCCAGTACACCGGTGGCCTCACCGAGCGTGAGATGTCCGCCCAGGTCCTGGACAACATGGACATCGAGAAGGAACGCGGGATCACGATCAAGGCGCAGACCGTGCGCCTTGCCTACACCGCCAAGGACGGCAAGACCTATGAGCTGAACCTCATGGACACGCCGGGCCACGTCGACTTTGCCTACGAGGTCAGCCGCAGCCTCGCCGCCTGTGAGGGCGCGCTGCTGGTGGTGGACGCGGCGCAGGGCGTGGAAGCCCAGACGCTTGCCAACGTCTACCAGTCGATCGAGCACGACCACGAGATCGTGCCCGTTATCAACAAGATCGATCTTCCCGCCGCCGAGCCCGACAAGGTCAAGGCCGAGATCGAGGACATCATCGGCATCGATGCCTCCGAAGCGGTGCTCGCCAGCGCCAAGTCGGGCATCGGCATCGAGGAGACGCTGGAAGCCATCGTCACCAAGATCCCGGCGCCCACGGGGGAGCGCGACGCGCCCTTGAAGGCGATGCTGGTCGATTCCTGGTACGATCCGTACCTGGGCGTCGTCATCCTCGTGCGTGTGATGGACGGGGTCATCAAGAAGGGTCTCAGCGTCAAGTTCATGCAGGGCGGGACCGAGCACCTGATCGACCGCGTGGGCTGCATGACGCCCAAGCGCGTCGACCTGCCCGAACTGGGCCCGGGCGAGATCGGCTTCATCACCGCGCAGATCAAGGAAGTCGAACAGGCCAAGGTCGGTGACACCATCACCACCGTGAAGAACGGTTCGACCACGCCGCTGCCGGGCTACAAGGAAGTCCAGCCGGTGGTCTTCTGCGGCCTGTTCCCGGTCGATGCGGCCGACTTTGAAAAGCTGCGCGATTCGATCGGCAAGCTGCGCCTCAACGACGCCTCCTTCTCCTACGAGATGGAAACCAGCGCGGCGCTCGGCTTCGGCTTCCGCTGCGGCTTCCTGGGGCTCCTGCACCTCGAGATCATCCAGGAACGCCTGAGCCGCGAATACGATCTCGACCTCATCACCACCGCGCCCTCGGTGGTCTACCGCATCCAGCTCTCGCACTCGAAGAACGAGGATGCCAAGACCATCGAGCTGCACAACCCGGCCGACTATCCCGATCCCAACCGGATCGAGACGATCGAGGAGCCGTGGATCAAGGCGACGATCTACACCCCTGACGAATACCTCGGTGCGATCCTCAAGCTGTGCCAGGACCGCCGCGGTATCCAGACCGACCTGACGTACGTCGGCGGGCGCGCGCAGGTCTCCTACGAGCTGCCGCTCAACGAAGTCGTGTTCGACTTCTACGACCGTTTGAAGTCGATCAGCCGCGGCTATGCCAGCTTCGATTACGAGCAGATCGGCCTTCGTGAGGGCGATCTCGTCAAGATGAACATCCTCGTCAACGCCGAGCCCGTCGATGCGCTTTCGCTCATCGTCCACCGCTCGGTTGCCGAGGAGCGCGGGCGCGGCATGTGCGAGCGCCTGAAGGACCTCATCCCCCGCCACCTCTTCAAGATCCCGGTTCAGGCTGCGATCGGCGGCAAGGTCATCGCGCGCGAGACCATCGCCGCGATGCGCAAGGACGTGACCGCCAAGTGCTATGGCGGTGACATCAGCCGCAAGAAGAAGCTTCTGGAAAAGCAGAAGAAGGGCAAGGCCCGCATGCGCGAGTACGGCAACGTCTCGATCCCGCAGGAAGCCTTCATCGCCGCGCTGCGCATGGGCGAGGAATAAGCCCTAAACCGGCGCACCGGTCCGGCTTCGGCGAAGGGGCTGGCACGGGGCGTGCAAATCCATGGCTTGGCTCGACGAAGGGCCCGTCTCCGCAGAAGGAGGCGGGCCCTTCGTCGTGGCGGGCGACCGTTCTGCGGGGCACAGGGGGTAGGTTCCCAGGTGTGCCATGTTGCCGAACGTTTACCGCAAAGTTTCCGCTCATTAGGCTACACAACTCGGTTCGACCCACAGAAAGTTTCACTTCGTCGCCATTGCAATCGAAATTTGGGTCTGGACAAGTGGCCGACAAGTGTTTCATCTAAGGCCAAGCGCGCACCTGCAGGCTGGCTTTTGTCGCACGGATTTCCTGAATTTAACTTGAAATTCATCGTGGTGTCCAAGTGTGATGGCCGGAACAACCGTTCTGTTCATCGGGTGCAGGGGCGCTCTGGAGCACGCGGCTCTTCTGGAGAGAGGGGGCGATTGTGCTTCTTATGCAAGCCAGGTGAGAGAGGCTGTATTGGGTGGGCGAAATTGTGTCGGCATGTGAAAGTGCTTTGCAACTGAATGATGTCTTCGAGAACCTGACCGACAAGCAGCATGAAGTGCTGGCGCTGGTGGGGGACAACTTCACGAGCAAGGAGATCGCCTATGAACTCGGCATCTCGGTCAGTGCGGTAAACCAGCGGATCGAAACCGTCCGCGCCCGTGCGGGATCGCTTTCGCGCCTGGAGTTGGCGCGCGCCTACCGGGAATACCGCCAGGAGCAGGACGAAGAGCAACTTCAGGACCGGGAAGAGGCCGGGGAGGACCGCCCGGTGGCGACCGCTACGCCAGAGCACGAGCTTGCGGGGGAGCCGGATGATGCGGGCAATGACGACGCCGCCTGCCGCGATTGCGAGCGCTGGCCGAGCCGCAGCTCCAGCATCGGGCAAGGCGCAGGGCGACTCCAGATCATCAGCGTGCAGCCGCCATCGGCGCAAGCCGAACGTGTGGCTGTCGGTCTTGGCGGGGCACGCGCGGCCAGCGCGCCCCCGGGAGCGCTGGGGGGACGAGGGCGGACACCAGGCCCGGTTCCGGCCTTGCTTGACGGGCGCAATGCACGCCTTGGGCGTGTGGCAGCCATTGTCGTGATCGCGTTTGGACTGTTGCTGGTCTCCGCCGCGGGTCTTGGCGTCGTGCATTCGCTTGCGGACCTGTTCTGAGCGCGGGCCGTGCTTGAAGCTCTCTGGGAGCTGCGCGTTCAAGGTGAGACGCTGGCGATCGTCATCCTCGTCCTATGCGCGATGCGATGGGGCGCGCGTCCCGAGCGGATCGTTGCCCGCCTTCTGTTGGCGATGGTCGTCCTGCACCAAGGGTACCACCTGGTGGTTGGCGGCGCGATCGTGCTGGCCGGAGTGGACGTGGGCCATGTCGTGATCGACCTGGCGCTGCTCGTCGCGCTGGGCGTGGTGGCGCTCTACGCAAACCGGGTCTACCCGCTCTGGCTCACCGCGGCCCAGCTGATCTCGGTGTTCTCCTACGCCTACCGGTATCTCGATGGTGAAGGGGAGCTGGGCCGAGGCCCCTATGACGTCATGGCGACGCTGCCCTTCTATCTGTGCGTGCTCTTTGCCTGGGTAGGCTTCGTGCGCCATGTCCTGCGCCAGCGGCGCCACGGCGATTACCCGTCCTGGAGTGTGGCCGCTGCCGGGCCGCACAGCGGCGATCCGGTCCGCAACTGATCGCAGACGGCGCCCATCCCGTCGCCGGGATGCGTGGGACGTCCATAAATTCTTCAAATAGTCTTCGAAAAAACAAAAAGAAATGCCATCTGCGGGATGGAACATTCAGGGGTTTTCGATTTATTCCCCTGTTGCGCACGCCTTCCTGTTGTCTGGAGAGACTGTTTTGACCGAGATCCTGTCCATGCCCACCACGCCTTTCGACGGGCAGAAGCCGGGAACCTCCGGCCTGCGCAAGAAGGTGAAGGTCTTCCAGCAGCCGGGCTACGCCGAAAATTTCATCCAGTCGGTTTTCGACGTGGTCGAAAAGGGCGAGGCCGCGACGCTGGTTCTGGGCGGCGACGGGCGTTTCCACAACCGCACCGTGATCCAGCAGGCGATCCGCATGGCCGCGGCCAACGGCTACGCGCGCGTGCTGGTGGGGCAGGGCGGTATCCTCTCGACCCCGGCGGCCAGCCACGTGATCCGCAAGTACAAGGCGAGCGGCGGCCTTGTCCTCTCGGCCAGCCACAACCCCGGCGGACCGGACGAGGACTTCGGCATCAAGTACAACATTGCCAACGGCGGCCCTGCACCTGAAGGCGTGACCGGCGCGATCCATGCCCGCACGCAGGAGATCGACCGCTGGCTGACGATCGAGGCCGAGGATGTCGATCTCGACACGGTGGGCATCGTTGAGGTGGGCGAAATGAACGTCCAGATCATCGATCCGGTCGCGGACTATGCCGACCTCATGGAGGAACTCTTCGACTTCGCCGCGATCCGCAAGGTGGTCGCCTCGGGCTTCACCATGCGCTTCGACGCGATGAGCGCGGTGACCGGCCCCTATGCCAAGGCGATCCTTGAGGGCCGCTTGGGCTTTGCCGAGGGCACGGTCGTCAACGGCACGCCGCTGGAAGACTTCGGCGGCCACCATCCCGATCCCAACCTGATTCACGCCAAGGACCTCTACGATCTGATGATGGGCGAGGGCGCGCCTGATCTGGGGGCGGCGTCCGACGGCGATGGCGATCGCAACCTCATCATCGGGCGCGGGCGCTTCATCACCCCGTCCGATTCGCTCGCGATGCTGGCTGCCAACATCGAGTGCGCGCCCGCCTACAAGGGGCGCCTCACCGGCATTGCCCGCTCGATGCCGACGAGCGCGGCCGCCGACCGCGTCGCCGAGGCGCTGGGCGTGCCTGCCTTCGAAACGCCGACGGGCTGGAAGTTCTTCGGTAACCTCCTCGATGCCGGCATGGCGACGATCTGCGGCGAGGAAAGCGCTGGCACCGGCTCGGACCACGTGCGCGAGAAGGATGGCCTGTGGGCGGTCCTGCTCTGGCTCAACATCCTCGCTGTGCGCGACATCTCGGTCGATGACCTGGCGAAGGCCCACTGGGCCCGCTTCGGCCGCAACTACTATGCGCGCCACGACTATGAGGGGATCGAGAAGGAGGGCGCCGACGCGCTCATGGCCGCGCTCATGGACGAACTGGAAGCGCTGCCCGGGCAAGAGCTTGGCGATCTCGTCGTCGAGGAGGCCGACAGCTTTTCCTACACCGATCCGGTCGACGGCTCGGTCAGCGCCAACCAGGGCATCCGCATCCTCTTCGTAGGCGGCAGCCGCGTGGTCTTCCGCCTTTCGGGGACCGGGACGGCGGGCGCCACCTTGCGCGTCTACCTTGAGAACTACGTGCCGCCCTCGGGCGATCTCGATGCCGAGACTGGGGAAATGCTCAAAGCCCAGATCGCGGCGGCCGAGGCGGTCGCGGGGATCGCCCGCTTCACCGGACGTACGGCCCCCGACGTCATTACCTGATCGAGAGGCCGGGGCAGGGCACCTGCTCCGCTCCTTGTTGCCCGCAGGACACGCTATCTTGCGGTTTGCGGGCAACAAGGGAATCTTCCTTTCCTGCAAGTCGTAACTCGTTAGGGCAGGCTCCCTGCAAACCGGGGCGCTGTTCGATCCCGGTTATCTACCGTTTTCAGGGATCGCCGTACCTTCCATGCCTACTTTCGTGACCCGTCCCGCCGGTGCCCGCGCGCCGCGCGCGGCCCTTGCCGTCTCCGCCGCCACTCTCGTCCTTTTCGCCAGCCCTGCGCAGGCGACCGACGGGTACTTCCTCAATGGTTCGGGGGCGAAGGCGAAGGGCGCGGGCGGGGTCGGCATCGCCATGCCGCAGGACGCGCTCGCCATCGTCGCCAACCCGGCCGCAGCCACCTCGCTCGGCCACCGTCTCGACATCGGTGTCGAGCTCTTCGTGCCTGACCGGGGCGCGGAGATCGCGGGCAATGGCGCTGGGCTCGACGGGCGCTATTCGGGCAACGGCAGCAATCCCTTCGTTTTGCCTGAGATCGGCTATGTGCGCCCGCTTGCAGATCGCGTGGCGCTTGGCCTTGCGATCAACGGCAACGGGGGCATGAATACCCATTACAAGACCAACCCCTTTGCCAGCTTCGGGGCGGAAGGGTCAGCCGGCGTCAATCTCCAGCAGATCCAGATTTCGCCGACGCTGGCAGTCGAGGTCGTACCTGGCCATTCACTCGGCGTGTCGCCGGTGATTGTGCTGCAGGGCTTCGAGATGACCGGCGCGCAGCCTTTCGCGGGCTATTCGCAGGCCCCTGCGAACTTCACCAACCGGGGCACCGACTGGTCGGCGGGCGTAGGCGTTCGCCTCGGCTATCTTGGCCAGGTCACGCGGTTCCTGAAGGTCGGCGCGTTCTACCAGTCCAAGGTCAAGACCGGCGATTTCGATCGCTACGCCGGGCTCTTCGCGGATGGCGGCAGCTTCGATGTGCCCGAGGCCTGGGGGCTGGGCGCCGCGCTGACGCCGGTTCCCGCCCTGACGCTGGGCGCGGACTACAAGCGCATCAACTATGGCGGTGTCGCGGCGGTCGGAAACCCCATCGACGTGCTCTTCCAGGGACGCCCTTTCGGGTCCGAAGGTGGCCCCGGTTTTGGCTGGCGCGATGTTGACGTATGGAAGCTGGGCGCCGTCTACACGGCGTCCGACAGGCTGACGCTGCGCGCAGGGTATGGCCGCTCCGACAATCCGGTGCCGCGCGCGCAGACGCTCCTCAACATCTTCGCGCCGGGCGTTGTGCGCAGCCACTACACGCTGGGGGCAACATTCGCGCTCTCGGACCGCACCGAGGTGACCGGCTACGCCATGCGAGCCCCGCGCCAGACGGTGCGCGGCGAGGGCTCGATCCCGGCGCCGTTCGGGGGCGGCGAGGCGGACGTGTCGCTGGCGGAAACCTCGGTCGGGTTCTCGCTGGGGCTGAAGCTCTGAGGCGGGCCATGCCTCGTAGATAGAAGGAAGAGGATTTTCCAAGGGGCCATCGCCCCTTGACCCCGGAATCGGCGACCTCACCATTTTCAGCCAGGGCGGCCGGCGAAAGGTGAGCTAGACAGTTCGGGGAGCCCGAGGGCAATGGCCCTCGGAATCATCCTTTTCTGATTTTTCAACTGGATGGCGGATCGGCCGGTCCCTTGCGCGCCGTGTCCAATGCCGTGATCCTCTCGCTGACCTGCGCCTCCTCCAGCCATTCCCCCAGTGGCCGTGCCAGGCGGCGGCGCCAGTTGGGGTGCTCGGTGACGGTGCCGGGCAGGTTGGGCTGCTCGCTCTCGCCCAGGATGTCCTCAAGCGGCGCGATGGCGAGGCCGGCCGGGCTCTTGCCGATGTGCGTGAGCGCGGCCTCCAGGACCGGCGCGGGGTTGTCGGGCTCCGGGCGCGGCGCGGCGTCGTGGGTGAGGCTCGCCCACAGGAGCCCCCGATCCCAGTCGCGCTTGGCTTCGGCGTCCTCGCGGGTGGTGCCTTCGGGCAGGCGGCCCAGGTCGTGGGCCCAGTCGAGGTCGCGCCCGCGCCACCAGCCCGCGATGGTCGCGGTGTCGTGCGTGCCGGTCATCGCCACGCTGTCGGGGGGGTAGTCGCCCGCGCCGATGAAGCCTTCATCGGCGGCGCGCTCGAACCACAGCACGCGCATGTCGAGGAGGCGGCGTTCCTCCAGCGCGCCGAGGAAGCCGAAAGGCGCGGTGCCCAGGTTCTCGGCGATGAGGAGCGCGCCTGCCCGGTGCGCTTCCAGCACGGCAAGGCGCAGCATGTCCTCGAAAGGATAGGAAAGGTAGGCGCCGTCCTCCGGGCCGTGCCCTTCCGGGATCACCCAGAGCCGGGCCATGCCGAAGGCGTGGTCGATGCGCAGCGCGCCGGTGCGCGAAAGCGCCGCGCGCAGCATCGCAATCCAGGGCGCATAGCCGGTGCGCTGCAGGCCCTGCGGCGAGAAGCTCGTCAGCGTCCAGTTCTGGCCGAGCGGACCCAGCGGATCGGGCGGTGCGCCGATGGTGAGCCCCTCCAGCATCGCGCCCTGCAGCGCCCAGGCATCGGCGCCTGCGGTGTGGACGCCCACGGCGAGATCGCCGACGAGCCCGATCGCCATGCCTGCCGCCTTCGCGCGCGCCTGCACCGCGTCCAGCCCCCTGGCCGTCAGCCACTGCGTGAAAGCGTGGAAGGCGACGTCCTCGGCATGGGTTTTAGCAAAGTGCGCGGCGCCCTTGCCGTGGGGATCGCGGTGCTTGGCGGGCCAGTTCTGCCAGTGTGTGCGGCCCTTGGCGCGGTGGTGGGTGTCGAGCGCGTCGAACAGGGCCTGGCGCTGGAGGCTCTCGTTATCTGCGGTCTCGGCGGCGATGCGCGCGCGCGTGGCGGGATCGAGCCCGTCGAACAGTGCGCGTAGGGCCGCGTGCTGGCGGGGGAGGGCCTCCTCCCAGCCGATGAACGCAGCCTCGCTGTCACCGGGAGTATCAAGAGGTGGGAGCCCTGCCAGTTCGGGCGCGGCAAGGGCGGTGTTGAGGTGGAGGCGGCTCGAAGGGGAATAGGGACTGTACCCCTCGCCAAGTCCGGCAAAGAGGGCGTGGACCGGGTTGATTGCCAGCGCATCGGCCCCGCGCGCGGCGAAGAGGTCCACGGCCTCGGCCAGTTCGGCGAGCGTGCCGTAGGCCTGCCCTGCGCGCGCCGAACGCAGGGCCGGGATCTGCACCGCCGGGCCCCAGAGACGCTCCGCTTGACGCGCTTGGGGCAGGACGTCGGCCAATGTCGGGCTGCGCGCTGGCGCGACGGCGAGTGTCAACTCGTGGCCGTAGAGGCTGACGCGGTGGTAGCCGGGCGTGTCGATGGCAGGCAGGACCCCGGCCTCAAGCGCCACGTCCTGCACCTCGCCATCCTCGGCGGTGATGCGCGCGTTGGTGAGACTGGCGGGCAGCGGTGTCGGCCGGCCGACCTCGGTGACGAGCATGGCGGGCAGGCTGCGCGCCGCGATGGCAAGGCGTGCGTGGCTGCGAGCGAGTGCCTGCGGTGTGTCGCAAGGGTAGCCCAGCGCCGTGACGATGCGGGCGAGCGCGGTGTCCGAGACCGTCTGGTCGCGCCCCTCGACATCGCGCCAGCGCCGCGAAAGGCCAAGCGCGTGGGCAAGCTCATGGAGCGATGCGGCCGGACCGCCCGGATCGGGAGCAGCGGCACACGGGTCGGGGGAAGGCTCCAAGGCGGTCTCCTGCCACAGCGCCAGGCGGCACCGGGGCAAGCGTACCTGCAATCAGGGGGGCTCGGCAATCGTCTTGATCGGCGCAGGCGGCGGTGCGGGGCGCGTGGTTATCCCCTGCTATCGACATGATATCCCTACACTATGAACTGGATATCCACAGCCATATCCACATCACGAGCCTGGAGTTGGGCCACTTGCGCAGGTGCCTGACATGAGGGTGTGGTGCGCTAACAGGGAGCAGGAGAAGAATTTTTCCAAGGGGTTATTACCCCTTGACCCCAAAATGGGCGACCTCGCCTTTCTCAGCTACGCTGGCGCGTCGAAGGTGAGGTGGACAGTTCGGGGAGCCCGAGGGCGATGGCCCTCGGATTATCTCCTGACTGACCTAGACTTCACGCAGGCGCGGCATCAGTTCCACGAAGTTGCAGGGCCGGTTGCGCGCGTCGAGCTGCTCGGCGAGGATGCCGTCCCAGCCGTCCTTGACCGCGCCATTCGAGCCGGGAAGCGCGAAGATGTAGGTGCCGCGGCTGAGCACGGCCATGGCCCGGCTCTGCACGGTGGAGGTGCCGATGGTCTGGTAGCTGATCCAGCGGAACAGCTCGCCAAATCCGGGAATGTCCTTTTCCTTCACCCTGTCGAGCGCCTCGGGGGTCACGTCGCGCCCGGTAAGGCCGGTGCCGCCGGTCGAGACGATGGCGTCGATGCCCTGGTCGTCGATCCAGTCGTTGAGGCGGCTGACGAGGCGCTGCGCATCGTCGCGCTCGATCGCGCGGGCGACGAGCTTGTGCCCGGCGCCCTTGATCCGCTCGGCGAGGATATCACCCGAGGTGTCATCCTCGGGGCCACGCGTGTCCGAAACGGTCAGGAGCGCGATGTTGATGGGCTTGAACGTGCGGTCGGTGTCGATGGCCAAGGCAGTACGGGTCCTGGTGTTTCAGCGGGTGTCAGCGGCGGCTGTCGGCAAAGCGCACGGCGCCTGTGTGCAGCGACTGGGGTGTGGCGAGCTGGCCGTGGGCCGACATGCGCACGCCCTTGGAGCCCGACAGGCCGGGGAAGGTGGGCCACATGCCCTGGGCCAGCGCCATCCGGCTTTCGGATTCGCCGCCCGCCTGGCGTTCGTACATCCAGTAGTTGCGCATGACGATATTCACGTAGCCGCGCGTTTCCCAGTAGGGCAGCGACTCCATCCACAGCAGCGGATCGCCGCCGTCGCGCACTTCGGTGTTCCAGCGGCGCACCGGAACGGGCCCGGCGTTGTAGGCCGCCATGACCTTGGGCAGCAGCCCCTGCGTGCCGCTGTCGTTCTGAAGCATGAGCAGGTGGTTCTGGCCAAAGGCAAGGTTGATGTCGGGCTTGTTGAGGTCGCTCGCCGAACCCGAGACGCCCAGCGATGCGGCGTGATCGCGCGCGGCGGCGGGCATGATCTGCATCAGGCCGCGCGCGCCCGCCGGGCTGACGATGCTGGTGTGGAAGATCGATTCCTGCAGCGCATGGGCATAGACCAGCGCCGGATCGACGCGCCAGCCGTTGGCTGGCGTCCACTTGGGCGTGGGAAAGCGCGAAGCCGGGTCCGGACGGCCGCCGCGCGGCGCGTTGTAGGCCATCCACAGCTGGGTCTGGGGGAGGCCGAGATCGCGCGCCAGACGCGAAAGCGGCGCGTACTGCGAGGCCTCGCCAATGCGGGCCTGGTGGCGCAGCACTTCGTCGGCAAGGCCATCCTCGCCGATTTCGGCCAGCGAGACGGCCGTGCGCACGTTGGGCACGGAGCGCAGCTTCTGCCAGTCGGACTGCGAGAAGTCGGCCTGCGCGTGCTGGGAGGGAAGCTGCATGCCCAGCTGCTCGGCCGCGAGCATGCCGTAGAGTGTTTCGTGGCGCGCGGCGGCCATGCGCAGCACGTCGGCGGCCTGTTCGGGGCGGCGCGCGCGCGTCAGGGCACGGGCGTTCCAGTAGTAGCCCGCGCTCTTGAGTTCATCGTTCTCGGCCGACTTGGCGCAATTGGCAAAGGCCTCGGCCGCGCCGTCGAAGTCGCCGATGCGCCAGGCCGCGAGCCCGGCGGTCCACCACGCTTCGCCGACCCACGGGCCCACGCCCTGCGTGGCGAACTGCGCCATTTCATAGGCGGGCGCGTCCTGGTTGGAGATGTAGTAGCTCCACGCGACCTTCTGACGCCATTCCGCGCGGGCCGAGCCCGAAAGGCTGGCATCGACCCCGTCGAGCAGCATACGCGCGCCCGCCGGATCGTCGGCCTTGATGTGGTCGACAATGGCGGTGGAGATCGCCTCGGGCATGGTGCCGTCGTTGATCGAGGAGGGGCGCACGCGCTTGGGCAGGGTGGGCAGGCGCGCGAAGCTCTGTTCGCTGGGGAGGGCGGGCGTGGAGGAGACACCGCGGCGCTGGGCAAGGCGGGTAATCTGGTCGGCGCCGGGAAGCTGCGTGCCTTCGGCGAGCCAGGCGGCAAGGTCGGGCCCTTCGATCTTCGGCGACCCGGCGGCGAGGTAGTACTCGGCGCGGGCTTCCTGGTGCATCGGGCCGTCCGGGCGCTGGGCCAGCATGCGCTGCACCTTGGTCCAGTCCTTGGCCTCGACCGCCGCGAAGTACTCACGGTAGTAGTCCCGGTCGTCGTGGCTGAGCAGCGAAGGCACCACGCTGGTGGTCCCCCGGCTGCGGAAATAGTCGACCGCGGCGCTGTTCGCGTGCGCGGTGCCCACGCTGCACAGCAGCGCGGCGAGCCCTGCGGCGCCCAGCGCAGCCTTGTTGAGCGTCCTGGTCATCGTGCCTGCGTTCGCATCACGCGTACCGGCGGCCTTGCGGACCTGTGCCTGGCTGCGTGCTGTTCCCCAAACTCGTTTCACGTTGCGTACCCCGAAAAAATGCCGTTTCGCATATGTGCCGCCGGGTCCTTGCGGGGCCTCGTGCGGCGTGTTTCGCCTTGCCTTGTCCCGCCGCCTGCCGGTTGCCCCACTGTGTCGTGGGGAGGGCCTGTCAGGTGGCGATCCAGTCGAGCATCGCCTTCCACAGGACCGGCTTGGTTCGCGGCCGGTTGAGCAGCGAGTCCAGACCCCAGGAAGCGAGCAAGGGTATCGATGTTCCTTGATGGTTAAATTTTCGCGAAACGGCAGCCCGTTGCGGTGATTCGTGGCCCAAAAGCGCCGGAACGTTCCCTCCCAGCACGAAAAGCCGCTTCGGGCCGACAAGGCCGATGTGGTGCATCAGCACATCGCCCAGGCCCAGCGCGCGCGCCTCGGCCCAGTCCGGGGCGGGCATCGCGCGGGGCAGGGCGCTGGTGAGGTAGGCGTCTTCGCGCGAAATTCCGACACTGGCGAGGATTGCATCGAGCAGCTGGCCCTGGGGGCCTGTGAGCAGACCTTCGCGGTCTTCGCGCTCGGGCGCCTCGACGATGACCATGACCTCGGCGCCTGCCTTGCCGACAGGCGCGATGCGGGTTTCGAGCGCGCCGGGGGCGAGCAGCGGCTCGGCCTTCCACCAGGGCGTGAAGGCCTCCAGCGTTGCAGGCAGTGCCTCGGTGTCGATGCGCCTGGCGTTCTCGGGCGCGGCGGCGGCCTTCGCCTCGTTCTCGGCGCGCGCGATGCTCCATTCGCTGGGCGGAGGAAGTTCCTCTTCGGGCGGCGCCAGCCAGTCCTGCGGATCGTCGACATAATCGCAATCGACGCCCGCCAGTCTCCACCAGTCGAGCGCGCCCGTGATATCTGACAGAAAGTGCTGGTTTGACCCGTGATCCATTGCGGGGGGTATTGACCTGTCGGCACCGAGCAATCAAGGCAAAGGGAGTAAAGCGCGCAACAAAATCGGTGTATTGGATCAGGGGACCCCATGATTGAACGCGAAGAGATGCCCTATGACGTCGTCATTGTCGGCGGCGGGCCTGCTGGCCTGTCGACCGCGATCCGGCTGAAGCAGGTCGATCCCGAAATTCAGGTCTGCGTGCTGGAAAAGGGCTCCGAGGTTGGCGCCCACATCCTTTCGGGCGCGACTTTCGACCCCAAGGCGCTCGACGAACTCCTGCCCGAATGGCGCGAGATGGACTGCCCGATGGCAGAAACTCCGGTGACCGACAACTGGCACTGGCACCTGACGCGCGGCAAGAAGTTCTCCATTCCCCATGCGATCCAGCCCAAGTTCATGTCGAACCACGGCAATTACACAGGCTCGCTGGGCAATCTGTGCCGCTGGCTGGCCGAACAGGCCGAGGCGCTGGAAGTGGAAATTTTCCCCGGCTTCCCCGCCGCCGAGATCCTCTACGATGACAACGGCGCGGTCATCGGCGTGCAGACCGGCGACATGGGCGTGGGCCGCGATGGTGAGCCCAAGGGCGATTTCCAGCCGGGCATGAACCTGCTGGGCAAGTACACCGTCTTCTGCGAGGGCGCGCGCGGGCACCTGACCAAGCGCCTCAAGGCCAAGTACGACCTGGAAGCCAACTGCGAGCCCCAGATCTATGGTCTGGGCATGAAGGAATTGTGGGACATCGATCCCGACAAGCACGTGCCGGGCCGCGTGATCCACACGCAGGGCTGGCCCTTGTCGGAGAACGATGCCTGGGGCGGTGGTTTCCTCTACCACCAGGCCAACGGGCAGGTCTCGCTCGGCTTCGTCGCCGCGCTCGACTACAAGAACCCCTACATCTATCCTTTCGAGGAATTCCAGCGCTGGAAGCAGCACCCCGAGATCAAGGCGATCCTGGAAGGCGGCAAGCGCGTGGCCTATGGCGCGCGCGCCATCAACGAGGGTGGCTGGCAGTCCGTGCCGCAGCTGGCCTTCCCGGGCGGCGTGCTGGCGGGCTGTTCGGCAGGCTTCGTCAACGTGCCGCGCATCAAGGGCAGCCACACGGCGATGAAGTCGGGCATGCTGGCCGCCGAAAGCATCGCTGCGGCGGTGAAGGCCGAGCGTGAGCACGACACCCTGCAGGACTACGACGATGCCGTGCGCTCCAGCTGGATCGCCGATGAGCTGAAGCTCGTCCAGAACGCCGAGCCGCTCGTCGCCAAGTGGGGTGGCGAGATGGGCACGGTGCTCGCCGGTGCGGACATGTGGCTGCGCACGCTCTTCGGCTTTGGCATCACCAAGCCGATGAAGCACCACACCGATGCCTCGTGCCTGCAGCGCGCGGACCTTTATAAGCCGATCGACTACCCCAAGCCCGACGGTGTCATCAGCTTCGACCGCCTGACCAGCGTCTCCTACTCGTTCACCAACCACGAGGAAGAGCAGCCCTGCCACCTCCAGCTCAAGGACCCGGCGATCCCGACCAAGGTCAACCTGCCGGTCTACGCAGGGCCCGAGGCGCGCTACTGTCCGGCGGGCGTCTACGAGTTCGTGGCGGATGAGAGCGAGGGCGGCGATGCCCTCAAGCTCCAGATCAACGCGCAGAACTGCGTCCACTGCAAGACCTGCGACATCAAGGACCCGACCCAGAACATCGAATGGGTCACGCCCGAAGGCGGCGGCGGGCCGAACTATCCCAATATGTGATCGGGCTTTTGCCGGATGACGGACGATTGTGGAGCGTCGGGGCTTGCCCCGGCGCTCCTGTCGTTTCAGGGACAGGAGCCATGAACGAAACCGCCTACGCCAAGATCAACCTTGCCCTCCACGTGCGCCGTCGCCGCGAGGACGGCTACCACGAACTGGAGACGCTCTTCGCCTTCGTCGACGATGGCGACCGGCTTGCGGCCACCCCGGCGGGCGAGGACCTGCTGGAAGTGCGCGGCGAGTTCGTCGGTGGTCTCACCAATCCGTTCGACAACATCGTCGCGCAGGCGCTGGGCGCCTTGCCGCATGGCGCCGGGGGGAAGGGCGGCTGGGCGGTGACGCTGGAAAAGCGCCTGCCGGTCGCGGCCGGGCTGGGCGGCGGGTCAGCCGATGCAGGCGCGGTGTTCCGCATGGTCGAGCGCGCGCACGGTTTGCCCGAAGACTGGCACGCGCGCGCGGCAAAGCTGGGCGCGGACGTACCCGCCTGCGTTCTCTCGCGCGCCTGCATCGGGACGGGCACGGGCACCGATCTTGCCGAAGTCGCCGAAAACGATCTGGCGGGCTGTCCGGTGCTCCTTGTGAACCCGCGCGAGGCGGTGCCGACAGGGCCTGTGTTCAAGGCCTGGGACGGCGTGGACCGGGGCGCCATGCCAAGCGAAGGCTCCTTACGCGCAATTGCCCTTGCAGGCCGTAATGACCTGGAAGGCCCCGCCTTGGAAATTTGCCCCGTGATTGGCGACGTGCTGGCTGCGCTGGAGGCGACGGCGCCTTTCCTGGCGCGCATGTCCGGCTCGGGCGCGACCTGCTTTGCGCTCTACGACAGCGTCGACGCGCGCGACGAAGCGGCGGAAAAACTAGCGCAATCACATCGTGGCTGGTGGCAAATGGCGGGCAAGCTGCGTTAGGACGGTCCCATGCAGACCACGACCGAGACCGAAAGCTACCGCATCGTCGGCACGCCCCGCTTCGGGGGCATCCTTGTCGTTGCCGATCACGCCTCGAACCGCGTGCCCGGCGACATTGACCTGGGCATCGCGCCCGAGCTGATGGACGAGCACATCGCCATCGACATCGGCGTTGCAGGGATTGCCGAGCGCATGTGCGCACGGCCTGGCACGGCTGCGCTGCTGGGCAATGTCAGCCGCCTTGTCTGCGACACCAACCGCACCGTGGACGATCCCGCCGCGATCCCCGAGACGAGCGATGGTTCGGCTATTCCGGGCAATGTCGGCATCGACCGCGAGGCGCGCCTCGCGCGCTTCCACCATCCCTTCCACGACGCGCTGACCGCGCTCCTCAACGAGCAGCCGCCCCAGCTCACACTGATCCTGCACAGCTTTACCCCGCAGATGGCGACGAAGCCCGACGAGACCCGCCCCTGGCATTGCGGGGTTCTCTACGATGCGGACGATCGCGGTGCGCGCATCGCCACGCGCCTGTTCGAGGAAGAGGGCCTCATCGTCGGCGATCAGGAGCCCTATTCGGGCAAGATCTATAACGCGGCCATCGAACGCCACGTCGAAAGCGAAGGGCGCCCCTACCTCTATCTCGAGATCCGGCAGGACCTGATTTCGGACGAGCAGGGGCAGGCACAATGGGCCGAACGCCTCATCCGGGTGTGCAACCAGGTGGCTCTCGAGATTGCCTGACAGAGGCGGGGGCTGGAAATGAAGGGATGATTCCGAGGGCCATCGCCCTCGGGCTCCCCATAGTGTCTCGCGCACTTTGTTCGCGCGACCTTGGCCGTACAAGGCGAGGGCGCCCGTTTTCCGAAGTAGGCTGCCTCCATTCGTGTGGGAAGAACGGCGGACTTACGTATCCCGGCGGCGATTGCGTGCGTGGACTGAGTTCACAAGTCCGGAAGCCCGACGGGGATGGCCCTCGGAATAACCTTCTGAATGACAACCCTTGGGGGCGCCCTGCAGCCGCCAGGTTCCCGATCCTCGTCTTCGCGGGGATGATGGCAGCCGGGGCAGGTGCGGGTCGAAACGGGTCGCCAGGCGCGCATGAAAAAGGCGCCGGGAAGCCAAGCTTCCGGCGCCTCACTTCATGGCGGGTTCGACGGCCTCGGCTATGCCGCTCGGGAAGAAGGCAAGGCGTCTGGGCCTGCCAACTCTCTGCCGAGCTCGATTGTCGGGGCGGTGTGCCTGTCGCCCTCAGCGCGCGGCGGCGCTGTGCGGACCGGCTTCGAGTTTTGCAGGGGCGGCGCAGGGCGTGTGCATCCAAGCCTGGGCCGCGGCCGCGCCGAGGTCCTGCTGGAAGCTGCCGATGCGCGTGGCGATACGCGCGGCATCGGCGAGGCGTTCACGGCGCGCCTGCGGGTCAGTGGCCATGCCCGCCGCCATCAGGGCGCGCTGGTGCGCGGCGTAGGCCTTGTTGAGGTCCATGTCGTGTTCTCCTGGTTGGTGGGGCGGGATGGGCGGATGAAGCGGTTCGGGCCGGTCGGGCAGGTGCTGGACCTGATCAGTCCACCATCCCGGCAACGAGCCGCTGGAGTTCGGATGTCGGGATCAGCGCGGGGCTGCCCTTGGTGTCCTGCGCCGCACTGGCGCGAACCATCGCGCGGTGGTGGGGCAGGGCGGGATTCCTCTCAAGGTGCATGTTCTTGTACTTCATATTCGTTTCGTGCGGCAGGTTCGTCCTGCCTCCTTCTTCAATGGTCTGTGCGCCGGTTCGGGCGCGGGTGTCTTCAAAGACGTTGTAACGGCCTTTGCGGTCGTTTGGATGACAGCCTGTTCGCAAGGCCTTGGCAACCCCGAGCCGGACCGGGATGGACCCATCTGGCGAGGCGGGGCGCGCAAGGCGCTGAGCAAACCGTCGGAACGTCCGCTGGAAGGTGGAGCCGTCCGGGTGGATCAGGCTCCGGCGTGTTGTGAACGCGTCTGTCGCCAAGTGGTTGCCGTGGCAGATAAAAAACTCTGCGAGGAGCCAAGCTCCTGGGCAAATTCAACTGGCGAGAGGGGAAAGCCGAAATCGTGAGATGTCTCGGCAATCGTCACCGCGATTATTGGCGACTTGGCCCCATCTATACACGAAGCATGCGAAAATACAAGTGCCTGTGTATCGCAATGCCTATTCGACATCGCCCGAGAACGCTATTTCGTTCAATTGCACGCGCGTCGTCTCGTACATGGTGTCGATATCGACATGCTCCCCCTCTTCGACGCGCTGGGCGATCATGGTGAGGGGAAAGCACACGATCGAGGTGCCCGGCCAGTGCAGCGCGGGCTGGCGCCCGAACTCGTCGTCGATGGTCACCCAGTCGAGCATGAGGTCCTGCGCCAGCGCATCGCCCATCGCGATGCCCAGCGACTGCAGTTTCCAGGTGTCGTCAGGGCCGACCCAGCCTTGCGCGAGGTTTGCGCGCACCACGGCCAGTTTTCCGTCGACCGAAGAATAGGCATCTTCGGGATCGCTGGCGAAGTGGCCCTTGATCCAGACCCGCGCAAGGTCCAGCCACTCCTGCTCTTCCGGTTCCAGTACGAGGCGATCGACAGGTTCCATGAAAGAGAGGATAGCGAACTATCTGTTGCGATGCAAAATGCGCGAAATTCCCTAGGAATGCGAATGCGTTGGACGGTGCAACCGGGGGGCGCTAACCTTGCTTTGCATCAGATGGGGGGGATCCATGATAGCCTATCATATTCGCAACCTGGCGCGCCTTTCCGGGCGTGAGGGGCAGCGCAGCTTCTGGCTGTGGTTCGCGCTAGTCGCTGCGGGCCTTGTCGCGTTTGGCGCTGCAGTGGCCGTGCCGATCTTCTCCGCCACGTTCGTGCGCATGGAGCGCTTTGCCCTCAAGCATCCCGAAAGCTCGACGATTTCGCGCGGGCCGGGGCACGTGCGCATCGAGATCGAGGGGGCGCACCCCGAATTCATGCCCGACATGGACGCGGTGCTCACCCTGGGGGCCGTCGCGACGCTGATTGCGGTATTCCTGCTCGGCGCGGCGGTGGTGCGGCGGCTCCATGACGGCAACCGCACGGGTCGCTGGGCGCTCCTTCCGGTTCCATTCTATGTCATGGGCCTTGCTCCCAGTTATCCGTTGTTTTCCGCCGCGCGGCAGGGAGAGGTGCCGGGATTTGGTAGCTTCGCGCTCCTGATGCTGTCGAACCTGGGCTACTTGGGCGCGTTGGCAACGCTGCTGATCTTCCTGGCGCTGCCTGGGACGGAGGGCCCCAACCGCTTCGGGGACGCGCCCGAGGACTAGGCGCGGAGCCCGGTGGTGGTAAGGGGGCTTGGGTACGATCCGGCAAGCCGTTGGCCCTTTGTGTGAAATTTTATGCCTTTCGGCGCTCCACCTTTTGGCGTAGGGGCGCCACATGATCCGCGCGCGGGAAAACGTCTCGGCGCGCAAAAACCAGACCTCACGGCCAGGCAGCTGGCCAGACCTTTCGGAGTGTACCCATGCCCGCCTTTCGTTCCCGCACGTCGACCCACGGCCGCAACATGGCAGGCGCGCGTGGCCTGTGGCGTGCGACCGGCATGAAGGATGGCGACTTCGGCAAGCCGATCATCGCTGTCGTCAACTCGTTCACGCAGTTCGTGCCGGGCCACGTTCACCTCAAGGACCTGGGCCAGCTGGTCGCGCGCGAGATCGAGGATGCGGGCGGCGTCGCCAAGGAATTCAACACCATCGCGGTCGATGACGGCATCGCCATGGGCCACGACGGCATGCTCTATTCGCTGCCCAGCCGCGACCTCATCGCCGACAGCGTGGAGTACATGGTCAACGCGCACTGCGCCGATGCCATGGTCTGCATCTCCAACTGCGACAAGATCACGCCGGGCATGCTGATGGCCGCAATGCGCATTAACATCCCCGTTGTCTTCGTCTCGGGCGGCCCGATGGAAGCGGGCAAGGTGACGCTGAAGGGCAAGGAAACCGCGCTCGACCTCGTCGATGCGATGGTCGCGGCGGCCGATGAGAGCTACTCCGACGAGGAAGTCGCTGCGATCGAGCGTTCAGCCTGCCCGACCTGCGGATCGTGCTCGGGCATGTTCACCGCCAACTCGATGAACTGCCTGACCGAGGCGCTGGGCCTTTCGCTGCCGGGCAATGGCTCGACGCTCGCCACTCACGCCGACCGCGAACGCCTGTTCAAGGAAGCGGGCCGTCTCGCCGTGGACCTGTGCCAGCGCTACTACGAGCAGGAGGACGAGAGCGTCCTGCCGCGCACCATCGCCAGCTTCAAGGCCTTCGAGAACGCGATGAGCCTCGATATCGCGATGGGCGGTTCGACCAACACCGTTCTGCACCTTCTGGCCGCCGCCGTGGAAGCGGGCGTCGACTTTACCATGGCCGACATCGACCGTCTCTCGCGCCAGGTGCCCTGCCTCTCCAAGGTCGCGCCCGCGAAGGCCGACGTCCACATGGAGGACGTGCACCGGGCCGGCGGCATCATGGCGATCCTGGGCCAGCTTGACCGCGCGGGCCTGCTGCACTCGGATTGCCCGACCGTACATGCCCGGACGTTGGGCGATGCGCTCAACCGCTGGGACATCAGCCGCACGAATGATGAAAGCGTGCAGAACTTCTACAAGGCTGCGCCCGGCGGCGTGCCGACGCAGACCGCGTTCAGCCAGGCCAACCGCTGGAAGGAACTGGACCTTGACCGCGAAGGCGGCGTGATCCGTTCGAAGGAGCACGCCTTCAGCCAGGATGGCGGCATTGCGGTCCTGTTCGGCAACATCGCGCGCGATGGCTGCATCGTGAAGACGGCGGGCGTGGACGAGAGCATCCTCAAGTTCACGGGCACCGCGCGCGTCTACGAAAGCCAGGACGCGGCTGTCGCGGGGATCCTGGGCGGCCAGGTCAAGGAAAACGACGTTGTCGTGATCCGCTATGAAGGTCCGCGCGGCGGGCCGGGCATGCAAGAAATGCTCTACCCGACGAGCTACCTCAAGTCGAAGGGCCTGGGTAAGGCCTGCGCGCTCCTCACCGATGGGCGCTTCTCGGGCGGCACTTCGGGCCTCTCCATCGGCCACGTCTCGCCCGAGGCGGCCGAGGGCGGGGAGATCGGCCTTGTCGAGAACGGCGACACGATCGAGATCGACATCCCCAACCGCACGATCAACCTGATGGTGAGCGACGAGGAAATGGCCGCGCGCCGCGCCACGCAGGACGCCCGCGGGCCGGAGGCCTGGTCGCCGGTCCACCCGCGCAAGCGCAAGGTCTCGGCCGCACTCCAGGCCTACGCCGCGATGACCACCAGCGCCGCCAAGGGCGCGGTGCGCGACGTCACCCAGCTCAAGCGCGGCTGAGCAGGGCGGGCATGGCACGCAGCCGGTCCAGGGCAGGCGGCAGGGGCATGATTGCCCTGCTGCTTGCCGTGGGCGGGCTCGCGGCCTGTTCCTCCTCCGATACGCCGCCCGAGGTGGCCGAGGGCGAGGAGCACATCCCCTGCGCGCTGGCGGGGGCGACAGAGCTCAAACCCGTCTGCGCGGTCGAGCGCGTGGTGCGCGGCGGTGTGCTGACCCTCGTCGTGCGCCACCCCGACGGGGGCTTTCGCCGCTTCGATGTCCAGACCGATGGATCGGGCCTTGCCCCCAGTGACGGGGCGGACGCCATCGTCGCGCGGCTGGGCGAGGACCGGATGGAAGTGACGCTGGGGACCGACCGCTATCTCTTTCCGGTGACAATGAAGAGCCATGACCCACGTTGATACTTACGCCTCCTCCGACCAGATCCTGACCGTTGCGCAGATGCGCGCCGCCGAAGAAGCGCTGATCGCTGACGGCATTTCGGTCGATGAACTGATGCAGCGGGCCGGGCAGGGCGCGGCCGCCTGGGTCTGGCGCGTTTCGGGCGGCAATGCGGTGAGCGTGCTGTGCGGGCCGGGCAACAACGGCGGGGACGGCTATGTCATCGCTGAAAGCCTGCGTCGGCGCGGCGGCAAGGTCGTGGTCATTGCGCCGATGGCGCCCACAACCGAGGCGGCGAAGACCGCCCGCGCGCTCTACCAGGGTGAGGTGCACGAGGGTGAGGGCGATCTTCCGCGCGGCGAGGTCTTCGTTGATTGCCTGTTTGGCAGCGGCCTTTCGCGCCCGCTGGAGGACGCGCACCGGGATCTCGTCACCCGGCTTGCCGCGCGCCACGCCAAGGCGGTCGCGGTCGATATGCCAAGCGGTATCGCATCCGATTCCGGCCTGCTCCTGAACGAGGACCTGCCCGCCTACACCCTGACCCTCGCGCTTGGCGCCTGGAAGTTCGCGCACTTCCTGATGCCCGCGAGCGCGCGCATGGGGGCCCTGCGCCTCGTGCCCATCGGCGTGACGCCTGTTGAGGACGCCGCGCAGGCCATCGCGCGGCCCGAGATTGCTGCGCCCCCGGCCGACGCGCACAAGTACACGCGCGGGCTGCTTGCGGTCGTGGGCGGCGCGATGCCGGGCGCGGCGATCCTTGCGAGCACCGCCGCGCAAGGCGCAGGGGCGGGCTACGTCAAGCTCTTCGCCGCCGACAAGCGCAACTGCCCGAGCGACCTCGTCGTCGAAACCGGACCTGTTTCGGAGCTTCTCTCCGACCACCGCAACGCCGCGATCCTGGTCGGCCCGGGCCTTGGCCGCGACGGCGCGGCGCGGGAACGATTGGCCATCGCGCTGGCCGATCCGGTGCCCGTTGTCCTTGACGCCGATGCGCTGGTGCTGCTGGGACCGCGCCTTCTCGCCGAGCGCAGCGCACCTGTCATTGCCACCCCGCACGAGGGCGAACTGGTCGCGCTCGAACGCGCGTTTACGTGCGAGGAGGGCACCACGCGTATCGAACGCGCCGTGGCGCTGGCCCGCGCGAGTGGCATGGTGATTGTCGCCAAGGGGCCGGACACGGTGATCGCCGGGCCGGAGGGAGAGTTGGCCTGCGCACCGCGCGCCTCGGCCTGGCTCTCGACCGCAGGCACCGGCGACGTGCTCGCGGGCACCATCGCCAGCCGCCTTGCGACAGGCCTCGATCCGTTCGCGGCGGCGTGCGAGGGCGTGTGGCTCCACGGCGAGGCCGCGCGGCTGGCGCCCAAGCCTTTCACCGCATCGCAGCTTGCCGAAACGATACCGGCTGCGCTAGCGGCCTGCCTGTGAACGAGCAAAACGAAGAAATCCTGCGAATCGCCTCCAAGGGCGACGGTGTCACCGCCTCGGGCCGCTTTGCCTGGGGCGCGGCGCCGGGCGATATCCTGCGCGCCGATGGCACGCTCGAATGGGGCCCGCACCATATCGAGCCCGCCTGCAAGCACTTCGGGCGCTGCGGGGGCTGCCAGCTCCAGCAGCTCGATGCCGAGACGCTGGAGGGCTTTGTCGAGGCGCGCGTGGCCAATGCCTCCTCCTCGCAGGAACTGGGCGCCGAGACGATCGCTGCGCCCTATCTTTCGCCGCCGGGCGCGCGCCGCCGCGCCTCGCTGCGCGCCGAAAGCTCGGGCGGACGCATCGTCATCGGCTTTCGCGAAGCCAAGTCGCACCGGCTGGTCGAGCTGGAGGAATGCCCGGTCCTCGTCCCCGAGATCACCGCTCTCCTGGGCCCGATCCGCAAGCTGCTCATCACCATGGGCAAGGCTGCGCCGGTCAAGAAGGGCCCGCGCGGGAAGGGGGGCAAGAACGCCAAGTCGTCCCAGAACGCCATGCCGCGCATGGCCTGCGACATCGAGATGACGCTCGTCGACCAGGGCGTGGACCTGGGCGTCAAGGGCCTCACCGCCGAGGGCCTTGCCGCGACCGAGGCGATGCTGGACTTCGCGCAAAGCCATGGCCTTGCGCGCCTCACCATGGACGGTGGCTACGGCTATGAGACCGTGTGGGAGCCCGCGCCCGTCACCGTGACGCTGGGCGAGACGCCGGTGCCGTTCCCGCCCGGAACCTTCCTCCAGGCGACGAAGGACGGCGAAGACGCGCTCGTCTCTGCGGCGAGCGAATGGATCGGCGATGCCGCCACCGTGGCCGACCTGTTCTCCGGCCTTGGCACCTTCGCGCTCGCGCTGGCGGGGCCGACCTGCAAGGTCTTTGCCGCCGAAGCCGCGCGCGACGTGCATCTTGCGGGCAAGTCCGGCGCCGACCGCGCCCAGCGCCCGGTCTTCAGCGCGCACCGCGACCTTTTCCGCAACCCGCTCATGGCCGATGAACTTTCCAAGTTCGAAGCCGTCCTCCTCGACCCGCCCCGCGCCGGTGCGCGCGAGCAGGTGGAGTGCATCGCGGATTCGAGCGTCAACCGCGTGGTCTACATCTCGTGCAACCCGTCGAGCTGGTCGCGCGACGGCGCGCGCCTGATCGAAGCGGGCTTCCGCCTCGCTGAACTGCGCCCCGTCGGCCAGTTCCGCTGGTCCACCCACGTCGAACTGGCCAGCTACTTCGTGCGCGACGGGGAAGATTGAGCGCTCCCAGCGCACAAAACCCCGTTTCATCGCCCAAAACGAACCGTCTGACCGCACGCAGCGTCTTGCCGACCCCGCCCGGGTAGCTTATCGGCGCTTGCATGCAGACGACGAACGATATCCGCCGGTCCTTTCTCGACTACTTCGCATCCAAGGGCCACGCACAGGTCCAGTCCGCGCCGCTGGTCCCGTACAACGACCCGACGCTGATGTTCGTGAACGCCGGCATGGTGCCGTTCAAGAACGTGTTCACGGGCCAGGAGAAGCGCGACTATACTCGTGCGACCTCCTCGCAGAAGTGTGTGCGCGCTGGCGGCAAGCACAACGACCTCGACAACGTGGGCTACACCGCGCGTCACCACACCTTCTTCGAAATGCTCGGCAACTTCTCGTTCGGCGATTATTTCAAGGAAGAGGCGATCCTCAACGCCTGGACGTTGCTGACCAAGGAATGGGCGCTTCCCCAGGAAAAGCTGCTCGTCACCGTCTACCACACCGACGATGAAGCGGCCGAACTCTGGAAGAAGATCGCCGGGCTGGGCGATGACCGCATCATCCGCATCCCGACCAAGGACAACTTCTGGACGATGGGCGATGATGGCCCGTGCGGTCCGTGCTCGGAAGTCTTCTTCGACCACGGCGATCACATCTGGGGCGGCCCTCCGGGATCGC
This sequence comes from Novosphingobium profundi, assembly GCF_020524485.1. Lineage (GTDB taxonomy): Bacteria > Pseudomonadota > Alphaproteobacteria > Sphingomonadales > Sphingomonadaceae > Novosphingobium > Novosphingobium profundi_A. The sequence goes on along the minus strand of NZ_JAIVLF010000004.1, from coordinate 542,218 downwards.
CCGAGGAAGACGGCGACCGCTTCATCGAGATCTGGAACCTCGTGTTCATGCAGTTCGAGCAGGCGGGCGGCGAGATCGTCGGCAACCTGCCCAACCAGTCGATCGACACCGGCATGGGGCTGGAGCGTATTGCGGCCGTCATGCAGGGCGTCCACGACAACTACGATATCGACACCTTCCGCAACCTCATTGCCGCCTCGGAGAACCTGACGGGGGTGAAGGCCGAGGGAGATCGCACCGCGAGCCACCGCGTGATCGCCGATCACCTGCGCTCGACCAGCTTCCTCCTTGCGGACGGCGTGCTGCCCTCGAACGAGGGCCGTGGCTATGTCCTTCGCCGCATCATGCGCCGCGCCATGCGCCACGCGCACCTGCTGGGCGCCAAGGATCCCCTGATGCACCGCCTCGTGCCCGCGCTTGTCGCGGAAATGGGCCAGGCCTTCCCCGAACTCGGCCGCGCGCAGGCGCTGATCGAGGAAACGCTGGAGCGCGAGGAAGTCCAGTTCCGCCGCACGCTCTCGAACGGTCTGAAGCTGCTCGACGAGGCGACCGGCGACATGGCCGAGGGCGCGACGCTTGCGGGCGAAACCGCCTTCAAGCTCTACGACACCTACGGCTTCCCCTATGACCTTACCGTCGATGCGCTGCGCCCGCGCGGTATTTCGGTCGACGAAGAGGGCTTCCAGTCCGCGATGGCGCAGCAGAAGGCCGCCGCGCGCGCCGCGTGGAAGGGCTCCGGGCAGGCTGCCGACGCCGAAATCTGGTACGACATCGCCGAGCGCGAAGGCGCGACCGAGTTCACCGGCTACACCGCCACCACCGGCGAGGGTCGCGTTGTCGCGCTGCTCGTCGATGGCAAGGAAGTCAGCGAAGCCAAGGCGGGCGAGAAGGTCACCGTGCTCACCAACCAGACCCCGTTCTACGGCGAATCGGGTGGCCAGGTTGGCGATGCGGGCACGATCACCGGCGCGGTTCCGGGCAGCGATCTTGCGATCACGATCGAGGATACGGCAAAGCCCTTGGGCCGCCTCCACGCGATGTCGGGCACGGTTACGGCCGGCGCGATCAAGCTGGGCGATTCGGTGCTGATGTCGGTCGATGTCGCGCGCCGCGACGCGATCCGCGCCAACCACTCGGCCACGCACCTTGTCCACCAGGCGCTGCGCGACCGTCTGGGCGACCACGTCACCCAGAAGGGCTCGATGGTGTCGCCCGACCGCCTGCGCTTCGACTTTGCCCACCCCAAGGCGCTCTCCGATGAGGACATTGCCGCTATCGAGGCCGAAGTGAACGCGGAAATCCGCGCGAACGAAGGCGTGATGACGCGCCTGATGACCCCGGACGATGCCATCGAGGCGGGCGCCATGGCGCTCTTCGGCGAAAAGTACGGCGATGAAGTGCGCGTCCTCTCGATGGGCCGCACCGACGGCAAGCGTTCCTACTCGGTCGAGCTGTGCGGGGGCACCCACGTCAACGCGACCGGCGATATCGGCCTCTTCCGCATCGTTTCGGAAAGCGCCGTCTCCTCGGGCGTGCGCCGTATCGAGGCGCTGACCGGCGAGGGCGCGCGCCAGTGGCTCGTCGCCCGCGAGGACGCGCTCAAGGCCGCGGCCTCGGCGCTGCGCACGACGCCCGACGAAGTGACCGAGCGCGTCGTTGCTCTGCTTGACGAGCGCAAGAAGCTGGAGCGTGAATTGGCCGAAGCCAAGAAGGCGCTCGCTCTTGGCGGCGGCGGTGCGGCTTCGGGCCCGGCCGACGAGGACGTCAATGGCATCACCTTCTCGGGCCAGGTGCTCGAAGGGCTTGACCCCAAGGAACTGCGCGGCCTGCTCGACCAGGCCAAGCAGCGCATCGGCTCGGGCGTTGCGGCGATTGTCGCGGTGAACGAGGGCAAGGGCGCGATTGCGGTCGCCGTCACCGACGATCTCAAGGACAAGGCCTCGGCCGTGGACCTGGTGCGCGCCGGTGTCGCCGCGATGGGCGGCAAGGGCGGCGGTGGCCGTCCCGACATGGCGCAGGGCGGTGGCCCGGACGGCTCCAAGGGCGCCGAGGCGATTGCCGCCGTAAAGGCCGCGCTCGCCGGCTGATCGTTCCTCCGCCACGCGATGTGGTGAAGAACCAGAATAGACGCCCGGGGGCTCGGCCTTCGGGCGTTTTTCGTTGTGGGTAGCGGGCAGGGTGGAAGAAGTATTTTTTCAAGGGGTTATTACCCCTTGACCCTATTACCGTCGACCTCACCATTCTCAGCCAAGGTGGCGCGCGAAAGGTGAGGTCGCCCGTTCGGGGAGCCCGAGGGCGATGGCCCTCGGAACTTCTTTTTTGACTTCATTCTTGTCATTCTTAGGCCGGTCCCCCGGTCTTGGCTCCACTATGGAGCCGGTTGCGCTCCCCGTATACCCGCACGGCGAGGTAGGCTTAGGAGCGCGGCATTTTCGCCGCATCTTTAGGCGAGACATCGATGCCGGGATCTGCGGGACCTGTCCTGGTCAACGTACAGGCGCTGCGCGCCGTGGCCGCCTACATGGTCGTGGCGCACCACATTGCGAACAACCTCGCGCATTACACGGCTGCGGGACGGGTGCCGGAGCTTCCGGCGCTGGGCGCGCGCGGGGTGGATATCTTCTTCGTGCTCTCGGCCTTCCTGGTCGTGATGCGCAGTGACCGGCTGGGACCTTCTCCGCGAGCGTTCCTGGTTCAGCGGATCGTGCGGATCGTGCCGATCTACTGGCTGCTGACCGGGCTTGCCGTACTTGGCATTGCAGCGGGGTATCGACTGTTTGACCGGGCCGCTATCACGCCCGATGCGCTTCTTGCCGCGCTCTTTTTCCTTCCCGATTTTACCGAACTGGGCACCGTGCGCCGGCCGATTCTGGTGGTCGGGTGGACGCTGAACTATGAAATGGCTTTCTACCTGCTCTTTGCGCTTTGCCTGCTGGCGCCGCGCCGTGGACGCGTGGCGCTTGCGTGCGGCGCGTTGGGGCTGTTGTGGCTGGCGCAGGTGTCCGGGGCTGGAGGTTTGGCGGGGTACTGGGGCGCCGACAGCGTGCTGGCCTTTGCTCTCGGGATGCTGCTCGCGCGGAGCCTTCCTTCCTCGGGATTGCCCCCGGCTCTGGCTGGTGGCGCCTTGTTCGCGGGCGCGGCGGGGCTCTGCGCGCTCGAGGTTCTCTACGTTCCGTCCGGATTGCCCCATCCCGATCTGTGGGGCGCGATGCTCGCCGCGCTCGTCGTGCTGGGCGCCGTGGCGCTTGAGCGGCGCGGGATAACCCTGCGGGCCGTCTGGCTGCATCGCCAGGGCGATGCGTCCTACGCGATCTACCTCGTTCACGTCTTCGTTCTCCAGTTCGTGAGCAAGGCCTGGAAAGCGGCGGGTCTGACCCAGAGCGTGGCCGGGCTGGTGGTGATGGTGGCGCTGATGGTCGTGCTCGTGCCGCTTGTCAGCCTGGCCTTTCACCGGCACGTGGAAGTGCCTCTCACGCGCTACCTGCGCGGGAGAGGGCGGCTTAGCGGGCGAGGCCCGGGACTGGCGCTCTAGCCTCCCAACCGAGGGGATGCCTTGCGATTAGCGCTGGCGGCCCGGCGCGGCCTGTGCGACGATTTTTGCCATGGATATCACGGATCTGGTCGAAGAGATTGCCGCCGACATGGCAACCCGCCGGGAACGCGGGCGGGTGGCGGACTATATCCCGCCACTGGCCGGAGTCCCGGACAGCAAGTTCGGGATCGCGGTGGTTCTGGAAGATGGGTCGGTGCACATGGCGGGGGATGCGCACGAGCCGTTCTCGATCCAGTCCATATCCAAGGTCTTTGCCCTCACGCTGGCGCTGGGCACGGTGGGCGATCAGCTCTGGAGCCGGGTCGGGCGCGAACCTTCGGGGTCGGCCTTCAACTCCATTGTCCAGTTGGAGAGCGAGCGGGGAATACCGCGCAATCCCTTCATCAACGCGGGCGCCATCGTGGTGACCGACGTGCTGCTCGGCCATCTCGAACCGCGCGAGGCAATCGGGCAGATGCTGCGCTTCGTGCGCGAACTGGCGGGCGACGAGACGATCGTGATCGACAGCGCCGTGGCGCGGGCCGAGGAAGAAACCGGTTTTACCAACATGGCCCTTGGCAACTATATGCGCGCCTTTGGAAATATCCACGGCGAGGTGGCCAAGGTGCTGGGTACCTATTTCCATTTCTGCGCGCTTTCCATGTCTTGTCGGCAACTGGCAATGGCCGGGCGCTACCTGATGGATGCGGGGCAGGTGGAAGGGCGCCGGATCGTTACGGCGCGCCGGGCGCGGCGTATCAATGCGCTGATGATGTCCTGTGGGCACTACGACAATTCGGGGGATTTCGCCTACCGCATTGGCCTTCCGGGCAAGTCGGGAGTGGGAGGGGGCATCCTGTGCGTGGCGCCCGGGCGCGCAAGCATCGCGGTCTGGTCGCCGGGGCTCAACGCAAGCGGGAATTCGCATCTGGGGCAAGTTGCACTGGAGAAACTGGTCCAGGCGACGGGCTGGTCTGTGTTTGAGTCACACAAGTAATAAAGTGTTGTTTGTACCTATTCGGGGCAATCTCGAAATCGAAATAGGAATTTATTTCATTATGCAAAATGATATAGGAACTTTCACTTAGGTTTTACGTTCGGGAGGTTTCTGCATGCCGTTTGTCGATGTTTTTGCGGATGAGGATGACGAGGAGCCGCTGTTCGCGACCGAGTTCGACTTCCTGCCGCACAAGGGGGAATTCCTTGCGCTCGAGATCGACGCGGAATTGCTCCATCTCGAAGTTGTCGAGGTCTGGCACCGGCAGGACGAGGATGACGGTGCCTTCCATGCCTGCATTCGCATCGAGACCAACTGACGGGGCGCATCTGGTTAACGCGAATCAAGCCTGATGATCCAGGCACGGGCCCCTATCTGCGCGGCAAGACGCGAGGGGGCCGGGGCGCTCGGACAGCGAGCGCAGCGCACAACCGGCGGTCAGCGGGGGCGCACCATGACCAGGCGATCCTGCCCGGGGCCATAGTAGTCCGGGCGCAAGGCCTCGGTCGAAAATCCATTCTTTTCATAGAGCGCGACAGCGTGGTCGTTGCCCGGCAGGACTGTCAGGCGGATCACGGGGGCATCGTCCAGCGCGGCCAGCACCGCGCCAAGCAGGCGCGTACCGATACCCTGGCCCTGAAAGGCCGGACTGACGCCCAGCGAGAGCAGCCAGCCTTCGCCTCTATCGTCGATGCCGCCCAGCGCATAGCCAGCCACCGCGCCCGCGCTCTCGGCCACGAGAAAGCGGGTGGGGAACAGGTCGATGAACTGGCGCAGCGCGATCTCGCCGTAGGTTTCCTCGGGGAAGGTGGCCTCCTCCAGGGCTAGGATCGCGCCGAGATCGCTGCGCCTCGCAGGGCGGACCTCAACGCTCATCGCGCGGCTCCCGGTGTCTCGCGGTCCTTGGTGAGGACGCCCGAGCGCAAGGCCGGTTTTTCCGCAAGGCCGCCCTGTTCCATGATCTGTTCGCGCAAGGTGTCGCGCTTTTCATGGATCGAGGCGATGACCGGGCCCATTGGCACCCCGGTCTCGACCAGCACGGCCTCGGACAGCTGGAGCGAGCTTTCCAACGTCTCGGGCACGGCGTGGGTGGCCCCGGCGCGATAGAGCAGGGCGGCGTGCTCGGCATCGCGTGCGCGGGCGATGATCGGCAGGTCGGGATACTGCTGGCGCAGCTTGCGCACGATGCGCTGCGCGGTCACGGGAACGTCCATGGTGAGGATGACCGCGGCTGCGTTCTCGGCGCCCAGGCGCTCCATCGCATCGCCGCGCGCGGCATCGCCGAAGGCGACGTTGTAGCCTTGCGTGCGCCCGTCGGCGATAAAGTCGGTGTCGGTGTCGATCGCGATATAGGGCCGGTCGTGACGGGTCAGCATGTCGGCGACCAGCTTGCCCACGCGGCCAAAGCCGATGATGATCGTGCTCGGCTTGTCCTCGGTCTCGGCGGGGTGGTGCGGGGCCTCGACCTGATCGACCCGGCGTGCGGCGATCTTGCCGAACATGGAAAGCAGCGGGGTGACAGTAAGGCCGATGGCGGTCACGATCTGCCAGAACTGGTTGGTGCCGGGCTGGATGAGCTGCGCGGTGGCGGCGGCCGAGAGCACGATCAGCGTGGTCTCCGAGGGGCTCGACATGAGAATGCCGGTCTCGGTCGCGGTGCCGCGCCGCGCGCCCATCAGCCGCAGCAGAACGCCGGTGACCACGGCCTTGAGAAGGATCACGCCGACCGTCGCGACGAGGATCGAATAGAGGTATTCCCAGACCACCAATAGGTCGATGCTCATGCCGATGGTGATGAGGAAGACACCGAGCGCGAGGCCCTTGAAGGGCTCCATGATCTGCTCGACCTCGGAATGGTACTCGGTCTCGGCGATGAGGAGACCCGCGATCAGCGAGCCGACGATGGGCGAGAGGCCGACCGCAGCCGTCAGCAGCGAGGCGAGAATGACCACCAGCATCGAGGCGGCGAGGAACAGCTCGGGGCTCTTGGTGCGCGCGGCCTGCGCGAAGAGCGGGGGCAGGAGGTAGCGCCCGAAAACCAGCAGCCCGGCGATGACCGCCGCGCCCCACAGCAGCGTGTGGATGAGATTGCCCATCCCGTCGGCCGATGCGTGCGGGGCCAGCGCGCCCAGAAGGAAGATGATGGGAACAAGCGCGATGTCCTCGAACAGCAGCATGGCCAGCGCCGCGCGGCCCACGGGCGTTGCCGCGTTGGTGATCTTGAGGACGAGCGCGGTCGAGGACAGCGAGAGCGCGAGGCCCAGCGCCACGGCGCCAGCAAAGGCCTGGCCGATGGCGGCGAGGATGAAGGTCAGCGCGCTGCCGATCACGACCAGTTCCATCATGCCCAGGCCAAAGACCATCCGGCGCATGTCCCACAGGCGTCCGAACGAGAGTTCCAGGCCGATCGAGAACAGGAGGAGGATGATCCCGAACTCGGCAAAGATGTCGAGCCCGCCGGGGTCGGTGATGCTGATGTGGGTCAGCCAGGGATGCTCGAAGACGTGTCGGCCGAGCCCGAAGGGACCCACCAGCAGGCCCACCAGGATGAACCCGATCACGGGCGTGATCTTGAAGCGGTTGAAGACGGGGATGACGATGCCCGCGGCGCCCAGGATGACGAGGGCGTCGGACATGACGGGGGAATAGAGTTCGTTGCTGCCAGCCATTGCTGGCCACTATGGCAGGCTGGAGGGGGCAGGCAAGGCGCATCTGCCGAAGTTTTCACCCTAAGTCCTTGGCGTTGCCCGCTTGCATCGCCTTGAGATCGGGCTGGGCCGGGGCAGGGCGGGTTAGGGGCGGGTGGAAAAACAGTGCGCAACTTCACTTGGCGTTCAGCCGCGCGCTGGTTATAGACGCGCCATGTTCGAACGTTCGCGCCTCAAACCCGTTGTCCTGGCCGCTGCATGCGGCGCCCTTGTCCTCACGGCCGGCTGCGGTGGCGGCTCGGGCGGCGCCAAGGATACCGCCTACGTCGCGCGCGACGTCGACACGCTTTATGCCGCTGCGCGCGAGCGTCTCGATACCGGCCGCACCAAGCAGGCCGCAGCGCTGTTCGATGAGGTCGAGCGCCAGCATCCCTATTCGCCCTGGGCGCGCCGCGCGCAGTTGATGAGCGCGTTCAGCTATTACGCCGCGCGCGATTACAACAAGGCGATCCAGTCGGCGCAGCGCTTCCTCTCGATCCACCCGGGCAACAAGGATGCGCCTTACGCCTACTACCTGATCTCGATGTGCTACTATGAGCAGATCAGCGACGTGACGCGCGACCAGAAGACGACCGAGCAGGCCAAGGCCGCGCTCACCGACATCATCCGCCGCTATCCGACCACGCAGTACGCGGCCGACGCGCGCCTCAAGCTCGACCTGGTCAACGATCACCTCGCGGGCAAGGAAATGACCGTCGGGCGCAACTACCAGCAGCGCGGCAAGTGGCTGGCCGCCACGCTGCGCTTCCGCGCCGTGGTCGACAATTTCCAGACCACCAGCCACGCGCCTGAGGCGCTGTTTCGTCTGGTCGAGTGCTACCTCTCGCTCGGCGTTCCCGAGGAAGCCCAGAAGGCGGCGGCCGTGCTCGAGAACAATTACCCCAATTCCAAGTGGTACGAGCGCGCCTACAAGCTCATGGACAAGAACGCGCCCGACTTCATCGCGGCCTGAACGAACGGGCCATACGAACGGTTATCAAGCCCCCCGCAGCTTCGCGCTGCGGGGGGCTTCTCGTATGCGACGCAGCGGTGTGGCGCGGTCATTGCGATTGCCAAAAATTCACTTTGTCTACTTTATGGGTTGAGTTAAAAGGTGCGAGCAACGGCGCGACAGATGCGCCGAATCGCTTCAGGAAAGTTTCGCTAAGATGGCTGCTCCGCACAATTTCGAAGCCCCGGGTCGCTGCTGGGAAATCGAGGCCCTGTGTGCTCTTGTCCTTGGTGTCTGGGCACTGGGGATCGCCGCCGGGCTCCATCTGCTCGCCTGACGCCTCCGCCCTTCGGGTCGCACCGGAACAGGGCAACGCAACAGGGCAACGCAACAGGGCAACGCAACAGGGCGGGGCGCCAGCGCCCACCGACAGCACGTTAACAGGCGTAAAGCCGGGTGACGAAAGCGAATTCGTACGGTAGAACGATTCGCGAACATGCTGACTCGTCTCTCCATCCGCAACATCGTCCTGATCGAGGCACTCGACCTCGATTTTGCCCGTGGCCTTGGTGTGCTGACCGGTGAAACCGGTGCCGGCAAGTCGATCCTGCTCGACGCGCTGGGCCTCGTCATCGGCAACCGCGCCGATACCGGCCTCGTCCGTGCGGGCGAGGCACGGGCCAGCGTGACGGCGACGTTCGAGTTTGCGCAATTGCCTGCTGTCCTGGAAGCGGCTCTTGAGGGCGCTGCCATTGAGGTGGAGCCGGGGGAACCGCTCATCCTGCGCCGCCAGCTCAAGGCCGACGGCGGCTCGCGCGCCTGGCTCAACGACCAGCCCGTCAGCGTAGCGCTCTTGCGGGAAATCGGTCCGGCCCTGGTCGAGATCCACGGCCAGCACGATGACCGCGGCCTCGTCAACGCCAAGGGCCACCGCGACCTTCTCGACCGTTTTGCCGGTGGCGATCTCGCCGGGCTCGAAGCCGCCTTCAAGACCTGGCGGCGCGCACAAGACGCGCTCGATCTCGCGCGCGAGGAAGTCGCCCGCGCGGCCGAGGACGAGGAATTGCTGACCGCGCACCTGGCCGAACTGGAGGCGCTGTCACCCGAAGAAGGCGAGGAGGAAACCCTCGCGCTGGCCCGCGCGGACATGCAGAAGGGTGAGCGTCTGTCCGAGGATCTGGAGGGCTTGCGCTTCCTGTGGGACGGCAACGATTCGCCGCTCGCCGCGCTGCGCGGGGCTGCGCGGCGACTGGACCGCATCGCGCCTGAACATGCGCTGCTCGCCGAAGCGCTCGACGCGCTCGACCGCGCGGTGATCGAGGCGGGGGAGAGCGAAGCCAAGCTGGAAGAAGCCGCGCAGGCGCTGGCCTTCGATCCGGCCGAGCTAGACCGGATCGAGACACGCCTGTTCGACTTGCGCGCGCAGGCCCGCAAGCATGCCTGTGCCGTCGATGACCTGCCTGGAAAGATGGCGACAATGCGCGCCGCGCTCGACGCGATCGAGGGGGGGAGCGAGCATATCGCCAGGCTGGAGGCCGCCGCGCAGAAGGCCGCGCTCGACTACCGCGACAAGGCGAGCAAGCGCCATGACTTGCGCCGTTCGGCCGCGCGGCGGCTCGACAAGGCTGTGGCGGCCGAACTCGCCCCGCTCAAGCTCGACGCCGCGCGCTTCCAGACCTCGGTCGTCAAGCTGCCCGAGGCGCGCTGGAACGCGAGCGGTATGGACGGGGTGGAGTTTCTCATCTCGACCAACCCGGGCGCCGAGTTCGCACCGCTCGCCAAGATTGCCTCGGGCGGCGAACTGTCGCGCTTCATCCTCTCGCTCAAGGTTGCGCTGGCCGAAGAGGGCGGGGCGGCCACGGTGATCTTCGACGAGATCGACCGGGGCGTGGGCGGTGCGGTGGCCGATGCCATTGGTGAGCGCCTCGCGCGCCTCGCCTCGAATGGGCAGCTCCTGGCCGTCACGCATAGCCCGCAGGTCGCCGCGCGCGGCAACCGCCACTACATGATTTCCAAGTCCTCGCGCGGGACGGTGACCAAGACCTCGGTCGCCCCGCTCAGCGAGGCCGAGCGCAAGGAAGAGATCGCGCGCATGCTCTCGGGCGCGCAGGTCACCGAGGAAGCGCGCGCGCAGGCCGACCGGCTGCTCCAGGGCGCCTGATGCGCCGCCCCACCCGCGCGGAACTGGGTGCGTTTGGGGCAACACTTGCCTTTCCCTTTGTCGCGCTGGCCTGGGGGCTCAGTTCCTTTGGCTGCGCGGTCTGGATGCTCCTTCTCCTCGTGGGGCTCGCCCTCTCGGGCTTCAGTGTCTTTGCAATGACCCCGTTCGGGGTGGCGATCCTCGCCTGGACGATCCTGGCGGGCGTGTTGGGGACCTGGAATTTCTCCCGCTTCCTGCGCTGGTTCGGGGATGAAAGCGGGGCACGCGATCTGGCACTCGTGGCGCTGAACTCGGTTTTCCTGTGCGCCACCAACCCTGTCGTGTGGATGGGAGCGTAAGGCCTGAAGCCGAGCCACAATGCGACGCGTTGCGCGCCTCGGGGGCTCGACCGCAGCGGTGCGCCCGGTTAACGGCAGGGGGATGCTGCACATCGTCCATCACCCCGATTATGCGGTGGAAACCGCCCGGTCCGGCACCTTCCCGCACGACAAGTACGCGCTCGTCATGCGCGCGCTGGGTGAGAGCGGGGCGGCGATGACGGTCCATGAACCTGAGATCATGCCGCCCGAATGGCTCGAAGCTGTCCATGACCCGGCCTATGTCGAGGAGGTCCTCACCTGCCGTGTGCCGCCGGCCAAGCAGCGCCGGATCGGCTTTGCCATCGACGCGCGGATCTCGCGCCGCTCGCAGCTTTCGCCGGGAGGCACATGGCTGGCGGCCCGGCTCGCGCTTGCTCACGGATACGCCGCCAACAGCGCGGGCGGCAGCCACCATGCGCTGGCCGATACCGGCGCGGGGTACTGCGTGTTCAACGATCTGGCTCTGGCGGCCAACCGGCTGATCGAGGAGGGCGAGGTCTCCCGCGTCCTTATCCTCGATCTCGACGTGCATCAGGGTGATGGCACCGCCGCGCTGACGGCCGGGCGGGGGGATATCTTCACCTTGTCACTTCACGCCGAGAAGAACTTTCCTTCGCGCAAGGCGCGCTCCTCGCTCGATATTGGCCTTGCCGATGGCCTGGGCGATGCGGCCTATCTGGAGGCGTTGGCCGGTGCGTTCCCGCAGGTGCTCGATTACTTCGCGCCCGAACTCATCCTGCTGCAGGCGGGCGTCGATGCCCACGCGGACGACAAGCTCGGACGCCTCGCGCTGTCGGACGAGGGACTGGAGGCGCGCGATCGCATGGTTGCGGGCGAGGCGCGGGCGCGCGGTATCGCTGTGGCCAGCACACTTGGCGGTGGCTACGGCGCGGACCGCATGGCGATTGCCCAGCGTCACGCACGCACGATCCTGACGCTGGGCCACGTGCTGGGCTGAACTGCCGCGCCTTGCAGACCGGCAATCCTGCTTGGCTGTCGCCATTTCCGTCTGCTACCAATCCAATTGGACAGAAGGAGAAGACCATGCTGCGAAGGCTGACCGGACTGGCCTGTGCGACCTTTCTTGTCGCCGCCAGTGCGCCTTCCACGATCACCTTGGGCGAGATCGAAAGCCAGGATGCAATGGCGTTGAAGGCGCGCCTGCTCCCGCCCGATCTCGCCGCCAAAGTTGTAGAGGGCTCGGTGCAGCGCTGGTTTTCGCCGACGGTTGTCTTCTATGCGGTCTATAGGGCTCCCGCGCGCGCGGCGGCGCCCGATGTGTGCCGGCGCACCGATTACCTCGTACGGCTCGAGGGCGCTCAGTCCGGGGAGGACAAGGCCGAAGCGCAGACCCAGCTTGCGATCAAGGCGCCGCGTGCCTTCGAGATCGCGGCGGTACGTTTGCCAGAGACTGGCGCGGATACGCAGGTTTGCAATGCGCAGGCAGGCTATGTATCGCTGCGCAAGCCTCAGACGCTGGCGGGCTATCGGGCGCTCGTTACGGCCATGCGGGCCGCCGCTGCGCCCGGACAGCTTCCCTTTGGCATTACCTGCGAGCCGGAGGAGGATGCCGTATGCCGGACGCCGCGTGCGGCGCTGGCGCAGGTGCCGCTTGATGCGCTGTTCCGGATCGAGTTGGGGCACTACGAGCATGATGTGAATTTCGGCTGGCACTTGCGGCACGTGCCGGACGAGGTCCTGGCGAGAGGCGGCTATGACGCCGAAGCCATGTTCGGTGCGACGGGCGAGGACGGAAAGTCCTGGCGGATCATCCTCAGACAGGGCGATGGCGCGCTGCCGGATGTCGTGATGCGCCGGGCGGAGATCATCTACCACTGATATCGGGAGGCAAAAGCCGGGGGCAGGGCGGCAATGCAGGCTCCCGTTTTGGTCCGCTTTGCGCCATAGCGGGGCCATGAGTTCCGAATCCGCACCCGATTTTCTCGCCGAAGCCGACGCCGCCAATGAACTGATGCGGCTCGCGCGCCAGATCAAGCGCGCCAACCGCAAGTACCACGCCGAGGACGCGCCCGAGATCTCGGACGCGGAGTACGACGCGCTGGTGCGCCGCAACGCCGAGCTGGAAGAGGCGTTTCCGCACCTGAAGCGCCCCGACAGCCCGTCGAGCGCGGTTGGCCACGAGGTTGCTGCCTCGCCGCTCGGCAAGGTGACGCACGAAGTGCGCATGATGAGCCTCGACAACGCCTTTTCCGATGAGGAAGTGGCCGAGTTCCTCGCGCGCGTGCGCCGCTTCCTCTCGCTCTCGGCCGAGGAACCGCTGGCGGTCACAGCCGAGGACAAGATCGACGGGCTCTCCTGCTCGCTGCGCTACGAGAAGGGCAAGCTGGTGCGCGCGGCAACCCGGGGCGACGGGCAGGTGGGCGAGGACGTGACGCCCAACGTCGCGCATATCCCCGACATCGTCCAGGAACTGGCCGGCGAAGGCATTCCCGAAGTCTTCGAGGTGCGCGGTGAAGTCTACATGGAAAAGGCCGCGTTCCTCGCGCTCAATGAAGCGCTGATGGAGGAGGCCCGCGCGGAAGCGGAGCGCAAGGGCGAGCCGCTCGACGAGGCCAAGGTGCGCCAGTTTGCCAATCCGCGCAACGCGGCCGCCGGCTCGCTGCGCCAGAAGGACGCGAAGGTCACCGCCAAGCGACCTTTGCGCTTCTGGGCGCACGGCTGGGGCGCGGCGAGCGCGGTGCCGGGGGAGACCCAGCACGAGGTTATTCGCCGGATCGAATCCTGGGGACTGCCGGTCTCGCCCCAGTTCCGCCGCTGCGAGAGCCTGGAGGAGCTGCTCGAAGCTTACCGCGCGATCCGCGATGGGCGTGCGAACCTCGATTTCGAGATCGACGGCGTGGTCTACAAGATCGATCGGCTCGACCTGCAGCAGCGCCTCGGCTTCGTTGCCAAGGCGCCGCGCTGGGCGCTCGCGCACAAGTTCCCCGCCGAACAGGCCGAGACGACACTGGAGAAGATCGAGATCCAGGTTGGACGCACCGGCAAGCTGACCCCGGTCGGGCGCCTGCAGCCGGTGCTGGTGGGCGGTGTTACGGTCACCAACGTCACCCTCCACAACCGCGACGAGATCGCGCGTCTGGGCGTGCGCCCGGGCGACCGGGTGGTGATCCAGCGCGCGGGCGACGTGATCCCGCAGGTGGTGGAGAACCGCACCCGCGAGGAGGCGCGCGATCCCTTCGTGTTCCCCGATCACTGCCCCGAGTGCGGTTCAGAAGCGGTGGCCGAAGAGGGCGAGGTCGACGTGCGCTGCACGGGCGGTCTGATCTGCCCGGCCCAGCGCACCGAGCGTCTCAAGCACTTCGTCAGCCGCGGCGCGCTCGACATCGATGGTCTGGGAGAAAAGACCATCGACGAGTTCTTCGCCAAGGGGTGGCTGGAAAGCCCGGCCGACATTTTCCGTCTGCGCCAGCGCCGGGACGATATCCTTGCGCTCGATGGTTGGAAGGACAAGTCTGTGGACAACCTGTTGGCGGCTGTGGAAAATCGCCGGGCCCCCGATGCCGCGCGCCTGCTGTTCGGGCTGGGTATCCGCCACATCGGCACTGTGACCGCGCGCGATCTTCTCAAGCGTTTCGAGACACTTCCTGCGCTTCGTGAGATCGCCGAGAAGGCCCACGTCAAGGATGGCGAGGAGGCTGCGGCCGAGGCGAGCGAGGCTTACGCCGAACTCATTTCGATCGACGGTGTGGGGCCGGTGGTCGTGGGCGCGCTCGGCGACTTCTTCCACGAGGAGCACAACCGTGCGGTCTGGGACGATCTTCTGTCCGAAGTGACGCCGCCGCCGTTCGTGGTCGAAAGCGTGGAGAGCGAAGTGGCGGGCAAGACTGTCGTCTTCACCGGCAAGCTGGAGACGATGAGCCGCGATGAAGCCAAGGCGCAGGCCGAACGGCTTGGCGCGAAGGCGGCGGGCTCGGTCTCGGCCAAGACGGATCTCATCGTCGCGGGGCCGGGCGCAGGCTCGAAGCTCAAGAAGGCCGCGGAACTGGGGATCGCGGTGATCGACGAAGCCGCCTGGGCGAGGATCGTCGCCGAGGCGGGCTGATTAAGGATGTAAAAACGGGCCGGCGCCCGCAAGCGTCAGCCCGTTTTCACAGGGGATTCCCCGAGGAGGCTTGGCCTGTACCGCCGAACAGACCGCCGCGTGTCATCCGTCAGGACTTGCGTCCCTGTCGTTCATGCATTTGCCTGTAATGCTGAACGCGCGTGGCTCGAAGGCCCGCCATGCCCTCACGTTCGACGGAGCGTTGCCATGAGGCAAGTTCTTCGAGCGTAAGTCCATAGCGTTCGCAAGCTTCTGTTATCGTAAGCAGACCGCCATTGACGGCTGCGACAACTTCGGCCTTGCGGCGTACGACCCATCGCGAAGTATTTGCGGGCGGTAGTGTTGCCCTCTCTAGTTTTTCCCCTAGGGGCCCAATTACGGAATCGGGCCGCTGCTTCTCGTCATGTTCCATGGTTGGCCTCTCTCGATTGTCAGCACCAACCCCCCTGACAGCGTCTATTCTTGCCAGAATGCGTTAACATTAATTAACTTGCAAAGGTTAATTGCAAATTATGTATTCTACCGAGAAATCGCGGTCTCTTGCTAATATCCCCATAAATTCGCGGTTTACGAAAGTTTACGGGGCGTTAAGATTTATTAATTAGCCTTGTGCGCAGGAGAAGCGGCGCAGCGGAGGAGGGCATCATGCAGATGCGGGACGTATGCGACCATCCCAGCGTGGTAGCCCGGCATGTTTCGTCGGCGGGCTGCCAGTTCGTCGTGGAATGCGGTGAACTGGCGTGCGGCCAGAAACTGGCTTTCGCGCTCGATGGTGTGGGGATGATCAAGGCGCGGGTGCGCTGGAGCGTGGCCGATCGCGTGGGCGTGGCGTTCGACCGGGTGCTCGATCCCGGTGCGGAGAAGATCCTGACGCGCTATGGCCGTGCGGCCCGGCGTCTTGAACTGGAAATTGTGGCCTGAGCTGAAGCGAGCCGGCCGGTCGGACAAGAGATTCAAAGATATCGGTTCCGAGGGCCATCGCCCTCGGGCTCCCCAAATTTGCAGACCTCACCTTCCCTGCGCCAGTCTGGCTGAGATAAGGTGAGGTCGCCCGGTTCGGGGTCAAGGGGTGATGACCCCTTGATATATCTCTTTCGTCCCTATTCTCAGCTTGCCCGCCAGCGACGGCGCTTGCGCAGCCAGAGGATCGACCAGTCCCCGTTCACCATCCGGCCCGCAAGGCGCAGTCCGGCAAGGCGGCAGGCGCGGCGCACGGCAGGCTCCTGCGTTTCCAGAAGGCCTGCGAGGACAAGGTGTCCGCCCGGAACCAGCGCATCCGCGAAGTCGGGGGCGAGTTCGACCAGCGGTCCGGCGAGGATGTTCGCCAGGACGAGGTCGTAGGGCCCGCGCGCGTGGAGCAGGGGGTGGTCCATGCCCGCCGCGACGGTCATGATGAGCTCGCCGTTGCCTTCGCCCATGGCAATGCCGTTGGTGCGTGCATTGGCTTCCACGACGGCCGGGCAGACCGCGTCGATGTCGCTCGCGATGGCCAGCGCATTGGGCCACAGGCGCAGCGCGGCAAAGGCGAGGAGCCCGGTGCCCGTGCCGATGTCCGCGCAGCTGCGCACGAGGACGCCGCGCTGCTTCATGTGCGTGAGCATGGCGAGGCACCCGGCGGTCGTCGCGTGCTGTCCGGTGCCGAAGGCCTGGCTGGCGGGGATGGTGAAGTCGAAGACGCCGCTTTCCTTCAGGGCGGGGTGTTCGGGCGTGTGGACGTGGAAGGCACCGGCGCGGATCGGCTCCAGGTCCTGCTGGCTGGAGACGAGCCAGTCGGTCTCGGGCAGTTCCTCGATTTCGAAGGCCGGAACCTCGCCCGGGAACAGCGCGGCGAGGGCCTCGGTCTCGGCCTTGCCGGGCTTGTGGCCCAGCCAGGCTTCGAGCTGCCAGTCGTCGGGCTTGTCCTCGGCGATCTCGCTGCCCGAAATGACGATCTCGGGATCCCAGTCGAAGGCGTCCTCGTGCGCGACAAGGACGTGCTCGATGGTGGCGCGGTCGGCGTAGGCGGTAATCTTCCAGCTCATGACTTGGGTACTTCTGCTTGGTGGTCGTTCGCGCGCTCTTGGGAGAGGCGTGTGTCGAGGTACTCGGAGGCGCGTGCTGCGTAGCGCACGCAGGCCTGCGGGTCGTTCAGCGCTTCGCTGCCCGACAGGCGGGCAAAGAGGTTGCTGGCCGAAGGATGCGGGGTGACGAGGACGTCGCAGGGCAGGGCCGCGATCGCCGCGAAACCTGCGCGGGCCTGGGTCACACGGTCGGGATGGTCAGTGAAGCGATAGCCCTTTGCCGAAACGGTCGTGGCGCTGTCCACATAGGCGAGCGTCATTGCGGGCGCCCCGGGGACGCGGCTGGCGATGGTCCAGCTTGTCGATCCGGGCGTATGGGCGGGCGTCGCGTGGGGCGTGAGGACGAGTGAGCCCACGACGAGTCCCTCGCTGTCAGCCAGGACGCGGTCCACCCGAACGGGCGCGAAATCGGAGATGGCGCCGCGCTGGGGATCATCGAGAGTGATTTTTCCGCGCGTCAGACTGCGCGCAGCGACAGCGAGCGCGGCGACCTTTGCGCCCGTCGCACGTTGCACTGCACCATGGCCGCCGACGTGGTCATGGTGCTCGTGCGAGCCGAGCAGCCAGCGCACCTCGCGCGGATCGAAACCGAGCTTGCGAATATTGCCAAGGATAAGCGGGGCCGCCTCGGCGACGCCGCTATCCAGCAGCACCAGTCCCGCGTCTGTATCGAGGAGCAGCGCGGTAATCCCGCAAGTGCCGACATACCATGCCTTTATCCCGGTTTCCGGGGCGATGCGGGCGGGCGGGGCGGGCTCGGCCCAGCCATCCCGGCCCGCGCAGGCCTGCGCCAGTCGTGCGCCGGGCGCATCATCCGTACGGGCAAACGCGTGCGGGACCCCCAGCGCGAGTGCGCCAGCGCCCAGCACGGCAAGCGGCGTCCATCGAAGGCGCCGGAACGGCGCGCGGGGAGCGGGCAACATCATCTCTCGCGCCTTAATCGCGGCGCCCGCACTTGGCTAGTTGCACGCGCCAATCCCGCTGATGTGACTGTGGAACTTGCGCGTTGCAGCGAAATGACTAAGGGGGACTTCCACGAGGGCAGCGTACCTAGGCTGCCGCAGGCAAGGGGATTCGCAAGGACATGGCCACCGCTGGCAGCAAGAACCGTCCGTTATCGCCGCACCTCCAGATCTGGCGCTGGGGTCCGCATATGTTTGTCTCGATCATGCACCGCGTGAGCGGGCACGGTCTGGTTGTCGGCCTCGCGCTGCTGCTGTGGTGGCTTGGCGCGCTGGCCAGCGGCCCGGAGGCCTATGCGCTGCTCGCCAAGTGCATGACGTCGCCTATCGGTTACATCGTCCTGGTCGGCATCAGCTGGGCCTTTTTCAATCACATGATGAGCGGCCTTCGCCACTTCGTCCTCGATATCGGTGCCGGTTTCGAGCTGAAGGGCAACCGCACCTGGTCGCTCGTGACCAGCGTGCTGGGCGTCGTTCTCACCGTCGCCTTCTGGGCGATCCTGCTGCTGCGCTGAAGATAGGGTAGACACCATGGGTAACGGAACCTCCATCGGCCGCGTGCGCGGCCTCGGCTCGGCCAAGCATGGCGCGCATCACTGGCTGATCCAGCGCTTCACCGCGGTCGGCAATCTCTTCCTGATGATCTGGCTGGCCGCCTCGATCCTCCTGCTCGACGACCTGTCCTACGTCACGGTCATCGACTGGATCTCCGCGCCGGTCCCCGCGGTCGCCATGGGCCTCCTCATCGTCTCGACCTTCTGGCACGCCCGTCTCGGCGTCCAGGTCATGATGGAAGACTACGTCCACGACCACGGCACCAAGTTCGCGTGCCTTGCCGCACTCAACATCGCCGTTTTCGCAGGCGCCGCCTTTGGCGTCCTGTGCGTCCTTCGCCTCGCGCTGGGAGCCTGATTGAATGACCCAGGATAAGACTGGTTCCGCCTACAAGATCATTGACCACATGTATGACACCGTCGTCGTCGGCGCCGGTGGCTCGGGTCTGCGCGCCACGATGGGTTCGGCCGAAGCCGGCCTGAAGACCGCGTGCATCACCAAGGTCTTCCCCACCCGTTCGCACACCGTGGCGGCGCAGGGCGGTATCGCAGCAAGCCTCAAGAACAACACGCCCGACCACTGGACCTGGCACATGTACGACACCGTCAAGGGGTCGGACTGGCTGGGTGACCAGGACGCGATCGAGTACATGGTGCGTGAAGCGCCCGACGCGATCCTCGAGCTGGAGCATGCCGGCATGCCCTTCAGCCGCAACGAGGACGGCACGATCTACCAGCGCCCCTTCGGCGGCCACATGCAGAACATGGGCGAAGGCCCGCCGGTGCAGCGCACCTGCGCCGCGGCCGACCGTACCGGTCACGCCATGCTGCACACGCTGTACCAGCAGTCGCTGAAGTACGCGGCGGACTTCTTCATCGAATACTTCGCCATCGACCTCATCATGGACGGCGGCAAGTGCGTCGGCGTGATCGCGCTGTGCCTCGATGACGGCTCGATCCACCGTTTCCGTTCGCAGGCCGTGGTGCTGGCGACCGGCGGCTATGGCCGCAGCTACTTCACCGCGACCTCGGCGCACACCTGCACCGGCGACGGCGCTGGCATGGTCCTGCGCGCAGGCCTGCCGCTCCAGGACATGGAGTTCGTGCAGTTCCACCCCACCGGCATCTACGGTGCGGGCGTGCTCATCACCGAAGGTGCGCGCGGCGAGGGTGGCTACCTCACCAACTCCGAAGGCGAGCGCTTCATGGAGCGCTACGCCCCGTCCGCGAAGGACCTCGCCTCGCGCGACGTCGTCTCGCGTTCGATGGCGCTGGAAATCCGCGAAGGTCGCGGCGTGGGCCCGAACAAGGACCACATCTACCTGCACCTCGACCACATCGATCCCAAGGTGCTGGCACAGCGCCTCCCGGGTATCACCGAGTCGGGCAAGATCTTCGCAGGCGTTGACCTCACCCGTCAGCCGCTGCCGGTCGTTCCCACCGTCCACTACAACATGGGCGGCATCCCCACGAACTACCACGGCGAGGTCATGACGATCGGCGCCGACGGCAACCCCGAAACGGTTGTCCCGGGTCTGTTTGCGGTGGGTGAAGCGGCCTGCGTGTCGGTCCACGGCGCGAACCGTCTCGGCTCGAACTCGCTGACCGACCTCGTGGTCTTCGGCCGCGCGACCGGCCACCGCCTCAAGGAGATGGTCAAGCCCGGCGCGGCGCAGCCCGAGCTTCCCAAGGACTCCGCGGACCTGGCGCTTACCCGTCTGGACCACTTCCGCTACGCCGACGGCAGCACGCCCACGGCCGAGATCCGCAAGGAAATGCAGCAGAACATGTCGGCCCACGCCGCCGTGTTCCGCACCGAGCAGCTCATGGCTGAAGGCAAGACCGCCATGGCCGAGACCTACAAGAAGATGCAGGACATCAAGGTTTCGGACCGCGGCCTGATCTGGAACTCCGACCTCGTCGAGACGATGGAGCTGGACAACCTGATCGGTGCAGCCACCGTCACCCTCCACGGCGCCCACGCGCGCGAGGAAAGCCGCGGCGCCCACGCGCACGAGGACTTCCCCGATCGCAACGATGCCGAGTGGATGAAGCACACCGCAGCCTGGTTCAACGGCTGGGGCGGCAAGGGCGGCGAGGTTCGCCTCGACTACCGTCCGGTGCACGAATACACGCTCACCGACGATGCCGAGTACATCAAGCCCAAGAAGCGCGTGTACTGATCCCGGCGCCTTCGGCCGGTCCGAAGGTCCGAAGCTAAAAAGGCGGCGTTCCCGGATGGGAGCGCCGCCTTTTTGCGTTACGGGCGGTGGCTGGCATAGGGCGATTTGGGAAAATCGTTTGCCTAACCGAACTTCCTCGCGCTTGGCGGCAACTTCCGGGCCGGTCTCAGTGTTTTCCCCAGTGTCCCGCCTCCTGTGGTGCGGGCACATTTTCGAACAGTGAGCCCGCCAAGGAGACGCCCATGCCGCGCGAAGAACTCGACCCCGCTCTCACCCCCGATGTCGAGAAGGACCCGGTCGTGGCCGCGCTGGCCCATGCGCCGGGCAAGATCTGGGGCTGGATTCTGGCCTACGGGATATTCCTGCTCGTGCTGGGCCTGCTGATCCTCACCAACCCCATCGCGACGGGGGTGGCGACAGGCATCATCGTGGGCATCACGCTTCTGCTTTACGGCGTCGCCGCGATTGCGGCGGGCTCCACCTCGATGGCGCATCGCGGGCGCTGGGTGGAAATCGCGCTCGGCGTCCTGGCCCTTATCGCGGGCCTCTTTGCCCTGTTCAATCCCGTGGTTGGCGCGCTGTCGCTCGTCTGGGCGATTGGTGCGTGGCTTGCGATAGCGGGTGTGCTGCAGATCGCCTGGGCGCTCAAGGCCAGCCACGACAAGGGCTGGCGCCTGTTCATGGGCGCGCTCGATCTCGTGCTCGGCCTCATCCTGCTGTTCTCCTCGCCCGCGACGGGCCTCGCGTTCCTGGCGGTGATCCTGATGATCTCGTTCGCTGTGCGCGGCGTGTTCCTGATCGTGCTGGCGCTGGGCATGCGCAAGGTCGGCAACGCGGTACGCTCCCGCCTGTAAAGGGCTCGCGGAGCGTTGGCGCTCGACCAACGGCATTCGGGCATCTGCGAACGACATCTGCGCGATTGACGCTCATTGTTTACAGGCGTAGTCGATTACGTGTGTAAACGATGGAGTGAAACGTGGCCGCAACGCCCCAAGCCAACGCCCAGCCTGGCGAGCGTATTTCCGAAGCCGAACATGCGGTGATGGAAGTCCTGTGGGAGGAGGCTCCGCTCTGTGCGCAGGATGTCTGCGCAAAGGTCTGCGCCGCGCGCGGGTGGAGCCTGCCCACGGTCAAGACCCTGCTCGCGCGGCTTGTCACCAAGCAGGCGCTCAGCACCACGCGCGATGGCAAGCGCTTCCTATACAGCCCGGCCATGGCCCGGTCCGACTATGTCGGGACCGAGAGCCGCCGCCTTGTCGATCGTCTGTTCGGGGGCAGGGCGGCGCCGCTGTTTGCCCAACTCGCGCAAGCCGAAGCGCTGAGCGATACCGACATTGCCGAGATCGAAGCTCTCCTCAAGGAGTTGAAATCATGACCGAATGGTTGCTTGATACGCTGGTGATGACCGGCGCGCTGATGGCGCTGGTGCTGCTTCTTCGCCGTCCGGTGGCGCGCAGTTTTGGTGCGCAGGCAGCCTATGCCTTGTGGCTGCTGCCCGCGCTTCGCTTCGTGATGCCACCGCTGGCCTTGCCCGCCGCCCTGGCGCCGACGCGTTGGTTGGCTGGAGTGGAAGTCGGCGTCGCGCAGACCTCGGCGCGCGCCGGGGAGGCTTCGACCGCCCTTCCGGCCACGTCCGAGGCGGCGGGGCTCGTCCTTGCCGCTGAGCCTGTCGCGGATCTTGTGCCCGTGCCCGCCGAGCCGGAGCCCTGGATGCAGATCCCGTGGACCAGCGCATTCCTCATGGTGTGGCTGGCAGGGGCGCTGGCATTCCTTGTCTGGCGGACCTGGAACTACCAGATGATGCGGCGCCAGGTCCTCACCGATGCGCGCGCTGTCGCGACCGCAGGCCGTGTGCGCATTGTCGAGAGCCCGCTGGTGGCTGCGCCGCTGGCCTTCGGGGTCTTCGACAAGGTGGTCGCGCTGCCCTTCGGGTTTCTCGCCGGGGCCGATTCCGAAACCTCGGACTTCGCGATTGCCCATGAACTGGAGCACCACGCCGGGGGGGACCTCATCGCGATCATGGCGCTGCAGCCGCTTTTCGCGCTGCACTGGTTCAATCCGCTGGCCTGGGCCTCGTGGCGCGCGCTGCGCGGCGACCAGGAAGCCGCCTGCGATGCCCGCGTCATGGCTGGGCGGGACCGGGCTGAGCGCGCCCGCTACGGCCAGCTTATCGCCTCGTTTGCCGGGCATGCTCCGCTGGCGCTTGCGGCGCCGATGGCGGGCGGACTTGGCGGTGGCAAGCCGATCATCCAGCGCCTGCGGGCGCTCAACCAGGCCGACACCGGCCCCTGGCGCAAGCTCGCGGCGCGCAGTCTCTTCGCGCTCGCCATCGTGGCGGTGCCGATGACCGCGACGGTCAGCTACGCGGCCCGGGGGCAGGACGATGTCTTGGCGGCCACGGACCGCGACGTGCCGGCGCCACCTGCACCTCCTGCGCCGCCATCCGTGCCCGACAGGGTTGCCGCGCCGCTTCCGCCGGAGGCTCCTGCCGCTCCCGAGGCGCCCGCGCGCGTGGGGCATGTCCCCCCGGCGCCTCCGGCTGCGCCCGCTCCACCGGCCGTGGCCGCTGAGGTCGCCGCCTCGACCGAACGCGCCGTGCGCGAAGCCCAGAAGCAGGCGCGCCATGCGGGAATGAACGAGGTCGAAATCGAGGCGATGGTCGCCAAGGCCCTGGCGCAGGCACCCAAGGTCGAGGAATTCGTCTCGAAGGATGGCAAGGTGAAGACCGTGCGCATCGTGCATCCGGCGCAGGCTGGTGTGGGTGAGACACGCCGCGAGATGGTGATCGATACGCGCTGTCCGGCCGACACCCAAGGTCGCTCGCACGCTGCGGGCCAGTCCAAGGACGGCGAGCACGTCGTGATTTGCGCAGGGCCTCCGCAGCACATCGCGCAGATCGTGCTCAGCGCGCTGGAAGGCGCCCGGCACGAGATCGCCGCGCAGGCGGGCTACGATGCGGCAAGCCGCGCCGCAGCTCTGGCCGAGATCGAGCGCGAACTGGCCGAAGCACGGGCCGAAGTGGAGCGCGACCTGCGCGCCGACGAAATCTGATAATAGATCCGTATCTGTCGAGAAGGTGGGAAGGGCGCTCCAGTGCCGTTCCCGCCTTCGCACATGACGGGGCCTAGTTCTGGCCCTGGACCACGGGCTGGTTGACGATGGGAACGCCCTCGCTGGTGCGCTCACCCTGTTCCTCGCCGCGCTCGTCCTTCGGGTCCTTGTCGCCGTCCTTCTCTTCGGCGTCGCGGCGGTCCAGTTCGGCGTCGATGGCCGCGATGTCCTCGGCGGTGGCAGGCGCTGCGGGATAGTCGCACCCGCGCGAAGCGCCCACGCCCTTGAGGAAGCCGCGCCGCGTCATGCCCGCCTGGATCGCGGTGCGCACTTCACGTTCGCGGTCGTTTGCGCCCGAGATTTCCCGGATGAGGCCACGGAAGGGGATGAACGAGGAGACCACCCACTTGGCGACGCGCCCGGCGCTGATGCGGTCGCGCTCCTCCTTGGGAATGTCGACGTCGGGGCCGATTGCCGCGAAAATCTCCTGCACCGACTGGCCGATGGCCGCGCAGCTGTTGAGGCCGGTCAGATCGTAGGGCTGTTCCACCGCGCGGGTGAGCACCTCGGGGATTTCCTTGGAGTCGAGATTGAGGTCTGTCACCGGCGTCTTGGCGATGTCGAGCGCGGAGGGATCCTTGCTGGTGATCGGCTTGCTGTCGCCCTGTGCGAGCGCGGGCTGGGCAAGCGGGAGAAGGGCAAGGGCGGCAATGAGGGCGCGGGTTCGCGTGGACATTCGAACGTCTCCATAGGAGCGGCCTTGGAAGCGCGCGAATGCGCCGGGCCGCTTTTCTCTATCGACTTGAAATCCGGACAATCTGTCCGGCTTGATGCGTTCAACGTATCACACTTGTTCACGTTCCCGTTGCGAAAAATGCACGGGCGGTGCCGGGCGTGGAGCGCCCCAGAAGGCATCCATCTCCTGCACGGTGCAAACCGCCGTTGCGGCATCGGGATCGCTTGTGCCATGAGGCGTCTGCGGCGTCCTGCCGCACAAGGGAAACGTCGATACCTTCCGTGTTCGTCAGACCGTTCTCGAACGCCGTGTGGCTGCCGTCTGCCGTGCCTGTGGCGCGCGCCAACTGGCGCGTGTGGGGCAGGCGGACCTTGCTGGCCGCTCTTGCGGGCGTAATGGCAGTGACCGGCGCGGCGCCGCTCGAGGCCGCGTCACGCCGGGCCCAACGTGCGCTCGAAGGGCGCCTTCGCCATCATATCGAGAGGTTGGCGAGCGACGAGTTTGCGGGCCGCGAACCGGGCACCGAGGGCGAGGCTAAAACGCTGCGCTACCTGGGCCGGGAATGGTTCGACATCGGCCTCGTCTCGGGCACCAACGATCCGGCCAACGAGTGGTTCGCGCCCGTCACCCTGGTCGCGCGTGAGCCTGCGACGTCGTCGGCACAGTTCTTCCGGGGACGTGGTACGAAGGCGCTGAGGCCCGAGGACGTGATCGTCCTGACCTCGGGCAAGCGCGGCCTTGCGCGCCGCTCGCCCCTGCTGTTTGTGGGCAACCTCGAGGCGGGCGCGCTGACGCGTAACGAACTGGCCGGCCGTATCGTGGTCCTGCTCGACGGCCTGCGCGAGGGCGAAGAGGCGTCCGGCACGCGGCAGAGCGCGTTCCTGGAAATGGGCGCGGCCGCTGTGCTCACCGTGCTTGACGGGTCGCGCAGCTTCGAGGAGGTCGTCGCCCGGCGCGGGCGTTCGGGCTATGCGCTGGCGCAGGATGCGACCGGCGGCGACCTGGAAGCCTTCATCAGCCCCGAGGCAATGGCAGGGCTTCTGGAGGGGACTTCGCAGACACTCCCGTCGCTGGAGGCGAAGGCCGCGCGCGCCGACTTCACGCCGCTTGCGCTCGGCCTCTCCGCCTCGTTCGAGGCGACCACCCGCTCCACGACCATTCATACCCACAACCTCATCGGCAAGCTGCCCGGGCGCAATCCCGATGCGGGCGCGGTCCTGTTCGTGGCGCACTGGGACCACTTCGGGGCCTGCGCCGAGCCGCCCGCGGAAGATACCGTCTGCAATGGCGCGATCGACAATGCGAGCGGAGTGGCTGCGCTCACCGAAGTGGCGCGCGCGCTCGCCAAGGGCCCGCCGCTGGAGCGCGACGTCTACTTCCTGTCCACAACCGGCGAGGAAGTGGGGCTATTGGGCGCCCATGCCTTTGCCGAGAACCCGCCGGTCCCGCTCGATGGCATCGTGGCGGCGTTCAATATCGACTCGGTCGCCATCGCGCCCGCCGGCACGCCCTTTGCCATCGTCGGCAAGGGCATGACGGGCCTCGACGAGGACATCGCGAAAGTGGCCCGCCGCGCGCACTTTGACCTTCTCGACAGTGAGGATGCCAACGAATTCGTGCGCCGCCAGGATGGTTGGGCGCTGCTTCAGCACGATATCCCGGCTGTCATGGTCACGACGGCCTATGGCGATATCACCCGCATGCGCGCCTTCTACGAGAGCGACTATCACCGACCCAGTGACGACCTGACCCATGGCCTGGAACTGGGAGGTGAGGTTGAGGACGTGCTCCTGCTCACCGACCTTGGGCGCTGGTTCTCCGACCCGCGCAACGCGCCGCTCGTCCGCCTCGAGGCGCCCTGAAACTCGGCGCAAGGCCGCGCTGACCCGCCAGGACATGTGTCCAAATTGCTGTTTGGTCAGAAAAACGCGTTTTTGTGCACCAGCGAGGCACAAGAAGCGCATCTGCCCACTAGCCCAAAGCGCACCACTTGGTTACATGGGCCGCCACGAATCTCCCCAAAGGCATGGTGGCACACATGGAAATCCAGCTCGGACTCACCTTTGACGACGTTCTGCTTCGTCCCGCGAAGTCCGACATCGTTCCCAACCAGGCCGATACCCGCACGAAGCTTACGCGCGAAATCGGTCTGAACATCCCCGTTATCTCTTCGGCCATGGACACCGTGACCGAAGCCGACATGGCGATCGTCATGGCGCAGCTGGGCGGGATCGGCGTGCTCCACCGCAACCTGACCATCGAAGAGCAGTGCGCGGCTGTCCGCCAGGTCAAGCGCTTCGAGAGCGGCATGGTGGTGAACCCCATCACCATCGCTCCCGACGCGACGCTGGGCGAGGCCCAGGCGCTCATGCAGATGCACAAGATCAGCGGCATTCCCGTGGTCGAAGGCTCGGGCAAGCTGGTCGGCATCCTCACCAACCGCGACGTGCGCTTTGCCGACAACACCGCGCAGCCCGTGCGCGAGCTGATGACGCACGAGAACCTGGCGACGGTCAGCACCGGCGTCAGCCAGGACGAGGCGCGCCGCCTGCTGCACGCCCGCCGCATCGAGAAGCTGCTTGTCGTCGATGATGCCTTCCACTGCGTGGGCCTCATCACCGTCAAGGATATCGAGAAGGCCGTCACCTATCCCGATGCGACCAAGGACGCGGCAGGCCGCCTGCGCGTCGCGGCCGCGACGACCGTGGGTGACAAGGGCTTTGCCCGCACCGAGGCGCTGATCGATGCCGAGTGCGACGTGGTCGTGATCGACACCGCGCACGGGCACAACGCCGATGTCGCGCGCGCCGTCGAACGCGCCAAGAAGATCTCCAACTCGGTCCAGGTGATCGCAGGCAACGTCGCCACCGCCGAGGCCGCCAAGGCGCTGGCCGAAGCGGGTGCGGACTGCATCAAGGTCGGCATCGGCCCGGGCTCGATCTGCACCACGCGCATCGTCGCGGGCGTGGGCGTGCCCCAGCTGACCGCCGTCATGGACGCGGCCGAAGCGGCCGACAAGCTGGGTGTTCCCGTCATTGCCGACGGCGGCCTGCGCACTTCGGGCGATGCCGCCAAGGCGCTCGCCGCCGGGGCCTCGACCGTCATGGTTGGCTCGATGCTGGCGGGCACCGCCGAAGCGCCGGGTGAGACCTTCCTCTACCAGGGCCGCGCCTACAAGTCGTACCGCGGCATGGGCTCGGTGGGCGCGATGGGCCGGGGCTCGGCCGATCGCTACTTCCAGGGCGACATCAAGGACCAGATGAAGCTCGTCCCCGAGGGCATCGAAGGCCAGGTTGCCTTCAAGGGCCCGGCCAAGGATGTCATCCACCAGCTGGTGGGCGGCATCAAGGCCGCGATGGGCTACACCGGCTCGGCCACGATCGAGGACCTGCGCAAGAACTCGCAGTTCGTGCGCATCACCAATGCGGGCCTCAGCGAAAGCCACGTTCACGACGTGACCATCACCCGCGAGGCGCCCAACTACCCGACGCGCTGAGCCGGAGGCCGGGAATGGAGGAATTCCTTCCCTGGATGCTTCTGGTGCTGGCCGATCCCGGAGCGGCATCTGCCGCTCCGCCGGTCAGCCGCGTCCCCGGCCTGTTCGTATCGCACGAGGCATGTGAGGCCGCCGCCGCGCAGCGCACGGCGGCGCCTTACGCATGTCTCCAGGTGCCCCCGGGCGCCGAGATGGAGGCCGCCTGGCAGGCGTTTCGGGCCGGCCAGGAGAGTTCCCGATGACCCCTTCCGCCCGCGTTCAGGCCGCGATCGAGATCCTCGACCTCGTGATCGAGGCCGCGCGCTCCAACGGTGCGCCGGCCGACCGCATCATCGCCGACTGGTTCCGCGCGCGCCGCTTTGCCGGCAGCAAGGATCGGCGCGCGGTGCGCGAGTTGACCTACCGGGCGATCCGCGCCTGCGGGGAAGTGCCTGAAACGGGCCGCGCCGCGATGCTGCGCGTGGCGCAGGAAAATCCTGATATTGCCGAGCTCTTCGACGGCTCGCGCCATGCACCGGCCGCGATCTCGCCCGAGGAGACTGTGGCGGCCCGCGGGGCGGCGCCCTACTGGCTGATGATGCGCCTGGCGAACAGCGGCATTGACGCCGAGGCGGCCGCCCACATGCTCGACCGCGCGCCGCTCGATATCCGGCTCAACACGCTCAAGGGCACGCCCGACGACCTGCCCGAGGGCGCGGAGAAGACGCAGGCTGTCAACGGATGGCGCTATCCTCCCGACACCCGGATCGAGCCGACCGAGGCGTATGCGAGCGGCGCCATCGAGGTGCAGGACACCGGTTCGCAGCTCACCTGCGAAGTGGTTGCCGCCGCGCCTGGTGAGACCATCGTCGACTTGTGCGCGGGGGCCGGCGGCAAGACCCTCGCGCTGGCCGCGAGCATGGCCAACACCGGACGACTGGTGGCGTGTGACAGCGACCGCACGCGCCTCTCGCGCCTTGCCCCGCGCGCAGAGCGGGCAGGTACGCTTCCCATTGAAACACTTCTCCTGAACCCGGGGAAGGAGCCTGCCGGGCTTTCAGGCCTGGTCGGGGCCGCCGATGCGGTACTGGTGGACGCACCGTGCTCGGGCACGGGCACCTGGCGTCGCAATCCCGAGGCCCGCTGGCGCCTCACCGACAAGCAGATCCTGCGCTACGCCACCACGCAGGCGCGTCTGCTCGACATCGCGGCAAGCCTGGTGAAGCCCGAGGGGCGGCTCGTCTTCGTGACCTGCTCGCTGCTCGACGCCGAGGGCGCGGACCAGGCCGAAGGCTTCCTTGCTCGCAATCCGGGCTGGCAGGCCGAGGCGATTTCGCTTCCTGCTGGAACGCCGCGCGGGGCGGGGCTTCGCCTCTCGCCGGGCCAGGACGGAACCGACGGGTTTTTCGTCGCGCGCTTCAAACGGCTGTGATAGCCTTGCGCTCATGTCGCGGAAACAGATCTCTGCCAAGGACTTCTTGATGCGTTACACGCCTGCTGCCGTTGCCCTTTCTCTTGTTGCTGCCGTCTCTTCCAGCGTGCTCCATTCGGAGGCGAGCGAAGTGCTCGATCCGCGTGCGAGCGCGTTGATGGAGCAGGGCCAGGCAAGCCTGAAAGCGGGCGCTACGGGGCAGGCCGTCGATGCCTTCGAGGCCGCGCTGGCGGTTGAGCCGGGCAGTGTCGCCGTGCTGGTTGCCCTCGCGGAGGCAGAACGCGCCAAGGGCCTTACTGGCAAGGCGATCCGGTACTACCGCATTGCGCTGGAACGCGATCCACGCAATCTCGCCGCTCTGGCGGGTGAAGGCGTTGCCCTGGCCGAGAAGGGCGCGACCGAGAAGGCGAACCGTCGTCTCGCGCGGCTGGAAAGCCTGTGCGGTGCCGACTGCGCGCAGACCCGTGACGTCTCGGCGGCGATTGCCCGGGGCCCTTCGCCCGAGAACGCCGCCAAGGTCGTGAGCGCGCCCGAGGTCAAGACGACGCCGGGCACGCAAAGCGCCAACCAATAAACGCTTTAAAGCCGTAACGGACGTACGAAAAAGCCCGCCGAACCTTGCGGTTCAGCGGGCTTTTTCGTTGTCGTTGGAGATCTGACGCGGTTCAGATCAGCGCGCGGAATTCCTCCAGCACCGAGCGGTAGACGCGCTTCTTGAAGGGCACGATGAGCTCGGGAAGATCGTCGCCGTCGACCCACTTCCAGTCACAGAATTCGGCCGGTTCGTGTGCGTTGAGGTCGATGTCCTCATCGCAGCCTTCGAAGCGGGCGAGGAACCAGTGCTGGCGCTGCCCACGGAACTGGCCCTTCCACAGCTTGCCCAGCAGTTCGTCGGGCAGGTCGTAGAGCAGTTCGTCCTTGGTGCGCGTGAGGATGACCGCCTTGTCGGCGGGCACGCCGGTTTCCTCGAACAGCTCGCGAAGCGCGGCGTCCTTGAGGTCCTCGCCGTCGTCCACGCCGCCCTGCGGCATTTGCCAGAAATTGCCCTCCTTGGTGTCGATTCGCTTGCCGACGAAGACTTTGCCGTCGGCATTGACAAGCATCACCCCGACGCAGGGGCGGTAAGGAAGATTCGCGTAATCGGTCATTGCCTGGATAAATTCCGGTAAATTGAATGAGAGCCCGCGTGGCAGGAAATCCGGGAGAAGGAAAGCGCGGCAGGCATCGATTTCAAGATGGCCCATGCGCCCCCGATTTGCCAGCCTGATTTGCCGATTTCCGTCGTGTCTTTCGTGCAAGTCGACCTTCGGACACGGGAAGGTCAGGCACCTTCAAGGCTCTTGCGCGTTGCTCGCTCGACCCTTGCCAGCGCGGCTGTGTGCCGCGATACACGGCGCTAAACCTCGCTCAAGATACGGGAAAAAATGGATAACATTACCCACAGCCTGACCGGCTGGGCGCTCGCGGAAACCGGCCTCAAGCGGCGTACGCGCAAGGGCCTTGCAGCCTGCGTGCTGGCGGCAAACATGCCCGATATCGATGTGTTCTTCGGTTGGGCGCCCTGGGCGCCGCTGGCGATGCACCGGGGTTTCACCCATGGCCTCGTCGGCGGGGTGCTGGTGATGCCCCCGTTGCTCGCAGGGCTCCTGTGGCTGCTTGATCGCTGGCAGGTGAAGCGCGGCGCAACTTTTGCCAGCGGACTGGAGATGCGGCCCTGGTGGCTTCTGACGTTGTGCTATCTGGGCGCGCTGACCCATCCCTTGCTCGATCTTCAGAATACGTACGCGGTGCAGCTTCTGTCCCCCACCAGCACGCGCTGGTTCCACACCGATGGGCTGTTCATCGTCTCGCCCTGGCTGCTGGCGATGCTGGGGGGCGGGATTTTCCTTGCCTGGCGCAAGACGAAGGCAGGCGCGGCCTTCCCGGGCAAGGCGGCCATTGCAGGCCTTGCAGGCGTCGTCCTGTTCATCGGCGCCAACATCGGGATTTCGCAGATGGCGGGCGCGGCGCTGCGCAAGGCGCCGCCCCATGCCCATCCCGACCGGGTCTTTGCCAGCCCCGGGCCGCTTGCCTTCTGGCAGCGCGAGGTGGTGTGGCGGGAGAACGGCGCGCTGGGCTATGGCCGCTACGATCCGCTGGCCGATCCCGGCGTGCTCCGCAAGGTTCAGGCCCCCGAACCCGACAACATGGCGCGGCCCGAGGTTCGCCGGGCCATCGAAGCGTCGGCCGAACTGCGCGATTTTCTCGACTGGTCACAGATGCCCTTCGCCCGCATATCGCGCGAGGGCTGCATCGAGACGGTCACGGTGGGAGACGGCCGCTATGCGCGCGGTGGGTTCGCGGATGGCTTCCGGGTCGAGGTGGATTTACCTGTCAGTGAAGGGCGCTGCTCGGGCCGCTGAAGCGCTCGCTCTTCGCCGCGGTGAGGCGCGCGGCCGGGCCGAGGAGGGCGGCGGCCGAGAAGGCCCAGGCCGTCCCGCCCAGCCACCCGGCCAGCGCATCGGCGGGCCAGTGAACACCCAGCCAGACGCGGCTCCAGGCCACCATCAGGCTGGTCGCCAGCGCACCGCCCAGGATCGTCACGCGCACCCGCTCGCGCGAACTGAAGCCTGCAAAGGCGAGCGCGATGGCGAGGAAGACCACGGCCGAATTGAAGCTGTGCCCGCTCGGAAAGCTCGAGCCGCCCGCTTCGGTCAGATGCAGCGTGATCTCCGGGCGCGGGCGTCCGACAAGCAGCTTGATTGCGACTTCGACCACCCAGCCCAGCACGACGGTCAGGCCCAGGAGGCTCGCCGCGCGGCGGTGCCCCAGGAAGACGAGCGCGACGATGGCGGCGAGCGCGAAGAGATTACGCAAGAGCACGCCGCCCAGCGCCGTGATGTCGCGCACCACTTCAAGCAGGCGGACAGGGCCGATCGGGCGCAGGTCTCCGTCGCGCCAGAACAGCAGGGCGGTACGGTCGATCGTGGCGGTGTGGCCGGTCAGCACCGCCCAGGCCAGAAGTGCAAAACCCGTCCAGGCAAAAATGGCCACGATCAGGGCCTTGCGACGGCTGATCGGATGGCTGTGAAGCGCGGGGCGGGATGTTTGCTCGGAAAGAATCATGGTCTAGGGAACGCAGCGCATAGGGAGGCGTTGCGCAAGCCATGAGTTCACCTGTAATCGTTTGGTTCCGCCGGGATCTTCGTCTTTCCGACCAGGCCGCGCTGGTCGAGGCCGCCGCGAAGGGGCCGGTCGTCCCCGTCTATGTCCTGGACGACGAGACGGCAAAGCACCGCGCCATGGGCGGGGCCTCGCGCTGGTGGCTGCACCATTCGCTGGAAAGCCTGTCTGCGGCACTGGAAGAGAAGGGCTCGCGCCTGATCCTGCGCCGGGGGAGGTGCGAGGAGGTGCTCCCCGCTCTGGCGAAGGAGGTGGGGGCGAGCGAGGTCCATGCGCTGCGCCACTACGAGCCCTGGTGGCGCAACGCCGAGAAGGCGGTGGGCAAGGCGCTGACGTTGCATCTTCATCACGGCAACTACCTGGCGCCGCCCGGATCGGTGACGACGGGCGCGGGCCAGCCCTACAAGATTTTCACACCTTTCTGGCGCGCGCTGCACGAACGCCTGCCGCCGCCCGATCCGCTCTATCGCCCGCACACCATCGCCGCGCCCGAAAGCTGGCCTGAAAGCGAGGCGCTGGACGACTGGGGCCTGCTGCC
The DNA here is from genome assembly GCF_020524485.1 of Novosphingobium profundi. GTDB lineage: Bacteria > Pseudomonadota > Alphaproteobacteria > Sphingomonadales > Sphingomonadaceae > Novosphingobium > Novosphingobium profundi_A. The sequence goes on along the minus strand of NZ_JAIVLF010000004.1, from coordinate 509,314 downwards.
GACGAAGCCCGACTGGGCGGGGGGCTTGCGCGATTTCTGGACGCCGGGCGAGGAGGGCGCGAAGGCGCGCTTGAAGACCTTTGCCGAGAAAGCCTCGCGCTACGAAGGGCAGCGCAACCTGCCTGCGCGAAACGGGACCTCGTTCCTGTCCCCCCATCTGCATTTCGGCGAGATATCCCCCGCACAGGTGTGGCACGCGACGTCGTCGGCGGGCGGCTCGGTGGCGACGTTCCTTAGCGAGATCGGCTGGCGCGACTACGCGCAGAACGTGATCCTGCAGTTCCCTGACTATGGCGGGACCTCCGCGCGCGAGGGCTTCGACGATTTCCCCTGGCGCAGCGGCGCGCAGGCCGAGGAGGACCTTGAGGCCTGGCAGCAGGGACGCACCGGCTATCCCATCGTCGATGCCGGAATGCGCGAGCTGTGGCACACCGGCTGGATGCACAACCGCGTGCGCATGATTACGGCGAGCTTCCTCATCAAGCACCTGCTGATCGACTGGCGCGAGGGCGAAAAGTGGTTCTGGGACACGCTGGTGGATGCGGACTACGCCTCGAACGCGGTCAATTGGCAGTGGAACGCGGGCTCGGGCGTCGATTCGAACATGTTCGTGCGGATCATGGCGCCGCTCAGCCAGTCGGAGAAGTTCGATGCCGCGGGCTATATCCGGCAGTGGGTGCCCGAACTGGCCGATCTGCCCGCAGGCGATATCCACGATCCCTCACCGATGGCGCGCCCCAGAGGCTATCCGCAAAGGCTGATCGAGCACCGCGCGGGGCGCGAACGCGCGCTGGGGGCGTGGGAGAGGTTCAAGGGGGAGTAGGAAGAAGAACATTGTTCCGAGGGCCATTGCCCTCGGGCTCCCGAACTGTCTGCCTCGCGCCAAGCGTGCGGCGCTTGTAAAGACAGGCGAGGTGGCGCTTTTCTGGCTGGCCGGTTCAGCCTTCGCTCTTGCCGAGCCAGCCCTTCAGGCGCCAGCGCACCATGAGGTCTTCGTAGATGATCGGGGCGATGAGGTTTTCAAAGGCGCAGCCGACCATGCCCTCGTCCCACCAGATGACCTTGGCGGCCATCGATTCCATGCCGGGCAGGGTGAGCCAGCAGTAGGTGCCGGGGTGGATGCGGCTCATCGCCATGGCCGAAAAGCCCGACATCGAAAGGTCGCGCACGACGGTCTGGTAGCCCTTGCCGCCCGATGCGCGCAGAGAGGCGGGAATGGAGATGCGCTCGCGCGGCGCGCTGCGATCTTCCTGCGCCGCGTTCTCGTACAACTGCTTGCCGGTGCTGGCCATGATTAGGGGTCCCTGCGCCTGAATGCATTGCCGACCACGGCCGGAATCGGCCGCGTGGAAAGAGCCTTTGCTGTCAGAAAGCAGTTTACCGCAGATTACTTCGATTGGTTAAGAAATTCGCGATGTCCGCTGGGGAAGGGCTCGGTAAGGAGCTCTACCATGCGTTCGGCGACGGTCTCGGGGGTCTTGACTGTCGCGGGATCCTCGCCCGGATAGGCGCGTGCGCGCATCGCCGTGCGGGTCGCCCCAGGGTTAACGATGGCGACGCGGATCTTCGAGGTTTTTTCGGTTTCCTGGGCGTAGCAGTCCAGAAGAACTTCGAGCGCGGCCTTGGTGGCTCCATAGGCGCCCCAGAAGGCGCGCGGAGCGCCCGCGACGGTCGTCGTCATGCCGATGACGCGCGCGTTCGGGCTCTTGCGCAGGAGCGGATCGAAGTTGGCGATAAGCGCCTGCGAGGCGAGTACGTTGGTCGTCAGCGCCTTGTTGAAGACGCGCTGGTCGATGTCGGCGACGCTCGTCAGCTCGGGCAGGATCGCCGCGTTGATGACGAGAATGTCGAGCTTGCCCCAGCGCTGCGAAACGGCCGTGGCGAGGCGCGCGATGCCGTCGGGCTCGACGAGGTCGACAGGGGCGATGGTCGCCGACCCGCCAGCCTCGAAGATCGCTTCCTCGACCGTTTCCAGCGCCTTGGTGTCACGGCCCGTGAGCACCACGTGGGCGCCCGCGGCCGCGAGCGCCTTGGCGGTGGCCGCCCCGATGCCTCGGCTGGCGCCGGTCACCAGGGCGATCTGGCCCTCGAACGTCGTCGCCGGGGCCGCGCTCATGCCCGGCTGCCCGCGGTCTCGAAGTCGGTGAGACGGGTCGGGTAGTCGCCGGTGAAGCAGGCATCGCAGAACTGCGGGCACTTCTTGGCGCGCTTGGGCTCACCCACCGCGCGATACAGGCCGTCGATGGTGACGAAGGCGAGGCTGTCGGCCTTGATGAAGTCGGCCATGGCCTGGGTGTCCATCTTGGCGGCGAGCAGCTTCGAACGCTCGGGCGTGTCGACGCCGTAGAAGCACGAGTGCTGCGTGGGCGGGCTGGCGATGCGCATGTGCACTTCGGCCGCGCCTGCATCGCGCATCATTTCGACAATCTTCATCGAGGTCGTGCCGCGCACGATCGAATCGTCGATGAGGATGATGCGCTTGCCTTCCACGATGGCGCGGTTGGCGTTGTGCTTGCGCTTCACGCTCGAATGGCGTGCCGCGTCGCCGGGCTGGATGAAGGTGCGCCCGACGTAGTGCGAGCGAATGATGCCCAGCTCGAAGGGAATGCCCGATTCCTGCGCGTAGCCGATCGCGGCGGGAACGCCGCTGTCGGGCACGGGAATGACGACGTCCGCGTTGGCGGGCGATTCCTTGGCGAGCTCCATGCCGATCTGCTTGCGCGCCTGGTAGACCGAGATCCCGTCCATCACCGAGTCGGGACGGCTGAAGTAGACGTGCTCGAAGATGCAGGGGCGCGGGGAGGGGCTGCCGAAGGGACGGTGGCTCGAGATCGTGCCCTTGAAGTCCACCTGGACCAGCTCGCCCGGCTCGACCGCGCGGATGAATTCGGCGCCGATCACGTCGAAAGCCACCGTTTCGGAGGCAAAGACGATGGCATCGCCGATGCGGCCCATCACCAGCGGGCGGATGCCCAGCGGGTCGCGGCAGGCCATCATGCCCTCGTTGGTCATGCAGATGAGGGCGTAGCCGCCTTCGACCATGCGCAGGGCATCGATGAACTTGTCGAGAAGGGTGGGGTAGCGGCTCGTCGCGACTAGGTGGATGATCACCTCGGTGTCGGAGGTCGACTGGAAGATCGAGCCCTTCATCACGAGGTCGCGCTTGAGCGTCATCGCGTTGGAGATGTTGCCGTTGTGCGCGATCGAGAAGCCGCCTGCGGCCAGATCCGCGTAGAGCGGCTGCACGTTGCGCAGGCCCGAACCGCCGGTGGTCGAGTAGCGCACGTGGCCCGAGGCCATCGCGCCCGGAAGCGTTTCAAGAGTGTCGTTGTCGAAGACCTGGGCCACGTGGCCAAGTCCGCGATGCGACCGGAAATCGCTGCCTGAGAAGCAGGTGATGCCCACCGCCTCCTGGCCGCGATGCTGAAGGGAGTGGAGACCGGCGGCGGTGATGTTCGCCGCGTCCTGTGCTCCGATTACGCCAAAGACACCGCACTCTTCGCGCAGTTTGTCCCCGTCGGCGTCACGAAAGGGGTGTGTAAGGTTCATGGAATGAGGGCCCGCGCCTGCGTCAAGGTCGAGGGCGCATTTGCAGGGATCGGCCGCAATTGCAAGAGGGCGTGAACCCGCAAGAGGTGCCATTGTTCCCTTGACGCGAAAAGGTGACGCGGATGTGACACGGACTGGCTCTCGTCTCGGGGTGGGAACCGGGAGGCATCTTGTGCGCTTCAGGCGGGCGCGTCCGGGCGGCGAGCACGGGGGCGGGGCCGCTCCTTGCTTGCCTCCCACAAGCCTTCACCCTAAGGCTTGGCGCCTGCACAGCTTTATCCGGTTTTCACCTCTTCATAGAAGGCGGCGTCCCGCTTGCTACTCTCTCCTTTCGAATGGACCATCGCCAAGCGCTACATGCTGCCCGGCAAGGGGGAGCGCTTCATTGCGCTCGTCGCCGGGATCAGCCTCGTTGCGGTCATGCTCGGCGTTGCCGCGCTCGTCATCGTGATGAGCGTGATGAACGGTTTTCGCGCCGAGCTTTTCGACAAGATCGTCAGCCTCAACGGTCATGCCATCGTGCAGGCCTACGGCGGACGTCTGGAGAACTGGGAGGAGGTGCTGGAAAATGCGCGCAAGACACCTGGCGTCACCCATGCCTCGCCGCTGATCGAACAGCCGCTGATGACGACCTTCAACGGCCGGGTCGAAGGCATTCTCGTGCGCGGCAACACGCAAGGGGACATCGATGCTCTGGCGGACAAGGTGCAGGAAGGCAGTCTTAAATCGCTCGCGGACGGGGTGAGCAACATCGCCATCGGCTCGCAGCTCGCTCAGAACCTGGGCGCGCGGGTGGGCGATACCATCACCATCATCAACCCGGCGGGACGCCCGACGCCCTTCGGTACGGTTCCCCGGCAGATTGCCTACACGGTGACCGCCATCTTCGAGATCGGGATCTACGACCTCGATGAGCGCTACGTGATCATGCCCATGGTCAATGCGCAGCAACTCCTGCTGTCGGGTGACACCATAGGCACCATCGAGATCACGACGTCCGATCCTGACCGGGTGAGCGAATTCCTGGCTCCGCTGGAACGCCAGCTCAAGGGCAAGGCGGTCGTCACCACCTGGAAGCAGATGAACGCCTCGCTGTTCGAGGCGCTGGCGGTCGAGCGGGTGGCGATGTTCGTGGTGCTTTCGATCATCGTCCTTGTCGCAGTGTTCAACATCCTCTCCTCGCTGATCATGCTGGTGCGCGCCAAGACGCGCGACATCGCGATCCTGCGTACCATGGGCGCAACGCGCCGGTCGCTGATGAAAGTCTTCGTGACTGCGGGCTTCTGCATCGGCGCTGCGGGCACGGTCGCGGGCCTGATGCTGGGCGCGGTCTTCCTCTATTTCCGCCAGCCGGTCGTGCATCTGGTCGAGAGGCTGACGGGGCAGAACCTGTGGGACCCCTCGATCCGCTTCCTCACCGAGCTGCCCGCGCGCACCGATCCGGTCGAGATCGCCATCATCTGCGTGCTCTCGCTCGTCCTCAGCTTCCTCGCCACGCTCTACCCCGCGTTCAAGGCGGCGAGCACCGATCCTGTCCAGGTCCTTCGCTATGAGTGATCCCCTCGTCGTTCCGGCCCCGGCCGACCCGTCCACTGACCCGGTGGTCCGCCTGGAGGGCGTGACCCGCAGTTTCGAGCAGGGAGGCGTGCGCATCGACGTGCTGCGCGGCGTGAACCTTGCTGTCCAGCCGGGCGAAATCGTTGCGCTGCTGGGGCCCTCGGGCTCGGGCAAGTCGACCATGCTCCAGGCAATCGGCCTGCTCGAGGGCGGCTTTGGCGGGCGCATCGAGATCGCCGGGATCGACGCCAGTAACCTGGGCAAGGACGCGCGCGCGGCGGTGCGGCGCGATCACATCGGTTTCGTATACCAGTTCCACCATCTCCTCCCCGATTTCAACGCGATCGAGAACGTGGTCCTGCCCCAGCTCATCACGGGACGCGCGCGCGGAGCCTGCGAGGAGCGGGCGACCCAGCTTCTCACCGCGCTGGGGCTGGGCAAGCGGCTCGATCATCGTCCCAGCAAGCTCTCGGGCGGCGAGCAGCAGCGCGTGGCGGTGGCCCGTGCGCTGGCCAATTCGCCCCGGCTGGTGCTGGCGGACGAGCCGACCGGCAACCTGGATGAGGCCACCGCCGACACCGTCTTTGCCCAGTTCCTCGAACTCGTGCGCGGGCAGGGCAGCGCGGCGCTTGTCGCGACCCACAACGAGCGTCTGGCGGCGGCCATGGACCGCGTGGTTCGCCTGCATGAAGGTGTGCTAGCCTGAAAATTGCACGCGCGCGTCCGCACGAGGGCACGCGCGCGTTGATTTTGGCGATCGACATTGCCAAATGGAAACAAAAGCTCGGTACAACTACCGTTAGCACCGGGCGGTCCCATAAGAGTGAACATGAAAGGCCAAGCGCGATGAGCGACAATCCCTCCACCATTCACGGCGGTGAAGGCGCCGGTTCCGGCTTCGCCTGGAACGATTCGGCCGAACTGCACAAGTGCGAGGACGGCGGCGGCCTGTTCCACCGCTTCAAGGTCCTGCGCCGCGGGACCGTGGCCGAGATGATCGAGTTCGTGATGGACCTGCCCGAGGAAAAGCGTGAGGACTACGCAATCCAGAAGGCCGGTGACCGCACCTTCAAGTACGCCGAGATCGTGACGCTGTACCGCCGTTCGGATTTCCCCAAGGGCGATGCCTGATCCACGCACTATCGCCGATTTTTCGGCGAGGTTGCCTTCTGGCGAGACGGTGGGCCTGGCCGACCGTCTCGGCAGGGTGGTGCTGGTGGTCAATACCGCCAGCAAGTGCGGCTTCACGCCGCAGTACAAGGGCCTCGAAGCCCTCTATCGCAACTATGGTCCGCGCGGGTTCGAGGTCATGGCCTTTCCGTGCAACCAGTTCGGCGGGCAGGAGCCCGGCTCGGCCGAGGACATTGCCCAGTTCTGCGAGATCAATTTCGGCCTCTCCTTCCCCGTGATGGGCAAGGTCGAGGTCAATGGCGCGAACGCCGATCCTCTTTTCCAGTGGCTCAAGGCCGAAGCTCCGGGTGTTTTGGGCACCAGGGCGATCAAGTGGAACTTCACCAAGTTCCTGATTGATCGCGATGGCCAGGTCGTGCGCCGCTACGGGCCGACTGAAAAGCCCGTCACACTTTCCCGCGATATCGAAAAGCTGCTCTGAGCAGGGCTCAGGCGCGGCGGCGCTCCGGCCCGCTGGGTGCCAGGGCTTGCGTTTCCTGTACATCGGCGGTGGCCTGCAGCGATCCGCGGCTGGTCTTGGCCTGCAGAGCCTCTTCCATCAGCCGTGCCATGCTCGCCTCGTCGGCCAGCACCGTGCGATTGCGGCCCAGCGCCTTGGCGAGATAGAGCGCCCGGTCTGCCTCATCGAGAAGCTGCTGGGGCGAAACTCCGGGCGTGTGGATGGCAACGCCTGCGCTCAGCGTCGCCAGATGCGCATGATCGGCATAACGGTGGGCGCGCGCTTCGAAGGCGGCGCGTATGCGCTCGACCCTGGCGTAGGCGCTGTCTGGCGATGCGGCTTCGAAGAGCACGGCGAATTCCTCGCCGCCATGGCGGAAGACACTGCGATGATGGACAAACTCGCAGGCGACATTGGCCGCACCTGCAATCACCACGTCGCCAAAGCCATGGCCGAAGCGGTCGTTGACGGACTTGAAGTTGTCGATGTCGAGCACGGCCAGCGCAAGCACCTGCCCCTCGCTGCCCGCACGCTCGTAGGACAGCTGCGCGAGCCTCCGGTCGAGCGCGCGGCGATTGCCCACGCCCGTCAGCGGATCGACCATGGCGAGCTGGAAGTGCTGCAGTGCGATCCGCTCGCGCCCCAGCGTCGTCATGAAGACGGCCAGAAGAAGGCCTTGCAGAACCAGTAGGAAGTTGAAGCTGGCGATGGCCCAGGTCTGCGTCTCGAGCGAGCCGTAGGGGGCTGGCAGCAGCGTCGTGAAGGGGACGCGCAGTGCGTGGTAGCCGCCGAAGGCGTAGAAGATCCAGGCCAGCGTCTGGGCCGAGGGCAAGTGGCGGTCGCGCAGGCTCTGGAACTCGCGCGCGCTCAGCAGGCTGAACCCGGCCATCAGCAGTGTACGCGGCAACATGCGCCATTCGGGAAAGTGGGCATCGTTCCCGAGCGTCAGCGAGAAGACGAGGCTGACAAGGCAGGCGGTGAGCGCGGGGATCGGGAGTGGGCGTCGGCGCGCTGCATAGCGCGCGCACTGCCAGGCAGCGCCGAACATCAGCGTGAACAGGAACCACCCGAAGGCCAGCGCGGGCGCACCGCCCAGTTCGTCCGGGTAACTCAGCAGGATCCCGGCGGGGATGGCCACCGCAAAAGGCGAGAACAGCCAGATCGAATGGCGCGGGCGACCGTCCTTGAACCAAGCCAGGACCATGGCAATGCACAGGATCGCCGCAGCCGCCGTACTGCACACGGCAATGGTGGGGATGTCCGCCATTCTGTGGTCAGCGCCGGGCTGCGGCGCGTGCCGGAAGAGCGAGATGCGAAGGTGCAATATCGGGCATGGCGAACTGGCGTCCTCATCTTGAGCGGGTGCAACCGCCTGCGGTCAAGGCGCATGCCTTGCTGCCTGCGGCTTACCCTGGTTGCTGTCCGTCGCGCCGATGCACGCTCTCGTTCCAGAATGTATCTATAGGAAACTATCCTTAACTCTTTGTGCGTAGCTTGAAAAGAGGGAGGGTTCCTGAAAAATAGGACGTAAGTTTCTATAATTACGAAGATTTTGTAATTATCGCGGCGGCGAGTGTATCATCGCTTGCCGGATGGGCGCCGGTTTGTCGTGTTTGGGCGTTAACCAGCGTCTGCGCCTCGCGCGCCTGGCGCGCGCCCGCGTGCGCGGCTATCCCCCACTCGATGCCCGCAAGGTCTTGATCCGTCCGCAGCCCGGGGCCTAGATCGCGGATATGGCGTTCTCTCCTTTCGTACCCTTGCGCATCTTCTCCAGCTACACGATGCTGGATGGCTCGATCGACCCCAAGGCCATGGCGAAACTGGCGAAAGCCCGGGGCTTTCCGGCCATGGCGATCTGTGACCGCAACGGCCTCTACGCCGCGCCGACTTATGCGCAGGCGGCCAAGGGGGCGGGCATCCAGCCCATCGTCGGGACCTTCCTTGCCGTTGCCCGCCCGGGCGCCGTGGCGCAGGGGCAGGATCGTCCGATCGACTGGCTCGCGCTCTTCGCACAGAACGAGGCCGGCTGGGAGAACCTGTGCCGCCACGTCAGCCGCGCGCACCTCGAACGCCCGCTCGAACTGGAACCGCACGTCGAGCTCGATTCGCTCGAAGGCCATACCGACGGCTTGATCTGCCTTTCGGGCGGCGATGAGGGCGCGCTCGCGCGGCTCCTCGCCAAGGGCGATACGGCTGAGGCGACCGGCTATTGCGAAGCGCTCGAACGCTTTTTCCCGGGCCGCCTCTACATCGAGATCACCCGCACCGGCGAGGAGGTCGAGGACGCGAGCGAGGAGGCGCTGATCGATCTCGCCTATGCGCGCGACATCCCGCTCGTGGCCTCAAACCCGGCGCAGTACTCGGAAAGCTCCTTCCACGATGCGCACGATGCCATGCTGTGCATCGCCAACTCCACCCAGGTCGATGCGGCCGAGCGTCCGCGCTCCTCGCCTGAGCGCTGGGTCAAGCCGATCGAGGCGATGGAGGAGATGTTCGCCGACCTGCCCGAGGCGATGGCCAACACCCTCGTCGTCGCGCAGCGCTGCGCCTATGTCCCGCCGCGCCGTCCTGCACTGCTGCCCAGCCTTGCCGGCGACAAGAAGGGCGAGGAAGCCATGCTCGCGCGCGATTCGCGCCGCGGCCTGGCGCGCCGTCTTGCCCCCTACTGGCCCGAGGCCACCGAGGCCGAGCTCGATGAGGCGCTCGCCTTCGAGGGGGAGGAACTTGCTCGCGCCTACGAAGCCTTGCGCGAGAAGGGCGTCACCGAAGACTTCATCGACTACGCCAAGCGTTTGAAGTTCGAGATCGACATCATCGTGGGCATGGGCTTTCCCGGCTACTTCCTGATCGTTGCCGACTTCATCAAGTGGTCCAAGGACAACGGGATTCCGGTGGGTCCGGGCCGTGGTTCGGGTGCCGGTTCGCTGGTCGCCTGGGCGCTGACCATCACCGACCTCGATCCGCTCAAGCTGGGTCTGCTGTTCGAACGCTTCCTCAACCCGGAACGCGTCTCGATGCCCGACTTCGACATCGACTTTTGCGAAACCCGGCGCGGTGAGACGATCCGCTACGTGCAGAAGAAGTACGGGCACGACCACGTCGCCCAGATCATCACCTTCGGCAAGATGAAGGCGCGCGCGGTGCTGCGCGACTGCGGGCGCATCCTGCAGATGGGCTATGGCCGCGTCGACAGCCTGTGCAAGATGGTGCCCAACCACCCGACCGACCCGTGGACGCTCGACCAGGCGCTCAACGGCAAGAAGGAGAAGGACGGCTCCACCTCGCCGCCGGTGGAAGAATTCCTGCGTGAATACAACAACGACCACGAAGTGAAGCGCCTCGTGGATCTTGCCGTCCAGCTCGAAGGCATGCCGCGCAACTCCTCGACCCACGCGGCGGGTGTCGTCATCGGCGACCGACCGCTGGAAAAGCTGGTTCCGCTCTACCGCGATCCGCGCTCGGACATGCCGGTGACGCAGTTCGACATGAAGTTCGTCGAGGACACCGGCCTCATCAAGTTCGACTTCCTCGGCCTCAAGACGCTCTCGGTCCTGCGCCGCGCCTGCGATCTTCTGGAGCGGCGGGGCATCACCATCGACCTCTCGACGCTGAGCTGGGACGATCCGGGCACCTACGAGCTTTTGAAGCGCGGCGACACGGTTGGCGTGTTCCAGCTGGAATCGGAAGGCATGCGCCGCACGCTCGCGGCGGTGAAGCCGACCAACTTCGGCGACATCATCGCGCTCGTGTCGCTCTATCGCCCGGGCCCGATGGACAACATCCCGCTCTTCGGCCGACGCAAGAACGGGCTGGAGAAAATCATCTACCCGCACGAGAAGCTGGCGGGTATCCTGGAGGAAACCTACGGGATTTTCGTCTACCAGGAACAGGTCATGCAGGCCGCGCAGATCCTGGCCGGATACTCGCTGGGCGATGCAGACCTTTTGCGCCGCGCCATGGGCAAGAAGGTCCAGGCCGAGATGGACAAGCAGCGCAAGCGCTTCGTCGCGGGTTGCAAGGAAGTCTCCGACATCGACGCGCCCAAGGCCAACGAACTGTTCGACTTGATCGACAAGTTCGCAGGCTACGGATTCAACAAGTCGCACGCGGCTGCCTACGCGCTGCTTGCCTACCACACCGCCTGGTTCAAGGCGCACTACCCGCACGAATTCTACGCCGCGGCCATGTGCTTCGACATGCACCAGTCCGAAAAGCTGGCGATCTTCGTCGACGACATGCGCCGCAACGGCATCGAGGTCGCGCCGCCCGACATCAACAAGTCCGAAGCCGAGTTCATCGTCGAGGAAACCCACGACAGCCTGGCCGTGCGCTATGCGCTCGCGGGCATCCGCAACGTGGGCGAGAAGGCCATGGACGCGGTGGTCAAGGAGCGCGAGACCAACGGCAAGTTCACCAGCCTGGACGACCTGTTCCGGCGCGCACCGGCGGGCTCGATGAACCGCCGCCTCCTGGAAAGTCTGGGCGCGGCGGGCGGCCTGGACGGGCTCGAACCCAACCGCGCCAAGGTCATCGCCAACGCCGACACGCTGCTGGCCGAAGCCGATATGTCCGCACGCGAGCGCAATTCAACGCAAGGCGGTCTTTTCGGGGACGAGGACCACGCCGTGCAGGGCCTGCGCCTGGTCGATGCCAAGCCCTGGAGCCGCATGGACCAGATGGCCAAGGAGCGCGAGGTGTTCGGCTTCTACTTCGCCGCGCATCCGGTCGAGCAGTACCGCGCGGTCGCCTCGGCGAACGGCGCGCGCACTTATGCCAGCCTCATGGCCGGGGGCGGCGAGGGCGGGCGCACCGGCGCCGTCATGGCCGCGATGGTCGAGAACGTGCAGAAGCGAAAGACCAAGCGGGGCAAGGACTTCGTCATGGTCGACTACTCGGACGCTTCGGGCAACTTCTCGGCCTGCTGCTTTGAAGAGAACATGGTCGATGCCTTTGTCGGCTGGGGCAAGGAGAACGCCTGCCTGCTGCTTCAGGTCGAACTCGACAGCCCGAGCGAGGACGAGCCGCCGCGCGTCACTGTGCGCAGCGGTCGTCCGCTGGCCGAAGTGACGGCAGGCGCGCGCATGCTCCTGCGCCTCGACATCAGCACGGTCGAGGCGGTGCAGGAACTCGCGCTCCTCATGCGTCCGGGGCGCAAGGGCACAGGCGAGGTTATGGCGACGCTCAAGCTGGGCGATGGCCGTGACCAGCGGGTGCGGCTGGGGCGCGATTTTGCGCTCGATGGCGAATTTGCCGAGCAGCTCGCCAGTGTCGAGGGGCTCTCGAACATCTCGCTGATCGCCCGTCAGGGCCCCGAGAGCGTGCGCCGCGCGGCCTGATTTCCGCGCTTCGTTTGAAACACGCATAAAGGCCCGGCACTCCATATGGAATGCCGGGCCTTTTGCATGTGAGGGGCGCGCCTTAGTTGTTGGTGGCGCCTTCGGCTGCGCTCTCGGCCGCATCGCCGATCTGCGAGGCCGCATTGCCGACATCCTGCGCCGCATCGGCAATGGCGTTGTCGCGCGCAACCTCGCTCGAGGAGGTCTGGCTGAAGAGGTAGAAGCCGCCGACAACCGCGACGAGCAGGATCAGCGCGATGACAAGGCCACTGCCGCCTGAGGACGACTTGCTCTCATGGATGACGGTGGTGTGGGTAGGCTGTGCCGCAGCCGGTTCGTCGGTGGTCGTGCGGCGCTCCTGGGTCACGTATTCATCTGCCATGGTTTCGCATCCCGTTGTTGTTTCGTGTTGCCGGGAATAACCAAGGATACGCGCCTCCGGTTCCATGAACCGCAGATTACCGCGCGTTCAGCGGGGAGTTGGAAGGTTTGGGGCCGGAGCCTGCCGTGCCTCAGGCCGCCAGGCGTACCTGCTCGGGCTGGTCGGCCAAGACATGGACCTGGAAGTAATACTTCTCGGTCGGCTGGCCGTTCGCAATGAAATTGATGCGGACCTGCCGGGCGATGCCTTTCACGAAAATGCGCTGTCCCTTCAGGTGTTTGGCAATCTCATCCGGATCATCGCTGCCGAACATGCGCTGCGCGGTTGCCTTGGGAATGGAGACCGTCAGACAGTTGCGGTCACGGTAGTCGCGCTCGGAGTTCAGGTAGATGTGGCCGCTTTGTGCGCCTACTGCGCGCACGGGCATCTCGAAGATCCCGGCAACGCCCGCTTTCGAGCCCAGGTAGGAGGCGTAGGTGACCGCCTCGGTCGTGGAGAGGTAGTCCGGGGTGCAGGCCTGCGTGCGGCTTGTCGTATCCAGGGTCGTGTCGCGGACGGGGGGCGAGGACGCGCCTGCAGCGGGGGCGAGGCTGGCGAGGGCCAGCGCGAGTAGAGCGGCGTTCATGAATTCTCCTCCGGGAGCACGGTGGGAATTGCAGGCGCGCTATGAACGCACGGCCTTCGCTATTAGGCAAGTGTATTATTTCATGGGCGGTGTCTTCCTGATCGTGCCCAGGCCTTTACAGCAAGCTGAGTTGCCCGTCGGGCGAGGGCGCGCGGAACTGGCTGCAATCGAGGTGGACGCCGGGAGGTCCAAGGCCGTGGCGCTTCATGGCCAGGCGAAAGCGGCTGCGCACGAGGTCGGCCCAGGGGCTCTGGGGGCGGAAGCGCTCGCCAAAACGCGGATCGTTGTCGCGCCCGCCGCGCATTTCGCGGATAATCGCCATGACCTTGCCCGCGCGGTCGGGGAAATGGGTCTCGAGCCATTCGCGAAAGAGCGGGGCAACCTCAAGCGGCAGGCGCAGCATGATCCACATGGCCCCGCGCGATCCGGCTTTTGCGGCCGCCTCGACCAGGCTTTCCAGTTCGTGGTCGGTAATCGCGGGGATGACCGGCGCGATCATCGCGTGGGCGGGAATAGCTTGGGCATTCAGGGCCTCGAGCGCAGCAAAGCGCTTGGCGGGGGAGGCCGTGCGCGGTTCGAGCCGACGCGAGAGACGCGGATCTAGGCTGGTGACCGAAATCCCGACGCTGACGAGATCGCGCCGCGCCATCTCGGCGAGAACGTCGCTGTCGGCAAGGATGCGGTCCGACTTGGTGACAAGGCTGACCGGGTGGCCGACCTCCAGGCACAGCTCGAGAATTTCCCGGGTAATGCGGTAGCGCTGCTCGATCGGCTGGTAGGGATCGGTGTTGGTCCCCATGGCAATTGGCGCGACGCGGTAGTTCCGGCGAGCCAGTGTTTCGCGCAGCAACCGGGCTGCGTCGAGCTTGGCGAAGAGCCTGGTTTCGAAGTCCAGCCCCGGTGAGAGGTCGTGGTAGGCATGGCTGGGCCGGGCAAAGCAGTAGATGCAGCCATGTTCGCATCCATTGTAGGCGTTGATCGAGCGGTCGAAAGGGATGTCGGGCGACTTATTGAACGAGACGATGCTCTTGGGGCGAAGCTCGGTCACGGTGGTGCGCAGCGGGGGCAGCGGGCCGTCGATGTCGGTGCGCGCGTCGCACCAGTCGCCATCGGCTTCGTGGCGGGCAAGGCCAAAGCGCGCGCTGACCTGGTTGCTGACCGATCCTCTTCCTTTCACGTGTTCCATAGCCTGGAACATATAGTGAACATGTGGGCGGCGCAAGACAAACAGGAAAACGGGCCCGCTGCCGAGGGTCTGGCGGCGGGCCCGGTAGGTGTCGGGAGAGAGAAAGGGGGGAGGCTCTCCCGCGGGTCGGTCCGGATGCGTCAGGCGATGACGGTGGGCACTCCGCAGCGGACCTTGTTGACCTGGACATCGGCTGCCCCGAGGCGGACACCGAGCGCCTGCGTGAGAGAGAACACGGTCGCATCGAGTGTCGGGGCAATCGTGGCCAGGCTATTGCCGACGATGTTGGTGACAGAGGACAGGCTGAGCGAGAGGCCCAGGGTCTGGGCTTCGAGGTCGGTCTGCGCGATCAGCGAGGTCGCCAGCGACTGGGTGAGATCCTGCGTCGAGACCGTCTTGGTGACCTTGTCGCGAATGTCGGCAAAGGTGAAGAGGACCTCCTGCGGGCCGGTCGCGCCGCCCAGCGACACTTCCGAAAGCGCGGTGACGCGCGCAATCAGCGGCACATTGACAAGCGTGGCGCGCGAAAGCGTGACTGCGCTCGAGAGGTCGCCCATGTCCCGGGCATCGGGCCGTCCGATGCCGATGGTGCCGATGGCTGGCGTCACGCCGAGCCGCACGCCGTCGCTGTCCGGATCGCCGCTGCACTGGATATCGTTGAGGGTGGCCTCGGCCTGGGCAAGTTCGGTATAGAGGGGCAGTTCGACCGAGGGCAGCCAGGGGCTCCCCGTGCCCACGCGCGCGGACACGAGCAGCCGGGCCTGGGCCGTGCGCAGGACGTAATCGCGCGCGCCGGTGATCGTCAGCCAGGGGGAATGCGCCAGTCCATAGCCGCGTACGAGACGCACATGGACGCTGGAGAGCCCGGTGGCGGCCAGGTCCAGTTCGATGTCGAGCGTGTCGCCGTGCGAGAGTTCGAGCAGCATGCGCACCAGCGAGAAGGCATCGACCTCCACCCCCGCCGTGCCCGGATCGTAGTCAAGCGCGCCGTAGGGGCCCAGATCGAGGAGGTCGGCAAGGCGCACCTCGACGAAGGGGGCCTCGTTTGCGATCCGGTCGATGAGGGCGATCGTGGCGCTGTCGGACGCGGTCGAGCCGATCGCGCGCAGCGCATCGCCCAGCGGTACAGGCGTGTCGAACAGTTCGGCGTAGGTGCCCTCGTTCGCATTGACCTGCAGCTTGAGGGCCTCGGCGTATCCCAAGAGGTCGACGTCGGCGCTGGCAAGGTTCTGCGAATCGAGCACCGAGAGGTTGAGCTCGGTGCCGATCAGCGCCGAGAGCAGCGCGTTGGGAATGCCATCCGACACGGTGGCAAGGCTCGAGCCCAGTGAATAGGCGGCCATGTCGATCCGCGCGGCCGTGGCGCGCGCGCGCACCGTGGCCGTTTCGAAGCCGAGCGCACGCCCGAAGAAGAGCGGGACGGTCTGGACAAGGTGGACGCGCGCGGCGCTGTCCTCCCCGCCAAGCTGGAAGCGTTCGTCCAGGGGCACGATCTTGTCCTGACGATAGGTGCCGCTTTCGAGTTCGGCGATCTCGATGTCGGTCTCGCGGCTCTGGTCGATGAGGCCCTGGACCGCCGAGCGGCGCATTTCGAGGACGTTTTCCTGTGCGGCGGCCATCGCGGCGGCATCGGCCAGGCCCTGAAGGCGGCGCTCAGCGAGGTAGATCGCGCCCAGGTCCACAGCGACCGTTGCCACCCCCATCAGCATGAGCAGCGAGCCGGCGAGCATGACGGTCACCGCGCCCTCGTTCTCGCGGCGAAGGGGGAGAAGGCGTGTCGTGAATGCTTTCATGGGCCAACTCCTCAGATCCCGGCAAGCTGGACGGTGGAGGCGCGCGCGATCGTGTCGCCGGGCAGGGGCACCAGGGAGTTGCTGAACATTTCGGCCTGGCTGACATCGTAGACGAGGGTGACGCGGTAATACTGGCCGTCGAGACCGGTCTGCACGGTCACCAGGTCCGGGTCTAGCGTGCCGGTGTGCAGGACGCTGTCAGCAACACTGGTGTCGACCAGCTGGCGCCGTTCGAGCGCGTCGAGCCCGGCGACTGAAGCGCGGGCCGCCTCGTTGGCGACCTGCTGTAGCGAATGGGCGGCCATGAACCAGCCGCCGTAGGTCACAACGCCCAGAAGCAGCATGATGAGGACGGGAAGGGCGAGCGCGGCCTCCACCAGGACCGCGCCGCCCGTGTGGGTGGGCAGGCGCCGGATCCGCGCCAGGCGCCGCGCGACGGGAGCCAGAATGCGGCGAGGCCGCGCGTAACGTGGGTAGATGGCTCCTCCGATAGCCTTGGTCATCGTCTCTCTCCTTATCTCCACGTTCAGGATGCGCGCGGAATGCAAAGGAGGGTTTGAAGGTTCGGAAGGCCAGGCTTCGCATTTTACACAGAGAGGTCTTGGGGAAATTCCTCCGCTTTTCAGATCTTTGCGCGCCTGGTTAATTTCAGGAAAAGGTTTGTGCCCGCCGTCATTCGTATTGGACAGGTGGTTATTGCAATTTTCCGTTTACCTTTGTGTCCTCGGGAAGGGGGCAGGCGCCGATTTGAGAGGCAAGGGGAGGGCTCCCTTGAAACTATCTGCTCTTCCTCCACGCTTCCGGGCTCAGGCGGCGTCGCTCTCGTCGGTCAAGACGGCGATGGCCCCTTCGCTGCCGTAGACCCCTTCGAGCTTCACCAGCGCCATGCACAGCGGGATCGTCTCGCCCCGATTGGTCAGGAAATGGGTGTGCAGGCGGACCGGCTCGCCGCCGCGCAGCACGCCTTCGAGCGTTTCGCGAAAGGCAACCTTGTCGGGCAGATCGACTAGGTCGGTGAGGGCGACGCCGATGAGACGCTCCTCGGGCAGGTCGAGCATTTCGCAGAAAGGGGCATCGACGCGGTCGATGGTGCCGCGCACGGAGACGCGGGCATAGGCCACGCCGCCATGCTTGTTGAGCGCCTCGATCATGGCTTCCTTGACGTTGGCCTTGAAGTGGCGCTCGACGTCCTGGGTGATGTCGTGGAGGCGGATGGCGAGGCGGTCCTCGAGCGGGAAGGTCTGGAAGCGCAGCCAGGCGTTCTCGACGAAGGGGGAAGGGATGTCGGCCATGTTCGGGTGCCCGTGCACCAACGTCTGGCGGGCCTGGACTTCGAGCAGGCTGCCGCTGATGCAGGGAAGGGCCTCGATCAGCGTGGGGCCGATCAGCGTGCCGGGCCGCGACTTGGTCAGGGCGTGGGCATTGCGATTGGCGTAGACGACGCGCATGTTCTCGTCGCAGGCGATGATGCCGTCGTCGATCCAGTCGGCCAGCGCGAAATTGGCCGATTCGTTGCGCTGGTTCGGGCTCTCGCCCGGTTCGCCGCCGCCGATCCGGTTCCACAGATCAATGGGGCAAAGCACGTGCGTCTCGCGCCCGTGATGGGTGATGAAAACCGGCGAATCGTGTGCTTCATCGCGAAACCGCGCAAACTTGCGCACGAATTCGGCCGCTGAGACGTAGCCCATACCTGGCGTGCCCTCTTTCTCTCTCCACCCCAGCGTGCACCAAGGCGTCTCCAATCCGGGCAACAGGGATTGTTCTCTGTCCACGTTTTCGTGGATCTATCGCCCTGCTGCCATTCGAACGTTGCGATCCCGAAGGGCAGGGTACGAGCCAAGTGTATAACACTTTTTTAAGATATCGGGCAGCCACTATGATCCATAGTGAACGTATTGGCCGCCTATGTGCCTCATCCCAACGCAAACGGGGCGGGCTGGATGTCCAGCCCGCCCCGCGTGTCGGTTCCGATGAAGGAAGCCGGGTTCGGCTTAGCCGAGGCCCTGGGCCTTCATTTCCTTCTCGAGGTTCTCGACGATCGCCTCGAAGAACTGCTCGGTGGTCATCCAGCTCTGGTCCGGACCGATCAGGAGCGCGAGGTCCTTGGTCATCTTGCCGCTCTCGACGGTCTCGATGCAGACGCGCTCAAGGGTCTCGGCGAAGGCGACGACGTCCGGGGTGTTGTCGAACTTGCCGCGGTAGGAAAGGCCACGGGTCCAGGCGAAGATCGACGCGATCGGGTTGGTCGAGGTGGCCTTGCCCTGCTGGTGCTGGCGGTAGTGACGGGTCACGGTGCCGTGGGCAGCTTCGGCTTCAACGGTCTTGCCGTCGGGCGCCATGAGAACCGAGGTCATGAGACCCAGCGAGCCGAAGCCCTGCGCAACGGTGTCCGACTGCACGTCGCCGTCGTAGTTCTTGCAGGCCCAAACGAACTTGCCCGACCACTTGAGCGCCGAGGCGACCATGTCGTCGATCAGGCGGTGCTCGTAGGTGATGCCGGCTTCCTTGAACTTCTCGGCGAAGCCTTCGGTGTCGAACACTTCCTGGAACAGATCCTTGAAGCGGCCGTCGTAGGCCTTCATGATCGTGTTCTTGGTCGACAGGAACACCGGCCACTTGAGGTTGAGGCCGTAGTTGAACGAGGCGCGTGCGAAGTCGCGGATCGACTCGTCGAGGTTGTACATCGCCATGGCGACGCCCGGAGCCGGGAAGTCGAACACTTCCTTGTCGATGACCTGGCCGTCTTCGCCTTCGAACACGAGACGCAGCTTGCCCGGGCCCGGGATCAGCGTGTCGGTGGCGCGGTACTGGTCACCGAAGGCGTGACGGCCGACCACGATGGGGTCGGTCCAGCCCGGAACCAGGCGGGGGACGTTGCTGATGACGATCGGCTCGCGGAAGACAACACCGCCCAGAATGTTGCGGATCGTGCCGTTGGGCGAACGCCACATCTTCTTGAGGCTGAATTCCTCGACGCGGGCTTCGTCCGGGGTGATCGTGGCGCACTTGACGGCGACACCGTATTCCTTGGTGGCGTTGGCGGCGTCGACGGTGATCTGGTCGTCGGTCTCGTCACGCTTGGTGACCGAGAGATCGTAGTACTTCAGATCGATGTCGAGGTAGGGAAGGATCAGGCGTTCGCGGATCCACTCCCAGATGATCTTGGTCATCTCATCGCCGTCCATTTCGACGATGGGGTTAACTACCTTGATTTTTGCCATTCGAGAAAAGCTCCCCTGGGGTGAAGGTGGGTGAGAATTGGGCCGTCTCTTAGGCAGAGAGCGCCCGTATAGCAAGGCGGGTCTGTCCGGGCGTCCCGGAGCGCCTTGCAAGCTGAAGATAATGATTTGCATTATTTGGTCTGCGCAAAGACCGGGCGTTGGGCTATCGCGGCCGGGTGCGCATTGCCAAGGGCGCGATGCGGGCCAGCGAAGTGGCGGGAAGGCGGGCGCGGCGCGCGATTGCGCAGGTGCGGCTCTTCGGGCATCGCTGCGCGCACCATGCGAATCCGCCGTGCCGCCCGCTTGCTTGTACTCGACGCGCAGTTGCGCGTTTTGCTGCTGCGCTTTGTCTTTCGTGAAGGCGCTTTGCGCGGAGGCGATTTCTGGGCGACGCCGGGTGGCGGGCTCGAGCCGGGCGAGGACTTCGCGCAGGCGGCCGCGCGCGAACTGTTCGAGGAGACCGGCCTTGTGATCACCGATCCCGGGCGCGAGGTGGCGCGGCGCACGGTGCACTTCGTCATGCCGACAGGCGAGCCGGTGGAGAGCGAGGAGCGCTACTTCCTGGTGCACAGCGACGGTACGGCCCTGTCGGCGCTCCATCGCACAGCCCTGGAGCAGGATGCCATAGCCGGGCACCGCTGGTGTCCTCGTGCCGAACTGGAGCGGCTGGAGGAGCAGGTCTGGCCCGAGGACCTTGCGGCCATGCTCGTCGAAGCCGGCGTGTGGTGAGCGGGGAAGGGCGTGCAAAGCCCCAAACAAAAACCCCGCCTGGCTTTTCAGCCGGCGGGGTCTTGCGGAATGGTGGGCGTAGCAAGGATTGAACTTGCGACCCCTACGATGTCAACATAGTGCTCTACCACTGAGCTATACGCCCATTCCATTCGAGCGTTCCGAGAAGTTGTCCCCCTCGGTGGAGAGGCCCTCTAAAGCGGCTTCCGATTCTTGGCAAGGGCTTTTTTCAGAAAAATGTAATCAGATCTGCGCGTGTTCGCTCAAACCGAACATTCGCTGCACTTCCAAGACGATATCGCGCAGGTGGAAGGGCTTGGACAGCACCTTGGCCTGCGGGGCTTCACGGCTGGCGCGCAGCGAAACGGCGGCAAAACCGGTAATGAACATGACCTTGGTGGCGGGCGCGATCTTGGCGCAGCGCTGGGCCAGTTCGATGCCGTCCATCTCGGGCATGACGATGTCGGAGAGGAGCAGGTCGAAGCTGTCGCTTTCGAGGTGGGGCAGCGCTTGCGTGCCTCGGTCGACCGCGACGACGTCGTACCCGGCATTTTCCAGGGCGCGTGCGAGGTAGGTGCGCATGGCCTGATCGTCTTCGGCTAGGAGGATGCGGATCATCTCTTGTTTTATTCCAACCTGGTGTTCGTGTGCGACCGCAAGGCGGTGTCCTGTGAAGCGGCCTCCCGATCCGATGGAATCGGACCAACCGCTCCAGATTATGCTTTTTCCGCATATTCGGAATCATCAGGTGAATCCATCACGCGGAAAAGTGCTCTGGGCGACTCGTCATAGCGCGGTTGGGGTTAAATTTCTTGCCCGTAATGGGCTTGGGGCCCTGTCGGGGCGAGGCCGCGAGGTGGGCTGTGCGCCGGGGCTTTGACAGGGGCGTGGGAACGGGGCAGCGTTCGCCCCATGTCGCCTGCTCCCCATTCACCAGATTCGTTGTCCGGCCCGGACGCGCCGTCCCTCGCGCTTTCGGGAGGCAGTGTGCCGGGGCATGCGCAGCCGCAGCCCGCGTACACGCTGCATGGAGGAGGCGCAGGGGAGATGCCGATCCTGCTGGCCGTGCCGCACGCGGGGAGAGCCTATCCCGAGGCGCTGCTGGGGGACCTGCGCGAAGCTGCGCAGGCGAGTGTGCGGCTGGAAGATCGCTTCGTCGATCTCCTTGCGCGCGGGGTGGCCGAGGCGACCGGTGTCGACCTGCTTCTGGCGCATGCGCCGCGGGCGATGATCGACCTCAACCGTGCGCCCGAGGATGTCGACTGGGGCATGGTCGAGCGCATGCCGGGCGAAGGGGGCTCGGGTGCGTCGCGCGGGAGCCTGTCGCCGCGGGCGCGCAGCGGCCTTGGTCTCATTCCCCGGCGCTTGCCAGGTATTGGTGAGCTGTGGCGCCGTTCGCTGCGCCGCGAGGAGGTCGAGGCCCGGATCGCGCAGGTCCATGCGCCCTACCACGCCGCGCTTGCGCAGCGCCTTGTGGAAATTCGCGCGCGCTGGGGTGTGGCGCTGCTGGTCGATCTGCATTCGATGCCCCCGCTCCAGGTCCGGCCCGGCCAGACCGGCGCCGAGATCGTGATTGGGGATCGCTTCGGGGCGAGTTGCCATGGCGCGGTCATCGCCGCGACCTTTGCTCATTTTGCCCGTTGCGGGCGCGCTGCAGCGCATAATCGGCCCTATGCCGGGGGCTATGTCCTCGACCGTCATGCCGCGCCCCGTCGCGGCATCCACGCGCTCCAGGTCGAGATTGACCGGACGTGCTATCTCGATGCGCAGATGCGCACGCCGAGCGCGGGTGTCGACGTTCTGGTGGAGGAGCTTGCGGGCCTGGTTCGGGTCCAGGCCGCGGCGGTCATGGAGCTGGCGCACCCGCGTGGGGGCGAGGACGGCGGCGAGGGCTGGCCGCTCGCCGCACAGTAGGCGCAGGAGGTTTGGCGCCTCGTGCGTGCAGACCTAAAAAAACCACCCCGCGCGACGCGCGAGGTGGCCAAGGTTCAGGGAGGAGGTGCACATCGAGTGCACCAGCCGATCGGGCCATGAGGGTAGCGCCGATCAGGCTGGCTCCAACATAGCGAACCTTGTGCCGAGTTCAAGCGATTCTTCGACGCAAAAATTGCGCATCATGTCCAGTTAAAAAATCACGTGGTCGGATTATCAAATCCAATTGTGACATTTTTGTCATGAAGCGGCTGGTAACCTTCAAAAGCAGCGGCCCGGGCGGACTTCGCGTCTGCGTCGTCCACCCGGGCCGCGGGCATTTCTGGTCAGGCGAGGGCCCGAAGCAGGTGCCTGAGATCAGGCGTACCTGGTCAGGCGCCCCGGTCAGGCATTCGCGGCGGGAGCCTGCGCGGGTGCCTGCGGGCCCTTGCCCTGCTGCATCTGGCGGCCGAAGATGTCGCGCACCAGATCGAGCGAGAAGAGGTGGGCGTAGATCAGCGCGAGGAGGCCGTTCTGGTTCCACTGGCGCAGGATGTCGCCGCGCACTTCGCGCAGCTTGTTCTCGTCGACCATCTTGAAGCCGCGGTAGTTGAAGGGCTGCCCGCCGCCGATGTCGATGTTGAGCTCACCGTCCATGAGCAGGTCGTGCTTCTTGAGCTCGGCCATGAAGTTGCCGGTCTTCGAACCCGCCATCTCGAAGTTCTCGCAGAACTTGAGCATGTTCTTGGTGGTGTCGGTCGGCTCGCCGTCGGCGAACAGAGCCTCGCCTTCCTCGATCTCGCCGATGAGGTCGCTGCTGGGATCGACGCAGAGCGAGAGCTCTTCGCTGTCCGGGCGCAGGCGGGCGAGCATGAAGGGGTAGCGGCGTGCATAGGCCGGGATGTAGATCGGGTTGGGAACCGTGCCGTCGTCCTCGACGAAGACGTTCACGCCCTCGTTCATGCCCATCAGCGCGAGCGGGATCGGCTGGTCGGTGCCGGTGAAGATGATCGGGAAGTGGCGCTGCGCCTGCGGGAACTCTTCGACGGTCAGGGGAATCGAGTTCACCCCGGCCAGCCAGGTGGCCTTGTCGGTCGAACGCGTCTTCCAGCTTGCGTGCTGCTGCGAATTGAGCGGCACCAGATCCTTGTAGAACAAGGGAAGGGATGGATTCTGTGGCGCAGTGGCCATTGCAATACTCTCCGCGATCGAGGTTTCAAAAAAGATCAGCGCGTGGCTTTAGTGGCTTGATTGCGGCCGTGCAAGCCGAGGGTTCCCGCCACTAGGGGACTTCTACTCAGTTCATCAACTTACCCGGGTTGAGGAGACCTTGCGGATCGAGTGCGGACTTGACCGCGCGCAGCAGCCCCAGTGCCACCGGGTCGGCCAGCCGGGC
Organism: Novosphingobium profundi; assembly: GCF_020524485.1. Classification (GTDB taxonomy): domain Bacteria; phylum Pseudomonadota; class Alphaproteobacteria; order Sphingomonadales; family Sphingomonadaceae; genus Novosphingobium; species Novosphingobium profundi_A. The sequence continues at coordinate 485,999 of NZ_JAIVLF010000004.1, read as the reverse complement.
CAGTTCGTCGCGCTTGAGCTGGCCGATCCCGTGCTCGGCCGAGATCGAGCCGTTCCACTGCGTGACCAGATCATGGACGCGCGCGCTGATGGCCTTGGCCTCGCCCGCATACCAGGTGGCGGCATCGACGCCTTTGGGGGCAATCATGTGGAAGTGGACATTTCCATCGCCCAGGTGCCCGAAGGCCACCGCGCGTGTGCCCGGCCACTCGGCTTCGAGCTGGGGGCTGACTGTCTCGATGAAGCGGGGCATGTCCGCCACGGGCACCGAGATGTCGTGCTGGACGGCGGGCCCTTGCGCGCGCTCGGCGGGCGAGACGGATTCGCGCAAGGTCCAGAATGCCTCGGCCTGAGCCTCGTTGGCCGCGATCGTGGCATCGGCGATCACCCCGTCCTCGAGCACGCTGGCCAGCGTGGCTTCGCACTGGTCGCGCAAGCCCGCACCCGATCCTGCGGGCGCATCGCGCGGTGCGACAGCTTCGATGAGCACATGCCAGGGCGCGCGTGTCGCCAACGGTGCGCGGGCCTCGGGAAGGTATTCGAGTACGTGGTCGAGGCAGGGCTGGGGCAGCACCTCGAAGCCCTCGACCGCGCCCGGGAGCGCGTCCTCGCAGTGATGGAGCAGTTGGCGCGCGGCGCCGAGCGAGGGCGCGGCCGCCCAGATCACCACCCGCTCGCCGATGGCAGGCACAAGCTGGAGCGTGGCGGCGGTGACAATGCCCAGCGTGCCTTCCGCGCCGATGAAAAGCTGCTTGAGGTCGAAGCCCCGGTTGTCCTTGCGCAGCGGCGTCAGCGCCGAATAGACCTCGCCGCTCGCCAGTACCGCCTCGATGCCCAGCACCATGGCGCGCATCGAGCCATGGCGCAGCACCTGCGTGCCGCCCGCGTTGGTCGAGATAAGCCCGCCGACCGTGGCCGAGCCCTTGCCGCCCAGCGTCAGGGGAAAGCGCAAGCCTTGCGCCTCGGCCGCCTCGTGCAGGCTCTGGAGCACGACGCCCGCTCCGCAGGTGATCCGCTGCTCGGCTACATCGATGGCGCCCATCGTATTCATCCGGCGCAGCGAGACAAGGAGTTGATTGCCCTCGGGGGAGGGCGTGGCGCCTCCCGACATGCCGCTGTTGCCGCCCTGAGGGACGAGCGCCACACCATGCGCCGCGCACAGCTTCACGAGCGCGCTCAGCTGCGCGGTGTCGGCCGGCGAGGCGAGGGCGAGGCAGGCGCCGTGAAAGCGGCCGCGCCAGTCGGTGGTCCAGGGCGCGGTCAGGTCTGTATCGCGGGTCAGGCCGCGCGGGCCAAGCAGGGCGTTAGCCTCGGTCAGGAAGGTGTCGAAGGTGCTCATCTGCGCGGGTCTATGGCACAGCCCCCTGGCACTTTCATCCCTTCTTGCAGGCGTGCGTGGTTCCCGGGCGCAAGGTTCAGCAGGCGTTCAAGCTGTTGCGCTAGGGATCGGCTTGCGGCATCACCGTGCGTCGGGGAAATGGGTCTGCAATGAGTTTCACATCCGTCCTGCTGATACCGCTGGCGTTTCTTGCGCCGGCGTCCTCGGCCTTGCAGCCGCGGGACGGTGGGGCGTGGGGGCATGACACCGCGCGCAACCAGCTCTGGCCCGAGACGGTGGCTCTGGATGAGGCGCCGGGGGCTCTTGCCTTTCCTGAAGAACAGATGCGCAGCGCGCAACCGGAGCCCGCCTGGCAGGTGCGCATCGAGCGGCGCATGACGATCCGCATTTCCCCCCGAGGCCGGGCGCCGCTTCCTCCCGACATGCGCGGGATCGCCATGCCCGGCGGGCCGGGCGCACCGCGCTACGAGGAGCGCCCAATGAGCAAGTGCGTTGCGGCGGCCGGGATCGCGGGGGTTCAGCCCGAACGCGGCAACCGCCTGATCTTCTTCATGCGCGACCGGCGCGTGGTGAGCGCGGAACTTGATCATTCGTGCCGCGCGATGGACTTCTATTCGGGCTTCTATCTTGCGGGCAACGAAGACGGAAAGGTCTGCGTCAAGCGTGACAAGCTGCAATCGCGCAGCGGCACCAAATGCAGTCTGACCCGCATGCGTGAACTTGTCCGGATTCGGGACTGACGGCTATTCGTCCGCGAGTTCTGCGGATTTCCTTGACTTTTGTGCACCAATCGGACTAGGGGCCCGCAATCGTAATGCGCGGGTCCCAAGCGGCCGGTGCATTGCCAAGAACACATGTTGTCCCGCATCCCCTTATCCGGAAACCTGAGCGTATATGAGCTTTGCCGACCTCGGCCTGTCTGACGAATTGCTGCAAGCGGTGGAAGCCGCGGGCTACAGCGAACCGACCCCAATTCAGGCGCAGGCGATCCCCCCGGTCCTCATGATGAAGGATCTCATCGGGATCGCACAGACCGGCACCGGCAAGACCGCCAGTTTCGTTCTCCCGATGATCGACGTGCTCGCGCATGGCCGCCGCCGTGCGCTGATGCCGCGCTCGCTGATCCTGGAGCCGACGCGCGAACTCGCCGCGCAGGTGGCGGATAACTTCGTCAAGTACGGCAAGAACCACGACCTGCGCATGGCGCTGCTGATCGGCGGCGTCCAGATGGGCGAACAGGTCAAGGCGCTGCAGGAAGGCGTGGACGTCCTGATCGCGACGCCGGGCCGCCTGATGGACCTGTTCGAGCGGGGCAAGATCCTGCTCACAGGCTGTGAACTGCTGGTCATCGACGAAGCCGACCGCATGCTCGACATGGGCTTCATCCCGGACATCGAGACGATCTGCTCGAAGCTGCCGACCAACCGCCAGACGCTGCTGTTCTCGGCAACGATGCCGCCGGTTATCAAGAAGCTGGCTGACCGCTTCCTCGAGAACCCCAAGTACATCGAAGTCGCCCGTCCGGCTTCGACCAACACCAACATCGCCCAGTTCAAGGTGCCGGTTACTGCGCGCAAGAAGCGTGAGACGCTGCGCGAGATCCTGCGCACCGACAACGTGTCGACCGCGATCATCTTCTGCAACCGCAAGACGACCGTGCGCGAACTGGCCAAGAACTTGAAGCAGAACGGTTTTGCCGCTGGCGAGATCCATGGCGACATGGACCAGTCCTCGCGCATCGCCGAGCTCGACTGCTTCAAGTCGGGTGAGATCAACATTCTCGTCGCTTCCGACGTTGCCGCGCGCGGTCTCGACGTGAAGGGCGTGAGCCACGTCTTCAACTACGACACGCCCTGGCATCCGGACGACTACGTCCACCGCATTGGCCGTACCGGCCGAGGCGGCGCTTCGGGCCGGGCCTTCACGCTCGTGACCCCGGACGATGCCGAAGCGGTGGAGAACGTCGAGAAGCTGACAGGTGGGACGATCCCGCTGTTCGGTGAGGCTGCGGACAGCGCAGAGGCGGCTCCTGCCGCTGAAGAGGCCGAAGCTGCTCCCGCGCCGCGCAAGCGCGCCAGCCGCTCGAAGACGGCCACCAAGACCGCTGCGGCTCCGGCCAAGGCGAAGCCTGCTCCTAAGGCAGCGGCGAAGCCCGCTCCGGCCCCCGTGGCGGAGGAGACGGTCGAGGCCGAGAGCCCGGCCCCCGCTCCCAAGCGCCGCGCGCCGCGTCGCCGGGTCGAACCCGCGGTGGCAGCCCCCGTGCTCGAAGCGGCGGGCGACTGGAACGGTCCGATCCCGGACTTCCTCGCGGTTTCCGCGGTTTCCTGAAACGAGCGCCTGTCTGGCGCGCGCCTTACGTGGTGCGCGCCAGCTGGTACATCAGCTCGATGAAACCTAGGCTCGCACGGGACATCCCGGCGACCTTGGGGTTGGTCGAATCGATCACGAAATATTCGTCAGGGGCATGTGCACCGCTGCCATGGCCGATGCCGAACTGTGTCGCGGGAATGGAAACCGGCGGCGCGGTAAACACGGCGCCCGGCCAGGATCCGGCGAGGCGCGGGAACAGGTTCGCCTTCACGCCCATCGCCGCATAAACCTCTTTCTGCGCGCGGATCAGGCGGGCATCTTCGGCGACTTCGGTGGGATCGTAGCCCCCGGTCACCTTCATCTCGACATCGGGAAAACCATGGGCGTCGAGGTGCGCGCGCAGCTTGCGCTCGGCTTCGGCGCGGGTCTGGTTCGGGACCAGGCGCAGGTCCAGCTTGGCGGTCGCGCGCCCGGGCAGGATCGTCTTGCCGCCCGGGCCGGTGTAGCCCGCGACGAGCCCCTCGATGTTGACCGTGGGCTGACTGGCCTGGCGCGCGATTGCGGCCTCGAAGGGCAGGTCGTCGATCCAGTGGGTGACCCCCATCATCGCCTTGACCTTGGCTTCGTCGGTGTTCGCCGCCGAGATGGCGATCAGTTCCTTCTCGCGCGCCGTAAGCGGGCGCACGTTTTCGAACCAGCCGTCGATGGCGGCGGTATTCCCATCCGGCGTCACGAGCGTCTGCAGCGCCTGGACGAGGCGCCAGACCGGCGAATCGACGCTGGCCTTGTTGCTGGAATGAATGTCGCCGACCGGGCCACGGCCCCAGGCCTCGCCGCTTGCGATGAGTTCGAGTTCGACCACGCCCTTGGCGCCGAGGTTGATCGAGACTTCGCCATCGGGCCCCTGCCAGCAGGCGGGAATGAAGATCCCGGCGCACTTCTTCAGGGCAGGAAGGACCTTGGGGTGGGTCGCGAGCTGCTTGAAGTGGGGCGAGCCGATTTCCTCTTCCCCTTCCGCGACGAGGACGAGGTTTACAGGCGGCGTGATCCCGGCCCGGCGCATCGCGTGCAGCCCGGCCAGCAGCGTTGCCTGTGGGCCCTTCTGGTTGATCGCTCCGCGCCCGACCAGCGCCTGGCCCCACCCGGGCTTGGCGATGATGTGCCCCTCAAGCGGCGGCGAGGACCACTCGGCCGGGTCGAACTGCTTCACATCGTACATGAAGTAGAGCCCCAGCGTTGTCTCGGCGCCGTTGTCCATGACCCCGAAGACGCCTGGAAATCCATCGGTCGGAACGACCTCGACGCTTTCGAATCCGGCCTCGCGGGCAAGGCGCGCCATCATCTGCGCGCCTTCGGGCATGTTGCGGTTCTCCGCCGCGATCGAGGGCAGGGCGATCCATTCGCGCAGCCGGGCGATGTCGGTTTCGCGGCCCGCCTCAAGCTGGCGCAGGATTGCCCCTTGCGGCGTGTCGGCGGCGAGCGCGCGCGCCGGAAGACCTAGTGCGCCGAGCGCGGGCAGCATCAGCGATGCGCCCAGCAGGCGGCGGCGATCGAGCGACGGCGTGGTGGCGGTCGTGGTGTTCATGGCGGTCCTCCCCTCCGGACGTGTGCGAGCAGGATGCGCAGATGACGGCGGGCTTGCAAGTCGGTCCATGGACAGCGCGCTTTTTTGCGCTTGCCTCCTGGCGCGGGAACTCCACTCTGGCAGGTGCGATAGCAACGAACGGACGCGTCGACGTGCGTTCGAATGGAAGGGTTACTGATGAAAATTCCGATGGTTATGTCCGCTCTGGTGCTCGCGGGGCTGAGCGTTGCAGCCAGCGCGCAGGACAGTGCTCCCACGGCCAAGGTCGAAACAGGTACTCTGGCGGGTGTCGCACAGGACGGGGTCCTGAGCTGGAAGGGTATTCCTTTCGCCGCCCCGCCGACGGGCGAACTGCGCTGGCGCGCGCCGCAGCCGGCCAAGGCCTGGTCGGGCGTGCGCGCGGCCAAAAGCTATGCCTCGGATTGTATGCAGAAGCCCTTTGGTGGCGATGCCGCACCGCTCGGCACGCCGCCTGCGGAGGATTGTCTCTACGCCAATGTCTGGCGCCCGGAGAAGGCGCAAGGCAAGCTGCCCGTCCTGGTGTGGATCTATGGCGGCGGCTTCATCAACGGCGGCGCTTCGCCAGCGACCTATTCGGGGGCGGAACTCGCGAAGAAGGGCGTCCTCGTCTTCAGCTTCAACTACCGGATCGGGCGCTTCGGCTTCTTCGCACACCCCGCGCTGACCAAGGCCGATCCCGACGACGGCAAGCTCGTCAATTACGGTTACATGGACCAGGTCGCCGCGCTCGAATGGGTGAAGCGCAACATCGCGGCCTTCGGCGGTGACCCGGACAACGTGACGATTGCGGGCGAAAGTGCGGGCGGCAACTCGGTCGACAACCTGCTGACGCTTCCCGCAGCGAAGGGCCTGTTCGACAAGGCGGTGGTCATGTCGGGCGGCAATGGCGAGGGCTTTACCAAGTCGAGCATGGAAACCGCGCACGAGGCAGGCCTGGCCTTTGCAAAGAAGAAGGGCATCACCGGCACAGGCCCCGCCGCGCTGGATAAACTGCGCGCGCTCTCGGGCGAGGAAGTGGTCGATGGCCTCAACCTCATGGCGCTCTTTGCACCGCAGGAAGGGCCCGTCACCTACACGCTGCCCGTCGTTGACGGCGTCACCGCTGCGCCCCAGCGTACCCATTTCGAGAACGGCGACTTTGCGCATGTCCCGGTGATGATCGGCGCGACGGCCGCCGACATCGGCGGTGTCGAGGGGCAGATGGTCGCAGGCGCGCGCAAGCTTGCCAAGGCGATCGGCGATCAGGGTGTGCCGGTCTACGAGTACCGCTTCTCCTACGTCGCCGATTCGGTCGCCGCGCCCGGCGCCCAGCACGCCACCGACATCCCCTTTTTCTTCGACACGCAGAAGGCCAAGTATGGCGACGAGACAAGCGTGCGTGACAACGCGATGGGTGATGCGATGAGCAGCTATCTCGTCAACTTCGCCAAGACCGGCGCGCCCAGCACGGGGTGGGGGCTTCCGGCCTGGAAGCCTTACGCCGAGGCAGACGGCCAGATCATGGACTTCGCGACTGATGGCAAGGTCCACTTCCGCGAGGACCCCTGGCAGGACAAGATCGACGCCACGGAGATGTGACGAACAGATAGAGAAAGGGCCGGAAGGGAGATACCTTCCGGCCCTTTTTGAATAGCTTTCAGGCGGGTTTTACGAAACTGTCGAGGACCCGTTTGGAGCCCGACTTCTCGAACTCGATCTCCAGCTTGTTGCCTTCCTGCGAAGCGACGGTGCCATAGCCGAACTTCTCGTGAAACACGCGCGCGCCCACTTCGATGTCGGTGCGCGGCTTGGAGGCGAAGCTCGCCGCGCTGCGGGTGGTTTCCTTGACCCGCTTGGGGGCGGTCTCGAACTCGCGCTGGGCGGCGCGCTGCCAGCCTGGCCCGCGCGTGACCGTACGGCCCGGCTGGGAGCGGGCGACGTCGGCGAAGGGATCGGCGTGTTCGGACCACTGCGCGCGCCAGAGCGAGGCGCCGCCCGAGAGCGTGGTTTCGCTTTCGATCTGGTCCTCGGGCAGTTCGGCGATGAAGCGCGAGGGGATCGAACTGGTCCATTGGCCGTAGATGCGCCGGTTCGCTGCGTGGAGGATGGTGCACTTGCGGCGCGCGCGGGTGATCGCGACGTAGGCGAGGCGGCGCTCTTCCTCGAGACTGGCCAGCCCGCCTTCGTCCAGCGAGCGCTGCGAGGGGAACACGCCGTCCTCCCAGCCGGGCAGGAACACGTTGTCGAATTCCAGACCCTTGGCCGCGTGCATGGTCATGATGGTGACCTTCTCCTCGTCGTCGCGCGCATCGTTGTCCATGACGAGGCTGACGTGTTCGAGGAAATCGCCGAGGCTGTCGTACTCCTCCATCGCGCGAGCGAGTTCGACCAGGTTTTCAAGACGTCCGCTGGCCTCGGGCGTGCGTTCGGCCTGGAGGGCGTCGGTGTAGCCACTCTCGTCGAGCGCGGTGCGGATGAGGTCGGCGGGGCCATCTTCCTTCGCCATGTCGCGCCAGCGCGCGAAATCGCGCATCAGCGAGAGCAGCGTGTTGCGCGTGCGCGCGGGCAATTCGTCGGTGTCGCAGATTTCAAGCGCGGCCTTGGCGAGCGGGATGCCGCGGCGGCGCGCCAGCAGGTGCAGCTTTTCCAGGGCCTTTGCGCCAAGTCCTCGCTTGGGCGTGTTGTAGATGCGCTCAAACGCGAGGTCGTCGGCGGGCTGGGCAATGACGCGCAGATAGGCAAGCGCGTCGCGGATTTCCGCGCGTTCGTAGAAGCGGAAGCCCCCGACTATGCGGTACTTCATCCCAATCGAGATGAAGCGGTCCTCAAACTCGCGGGTCTGGTACTGCGCGCGCACGAGGATCGCGATCTGGTCGAGCGGGGCGCCTTCGCGTTCGAGGCGCTCGATCTTGTCGCCCACCCGGCGTGCTTCCTCCGGCGCGTCCCAGACGCCGACCACGTGGAGCTTGTCGCCGCCATGGCGCTCGGTCCAGAGCGTCTTGCCGAGGCGCTGCGTGTTCTCGTCGATGAGGCCCGAAGCGGCAGCAAGGATCTGCGGGGTGGAGCGGTAGTTCTGTTCGAGCCGGATGACCTTGGCGCCCGGAAAGTCCTTTTCAAAGCGCAGGATATTGGCGACTTCGGCCCCGCGCCAGGAATAGATCGACTGGTCGTCGTCACCCACCACGCAGATGTTGCGGCGGTGCTGGGCGATAAGGCGCAGCCACAGGTACTGGACCTGGTTGGTGTCCTGGTACTCGTCCACCATGACGTACTTGAAGCGCTGCTGGTACTGCTCGAGCACGTCGCGGTGCTCGCGCAGGATGTTGAGCATGTGGAGCAGAAGATCGCCGAAGTCGCAGGCGTTCACCGCCTTCAGGCGCTCCTGATACATATGGTAGAAATGCTGGCCCTTGCCCTCGGCGTAGGCCTCATTCTCGCGCGCATCGAGGTCGCGCGGGTTGAGGCCACGGTTCTTCCAGCGGTCGATGCACCCGGCCAGTTGCTTGGCGGGCCAGCGCTTCTCGTCGATCCCCTCGGCCTGGATCAGCTGCTTGAGGAGGCGCAGCTGGTCGTCGGTGTCGATAATCGTGTAGTTCGATTCCAGGCCCACCAGTTCGGCGTGGCGGCGCAGCATCTTGGCCGCGATGGCGTGGAAGGTGCCGAGCCAGGGCATGCCTTCGACGGCCGGTCCGACGAGTTGCCCGACGCGCTCGCGCATCTCGCGCGCGGCCTTGTTGGTGAAGGTGACGCACAGGATCTCGCTCGGCCAGGCGAGGCGGCTCTGAACGAGATAGGCAAGGCGCCGGGTGAGGGCAGAGGTCTTGCCCGTGCCTGCACCGGCCAGCATCAGCACCGGCCCTTCGGTCGTCAGGACGGCGTCGCGCTGGGGCTCGTTCAGTCCGGCGATGAGGGGATTGGACGCGTCGGCGCCTGCAGGATGAGCGGGCGCGGCGGGCAGGGGGGAATGGCTCTCGGTCACCCGTGAACAACTAGGGAACGGATTAACCCGGTGCAAGGTCGCTTCGTCGCCGTCCTGGAACAATTCCACTGGCCAATGCGTCGAAATGGAGTGATCGGCCCCGGGATGTGCGGCGGTCCGCCAGCGTCGGAAGGCGGCTGCGGGCTGCGCACAGGGGGCTTTAAGTAATGGGAGTAAGATTATGAAGAAAGGTCTTATTGCTTGCGCAGCTGCGGCTGCGGTACTGCCCCTTTGCGCCCAGGCGCAGAGCGCTTCGGCATCCCCTGAGGTCGTCGAGAAGGACGCGCGCGGAATGGCGGCGAAGGTCCGGGTCGAGGGCAAGGTTTACGAGGTATGCCGCGGTGAGGCGACCGACGGCTGCATTAATCCACGTGAGGCCGGCCTCAACTTCGGCAACCGCCCGCTCGACCACTATCCCGAGGACAAGGGGTTGGAGACGCCGGCTTCCTGATCCCTCCAAGGTAACTCCAGCAAAAAGGGCGCCGGGACTTTCGGCGCCCTTTTTCGTTTCAGGCAAGTGTGTTGCAGCCTGTTCCTCAGACCTTGCGCAAGATGTGAAGGCGGGCCTTGCCAACATCGCGGGTCGCCTCGACGTCGAAGCCGCGCACCGAGACGCTTTCATCCCGGGCGGTCTCGATCGAGACCCAGGTCGCCTCGTTGATCCAGCCCAGACGCGCCAGCTTGTCGGCTGCCACCGCTCCCGCGCCGGTGTCGTAGGGCGGGTCGAGCAGGACGAGATCGAGAGCCTCCTTCGCCGTTCCGAGCGAAAGCGCGGAGACCGGGCGCACGTCGCTGCGGTCCTGGGCCTTGAGGTTTGCGATATTGCGCCGGATCGCGCGGATCGCCGCGGCGTCCTGATCCACGAAAAGGCAATGCGCCGCCCCGCGCGAAAGCGCTTCGAGGCCCAGAGCACCCGAGCCTGCAAAGAGGTCGGCCACCTTGAGGCCCTCGAAGGTGCCAAGGCGGCTCGCCAGCATCGAGAACAGCGTCTCGCGCGTGCGGTCGGCGGTGGGGCGGGTGGTGTCACCCTCAGGGGTGGCGAGCTTGCGCCCGCGCCATTCGCCCGCGACGATGCGCAGGCCGGTCCGGGTGGCCGGTCCCTTCATCTCGTGGTCTCCCTCAGCCCTTCGCGCGGTCGATATCGCCGCGGAAGCGGTCGAGCACTTTCGCGTCGATCTCGACGGCGGCGCCCTTGGGCAGCTCATCCAGAGCAAAGGGGCCGTAGCCGATGCGGATGAGGCGGCTGACCTTGAGGCCGAAGTGTTCGAGGACGCGGCGCACTTCGCGGTTCTTGCCCTCGGTGAGCGTCATCTCGATCCAGCGGTTGCGTCCGGCGCCGCGCTCCATGTTGGCGTCGATCTTGCCGTAGCGCACGCCATCGATCTCGACGCCCTCGATGAGACTTTCGAGCTGCTCCTGGGTGATGTCGCCGAAGGCGCGGGCGCGGTAGGTGCGCGGAACGCCGGTCGAGGGCAGTTCCAGCGCGCGCTTGAACTCGCCATCGTTGGTGAGCAGCAGCAGGCCCTCGGTGTTGAAGTCGAGACGGCCGACCGGCATCACGCGGCCCGCATCCTTGGGAAGGGCGTTGCGCAGCGCGGCGTAGATCGTCGGGCGACCGGCCGGGTCGCGCTCGGCGGTGATGAGGCCTGCGGGCTTGTGGAAAGCGAAGAGGCGCGTGGCGTCCGCTTCCTTCACCGGGTTGCCATCGACGGTGACGCCTGCAAGCGAGGTCAGCACGGTCGAGGGGGTCTCGACCAGCTCATCGTTCAGTTTCACGCGCCCTTCGGCGATCATGCGCTCGGCCTCGCGGCGGCTGGCAACCCCGGCTCGGGCGAGCAGCTTGGCGATGCGGTCGCCTTCGCGGGCGGGCAGGTTCGGGTCCTTGGGCGTGGGGCCAGCGGGCTTGGGCTTGCCGAAGCTGCGCGGGCGCGATCCGGCGCCGCCCTTGCGTTCGTTGAAAGGGCCGTCGCGGCGAGGCTCGTCGGAGGAGCGGCCACCCGAACGGGGGCCACGCGATGGGCCGCGCGCAGGGCCGCGGCCTTCGGAGCGGCGCGAATCGGATCCGCGCGAATCGGATCCGTACGAGGAACCGCCGGATTTGCGAGGTGGTTTGGACATCCGCCGCCCCATACCTGTTGATCGCGGCTTCATCCAGCCTTCCCTTCACGCGGCGCGTCGTTAAGTTGCGCGCATGATCATGACGAAAAGGATCGAATGTGACCGCGCAGACGACTAACCAACGACGCGGCCTATGGAATTCGGTCCGGCCCTACATGGAAAAGGAGTCCGTCGCGGCCTTCATGCTGGGGGTGTCCTCGGGCTATCCCTTCGCGCTCCTGGCGGCGACGCTGACAACCCGCCTTGCTCAGGACGGGATCGAGAAATCGACGATCACGACCTTCGCTCTGGCCTTCTTCGTCTACAACCTGAAGCCGCTGTGGGCCTGGGTGATCGACGGGGTTTCGCTGCCCGTGATCGGACGTCTGGGCCAGCGCGTCTCCTGGATGCTGGTCGTCGGCCTGCTTGTCATGGCGGCTAACCTCAACCTCGCGCTGGTCGACCCGAAGGCGGACATTGCCGCGACCGCGCTGGCCGCGGTCCTCATGGGGCTTGCAGGGGCAACCTTCGACATCGTGATCGATGCCTACCGTATCGAGACCTTGAAGCCTTACCAGCTGGGGACCGGCTCGGGGATGAGCCAGTATGGCTGGCGCATCGGTTCGGGGCTCGCCGCCTCGCTGGCGCTGGTCGTTGCGGCGCGTTCGGACTGGCACCTGGCCTATGCGGTCTGCGCGGTCTTCGCGCTGCCCGCGATGCTGACCGCGCTCATCGTGGGTGAGCCCCAGCGTCACCAGGTCGTGCGTGACAAGAAGGGCATGGGCGAGATCTGGGCCTCGATCGCGGGTCCGTTCGCGGAGTTCTTCCAGCGTAAGGGCGCATTCCTCGTCCTCGCTTTCATTCTCGTCCACAAGATCGGTGATACGCTGGCCAACCTGACCTTTCGCCTGCTGTTTGACGATCTTGGTTTCTCCAATGACGAGATCGCACTCTATGACGTGGGGATCGGGTTCTGGGCGCTCATCATAGGTGTGTTCGTGGGCGGCGTGATCTACGCGCGCATGGGCCTCAAGCGTTCGGTGCTGATTGCGTTGGTGCTGATGGCGGTCTCCAACCTCAGCTTTGCTATGCTGGCCGCCGCGGGCCACTCGAACCTGGGCATGGCGCTCGCCATCGGGTTCGAGAACTTTGCGAGCGGCTATGGCGGCGTGGTCGTGGTGGCCTACTTCTCGGCGCTGTGCGACCTGCGCTTCACGGCAGCGCAGTATGCGCTGATCTCGGCCGGGGCGAGCGTCGTCGGGCGCTTCCTTACCGGCACCACGGCGGGTGCGCTGATCGAGGCGATGGGTTATGTGAACTTCTACCTGGCGACCACCGTCGCAGCCCTTCCTGGCATCGCGATCTTCGCGGTGATGATGGCGACCGGTCTTGTCGACGATGCCATGGGTACGGCCGGCGAAGTGGGCGAGGGCGACGCGCGCGAGTGAGCGCGCGGGCCTTCCCGGCCGCTCAGTCGGGAAGCTGGTGGTTCGCGGCCAGTACGGTGCCTGCAAGGTAGAGCGAGCCGCCGATAAGGACGACTTCGCCGTCCTTCAGGTCGAGCCCTTCAAGGGCCGCACGCACGCCTTCAGCGCTCTTCGCCTCGGGGGCGAGGGCGTAGTCGAAATCACCCGCTGCGTGCCACTCGTGGCCGGGAACCGGTACCACGGTCACACTGGCGAGCTGGGCGGCGAGCGGGCGGATCAACGCGTGCGGGTCCTTGTTCGCGAGCATGCCGATGACGAGGTGCACGTACGGGCGCGGCTCCCGGAAATGCTGGGCAAGCGCGTTGCCCGCATCGGGATTGTGACCGCCATCGAGCCAGCACGGCGTACTTTCCGGAAGAAGCTGCGTCAGGGGGCCTGCCTCGAGCCGTTGCAGGCGCGCGGGCCAACGCGCCCAGTCCATCGCGGCGGCGAGCGCGGCGTCGGGGATGGCAATCGCGTCCTGGTGGCGCAGCATGGCAACGGCAAGGCCTGCATTGATCGTCTGGTGCGGCCCGGAGAGGCGTGGGCGCGGCAGGTGCAGCAGGCCCTTGTGATCCTGGTAGGAGAAGCCGTCCGGTTCGGGCGCGGTCGACCAGTCCGAGCCTGCGCGCACGACGTAGGTCCCGGCGCGCTCGGCCTGGGCCTCCACGGTCTCGTTCATGCCAGGGCCGTAGCTCAGCGTGACGAGGGCGGCGCCCGCCTTGGCGATGCCTGCTTTCTCGAAGGCAATGCGCGCGAAAGGATCGTCCGGGGTGCCTTCGCTCGGCGAAAGCAGGAACTGCTCATGGTCGATGCCGAGCGCCGCGATGCCGCAGACGAGGGGATCGGGAATGACATTGGTGGCATCGAGCCGTCCGCCCAGGCCCACCTCGAAGATGCAGGCGTCCGCAGGCACGCGCGAGAAGGCCAGGAAGGCGGCCGCTGTCGAAATCTCGAAGAAGCTGGCACCGATGCCGTGGGTCTCGGCCACGTCGAACACTTCGGCGAGCAATTCGGCGAGCGGCTCGTCCGAGATCAGCGTGCCCGCAACGCGAATGCGCTCGTTGAAGCGCACCAGGTGCGGGCTGGTGAAGACGTGGACGGTCTTGCCCGCCGCCTCAAGCGCGGCGCGCAGGAACGCGCAGGTCGACCCCTTGCCGTTGGTGCCCGCGACGTGGAAGACCGGCGGCAGCGCGCGCTCGGGATGGCCGAGGTGCGCGCACAGGTCCTTGATGACGTCGAGCCCGATACGGCCCTGCGGGACCGACAGCGCGGCAAGACGATCAAGCTGGGTCTGGACGGCCGGGGCTTCCGAGACCGCGAAGTCGTTGGGGCGGGACATGGCTGTTCGGGCGTGCCTTCGAGGCGCTCAGCGCGCGGAGTGGACGGCCTCGGCCAGCGCCGAGGTGAGTTCGCGCAAAGGCCCGGCGGCCTTGTCGCCATGCTCCTTGACGAGATCGACGAAGGCCGAGCCCACGACGACGCCGTCTGCGACCTTCGCGATGGCGCTCGCCTGTTCGGGCGTGCGCACGCCGAAACCGACCGCGACGGGAATGTCGCTGGCGGCCTTGAGCCTGCCCACGGCGTCCTCGATCGAGGTCTGGGCGGCTGTCTGCGTGCCGGTGATCCCGGCGACCGAGACGTAGTAGAGGAAGCCCGAGGAGCCTTCGAGAACGGCGGGAAGCCGCGAAGCGTCGGTGGTGGGGGTGGCCAGGCGGATCAGCGAGATGCCTGCAGCGCGCAGCGCCGGGCCGAGCTCAGCGTCCTCTTCGGGCGGAATGTCGACGCAGATCACGCCGTCAACGCCCGCCTTGGCGCATTCGGCGGCAAACCAGTCGGCCCCGCGTGCGATCATCGGGTTGGCATAGCCCATCAGCACCAGCGGCACGTCCGGGTGGCGCTGGCGGAAGCCGGTCGCCAAGTCGAAGATGTCCTTGGTCCGCGTGCCCTTGCCAAGCGCGCGGATATTGGCCTGCTGGATGGCATCGCCATCGGCCATGGGATCGGTGAAGGGCATGCCCAGCTCGATCACGTCGGCGCCGCCCGCAACGAGCGCGTCGAGGTTGGCGGCGGTGTCCCCATCGCCGCCGGTGATGAAGGTGACGAGGGCCGGGCCCTTGGCGAAGGCGTTTTCGAAGCGGGTCATCAGGTAAACAGGCTCTTTCGGGTCATGCGAAGGATACCGGCAGTCAGGAATACGAAAATGCCGAGATAGCCCAGGCTGATGCCGATGTTCAGCCAGGTGCCCCTGAAGGCGAAGGCCCAGTAGTAGCGCGAGGACGAGAGGTCGATCGAGCGGCGCTGGACCAGTTCGGCGAAGACGAAGATGGCGGGAAAGACCGCCATCCACAGGATCAGGGCGTCGACCAGAGGCCGCTGCCAACCCTTGGTCACAGTTCGACGTCCAGCGCCTCGGCCACCGTGAAGATGTCCTTGTCGCCGCGGCCCGAGACATTGACGACAAGGAGCTGGTCCTCGTCCATCTCAGCGGTCAGCTGGGGCAGGGCAGCCAGCGCGTGGGCGCTTTCGAGCGCGGGGATGATGCCCTCGAGTGCGCAGCACAGCTGGAAGGCTTCGAGCGCCTCGCCATCGGTGATCGGCACGTAGTCGACCCGGCCCGATTCGTGCAGCCAGGAATGCTCGGGGCCAAGGCCGGGATAGTCGAGACCGGCCGAGATCGAGTGCGCCTCGGTGATCTGCCCGTCCTCGTCCTGGAGCAAATAGGTCTTGTTGCCGTGCAGGATGCCGGGCTTGCCGCCCGTCAGCGAAGCGGCGTGCTTGTCGGTGCCAACACCGTGGCCACCTGCCTCGATGCCGGTCATCTGGACGTCCGGATCATCGAGGAACGGGTGAAACAGGCCGATCGCGTTCGAGCCCCCGCCCACGGCCGCCACGAGACGGTCGGGCAGGCGCCCTTCCTTCTCCAGCATCTGCTCGCGGGTTTCCTTGCCGATGATCGACTGGAAGTCGCGCACCAGTTCGGGATAGGGGTGCGGGCCCGCAGCGGTGCCGATGATGTAGAAGGTGTCGTGCACGTTTGCGACCCAGTGGCGCAGCGCATCGTTCATCGCGTCCTTCAGCGTCATGGCGCCGCTCGTCACGGGGACGACTTCGGCGCCCAGCAGCTTCATGCGGAAGACGTTGGGCTTCTGGCGCTCCACGTCGGTCGCGCCCATGAAGATCGTGCAGGGCAGGCCGAAGCGCGCCGCCACGGTCGCGGTCGCAACGCCGTGCTGGCCCGCGCCGGTCTCGGCAATGATCTTGGTCTTGCCCATGCGCATTGCGAGCAGGATCTGGCCGATGCAGTTGTTGATCTTGTGCGCGCCGGTGTGGTTCAGCTCCTCGCGCTTGAAGTAGATTTTCGGGCCCTTTCCAGCGGGCGCCTTTTCGCGCCAGTGCTCGGTCATGCGCGGTGCGTAGTAGAGCGGGCTGGGGCGGCCGACGAAGTCCTTCATCAGCGAATCGAATTCCGACCAGAACGCGGGATCGTCCTGCGCCTTGCGGTACTCCTTCTCGAGATCGAGGATGAGCGGCATGAGCGTTTCGGCGACGTAGCGACCGCCGAACTGGCCGAAGTGGCCGGAGGCATCGGGCAGGGCGCGCCACGAGTTCACCTGGTCGGCTGCCAGAGGGCTCGCGGGGCGGTTCACAGGCGTTTGGTCAGTCATAGTGGGGGCGGATTGGCAGAGCCGCGCGGGCCTGTCCAGCGGGATCGCGCGCTGGGGTGAACTGCCGCGTTTTCAATTGCAAGGAGTGCAATTGCCAGCACATTCAATGCAATAATGTGTCTCTATGCCGCAGAATTGTGACGTCTTGAGGACAGAAAGGAATATTTCGTTCATCTGACCGACAGGTTGGAAGGCGCAGCGGCGCTCCTGCCCCGCAAGAGGGACACCCCCCGCCGAGGGTCGGGGGTACAACTGGAGTCTGTTTTTATGCGTATTGCACTTGTTTCGCTCGCCGCTGCTGCGGTTGCTGCCGTCGCCACGCCTGCCATGGCGGACGAGATCCGCGTCGAAGGCCGCACCGGCATCATCTGGAACGATAGCGGTGACGAAGCCATCGCCGGTGTCGCTGCTGGCTACGACTACGACCTGACCAAGAACGTCTTCATCGGCGTCGAAGGTTCGGCCGACAAGATCCTGACCGACCACACCCGCGTCGCATGGGGCGCCGGTGGCCGTGCCGGTGTGAAGCTGTTCGAAGGCACGAAGATCTTCGGTTCGGCCGCATGGCAGTCGAAGCCCTGCCGCTACTGCAACAGCTCGGTCAACCTGGGCGGCGGCGTGCAGCAGTCGCTCAACAAGAACTTCTACGCGAAGGCCGAGTACAAGCACATGCTGATCGGCGACAACACCCCCGACGCAGACGTGGGCCTGGTCGGCGTTGGCGTGAAGTTCTGATCGCCATACCCATAGCCTGAGGGTCGCAACCCGGGCACGAAAGGGGCGCTTCGCAGGTCTGCGGGGCGCCCTTTTTCGTGTGCGCTCTTCCGCATCTGCCCCTTGATCTGCGCGGGAAATACCTGAGTTCGCGGCGCTCTTCAGGATGATAGCCTCTCCTTTCACTTGGGCCCGGCGCACGCCTGTGCACCTGGCCCTGACGGGAAAGGAAGAGGCGATGCGGCGCAGGGCATGGGGAGGGCTTCTGGCTCTGGCAGTGGCGGGTCTTGCCAGTCCGGCGCGGGCGGATGAGGCCTATGCCGAAGCTATCGGCGGTATCAGTTTTGGCCCCGAGGAAGACGCGGCGATCTTTGGCCTCGCGGCGGGCTATGACTGGGACCTTACCGAGACCATCTTCGTGGGGCTCGAGGCCAGCCTCGACAAGGAGATGGTCAGGGAGCGCCACGTGGCGCTGGGCATCGGCGTGCGCGCCGGTCTGGAGGTGACCGAGCGGGGCAAGGCCTTCGTCGGCCTGAACTACCAGTCCAAGGATTGCCCCCATTGCGAAGCGGCCTGGGGCTTCAGCGGGGGCTGGGAGCAGGAAATCGGCGAGCGGCTCTACCTCAAGGGGGAGTACAAGCACCTCGCAACCGAGCATGAAGGTGACAAGGAAATCCTCATCGCCGGGCTCGGCATCATGTTCTGAGCGATCAGGCGCGCGCGGCCCGGCAGAACGCCGCGATCTTGTCGACATCCTTGATGCCCGGTGCGCTCTCGACGCCCGAGGAGGTGTCGAGGAGCGGCGCGCCTGTACGGGCAAGAGCCTCGGCGGCGTTGTCGGGGGTCAAGCCTCCGGCAAGTCCCCAGGCGACAGGGCCCTTCCAGTTGGCCACCAGCCGCCAGTCGAATTTCAGGCCCATGCCGCCCGGCAGCGTCCCCTTGGGCGTCTTGGCATCGAACAGCACGCGGTCGATGGCCTGGGCATAGCCATGCGCCTTTGCCGCGTCCTCTGCCGTCGCGACGGGCAGCGCCTTCCACACCTCCACGCCGTGGCGCGCACGCAGCTGCGCGCAGCGCTCGGGCGTTTCGGAGCCATGAAGCTGGAGCACGTCGAGTTGGGCTGCGGCCAGTGCCTCGCCGATGGTCGCATCGTCGGCATCGACGAAAAGCCCGACCCGCGCGATGCGGCCCTGTGCCCGCTGCGAGAGCGCGGCGGCCTGTGCGCTCGTCACATGGCGCGGGCTCTTTTCGAAGAACACGAAGCCGGCGTAGTCCGCGTGCGCACGGATCGCGGCGTCGAGCGCGTCGCTTGTGGAGATACCGCAAATCTTGATCGCCGGTGTTGGCATGGCCTGTCCGCTGGCTAGAGTGATCTCGGCTCTTTACCCCCTGCCAGTTGCAACAAGGATCTCTTCGCAATGAACCGTATCGCGCGCCTTCTAGTCCCATTTGCCGCCGCTGCAATGCTTGGCGGCTGCGGGATCAAGGAGTCCTTCGAGAAGGCGGACGCGGCCATCGCGCGGTTCCACGGCGATCTCGATGCGGCAAACTACGCCCGTATCTGGACGCGCGCCGATCCGGAACTGCGTAGCGCCAGCGACAAGGCCGCGTTCGAGAAGCTGCTCGGCGCGGTCCACACCAAGCTGGGGGCCGTGAAGGAGACCAAGCAGGTGGGCTGGAACACCAACGCCTCGACCTCCGGCACCTATCTCACCGCGACCTACCAGACCACGTTCGAGAAAGGCACCGGGACCGAGCGCTTCACCTACCGCAAGGGCGACGAGGACGCGGTTACCCTGGTGAACTACGCCATCGATTCGCAGGACATGATGCTCAACTGAGCAGCAGGGCCTCTCACGGGGCCAGTTCGAACTGGACCGAGACCTGGGCGGTGATGTCGAGTTCGCCCGCCGCGACCGGAGCAGGCGGCGGGGCTGCGGAGACCCGGATCATGTCGCTTTTGGCCCGGATCTGGGGTGCATACCCGCCCGCCTCGCTGATCGAGACGATCCGCACGACACGCAGGCCCGCCGCGCTGGCGTAGAGTTCGGCGCGTTCGCGCGCGGCCTTTATGGCGGCGGTGCGCGCTTCGTCCTGCGCCGCCTCGGGCGAGGAGAGGCCAAAGTCGGGGCCATTGACCTCGTTCGCGCCCGCCGAGACGAGCGCGTCGATCACTGCGCCGTAATTGTCGAGCTTGCGCTGGCGCACCAGGACGGTGTTGTTGACCTGGTAGCCGGTGATTGTGCGCTCGTTCGCGTCATAGCTGCCGTCCGGGCGGCGGGCGGGCTGCGAGTAGACCGGGCTCACGTTCAGATTGCTGGTCTGGATGTCCTTCTCGGCGATCCCTGCGCGCTTGAGTGCGGCAAAGACAGCGGTCATGCGCTGCGAGTTCTCGGCAAGGGCGGTGCTGGCGCTGGCGCCTTGCGTGGTGACGCCCGCGCGAAAGTTGGCCATGTCGGGCTCGCGGTTGGAGGAGCCTTCCGCGTTTACACTCAGGAGCGTGTGGTTCGCCGCGATTGCAGGGGCCTGGGCCTGCTGCGCCTGCGCCAGCGCGGGAAGCGTCACCAGTGTCGCGGCCGCAGCGGCCCAAAGAAGCTTCGATTTCATCGTCGTGTGCACTCCATCATCCTCTCAGAGCTTGTCCAACGACTTGGACGAGGGGATGTTTCGTGACGATGAATGGAAGGTGCGCGGCGCTGGTTTGAAAGATGAAGAAGAGGGTTTCGAGGGCCATTGCCCTCGGGCTCCCGGAACGGGCGACCTCACCTTGTGCGCGCTGCTTTACGTGCGAACGGTGAAGTCGCCGATCTTGGAATTACAGCGTCTCTTCGATGGCCTTGGCGGCGGCCAGCGGGTCTTCCGCGCCGCGGATCGGGCGGCCGACGACGAGCAGGCTTGCGCCGTTGTCGCGCGCCTCGCGCGGGGAGACGATGCGCTTCTGGTCGGCGAGCTTGCTGTCGGGCAGGCGCAGGCCAGGGACGACGAAGTAGCCGTCCTTCCACTGCTTGTGGATCGCGCCGACTTCGTGGCCCGAGCACACGATGCCATCGAGCCCGGCGGCCTGCGACAGTTCGGCCAGGCGCAGCGCCTGTTCCATCGGATCGGCCGTGATGCCGATGGCCGAGAGGTCGTCGTTGTCGAGGCTGGTCAGGACGGTGACGGCCACGACCTTGGTGTTCTCGCCGGCTGCTGCCTTGGCATCTTCCATCATCGCGCGTCCGCCCGCGGCGTGGATCGTCACCACCGCCGGGTTCAGCGTGTTGATCGCCTGCATCGCGGCGGCGACCGTGTTGGGGATGTCGTGGAGCTTGAGGTCGAGGAAGATGGGCAGGCCCACCTTCTGGATCTCGCGCACGCCGTGATGGCCATGGGCGCAGAAGAATTCGAGGCCGAGCTTGATCCCGCCGACGTGGTCCTTGACCTTGCGGGCCAGCGCTTCGGCGGCGTCGAGGCGGGGGACGTCGAGTGCGAGGTAGACGGGATTGTTGCTCATGGGCTCAGGTATCCGGGGTCAGGGGTGTCGTTTGCGATGTCGTGTCAGGCCGGGGGGAGGTGGCGGCGCTGGCCGTGGGTTCCTCGGCGAGCGAAGGCATCGAACTGGCGTGGAGCGCGTTCTCGAGGCTGGCGATGCGGCGGTTGAGGCGCCAGCGCACGGCCCGGAAGTACAGCCACACCGGCACCATGCCGAGCAGGAAGAAGAACAGCGCAACAAAGCCAACCGGCCAGTCGAAATGGATGTAGTTGCCATCGTCCAAGGGCCAGAAGTTCACCGGGACCTTGGTCCAGTTCATGGCGATGAAGGCGACCAGGATGGCCGTGGTCACGATCCAGGCGATGGTGCGGACGGCTTTCATGCAGGCTCCCGATGTTCGTGCCGTGCCAGGCCCGGGCGGGTGCCCGGGCGCGGCGAAGCGCCGATGCTAAGGCCGAAAGCGGGGTAAGGGAAGGCCCCGGATCATCGGCCCTGCGGCATCGGCGCTGCGTGCTGCGCGTCTCAGTCGGCGAAGACGCGATCGAAGATCGTGTCGACGTGCTTGAAGTGGTAGTCGAGGTTGAACTTCTCTTCGATCTGCGCCTCGGTGAGTGCGGCGGTCACTTCCTCGTCGGCCTTGAGCAGCTCCATGAGGGAAAGCTGGCCGTCCGATTCCCACACCTTCATCGCGTTGCGCTGGACAAGGCGGTAGGAGGTGTCGCGCGAGAGACCCGCCTGGGTGAGGGCGAGCAGGACGCGCTGCGAGTGGACGAGGCCGCCCATGCGGTCGAGGTTCTTCTGCATGCGCTCGGGGTAGACGAGCAGCTTGTCGATGACGCCGGTGAGACGCGCGAGCGCGAAGTCGAGCGTGATCGTGGCGTCAGGGCCGATGAAGCGCTCGACCGAGGAGTGCGAGATGTCACGCTCGTGCCACAGCGCCACGTTCTCCATCGCGGGCATCGCGTAGGAGCGGATGATGCGGGCCTGGCCGGTGAGGTTCTCGGTGAGAACAGGGTTGCGCTTGTGCGGCATGGCCGACGAGCCCTTCTGGCCCGGCGAGAAGTATTCTTCGGCTTCGAGCACTTCGGTGCGCTGGAGGTGGCGCACTTCGACGGCGACGCGCTCGATCGAGCTGGCGATGACGCCGAGCGTTGCAAAGAACATGGCGTGGCGGTCACGCGGGATGACCTGGGTCGAGACGGGCTCGATCTCGAGGCCCATCTGCTCGGCGACGTAGACTTCCACGGCCGGATCGACGTTGGCGAAGGTGCCGACCGCGCCCGAGATGGCGCAGGTCGCGATTTCCTCACGCGCCGCGATCAGGCGCTTCTTGGCGCGCGCGAACTCGGCATAGGCTTCGGCGAGCTTGAGGCCGAAGGTGACCGGCTCGGCGTGGATGCCGTGGCTGCGGCCGATCGAGGGGGTGTACTTGTGCTCCATCGCGCGGCGCTTGATTGCAGCGAGAAGCTCGTCGAGGTCAGCGAGCAGGATGTCGGCGGCGCGCACGAGCTGGACGTTGAGCGTGGTGTCGAGGACGTCCGAGCTGGTCATGCCCTGGTGCATGAAGCGCGCTTCGGGGCCAACCTGTTCGGCGACCCAGTCGAGGAACGCGATCACGTCGTGCTTGAGGACGGCTTCCTTGGCGTCGATGGCTTCGACGTCGACCTTGGGGTTGGTGGCCCACCAGTCCCACAGGGCCTTGCCGGCGGCTTCGGGGACGGTGCCCATTTCGCCCATCTTGACGGCGGCGTGCGCCTCGATCTCGAACCAGATGCGGTAGCGCGCTTCGGGCTCCCAGATCGCGGTCATGGCGGGGCGGGCGTAACGGGGGACCATGCAAGACTCCTTTGGCTGACGCGGCGTCCGCTAGGGCCGCTTCGGGCGAAAGGCAAGTGCAAGGCGCAAGGCTACCCGATGAGCGGGGTGACTTTTTTGGCAGGAGCCTTCCGTGCCCTTGCGCGCTTGGTCTAGGAACCCGCATCCCCGGTTGGAGAAATTTCGTGCCCCTACGCCGTCTTGTACCCGCTACCGCCGCCCTTGCTCTGAGTATCTTGAGCGCGAACGGAGCCGCCGCACAGGACGTGGCGCCCTTGGGCAGCAACCTGGAGCGGTTCGCCTATCCCTGGCCGGAAAAGCGCTTCGCCGTGCGCGTGGGGGATGAGGACGCGCAGATGACCTTCATGGACGTCGCGCCGAAGCAGCCCAACGGGCAGAGTGTGGTGCTCCTCCACGGCAAGAACTTCTGTGCGGCGACCTGGGAGAGCACGGCGCGCGCGCTCCTGGCGGCGGGATACCGGGTGATCGTTCCCGACCAGCTGGGCTTCTGCAAGTCCTCGAAACCGGCGAGCGCGCAGTACACGCTCGCGCTGATGGCCGATGCCACGCACCGCCTGCTGGAGGCGCAGGGTGTGGAGAAGCCGATCATGCTGGCGCATTCGACAGGCGGGATGCTGGCCTTGCGCTATGCGCTGATGTTCCCGGACGACACGTCGCGGCTGCTGCTGATCAATCCGTTGGGGCTTGTCGACCGGATGGAGCAGGGGGTGCCCTATGTGCCGCTCGACAAGCTGATCGCGGCTGAACGCGCCAAGGACCGTGCCTCGATCAAGGGCTATCAGCTGCGGACCTACTACCACGGCGAATGGCGTGCGGATTACGACCGCTGGGTAGACATGCTCGCCGGGCAGTATGCGACCGAAGACGACGACAAAGTCGAGATTGCACAGGCCAAGACCGCCGAGATGATCCTGACCCAGCCGGTCTCGCACGAGTTCGGCAACCTGAAGGTGCCCGTCACGCTGATGATCGGCCGGCTCGACACGACGACCTTCGGCAAGGGGCAGGCCCCCGATGCGGTGAAGGTGCGGCTGAGGCCCATTCCCGAGGTGGTCGAGGATGCTGCGGCGCGCATGCCCGATGCGCGCATCGTCTGGTTCGAAGGGCGCGGCCATTCGCCCCAGGTCGAGGCGCCGGACGAGTTCGAACCTCGCCTGATCCAGGCACTGGAGAGCCCGGCGCCCTGATCCAGTTCCTCGGGATCAGAAGGGCCAGATCATCGGGATCACAATCAGCGTCGTGATGGACACCAGGATCGTGAGCGGAAAACCGTACTTGTAGAAGTCGGTGAACTTGTACCCGCCCGCGCTGTAGACGAGGGTGTTGGTCTGGTAGCCGATGGGCGTGAGGAAGCTCGCCGAGGCGGCAAACATGACCGCGACCACGAAGGGGCGCGGGTCGACATGCAGCGCCTGGGCCAGCGTGATCCCGATGGGGGTCACGACGACGGCCACCGCGTTGTTGGTGACAAGTTCGGTCAGGAACAGGCTGAGGAAATAGATTGCAGCAAGAGCGGCAATCGGACCCAGGCTGCCGAGCCAGGGCGTGGCCCAGCCGACGATGGTTTCAACCAACCCTGAGCGTTCCAGCCCCGTGCCGATCGAGAGCATGGCCACGATCAGCGCGATGATGCGCCAGTCGACCGAGCGGAAGGCTTCCTCGGGTTCGACGCAGCGCCCCGCAAGAACCACGGCGACACCCATGACGGCGAGGCCCGCGAGCGGCATGAGGTCGAACGCAGCGCCGACCACTACACCCAGCATTGTCGCAATCGCGATCCAGGCCTTGTTGCGGCGAAAGCCGCGCGAGGTCGGCTCGGCGATGTTGACGAGCTGCTGGTCCTCGACGAGGCGGCGCAGATCTTCGGGCGCGCCTTCGATCAGGAGTGTATCGCCCACTTCGAGAGGGACGCGCTCGAAGCGGTCCTCAAGGTTCGTGCCCTTGCGGTGAAGTGCGATCGGGTAGACGCCGTAGCGGCGGCGCAGGCGCAGCTCGAACAGGGTATGCCCGATAATCTCGGCGCCTGGAGCCAGGAGCGTCTCGGCCATGACCGAGTTGCGCGTCGAGAGCTGGACGAGGTGCGGGTCGGTGGTGGACGCGGCGGTCATCGAGATGCGCCCGGCTTCCTTCAGGGACATGAGGTCGCTTGCAGATGTGCGCAGGACCAGAATGTCGCCTTCCTCCAACGTCTGTGCGGCAAAGTTGCGGCGCAGCGACTGGTCGCCGCGCAGCACGTCGACAAGGCGGCGTTCGCTGCGCGAGAGCAGGTCGATGGTCTTGGGGGGCTGGCCGATATAGGGCGATCCTGCCTCGATGAAGATCGAGACGACGAAGCGCTTGTTGTCGCTGCCATTGCCCAGGCTTGCCACGGTCTGGCGTTCGGGGAGCAGCTTGTTCGACACAGCGAGCCAGATGACGCCGATGGTGGCGACGATAATGCCGACCGGCGCGATCTCGAAGAGGCCGAAGGGCTCGATGCCAGCGCGGCGCGCGACGCCATCGACCAGGATGTTGGTCGAGGTGCCGAGCAGGGTGACGGTGCCGCCCAGAACGGCCGCAAAGGAAATCGGCATGAGCACGCGCGAGGCGGGAATGTCGAGTTCGCGGGCAATCGTCATGCCCACCGGGATCATCATCATCACCAGCGGCGTGTTGTTGGTGAACGCCGAGATCGTGGCGATCAGGCCGAGGAATACGCACATGCACAAGAAGGGGTGTGTGCGGCCAAGGCCCGTGATGCAGGACGAGAAGAAGTCGAGCGCACCTGTTCGCACCAGCGCCGAGGACATGATGAACATGCTCACGATCGTCAGCGGGGCGGGGTTGCCCATCGCCTCGAGCACGTCATCGGTCGCGATGATGCCCAGCAGGAGCAGCACCGCGACAAGGCCCAGCGCCACGACTTCGGGCGCGGCGAGCTCGAAGGCAAAGGCAAGGAAGAGGAGAACAAGCAACGGCGCCATGACGAGCGGTGAAGCCAGATCCAGACCGAAATGCATCCATTCCCCTATCGATTGCGCTGGGAACCCAGCGCTTCGTGCAAGGGTCTAGCGACAATTGTGCAGCGCGCAAAGGCTTTGTTTACTACTAAAAAAGTTGATTTAATTGAGGGGGCATTAGAAAAAGTTGGGCCCCGTTTCGTGCTGGCACTGGTGGCCGCGCATGTGCGGGTGCCCTAGTCATTTTGCAGTTCCTTCCGCCTGTCGGATGTCCGCCGCCTTGCCCACCTGCCAGGAACAGTGGCGCGTGCAAGCCGCCTTCTAGATCAGGCCTTTGGCGCGCAGTGATACATGCCCCTCGCGGCCGATCACGATATGGTCGTGGACGGTGATACCAAGCAGGCGTCCGGCCTCGGCAATGCGCGTCGTGATGTCGATGTCGGCGCGGCTGGGCTCGGGCGAGCCGGACGGATGATTATGCACCAGGATGAGGGCACTGGCCCCGATGTC
The DNA here is from genome assembly GCF_020524485.1 of Novosphingobium profundi. Classification (GTDB taxonomy): domain Bacteria; phylum Pseudomonadota; class Alphaproteobacteria; order Sphingomonadales; family Sphingomonadaceae; genus Novosphingobium; species Novosphingobium profundi_A. The sequence continues at coordinate 460,085 of NZ_JAIVLF010000004.1, read as the reverse complement.
GAGGGCGCGGCGGATGACCTCGCGCGGGTGGATCGCGGCCTCGTCGATCGATCCTTCGCCCACCAGGTCGTCGAGGATGAGCATGTTCTTGGTGTTGAGATAAAGCACGCGCACGCGCTCCAGCGTGAGGTGCGCCATGTCGATGGTGAGGTAATCGATCAGCGCCTGCCAGGAGCCTATCACCGGGGTCTCGCGCACTTTCTGGCGCGCGAGCCGGGTTGCCGCGACGGTGACGATGCGCAGCGCCGCAGCGGTTGCCTCGCCCATGCCGGGGTGCAGGGCCAGCGTGCGAGGGTCGGCCTGAAGGACGCCTGCCAGCGTGCCGAAACGGCCAAGAAGACTGCGGGCAAGCGGCTTCATGTCGCGCCGGGGAACGGCTTGCATCAGAAGCAATTCAATCACTTCGTGGTCGGCCAGCGCCTCGTCTCCGCCGCCCAGCAGGCGCTGGCGGAGACGCGTGCGGTGGCCCGAGGTGTCACTCCCTGCGTCTTTCGCCTTCGCTCTGTCGTGCGCAACCTTCGTCTCGGCGCGCGCGGGCTGGCTTTCGGTCCGTTCAGGAAAGAGGGGGGTATCGTCTGCCATCGTTGGCTCTGACAATTGCCTTTCCGGCGCGCACAGCGCAAGTGATGGAGCGCATGGCGCAAGACGAGTCCCTGGAAAGTAACGAAGAAGAGCGCGTCGCTGAGGAAGCGGCGCGGCCTGTCGCTGCGCGCCGGGGGCGACGCCGGCGAATCGCTTTGGGTGTCGGTGTCGCCGGGGCCATGGTGCTTGGTGGCGTCTGGACCGCGCGGGAAGATATCGCCGACAATCTTGTCCAGAGCGAACTTTCCGCGCTGGGGCTCCCAGCCACTTACGACATCGTCCAGATCGGGCCCGACGAGCAGATCGTGCGCAACGTCGTGATCGGCGATCCAGCGCATCCCGATCTGACGATCGCAGAGGTGCGTGTGGCCACGCGGCTGCACTTCGGATTGCCGGGCCTTGGCCGCATCACCCTTGTGCGCCCGCGTCTCTATGGCCGGGTGAAGAACGGCAGCGTCAGCTTCGGCTCGCTCGACAAGGTCCTCTTTGCTGATCCGCAAAGCACGGAGCCGACGCAGCTTCCCGATTTCGATCTGGCCGTGAAGGATGGCGGCGCGTTGCTCGTGACCGATGCGGGGCGCGTGGGGATCAGCCTCGAAGGCCAGGGCGCGTTGCGCGGTGGCTTCGAGGGGGAACTTGCCGCAAAGGCGCCTGCGCTGGCCTATGCGGGCTGCTCCAGCGGTTCGGCGAGCCTTTACGGCAAGCTGTCCGTGGCGGCGGGGCGACCGCGTCTGAAAGGGCCCTTGCGGCTCGAGGATCTTACCTGTGAAGGGCAGGGGGCATCGCTCGCGAAAGCCGGGCTCGACCTCGACCTTGAACTCGACGACACGCTGGATGGCGGCCGCGCCTCGCTGGACCTCTCCGCGCAGCGGTTGCGCATGGCCGATGCTGGCGCCGCAGCGCTCGAAGGTTCGGCGCAGGTCACCTACCGGGGCGGCAGTCTCAATGCGCGCTATGATCTGGCCGCAAAGGACCCGGGCGGCGCGCCGCTCCATCTTTCCCGGCTTGAACTCAGCGGTACGGCACGGGCGAGCGCGGGTTTCGAGACGCTCTCGCTCGAGACCGACCTTGCAGGTGAGAATCTGCGGCCCGGTTCCGGTCTGGCGTCGGCGCTTCAGGATCTGGCGCGCAGCACGCAAGGTTCCCTGGTCGCCGGGCTTGCGGACCAGATTCGCGTCAATCTTGCTCGCCAGCTGCGCGGGAGCACGCTCGAAGCGCGGCTCATCGCGCGCAGCAATGCACGCGGACGCAGCGTGGTCGTGCCCCAGGCACGGGTGCGGGCGCGCAGCGGCGAAAGCCTGCTCGAACTCTCGCGCATGCAGATGCTGTTGGCCGATGGTGCGCCGCGTGTCTCGGGCAACTTCATGACATCTGGCCGCGGGTTGCCGCGCCTCAACGGGCGCATGGAAACGCGCGATTCGGGCGAGACGGCCTTCCACGTGCAGATGGCCGATTACCGCGCGGGCGAGGACCATGTCGCGATCCCCGAGATGGTCCTGCGCCAGCGCGCCAATGGCGATCTGGAGATGACGGGCGAAGTACGGCTGGGCGGGGCGCTGCCGGGCGGGGCCGTCCGCAACTTGCGCGTGCCGGTCTCGGGGCGCTGGAAGGGCAATGGCGATCTTGCGCTCTGGTCCTCGTGCACCACGGTCACTTTCGACGCACTCTCCATGGCGAATCTCACGCTCGATGCGAACCGCCTTTCGCTATGCCCTCCCAAGGGTGGGTCGATGGCGCGCTATGACCGTGGCGGTTTCACGTTTGCAGCGGGGGCTCCTGGGCTTGAACTTTCCGGTCATCTCGGCGAATCCGAAGTGCGGCTGGCGACCGGTCCGGTTGGTCTCGCCTATCCCGGAACGCTTGCGGCAAGCGATATCGCCGTGGCGTTGGGGCCTGAGGCGGCGCCCTCGCGTTTTGCCATTGCCAACCTGACGGCCGATCTCTCTGGAGATGTCGCGGGCACCTTTGAGAATGCGGACGTCGCGCTCGCGGCCGTGCCGCTCGATCTGCACGAGGTCGCCGGGAACTGGAGCTATGCCGGGGGCGTGCTGCGGCTCGACGATTCGCAGTTCGTGCTTGTCGACAGGCAGAAGGACGCCCGCTTCGAGCCGATGGTGGCGCGCGGCGCTTCGCTGGAGCTCGCCGACAACGTGATTTCTGCCTCGGCCCGGTTGCGCGAACCGCAATCGGATCGTGCCGTGGGCCGTGTGGACATCGTCCATGATCTGGGCACCTTGCACGGGCATGCCGATCTCGCGGTTGATGGGCTGACCTTTGGTGACAATCTTCAGCCCGAACAGCTGTCGACCAACCTGCGCGGCCTTGTCTCGCTCGTCGAAGGCACGGTGACGGGAACGGGGCGGATCGACTGGAAGGGCGATGCCATTACCAGTCGCGGTCGCTTTGCCAGCGACGGCCTTGATTTTGCAGCGCCCTTTGGGCCTGTCGAGGGGTTGTCGGGCGAGGTTGTCTTCACCGACCTGCTCGGCATGGTCACGGCTCCCGACCAGCGCCTTGCCGTCGCCTCGATCAATCCGGGTATCGAGGTCACCAACGGGGCAATTTCCTTCGAGATGCAGCCCGATTATCGCCTTGTCGTGAACGGCGCGAAGTGGCCGTTCATGGACGGAGAGCTGACGCTCGCGCCCACCACGATGACGGTCGGCGCGCTCGAGACCCGGCGCTACACGCTGAACGTCAAGGGCCTGAACGCAGCCAGCCTCGTGCGGCACATGGAACTCGACAACATCTCGGCGAGCGGCGTCTTCGATGGCCAGTTGCCGATCGTCTACGACCAGAACGGCGCGCGGATCGAGAACGGTAGCCTCGTCGCGCGCGAGCCGGGCGGCAATGTCGCCTATGTCGGGGCGCTCAGTTACGAAGATCTCTCGACCATGGGCAACTTTGCGTTCGATGCGCTCAAGTCGATTGATTACAAGACGATGGAGGTGACGCTCAACGGCTCGCTTTCCGGTGAAATCATCACCCAGTTGCGCTTTGCCGGGATCAGCCAGGGAACCGGGGCCAAGCGCAATTTCCTGACCCGCCAGATCGCGAAGCTCCCGGTGCGCTTCATCGTCAACATCCAGGCACCGTTCTTCCAGCTCTTCGGCAACATGCGCTCGCTCTACGATTCGAACTACGTGGTCGATCCGCGCGAGCTCGGCCTTGTCGCCAGGGATGGGACATCCAAGGCCGAAGAGGGCGCTGTCGCTCCGTTCATCTCCATTCAGCCTCCAGTCAGCGAGGACACTCCATGATTACGTGTAATTTGACCACACCGCCCTTCGCTGCAAAAGGAACGCGCACGGTTCGCCGGGCGAACCTGAAGCAGGGCAAGGGAGTGAGGTCCGTGATGCGGGCGATGGCACTGGCAGGACTGGGGCTGGGCGTGATACCGATGCTGGGGGGCTGCGTGAATGTGTCCGCACCCGACAAGCCCATCGTGATCGAGCTCAACATCAATATCCGCCAGGAGGTTATCTACCGATTGGCCGCCGATGCCGCGAACACCATTGAGGAAAATCCGGAGATCTTCTGATGCGCAGCCTTATCGAGAAACCCGTGGCCGCAGCGACGCTGGCCCTTGCCATGCTGGCGGGTCTGGGCATGGCCGCACCGGCTGGTGCCCAGGCGCGCGGCGAGGCCTATGCCGCGGCCAAGGCGCAAGGCCAGGTTGGCGAGCAGCGCAACGGCTATCTCGGCGTGGTCGGCAGCCAGAGCGCGGACGTGCGCTCGATGGTGCGGGATATCAACAACAAGCGCCGTGCGATCTACACCTCGAAGGCCGCCAGCCTGTCGAGCACGATCGACGAATACGCGTTCACCACGGCTTGCCGCCTTATCGCGGAAACCTCGCCTGGCGAGAAGTACGAGGGTTTGGACGGAAGTTGGAAGACGCGCGGGTCGGGTGCGCCCGAACGCGATCCCAAGTGCCCCTGAATACGGCGGAACCCATAGAATTTCTTCTCTTCGACTTAGGTCTTATGCAAAGGCTCTCTCCTGAAAAACGGGAGAGGGCCTTTCGCTTTTGTAGGACAATTCTATTTTGATGCTCGATGCCGCACTTTTACGGGGCTGGTGAATTAGGTTATCGCTAACTTCCAATTCGCAGTGCAGGGTCGTGACGGGCCAGCCTGTGCAGATCGGTGGTTCGTCATGTGGCTGCCATGGTTGACTCGGGAAAAGCCCCACCCTAAGGGGTCGGCGCCCAAGACGGGCAACTGTCGAACGCGTCACTCGTTCCTGATTGATAAAAGGAGCTAAGGACATGAGCGATAAGGACCCCGTCCAAGGCCCTGTTGGCGAGGATGCGCGCATCCGGGCGCTCGACGAGAGGTTGAAGGACCTCCGCGAGCGCGAGGAAGTGCGCAACCAGCCGAAAGCAGGCGTGGAAGCCGATGAGAATTACCGCATCGGAAACCGCGTTCTTTCGGAGCTGCTGGGGGGAATTGCAGGTGGCCTGTTCCTGGGGTGGCTCATTGACCATTTCGCAGGTACAAGCCCCTGGGGTCTGTTGGGGATGATGTTCTTCGGAATATTCATTGCCTTCAGGAACATTATCCGGATTACGAACCGGCGCCCGGACTGATCTCTCCATTTTTCGATGGGGCAAGGAGGTCAGACAAGGGCGCTGCCGTTCACAGGCGACAGGGATATTCGCGTGGCAGCCGAAGCGAAGGTCGATCCGATGCACCAGTTCACCATCGAGCCGTTGTTCGGCTCAGGTCACTGGTCCATCGCGGGGTATAATATCGCCTTTACGAACAGTGCGCTCTGGATGGCGATCGCCACCGTGGCGCTTCTCATCTTCGTGGCGGGGGGCTCGAAGCGTCAGCTCGTTCCCGGTCGCTGGCAGATGGCGGTGGAAACCTTCACCGGGTTCGTGGACGGCATGCTGGCCGCCAATGTCGGCCCCAACGGCAAGAAGTATGTCCCGTACATCTTCTCGCTCTTCATGTTCATTCTGTTCGCCAACGTCCTCGGTCTTCTTCCGATCGGCGTCCTGGGCCTGCACGCCTTCACGTTCACCAGCCACTTCTCGGCGACCGGTGTTCTGGCGATCATGTCCTTCGCGATCGTGCTGATCGTTGGCTTTGCGAAGCACAAGCTGCACTTCTTCTCGCTGTTCGTGCCGCACGGTACGCCTGCTGCGATGGTGGTTCCGATCTTCTTCGTCGAACTCGTCTCGTTCCTGGTGCGTCCGTTCAGCCTTGGCCTGCGTCTCTTCGTTGCGATGATGGCTGGCCACGTTCTGCTCGAAGTGCTCTCCAGCTTCGTGATCGACTCGGGCAACGCCAACATTGGCCTCTTCGCCATTGCCGGCCTGCCCAGCTTCATCCTGATGATCGGCATCTGCGCTCTCGAGCTGCTCGTCGCCGGCATCCAGGCTTACGTTTTCGCTCTTCTCACCTGCGTCTATCTCAACGACGCCGAGAATCTTCACTGATCTCAAGTTTTACCGCCTCAAACATTCGGGCATACCAAAGGGAGTTTTTGAAATGGACGCAGAAGCTGCAAAGCTGCTTGGTGCAGGTTTCGCCGCTATCGGTGCTGGTCTCGCCTCGATCGGCGTGGGCAACGTGTTCGCCAAGTTCCTCGAAGGCGCGCTGCGCAACCCGGGTGCTGCCGACGCGCAGCAGGGCCGTCTCTTCATCGGCTTCGCCGGTGCCGAGCTTCTCGGTCTTCTCTCGTTCGTTATCGCGGCTCTGCTGATCTTCGCCGCGTAATCGCGGACTGATCCAGACCACACTGATCCGCATCCGGCTGCCCTGACCCTTTGGTAGGGCAGCCGGATCGCGGAACACTTTTTCCGGCCACCTCGACCACAGGGCTGACCCATGCCTCAGATCGAACAGCTTGCCGCAACCTATTCCAGCCAGATCTTCTGGATGCTGGTGTTCTTCGGTTTCACCTTCTTCGTCATCGGACGGGGCATGGTTCCGAAGGTCATGGACACGGTTGCGAAGCGCGACACCCAGATTGCCGACGACCTCCTTGCCGCCGAACGCGCGCGCAAGCAGGCGGATGCCGAAGAGGAATCCTGGCGGGAGCGTGAAAACGCCAACCGCGCCAAGGCCCACGCCCTGATCGCCGAGGCCCGTGCCACGGCCGCGACCGAAACCGAGCAGCGCCTCGCCGCCGCCCAGGTCACGATCGACGGCAAGATCGCCGAAGCCGAGGCTGGCATCGCTGCCGCCCGCAAGGCCGCGGCAGACGAAATCGAAACGGTTGCAGCCGAAGCTGCCCGTGACATCATCGGCCGCGTTGCCGGTCTCTCGCTCGACGAGGGCCAGGTCCGCGCCGCCGTGAAGGAGAACCTGGTCCATGGCTGATACCCCTGCCGTCCAGTCCTCCCTGGAAAACGAAGGCGCGCACGTCGAAGCGGCTGCCGAGACCCACGCGGGTGTCGAGCACCACGCCGAGCCGATGCTGCTGGGCGTTGCCCCGCCGGCCATGGTCGTCAGCGCCTCGATGCTGGTGCTTCTGGGCATCGCGCTGTGGAAGGGCGTTCCCAAGGCAATCGGCCGCGGTCTTGATTCGCGCATCGCGGACATCAAGGCCCAGCTCGAGGAAGCCAAGACCCTGCGCGCCGAGGCGGAAGCCCTGCGCAAGGAGTATGCCGACAAGATCGCCGGTGCCGAGAAGGACGCCGCCGAGATGCTCGAGCATGCCCGCAAGGAAGCGGTTGCCATCGTTGCCAAGGCCGAAACCGACACGGCGGACGTCATTGCCCGCCGCGAGAAGATGGCCGAAGACAAGATCGGTGCTGCCCAGCTTGCGGCCGTTGCTGACCTTCGCGCTGTTGCTGCCGATGCGGCTACCGCGGCTGCGCGTGGTCTCATTGCCGGAAACCACTCGGCCGATGCCGACAAGGTTCTCGTCAACCAGGCGATCTCCGGGATCTGATTGTTCAGGGGCTCCCGGTAGACCCTGCGACAATCCGAACACGAAAAAAGCCCCTGCCGTTTGGCGGGGGCTTTTTTGTTGCGCGGGAGATAGGCCCGAGCGCCTGGATGATGTGCGGTGCGCCAGTCCGAAGACCGGCGCACCGTACGCGTTGGATCAGGCTTCGCCCCAGATGTCCTGGGCCACGTTGACTACGAGTTCCAGCTTGCGGCGCTGGTCATCGACGGTCAGCGAGTTGCCGTGCTCGGTCGAGGAGAAGCCGCACTGCGGCGCGATGCCGAGCTGGTCGATGTCGACGAACTTGCTGGCCGCTTCGAACTGGCGCTTGATGTCGTCGATCGATTCCAGTTCGGGCGTCTTGGTGGTGATGAAACCGGCCATGATGCGCTTGTCGCCCTTGGGCAGGAGCGCGAGCGGCTCCAGGCCACCGGCACGGTCGGTGTCGTATTCCATGAAGTAGATGTCGACATCGGTGCCGTTGAAGATGGCATCGGCCGCCGCGTCGTAGCCGCCGGTCGCGGCGTAGGTCGAACGGAAGTTGCCGCGGCACATGTGCATGCCGATGGTCATGTCGGAGGGACGGTCCTTGATCGCCTCGTTCAGCATCCAGGCGTAGTCGGTGATGAGCTGGTCGGGATCCTGGCCCATCGCCAGGCGCTGTTCGCGCTGCTTGGGGTCGCCGAGGTAGGCAAAGAAGATGTCGTCCATCTGCAGGTAGCGGCAGCCTGCGGCGTAGTAGGCCTCGACCGCGGCCTTGTAGGTGGCGGCGATGTCCGCCATCAGCACCTTCTGGTCGCGGTACTTCTCGGGCAGGACGTCCGAGGGATCGGTGCGGAAATGCACGGCCGAGGGACCAGGGATCGAGATCTTCGGGCAGACCGTGGTGTGGTCCTTCACGAAGGTGAAGTGCTCGAGCATCGGGTGGTCGGCGGGGAAGCCGAGGGTGTCGGTGATGGTCGGGCGGACCGGCGGGATCTTAACGCCGTGGAACTGCACGCCCTCGTCGCGCGTGCGCAGTTCCAGGCCATCGAGCATGCCCATGAAGTCGAAGTGCCAGAACGCGCGGCGCGCTTCGCCATCGGTGACAACCTTGAGGCCGACCTCTTCCTGCATCTTGATCAGGTCGGGGATGGTCGCGTCTTCGGCGGCGCGCAGGGTTGCCGCGTCGGCACCCTCGGTACGGGCCTTGGCGACGGGCTCGGGGCGAAGCAGGCTACCGACGTGGTCGGCGCGAAAGCGGGGTTTGGACATGGACGTATGACCCTTCTTGCTGGTCCGTTGTGCGTGCGGCGAGGGGCCACACGCCTGTTCTGGGTCCGGCGGGCAGGGGCGTGTGCGGAGGGTCGGAAGAAGGGGCTACGCAGGGGAAGGCCAGCCTTGTTCCGCGTCCGCAGGGCTCCTTATGTCCCGGCGCGGTTCGTGGTGTCGTGGTCGCGAACCGGGCATGCTGCACTGCAGCGCCACGAACCGCGACACCTGCCTTAGAGCGCAGCGGCGCAGCACCGTCAAGGTGGATATAAAGAGTTCTTTATATGTGATTTGTGCTGCGCCACGCTGAGAGAAGGTCACTGAAACTGCACCATTTCCAGTTTATTTACACCTTGCCCCGTTAAAGCGGCATGGCTGTATCGTGCAGCTCTGCAAAAGGGGGGAACATGAAGACTTTTGGTGTTGGCGCGGCCATGTGCGCCATCCTGTGGTGCGGACCCGTGCTGGCCGATCCGCTCAGCCGCGACACGCTTCTTGAACTGAGCCGTGTCGGACTTGGCGATGCGGCGATTGTCGCGAAGATCGAAGCGGACAAGGTCGACTTTGATGTCTCGACCGATGATATGCTGGCACTCAAGAAGGAAGGGGTGTCTTCGGCTGTTATCGCTGCGGCCATCAGCAACCGCTACGTTGCCGAGATCAAGCCTTCGCTGACCTCGCCTGATCCGCAGGTTCCGCACCCGGCCGGTCTCTATGCCTATTACGGCAACCGGATGGAAAAGATGGAGGCGACGGTTACGACCCAGGCCAAAACCGGCGGGATCATCGGCTTTGCACTGACGGGTGGCATCGCTTCGGCAAGTATCAAGACGACGATCCAGAATGAGACTTCGCGAATCGCGGTCGAGCGCCAGCCGCGATTCGTCTTCTTTGCCGATGAGCCTCAGCAGGGCGGTGCCTCGGCATGGTCGAGTGGTCTCAATACAGCGGTGGCCTCTCCATCCGAGCTCGTGCTGACACGCCTCAAGCAGAAGGACGGACGCCGAGAGGCGCGCGTTGGCAGCCAGAACATCGGCGGGATCAAGACGGGGGTCATGGACAAGGACCGGATCGCCTTCACCTTCTCGCAGGTGCGACCGGGGGTCTATCTCATCGATGTGTCCGAGCCGCTGGAGAAGGGGGAATACGGTTTCCTCTACGCGTTGGCAGGAGCCGGTGCGGGCGGCGCGATGAGCGCGCGCATCTTTGACTTCACGGTCGGCTGAGGCAGGCTTGGGCGGGCGGCCTGCGTAAGGGCCCGCCCGCCCGGGCTCAGAAGTTGTCCTTGGCGGCGCGCAGGGCGGCAAAGGTCGCGACCGGGTCGCCCATGTGGCCTTCGGGGGCCCAGCGGGCCGAAAGGTCGGCATCGTCGGCGCGCAGGAAGGGGTTGGTCGCGAGTTCGCGCTGGAGCTTGGTCGGCACGGTCGGGAGGCCATCGGCGCGCCAACGGGCGATGTCCTCGCCATAGGCGGCAAGCTCGGCGTTGTCGGGATCGGCGTGACGCGCGAACTTGAGATTCGCTTCGGTGTATTCGTGGGCGCAGTAGATCAGCGTGTCGTCCGGAAGCGCCTTGATCCGCTTGAGGCTGGTCCAGAACTGTTCGGGCGTTCCTTCGAACATACGCCCGCAGCCCAGCGCGAAGAGGCTGTCGCCCACGAAGGCCATTCGCGCGCCGGCAAGCCAGTAAGCGCAGTGGCCCAGCGTATGGCCGCCCACGTCCAGCACCTTGCCCTCACGGTCGCCAATCTTGACGTTGTCGCCCTGCTTCACCATTCGGTCGACGCCCTCGATCTTGCCCGCATCGCCTTCGGGCGCGGTGATCGTGCAATTGGTGGCGGCCTTGATCGCTAGGTTTCCGCCCGCGTGGTCGGGGTGCCAGTGGGTGTTCCAGATCTGGGTGATCTGCCAGCCCTTCTGGCCAGCCTGTTTCAAGTATTCCTCGGCATCGGGCGTGTCGATGCACACCGTTTCGCCGTAGGCGCTGTCGTGCAGCAGGTAGCCGTAATTGTCGTTCAGGCACGGAAACTGGTGAACTTCGAGCATGGCGCTCCTCTCTCCTTGCGTGGCTGTGAGTCTAGGCAAAGGGTCCCAAGTGTCAAAGGAAGTCGGGAGCTGGTGGCCTGATCTCAGTGCACCGGGCGGCGTAGCAGCAGCAGGAAGGCGAGCGCGCCGATCAGGAGGACGGAGGCAACCGCCTGGGTCTGGAAGCTGATGTAATGCACGTAGCGGCTGATGAAGAACACGCAGACGAGCGAGCCGGCCGCGACAGCCGAGATGTGCCCGAGGATCGACATGGGCGCGCGCTCCTCGGGCGCCATGGCGCGGGCCGTGCGCAAGGCGAGGACGAGCGCGAGCGCTTCAAGCCCGGCGACCAGCGCAAAGGCGGTTGGCGGCAGGAAAGCGGTGATGATGGCGAGGGCGACGAAGAGGGCGCCAACGCGGTCGCGCCGGGCCTGGAGGAGAGTGCCGAGCGGGCTCTTGCGGGAAAGGCTCATGGGGCCTGCGTTAGGCTAGCCGGGGCGGTAACGCAAATGGCCGGTGCGCACGTGTGAACCGTGTTTGCGGATGCTTCGCGGAGCCGGTCTCAGGCTTCGGGGATGTGGCGGCTCGGGTCATGCCGGGCAGGTTAACCTCCCATGCGAAAAGCAAAAGCCCGCCCGGATTGCTCCGGACGGGCTCTTGGTGATTTCAGCTTCGGTGAGGCTGAAAGGTCCGATTAACGGGCCTTCAGAGCTTCGCCGAGGATGTCGCCGAGCGAAGCGCCCGAGTCCGACGAACCGTACTGCTCCACCGCTTCCTTCTCTTCGGCCAGCTGACGGGCCTTGACCGAGAAGTTCGGCTTCTTGGAACGGTCGAAACCGGTGACCATGGCGTCGAGCTTCTGGCCGACCTGGAAGCGGTCGGGGCGCTGCTCGTCACGGTCACGGCCGAGGTCCGAACGCTTGATGAAGCCGGTCGCGCCGTCTTCGCCAGCCTGGACTTCGAGACCGCCGTCGCGGACTTCGAGGACGGTGACGGTGACGGTTTCACCACGGCGCAGCGAGCTGCCACCGGTGACCGTGCCGCCAGCGGCCGGAGCGCCACGCTCAAGCTGCTTCATGCCAAGGCTGATGCGTTCCTTGTCGACGTCGACGTCGAGAACCACGGCCTGGACGACCTCACCCTTGCGGTGCAGGGCCAGGGCGTCTTCACCCGAGATGCCCCATGCGATGTCGGACATGTGAACCATGCCGTCGACGTCGCCATCGAGGCCGATGAACAGACCGAACTCGGTCGCGTTCTTGACTTCGCCTTCGACGGTCGAGCCAACCGGGTGACGCTCTGCAAAGCCTTCCCAGGGGTTCTGCTGAGCCTGCTTGAGGCCGAGCGAGATACGACGCTTGTCGGAGTCGACCTCGAGAACCATGACTTCGACTTCCTGCGAGGTCGAAACGATCTTGCCCGGGTGGACGTTCTTCTTGGTCCAGGACATTTCCGAAACGTGGACCAGGCCTTCGATGCCCGGCTCCAGCTCCACGAAGGCGCCGTATTCGGTGATGTTGGTGACCGTGCCCGAGAGCTTCGCGCCGACCGGGTACTTGACCGCTGCGCCTTCCCAGGGATCGCTTTCCAGCTGCTTCATACCGAGGCTGATGCGCTGGGTGTCCTGGTTGATGCGGATGATCTGGACGGTGACGGTGTCGCCGATGGCGATCACTTCGCTCGGGTGGTTGACGCGCTTGTAGCTCATGTCGGTGACATGGAGCAGGCCGTCGATGCCGCCGAGGTCAACGAACGCACCGTAGTCGGTGATGTTCTTGACGACGCCGTCGATGACCTGGCCTTCGCTCAGCTTGTCGATGAGCTCGCTGCGCTGTTCGGCGCGGGTCTCTTCGAGGACGGCGCGGCGCGACACGACGATGTTGCCACGGCGACGGTCCATCTTGAGGATCTGGAAGGGCTGGGGCACGTCCATCAGCGGGGTGACGTCGCGCACGGGGCGGATGTCGACCTGCGAGCCGGGAAGGAATGCCACGGCGCCGTCGAGGTCGACGGTGAAGCCGCCCTTGACGCGGCCGAAGATCACGCCTTCGACGCGCTTGCCTTCACCGAATTCGTTCTCGAGCTTGTCCCAGGCCGCTTCGCGGCGGGCGCGGTCGCGCGACAGCATCGCTTCGCCGTCGGCGTTCTCGACGCGGTCGACGTAGACTTCGACTTCGTCGCCGACCTTGAGGCCGTGCTCGTCTTCACCGCGCGCGAATTCGCGCAGCGGCACGCGGCCTTCGCTCTTGAGGCCTACGTCGATGACGGCCTTGTCGTTCTCGATTGCGGTGATCGTGCCCTTGACGACGCGGCCTTCGAAGCCGTCGTCAGCCACGCCACCGAGCTGCTCGTCGAGCATCGCCGCGAAATCGTCGCGGGTCGGATTGGCAGAAGTAGCCATTAAGAGGTTATCCTCAGATTGTACGTTTTTCCGGCCAGGCGGTTGTTTCCGCCGGTCTTTCTCCGCCATCCGCACCATTGCATCGACGGGCCAAAAGGGCCGAACTGCCATGCAGGCCGGATACCTGCACAGCGCTCTTGGAGCCGAATGAACGGCCCCTCGAACCGGCGCGCCCTACGCCCGTGGCGCGAGAAATGCAAGGGAAATGGCGGGGTATACGGGGGAGGGCGCAAAATTCCTGTTCGAGCTGGCTCGCAGCTCGGATTCACTTGATGGCTGTCAATTCACCGGAACGCGATCAGGCTTAAGTCGTTGAATAGTTGAGAACTCGATACGAGCAGGAGAATTGCCATGAAAGCCGTGCGCTTCATCGAAGGCGGCCGTCCGCCGGAAATCGTCGATATCGCAAAGCCCGAGCCGGGGCCCGGGGAAGTCCTCCTGCGGATCGGCGGTGCGGGTGTCTGCCACTCCGACCTCCACGTGCTCGATGGCGAGGTGCCGTTTCAGGGGCCCTTCACGCTGGGCCACGAGAACGCAGGCTGGATCGAGGCCCTGGGGCAGGGCGTCACGGGCTGGAAGGAGGGCGATGCCGTTGCCGTCTACGGGCCCTGGGGGTGCGGTTCGTGCCACCACTGCCAGACGTCGGCCGAAAACTACTGTGAGAACCACGCGAGCCTGCCGACCTTCGGTGGCGGTCTGGGTTCCGACGGGGGCATGGCCGAATACATGATCGTCCCTGATCCGCGCCTCTTGGTGCCGCTGGGCGATCTCGATCCGGCGCAGGCCGCGCCGCTCAGCGATGCCGCTCTCACACCCTACCATGCGATCAGGGCTGCACAGGCGAAATTGACGCCCGATGCGACGGTGCTGGTCACTGGGATCGGCGGGCTCGGCCAAATGGCTCTCCAGATCCTGAAGGCGACCTGTTCGTCGCGCATCGTGGCGGCCGACATCAGCTCGGACAAGCTGGAGACGGCGCGCAAGCTGGGCGCGGATGTGGTCGTCAATTCGGGTTCGAAAGGCGCCGAGGAGGAAATTCGTGATCTTGTCGGTGGTCGGGGCGTCACCGTGGCGCTCGACTTCGTCGGGGCGCAGCCGACGATCGATCTGGCAAGCTCGCTGATCGGGCGCGACAGTCGCCTCACGGTGGTTGGCCTGGCGGGGGGCACGGTGCGCTACAATGCGACGTCCTTGCCCTACGGTACACAGGTCATGGTGCCCTACTGGGGCACGCGCGCGGAACTGATGGAAGTGATTGCGCTGGCTCGCAGCGGGCAGATCAAGGCGGATATCGAGACGCACGATCTTGATGAGGCCGCCAAGGTCTATGAGCGTCTGCGCGAGGGCAAGGTGCCGGGGCGCGCGGTGCTGGTGCCCTGACACGGCGATTGATGGCGATGCATGAAGAAAGGGCCGCAAGCGTAGCGCTTGCGGCCCTTTCTTCATTGTGTGCGTGCCAAGCCTGGCGTTATCCGGCGAGGAAGGCCTCGACCGCGGCAATGGCGGCTGCGATGGCTTCCTCGCGGCGAAGGTCCGAGGTATCGATCTCGACGGCGCCCGCGGCAATCACCAGCGGAGCGTCCTTGCGGCTCCGGTCGCGTTCGTCGCGCGCGGCAAGGTCGGCGGCGATGTCCTTCAGCGCGACGTCGCGGTTCTGCTCCTGCATTTCCAGGAAACGGCGCTGTGCGCGGGCCTCGACGCTGGCGGTCACGAAGAGCTTGGCCTCGGCCTCGGGCGCGATGACGCTGGCGATGTCGCGCCCGTCAAGGACCGCGCCGCCCGGCTGCGTGGCAAAGCTGCGCTGGCGTTCGTAGAGCGCCTGGCGCACGGAGGGATGAATCGAAACGCGGCTGGCCAGGCCCCCGGTTACCTCCGAGCGAAGTTCCGGGTCGGCCAGCAGGTCGTCGGGAAACGCACAGGCGGCCAGCGCGTCCTCGGCGTTGTCGGGATTGCCCCCGTTCTTCGCGCACTGCCGCCCGACCGCGCGGTAGAGCAGGCCCGTGTCGAGATGCGGCAGGCTGTAGTGCGCGGCGAGCGCCTTGGCGATGGTGCCCTTGCCCGAGGCGGTGGGGCCGTCGACGGCGATGATCATGCGACAAGTCCTTCGAGCATCGATTCGAATACGGGGAAGCTGGTGGCGATGGGGCGGGTGTCGTCGACGAGCACGCCCTCCTGGCTCGCCAGGCCCGCCACGGCCATCGACATGGCAATGCGGTGGTCAAGGTGCGTGGCGATCTCGACGCCCGCGCGGGTGCCGGGAAGGGGCTTGCCGCCGGTGCCGGTGATGACAAGGCCGTCCTCGCGCTCTTCCAGGGTGGCGCCAGCGGCGGTGAGGGCGCTCGCCATGACTGCGAGCCGGTCCGATTCCTTGACGCGCAGTTCATCGAGCCCGCTCGTTGTCGTTACGCCCTCCGCCAGCGATGCAGCGACGAAGAGGGCGGGGAACTCGTCGATCATGCTGGGCGCTACGGCCGGATCGACCACGATGCCCTTGAGTGCGGAGTGGCGCACGTGAAGGTCGGCGACCGGCTCGCCGCCGACGTCGCGTTCGTCGAGCTTCTCGATCTGGCCGCCCATCGCGATGAGGACGTCGACAAGGCCGGCGCGCGTGGGGTTGAGGCCCACGTTCTCGATCACGACATCACTGCCCGGCGTGATGAGCGCGGCGACAAGGAAGAAGGCCGCCGAGGACGGGTCGCCCGGAACCTCGATGGTCTGGGGCTTCAGTTCCGCTTCGCCGGTGAGGGTGATGATGCGCGTGCCGTCGGCCTGCGTCTCCACCTCAAGTTCGGCGCCGAAGCCCTTGAGCATGCGCTCGGAATGGTCGCGGGTGGGGACGGGCTCGATCACGGTGGTCTTGCCGGGCGTGTTGAGGCCCGCCAGCAGGATCGCGCTCTTCACCTGCGCGGAGGCGACGGGCAGCGTGTAGGTGATCGGCACGGAGGGGCTTGCGCCGCGCACGATGAGGGGGAGCCGTCCGCCTTCGCTTGCCTCGAAGCTGGCGCCCATCTGCGAGAGGGGGGTGATCACCCGGTTCATCGGGCGCTTGGAGAGCGAATCATCGCCCGTGAAGCTGACGTTGATCGGGTGGCTGGCGACAAGCCCCATGAGAAGCCGGGTCGAGGTTCCCGAATTGCCCATGTCGAGCGGGCCCTGAGGTTGCAGGAGCGCGCCCACGCCCACACCATTGACCGTCCAGGCGCCTTCGCCCGTGCGCTCCACGCGCGCGCCCATCGCGCGCATCGCCGCGGCCGTTGCCAGCACGTCCTCGCCTTCGAGAAGGCCGGTGACCTTGGTTTCACCCACCGCGAGCGCACCCAGCATGATCGAGCGGTGGCTGATGGACTTGTCGCCGGGCACGCGAATGCGCCCTTTGAGCGGGCCTTGCGCGGTGAAGCGGCGCGGGGTGGCAGAGGCGGCGTCGTGGGCAGAGGAAGTCACGGGGCAGGGCGTCTTTCTGGGCTAGGCGAAGGGCGGAAAATCGCGGCGGCTTTTGACAGCGGCAGCGGCCCATGGCAAGGCGCGCGCCCTGATGTGGCTTCAATGCCTGATCGTGCGCCCTGCCTGCCAGACTTCGTACCGGTTCGTGCGTGGGTGCTTGATCTTGAAGCGGGGCCTTTCCATCATATAACGGATTTTTCCAGCGCCCGTGTCTTCGCGGGTCGCCCAAGACGAGGACATTTCATGGCCAAACCTGAATGGGGCGCCAAGCACGGCTGCCCGAAATGCGGCACCCGTTTCTACGACCTGGGCAAGGACGACCCGGTGACCTGCATCGAATGCGGCCACACCTGGACGCCCGAGCCGGTGCTCAAGTCCAAGCAGCCGATCCCCTATGAGGAAACGGAAAAGAAGGAAAAGGTCGAGGAGCAGGATAACGACCTGGCCGATGACGATCTGGACATCGATGACGACGGCGATTCGCCCGACAACGATGTGGACCTGGGCGGCGACGACGACCTGGGCATCTCGAGCGGCGGCGACGACGACGACGAGCGCGACGAGTAAGGCGCGTTCCCCGGGGCGCCTCCCGGGAGCTGGGCCGATGCCACGTATCAAGGGGCATCGGCCGGCAGGCGCCGGTCACCCGGCGCGCCAAGGTTGGGAGCCAATGGCCAGGCAAGGGCTTGGAATTGGCTCAAATTCTGGCCTGAGCAGAAAAATTTCATTTTTTTGAAAAAAGTTCTTGCCAGTCCGACCGACCTACCCTAGATGGCGCTTCACCGGACGGGGCGACGCTCCAAACGGTAACACAAACCGGCCTTCCCAGACCGGTTTTTCGAAATGGCACGGGGCCTTAGCTCAGCTGGGAGAGCGCTACAATGGCATTGTAGAGGTCAGCGGTTCGATCCCGCTAGGCTCCACCATTTCCCACCAGATGCCGCTTCTCGCAAGAGGGCGGCTTCTGTTGTATCAGTTTCGCGCGATGTGCGTACCACGCTGGTTGACGAGGTTTCGTCCACCGGCGTTTTTCGCGTACTATCCCGCATGCGTCGGTCGGCGAGGTTTCGCCCACCGGCGTTTTTGGCGTTCGATGGGTCTCGTCGCTTT
The DNA here is from genome assembly GCF_020524485.1 of Novosphingobium profundi. Classification (GTDB taxonomy): domain Bacteria; phylum Pseudomonadota; class Alphaproteobacteria; order Sphingomonadales; family Sphingomonadaceae; genus Novosphingobium; species Novosphingobium profundi_A. Next base: position 442,372 of record NZ_JAIVLF010000004.1, on the reverse strand, counting down.
GCAAGGCGTGGTCTGTCAAAGAGGAGCAAGGTCATGTTCGACAGCCTTTCCGATCGTCTCGGCGGTGTGTTCGACAAGCTGCGTGGCCGCGGCGCGCTCAAGGAGCAGGATGTCCGCGACGCCATGCGCGAGGTGCGCATCGCGCTGCTCGAGGCCGACGTTGCTCTTCCCGTCGTGCGCCGCTTCGTCGATCGCGTCACCGAAAAGGCCATTGGCCAGTCGGTCCTGCGCTCGGTTACGCCCGGCCAGCAGGTCGTCAAGATCGTCAATGACGAATTGATCGAGACCCTGGGCGGTGATGTGACGCCCGAACTGGATCTTGCCGCCAGCCCGCCCGTCGTCATCATGATGGTTGGTCTGCAGGGCTCGGGCAAGACCACCAGCACGGCGAAGATTTCCAAGCTCCTCAAGGACAAGCAGGGCAAGAAGGTCATGATGGCCTCGCTGGACGTGAACCGTCCGGCCGCCCAGGAACAGCTCAAGGTCCTGGGTGAGCAGACCGGCGTTGCCACGCTTCCCATCATTGCCGGCCAGCAGCCGACCGAAATCGCCACCCGCGCGATGCAGGCCGCCAAGTTGCAGGCCGTGGACGTCCTGATGCTCGACACCGCGGGCCGTCTCCACGTCGACCAGCAGCTGATGGACGAGATGAAGGCGGTCGCCGGGATCGCGACCCCGCGCGAGACGCTGCTCGTCGTCGACTCGCTGACGGGTCAGGACGCGGTCAACGTCGCGCAGAGCTTTGCGGGCGAAGTCGATCTCACCGGTGTCGTGCTGACCCGCATGGACGGCGATGCGCGCGGCGGTGCGGCGCTTTCGATGCGTGCCGTCACCGGCAAGCCCATCAAGTTCGCCGGTACCGGCGAGAAGATGGACGCGATCGAGGTCTTCCACCCGAGCCGCGTTGCCAACCGTATCCTCGGCATGGGCGACATCGTCTCGATGGTCGAGAAGGCCGCCGAAGCGGTCAAGGTCGAGGAGGCCGAAGAACTCGCCAAGCGCATGGAGCAGGGCAAGTTCGACCTCAACGACCTGCGCACCCAGCTTCGCCAGATGCAGAGCATGGGCGGCCTCGGCATGCTGGCGGGCATGATGCCCGGCATGAAGAAGGCCAAGGCCGCGATGGCCGCGTCGAACATGGACGACAAGGTGCTGCTGCGCATGGAGGCGATCATCGGCTCCATGACCAAGAAGGAGCGGGCCAACCCCGCGCTTCTCAACGCCAAGCGCAAGATCCGCGTCGCCAACGGCTCGGGTACCCAGGTCCAGGACGTCAACAAGGTGCTCAAGATGCACCAGGAGATGTCCAAGGCCATGAAGCAGATCAAGAAGATGGGCGGCCTCAAGGGGCTGGCCGCGATGTTCGGCAAGGGCGGTCTTGATGCCGCGATGCCGGGGCTGGGCGGCCAGGGTCTGGGCGGCGGCGCCAAGGGCGGTTTGCCCGGGCTCGGCGGACCGGGCAGCGCCGGTGGACCGGACCTCAGCAAGTTTCTGAAGAAATAATTCCAAACATTTGTAAGATTTAGAAGAAAGGTAATCTCATGGCAGTTTCGATCCGTCTGTCGCGCGGTGGTGCGAAGAAGCGTCCCTACTACAAGATCGTCGTCGCCAACGCGACCGCACCGCGCGACGGCAAGTACCTGGAGCAGATCGGCACCTACAACCCGCTCCTCGCCAAGGACGATGAAAACCGCGTGAAGATCAACGGCGAGCGCGCTTCGTACTGGCTCTCCGTCGGCGCGCAGCCGACCGACCGCGTCGCACGCATGTTCGACAAGGCTGGCATCAAGGAGCGCAAGGCTACCAACAACCCGCAGAAGGGTGAGCCGGGCGACAAGGCCAAGGAACGCGCCGAGGAAAAGGCCGAGAAGGCTCGCGAAGCCGCTGAGGCTGCTGCTGCCGCTTCGGCCGCGCCCGCCGAGGAAGCTCCGGCTGCCGAAGCCACCGAGGAATCGACCGAGGCGTAAGCCATCGGGACACGGCATATGGCACACGACACGTCCGTCACTCTGGCCGCCGTCACCGGCGCGCACGGGGTGACGGGTGAAGTCCGCCTCAAGCTGTTCGGAGAAGGCGTGGCGGCGCTCAAGCGCTACCGCGCCTTCAACGATTCGGCCCTGACGCTCAAGAAGCTCAAGGACGACGGCAAGGGCGGGGCTATCGCCCGTTTCGAGGAAGTGACCGACCGTACCGCCGCTGAAAAGCTGCGCGGCACTGTCCTTACCGTTCCGCGCGCCGAGATGCCCGAGCTGGCGGATGGCGAATATTACCACGCCGACCTGATCGGTCTTCCCGCCGTCTCCGACACGGGTGAGGCCCTTGGCCGGGTCATTGCGGTCGAGAATTTCGGCGCAGGCGACGTGCTCGAGATCGAGCGTGCCGAGCGCGACGAGAAGGGCCGCATCCAGCGTTTCATGGTGCCCATGACCGAGGCCGCGGTGCCTATGTGGGACGCCGAGAAGCTGGTGGTAACGGCCGCGTTCGCCGAGGACTGACCCCGGCGGCAATCCGCCGCTGGCCGGGCATGGCCGTAAGCGGCTACGTGCGTATCTTGGAATAGGAAGGCGTGCTCTCGTGACCTTCGCGGCGACCGTTCTCACACTCTATCCCGACATGTTTCCGGGGCCCCTGGGCATCAGCCTGGCGGGCCGTGCGCTCGAGCGCGGGGACTGGTCGATGGATGCGGTTCAGATCCGCGACTTCGCGACCGACAGGCATCGCACGGTCGATGATACGCCCGCAGGCGGCGGCGCGGGCATGGTGCTCAAGGTCGATGTGCTGGCGAGCGCGATCGATCATGCCCGGGCCTCCAACCCGGGCGCACCCGTGCTGGCGATGACGCCGCGTGGCACGCCGATCTCGCAGGAGCGCATTCGCGAGCTTGCGGCAGGCCCCGGCGCGATCATCCTGTGTGGCCGTTTTGAGGGCTTTGACGAGCGCATCTTCGAAGGCCGCGAGGTCGAGGAGATCTCGGTCGGCGACATCGTCCTTTCGGGCGGCGAATGCGCGGCTCTCATGGTACTGGACGCTTGCATTCGCCTGCTTCCCGGCGTAATGGGCGCGGCTTCCAGCGGTACCGAGGAATCGTTCGAGGACGGCCTTCTCGAGTACCCGCACTATACCCGACCCGTTGAATGGGAAGGACGCACGATCCCTGAAGTGCTGCGATCGGGGGATCATGCGAAGATCGCAGCCTGGCGTAAGACCCAGGCGGAAGATCATACACGGTCACGCAGGCCGGACCTTTGGGAACGTCATGTCGACGTTCGGGACCGTCTGCCTCTGATGCGCGGCAAAAAGACGAAGGACTAGGTTCATGAACCTGATTCAGCAGATCGAGGCCGAGGAAATTGCCAAGGCCGCCAAGGAAATCCCGACCTTCCGCGCCGGTGACACCGTCAAGGTTGGCGTGAAGGTTGTCGAAGGCACCCGTACCCGCGTCCAGAACTTCGAAGGCGTCGTGATCGCGCGTTCGAACCGCGGCATGGGTTCGAACTTCACCGTTCGCAAGATGAGCTTCGGTGAAGGTGTGGAGCGCGTTTTCCCGCTCTACTCGCCCAACATCGACAGCATCACCGTCGTTCGCCGCGGTATCGTGCGTCGTGCCAAGCTGTACTACCTGCGTGGTCGTACCGGTAAGCGCGCCCGCATCGCCGAGCGTCGCGACGTGCGCGCCGAAGGTTAATTCGGCCACATTCGTCCACGGCTTTGGCTTGGGACGGCAATCAGGCGGTTCGCATGCGAGCCGCCTTTTTTGTCCCCGGCGCAGGCGCTTGGACAACTTGCAAACCTATGCAGTCACGGCTGTGCAGGGTTCATCGCGCAAATCCGGTGAATTTGCATGCCGTGCCGTGGTGCAAGTCCATGCTGCACTGCACAACGTGCTTCTGCGTCTAAAATGGCGGAAAAACACGATAAACCGCGCTTTTTTGCCCGGTTTAGGCTTTGACAGCGTGACCAAAAACCGCTCAATTCCGTCTCCTCTTACGAGGCGAATCCAGCTTCCCATCACATCCTGTTCCACTGAAAGGTAGGGGGTATAATGAACAAGAACGATCTCATCAGCGCTGTCGCGGAAACCAGCGGTCTGACCCGCAACGATGCGACCAAGGCCGTCGAAGGCGTGTTCGACGCCATCACCGGCGCGCTGAAGAAGGGCGACGAAGTGCGCCTCGTCGGCTTCGGCACCTTCTCGGTCGCCAAGCGCAAGGCCTCGACCGGCCGCAACCCGCGCACCGGCGAGCCGATGGAAATCGCGGCTTCGTCGCAGCCCAAGTTCAAGGCCGGCAAGGGCCTCAAGGACGCCGTCAACTAAGACGTCCTTCAAGGGCCCGTAACGCCTCACGGGCCTTGTGAACGCAAAAACGCCGCTTTCCCCATGTGTGGAAAGCGGCGTTTTTTTTGTGGGCGTCTGCGGTGAGGAGGTCGGAAGGTGAAGTTGTCAGGGCCGACGCCGGTGGTGCCGGCCCTGAGTTGATGCCCTCAGGGCTCCAGTTGCAGGAGCGCGGTCGGGGCGGCCGGGATGCGCGGATTGACCGCCCAGGTCAGCACCTGCATCGCGCCGTCGGTGGAAGGGCCCTCGTCGGTGTTGTTGGCGAGGATCGTGCCATCGGTGTGGATGGTGAAAGTGCCATCGGCCAATTCCGCCGGACCACCGTCCTTGGACGGGCCGGACAGATTGCCCGGGATCAGGCCCGCTGCAGGCGAACTCGTGGCATCGGGGCCGAAGGTCGGCGCGTTGATGCGTACCGAGCCATCCTTGCGCGGAGTGATCTGCACGAAGGCGTTGGCCATCGGGAAGCCCTCGAAGGTCGGGAAGACGAAATCGTGGTCGAGATGGCCCGAGACGGTGTAGTCGACGTCGAACACGCCGCCGCCCTTGTACGCCACCTTGTTCCAGCCCTGGCGGCGGCTGAGCTTGCGGGCAAGCTCGTGGCCCGCTTCGGGATCACTCGGGTCGATACCGCCCAGAAGCGCACGCGCCGCATCGGCATTCGACCCCTTCTTGGCGGCCCACTCTTCTTTATGCTGGGCGATTTCGTCCTTGGTGCAGGCGCGTTCCTCGAAGCTGTCCTCGTCGTAGCAGTCTTCGGCCTCAAAGGGCTGGGCGGCCTTGTCGGCCTCTTCCTTCAGCGGGATCATGATAAGTTCGCCCGTGTAGCGGAAGGCGAAGCTGTGGTCGGCGTGGACGTCCAGGCGCGAGGAGAAGCGCCCCGGGGCAAAGAAACACGCGGCCACGAGGAGGGCGGCGGCGCCCGCGGTCAGGACCGCGAGCGCACGACGTGCCTGATGGGCACGGGGGAAGGGGAAGTGCATGACGAACGTTTCCGATGCGTATTGGCTAGGCGCCTCAGCGCGTTGCGGCTGCATAGAGAGCGATCGCGCCCGCGTTGCTGACGTTGAGGCTCTCCATGTCCGAGGAGATCGGCAGCTTGGCGATCGCATCGCAGTGCTGGACGATGTTGTGGCGCATGCCATCGCCCTCGGCGCCAAGGACGAGGCATACCGGGCCCGCGGGCAGGGCTTCGGCCAGCGTCGATTCGGCTTCGCCATCAAGGCCGATGCGCCAGTATCCCGCCTCGGCGATCTCTTCGAGCGCGCGCGCGAGGTTCACAACCCGGATCCACGGCACGATTTCGAGCGCACCCGAGGCCGATTTTGCCAGCGTTCCCGATTCGGGCGGCGCGTGGCGGTCCTGGGTGACGATGCAGCAGGCGTTGAAGGCGGCCGCCGAACGCAGGATCGCGCCGACGTTGTGCGGATCGGTCACCTGGTCGAGGACGAGCACCGGGCGTGCGGGATCGTTGTCGAGGACGTCGGCGAGGAAAAGATCGTCGAGCGGCTCGCATTCCAGGACGAGGCCCTGGTGTGGGGCATCGCGTGCAACGAGTCGGGCAAGGTCGGGTGCCTCGGCCCATTCGACGGTGAAATCGACAGGCAATTCGCCATCAAGTGATTCGACGCCTTCGCGAGTCGCCCAAAGTTTGCGGTGCTGGCGATTCGGATTCTTGAGAGCCGCCTCGACCGCGTGGCGACCCCACAGGCGGACCATGCCGCTGCTCGCGCGCCCCGATCCCCGGCCGTTTTTCATGCGTCCGGCCCGGCCGCGCAGGGCTTTCCCCTGTCCGCGCTTGCTCATCTCGTGTGATCCTTTTTTCAAAAAAATTCAAATTATGTGCCGCTCCTGCCATTCGACCCATTGACAGGCAAGGCCGAGTTCGGCATTGGGCCGGTCCTCGGCAACGGGGGCGGCACTAAACGCTCTCGACCAACGAGATGATCCGAAAGGAAAATCTCAGCCAGATGACTGGTGTGGACAGGTGGCCGAGTGGTTAAAGGCAGCAGACTGTAAATCTGCCCGCGCAAGCGTACGTTGGTTCGAATCCAGCCCTGTCCACCACCAGCCCTTCTCTCGAAATCGCGATGATGAAGGGATCCGCCAAGGCGGATCGGGTGGCGGCTGAACCCATGGCGCGGATGCCTTTATCAGCCCTTTCTTCCAGATGAGTACAAGCGGCGAGTGGCAGGGCCCGATCAGCGGTTCGCGCTGGCATGCAGGACACAGCTTTGCGCACGCTTTGCGGAACTTCCCGTGCGTGGCGGCATTGCGGTCTTGAACGCCACTCACTAGAGGAAACCGATGTCCTCAGATATTCTCGATAATCAGGGTCGTGGCGATGCCTCGTGGCAGTGGCCGGCCATTCATCCCGAAGGGCGCAAGTTCGGCGCCATTGCCGGTGTCCTTGCGCTGGGCGTGTGGGTCCTGTTCGGCCCCTGGTTCGGATGGCCGCTCGCCGTCCTGACCTTGTGCGTGCTCGCCTTCTTCCGCGATCCGCTGCGCGTCACGCCGCAGGATGAGCGGGCGATCGTGGCCCCGGCTGACGGCCTGGTAACGCTGATCCAGAAGGTCCCGCCGCCGCGCGAGCTGACCGTTGACGATGGCAGCGGCATGCCGCCGCTCTCCGACGCACCGCTCACGCGCGTCTCGATCTTCATGAGTGTCTTTGACGTCCACATCAACCGCGCGCCGATTGGCGGCACTGTCCGCCGCGTGATCTACATTCCGGGCAAGTTCGTGAACGCCGACCTCGACAAGGCGAGCGAAGAGAACGAGCGCCAGCACATCCTGATCGAGCGCGGCGATGGCCAGCAGGTCTGCTTCACGCAGATTGCAGGGCTCGTCGCACGCCGCATCGTGCCGTTCGTGAAGCCCGGCGACATCATTGCCGCGGGCCAGCGCATTGGCCTTATTCGCTTCGGCAGCCGTGTCGATGTCTACCTTCCCGCCGGGACCGAGCCCAAGGTGCTCATGGGCCAGCGCATCGTTGCGGGTGAAACCGTGCTTGGCGAAATCGGTGCCGCCCCCATGATCGAGGGTGTCTGCCAGTGAGCGAGGACGCGATTCCCCAGACCTCTGCGCCATCGGACGACACGCCGGGCCCGGATGGGGCTTCGGAATCGCGTGCCCGGCGCATGGCGCGCGGCCTTTCGCTGCGCGCGCTTGTGCCCAATGCCATTACCGCTGCCGCACTCTGCTCAGGGCTCACGGGCATTCGTTTTGCGATTGCTGGTGATTTCGAGAAGTCGGTCCAGGCCGTCCTTCTGGCGGGTGTCCTCGATGGCATCGATGGCCGCGCGGCGCGCCTGCTCAAGGCGCAGTCGCGCTTTGGTGCGGAGCTCGACAGCCTGGCCGATGCCATCTCGTTTGGTGTCGCGCCTGCGCTGATCGTCTATCTCTGGTCGCTCCACGCGCTGCCCAGCCTGGGCTGGATGGCGGCGCTGGCCTTTGCGATCTGCTGTGTGCTGCGTCTTGCGCGTTTCAATGCGCGTCTTGATCTCGATGATCAGCCGCACAAGGCGGCAGGCTTCCTGACCGGGGTCCCGGCGCCGCTTGGTGCCGTACTCGGCTTCCTGCCGCTGTGCCTGTGGATCGCGAGCGGAGAGCGCGACTTTGCCAATCCCATCGGCGTCAGCGTGTGGATGGTGCTGGCCGCCTTCCTGATGATCTCGAATATTCCGACGCTCAGCTGGTCGCGCCTGCGTCCAGCGCCCGGCGTACGTCTTTTCGTCCTGGCCCTGGTCGGGCTGGCGATGGCCGCGCTTCTGGTCGAGCCCTGGCCCACGTTGGCCGTGCTCACCATTGGCTACCTGGCGCTGCTGCCCTATGGCCTGTTCGTCTACGCCAATGTCAGGCGGCAAGGTCCAGGGAGCGTGCCGGAGCCGGAACTCGACGAGCTTGACGAACCGCTTGGCCCATCGTGACAACGTTCCCGCGCTGCGTGTCGCCGTGCGGGGAAGGGCGTTCGATCACGGCCCAGGAAACGGTCAGCGTGGTGCTGCAGGTCTGAAGCTGGCGTGACAGGCCGCGCGCGGCAGCCGCGTACTCCAGCAGCGTTCTTACGATCACCCATAGCGAGACAAGACCGGCGAGGGCGAAGAGGCTGGCGGCAAAGGCTGTCATGACCGTTTCCTTTTCTCGCGCCCCGCGGTTGTGGCTGGGGCTGTGGATAGCTTGTGGAAAACGCGAATCTGTTCTATCAATGTTCCAGTGGCGTTCTTGTTCTAGTTTTGTTCCCGTTGTGTCAAGCGGGAATTTGACGAGAGGGGCGCGATACGTGCAGGGCGCCATTTTGAAGGGTGCCGTGCTGCTGCGCCTTCATCCGCTTAGTTAGGGTTCCCATGGTTGCCGACGGTTTGCCTCATCGCCTCATCACGCTCGACGGACTGTCGCAGTGGTGTGCGCTCAACGCCTTCACCGTGGAGGAGATCGGCGCGGACGAGGTGTTCCTGACCGATCAGACCACCGGAAGCGCCTGGTCCTTGTTCCGGGTCGAGGACTGGCTCCAGCTGAAGGGCCTCGTTCTCGAGGATGTCGAGCCTGAGTTGCCGATGTGCCTGACGCTGGCGCGTCTGCACGACCGGCTGCTGGGCTGCCGTTTCTCCATCGATCAGCAGCATGGGGTGGTGATCGTCGCCGATTTTGCCCGCGCAGCGCAGTCGATGGAGGCGATTGGAGAGACGCTGCTGCAGATGCAGTCGATCATCGATCAGACTGTGGGGTTGCTGGAAGATGTCGTCGAGAGCGATGTGGCGGCCGACGAGTTCGCCATCGACCGGGCGTTCGGTGTCACGGGCTCGCTGCGGGTTCACTGAGCGGGCTTTGGGCGCGCCGTTCGCATGCAGGTTCTGCATCCGGCCTTGCATCACGGGGCGGATAGGTCTAAGGGCCGCCGCGTCCACTGATATGGATTCCTGAATTCGCAGGTTCCGATCAGCGGCGAATCCACATGGAAAGCGCACATACCGGTGCCGCAGCGGGTCTGATCCCCACGGTTCCAGCTTTCCAGAGGTACAACCGGAAAGGAATTTCTCTATGGCGGCTCCTACCGTCACGATGCAGCAGCTCATCGAAGCTGGCGCCCACTTCGGCCACCAGACCCACCGCTGGAACCCGCGCATGAAGCCGTACATTTTCGGCGCGCGCAATGGCATCCACATCATCGACCTGTCGCAGACCGTGCCCCTGATGGCCCGCGCTCTCGATTTCGTCTCGGCCACCGTGCAGGCCGGCGGCAAGGTGCTCTTCGTTGGCACCAAGCGCCAGGCCCAGGAGCCGATCGCTCAGGCCGCACGCGCCTGCGGTCAGCACTTCGTCAACCACCGCTGGCTGGGCGGCATGCTCACCAACTGGAAGACCATCTCGCAGTCGATCAAGCGCTTCAAGGCGCTCGAAGAGCAGCTTGCTGGCGACACCCACGGCCTCACCAAGAAGGAAATCCTTCAGCTCACCCGTGAGCGCGACAAGCTTGAGCTTTCGCTCGGCGGTATCCGCGACATGGGCGGCATCCCGGACGTGATGTTCGTGATCGACGCCAACAAGGAAGAGCTGGCCATCAAGGAAGCCAACGTCCTTGGCATTCCGGTCGTTGCTGTGCTCGACACCAACGTCAACCCGCAGGGCATCGCCTTCCCGATCCCGGGCAACGACGACGCCAGCCGCGCCGTGCGCCTGTACTGTGAAGCCATGGCGCAGGCCGCGACCAAGGGCGGCCAGGACGCTCTGGCCGACAGCGGTGTCGACATGGGCGCCATGGACGAGCCCGCTGCGGAAGCCGCTGTCGAGGCCTGATAGCCCGGCGACGGACGACACTTTCGTCATGGAATTGTCGCGCGCCGGGTCCATGGGGCTCGGCGCGCACCTGTATTCAAGGCCGGTGATCCGGTCTGTACCAAACAAGAGGATTTGAGCGATGGCTGCATACACCGCCGCAGACGTGAAGACCCTGCGCGAGCGCTCGGGCGCCGGCATGATGGATTGCAAGAAGGCCCTCGACGAAACCAACGGCGACATCGAAGCCGCGGTTGACGCGCTGCGCGCCAAGGGCCTGGCGGCTGCCGCCAAGAAGTCGAGCCGCACGGCCGCCGAAGGTCTCGTCGGCGTTGCCGTCGAAGGCACCAAGGGCGTTGCTGTCGAAGTGAACTCGGAAACCGACTTCGTTGCCAAGAACGAGCAGTTCCAGGACTTCGTGCGCAAGACCACCGAAGTCGCGCTGAGCGCGGATAGCGACGATGTCGAAGCGCTCAAGGCTTCGGCGTATCCGGGCGGCGGCACCGTTGCCGACACGCTGACCAACAACGTCGCCACTATCGGTGAGAACCAGCAGGTTCGCCGCATGAAGACCGTTTCGGTCGCGCAGGGCGTTGTCGTTCCCTACATGCACAACGCAGCAGCTCCCAACCTTGGCAAGATCGGCGTTCTCGTCGCTCTCGAGTCGGAAGCTCCCGCTGACGTTCTGGAAGGCCTGGGCAAGCAGATCGCGATGCACATTGCAGCCGCTTTCCCGCTCGCGCTGACCGCCGACGACCTCGACGCCGAGCTGATCGCGCGTGAGCGCAAGATCGCCGAGGAAAAGGCCGCCGAATCGGGCAAGCCCGAAGCGGTTCAGGCCAAGATGGTCGACGGTGCGATCGCGAAGTACGCCAAGGAGAACGCTCTCCTTTCGCAGGTCTTCGTGATGGACAACAAGACCCCGATCCAGCAGGTCGTGGACGCGGCCGGCAAGGACGCGGGCGCCAAGATCGTGCTCAAGGACTTCGTGCGCTTCCAGCTCGGCGAAGGCATCGAGAAGGAAGAGTCGGACTTCGCCGCCGAAGTGGCCGCTGCCGCTGGCGTCTGATCCTTTCGCGATCACGCACATTTGAAAAGGCCGCAGAAGCAATCGCTTCTGCGGCCTTTTTCATGTCCGAAGATGGCGTGTCGCTGACTTGATCTGTACCGGGGATGGGGCAGGCTGGTCATCCCGGAGAAGGATGCGAAGAGAGGCAGGCTGGAGCTTATGCGACGTAATGTGATGATGGGTTTGGCCTTTGTGGCGCTGGCCGGCCACGGGCCCACGCGGGCGGTCGCGGTGGACCGCGAGGTGGCGGACGCGCTCGAGGTGCGCGCTGCGCTGTCGGATGGGCTGGCGGGCGCCTTGAAGGCCTGTCGGCTCTGGGTGCTGCACCCGGACACCTGGGCGGCGGGGCCGGAACCGTTCCTCAAGGACGTGGGGCTTGGCGATGCGATGGGGCAGGTCCGCTCTATCGCCGAGGTCAATCAGCCGCCTGCAGCCTGGCGCGAAGGCAATGTCTATTGGCGGATCAACTCCTCGCCCGATGCGGGGTACGTTCTGGTCGTCTCGCACCGGATGCCGATCTGCCAGGTGACGGGCGGCGGGGATGCGGACTTGCAGCCCAGCGTGGGAGAAGTTCTGGCGTCGCCGGAATTTGCAGAGGTCTGGCGCGAGGTCGATGAGGCGACACGCGGCGACATGGTCTCGACTACGTTCGTCAGCCGCGAGGAGCCGGATTTCACGATGGTGCTGAGCCGGGCGGATGCACCCGGTGCGCGGCGCGACCGGGTGCAGGTGATCGCCTCGGCCAGCTTCGCGCCAGCGGGCGAGTGATCAGTACGCGGCGGTGAAGCGTGCGCGGCTGTGCTCATGGGCTTCGAGTTCGTCGACCATGGCGAGCGCGAAGTCGGCGAAGCTGATCTTGCTCTCGCCGTTGGCGTCGACGACGAGATCGTCGCCGCCCTTGCGGTAATGGCCCTGACGCTCCCCTTCGAAGATGATCATCGCGGGCGAGAAGAAGGTCCAGTCGATATCGTCGGTGGCCTTGAGGTCATCGAGGAAGGCGATCCCCGAAAGGGCTGCAGGCTTCCAGTCGGCCGGGAATTCCGGATTGTCGATCAGGCGCGCGCCATCTGCCCCCTTGAGGCTGGCTGCGCCACCCGTGACCAGGAAGCGCGAGATACCCGCTTCGTGCAGCGCTGCAAGCAGGGTCTCGGCCTTGATCGTGTGGTGCAGCGCGCTGATGACCGCATCGCTGCCCGCAATGAGCTTGGCGAGCTGCGCGGCGTCGCTCGCATCGCCCTTGGTCGGCGTGATGCCGGTGGCTACGGGGATGGCTTCGGGGTGGCGGGCAATCGCGATGACCTCGTGGCCGCGTGCGGCCGCTTCCTTGGCGATCTCCGAACCGGCGTGGCCGCTGGCGCCCAGGACTGCAATCTTCATGGTCTAACTCCTAAAGTGGTATCCAGTGGTGACTAGGTGTGATATCCCTAGCGCTTATGCAAGAAGGCACTTTTTCCGCACCCGGTCACTCCGAGGTAACCGCCAAGCCTGCGACAGGCGGTCGCGCACCTGACGTGTTCGCGGCGGCCTGCCCCACTCGCCAACTGCTCGACCGCGTGGCCGACAAGTGGAGCGTGCTTATCCTGACGACGCTGGGCGCCGAGGAAATGCGCTTCAACGCGCTGCGACGCCGGATCGAGGGGATCTCGCAGAAGATGCTGAGCCAGACCCTGCGCACGCTGGAGCGCGACGGCCTGGTGGAGCGTCGCGTGGTGGCCAGCATCCCGGTTCGGGTCAGCTATGTGATTACACCGCTCGGCGCGGAACTGCTGAGCGCGCTGCAGGCGATGATCGATTGGGCCGAGCAGCGCATGGGTGCGGTGGCGGCCGCGCAGGCCGCTTTCGACCGGCGTCTTGCCGCGGTCAGCTAAGGTCACGTATCGCGAAGTATACGGCGGGAAATCTAAAGCCGCGCCCTTGGCAACGCGCGTGCGCGCTCCTAAAGCCCAACGGCCCCCCAAATTCAGGAGACCGTGCGGCGATGAGTTCCTCCCCCTACAAACGCGTTCTGCTCAAGCTTTCGGGTGAAGTTCTCATGGGAAGTCAGCCGTTCGGCATCGACCCCGAGTTCGTTGCCGAGATGGCCAAGGAAGTGAAGGCCGCGAAGGACACGGGGCTGGAAATCTGCCTCGTGATCGGTGGCGGCAACATCTTCCGCGGCATGGCCGGCGCGGCCAAGGGCATGGACCGGGCCCAGGCCGACTACATGGGCATGCTCGCGACGGTGATGAACGCGCTTGCGATGCAGAACGCGCTGGAGCAGCTCGGCGTGCCGACCCGCGTGCAGTCCGCCATCGAGATGGACAAGGTCTGCGAGCCGGTGATCCGCCGCCGCGCCGAACGCCACCTGGAAAAGGGCCGTGTCGTGATCTTCGCGGCGGGCGTGGGGGCGCCCTATTTCACCACCGATTCGGGCGCGGCCCTGCGCGCCGCCGAGATGAAGTGCGATGCGCTGCTCAAGGGCACCAGCGTCGATGGCGTCTACGACAGCGATCCCAAGACCAACCCGACGGCCACGCGCTATGCGACCGTCGATTTCGACACCGTTCTGGCCGATAACCTGAAGGTCATGGACGCTTCCGCCGTGGCGCTGTGCCGCGACAACGCGATTCCGATCGTCGTCTTCTCGATCCGCGAGCAGGGCAATCTCGCCGCTGTTCTGGCGGGAGAGGGCACCAAGACGATCGTGCAGAAAGGAGCCTGACAATGGCCAAGTACGACAAGGACGATCTCGAACGCCGCATGGCGGGTGCCGTGGAATCGCTGAAGGGCGATCTGACGGGCCTGCGCACGGGCCGCGCCAGCACCCAGCTGCTCGATCCCGTGGTGGTCGAAGTCTACGGCTCGAAGATGCCGCTGGTGCAGGTGGCGACCGTCTCGGTTCCCGAGCCGCGCATGATCTCGGTGCAGGTCTGGGACAAGTCGAATGTCGGTCCCGTAGAGAAGGCGATCCGCTCGGCAGGTCTTGGCCTCAACCCGATCAACGACGGTGCGACGCTGCGTCTCCCGATCCCCGATCTCACCGAAGAGCGCCGCAAGGAACTCGCCAAGATCGCGGGCCAGTATGCGGAAAAGGCCAAGGTCGCGATCCGCAACGTGCGCCGTGACGGCATGGAAGCGCTCAAGGCCGACGAGAACAAGAAGGAAATCTCCGAAGACGACCGCAAGCGCGCCGAGACCGAGGTGCAGAAGCTGACCGACGAGCAGATCAAGGCCGTCGACGAGGCGTTCGGTGCCAAGGAAAAGGAAATCCTCGGCAAGTGAGGCAAGACCTGTTCGTTCGGAAGGGGGCCTGATGGGAGCCGGCGAACCTGTAAGCGTGCGTCACGTCGCCATCATCATGGATGGCAACGGGCGCTGGGCGAAGAAGCGGCTGCTTCCGCGCGCGATGGGGCACCAGCGCGGCGTGGAAGCGGTGCGCCGCGTGGTGCGCGGCGCGCGGGAACTGGGCCTGGAGGCCCTGACCCTCTATGCCTTCTCGACCGAGAACTGGCGCCGTCCCGAGGAAGAGGTCTCCGACCTCATGGGGTTGATGAAGCGCTTCATCCTCTCCGACCTCGACGAGTTCGCGCAAGCGGGCGTGCGCCTCAAGATCATTGGCGACTACTCGGCCTTCAAGCCGGACGTGGTGGAACTGATCGACGGGGCTATCGCACGCACCGCGTCCAATACCGGCACGACGCTGGCGGTCGCGCTGAATTATGGCGCGCAGGATGAGATTGCGCGCGCCGCGACCAAAGCCGCCGCCAAGGGGGCGATCACGCCCGAGACGATCTCGGCCGAGCTGGATACGGCCGACATGCCGCCGCTCGACCTGATGATCCGGACCTCGGGGGAGGTGCGCCTCTCCAATTTCCTGTTGTGGCAGTGTGCCTACGCGGAACTCTATTTTACCGACGTGCTCTGGCCCGATTTCACGCTGGACCACTTGCGTGAGGCGCTGCAGTGCTTCTCGGGCCGGGAGAGACGCTATGGCGGGCGCTGATCGCAAGGCGAAGGGCAGTTCGGACCTCGGTGTCCGGGCGGTCTCGGCCGTGGTCATGCTGGCCGTGGCCGGAACGGCGGTATGGGCGGGCGGTGTGCTGTGGATGGCCTTCGTCTGCGCGGTCGCGGTGGGCGTGCTCTACGAATGGGTGCGCATGGCGCGCCGGGGCACGCAAGACCCGATGCAGCGCGGCCTGTGGAATTTCGCAGGCATGTTCTATGTCGGCGTGGGGGCGGCCATGCTGCTGTTCCTGCGCAATCCGGCCTTCACGCTCGCCCCGCTGCTGACAGTGATGCTCTCGGTCATCGCGGTCGATGTCGGGGCCTATTTCGCGGGCCGCACTTTCGGTGGACCCAAGATCGCGCCGGCCATCAGTCCGTCCAAGACCTGGTCGGGGCTCATCGGTGGCTGCGTGGGTGCAACGCTGGTGCTGTTCGGGGCGGTGATGCTCTGGCAGGGCGGGCGCATCACGACGACGCCGGTTGGTCCGGCTGGTGGAGCGCAGGCGTGCCTGGGCTCGAGCGGGAACTGCTGGTACCTGACGGCGAGCCCCGTTGCGGTCTTTGCCCAGTGCCTCCTTTTCGGCATCCTGCTCGCCGTCTGCGCGCAGGCGGGCGACTTCCTGGAAAGCTGGATGAAGCGCCGGGCAGGGCTCAAGGATTCGGGCAATCTCATTCCGGGTCACGGCGGGTTTCTCGACCGCGTCGACGGCCTTCTGGCCGTGCTCTTCGTGCTTGCCCTCATGATCCTCTTTCAGCCATGATTGGCGCAATGACGCAAAACCCGCGCACCATCTCCATTCTGGGAGCGACCGGCTCCATCGGCAGTTCCACGCTCGATCTCGTGCGGCGCAATCCGCAGGACTGGCGAGTGCGCGCGCTGACCGCGAACGGCAATGTCGAGGCGCTGGCAAAGCTGGCGCGTGAGTTCTCGGCCGAGATCGCTGTCGTCGCCGACGAGACCTGCCTTCCGGCGCTGCGCGAGGCGCTCGCCGGATCGGGTATCGAAGCCGCAGGCGGCGCGTCCGCGCTGGTCGAGGCGGCTGCACGCGGTGCCGACATGACGATTGCCGCGATCGTGGGCTGTGCCGGGCTCGCTCCGACCATGGCCGCGATCGAGCAGGGCGGCCTCATCGGCCTTGCCAACAAGGAGGCGCTCGTCTCGGCAGGGCCGATCATGACGGCGGCCGTTGCCAAACATGGCGCGACGCTCCTCCCGGTCGACAGCGAGCACAACGCGATCTTCCAGTGCCTTCAGGGCAACAAGGCCAGCCACGTGCGCGCGATCACGCTGACGGCGAGCGGTGGGCCTTTCCGCGAATGGTCGCAGGCCCAGCTTGAGGCGGCAACGCCCGCGCAGGCGGTCAAGCATCCGAACTGGTCGATGGGCGCCAAGATCAGCGTCGATTCGGCGACCATGTTCAACAAGGGCCTCGAACTGATCGAGGCGCACTATCTCTTCCCTGTCGGGCTGGAGAAGCTGCGCATCGTCGTGCACCCGCAGTCGGTCGTGCATTCCATGGTGGAGTACCGCGATGGCTCCACGCTCGCCCAGCTTGGCCCCTCGGACATGCGCGTGCCCATTGCCTCGGTCCTCGCCTGGCCGGAGCGGATGGAGACACCGTGCGGCCCGCTCGATCTGGCGGCGATCGGCGAACTGACGTTCCGCGCACCCGACGAGGAGCGCTTCCCAGCCACCCGTCTCGCCCGCGAGGCGGCGCAGGCAGGGGGCGCCATTCCGGCGGTTCTCAACGCTGCGAACGAAGTCGCGGTCGACGCCTTCCTGCGCGGTCATATTGGGTTCACCCGGATTGCGGCAGATGTGGCGCATGTGCTGGAAAGCTATGCGCCCCCGCCGCCCGGCAGCCTCGATGACGTGCTCGCCGTCGATGCCGAGGCGCGTCGGCGCGCGCAGGGCCTGATGCCGTGTACATGACTGCCCGGCAGTCGATCGAGGGGAGGGGACTGGCCTGATGGGCGTCCTGACAACGGTTTTTGCATTTCTGCTCGTGCTGGGGCCGCTCGTGGTCATTCACGAGCTTGGCCACTACCTGGTTGGCCGTTTCTTCGGCGTGAAGGCCGATGCGTTCTCGGTGGGCTTCGGCAAGGAACTGGCCGGTTGGACCGACAGGCGCGGTACCCGCTGGAAGCTCTGCGCGCTCCCCTTGGGTGGCTACGTCCAGTTCGCAGGCGACATGAACCCGGCCAGCGCGTCGGATGCAGGCGCCAGTGAAGCTCCGGCCGAGCAGCGCGGGCAGATGTTCCAGTTCAAGCCGCTGTGGCAGCGCGCGCTGATCGTCTTTGCCGGACCGCTCACCAATCTTCTCCTGTGCGTCGCGATCTTTGCCGCCTTCACGATGGCTTACGGCAACCGCGTGGTGGAGCCGGTGATCGCCGACTTCGCCGAGAATTCGGTCGCGCAGGAAGCCGGCCTCAAGGTTGGCGACCGTATTACCTCCATCGATGGCGAGACGGTCGGCGATGTCCAGGATCTGGAACGCTACATCCTGCTTCACCCGGAAGGGCGCGTTCCCGTAGGGCTCGAGCGCGAAGGGCGTGACATGACCCTGCCAGTCGAGATCGCCGCGCGCGAGATCGACGACGGCTTTGGCAAGACCGCCCGCATCGGCGATCTGGGCGTGTCGTTCGATCAGCCCATCGTGGCCGGATTCACCTCCGATTCCGCGGCCAAGGACGCTGGTTTCGAAGTGGGGGATCGGATCTCGGGTATCGAGGGGCAGGACGTCACGAGTTTTCACGACGTCATCGATCTCGTGCAGCCGCGCGCAGGGGAGACGCTTCGCTTCACCGTCGAGCGCGACGGAGCCGAACTGGATATGCCCGTCACCGTGCGCGCCGCAATGCGTCCGGGCGCGGACGGAGCAGAGGAAAGCGTGGGCATGATCGGCGTCGAGGCGCGGGTCGGTCGGCTTGTTCCGGTCGGGCCTGTCGCAGCGGTCGGGATTGGCTTTGCGCGCAGCTTCGACATGCTCGACGACATGGTGACCGGGCTTCGCCAGATCATCTTTGGCGAGCGTTCGGTCAAGGAGCTTGGCGGGCCGATCAAGATCGCGCAGGCCTCGGGCCAGCAATTCTCCCTTGGTTGGGAGAATTTCGTGGCTTTCGCGGCGTTTATCTCGATTAACTTGGCATTCATCAACCTCCTGCCAATCCCGGGGCTCGACGGAGGACATCTGGCTTTTTACGCGGCGGAGTGGGTTCGTCGCAAACCTCTCGATGGTCGCAGCCAGGAGTGGGCGATCCGCACGGGAGTGGTATTTCTTCTTGCGCTCATGGTGTTCGTTACGGTGAACGACATCGTCTCCCTGCCGATTTTCGGGGGATAGGGCAGGAATTTTACCGAGGATCACAATGTCGCCCGGTTTGGCTGCTTGATCGTGGCGGCTCCATCAGGCAGATGGCTGCGGACTTGCGCAGGTTTCAGTGCAGGCCTGCCAACTGTCATGGATCTCGCTGAGGCGCTTATCAGGAATTATCTTGGAATGATCGGAGTGGAAATGGTTCGCAGCACTGAGGCTCGCCGCTCGTCACACGTCGCGGCCGTGCTCCTTGGGACCACGATCCTGGCCGGTGTGCCCTCGGCCGCCTTTGCCCAGGACGCGGCCGCGCAGAGCGCTCCGACCGAGCCCGCTGCGCAGCCTGAAGGCGAGACGATCACCTCGCTGACCGTGCGCGGTTCCGAGCGTCTCGAGCAGCAGACGGTTCTTTCCTACGTGAAGCTGCGCATCGGCCAGCCGTACACCAAGGCGGCCGCCGACGGCGCGCTCAAGGATCTCTACGCGACCGAGCTTTTCAAGTCGGTCGAGGTGACCAACGAGAACGGCGCGGTGGTGATCGAGGTTCAGGAGAACCCGGTCGTCAACCGCATCATTCTTGAAGGCAACAAGCGCATCAAGAACGACAAGATCCTGCCCGAGATCAAGGTCTCGCCGCGCCAGATCTTCACCCGTTCCAAGGTCCGCGCCGACGTCGCCCGCATTATCGAGCTCTACAAGCGCCAGGGGCGCTACGCCGCGACCGTCGAGCCCAAGATGGTCATGCTCGACCAGAACCGCGTCGACATCGTCTTCGAGATCACCGAGGGCGACAAGTCCAAGGTCCGCCAGATCAACGTGATCGGTAACGAGGCCTTCTCGGACGGTGAACTGCGCTCGCAGATGGTGACCAAGCAGGCCCGCTTCTGGCGTCTGTTCTCCTCGGGCACCAGCTATGACCCCGACCGCATGGCCTTCGACCAGCAGAAGCTGCGCCAGTTCTACCTGACCGAAGGCTACGCCGACTTCCGCGTTGTCTCGGCCGTGGCCGAGCTTACGCCGGACAAGAAGGACTTCATCATCACCTACGTGGTGGAGGAAGGCGAGCGCTACAAGTTCGGCGATGTGAAGGTGGAAAGCCAGCTGCGCGACTTCTCCAGCGAGAAGATGTCCCAGAACCTGCCGATGAAGGCGGGCGACTGGTACAACGCCAAGCAGGTCGAGGACACGATCGAGAGCCTCAACAACACCGCTGGCGCCTTCGGCTATGCCTTTGCGGACGTGCGCCCGCAGTACGATCGCAACAAGGAAGACCTCACCATGGGTCTGACTTTCGTGATCCGCGAGGCGCCGCGCGTTTACGTCGAGCGCATCGACATCAACGGCAATACGCTCACCCAGGACAAGGTCATCCGCCGCGAGTTCCGTCTCGCCGAGGGCGATGCCTTCAACTCGCTTCAGGTGCGCCGTTCGACCAACCGCATCAAGTCGCTCGGCTACTTCCAGGAGAAGTTCGAGGTCGAGCAGAAGCCCGGCGCGGCCGATGACCGCATCATCCTGGAAGCCAACGTGGAAGAGCGCCCGACCGGCGAACTTCAGCTTTCGGCCGGTTTCTCGAGCCTGGAAAGCTTCATCTTCCAGGCCTCGATTCGCCAGCGCAACTTCCGTGGCCGCGGCCAGACGGTGGGCCTGTCGGGCAGCTACTCGCGCTATTCGCGCTCGGTTCAGGCGAGCTTCGTCGAGCCCTACCTGTTTGACAAGAACGTCTCGCTCGGTGTCGACCTCTACCGCCGCGACTACAACAACTTCAACTTCCAGAACTCGAACCGCAACACCACCTACCAGCAGACCACGACCGGTTTCCAGGTGCGTGCCGGTGTCCCGGTGACCGAGTACATCACCGCGGTCGGGCGCTATACGCTCAACTACGATGACGTTTCGCTCTCGGAGAGCCAGTTCTACTCGGGCGGCGAGTGCGATCCGCTGCGGGCGGGCCGTTACCTGTGCGATGCCATCGGCAAGCGCCTGAGCTCGATCGTCGGCTTCTCGCTCATCTACGACACGCTCGACAACCGTGTGCGTCCTTCGCGCGGTGAAACCGCGCAGGTCAGCATCGACGTGGCGGGCCTGGGCGGCGACGTGAAGTACGCGCGCCTGCGCGCCAACGCCGCAAAGTACTGGCCGCTGGGAGGTGGCTTCATCTTCTCGCTGCAGGGCGAGGGCGGCATCATCGAGCCCTACGGCGGCGATGACTACGTGCGCCTGACCGACCGCTTCTACCTCGGCAACCCGCAGATGCGCGGCTTCGCCGTGCGCGGTGTCGGCCCGCGCGTGATCCGCCAGTATTTCGGCCCCGATGAGGACGGCAACTACACCGTGCCGGGCAACGATTCCGATGACGCGCTGGGCGGCAAGTACTACTACATGGGGCGCGCCGAACTGGAGATCCCGCTGGGATCGGGCGCGCGCGAAATGGGTCTTCGTCCCTCGGTCTTCGTCGATGCCGGCGCGGTCTGGGGCACACGTCGTCCCGAACTCAGCGACTGCGGAGATGGTTGCTTCATCGGTCAGCGTGACCAGGACGGCAACCAGCTCTACAATGTGCTCGACGATGACGGCAATGTCGTGGGTACGAGCGTGGATCAGATCGATCCGGACACCGGTGTGACACGCAATCCGGCCGGCTCGACGAGCTATTTCACCGAGAGTTATCTCGGCGACACCTGGTTGCCGCGCGTGGCCATCGGTGTCGGCGTGAACTGGAACTCACCCTTTGGACCCTTCCGTATCGACATGTCGCACGTGCTCCTGAAGCGCGATGGCGACGACACCCGGGTCTTTTCATTCAACGTGGGAACGCAATTCTGATGAAAACTCTTCTCAAGTCCGCTGCGCTGGCTTCGACCCTGGCGCTTGCTTCCGTTGCGCTTCCGGGCGTGGCCTCGGCCCAGTCGGGCACCGTGGTCCCCGGCATCGGCGTGGCCGACCTTGAAGGCATCGTCTTCAGCTCGGCGGCCAACCAGACCGCGCGTGAACAGCGCCAGACGACCTACAAGGCGCAGATCGATCAGGCCAACAGCCGTCGCGCTGCGATTCAGGCCCAGCTTCAGCCGCTGATCCAGAAGTACCAGGCCGACAGCCGCGCCGCGAACCCGAACGAGGCCGCGCTTCAGCAGCAGGCCCAGCAGATCCAGCAGATCCAGCAGCAGGGCCAGCAGGAACTGCAGCAGATCCTCGCGCCGGTCTCGCTCTCGGAGGCCTACGTCAACGAGCAGATCGAGGAAAAGCTGAACGATGCGGTGAAGGCTGCGATGACCAAGAAGAAGGTCACCATCCTCCTCAACCCGCAGTCGATCCAGGCGATCACCGATGGTGCCTACTCGCTCAACCAGGACATTCTGGCCGAGCTCAACACCGCGATCCCGACCGCACAGATCGTCCCGCCCGAGGGCTGGGAACCGCGTCAGGTGCGTGAAGCGCGCGCGCGTCAGCAGCAGGCCGGTCAGGCCCCGGCTCCGGCCGCTGGCAACACCGCGGCGCCCGCCGGCCGTTAATTTCCAGACGAAAGTACCTGTACGATGAGCGAACCGGGCGAACTGGTCTACGATATCCCGAAAATCCTTGAAGCGCTGCCGCATCGCTATCCGATGCTGCTCGTCGACCGGGTGGTCTCCTTCGATGAGGAGTCGATCCATGCGGTCAAGGCGGTGAGCTTCAACGAGGATTTCTTCCAGGGCCATTTCCCCGGCCGTCCGATCATGCCCGGCGTTCTCCAGATCGAGGCGCTGGCGCAGACGGCGGGTATCCTTGCCATCGAGACCCTGGGTCTCGCGGGCTCGGGCAAGCTTGTCTACTTCATGGCGATCGAGAACGCGAAGTTCCGCAATCCCGTCACGCCCGGGCACCTGCTCGACCTCAAGGTGAGCTTCGTCCAGAAGCGCGCGCGGGTCTGCAAGTTCACGGGCACGGCTTCGATCGACGGGAAGACGACCTGCGAGGTCAGCTTCACAGCGATGATCGCCGACGCCTGAGGGAAGGGGGCTTTCGGGCCCCTTTCGCCGCAGTTGGCGCGCCGGGACTTGCCATTGGCACCGTTCCGATGTAAGCGCGCCGCTTTCCATGGCAGGCCGGTCGGAACCGGCCATATGCAAGAGAGATTACGACATGAAGGCCGATCTGCACCCCGACTACCACATGATCACCGTCCAGATGACCGACGGCACCACGTTCCAGACCCGCTCGACCTGGGGCAAGGAAGGTGACACGCTCGTTCTCGACGTCGATCCCACCACGCACCCGGCCTGGACCGGTGGTCAGCAGCGCGTCAACGAAGGCGGCCGCGTGGCACAGTTCAACAAGCGTTTCGGTGGTCTCTCGCTCAACAAGAAGTGAGACGACGGTTCATCCGAACCTTGAACGAAGAGGGCGGCCTTGCGAGGCCGCCCTTTTTCGTTGGGGCATCTGTGTCGTGGCCTCGTGTGGGGTCACGAATCGCGCAGGGCGTCGTCAGGATTGAGTGGTAGGGCCGGGCTCTCACCGGAATAGGAGCCCCCGCTCGTTGCGATGAGGCCTTGCCACAAGGTGTCGCTGCTGGGGATCGCGCGTTCGAACTGAAGGCCGGCCATGTCCGCGTGGGTCCAGCGTACCACTGCGCCGTGGCCGCTGGTGAGGAAGGCAAGCCCTGCACCGCGGTGAAGGCTCAGGCACTGGCCGATGCGCAGGTCCAACCCCTCGGCATGGACGCAGCAGCCGCTCGCCGACAGGTCGAGCAGCCAGGCCCGCCCGATGGGTATACCGTCGGTTCGCAGGAAGATCGGTTGCCGGATGGGATAGCGCGTCTCGCGCCGGCGCTCGTCGTGGGCGGCAGGCGTGGGCAGGGCCGTGGGGACGGCATGTGCGGGCGAAGCGGGTTCGTAGCTGGACACGTGCTGGAGGCTACGCGCAGGGCGCCTAGCCGGGCTCTAACCGCCACTTAGGGGATCGTGCGAGGCAGGCGACGAGGGCGCGGCTGCGAATCAGCCCCAGGGCTTCTCCCGGAACCACTGCGTGAGGACGTACTTGCGGCCCTTGCGAACTTTCATCGCATGATGAAGCGTTGCGGCATTGGGCGAGCCGTCGGGGCGCAGGTTGTTCCAGCAGATGAGCTTGCCCGCTTCGGGCTGGACGATCTTGTCGGCGACCTTGAAGCGGGTTGCACCGCCTGCATCGACCGAGTTCAGGTACATCATGTAGGTCCAGGTCCGCTGCCCCGCGACCGAGCAGAACTGCGCAAATTCGGGCCGGTCGGGCTCGAAGTAGTCGGTGTGGGCCTTGAACTCCTGCCCAACCTCGTAGCGCTGCCCCTGGAGCGGCTCGGCGTGGCTCTCGGGGATGCCCGAAAGCGCGCACAGGCGTGCGCGCAGGTCGGCCGCGTCCGGGTCGCGCGGCGAGAGGTCGCAGGTCGAACTGGTGCGGAAGACATCGTCGCCGTTGTAGCCGGTGATCGTGGAGGGACGGTGCTGGGCCTCGATCGTGTCGATCAGGCGCGCGCATTGTTCGCCCGAGAGGAAATTGGGCAGGATGTACATCTCGATTCGCGGCGAGGGGACCTTGCGCGCGGCCGGGTGGGCCTGGATCGGAACGGCGTATGATTCGGTAGCAGTGACCATGTGCGCCACGATAGTCGCTGGCTTCGCCCAAGAAAATTGCCTCTCCAGACGATTTTATCACTTTTTTGCTTGGCAAACGCGTCAACTGTGTGCAAAGGCGCGCTCCCGCACCGAGGACGCTTCAACGCACTTCGGTTCGCGGCTAAAGTCTCCCGGTTCGCAGATGGTCGAACGGGACGTGTGGCGATTGTAGCTCAGTTGGTCAGAGCGCCGGTTTGTGGTACCGGAGGTCGTGGGTTCGAACCCCATCAATCGCCCCATTCCTTCAAAGCTTATGATACCTTGGCCCAATAGGCGGGTAAAAACCGTAAGCCTTTTCCATCATTCACTTGCTCCTTTCGGTACGGTCTTTAGAAAGCGCGGCTTATGCACGGCTTCGCCAACCCGGCCCGTTTTCTGCGCATCGCACGCTGGCTCATGCCGCTGTGCCTGGGCGCAGGTATCGTGATCGCCCTCGCCGCCCTGGGATGGGGCCTGTTCTTCGCACCTGCCGAACGCCTGCAGGGCGAGACGGTCCGCATCGTCTACCTGCACGTGCCCGCCGCGTGGCTTGGCATGGCGGGCTGGAGCGGCATTGCGATCGCCAGCTTCACTGAACTTGTCTGGCGCCACCCGCTGGCCGGAATTGCCGCGCGCGCCTGTGCGGTGCCTGGCGCGGTCTTTACTGTGGTGTGCCTGGTGACGGGCTCGCTCTGGGGCCGTCCGGCCTGGGGCACCTGGTGGGTCTGGGACGGGCGCCTGACTTCGATGCTGGTTCTGCTGTTCCTCTACTTCGGCTGGATGGCGCTCTCGCAGGCGAGCGAGGCATCCGACGGAGCAGGAACCCGCGCGCCGGCCATCTTCGGCCTCGTGGGCGCGGTGAACATTCCCATCATTCACTATTCGGTGATCTGGTGGAACAGCCAGCACCAGCCCCCCAGCATCACCACGGGCGGTTCGGCCATGTCCGGGGCGTTCCTGTGGCCGCTCCTGATCGCGATGACAGGCTTCACGCTGATCTTTGCGGGCGTTGTGCTGGCACGCATGCGGGCAATCCTGGCGCACCAGCAGGCTGAGGCGCGGCTGCGCCGCAAGGCGCTGGCCCAGGCCGGTTGAGAGAGGACGGGAGAGAATGCGCGAAGCTATGGACCCCTGGACCTTCGTCCTTGCCTCCTACGCCATCGGCGTGGGAGCGACGGCGGCGATGGTCGGCTGGTCGCTTGTGACGATGAAACGCGCTGAAAAACGGCGTGATGAGGCAAGGAAGCGCTGACAAGGATGGCAATCAAGGCAAAGCACCAGCGCCTCGTGCTGCTCGGCGTCGCGATGGTCGTGCTGATCGGCGCGGCGATCCTCGCGATCTGGGCGTTGCGCAACCAGGCTAGTTACTTCTACGTGCCCCGTGAGATTGTGGCGAGCCCGCCCGAAGCCTCACGCGCGGTGCGCCTGGGCGGTATGGTCGAGCAGGGCTCGATCCGCACGCTGCCTGACGGGGTCAGCATCGCCTTCGTTGTCGAGGACAAGGAGGCGCGCGTGCCGGTCACTTTTCGCGGCATTGTCCCCTCGCTCTTCGTGGAAGGCTCGGGCGTCGTCGCCGAGGGCCACATGGGGAGTGATGGCACGTTCGTGGCTGACAATCTCCTTGCCAAGCATGATGAGAACTACGTTCCGCGCGAGATGAAGGACATGACCGGCGAAGAGCTGCAGCAGGCGATGGCTGAGGGCAAATGATCGCGGAACTGGGACTGGCCGCGCTCTGGCTCGCGGCGGCATTGGCAGGATTGCAGCTTCTGGGCGGATCGCTTGGCCTCACAGCAAAGGGGCAAGCGCTGGGCCGGGTCGTCCGACCCGTCGCCGTGGTGCAGGGCCTGCTGGCGCTCTTTGCCTTCTTCTGCCTGATCTATGTCTTTGCGATCACGGACCTTTCTGTAAAGCTGGTCGCGCTCAATTCGCATTCGCTAAAGCCGTTGGTCTTCAAGATTGCGGGCGCCTGGGGCAACCATGAGGGCTCAATGCTCCTGTGGGTCACGGTCATGGGAGTTGCGGGCGGTTTTGTCGCGCTGATCGAGCGCCGACTGCCCGAGCGCACGATGCTGGCAACGCTCGCCGGACAGGCCTTCGTGAGCCTCGGGTTCTACGCCTTTCTGCTGCTCTCCTCGAACCCGTTTGAGCGCCTCTCGCCGGTCCCGGCGGAGGGGCAGGGGCTCAACCCGCTGCTGCAGGACCTGGGCCTCGCCTTCCACCCGCCCACGCTGTACCTGGGATATGTCGGTCTTTCGGTGGCTTTCAGTTTCGCCATCGGCGCGCTGGTCACCCGCGAGGTCGGCCCGGCCTTCGCACGCGCCATGCGCCCCTGGGTGCTGGCGGCCTGGATTTTCCTGACCGTCGGCATCACGGCGGGGTCCTACTGGGCGTACTATGAGCTGGGCTGGGGTGGCTGGTGGTTCTGGGACCCGGTCGAGAACGCTTCGCTCATGCCCTGGCTGGCCGCGACCGCACTGCTCCATTCGGTCAGCGTACTGGCCGCGCGCGATGCGCTGCGCACCTGGACGGTGATGCTGGGCGTTGTCGCGTTTTCGATGTCGATGGTGGGCACCTTCCTCGTGCGCTCGGGCATCCTGACCAGTGTTCACGCCTTTGCGGTCGATCCCGAGCGCGGCAGCTTCATCCTGGCACTGCTCGCCATCAACATCGGCGGTGCGCTCACCCTCTTTGCGCTGCGCGCCGCGACGGTGAGCGAGGGAGCCCGCTTCGCCCCGATGAGCCGCGAGGGCGCGCTCGTCATCAACAACGTCCTGCTCTGCGCAATTCTGGGCATCGTCCTGTTCGGCACGCTCTACCCGCTCGTTGCCGAGGCTCTGGGCGCGCAGGTCTCGGTCGGCCCGCCCTACTTCAACCCGATGAGTGCGCTGTTCGCCGTGCCCATGCTGGTGGTTCTGGCAATCGGTCCGATGCTACGCTGGCGGCGTGACGACTTTGCGCGGATCGGCAAGAACCTCGTGATCCCGGCCATGCTCGTGGTGGTCATGGGCGGTGCTCTGGTGGCGGTGGCCGATGTCGCGCTCCTGCCGTTCCTCGGCCTCGTGCTGGGTGTCGGTCTTGGCTGGGCGAGCCTACTTCCCTTGCGCGGACGCAATTTGCGCCGCCTGCCGCTGGCGGTCTGGGGCATGGTGGTCGCGCACTTCGGCATCGCCGTCGCGCTTGTCGGCATGAGCAGCGAGAGCGCGTTCTCCACCGAGAAGCTCGTCGCGGTCGAGGTAGGGGAGATTACGCAGGTAGGGCCGTGGGGCGTGAAGCTGGACCGCATCGAGCCGGTCGCAGGCCCCAACTGGACCGCGCTCGAGGCGCGTCTGCTGGTGCGCTACGGGCCGGACGGCAAGGTTACGCGCCTCACCCCGCAGTCGCGCACGTTCTGGGCGCCGCCGCAGAACACCTCCGAATCCGCGCTGCTGACGCGCTGGAACGGCCAGCTCTATGCCGTTCTGGGCGGCGAGGGCGAGGACGGCCGCTGGCAGCTGCGTCTGTGGTGGAAGCCGCTGGTTCCGCTGATCTGGCTGGGTGGCCTCCTGATTGCCTTGGGCGGCCTGCTGGCGCTGCTCGGCCGCGTTACCACGGATGTGCGCCGCTCGGTCCAGAGTGATCGCATCGCCGAGCGCCGCGAAGGTGAAGAGAAGCTGCGGGAGGACCGGGCATGAGCGCGAATCGCAAGGCTCCCGAAGGCCGCGCCAAGGCGCCGCGCTGGGCGATCTGGCTCCCGCTCGCGCTCTTCGTGGGCTTCGTCGCTCTGGTGATGACCGGGCTTCTCAAACCCGCCGACCGCACCGTGCGCAGCGCGCTCGTTGGCAAGCCGATGCCCAGCTTTGATCTGCCTCCCGCGCTGCCTGGAAGGCCTGGCCTCAGCAGCGCTGAGCTGGCCAACGGCAAGGTCCACCTCGTCAACATCTTCGCCAGCTGGTGTATCCCCTGCCGGGTAGAGGCGCCGCAACTGGCGCAGCTGCAGCGGGCGGGTGTCGAGATCGAGGGCATCTCGGTGCGCGATTCGCGCGAGAACCTCGAAGGCTTCCTCGCGACCAACGGCGATCCCTTCGACAGCATCGGTGCGGACGACGATGGGCAGGTGCAACTTGCGCTGGGCTCGTCGGGCGTGCCCGAAACCTACATCGTCGATGGCAAGGGCGTGATTCGCTACCAGCACGTCGGTGAGATCCGGCCCGAACAGCTCGACGTGATCATCGCCCGGATCCAGGAGGCGGGGCAGTGAGGCGCGTCCTTCCCGCTCTGGCCGCCGTTGCCATGCTGGGCGCTCCGGCTCTCGCCCAACAGGAGCAGTCGACCGCGCCGTTCGCCTACCGTCAGCTGGACGATCCGGCGAAGGAGCGCGCCGCCATGGATCTGATGGAGACGCTGCGCTGCCTGCAATGTCAGGGCCAGTCGATCGCCGATTCGGATGCGCCGATCGCGGGCTCGATGCGCAGTCTCGTGCGCGAGCGGATCAAGGCGGGCGAAGCGCCTGAAGAAATCCGCTCCTGGCTGATCGAGCGCTATGGCGACTATGTGAGCTATGCACCGCAGCTGACCGAGCTGACCTGGCCGCTTTTCGCTGTGCCGCTTGTTTTCCTGCTGATCGCGGTCCTCCTGCTGCGCCGCCGTTTCACCTTGGTCCGTGAGGCCGAGGAACATGGCCCGGGCCATGAAGGAGAAGAGGCATGATCTGGTTCCTGCTGGCCTTGCTGGTTTTGGCTGCGTTCGTGCTGGCTGTGGTCGTCCTGAAAGTGCCGGTGGGAGGGCGCGAGGCGGTGGCCGCCGCGCTGCTCCTGGGTGTTGCGGGCTACGTCACGCAAGGCTCGCCCTCGCAGCCGTCGAGCCCGAGCACCGTGACCCCAGGCGGCGGCGAGGAAGCCGCGTTCCTGGTCGCTGCACGTGGCAAGGTCACCAACCGCACGATCCCGCCGACCAATCGCTATGTCGTCATCGCCGATGGCTTTGCACGCAACGGTCAGACGGCCGAAGCGGCGCGCGTCCTCTTGGGCGCGGTCGAAGAAAATCCCAAGGACGAGGACGCCTGGCTGGCGATGGCGAACGCGCTTGTCGCCCATTCCGAAGGTGTCCTGACTCCCGCTTCGCTCTACGCCTTTCGCCAGGCCGCAAAGGCCGACCCGAAAGCGCCGGGACCCGCGTTTTTCCTGGGGTTGGCGATGGCGCAGTCCGGCCAGTTCGGCGAAGCGCGTGAGCTCTGGGCGGACCTCCTGGAGCGCACGCCCGAGGAGGCCGAATGGCGTCCGGTACTCGCCGCCGAACTTCAGCGGCTCGATGCCTATATCAAGGGCAATGCGCCGGCTTCGGCACCCGATTCGCAGGCAGAGCCGGAGTCCCGCAACGGTACAGGCGCGGAACCAACGGCCCCTTCGCGTGATTGAGCATCATTGCTAGGCACCTGCCATGCTGCTAACGGCCTTCAACCTTGCCGCGAGTGCGAAACGGGGTCTCTAGTCCATGACGGGGCGCACGAATGAGTGATGCAACTACGGATATGAATGGCGGTGGAACGGCGAGCGCGTCGGGCGCCGCGAAGCAATCCGACGCCGGAAAATCCGGTTCCCACGGCCATTCCACCGGAAACGTCGCGAAGCTCGCCTTCGGCGCGGTCGGTGTCGTCTTCGGCGACATCGGCACGAGCCCGATCTACGCGTTTCGTGAGACTTTCGTGGGCCCGCACCCGCTGGCCATCGACGAACTGCACATTCTGGGCGTGGTCAGCCTGATCTTCTGGTCGATGACGCTTGTCGTGGCGGTTCAGTACGTGGGCATCCTCATGCGCGCGGACAACAAGGGCCAGGGCGGAAGTCTCGCGCTCGTCGCCCTCATCTCCGGCGCGATCAAGAAGTCGCGCTACGGCGGCCTCATCGTCATGCTCGGGGTTTTCGCGACAGCGCTGTTCTACGGCGATTCGATGATTACGCCCGCCGTTTCCGTGCTCTCCGCGGTCGAGGGGCTGACCGTCGTCCAGTCGAACCTCGCGCCGTTCGTCATGCCGATTGCGCTTATCCTCCTGGTCGGCCTTTTCGTGCTGCAGAAGAGCGGAACGGCCAAGGTTGGTGCGCTCTTTGCGCCGGTCATGGTGACCTATTTCTCGATCCTTGCGATCCTGGGTATCTACCATCTCGTACAGATGCCCGAGGTGCTCGTCGCGCTGAACCCGTGGTACGCGATCCAGTTCTTCCTCACCGACAAGATGCTGGGCTTCCTGGCGCTGGGCTCGGTCGTCCTGGCCGTGACTGGCGCCGAGGCGCTCTATTCGGACATGGGCCACTTCGGTCGCGGACCTATGCGCCTGTCGTGGTTCGGTTTCGTGATGCCGTGCCTGCTCATCAACTACTTCGGGCAGGCTGCGATGATCCTCAGCCTCGACGACGCGCAGGCCGCGCTCGCGATGGAGAACCCGTTCTTCAACCTTGCACCCGAATCACTGCGCCTGCCGCTCGTGATCCTGGTGAGCTGCGCCGCCTTCATTGCCAGCCAGGCGGTGATATCGGGCGCCTTCTCGATCACGCACCAGGCCATGCAGCTGGGGTTCATACCGCGCCTTTCGACCCGTCATACCTCCGAGCACGAGGTCGGCCAGATCTACATTCCCTTCGTGAACTGGGCACTGATGATCGGCGTGATCGTGCTGGTGCTGGTCTTCCAGAATTCCTCGAACCTGGCCTCGGCCTACGGTATCGCGGTGACCGGTGCGATGCTGATCGACACCTGCCTGATGACGGTTCTCCTGATCGTCCTGTGGCGCTGGAAGCTATGGATCGCGATCCCCGTCGCGGTGACCTTCTTCGTGGTCGATGGCGCCTACTTCGCCGCGAACGCGACCAAGATCCCCGATGGAGGCTGGTTCCCGCTGCTGATCGGTGCGGTGGCCTTCACGCTCCTCACCACCTGGAACAAGGGCCGCCGCCTCATGCGCGATCGCATGACCGAGGCTGCGCTTCCGCTCAACGTCTTTGCCAAGAGCGCGCATGGCAGCGCCGCGCGCGTGCCGGGTACGGCGATCTTCATGGCCTCGAGCAACGTCGGCGTGCCCTCGGCGCTCCTCCACAACATCAAGCACAACAAGGTGCTGCACGAACGCGTGGTGGTGCTGACCGTCGAGGTCCAGGACGTGCCCTATGTCGAATCGGGAGAGCGCTACTCGGTGCAGGACCTGGGGCAGGGCTTCTACCGCATGACCCTGCGCTATGGTTTCATGGAGGAAACCGACATTCCCGCAGCGCTTGCCCATAACCAGATGTGCGGCCAGCCTTTCGAAATGATGAAGACCAGCTTCTTCCTCTCGCGCCAGACCCTCGTCGCCTCGGAGAAGCCGGGCATGGCGATCTGGCGGGAACGTCTCTTCGCCTGGATGATGCGCAACGCGGCGAGCGCCATGGTGTTCTTCCGCCTGCCCACCAACCGCGTAGTCGAACTCGGCAGCCAGCTGGAAATCTGACCGGGGCGGTGGAAACAGCGCTGACCTTTACGCTCGTTGTCGGGATCGGCGCAACTGTCGCGCTTGATGTCTGGGGGCGGCAGCTGCGGCGCTGGTTCGGCATTGCCGGGGCCGACTGGGGGCTGGTCGGGCAATGGCTCTCCGGGCTGCCCGCCGGACGATTGGTCCACACGAGCGATGGGTTCGAGATACCAAGCCGAGGCGAACGTGCCCTTGGCTGGACCTTCCACTATCTTGTCGGTCTGGTCTACGCGGCTGCCTATCCGCTGGTATGGGGCCCGGATTTCCTGGCGGCGCCGTCGCCGGGCCCATTTGTTCTCGTCGGCTTCGGGTTGAGCACGCTTGCGGGGCTGTGCATCCTGACACCGGGCATGGGCGGCGGCCTATTCGCCTCGCGCACGCCCGACCAGGGACGCCGGATCGCGCTCATGCTGCTCAACCACGCGGTCTTTGCGGGCGCGCAGTACGCCCTTGCGCTGGGGCTGGTGACGCGCCCCACCTGAAACGGCGCGGGCTGACAGGGGCGCGGGCGGCCGTTAGGGTTTCGCGCCATGCAGTTCCTACGCACGCTCGTTCATGATTTTCGCTGGTTCCACATTGCGGTGGGCCTTGTCGGCAACCTGCTCTTCGTTGTGGGGAGCGTGTTGTTCCTGCCCGCCATGGCGGCCTGGCAGACGGCGGGCGTGTGGATGTTCATTGCCGGTTCGGGGCTGATGTTCCTCGGCGCGCTGGGCGAACTGCTCAAGCAGACGCTTTCCATGCGCGGCACCCGGCTGGAGCGCGACAGCAGCGCGCCCTGACCGGGTGATGCCCTCTTGCGCTTAGTCGTGCGGTGGGTTGTCGAGAAGGTCCTCGCGCGCTTCGGTTTCGCCCATGCCGTGCTTCAGCACCATGGGGAGCTGCGAGAAGGTGAAGAGGAACGAGGCGACCGTGAAGCCCCAGAGCTTGGCCTGAAGCCAGGCATCGAAGCTGACGGTGTAGACCAGAACGGTATTCGCGATGGCCAGGACCAGGAAGAACCAGGCCCAGTTGCGTGACAGCTTGATCCAGCCTTCCTCGTTCAGCCCCTCGAAGGCGGACTGGAGAAGGTACTTGAGCATCGGCTTGCCCTTCATCAGTCCGATGAAGAGCACGACCGAGAACATCAGGTAAACGGCTGTGGGCTTGAGCTGGATCCAGATCGCCTCGCGGAAGATCACGGTGAGGGTGCCGAAACCCAGGATCAGCGTCGTCGTCAGCCAGAGCATGGGCGAGACCTTGCCCAGGCGCCATTTGGAGACACCCAGCGCGACGACCGTCGCGCCCATGAAGGCGATGGTGCCCTTGATGACGGCCGAAACCGTGCCGATGGCATCGCCGCTCTCTTCGGGTGAGAAGTGGCGGTAGGTCAGGAAGAAGACGAGAAGCGGGCCGAAATCGACGACCAGGTTGATCCAGCTCGACTTGGGCTTTTCGGCCGTAGTGGCGCTGTCCTGCTGTGCCTTCGGGCTTTCCATTACGCGATACCTGCAATGACGCGGGCGACGAGGTCCGGGTCGAAGGGACGAAGGTCGTCGATCTTCTCGCCCACGCCGATGGCGTGGATGGGAAGGCCGTACTGCTCGGCCGCGGCCACGAGGACGCCGCCGCGTGCGGTGCCGTCGAGCTTGGTCATGACGAGGCCGGTGACGCCCGCCACTTCCTTGAAGGTCTCGATCTGGGCGAGCGCATTCTGGCCGTTGGTGGCATCAAGCACGAGCACGACATCGTGCGGGGCAGCCGGGTTGAGGCGGCCCAGAACGCGGCGGATCTTCGCCAGCTCGTCCATCAGCTCGCGCTTGTTCTGGAGGCGCCCGGCCGTGTCGACGATCAGCACGTCAGTGCCGTCCTCGGTCGCGTCCTTGACCGCATCGAACACCACTGAAGCCGGGTCGCCGCCCTCGGGGCCCTTGACGATGGGGACCTCGAGCCGGTCGGCCCAGACCGCAAGCTGACCGATGGCGGCCGCACGGAAGGTGTCGCCCGCCGCCAGCATGACCGCGTAGTCCTGTTCCTGGAAGAGGTGGGCAAGCTTGGCGATGGTGGTGGTCTTGCCCGAGCCGTTGACACCGATGGTGAGGATCACCTGCGGGCGCGGGAAGGCGACGATGTCGAGGGGCTTGGCGACGGGGCGCAGGATGTCGGCGATCTCGCGGGCAACCACTTCCATGATCGCGCGCTCGTCTGCGTCACGTTCGAAGCGCTCCTCGGCAAGGCGTTCGCGGATGCGGGCGGCCGCGCGCGGGCCCAGGTCCGAGATGATGAGGGCGTCTTCCAGGTCGTCGAGCTGCGCGTCGGTCAGGCGGTTGCCGCCCACGATCCCGGCGAGGTTCCCGCTCAGGCGCTCGGAGGTCTTGCGAAACCCGCCAAAGAGCCGGTCGGACCAGTCGCCATCCTGCGTCGTGGCGGACCCTCCGGCAGGTGGGGTGGTGTCGCTCATGCTTCCAGTATTCCTTCGATCACGTTGGCGGGCGTGAGGCACAGCACGGTGCCCGGCACGGTCCCGTCTGGCAGCCGGACCCGTGCGAAATTCTCCGCGTGGCCGGTACCATCCTTTTCGGCGAGAACCCATAGCGGGCGAGAGACCTGCGCGGCAAGCCAGCGCGCACGTTCTTTCGACACCGCCTCGCGCAATTCACGGGCCCGGCGCTTGATGAGCGCAGGCTCGACCTGCGGCATGCGCGCGGCGGGCGTGCCCGGGCGCGGGGAGAAGGGGAAGACATGGCCATGGACGATGCCAAGCTCGCCGATGATCGAGAGATTGGCCGCGTGCGCGGCCTCGTTCTCTGTCGGAAAACCGGCCATGAGATCGGCGCCCACGGCAAGGTCAGGGCGGCGCGCGCGCAGGCTCTCGACCAGCGTCACCGCATCGGCGCGGCTGTGGCGGCGCTTCATGCGTTTGAGGATGAGGTCATCGCCATGCTGGAGCGAGAGATGAACGTGCGGCATGACCCGCGGCTCGCTGGCGAGAAGTTCGAACAGGACGGGATCGACTTCGGCCCCGTCGATGGAAGACAGGCGCAGGCGCGGCAGCTCGGGGAAGCGGTCGAGAATCGCTGCACAAAGCTCGCCAAGGCGCGGCGCGCCCTCGAGGTCTTCCCCCCAGGAGGTGAGATCGACGCCGGTCAGGATGACTTCCTTGACGCCCCGTTCGTGGTGGACGGCAACGTCGGCAAGGGCCTCGCCAATCGTGCGCGAACGGCTGGCGCCGCGTCCTTGGGGGATCACGCAGAAAGTGCAGGAATGGTCGCAACCGTTCTGCACCTGGACGAAGGCGCGGGTATAGGCCGCGCGGCGCTCGGGCACGGTGGGAGGAGGCACGTTCCAGGCGCGTGGGTCGAGCTTGGCGGTGTTGGCGACAAGGCCGTCGACCTCGGGCATGGCGGCGAGGGCTTCGCGCTCGACCTCGGCGGCGCAGCCCGTCACCACGATGCGAGCGTCGGGGCGGGCCCGGCGGGCGCGGCGGATGGCCTGGCGCGTCTGGCGCACGGCCTCGGAGGTGACCGCGCAGGAGTTGATGACGACAAGATCGTCGGCCTCGCGCAGCAGCGCGCGCATGTCTTCGCTCTCGGAAAGGTTCAGCCGGCAGCCCAGCGAATGGACTTCGGCGCTCAAGCGTGCGTCCCGTCCACGGGGCCAAGACCGAAGTCGGCGGCGGCGAACGAGCCCCGGAAGCTTTCAGTGGCAGGACCGGTCATCACGATCACGCCGTCCTCGCGCCAGTCGATGCGCAGCGTGCCGCCGGGGAGCGAGACCTTGACCGAGCGGTCGACGAGGCCGCGCCGCATGGCCGCAACAGCCGTGGCGCAGGCACCCGTGCCGCAGGCGCGGGTGAGCCCGGCGCCGCGTTCCCATACGCGCAGGGTGAGGGCATCGCGCCCGGTGATCCCGGCGACGTTGACGTTGACCCGTTCCGGAAAGATGGGATCGTTCTCGATCAGTGGGCCGAGGCGCGCCATGTCGATGGCGTAGGGATCGGGAACGAAGAAGATGGCGTGCGGATTGCCGACGTTGACGGCGCTCGGGTTGACGAGCTCCTCCCAGGCGACGGGCATGGCGTGGGTGTCCATGGCGTAGGCGAGGGGGATCGCGTCCCAGTCGAAGCGGGGCGTTCCCATCTCGACCGAGATCCCGGCCTCGGCGGGCGATGCGTGGACAATGCCGCCCAGCGTCTCGATCGCGGCGCTTTGCCCATGGAGCAGGCCGACCGCGCGGGTGGCGTTGCCGCAGGCTTCCACTTCGCTGCCGTCGGGATTGAAGATGCGCATGCGAAAGTCAGCCGAAGTGCTCGGTTCCAGCACCAGCAACTGGTCACAGCCGATGCCGGTGTGACGGTCCGCAAGCGCACTGGCGATGGACCCGTCGATGGCGGGCAAGGGCTGGCTGCGCGCGTCCAGGACGACGAAATCGTTGCCCAGGCCATGCATCTTGATGAAGTCGATCCGCATGGGCTGCGATCTAGGTATTTCGGGTGGATTGGTCCAGCCCTCAGATCGAGAGGCGTGCGATGGCGCCCCGGCCTTATGCGGTGTTCAGGCGCGGCCGGATCGGCGGTTTTCGTTGGAGGTCGTTGTCTCGAGGTCGAGCGTCCGCAGCGGGTGGTCCGGGGCAGCCGGACTCACAGGGGCGCTTTCACCACGCGGGGCGGTTCCCGCGCTGATCCACTCGCCGAGCTCGGAAGCGGGGCGCGGCGCACCAAAATAGTGTCCCTGGCCCTTTACCGGGCCAAGTTTGCGCAGTTCGTTGAGGACGTGGACATTGGCGATGCCTTCGGCCGTGATCGGCAGGTGCAGGCCTTCGCCCACCATCGCAATGCCACGCACGATGGCGGCGGCGTCCCTGTCGGTATCGATCCGCTCGATGAAACTGCGGTCGATCTTCATGTGGTCGAAGGGCAGGCTGCGCAGTTGGGCGAGCGAACTGAAACCGGTTCCGAAGTCGTCGAGGCTGACCTTGATGCCTTGGTTCTTGAGGCTGGTCAGGAGCGAGCGGACCTGTCCCACGTTCTGGTGCAGACAGCTTTCAGTGATCTCGATTTCCAGGCGCTCGGCCGGGAAGCTTGATTCGACGAGAAGTTTCAGAATCTTCTGGGCGAACCACGGATCACGCAGTTGGAGCGGGGAGATGTTCACCGAGAGGGTGAGCTCGCGGGGCCATCCCTTTGCATCCTGGAGAGCCTGTCGGATGAGCGCTTCGGAGAGTTCGGCGATGGCCCCGATATCCTCGGCAATCGGGATGAAGATGTCGGGAGAAACGAGGCCTAGATCAGGGGATTGCCACCGTGCGAGCATTTCAAAGCCGCATAGGCGACCTGAGCCCAGATCCATCTGCCGTTCGTAGTAGGGAACGAATTCGCCAGCGGGGATGCCCCGGCGGATCTTGTCCTCCAGCTCGGTGCGCAGGTGCAGTTCCTCGGCCATCTGCGGCTCGAACCAGGAGAAGGAGTTCCGGCCCTGGTGCTTGGCGTGGTACATCGCCACGTCGGCATATTCGAGCAGGGCCTGTGCGTCGGCAGGCTCTGCGGCGCGGTGGCTGCGTGTGGTCGAGGCAAGCCCGAGCGAGCCGGTGATATCGGCCGTCGTGTCACCCACGCGCATGGTGCGGGCAAGCTGCTTGAGAAGGATCTCGGCGAGGCGATCGATGTGTCCGCTCTGGGCAGGTGCGTACTCGATGGCGATGGCGAACTCATCGCCTCCGATGCGGGCAATGGCGCTGCCGATCGGGACCACCTCGCGAATGCGCGCGGCGCACTGGCGCAGCAACTGGTCGCCCGCGGCGTGCCCGTTGAAGTCGTTGACCTGCTTGAAGTTGTCGAGATCGATCATCATCAGCGCCACGGCGCGTCCGCTCTCGCGGGCCTTGGCGATCATGGCATCGGCGCGCATGCCGAAGCTGCGGCGGTTAAGGAACCCGGTCAGGGGGTCGGTTTCGGCCAGGCGACGGGCTGCCGCTTCCTCGCGCGTGCGTTCGGCGAGTTCGGCGTTGAGCTCGCGGTAACGGCTCCACCCGAAGATGATGATGGCGATGTTGAGAAGAAAGGCGTTGAGGATGAACTGGTCGGGACCCGGGCTCTGGCCCATCAGTGCGCGCACGACGTCGGGGCCGATCACGCTGCCGGTCGCGGTGAACAGCAGAATCGCGGACGTCACGATGCCGAACGCAACGACATCCACGGTGCGTCTGCCCGGGATGTCGTCGATGTTGTCTGTGGTCGTCGTGACCTTGGCGTTCAAAGCCAGAGCTCCCTGAATTCGTCGGAAGCGGAAGCTCTAGGGATATCCCCTGAAGTTTTGGTTAAATCGCCTCGGAAGTTCACTTCAGGATTTTGCTAAATGTTCGGTGTTTCAGTATTTTAATCCGATTTCGCGGAGGCGTTCCTGGAGATAGTCGTCCGCGGTAATGACGTCGGGATACTGGTCGGGATTGTCGGCGCTGATGCATTGCGGAAGCGTCACGAAGGGAAAGTCGCTGCGCAGGTGCAGGAAGAAGGGCATCGAATAGCGGCTGTAGCCAGCGCGCTCGCCTTCGGGATTGCGCACGCGGTGCGTGGTTGAAGGCAGGACGTTGTTGGTCAGGCGCTGCAGCATGTCGCCGATGTTGATGACCATGGCGCCTTCGGGCGGTGCGACCGAGAGCCATTCGCCATCCTTGCTCAGAAGCTCCAGACCGGCTTCCTCGGCGCCAAGCAGCAGGGTGATGAGGTTGATGTCCTCATGTGCTCCGGCGCGGATGGCCCCACCAGCCCCTTCGGCCACGGGCGGATAGTGCAGCAGGCGCAGCACCGAATTGCCATCGTCGATAGCCGGATCGAACCAGCGCGGATCGAGGCCGAGGTGGACGGCGATGGCCGAGAGGATCTCTGCGCCCACGGCGTCGAAACGGGCAAACAGGGTCTTGAAGGTGTCCTCGAAGCCTTCGACTTCGCCGGGCCAGATGTTGGGCGGCATGCTGTCGGCCAGCGGCGAGCCTTCGGGAAGGTCGCGCCCGACGTGCCAGAATTCCTTGAGGTCCTTCTCGGTTGCGCCCTTGGCGACTTCGGTGCGGAACGGGGTGTAACCGCGCGCACCGGCCTTGCCGGCCAGGTGGTAGGCGCGCTTGGTCTCTTCGGGCAGCGCGAAGAATTCGCGGGTCAGGGCCCATGCCCGGTCGATCAGGTCCTGGTCGATGCCGTGATCGCGGATCATGGCGAAACCGAAGGTGCGGAACGATTCGCCGATACGGGCGGGGAGATCGTCGCGGTCGGCCTCGAGGCTCAGAACGGGGATATTGGCGAGGTCCATGTCTTGCATATTTCCATCAAGAATCGTCTATGCCGCCGCTGTAAAGGTTTTGAAGCCCTTAGTCGAAACGGAAAGGCATACGATGGCAAAGCGCTACTGGCTCCTCAAGTCCGAACCCGATGCCTATGGCTGGCGCCACCTGGTGCGCGAGGGCGAGGGGACCTGGGACGGGGTGCGCAACCACCGGGCGGCCAACAACCTGCGCGCTATGGAAGTCGGTGACGAAGCGTTCTTCTACCATTCGAACGAGGGGCGCGAGATCGTGGGGATCGTCGAGGTGAGCGCGGCGGGACTTACCGATCCGAGCGATCCTGATGGCAAGTGGGCCGCGGTCAAGGTCAAGCCGGTGCGCAAGCTGGCGCGCAGCGTCACGCTCAAGCAGATCAAGGCCGACCCGGCGCTCGCCGACATGGAACTGGTCAAGCTGTCGCGGCTCTCGGTCGGCGAGGTCCGGCCCGAGGAATGGGCGCACATCCTGGAAATGGCGGGCGACTGACACTTGACTGGAGTGGGTTCAGCCGGGTTGTCCAGTTGTCTCACGTAAGGCTCGCCTTGTCCGCGGGGCAGGAACAAACCGCCCGGCCGAGCTGTTGTCCTTGTGTAAGATCGGCAGGTAAGTGCCGAAGAAACAAGGAGATGTTATCATGGGTGAACTGAAGGACACGATCAAGGGTCTGGGCAACGAGATCGCCGGTAACGCCAAGCAGGCCGCAGGCGATGCGCGCAACGATCCCGAGCAGAAGGCCGAGGGCAAGGCCCAGGAGCGCAAGGGCGAAGTCCAGCAGGGCGTCGGCAAGGTGAAGGGCGCCGTGGGCGACCGCGTCTGACGGAACAACCGCGATCTGGCCAGGGCCAGGCTTTGACCAGATGAGAAGAGGGGCGGCCGAAAGGTTGCCCCTTTTTCGTGTGGGCAGGCCAGGTGGGAGACTTTCGTCCCGATGTGGGAAGTGCGCCATTTTGATCTGGATAGTTAACTAACCGTTAGCTAACTTCGCGGCATGAGACCCCAGAAACGTCGCGCGCTGGTCCTCTCCAGCGAACAATCCGGGCACCCATTTCGCCGCTCTCTTCCTGCCCATGTGCTTGAAGTGCCGTTGCACCTGCGCCCTGCCGTGGACGACGAGGCGCTCGCCGCGCGGCGCTGGAAGATGCAAGGCGGCGACTGGCAGCAATTCCTCGCGGCTTATTGCGCCTCGTTCCTCGCGATCTTTACCTTCATTATCTAACGCGCGGCGAGTTCGGCGCGGTAGAGCCGGTAGCCCAGCCAGGCCGAGGCGAGGCAGGCGGCCGCGACGACCAGCAACTGCTTGACGATGGGCATGCCGAAGAAGTTGAGCGCCATGGCCACGCCCGCGCCCAGCACCATCGCGCCCGAATTGACCACGTTGTTGGCCGCGATCGTGCGCGCGGTCTGCGACTTTTCCACGAATGTCGTGAGAAAGGCGTAGAGCGGCACGACGAACATTCCCCCGGCAATGGCGACGCCCAGGAGCGCGAGCATCAGGGGGAGGGCGAGCGGTTGCACCACGAAGGTGCCCACGTCCATGAGAGCGTCGGGGCCCTCGTAGGCGGGCCAGGCCTCGCACACGAGTTCGAAGCCAATGAGGCAGACCCCCATCGCGATGACCGAGAGCGGGGACCAACGCGCTGAGACGGTGCCTTTCAGAAGCGCGTTGATCGTCACCGAGCCAATGGCGATGCCGATGGAGAAGATGACCAGGAAAAGGCTCGCCACTTCCTTGGCAGCCATCAGAATGTTCTTGGCTAACGGCGGGAACTGGATGAACAGGATCGTGCCGAGCGCCCAGAAGAAGCTGATCGAGCACACGGCAAGGTAGACCCGCCGATCGCTCATGGTGGCGCGGATCAGGCGGGCAGGTGCGCGCACGAGGTGGAAATCGAGGGGCTCGATCTTCCCGATGGGCGGGGCCGGGGGCACGCTGCGCCCCGAGACGTAGCCGATCACGGCAACCGCGATCACCGCAATGGCCGCCGCATCGACGCTGATCCAGCCTGCAACGATGGTGCCGGCGAGGACCGCGAGATAGGTGCCCGCTTCGACGAGGCCGGTGCCCGCGAGGACTTCCTCGCTCTTCAGGTGCTGGGGCAGGATTGCGTACTTGATCGGCCCGAAGAAGGTGGAGTGCACCCCCATCGCGAAGACCGCCACCAGAAGCAGCGGGATTGCGACGGTGTGAAGGGCGATGCCTTTCCACGCGAGAGCAAGGCCAAGCCCGCCCACCAGCATGATGAAGATCTCGCACAGCTTGATGAGCCGGATGATTACGGCCTTGTCGCGCATGTCGGCCAGCTGTCCGGCCAGTGCGGAAAACAGGAAGAAGGGCGCAACGAAGATCAGCGAGGCCACCGCGCTGAAGATCGCCTCGGAGCTCTCCGAGTTGTAGACGCTGTAGACCACGAAGAGGACCATCGCGTTCTTGAACAGGTTGTCGTTGAACGCGCCCAGAAGCTGCGTGACGAAGAGGGGGAGAAAGCGTCGCGCGCGGAGCAGTTGGGTCGATTGCGTCATGT
Source organism: Novosphingobium profundi (assembly GCF_020524485.1). Taxonomy (GTDB): domain Bacteria; phylum Pseudomonadota; class Alphaproteobacteria; order Sphingomonadales; family Sphingomonadaceae; genus Novosphingobium; species Novosphingobium profundi_A. The sequence continues at coordinate 401,002 of NZ_JAIVLF010000004.1, read as the reverse complement.
AAAGGTCTTGCCGGTCTCTCACCGTTCGGGTTGACGGGATCCTTAAAGCGGCAGGCCGAGGCCGCAACCCCCGATCAACACTTTATTCCGCCCCGCATTCCCGGCTATGGGGCTGCCCATATGCTGACGCTTCCGAACATCCTGACCCTTTCGCGTATCTTCGCGGTTCCGCTCCTCGCCTTCCTGCTGTGGTGGCCGGACTGGGTGCTGGGCTATGCGCTGGCCTTTGCGCTCTACTGCCTGATGGGGATCACGGACTACTTCGATGGTTATCTCGCGCGTTCGAGCGGGACGGTGTCCAAGCTCGGCGTCTTCCTCGATCCGATCGCGGACAAGATCATGGTCGCGGCGGTCATCCTCGTACTCACGGCGCAGGGTATCCTGCGCGGGCCTTACGTCGGGGACATGCACGTGATTGCCGGGCTCGTCATCCTGGTCCGCGAGATCGCCGTCTCGGGCCTGCGCGAGTTTTTGGGGCCCCTGCGGGTCTCGATCCCGGTCAGCAAGCTCGCCAAGTGGAAGACGACGTTCCAGATGATCTCGCTGGGCGCGCTGATCCTGGGCAAGGCGATGCCCTGGTGGAACACGCCTTTCGCGGGCGTGGCGATCAATATTCCGCACACCGTGGGTCTTACCACCTTGTGGGGCGCGGCCGTGCTGACGCTCGTCACCGGCTGGGATTACCTGCGCGTTGGCCTCAAGCACATGGACTGAGGCACGGATCCGCGACGTGCATCGCACGCGCAAGGGCGTGCGTTCGTTGCATTCGCGGCGAGAGGTGGCGCGGGCCTAGGGCTCGACCTCGATCCTGGGGCTCACTGGTCCCTGCACGTTCGCGGAGCCCTGCCATTTCCTCGCCTTCCCATTCTGCTCGAGAGCATCACGCGCCTTTGTCGGTGAGTGTCGTTGCGGTGATGGCGCTGGCTGCGGGCCTAACCGTGGCCAATCTCTACTACAACCAGCCCATGCTCGAGCAGATGCATGGCGATCTTGCCGATTGGCGGGTGGCCTATGTGCCGACGGCCACCCAGATCGGGTATGCGCTGGGGCTTCTTTTCCTTGTCCCGCTGGGCGATCTGTTCGAGCGGCGCCAACTGGTCCTGTGGAAGTGTCTCGGGCTGGCGGTGGCCTGTGCGGGCGTTGCGCTGGCGCAGGGTGGGGCGCTTGTCCTGATCGCCTCACTGATCGTGGGCATCTTTGCCTCGGTGGCGCAGCAGATCATCCCGATGGCCGCCAGCCTCGCGCTTCCCGAGCGGCGTGGCCATGTGATCGGCGTCGTCATGGCGGGCCTGCTTTGCGGTATCCTGCTCAGCCGCACGCTGGCCGGGTTCGTGGCCGAGCATCTGGGCTGGCGCGCGATGTTTTGGATTGCGGTCCCCCTGGCCCTGGGGACGGCGGCAATGGTGGCGCTGCGCCTGCCACGCAGCGCGCCCGAAACGGCAGGTACGAGCTACCGTGCAACGCTCGGCTCACTTGTCGGGCTCTGGCGCGAATTTCCCGGGCTTCGGCGAGCAACGGCAATCCAGTGCTGCCAGTTCGGCGTGTTCTCGGTCTTCTGGTCGATCCTGGCCTTCCGGCTGGAGGCGCGCTTCGGGTTCGGGCCGCAGGTGGCGGGTCTTTTCGGCATCCTGGGTGTGGTCGGCGTTCTTGCCGCGCCTGTCGCGGGGCGCATCGCCGATAGCCGGGGGCCGCGACAGGTGATCGCCGCTGCGGCCTGCATTTCGCTCGCCTCCTGGGCGATCTTCGGGCTCTGGGATGGCCTCGCGGGTGTGATGCTCGGCGTCATCGCGCTCGATTTTGGGGTGCAGTCGAGCCAGATCTCCAACCAGAGCGTGATCTTCGCACTGAAGCCCGAAGCGCGCTCACGCATCAACACGATCTACATGACCGCGATGTTCGTGGCCGGTGGTCTTGCTTCGGCGGCGGCGATGGCGTGCTGGACGCATCTGGGCTGGGCGGGGGTGTGTATGCTTGGCGCGGCGATCAGCCTGTGCTGCGTCGCGCTTCAGTTCACCAGCGGCAAGGCCCCGTCAACGGAGCAATAAGGCCCGGTCAGCCCGCGCGCAGCTCATCCGCCAACATCCGGAATTCGTCCGAGCGCGGCGAATTCTTGCGCCAGACCAGCGCGATCTCGCGGTTGGCGTTGGCCGAGATCAGCGGGCGGGCGACCACGTTGGTGCCGTTGAGGATCCCGGCATCAAGCGCCATTTCGGGTAGCATCGTGAGACCAAGGCCATTGTCGACCATCTGCACCAGCGTGTGCAGTGAGGTGCCGATCATCGTGGCAGAGGCGCGCAACTCGGGCCGGTTGCAGGCGGCGAGCGCGTGGTCTTTGAGGCAGTGCCCGTCCTCCAGCAGGAGGAGGCGGTTTTCATCAATGATGTCGGGGCCCACTTCCTGGGGTGGGTCGCGCGGATCGTCGGCCGGGAAGGCCACGAAAAAGGCGTCGAGCTCGATCGTCTCCTGCTCCACCTCGCCGGTGGGGTAGGGAAGAGCCAGGAGCACGCAGTCGGCCCGGCCATGGTGCAGCGACTCGATCGCGGCCTGGCTGGGTTCCTCGCGCAGGAAGAGCTTGAGATTGGGGCGTTCACGGCGCAGGCGCGGCAACATGCGCGGGAGCAGGAACGGCGCGATTGTCGGGATCACGCTCATGCGCACCTCGCCCGAGAGCGGTTTGCCGCTCGACTGGACGAGTTCGGACAGTTCCTCGGTCTCGCGCAGGATGCGGTGGGCCTTCTCGACCACCGTGTTGCCCAGCGGCGTGAAGCGCACCGCACGCTTGGTGCGCTCCACCAGGGTCACGTCGAGCAGGGTTTCCAGATCCCGCAGCCCCGCCGAGAGCGTCGACTGTGAGACGTAGCAGGCTTCGGCCGCACGGCCGAAATGTCCATGTTCATGCAGGGCAACCAGATACTGAAGCTGCTTCAGTGTCGGCTGGTAGACCGTCATGATTCGCTGTCGTCCCCGCTCTCATCGGTGTCATCGTCGCCCGCCTCGTCCGCGCCGGCGGTGGCGAAGATTTCCTCGTCCTCGCTGACCCGGGTCATCTTGAGGCGGCCCTTCTCGACCGCGAAGCCCAGGCGCCCCTCGACCAGTTCGAGCGCGTCCTTGCCGAACACCTCGTAGCGCCAGCCTTCCAGAATCGGCAGGTTCTTGCGCACACCCGAGGCGAGCATCTCCAGTTCGTCGCTACGGGTGAGGAGGCGGGCGGCAACGTCGATCTCGCGCGCGCGAATCTTGAGAAGCAGCTTCAGGAGGTCGGCGACCAGCGCGCCTTCCTTGCCGAGCGGCGCGCCGCGCTGCTGGCGCGGGGGCATTTCGTCGTCGCCGAGCGGCTGGGCCTTGGCGATGGTGTTCATCAGGCGCTTGCCGATGTCGTTGTCGCGCCAGCCTTGCGAGAGGCCGCGCACCTTGGCGAGGTCGGACTGCTGCTTGGGCGGATGGCTCGCAAGGTCGGCAAGCGTCTCGTCACGGGCAATGCGCCCGCGCGGAATGTTCTTGCCCTGCGCTTCCATCTCGCGCCACTCGGCGATGGCCTTCAGGCGGCCGAGCATCTGCGGATTGCGGCCCGCGGCCTTGATCCGCCGCCAGGCCAGCGTCGGGTCGTTCCGATAGTTGTCCGGATCGGCCAGCTTTTCCATTTCCTGGTTCAGCCACATGCCGCGGCCCGTCTTGATCAGGCGCTTGAGGATCCTGGGGAAGATCTTCGAGAGGTGGGTGACATCGCCGATGGCATATTCGATCTGGCGCTCGGTCAGCGGGCGGCGCGACCAGTCGGTGAAGCGCGCGCCCTTGTCGATGGTGAGGCCCAGCCAGGATTCGACGAGGTTGGAATAGCCGATCTGTTCCGACTGGCTGATCGCCATCATTGCGATCTGGGTGTCGAAGATCGGCGAGGGGGTCTTGCCCGTCGCGTTGAAGATGATCTCGACGTCCTGCCCGCCGGCATGGAAGATCTTGAGGACATCGTGGTTGTCCGTGAGCAGCTCGTAGAGCGGCGTCATGTCGAGCCCGCTGGCGAGCGGGTCGATCGCGGCGGCTTCCTCGGTGTTGGCGATCTGGACGAGGCAAAGCTCGGGCCAGTAGGTGTTTTCGCGCATGAACTCGGTGTCGACCGCGACAAAGTCGGACTTTGCCAGGCGGTCACACAGTTGGGCGAGCTCGTCGCTGTCCGTGATCAGGGTGTGTATCTTCATTTGCATGCGGCGTTACGCTGAACACGCGAAGGGATCAACGCCAGCGATGCCCCGTTTCGCGTTTGTTTGCGATTATTAACGGCGAAACAGGCGGGCAAGGAGTCCCGGACGGGCCGATTCGGCGAGCTCGGAGATACTTTCCTCGGTCACCAGCTTGCGGCGCAGCTGCGTGCCGGTTGTGTGGATGCCCGGGGGCGGCAGGTGCCAGGCCTCGGGGTCATCGCCCGGAGCGGTGCCTTGCACGTCACCGGAATAGGAGGGCGAAAGAAGCGCGGCCATCGTGTCGGCATGGTCTTCGCCCTCGTTCTCGAAGTCCTCCTCTTCCGCGTCCTCGTCGTAGGTGCCCAAGGGGGGCGCGGAGCCTTCAAAGGGTTCCGGAATGCTCGGCGCCTCGGGCGCGTCGCAATTGGCAAGGACCGGGGTGGAGAGGGCCGCAAAGGGGCTTTCGCTTACCGCGAGGAGGGCCATGCGGCGCGGCAGGGCGGTGCGGCGGGCCTTGTCCTCGACGGCGAGGTGGAACAGCACGCCCATGTAAAGCGTGCCGAGCAACTCGGCCTGGAGAGCGGTGGCATTCGGCGTCTCGCGCGCGGCGTTGGCCATGTGCAGCGCGGCCAGAGCATCGGCCATGGTGCCAAGGCCGTCGATACCGACGACGCGTTCTTCGGCATCGGCGTGGTCGTTGTGCCAGGCCGATCCGTAGTCGTTGAAGCCTTCGAGCAGTTCCTCTCGGGTGCATTCGGAGAAGGGCCAGGAAGTGTCGAAGAAGAAGCGGGTGGCAAGGACCGGCTCACCGTCCTCCTCGCTGATGGTGTGCGGATCGAGGTCGAGGCTGACGGCCGAGACCGGCTCGCCGCACTGGTCCAGCTTCCAGATCGCGTCAGCCAGGAGATTCCAGCCCGTGAACGAGATCGCTTCGGGCCGTGTATTCAGGAATTCGGCGGGGAGGGGGCCTTGCGCCGAGCACACACCTGACAGCATGTCCCGTAGCATATCGGCCGCTTCATCCGCGCGCTGGCTGCGCACCATGTCCTCGATCGAGCGTCGAAAAGCCTTGTTTTCCGCGCTGTCAATCGTGACCTCTGCCAACATCGTGTTCTCCATTCGACCCGAGCCTGAGGCAATTAGGTTATAATGGTTTATACCGAGTTACGCGGATAACCTTTTGCGCAGGGTCAATCGGTGTCTGGAAATCGGCGCGCCACTCGACTAGGGGACGCGGCCTGAACTCTTAGTTTTTCGCGAAGAAGAAGCCTGACGCCATGACTCATCCCTATCGTTCCCACACCTGCGGCGCCCTGACGGCGACCGAGGTCGGCCAGACGGTCCGCCTGTCGGGTTGGGTCCATCGCAAGCGCGACCACGGCGGCGTCCTGTTCGTCGACCTGCGCGATCACTACGGCATGACCCAGGTCGTGACCGACAGCGACAGCCCCGCACTCGAGATCCTCGACGCGCTGCGTCTGGAATCGGTCGTCACCATCGAGGGCACCGTCAAGGCGCGCACCCCCGAGACGGTGAACCCCAACCTCGTCACCGGCGAGATCGAGGTCTACGCCCGTTCGGTGACGGTGCTGGGCAAGGCCGCCGAATTGCCGATGCCGGTCGCCGGTGAGCAGGAGTACCCGGAGGACATTCGCCTCAAGTACCGCTTCCTCGACCTGCGCCGCGAGACGCTGCACGCGAACATCGTCAAGCGCACCCAGATTATCTCGGACATGCGCCGCCGCATGGAAGGCATCGGCTTCACCGAATTCTCGACGCCGATCCTGACCGCGTCCTCGCCCGAAGGCGCGCGCGACTTCCTCGTGCCGAGCCGCATCCACGCGGGCAAGTTCTACGCGCTCCCGCAGGCGCCCCAGCAGTACAAGCAACTGCTCATGGTGGCTGGCTTCGACCGTTACTTCCAGATCGCGCCGTGCTTCCGCGACGAGGACCCGCGCGCCGACCGTCTGCCGGGCGAGTTCTACCAGCTCGACCTCGAGATGAGCTTTGTCACCCAGGAAGAGATCTGGGAGACGATGGAGCCGGTCATGCAGGGCATCTTCGCGGCGTTCGCAGGGGACAAGCCGGTGACGCCTTCGGGCGAATTCCGTCGCATTCCCTACGCCCAGGCGATGCTTGACTATGGTTCGGACAAGCCGGACCTGCGCAACCCGATCCTCATCAAGGACGTGACCGAGCACTTCGTCGAATCGGGCTTCGGCATCTTTGCCAGCATCGTTGGCGGGGGCGGCGTGATCCGCGCGATCCCGGCTCCCGGCGCGGGCGCAGGCAGCCGCAAGTTCTTCGACGAGATGAACAACTGGGCGCGCGGCGAGGGCTTCTCGGGCCTTGGCTACATCAACATCAAGGACGGTAAGCCCGGTGGTCCGATCGCCAAGAACCATGGCGAGGAAAAAACCGCGGCCCTTATCGAGGCGCTCGGCCTTGGCGAGAACGACGGCGTCTTCTTCGCTGCGGGCAAGCCCGAGCAGGCCGCCAAGCTGGCAGGCCTTGCGCGTACCCGCGTCGCCGAGCAGCTCGACCTCATCGACAAGGATCGCTTCGATCTGTGCTGGATCGTCGATTTCCCATTCTACGAATGGGACGAAGACAACAAGAAGGTCGACTTCGCGCACAACCCGTTCTCGATGCCGCAGGGCGGCATGGAAGCACTGGAAGGCCAGGATCCGCTTACGATCAAGGCCTACCAGTACGACCTCGTGTGCAACGGCTTCGAAATCGCCTCGGGCTCGATCCGTAACCAGGATCCCGAACTGATGGTTGCCGCCTTCGAGAAGGTGGGCCTGACCAAGGACGACGTGGAAGAGCGCTTCGGCGGTCTCTACCGCGCCTTCCAGTACGGCGCCCCGCCGCACGGCGGCATGGCCGCCGGTGTCGATCGCATCGTGATGCTGCTGTGCGGGGCGCAGAACCTGCGCGAAATCTCGCTGTTCCCGATGAACCAGCGCGCCGAGGATCTCCTCATGGGCGCGCCGACGCCTGCGGAATCGCGTCAGTTGCGCGAACTGCACATGCGCGTCGTCGAGCCCCAGCCCAAGCCGGGCGCCTGATCGGCGAAAAACGACGCAAAAACCGAGCTTGCGGCGCCGTGAGGGTCTTTCACCCTTGCAAAGGCGTCGCACTTGGGACAAGTGCGGTGCCCGTGCTGTGGCGGCACTTGCCAGCCAGCGCCCTAGGAACTAGGGCGTCAAGCAACCAAGATTAATCCTCCGCTTTCTGAAGGGGTCTATACAAATGAGCGATACCGCCGATCGGGTTAAGAAGATCGTCGTCGAGCACCTCGGTGTGGAAGCCGACAAGGTCACCGAAGATGCAAGCTTCATCGATGATCTGGGTGCCGATTCGCTCGACATCGTCGAGCTGGTCATGGCGTTCGAAGAAGAATTCGGCGTCGAAATCCCGGACGATGCCGCTGAAAAGATCAGCACCGTCTCGGATGCGATCAAGTACATCGACGAGAACAAGGGCTGATCCCGGCCCGCCCGCAGCGTCCCGGTAACGTCCTTTCAGGGCGGACCATCGCCGGTTTGTGGGCAATTGGATTGAATTTGACAGGCTCGACCTCTAAGGGGGCGGGCCTGTCGCCGTTTCGGAGAGCATTGGAATGCGTCGTGTCGTCGTAACCGGACTTGGCCTCGTCACCCCGCTGGGCGCTGACGTGGAAACGACCTGGAAGAACATCCTCGCCAGCAAGAGCGGGGCGGGGCCCATCACCAAGTTCGATGCGTCGGATCAGAAGTGCCAGATCGCCTGCGAGGTCAAGCCCGCGGATCACGAGTACGGGTTCGATGCCAGCAAGCGCGTGGATCCCAAGATCCAGCGCCAGGTCGATCCCTTCATCGTCTTCGGCATCGATGCCGCGGGCCAGGCGCTTGAAGACGCCGGCCTTGTCGAGATGGACGAAGAGACCAAGCTGCGTGCGGGCTGCTCGATCGGCTCGGGTATCGGCGGTCTCCCCGGTATCGAGAGCGAATCGCTCGTGCTCGCCAACCGTGGCCCGGGCCGCGTTTCGCCGCACTTCGTGCACGGCCGTCTCATCAACCTCATCTCGGGTCAGGTCTCGATCAAGTACGGCCTCAAGGGCCCGAACCACGCGGTCGTCACCGCCTGCTCGACCGGCGCGCACTCGATCGGCGATGCCGCGCGCATGATCAAGGACGACGACGCCGACATCATGCTGGCGGGCGGTGCGGAAAGCACGATCTGCCCGATTGGCATTGCCGGCTTCGCCCAGGCGCGCGCGCTCAACTGCAGCTACAACGACCGTCCTGAAGAGGCTAGCCGCCCCTACGACCAGGACCGCGACGGCTTCGTCATGGGTGAGGGCGCGGGCGTCCTCGTCCTTGAGGAGTACGAGCACGCCAAGGCGCGCGGGGCGAAGATCTACGCCGAAGTCGTGGGCTACGGCCTTTCGGGCGATGCCTACCACGTGACCGCTCCGGACCCGGAGATGGACGGCGCCTACCGTTCGATGGCTGCGGCCCTCAAGAAGGCGGGCATGACGCCGGCCGACATCGACTACATCAACGCTCACGGCACCTCGACGATGGCCGACACCATCGAGCTGGGCGCGGTGCGCCGTCTCTTCGGCGAAGCCATGGACAGCGTCTCGATGAGCTCGACCAAGTCGGCCATCGGCCACCTCCTTGGCGGCGCGGGCGCGGTCGAATCGATCTTCTGCATCCTGGCGATGCGTGACCAGATCGTGCCTCCTACGCTCAATCTCGACACTCCTTCGGAAGGTTGCGAAGGCGTTGACCTGGTCCCCAAGGTCGCACGTTCGCGCGAAGTGCGCGCCGTGCTCAACAACAGCTTCGGGTTTGGCGGTACCAACGCCAGCCTGATCATGAAGAAGGTCGACTGACCTTCCGCGCGGGCTTCGGGGAAGAACCCTCATGATGTCACGGCGCAGGTATGCCCTCGTGGCAGCGCTCGTCCTGGTGGCGGGGATCGTGATGTGGAACGTCGTGGGCGGCTGGTTTGGTTCCGGCCCGCTCGCGAAGGATTCCGCCTTCGTGGTCCCCAATGGCGCCAGCCTTTCGGCCGTGGCCGACAAGCTTCAGGACGAGGGCGTGGTGCGCTCGGGCGATGGGTTCGCCCTGCGCGCGCGCCTCTTCGGGGGCGGCGGCGCGATCAAGGCGGGGGAATTCGTGATCCCCGCCCACGCCAGTCCCTCGCGGGTCCTGGCGATCATCACCAGCGATGACGTCGTGCGTCGCCAGGTCATGATCCCGGAAGGCATGCCCTCGATCATGGTCTACGAGCGCCTGATGGCGCAGGAGGCCTTGACCGGCGAGCTTGCCGTGCCTGAAGAAGGTTCGGTCCTTCCTGCCACCTACGATATCCAGAAAGGCGATGCGCGCGCCGACGTCCTGCGCAAGATGCAGGCGGGTATGCGCCGTACCCTGGCCGAGCTCTGGGAAAAGCGCGCCCCCGATCTTGTCGTGAAGACGCCCGAGGAAGCGCTAGTGCTGGCCTCCATTGTGGAGAAGGAAACGGCCAAGGCGCAGGAGCGCACTGTCGTGGCCGGGCTCTACTCCAACCGTCTGAAGCAGGGGATGCTGCTTCAGGCCGACCCCACGATCATCTACCCCATTACCAAGGGTAAGCCGCTGGGGCGGCGCATCCGCCAGTCCGAGATCCAGGCGATCAACGACTACAACACCTACTCCATGGTAGGCCTGCCCAAGCACCCGATCTGCAATCCGGGCCGCGCCTCGATCGAGGCGGTACTGCACCCGGCCGAGACCGACGCGCTCTACATGGTCGCGGACGGAACGGGTGGACACGTCTTCGCATCCACTCTCGAAGCGCACAACGAGAACGTGAAGAAGTGGTTCGAGATCCGGCGCAAGCGCGGCGAGATCTGAGCGCATTCGAGGCACCTGGCATGACGGTAGGCTGGCCATGGTGAACCTTCCCGGGGAAGTTCTTGCCCCTGAGCGTCAGCCGGGCGCCCCCTTGCTCGTGACGGCCCTGCTTCCTCCTGAGATACAGGCCTGGGCCGACGCGCTTCGCACCGCCCACTTTCCGCCTGAACGCAATCGCCTCCGTGCGCACGTGACGCTCTTTCACGCGCTCCCACCCAGCGTGGAGGCGGAGTTGATACAGCTCCTGAAAGACCTGACGCACAATCCGCCGCCCCAGGCCCAGATCGTGGGGCTGCTGAAGCTGGGCAAGGGCACGGCGCTTCGCATCGAATCGCCTGACATGGTCGAATGCCACGCCGAGATCGCCGAGCGTATGCACGGCCTCCTCACGCGCCAGGACGCCCAGCCCCCGCGCCTCCACGTCACGATCCAGAACAAGGTGACCTCGCAAGAGGCGAGGGCGCTTCAGGCGCAGCTTGGGCCCACGCTGGAGCCCCGACCTTTCCGTTTCCGCGGCTTTGGCCTCTATGCCTGGGAGGACGGATTATGGCGCCCGATCAAGGACCTGCACTTTAATCGCTAAATTTGTAAAATAGGGTGTTGACCAATCCTCGATACCCCCCTAGAGGCACGCACCTGCCCCGCAGACGCGGCGCACCACACTGCTCCGGCCAAGGCCGGAATTGGTATGGCGGAGTAGCTCAGCCGGTTAGAGCAGCGGAATCATAATCCGCGTGTCGGGGGTTCGAGTCCCTCCTCCGCTACCATACCCCATTTTCAGACGTTGTCCGCGCTAGTCCAGAACAAGCCGGCAGCGTCTTTTTTCTTTTTAAAATCAATTATTTTTCCCGGTTGTCTGCGTGCGTCGACGTCCAAGTGCGTTCGGCTGCGTTTGGGGGTGTCGGTTTGAATTTTCGCCGAATCTGGGGGTACCATCGCCGCATACCCTACAACGGCGATACCCCCACATGGCACTCAAGGAACTCGAGGTGAAATATGCGGCCGTCCGGCCGCGCCCATACAAGCTCTCGGACGGGGGTGGGCTACATGTGCTCGTCCAGCCCAACGGCTCGAAGCTGTGGCGGATGAAATACCGCTTCGCGGGCAAGGAGAAGCTGCTGAGCTTCGGCAAGTACCCCGAGGTCTCCCTCGCGGTCGCCCGTGCGCGCAGGGATGTGGCGCGGGGGCTGCTCGCCGAGGGGCGTGATCCTGGCGTCGAGATCGCTGCGGAGGTCCAGGTCAGGACGAACACTTTCGAGACAGTGGCGCGCAAGTGGCATGCGAATAGAGAAGGGGGGCTGGACGATGCGCACGCCAAGCGTGTGCTGAGTCGAATGGAGAGGGACGTCTTTCCGATGCTGGGCGCAAAGCCGATCACCCAGATCACCGCTCCCGAGATCCTGGCCATGATCCGTAAGATTGAAGAGCGTGGGGCTCTCGATATCAGTCGCCGGGCCAAGCAATGCGTGGGGCAGGTCTTCCGTTTCGCGATTGCCAACGGCTGGGCGCAAGACGATCCTTCGGTTCACCTTGCGGGAGCGCTCAAACCTCGGCCGCGTGTCAAGCACATGTCTCGCGTGCCGCTCAAGGAACTGCCGCAGTTGTTACGGGCCATCGCTTCCTACGATGGGGAGGACAGTCCACGCTGTCAGTCGCTTACACGCGATGCCCTGATGTTCACCATGATGACGTGGGCCCGTACCAGCGAAGTACGATTCGCTGCTTGGAGTGAGTTCGAGGATCTAGACGGGAGCGAACCTCTCTGGCGCGTCCCGGCTGAACGCATGAAGATGGGGCGCGAGCATCTGGTGCCCTTGCCGAGGCAAGCCGTCGCAATGCTGCGGCGGCGCCTGTTGGCAAGCGAAAGCGGGTTCGTCTTCCCCGGCCCGAAGCCCGGTCAGCCGATTTCCGAGAACACCATGATCTATGCCTGCTATCGCATGGGCTACCGGCGCCGCCAGACCGTTCACGGCTTTCGAGGGCTGGCATCGACGTGGGCCAACGAAACGGAAGGTTACAGCTCGGATTGGATCGAGATGGCTTTGGCGCATTCGGAAACCAATTCGGTGAGGGGCGCATACAACAGCGCGCTCTATATTTCCTCGCGGCGGCGCATGCTTCAGGACTGGGCAAACATGATAGATGACGCGATCACGAAGAAAGCGAGGTCCGGCTCGCCCAAAAGCAACCGCTGTAGTGAGCCTAGAAGCGCACCTGTGGCTGAGGTGCAGCCGCCCCAGGGCAAGCCCAAACCCTTTCTGCGGCTAGTCTCGACAAATGGGAAGCCACGCTGAAAGGCGATGGCTTTTCTCTCCGCGTGAGAGCGCTGGTGAATTTGAGGGCCGTCAGTGGCCGCAATGGGCCGAAACCCATTTCTTAATGGCGTGCCCGGGCCGGTTGCGGACTGTCGCTTCCCTGTTGAGGAACGGGCGATAGCTGCCTGTCCGTTGTGCCAGGCGAATCATCCTGACAGAGTGGAAAATCTGGCTGTCGGCCTACGTCCCATTGCAGCCTCTTATGAACTGATCTTGGCTTGCCGGGCACGCTCGACCTTACTTTCCCTTTTTCGCGTCAATGGCCCGCTTCTGCAGCTTCCCAATCGAGGGCTTTACTGAACCGACACACCGACTCTGGCCGCAGTGCGCCTGCGGGCCTCCCCGGCGAGGGCCCCGATCGCGGAAAGAGCGCCACCGGTAAAGCCGGCCACGCTGAAAGCGATGATGACCGGCTGCGCACTCTCGGCAAGAACGCGAGGATACCGGGCGATTTGCGTGACCAATTGTGCCATGATTGATGCCTCCTGATGTCGGATTCCATCTAGGCACGCCGCGAATTTTACGAAATCTGTATAAAGTCACTCCAACTTTTCAGGATAGTAGAAAACTCGAATGCCATCATCCTTGGCCGTTCCGTCTCGATCGGCGTGGCCTGAATGGTGATCCTGACTTGGCTTTCAGACGTCCCCTCCCGTGTCACGGCGCAAGATTGGGACACGCACGCCATGCATCGACGGGCTAAAGCCGCCATGCCATATGGCGAACTTGCGCTACGGCAGAACCAGTTCGCTCGCCAGAAAATCAAGAAAAGCGCGCACAGTGCGTGAGGGATGCTGTTCCCCGAGATAGAGCGCATGGATATCTTCCCCGTCACCGGGATGGAAGGAGGACAGCAGTTCGACCAGGCGACCCTCAGCAAGGTCCTTGGTGACATGAAAATGCCCGAGCCGGGCTATCCCACCATCTGCCAATGCCATCAACCGGACCACTTCACCGGAATTGCCCAGGAAAGGTCCGTTGACCGTCCGCGAGACAAGACGACCGTCTACCGAGAAAGGCCAGGTGTCGACCGAGCGGCGGAAGCTGAAGCGCAGGCAGGCATGGTGTTCAAGATCGCCGGGTTCTTTTGGAGCGCCATGGCGTGCCAGATACTCCGGACTCGCCACCAAGACCATGCGACTGCGCCCAAGCTTCTTGGCCTTGAGGCCCACATCGCGCAAGGGCCCGATGCGGATCGCGATATCCGCGCGCGCGCTGATCAATTCGATCAAGGCGTCCGACAAGGCAAGCTCGACCGTCACTGCAGGAAATCGCTCCAGGAAACGCGGCAGAATCGGGAGAAGGCAATGCGTGCCAAAGGGAACCGATGCATTGACGCGTAATAGCCCTTTCGGTTCCTGCTCCTCTCCCCCAAAGCTGCCTTCGATATCGTTCAAGTCTTCCATCAGTGCCGAAACGCGATCGCGGTACGTCTCGCCATCGGCGGTAAGCGCCAAGGCACGGGTCGTACGCGCGATGAGTTGCACTCCAAGCCGCGCCTCCAGACGTGAAACAGATCGGCTGACCGCGGACGGTGTGACGCGCAGGATACGGGCGGCGGCGGCGAAACTGCCATTGTGTGCGACGCTCAGAAAAATTTCCATGTCCCCGAAGCGATTGTCCATTGGCCACTCATGATTTCAAGACACTTCTAAAGTGCACAGTTGCGATCTAATCATCAATAGCCGCTTCGCTTATCTCCGTTCCCATTAACGGATAAACGGAGCGACGTACCATGGACCTGCAACTCAAGGGCAAGACTGCGCTGGTGACCGGATCGACAGCCGGAATCGGTTTCGCGATCGCCGAACGTCTGGCACGCGAAGGCGCGAGCGTGATCATCAGCGGTCGCAATCAGGATAAGCTGGATGCTGCCGCTGAACGTATCGCCAAGATCGGCTCGGTGAAGGCCGTTGTGGCAGACGTCGCCACGGCGGACGGCGCGGCGACCCTGATCGAGGCAGCGCCGGAGGCCGACATCCTCGTCAACAACCTGGGCATTTATGAGGCCAAGCCCTTCGCCGATATTTCAGACGCCGACTGGCACCATATGTTCGAAGTCAACGTGGTGAGCGGCGCGCGGCTCGCCCGCCATTATTTCCCGCGCATGCTGGCCAAGGACTGGGGCAGGATCATCTTCATCGCCAGTGAAAGCGCGCTCGTCGTCCCTGGCGAAATGATCCACTACGGCATGACCAAGACAGCGCAACTCGCCATTGCACGCGGCCTCGCCGAGCAAACGCGCGGGACAGGTGTGACCGTCAATTCCGTGATGCCCGGCCCGACGCGCTCGGAAGGCATCGTCGAATTCATCCGTTCGGTCGTGGACAACAAGGATGCGCCGGAAGCCGACCGGGAGGCTGAATTCTTCCGCAAGTATCGCCCGTTGTCGCTGATCCGGCGGTTGATCGAAGCGGACGAAATCGCGGCTCAGGTCGCGTTGCTGTCGAGCCCGTGGGGCGCGATTACCAATGGCGCTGCAATCCGGGTGGAAGGTGGCATCGTTCCCACCATCGCGTGAGCGGCGCCAATGGCCTCAAGAAGGAACTGGGGACCATCTGAACTCTGTCAGATGTCCCCAAGCCCGGCAATCTCAGAGTCGTCTCTGCCCAGCTCGACAAAGCGATCGATCAGCCATGTCGCCGCTGGGCCAGGGAGGGCATCACGTCGCCAGATCGCGGCGAAGCGATAGGTCCCGCCGACGTGATCGGGCATATCGAGGCGGACCAGCCTGCCTGCGGCAAGATCGGCTTCCACCATGTCGAGCGGCATGTTGCCCCACCCGATGGCTTGTCGGAGCAAGGCGTGCTTGGCGCCAAGGTCCGCCATGCGCCACGTTCGCGCGCTGAAGACGGAAAAGTCGCGGCCTTCGGTGAACCGGGAGCGATCGCTCAGCACGAGCTGGATATAATTGCGCCCCGCTCCAGGCGCGATGGGCGTCATGCGCGCCAGGGGGTGATCGGGGGCGGCCACGGGGATCATGGGTATCGAGCCGGCCGAGCGACTTTCCAGTCCGTCAACGCCGGCGGCCAGCGGCCCCGACAGGCCGATGTCGGCTTCGCGATCCAGAACCAGCGAGGCGATCGCGCCCAGCGCTTCGCCGTGCAGATGCAACTGGACGGTCGGGAATTGCTGCACGAATTCCTTCAGAACCTGTCCGAGCCGATCGGCGGGAAGCATAACATCGACGGCAAGATTCACTTCGGCTTCGAGGCCGCTAAGCAAGCCCTTCGCCTTGGCCTTCAGGCCGTCGACGCCCTGCGCGATCAGGCGCGCTTCGGACAGGAGCGTGCGCCCCTCAGCGGTGAGCCTGGGGCGCCGCGTTCCCTCGCGCTCGAACAGCATGACCCCAAGCTGCGCCTCAAGGTTGGTGATGCCATAGCTGATGACCGAGACGGCCCTATTGAGCTTGCGCCCAGCGGCCGCGAAGCTGCCGGTATCGACGATGGCCAGAAAGATATTCAGCTGGTCCAGCGTGGGATTGCCCGGATCGCTCACTATTCCAATTCCTCGAATGAACTGTTGAAAATTATGCCCCTGATCTGAAAAGAGTAGGGGGGCTACACCGGTGGGGCAAGGCGCGATCACACCCGCATCGCCCAATCGGAGACAAGACCATGATCGAACTTCGTCCCTTTGACGGCCTCGGTGCTGCCAACCACGGTTGGCTTGATGCCCATCACCACTTTTCCTTTGCGGATTATCATGACCCGCAGCGCCATAATTGGGGTGCCCTGCGCGTCTGGAACGATGACACGATCGCCCCCGGCACCGGTTTCCCCCCGCACCCGCACCGCGACATGGAGATCATCACGTATGTCCGGGAAGGCGCGATCACGCACAAGGACAGCCTTGGCAACGAGGGCCGCACCGAAGCGGGTGATGTGCAGGTGATGAGCGCCGGGACCGGCATTCGCCATTCGGAATACAACTTGGAGGATGTGACGACCAGGATCTTCCAGATCTGGATCGTGCCCACCAGCAAGGGCGGCACGCCGACCTGGGGCGCGCGGCCCTTTCCCAAGGGCGAGCGGGCGGGCCATTTCGTGACCCTTGCTTCGGGCTACGCCAACGATGACGATGCCCTGCCGATCCGTACCGATGCGCGCGTGGTCGCCGCCACGCTCAAGGCGGGCGAGACGGCCGAATACGCGCTTGGCGCCGATCGCAAGGGCTACCTCGTCCCCGCGGCGGGTGCGGTCCGCATCGAGGACGTGCGCATCAATGCCCGCGACGGCGTCGCGATCCGCGATCTCGATGTGATCCGCGTGACCGCGATCGAAGACAGCGAGATCGTGCTGGTCGACGCGGCCTGAGTGCCAGCCACCTAATCCGGGAGGGGGCCGCAGGGCGCGGGCTCCTCCTGCCCGGCAGGAATACCTGACATGACACAGATCCACATCACCAGGGAAGACGGACCGCGCAAAGGCCGCTACGTCGCCCACGTTACCGGCATCGATGCCGAGGCCGAACTGACCTTCACACACTGGGGCCCCGACCTCATCAGCGCCGATCATACTGGTGCTCCCGAAGTGCTTCGCGGGACCGGTGCGGCGGCAGCGCTCGTCGACTTTCTGGTCGCAGACGCCCGCGAACACCACTTTCGCATCATTCCAATCTGCCCTTACGTGCGAGCGCGCTACGCCAAGCATCCCGAATGGCACGATGTGATGACAGTCGCGCCGAGCGAAGCGCCGCGCATCGGCTCGCAATAGCGGCTTCACGGGAGATATCACAGATGGCTCGCAAGACACTGGCGCAGATCGCGGATGCGCAAGGCAGTCCGCTGGCGGTCGCCATTGAGGTTTCCGGACATCATCTGTTCGGTGACGAACCGCATTCTGAAGGCGGAAACGATCTTGGCCCCAACCCCTTCGACCTGCTGACTTCGGCGCTTGGCGCGTGCACCGCGATCACGGTGCGCTGGTACGCCCGGAAGCAAGGATGGCCACTGGAGCACGTGAACGTGTCGGTCGAACACGTAAAAAGGCATGCCGCAGGAGACGAGCGCGCGCATGACAACTTCGTGAAGACTGTCGCCATCACGGGCTCTCTCCTGACCCCTGAGCAGCGCGAGCGCCTGCTCGAGGTGGCCGACAGGTGCCCGGTTCACAAGGCCCTGACCGGCGACATCCGTATCACCACCCTTGCGGCGTGAGATCGTCCCCGCAGCGCGCAATCGGCTGCGGGGCGCTCCCTTGGCCTTTTCAGGCGAGATCGTAGCGATCGGCATCCATGACCTTAGCCCAGACGGCGCTGAAGTCGGCCAGAAAGCGATCCTCACCATCGCTGGCCGCATAGACTTCGCACAACGCGCGAAGCTGCGCGTTGGAGCCGAAGCCGAGATCGACCCTGCTGGCGGTCCACTTCTCCTCGCCCGTCGCCCGGTCGAGACCGATGTAGAGGTCGCTTGCGGCCTCGTCCTTCGTCCACGTGGTCCCCATGTCGAGGAGGTTGACGAAGAAATCGGTCGAGAGCGTGCCGGGACGTTCGGTCAGAACACCGCGACGGTCCCCGTCATGATTGATGCCCAGAACGCGAAGGCCGCCCAGCAGCACCGTCATTTCAGGCGCGGACAGGCCGAGCAACTGCGCCTTGTCGACCAGCAAGGCATCAGTCGGCAGCGGCGTGTTCGCGCCAAGGTAGTTACGGAATCCATCCACCTTGGGCTCGAGCCAGGCGAAGTTCTCGGCATCGGTCTGCTCGGCGCTGGCGTCGACCCGGCCCGGCGTGAAGGGCACCTCGAGGTCACGTCCGGCCGCCTTGGCTGCGCGTTCGATGCCGACGCCGCCGCCCAGCACGATGAGGTCGGCGATCGAGACGTCGCCAAATTCCGCCTTGATGCCTTCGTAGACCGCCAGCACGCGGGCAAGTTCGGTCGGCTCGTTCACCGCCCAGTCCTTCTGCGGGGCAAGCCGGATACGCGCCCCGTTGGCGCCGCCGCGATGGTCGGTGACGCGGTGGGTCGAGGCCGAGGCCCAGGCCGTGCGCACCATGTCCGCCACCGAAAGCCCGCTCGCCGCGATCCTGCCTTTGAGCGTGGCGATGTCCGCCTCGCCCAGCGGGGCGTAGGTCGGTGCGGGCAGCGGGTCCTGCCACGGCAGGTCCTCAGTGGGCACGTCGGGGCCGAGGTAGCGCGCCTTGGGGCCCATGTCGCGGTGGGTGAGCTTGAACCAGGCGCGCGCGAAGGCATTGGCGAACATGTCCGGATTCGCGCGGTAGTTTTCCATGATGCGGCGGTATTTGGGGTCGACCTTCATCGCCATGTCGGCAGTGGTCATCATCGTGGGCACGCGCCGTTCGGGGCTGTGCGCGCCCGGTGCCTGCGTCTCGGCCGGGTTGCCCACCGGCTGCCACTGGTGCGCGCCCGCCGGGCTGGTGACGATCTCGTAGTCGTGATCGAGCAGCATGTCGAAATAGCTCATGTCCCAGGTAATAGGCGTGGGCGTCCACGAACCTTCGAGGCCCGAGGTGATCGTGTCGTCGCCCATGCCGCTGCCCGCGGTTGAAATCCAGCCGAGACCCATTTGCGCAATGTCCGCGCCTTCGGGCTCAGCGCCAACCAGCGCGGCATCGCCCCCGCCATGGGTCTTGCCGAAGGTGTGGCCACCGGCGGTCAGCGCGACCGTTTCCTCGTCGTTCATGCCCATGCGCGCGAAGGTCTCGCGAACGTCGCGCGCCGAGCCGACCGGATCGCTATTGCCGCCCGGCCCCTCCGGATTGACGTAGATGAGGCCCATCTGGATCGCGGCGAGCGGGTTTTCGAGGTCCATGTCCTTGTCGGGCTGGATGCGGGTTTCGGCGCCTTGGCCGACCCACTGCTCCTCGGTGCCCCAGTAGACGTCGGTCTCGGGGGCATAGACATCCTCGCGCCCGCCGCCGTAGCCGAAGATCGGCCCGCCCATGCTCTCGATCGCGACATTGCCGGCAAGGATCATGAGGTCGGCCCAGGACAACGCGGCGCCATACTTCGCCTTGATCGGCCAGAGAAGTCGGCGGGCCTTGTCGAGGTTGCCGTTGTCGGGCCAGGAATTGAGCGGAGCGAAACGCTGCTGCCCGGCGCCTGCACCGCCACGCCCGTCGCCCGAACGATAGGTCCCCGCCGAGTGCCAGGCCATGCGGATGAAGAACGGCCCGTAGTGCCCGTAATCGGCCGGCCACCAGGGCTGGCTGTCGGTCATCAGCGCCGCGAGATCGGCCTTCACGGCAGCAAGATCGAGCGCCGTGAAGGCGGCGGCGTAATCGAACCCGGCGGCCATCGGGCTCGGGTCCTTGCCCCCTTGTGCGAGGATCGAAAGGTCAAGCTGGTTGGGCCACCAGTCCCGGTTGCTGCATCCGGTGAGCGTTCGGACCGGGTTGGCGTGGAACGGGCATTGGCTGTCGGTGGTCATGGCGGTGGACTTCCTCCTTGGAGACACTGGATTTCATTTGCCGTGCGGCGCGGCGGCAACCGGGCTGCGCAGGAAGGCGAAGGTCGCCCCCAGCACGATCAGACCGGCCAGGGCGAGCGGGCAGGCAAGCCCGCCCAGGCGAAGCAGCAGGGCGCCTACGGTTGCACCGGCGAAGATCGCCAGAACCGCGCCGAAGCGCCGCAGGAAATTGGGCGTCGTGCGGCCAGTCTGGTCTGCTGCGATACCCGTGATGGTGAGCGTCAGGACCGTTGTCGTCAGGTCCGGCACCTTGAGCTGGCGGATCGTCGCGTTCCTCAGGCCCATGGCAAACCCGGTCAGGGCGATGACCGCGAGAACGGCCGGCTCGGGCGCCTGCGCGGCCACGTCGATCGTCGTCGCGATGGCGGCCGCTACCCACAGCAGCGCGGCCTCCGTCAATGCCGCACGCATCAACCATTGGCCTAATGGCCGGGCGGATTGCGCTCGTCCGAGTTTGCCTGCGCCCCAGGCTCCCATCATGAACGCTGCAAGAGCCAGAAGCGCTGGCGCGAACCGGAAGCCGCTCGTCCCGGCGGCAGCAAAGCCCAGGAACACGACGTTTCCGGTCATGTTCGCGGTGAAGACCTTGCCCAGTCCCAGCACCGATGCCGCATCGACAAGGCCGGTCGTCGCGGAAAGCAGCAGCAGCAATCGCGGCAGGGCGTCGGATGACGAAGGAACGGGGGGCGTGGACATCGAATTCTCCTGCGCGAAAGGTCGAAAAAACGGGTCAGAAGCGAAAATTGCTTTCGAGGCCAAACATCCGGATGGCGCGGGCACGTCCCGTCTCGCGGATGAAGGGCCCTGCGGAAAAACTGGAAACCGAGGCGGACAGCTCCAGTTCGGCCGTCGCCTGCCACGAAATCCCGGCCTCGACTTCGGTGCCAATGTAGCGGGCATGGCTGGCTCCGGGCGCACGCACCAGATTTCCAGGAATGTCGTAGATGCCGTCCGCGGTCGAATAGCGCCAATAGGCGGCCGCCCCGAGACTGGCGGAAAGCTTGGGGGAAAGGCTGAGGCCAAGGACCGGCTGCAGATTGACGATATTGTAGGGGCCAACCGGCGAGAGCTCGCCGAAATACTTGCCCTTGGGAAAGAGCGCGTTGAACGTGCCAAGCTGTCCGTCGCGCGCATTGCCGTCGCCGCTCACCACATTGGCGCGCAGTGTCAGGTCAGGCTTCATCGGAAGGGCCGGGAAGCTGCGGCCCAGCTCGTTGCCCAGCGTCCAGGCCGAGATCGACCCGCCAGCGAACCGCCCGAACTGGTAGACACCCTCGATGTTCCAGTGCCAGTCGTCGCGATTACCATGCCAGCGCGCGCCCAGACTATGGCGCGTCTCCCGCCCGGATCGTGCGCCCCAGCTTGCCGCGTCATTGCGGTATCCCAGATAGTAGAGGTCGAGATCGGGAAGCGAGGCATAGAGCCCCCACAAGGTCTCGTCCGATGATGTGCGGTCGTCGAAATTTCCAGTTCCGGGTCGCACCGGGCGTAGCGCAAGCGCAGCGATGTCCGCCGTGCCTAGCTGCGTATCAAGGCGCAGGCCGTCGAAGGCCAGCGGCACATTGGGACCATAGCGGGTGCCGACCAGGCGTTCGGTACCGAGCGAGACCATCTGGCGTCCGGCCCGGGCCCGAAATGACCCATAATCGGCCTCGACGAAGCCCTGGAGAATGTCGATGCCGGTCTCGTCGACCGGGCCCGAAGCGGGAGCCACGCCGATCGATGTGGCCAGAATGGGCTGCGCGAACGCGCGCCAGTGCCTCAGGTGCAGATCCGCATAGGGCAGCGCGCGGAGCCAGACGTAGCCGTCGTCGGGAGCGGGCGCATCGCCCCACAAGTTGTTGGCGAAGTCTTCGGAACGGGCGCGCAGCTCGATCCCGGTCGACAGCCAGTCCTCGTCGTTTCCCAGCGGAACGTATTTGAAGGGGCCGGTCCAGTGGTGGCTGCGCTTTTGCGCATCGGACAGGTCCGACCAGTCTTCGTCGGCCCGGGTAATGGTCAGCGTCGGTGCCTGCCACGCCTCGTGGGGATCGGCATGGGCCGCGTTCGCGGCGCAGAGCGCGCCGAAGACGCCGCCCACGAGGACGATCCTACGCACGCCGCCGTTCCCGTTCGGCGACCAGCGCGGCCATGACGAAGCCGCCGATGAGGCCAAGATGCTCGAAGAAGGCGTTCGTGGCGGCGAAGCGCTCGGGTCCCGGCTCCATGCCCCAGAAGGCATTGGCGGCGATCGCGGCGAGAAGCGTGAAGACACCGAGCATGCCCGCGCCCAGCCAGACGAGCCGTCCCCACAGGATCAGGATCGGTCCGATCAGTTCGACCGCGATCGTCAGCGCGGCCCATACGGCGGGCGGGTTCATCCCGAAGTGCGCCTGTTCGGCAACCGCAGATGGAAAGTCGGTCAGCTTGATCAGCCCGCCGACAAGGTAGGCCCCGACCAGCGCCAGCCTGGCAAGAAACCAGGTCGGACGCCAGTCGAGAATCGCATCGACGAAGCGCGGATCGCGGGTCGTGTCGATCATGATCCGATCTTCTGATGGATTTCCGCGATGTAGCCGCCTGGAAAACGCACGATCGCGCTCTCGCGATGGCTCACCGTGAACGGGGCGACCAGCGTTTCGACACCGGCCGCCGAAGCCTTTGCCAGCGTATCGGCCAGATTGCCGACGACATAGCCGGTCATGTCGCGGCCATAGGGCCAGGGCAGTTGCCCGTCGGAGACGTAGACGACCATGTCGCCATAGCCACTGGTGATCTCGACGCGGCGGATCGTCTTGCCGGGCTCGCCGATTTCCGAGCCGTCACCGGCCTTCTCGTCCGATACGATCTTGCCGTGCGCATAGCCGGTCCAGGCGGAGATGAATGTGTCGGCCGCATCGCTGGTCAGGTAGATGCGGTTTTCGGGCACGGTCTTGAGCGGGGCATAGTCCGGCTTGGCGGTGTGCCAGTAGATCTGCATGTTGACCCCGCCGGGCCACTGCACCAGCGCGTCGCGGCCAATGGGATCGGGAAACGTGGCCAGGCGGCGCACGGCGCCATGCTTTACCGCCGAGGCGACGGCGGCGTCGATGTCGGTGACGAGATAGCCGCTGCGCTCGTCGCCGAAGGGGTAGGGAATCGGCGTCTTGAAGCCGAAGACCGACACCGTGCCGGCCGGAGTGAGGACAAGTTGCGATTTGGTGAGACTCTTTGTCGGCGTGACCTGAAATTCGCCCTCTTTGCTGGTCTTGCCCCCGAACGTGGCAACGAAGCTGGCAACGAAGGTGTCGAACTGGGCTTCGGGCACGTAGACGTGGGTGGTGTCGTACTGCGGGCCGACGGCGTAGTCGGCCGTGGGGGCCGACTTGGCGAGCGCCGGGACGGTCATGGGGCTCGAGGCGATGACCGCGGCAGCGAGCAGAAAAGTGATGCGCTTCATCTTTGCGGGCTCCTTCGGGTGCGCGTGCGGTGTTCCAGCGCCCGAAGTTACGTCGGGCGGGAACCAGCCTGGTGTAGAGCTTAGTCAAACTTCGATCGATCCGAATAAAATCGATCGAATTTTTCTAAATAGTTGAAATGCAGGAAGACCCTTCGGATAGGATAGCGAAAGGGCCTCCTCCGGTCAGACGGCCCAGCAGCCGCAGCCGAGCGCGCCCCAGAATGACTGGACGTCGGCGGCCGGGATATTGGCCCCGAGCGCGGCGGCGTGGTCATGGCCATGCACGCCGCAGCCACTGGCGCACCCGCAGGCTGAGGCCAACTTCTGCTTCGCCTCGGGGGTTTGATAGTATCCACCGAAGGTCGCGACGGGCGACCAGTCGGGCATAGCGCGCGGAAGTTCGGGGGCAAGCGGCGCAAAGTCGCCCTCGCCGTGGACCACCTTGCCGCCAAGGATCGTCAGCACCGAACGGATGTGGACGATGTCGTGCGCGGGAACTTCGAAATAATCGTCCGAGAGCAGCGCGAGGTCGGCGAGCTGTCCGGCCTTGATCTGCCCCTTCTTGCCCACTTCGTTCGAAAACCAGGTGTTCTCGTGCGTCCACATTGCGAGCGCCTTTTCACGGCTGACGCGGTTGTCGCCGCGGTAGAGCGAAAGACCGCCCACGGTGCGCCCGGTAACCAGCCACGAGAGCGAGACCCAGGGGTTGTAGCTGGCGACGCGCGTCGCATCGGTACCCGCGCCCACCGGGATGCCGGCGGCGATCATGCGCGCGATCGGCGGGGTCCGCTCGGCGGCTTTCGCGCCATAGCGTTCGACGAAGTATTCGCCCTGATAGGCCATGCGGTGCTGCACCGCGATGCCCCCGCCCAGCGCGGCAATGCGATCGATGTTGCGGTCCGAAATCGTCTCGGCGTGGTCGAAGAACCAGTTGATGCCCTCGAGCGGGATGTCGCGGTTGACCTTCTCGTAGACGTCGAGCGCGCGGCCGATGGTTTCATCGTAAGTCGCGTGAAGGCGCCAGGGCCAGCGGTTCTCGGCGAGAAGACGGATGACGGGCTCGAGATCGCCCTCCATTTCGGGCGCCATGTCTGGGCGGGGCTGGCGGAAATCCTCAAAGTCGGCGGCGGAATAGACCAGCATTTCGCCCGCGCCGTTGTGGCGGTAGGTGTCGTCGCCCTGGCCCGGCTTCACCTGCTTTGCCCATCCGGTAAAGTCGGCCAGTTCCTCCTTGGGCTTCTGGGTGAACAGGTTGTAACTGATGCGGACTGTGAGCTGGCCGTCGGCGTGAAGCTTCTCGATGATCTCGTAGTCGTCGGGATAGTTCTGCGCGCCGCCTCCCGCATCGATGACGCCGGTCACCCCCAAGGCGTTGACCTCGCGCATGAAGTGGCGGGTGGAATTGAGCTGGTATTCGGGCGGCAGCTTGGGCCCCTTGGCCAGTGTCGAATAAAGGATCGTCGCGTTGGGATGCGCCAGCAGCAGGCCGGTGGGATTGCCCTGCGCATCGCGCACGATCTCGCCGCCCGGCGGGTTAGGCGTGTCCTTGGTGTAGCCCACCACGCGCAACGCGGCGGCGTTGAGCAGGGCACGGTCGTAGAGGTGGAGGATGAACACCGGCGTATCGGGTGCGACGGCGTTCAGTTCCTCGATGGTGGGCAGGCGCTTTTCGGCAAACTGGTGTTCGGTGAAGCCGCCGACCACGCGCACCCACTGCGGCGCGGGCGTGTTGTCGACTTGCTTCCTGAGCATCGCCATCGCTTCGGAAAGGCTGGTCACGCCGTCCCAGCGCAGCTCCATGTTGAAGTTCAACCCGCCGCGGATGATGTGCATGTGGCTGTCGATCAGGCCCGGGATCAGGCGATGACCCTTCGCGTCGATCACCGTGGCATCAGGGCCTGCAGCTTCGCGTGCCTCCTGCTCGCTGCCCACGGTCAGGAACGTGCCACCGCGGATGGCCACGGCTTGTGCCACCGGGTTCTCGCGATCGAGGGTCGTCACCTTGGCGTTGATGATGATCGTGTCGTTGGCCATGGCCTTAATGTCCTTGGTTCGACCCGTTCGGGCCGTGAGTGATGTTGGCAGCAGTGACGTGGCAGCCGCTCCCAGCAGGGTTTGGCGACGGGTTATCATGCGTCGCGCGTGTCGTGCGCGTCGTGCGCGTCACCCGGAAGCCGCCCGAGCACGTGATCGCGACATTCGGTCATGACGAACTCGGCAACATCGTCTTTCGTCATGATACGCTGCGCCAGAGGAATGATCTGTTCGCCAAGAAGGATGCCGAGCAGACCGGCCAGCGCAATCATCGGTGGTGCGGGCGAACGTACGCCAAGGAGGCTGTAGACAACGCCGACCAGCAACCCGGCGGCAATCGAGAGTAGGTAGGCTTTCATGTCTGGTCTCCTCGGCGCACGTGCTCCGCTCTGGGTGTCCCTTGGTCCAGGCGATCCGTGCAGGGTCCACAAAGATGGCAAACGCCGGGACGTAGCCGTCCGGATCAGGCCTTCACGAAGGACAGGAGGTCCGGGTTGACGATCCCGGCGTTCACGGTGAGCATGCCGTGCGAGAGGCCTTCGTAGATCTTGAGCGTTGCAGCGGGCAGGATTTCCGCCTGCAACACACCGGCATTCCTGTAGGGGACGACCTGATCGTCATCGCCATGCAGGACGAGGGTGGGCACGCTCATCGCTTTCAGATCGGCGGTCTGATCGGTTTCCGAAAAAGCCTTGATGCCTTCGTAATGCGCCTTGGCGCTGCCCATCATGCCTTGGCGCCACCAGTTGGCGATCACGCCCTCGATGGGTTCGACACCTTCACGATTGAAGCCGTAAAAGGGGCCAGTCGGCACGTCACGAAAGAACTGGGCTCGGTTCGCCGCAAGCCCTGTGCGAAAACCGTCGAAGACCTCGATCGGAAGACCGCCCGGATAAGCCTCGGTCCTGAGCATGATCGGCGGCACGGCGGCCACCAGAACGGCCTTGGCGACGCGGCCCTGTGGGATGCCGTAGCGCGCGACATAGGCCGCCACTTCACCGCCACCGGTCGAATGGCCGATATGGACCGCATTGCGCAAGTCGAGGTGCTCCATCACGGCCGCGGCATCAGCGGCGTAATGGTCCATGTCGTGGCCATCGCTCACTTGCGCCGAACGGCCGTGGCCACGCCGGTCATGGGCGATGACGCGGTAGCCTTCGTTGAGGAAGAACAGCATCTGTGCATCCCAGTCGTCCGACGAGAGCGGCCAGCCGTGGTGGAAGACTATGGGCTGGGCGTCCTTTGGACCCCAGTCCTTGAAGAAGATATCGACACCGTCCTTGGTGGTTACGTAAGCCATTGTGCTGCTCCTTCGAACCGAAGAGGAAGTGGGGCCGCCAGCCGGGGAGGGGGCGTAGGCGCTGGCGACCCCGAGGGAGACGGTCAGTGACCGCCTTCGGAAGCCCCGAACATCGTCTTGGCGTACTTGATGCCAAGGCCGTAGGCGCCGCCCCACTTGGCCGCGATGCCGGTGGTGCTGTCATAGGTTTCGGTCCGGGCCCAGTCGCGCTGCAGTTCGAGCAGGTACTGGAGCGAGGTCATCGGCACAGCGCCAAGCTGGATCATGCGCTCCACCGCACGCTCGTGCGCTTCGGTGGCAATATCGCCGCAGGCATCGGTGATGACATAGGCCTCGAAGCCCTGGTCGATCGCCGAGGCGACCGGCCCCACGATGCAGACCGAGGTCCACAGGCCGGCAAAGACGATGCGCTTCTGGCCGATGCGGTTGATCTCGGCGATCACCGCTTCGTCTTCCCAGGTGTTCATCGACGTACGATCGAGCAGTTCCTGCCCCGGGAAGGCATCGGTGATCTCGTCGAACATCGGGCCGGAGAAGCTCTTCTCGGCAACGGTAGTGAGGATGGTCGGCACGTCGAACGACTTGGCGCCGCGCGAAATCAGTGCTGCGTTATTGCGCAGGAGTTCTGGGGCAATCGACTTGGTCGCAAAGCTCATCTGCGACTGGAAGTCGATCAGGACCAGCGTGTGATTGCTCGGCGAGATGAGGGATTTGCCAGGGGTTGCAGTAGCGGTGATGGTCATGGCTGTTCCTTGCTTGATGTGCGTTTTTCGCTTCCGGTGACGCCACGATATGCGGGACTGATATTTCCATCCATCCGCATAAAATTATCGACAGCGTTCGAAAAAATAGAAAAGACTGACGAAGTCAGGCGCCAGGCCGCAGGTGTCACCCAAGCCGTCTGCTCCCGACGGGCAGCAAAATAGGCGCTGTGACGTGCAGCGTCTTGCATGGGAGTGATGGCTTTGTGACGTTCCGGACGCGAACCCGCCCGGGCCGAGGCCGCGCCTAGAGTTCGATCAGCCCGCGGGTGATGGCAATGGTCACCGCATGCGTGCGATCGGTAGCCTCGAGCTTCGCGAAGATCGACTTCATGTACCCCTTGACCGTTTCTTCCGAAAGAGTCAGCGCGTTTGCAATCTGGCGATTGGACTTGCCCCTTGAAGCCAGCGTCAAGACTTCGGTTTCACGCTCGCTCAAAGGTTCGTCTAGAACATGTGTTGCGATTGCGGTGGCAACGGCGGCATCCAGGTGCTTGCCGCCGAGATGAACCGAACGGATCGCATCGAGCAGTTGCTTGCGAAGTGTGGCCTTGAGCAGGTAGCCTACCGCTCCCGCCCGCAACGCCTTGATCGCACGCGCATCACCGGAGTACGTCGTGAGAACGATGATACGGGCTTGCGGATCGTTCGCCCGGATCGCGCTGATCGCTTCGAGCCCCTGGATTTCCGCCATCTGAAGATCCATTAGGACCACATCGGGACGGACCCGGGCATACTCCTCGATCGCCCCGGCGCCATCGTCGGCTTCACCTACGACAACCATGTCCTCCTGCGTCGCGAGAACGGCTCGAACGCCTTCGCGAAGCAGGACGTGGTCATCCACCAGAAGTATACGAATCGGCGCTGACTGCTTTGTCCGAAGGTGGCTGGAGTGAGAACCGATTGACATATGCTCGACCTAAATGTGGCGCGCAGATAAGTCCATCGCGGACCCGAAGCTCAGTTCGTCCATTCGGCCAGTTCCCGGCGCATGGCCTCTCTTGCGGCTTCAGCATGGGCATTGGGATCATCGACAACCCATTCGAGAATGGCGCATCGCATGATCGCGGGATGAGCATTGATTGCCCGCAGCATCCCTGCCATGACTTCGCGGGCGACGCGCGTAATGAGCTCGGAGGATTGATCCGATAAGGGCAGCTTGAGCATATAGCCCACGTCGCAGCGCCCAAGCTTCAAAGCCGAACGCATTGCCATTTCACTCAGGATGCCCATGCCGCGTGGGTCAAGCTTCGCCAGTTCGCCCATCCCGAGAGCGAGAATCGAGCAGGCCAGGAAAGGAGGCGGCAGCCGATCAAGGACCAGCGTCTCGCCAAATTGTCCAAGGAAAAGACCGCCCTCCCGCAACTGAACCAGAGTACGTTGGAGCGCAGTATCCAGTCTTGCCGTAATGTCGTCCGCAGGATCAGGAGCGGCCGGCATTCCTACGATCAGCAACTCGACGTCGGTCAGCAGTGCGTCGATCGGGCGGGCCGTGAAGTGTACTGCGCGATAGGTCCCAATCTCACCCGATCCACTGTTGTCCATGCGCTCTTTCCCTCGCCGAAGCGCTGCATTGACCAGGGTGGCCTGCGCGCCTCAACAAGGACAAGGATAACTGCGCCAGTTTGCGAGGTCGCGAATAAGGCTGATACGAATTGGACAGGGCTGCGCCATAGTGGCCGCAATGCCGGTTCAGGCGTCAGCCCTGTATAGAGCGCGCAAGCCGGCGGTCCGGCACCAGCCACAGCGCGATGACAAGGATATAAAGCGATAGCGCGATCCAGCGGCTCACGAAGCTCAGCGGCACCGCGATGGCATAGATGGCAAGCGTTCCCCAGCCTTTCGCATCCATGCCGATGGCCTGTGCGAGTATCGACTGGACACCGTTACACGCGATTATTGCCCTTTCGAGCAGGAAGAAGCCGATCGCCGCTCCGCCCAGCACAATTCCGTAGGCAGCCGTTGCGCCGACCGAGTAGGAACTTGCATCGAGCCAGCGGATCACGAACGGCACGAGGCTCAGCCAGAACAGGAGAAAATGGTTCGCCCAAAGCACCTTGCCATCAATGCGCGGAGCAAGCTGGAAGAGATGGTGATGGTTGTTCCAATAAAGCCCGACGTTGATGAAGCTCAGGCTATAGGCAACGAGTAGTGGCAGTGCCTGGGCAAGATCCGTCAGCGAGCCCCCACCGGGAACGTGCAATTCGAGCACCATGATGGTGATCACGATCGCGATCACGCCATCTGTCAACGATTCCAGCCTGCGCGCGTTCATGCCGGCGCTCCGACCGCTTGGGCGCGCGTGTGCTCAGTTTGCCAGCATCGCCGCCATACTAGCGGCGTAGTGCCGACCATGCGCTTGAACAGCCGCGTCAGATGGGCCTGGTCGGCGAGACCGCACGCGCTGGCGATCTGCGAAAGGGTGTCGTTCGTCTCCAGCATCAGGCGCTGTGCGCGCCGTACCCTCTGGCGCATGATGTAGCTGTGAGGCGTCTCGCCAATCGTCGTCTTGAATGCACGGAAGAAGTGCCCGGTGCTGAGGTTGGCTTGGCCGGCGAGGTCTTCTGCCTTGATATTCGTCGCAAGGTTCATGTCGATATGCTGGACGACTTTGCGCGCCTGCCAGGCGGCCAGTCCTCCGCTTGGCGGGGGCTGGTGCGCGGGCGATGCGCAGATCAACTGCGGTCCGTCGGCAGTCCTGTCGCATGCGAGGCGGATCAAGGATCCGACCTGCTCGATATACTCCCAGGCGATTTGAGGATCGTCGTGCAAGGCCTGTTGCGCTTCAACGAGCAAGGCCAGCATCCGCGACGTTTCGGCTATGCCGCTCGGCCCATCGGCTTGCAGCGTTGCGTCCCAACCGGCAGCTCTCGACGAAGCGGGCGACGGCAACGCAAGCGTCCCCGGCTCCGGATGGGAACGTTCGTGCGCCATTGAGGCGAGACGGGGGCGCAGCGATTGAAACATGGTGGCACGATATTGCTCTGCAGCAATTGGGTTAAGCCCCGATAGGGGGGCGGGACGTGCCCTCCAAAGAGGCTTGCGAAACGCCCCGCTCGCCCCGATAGACACAGGTTGGTCCACTTGCCGGGCACGGCTAATTCGAGACTTGGCACCGGTGTCCTCTTCAAACCTCTCCCTAGTGTCCGTTGGCCGGAGATTCCTTCTGGGACTTCTCCTGCTGTCTATCGCATCGCCGGGCTGGACTCTTGATCCCGATCGTAACGTGGACCAGCTTCATCATACCGGGTGGACCTTGCGGGACGGCGCGCCGGGTAATATCCGCGCCCTGGCGCAAGGACCGGATGGTTTCCTTTGGCTGGGGACGTCGACGGGTCTCTATCGCTTCGATGGCGTCCGTTTCGAGCAGATCAGGCCCGATCGGGAGGATCGAGGGCGCTCACTCCAGGTCACTGCCTTGCTGGCCGCGGGCAATGGCGAGATCTGGGTCGGCTATGACTTCGGGGGCATCGGCATCTATCACGAGGGTCACCTGCGTGACGCCAATCCCTGGCCGCCCGAAGGCGGGGTGGCCGCGATCGTGCAAGCCCGTGACGGATCGATCTGGGTGGCCAGCGAAGTGCGCGGGGCCATGCAACTCGCGCGTAGCAAGGCGGGTCGCTGGACGCGCTTTAACAGCAGCCGAGGCCTGGTCGACGGCCTCATGGGTCCGATCCTGGCGACCCGCGACGGTGCGATCTACGCCGCGTTGCCACCGTCGCTACTCCGCGTTGAGCGGGGCGGATCGCGCCTGCTGCGCAGTACTGGTCAGATCGAAAGCTTTGCCGCGATGGCGCAGGATCGCCATGGAACAATCTGGCTTGCCGATGACGGGGGGCTGCGCCGGATGGACGGCAAAGGCCCCCAGGCAAAGGTGGGCCATGTCGGTACGCCGTATGTGACGCGGCATATGCTGATAGACCATGACGGCAGCATCTGGATCACAGGGCAGGACAACGGCCTGGTCCGCTATCGGAACCGGAATGGCCAACTAACCGGCGAAACGCCCAATGCCATGACCGCGAAGCTTTCTTTGTCAGTCCTTGAGGATCATGAAGGAAATGTCTGGGTCGGAACGGCCACCGGGCTGGACCGCTTCGCACCGGCAACGATGATGGCCGCCACGGGGACGCCCCAACCCGTGACCGGGTTCGTCAGCGACCCGCGGTCACCGTTTGTCTTTTTCGCCGGAATGGATGGTGTCTATCGTATCAGCCATCGTGATGGCGTGCCGCATCTGGTGTTTGCCCAGCGGGATATCGGGGTCTTGTGCGGCAGTCCGGAGCGTATGCTGGCAATCAGCCTCGAAGGTGCGACCATGCTCGAACTCGAACCGGATGGGACGGTCAGGCAGGTTCGCAAAATTGCTGGGCCACTGTCAGTCAGCTGCGCCCAGGACAAGAACGGTACCTTCTGGACGGGCATGGACCGGCTGTACCGGGTTGGTGAGAACAGGTTGATCGAAGCCGGGCCTCCGGGCGGGACCATAACCCTCTTGAGGGCCGATCCTGGAGGAGGGCTGTTGGCTGCGCGCAGTCGCACCGGACTGCTCGAACGCGATGCACGTGGCACACGAATTCGGGTGCCGGGCAAGGCGTTCACGATCGGCACGATCACCACACTGACACCGGCTCGGGAGGGACTGCTTATCGGCGGACAAAAGGGCCTCGCTCTCCTCGCGAACGGCACGATGACGCAACTGTCCGAACGAATGTACCCCTTTCTCGCCGGACTGACCGGTGTGCTTCAGACGGGCGATGGATGGACCTGGATGATCGGTGCCACGGGGGTCGGGCGCGTGAAGGACGAGGCGCTCGCCAAGGCCTTCCGCAAGCCCGGCACCCCAGTCGCCTTCCAGAACATTGGCCAGGAAAGCGATTATCGGGCCCGTTCCAACGTCTTTGAATCGAACGACATTGCCCGCGACGCAAGTGGAACGCTCTGGTTCGTGACCGACAGGGGGATCGGTTGGGTCGAACCCTCGCGCCTTGTCCGCAATCGCACCGTGCCGCCCGTATCGATCCTGTCGTTGAACGCCGAAGGCCGCGGCTATCCGCTTTCGGGGAAGGAACCGGTGCGCTTGCCTCCCAACATCGGCAGGGTCGAGGTCCGGTATACGGCACTCAGCCTGACGGACGCGGCGACAAACCAGTTCCGGTATCGTCTCACCGGGGGCGATGGGACCTGGTACGATGCGGGAACGGGGCGGCAGGCGCTGTTCACGAACCTCGCTCCCGGACGTTATGAATTCCAGGTCATCGCGGCCAACAATGCAGGCGTGTGGAATAGCGAAGGGGCACGGCTTAGCTTCGAGGTCGCACCTGCGTTTTACCAGTCAAGCTGGTTTCTCATCCTCGGCGCGGTCCTCGTCATGGCGGCGATCTGGCTCTTCTACCGCAGACGACTGGCGATCATCACCGAGCGTGCGCGCAGCCGTGTGGAGGTGCAACTGGCCGAACGCGAGCGCATCGCCCGGGAACTGCACGATACCTTGCTTCAAGGCTTCCAGGGCCTGATGCTCCGTTTCCAGGCCGTCGTCGAACTGCTGCCACGGGGCGACAAGGCGCGCGCGGAAATGGAGAACGCGCTGGACCGGGCGGACAGCGTACTTCTGGAAAGCCGCGAACGTGTCCATTCCATGCGCCAGGACCTGCTGCCGGTGGAATTGACCGAGCGTCTCTCCGTCCTGGCCGATGACATCCTCCCGTCAACGATCGCGTGGGATCTCGAAACGACCGGCCTTGCCCGCCTGATCAGCGCGCCTGTGGCCGATGAAGTCATCATCATCATGCGCGAAGCCTTGAGCAATACGGTGCGCCATGCCCAAGCAAGCCATGTCGCGTTGCGTATTCGCTATAGCTCGGACGAAGTCATCGTTTCCATTCGAGACGATGGTAAGGGCCTGTCCCGCTCTGTTCTCGAGGCCGGGGCAAGAGAAGGTCACTATGGTCTGGTTGGAATGCGAGAACGCACGCGAAGGCTCT
The DNA here is from genome assembly GCF_020524485.1 of Novosphingobium profundi. Lineage (GTDB taxonomy): Bacteria > Pseudomonadota > Alphaproteobacteria > Sphingomonadales > Sphingomonadaceae > Novosphingobium > Novosphingobium profundi_A. Next base: position 367,691 of record NZ_JAIVLF010000004.1, on the reverse strand, counting down.
CCGGAACCTTGGATATCTCGAATACCGGACAGGGCGGAACGGCAATCACGCTCGCCGTCCCGGCGGACATTGCGTATAGAACCGTGTGATCTCCAGGCGGGACCTTCTTTTACGGCAAATCAATCAGCAACACTTCGCAGTCTGTATCCGCTTCAAGCGCTAGGATGTGCTCCTGAGTCAGGGCGGCGCCATCGCCCATTCGAAGCTCCGTGCCATTCAAACCGATAATGCCGCTGATGACCTGCACCCAATAGCCGCGCTGCGGGTCAAGCGAGCGGGTGAGGCTTGTGCCTTCATCAAGGCATGCCAGTTCCAGAATTACGTCTTGATGGATCGATAATGAACCCTCGCGCCCATCCTCGCTGATCAGGACGCAAAAGCGGTTGTGTCGCCCACGCGGATCGAAGCTGCGCTGCTCGTAGGACGGCGCAAGGCCTGCCTTCGAAGGGTGGATCCATATTTGCAGAATATGGGTGCGGCTGTCCGCCGAGGGATTGCGTTCGGAATGGCGCACGCCCGTGCCCGCGCTCATGCGCTGCACTTCTCCTGCACGGATCCGTGTTTCATTGCCCAGATCGTCGCGATGGAGAACAGTACCGTCCAGCACCAGGGTTATGATTTCCATGTCCTGGTGGGCATGTTCGGCGAAGCCTCCTCCGGGAATGATACAATCCTCGTTGAGAACCCGAAGCGCACGAAAGGCCATGTTCTTCGGGTCTATATAATCGCCGAAAGAGAAACTGTGGCGTGCGTCGACTTCGGCGCCTGAATGACGGCCACGAGCACCTCTGTCGCGAAAGGTTATCATAATTTGTCTCCAAGAGGCCGCCAGAACCGGCCGCCGCGAAGCACCTTCTTAGGCCCGTCCAGGTCTTGCGATCAGACCGATATTTTCGCCGAGCGAATTCGATGAATTCGAAAAGTTGCGACTTCAACCGCCCGCCCCGTCTTAGCGAATAATAGCCTCGTAAGGTGAAACCGGTCGGTCTGCTCCCTGGCGCGCCAAATCCGGCCCTGAACGACCAACTTGGGCGCATTCGGGCTGACCACTCACATCGGGACGCACTCACCCTTGGGCTTTCGTACGACGGCGAAGCGCGGTCGTTGGTTTGCGGAGAGCCTGGCAGCAGAAACTGAACACGCGGTCTGATATTGCGCCCCGCGTGCTCTGAAAATGCCTGTGCTGGTGTCGCGCCAATTCATCTGCTTTCTGGAAGAGCGTTCTCAACTGGTAGTATTCATTTATATTTTCCTGTGTCATGTTGGGCGCGCCATGCGTTCTTCCGCCACCTTTTATCTCGCTGTGAGCTGGGCGCTGCTCAGTGCTCACCTAGCACCTGCGTCAGCCGTCGCCTCTCACAGCCCGCGCCCTGCAACCGTCATGACGCGCGGAGCAAACGAGAGCCGTGCGCCTAAAGCTGTGCCGTGTCCCAACAAGCCAGGTCGAGCTGACATGGAGCCGCTTGGCCCCGGCCCCGCCCGCTTGGCCGTGGTCCACTGTCTGGATCTGCCGCAAGGTCAGGATTACCGACGTCCTCCAGTCGTATCGCATGACGGCCAGTCCATCGCCTTCTGGGGGCAGGGGCAGACCAGTCCGCTCGACGTTGTCACATTTGACGCTGGCCCCGGGTTTCGAAAGCCAAATCGCGTGACGTTTCGAGATTTCGGCACGGGGAGGCGGGGCGATCGTCAAGATGCGCTTGCCTGGGCGCTCGACGGAGCGGGCCTCTGGTCGGTCGAGCAGAAGGTCATGCAGCCGAGTGGTTTTGCGTCGAGTGGCCTCATGCCCATCCTTATAAGCCGCGACGGGGACGTACGGCGCTTTGCTCCGCCCAAACACGCCGCGGGGCCGTTGGACGCGCTCGCCTGGGGCGGCGCTGACGGGCGGGCGATCGCGCAATTCGGCACGCGTGGACATCGTTACCGGCCTGAGCACACTGATCCGTCCCCCACTCTGGCTATGATTGACGTGGAGCACGGGCAAATACTCGATACCCTTGATGCCAAAGATGCCGAGGCGCTCAAACTTCGCGCCGAGGCTTACAACGGGTTCAGCTCTTTTGACATCTCGGCTGTTCAATCGCCGGACGGGCGCCTTCACGCCCTGCTGCAATTCCAGCGGGTTCTGGCCCCTTCACGCGGGCCTGCTCCAAGCAGCGGCCCGGCTCCCCGGCACTATCTTCCGGCAGCCTGGCTCCTGTGGACGCAGGGTCAAAAACCAGTCCCCCTTACCCCGTTTAGCAAGGATCGCTTCGCGCACGCCGTATTGACCCCCGACGGATCGCATATCCTGGCTTGGCGCCCCCTTCAGCCGGCGGGGGCAGACATCGTCGCAGAATGCTACGCGAACTGCCCGGTTCGGCCAAAGCCAAAGCCGGTCGAAGCAATCCTGGCCGCGCTCATCGACGGGAAGGATGGGCAAAAGGTGTGGAGTTTGAAGGCCCGAGCCGATGAGCACTGGACCGCATCGCGCGGCCCGACAGTCAGCCCTGACGGTCGGCATGCGCTCATCCCGCTCCCCAGTGTCGACAAGCGTCAGATCCTTGCGCTTCTATCGATGGAAGACGGGCGCATCCTTCAACGCTTCTCACTCGCCTGCAGCGGTTGCTATCCGCAAAGCTTCGGTTTTACGCGCGGCGGCCGCCAGATGTGGATTGGTGTAACGAACCGTCTGGCTTTCTACGATCTACGCTAGGCCTGTGGCCACCTGCTCCCCCGGCGGTCAACCGCCGTACAGCAGGATCGAAATCGAAAAGAGGACTGGCCGCTTGCAAGCGCATCCAAGCGACCTCGGAGCGACTGACTAGGGCGCGCAGTCGCCGGGAGGACTGCCTAAAGCACTTCACCCTGTCGATAGGCAATCTTGGCTGGGCCCTGAACTTTGGCTCCGCGTTTTGTGCGCCACACGGTCGGTATGTGATCTATACGAGTGAGAAGAGTGCCGAGAAAGTCGGCAACCGCCCCACCTTCATGGCTGGTTTCGACATGGATGCGAAGAGCGTCGGGATCGGTGCCAAAATTTCGAACGACTACATCGGCACCAAAAATGCGTTGTGCAGCTTCTCGGATGAAAGATGCCTGCTCGGGCGTGAGTTTGCAGGGCTTCTGCGGCGGTGTCGGTGGATTGGCGGGCGGCATGGCGAACACATAACCCGCACGAACGAGATCCGCTATGGGCGCGCAGCCGGCCAGTCACACACGCCCCCTTGTGGATATTCGGCCAACAGAGCAAACTCGGGCGATGACAGCCTATGCAGAAGTTGATCCGGTCATCGACGTTTGGGCGCAAGCCACGGTCAAAAAGCTTTTCACCGAATGGGCGGATCAGCCCGCGAGGTTCGCTTACATACCGGGGCTACGGGCGTTTGAGTGCTTTCAAATCTCAATAGACCCGCCCTTTGCTGGTCGTGTTGCTGTATCGGCTCGATCCGTCGATACCGATGATGAAAGCGAATTCGACGAGCGCTGGGAGGGAGCAACTGAAGCGCTTCCCGTTCTCCTCGAAGAGGCCGCCGCTACGGTACAAAAGTGGATGAACCGCCCAACAGCTAGGAGCTCGGGTCGACAAACCTAACCGGACAGACGGCTTCTTGGCGCGCCAGATTGGCCCTCGAACGACCGACAAGGGCGCCGACCTGCCAACCCTCGAAGTCATGGCGCGTGGCCAGCCCGCCGGCACCAGGAGGCCGGGGCCGATTGCGGAATGTCAGATCTGGCGGGGGAGCGCAGGATATTTGTCGTTCCGGAAAATATGCTCATCTCTTCCGTAAAATCTTGGAGGCGACAATATGCCATCGCCTCCAAGCATCATGCCCTTAGTTGCTCATGGGGCATTTAGGTATATCACCAAAATCACCAGTGAGATTGAGACGATAAATAGGGCGCCTGTAATTAAATCTCGGATTTTTAATCGATCTACATGTTCTGATCTATAGGTTCGGTATTGATGTAATACGCTTGGATCTGAAGCCAGAAGGCCGAGATCTAGAGGGGTCGCGACGCGAGAAAACCAATTATGCAACTCTTCGAGTTCGTGTTCGGTTAAATTGGGATATCCTAATAAAATATTACGCGCACGTTCACGATCTTCAGTCGCAGCCAAGCTGCCTGTTTCTTTCGGTTTCATATTGCAGGAACTTCCTGAGTAAATTTCGTATCATGCACACAGAGCGCGCACGGATCGGAAACTAGCTCAGGATTTGGGAGGCCCGGTGCTATCCGGGGGAAATCCTGGATGCCTGCGTGGGGAGAAAGTTTGCCTTTCTGGGACAAGGGGTGGCCCCTCGATTGCCGCTGAACAGTCAGCCGTCTGAAAGGCCCATCGAAATGGGATATGAAGCTTCTGGTCAGGTGCTACTCTCGGGCTAAAACCATGAGTATCCCGGCTCGCCGCCACAGCGACATCAACAGTCGTCGCACTGAATGCCGAGCCCTGCGTAACGTCAAACGTGACCTGGAACGGTTGCAGGGCATTTAGCCCAATGAGCGCCAGCAGTCCGGCGATCCAAATCCGGAAGCTCGATTGATTGGAAAGCTGGCATGACATTCTAGGTGCCTAACCGCAGTTGCTGTCTTGAACAAGGGGCAGGTGCTGCTTGCCATCTGGACACCGGACTGGACCGGTCCAGAGACCTACAAAACGCTCCTGAGGCGCCCGACTTGGGCGCTTCCATGCTGCCCACCTGAAGGCTTGAGCCAGCCTTTGGTATCCAGAGATTTTGCCCTTTGTAATCATGGAATTGCATGACCGAAAATCAGCCCTTCAAACTATGGCCGGATCTCGGATTGGGCCCACTGCCGCATGAAATCTACGAACGCGCGTGTCTTGGGGGACTGGTAGCGGCCCGATGGCCAGATCAAGTTCATTACGCCGTCTCTTTGCATTTGCCCTGGGAGAATCTCGACCAAGCGTCCCTCAGCGAAATGTCGGTGCACAATAAACGTTGGAAACGAAGCAATTCCTGCACCGGCCAACACCATGTCCAGTATAGGATCGATGATGTCGGCCGAGTGGCTCACGGGAACAGACAGGTCTTTATCGTTGAGCAAGGGCCAGGGTGCGATACGGCCTGTCGACAATCGCTGGCGCAAGCACACGTGATCGATCAGTTCTTCTGGTTCTTGCGGCGTTCCGGCATGCTCCAGGTAAAGGGGGCTGGCTGCAAGGCACCAAGTGAAATCCCCCAGCTTTTGTTGCATCAACCGGGAATCCGACTGGCCGCCCGTCCTGATTACGACATCGAAACCTTCCGCGATGACGTCGACCATCCGGTCACTGAATTCCAATTCAAGCTGCACGCATGGATAGCGCTGTGAAAAATCCGCGAGCGGCTTGCCAAAGATATCGGCTGACAGCGGGAGCCCGACCCGTAGGCCCCCTCGCAACTCGGTTGCCGAACTTTGAAGTTCCGCCTCGGCTTCCTCCAGTTCGATAAGAATCCGCTTCGCACGCACAAGAAGCAAAGCTCCTGGTTCAGTCAGAGACAGCGTGCGAGTGGTTCGGTGAAAGAGTTGGACGCCGAGTTGATGTTCCAGGCGTGCAATGGCTTTGCCTACGGCCGACGACGTCAAGCCAAGCGATATTCCTCCCTGCTTGAAGCCGCCTGCTTCGGCGGCGGCCACGAAAGCCCGGATGGCTGTGATACTATCGACGCTGCTGACCATTGTGCGGCTCGATTTGAAGGGACGTTCCGATTGGAGAATATTTGTCCGTAGTGAAATTCACAACTCCCATCTTATCCGCAATCATCCACGGGCCTATTTCCGCCGTCTCCCTTGGCGACAGGAAAGGAAGTATGTCCAAACTCTTTGAAACGTTTCGTCTAGCACACCGCGATCTCGCAAATCGGGTCGTTATGGCACCATTGACCCGCGCTCGGGCTCCCGAAGACATCGCCAGCGAGCGCGTTGCCCTCTACTACACCCAGCGGGCCAGCGCTGGGCTCATCGTCAGTGAGGGAACGCCCATTTCCAGAGAGGGGCAGGGATATCTCTTCAATCCGGGAGTCTTCACGCCCGAGCAGATTGCGGGTTGGAAGCTGACCACCGATTCCGTGCGCGCCAACGGCGGTGCCATGTTCGCGCAACTCTGGCATGTCGGCCGTGTATCCCACCCGACAATTCAGGAAGATGGAAAGGCGCCGGTCAGTGCCAGCTCGAAAATTGCTGAAGGCGCGCTGGCCTTCGGCTACGATGAAAATGGCGAAGCCGGGCTGATCGCGACGAGCACACCCCGTCCGCTTGAAACCCATGAAATCGGTCGTGTCGTCGAAGACTTTGCCCAAGCCGCTGCGAACGCGATCGAAGCCGGGTTCGATGGCGTGGAGATACATGGGGCCAATGGCTACCTCCACGAGCAATTCCTCAATCCGCGGGTGAACGACAGGGCCGATGAATACGGCTCCCAGTCGCTTGAAAACCGCCTGCGTTTCACGCTGGAAGTGGTTGATGCGGTGATCGAGAGGATTGGCCGTGAACGGGTGGGTATTCGCCTCTCGCCCTATGGTCAGCTGTTCGACATGCCGCTCTATCCCGAAATTGATGAGACCTACGCCGCTTTGAGCAAGGCATTGGGTGAACGTCACATCGCCTATGTCCATCTCATGGATCAGGGCGGCTTTCAGATGGGCGACGGCACCGGCGCGGACACAGGCGACAAGTTCGCTGCGCTTATGAAACTCATCAAGGGCAACCTTCCTGAAACGGCCTTGATCCTGGCCGGAGGGATGACCCGCGAACGAGCAGAAATCCTGATCTCGCAGAACGTCATCGATCTTGCCGCGTTCGGGCAGGCATTCATCTCGAACCCCGACCTGGTGAACCGCCTCAAGCATAATCTGCCGCTAAGCGAAGCAGACCATTCGACCTTCTATGGTGGCGGAGCTGAAGGTTACATCGATTATCCACCTTATCGGGGCTAACCGTTCCGAAACCGTGTGCGAGGGTGCCTTCAAACCGCGTGACGCCCTCGCAACCGGATCCCTGCTAGGGAATGGCATACCACCAATGCCGAACACCCGGTTCGAAGAAGACGATTATGCATCAGTCACTTGCAACATTACCACAGATCACTTCCGCGCGGCTCTCGATCAGGCCGCTATCGATCAATGATGTCGATGACCTCGCTGGCATGACTGACGATCCCGCGATTACGGATGTGATTCACTTCCTACCTTCTCCCTTCACGCGATCTGATGCCTTCGCACTGATAGGCCAGAACGACGACAGAAACTGCTTTCTTGGAGCTTTCTCGATGGGGGACTGATCGGCGTCGTTGGCACTCATCTGCACGATGAAGACAGACTCGAAGTCGGCTACTGGATCGCGTCACGCCACCAGCGACAAGGGTTTGCCCTGGAGGCCGTCTCCAACGTCATTTCCCGGATACGGGAACTCTATCCTGAAAGGCAGATCACCGCGGAGTGCAGGATTGGCAACAAGGCCTCCTGGGCACTTCTCCATAAGTTGGGTTTTCGATCAGTTGGGCGTCCCGGGCACCGTCCTGGCCGCGAGCTGCTCGTTTGTCGCTGATCGGCCACTCTCTTGCGACACCCCCATCCGCTTTTGCAGGCCCAAGATCGGTGACGGCTCGTCAGCAAAGGGCGCAAAGTGGCTTTAGTGCGCTGCCACCCAGTCCTTGAGAGCGGCATCGATCCGTGACTGCCAACCGGGCCCCCCGGATTTGAAATGTTCGATCACCTCGGGTGAAAGGCGCAGCGTGGTGCTGATCTTTTTCGGGGATTTCTGCGGACCGCGCGAGCGAATCGTCTTTGCAAGGCCGGGGAAGGTCTCGGTGAAAGGCTTTGCCTTGGCGAAGTCCTCGACCGTCCATTCGGGGTTGTCGCTGACCGCATCCATATCGGCCTTGGTGTATCCGGGAGCGGTGTGTTTCGGGTCGGTCATGGCAGGAGCCTCTGTTCCGTAAGGCTGGCCGGGCGGGCAGAAATGATCGAGACGCCTTCGGTGCCCAGCACAGCGAAAATCACCGTGATCGTGCCGTTCATCTCACCGATGGCGGCAAAGCGTCCGTCCTTCGCGGGGATGACCAGGGCGGAGAGGAAGAACCCTTCGCCCACATCGGCAAAGTCGATCCCGTGCTTGACGAGGTTCGCTTGCCGTTTCGGTTCATCCCACACGATGATCATCGTTTTTTGTAGGTACGATTTGAGTGATCGTCAATCGCTTTTTGTAACTACAATTTGCACATGGCGTCGGTATTGATCTTTGGGTCCCTCTGGTGATGCGCAGCCGCTTGAACATCTTGGCAGAGATGAGGAGCGCGGGGCGAGCGCGCTGGTCGAGCGGAGGCTTGCTCTGTTCCATCGGCGAGCCGTCAGGCGGTACGGTGTCGGCCACGCGGCTGAGGTTCGAGCAGCGAAGGGCCTGTCGCTTGCACGTCATGCGCCCGTGGGCCGGATTGAGCCCCTGGCGCGCCCGTCTTCGCCGCTGACGGAGGTGGTTGGCGAGGGAAGGTTGGTCTCAGAATCTCTGTCGGTTCGGGTCACGCATGGAACGGTGGACTTGGGCGTGAAACAGCGACTGCATTCCCTCCAAATCTTGGTGGTCTTCGTGAAGGCTTTGGCGGCTGCCTTGGGAAGGGGCGCAGTCTGGCGGTTCAGGTAGATGGATCAGGCTTGCGATCTTTGACGCGAGGCAATCATTGCAGGCTGACCCGCGCCGATGGCGCGGCCGGGCTCTATTTCGCTGACGCTCAACCAAGCCACCGGCTGCGCCGCCGTCTCGTCGGCAGAGCCGTGACGATCCCTGTCAGGGGGCGCATCCCTTCAAGTGTCGCCGCGCTGACCCGCGCGGCGGCGCTGGCCTTTGTCGGCTCCAAGGTGGCGGGGGGCGTCGCTGCCCGATAGCCCCGCCGCGACGGGGCGCAACCCGTCCGCTTCGCTCCCGGGTCCTTCACGTTGCTACGGCCTTGCAGGTGCGCCCCGCCTTTGCCGGCGGGGCTGCTGGTTCGCTCCTGCCGCCCCCCGCCACCCTGGCGCCGGTCAATGGCGGTTGAAGGAAGGAGTGAAGCAAAATGGAACTCATGCACATCGACCTTGCGCGTCTCTCGGTGTCCAGCCTCAACATGCGGGGCACGAAGAAGACCTGCGACATCGCCAATATCCTGCCCTCGGTGCGCGCACGCGGCGTACTGGTGCCGCTGATCGTTCGCGAGCTGCCCGGTACGGGGGAAGAGGGGAACGACAGCCCGCCCGCTTATGAAATCCTCGCAGGCAAGCGCCGCTATCATGCAGCCCGTACCGTTGCCGAAGAAGGCGGCGGCATCGAGGACCTGCCCTGCGCGGTGATCGAACCGGGCGACGATGCAGCCGCCTTGGAAGCCTCGCTGATCGAGAACGTGGCCCGGCTCGATCCCGACGAAATGACCCGCTGCGAAACCTTCACCCGGCTGGTGCGCGAAGGACGCGACGTGGACGGCATCGCGCAGACTTTCGGTCTGACCGCCTTGCAGGTGAAGCGCACGCTGGCGCTCGGCAATCTGGTGCCGCGTTTGCGCAATCTCTATCGCTCGGACGGCATCGATGCGGTGTCCTTGCGGCACCTGACAATGGCCTCGAAGGCGAAGCAGAAGGAATGGCTGGACCTGCACGACGACGAGCGGGCGACCGCGCCGACCGGGGCCTGGCTCAAGGCTTGGCTGTTCGGCGGGGCATCGATCCCGGTGAGCGCGGCGCTGTTCGACATCGAGGCTTGCAAGATTGAAACAATCGCCGATTTGTTCGGAAACGAGGCCTATTTTGCCTCTTCGGAAGCCTTTTGGGGCCTCCAGATGGCCGAAGTCGACAATCGGGCCCAGCATCTGCGAGAGGCCGGTTGGGGCGAAGTGGTCGTGCTGGAGAGGGGCGACACCTTCCATTCGTGGGAACACGAACGCATGGCGCAGGCCAAGGGCGGGCGGGTCTATATCGCCATCGGGCATCGCGGCGACGTCACCTTCCACGAAGGCTATGTGACCATGAAGGAAGCGAGGCGACTGGAACGCGGGGAGGCCTTGGAGAAGGTCGCCCGGCCCGAAGTGTCGAGCACGGTGAACGCCTATATCGACCTGCACCGCCATGCCGCCGTGCGGGCCAGACTGGTGGAAGATGCCGGGCTGTCGCTGCGGGTGATGGTTGCCCATGCGATTGCCGGGTCTTGTCTATGGTCGGTGCGGATCGAGCCGCAGAAGGCCTCCAACGATGCGGTGGCCGAGAGCGTCGAGAATTGTCTTTCGGAAAGCCTGTTCGATGCAAGGCGGCGCGAGGTTCTGACCCTGCTCGGCTTTGATGCCGACACGCCGACCGTCACCGCAGGCAATCCCGATGGGGCGGGGCTTTGCGGGTTGCTGCGCCGTCTGATTGCGCTGGACGATGCCGAAGTGCTGCGGGTTCTGGCCGTGGTCATGGGCGAAACGCTTAGCATCGGCACCAGCCTGATCGAGATGCTCGGCCAGCACATGGCCGTGACTATGGCCGATGTCTCGCAGGCCGACGATGCCTTGCTCGATGCCGTGCGTGACCGCGAAGTGATCGGGCGTCTGCTGGCCGATGTCGCGGGCGAGAAGGTCGCCGCCGAGAACGCCAAGGCAACGAGCAAGGTCCAGCGCGGCATCATCCGCGATTGCCTGACGGGGAGCAATGGACGGCGCAAGCGCGAGAGCTGGGTGCCCCGCTGGATGGCGTTCCCGGCCACTGCGTACACCGAGCGCGGGGGCGTTGGCAGTGTCGAGCGTTCGGTGCGGATCGCTGAGAATGCCGAAGCTGTCGAGGCCGAAGGAGCCGAGCCAGATACCCCGAACCCGCTGCCGCAGGCGGCCTGATGAGTGAGCCCGGTGGCCAAGGTCGCCGGGCTCCTCCGCATAGGAGACAAGGCCCATGGAACAGGACTTCAATCCCGAACGCCTGCGCCGGATCGAGGCGGCGCTGCTCGAACTCACCAACCTCGACCGCCAGATATTCCTCGCGATGCGGCTCCACAGCATGTCCGTCGAGGAGATCGCCCGGCGCACCGGATTGTCGCAGCGGCAAGTGGTGAAGCGCCTCGGGCGTGCCATCCGCCATCTGGGCAAGCGGCTGGACGAGTTGGGCAGGGAATAGCGTGCGGGTTCCTACTGCACGCGGCAAGGGCTGGTCCTGTGCAGGACCGGCCCTTGCACTTTGCTCTTGGCAACTGGGATGTTAGGCGCGAGTCTGTGCCCATGAAAACGAGCCTCGACCATCTCCCGGCGAACAAGCAGCGCGAGCTCGAGCGCGTGGTGCAGATCGTCTTCGAGGAATTCGAGGACGCCTTCGCGCTTTCGACGCAGAATTGGAAGAAGAAGGGGCGCATCCTCAAGATCGTGCTCTACGGCAGCTATGCCCGGGGCAACTGGATCGACGAGCCGCACACCGCCAAGGGCTACAAGTCGGACTACGATCTGCTGGTCATCGTCAGTGACAAGCGGCTGACCGACCGGGTCAAGTACTGGACCCGCGTCGATGAACGGCTGATGCGCGAATACGGCATCACCGAGAGCCTCAAGACGCCGGTCAATTTCATCGTCCACACCATGCAGGAAGTGAACGACGGGCTCGCCCAGGGCCGCTACTTCTTCATGGACATCGCCCGCGACGGCATCGGGCTTTACGAGGCCGACGACAGCGAATTGGCGACCCCCAAGCCGAAGACCCCGCATGCCGCGCTGGATCTGGCGAAAGAGTACTACGGGGAGTGGTTCCCAGCTGCCCAGAAGCGCTTCAATGGAGCCAAATTCCATATCTCAGAAGGTAATCTGAAAGATGCGGCCTTCGATATGCATCAGACGGCAGAACGTCTCTACCACTGCGTCCTGCTGGTCTCGACCTTCTACACACCGCACGTCCACAATCTGGCGTTCCTGCGCACCCAGGCCGAGCGTCTCGATCCTCGGCTGGTCTACGCCTGGCCGCGCGAGAACCGCTGGCAGCGCGGCATGTTCGAGAAGCTCAAGGAAGCCTACGTCAAGGCCCGCTACTCCAAGCACTACACCGTGAGCGAGGAAGAGCTGACCTGGCTCGGCGAACAGGTCGAGGAACTCGGTCGCGTCGTCCAGACCGTGTGCTCCGAGCGCATCGCCCAGCTCGAAGAGACCGCCCGCGAAGCCAGCTGATCGGCTGGCTTCCATTCCCTTTCAGACGCGCTCCTCGACCACGATGTCGAGGGTCAGTTGCAGCACATCCTCGTCCGCATTGGCTGCGACAGGCTGCAGGGTTTCCTGGCCGCAAGCGAGCGTGATCCACTCGAAATTTGAGGTCAGATCGACCCGGTCACCGTCATCGTGACGCGTGATGCGAACCTGCGCTGCGCCTTCGACCGCGAGGGCAAAACGGCAGGTGAAAGCACCGTCCAGGAACGTCCCACGCAGCAAGGTTCCATCTGAAAACGCCAGCGAAAACCCCTCGGTAATCCCACGCGCCGGTACCTCGAGACGCGTCTCGATATGGCCCGTCAGAAGCAGGCTCGATTTGCCTCCAACCTCAATGTGAACACCCATGCTGCCATGCCTCCATGCGACTCGATGCGGGTCGCCCTGATATAGAACATATGGCGAACATCGTGAAGGCCGTGTCTTCGGCAGGGCGGGTGAGGGGAGGCAGACGGGGGTGATCGCAGGAGAGGGGGATAGGGCGTAAGGCAAGGTAAAGGCAGGTGTCTCGCGCCCCCTGCTAACTGTCTGTCTGCACATCGTTTTTGTGGGAGATTAGGGGCGCTTGGGGAACGTCGTATGCCTCCACGACGAGATTGCGGGGGAAAATCGCGTGGATTTGCGCTGGTTTGGCGCGAGACACCGGTGGAGGACCTTGAAGCGTTGGGTCGGTCCTCCCTCATCGGGTCTTTTGGACCTGGAGGTGAACCTGATGGACGACGACTTCGATGTCTGGCTTGGCCATATGGGCAAGGAGCGTCCCCTTCGCCACGACCTGCTCCGGGCAGTCAACCAGGCCGGAGGGAACGGAGCCCGCAAAGCCCGGTCCCGTGGTCGGTTTACCGGCAGCCGGATCGGGCGGGGATCAACGATCGGAACGGTGCTGGGAAACGCCGGGCGTTTTTCCAATCCGCGCGCCCGGCGCGTGATCGTCAAAGCGCGCTTCGTGAAGCTGGCGGGGAAGGGCGCCAAGGCCGCCGCCGCGCATCTGCGCTATCTCCAGCGCGACGGCACCACGCGCAAGGGCGAACGAGGCGATCTTTACGGCCCCGATCGCGACGAGGTCGACGGCAAGGCTTTCCTCGAACGCGGCACCGGCGATCGCCACCAGTTCCGCTTCATCGTCTCGGCCGAGGACGGGGCGCAGTATCCGGACCTCAAGCCGTTGACCCGCGATCTCATGAAGGACGTCGAGAAGGACCTGGGCACGCGCCTCGACTGGGTCGCGGTCGATCACTTCAACACCGGCCATCCCCACACCCATATCGTCGTGCGCGGTGTCGATGAACGCGGGCAGAATCTGATCATCGCGCGCGACTACATCCGCCACGGCATCGCTGGGCGCGCAAGCGACATCGTCAACCGCGATCTGGGCCCACGCACCGCGCACGAGATCGCGCAAGGCAATGCGCGTGAAGTGAGCCAGGAACGCTTCACCGGGATCGACCGCCGTCTGCTGCGCGATCGTGACGAGAATGGCATCGCTTCGGCCTGGCACCGCGATCCGGCCGAGCAGGCCTTGCGCGCTGCTCGGCTCGGCACGCTCCAGCGCATGGGACTGGCCCACGAGGAGGGCAAGGGGCGCTACCGGCTCGAAGAGGGCCTGGAAGCGTCGCTGCGGACCATGGGGACACGCCACGACATCATCGCCACCATGCACCGCGAGTTGAAAGCCACCCCGCAGGTACTCGCCCATGACTACGCCATTTACGAACCTAGCAAGGGCCAGAAGCTACTTGGCCGTATACAGGCCCGTGGGCTCTCCGATGAAATCCGCGATCGCCACTACCTCATTGTCGAGGCGACCGACGGGCGCTCGCACTACGTCGATCTGGGCCACGATCTGGCCGATGGGGCGATGACCGGGCGCCTGGTCGAGATTGCGCCCAGCCGCCACGGTCTGCGCGCCTCGGACAAGACGATCATGGAGGTCGCCGAAGCAAATGGAGGGCGCTACAGCATCGCCGCGCACCAGGCCCACGATCCGGGCGCGACGCGCACCTTTGCCGAGGCGCATGTGCGCAGGCTCGAAGCCATCCGCAAGGCGACCCGGAAGCTGGAGCGCGCGAGCGATGGCAGCTGGGCGATCGGACGCGATCACACCGCGCTCGTCGAGGGCTACGAACAGGCCCGAGGTCAGCGCCAACCCGTCCAAGTCTCTGTGGTAGCCGAGCGCGACCTGACGAGCCTTGCCCGTCACGACGGGCCGACCTGGCTTGACCGCAAATGCCTGGAGCCCGGACGGCTGCAACTTGACGGCAAGATCGGCGTCGAAATCCGCAATGCGTTGGCACGGCGTCAGCAATGGCTGATCGAGCAGGATCTGGCCCGGCAGGAAGGGGAGGCGATGGTCTACAAGCCCGACCTGATCGCGAGCCTCAAGCAGCGCGAGCTCACGCGCGTCGCCGGGCAGCTCGCGAAGGAGCTGGGCCTCGACTATTCGCAGAGCAGGGGCGGGTATCTGGAGGGCATCTACAAGCAGCCAGTCCAGATTGGCGAGGACAAATTCGCGGTGGTCGCGCGTTCGCGCGACTTCACGCTGGTGCCCTGGCAACCGGTGCTCGAACGTGAGCGGGGCCGTTTTGTCTCGGGGATCCAGCGGGGAGACGCGATCAACTGGACCATCGGCAAGGGCCGCGATCGCGGTCCGGAAATCGGCATGTAGATCGGCAGGGGCCCCAGCTGGCACCGGAGAGGTTCTGTCGGACCATGGCGCGCCGGTGCATCCTCGTGCGCATGCAGACGACCAAGACCCGCCACCAGTTCTATCTGCCCGACGTTCTCTCGGCCAAGCTCGAGGTGGCCGCCGCCGCGCCCGAGAGCTCGAAGACCGACGTTCTGACCAAGGCGCTGACCGCGTGGTTCGCGGCCGAGGAGGGACAGGCCATCGAAGCCAAGTTCGGGGTTACGCTTGCCCGTCAGGTGAAGGCCAGTGAAGCCCTCGAAAGGCAGATGGCGCATCTCACCGAAGTGGTTGGTTTGCTGGTGCGCCATCAGCTCACGATGACCGCGCACCACCCCGCCTTCGACGCCGAGACCCGGCACCTGGGCAAGCTTCGCTACGAGCAGTTCGTGCGCATGGCCGGTGAGCTTGCCGCCAAGGGCAAGGCATCGGGCCAAGGCCCCAAACCCGAGATCCAGCAGGAGTTCGATCTATGAGCGACAAGACCCCGGCCCCGACCGAGCCGATATCGGTGCGCATTCCCGAAGCCTGCCGGCTCACCGGGATCGGGCGCTCCAAGCTGTATGAGCTCATCGCTGAAGGCCGCATCGAGGTCGTCAAGGTGGGGGCGATCACCCTCGTGCCATACGCCAGTCTGCGCGGGCTCATCGAGAAGGGCTGAACGTCCGACAATCACGAAAGGAGATCGATCCCATGAATACCCTTGACCTGCGCCGTATCGAGGCCGTCATCACCGCCAGTATCGTGACCATGCCGATGAAGCTGCGCCGTGAGTTCGCCGATGATGGCAACCTGTTTCTTGATGATCAGGACGATGTTCTCATCCGGCGGATCATGGATGCGTTGCGGACCTGGGTGAAGGAGATGGATGAGGCGGACGCGAGGGATTGTTAGGCTATCCATCGATCAGAAGCTCGATCGAGGTAGTTGGACTGGCCGCTGGTGGGACAATGCCGACAGTCCACTTACCCGCGACCGTACAGGGTAAGCCGACGTTCGCTCCGTGGTTGCTAATAACCTTCGGATCGGTAGGGGGCGGGCGCAGAAGGGCCTCTATGCGCCGGCGGCGGTCGTGGCCGCCAGGCGCCTTGTCGGTCGTCCAGCCCCGAAAGGCTCGTTCCTGAGACCGGCCATGCCGGAAAATACCTTTATCAAAACTTAGGCGGCGCCGGTCGTATCTTATTCGCAGTTCGCTAGTCGGCTAATATGACGATTAACTCTGCTGTTAGTGGGCTAAGCGACGTGGAGATGACACTTGATTGCCTTATTCCTTATGTCTGCAGCCGCTTCCAGCGGCACCACGCGCACCATCCCAACGACCGAATTACATGCGGTAGAACTCGCGGTGAAGGCATCCGTCAGCATCGAGCAAGCGCTAAATTCAAGCGTCACCGTTTCTGGAATCCTCTGGGATATCAACTCCCAGAGGATTCCAGAAACCGGATAGCAACCCATCGCCTGTGAAAAGCAAGGTCGCGAGTTGCAAGTTTGAATTGCTCAGGGCCAAGTTCGACAAAGTGTCTGCTATGGGATCGTCTACAGGCCCGTTGGCTCCGCGCAGATGGAGAAACCAAGCCGCGAGGGCGGTCAGGAGACCGGGGCATTTACGACCTGCAAGGCGTTGAGCTTCTAATGTTTCAAGCCAGCGCTGCGGGATCTTCTGGCTGCCGTCCATCGCGATCTGGACCAGCTTGTGGTTGAGTGCCGGATTTTCGAAGCGTGCGAGCAGTGCATCGGCATAGGTATCGAGGTCCTGCCCTGGCGCCGCCACGACGGTGGGCGCGGCCTCGTCGCGCATGATGCACTCGATGAGCGGGCGGATTGCGCCATCGCCCATCGCCTCGTGCACGTAAGTGTGCCCGCGCTGGAGCCCGAGGTAGGCCAACGCCGAATGGGCGCCGTTGAGCATGCGCAGCTTGGCGGTCTCGTACGACGCGACGTCTGCGACGAGCTGCGCTCCGAACTTTTCCCATGCCGGGCGCCCGCGCGCGAAGCGGTCCTCGATGACCCACTGGCTGAAGGGTTCGGTCACCACCGCGCCTTCGTCCAGGCAGCCGAGCAGCTGTGCCACCTCGGAGCGGTCGGCGCTCGTCGGGGCGGGCACGATGCGATCGACCATAGTCGAGGGGCAGGTGCATTCGGCCTCGAACCATTCGACGAGATCGGGCGCTTCGCGCGCGAGCCATTCGCGCATGAGCCGCGCCAGCTGGCGACCGTTGTCGGCAAGGTTGTCGCACGAGAGCAGGGTGAGCCCGCCGCATCCGGACGCCTGCCGTTCCCGCAGCGCATTGCTCAGGATCGGGTAGAAGCCGCGCGCGGCCGCGTTGAAATCGAGCGAGCCGTTGGCCTTGCGGCAATAGCCCTTCTCGGTGACGGTGAATGAGACGATGCGCGTCTGCGGGGCGGAGAGGGCGATGGCAAGGCGCGCTCTGGCGACACCGGCGACCAGCACTTCATGCACCGAACCGATCACCCGCGCGCTGCGTCCTTGCGCCGAACATTCGACCAGCGTGTAGAGCCCGTCCTGCGGATTGAGCTGCGCGGCAACGCCCGGCGAGCGCAGCGAGACACCGAGGATCGACCAGTCGCGCTCGCCCGCGTTCATGGCGGCATCGGTGTACCAGGCCTGATGCGCGCGGTGGAAGGCACCGATGCCGAAATGGACGATGCCGACCTGTTGTTCGTTGCGATCATAGGCGGGAGCCGCGATGGAGGCGGGCAGTGTCTTGAGCGCGGATGCGCAAAGCCGCTCGCTCATAGTCGGTAGGCCTTTTTCACGAGGTTGGAGGCAAGGTCCTGCGCAACTTCGGCGGCCTCCCAGTCCTCGAGGCGATGCTCCATCACCAGTTCGGCGAGAAACCCGCAGTCTACACGGCGGGCAACGTCGTGGCGCGCGGGGATCGAGAGGAAGGCGCGGGTGTCATCGTTGAAGCCGACGGTGTTGTAGAAGCCAGCGGTTTCGGTGGTCATGCGGCGGAAACGGCGCATGCCCTCGGGGCTGTCGTGGAACCACCAGGCCGGGCCCAGCTTGAGGCACGGGTAGTGGCCCGCGAGCGGCGCGAGTTCGCGCGCATAGGTGCTCTCGTCCAGAGTGAACAGGATGATGGAGAGAGCGGCCTCGTTGCCGTACTTGTCGAGCAGGGGCTTCAGGTTCGCGACATATTCAGTGCGGCTCGGCACGTCGGCGCCCTTGTCGCGCCCGAAACGCTCGAATACGCGGGCATTGTGGTTACGAAACGCGCCTGGATGGATCTGCATGACCAGTCCGTCCTCGAGGCTCATGCCCGCCATCTCGGTCAGCATTTGTGCGCGGAACAGTTCGGCATCTTCGGGTGTGAAGTTGCCGTTCGTGACTTTTGCGAAGAGCGCCTCGGCCTCGGCGCGCGGCAGGTCGGCGGTGCGCGGGGTCGGGTGGCCGTGGTCGGTCGAGGTCGCGCCCATCTGCGCGAAGAAGCGGCGGCGCTGGCGGTGGGCCGCGAGGTAGCCCGACCAGTCCAGGCAATCCTCGCCGGTGATCTCGGTGAAGCGCACGAGGTTTTCGCGGAAACCCTCGAACTCGGGGTCGATCACCGGATCGGGCCGGTAGGCGGTGATGACCCTACCCTGCCAGCCCCCGGGCCTTGCGTTCTCGGCCTTGAGTGTGGCGTGATGCTCGAGTCTGTCGAGCGGGCTCTCGGTGGTGGCGATGACCTCTATGCCGTACCGGTCGAAGAGTGCGCGCGGACGGAAGGCCTCGGTGGCGAGCTTCTCGGTGATGGTGTCGTAATAGTGGTCGGCGGTATCTGCGCCGAGCTGCACGTCGATGCCAAAGGCCTCGGCAAAGACCCAGTCGAGCCACATGCGCGAAGGTGTCGCGCGGAACAGGTGGTAGTTGTGCGCAAGCAGCCGCCATGCCTCGCGCGGGTCGACCTGCGGGTTGCGCACGCCTAGCGCCTCCATCGGCACCCCTTGCGAATAGAGCATGCGGAACACGTAGTGGTCCGGCACGAGCAGGAGCTGCGTCGCATTGCCGAAGGGCGCATTGCCTGCAAACCACGAAGGATCGGTGTGACCGTGCGGGCTCACGATCGGAAGCGTGGCGACGCTCTGGTAAAGTTCGCGCGCGAGGCTGCGGGTGGCGGGATCGGTAGGGAGAAGGCGGTCGGGATGCAGGTTGAGGGGGCGGGGCATCAGTCTTCCAGTGCTGTGAATTGGAAATCGCGGAAGCGGGCCTCGCCGCTTCCGGCCGCGTAGAGCCCAGGGCGTAACATCAAGAACCCTCCGCGTACATTGTGGTGGTAACCTGAGACTTCCATGCCCCGGTCGAAGCGCTGCCAGGATTTCCCGCCGTCGCCAGAGGTATGGATGGCGACGATGTGAGCCCGATTGGTCACGCGCATCTTCATGCGGCGCCCGTGCGGATTGGCGGGGCGCGCGCGCTCGATCCCGTACTGGTGCGTGACGAAGCGATCCGCGTCGAAGCCTAGCCCTGCATAGAGCTTATCGTCGTAGAACAGGACCAGCCCTGCGGTGCATCCCGGGTCGATCTCGATGTCGCATTCGAAGCGGTAGCTGGTGTCGCCCGCGATGAGCAGCAGCGGCGATCCGCTCGACGGCGCCGAGCCCTTCGCGGCGAGATGCAGCACACCGTCATTGCTCGTGCAACGCTGCGCTTCGTCGGGCGCAGGGCGGAAAAACGACCACCGCGAGCCAAGCGCGAGCGGTGCGGTGAAGTCGTCCGAGAGGGCCATGCCGTGGGGCAGTGCCTCACCCCCGCTGGGGCTGGCCAGCGGCGCAGCGAGGTCGCCGCCGGTCATGCGAAACCAGCCGTCCTCGCTCCACGCGACATGGTCGAGCAGGCACTGGCGCCCGAGCGTCCAGAAGCCCGCCTCGTAGCCGTGGTAGAGCGTGTACCAGCGCGCATCGGGCCCCTCGACAAGCGAGGCATGGCCGCGCGACCACCAGGCCTCGTCGAGGCTTTCGGTACGCACCAGCGGGTTGTTGGGATGATGCTCCCAGGGCCCGTGGATCGAGGGCGCACGTGCGGCGATGACCATGTGCCCGGTCGGCGGTCCCGCAGTCCCGCCGACTGCGGTCAGCATGTAGAACCAGTCGCCATGGCGGTGGATCTTGGGCCCTTCGGGCGAGAACCCCTCGACGTCCCAGTCATCGGGATAGCGCCAGGGATCGTAGACGTGCTCGACCTCGCCCGCGCGCGCGAGGCCGTCATCGGAGAGCCGCACCCTGTCCCCGCCCGAAAGGAACAGCCAGCGCGAGCCGTCCTCGCCGACGGCGTGGCACGGGTCGATGTGGTCATGCAGGCCAAGCGCGACCGGATCGCTCCACGGGCCGTCGATGTGATCGGACCAGATCACGTAGATGTCGTTGGGTTCGGCCTTGACCGGGATGTAGAGGAAGTAGCGTCCCGCGTGCTTATCCAGGCTCACAGCCCAGACCGAACCGATGTTGCGGTGGAGGGCCGGCTTGCGCGGATGCCAGTTCACGAGGTCGCGACTGTGCCAGATGGTGAGGCCGGGATAGGAATCGAAGCTTGAGAAAGTGAGGTAGTAGTCCTTGCCATCCTTCAGGATCGCCGGGTCCGGGCGGTCGCCCGAGAGCACCGGATTGAGGAAGGTCCCGTTGCCGAGGTCCGCCTTGCGCTGGTTGTCGAGCCCGCGCGCCCATTTGCGCGGGGTTGCCGGGGCGGGCGGGAGGAGAGATGTTTCGCCCACCCCGGTAGCGGCAGCCGGACCAATCGGCACCGCCAGTCCCATCGCGCCAAGGGCTGTTGCCTTGAGCGCTTCACGTCTGTGCATTCCCTTGATCGTATCCTTCATCGTCCGTCAGCCCAGACCCACCGTCCGCGCCCAGGCGCGCCACAGGTCGGGCCAGACCTCGACCGGCTTGCCGATTGCCTTGCGCAGGCCGAAGCCGTGGCCGCCCTGCGCGAAGAGGTGCGTCTCGACCGGGATGCCGCGCGCCTTGAGCGCGGCGCGCAGGCGCAAGGTGTTCTCGCTGGGCACGACGTCGTCGTCTTCGGCGTGAAGCAGGAAATGCGGCGGCGCGTCGGCGGGCACGTTGTGGTCGGGCGAATGCGCCGCCTCGAGCGCCGGAGTGGGCGCGGGGCCGAGCAGCAGGTCGCGCGAACCGGCATGCGCGATTACGGGATCCATTGAGACCACGGGGTAGACGGGCGCTGCGCAGATCGGCTTTGCCGAAAGCGTGTCGGCCTCGTCGACAGGCGCATAGACGCGCGCGGCGAAGCGCGCCGCGAGATCGGCGCAGACGTGGCCACCTGCTGAAAAACCCATGGCCGCGACGCGCTCGGGATCGATCGCGAACGCGGATGCGCGGAGGCGCACGAGGCGCATTGCGCGCTGCGCATCGGCGAGCGCGACATCCGAGCGGTTGGCCCAGCCCTCGCCGGGCAGGCGGTAGAAAAGGACGAAGGCGGTGAAGCCGCGCGGGGTGAGCCAGCGCGCCATCTCGTAGCCCTCCTTGTCGACTACGACATGCTTGTAGCCGCCGCCGGGCGTCAGCAGGACCGCCGCACCGTTGGGTCGGTCGGGCCGGAATACTGCCATGCGCGGTCGGGTGATACCGAGCACCGCTCGGTCGGTGACCAGCTCATCACTGGAACGCTCGGTCACCGTTTCCTGTGGTGCCCGCGCGGGCATGCCGGGCGCGCCGGCAGGCCACAGGTCGATCGTCTCGCTTGGCTGCGGCAGGCCGGGTGCTCGCGGGCTGTCGGCTTGCGGTGGCCGTGTCTGCGCGTAGGTCCGTGTTGCCGAAAGAGCGAGCCCCGAGACGAGTGAGGCAGCCATGAACGACCGGCGGTTGATGGTCATGGTTTTCTCCTGCGTCCCGGGGCCCGGGTCATGGTCGATCAGTAGCTGAAGCGCGCACCGAACAGGAAGGTGCGGCCATAGTGGTTGTTTTCGTAGTTGCGGTTGGCCGCAAGGTCGGTGAAGCGATAGCGGTAATTGTCCGTCAGGTTCGTCCCTTCGAGCGAAAGCTCGAGGTAGTCGGTGAACTTGTAGCGGAGCGAGGCATCTACGTTGAGCGAGCTACCGTAGCCCTCGAACACGTTGTTGTTGCCGCTGGTGCTGTCGTTGTAGCCACTGCGGTAGGCGATAGAGCCGCGTACCGAGAACTTGCCATCGTCGTAATAGGCTGTGCCGTTCCATGAACGCTTGGCGAGGCCGAGCAGGGGTTGGACGTAATCACCCGCAGCCTGGGCGGTCAGTCTGTTGGTGACCGGATCGTAGGCGAGGGCGCCTGCGACCGTATAGTCGACGTCGCTTTTCACCAGCGTCAGGTTGGCAAGGACGCCGAAGTTGCGCGCGAAGCCGTCGGTGAAGGCTGAGAAAGGCAGCTGCAGCGAGAGCTCGATGCCCTTGAGGTTCGCGCCCGGGCCATTGCCCGTAGTGCGGAACTCGAACTCGCGGTTCGGGTCCTGACCCAGCACGATGGCGTTGTAGGCGGGCGTGCCTTCGGTCAGCAGCGAGGTCGGCAGGCCGCTGTCGGCCCAGGTGCCCTGGAGCGAGGTCGAGATCGGGAAACTGACGATGTCCTTGGCAAAGACCGCGACCGAGGCGAGCGCACCGGGCGCGAAGTACCATTCCACGGCGGCGTCGTAAGTCGTCGCGCGGTAGGGATCGATGAAGGGATTGCCCGAAGAAACGCGGAAGTTGAACTGATCGACCGAACCGCCCGGGGTCAGGCTGCCGAGCGTCGGGCGGGTGATGACCTTTGCGATCGCACCGCGCACGATGACGTTGTCGGTCGGGAAGAAGTTGACGTTGAACGAGGGCAGGAAGTCGTCGTAGTCGCGCTTCACGGTGACGTAGGTGCCGTCGGTGAAGCCGGAGGACGACTGCTTGGTCTTGGCGTAGCGCACGCCGGCGTTGCCGTTCATGCGCATGCCGAAGATCTCGGTCTCGAACTGGGCCATGAACCAGCCACCCATCGTCTTTTCGGTGACGTCGCGCTGCTCGCCCTGTTGCAGCACCGCTTCGCGCGAATAGAGGTCGACGAAGTCGGTTCCCGAGCCGAGGTTCGGCACGATCCAGGCATTGGTGTTGCCGGAAGGCTGCCCGGCATCGCCCAGTTCGAAGATGTCGGAAAGCTCGGCGGTAACGGGCGCGCCGTATGTCCCTGGGGCGCAGGTGAAGGCCGAGCAGTAGTTCGCGTCGCGCCGGTAGCCTTCGGTGGCGAAGTCGAACTGGCGGTAGAAGCCGCCCACCATCATCGTGAAGTCGTCCGAGACTTCCCAGTCGAGGTCGCCCGAGACGGTCTTGAACTTGTTGGTGAGGTAGGAGGGACGATCGCGGAATTCGGCGAACTGGAACGCGGTCGGGTCGGTGATCTCGTCGCCGAAGGTGAGCAGCGGCGACTTCATGTCGGTGTAGTCGTAGCTGTAAC
Organism: Novosphingobium profundi; assembly: GCF_020524485.1. Classification (GTDB taxonomy): domain Bacteria; phylum Pseudomonadota; class Alphaproteobacteria; order Sphingomonadales; family Sphingomonadaceae; genus Novosphingobium; species Novosphingobium profundi_A. The sequence goes on along the minus strand of NZ_JAIVLF010000004.1, from coordinate 344,445 downwards.
CGGTCGCATCGCGATTGTCGTAGGCGAGCGTGGTCTCAACCGGGATGTCTGCCTGCGACTTGGAGGTGCCGGCGAGCAGGTTGACCTTAAGCGTCTCACCCAGGCGCTGCTCGAGCTTGGCCGAAATCTGGTAGAACTCGGTCTCGCTCTCGCGGTGGTAGCGTTCGGTGCGAACGTAGACATTGTCGAGATCGGCTGAAATCAGATTGTTGTCGCCATCGATCACGTAATTAGAGACATCGATGGTACGCTCGTTGCTGCGCAGGAGCACCTCGCCCCAGTACTCGTCACGGTTCTCCTTGAAGCGCGAGTAGAGCCCATCGACCGAGAGCTTGGTGTCTTCGGTCGGCTCCCACTGGATCGAACCGGTAGCGCCGAGGCGCTCGCGGTCGTGATTGACAAGGCCGTAGCGTGGAATACGCGGATGAAAGGCTTCCGCTACTTCAATGCAGGCGGCCGAGGGGGTGGTGACGAAGTTCGACCCGCTCATGCAGGTCTCGCCATTGACCGAGGAGAACGGTGCCTGTGCCCAGCGGACCGAGTTATTGCCCAGCTCCTTGGTCGTGTAGTCCGACCAGGCGACCGAGGCCGAAACGCCGAACGTGTGGTCCTCGTTGACCCAGGCCACGAGCCCGGCAAGCCTGGGATCGACGTCCTTGGTGAGGTCGTTGTAGCGTCCCTGCGCCGAGGCGACGGCGGTGATGCCTGTTTTGCCGCGGAGGGGGGCGCCCGTGTTGAGATCGACTACCGCGCCGAGGGAGCCTTCGTCGAGAGCTGCCTCGGCCGTCTTGTGTACGACGATCGAGCTGAATAGCTCGGAGGCGAAGACGTTGAAGTCGAACGCGCGATCGCGGTTGGCAGACGCGCCATCGGTCGAAGTCGCGATCGTCTCCATGCCGTTGAGACGCACGCGGGTGAATTGCGCACCCAGGCCGCGCACGGTGATCGCGCGGCCTTCACCGGCGTCGCGCTGGATCGAAATCCCCGGAATGCGCTGTAGAGATTCCGCCAGGTTCTGGTCGGGGAACTTGGCAATGTCTTCCGCGACGATTGCATCGACTGCACCGATCGAATCGCGCTTCACGCTGATCGCGGCATCGAGCGATTGACGATAACCGGTGACGATGATCGCCTCGGCATCGAGCGTCGCGGTCGGATCGGTGGTGCTCTCCTGCGCCTGCGCGACTTGCGGAAGTGCGATTGCACTGGTCGCCATCAGGGCGCACTTGACTGGTGAAATCCTCATAACATGCTTGCGCATGGCCTCATCCCCTCACTTGGCTCATTGGCCTTGTGCTACCGGTGTCAAAGGAAAGCGACCAGCGCCTGCCCCTGTCAGCTCATCATCTCCCTGCGCCTTGCGGCGCGTCCTCCTTGGCGGAGCCTTTCCGCCGACCGGCTTTCCGTTCTGGGCTCTTGCCCTCTTTGGTAACCGGTGTCATTGTTATGGTCACAGGCTACCCGTCCTGTCAAGAAGCAGAGCATAATGGGAGATAGGAATTGAATTTTCGCAAGCTTGCAGGCCGTCTTGCGCTGATCGCCGGCACCGGATTCGTTCTTGGCGGCCATGCCTTTGCAGCCGCCGGGGACCCGACCCATGGCGGCGAGGGCGGGCGAGTCGTTCGCGTCACCACGCTCGCGAAGGAGGGCCCCGGTTCGCTTGCCGCGGCGCTCGCCACCAAGGGCAAGCGCGTAATCGTGTTCGAGGTCGGCGGGGTGATCGATCTCGAGCGCTCGGTCATCGAAATGACTGAACCTTATGCGACGATCGCGGGGCAGACGGCGCCTTCGCCCGGCATCACCATCGTGCGCGGGGGCATCGATCTTAAGAGCCACGACGTGATCCTCAGCCACTTGCGGATCATGACCGGGGTTGACGGCCAGCCCAAGCTCTCGGGCTGGGAGGCGGATGCGTTTTCCACCGTCGCAGCGTACAACGTAGTGGTCGAGCACTGCAGTTTCTTCTGGGCGGTCGACGAGAACATGTCCGCCTCCGGCCCGCGCTTCACCGGCAACAGCGTCGAGGAATGGCGCAAGGGAACGAGTCACGATATTGTCTTTCGCGAAAATCTCGCCGCTGAGGGGCTGGCAGAGGCCAGTCACCCCAAGGGCGAGCATTCCAAGGGCACGTTGGTCCACGACAACGCCACCAACATCACCTTCTACCGCAACTTGTGGGCACACAACATGGAGCGCTCGCCGCTGGTCAAGGGCGGCGCACAGGTGTTGATGATCAACAACATGATCTACGATCCCGGCCACCGAGCGGTGCACTACAATCTGATGAACCTCGAGTGGGCGGGCCACGACTACGTGACCGGCGAGATCACGGCGGTGGGCAATCTCATGCGTGCGGGTAACTCGACCGCGCCGGGGTTGCCGTTCCTCACGCTCGGCGGCGATGGCGACCTTGCCTTCTACAGCAAGGACAATAAGGCGGTCGACCGTTGGGGCAATCCCGAGGCGATGTTCGGGCGCTACGGCGTCACCAATGCAAAGCTGATTGAGAAAGATCGGCCGATGGCAAACCTCGATGGCTACGACATCCTGCCTGCGGACCGGCTCGAAACGAGCCTGCTCTCGACCGTCGGCGCACGCCCCTGGGACCGCGCACCCGACGATATCCGCGTGCTGTTTTTCGTCGCCGAAGGACGCGGCGAAATCCTCGACGACGAGAAAGTCGTCGGCGGCTATCCGCATCCGGGCGAGACACGTGCGCCCTTCATCGAGAAGGACTGGGACATGAAGACGATGACGCCCGTCTCAGGCGTCTATCCCGGACAGAAGACAGGAGCGCAGGAAAAGCTGACCGCGCGCGACAAGGCGATGCGCCAATGAGCGCGGACGCCATCGTCGCCGCGCTGCTGATGGCCGCGGCTCCGGCAATGGTGGTGATCGACGAGGCCGATACCGTGCGCGAGGAACCTCCTCCGCACGGGGCCATCGGCATGAGTACGGCCTACCGTATCTCCGATGCCGCGCCCGCGCCGCGCACGATGGAGTTTCGTCGCCGTATCCTTCACAAGGATGCGGCAATCGGCGACCATCCCATCTCTCACGACGAGGTTTACTATGTCCTGTCGGGCGAGGGCGAAGTCAGCTCGGACGGGAAGACGGCGCGCCTTCGCGTAGGCATGTCCGCCTATCTCTACACCGGCGCGGTGGTCGGGATCCGCCAACTCGGCGAGGCGCCGCTATCGCTGATCATCGCCTACCCCAATCCGCCGACACCCCCGGCGCCGTAATACCAGGGACCTGACGCTGGGCAGTCAGCTTCCGGGCTGGACATAGGGGGCGGTTGCCCAGAGCTCGCGCTGCCAGCGGCGCGGATCGTTCTCGAGCCTTGTCGTCTCGTCGAAGATCATGGTCGCGCGCTCGGGCAGGGCATAGGCCGTCCAGTCAGCCAGGCCGGGCCTGCCGGTCTTCGCAAGGCCGGTGAAGGCGCGCATCATCGCAGAGCTCAGCGCGCGGGCCGTGGGGCCGGTACCGGAATAGCTGCCGGGGGCATTGAGTGTGCCGAAGACATAGGGAATGTCGTCGGTATGCGCTGCGCCTCTCAAAGGATCGACGGGGGAGGGGCGATCGAGTTGGTAGACCCAGGTCGCCCCGGCATCGGCCTTGGCGCGCTCGTCGGCCTCGATGACCTGGCCCGGCCAGGAGCGGCCTGCCGTTGTCGCGGCATAGTAGATCTGTTCGGGAGACCAACCGGGGTAGCGGGCGCGGTACTGGGCAGCGACCCAGACCGGATCGAGATCGATCTTGATCTCGCGGCCCAATCGCTCGCCAAGGTTCTCCCATTCGAGCCCCTCTAGTCGGGGCCCGCGCGGATCGAGGAAGGCACGCGTCTCCTCGCGGGTATTGCCCAGGATCATGGGAATGGCGCGTGATTGCGGCGCGGCATCGGGCCAGAAGGGATGGCGCGGCAAGTTGGTCATGTCGAGCACCGGGCCGAAGTAGACAGGGCCGCTACTCATCACCGGGTCTCTCGCATCGAGACCCTCGACCAGCCTCTCGACCGGCATGGTGCGCAGGGCATCGACCTCGCTGGGCGCGAGGCCAAGCTTGGCCATGAAGGCCTGCGTGCGCGCCCATGCATGAGCCGGGCCGCTCGCTTGTACCTGCTGGCCGCTCATCGTAGCGGCGCTGTGGAAGAGGCCCTTCGCCGCAGGCATCGCCATCAGGGTCGCGATCTTGGCGCCTCCGCCTGACTGGCCGAAGACCATGACCCGCGCAGGGTCGCCGCCGAAATGCGCGATGTTTTCGCGCACCCATTGCAGTGCCAGCACCAGATCGAGCTGGCCCAGATTGCCGCTGTCCGCATAGCGCGCGCCGAAGGGTTTGAGCCAGGCATAGCCCAGCGCATTGAGGCGGTGGTTGACGGTAACAACGACGACGTCGCCCTGCGCGGCCAGCTTGCCCCCATGCGTCAATGGATCGGTGACCGAGCCGGTGGTATAGGCTCCGCCGTGGAAATAGACCATGACCGCACGGCGCGCGCGCGCGTCCACCTCGGGTGTCCAGACGTTGAGGAAGAGGCAGTCTTCGCTCTGGGGGTGATCGGAAAGGGGGCGCTGCGGGCAGAGCGGGGCGAAGCTCTCGGCGCGCAGCAGCGGGCCTTGCGCCGGTTCGGGGACAGCGCGGGCAAAGCGCGCGGCGCGCGCGTAGCGGATACCCTTGAAGGCAAGCACGCCCTCTTCGCCGACACCTTGATAGCGTGCCGCGCGAGGAGCCTTGCTTGCGCGCGCCGATGATGGAGACGGCACGAGGCTCGCGGCGGCAATCGCGCCGCCCGAGGCAAGCAGGCGGCGGCGTGACAGGTCAGCGCCTGACGTCGCCTCCACTGGCGGAAAAGGCATCGAGTTCTCCCGGTCCGATGAGGCACATGTCTCCGGGCTGCGAGTGCTTGAGCACGGTATAGGCCAGCCCGGCCTGCGCCATTTTGATGACGTTGGCGTCCTCGGCCCCGCCTTCGAGCCAGCGGTGCAGTACGCCCGCTGCAAAGGCATCGCCGGTGCCGATGCGATCGACGATGCCGGTCACGTCGACCTCGCCGGTCTGGTGCGCAGTGCTGCGCGTGTCGATGCGTGCGGCGATGCGGTGGTGGTCCGAGTTCACGACATGGCGCGCGGTCGAGGCAATCATCTCGAGCTTCGGAAAGGCCGCGAACATGGCCTCGGCGGCCTCGCGGCGACGGTCGGCGCCGTCGCCCGAGAACGCTCGGCCGAGCAGCAGCGAGATATCGCGGTGATTGCCGATCATCACCGTGGCGGCGGCGAAGAGCTCGGTGAGGATCGCACGTGGGTCGCTGTCCCAGGCATCCCAGAGCATCGCCCGGTAATTGCCGTCGAAACAGATCGGCACGCCTGCCTCCTGTGCTGCGCGAACTGCCGCGCGGGCGAGGTCGACACCGCCCGGGCCAAGGGCCGGGGTGATGCCCGAGAGATGCAGCAGGCGAGCGCCTGCAAGCGCTCCCGCCAGATCGAAGTCGCGTGCCGATGAGGACGCAAAGGCGCTTCCCGCGCGATCATAGGTGATCGTCGATGGGCGCAGGCCCGCGCCCGTCTCGAGAAAGTAGAGCCCCATGCGTCCGGTGCCCCGCGTAACGCCCGCGACATCGACACCGGCACCGCCGAGCGCGGCGCGGGCCTTGTCGCCGAGTGGGCCTTCAGGCACGCGGCTGACCATCCTGACCTGATGACCAAGCGAGGCAAGGCCCGCAGCCACGTTTGCCTCGGCGCCACCCACGACCATCTCAAGCGCATCGCACTGAACGGTTAGGCGCCCAGGCGGTGTCGCGAGGCGCAGCAGGAGCTCGCCGAAACAGGTTACGTGTCCGCTCATGAGGTGCTCAGCGGGCAAGCCACCCCCCGTCGACAGCGAGTATATGCCCCTGGACGTAGTCGGCTGCCCTGCTGGCAAGGAAGACCGCGGCTCCGCCGATGTCGGCAGGATCGCCCCAGCGCGCCTCGGGAATGCGCTCGAGGATCTGGCGATTGCGTGTCTCGTCACCCTGCAGGGCGGCGGTGTTGTTGGTCGCGATGTAGCCGGGCGCGATGGCGTTGACGTTGATCCCGCGCGGCGCCCATTCGTTGGCAAGCAGCTTGGTGAGACCGCCGACTCCGCTCTTGCTCGCGGTATAGCTGGGCACGCGGATGCCGCCCTGGAAGGTGAGCATCGAGGCGATGTTGATGATCTTGCCGCGCGGGCCCGACTGGCTCGACCAACCGACCATGTGACGGGCCGCAGCCTGACTGAGGAAGAACAGGGTCTTGAGATTGGTGTCCATTACCGCATCCCAGTCCTCCTCGCTGAAGTCGAGCGCATCGGCGCGGCGGATGATCCCGGCATTGTTGACGAGGATGTCGAGCCGCCCGAGCTTGCCGACGATCGCATCGACCACCTCGGAGACGGGCTCGATCGAGGACAGGTCGGCGCGGACGAGTTCGCAGTGGCGGCCCAGCGCGCGCACCATCTCGGCGGTCTCGGTGGCTTCGCTGCGGCCCACCGCGGCGATGTCCGCCCCGGCCTCCGCAAGTGCGAGCGCGATGCCCTGGCCAATGCCGGTATTGGCGCCGGTGACCACCGCTACGCGGCCCGACAGATCGAAAACGTTGTTGCTCATTGGGCGTGCCTCTCCGTCCCCAGTTTCATTCTTGTTGCGCAGCCTGTCCCGGCCACGGGCATGGGGCTGCGGTTCGATCCGTGCGCCTGCCCGTGGCTAATGGCTCCCGATCCTTACGGGGCTAGGATCAGGCGGGCGCGTCAGCGTTCAGGCTCTTGAGATAGTCGCTGATCGCATTGTCCTTCGAGGCGGGATAGAAGTATTCGGCGAAGTGCTCGCCCGAGATCGCGGTGCGCAGCAGGTCCTGGTCGACGTTCTTGAGCACGCTCACCATGTCGTGGCAGGTCGCCGCCTTGAGATCGGCGAGGATGCCGCGGTTCTTCTTCATCACCGCCGCGCGCTCCTTGGGATAGCCAAGGCCGCTCTCGCCGTCGAACAGCTTGTTAAAGCAGTCCTGCAGGTTGAGTTCGGCTGCCCAGCCAAAGCCCTTGGCATAGGGAAGGGCAACCGCATTGCCGTCGTTGATCTGGGCGAAGAGAAAGGCGTCGGTGGGATCGATGATCAGCCCGCAGAACACGCCGGGCATCGCGTTGCACGCGAGCATGGAGCCGGTGCCCGTGCCGCAGCCGGTCACGACGAAGTCCGCGGCGCCCGAATTGAGCAGGATGCCCGCGAGCAGGCCATTCATCGGGTAGGTGAGGTGCGCCGCGTCCTCGGGCGTGTACATGCCGTAGTTCACGACCTCGTGGCCGAGCGGTTCGGCGACTGAGGTCAGCGCCTCGTGGACAATGCCGTTCTTGGCGGCCTGGCTGTTCTCGATGATAAGGGCAATCTTCATGGCATCCTCACTCTGATTTCGTGGTCTTCTGAAAGCCGCGTCGCTGCGCTGATCGCAGCTTATGGAAACCGGTGTCATGAGCACTGTAGTCGCAAGTGGCGGTGCATTTCAACCCATCGTTGACGGGGCGGGTGCGGTTCAGGCGGAAGGGGCGTCCGCCGAGGAACGCCGGATCAGGTCGGAAAGGAAGATCGAGGGCTGCGAGGCGGCGTCGAGCGGGTCGATCAGCTTGTGCGCGGCAGCGCGCGCCATGGCCTTGATCGGCCATTGCACGGTGGTGAGCGGCGGCCAGATATGGGCTGCGGTCGCGGTGTTGTCGAAGCCGATGATCGAGATCTGCCCGGGGACCTTGAGCCCCTTGTCGAGCGCGCGATGGAGAAATCCGGCGGCCATCTCGTCGTTGCTGCTGAAGATGGCGGTGGGCGGCGTATCGACCGCAAGCAGCCGGTCGCCAGCGGCAAGGCCCGATTCGAAGCGGTAGGTGCCGCGCGCCATGAGCGCCGGGTCTATCGGCAGCCCCGCACGGGCCATCCCGTCGGCGAAGCCCAGTTCACGCTCGCGTGCCGAGCGGAAGCCTTGCGGACCGGCGATGAACCCGATCCTGCGGTGACCAAGTTCGGAGAGCCAGAATACCGCATCTGCGACCGCTTGCCGGTCATTGGAAGCGACCAAATGCTCGCTCTTGTCGAGCGCGGCCGAGCCCATGCGCACGACGGTGCAGCCCAGCTTGCGGCACATGTCCGCGAGCTCGTCGTTCTCGGAGATCGGAGGCAGGAGCATGACGCCGAAGAGGCGCTGCTGCTCGATGAAATGGCGGATGTCGTCGAGCAGTTGGGGCGAGTGGCGATCGACCGGGCGCACGACGAGGGCAAATTCGGTGTTGCGGATCGTTTCGAGGATACCTTCCTGCACGCCCAGGACCATCTGCGCATTGGGGTTGTCGTGGATCAGTCCGATCAGGAAGTTACGGCGAAGTGCCAGTGCGCGTGCCTGCGGATTGGGTACGTAGCCGATCTCGGCGATGACTGCCTCGACCTTCGAGCGGGTGGCCTCGTTGAGCAGCGGCGACTTGTTGATCACGCGGCTGACGGTCTTCTTGGAAACGCCGGCCAGACGGGCGACATCGTTGATCGTGGGTTTCGCGTCCCTAGCCATGTACCCGTGCCCGTCCGTTATTGCATTCGTTCTCATCAGCCCTTGCCTTAGGCTCTGAGCAAAGGCAATATGACACCGGTTACCAAATGTAAAACTCCATCTTGCCGGGTTAAAGATGACTGCAGAAATCCCCCCTACGCTCAAGGTGCATCCCACCGACAACATCGGCGTGGCCCTGTCTCCGCTCGAGGCGGGCGTCTGGGTCGAGGGCGTTCACTTGCTAGAGCCTGTCCATCAAGGGCACAAGTTCGCCCTCCAGGACATTGCCGAGGGCAGCCTCGTCGTGAAATATGGTCAGCCGATAGGCCGTGCGCGCAAGGCCATCGCGGCAGGCGCGCATGTGCATACCCACAATGTCGCGACCGCGCTCGTCGGCGAGCTGGCCTATCGCCCCACCGATTCCGCGTCGGCTGTATCCACCGCGCGGATCGCGGACGAGCAGCCGAAGTGGCGGGGGTACTTGCGTGACGATGGACGCGCCGCGACGCGTAACGAGATCTGGATATTGCCCAGCGTCGGCTGCGTCGCGCTCACCGCCGAGCAGATCGCGCGAGAGGCTTCGCTACGCCATGGCGACTTGATCGCCGCCGGGCGGATCGACGGCATCCACGCCTTCGGCCATCCTCATGGCTGTTCGCAACTCGGAGACGATCTCGGGGGCACCCGGGCGGTGCTCGCAGGGCTGGCTTGCAACCCCAATGCGGCGGGCGTGCTGCTGCTCGGGCTCGGCTGCGAATCGAACCAGCTCGACGCGCTCGCACAGGAGGTGCCCGAAGCTGCGCGTTCGAAGCTGCGCATTCTCTCCAGCCAGAGCGCGGGCGACGAGATTGCGGCGGCCGGGGCGCTCATCGACGAACTCGTGGCCGAGGCGAGCAAGGCGCTCCGCGAGGAGCTGCCGCTTTCGGCGTTGTGCGTCGGATTGAAGTGCGGCGGCTCCGATGGCTTTTCAGGCCTGACGGCAAACCCCTTGCTCGGGCGCTTCTGCGATACGCTGACCGGGGCTGGCGGGCGTGCGATCCTGACCGAAATTCCCGAGATCTTCGGCGCCGAGGAGCCGCTGCTCGAGCGCGCCGTCTCGCGCGATGTATTCGATCGGGCGGCGGCGCTGGTCAACGGGTTCAAGCGCTACTACCTCGACCAGGGGCTGCCGGTTTCGGAGAACCCTTCGCCCGGCAACATCGCGGGCGGCATCACCACGCTTGAGGAGAAGTCGCTGGGCGCGGTCCAGAAGGCTGGCCGCGCGCCGCTCTGCGATGTTCTGGCCTATGGTGAGCAAGCGGTCGCGGCGGGATTGAGCCTGCTCGAATCGCCAGGCAACGATGCCGTATCGTCGACCGCGCTGGCAGCTTCGGGCGCTACTCTCGTACTTTTTACCACCGGCAGGGGGACGCCGCTCGGCTTCGCGGTGCCGTGCCTCAAGGTGGCTTCGAACGAGGCATTGGCGCAGGCCAAGCCACACTGGATCGACTTCGACGCCTCGCTTGCCCTGCGCGAGGGACGCGAAAGCGCCGACGGCGCCTTCCTCGCCCGAATCCTGGCCTTTGCAAGCGGCGAGCGCACCGCAGCCGAGCGGGGAGGGCAGCGCGCCATTGCCATTTGGAAGCGCGGCGTAACTCTTTGAAGAGGTTCGGGCGGTGCAATTGCATTTGCTTATGACACCGGTTTCCTATAGCACTTTCGCTCAAGGATAGAATTCGTGGGGTTGAGGAAAATGTCCAAGCAAGAAGCGCGCAATGTCGCGCAGGCCTTCGTCACAGCACGCAAGGTGGCCAAGGGGCTCGATGCCTATCCTGGCACCCGCCCCGAGGACATGGATTCGGGTTATGCCATCCAGGACATCGCACTTGTCCTCGATGGGCGAGAGGTCGCTGGCTGGAAGGTCGGAAAGATCAATCCGCCCGACGACGCAAGGCTAGGCACCAATCGTCTCGCCGGGCCGATCTTCGCCGATACGGTACATCCCGTCGGTGCCGACGAGGAACTGGCAATGCCGGTCTTCACCGAGGGTTTCGGTGCCGCTGAAGCCGAGTTTCTGCTCCACGTCGCGCCCGGTTGGGACGGCGTCGTGCCGGTCGACAATGCGGCCGTTCCAGCGCTGATCGACCGGGTCCATCTCGGCATCGAGATCGCGAGTTCGCCTTATCCCGGGATCAATGCCGACGGGCCGCCGGTGACGGTCTCCGACTTTGGCAACAACCACGGCCTCCTGATCGGGCCAGCGCTGGCGGACTGGCAGGAAGTGGACTTCGATACCATCGAGGTACGGCTCGAGATCAATGGCGAGACCGTGGGCAGCAATACTACTGCCAACATGCTCGACGGACCGCTGGGCGCTGTACGCTTCCTGCTCGGGAACCTCAGTGAACGCGGCATCGACTGCAGCACGGGGGCCTGGATCTCGACTGGTGCGGTAACCGGTGTCCATCCGGTTGCGCCGGGTGATCGGGTGCTGGCCGAGTTCGCCGGGTGCGGGTCGTTGAAATGCAGGATCGTCTCTGCCTGACAGGCGGGGAGGCACGGATCTAGACGGAAGGCCAATGGGCCGCCGTAAAGGGAGCAGGAATGATGCAGGAAGGTACCGGGACGATGACTTCGGCCGAAACCGCGTCGCCAGTCCAGGGCAAGGTCGGACGCTATCGCTGGCTGATCGTGACGCTGTTGTTCGCGGCGACAGCAGTGAACTACGTCGATCGCCAGATGATCGGCGTCCTCAAGCCTACGCTCGAGGCGGAATTCAACTGGAGCGAATCCGATTTCGCCGGGATCATCTTCTGGTTCCAACTCGCCTATGCCATCGGCTATCTCTCGTTCGGCAAGGTCGTCGACGCGCTGGGCGCGCGGCTCGGCTATACCATCGCCATCGTGATCTGGACGATCAGCCACGTGGCGCACGGCTTTGCCAGCGGCGTGACCTCGTTCGCCGCGGCGCGCTTCGGTCTTGGCATCGGCGAATCCGGCAACTTCCCGGCAGGTATCCGCGCGGTCACCGACTGGTTCCCGCAGAAGGAGCGCGCCTTTGCCATCGGCCTATTCAACGCTGGCGCGAACGTGGGTGCGATCTTAACACCCCTCATCGTGCCGCTGCTGGTTCTATGGTTCGACTGGCGGATGGCCTTTTTCGTGACAGGTCTATTCGGGGTCGCTTGGCTGGCCGCTTGGTGGGCAGTCTATCGCCATCCTAGTGAGCACGCGCGACTCACAAGGGAGGAACTTGCGTGGATCCAACAAGACCCGGCCGATCCGATAGAGAAGATCGGATGGTCGCGCCTGCTCATCGTACGGGAAACATGGGCCTATGCCCTCGGCAAGTTCCTGATCGACCCGATCTGGTGGTTCTTCCTGTTTTGGCTACCTGGCTATTTGTTCGAGCGCTACGATCTCGATCTCAAGACCTTCGGCCTGCCGCTCGCGGCGATCTATCTGATCTCCGACTTCGGCTCGATCGCGGGCGGATGGATGTCGTCCAAGCTGATCAAAGCGGGCCGCACTCCCAACTTCGCGCGGAAGTTGACCATGTTTGTATGCGCTGTCTGCGTGCTTCCCATTTGGTTCGCGCAATCAATCGACAATGTCTGGAGTGCAGTTCTTGTTATCGGACTCGCTACGGCGGCCCACCAGGCTTTCTCCGCTAACCTTTATACATTGCCTTCAGACATGTTCCCTCGGGGAGCTGTGGGATCGGTCGTGGGTATCGGAGGAACCGTTGGAGCACTCGGTGGAATGGGGATGGCACTCTTTGCAGGTTATATCCTCGATGCGACAGGGAATTATGAAGTTCTCTTTGCTATTTGCGCCAGTGCTTATTTGCTTGCTTTGCTGGCGATCCATCTGCTCAGCCCGAGATTGGATGCAGCTAGGCTTGGGGCCGGATGATCGACGGACTTCGTCAGAATTCGGATCGAGGACTCTTGCTGCCTTTGTCTGTGGCTTCTTCGACATTTTTGAAAGTTGGGATCGGCTTTGTTGCATAGATCAATCGCAGGGCAGCAGTTGGCCTTTGAAGGCGTCGATCACACGACACGCTGAGTTTGGGGCCTTGCGAGTGCCGTGCATCGGTTGAGGATAGCGGCGCGGATTTGGATTTCCGCGACTTGGCGATCGAATTCACGAGCCATGATGCGTTCGCCCAGCAGCTTGAAGCAATGCATTTTCGTCTCGACCAGACTGCGCTGATGATAGCCGCTCCAGCGTTTCCAGATTGGCCTGCCGAACCGCCGGTTTGAGCGAACGATTTAATTGCGGACGGCAACGCCCGGTGTGCTCCCGGGCCAGGCTTTTGCATTGCTGCGGGCGGGTATGATCGCACAGGCATCGCGTGCGGCAATGGCTTCGTGACAGACCCTGGTGTCAAAAGCACCATCGGCGCTGACGGTCGCGATCGCTTGGTCGGGTGGTATCTGCTCCAGCCGTTCGGGAAGCATGGGTGCATCTCCAACCCGGCTCACGGTCACTTCGATGGCGCGGATCTCAAGCGATCCGGCGTCCACGCCCAGGTGGACCTTTCGCCACTGGCGGCGCTTGGAAGGACCATGCTTGCGTCGGCACCATTCCCCATCGCCCACCGCCTTGATGCCCGTGCTGTCGATCAGCAGGTGCAACGGCCCGGAACGGGGCTGGCAGGCCTGGATCGCCGCGTCCGAGAAGACGGGCTGGCGCCCGTGCTTGCCGGTGGGTGCAGACAGCCACTGCATCCCGGGATCAAACCAGACCTGAAGCGAACCTCTTAGCGCCAGCGCTGCGTTGAAGGACCTCCAGTTCGTCGTGCGGTAGCGGGCGCGGGGCGGTTTACTCATCAGCGGCACCTAACCAACTGAATTCACAAACGGAATCCCTCGGGCATTTGCGCAACATGTATAACTGCCCCATGCGCAAGAGGTATTTGAGCTGCTTTGACGCGTTGTCGGGTGCTGACATGTATCCGGCCTCGTGTGCGGCGGGGTAGATGCCGCGGGTCCGTATGGTGTTCGCAGGTCGGGTCCAGATCAAAGCCGCGTGCTCGAAGGCACTTTGTTGCGCCCTGGTTTTCCCGATCCCGTCTTACGACCGTTGCGCCAAACTGCTCGTTGCCCTCCTACGCTCCGACGCCCTCGCGACCTACGGCTGACTTATGCAGCCGCGACCGGAGATTGGTAAACTGTGCCCCGCATCATCAAGGCCCAGACGATCCGTGCCATCTTGTTGGCCAGCGCCACACGCACCAACATGGGAGGCTTGCGGGTCAGCATCCCGCCCAGCCATGTCCCCGGTCTGGCGCTGGCATGGACATGGCGTTTGATGATCACGCTGTTGGCACCGATGATTAGAAGGCGCCGCAATGATCGCTCGCCCATCTTTGTCGTGGCCCCAAGGCGCTGCTTGCCTCCTGTCGAATGCTGCCGAGGTGTCAGGCCAAGCCATGCCGCAAAGTCGCGCCCTTTTTGGAATGTCTCAGGAGCCGGGGCCAGAACCGCGATGGCCGTAGCGATCAGCGGCCCAATGCCCGGCACCGTCATGAGCCGACGGGCGACTTCGTTCTCTTTCGCTCGCCGGGCAATCTCGGCATCAAGCTTGCCGATCTCCACCTCGAGATGGGTAAGGGTTGCAACCAGCACCTGCAGAGTGGCGATGGCATCGCTGGGTAATCCACTGTCCGGCCCTTGGACGATTGCGATCAGCCGCGTTGCGTTTACCGCTCCCTGCGGCACGATCTGCCCGAACTCCCCGAGATGGCCGCGCAGGGAATTGATCGCCTGCGTGCGCTGCCTGATCAGTAGCTCGCGAATACGGAAGACCGTTGCTGCCGCCTGCGTCTCTTCGCTCTTCACGGGCACGAAACGCATCGTTGGGCGCGTAGCCGCTTCGCAAATCGCCTCCGCATCCGCTGCATCGTTCTTCTGCCGCTTCACGAAAGGCTTCACATAAGCAGGCGGAATAAGCCTCACCTCATGCCCCAGATTACCGATCTCCCGGCCCCAAAAATGCGCACCGCCACAAGCTTCCATGGCAACCTTGCAGCGTGGCAGTTGACTGAAAAACGTCAGGACCTGGTCTCGCCTCAGCCTCTTGCGAAGCACAGCATGACCCTCGGCATCAGCACCATGCACCTGAAACACATTCTTCGCCAAGTCGAGCCCGACCGTGATAATCTCCGACATGACCGCTCTCCTATGTGGATCGTTCCAGACCCACCTTCGCACATCAAGGCCGTCGGGGGGCGGTCACATCATCAAAGCCCATCGAAGGTCTCGCGAAGCCGGTTGAGCATGCCGCTTACGGCCGGTTGGGTCAGGCCAAGCCGCTCGCTCGCCCGCGTAACTGATCGGGTGTCCAGAAGGGCATTGAAGGCCTTCAGGAGATTGAGGTCGGTATTCTTGATATCACTCTTCATGATGTCAGGGATATTGAGATGTGATTTCAGCTATATCAAGCGCCCGCCTATATCCTGTGCTCAGGTTTTCCCACTCATGCAGGAGTACGATATGGGCGAAATCCAGTGGCCCGCGGGCTATGTCCCGGGTTTCAGCGACAATTTCTGTTCGAACGAGGTCATCGTCCGGGATCTTGCGGTTTCCGACGCCTGGCCTTTCTTGGTCGAGGCGGCGCGCTGGCCGGGCTATTACGCCAACAGCTCGGACATCGCGATCCATGGGGACAAGGGGCCCGCGCTAGAACTCGGCGACCGCTTCTTTTTCAAGACCTTCGGATTCCCGGTCGATGCCGAAGTGGTGGAATGCGTGCCGCCTGTCAAAGGCCAGCCAGCGCGCATCGCCTGGCACGGGTGGTCGGGTGAGGACGAGCAGCGGCTCGACGTGCACCACGCGTGGTTGATTGAGGAGCTTTCCGGGCAACGCCTGCGTATTCTCACGCAGGAAACGCAGAACGGCGCACCGGCAAAGGAGCTTGCCCTTGCGCGCCCCAATCCGATGATCAACGGCCATCAGGATTGGCTTGAAGGTCTCGTCACCGCTGCGAGAGCCGCAGCGGCTTGAGAGTTCGACTGAGGCTGGGAGGCTGACCTGCCTGGCCTCAGTCAATCACCGGACCATTCTGGGGGCCCGGATAACGGCGCAGCCAATAGGCGTATTGGTTGGGCAACACGCTGCCCGCAGCGGGCAGTCCTAGCTCGCGGGCCACGCGGAACGGATAATGCGGATTGGCGAGGTGCGCGCGCGCGGCGAAGACGACGTCCATCTGCTGTTCGTCAATGGCCCTCTCGGCGTCCTGCGGAATGTCCATGCCCCAGGCCGTGCCGACGGCAAGCCCGGTCTCATCGCGCACGCGCTTGGCGATCGGTGCCATGAAGGCCGGGGCCCAGGGCACGTTGGCTTCAATCGTCGAGAAGCCCATGCTGACGCTCAGGAAGTCGAGCCCTTCGTTCTTGAAGGTCTTCACGAGGCCAATCGCCTCCGCAAGCGTCTCTTCGTCGCGTCCATCGAACTCGATGACGCCGAAACGGGCCGTGAGCGGCAGATTCTCGGGCCAGACTTCGCGCACGGCCTGCAAGGTCTCGATCAGGAAGCGGCTGCGCGCCGTGACGTCACCGCCATAGGCGTCGGTGCGCGTGTTGGCGTGGACCGAGAAGAAGCTTTGCGCCAGGTAGCCATGCGCAAAGTGCAGTTCGAGCCACTTCAAACCAGCGTCGCGCGCGCGGATCGCGGCCGCGACGAAATCCCGCTTTACGCGCGCGATATCGTCCAGCGTCATTTCGGTCGGCACCTTGGGTAGACCGCCGCCGAAGGCCAGGGCCGAAGGCGAGATCGTCTGCCAGCCACCGGGCTGGTCGTTGGGGATGTGGTCGTCGCCTTCCCAGGGCTTGTTGGCACTGGCCTTGCGTCCGGCATGGCCGATCTGGATGCCGGGCACGGCTCCGCCCGCGGCAATGGCATGGGCGATACGGGCCATGCCCTCTACCTGGCCATCTTCCCACAGGCCCGTGCAGCCCGGTGTGATGCGCCCTTCGGGCGAGACGGCGGTCGCCTCGACGATGAAGAGACCCGCGCCGCCGCGCGCGATGTCGGCGTAGTGGGGAAGGTGCCACTCGCTGACGTAGCCGTCGCGCGCGCTGTACTGGCACATCGGCGGCACGCCGATGCGGTTGCGAAGGGTGACGTCCTTGAGCGTGAAGGGGGTGAAAAGTGCGGGCATCGTATCCTCTTTCGTAGAACTTGGTTCAGTCGAGCATGATGACGGGTTTGCCGCTGAAATCGCGGCTGCGCAGCGCTTCGAGCATGCGTGGCAGGTCCTCGAAGGGCCCGGTGACAAGGGACTCGGGCGCAAGGGTTTTCGCTGCGACCTGTGCGAGCAGGTCTTCGCCCGTCGAGGTCTGGATCGACCAGTCGGCGGTATCGCCATGCTGGTGAAGGGCGCCGAGCGCGACTTCGTGTAGCGAGAGCGCGCGGCCAAACGCCGGACTGGGCCAGTCCGATACCCGGCCCTGGATGCACACGAGATGGCCGTTGGCCTTCAGACCAGGATGAAGCCGCGCGGCATGTTCTGGGCCGACTGCATCGATAACCGCCGTGAAGCGCGGCGGTCCGATTTCAGCTTCCTGCGCGAGTGGCCCGGCGATCCAGTCCACGGCACCAAGCCCGGCCAGTCGCTCGCGGTGGCGGATGTTGCACATGACGCTGACGCGCCAATCCAGTTGCCCAGCAAGTTGGACGAGGTAATTGCCCACTGCGCCGCCTGCTCCGCTGACCAGCATCCGCTGGTTGCCGCCCGGAGGCAGCTTCGCGAGCGCGCGCCAGGCGGTCAGCGCCGGGCAGGGCATGCTGGCGGCAAGGGCTAGGTCAAGAGCGTCGGGGACACGCATGAGCGCGTGCGCCCCGACGGGGGTGTACTGCGCGAAGCTACCGTGCGACTGCAGGCTCTGGTGGTAGGCCACGCGGCTTCCCAGCCAGGCCGGATCGACATTCGGTCCGATCTTCACCACCGTCCCTGCGCCGTCGACACCGGGCACATGACCAGGTTGCCATCCGGGGCCGCCGAGGACCTTCCAGTCCACCGGATTGAGGCCGATCGCCGCGTTGCGCACGATGACCTCGCCCGGGCCGGGCCGTGGCATGGGCCGTGTCGCCTGGACCAGGGCGAGCGGGGCCTCGCCAGCCACCCAGGTCCAGGCGCAGTAGGTTTCGGGCAGAGCCTCAGGCATAGGCTCCGGCCGAATAGGTCAGCTCGTAGCTGTGGCTGTAGACCTCGAGGATGTTGCCGAAGGGATCCTCGCAATAGACCATGCGGTAGGGCTTCTCGCCGGGGAAATATTCGCGCACGGGCATGCGCTGCTTGCCGCCGGCGGCCACGATCTTGGCGACCATGCCCTCGACGTCGGGGTCCTGGATGCAGAAGTGGAACACGCTCGTCTTCCAGTACTCGAAATTGTTTTCCGGCCGCTCTGCATTGCGAAACTGGAAGATCTCGACGCCCACGCGGTCGCCGGTCGAAAGGTGGGCAATGCGGAAGGAGCCCCAGCCAGCGCCGAACACGTCGGTGCACATGACACCGATGGCGCTCTCGTCTTCCTCGATCGTGGTGGGCGGCATGATAAGGTACCAGCCCATGACTTCAGTGTAGAACTTCACGGCTTCGTCGAGGTCGGTGACCGACAGGCCGATATGCGAGAAGCTGCGGGGGTAGGGGGCCATTGGTGTTCTCCTGATCTGTTGCCAGGATTGTGGGGGGCGCTTATCATAATGAGAAGTGTCATAAGCTTATCATTGTGATAAGAATTTATTATGATGAACCCGCAATGGATCACCAGCTTCGTCCGCGTCGTGGAGACCGGAAGCTTCACCCGGGCCGCCGATGCCCTGAACCTGACGCAAGCCGCCGTCAGCCAGCACATGGCGCGCCTCGAAGCGCAGGCGGGCCAGCTCGTGATACGTCGCCCTCGCGCTCTCGAACTGACGCCGGCCGGACATGCGATGCTCGCCTATGCGCGTGAGGTCGAGCAAGCGGACTTGCGCCTGCGATCGCGACTGTCAGACGGCGAGCGCATGGAAGGGGAGATCAGCCTGATTACGCCCGGCAGTGTCGGCCTGATGCTCCATCCCCTGCTTCTCGACATCCAGGAACGGGAACCGGCGTTGAGCATCCGCCATCGCTTCGCTCCCGATGCCGAGATCGTCCAGTCGGTGCTGGATGCCCGGTTCGAGGTTGGATTGTCGACGACGCGACCCGACGATGCGCGGCTGAGCCTTACGCCTTTCCTGCACGAACCCCTGGAACTGATCGTGCCCGCGGCCAGCGAGGTGAACGCCTGGGGCGATCTCGAGCGCCTGGGCTTCATCGACCACCCCGATGGAATGGCCATGGCCAAGCGGCTTTTGTCGCTACGTTTTCCCGGTAATCCCGGTCTCTCTCACCTGCCTATCCGAGGCTTCACGAACCAGATTGCCCTCATTCTGGAACCGGTCGCCCGTGGGCTAGGTTTCACAGTCCTGCCGCGTTACGCCCGGCAGGCGTTTCGCAATCCCGAGCAGATTCGGGTGGCGGGAAAAGGTCCGCCCGTGGTCGATACCCTGTGGCTTCTCCATCGCAGTGAATGGCCCCTGACCGTCCGCATGCGCAAGGTTCTCTCGAACCTGCGCGATTCCCTTCAGGAACCTATGGCCCAATAAACTTTGTGATCGCTTTCGGGGCCATAGCTAGCGAATAGCGGACGACCGTACTCTGGCATCGAGAGTTGGCACCTGAGCGGCAACAAAGGGTCGGTTGAAGATCGTTGCTATGTTGCCGGCTTTCGGGTCAGGGTAAGCGCCTGACGTCGTTATCCTGGAACGGTGTGAAGGCGAAGTTCAAGTCCGCGAGATGGAGCTAAACATCGGTGACATCCGACCCCAAATTTCGCGGCTCAATTCATCGCTTGTGTAGGTCAATTCGTCGAAAATGGCTAATTTGGGGGTATGATTGGGGGTGGCGTGCAGGGCGGATCCTCGCCGTTTTTGAATAAATTCAGGAGGATGAGCGAACTGGGCCAATCCCTCCTCCGCTACCACCTATAAACCCCGGATTTTCCGGGGTTTTTTATTGCATTCTTCCGTAGTTGATCTGGACGCGTAAGGCGCGTTTGGGGGTTATTTGGGAGAATTGCTCTCTTCGAGCTTGCGAATTGCTGCCTGTCCGAGGGCCCGATCGCGGCTCATGTAGTGGGCATCGAGGATGCTCCCGACCTCCTTCAACTTGTAGCCGGTGATGGTCGCGATCTCAGGCACGGTCGCACCGGCGATCGCGAGGCGCGTAACGGCTGTGCCGCGAAGGTCGTGAAAGGTGACGCCTTTGACGCCTGCCTTGATGCAAGCCTTTCGCCAGGAGGCGCGGAAGCCGCCTTCGGTCCAGGCAGTTCCTCTCTCGGTTGCGAGGATTGTCTCAGGAACTGGCACGTTGTCAGAGCGGTAGCGATCAAGCGTCTTCTGGAGAGCCGCTTTGAGTGGAGCGCCGACAGGGACTTCAATCGCCATCTTGGTCTTGTTCTGGCGTAGGCGAATCGTCTCGCCGTTATAAGCTGACCAAGGGAGCTGAAGGAGGTCGCCTTGGCGCTGTCCCGTCCAGAGGGCCAGAGTTAGGGCAAGCGAGAGGTGGGGAGATGCTGCGGCGTGGAATGCCGCTTCGTCAGCCTTGCTCCAGATATTTTCGGATCGAGAGGCTCGGTAAAGCCGACCTGGCCTTTCGCACGGATTGAGGGGGACAAGCCCACGATTATAGGCCCAGGATAGGGTCCGTGCGAGGACAGCGAAGGCATAATCAGCCTGGCGTCGGGATTTCACCGCAAGGCGCTCTCGCCAGGTCAGAAATTCGCCGCGCGTCCGCTGATGGCTTTGTTGCATAAATCGATCACGCGACACGCTGAGTTTGGGGCCTTCCGAGTACGGTGAATCGGTTGAGGATGGCGGCGCTTGGAAGGACCATGCTTGCGTCTGCACCATTCCCCGTCGCTAACTGCCTTGATGCCCGTGCTGTCGATCAGCAGGTGCAACGGCCTGGAATGGGGCTGGCAGGGGATCTCGACAAGCAAGGTCCTCTGCCTTCGGCTCAGGGTGCTGAAATCTGGCACTGGCCAATCAAGCCCTGCCATCTCGAGAAGACTTGCGACCATGCCGGTGGTCTGCCGCAAAGGCAGCTTGAGCACACCTTTCAATGTCAGGGCGGATGGTGAAACCGTCGACGCGGGTGTCGCGCCCATAGGGGGTGGCGAGGACGCTTCACCGTGTCGCTGATGTTGATCGCACCCTGTTCGACGTAGCGCTCCGAATGAATGACCGTCAGCGGCTGGGGAACCTCGACCAGAGGGGGCTTGGTCTTCGTACCGGCAACGCCCGCTGTCACGATGATGCTGCCTTCGCCCGCAAGGGGTGTCCGGGGCGGCGTCCTCGGGCATGGCAAGCGTCGGCTGGAGAACGGCGAATTGCGCAGCGCCGCACATGGTGAGCGACCGGACAAGTTTCATGCCAGGCTCTTTTGCAAATTGATCTCAATGAGTGGGCGCACTTAGGGTATTGAGAATCAGTTGCAATGACAAAGAACTGCGGGGCCAGTGCTACATGTGAATGGGGCCGGGGAGGGCACGCAAGTCTGGGGGCGCATTCGCGCCATGGCGCGCGCAGGGTCTGAAATGCCTACGTTTCAAGACCCTGCCGAAGTGTTCGGGCGTTGCAGCACTTTTTGTGTCGGGTAGGATGATCGCGCAGTGAGCGCGCGCCTTGGAGCGCCGGACGCAAAACCGTCCGGCGGCCCGAGGTGCTCAGGATTGCGCGAGGGCATCGTCCTTCGCGAAACGCTCCTTGAACAGGTCGAAGGGCTCGTTCGCGGGATTTGCCTCTCGGAATTTGCGGCGGCCTTCGTCCTTCAGGTAGTCCGCGTAGAGCATGGTGGTCGTCCCCACGCGGCGGATCGAGAGCACGGTGTCCATCTGCTCCATGAACACGCCCAGCTTCTCGATCGGGGCGCAGGCCAGGACCTGCAGATTGAACTCGCGCAGCAGCGCCAGGCAGCTGTTGACGTTGCCGCCGTCGAGCGCGTTGAAGGCCTCGTCGAAGAAGATGATGCCAAAGCCCAGACGCTCGCGGTTGTCTTCCGCGCCGTGGCACACATTGGCCATCGCGCAGGCCATGGCGATGTAGAAGGGCACCTGCTTTTCGCCGCCCGAGCCGCTGCCCTGACGCTTGGCGTAGTCCGAGGTGACCCGCTCACCGTCGAGCGTGGTAGTGAGCAGCTCGAACTGCAGGTAGTTGCGGTAGTCGCTGATCTGCTCGACGTTCTCGCCCTCGTCGATCATGCGCTTGATGCGCTCGACGCCCTTCATCAGGCTTGGCTCGATCTCGTTCGCGCCCTCGTCGAAGAGGGTGCTGACATCGATGCTGTTGAGCTGGACGAGGCGCGCGATCTCGACGATTTCGGCGAAGAAGCGGTCGGGCTTCACCTCGAAACGGTAGAGCTCGCCGTGGAACGGGCGCATCTGCAGGCTGCGGTTGATGTTGCGGATCTGCCGCTTGGCGCCTTCGAGGCGGTCGTGCAGCTTCACCAGCATGTCGGTCTTGAGCGAGGTCTCGATCGACGCGCGCGCCTCCTCGGCCTGCTCGCGGTATTCGCCCAGCGTGTTGGTGATGATCGCGCCGAGCTGCTTTTCGAGCCAGGCGAGCTGGACCTCGTGGGGGGCCTCCTTGTCGAACTGTTCGACGATGCCCGCATCGTGGGCGTAGGCATAGGCCTTCTGCGGGGCCTGGCCGAGGAGCTGGGTGACGCGGGCGCGGGCACGCGCGGCCTGTTCCTGTGCGGCGTTGCGCACGGCGGGCACGACCTTGCGGTGTTCCTCCATGAGGTAGGCGAAATCGCGTAAGGCATCCTCGCGGGCGAGTTCGGCCAGCGTGTCTCGCTCGGCGAAGGAGGCTTCGGCCTTGGCGAATTCCTCCTGCGCAACGGCCAGTTTTTCGCTGGCGCTGCCGACGTGGTGGCCGGTCACGCGCTGTGTGCGTTCGTCTTCCTCCAGTTCCTCTTCGTAGGCGGCAAGGTCGACCTTGAGCGCTTCCAGGCGCTCGCGGATCTCGACCGGACGTTCACCTTCAAGGGTGCGGATGTTGTCCTGGATCTGGGCGACGCCTTCCCCGGCATCCTGGCGCGCGCGTTCGAGGTCGGCCAGGCTTCGCCCGGCGGCAATCTCGAGGAAGCGTTGAATGTCGGCGATCAAGTCCTTGAGACGGTTGGCCTGCGTGCTGGTCTGTTCCAGCGTGCGTTCCTGCTCGGCAACGCGCTCCTCCAGCATCGGCAGGTTCTTGCGGCTGGCTTCCTTGCCGAGGCGATGGACCTGCGCAGGCCGGCGGTTCTCGATCGAGCCGCCCGAGGAGTAGAGGCAGTCCTCGGTGACGGCGCGGTCGTACTGGAGAAGTTCGCGTTCGGTTTCGACGCGGCGCACGGTGTTGAGGCGGCGGTTGACGAAGGCGCGGGCGTGGATGTCATCGGTGGCGATGATCGCGGCCAGGCTCGTCGCGTCGGGCTCCTTCCAGTCGCCACGCGTCTTGGTGGTGTTGACGATCTGGGTGCCGGGGAAGTCGCGGCGGCGCTTGCGCAGCAGCCCGATGGCCTGTTGCGCGTCGGCCGGATCGACGACCAGCGCGTCGCGTGCGGCGCCCAGCAAGGTCTCGGCGGCCTCGACCCAGCGCTCGTCGATGACTTCGACAAGTTCGCAGATCGGGCGGGCGGTGATGCCGTTTTCGTCGAGGTAGTCGATGAGGCGCGCGGTCGGCCCTTCGATCAGCGCGCCGCCGCGTTCCAGGCCCTGGAGCTGCTCACGGTTCTCGCGCAGCTGCTGGCGCAGACTGGCCAGGCTGGCGAGGTGCGCCTCGCGCGCGTCCTGCGCGCTCGTCACGTAGCGTTCGAGCGGGGGCAGGAGCTGGGCGACGATCTGGTCGATGTCGCGTGCGGAAAGCGCCGCGCCATCGGCGATGCGGGCTTTCAGGGCCTCGAGGGCTTCGCTGGCGTGGCGGTATTCCTCGCCCGCATAGGTGCGCACGATCCGGTCGGCGAGCCCGGCGACCGCGCCGATAGCGGCGAAGTAGGCCTTGTACTGGCCGTCCGCTTCGGTGAAGGCGCGCTCGGCGATCGGCAGGTTCAGATCCCGGAATTCGCGGATCGCCTGCTCGCGCGTGTCGTTGTCGAGCGCGCGCGAGATGTCGCGGATTTCCTCGCGCAGGCGGCCCACCGTCTCGCGGGTGCGCACGACGCGGCGGTCGACGAGGTCCTGCTCGGCCAGCTTGGCCTCGTGCTGGCCGGTGACGACGCGCAGGTGCTCTTCCAGCCGGTCGCGCTCGGCCTTGCTGGCGATCCAGCGCATCCGGGTTTCCTCGGAGACCTTCTCGTCCAGCTCGCGATAGGCCGCGATGGCCTCGGTGACCTGTTTCTTCTGGATTTCGAGGTCGTCGATCTTCTTGAGGAGGCCGCGCCAGGTCGCGACCGACTTGCGCAGGCCATCGACGTCGAGCCCGGCGGGATCGAGCAGGAACTCGCGCACGAATTCGGTCGCGGACTTCATCTCGCGGATGCGCAGGCCGTTGCGCAGGGCCTTGAGGAATTTTTCCGGGTCGGCGTGGTGGCCCTTGCCGCCAAGCACCGAGAGCACGCGGCGGGTGAAGTGGGTCGGGCGGTGGCCGAAGTTCTCGAAGCCCTTGTGCGTACGCAGGCGGGTGACGAGATCGGCATAGGGCAGCACGTAGGACGCGCCGTCCTCGCTCTCCTCGATGAAGTCGGCGTCGCGCAGCGACTGGCCCGGCGCGATGAAGGCGCCCAGCACGGTTTCGGTCTGCTCACCCTCGACCGCGCTCATCGCGATGCCGACCGTCCAGCAGTAGCCGTCGCTCTCGCGCTCGAAGACGAGGCTGACGTAGCTGAGGCAATTGGTGCGCAGCGTTTCACCGGCGACCCGGCCCAGGCAGTAGTCGAAGACCGAGCGGTTCTCGCCCACCTTGCGGGTCTGCCCGGCGGTGACGTTGGCGCTGGCGTTGAGCTGGAAGTAGTTGCGGTTGTTACCGGTGAGGACGACCTGGATCGCATCGAGGATCGAGGATTTGCCCGCGCCGTTGGGCCCGATCAGCGAGGTGCTGCCGCGCAGGTCCACCGAGAGGCGCTCGAAGGTGTACCAGTTGATGAGGTTGATGCGGCTGAGCGTGATCACGAGGTGGTCTCCTGCGAGGTGTCGTCCCCGTCTTCGGATTTGGCGTCTTCGGATGTGGTGGCGTCCGTTTCCGGCGCGGCGTCCGGCGCCTGTGCCTCGGTTTTCGTGGGCGCGGCGACGTCTTCGGCCTCGACCTCAGGTTCGGGCTCATCCTGCGCGGCCTCGGTCTCGAGGCGGGCGCGGGTGGCTTCCATCCATTCCTCGATGCGCGTCTGCCAGGCGTCGCCCGTCACGCTGCGGATTGAGGGGCGGATGGTGATCGCAATGCCGTTCTCCTGCGGGATTTCATCGCCCAGGTCGATGAAGCGGCGGCGGCGGAAACTGTCGAGGATGCGGCGCACGCGCGACCAGGGCGGACGGGTGCGCGCGACCCACTGGTCGTAGCGCTCCATGACCTCCATCGAGGTTGTCTCGACGTGGCCGAACTCTTCCTGGTTCATGGTGAGGACGCCGTTCTCGAACGTGGCGCGCAAGGCCAGCAAGAGGATCGTCTCGTCGAGCGAGAGGATCGTGCGGGTCAGGCTCTCCTGCGGGCGCAGTTCGACCATCATCTCATCCGGGCGGACCACCAGATCGCGGCCGAGAGCGTCGAAGAGCCCCGCGAAGTAGACCCGGTGGCGTACGAGGAGGTCGTAGGTTCCGGCCGCGTTGTGGTCATCGCGGAACAGGCACTGCTGGTAGAGCAGGCGATCGGCCGCGCGTACCATCATCTCCTTGGAGAGGTCGCGGTTCTGCGGGTGCTCCAGCAGCTCTTCAAGATCGTACAGCGTGGGGCCGTTCATTGCTCGTTGCTCGCAGGTTCAAGGGAAAGACGTTCGATGCGAAAGGCGGTGAAGGCGGACCAGTCGGTCTCGACCACGCGGCCCGGATCATGGACCACGCGAAACCGCCGCGAGAGGTCCTTGCTGGCGTACATGTCGAGCTGGCGCGCACCTTGGAGCAGCAGCGCTTCCTCCGGCGTTTCAATGCCGAAGGCGTCGGCGTCGAGCGCGTCGCGTTCGCCCAGATTGCGCTCGACGTAGTCGGCGATCTTCTGCGGCGTGACGGCAAGGCGCAGGAGGTAGGCCTTTTGCGAATGGTCGTAGGCGACCATTGCGGGATCGACCGTAGAGGTGCGCACGGGGCTGGGCGGGGCGACGATGCGCCGGGCGGTCGGCGCGGCAAGGCTGTCCGGGCCCCAGTGACGCACGGGATCGGTCAGCTCGGACGGAACCTCCACCGCATCGTCCCATTCGAGCGGCAGGGCCGAGGCGTCGCGCAGGAGGTGCGTGACGCGCAGCAGGCTCGAGCCGTCGATCTCGTTCATGTAGCTGACGGTGCGCGCGATGCGCTGTTCGAGGCGGCTGCGGAAGGCGTCAATGTCGTCGAGGCGTTCCTCGGCGGCATCGAAGATGCGTTTCACCTGGTCGAGATGCTGGCGCACGCGCGAGGTTGCGGTCTCCGGGTTCGTCGCCAGGCCCTGCGCCTGATACCCCTGCGCAAAGGCGGCCACGACTTCGGCGTCGTGCTCGTAGTCCGAGATCATCTGGATGATCCGGTTGCGGTGGCGGAAGGGGTTGTTGGTGGTCTTGATGACCCGGTAGTCGGCGATCAGCACGTCCTCGACGAAGTCGAAGAAGCGGGCGAGGATCTGGGTGGGCTGCGGATCGGAGACGATGCGCTGCTCATGGGCGCGCAGGTTGCCGATGATGGCGGAGAGGTGCTGCTGGAAGCGCCGCGCGCGCAGCGCGGCATCGGCGAGCGAGGAGGCCTTGTCGAAGGGGTCATCGCCCAGCCGCTCGATCACGCTTTCAAGAGCGGCGATGGTGCCGCCGAAATGGACCGCTTCGCCTTCCTCGATGGCGCTCAATGTTTCGAGCAGCATCGAGACCGAAGCGTCGAGATCGACCATCTCGACATAGCCGCGCGAGTGCTCGACCAGCCATCCGGCCTGGCGCAGCTTGACGTAGACCTTGAGCGGGTTCTGGCTGGCGTCCGCGTTTGCCGCGTCGGAGGCAAAGTCGTCGGCGATGTCGGAGAGGCGGTCGATCTGTGTCGCGATGAAGGCGACGAGGTCGTCCTTGCGCACGGGGTTCGTGTAGTGCTCGCCGAAGAAGGCCCGGTAGACCCACATGATCAGCCGCGCGTAGTCACGCCGGGCGGGGGAGGCGAGAACGGCAAAGAGGCTGGGAGGCAAATGCCCGAACAGGGCATCGCGCGTGCCTTTCTCCCGATGTTCGTTGCTCTCGGTCTGCATCGAAGTCCCATCTGGGCGCCCGCTCCGGGATGGAAAGGACGCCGGTGTGAAGGGGCAGGGGCATAAGTGGCAAGCTGCGGTGCTGCAACCGTGCGCGCCAGCTTGTGAACACCCCTGAGCAGGGGTGGGCTCAGGCGGCGAGGGCGTTTATGGCCGCGCGCAGGTCTGCGATCACGTCGCCTCGGGCCTGGAGCATGGCCTGGAGTTGGAGTCCGTCGGCCAGCGCCATGAGGTGGCGCGCGCTCTGGTCGGGATCAAGACCGGCGCGCAGTTTGCCGCAGGCCTGCCCTGCGCAGATGGCCTGGGCCAGATCGTGCTGCACTCGATCCACGCGTTGCTTGAAGAAGGCGTGGGCGGAGTGCTCCGGGTCGACCGCTTCGGCGGCGAAGGCAAGGAAGAGGTGGCCCATGCCCGGCGCGCCGACATTGCGGCTCACGGCCTCCACGAACAGGTCCAGGCTTGGCGGCGCGGCGCGGGTGCCCGTTTCACGCAAGGAGGGGATCGAGTCGCTGTCCCACAGCGCGATCACGCTTTGCAGCAGGTCCTCGCGGTTGGCGAAATAGTAGAGGATGTGGGCGGGCTCCATGCCCAATGCCTCGCCAATGTCGCGCAGGGACTGGCGGGTGTACCCCTCGCGGTTCATCAACTCCATCACGCCGCGCAGGATCGCTTCGCGCTTGGCTGCGCCCTTGGCGTAGCCACGGCGCCGGGGCGTGCGGGCATCAAAGGGGGAAGCGGCGGCGTCGGGCATGGGGGATCTCTAGCACGCCGGCCCCGATTATCGAGAGGGCGCGCGGGCTCTTTCCGCAAGGCGATAGAAAATTTAATGGCGTGAAAAATTCGTTGCCAGCGTCCCTGTCGCGCCATACCACGCTCACCAAGCGCGAAGGGTCGCGCCGCGACAAGGGGGAACACCATGCACCGTCTTCACCGCCGCCAGATGCTGGCCGCCATGGCTATCGGAGCTGCGGCGCTGGCCATTCCCGGCCGCCTGCTCGCCAAGGAGCCTGCCGACATGCGCCATTTTCTATCCGACCACGGCCTGCCGCTTGGCGTACAGCTCTACACCGTTGATGCGATGGCGCGTGAGGACATCCGGGGGACCTTGCGCAAGCTCTCCGCGATTGGTTTCCGTTCGCTGGAGTTGGCAGGGCTGCACGGCCATACCCCGCAGGACTTGCGCGCGGCGGCGGACGAGGCAGGTCTTGCCATCACCAGCATTCACCTGGGGGATGCACTGATCGGTCGAACCGAGGCCGACACCGAAAAGCTCGTCGAGGATCTCGGTGTCCTTGGCGTGCGCGACGTTGTCCTGCCCATGTTCGTCTTCCCGCGCGATGTGACGCGCGGTGAGGATGAACCCTTTATCGACTACCTCTACCGTGCCGTACACAGCCAGGGCGCCGACGTGTGGGAGCGCACCGCCGATCTCCTCAACGAGCGCGCAGCGTCGCTGGCCAGGCACGGGATCAAGCTCGCTTACCACAACCACAATGTGGAGTTCGGCCCGGTCGACGACACCGGCCGGACCGGCTGGGAAATCCTGATGGAGCGCACCGATCCCGAACTCGTCGGGCTCGAGGTCGACCTGGGCTGGGTCGCAGCGGCGGGGATTGACCCGGTGGAGTTCGTCACGCGTTACGCGGGCCGGGTGCGCCAGGCTCACGTGAAGGACATCCACGCCACGACGAAATCCAATTTCGCCTTTCGCCAGGACCCGGCCGAAGTGGGGGCGGGAAGCCTCGACTGGGGGCGTCTCCTGCCCGCAGCCTACGCGGCGGGCGTGCGCCAGTTCTATGTCGAGCAGGAGCCTCCGTTTACGGCAGACCGCTTCACCTCGCTGGCCAAGAGCGCGGCCTACCTGGGTGCAGCGCCCGCAGTTCAGCCGTCCTGAGGAGCCGTGCCCACCATGCCAAACCCGCTTCCTAACCTGATCCGGGCCGCAGCCCTTCCGATCACCGTCGCCGCGCTGGCGCCGCAGGTTCATGCGCAGGATCCGGTGTCCGACCATCCCGATTACATGGAGGCCGCGTTTTCAACAAAGCGGGTGCTCGACTGGGGGACGCGTCCCGACTGGTCGCCCGATGGCGCGAAGATTGCCTTCACCGAGGCGGAGAGCCGCAATACCCCCGCACATGAATTCGATCCAGCGACGGGCAAGGTGCGCTGCCTGACGTGCCATCTGGGCGGGCAGAAAGACGTGACGCGGATCTACTATCTCTACGATGGCAGCTTCCTGATCCTGGCCCCGCGCCGTCCTGCCGCGGATGGGAAACCGGTGCGCGGGCAGGAACTCTACTGGATGTCCGCCGGGTTGGGGCCGCTCCTGCCCATCGGCGCCAAGGGCTTTGGCGAGATCGCGATTACCCGCACGCCCGATACAGACGGCGCGGTGCGCATCGCCTGGGGCGATGCGGCGAACAACAACTCGCTCCTGACCACGGCAAAACTGTCGTGGGCCGAAGGAAAGCCGGTGCTGAGTGAGGAGCGGGTGCTCTACGACGCGCGCTCGCCCGACAAGCCGGAAGGGATGACCGTCGCCGAAGCCTACGGGTTCATGGAAGAGGGGCGCTACGTCACCTTCTACACCATCTTCGAGAAGGGCGACGTGCTCGACGACGAGATGGTCAAGGTGGATGTAGAGACCGGCGCGATCACCCCCCTCTACACCAGCCCCGCACACACCGAAACGCACCTGTTCCCGGACGAGCGTTACGGCCTGGAAGAATCCAACCGTGCCTCGGATCCGGTTGGAAAGTGGCGCGGTCTCAGCAGCCACCCGGCGCGTTTCATGTCCTTCATGGCCACGCGCACCGGGCTCGACCTGCCGAGCCCGGAGGAGCTGGAGGACTATGCGCCCCATGGTGCCAATGTCGGTTTTGATCGCCCCTTCGATCTCTACATGGTGCGCATCGACGGGTCACAGGAGCCCCGGCGCCTGACCACCATGGGCGACACCGCCGCGACCGCGCGCCAGTCGGTCATCTCGCCCGATGGCCTCCATATCGCCTACGCCGTTGATCCGCGTGAGAGCCCGAAAATCGCCGGGCAGGGCGGCCTCTACATCGGCACGTTCGGGGCGGCCGACTAAGCCTCTTGGCACAAGCAGTTTCGGAGCATTTCATGAAGATCGCCATGCGCAGCCTGCTTGCGCTTTCCGCCGCGGGCCTTGGGTCCTTCACGTTTACCCCACTCGCCGCGCAGGAGCCGCGTTCGCCTGAATACGTCGATGCGACGCGGGTCAACGTGCCGCTCGATCCATGGCTGCACGCGCTTGATGCGACCTTTGTCGATGTCGACAAGGATGGCGATCTCGATGTCGTTGTCGCGGTCGAATACGGGGTGAACCGGCTCTATCTCAATGACGGGCACGGCACGCTCACCTGGAAGAAGGGCGCGTTCGGCAACATCGTCCACGACAGCGAGCATGTCGCGGCGGCCGACTTCAATGGTGATGGCTGGATGGACATTGTCTTCGTGGCCGAGGACGACGGCGTGCACCAGCTCTTCCTGGGCGGACCGGGTGGGACCTTCACCGATGCCAGTGACCGTCTCCCCAGCCACAGCGAGGGCAACGCGCTTGCCATCGGCGATGTCGATGGTGACGGTCTGCCCGACATCGTGATCGGCAACACCAATGAGAAGGGTGCGGGCTCGGCCAAGGACTTCCTGTGGCTCAACGATCCCGACAATCCCGGCCACTTCATCGATGCCTCGGTAAGTCATCTGCCCGGCAACGAACAGGGCACGCAGGGGATCGTGCTGGCCGACATGAACGGCGATGGCGCGCTCGACATCGTGACCGCGCAGCAGGACGGGCCCAACCGCCTGCTCCTCAACGATGGAACCGGCCACTTCACCGAGGCGACCGACCGGCTGGAGCAGGACGTGCCCACCGAAACGCGCGAGGTTCATGTCTTCGACGCCAACGGCAACGGCCTTCCCGACATTCTCTATTTCAATCTCACCAGCAACAACCACGGCTGGGACAAGGACCCGCAGACGCGCCTCCTGCTGAACGATGGCAAGGGCCACTGGCGCGACGCGACGAAGGGCAATCTCCCGGAGCATCGCTTTTCCAGCTGGGGCGGCGAGATCGTCGACTTCAACCACGACGGCGCGCCCGACATCGTCGTCTCGGCCATCCAGGTTCCCGGATTCGTACCGCTCCAGGTGCGGGCCTGGCAGAACGATGGAAAGGGCCACTTCACCGACGTGACGCTGGCGATGATGCCGAGCGAGACCACCGGACGCAGCTGGAGCATGGCCAAGGGCGATCTTGATGGCGATGGCAAGGACGACCTCTTCATCGGCCAGTGGGGCACGCAGGCGCGCCTGCTCCTCACCAACCGCGACACGGTGAAGAAGGCGCCGTTTCCCAAGCTTGGCCAGCCGGCCAACTAGGCACGGGAACCGGCGGGAAGGCTCACGCGTAGACTTAGACACGTAGCTGGGGTGGGGACCTCGAATGCCTGAGCAAAGGAGCCTTCTCATGTTCACATCCCCTCGCGTGACCGCCGTGGCCCTGCTGGCCGTCAGCCTTTCCCCGCTCGCCGCGACCACTGCGCTGGCCGAGCATCACGAAGGCAAGGTGAGCGCCGCTGTCATCGACACCTCCGGGACGAGTGTGGGCCGGGTCGACCTGGAACAGACCCCGGCGGGTGTCCTGATCACGGCGGACGTGACCGGCCTTGCCCCCGGTGCGCATGGGTTTCACATCCATGAGAGTGGCACTTGCGATCCCGCGGACGGCTTCAAGAGCGCAGGCGGCCATTTTGCGCCGGGCGGCAGCAATCACGGCCTGATGGTTGAGGGTGGCCCCCACGGCGGCGACATGCCCAATCAGACCGTCGGCGCAGACGGGCATCTCCAGACTCAGGTGCTCAACACCGGCGTTACGCTGATGGCGGGCGAAACCTCGATCCATGATGCCGACGGTTCGGCGCTCGTCATCCACGAGGGCGCGGACGACTACACCAGCCAGCCGTCGGGCGCGGCGGGCAGCCGTGTCGCTTGCGCGGTCCTTAGCGCGCCAAAGTAACAGCGAATTGGTTGGGCGAGGTCAGTCTCCGGTCTCGGGCGGCAGTTCGCTGCCTTCCTCGGGGAGGGCCTCGCTCGCCTTCTGATCCGTCCAGCCCCCGCCCAGCGCCAGGAACAGGTTGATCTGCGCCTGTGCGACCGCGTCGTTGGCCTCGCGCTCGGCATCGCGCGCGGCGATGAGAGAGGCGTTGCTGGTAAGGTCATCGCGAAGACCGGTCTTGCCCGCGCGGAACAGACGCTTGCTCTGCGCGTCGAGCGTTTCGGCCTTCTCCAGCGCCTCTTCCAGATCGACGGCGCGGTTGTGCGCCTCGCGGTAGGAGGAGAGCGCGGTCTCGGTCTCGCGCAAGGCGCCCAGCACGGCGCCGTCGAAATCGGCGAGCGCCTTGTCCGCCCCGGCCTTGGCCAGCGTGACACGCGCGCGCTGCTGGCGCGTGGGAAAAACCCAGCTCAGCATCGACCCGATCGACCAGTGGCCCGCCATCGCCTTGCCCACATCGGCGAGGAGGCCGAAGGTGCCGCCCCCGCCACCGATAGCAATGTGGGGGTAGAGGTCGGCCTCAGCGACCCCGATCCCGGCCGTGGCCGAGGCCAGCGTGCGTTCGGCCGCGCGCACGTCGGGGCGGCGCGCCAGCAGCGAGGCACCGTCGCCGATGGGAAGGGGACGGTCGAGCTTGGGCAGGGCCTTGCAGCTTTCCACCTCGTGCGGGTATTCGGCCGGGGTCTTCCCGATGAGATAGGCGAGGCGATAGAGCCCGGCGCGCACGCGGGCGCGGTGTCCGGGGAGCTGTGATCGGGCCTGCGCAAGCATCTGTTCGGCAAGGGTGACCTCGGGCGTGCCAATCTTGCCGGCGGCGTGGAGCCGCTCAAGTACACCCAAGATGTGTTCGCGTGTTTCGACGGCCTGTTCGGCCAGCTCGACCGCTTCGTTCTCCCCGCAGACCTCGACATAGGCGCGCGCGACTTCGGCGGCGACGGTGACTTGCACGGCCTCAAGCAGCGCCTCGGTCGCCTCGTGCTCGGTCTCGGCCTGCTCGACCCGGCGGCGGATCTGGCCGAAGAGGTCAAGCTGGTAGGAGACGTTGGCCTCGCCGATGCCCAGGTTGTTCATCGGGATCGTCTCGAAGCGCAGGAAGCTCTCGCCCGAAAGGCGCGCGCGCTGGACCTGCGCATCAACTGCGACCTGCGGATCGTGGAGGCCCTTTGTCGCGCGCACCATGGCGGCCGAGCGCGCAAGGTTGGCGCCCGCTGAACGCAGCTCGGTGTTGGCGGCCAGAGCTTGCTCTTCCAGCGCGTCGAGGACCGGATCGTCGTAGAGCGACCACCAGCGCGGCGGCAGTTCGTCCGTCACGGTAAGCGCGCCTGCGGTGAGCGGGGCCTTGGCCTCGGGCCGCGCGATGGCCGCGTTCTCGGGCAGGTGGTAATCGGGCCCCACAGTGCAGGCGGCCAGCGCGGTCACGCTGGCGAGGGTGCCTAGTGAGCGAAAGCGCAGGCGTCTCACTGCTTGTCGTCCAGTTCAAGGCTGACCGAAACGGTGCGCCCCGAGATCAGCGCAAGGTCCCTGGGCGCATCGTCGATGTGGATGCGCACCGGGATGCGCTGGGGCAGGCGTACCCAGCTGAAGGAGGGATTGATCGCGGGCAGCAGGTCCTGGCTGTCGGTGCGGTCGTGGTCCTTGATGCCCGCCGCGATGGAAAAGACGTGCCCGTGCATCGGCTGGTCGGTGCCCATCGGCCGGATCAGCGCCTTCTGGCCCAGGTGGATATGGGCAAGCTTGGTTTCCTCGAAATAGCCTTCCACGCGCAAGGTGGAGGTGTCGACAAGCGCGAGTACCGGACTGCCCGCGCTGACGTAATTGCCCACGCGCAGGGCAAAATCGGACATGTAGCCGCTCACCGGCGCGACCACGTGGGTGCGCTTGAGGTTGAGTTCGGCAAGGTCCAGCGCGTTGCGGGCGGCCGCGAGGCGGGCGGCGGCCTGCTCGAT
This sequence comes from Novosphingobium profundi, assembly GCF_020524485.1. Lineage (GTDB taxonomy): Bacteria > Pseudomonadota > Alphaproteobacteria > Sphingomonadales > Sphingomonadaceae > Novosphingobium > Novosphingobium profundi_A. The sequence continues at coordinate 310,493 of NZ_JAIVLF010000004.1, read as the reverse complement.
GGCGGCGTGGGCCTGCGCGGCGCGTGCGGTCAACTCGCGGGCGCGGGTCTGGGTCTGCTCGGTCGTCTCGCTGGGGAGAAGGTCGGACAGGCTGGTATCGCGCTTTTCCTCGCGGCGGGCTTCGGCCAGGCTCGCTTCAACTCCTTGCGCGGCGGAGCGGGCCGCGTCGAGGTCGGCCTCGGCCTGGCGCACCGCGACTTTTGCCTCGGTCACGGCCAGCGTGTAGCGGGCGGGGTCGATCTCGAAGAGGATGTCGCCGCGCTTCACCGGATCGTCGTGGTCGAAATAGACCTTGGTGACGAGGCCGCCGACGTCAGGTGCGATCTGTACGACGTCGGCCCGAATGCGCCCGTCCCGGGTCCAGGGATCGTCCTGATAATAGCGGAACAGCGAGATGCCCGCCCAGATCGAGACAAGCACGAGCGAACCCGTGATGGCCATGGAAATGACCTTGCGGCGACGTTCGGTGGATGACGGGCTCATGGGTGGTATCCGGCAAACTGCGGGGGAAGGACAAGGACCAGGGCGGCCCAGACGACGACGAAGAGAGCGGTGTCGAACAGCACCCCGTGCCAGATCCAGCGGTAGAGGCGCAGTGTGGAGAGCAGGCGGTGCAAGAGGAAGGTGAGGACGAGCGCGATGCAGGCCTCGACCGGGGCGGCGGCGACGTAGATGACGCCCAGCAGATAGTCCGGCGTCACGTCAGGGCATCCCTTCGAAAATCGGCGGCTTCGGGGAAGAGGTTGCGGCGCAGGGCCACCAGCGCCCCCAGGCCATCGGTACGGTCGGGCAGGGCATCCTGGCGGTGCGCGACCGGCGGCCCCTTGGCGAGCATCAGGCGCATGGCCGCATCGATCCGGCCAAGCAGGCGCGGGGGCGCGGGCCGTGCGGGCTCCTGGTAGGTGCGTGTCACGTCGCGCAGGACCCGCGCGAGGGCGAGCGAGAGCTTGCGCTCGGCGCTCATGCGCACTTGCTGGATGGTGACGATGTTCTCGGCGATGCGCACCTCGCGCAAGGTTGCGGTGGCCTCGTCGGTCGCATCGCCCAGGCGCTCGGTGATGAGCGCCATGCGGTCGGTCGTCCGGCCAAGGGCAGCCATCGGGTTGGGCGCGACGCGCGCCGAGGCAAGGCTGACGAGATCGCGGTGGAGATTGCGGCGCAGGCGTCGCACGATCCGGTCCACGCCCGCCGAACGCAGCCCCGCCGTCACGATTGCCGCGACGAGCACGCCCAGCACCTGCCCCGCATTGCCGTTGAGGAAGCGCGCAAAGTCGGCGTGGTAGCTCTCCTGCAGCGCCAGCGCATTGGCAAAGCCCAGCATGAATGCGCCGCCCATCAGGCCATAGCGCGGGTGGGGGATGATCCAGGCCGCCGCGAACAGCACCGGGAAGAGCAGGATCGCGAGCGGAATGAACCCGTCGACCGGCGGCATCAGCACGAAGAGGTAGAAGGCGGCCGGTACCAACGAGACGATGATCGCCCCGCCAAAGCTCAGGATCATTTTTACCGGGTTGTCGAGGGCGGCGAAGAGGCAGCAGAAGATGCCCGTCATCATCGCCGAAACCCCGCCGTCGGCCCAGCCCGTGCCAATCCAGATCGCGCAGCAGATGAGGATCGAGATCGCGGCGGCGAGCCCTGCCAGCATGGCAAAGACCCAGTCGGCATGAAGCGCGATCACCGCGCGGTTCTCCAGCTTGTCGACAGGTTTGGGTTTGCGCCGGTCCTCGACGTGGGCGAGGATCGCTTCGCATTCGTCGAGAAGCTGCGCGGTCTGGCCCTCGCGCAGTGTGTGGCTGTGGCGCAGGAGTTCGCGCCATTCCGGGCTCGCGTCAGGCCGGGTCGCAAGCTCGTCAAGCGCGCGCTGGCGGTCGGCGAGCCCCGAAAGCGCGGGCAATAGCAGCAGGATGCGGCGCAGCATCGCCTGGACCGAACTGCTGGCGTCGCGCCAGTGCGAGGTGTCGAAGGGGATGTGGGTGGCCATGATGACGCAGTCCATCGCGTCCTTGGCCAGCCTGCGGCGCCCCTCGCGCGGATCGCCCGACCCGTCCGAGGCGAGGATCTCGGCGCGCCAGGCGCGGGCGTCGCGGCACCAGACCGAGAGCTTGAGGCCCATCGTCTTGCCCACCGACTGGGGCCAGAGCAGACTGTGGGTGAGCGTGGCGCAGGTAATGCCGAGCACGATCTCGGTCACGCGCGCAGTCGCGATCTCGAACACGGCCTCGGGCTGGTCCACTGCGGGAAAGCCGACAATGAGCGCGGTGTAGCCCATCAGCATCATCGTGTAGGCGCGCGGCGAACGGTCGAGCAGCGAGATCGCCAGAGTCCCCCCGACCCACAGCGCGAAGGCGAGGCACAGGAGCGGCGGCCAGTCGACGAGCGCGGGGACGAGCGCGACGGCCACGGTTGCCCCCACGAAGGTGCCGAGCACGCGGTAGATCGCCTTGGAGCGCGTTGCGCCGGAAAGCGGGCTGGAGATGATGTAGGCGGTCGTGATCGCCCAGAACGGACGCTCCAGCCCGACCCACAGCGTGATCCACAGCGCCATGAGCGCGGCCAGCGTGGTCTTCAGGGCAAAGAAACTAGCCTGCCAGCGGGGCGAGGTCATCGGGCGGGGGTCCAACGGGGAGGCGACGGTGTCCGGCAGGGGCGATGGGGTGGTCGGTCGGGCGCGCGTGCGAGGGTAAGGCGAGAATGCCCATCGCGATCGGATGAACGTGGGGGAGGGGGGGATCAATCATCCGTCCGCGATGGGCGAGGTGCCCAATATGCGGTTTTTACTCCTAAGGGATATTAGATGATTTGGGATTATCCATAAGTTGCGTTATGTGAGGTCATGGCCCTGACACAACTGCGCAGTTTCGTGGAAGTCTACCGGCAACAATCGCTTAGCGGTGCTGCGCGCAGCCTGGGCCTGACCCAGCCTGCAATCTCGCAGCATATCGCCGCGCTTGAGGCCGCGATCGGCCATGCGCTCTTCGTGCGCCACGCCAAGGGGGTGCGCCCGACGGTGATTGCCGACGAAATGGCCGCAGGGCTAGGCGATACCCTCGACATGGCCGAGGCCGTCCTCGCGCGCACCCGGGCCCGCTCACGGGATCAGACCGGGATCGTGCGGATCATGGGGCAGGCCGATTTCCTGGCCGAGATGGTCGTGCCCCGGCTTGTTTCACTGGTGCGGGCGGGCATGCAGATCCGCTTCGCGGCCGCGGACCACGCGCAGATGGCGGCTGGCGTGCTGGAGGACGATTGCGACCTGGCGCTGTCGGGCTATCCGGTGCTTGACGGCAATGTGCGCAGCGAGATGGTGCACGAGGAGCGCCTGCACGCGGTCGCCTCGCCTGTAGTGGCCGCGCGGATCATGGCCGCGCCCGATCTGGGCCAGGCGCTCCACGAGGAGCCGGTGCTGGCCTTCAACATCAAGCAGCAGCTCATTTCGACCTGGCTGGGCGCCAATGGCCTTGCCCGCCATGCACTTCCGCCCGCCATCATGGGGCAGGACCTCAGGTGCCTCCAGCGCATGGTCATGGACGGCTTTGGCTGGTGCGTCCTGCCCAGCTACTTGTGCGAACGGCACATCGCGAGCGGCGAACTTGTCGAGATCGAGCCGCCGGTCGAGATGCCGGTCAACCGCTACTTCCTGATCTGGCTGCCCAAGGTCCTGCGCGAACCGCGGATCGCGGCGGTGCACGAGTTGATCCGCGAGAAGTTCCGCGAGGACGCGGCGCTGCCTCAGGCCTTGTAGGTCCGGCGCAGCACTTCGGCGTAGCGGGCCACGTCCTCCATGCGGCCGGTGCTGACGCGCGAGTAGTGCGTCCAGGTCCCGTAGGCCGGGCGGATCGCGACCTGGGCCTTGGCCATCTCGGCCTTCAGGGCATCGGCATCGGGCACCTTCACATAGACGAAGCTGGCGTCAGAGGGCAGGGCTGTGAGCCCGGCCGCGCCGACCGCGTCCATGATGGCCTCGCGCGCTTCAAGGATGCGGGCCTTGGAATAGGAAAGGAAAGCCTCATCCTGGTAGGAGGCGATCCCCGCGGCGAGCCCGGCGCTGTTGCCCCCAAAGCTCATCAGATAGCCGCGCAGCTTCTCCACCATGGCGGGCGAAGTGAGCGCGTAGCCCAGACGCAGCCCTGCCATGCCGTAGATCTTGGAGAAGGTGCGGCAGATGATGAGGTTCTCGCGTTCGGCCAGGAGATCGACCATCGAGGTGTAGTCGGGCCGCGCGGTCAGCTCCATGTAGGCCTCGTCGACAAGGACGGTGATGGCCGGGTCGACCCCGCGGATGAAGGCGCGCAGGGCATCGCCATCGAGCGACATGGCGGTGGGGTTGTTGGGATTGCAGATGTGGATGAGGCCGATGTCCGGGGTGATCGCGGCCTTCATGGCGGCAAGGTCGATCCCCATGTCGGGGGCAAGGGGAACGCGCTTCAGCCTGGCGCCCTTCTTCTCCGCATACGTGACGGTGGTGTCCCAGAACAGGTCCGGGCACAGGATCGCGCCTTGCTCGGCCAGCGCCATCGAGGCGCAGCACAGGACCTCGGTGGAGCCCGAGCTCACGATGACGTGATCCGGGGCGAGGCCAAAGCGCTCGGCGATCATGTCGGTAAGGTAGGCGACGCCCCTGTCGGCGTAATAGGCCCCGTGGCCGGAGGCCTGCGTCAGGGCCTGGAGCGCCTTGGGCGAGGGGCCGAAGGGGTTCTCGTTCCGGCTGAGCTGGGCAAGCCCTGTGGGCGGCCCGAAGAGGTCGCCGACTGCGCTGGGCGGCGGAACCGGCGAGGCGGCCAGCGCCGCGCGCGAGGCGCTCGTTGCGGCCAGGCCCAGCGCCGTTCCGGCGGTCGCGCTGCCGATCAGGGCGCGGCGGGTGAAGGCATGGGACATCGGGCGTTTCCTCCTTACGGGATGGGCGGGTGGTTCGAGTGTCAGACAGTTCTAGCGGGGATCAGCCTCCGAGCCCGTTGCGGACCATGGTGAAGGCGACGAAGAGCAGGTAGAGGCCGAAGACCGGGCGCAGCACGGCGGCGGGCAGACGGTGCGCGGTCGCCGCGCCCCAGGGGGCCGATATGATCGACGTGCTGACGATGGCGAGCGTCGCGGGAAGGTTGATGTAGCCCAGCGATCCGCTCGGCAGGTCGGGCGCGCCAAGACCGATGGCGATGAAACCCAGGGTGCCCGGCACCGCGATCAGGAAACCGACGCCAGAAGCCGTCGCGATGGCGCGGTGAATGTCCTTGCCGCACAGCGTCATGACGATGATCGCGATGGTGCCGCCGCCAATGCCCAGCAGGGACGAGAAGGCGCCGATGCCCCCCGCGATGCCGACGCGCGCAAGGCCGCCGGGAAGCTCGTCACGTAAGTGGCGGTTGGCAAGGATGGGGAAGAGGAAATGGAGCGCCATGATGGCAACGCCCGCCCCGAAGATGAGCGCGAGCATGGCCCCGCTGACCCTTGCTGCAAGTAGCACGCCGGCGGCTACGCCGAGGACGATCCAGGGCGCCCAGGCCTTGAGCAGCGCGAAGTCGACCGCTCCGCGCCGGGCATGGGCCTGAACCGAGCGCAGCGAGGTCACCAGGATCGTGGCGAGCGAGGTGCCGATGGCGACATGGGCAAGGCTCTCGGGCGTCCCTCCCAGCAGCGGAAGCATGATGAACAGCACTGGCACGACCACGAAACCACCGCCGATCCCGAAGAGCCCGGCGGCAAAGCCCGAGGCCAGACCTGCTCCCAGCATGAGCGCGAGCGGTAAAGCCCAGGTCCATAGGTCCGCCGTCATGCCGCGCTGCACCCCAGGTGCGCGGACAGGCGGACGATGCGCTCCCCCGAAACGCGGGGCATGGGCGGAATTGCAAGGCGAGGCGGAGTGTCACGTCTGTGCATGGCCGTGGAGTATGTCGAAGGAATTGCGCACAGGCGAGCCCTTAAATTTCGGCAATGCAGCAATCGCGCGATAGATGCTGTACGGAGATGCGCTGGCTCATAACCGCGAACGTGCTTGAACAGGCGCTAACCTTTCTGGAATAAGTCCGGAAAGGCATGAAAAAGGCCGTCAGGCAGGAGACCCACCGCAGATGAGCATCGATGTGACCCTCGAGCGTGATCACCACGTTGCGAAGATCCATTTTTCCAAGCCGCCCCACAATTTCGCCTGTCCCGACCTGATGCGTCAGATCGCCGATGCGCTCTACAAGGTGGACAGCGATCCGGCGCTGCGCTGCTCGGTCCTGACCTCGCAAGGGCGCTCGTTCTGTGCAGGCGCGGATCTTGCTGGGGACGCTACGATTGCGGGCAATGGCGGCATGGCCGCAATCTCCAAGCTCTACAACCAGGCCGAGCGGATGTTCCGCCGCCGCAAGCCGATCATCGCCGGAGTGCAGGGCGCGGCCATCGGTGCCGGGCTGGGCCTTGCCATGGCCGCCGATTTCCGGGTGGCCGACCCGACCACGCGGCTTTCGGCCAATTTCACCCGGCTCGGTTTTCACCCCGGTTTCGCGCTGACCTATACCCTGCCGCGGCTCCTGGGCCCTCAGCGGGCGAGCTGGATGATGCTTTCCTCCGAGCGCGTGAAGGGCAAGACGGCGCTCGACTGGGGGCTGGTCGACCGCATGGTGGACGAGGGCACCGTCGCCGAAGAGGCGCTTGCCATGGCGCACGAGATTGCCGGCAACGCCCCGCTGGCGCTGCTTGCGGTGCGACGCACGCTGATGGACGGCACGGCCAACGCGGCGGTGGCGGCGATGCGGCGCGAACATGCCGAGCAGTCGGCCTTGCGCGCGACGGCGGACTACGCCGAGGGCGTTGCCTCGGTCTTCGAGCGGCGCCCGGCAAACTTCATCGGGTCGTAAGAGCGCGCCCTTAGGTGTGGTTGAAGAAGCGGGGGTAGCGGTCGACGAAGCGCTGCAACCAGTCACGCCGCCCCTCCTTGCGGGCCTGGAGCATGTAGACAAGGCCGATCAGGCTGGCGGTCAGCGCACCCAGGGTGTCGACGATAAGGTCCCACATCGTGTCGGTAAGGCCCGAAGGATCGTCCAGCATCGGCTTTTGCATGTTGAGCCCGAAGACCTGGTCCATCGTGAACTCGAAGATCTCCCAGATCGCGCCGAGCCCGACGCTGAAGAAGAAAGCGAAGAAGGCTAGGAACGAGGGGCGCATGTGCAGGCTGACCGTCTCGGTCTCGTTGAGCATGTAAAGCGTGAGAAAGCCGAGCAGCCCCAGCATCACGCCCGAACAGGTGTGGAGCGCGATGTCCCACCACCAGAACTTTTCGTAGAAGTCGCCCACTTCGCCCAGGAACAGCGTGGCGAACACAAAGATCACTGCAAATATCTGGATCTCGACCGGGACATTGGCGATCAGGCGACGGTGCACCGTGACGGGGATGGCGATGACGATCATGAGGCCGGTGACGAGGAACACATGGGCCCAGCGCGCGGAGATCACCAGGGTGACGAGTTCGATGCCCATGATCGCCAGGAAAAGGTAGGTCACGAGGACCTGCACGCGCGGTGGTGCGTTGGTACCCAGGACAGCCTTGCTGGGCTGCGCGTCGCGAGGGCTCGAAGGCTTTGCGATCGGATCCTGATTTGGCACGATAATTTCACACCTTGGTTACGAGTGCAGTGTCTTGGGTGTCAGGTGTTGCTTGACCTGCACCGCAAAGTCCCGGATGCAGGGGCAGCCTACAACAGGACATACCGGGGACAACACCCGCAAGGTCCGAAGGATGCGTCGCCGTTCATGGTGGCGGGAAGAGGAGAGAGATGACAGCGACCCCCGATTTCGATTTTGGCCTGGGCGAAAGCGCGCAGATGATCCGCGAAAGCGTGGCGCGCTTCGCGTCCGAGCGGATAGCGCCGATGGCAGCCGAGATTGACCGCGAGGACAGGTTTCCCCGCGAACTCTGGCCCGAGATGGGCGCGCTTGGCCTCCATGGCATTACGGTGGAGGAAGAGTGGGGCGGGATCGGCCTTGGCTATCTCGAACACGTTGTGGCGGTCGAGGAAGTCAGCCGCGCCTCGGCCTCGGTCGGCTTGTCCTATGGCGCGCATTCGAACCTGTGCGTTAACCAGATCCGCCGTTGGGGCAGCGACGCGCAGAAGGAGAAGTACCTCGCCCCGCTCATCAGCGGCGAACACGTCGGCAGTCTCGCCATGTCCGAGGCGGGCGCGGGGTCGGATGTCGTGAGCATGAAGCTGCGCGCCGAGGCGGTCCCGGGCGGCTGGCGTCTTGATGGCACCAAGTTCTGGATCACCAACGGGACATTTGCCGATACGCTGGTGGTTTACGCGCGCACCGATGCGGATGCGGGCTCGCGCGGGATCACTGCGTTCTTGGTCGAGAAGGGGATGCAAGGCTTCTCCATCGGCCAGAAGATCGACAAGCTGGGCATGCGCGGATCGCCCACGTGCGAGCTTGTCTTTGCCGATTGCTTCGTGCCCGAGGCGAACGTGCTCGGCCCGGTCGGGGGCGGGGTGAAGGTGCTGATGAGCGGCCTCGACTATGAACGCGTCGTGCTGGCCGGCTTGCAGCTGGGCATCATGCAGGCCTGCCTCGATACCGTCATTCCCTACGTGCGCGAACGGCGCCAGTTCGGCGCGCCCATCGGAACCTTCCAGCTCATGCAGGCCAAGGTCGCGGACATGTATGTCGCGCTGCAATCGGCCCGCGCGTACGTTTACGCGGTGGCGCGGGCCTGCGATGCGGGCAATACAACGCGCTTCGATGCAGCCGGTGCAATCCTGCTGGCGAGCGAAAGCGCGTTTCGCGTGGCGGGCGAGGCGGTGCAGGCGCTGGGCGGGGCGGGCTACACGACCGACTGGCCGGTGGAGCGCTACCTGCGCGATGCCAAGCTCCTCGATATCGGAGCGGGCACCAACGAGATCCGGAGGATGCTGATCGGACGGGAACTGATCGGGGCGGGATAACCGGCGCTGTGCGACCGGCGAGGTGCCCTGCAACTTCGCCGTTTGTTCTGCATTGCATACAATATGTCTACGCTCGGCCTCCGCAGATTGAAGTTGCCTCCCGCCGCTGATAGACCCGCTGTGCATCGGGTAAGGAGTGACGCCGGTGTCTTTTTCTTGCCTGGAGTGAGTGGGTGACCCCAGCGTCGGCCAATCGGAGACTTTTTTCTCCCCTGATACTGGCCGCGGCATGTTTCCTCGTTCTCATGCCTGTCGGCCTTGCCGCGCTGGTCGCCTGGCAGCAGGCCGAGGCGCGTGCCGAGGAAGCCGCCCGGGAAATGGCGGACGTTGTCCTGAGCAAGGTGGTGGTCGCCGCCGACCAGGTCATGGCGGCCAATCGCCTCGCGTTGGATCTGGAGGGCGTTGCGCCTTGCTCGGAGGCGGCTCTGGCAAAGATGCGCAGTATCGACCTTGATTCCACCCTGCTTCAGGCGGTCGGATATGTCCGGGACAACGCCATAGTCTGTTCCTCCATCGATCGGGACTTGCGTATCGAACTGGGCGAGCCGTCGATCCGCTCGAACACCGGCGTCGAGGTCTGGATGGATGTCCGGTTTGAGCCTGATGGGCCCGGGTATTTCGTCATCGGCCGGGGGCCCTATGTCGCGGTCGTCCACAAGGACCTCCTGCTCAGCTTCGTGGAGTTGCAGCAAGGGACGGCGATTGCCGCGATTTCCTGGAGCAGCGAGCGCGTGGTCATGTCCAAGGGGGCTTTCGACTTTGCGCCCTTTGCAGGCCGCGCCGTGCTGGACAAGGGCTTCTGGTCGGGCGATCATGTGGTCTATCTGCTCAAGAACAGCCGTTACGATCTAGCCGTGGGGGCTGCGGTGCCGGGTGTTCTGGTGCGCCAGTTCTTCTATCAGACGCTCGTGATGCTGGTGCCGATCGGCATCCTGATCGGACTGCTCCTGGCCGCCATGCTCATCAGCATCATGCGCCAGCGCACATCCAGCGCCGCGCTCATCCGCAGCGGCCTGATGCGCGACCAGTTCTTCGTGGAATACCAGCCTGTCATCGATCTTCGGACGGGAGGGATTTCCGGCGTGGAGGCCCTGCTGCGCTGGCGCTGCGATGGTGAGCGCAAGGTGGGCCCCGATGAGTTCATTCCCGTGGCCGAGGCGTCAGGGCTCATCCATGCGCTGACCGAGCGCTTGTTCGACCTCATCATGCGCGATGCGCCGCGCCTGCTGGCCTTACGCCCTGATCTCCATATCGGGATCAACCTCTCGGCCAACGATCTCCACGATCCGGCTTTGCCGGATCGGATCGGGCGGCGCATTGCCGAGGCCGGTCTGCCGCCGCGCAATTTCGTCTTCGAGGCGACCGAACGGGCCTTTATCGATGTCGAACGTGCGGGCGATGCCATACGGGCCATTCGCGCCATGGGCGCGCGCATCGCCATCGACGATTTCGGGACCGGCTATTCCAGCCTGAGCTTCCTGGCCCAGCTTGATCTCGATTATCTCAAGGTCGACAAGCTTTTCGTCCACGCGCTCGGCGCCAACACCGCGACAAGCCATGTGACCGAGCGGGTGATCGAGATCGCCAAGGACCTCCATCTGGAGGTCATCGGGGAAGGTGCCGAGACCGAACAGCAGGTGCATTTGCTGCGCGGGCTTGGGGTGGAATACGCGCAAGGGTACTATTTCGACCGGGCCCTGGGCCTCGAGGTGCTCGAGGGCCGGCTCCGGGCAGAAAAGCCCTACAGCTTCACCCCGTGAGAGCGGTAGCGGGGATATCCTCGCCCGAGAGCCGTCCCTGGAGTTCGGCCCGCAGCCGCTCCACCAGCGTGCTGACCTTGGGGGAAAGATGCTTGGGGCGGGGGTAAACCGCCCAGATCGGTTCGTCCTCGGGGCATTCGGCGCTCAGGACCTCGCGCAAGGTGCCGCTGCGCAGGTGCGGTGCGGCATAGAAACGCGGCAGCTGGCACAGCCCCATGCCCTCGAGCGCCGCTTCCAGCACCATGATCCCGCTGTTCGCCTTCCAGCGTCCTTCAGGGCGGAAGGTCTCGCCGCGTGCGAACTGCCACAGACTGTTCGAGCCCATCAGGCAGGCGTGGCCCTTGAGATCGCCGATGCGCAGGGGTACGCCGTGCTGCGCAAGATAGCCGGGGGAAGCCACCGTCACCATCGCGCGCGAGGCGACGCGGGTGGCGACAAGGCGCGAGTCCTCCAGGTGGCCAGTGCGGATGGCCAGATCGTAGCCGTCGCGGATGAGGTCGACGACATCGTTGTCGAGATCGCAGGTGATGGCGATTTCGGGATATTCCTGGGCATAGCCGCGCAGGATCGGGCCGATGAACTGCTCGCCCAGCGTGTAGGAGCAGGTGATCCGCAAATGCCCGCGCGGCGAACTGCTCGCCGTCATCGCGGCGATGGCATCGTCGCGTTCGGCAATGAGGCGGCTGCCGGTCTCGAAAAAGTGGCGTCCCGCCTCGGTCAGGCTGAGCGAGCGGGTGGTGCGGTGGAAGAGCTGGCTGCCCAGTCGTGCCTCCAGGCGGCTGACAGAGCGGCTCATGTGCGTGACCGACGCACCGAAACTGCGCGCCGCCCCGGTAAAGCTGCCCGCGCGCGCCACGCTCACGAATTCCTCGATGCCGTCCCAGGCTCCGCTCATGCGACGGACCTCATGTCTCAGCTCTCATGTCGTTGGTCCCATGGCCGTTCTCCTGCAAAGATTATTCCTGTATGGTTATAATGCTTTGCAAAACAACCCCATTCACGCCAATCCAGCAACGCGCTAGAAGGCCCGCCAACGCCATCCGGCAGACTAGGAGATACCGCCCATGAAGACTCGCGCAGCCGTCGCGTTCGAAGCCAAGAAGCCGCTGGAAATCGTCGAAGTGGATCTCGAAGGCCCCAAGGAGGGCGAGGTCCTCGTCGAGATCATGGCGACCGGCATCTGCCACACCGACGCCTACACCCTCGACGGGCTCGATTCCGAAGGCCTGTTCCCCTCGATCCTGGGCCACGAAGGCGCAGGGATCGTGCGCGAAGTGGGCGCGGGCGTGACCTCGGTCGCGGTCGATGACCACGTCATCCCGCTCTACACGCCCGAATGCCGCCAGTGTAAGACCTGCACCTCGGGCAAGTCGAACCTGTGCACCTCGATCCGTTCGACCCAGGGCCAGGGCCTGATGCCCGACGGCACCAGCCGCTTCTCCTACAAGGGCCAGAAGCTCTACCACTACATGGGCTGCTCGACCTTCTCGAACTTCACCGTCCTGCCTGAAATCGCGCTCGCCAAGATCCGCAAGGACGCGCCGTTCCAGACCTCGTGCTACATCGGCTGCGGCGTGACCACGGGCGTGGGCGCGGTGGTCAATACCGCCAAGGTGCAGGTCGGCGACAACGTCGTCATCTTTGGCCTGGGCGGCATCGGCCTCAACGTGATCCAGGGGGCCAAGCTCGCTGGTGCCAACAAGATCATCGGCATCGACCTCAATTCCGACCGTGAGGAATGGGGCCGCAAGTTCGGCATGACCGACTTCCTCAACACCAAGGGCATGAAGCGCGAGGACGTGATCGCCAAGGTCCTGCAGATGACCGACGGCGGCGCGGACTACACCTTCGACTGCACCGGCAACACCGAAGTCATGCGCACCGCGCTCGAATGCTGCCACCGCGGCTGGGGCGAGAGCATCGTCATCGGCGTGGCCGAAGCGGGCAAGGAAATCTCCACCCGTCCGTTCCAGCTCGTCACCGGGCGTGTGTGGAAGGGCTCGGCCTTCGGCGGCGCCAAGGGCCGGACCGACGTGCCCAAGATCGTCGATTGGTACATGGACGGAAAAATCCAGATCGATCCGATGATTACCCACGTCATGGGGCTTGAAGACATCAACAAGGCGTTCGATCTGATGCACGCGGGCGAATCCATTCGCTCGGTCGTGGTTTACTGAGGAGACCCTTTACGATGTTCAGCCACATCTTCGTCGGCACCAACGATGCCGCTACCGCCAAGACCTTCTACGACGCCGTCTTCGGGGCCTATGGTCTCAAGGAAGGCTTCGGGATCAAGGACGGCGCGGCCTACGTGTATTCCGACGGAACGGCCAACTTCATCGTCGGCGTGCCCGCCAACGGTGAGCCCGCGACCTTCGCCAACGGCGGCACGATCGGTCTGAAGGCCGCGAGCCCCGAGGCGGTGGACGCGGCCTACAAGGCCGGTCTTGCGGCCGGGGGCACCTGCGATGGCGAACCGGGGCCGCGCGCCGCGTTCCCGGGCAGCTACGGCGCGTACCTGCGCGACCCGGACAACAACAAGATCTGCCTCTGGCACGTGGCAGCGTAAGGAACAGCAGAACATGAGCCTCGAGACGGTATCCACCACCCGCAGCCATGGCGGCATCCAGGGCGTCTACACGCATCGCTCGGCTGAGACTGTCACCGACATGACCTTCTCGGTCTTCGTGCCCGACCACGCCGAGGGCGCAAAGCTGCCGGTCCTGTGGTACCTCTCGGGGCTCACCTGCACCCACGCGAACGTCACCGAAAAGGGGGAGTTTCGCGAAGCCTGTGCCCGGCACGGGATCATCTTCGTCGCGCCCGACACCTCGCCCCGCGGCGAGGACGTGCCCGACGAGGATAGCTACGACTTCGGCAAGGGCGCGGGCTTCTACGTTGATGCGACGCAGGAGCCCTGGAAGGCCAACTTCCGCATGCGCTCCTACATCGAGAGCGAATTGCCCGCGCTGATCGGGGAGGCGTTCCCGGCCGACATGGCACGCCAGGCTATTACCGGCCATTCAATGGGCGGCCACGGCGCCTTGACCATCGGCCTGCGTAACCCGGAGCGGTTCCGCTCGATCAGTGCGTTCTCGCCGATCGTCTCGCCGCAGGCGTGTCCCTGGGGCGAGAAGGCCCTGAGCGGGTACATCGGCGCGGACCGGGCGGACTGGCGCGAGTACGATGCCTGCGCGCTCATTGCCGATGGTGCACGCGCGCCGCATCTGCTGGTGGATCAGGGGACAGCCGACGGCTTCCTCGAAGAGCAGCTCAAGACCCAGCTTCTTGTCGAGGCTTGCAAGGCTGCGGGCATGCCGGCCACGATCCGCATGCAGGAGGGCTACGACCACTCCTACTACTTCATCTCGACGTTCCTGGGCGAACACGTCGCCTGGCACGCGGCGCACCTCGCCGCCTGAGCGGAACGCCGCGAATACTGGCTTGGCCGGAAGGGCACACAGGCCTGTCCCTTCCTGCCTTGGCCTGCCGAATCGTTTGACACATGCTTGCCCGTAGCGCCGTCGATTCGGTATCGGGCATACCGAGTGCGACCTGTTTTTGCCGCATTTGCTGCCCTGCGGCACGAAAAACCGGCGCAAATTGTGCCCTGCCGCGAGGTCGAGCGCACTACGTCGCCAATGGTCCGAGATTGCGTCGGCTTGAGCCGTGCTGCAGTGCGAGCATGCATATTGGACAACTGGATATTGTTGCATATCCATGTCAGCAAATTTTAGATTTGCGAATTAATATTCCAACCACAGGCCAATTCGAGATGTTTTTGCCTTGCTTCACATTCGATATAGCAAAAATGCGGTAATCTTGTTATAGATCAAGGCGTCGAAGGGCCATTCGGGATGACACTAAGAAGTGCACTCGGATGTTTGGAGTAAAACGAGGTCGGTTTTGCAAAACGCAAGATGCTGGCCACTATTTGGGGATGTCACCGTGCAGGTCGCAAACAAGAAAAGCATCATGTTCGATCCCGGACCGCGTCAGGTCTATGCCATGCAGCGTCTGGAGAACCGTGCCGGTGAGCACGATCCGCGCGGGCTGATCGCGGGCTTCGTGCTCAGTCTGGCGTGCTGGGCAGCCTTGGGCTTCTACCTCCTCCACTAATCAGGACCTTGTCGGGCGGGAACGCGCGGGGTTGCCTGCGCGTTACTGCGCCATGGCCCCCGATCGCACCCACGTGTCTGATACTTCCGCTCGCGTGCGCTACAAGGCGCGCGAGGATGAACCGCCGCGCTCTCGTGCGGCGGCGGCCGTCATTCCGGCGGTGCTGTTCGGGCTTGGGCTGGCGATTGCCGCCTTCGCGCTTCCCTTCGGCGGCTCGGCCGTGGCCGGGAATGCCGACGGTGCGGGCGCTTCGTCCCAAGCCTCCCGAAAATAGGCCCGTAGGCCATCGCTTCCAGGGCGCCAATACACGTCCCTCGCGCCGATAAGGCTGCTTATGCGGGGTTGAAAGGCGGGGCCTTCATGCTCGCTTACTACTCCGGGCCGCCGGACATCAGCCTTGCAGGAATGTCCGCACATCCTCGACAAAGCGGCCGAGTTGGTCGTGATGGACCCAGTGCCCGGCGTCCTCGTACTCGATCAGCCGCGCATCGCGAAACAGGTCCATACGCCCGTCCTTGGCGGGGCTCTGTGCAAAGCTCTTGAGGCCTGCCATCAGCAGCACCGGACAGGTGATCTCCCCCCACAAGGCGTGAAGTTCGGGCGTGGTGACATCGATGGTCTGCGCAATCCGGACATAGGGATCGAACTTCCAGCTCCAGCTGCCGTCTTCGTTGCGGCTGGCCCCATGGATGCTGAGATGGCGTGCTTGCGCTTCGCTCAGGAACGGGTTGGCGGCCAACATTCGTTCGAAGGCGGCACGGCGGGTCGTATAGCGGCGTGCCGGGTGCCCGGCAGCCTCACGCTTGCTGGAAATCCAGCTGCGCAGCCGGTCTGCGGGCGATTGCCGCTCCCGGTCGCGGCAGGGCCCCTCGACCGGACGTAGCCCTTCGATGGCGACGAGCTTGGCAACGCGCTCGGGATAGAGCGCGGCAAAACGGGTGGCGATGGCGCCGCCCAGCGAATGGCCCACAATACTGATCTGCGGGTAACCCAGCGTGTGAACAAGTTGCGCCATGTCGAAGACGAAGGCGTCCATCCCATAGTGCCCCTCGCGCGACCAGTCGCTGTCGCCATGTCCGCGCAGGTCCGGGCAGATCACATGCCAGTCCCGGCGCAGTTCCTCGGCCACCCAGTCCCAGCTGCGGCAATGGTCGCGCCCGCCGTGCTGCAGGATCAGTGGGGGCGCGTCGGGATTGCCCCATTCCACGTAATTCAGGCGCAGGCGCTGCGAGACGAAACGGTTGGAAGTAGGGCCAAGTTGGGAGTCCATGAAGGAGAGGTGGCCCGGCCCTGCAGGAAGGTCAACTCCCTCACGCCCGCCTGCGCGCCGGGAAGGGGCGGGCAAGCGCCGATTTAGACAGGCCACGAAATCCTTTCCCGACCCGACTTGGCAAAGGGGTCGGAAAGTTCCTATTTCCCCCGCTCGATATTCGCCCGATTCCCGCATTTCTCCGGAGACCGCCCGATGGCAACCAATCACAAGACCCGCATGCTCATTATCGGTTCGGGGCCTGCCGGCCTTTCCGCCGCGATCTATGGCGCGCGTGCGGGCATGGAGCCGATCGTGGTGCAGGGTCTGCAGCCCGGCGGCCAGCTCACCATCACCACCGATGTGGAAAACTACCCGGGCTTTCGCGAAGTGATCCAGGGCCCCTGGCTCATGCAGGAAATGCAGGCCCAGGCCGAGCACGTGGGCACGCGCATGATGTGGGACACGATCACCGACGTGGATCTCTCGGGCCCGACGTTCGTCGCGACCGGCGACGGCGGCGACACCTATGAGGGCGATACCCTGGTTATCTGCACCGGTGCGCAGGCCAAGTGGCTGGGCGTTCCGGGCGAGCAGGAGCTCTCGGGCAAGGGCGTCTCGGCCTGCGCGACCTGCGACGGGTTCTTCTACCGCGGCAAGAAGGTCGTGGTCATCGGCGGTGGTAATACTGCGGTGGAAGAGGCGCTCTACCTCACCAACCACTCGGACAACGTGACGCTGATCCACCGCCGCGATTCGCTGCGCTGCGAGAAGATCCT
The DNA here is from genome assembly GCF_020524485.1 of Novosphingobium profundi. Lineage (GTDB taxonomy): Bacteria > Pseudomonadota > Alphaproteobacteria > Sphingomonadales > Sphingomonadaceae > Novosphingobium > Novosphingobium profundi_A. The sequence continues at coordinate 293,671 of NZ_JAIVLF010000004.1, read as the reverse complement.
GCAGGACCGTCTGGAAGCGAACCCCAAGGTTTCGGTCCTGTGGAACAAGAAGGTCGACCAGTTCCTTGCCGGTGACAATGGCGAACTGCGCGCGCTCGCGCTCACCGACACGGCCACCGGCGCGGCGAGCGAATTCGAGGCGGACGGCGCGTTTGTCGCCATCGGCCACGCGCCTGCGACCGAGCTGTTCAAGGGCAAGCTGGCGATGGACGACACCGGCTACCTGCTTGTCACTCCCGGAACGCCCAAGACCGACGTGGCGGGTGTCTTCGCGGCCGGTGACGTCTGCGACCACACCTACCGTCAGGCCATTACGGCGGCGGGCATGGGCTGCCAGGCTGCGCTCGACGCCGAGCGTTACCTTGCCGAAAAGGAATTCGCGGGCGTGACCGAGACCGTCCAGGGCTGATCGGCTGGGCGCCGCTGCGCGCCCCGCTGCACGCTCTTGCGATAGCGATCTGAAAGCGGGCCGGAAGGCGGGTATTATCCTGCGTTCCGGCCCGTTTCGCGTAAGACCTCCAGGATCTGCGCAAAAAGCCACTCCTGCGCATCGGGCTCGACGTAACTGTGCGAGGCGCCCGAGCAGCGATGGATGCGCGGGTCGGCCTTGTCCCAGCGCGCCAGGAACGTCTGTCCGGTTCGGTCCCGCTCGGCGACGAGAAAGCGGATCGGCCCATGAAAGGTCGCAATCCCGGCTGCAAGTTCGCACACAAGTCTCCCAGCCGCAGGTACCGGACGAAGCGCTGTGATGAGGCTTCGAGCAAGGTCCCCCAGGCGGACCTTGCCCGATAGCAGGCGTCGGATCGCGGCGGGATCGGCCAGGCGGCCGCGGTAGTGTGCGCGGGTTGCTTCGGGCGAGGGCGTTGCCTCGTCCTCCCCCTCGATGGTCCAGGGGTTGGAAAGGACCAGGGCGTCGCAGCCTTGCCCGCGCGTCAGCATGAGCGCAGCGGCCCCATCGCAATTGCCGAAGGCGACGATGCGAATGACCTGCGGGCACTGCGTACGCAGGGCCTGGAGTGCGGCGGCGATGTCCGGGCCACTCGTGCGAAAGCCGCCGTTGGTTCCCTCGCTATCGCCCACGCCGCGCCGGTCGAAGCGCACGACGGGATACCCGGCCTCAGCAATCCGGGTGGCAAGCGCGGCCTGCCCATCCCAGGCCCCGGCGCGCGTCTCGTTGCCGCCGCTCACGATCAGGAGCGCGGTGGTGTCGTCCGCGATGTCGAGCGTTCCGGCCAGGCGCTGCTCTGCGCATGGGAACAGGATGGGCCGCCGGGTCATGGCCGGGCGCTCCGTTCCACCCACTCGGCGACGGCGCGCGTAAGCGTGTCGGCCTGCTCCGGGCTCTCGCCAGGCTCGGCGCGCAGCCAGAGGCCCGCGCCGCCGATCTGCGATTGGGGAAGGTCTTGCGCGTCGCCGCGCAGTTCGGTCTGTTCGAGGTCGCTGAAAAGGCACGCGCCGATGCGATAGCCGTTGAGGTTAAGGCCCTGGGTGCGGGCCAGCTCTTCCAAGTCCGCGCGCGTTTCCGTGCGGCCCGCCTCGCGCGCGGACAGAAGGCGTGCGCGCAGCATCTGACGCAGGATCGCAGCGCCTGTGACCGGGGCATAATGGAGTGCGGGGAGGGTGCAGGGCGTAACCAGCGCGCCGCCGCGAAGGCCAAGGACGTGCGTGGCGCCAAAGTGCACAGCGCAGGCCTCCATGGCTCCGCGCCAGCTTGCAAGGTTCTGCGCCTCCAGCGGAGCCAGGCTCTCGTTGCAGCCGGGAAGGTCGGGCATCACGCTGGTGATGGTGTGGCGGGCAGCAAGACGGCGCTGGACCTCGACCGTCAGACGGCGCAGGCGGTTGCCCTCATCGAAAAGCGCCGGGACGATCAGCAGGCGATGCGGCCCTGTGCCTTCGAAGGCGAGCGCGTGGGCGGGCTCTCTCGGAAATGTCGGGTCGGGCCAGGGGATATAATCCATGTGTGCCCGCCCGGTCCTGTCAGCCTTGCGCGGTCTTGGCCGAGACGAAGGCACGAAGAGCGCCGTAGGTCTCGAGCATCTCGCCGTCGACGTCCTCATCCTCGATCAGGATGTCGAAACGGTCCTCGATCTCGGTGAGGAGGCTCGCGACCGCCATCGAATCGAGTTCGGGAAGGTGCCCGAAAAGGCCGGTCTCGGCCTCGAAGGTGGCGGTCTGTTCGGGTGCGAGGCCGAGCACGTCGGTGAGAATCGCGCGCAAGGTCTGGTCGGTTGTATCTGCCATGGCCCTCTCGAAAACAGGCATATCTATCTCCCGCGGGCGTCTAGCCGCGCTTGAAGCGTGCGGCAAGGTGACGCGCGGCGACGCGGCGCACCAGATGAGGCAGGTTGGCCAGCGCGCCGGGGCGCAGCGCCTCGATGCGATAGCGTGGGCGCACGGCGTTCATCCAGTCGCGCTTGTAGGCATCATCGCCTGTCCCGAAGTCGACAAGGGCCACCTTGTCAGTGTCGAGCGCGTGGCGAAAAAGCGCGGCGGTGAGCACGGAGCCCGGCGACAGCGCGCGGGCGCTCTCACGATGGGCGAGCTTGTGGATGAAGGCGGTGTTGCCCTCGACGCTCCACATCTGTGCCGCGATGGCGGGGCCAGTCGGGTTGGCGGCGTCATGGGCAAGTCCGAGGCGGAGGCGTCCGGCCGCACCTTCGGCCTCGGCAAAGGCGCGCAGGAAAGCAGGCGCGCCTTCTTCGCCTTTCCAGCTTTGCGCGTAGATCGCTTCGTATTGCGCCCAGGCTTCGGCGTCGAAATACGTGAGGATCTTGGTGTGGACCTTGCCGCTCTTGCGCTTGAGGGTCGTGTGCAAGGGGCCGGGGAGCGTCGCGTGGTAGGTTGCGAAATCGCGCCCGCGCACCTCTAGCGCGTGGTTGGTGTCGCACGGCTCGCAGAATACCCACCATCCGGCCGCGCGGAAGGCCTGGGCAAGGGCGCGGGCGCTCCCATCCTCGTCCGGAACCTTGTCGAGCGTGATCCGGCGGGTGAGGGGGGGGAGCGCCTTGGCAAGCGGGACCAGCAGCTTCGGATCGCCGCGCATGATCGGGCGAAACCGGAACGTGTACCAGTTGGCGAGCGCGACAAGGTGCCCCGGCGCGGCCTCGTGCAGGGCGAGCAGCGCCTCACCCGCCTCGCTGCGGGCCCCGTGGAGCGTGCCGGAAAGGCCGCAATGGCGCTCCAGCGCCTGCCACCACCACAGCCGGTCGAAGGGCGCGCGCGCCTCTTCACAAAGCAGGGTATCGAGGCGCGTGCCGGGTTGGACTTCCCGCAGCGGCTGGTGGTAGATCGAGGCATTAACCGAAATGTTCATGATTTGCGGGTCAATTCCATCGCCATGCGTTCCACGCTCTCACCCCCGTTGCCGGTCCCGGCGCGCCCTGTCGACCATGTCATCGAGATCGGGGAGGCGTCCGCCAAGGCCCTTGTGCTGCGCGAAACGGAGCTGGACTACAAGACCTTAAGATTGCGTGTCGGGCGTCTGGCCGCCTGGCTGGCGCGCGAGGTGTCCGAGCCGGGCGCGCGGGTCGCAACCTGGGCGGCGAAGGGCGAACTGGCCTGCCTCATGCCGCTTGCCGCCGCGCGCGCCGGGCTCGTCCATGTGCCGGTGAACCCGCTTTTGAAGCACGCGCAGGTCGCGCATATTCTGAGTGACAGTGGTGCCGCGCTGCTGCTGGCGACGCCAAGCCGCCTGGCGACCCTCCACGAAGGTGACGTGCCCGAAGGCTGCCGCTGCATCGAAGAGGCCGACGCGCTGGCGCAGGCTGCGCAAATGGATGCGCCTCTGCCTCCTTCGGCTGCCGACCCGGCGGACCTTGCCGCCATTCTCTACACCAGCGGCTCGACCGGACGGCCCAAGGGCGTGATGCTGAGCCATGCAAACCTGTGGCTGGGCGCCGAGAGTGTGGCGCAGTACACGCAGCTCAGTGCGCAGGATCGCACCCTGGCCGTCCTCCCGCTTGCCTTCGATTACGGCCAGAACCAGCTCTTTTCGACCTGGGTGGCCGGGGGCTGCGTCGTCCCGCTCGACTATCTTCTGCCCCGCGATCTGGTGAAAGCCGTGGCGCGCCACCGGATCACGACACTGGCCGCCGTGCCTCCGCTCTGGGTGCAGGTGTGCGAGCTCGACTGGCCCGCCGATACGGCCGCGCATCTGCGCCGCCTGACCAACAGCGGCGGTGCGCTGACCCCGGACCTCGTGGCCCGCTTGCGCGGCCTTTTCCCAGAAGCTCGCCTTTACGCGATGTACGGGCTGACCGAGGCGTTTCGTTCGACCTATCTCGATCCGGCGTTGATCGACGAGCGTCCCACCTCGATGGGCAAGGCTGTGCCCCATGCCGAGATCCTGGTCATCAACGATGCCGGTGAGATCGCGGCGGATGACGAGGAGGGCGAACTGGTCCATTGCGGTCCGCTGGTTGGGCAGGGCTACTGGCAGGACCCCGCGCGCACAGCCGAGCGCTACCGTCCGGCCCCATCGGCCTCGCACTATGGCGGCATCGCGGTGTGGTCGGGCGACCGGGTGCGGCGCGATGCGCAAGGCTTCCTTTATTTCGTGGGAAGGCGCGATGCGATGATCAAGAGCGCGGGCAACCGCATCAGCCCTCAGGAAGTCGAGGATGCGGCGCTTGCTAGCGGGCTCGTGGCCGAGGCGGTCGCGCTGGGCGTTCCCGATGCGCGGCTGGGGCAGGCAGTCCACCTTGTCGTCAGGGCCGCCATGGACGCGCCCGATGCGCAGGCACGCCTGCCGCGCGAACTGATGAAGGAACTCCCCAATTTCATGCAGCCCAAGGTCATTCACTGGCGCAGCACCCTGCCCACGGGGCCCAATGGCAAGATCGACCGGGCAGGCCTTGCCGCCGAAATTCGTGCAAGTGTGACCGGCGAGGTGCCGGCATGAAGCCGCTGGGTCCCATCCCTGCAGGGTTCGAGGCCATTGCCGGTGTGCTCGCCGTTGCCGGAAAGCCCGTGACGCACTGGGTCGAGGAAGCCGGGGATACCCCGCTTTTCCTCTACAGCGCAGAGCGTATCCGTGCGCGCATCGCCCAGCTGCGCGCGGCCATGCCCGAGCGCCTCGCGCTGCATTATGCGGTCAAGGCCAATCCGTTCGGTCCTGTGCTTTCGCTGATGCACGGGCTGGTCGATGGCTTCGACATCGCCTCGGGCGGCGAACTGCGCGAACTCCTGGCCTGCGGCGTCCTGGGGTCAGAGATCAGCTTCGCCGGGCCCGGCAAGCGTGACCGCGAACTGGAGGCGGCCATCGTCCACGGTGTCACGCTCAACCTGGAGTCTGAGGGCGAGGCGGCCCGCGCGCTCGCGCTTGGCCAGAAGCTGGGCCTGCGCCCGCGCCTTGCCGTGCGGGTCAATCCCGACTTTGACCTCAAGGGCTCAGGCATGAAGATGGGCGGCGGCGCCAAGCCCTTCGGCATCGATGCGCAGCGCGTTCCGGCCCTGGTGCGCCGCCTGCTGGAGGCGGGCGCGGACTGGCGCGGCTTTCACATATTTGCAGGCAGCCAGGCGCTGGATGCCGGCGCGATTGCCGAAACGCAGAGGCAAGCGCTCGATCTTGCCGCGCGGCTGGCCGAGGAGGTGGGCGAAGCGCCCCCGCACTGCAACCTAGGCGGCGGCCTTGGCATTCCCTATTTCGGTCCGGACCGTCCGGTGGATCTGGCGGCTGTCGGCGGGGCTCTGGCGCAGCGTTTCGAGCAGCTTCCCGATATCCTGAAAGAGACGCGCTTCTGCATGGAGCTTGGGCGCTACCTGGTGGGCGAGGCCGGGGTCTACCTCACCCGGGTGCTCGATCGCAAAACGAGCCATGGTGAAACTTTTCTCGTGACCGATGGCGGGCTGCACCACCAGTTGGCCGCCTCGGGCAACTTCGGGACAGTCGTGCGGCGCAACTACCCGGTCGCCATTGCCACGCGTTTCGACGCGGCGGTCGAGGAAGAGGCCTCAATCGTCGGGTGCCTGTGCACGCCGCTCGACAAGCTGGCGGAAAAGGGCGGTTTCCCGCGCGCAGACGTGGGTGATCTCGTCGCGGTCTTCTGCGCGGGCGCCTATGGTGCAAGCGCGAGCCCGGCCTCGTTCCTGGGGCAGGGGCCTGCCTTGGAGCGGCTTGTCTGACAACGATTGCAGGAAGAGGTGGATGATTGTCCCATTTCGGGACTGAGGCTAGAGTTAGTGCGTAAGGCTAACGCAATGTTCACCCTTTTTGCCCATAGGGCGAAGTGGAATTTGCCCGAACCTTAACTTGCGTAACTCACGGTCGCAGGAGAGGCATAACGGGGTCAGAGGGAAGAAGACATGCGGTTTGATCGCCTTGCCACACTCGTGTCCGGATGCGCACTGGCCAGCCTTGCGCTGTCGGGCTGCGCCACGACCAGCGCGCCCGAACTGCCGCCAGCGACGTTCGTGGCGATGCAGGAAGGGCCGGGTGAGGAGTACATCATCGGGCCGCTCGACGATCTGACCGTCTTCGTGTGGCGTAACCCGGAACTGGGCGCCAAGGTTCAGGTGCGGCCGGACGGGCGCATCACCACGCCGCTCATCACCGACATGCCTGCCGTGGGCAAGACCCCCGCGATGCTGGCCGAGGACATCCGCCTGCAGCTCTCGCAGTATATCGAGGACCCGCTCGTCTCGGTGATCGTCAACAGCTTCTCGGGCACCTTCAGCCAGCAGATCCGCGTGGTCGGTGCGACCGAGAAGCCCGCCTCGATCCCCTACCGCGCGAACATGACGCTGCTCGACGCGATGATCGCGGTGGGCGGACTGTCGGAGTACGCGGCGGGCAACCGCGCGCGCCTGATCCGCTTCGACAAGACCAGCGGCAAGCAGAAGGAATACAAGCTGCGCCTCTCCGACCTGCTCAAGGAAGGGGACAGCAAGGCGAACGTGATGCTCTCGCCGGGCGATGTCATCATCATCCCCGAGAGTATGTTCTGAAGGTCAGGGCGCAGCCATGAACACGCTGTATGAAGAACTGCTCGCAGCGATGCACAGCGTCTGGCACCGGCGCTGGATCGCGTTGGCCTGCGCCTGGGCGATCTGCCTGGTGGGGTGGCTGGCCGTGGCCCTGATCCCCAATTCGTACGAATCGCGTGCGCGTATCTTCATTCAGCTTGACGATGCCCTCGCCGAACAGGTGGGCATCGGTGTGGCCGACAAGAAGCGCGACATCGAGCGCATCCGCCAGACGCTGACGAGCGCGGTGAACCTGGAAAAAGTGGTGCGCGCGACGCGCCTTGGCGACACTATCGAGGATCCCAAGGCGATGGAGGCCGCGGTCCTGGCGCTGGGCAAGAACGTCTCGGTCGTGGCGCAGCAGGACAACCTCTTCGAGATCCGGGCGACGGCCAGCAATGGGTCGTTCTCCGATGCCGAGAACGCGAAGCTGGCCCAGAATGTCGCGCAGAAGCTGATCGACATCTTCCGCGAGGAGAACCTTTCGGGAAATCGCGGCGAGATGGCCGAGAGCCTCCAGTTCCTCAACCAGCAGCTCAAGCAGCGCGAGAGCGAGCTCGAATCGGCCGAGAACAAGCGCTCTACCTTTGAAGCGCAGCACCCCGAGCTGGCACAGGGCGGCGCCCTCAACAACCAGCGGCTCGAAGCGGCGCGTTCGCAGCTGCGCGGGGTCGAGGCCGATCTTGCCGCCGCGCAAAGCGCGCTTGCCGCGATCAATGGCCAGATCGCAAGCACGCCGCGCACGATGCCGGGCGGCAGCGCCGGGTCAGCCAGCGCGGCGCTGGCGAAGGCGCAGTCCGACCTCGCCTCGATGCGGGGACGCGGCCTTACCGAAAACCACCCCGACGTCATTGCCGCGCGCAACCAGGTCAATGCCTTGAAGGGCGCGGCGGCGGCCGAGAGCGACAGCGGCGCAGGGATGCCCAACCCGGCGTACGCCTCGCTGGTCTCGATCCGTGCCGAACGCATGGCCAATGTGCAGGCGCTGGTCGCGCGCAAGGCCGCGTTGCAGTCCGACGTTGCCACGATGACCGCGAATGCCATTGCCAATCCCGAACTTGCAGCGGAGGCCAACCGCATCGCGCGTGACTACGATGTGCTGCGCCAGCAATACGACAAGCTCCTGCGGGACCGCGAGGAACTGCGCATTCGCGGGGAGGTGAAGACCGAGCGTGAAGCGGTGAAGTTCGAGGTCGTCGATCCGCCCACGACCCCGCGTGCACCCGTCGCGCCCAACCGTCCAATACTGCTGATCGGCGTGCTGATTGTAGGTGTCGGCGGAGGCTGTGCGGCGGCCTTCGCGCTGAGCAAGGTGCGTTCGGTCTTCGCGACCACCGCGGGTCTGGAACGCGCCACGGGTCTTCCCGTGCTGGGCGCGATCTCGCAGAACCTGACCGAAGGCGCGCGTGCGCTGCGGCGGCGCAGGCTCAAGTATTTCTATGGCGCGACGGCGGCGCTCGGCGGTCTTCTCGTGGTGCTGCTCGTGGTGGAATTCGTCCAGCGGGGCATGGTCGCATGAGCGGGGAAGGCAAGATGAGCGAACCGGAGAAGATCCCCGCTGAGGACACGACGCCGGAGGACGCGAGCACGGCATCTGAGGAGAACGCGGCGCAGGTGCCGGGCAACTCTGAAAGTGAAAGTCCCTCGCTGATCGAGCGTGCCGCGCGTCGTTTCGATTTCGGCAGCTTCATCGCGCGTCCGGATCCGCTTCCCGCCGATGTTTCGGCGAAGGCTGCGGCGAGTGGTAAGGCGCGCCGGATCGTGCGCAACGACAACGCGGCAAAGCCAGCCGGAGAGCCTGAACAGGCCGCGTCGCAACCGGCCAGCGCCGCATCGCATCCCCGCCGCCGGGCGAGTGACTTTGCGCCTGCACCCGCCGATCCCGCGCCCGTCGCGCCGGTATCAGTGGAGCCGGTCCCGGAGGTGGTCGAGGAGCCGGTGGTCTTTTCCGGGACGCGCCACCCCATCGACCGCGATTCCCTGGCCGAGCATGGCCTGATCGTGCCCGAAGGGGCGGTGACGGCGCTTCTCGAAGAGTTCCGCATCGTCAAACGGCAGGTGCTGCCCCAGGCGGCGGAACTGCGTCGCAAGAAGGCGGGGCCCGCCGCGCAGCGGGTGCTCATCAGTTCGCCGCATCCGGGCGAAGGCAAGACCTATTGCGCCCTCAATCTCGCGCTTTCCATCGCGGCGGAGAAAGAGAGCGAGGTGCTCCTCGTCGATGCCGATTTCGCCAAGCCCTCGGTCCTCTCGATGCTGGGCCTGCCCGGTGGGCGCGGTCTGATGGACGCGCTGATGGACGAGACGCTCGATGTGGCCGACTGCGTGCTGGGAACCGACATTCCGGGCCTGTGGGTTCTGCCTGCAGGCGAGGACACCAATACCGACAGCGAGTATCTGTCGAGTTCGCGCACGAAGCGTGTGCTCGACCGCCTGACGCAAGGCGCCCCGCAGCGCATCGTCATCTTCGATTCGCCGCCCGCGCTGGCCGCTTCGCCTGCCGCCGAACTGGCCAAGCATGTCGGACAGGCCATTGTCATCGTGCGGGCGGACCGGACCGGGCAGGGGGCTCTTGACGATGCGATCAAGCTGCTGGATGGCTGCTCGAACGTGCAGCTCCTTCTGAACGGCGCGCAATTCAGCCCAAGCGGCCGCCGCTTCGGGTCCTATTATGGATACAAGGATTGATGCGCGGCCATTCCCTTTTGACCTATGCAGGCCTGGGGTTCGTCCTTGCCTGTGTGTCCGGGGCTTGTCCCGGCAGCGCCGCCGCGCAAACCCTGGGCTATGGCGGGCTTGGCGATGAGGACGCAGCCGATCCCGGTGCCACGTCGGGCAACGGAGCTTCGGGTGCCGGTCCTTCGGGCGACGCGCAGGGCGAGAAGGCCACGGACGGACGCCGCGTGGAAATACGCCCCTACATCGAACTGGACCAGATCGTCAGCGCCCAGCTTTCGCCGGGCAGCGACGTCCTGACTTATACCCAGGCCGCAGTTGGCGTCGACGCCGGGCTCCAGGGGCGGCGCACCGGTCTTTCGCTGTCGGCGCGCTATGCCCGCCAGATCGGTTGGGGGGATGCGCGCGACAGCGATATCCTGAGCGGTGTCGCGCGCGGCTACGCGACAGTGACGCCGGGCCTGACGCTTGAGGCGGGCGGCCTTGCCACGCAATCGAGCTTTTCGGGTGGATCGGCGCGCTATTTGGGCGGGGACGACCGGCGCACGGTCTATTCGGTCTACGCCGGGCCGACCCTTTCCACGCGCGCGGGTGCCGTGGATGTTCAGGGCAGCTACCGCGCGGGCTATTCGCGGGTGGAGCAGGGCAACGCCTTCCTGCCAACGCCGGACGGCGAGCGCGTCACGCGCAGCGAGGACAGCGTGGTGCAGTCGGTCGAGCTTCAGGCGGGCGTCAAGCCGGGCACGGTGCTTCCTGTCGGCCTTGCCGTGGCCGGGAGCGCCTACCAGGAGGATATCTCCGTTCTCGACCAGCGCGTGCGCGACATGCAGGCGCGCGCGATGGTAACCTTGCCGGTGAGCCGGACCGTACAGGTCGTCGGCGCCATCGGGTACGAGGATGTCGAGATTTCGAACCGCGACGCGGCCACCGATGCCGAGGATCGCCCCTTGATCGGGCGCGACGGGCAGTACGTGACCGACAAGAGTTCGCCTCGCCAGCTGTCCTACGATGTCTCGGGCATCCTGTGGGACGTCGCCGTGATGTGGCGGCCGAGCCGACGTACGTCGTTCTCGGCGCATGTGGGGCGCCGTTACGGCTCCACCACCTTCGGTGGCCAGCTTGCCTACTCGCCCGATGACCGCAAGACGCTCAGCGTTTCGGTCTACGACAACCTGGCTGGCTTCGGGGGGCAGATCAACCGCGCGCTCAACGACCTTCCGACCGATTTCGAGGCGGTGCGCGATCCGGTGACGGGCGATCTGGTGGGCTGCGTCAATTCGCTGGAGGGCAGCAACTGTCTTCCCGGCGTCCTGGGTTCGCTGCGCGCTTCGGCCTTCCGCGCGCGCGGCATCGCAGCCAGTTACACGATGCAGATTGGCCGCTTGAGCGCAGGGATCGGGCTTGGCTATGACCGGCGCAAGTATATCGCCGCGCAGGGGACCATCCTTGCCAGCGCCGATGGCATGGTCGACGAGAACACGTGGGCCTCGCTCTACCTGTCGGGGCCGCTGGGCCGTAACGCGGGCTGGTCGACGAATGGCTACGTCAACTGGATCAAATCGACCGACACCGCATTCGGCGATGTCACGACCTATGGTCTGGCCGCGTCCTATTACCACATGATCACGCCGCGCCTGCGCGGTACTCTGGCCGTGTCGGTCGATGGTTCGAGCTATGACCTCGACACGGTGCGCGACTACTGGTCGCTGACAGGCCTTGCCGGCCTTCGCTACAACTTCTGACTTCGAGGGAGGAGTTCACGATGTTCGATGATTTCTACGGGCTCGAAGCCAGACCCTTCCAGCTGACGCCCGACCCGGCGTTCTATTTCGAGAGCGTGACGCACCGCAAGGCGCTCTCCTACCTGGGATATGGCCTCGCGCAGGGGGAGGGCTTCGTCGCCATCACCGGCGAGGTCGGCTCGGGCAAGTCGACGCTCGTCGCCTACCTCATGGCCACGATCGATCCGGGCCGGATGACCGCGGCCAACGTGGTGACCAGCGCGCTCGATGGCGAAGAGATCGTCCATGTCGTCGCGCGGGCCTTCGGGGTCGAGGTCGACGGGCACGACAAGGCTTCCGCGCTTGGCGCGATCGAGGCCTTCCTCCACGAGGAAGCGCGTGCGGGGCGCCGTTCGCTGCTGATCGTGGACGAGGCGCAGAACCTCTCGATCACCGCGCTCGAAGAGCTGCGGATGCTTTCGAACTTCCAGCTGGGGTCGCACCCGCTGCTCCAGACGCTGCTGCTGGGCCAGCCCGAATTTCGCACCACGCTGATGGAAAGCGACCGGCTGGAGCAGTTGCGCCAGCGCGTTATCGCAACCCACCACCTGACCGCGATGCAACCCAAGGAAGTCCAGGCCTACATCGAACATCGCCTCACCTGCGTGGGGTGGGACGGCAATCCCAGCTTCGATCAGCGCGTCTTTTCCGGCATCTACGAGGCGACGGGCGGTGTCCCGCGCCGGATCAACCAGGTCGCCAACCGCCTCTTGCTGCTCGGATCGGTCGAGCAGCGCACGCGGATCGACAGCGCCATGCTCACGCAGGTGCTGGACGAAATGAAGCACGACGGCACCATCGGTCATGGCCACGAGGGCGAAGAGGCTCGAACGGCGCACCACCATCCCGACCATTCGCTCGACAACGGGGTGCCCGCTTCGGTCGCGATCGCGCACGATGCTGCGTTTGCGTCGGAGGAAGATGGGAAGAGTGCGACACGAGCGAACCACGCGGCGATCGATGCGCCCGCCGCCATTGCCCTGATCGAAAGCGCGTTGGCGGATCGCGACGCCCAGATTTGCGAGCTTCAGCAGGCGGTCGTGGAACTCGCCAACAAGGCTGAGGCCCATGAGGCACAGGCTCTTGAAGCGGAGGATCCTTCCGCCGAACTCGTGGGCCATCTCGAGGCGCAACTGGCCGAAGCGCATGAGCGAACGGCGGCGCTGGAAGCTCGCCTCGACGAACAGGAGCGGACCTTGCGCCATGTCCTGACCATGCTGATCGAATGGGTCGAGGGCGGCGGAGACCAGCGCAGCGCGGCATGAGCGGGGCAGGGCCAAAGGCCATCATCAACGGCCTCTCGGTCGACGTCGAGGACTGGTTCCAGGTCGGGGCGTTCGAGAACGTGATCGCGCGCAGCGACTGGGATCGCCTGCCCTTGCGGGTGGAGCGCAACTGCGAGGCCGTGCTCGACCTGTTTGCCGAGGCAGGCGTGACCGGAACCTTCTTCACGCTGGGCTGGATCGCCGAGCGCGCGCCCGCAATGATGCGCCGGATCGCCGAGGCCGGGCATGAGATCGCCAGCCATGGCTGGGCGCACGAACGCGTGTTTCGCCTGGGGGCAGACGCCTTTCGCGAAGATCTGGCGCGCAGTCGCAAGGTTCTGGAGGATGTGAGCGGCGCGTCCGTGCAGGGGTACCGCGCGCCCAGCTTTTCCATCGATGCGCGGACCCCCTGGGCCTACGAGGTCCTGGCCGAGGCCGGATATGCCTACAGTTCGAGCGTGGCGCCCGTGGTGCACGATCACTATGGCTGGCGCGAGGCGCCGCGCTTTGCTTTCCACCCCATTGCGGGCAGCGATCTTGTCGAAATTCCCGTGACCACCGCCGAAGTCGGTACGCGGCGCTTGGCGGCTGGTGGAGGCGGGTTCTTCCGTGTTCTTCCCTATGCCTTCACGCGCTGGGCGATCCGCCAGGTCAACGCCGAGGGGCGCCCGGCGGTCTTCTATTTCCACCCTTGGGAGATCGATCCCGACCAGCCCCGCGTCGAGGGGGCCCCGCTGCGCTCGCGGCTGCGCCACTACACCAACCTTCACCGTATGGCGGGAAAGCTGCAGAGCTTGACGGCCGAATTCCGCTGGGGCCGGATGGACGTCCTGGTCGATGCCGAGCGCCAGCGCGCCGTGAGACTGGCGGCGTGAACGCGCCCTTTGCCCCGGTCGGCACACAGGTGCGTCTGGCGGACCTTTCCGACCGGAGCGAACGGGCGCGTATCGACGACTTCGTGCAGGCCCATCCGCAAGGCACACCCTTTCATCGTCCGGCCTGGTTCTGCACCGTGGCTGAAGCGACGGGCAACACGGCGCTGGCTCTGGTCGCCGAGCGGGCGGGCGCACTTTCGGGCCTTCTTCCACTCGACTGCATCTCCTCGCCGATCTTCGGACGCGTGCTCGCCTCGAGTGGCTTCGCGGTGGACGGCGGGCTTCTGCTTCACGAAGGAGCTGATCCGCAGGCGTTCTTCGACGCCGCACGCGAACTGGCCGGGCGCTTGTCCTGTCCAACGGTGGAACTGCGCGGAGGCCTGCTTCCCCCAGCGGGAGAGGGCTGGGCGCTTCAGGACGGCTCCCACTGCACCTTCGCGCGCCCTCTCGCCACGGACGACGAGAGCGAGCTAAAGGCGATCCCGCGCAAGCAGCGCGCCGAAGTGCGCAAGAGCCTCTCGGCCGATCTGGAGGTCCATGTAGGTCGGGGCGAGGACGCGCTTGCCGAGCATTACCGCGTCTTTTGCGAAAGCTATCGAAACCTGGGCACCCCGGTTTTCCCGCGCAAGCTGCTGGGCGCCGTGCTCCGGGCCTTTGGCGAGGACGCCGACATCCTGACCGTGCGCCATGAAGGGCAGGCGGTCGCCAGCGTGCTGAGCCTCTATCACAAGGGCACCGTCATGCCCTATTGGGGCGGCGGGACCTGGGCGGCACGGCGGCTGCGCGCGAACGAGCGCATGTATTTCGAGCTCATGCTCCACGCCCGGCACCGGGGCATGCACAGCTTCGACTTCGGTCGCTCCAAGACCGACAGCGGCGCCTACCACTACAAGCGCAACTGGGGCTTCGAGCCGCGCGCGTTGACCTACGCCAGTTGGACCGCACCGGGGGCCGCGATGCGCGATATGAACCCGCAAAGCGCGAAACGGGCGCTGCAGGTGCGGCTGTGGCAGCGCCTGCCGCTGGGCATTGCCAATCGCCTTGGGCCCCTGATCGCACGCGGGATCGGTTAGGCATGATGCGCGGCGAGATCCTTTTCCTGGCCCATCGCTTGCCGTTTCCGCCCGACCGGGGGGACAAGATCCGCTCGCACCATGTGCTGAAGGCGCTGGCGCGGCTTGGTCCTGTTCATGTTGCAACCTTTGCCGACGATCCGGCCGATTGGGACCACGAGAAAGAGCTGGCCGGCCTTGCGGCGAGCCATTGCCTTTTGCCTCGCACAAAGAGCGTTCCGCGCGCGGCGCTGGAAGCTCTGGCGCTTGGCGTTCCGGTCAGTCTGCGCGCGTTTCACGATCCGCGCCTGGCCGCCTATGTTGATCGCGTCCTGGCCCACGCGAACATCGCGGTCATCTTCGTCTTTTCCGGCCAGATGGCGCACTATGTCCCGGATGGCTTCGCCGGACGCGTGGTGACCGATCTTGTCGATGTCGATTCCGCCAAGTTCGAAGCCTATGCCCAGGACCACAAGGGCCCGCGCCGATGGATGGAAAGGCGCGAAGGCCGTCTCCTCGCGGGCGAAGAGGCGCGAATTGTCGCGCGCAGCGATGCCACGCTGCTGGTCAGCGAGGCTGAAGCCGAGCTTCTGCGCGCACGCTTGCCGCAGTCCTCCTCGCGCGTGGCGGCCGTGGGCAACGGGATCGATGCACAGACCTTCGCGCCGGATGCGGTGGAGCCTGAGCCCCGAATGCGCGCAGCAGGCTTCCCGCGGCTCGTGTTTACCGGGCAGATGGATTACGCCCCCAACATTGCCGCAGTCGAGCGCGCCGCGCGCCAGATCCTGCCGCGTGTGCAGGAGCATTTCCCGCAGGCAAGTCTCCACATCGTGGGCCGCAATCCCACGCGCGAGGTGCAGGCGTTGGCACAGGAAGAGGGCGTCACGGTCTGGGGCCGGGTTCCCGATGTCCGCCCCTTTCTGGAAGCGTCGGATATGGCGCTGGTGCCGCTGTCCATCGCGCGGGGTGTTCAGAACAAGGTGTTGGAAGCCATGGCGATGGCGCGCCCGGTGGTCCTGACATCGGGCGCGGCCACCGGCATCCCCGCGTGCGAAGGGGTGGATTTTCGCGTGGGAGACACCGACGAGGACCTTGCCGCGGCCATCGTCCACCTCGCCACTCATGCAGACATCGGGCGGGAGATGGGCATGGCCGCGCGGGCTTGGGTCTGCCGGCACGCCAGTTGGGAGGCCGCTCTTTCCGGCCTTGCGGGGCTCTGCGGGGTGTCCGGCGATGCCTAACGCCGCATTTCCCACGGCCTTGCGTGATTTGCCCGCGCGCATTCCGCAGGCTTGGCGCACACCGCTGATGACACTGGTCGTCGCCTGGCTCGTGTTGCTGGTTGGATTTGCAAGCGATTGGGCCGCCATGGCCCGGCAGTGGTGGGACATCTCGACCTACAACCACATGTTGCTGATCCCACTGGTCGAGATGTGGCTTGTCTGGCAGCGCCGCAGCCAGCTGGCGCGCCTCGCTCCCGCCGCCTGGTGGCCGGGCCTGATATTGGTCGCAGGCGCGGCATTTGTGTGGTTGCTGGGCGGCGTGTCGGGCCTGGACCTCGCGCGCCAGGCGGGCGTCGTCGCTCTACTCGGAGCCTTCGTCCCTCTGCTGCTCGGGCCCCGTGTGGGCATGGCCCTGTGCTTTCCGCTCTTCTATCTCGTGTTCATGGTGCCCTTCGGGGAAGAACTGGTGAAGCCGCTCCAGATGGTCACGGCCGAGATCACCATTGCCCTGACCCGCGCGAGCGGCATTCCCGCCGTGATCGAAGGGGTCTTCATCGACACACCAGCAGGCCTCTTCAAGGTAGCCGAGGCCTGCTCGGGCGTGAAATTCCTGATCGCGATGGTGGCCTTTGGCGTCCTTGCCGCCAACGTCTGCTTCGTGCGCTGGGGGCGGCGCCTTGCCTTGCTGGCCGCATGTGTGGTCGTGCCGATCCTGGCCAACGGGCTGCGCGCCTGGGGGACGATCTACGCCGCCCAGCACGTGGGGATAGAGGTCGCGGCGGGATTCGATCACATCGTCTATGGCTGGATCTTCTTCGCGGTGGTCCTGGGGCTGGTCATCGCCGGGGCCTGGTGCTTCTTTGATCGGCCCTTGGATGCCCCCATGGTCGACCTTGAAAAGCTCGCGCGCAGCCCTGTTCTGGCAAAGCTGGAAGCCATCGGACGCGGCAGGAGCATCATCGCGGTATTAGCCTTGTGCGTTCTGCTCATGGGGGTGAATGCCTGGGCCTGGAGCGCAGACCGGCTGGCCGCGCCTTTGCCAGCCCGGATCGCCTTGCCCGAAGTCACAGGCTGGCACCGGGTTCCTTATACCCCTGAAGTCTGGTGGGAACCACGCGCGCAAGGGGCAGATCACCGGCTACTGGGACGCTACGCGGACGGGAAGGGCGGGACCGTCGATGTTTTCATCGCGCTTTATTCGGGCCAGGGCGAAGGCCGTGAGGCCGGTGGCTTCGGGCAAGGCGCGGTGATGCCCGACAGCCCCTGGGCCTGGGCGGCACCGGCGACGGCTCCCCAGGGTGGCCACGGCGAACGCCTGGTTGCGCATGGCCAGTTCGAACGCCTGGCGATGACCTGGTACCGCAATGGCGATCTCCTTTCGGGGAGCAATGCCCGGCTCAAGCTTGCCGTCATCGAGGATCAGCTCGTCCTGCGGGCACAGCCCACGGTCACGCTCATCCTCTCCGCCGAAGAGGGGGAGGGCGAACGGGCCCAGCAGAGGATCGGACATTTCCTGGAGGCGACCGGCGATCTGTCCCTTTGGATGGACGCCGTGGCCGGGCTGAGATAGGGCACATCCGCCATGTGTGGAATTGTGGGCATATATCATTTGGATACACCCAAGCCGGTCGATCCGGCGCGGGTGGCGGGCATGTGCGATGCGCTGGCGCATCGTGGCCCCGATGGCGAAGGTGTCTGGACGGCGCCGGGGGTAGGGCTTGGGCATCGCCGCCTTTCGATCATCGATCTCGCCGGTTCGCCCCAACCGATGGCCTCGAGCGATGGCCGGGCAGTTCTGGTCTTCAACGGCGAAATATACAATTTCCGCGAACTTCGCCGCGAACTGGCGGCGGGCGGGGTGCATTTTCGCACCGATGGCGACAGCGAGGTGATCCTTGCGGCCTGGCAGCGTTGGGGCACGGACTGCCTGCAGCATCTGCAGGGCATGTTCGCCTTCGCGATATACGACCTGGAGGCGCGCAGCCTGTTCCTCGCGCGAGACCGTCTGGGCGTCAAACCACTGTTCTACACTACTTTGAGCGATGGCAGCGTTATCTTCGGGTCCGAACTCAAAGCCCTGCTGGCCCATCCGCTGCTCCGGCGTGAGGCGGATCCGCTGGCGGTCGAGGACTACATGACCTGGGGCTACGTGCCCGATCACCGCGCGATCCTGAAGAACGTGCACAAGCTGGCGGCTGGCCATTTCCTCCACCTGCGCCACGGCAAGCCCCTGCCTGTGCCGAGCAAGTGGTGGGACGTGAGCTTTGCCGGGCGTCGCTCCGGACGCCGCGCCGTGCTGGAAGAGGAACTTCATGCGCTTTTGCAGGAGGCGGTCCGCTCGCGCATGGTGGCGGACGTGCCGCTGGGAGCGTTCCTGTCCGGGGGTGTCGACAGTTCCAGCGTGGTCGCCTTCATGGCCAAAGCAAGCGCGCAGCCCGTGCGCACCTGCTCGATAGGCTTTGATGTCGCGGGGCTCGACGAGACTGCCTACGCGCAGAAGATCGCCCAGCGTTTTGGAACCGATCATGTCACGCGGCGCGTCTCACCCGATGATTTCGAGGCGGTGGAAGCTTTGGCGGGCATGTTCGATGAGCCCTTCGCCGATGCCTCCGCGCTTCCGACCTGGCGGGTCTGCCAGCTTGCCCGTGAGCATGTCTCGGTGGCCCTGTCGGGCGACGGAGCGGACGAAGCCCTGGCAGGATATCGCCGCCATGTCTTCCAGAGTGCGGAAGATAGGGTGCGCGGTACGATTCCTGCGTCCGCGCGGGCCGCGGTGTTCGGCAGGCTCGGCGCGCTCTATCCCAAGGCCGATTGGGCGCCGCGTCCCTTGCGGGCGAAGTCGACCCTGCTGGCTCTGGCGGGCGACAGTGCACAAGGTTATGCACGGGCCTTGGCCTACGCCACGCCCGAAGTGCGCGAGCGGCTGTATTCCACCGATTTCCAGCGACTGCGCGGCGATTACCGCGCCGAGCAGCCGCTCGAGGCGCTGATGCGCGAGGCACCGGCGCGCTCGGGACTGGACCGTGCCCAGTACGCCGATCTCAAGTTCTGGCTACCGGGCGATATCCTGACCAAGATTGACCGGACGAGCATGGCGGTCGGCCTCGAGGCGCGCGAACCGCTGCTCGATCATCGCCTCGTCGAGTTTGCCGCCTGCTTGCCGGAAAGCCTCAGGGTGCGAGGACGCCAGGGCAAGTGGCTGATGAAGAAGGCGATGCAGCGCCATCTTCCCGAGGACATCCTCTATCGCCCCAAGCAGGGTTTCGTAACGCCTATTGCGCAATGGTTCCGGGGGCCACTTCAGGACGCGGCACGGGAAATCGCACATGGAAAGGGGCTCGCCGCCACAGGCTGGTTCGACCAGCGCCACCTGGGCCATCTCGTGGAGGAGCATGTGGCCGGCCGGAGCGACCACGCGCGCTTGCTCTGGCAGCTGCTTATGCTTGAGCGTTCGTTTACCACGTTGGGATTGGTCTGAACTGGCTTGAATTCGGGCGTTTCCGGCTTTCTGCAAAGCTGTGCAGCAAAGTTAAGATTAACTACACATATTCTTAGGAAGTTGCCCTTAAGAGGGTAGGACGAAACGTCACAGATGGGACGTCGATGACGAATTTTGGTTGCAAATCCGAGGTGTCTTGGCGCGAACGCGGCGTAGCCGCGGGCTATACCTGCGCACCTGTTGCCTCAGGGCGCCTGAGTGGGGACTTCGCCTGATATGATCGCGCGGCTTCGCCAGTATTGGAAGAGTGCCCGGTTCCGGATCGTGTTCTGGGCCACGTTCACCGGGCTTCTGCTCGGTGTGAGCGGCCTGAGTGTGCCGATCGAGGACGTCCTGCGCAATCTGCGCGTGCCGCTGCGGCTGCATCCTTCCAACGGCCAGACCGTGATGGTTCTGATGGACGATCGGACGCTGGGGGCTCTGGGCAGTCTTGATGTGTCGCGTGGGGACGATGCCCGCTTGCTCGAAACGCTCTTTGGTGCGGGAGCGAGGCGCGTCTTCTTTGGACGACTGTTGCCAGATCAGGCCAGTCCCGCCGATCGAGCTGCGTTCGTGACGCAGCTGAAAGCGCATCCTGGAAAGGTGTTCAGTGGGGCTGTGCCCAGCAGCGAGCAGCAGCTTGGCAACTACGCCGGTCATGTCCCCAAGGGGGACTATGCGCGGTACTCTGAGGTGGTGTCTCTGCTGACATTGCACCATCCTTTCAATCTCGGTTTTGAAATGCCCTACGCCTCGGGCAGTCCAGAAGGCCGAATTCCGTCGATGGCGGCTGCGATTGCAGGTGTGGAAGGCGGAGAAGACGAGCTCTTTACTCCGGATATGTCGATCGATGTACGCACGATCCCTTCACTCAGCTATATCGATATCATCCGCGGGGATTTTCTGGCGAATGCGGTTCGAGGCAAGGATGTGATCGTTGCTCCTTCTGCGCCGAGCTACAACGACATCCACAAGGTGCCGGGACAGCAAGGCACGATCCCCGGGGGCTACATTCAAGCATTGGCAGGTGAAACTCTCCAGCGTGGGTTGCCACGCCGGGCAGGTTGGTTGCTCCCCTTAATCGTGGTTGTGGCGATTATCGTGACCGGGACTGGCCGGGGGCGGGTGCTCGACTGGAAGCGGTCGGGCGCCTTGTTGGCAGTGATTGTCGCGATCCCTTTCATGCTCGAATACGTCGGTGTCAGTATGGAAGTGGCCCCGGCCTTCGTGGTCGCGCTCATTGCCGTTCTGCGGATGCGCAGCCTCGATCGGGTCGAAGTCGCGAGTGAAACCAATGCAGGATCGGGCCTTCCCAGCGTTCAGGCGCTGCGCAACTCGGCGGAAAAGTCCAACCGCATTCTCGTTGCGCTCAAGATCCGCAACTATGGCGCGATCATCGGCAGTTTTGCCGAGCACGTGGAGGCCAATGTCGCGCGAGAGATCGTCCGGCGCATTCGCATCAGTGATGACACTGCGACCGTCTACCATGAGGGCGGCATGTTCATGTGGCTTTCCTCGATCCGCAATGCTTTCGATCTCTTCGAGAACCTGGAAGGCCTCCACCGTATCGTCCAGAACGGTATCCAGGTAGGCGGTCTGGATATCGATCTCTCGTTCAATTGCGGCGTCGATTCCGAGTTCGATCGTAGCATGTCGACGCGAGTGGCCGGAGCCATGCAGTCGGCGGAAGAGGCTATTCGTAACGACGAACTGGTCTATCAGCACGACAGTCGCAAGCATGAAGCGCAGTGGGAGATCTCGCTGCTGACCTCGCTTGACCGCGCGATTGACAACGGCGAGGTGTGGGTCGCCTATCAGCCCAAGTTCGACTTGCGATCCAACCGGATCTGTGGCGCCGAAGCGCTCGTGCGCTGGACCCACCCGGAGCGTGGTCCGATCTCGCCCGAAAAGTTCATTCGCATCGCCGAAGAATTTCACCGGATCGAGCGCATTACGCGGTTTGTGGTCGATGATGCCGTGCGCTGCGCCGTCGAGATGATGCGCGAAGGGCTCGACATCTCGATGTCGGTCAACATTTCCGCACAACTGCTGCGCAATCCGGTCCTGCCGACCATGATCGCCGATATCCTGGCGCTGCATGGCTTGCCAGCCGATCGTCTTATCCTTGAGATCACAGAGACAGACAAGCTGGACCGCAGTTCGCGCACCTATCAGATGCTGCAGCGGCTCGTGCAGTCGGGGCTGCGTCTCTCGATCGATGATTTTGGGACGGGCAACGCGACTCTCGACTACCTGCGCTACCTCCCGGCGAGCGAAGTGAAGATTGATCGTTCGTTCGTATCCTCCATGGAAACCAGCAAGGACGATCTCGTGCTCGTCCAGTCGATCATCGAGATGGCGCATTCGCTTGACCGAACCGTGGTTGCAGAAGGTGTGGAAACGTCGGTCGGTCTCGACATCCTCAAGGAGCAGGGATGTGACATTGTTCAGGGCTACCACATCGGGCGGCCCGTGCCCTTTGCCGACCTGTCACTTATGGTCACCGCAGGGCAGATGAAGCTGCTTGGTTAAAAAAGTCTTGAGATTGAGTTAGCTAACGGTTAACCCTGTGTCTGTCGCAGCAATAGCGACGGTTCACATGGGGAAATACAATGCTTTCTGGTTACTGGTGGGGCTCGTTCGGTCACTGATTTGTGACTGATATGAAGGGCCTTAGGTCCTTCATAGCCCAATTCAAAAAAGACCCCCTGGAAGTCAATATAGACTTCCAGGGGGTTTTATTTTGAGGATTTATTTGCTTGCGTCTGGTGTGAGTATCATTTTTCGCAATTTATCTAGCATGTAGGCTTCACTGTAGATCAAAATTCGAGGCCGCGAGCTGCTAGTGACTTTCCTGGTGAGTTAGTTTCGATGGCTAACTCACCAAGGGGTGAGTCGCGGTTAGGTAACGCAATTCCTGCGTGTGCAGCTGAAATCGCGAATGAAACGCGTGAGTGACTACGACTGGGCACTCTATCCGGATGCCGAAGGCAAAATGCGACTCATGTCGAAAAGGTGCCGGCGGGGCGTCCTCCTGTTTTTATGAAGGGTACCTGGCGTCGCCCTGATTGCGTTTTGCTAACCGGATCGCGTCGGCGCTATGCGGTGACCTTGGCTCATTCTGGATATGCTGCGTAGTCCGCATCGCGACTTGCTTGCATATGATCGAAGGGGGAGGGTGGGGCCTCCACCATGAAGTCCCATATTGAAGCTTTTGGTGAACCTGGGTCTTGCTGGGATCGTCGGACTAGCTACCAGCGTGCCGAGTTCGCGGATGGCACTATGGACCGGCGGGCGGCCTCACCGAAACGTGTTGAGGGCGACGTCATTCAGCAATCCCATCGGATGGTTGCTTCTGATGGTTCAGAAGGCCTGGCGAACCGATACTAGCCTGGAGCGGTTGATCCGGCCTAGCGCATCGGGGAGTGCTTTAGTCTTCGCCGTGGCCCTTGGCCAGGTAGTCTGCACTCTGCATCTCGTTCAGGCGGCTGACTGTCCGCTCGAATTCGAAGCGACCGGTGCCGGCCTCGTAGAGCTCTTCCGGAGAGGCATCGGCGGCCGCGATGAGCTTCACCTTGTTCTCGTAAAGGGCGTCGATCAGGGTCACGAAACGTGCTGCTTCGTTGCGGCGGTCCGGGCCCATACGGGGAATGCCGACGACGATGACCGTGTGGTAGGCGCGCGCAATCGCCAGGTAATCGGAGGCGCCGCGCGCTTCGGCGCACAGGCGCTTGAAGCTGAAGACGCCTACGCCCTTGAGGCTCTTGGGTACATGCAGCAGTCGTCCGCCACCAACGTCGATATCCGCCGGGGGAACGTGTTCGGCATCCTCGGGCGGATAGTCGGTCAGGCGGTAGAAGGCCTCGCGGGTCTGCTCGGTCGCCTCTTCGCCCAAGGGGGTATGCCAGGTCGCCATGCCGCCAAGACGCTGGAGGCGATAGTCGGTCGGGCCGTTCAGCGTGTAGACGTCGAGCTCACGCTCGATAAGGTCGATGAAGGGCAGGAAGTGTTCGCGGTTGAGGCCGTCCTTGTAGAGTTCGGACGGAGCCCGGTTCGACGTCGTTACGATCGTGACGCCCTCGTGCTCGATGAGCTGCGTGAACAGGCGGCTCATAATCATGGCGTCGGCCGAGTTGTTGACCACCATTTCGTCGAAGGCGAGGCACTGCACGTTGCGCGCGATCGTTGCGGCGACAGGCGGGATCGGGTCGCCGCTTTCCTTCTTGCGCTCTTCGTTGAGGAGAGCGTGCACCTCGAGCATGAAGGCGTGGAAGTGAACCCGGCGCTTGGCCGTGATGTCGAGCGTCTGGTGGAACAGGTCCATCAGCATCGACTTGCCGCGTCCGACGCCGCCCCACATGTAGACACCGCGCGGGGAGGGGGCCTTTTTGCCCAGAAGCTTGCCGAAAAGGCCTGTGGAATTGCGCGCCTTGTAGAAGGCACGCTGCAACTGGTCGAGGCGCTCGGCCACGGCGGCCTGCTCGGGATCCGAGCGCAGCTCTCCGGTGGCAACCAGAGTCTCGTAGCGACCGAGCATCGCGGTCATGCCGCGCGCTCCCGGGTGACATCACGCAGGCGACGAACGCCGACGGGGAGCGCGCAATGCATCACGACTGACATCGATGAAACGCCGAGGTACGCCGATCAGATCTGGCGTTCGGCCTGCATCTTCTTGATTTCGGCGATTGCGCGCGCGGGCGAGAGGCCCTTGGGGCACACGTTCGAGCAGTTCATGATCGTGTGGCAGCGGTACAGGCGGAAGGGGTCTTCCAGCTCGTCGAGGCGCTCACCGGTCATTTCGTCGCGGCTGTCGGCCAGCCAGCGGTAGGCCTGAAGCAGGATGGCCGGGCCCAGGAACTTGTCGGAGTTCCACCAGTAGCTCGGGCACGAGGTCGAGCAGCAGGCGCACAGAATGCACTCGTAGAGGCCGTCGAGTTTCTCGCGCTGGTCGGGGGTCTGCAGGCGTTCCTTGCCCGATGGCGTGGTCGAGACAGTCTGCAGCCAGGGGCGGATCGAAGCGTACTGCGCGTAGAAGTGCGTGAAGTCGGGAACCAGGTCCTTGACCACGTCCATGTGCGGCAGCGGCGTGATACGGATGTTGCCCTTGAGATCCTCGATCGCGGTCGTGCAGGCGAGGCCGTTGGCACCATTCATGTTCATGGCGCACGAGCCGCAGATGCCTTCGCGGCACGAACGGCGGAAGGTGAGGGTGGGGTCCTGCTCGCTCTTCATCTTGATGAGCGCGTCGAGAACCATCGGGCCGCAGTTGTCGAGGTCGATCTCGAACGTGTCGTAGCGCGGGTTCTCGCCCGAATCCGGGTCGTAGCGGTAGACGGTGAACTTCTTGACGCGGGTCGCACCTTCAGCCTTGTGGACGTTGCCCTGCTTCTTGATCTTGCTGTTGGCCGGAAGGGTGAACTGCGCCATGAACGAATCCCCGTTTTCTTGCATTGCGGCATAACCGCCTCGGTGGTTCCCCTCTAGCGATTCAGCCGCGTGGGGCAAGGGGGGAGTGTGAACAGATGGGCATTCGAGCGCTCTGACACCGCTTTTTTTTCATGCAAATTGCGCATCTTCGGCTGAATTGGGCGGCGAAAAGGCGTCCTCGTGATCCGCGATCCATAGCGCCAGTCGTGTTCTGTAAGTCGCAGAAATTCGATGGTTTTGCAGGGAAGGGGTATGTCCGGGCGGTATTTTTAGCGCGAGCGGGTGCACGGTTTTGGGCTGTCGGCCTGGCCAGCGGCACCAGCGCAGTTTGCGATAGCCCATGCAAAAAAGGCTCCCCGTTTCCGAAGAGCGGGGAGCCTTTTTTCGATATTTGCGCGGTCGCGGCGATTATTCGCCGAACGTGCGCTGCCACCAACCGCGGCGCGGAGCCTCGGCCTTGGGAGTTTCCTCGGCCTCGGCTTCAACCTTGGTCGGGGTTTCCTCGCTCGCAGGCTTGGTCGCCGCGGCTTCGGGGGCAGCCTCAGCGGCGACCTCTTCTGCGACGGGCTCAACCTTCTTGCGGCGCGGGGCACGCTTGGGTTTGGGCTTCTCCTCGGTCGCTTCGGTCGAGGCTGCGGACTCTTCGGCGGCAGGCTCAACCTTCTTGCGGCGCGGAGCGCGCTTGGGCTTGGGCTTTTCCTCGGCCGCTTCGGTCGTGGCTGCGGCCTCTTCGGCAACAGGCTCAACCTTCTTGCGACGCGGGGCGCGCTTGGGCTTGGGCTTTTCCTCGGCTTCCGCTTCGGCAGTCGCAGCCTCGGCCGGAGCTTCCGCAGCCGGTTCGGCGGCGGCTTCCTCGGCGGCAGGCTCGACCTTCTTGCGGCGCGTGCGCGTGCGCTTCGGCTTGGGAGCGGGTTCTTCCTCGGCCGGAACTTCCGCGACCTCGACCGGTTCGGGCGCCATTTCGGCGGCGACCGCGGCTTCGGGTTCCGGAGCCGGTTCGGGCGCGCTCACGGCGGGCTCGGAAGGTGCTTCGGTTTCCACTTCGGCTTCGGGAGCCGGGCTCTCGTCCGAGGAGCCTTCGTCACCTTCGTTGCCGAAGCCTTCGCCCTCGGCATTGCGGCGACCCCGGCGGCGGCGACCGCCACGGCGACGGCGCTTGCGGGGAGCCTCGGCTTCGTCGTCGTGCTCGTCGCTGGCTTCGGCACCGTTGGTTTCGGCACTTTCGCCGTCCTCGTCAGCCTCGGCCTGGGCTTCGCCCGCGTCCTGGCCGTCCTCGCGGCGGTCACGACCGCCGCGACCCCGGCGGCGCTTGCGACGCTTGCGGCGCGAACCGCCTTCGTCCTCGTCGTTCGAACGGGCTTCCTCGGCCTCGAAGGCCTCGTCTTCCTCGTCCTCGTAGAGGCCGTCGTCCTCAACCTCGACCGCAATCGGCTCAAAGCGGGGCACGAAGTCATTGCGCGGGCCGGACGAAGCGACGCGCATCTTGGCACCCTCGTTCTCACCTTCGGGGATGACTTCCACGGTCACGCCGTAGCGTTCCTCGATGTCGGCCAGGTCCGCGCGCTTGGCGTTGAGCATGTAGACGGCCGCTTCGGTGCTGGCGAAGAGCGAGACGATCACGCCCTTGCCCTTGGCCGCTTCGTCCTCGATCAGGCGCAGGGCCGAAAGGCCCGCCGAGCTGGCGGTGCGCACGAGGCCGGTGCCGTCGCAGTGCGGGCACGAGCGGGTGGTCGCCTCGAGTACGCCGGTGCGCAGGCGCTGGCGGCTCATCTCCATGAGGCCGAAGCTCGAGATACGGCCAACCTGGATGCGAGCGCGGTCGTTCTTGAGCGCGTCCTTCATGGCCTTCTCGACCTTGCGGACGTTCGAGCCGTATTCCATGTCGATGAAGTCGATCACGACAAGGCCAGCCATGTCGCGCAGGCGCAGCTGGCGCGCGATTTCGCGCGCGGCTTCGAGGTTGGTGGCGACCGCCGTCTGCTCGATGCCGTGCTCCTTGGTGGCGCGGCCCGAGTTGATGTCGATCGAGACCAGCGCCTCGGTCGGGTTGATGACGATGTAGCCACCCGACTTGAGCTGCACGACCGGGTCGTACATCGCGGTCAGCTGGTCCTCGGCGCCGTAGCGCTGGAACAGCGGCACGGGGTCGGAATAGGGCTTAACCCGGCGCGCGTGGCTGGGCATCAGGAGCTTCATGAAGTCCTTGGCCGCGCGGTAGCCTTCCTCGCCCTCGACAACGACTTCCTCGATCTCGCGGTTGTAGATGTCGCGGATGGCACGCTTCACCAGGTCGCTGTCCGAGTGAATCAGCGAGGGCGCGGCCGAGTGCAGCGTCTTTTCGCGCAGCTCGTCCCACAGGCGAGCGAGGTAGTCGAAGTCGCGCTTGATCTCGGTCTTGGTGCGCTGGAGGCCGGCCGTGCGCACGATGCAGCCCATCGAACGCGGCAGGTTCATCTCGGCGATGATCGACTTCAGGCGCTTGCGGTCCGAGGCCGAGCTGATCTTGCGGCTGATGCCGCCACCGTGGCTCGAATTGGGCATGAGCACGCAGTAGCGACCGGCAAGGCTGAGGTAGGTGGTGAGGGCTGCGCCCTTGTTGCCACGCTCTTCCTTGACGACCTGCACGAGCAGGACCTGACGACGATGGATGACGTCCTGGATCTTGTAGCGGCGACGCAGCGCAAGACGCTTCGAACGCAGCTCTTCGGCTTCCTTCGAGCGGGCCTTACCCTGGCGGCGGCCGCGACCACGGCCACGGCGCGAGCGGCCCTGGTTCTCGTCCTCGCTGTCTTCGCCGTCCTCGAAGCCCCGCTCGACGTTGCCGTCCTCGATCGTGGCGACATCGTCCTTCTCGGAAGTGTCGACCTCGGTCAGGCCGCCGTCGTCGAAGTCTTCGCCGTCGGTGTCGTTCTCTTCGTCCTCGTCCTCATCGTCCACTTCGCTTGCGCGCAGGGCTGCTTCTTCCTCCGCGTGCGCAGCTTCCTCAGCGAGGAGCGCGTCGCGGTCTTCCTTGGGGATCTGGTAGTAGTCCGGGTGGATTTCGCTGAAGGCGAGGAAGCCGTGACGGTTGCCACCGAAATCGACGAAGGCGGCCTGGAGCGAAGGCTCCACGCGCGTCACCTTCGCGAGGTAGATGTTACCCTTTATCTGCTTGCGTTCGGTCGATTCGAAATCGAACTCTTCAATGCGATTTCCCTTGAGTACCGCCACCCGCGTTTCTTCCGGGTGGCGCGCATCGATGAGCATGCGCGTTGCCATTGGTAAGTCTCCGGACGCGCTGCCTTCCGGCCGGATCAGCCAGTGGCGCGCGTCGATTGTCGTGAAGGTCGCAGGAGAACGGGAGGGTGCCGTAACGACGGGGTGCCTCGTCTCCGTAGCGGACCGGATTGTAGATGGGGTCGGAGCAATCCATCGCTCCGAGTGTCGTATCAAATTCCACTGCCGTTGCGGCAGCGATTGCGTCTGCGAGCGGAAGTTCGCGTGGCGAAACCCAACACGCCGAAAGTTGCGGCCACGCCGCCACCGCCCCGAAGGGCTTGGGCTGGCAAGGCGGCAATTGGCTTCTCATCTCTCGCATCAACCTGTTGGAGCCGGGCCGGAAAGCGGCCGGTTCAATTCTCTCCGCGCAGGCTGTAGGCCCTGATGGCAGATTGCAAGCCCTTTTCAGGAAGATAACTTGCCAACCTGTCTAGGGTGAACAGTCGCGGATTTGAACTGCCTAGCACTACACGTAAGCCACGGCAAGTTGCTTGGTGGGCCATGTCTTCCGAAGTGGATCGAACATCGCTGCAGCGGGGCGTGCACCCGCTGAAATGCGCTGTGTCCCGGGCGGATCCGTGCCGACGCGCGCAAGAGGATTGCGGGGCTTGCGGCAAGGCCCTAACGAGACACCGAATATGGTGCGTCTGGTCCAGATATTCCTGCTGCTGCTGGCTCCGCTCGCGCTGCTTGCCTGCGTTTTCGTGATTAATCGCACGTTCGCACAGGCGAGCGGGGGGCGCGAATACGTGGTGCGCATGAAGCTGCCGGAGATCGGCGTGCCGGCCGATCTGCCACCGGTCGAAGGTCCGCGCGATGCCCGTCAGCCACTCGTCGTGATCGATGCCGGGCACGGGGGCTTTGATCCCGGCGCAGGGAATGGCCGAGTGAAGGAGAAGCAGATTGCCCTGCAGATTGCGCGCGCGATCCGCGCCGACCTGCTCGCCCACGGCGATGTCCGGGTTGCGTTGACGCGGGATGCTGACCGTTTCATCTCGCTTGCGGATCGCCCCGATATTGCCCGGCGTCTGGGGGCTGACCTCTTTCTTTCGATCCACGCCGACAGCGCGGAGAGCGACCTCGCGCGAGGTGCCAGTGCCTATGTCCTCTCCGAAAAGGGGAGCAGCGAGGCCGCACGCCGGTTCGCGGCCAGTGCGGCGCAGAGCGATGCCGCGCGCGCGCGCCGGGTAAACGGCATTGTCCTAGATGCCGCCAACGATGCGGTGGGCGCGATCCTGCTCGACCTCTCGCAGCGCGGCGCGCAGGAGGCCTCCGCGCAAGTGGCCACCTTCCTGATCGAGGAGTTGGGCGACGCGGACGTGCGCCTTCACCGGCGTCATGTCGAAACGGCTGCGCTGGCGGTTCTGAAGGCGCCGGACATGCCCTCGGTCCTGTTCGAAACCGGATATATCAACAATGCTAAGGATGCCGCTTTCCTCCAGTCGCGCGAAGGGCAGGGCGTGGTTGCAGGCGCAGCGGCGCGCGCGATCCGGCGCTATTTCGCGCGGCGTGCGGATTTCCGGTGAGCGGGAGGGAGATCGGTCCTGTCGCATGTGGTGGCGTTAATGTGTGTCTCGCTTCGCCGTGTTATCCGCGACTTGCCCGATCTCGCGCTGGCCTTGCGCAAAAAGGGCGTGCTAGAGGGCTTGCACGATGACCGACACGAGCTCTGACACTGGCCCCGGCGCGGCCCAGGATACGCCGGAAGACGCAAGCACCAGCCCCCGCCGCGAAGGTGGCCAGGGTCGAATCGCACGGATCTGGCGATCAAGCCGGATCCTGCGCGGATTTGTGTACCTGTGTGTGGCCGGGATCATCGGTCTGATTGGCCTGTGGGCCGTGCTCATGCGCGACATGCCCGATGCCAAGTCGCTGCTGGCCTACCAGCCGCCACTCCCCACCATGGTGCGCGATATCAATGGCGATATTGCCTACAGCTATGCGCGTGAACGCCGCGTGCAGCTGCGCTATGTCGATCTGCCGCGCCCGCTGGTCAACGCCTTCCTCTCGGCCGAGGACCGTACGTTCTGGTCGCATGGCGGCGTCGATATCGGCGGCTTTGCAGGGGCTGTGGTCGACTATGTTTCCAAGTATGGTTCGGGCCAGCGCGCCAAGGGCGGCTCGACGATCACCCAGCAGGTCGCCAAGAACATCCTTATCGGCGATGAGTACTCGGTCACCCGCAAGCTCAAGGAAATGGTGCTCGCCTATCGCATCGAGGGCGTGCTTTCGAAGGAGCAGATCCTCGAGCTCTATCTCAACGAGATCCCGCTTGGCCGTCGCTCGTTCGGTGTCCAGGCTGCGGCACGCGCCTATTTCGACAAGGACGTGGATGAGCTGACGCTGAGCGAATCCGCCTTTCTTGCGATCCTGCCGCGCGCGCCCGAAGTCTATGGGCGCAAGAAGCACGAGGCTCGCGCGCTCGAACGCCGCAACTGGGTGCTTGACCAGATGGTCCGCAACGAGTGGGTGAGCGAAGCCGATGCTGCGCAGGCGAAGGCACAGCCGCTCGGCCTCGTCACGCAGCGCGGCCCCGACTACGATCCCGCCAACGGCTACTTCATCGAGGAGGTGCGCCGCCGCCTGATCGACCGTTACGGCGAAAAGGCCGAGGACGGGCCCAACAGTGTCTATGCGGGCGGTCTGTGGGTGCGCACCTCGCTCGATCCCGAACTGCAGGGCGCGGTGCGCGCCGCGTTGCGCAAGGGGCTTCTGAACTATCATGGCCGTCGTGGCTGGGCGGGGCCGATCGCGCACATCAACGACATGGAGAACTGGCAGACCCAGCTCATCGTCTCGAACAAGACCATCGACTATCAGGACTGGCGCGTCGGGGTCGTGCTCGATACCGCGAATGGGGAAGGGCGCATCGGCTTTTCCGATGGCGACATCGCCGCACTCACCAATATTCCGGACCGTGCCAAGGTCGGCGATTTTCTGGCCGCCGCCCCGGTTTCGGCCGGGACCTACGCGGTGCGCACCGTGCCCGAAGTCTCGGGCGGCATGGTCATGGAGCAGCCCCATTCGGGACGTCTTCTGGCTCTTCAGGGTGGCTTCGATTCCGGTTTGGGCTCGTTCAACCGTGCGGTCCAGGCCGAGCGCCAACCCGGCTCGACGATCAAGCCCTTCGTCTATGCGACCGGGCTCGACAACGGGATGACGCCCGCGACCCAGGTGCTCGACGGCACCTTCTGTGTCTACCAGGGCGGCAACCTTGGGCAGAAGTGCTTCCGCAACTTCGGCAACGAAGGTGGTGCGGGTTCGCGCACCATGCGCTGGGGTCTCGAACAGTCGCGCAACCTGATGACCGTGCGCATTGCCAACGACATCGGCATGGGCAAGGTGGTCAAGACCTTCAAGACCATGGGCATCGGCGAGTACAAGCCCTACCTCTCCTTCGCGCTCGGCGCAGGCGAGACGACCGTGGCGCGCATGGCTAACGCTTATTCCGCGCTCGCCAACAACGGTGTGCAATACGACGCCTCGGTCATCGACTACGTGCAGGATCGCAGCGGCAAGGTCATCTGGAAGGCCGACAAGCGCAACTGCGATGGCTGCAACATGGCCGAATGGGACGGCAAGCCGATGCCGCGCATCGCGCGCCGCGGCAAGCAGGTGATGAACGCGGACACCGCCTACCAGACCATCCACATGCTCGAAGGTGTTGTCACGCGCGGCACCGCGGTGCGTCTGCGCAGCCTCGACCTGCCGCTCTTTGGCAAGACCGGAACCACCAACGGCCCGACCGACGTGTGGTTCATGGGCGGCTCGCAGGACTACGTGGGCGGTGTCTACGTGGGCTACGACAATCCGCGCTCACTTGGGGGCTATGCCCAGGGCGGGCGGATCGCGGCGCCGATCTTCAAGGACGTGATCGAGGCCACGCGCGAGCGCTGGAGCGACCAGCCCTTCGTCGCGCCGCCAGGCGTGCGCATGGTGCGTATCGATCGCGTGACCGGCAAGCAGGTGATGGGCGTAGAGCCTTCGGACGAACCCAAGGCTTCCGTCATCTGGGAAGCCTTCAAGCCCGACACCGAACCGCGCCAGTACACCGCCGAGGACGAGTTCACCAAACGGCGCGATGCGCTGATTGCCGAGATCGATGGCGCACGCAAGGCGCGGGCGGCGGCGGCCGAGGCTGCCCAGGGCGTTGCCGATAATTTTGCCGAGGAGCAGGGCGGCATCTACTGATCGGAGCCAGCGGGAAAAATCCTGGCGGACTTTGGGCCATGTCAAAGGCCCCCGAGTTCGCCGCGTCTAGGGCGTCGTTCAGGGATATTCCTGTGAGGTCATCTGTGTGTGCAAATTGCACATATGATTGAAACCTAAGTATTATTACTAGTTGTTAAGCCTTCACAGGCACTGTCCCCGCGGATTTCGAACGGGGGGTGGTTGCAGATGTCGCAGGTTACACCGCGCAGTCTCACGCTACGCTATGTCGTGGCGCTGGGACTGATCGCGCTCCTCAGCATCGTGTCGCACTTCGTCCTGACCGAGACGTTGCGGGCGAACGAAGGCGGCGCAGCGATCATCAACATGAGCGGACGTCAGCGTATGCTTTCGCAGCGCATCAGTGCACTTGCGGACGATCTGCACCGGGGCGACGAGGAGGTACGCGAACC
Source organism: Novosphingobium profundi (assembly GCF_020524485.1). Lineage (GTDB taxonomy): Bacteria > Pseudomonadota > Alphaproteobacteria > Sphingomonadales > Sphingomonadaceae > Novosphingobium > Novosphingobium profundi_A. Next base: position 261,054 of record NZ_JAIVLF010000004.1, on the reverse strand, counting down.
GCTTGAGACGGCCGTGCGCCAGTTTGCCGACGCCCACCGCGAACTGGCCAGCCTCGCTTCAAGGCAGGAAGGTGCCTCGGTTGCCGAGCGCCGTTTGCACGACATCTATTATGGACCTGCTGAAATAGACCGTCTGGCTCGGCGTTTCCTGGATGCGGCGGAAGCGGAGATCGCCCTCCCGCGGGGAGGCCATGGGCCCGCGGCCGCCGACGAGATCGGGAACCTGCGCACCCTGTCGGTCCTCTCGCGCGGGCCCTTGCTGGCCGGTCTTGAGGAAGTTGTCGCGATCCACCAGTCGGTCAGCGAGGTGCGCGCCCAGCAGATGGAGCGGATCCAGTGGGGCATCCTTGCGATCGTGCTTCTGACTCTGGCCTTCGAGGCCCTCTTCATCTTTCGGCCCATGGTGCGACGCATTTCCGAATACGTGGGCCAGCTCCTGGATCTGGCCGACCACGATTATCTCACCGGGATGCTCAATCGCCGTGCGTTCACCGCGCGGGCCGAGACCGAAATCCAGCGCGCGCGTCGCCATGACCGGCCGATGTCGCTGCTCCTCCTGGACGTCGATCATTTCAAGCAGGTCAACGATGTCCATGGCCATCTTGCGGGGGACGAAGTGCTCTTCGGGATTGCCCAGATCCTCGACATGCAGGGGCGCCGCGAGGACCTGGTCGGGCGCATTGGAGGCGAGGAATTTGCCATCCTGCTCCCCGAGACGTCGCTGTCGGGCGCCATCGATGTGGCTGACCGGGTGCGCGAGGCCGTGGCTGGAGAGCCGTTCGCGGCGGGTGGAAAGGCGCTTGGCGTCACATTGAGTGTCGGTGTGGCGGAAGTGGACAGGACCTCGCCTCGCGGGGTGGTGACCGCCATGGCACGGGCGGATCAGATGCTCTATCAGGCGAAGAATGCAGGCCGAAACTGTGTACGTCCCTTCCGGGGCTCGATCCTGCAGATCCGCACTGTGGACAAGAGTTCGGAGCTTGCCGATGCCGTCCCTCCGGTTCTCGGGGCGGAGGCCGAGGGGCTCGTCTAGTTCAGGTTGCTGTTATTGCCACGCTGTCACCCGCCGTCCATTTCCGGATCGTCAGGTAGGGGCCCTGCAGGGCCGCGCGTACAAGCGGACCAAAGCCTAGCATGGTCCCTTCCTCGCCTTGCGCTGCGGGAAGAAGGCGGACCTGCTCGAGAGCAAGTCGCATGCCTGAAGGGGTAAGCGATGGCGCCCGGGCAAGCGCATGGGCGACCAGGCGTGCCAGGTCTTGATCACGCGCCATCGCCCCGTGGTGCGCGCAGGCATCGGGAAATTCGTCCTGGAGCGTCCGGAAGCGCGGATTGCTCTCGGTTACGAGCGACAGATGCAGCCACCCCTCGAGATCTTCCCGACTTGCAGGGGCGTGCGGCGTCGCGGCGTTTTGGGCCGCGAGGAGATTGAGCAGGCAGGCACCGTCATAGCCCGACTGCCCAATCGCATCGCGAAGCTCGCGTGGTGGCGCTGTGCGCCCCAGATAGATCAGCGCACCGGAGCGAACATCACCTTCGTTGAGGGCCGGGGCGAGAGTATCCGGAACTTCGTGCGCTCCAGCCTGCGATGGCACAGCTATGCGCACGCGCGGAGCAAGCCCTGCGATTGCGGCCTCTTCCAGGAATGCCTTGGCCAGACGTTCCCCCAGGCGGGATGTCTCGTGCAGGACGACCGGTCGGGAGCATCCACTGGTGAAAAGGTACTGCACAAGCCGCGCGGCCTCTTCGACGGCGCCGCCCGACTGGAGCTGGAAGGCATGGCGCGTGCGCGCATGCTCATCGTGGGAGCAGATTACGGCGGGAACGCGTCGATCTTCGTAGACGCGCGCGGCGATGGCGGCGTTGTCGCTGACGAAGGGGCCCACGATCAGGGCGACGCCGTCATCGATCAGGCGATGGCAGGCGTCCTCGACCGCGGCTCCGGTGCCACCGGGCAGGCCCAGCGCGTAGGCGTGTACGATCTCCACTTCCGGGAGCGCGCAGCCAGTGCTGCGCAGGGCCGCGATCTCGCGATCAAGCCAGAATGCGATGTCGTGGTAGGCAGGCGAATCGTTGTTCTCGTCCGCGCGCAGGTCCGCTGCGTCGTTGAGCACTCCGATCCTGATCCTGTCGGTCATTCCCGATCCCCTTTGTCTGGCGGGGCCGGAGGAGCCGGGTCCGCGTCGCCTTGGGGGAGGAAATGGTCCGATGCGCAAAAGGCTGCACGCCCCGGTGCGCTTTTGCCGTCAGGTGTGGAAGGAGCGCGAAATTCGCGATCAGCGCCGGGGCACGAGGATGCAGCGCATCGCGCCAGCTTCAGGTTCGGGGCCAGGGCCCGTTTCTTCGAGGAAACCCGCACTGATGCGCGTGAAGCGGCGGTTGCGGAAAACGCCGCCCGTCATCACCACCTCGGAGCCTGTATGCAGGTAGCTTCCGCGTACGCCCTTGGCGAGATAGCTGGAGGCATTGACGATGGTGAAGTCGTATTCGGGAACCGGCTCGCCGATCAGGCCGCCCGCATCTCCGGGCAGTTCGCAGGCGTAGCGCCCCATCTTGAGCGTGCCGATCTTGCCGCCTGGAACCGGCGGCGGCTCCGGGCTGTCGGCGCCCGCCGAACTGAGCGGCGCGGCAAGGGCCAGAGAAGCAGCAAGGCACAGGATCGCCGGCGCAAGGCGGCGGGAGAGGGCGGCTCGGTTCATGACAGCCGCGCTAGCACCGCAGCGAGGCAATTGCCATGCCCGTCTGCCTCGGCTAAGGGGCGCGGGATTTGCGAAACCCTGTGTCTCTCCTGTAGAGGTCCGGATCCGTTTCGCTCAGCTCTTTCCCATCGAAGGCAGGTTTCCATGAAGATCAGCGGCGTCGACATTCGTCCCGGCAACATTCTCGAATACGAAAAGGGCATCTGGAAGGTGGCCAAGACGCAGCACACCCAGCCCGGCAAGGGCGGTGCGTACATGCAGGTCGAGATGAAGAACCTCGTCGATGGCCGCAAGACCAACGTGCGCTTCCGCAGCGCCGACACCATCGAGAAGGTGCGCCTCGACACCAAGGACTTCCAGTACCTCTACGCCGAGGGCGACATGCTGGTGTTCATGGACACCGAGACCTACGACCAGATCCAGCTTCCCGCCGATCTTCTCGGCGATGCCGCGGCCTTCCTCCAGGACGGCATGCAGGTTGCCCTTGAACTTTGGGAAGAGCGCCCGATCTCGGTGCAGCTGCCCGAGCAGGTCGAGGCCGTCATCGTCGAGGCCGACGCCGTGGTGAAGGGGCAGACCGCCTCGTCGAGCTACAAGCCCGCTGTCCTCGACAATGGCGTTCGCGTGATGGTGCCGCCGCACATCGAAAGCGGTACGCGCATCGTCGTTGATGTTTATGAAAAGGCCTACGTGCGAAAGGCGGACTGATCATGAAGCTGCGTTCCAACCTCCACAAGCTGGCGCTCGGCGCGGCCCTGTCCCTCTCGGCCCTGCCGGTCGGCGTGGCGGCGCAGGACGCCGCTCCGGCCCAGCCCAAGGCCGAGGACGTGCAGAACGCGGTCCTCTATCTCAACGTGATGGTCTCTGCCCTGCGCTCCGAGCAGGTCGAGGAGCCGGTCAAGAACGCGCTGGTGGGCTGTCTCTACAACAACTCGCTGGGTAAGATCGGCACCTCGGTGGATGGCCTCATCGCCAAGAACGCCGACAAGGTTCACCGTGACAAGCCCGGCGAGTTGCTGCAAGCCATTGCCCTGGTCTGCGGTTATCAGCCCGAAGGCGCGAGCGCGGGCAACGGGCGCTGACCACCCGATCGTTCGGGTGAGGTCGGCGCGTTTGAAAATTGATGTGCCGGCCCGGCCGGCAGTAGGAGCAGAGTAAAGGTTATGGCCGCAATTTCCGGTCTCATCCGCGTCATGGAAAAGGCCGCCCGCAAGGCTGGTGGCCGACTTCGCCGTGACTTCGGTGAAGTCGAACATCTCCAGGTCTCGCGCAAGGGGCCGTCCGACTTCGTCTCCAAGGCTGACCAGGCCGCCGAGCGCACCATCTGGGACGAGCTGCGCGCAGCCCGCCCGGACTGGGGCTTCCTGTTCGAGGAAGGCGGCTCGATCGAGGGCGATCCCGACAAGCCGCGTTTCATCGTCGATCCGCTCGATGGCACCACGAACTTCCTTCACGGCATTCCGCACTTCGCGATCTCGATCGCGGTGCAGGAGCCGCGCCTTGACGGCAACAAGTCGATCAACGGCGGCTGGGGCGAGGTGACCGCGGGGCTGATCTACCAGCCGATCACCGACGAGAGCTTCTGGGCCGAGAAGAGCCGGGGCGCCTGGCTCCACGATGCGCGCCTGCGCGTGTCGTCGCGCCGCCACCTCGATGAGAGCGTGATCGCGACGGGCATTCCCTTCCAGGGGCATGGCAACGTCGCGGAATGGTCGCGCATCTATCAGGCGCTGGCGCCGCAGGTTGCGGGCATCCGTCGCTTCGGTTCGGCTGCACTTGATCTCGCCTGGGTTGCTGCGGGCCGTTACGAGGGCTTTTGGGAAGCCGACCTGAAGCCGTGGGATACGGCGGCGGGCTGTCTGCTCGTGCGCGAGGCCGGTGGCTTCGTGTCCGACTGGAAGGGGCGCTCGCTTCCCTATTGCGATAGCCAGATCCTGGCGGGCAACGACGTGCTGCATTCGCGCATTCACAAGATCCTCGCGAACTCGCTCAAGGGCTGAGCCGCGCGGAGGATCCGGATCGGGGAAGGGCGGCTTTGGCCGCCCTTTTTCGTGTCGGGCGCAGCGATTTTTTTCGAGCGGCCCAACGCGTTGGAAATGGGGGCTTAGTATCCCCTTCCAGAGTATTTTTATGTGCCTTTCCCGGTCTTGCCGGGAACTGTCGTATTCCCCACGCCGTTTCTACGTGGTACTTACGTAGTGCTGGTCCGGGGAGGTGGAATGGCGATCAGGAACGTCCTTTGCTTGGCTCTTGGCATCGGGGCATGCATCCCGGCCGCCGCTGTTCATGCGGGAGAGCCTGTCGCGAAGGGCGTAGTTCCGCTGGCACTCGTCGCCTCTTCGGCAAGCCCCTCGTCGCCGGGCTCACGTCTCGACCTTCGTGGATTTTCCCTATCCGCCAAGCCCTTGAATACGCGGGAGCGTAGCGAGCGCGTCGCGCTTGGCCCGGCTCCCGAAGCGGACGCCGAAAAGATCAAGCTGCGTTGGCAGTACGCCACAGGTGAGGATGGGCCGCGCTTCGAGATCGGCTCGATCGGATCGCGCAAGGGTGCCATGAAGCGGCAATTGCTCCACGTCGCACTTGATTGGGAATTCTGAGAAAAAGACCCGGACCGGCGCAAATGTCCGTCCCGGTGGGTATTCGCACATTGGCCTCTTGAATGCGCCGATGGCTGCCGCTAAGCGTCTGGCCTCATCCCGTGCCCCTGTGGCGGAATGGTAGACGCGAACGACTCAAAATCGTTTGTCGAAAGGCGTGCCCGTTCGAGTCGGGCCAGGGGCACCACACCGGCATCTGCCGGGGGGCAGCCTTTTCCCAGAGCGTTATGAGCCCTTGCCTTTTACAGGGCATTCCATAGCCTTGCGCGCATGGGACATCTTGACATGCTTCGCTTGGCCCTGGCCGCCGGAACGGCGCTGGGCTTTACCTCCTCACCTGTGGCGGCGCAGGGGGACAACGAGGTCGCGCAGGCGATCACTGCTGACATGCCTTCGCTCATGGAGATCTACCGCGATCTGCACGCGCACCCGGAGCTCTCGATGCAGGAGACGCGCAGCGCCGGGATCATGGCCAAGGCCGCGCGCGAGGCCGGGTTTGAGGTGACGGAGGGCGTGGGCGGCACGGGCATCGTTGCAGTCATGCGCAACGGCGAGGGCCCCACGGTTCTTATCCGCGCGGACATGGATGGCCTTCCCGTGACCGAGCAGACCGGCCTTCCCTTTGCCTCGAAGATGAAGGGGGTATCCACGGCCGGAGTGGAAAGTGGCATCATGCACGCCTGCGGCCATGACACCCACATGACCGCCTGGATCGAGACGGCGCGACTGCTTTCGGCTCGGCGCGAGGCGTGGTCGGGCACGCTCGTTATGGTCGGCCAGCCTGCCGAGGAAATGGGCACCGGTGCGCGCGCGATGCTGGCAGACGGCCTCTATTCGCGCTTTCCCAAGCCGGACTATGCGCTGGCCTTTCACGATTCCGCCGGAATGGAAGCGGGCAAGGTCGGCGCGGCCGTGGGCTGGGCGCTGGCGAATGTCGACAGCGTGGACATTCTCGTCAAGGGGCGCGGCGGGCACGGAGCTTACCCCCACACCACGATCGACCCCATTGTGCTGGCCAGTTCGATCGTCATGAAGCTGCAGACCCTGGCGTCCCGCGAGATCGATCCCAAGGACTCGGTCGTGGTGACAGTCGGTTCGTTCCACGCAGGCACGAAGCACAACGTCATCTCCTCCAGCGCCAAGCTGGAACTGACCGTGCGCAGCTACTCGGATGAAACGCGCGCCAAGCTGCTGGAGGGTATCCAGCGGATCGCACGCGGCGAAGCGCTGGCGGCCGGTGTCCCTGAAGAGGACCTGCCCGAGGTGAGCTGGAAAGAGCTCTATACTCGGGCAACCTGGAATTCGCCCGAATTCACGGAAGAAACGCTGGGGCGGCTCCAGGCGAAGATGGGGGCCGACAAGGTCGGCGAACTCCCGTCCGTGATGGGCGGGGAGGACTTCGGCGAATACCGCCGCGCTGACGAGGAGAACATCAAGTCGATCATCTTCTGGGTGGGCGGCGTGCCCGAGGCGGCCTACCAGGCCGCGCAGGAAGGAGGGCCGCCCTTGCCCTCGCTCCACAGTGCGTTCTGGGCACCCGAAGCGGACAAGGTCATCGGCTCGGGCGCGGAGACGTTGACGCTCACCGCGCTTGATATCCTGGGCAAGAAGTAGGCGCGCCTGTGGCTCTTGTTTGGTCAGCCGGCGGGCTGGCCGGACAAGGGCAGGGCGCCCATCGTCCGCAGGTCATCGGGGCCAAGGCGAATGGCGGGCAGGTCGCCGCGCTCCTCTTCGTGCAGGGCCAGCCATTCCTCGAGTGTCATGCCCGGCGGCAGATTGGCCGGAGGTGCCGACTGCGCGAGGGGGGATGTGGGCAGGAGGTCCGGGCCGGGTTCGTAGCCGGGCTCATGGCGCGCTTCGTGGCTCTGGGCATAGGCCATCGCGCCCGTTGGGGCAGGGCGCAGCACCGGGTCCGGGCCGAACTGCCCGGCCGTTTCGCGGCGGGGGCGTATCTTGATGAGGTTCTTGGCCGCGCCTTTTGCGGCCTGGCCGATCGCGTCCTCCGCGTCGGCCTCATGCGCGGCCGCGGCGGCGAGGGCCGCCTTGCTGCGCTCGCCGTCGGCGAACACGGCCAGCATGCCCGTGGCGACGAGCGTGATGGCCGCGAAGTGTACCGAGATCTGCTTGAGCGAGAGTTTGCCGGCTGACGCGCGGCTGGTGCGTATTCCTGTCATGGCAGCGCGGCCTCTACCGTGAGGCGCGTAACACCATGGTTTCCTCTCGTGGTTAGCGCATGGTTTACAGCCAGTCCCGGAAAGGTGCCGGGCGCCCTCTGACGTGCTGTACATTCCTGTAAAATGTGCCGACATTTGGCGCAGGGAATAGCTCTGAAAGCGCCATGATCCGGGATTTTCGTCCTTGTGTCCAGCCCTCAAGCCGGTAGTGACGTGTTAGTTTTACCGACAGTTTACGCCTTGGCGTTAAGCTGGGGTCACACGTGTTAACATGCACAAGGATAGCGACCCGAGGCGATGGTCCGGCTTTTCAAACACTATATCCCCTACGCGGTGATCCTGCTGTGTATCGTCGACTTCGCCTTGCTGGTCCTCGCGAACGAGCTGTCCTGGCGCTTGCGGGCGATGCAGATCGGTATGGACATGGGCTCGCTGCTGGCGCGTATAGCCGCACACGGCGCTTTCGGGGCGGTCATGATCCTCGCGATGGTTTCGGTCGGCGTCTATGCCTCGGAGGCGCTTCGTTCCATGCGATTTGCCGCCGCGCGCCTGCTCGTTGCGGTCTCGCTGGGCGTGATCGCGCTGGCCTTCGTTGACTTTGTTGTGGCCACCGAGCAGTTCTGGCGCTCCACCCTTGTCTATTCGATGGGCCTGGCGATCGTGCTGTTGATGGGCAACCGGCTCTTCTTCCACGCCGCTTTCGGCTCCGCCGTGTTCCGGCGCCGCGTCCTGGTGCTGGGTTCGGGCGCGCGTGCGCGGCGCATCGAGGTGCTTTCCAGGCGTCCGGAAAGCGGCTTCGCGGTCGCCGGTTTCGTCGACATGAACGAGGGCGCGCCCTGCGTGGAGGGGGCGACCCCGCGCGCCGAGATCGAGAACCTTACCCGCTTCGTCGAGAGCCTGGGGGTCAGCGAAGTCGTGCTGGCGCTGCAAGAGCGGCGCAACGCGATGCCGCTCAAGGACCTGCTGCGGATCAAGACCGCCGGCGTCCACGTCAACGATTTCTCCAGCCTGATCGAGCGCGAGACCGGCCGGATCGACCTCGACACGGTCAATCCCAGCTGGCTGATCTTTTCAGATGGCTTTTCGTCGGGGCGGGCCGTTTCCGGCGCGGTCAAACGTCTTTTCGACATCGTTGCAAGTTCGTGCGTCCTGCTCCTGACCGGCCCGGTGGTCCTGGTCTTCGCGGTCCTCGTCAAGCTCGACAGCAACGGGCCGGCCTTCTACCGCCAGTCCCGTGTCGGCCTGTTCGGTGTGCCTTTCGATGTCATCAAGTTGCGCTCGATGCGCAGCGATGCGGAAGCGGCCGGAGCGCAATGGGCGACCAGGGACGATCCCCGCATCACCCGGCTTGGCCGTTTCCTGCGCAAGCTGCGGATCGACGAACTGCCGCAGGCCTGGACGGTCCTCAAAGGCGAGATGAGCTTCGTCGGGCCCCGCCCGGAGCGACCCGAGTTCGTGGCTGACCTGGAAGCGCACATTCCCTTTTTTGCCGAGCGCCATATGGTCAAACCCGGAATTACCGGGTGGGCGCAGATCAACTATCCTTATGGCGCGTCGGTCGAGGATTCGCGCAACAAGCTGGAATACGATCTCTATTACGCGAAGAACTACACGCCCTTTCTCGACCTCCTGATCCTGTTGCAGACCTTGCGGGTCGTAATCTGGAGCGAGGGAGCGCGATGATGGCCTGGAACAGTCCCGATATCTGGACGACGATCGCGATTGCGCTGGACCTGACGGGCGCCATTGCGACGGCGGCTGTCGGCCTTTCGCTGTGGCCACGCCGCCACCGGCTTGCCGGTGCGGGCGGCGCCGCGCTCTTCGCCCTGTTCCTGACTTCCCTGTGGAGCCTGTCGGTCGCGGCTGTCGCGGTGGGAACGGTGCCGCCGTTCCTCGCCTCGCTCTGCGAGACCGCGCGCAACATGGGGTGGCTCTATGTCGTCTTTCGCCTGTTCAGTGGCGATGGACGTGACACCTCGCTTGCGCCGATCCGACCTGTCGTCATGGCGCTGTGCTTTGTCGAGGTTCTGCACCTGGGCATCGACTATGTCGTGATGACCTTGCCGCTGCCCCCCGAATTGCGAAGCCTCGCGTTCGAATTCAATGTCCTGTTCCGCCTCCTGGTGACGGTGGGCGGTCTGGTCCTGGTCCACAATCTCTACGCGGGCTGTTCGCACGATGCGCGCCCGGCGCTTCGCTGGCCGACGATTGGCCTCGCTGTGCTGTGGGCCTTCGACCTCAACCTTTACACGATCTCGTACCTTGCCGGGGCCTGGCCGCGCGAAGTGGCGGCCCTGCGTGCAGTGGCGACGGTGATCCTGGCGATGTTCATCGGTCTGTCGGTCGCGGCCAACCGGGACGAACTGAAAATCCGTCCTTCGCGTGCGGTCACGTTCCAGACCTTCTCGCTGCTCGTGATCGGGGCCTATCTGGTGGGGATGGTCGCCGTGGCGCAGTGGCTGTCCTATGCGGGCGGCAACTTCGCGCGCCTGCTCGAACTTGCCTTCCTGACCCTCGCGAGTGCAATTGCGCTGGTGGTCCTGCCCTCGCGCAAGCTGCGCAGCTGGCTCAAGGTGACGCTGGCCAAGCACTTCTTCCAGCACCGCTACGATTACCGCGAGGAATGGCTGCGCTTCACCCGCACCATCGGCAGCGGGGGGGAGAACGCCGCGCCGCTGGGGGAACGCGTGGTCAAGTCGGTCGCGGACCTGTTCGAGAGCCCCGCAGGACTTCTCCTCGCGCCCGGTGAGCAGGGCGAGATGACGCTCGCCGCACGCTGGAACTGGCCCGAGATCGAGGTGCCGGGTGTCGCGATGTCGCTGCAGAGCCAGTCCTACCTCGAACGCACCGGCTATATTGTCGATCTCGACGAAGTACGCGGCCGCAGCGCAGCCCCTGAAGCGGACACGGCGTTCGAGATCCCACAGTGGCTCCTTGCCGATGCGCGCAGCTGGGCGGTCATTCCGCTCGTTCACTTCGAGCGCCTGGTCGGCCTTGTGGTGCTCGCCCGGCCGCAGTTCGCGCGCACCTTCGACTGGGAGGACCTCGATCTCCTGCGCGTCATCAGCCAGCAGGTGGCAAGCTATCTTGCGGAAAATGCCAGCCAGACCGCGCTGGCCGAGGCCAACCGGTTCGATGACTTCCACCGCCGCATCGCCTTCGTGATGCACGACATCAAGAACCTCGCGAGCCAGTTCAGCCTGCTTGCCCGCAACGCCGAACTGCACGCCGACAAGCCGGCTTTCCGCGCCGACATGCTGGTGACCTTGCGCAATTCCTCGGAGAAGCTGAACGCGCTGATTGCCCGCCTTGGACGTTACGGTAACGGCGCGGTGGAGAAGCTGGAGAACATTCGCACCCGCGACGTAACGGCCTCGGTCGGGACCAGTTTCGAGAACAGCGCGCAGTTCGTGGCCGTGGATTCGCCCGACCTGGAGATCACTGCCAACCGCCATTCGCTCGAACAGGTGCTTGTCCACCTTGTCCAGAACGGGATCGATGCGAGCGATCCGCATAGCCCTGTCTTCCTCTCGGTCGTTGCCGATGGTCTCCATGCCCGCTTCGAGGTGCTCGATTCCGGCTGTGGCATGTCTGCCGAGTTCGTCCGCAACGGTCTGTTCAAGCCTTTCGTGTCAACCAAGAGCGGAGGCTTCGGGATCGGCGCGTACGAGGCGCGCGAACTGGTGCGTGCAATGCGCGGGCGGCTCGATGTGGAATCGCGCGAGGGGCTGGGGTCGCGCTTCGTCGTGCGTATCCCGCTCAGCGAGGCGACCAATCTCTACCAGAACCTCACGAAGAATGATCAGAAAGTCGCGTGATGAGTGATACTGCCGCAAAGTCGCTGCCCAAGCTCCTCATCGTCGAGGACGATGCCGGGCTCCAGGCCCAGCTCAAGTGGGCCTACGAGGACTTCGAGGTCATCGTGGCGGGGGACCGTCCCTCGGCGCTTGCCCTCCTGCGCTCCGAGGCGCCCGACGTGGTGACGCTCGACCTGGGGCTGCCGCCCGATCCTGATGGCACGAGCGAGGGGTTCGCCGTTCTCGACGAGATCATGGCGCTCAAGCCCGACACCAAGGTTATCGTCGCCAGCGGCCATGGCGCGCGCGAAAGCGCGCTGACCGCCATCGCGCGCGGTGCCTACGACTTCTACCAGAAGCCTGTCGACATCGATGCGCTGGGTCTCATCGTGCGCCGTGCGCTCCAGCTCCACCGGCTGGAGGAAGAGAACCGCCGCCTGTCCTCCAAGGTCGAGAAGGAAGAAAAGGTGTTGGGGCGGATGATCACCGCCGCTCCCGAAATGCTCAAGGTCGCGCGCACCATCGAACGCGTCGCCAACACCAATGTCTCGGTCATGCTGCTGGGGGCGAGTGGGACCGGCAAGGAACTGCTTGCGCGCGGCCTGCACGATGCGAGCGACCGGGCGCGCGGCGAGTTCGTCGCCATCAACTGCGCTGCGATCCCGGAGAATCTCCTGGAAAGCGAGCTGTTCGGGCACGAGAAGGGCGCCTTCACCGGCGCGGTCAAGACGACGCCCGGCAAGATCGAGCAGGCCGGGGGCGGGACCTTGTTCCTGGATGAGGTGGGCGACATCCCGCTCCAGCTCCAGGTCAAACTGCTGCGCTTCCTGCAGGAGCGGGTGATCGAGCGGGTCGGCTCGCGCGAATCGATCCCGGTCGACACCCGCATCGTGTGCGCCACCCACCAGGATCTCGATGCGATGATCGCCGATGGCCGCTTCCGCGAGGATTTGTACTACCGTCTCGCCGAAATCGTCGTGCGCATTCCCAGTCTGGCCGAGCGCCCCGGCGATGCGACGCTGCTCGCCAAGACCTTCCTTGCGCGCTACGCGGCCGAGATGAACCCCAAGGTGCGCGGCTTTGCCAGCGATGCCCTGGCCGCGATCGATGCCTGGCCCTGGCAGGGCAACGTGCGCGAACTGGAGAACCGGGTGAAGCGCGCGGTGATCATGGCTGACGAGAAGCTCGTCTCGGCCAGCGACCTCGACCTCGCCGATCCTGACGAGCAGGTCATCAACGCGCTCAACCTCAAGACCGCGCGCGAGCAGGCCGACCGCAAGGTGATCCGTCATGCCCTGGCGCGCAGCGAAGGCAATATCTCGAGTACGGCCAAGATGCTCGGGATCAGCCGTCCCACGCTCTATGATCTGCTCAAGCAGTACGACCTGCAGCCCTGATGCCCCGATGACGGTGGGAAGATGGACGTGGGGGCGCGCCGCGCTGGTATCGGCGCTGCTGGTGCTGTGCTCGCTACCCGGTAGCGGAGAGGGGCACGGGCAAGAGGCGGTGCCCCTCTCCGGCCTCATTGCAGAGGCGCGCGCGGCGCTTGCGCGCGGCGATGGCATTGCGGCCGAAATGAAACTGCGCGCCGCGCTCGGCAATGGGGCATCGCGCGGTGAGGTCGCGGCCTGGATGGGCGAGGCCTATCTGGCGCAAGGGGAACGCGAGAAGGCGCGGGCGTGGCTCGAAGAGGGCGGTTTCGCGCCCGGCAGCGCCGCACGTGGCTGGCGCGCGCTGGCCCGCCTGGAACAACTTTCGGGCCACTTCGAGGCCGGACAGGCGGCTTTCGCCAAGGCGCGCGCGCTGACCCCGGATGACCCGGAGCTGTGGGTCGAGATGGGACGGCTGGATTACGTGCGCGGGGCCCACATGGAGGCCATTGCCGCGGCCGACCATGCGCTGGAACTGGGGCCGCAGAGCGCCCGGGCCTTGCAGTTCAAGGGGCAGCTCGTGCGCGATCGCTATGGCCTTGTCGGTGCCTTGCCGTGGTTCGAGAAGGGCATCATGGCTGCGCCTTCGGACGTTTCGCTCCTGCTCGACTATGCGGCGAGCCTTGGTGACCTCGGACGCGCCGGGCAGGCGATAACGGTCACGCGGCGCGTGCTTGAACTGATGCCCGGCAACCCGCAGGCCTATTACCTTCAGGCGGTGATCGCCGCGCGCGCCGGAAATTTCGAACTGGCCCGCAGCCTGCTTGCGCACACGGAAGGTCAGCTCGATGCGGTACCCGGTGTCCAGCAGCTTCGCGGCGTGGCCGAACTGGCGCTCGGCAATCCGCAGACCGCGATCGAGGCCTTCGAGGCGGTGCTGCGCCAGCGGCCCGACAGCCGCCGCACCAAGGACCTGCTCGCCCGCGCGATCTATGAGGCCGGGCAGTTCCGCTTTGCGACGATGCGCTTTGGCTCGGAGATAGCCCGCGACGAGGCCTCGCCCTACCTGCTTACGCAGGTCGCCCGGGCTTACGAGGTCCTGGGAAATCGCCAGAAGGCCGGGGAACTGCTCGACCGCGCCGCGCGCCCGGCACAGGCGCAATTGCGTGTTGTCGGGCGGGCTGGGCCGATCGGTCGGCTGCTTGCCGAAGGGCAGGGGCGTGCGGCCGAACGGGCCGCCGAGGTAATGCGCCGCGAGAGGCCCGGGTTCTTCGACAGCCAGGCGCTTGCCGGCGATGTCCAGCTGGCCCTTGGCCATCCCGCCGCCGCGCAGGAGCGTTATGCCCTTGCGACAAGAGTGCGCATGCCCCCCAGCCTGTTCCGCCGGCGCGTGGAGGCTTTTCTTCTCGCTGGCGATGCGAAGGGCGCGCAAGGCCTGGTGCAGGGCTATCTCGATCAGAACCCGGAGAGCCGCGTGGCCCTGCGCGCCGCGTCCGGGCTGGCGATGGCGAGCGGGGACTATCTGCGCGCACGCGCGATCCTGACCTGGCTGCGCGACAATGGCGGTGCGCGCGATGTGCGCCTGCTCTGCGATCTGGCCCTCGTCGAGACGGGGCTTGGCAACATGCAAGAGGCGCGCGAGGCTGCGCAGGCGGCCTACCGCCTCCAGCGCTCCAGCCCGGACGCCGCGCAGGCGCTCGGCTTTGCGCTGGCCGCTTCGGACGAGGCGCCCGGCACCGCCCGCGCGCTTCTTGCCAAGGCTCGGAGCATGGTTGGAGAGACCCCGCTCATCGCCGAGGGCGAAGCGCTGCTGGGCGACGCACCAAACGCCGGGTGAGGAGCGTTCAGCCTTTCCGGGGCTGGTAGGTCTGCTCGGGTCCGGGAAAGCTGCGCGCGCGCACTTCGCCCGCATAGGTGGCCGCCGCGGTCTCGATCTCTTCGGCAAGGTTGGCATAGCGCTTGACGAAGCGGGGCACGCGCTCGAACAGGCCGCACATGTCCTCGGTGACGAGCACCTGGCCATCGCACTGCGCCGAGCCGCCGATGCCGATGGTCGGGCAGGCAATCGCCTTGGTGGCGGCAATCGCGATGGGCTCAACCACGCCCTCGATCACGACCGCAAAGGCCCCGGCCGCGTCGAGCGCCTTGGCATCGTCCACGATCTTCTGGGCTTCCGCGTCCGAGCGCCCGCGTGCGTTGTAGCCGCCCAGCACGTTGACCGCCTGGGGGGTGAGGCCGACATGGCCCATCACCGGAATGCCGCGCTGCGTCAGGAAGGCGACGGTTTCGGCCATGGCCTCGCCGCCCTCCAGTTTGACCGCCGCGCAGCCGGTTTCCTTCAGCAGGCGGGCCGCGTTGGCAAAGGCCTGCTCGGGCGACTGCTCATAGGTGCCAAACGGCATGTCGACGACAACCGCGGCGTGGTAGCTGCCGCGCACGACGGCGGCGCCATGGTTGATCATCATCTCCAGCGTCACCGGCACGCTGGAGGACAGGCCGTAGATTACCTGGCCCAGGCTGTCGCCCACGAGCAGGAGGTCGCAGTGCGCATCGAGCAGCTGTGCCTGGCGCGCGGTGTAGGCGGTGAGCATGACGATGGGCTCTGCCGTGACGCCATCATCCTTGCGTGCGCGGATGGCCGGGATCGTCAGGCGCTTCATCGGCGCGGGCGTGGGATGGGCACGGCTGGTCGCCGTGTCGAGCTGGAACGTCGTGGACATGGCCTCTCCTTTGATGTGCCCGTTATGTGCTGCGCCTCCTAGCGGGAGGTGAAACTTGGCGCAAACGGCATGTTTTGCGCGGATTCCTGTTCAAAGGCTGCCCTTATGGGGCTTGCAGCTATTGCCTTGCGCGCGCCTTGGACTAGCTTGCGCCCATCAGCGAATTCAGGGATCCACGCATGTTTGGACGCGTCAAACCGCTCGACGCCATTTTGGCGACGGCGGAAAAGAAATCACTACATCGGTCGCTCGGGGCCATTCAGCTGACGCTTCTGGGCGTCGGCGCGATCATCGGCACCGGTATCTTCGTTCTCACTTCCGAGGCCGCGCAGAAGGCGGGGCCGGGCATGATGTGGGCCTTCGTCATCGCGGCTGTCGTGTGCGGCGTGGCGGCCTTGTGCTACTCCGAGATCGCCTCGATGGTGCCGGTTTCGGGCTCGGCATACACCTATACTTACGCGGTCATGGGCGAACTTCTCGCCTGGATGGTGGGCTGGGCGCTCATCCTCGAATATGCGGTGGCCGCCAGCGCCGTTTCGGTCGGCTGGTCGGGATACTTCGTGGGCCTGCTCAACAGCTGGGGCATCACCTTGCCCCATGCGATCTCGGTCGGGCCCTATGCGGGCGGTATCGTGAACCTGCCCGCGCTCCTGATCGCGCTGCTGGTGACCGCGCTGCTGATGGTCGGCACTACCGAAAGTGCGCGCGTCAACGCCGTGCTAGTGGCGATCAAGGTCACCGCACTTACCGTCTTCATCGTCCTCACGCTGCCCGTCATCAAGGGCGAGAACTTCGAGCCCTTCATGCCCAACGGCTGGTTCGGCAACGGCCAGGGTGCGGGCCTTGGCGCGGTGGGCGCGGCGGCCTCGATCTTCTTTGCCTACGTCGGCTTCGACGCGGTCTCGACCGCGGCCGAGGAGACCAAGAACCCCCAGAAGAACGTGCCCATCGGCCTGATCGGCAGCCTGGCGATCTGTACCGTGTTCTACCTGCTGGTTGCCGCAGGCGCGATCGGCGCGATCGGCGCGCAGCCGGTTTCGGGCCCCAACGGAGAGATTCTGGCGCCCGGCACCTCGATGCTGGCCGACCAGTGCAAGAGCCTTGTCGCCGCCGGCACCGAGCCGCTCGTCTGCTCGCGCGAGGCGCTGGCGCACGTGCTGCGCGCGGTGGGCTGGGAGCGCGTGGGTGACCTCATCGGCGTGGCCGCCTTCCTGGCGCTGCCCTCGGTCATCCTGATCATGCTCTTTGGTCAGACCCGCATCTTCTTCGTGATGGCGCGCGATGGGCTTCTCCCCGAGAAGCTCGCCTCGATCCACCCCAAGTGGAAGACCCCACACATCGTGACCATGATCACCGGCGTTGCCGTCTCCTTCTTCGCGGCCTTCCTGCCGGTGGGCCAGCTGGCCGACATCTCGAACTCGGGCACGCTGTTCGCCTTTTTCATGGTGGCCCTGGCCGTGCTGATCCTGCGCCGCACCCAGCCCGACCGTCCGCGCCCGTTCCGCACGCCGCTGGTGTGGGTGGTTGCCCCGCTGGCGGCCGCTGGCTGCTTCGGCCTGTTCCTCAATCTGCCGTTTGAATCGAAGATGGTTCTTCCGGTCTGGGGCGGCATCGGCCTGATCGTCTATTTCGCCTACGGCTACCGCAAGAGCCACGTCGGACGCGGCCTCGTTGAGGTCCACGAGAGCGACGCCGATGCGCCGCCGCAGCCGGTCCCGCCGATCGACTGAGCCTTGCGCATCAGGTTTCGAAACAGGAAAAGGGGGCGTCTCGGCGCCCCCTTTTTCGTGCGGGGAGAGAAATCGCGCTGACGATATCCTCATTGTGCGCACAGGTTATCCACATGCATCTCCACACCCTTGCGCACAGCAAGGCGATTGCAAACGGACCTCAATGAGAACATAATAAGAACATTGTTCCCGTAACGGTGTTCTGCCATGACTTCGCATCCGTCCCTTTCCCTGCCGACCGCCGCCGAGCTTGGCGCCACCCGTCTTGGTGAGCAGCAGGGCGAGCGATGGGCGCCGGGACAGGCAGGGGAAGCCACCGCGCATGGCGAGATCTTCGCTTCGGGCGATGAGGGCGCGGGCGCTGCGCTGGCCCTGGCCCTTGCGCTTGATCGCCAGCAGGCCCGCGCGCCCGATCCGCTGGCCGACACGCCCGATACGCGCATGTGGCTCTGGGTGCAGGACCGCAAGGCCCTGACCCGCAGCGGACGCCCTTACCGGCCCGGGCTTCCCGAGAGCTTGCGCGACCGCCTGATCCACGTCGCGGTGAAGAGCCCGGAGGATGCGCTCTTCGCGCTCGAGGAAGGGCTGCGCTGCCGCGACCTTGCCTTCGTCATCGGCGAGATTTCGGGCAACCCGCGCGCGCTCGACATGACCGCATCGCGCCGTCTTGGTCTTGCCGCCGAGCGCCATGGCGTGCCGTTCTGGCTGGTCCGGCTCGATGCCCGGCGCGATCTTTCCTCGGCGCGGATGCGCTGGGAGGTCGCCTCCGCGCCATCGCTTGCGCCGCGTTGGAACGCGCAGGCGCCCGGAGCGCCGAGTTGGCAGGCGCAGCTCTTTCGTGCGCGGCGCCATCCTCCGGGCCAGTGGCTTTTGTGCGGGGATGGACGGCTGGTGGCCGAAACGGGCGGCGCGGCGCCCGAACTGCAGAACACCCTGGCGCGTGCCAAGGGAGGCGGCGGGGCCTGACGCGCCATGCTGGAAGGAGCCTCCTCCCGCCGTATCCTCGGCATCTGGCTGCGCGTTCTGGCGCTCGACCGCTGGCGGCTGGGCGAGGGGCTTGCCGAAGGGGAGGGCGCCGATGCCCACCCGCTCGCGCTGATCGCGGAGACCGCGCATGGGCCGCGCATTGCCGCGGCCAATGCCGCCGGGCTCACGGCGGGCGCGCAGGCGGGCATGATGCTGGCCGATGCGCGCACGCTTTGTCCTGGCCTCGCCGTGGCTCCGTCCGATCCGGCAGGAGACCTGGCGTTTCTGGAAAAGCTTGCGGGCTGGGCGCTGCGCTGGGGACCCTGGTCGGCGCTTGATCCCCCCGATGGCCTGCTGGTTGACGTGACCGGGGTCGCGCATCTGTTCGGGGGCGAGGCGGCGCTGCTGGCCGATGCGCGCAAGGCCTTTGCACGCCGCCGGCTGGCGACCCGCATGGCCATCGCGCCCACCGCCGGGGCGGCCTGGGCGCTTGCGCACCATGGCCCGGACGGGGCGATCCTGCGCGAAGGGGACGATCCCGCCCAGCGCCTCGTCAGCCTTCCCGTGGCCGCGCTCCGGCTCGATGGAGATGTGCTGACCGTGCTGCGGCGGTTGGGACTGAAGCGGCTGGGGGATCTGGACGGCGTGGCGCGCGACGCGCTGGTGCGGCGCTTTCGCAA
This sequence comes from Novosphingobium profundi, assembly GCF_020524485.1. Classification (GTDB taxonomy): domain Bacteria; phylum Pseudomonadota; class Alphaproteobacteria; order Sphingomonadales; family Sphingomonadaceae; genus Novosphingobium; species Novosphingobium profundi_A. The sequence continues at coordinate 242,324 of NZ_JAIVLF010000004.1, read as the reverse complement.
CCGCCGTTCGGCCAGCGCCAACCCGCTCATGCGCATGGACCAGCTTCTGGGCCGCGTGCCCGAGCCGCTCCTGCCCGTGCTCGTCACCCACGCCCCGCTTGTCCAGCGGCGCCTGCTCGAACCGATCCGCCATCTGGCCCTCCTGGAGCAGGTGGTGCGGGATCTCTCGGCGGACATGGAGCGCGTGCTTGAAGGCCGGGGAGAAGGGGCACGGCGGCTCGAACTGGGGCTCTGGAAAGTCGATGGCGAACTCGTCGTACGCAAGGTCGAGATGGCGGCGCCCTCGCGCGCGACCGCGCATCTGGCCGGGCTCTTCGCGCGGCGGATCGAGGATGTCGATGCGGGCTTCGGGATCGAGATGGTGCGCCTGCGTGCGCCCTGGTGCGAGCCGCTCGATCTGGCCCAGCGCGATCTCGAACAGGCAGGCGAGGAAGGCGAGGCGCGCGGAACCAGCCTTGCGGCTTGCGTAGACCGGCTGACGGTACGCCTTGGGGCCGAGGCGGTGCGTCGTCCGGTTCCCTTCGCCAGCCACATGCCCGAGCGCGCGCAGCGCTGGCAGGAGCCTCTGGCTCCCCTCAAGACTTCGCAATGTGTGTCCGATTATGAAATCAGACCTTTGAAAATGCTGGATAAGCCTGAGCCGATATCGGTAATCTACGAGACCCCGGACGGCCTGCCCCGGCGCTTTCGCTGGCGGGGGGCGACGCATGACGTTTTGCGCTCCGAAGGGCCTGAACGCATTGCTCCGGAATGGTGGCGCGAACGCGGCGCCGTGCGCCTGCGCGACTATTACCGGATCGAGGATGCCACAGGACGCCGCTACTGGATCTACCGCAGCGGGGTCGTTGGCGACGGGCGCGGGGGTGTCCCGGCGTGGTTTCTCCAAGGGCTCTTTGGGTAATTTATAAATATATATTTTTCAGTAATTTGGGATTTATATTTAAAGTCAATAAAGAATTTTCCGAGGGCCATCGCCCTCGGGCTGCCCATCCCGTCTAGCTCACCTCGCGCGCGCCACCCTGGCTGAGAAAGGCGAGGTCGCCGATTTTGGGGTCAAGGGGCGATGGCCCCTTGAAAAATGCTTCTTTCTTCAGGTCGCACTTGACCCGATCCGCATTCGGCAACCCTGGAAGAGGGGGCTCGCACACGCGAGAGTGGCGCGGTAGAGGACGCCATGGCAGGTGGCAGGACCAAGATCTATTTCGACGGCGGTTGCCGTCCCAACCCGGGCCGGATGGAAGCGGCGGTCGTCGTACGCGGCGAGGCGCATCTGTTCGAGGATATGGGAGAGGGCGGCAGTTTCGATGCCGAGTGGCTGGCGCTGCTGGAGGCGCTGGATCTTGCCTGCCGCATCGGCCTTGAGGACGTGGTCCTGCTCGGCGATGCGCTGGCCGTGGTGAACGAGGCGCAGGGCGTGCTGGACGGTGGTTCGGGGCGGGAGCCATACGCCACGCGCTTGCGCGAACTCATCGCGGGAGGTCCCAGAGTGCGCGTGCGCTGGATCCGGCGAGGGCAGAACCTCGCCGGGATCGCGCTCGACAAGCGGCGTCTGCGTTGAAGGCGCGTTGCCGGATTACCCGGCAATCGCGCCGAACTTGCCTGCCTGGTAGTCCTGGATCGCGGCGTGGATTTCTTCGCGGGTGTTCATGACGAAGGGGCCATGCGCCACGACTGGTTCGCCGATGGGATCGGCGTGCCCGTAAAGCAGGGTTACGGGGCCGTGCGTCGTGACCTCGACGGCATCACCGCCCTGATCGAGCTCGACGAGATGCGCTTCCTGGCACGCAGTGCCCCCGACCACGGGCTCGCCCGCCACGACATAGAGGAACACCGTGCGCACCGAGGGCGCGGGCAGCGTCAGGCTGGCTCCGGCCTCCAGTTCCACCGTCATCATCGCGACGCCGGTGAGCGAGGCATAGGGACCCTTCTGCCCTTCGAAATCGCCGGAGATCAGGTTCACCGTCCCGCCCGGCACGGCGATGGCCGGAATGTCCGTGCGCTGCAGGCCGGTGTAGTCGGGGTGCGTCATCTTGAGGCGGGCGGGCAGGTTGACCCACAGTTGCAGGATCTCGAGCGGGCCGCCGCTCTGTTTGAAGCTTTCCGGGCTGATCTCGGCGTGGACGAGCCCCGAGCCCGCCGTCATCCACTGGATCCCGCCTTCGCCGATCACGCTTTCATGCCCGCCGCTGTCGAGGTGCGCCATCTCGCCCTTAAGGATGAAGCTGACCGTCTCGAAGCCACGGTGCGGATGCGGGCCGAAGGGGAGGCCGTGGTTGCCGGGGGCGTAGACCTGAGGCCCGTGGTGGTTGAGAAACAGGAACGGATCGAGCTGGGGCAGATCGCGGCTTGGTAGCGGCCGGCGGGTGGTGAGGTCGCCGATATCGTCGCGAAGGGCGGGGTGCTGGCGGAGAACCTGGCGCATGGAGAGGTCTTTCTTTGGGATGCAGCGAACGTGCGCTCAACGGCGCGAGGTCGGCCTTTGTTTCAATTCGTCGAGGGCGTCCGCGTTGTCGCGCCCCCAGCCGTAGAGCAGTTCGACAGGCTCCACGAAGCGCAGGCCGAGCGGTGTCAGGCGATATTCGACAGCGGGCGGGATCGTGCCCTGAACGTGGCGTGATATCAGACCGGAATATTCCATATCCCTAAGAGTTTGCGTCAGCATCTTCTTGGAGATTCCAGGAAGGCTGCGCAACAGCACACCGGTGCGCGCGGCCCCTTCGTGGCGGGCGTGGAGCGTGTGCAGGACCATGCTGGTCCACTTGGTCGCGAAGAGTTCGAGGACCCGGCGCGGCGCGCAGTCCTCGCGCCACTGGTCCTCGGGGGTACCTGGTTGCATGGGTGGTTACCTCCTGGTGCCTATGTCCCGAAATGGTGCCTTCTGGAAGGCTCGTGCGTTCCTGCCTAGATCGGGCGCCAAGGTAAACCTGCAAAGCTGAGAAACGGAGAATTGCATGACCCGCACTGCACTCGTGGTGGGCGCAACTGGCATTACCGGCAGCGCCGTGGCGTGCCAGCTCGTCGCCCAAGGCTGGAAGGTCCATGGCCTCGCCCGCCGCCCGCAGGAACAGGACGGCGTGGCGCCGGTCGCGGCCGATCTGCTCGACGCACAAGGGACGAAGGCCGCGCTGGCGGACATCCATCCCGACGCCGTCTTCCTCACCACCTGGCTGCGCCGGGACAGCGAGGCCGAAAACATCCGCGTGAACGGCGCGATGGTGCGCAACCTGCTGGCCGCGCTGCCTTCGGCAAGCCGTGCGCGGCACGTAGCGCTGGTGACCGGGCTCAAGCACTACCTCGGGCCGCTCGAGGCCTACGGCAAGGGCCACCTGCCCAAGACCCCCTTCCGCGAGGACCAGGGGCGGCTCGATGTCGAGAACTTCTACTATGCACAGGAGGACGAGCTGTTCGCCGCGGCCGAGCGCGATGGCTTCACCTGGTCGGTCCACCGCCCGCACACGGTGATCGGCAAGGCCGTGGGCAACGCCATGAACATGGGCACCACGCTGGCTGTCTATGCCACGATCTGCCGCGAAACGGGGCGTCCCTTCACCTTCCCGGGATCGGCCATGCAGTGGAACGGCCTCACCGACATGACCGATGCGCGCCAGCTGGCCCGCCAGCTGGTCTGGGCCGCGACCTCGCCCGCTGCGGCGAACGAGGCCTTCAACATCGTCAACGGCGATGTCTTTCGCTGGAGCTGGATGTGGGAGCGGATCGCGCAGTGGTTCGGCATCGAGGCTGCGCCCTTCGATGGCACCGTGCGCCCGCTGGAAGAGCAGATGGCGCACGACGCGGACATCTGGACCGATATCGCGGCGCGCCATGGCCTCGTCGAAAGCGACCTCGCACGCTTGGCCTCCCCCTGGCACACCGATGCTGACCTGGGGCGTCCCATCGAGGTTGTCACCGACATGGGCAAGAGCCGAAAGCTGGGCTTCACCGGGTATGAGGCCACCGACGAGGCGTTCTTCGATCTCTTTGCAAAGTTGCGCGAGGATCGCCTCATTCCCTGACACGTCCAGCACAAGGGCGGGGGCTCTTGACAGCCTTGCGCCCGAGGCAGGACAAACGGCGCACTTGAGGGGAGTGCGCCGTTGAAGCAGGTTCTGGTGTTATGCAGTGCAGTTCTGTGCGCTCTGGTCCTGGCGATCATGGGGACCACGCCTCCGTCACCGCACGGACAGGATACTCCGGTCGAGGCGTTCTCGGCCGAAAGGGCCATGGCACATGTTGATCGGATCGCCCGAAGACCGCACCCCAGCGGCTCCGCCGAAATTGCGCAGGTACGTGCCTGGCTGAGCGCGCAGCTGCGCGAACAGGGGCTGGTGGTGCGTGAACAGGCCGGCGCGTTTGACGATCCGGGGCGCAAGCATCTCAACGCGAGGGCGGGACTGGAGAGAGCGGACATTCCGCTCATCAACGTCATCGCGCAGCTGCCCGGGCGCGATCCCTCGCTGCCCGGGGTGGCCTTGATGGCGCATTACGACAGCGTTGAAGGCTCGCCCGGCGCAGCCGACGATGGCGCCGGGGTGGCCACGATCCTTGAAACCGTGCGGGCTCTGAAGGCCGGACCTGTGCCAGCACGCACCCTTTACGTTCTCCTGACCGATGGCGAAGAGGCCGGGCTTCGCGGAGCCAGGATGTTCTTTGAAGCCGCGCCCGAGGCCGAGCGGATCGGTGCGATCATCAATCTCGAGGCGCGCGGCGGCGGGGGTGTGGCCCGCCTGTTCCAGACCTCGCGGGACAACGGCGAAGTGGCGGGCCTCTGGGCGAAGGCGGCGAGGCACCCGGGCGGGGATTCGCTGTCCACCTTCATCTATGCCTTCCTGCCCAACGACACCGATCTTACCGTTGCGCTCGAGGGCGACTACGCGGCCTGGAACTTCGCCTTCATCGGGCGGCCCGAACTCTACCATTCGCCCCAGGCCACACCGGCCAATCTGGACCGGGGTTCGCTCCAGCAGATGGGCGACCAGACGCTGGGCCTGACGCGGGCGCTGCTGGGGCCGGAGCCTTTGCCCAGACCCGCCCCCGGTCGGGTCTTCTTCGATGTCTTTGGCCTTTTCGTGTTCGACTATGCGCCGGTGTGGGGCTGGGGCATGCTGGCCCTTGCCGTTGCGGGCGGCGGGCTGGCGCTCGCGGGGCGTGTCGAGGCGCGCGCGGCGCTCAGTGGTCTGGTGCGGATGCTGGTGCTGCTGGTCGGATCGGCGCTGGTTTTCACAGGGGTCAACATGCTCTCGGTTTCGGGCGAGGGGGCGAACTACTATGACAGGCTGGCCGCGATCCCCCGCCTTCAGGCCATGGTCGCCTTTGCCGCGGTGGCGCTGGCTGTGGCGACGTTCGGCCGCAAGCCCCGGGGCGTGAGCGGCGACGTCGGCGCAATGGTGCCAATCCTGCTGCTGGGATGCGCGGCACAGGCGCTTGCGCCGGTGGCGGCCTATCCGCTGACGATCCCGCTCATGCTGACGGGGCTTGCCGCCGGGCTGCGGCGTTTCGTCCCTGCTGGCCTTGCGCTGGCGGTGGACGGCGTGGTGGCGGCCGTGAGCCTGGGGTACGGCCTGACGCTGGGCTTCCTGCTGATGCAGGGGGTGGGGCCGGATATGCCGGGCGCGGTGGCGCTGCCGCTGGGCGTGGCCGTGATGACCTTGCTTCCCTTGCGCCCGCAGCCGCTTTCGCGCGGAACCCTGGCCATCTGCGTGACCTGCCTGCTCACGGCGGCGGTGGCGGTGGCCGCCTGGGTGCGTTTCGATGACATGGCCGCGACGATCGCCACCTATTCCTAGGCTCCGGGCTGGCGCATGAGTAAATGAGAACATATAAGGAACATTTGTTCCTTTCGTGATTGCGTTCGTTTGCCATGCCCGAAGCTCCGCTGACCCCTGACCGCCGCCGCGTGACTGTCGACCCTGACAGCGTGGAGCCACCTGCGCGCAGTTCCTTTGTGGAGCTGGGTCTGGTGAGCTGCTTCTCGTTCCTGCGCGGAGCCTCGGATGCGGTGAGCCTGGTCGAGACCGCGTACGAGCTGGGCTACGATGCCATCGGCATTGCCGATGTGAACTCGATGGCGGGCGTGGTGCGCATCCACGCCGAGGCGCATGCGCTCAAGCTGCGCCCGGTCATCGGGTGCCGGATCGAAACCGTCGAGGGGCTGACCTTCCTTGCCTATCCGCAGGACCGTGCGGCCTATGGGCGGCTCTGCGCGCTGATTTCAGCCGGGCGCATGGGGACGCTGGACGGGGAATGGCAGGACAAGGGCGTGTGCGAGATTTCGCTGGCGATGCTGGCCGCGCGGGGGGAGGGTGTCCACCTTGTGCTGGTGCCTCCGCGCGACCTGGAGGAGCGTTTCACGATTGCCGTGGAAAGCAACGTGGTTGCCCTTGGGGGGGAGAGCGCGCAGGCCCCGGCGTTGCTTGAACGCACAGGTGCGCTGGATGAGCTGCTGCCCGACCTTGCCGTCCACCTCCCCGGGCTAGGCCACATTGCCGCGTGCTATCTCCATGTCGGGGATGATGTGGCGCGGATCGCGCAGCTCGACGCGATGGCACGTGGGTCAGGGCTTTCGCTGCTCGCCACCAACGACGTGCTGTATCACGCGCCCGAGCGCCGCCCGCTCCACGACGTGATGACCGCGATCCGCCACCGGACTACCGTCGCACGCGCCGGATTGGCGCTGGAGCCCAATGGCGAGCGGCACCTCAAGTCTCCCGCCGAGATGGAGCGGCTCTTTGCGCGCTGGCCCCACGCGATCCGCGCCGCGCGTGACCTCGCCGATGCCTGCACCTTCAGCCTGGAGGAACTGCAGTACGAGTACCCCGAGGAGATCTGCCCCGGAGGGCGCGATCCGCAGGCGCAGCTTGAGCTCCTGACCTGGGAGGGGGCGGCCCGGCGCTACCCCGAAGGTACACCCGAGGCGGTGGACGCCACGTTGCGCCGCGAACTCGCGCTGATCGGCAAGATGGGGCTGGCGCGCTATTTCCTGACGATAAAGGACATCGTCGACTTCGCGCGCGGGCAGGAGCCGCCGATCCTGTGCCAGGGGCGCGGATCGGCGGCCAATTCGGCGGTCTGCTACTGTCTCGAGATCACCGCGGTCGATCCGGCCAAGCACGCGCTCCTGTTCGACCGCTTCATTTCCGAGGAGCGCAAGGAGCCGCCCGACATCGACGTCGACTTCGAGCACGAGCGGCGCGAGGAGGTGATCCAGTACATCTACCGGCGTTACGGCCGCCACCGCGCGGGGCTGTGCGCCACGGTCATCCACTACCGTCCGCGCATGGCGATCCGCGAGGTGGGTAAGGCGATGGGCCTGACCGAGGACGTGACAAGCGCGCTCGCGCGCACCGTCTGGGGTGGCTACGGCAAGGAGATAGGCGAGAAGCACGTCCACGAGACGGGCATGGACCTTACCGATCCGCACTTGCGGCGTGTTCTCAAGTTGACCGAACAAATGATTGGTATGCCTCGTCATTTGTCGCAGCATGTGGGCGGCTTTATCCTCACTCAGGGGGCGTTGAGCGAAACCGTGCCGATCGGCAACGGGGCCATGGCGGACCGCTCTTTCATCGAGTGGGACAAGGATGACATCGACGCGCTGGGCATTCTCAAGGTCGATGTCCTGGCGCTTGGCATGCTCACCTGCATTCGCAAGTGCCTGGACCTGCTGGGGGCGCACCATGGCCGCGACCTGACGCTGGCCACGGTCCCGCGCGAGGACCCGGAGACCTATGCAATGCTGCGCAAGGGAGATTCGCTGGGCGTGTTCCAGGTGGAGAGCCGCGCGCAGATGAACATGCTTCCGCGCCTGCGCCCGCGCGAATTCTACGACCTTGTCATTCAGGTCGCCATCGTGCGCCCCGGCCCCATCCAGGGCGACATGGTCCATCCCTACCTCAAGCGGCGGCGCGGGGAGGAGGCGGTGGCAATCCCCGCGCCCGCGCCCGAGCATGGCCCGCCGGACGAGTTGACCAGTATTCTCGCGCGCACGCTGGGGGTTCCGATCTTCCAGGAGCAGGCCATGAAGATCGCGCTTGATGCCGCGAAGTTCTCCAGCGCCGAGGCCAACCGGCTGCGCAAGGCCATGGCGACCTTCCGTTCGCGCGGGATGGTCCACGAGCTGGAGGACATGATGGTCGGGCGCATGGTCGCGCGTGGTTACGATCTCGATTTCGCCGAGCGCTGTTTCAACCAGATCAAGGGCTTTGGCGAATACGGCTTTCCTGAAAGCCACGCGGCGAGCTTTGCGCACCTCGTCTACGTGTCGAGCTGGCTGAAATGCCATTTCCCGGCGGCCTTTGCCGCCGCGCTCCTCAATTCGCAGCCCATGGGCTTCTACGCGCCCGCGCAGATCGTGCGCGATGCGCGTGAGCACGGGGTGGAGGTGCGTGCCGTCGATGTGAACCACTCGCACTGGGACTGCACGCTGGAGGGCTCTCCCCGGGACGGTGGACGTGTCGCGCTGCGGCTGGGCCTGCGGCAGATCGACGGTTTTCCCGAGCATGCGGCGGCCAAGCTGGTGGCCGCGCGCTCTGCCGGAGGGGCCTTTACGGACGTTGCGGCCCTGCGCGAGCGGGCGCATCTGGGGCCCGCCCTGATCGAGAAGCTGGCCTCGGCCGATGCCTTCTCCTCGCTGTCGCTGCCGCGCCGCCAGGCCTTGTGGGAGGCGCGCAGCCTGATCGCCGCGCCCGACCTTCCGCTCTTCGCGGCGGCGGCGGCCCGCGACGAGGGGGCCGAGACATCGCCCACACGCCTCCCTGGCATGCCTCTCAGCGAGGAAGTGGTCGCCGACTACCAGACCCAGCGCCTGAGCCTGAAAGCGCATCCCATGGCCTTCCTGAGGGCATCCCTGGCCGAACGCGGCTTCGTACGCTGCGCGGATCTGCGCGCACGCAAGTTCCGCGCGATGGTCAAGGTCGCGGGCGTGGTCCTCATCCGCCAGCGTCCGGGAAGCGCCAAGGGCGTGTGTTTCATCACGCTGGAGGACGAGACGGGCGTGGCCAATATCGTGGTCTGGCCCGATCTCATGGAGAAGCAGCGCCGCGTCATCATGGGCGCGCGCGTCATGGAAGTGCGCGGGCGGGTCGAATACGACGACGAGGTGATCCACGTCATCGCCGCGCACCTTACCGACGCGACGCAGGACCTGCACCGCCTGTCCGAGGACCTTCTGCCTGCCTCTCCGGCGCGCGCCGATCATGTGTCCCACCCGCTGCCGAGCCGCGCCGAGCAGATGGACAGGGCCGGGGCTCGGGGCAGCGAAGAGGGGGAGGCCTTCGCGCCGGTCGAGCCCTGGCGGGCGCCGGGGCCGGGCAATCGCGATTGCGGCTACAATCGCAGCCACCCGCGCGATGTCCGCGTGATCCCCAAGTCACGCGACTTTCATTGAATTTCGCTATCGTTCGCTATGTATTTGCACGACGTTAACCACTTGGGCGCATGTCTAGCCGGGGAACTGAAGGAGGAGATTGCGACGTGGCGCTTATCAAGGCGTTCTTTCCGGCCGGGCTGCTGACATGGGTGGTGGCCGGTATTCTGGGCTCGCAGGGCATGCGTGGCGGTGTGCTCCTGCTCGAGCGTGCGTCGATTGACGGTCATGTCTTCTTCTGGTCCTGGCCCCTGTTCCTGGCTGCAACCGGCCTGTCCTGGTTCGTTGTGGCCATGCTGAGCGACTGAGAGAGCGACCCAAGGGGGCTGCGGGCGGGAGCAAAGCGGCGCGACACGGCTTGTAAGGGCCATGTCCTCGTTTCTTGGCCGCTTGCCTCTCGACCGGATTGCCCTCGTTCTCCTGGCGCTGGTGTGCCTTGTGGCGGCAGGGCTGGCCTGGCTCGCCGATCATCCCGAACATGATCCGCGTGTGCCGCTGACGCTTGACCAGCCCGAGGGCTGGGCCACGGGGTTCAAGCTCGCGGCCCTGCGTGACGATCCCAGGGCATGTATCGCGTTTCTGGAACGCAGCGCCATCGTTCCTGACATCCTGCCCGCCACCGGCGACGGTGCATGTCGGCGCGAAGATCGCCAGCAACTGGCCTCGGTCTCCGCCTTGGGGTTTGGGCTACGCCCCTCCACGGCGCAGACGACCTGCGCGGTCGATGCGGCCTTTGCGCGCTGGCTGCGCCATGGCATCGAACCGGCGGCGCGCGCGCATCTGGGGCAGGGTGTCGCCCGGATCGAGCACATGGGAACCTACAACTGCCGACGGATCGGTGGCGGCGAGCAGGGCAACTGGAGCGAGCACGCCACAGGCAACGCCATCGACATTGCGGGCTTCGTCCTGGAGGATGGCACGCGTATCACCTTGCTCGATGACTGGGACGAAGAGACCGGCGGCAAGGCGGCGTTTCTCCACGCGGTGCGCGATGCGGCCTGCGGACCCTTCGCGACCGTGCTTTCGCCTGATTACAACGCGGCGCACGCCAATCACCTGCATCTGGACCAGGCGCAGCGTACGATGGGCGCTACGGCCTGTCGCTAGGACGAGGTATCACGAAGGTGAGGGGAAGGGCTGATGCGCCCGGACCGGCGTTTCTTGCCGGAAGAAGAAGTGGTGACCCCTACGGGACTCGAACCCGTGTTTCAGCCGTGAAAGGGCCGCGTCCTAGACCGCTAGACGAAGGGGCCACGAAGGCCATGTAAGGCGTTTCAAAAAAGCTTGGTGACCCCTACGGGACTCGAACCCGTGTTTCAGCCGTGAGAGGGCCGCGTCCTAGACCGCTAGACGAAGGGGCCGTTAAGCCATTTTAAAACCTGCCAGGCACAGCACCGGAATGGTGACCCCTACGGGACTCGAACCCGTGTTTCAGCCGTGAAAGGGCCGCGTCCTAGACCGCTAGACGAAGGGGCCAAACCGTGCTGCGCCGGTGGCAGGACCGCGCCTCTAGCGGGGGTCCCATGAACGGTCAACCCCTATCGTTGGCGAAAAATGAAATTCCTGCAAAAATTCTTGAAACTCAGTCGGCAAAGGCGGCGTCTTCGATATGCAGTTCGGCCTGAGGGCGCGGGCCCCAGTCGTCGATCTTGGTGCGTCCGGCGAGCCACAGGCGGCGTCCTTCGCTGCCATGGAGGAGGGCCTGGCCCATGTCGGTCTCGGCCGCGCGGAAGGCCATGGCCTTGAAACGCCCGCCATCCTGTCCGCCCACGATCAGGCGCACGTGGTCCTTGCCCACGACGTCCGCCTTGAACACGCGCACCGGCCCCACGGCCACGCGCGGGCCCGGCCAGCCCATCCCGTAAGGGCCTGCGCCGTCGAGTGTTTCGACGAGGTCGGGCGTCAGGCCGCCCGGCGACAGCGCAAGATCGAGGCGAATCGACTGGCTGGCGCTGGCGCGGGCGACGTCTCCGGCCAACCTGTCGTCGAGCCAGTCGGACAGGGCATCCAGCTTGTCCGGCGCAATGGTAAGGCCGCAGGCCATCGCGTGGCCGCCGCCCGCCACCAGCAGGCCCACTTCGCGCGCGGCAATGATCGCCGCACCCAGGTCCACGCCCGCAATCGAGCGGCCCGATCCCTTGCCATTGCCCGCCTCGTCAGCCTCGAGCGCGATGACGAGTGCAGGTTTGCCGGTCTTCTCCTTGATGCGCCCGGCGACGATCCCGATGACGCCGGGGTGCCAGCCTGCGCCGGCCAGGACAAGGACCGAGCGGTTGTCCTGGCGGGCCAACTGCTCCTCGGCCGCTTCCTGCACGGCCTGCTCGATTGCGCGGCGCTCGTCATTGAGGTGCGAGAGCTGGGCAGCGATCTGCTCGGCCTCGTGCGGGTCGGTGGTGGTGAGAAGGCGCACGCCCAGCGTCGATTCGCCCACGCGCCCGCCGGCGTTGATGCGCGGACCCAGCGCAAAGCCGAGGTCCGAGCAGGTGGGGGCGCGGCTCAGGCGGCTCGCATCGATCAGCGCGGACATGCCGATGTGCTCGCGCCGGGCCATGACCTTGAGCCCTTGCGCTACGAGCGCGCGGTTGAGGCCGTGGAGCGAGGCGACGTCCGCCACCGTGCCCAGGGCGACGAGATCAAGCAGGGCAAAGAGGTCGGGCTCGCGCCTCTCCTGGAAGTAGCCGCGCGCGCGCAGCGTGCGCACGGTGGCGATGGCAAGGAGGAACGCAACGCCCACGGCCGCGAGATTTCCGTGCGAGGCGGCAAGGTCGCTCTCGTCGAGGCGGTTGGGATTGACCAGCGCGACCGTTCTGGGAAGCTCGGGCGAGCACTTGTGGTGGTCGACCACGACGACATCGAGCCCGGCATCCTTCGCCATGGCCAGCGCCTCGTGCGCCATGGCCCCGCAGTCGACCGTGACGACGAGATCGGAGCCTTCCTTGCCCAGGCGCACAAGCGCCTCGCCCGAAGGGCCGTAGCCTTCGAGCAGGCGGTCGGGGATGTAGTACCGGGCCTCGATGCCCAGGCGGCGCAGCAGCAGGATCAGCAGCGCTGCGCTGGTTGCGCCATCGACGTCGTAGTCGCCGTAGACGGTGATCGCCTCGCGCCTCTGGACCGCATCGGCCAGGCGCGCAGCGGCCACGTCCATGTCCTGGAACTCGGACGGGTCGGGCAGAAAGGCGCGCAGCGAGGGATTGCGGTGGCGGTCCAGATCGCTGCGATCGACCCCGCGCGAGAGGAGGAGCTGGGTGACGATGTCATCCTCCAGTCCGCCGGGGCTTCCGAAGCCTTGCGAGATGTCCATGTTTCCCCCACGCCAGAGCCAGGACTTGCCGGTGAGGGAGCGCTCGATGCCGAAAACGGTTGAAGGTCGCGAAGCCATGGCGCTGCGGTTACACGTACCGCGTGGCAACGGTAAAGAGCGTTCACGCCGCCAACACCCCTGCATGAGGAGTACACCCCGCAATGAGCCATCTGGCGATCATCTGGCACAGCCGAACAGGGGCGGCCCGCGCGCTGTCGGAGGCGCTGGAAGAGGGCGCACGTGATGCAGGTGAGGGGGGCGGTGTGCGCCGTATACGGGCCCGCGATGTCACGGCGGACGATATCCTGGAGGCCGGGGCTTATGTTTTCGTGTGCCCGGAGAACCTTGCCAGCGTGACGGGCGAGATGAAGGAGATGTTCGACCAGGCCTACTACCCCGTGCTGGGCCGCATCGAGGGGCGGGGCTATGCGACGGTGATCGCGGCCGGCTCGGACGGACACGGCGCGCAGGCCCAGATCGAGCGGATCGCCACGGGCTGGCGGCTCAAGCGTGTGGCCGAGGGGATGATCGTCAACCTGGGGGCGCAGACGCCCGAGGAGATCCTGGCGCCCAAGATAGTGCCGCAGGCCTCTCTATCGGCATGCCGGGAGATGGGCGAGGCGCTCGCGACAGGGCTTGCCATGGGCGTCTTCTGACCCGTCGTGAGACGAATGCGCGCAAGAGACTCGACGAACGGGGGCCAGTTGTGGCCTATTGGACGAGTAGGCTTGGCTGTGCGCCAATGCGGTTCGGGGGCCCGGGAGGACGGCAAGAGCGGTGGAAGCGAGCGTTTCAACCAGGGCCTGGCCCGTCGCGGACGAGGCCTTTGCGCTTGTCTTCGCGCCTGGAACCCGCCCGGATCTTGCCACCATACGCCGCGTTGTCGAAGAGGGCGGCAACGATGGCCTTGTCGCGCGCCTGAGCCATGAGCCCCCGGCGGAGGAAGGCTGGGTGGAAATCCTGGCAAGCGGCCTGACGTTCGACCTGCGCGGGCTCGCTCCCGCCGAGGCCGAACCGCTGCCGGCTTCGTCCCGGAGATATGGCTTTGCTCCGATGGGCGAGGATGCGCCGACTACGCCGGGCGAAGCCGTTATCCTGGGGCCTGCGGGCCACATTGCCGCCGGAGCGGGACTGGCGCCGGTCATTCGCACTATGGCCGGGCTGGCCGCGAACCTGGCGCTGCATTTGCCGCTCCGGGAAGTCCTCTGGCCTCCGGCCCGCAGTGCGATGGAGCCCGCCTATTTTGCCCGCCTCGTCCTCAACTGGCTGGCGGGCGGGGCTTTTCCGGCGCTGGGGCTGACCTCGCTGGCGCGCGCGCCCGATGGCAGCGTGGCGAGCCAGGGGTTGGCCTTCTTTGCCGGCGCGGAGATGCAACTCGAAGCCGGGACCAAGGACGATCCCGTGGCGGATATCAAGCTGGCGGTGCGGCTGGTCGATTACCTTGTCGCAAACGGCGTGCCTCCGGGCGAGGTGGACGTCTCTATCGGTGCCGAGCAGCTTGTCCTCGAGCCCGCCGGGCAGGGGCGCAAGATCTGGGCGTGGCGTGCTGAATGACCCCGCCCGAGGGTGGTCGACGTAACTTCCTCGCGTTCCGATCGGTCAACCGGCAGAACGCGCCGGGATACGATCCCGCCCTTCAGCGCCATCATCTCCTGCCGCGCCAATTGCTCGCCCGCACCAGTTTTGAGCGCATGTTTCGCGAAATCGGCGATGGTCATGCCCGCTTCGAGGACTTTCGCGAGAACGGCCTGCTGCTTCCCTGCCGCGAGGTGGCGGCGCTGCGGCTTGGGCTGCCGCTCCACCGGGGGCCGCATCGCCGTTACAGCGAACTCGTCACCTTGCGGGTGGGGCAGATCGAGGCGGACTGGGCCCGCCAGCGGAGCCGCGATCCCGCACAGGCGGCACGCCAGGCGCAGATGCGCCTCGCACTTCTGCAGCGGGCCTTGCGGCGCTTCCTGCTCGACACGCGGGTCCAGCGTCCGCTGCTGAACCGCTACGACCCGGCCACACGCGACTTCTCCGAGCTCGATGAGGTAGCAGAAGCCCTCTGGGCGGCCACGCCTGTCCCCGCCGTGCCGCCGGAAAGCGCCGAGCCTGTGGTTCAGGCCATGCCGGTGCGGCCACGCAGACGGATCAGGGCCTCCTGATATTCGCGTTCGAGGCGCTCGGTGCGCGCAGCGACGCTTTCCACGGTCTGGACAGCACCGATCCCTTGCCCGGCGCCCCAGATGTCCTTCCAGGCCTTGGCGGCGGTGTTCCCACCCGAACCGAAGTTCATCTGGCTTCGGTCTCCTTCGGGCAGGTTGTCGGGATCGAGACCGGCCGCCACGATCGAGGGGCGCAAGTAGTTGCCGTGAACGCCGGTAAACAGGTTCGAATAGACGATGTCGGAGGCGGAACCCGCCACGATGGCGTCCTTGTAGCCCTGGACGGCCTGGGCTTCCTCGGTCGCGATCCAGGGGGTGCCGATATAGGCGAAGTCGGCGCCAAGGGCCTGGGCGGCGAGGATGGCGGGACCATTGGCAATCGAGCCGGAGAGGGCGAGGGGCCCATCAAACCAGCTGCGGATCTCCTGAACCAGCGCGAAGGGGGAAAGGCGCCCCGCATGCCCGCCAGCACCTGCGGCGACCGCGATGAGACCGTCCGCGCCCTTGTCCACGGCCTTGCGGGCGAAGCGATTGTCGATCACGTCGTGCAGGACCATCCCGCCCCAGCCATGGACAGCCTGGTTCAGTTCGGCATTGGCTCCGAGCGAGGTGATGACAAGCGGCACCTTCCACTTCTCGAGCACGGCGAGGTCTTCCTCGACGCGGGCGTTCGACTTGTGGACGATCAGGTTGACCGCGAAGGGAGCCTCGCACCCCGTCGTTTCCTCGGTAATCTGATGAAGCCACTCGTCGAGCTGGCTGACGGGCCGCGCGTTGAGCGAGGGAAAACTGCCGACAATGCCGGAGCGCACCTGTGCGATCACGAGCTCGGGGCCGGACACAAGGAACATCGGGGCGGCAATCACGGGCAGGCGCAGCTTGGCGCGAAGACGCGCTGCGGCGCCGCTGTCAGGTCCAGTCACGGGCAATCTCTCTTCCAGAACATGTGCTTTGTCCAAAAGGATAGGCAGGCGGAAGCGGACTGTCGAGATTGCTTTACGTATAGGGAAAGAAAAATCGTCGGCGCGGCATATGAGAAGGGCGGGAAAAGCCTATGCTCTTCCCGCCCTTCTGCGTTTGTCTTGGTAGCAGGATCAGGCGCCCACGGCGTTGGCCGCGCTCAGCACGGCGCGCACGCTGGCGGTCGCCACGTCCTCGTCGATGCCCACGCCCCAGATGACCTGGCCCTCGGGCGTCACGCATTCGACGTAAGCGGCGGCGCGGGCGTTGGAATCCTTGCCCATCGAGTGCTCGGCGTAGTCGCGCACGTCGAGCTTGACGCCGAAGCCCTCATCGAGCGTCGCCACGATCGAGGAGATCAGGCCCTTGCCGCGGCCCGAGACCGACTGTTCCTGGCCATCGACGCCGATCTTGCCAGCAAAGACGCGGGTGCCGTCGCTGCCACGTGCCTCGTCCCAGTCGATGAGCTGGAAACGCTGCGGCGCATCGAGGCGATAGGCTGCGCGGAACACGTCCCAGATGTCACCGGCTTGCAACTCGCGGCCGAGTTCGTCGGCCAGGTTCTGCACGTGCTTGGAGAAGTGCGCCTGCATGCGCTTGGGCAGCTTGAGGCCCTGGTCCTGCTCGATGACCCAGGCAAAGCCGCCCTTGCCCGACTGCGAATTGACGCGGATGACCGCCTCGTAGTCGCGGCCGAGGTCGGCGGGGTCGATCGGCAGATACGGCACGGCCCAGACTTCGTTGTTGCGCGTTTCCTTGGCCGCAAAGCCCTTCTTGATCGCGTCCTGGTGCGAGCCCGAGAACGCGGTGAAGACCAGTTCGCCGCCGTAGGGGTGACGCTCGGGGACCTTGAGCTGGTTGCAGTATTCGACCGTCTGGATGACCTCGTCGATGTCCGAGAAATCCAGCTCGGGGCTGACCCCTTGCGTGTACATGTTCATCGCAACCGTCACCAGGCAGCAGTTGCCGGTGCGCTCGCCATTGCCGAACAGGCAGCCCTCGACACGGTCCGCGCCCGCCATGAGGCCCAGTTCCGCCGCGGCAACGCCGGTGCCCCGGTCGTTGTGGGTGTGCAGCGAGATGACCGCGCTTTCGCGGTTGGGCAGGTTGCGGCAGAAGTACTCGATCTGGTCGGCGTAGATGTTGGGCGTCGCCGCCTCGACCGTGGCCGGCAGATTGAGGATGATCGGGTTCTCGGGCGTGGGCTGGAGAACCTCCATCACCGCCTCGCAGCACTCGATCGAGAAGTCGAGTTCGGCGGTCGAGAAGGTCTCGGGGCTGTACTCCACGTTCCACTTGGTCTGCGGGTACTTGGCGATCTGGTCGCGGATGATCTTCGCGCCGTTGACGGCAATGCCACGCACGTCCTTGCGGTCCATGTTGAAGACCACGTTGCGCCACAGCGGCGAGACCGCATTGTAGACGTGGACGATCGCTTCGTGAACGCCCGCGAGGCTCTCGAACGACTTCTCGATCAGGTCCTGGCGCGACTGGGTCAGCACCTGGACGAGGACGTCCTCGGGGATACGGCCCGAATCGACGAGACCGCGGATGAAATTGAACTCGGTCGCGCCTGCGCTCGGGAAGCCGACCTCGATCTCCTTGAGGCCAACCTTGACGAGCAGGTCGAAGAAGCGGGTCTTCTTCTCCGCGCCCATCGGATCGATAAGGGCCTGGTTGCCATCGCGCAGGTCCGTGGAGAGCCAGCGCGGCGCCTTGGTGATCGTCTGCGACGGCCACTGGCGGTTGGGCAGGTCGATCTGCGGGAAGGGGCGATACTTGACCGAGGGGTCTTTCAGCATTGTCATGGGTGTGTCTCGTTCGGAATTTGTCTTGCTGGCCTTGCGCTGCGCGGATCTGGCGTCCTGCGCGCGTCTTTCTCAGGTCCCCTTGAGCGCCGTGCGCGCTGTCAGGGCAGCACGCAAGCTCACGCCCAAGGGCGCGTAAGTCGCAGGAGAAGGCCAAGACGACGAGTCATGCCAAAGCCTATGGGCACTGCTGCGCGCAATGTAAAGGGCCTGATTGCGCCAAATCCGCACGCCGCGCCGCGCGGCGCGCATCTGTCCGCGTGGCGGCAGAACCGGGCGTGGGGAGAGATCAGCCGCAGCGCATGGTGGTGATGATATTGTCCTCGTCGGTCAGGATATTGAGGCGGTCCTGGCGAAAATCCATGGTCATCACAGAGCCGGGTGGCAGGACGCGCATGGGCTTCTTGCCGCGCGCTTCACGGATCGAGGCAAGGAGAGCTTCCGTGGCCTCTTCGCCGACGTGACGTTCGAACAGCTCGACACCGCACAGCGCTTCCGGCTCAGGGCCGATGGGGGAGGCGTCGCGGGATGCAGCCGGTGTCGGATCGGTGGGGCTTGCGGCCATGTCGGGGCCTCCTTGCGAGGAGGCCGAGCAGGCGGGCAGGGCCATCAGGGGAAGGGCAAGAGCGGCCACGAGGGCGGGGATACGGCGGGTATAGCGTGTCATTCGCGATCCTTCGCAAGGGGCGGCTGAACGGGCGCTGGCTGCGTGTTTGCAGAACCCGAGAAAGCACAGACCCGACCCTGCGCGAACAGGATCGGGTCTGCAAGTGTCGCGATGCGGCGTCCGGTGGGACGCAGCGCGATCAGTTCTTGGTCTTGTCGACGAGGGCGTTGGCGCCGATCCAGGGCATCATGGCGCGCAGCTTGGCGCCGGTTTCCTCGATCTGGTGGCGCTGCGCGGTCTTGCGCGACGCCTTCAGTTCCGGCTGGCCGGCGCGGTTGTCGAGGACGAAGTCCTTCACGAAACGGCCCGACTGGATGTCTTCCAGAACGCGCTTCATTTCCTTCTTGGTCTCTTCGGTGATGAGACGCGGACCGGTCTTGATGTCGCCGTATTCGGCGGTGTTCGAGATCGAGTAGCGCATGTTGGCGATGCCGCCCTCATACATCAGGTCGACGATCAGCTTGAGCTCGTGGAGGCACTCGAAGTAGGCCATTTCCGGCGCGTAACCGGCTTCGACCAGGGTTTCGAAACCGGCCTGGACGAGGGCGGTGGTGCCGCCGCAGAGCACGGCCTGCTCACCGAAGAGGTCGGTTTCGCACTCTTCGCGGAAGTTGGTCTCGATGATGCCCGAACGGCCGCCGCCGACGCCCGAAGCGTAGGCAAGGGCGATGTCGTGGGCGTTGCCCGAGACGTCCTGGTCGACTGCGACGAGGCAGGGCACGCCGCCGCCACGCTGGTATTCACCGCGCACGGTGTGGCCCGGGCCCTTGGGCGCGATCATGATGACGTCGATGTCCTTGCGCGGCTCGATCAGGCCGAAGTGGACGTTGAGGCCGTGGGCGAAGGCGAGCGCGGCGCCCGGCTTCAGGTTGTCGTGCAGGTCGGCAGCGTAGATGGCGGCCTGGTGCTCGTCGGGCGCGAGGATCATGAGCACGTCGGCCCAGGCGGCCGCTTCGGCGTTCGCCATGACCTTGAAGCCCGCGCCTTCGGCCTTCGCGGCCGAAGCCGAACCCGGGCGCAGCGCGATCGCCACGTCCTTGACGCCGCTGTCACGCAGGTTCTGCGCGTGGGCGTGGCCCTGGCTGCCGTAGCCCAGGATCGCGACCTTCTTGGAGGTGATCAGGTTGATGTCGCAATCGGCGTCGTAATAGACTTTCATCTGGCTTTCCTTCTGGTGCTCGGGCGCGTCCTGTGCGGATGGGACGGCCAGCTCGCTTTCGATCCTGCGTCGCGGTTTATCGACCGCCTGCCCGCAATCAAGTGCGGTGCGACGCGAAGTTGGGATTAATTGGTCAGGCTTCCTCGGCGCCGCGCATCATCGCGACGATGCCGGTGCGGCCCACTTCGACAAGACCCAGCTCGCGCATGATGGCAACGAAGCTGTCGATCTTCTCCGGGCTGCCGGTGAGCTCGAAGACGAAGCTGGACGTGGTCGTGTCGACCGCCTTGGCGCGGAACACGTCGGCGACGCGCAGCGCCTCGACGCGCTTTTCGCCCACGCCCGCGACCTTGATGAGCGCGAGTTCGCGCTGCACGTGCGGGCCTGCTTCGGTGAGGTCGACCACCTTGTGCACGGGCACGAGGCGTTCGAGCTGCGCGTGGATCTGGTCGATCTGGCTCGGCGGACCGTGGGTGACGATGGTGATCCGGCTCACCGAGTGGTTCTCGGTGATGTCGGCCACGGTGAGGCTGTCGATGTTGTAGCCGCGTGCGGTGAACAGCCCGGCGATCTTGGCAAGGATACCGGCTTCGTTGTCGACCATGACGGTCAGGACGTGCCGTTCCTCGACCTCTTGCTTAATCTGCATCATTGTCCGTATTCCTGGGTTCGCAAGAGCGCTCAGACGAGCGCCTTGGCGGCATCGTCGAGCGTACCGGCAACGGCATCGCCGTAGAGGATCATCTCGGTATGGGCCGCGCCCGAGGGGATCATCGGGAAGCAGTTCGATTCCTTGGCCACGCGGCAATCGACGATGACCGGGCCCTGATAGGCCATCATTTCCTCGATGCCAGCATCAAGCTGGCCTTCGTTCTCGATGCGGATACCTTTCCAGCCATAGGCCTCCGCCAGCGTCACGAAGTCGGGCAGGCTGCTCGAGTAGGAATTCGAGTAGCGGCTCTCGTAGGTGAGCTCCTGCCACTGACGCACCATGCCCATCCATTCGTTGTTGAGGATGAACACCTTGACCGGCAGGCGGTACTGGCTGGCGGTGCCCATCTCCTGGATGTTCATCTGGATCGAGGCGTCGCCCGCGATGTCGATGACGAGGCTGTCCGGGTTGCCGAGCTGCGCGCCGATGGCGGCGGGCAGGCCATAGCCCATCGTGCCAAGGCCACCCGAGGTCAGCCACTTGTTCGGACCGAAGAAGTGGAAGTACTGCGCCGCCCACATCTGGTGCTGGCCGACTTCGGTGGCGATGATCGGGTCCTTCGCCTTGGTCAGTTCGAACAGGCGCTCGACCGCGTGCTGGGGCATGATCGCGGCGGTGTTGCCGGGATAGGCGAGGCTGTTGCGTTCACGCCAGGTGTCGATCCGGGTCTTCCAGCCCGACAGGTCCTGCGGTGCGCGGGTTCCCCAAGCTTCGAGAAGCTGGCTCAGGATCTCGCCGCAGTCGCCCACGAGCGGCAGGTCGACGGGCACGATCTTGTTGATCGAGGCGCGGTCGATGTCGATGTGGATCTTCTTCGAGTTGGGCGCGAAGGCATCGAGACGCCCGGTCACGCGGTCATCGAAGCGCGCACCGACACAGACGATGAGATCGGCCTGGTTCATCGCCAGGTTGGCCTCGTAGGTGCCGTGCATGCCCAGCATGCCGAGCCAGTCCGCGTGATCCGCCGGGAACGCGCCCAGACCCATCAGGGTCGAGGTGACGGGCGCGCCGGTCTTGGCCTGCAGTTCGCGCAGCAGCGCGGTGGCGTGCGGGCCCGAGTTGATGACGCCGCCGCCGGTGTAGAGCACGGGCGCGCGGGCCGAGGCGATCATCTCGATCGCTTCGGCGATCTCGTTGGTGTCCGCGCGCAGGCGGGGCACGTAACGATCACGGCGCTGGATGGGCGCGTCGCTCCAGGTGGCGGTGGCGACCTGGACGTTCTTGGGAATGTCGATGAGGACCGGGCCGGGGCGGCCGGTCGTCGCGATCTGGAACGCCTCGTCGATGACCGCGGCAAGATCGGCCGGGTCCTTCACGAGGTAGTTGTGCTTGGTGCAGTGGCGCGAGATGCCGACCGTGTCGGCTTCCTGGAAGCCGTCCGAACCGATCAGGTTGGTCGCGACCTGGCCCGAGATGACGACGAGCGGGATCGAATCCATGTACGCGTCGGCAATGCCGGTGATGGCGTTCGTCGCGCCCGGGCCCGAGGTGACCAGCACGACGCCGGGCTTGCCGGTCGAGCGGGCATAGCCTTCGGCTGCGTGGGCCGCGCCGGCTTCGTGCCGCACGAGGATATGACGCAGGCGTTCATCGCCGAATAGGGCATCGTAGATCGGTAGAACCGCCCCGCCGGGATAGCCGAATACGAATTCGACGCCCTGCCGGACCAGGCTTTCGACCAGGATGTTCGCGCCGCTGCGCTCGTCACTCACAACACGTTCCTTTTTGCCTCAGGGCCCCGGAAATCCGGGGGCCGCGAGATGGATAAGTCAGGAGGGTTTCCCTCCAAAGAAGCGGACCCGGCACGGCAATCGCCGCGCCGGGTCATCCTCTCCTCCGAGCCCAACTTCCGAGGGCTTGACGAGGCAGCCTTTAGGCATTGCGAAATATCACGTCAACCCAAAACGTCGAAATAAAATATCGCAAATGGACTTTAAGGTGTAATTTTCAGACTCGATTCGGGGCCAGTCTTCCGGGGGCTGGTGGCGCAGCCAGGTGAACTGGCGCTTGGCGTAGCGGCGCGTTGCCTGCGTGCCGCGCGCGATGGCCTCCTCGCAGGTGATCTCGCCGCGCAGGTGAGCGGCCAGTTCGGGTACGCCGATTGCGCGCATTGCGGGCAGGTCGGGATCAAGCTGGCGCGCCAGAAGCGCCTCGACTTCGGTGAGGGCGCCAGCCTCTACCATGCGCGTGAAGCGCAGGTCGCAGCGTTCGTAGAGCCATTGCCGTTCGGGCATGAGGATGGCCGGGAAGAGCGTGACCTGATCGGTGATCCCGCCTTCCTTGCGTTCCTGCCAATGGGCAAGGGGGAGGCCAGTGGAGCGCACGACTTCCAGCGCGCGCGCCACGCGAGTGGTGTCCGCCGGGGCGAGCTGCGCGGCGCGCGCCGGGTCTTCGTGGGAAAGCGCGGCGTGCGCCTCGGCGACGGGGAGGGCGCGCACCGCCTCGCGCACGGCGGGATCGATGGCCGGGATCGGGGCGATGCCGTCAAGCAGGGTGCGGATATAGAGGCCGGTGCCGCCGACGAGGATCGGGACCGCGCCGCGTTCATGGGCATCGGCAATCTCCGCGCGGGCGGCCGTGGCCCAATCGGCCGCAGAACAGGCCGTGGCCGCGTCCCAGGTGCCGAACAGGCGGTGCGTGATCCCGCCGCGCTCTTCCTCGGTCGGACAAGCGCTCAGGATCGGAATATCGGCATAGACCTGCGAGGCGTCGGCGTTGAGAACCACGGCGCTGCGGCCGCGCTTCTCCAGCTCCTGGGTCAAGGCTACCGCACAATCGCTCTTGCCGCTGGCCGTCGGCCCTGCAATGAGCGCCAGCGGCGGCCGGTCCTCGGCCTTGGAATCATATTTCGCATCAAGGAATTTGGTAGTGCTCATCGCCCGGCTGATAGCAGACGCAGAAAATCTCTCGGCAAAAATCGACACCGTGCGCGCCGAGATGGAGAAGGGCGGGGTGCGCCTGGCCTCGGCGGCGATGCTCGACTTCTGTGACAGGACGCTCCAGATCGCCTCGCCCGACGATGGTGCGGATGTCCTGCGCGAAACGCTGGACGCCCATTTCGGCGCGAGTGATGGCCTTGTCACCGACCATGAGCCGTTCCTGCCCAAGGTCTTCATCTCGGACATGGATTCGACGATGATCGGGCAGGAATGCATCGACGAGCTGGCCGATTTCGCCGGGCTCAAGGAGCGGATCGCGGACATCACCGAGCGCGCGATGCAGGGCGAGCTCGATTTCGAATCGGCGCTGCGCGAGCGGGTAGGGCTTCTCGCAGGGCTGCGCGAGAATGCGGTCGATGATTGCCTGGCCGAGCGTATCCGTCCGATGCCCGGCGCCAAGACGCTGGTCGAGACGCTCAAGAAGTTCGGCTGCCGCACCGTGCTCGTCACCGGCGGCTTCCACCACTTCGCCGATCCCATTGCCGCGATGCTGGGGTTTGAGCACGTCGTGGGCAACCGCCTCGCCGTCGCCGATGGCAAGCTGACCGGTGAACTGGCCGGGCCGGTGGTTGACAGTTCGGTCAAGAAGGCGACGTTGCTGGCCGAAATCGCGGCTGTTGCGGGCGAAGGCGGCGACTTTGTGCCCAGCCTTGCGACGGGCGATGGCGCCAACGACATTCCGATGCTGGAGGCCTCGACCTACGGCATCGCCTACCACGCCAAGCCCAAGGCGCGCCTTGCGGCCAATGGCTGGATCGACCGGGGCGACCTTACCGACGTTCTGCGCCTTCTGGGTATCGACGAGCAGGACTGGGTGCACGGCTGAGTTTTCACGGCGGGTGCCCCCGAAGCATGGCGCTAGCCAGACCCCGTGCTTGCACATGTCACGCAAAAACGCCGTTCTTTATGCACCTACGAGGGGCCATTAAGAGTTTGTAAACGCAGCTATGGTGGTTGGACCGCAGCTTGATGGTCAAGGCACGGGACACGCGGAATTTATGGCCTTTGGCGGCGGTTGGATTGCAGAGAGCGGGCGGACGTCCCGAGGGGGCTGGCTCGAATCCATGCCCTGGACGCCCGAGACCGAGATGGACATCCGCGTCGATGTGCGCCTTCGCCTGGGCCGTATTGCGCAGGAGGTCCTGCGCGCAGAGCCTTCGGGGCTGCAGGAGGCGCGCAGGCTTGTCATCCAGATCGAGCGTTGGCTGCGCGAAAATCGCGCGGGGATACTGACATCGGTGCATGACCATTTCGGGCGCAGGGGTCTGCGCTCGCACGCGCTTGCGGTGTCGTGCCTGATGATGAACTTTGCACATCACGCCGGGCACGACCGGGAATATGTCCTGGAAATGGGCCTTGCGGGCCTTTTTCACGACATCGGCAAGCTGACAATCCCGGACGAGATACTCGACAAGCCGGGGCGCCTCGACGCGGCCCAGGCTGAGGTCATGCGCGGCCATGCCGAAAGCGGAGGCCAGCTTCTGGAGCGCTGGGGTTTGGCGAGCCCGATGATGATCGCGGTCTGCCGCCATCACCATGAACGGCTCGATGGCAGTGGCTATCCGGGCGGGCTGATCGCGAAGGACATTGCCGAGCCGGTTCGTGTTGCGACGATCTGCGATGTCTACGACGCGCTGATTTCAAGCCGAAGCTACAAGCAGGCCTGGTCAAGCGCGATGGCGCTCGACGAGATGCGCCGCACACGCGGCAGTTTCGATCCCGACCTGCTCGCGCTCTTCGCCAGAAGCCTGGAAGAGGCCAAGCTCTGAATTTTGGGCTGTGCCGAAACGAAACCGCCCCCGAACCTTGTGGTGCGGGGGCGGCCGGGAAGTGTGTTTCCTCAAGGAAAGCCGATCAGGCTTCCATCCAGTCCTTGAAGAACGCCTCGTTGACGCGGCGCAGTTCGGCGACTTCGACACCGGCAACCGAGGAGCCGCCAACGGTGCCGATCTTCTCGGCACCCGGGATCTCGGTTCCTGCAGGGGCCGTCACGACATAGCGCGACTGGTCCTCGCCAAAGGCTTCGGCGGTGGTCAGTTCACCTTCGAGCGTGCAGCCAAGGCCGCTTGCCAGCGCCATTTCGGCCAGCGCGACGAGAAGGCCGCCATCCGAAATGTCGTGGACGGCGTTGACCGTGCCCGCGCCGATCAGGCTGCGCACCGTGCCGCCGTTCGCGGCCTCGGCCTTGAGGTCGACGACGGGCGCGTCGCCCGCTTCCTTGCCCGCGATGGTCTTGAGCCAGAGCGACTGACCCAGGTGCGAGCCCTTGCCGCCGATCAGCCAGATTTCATCGCCTTCGTTCTTGAAGGCAATGGTGGCCATCGCGTCGTGATCGGCAAGCAGGCCGACACCGCCGATCGCCGGGGTCGGCAGGATCGCCGAGCCGCCGCCGGTGGCCTTCGATTCGTTGTAGAGCGACACATTGCCCGACACGATCGGGTAGTCGAGCGCGCGGCAGGCATCGCCCATACCGTTCAGGCAGCCGACGATCTGCGCCATGATTTCCGGGCGCTGGGGGTTGGCGAAGTTGAGGCAGTTGGTGATCGCCAGCGGCAGACCGCCTACGGCCGAGATGTTGCGGTAGGTCTCGGCCACGGCCTGCTTGCCGCCCTCGTAAGGGTCGGCGTAGCAGTAGCGCGGCGAGCAGTCGGTGCTGATCGCGAGCGCCTTCTTCGTGTCGTGGACACGCACGACTGCAGCATCACCGCCCGACTTCTGCATCGTGTCGGCGCCGACCTGGCTGTCGTACTGCTGCCAGATCCACGCGCGCGAGGCGAGGTCGGCCGAGCCGATGAGCGTGGTGAGGTCTGCGCCCAGATCGGTGGTCGCGGGCACATCGCCCATCGCGGGGACCGCGGCCCAGGCCTTGTAGTCCTCAGCCGAGACATAGGGGCGCTGGTATTCCGGCGCGTCGTCAGCCAAGGGCCCAAGCGGAATGTCGCAGACCACGTCGCCGTCGAATTCGAGGACCATGTGGCCGGTGTCGGTCACTTCACCGATCACCGCGAAGTCGAGTTCCCACTTCTTGAAGATGGCTTCGGCCATGGCTTCCTTGCCGGGCTTGAGCACCATGAGCATACGCTCCTGGCTCTCGCTCAGCATCATCTCGTAGGGCGTCATCGCCTCTTCGCGGCAGGGCACCTGGTTCATGTCGAGGCGGATGCCTGCGCCGCCCTTGCTGGCCATCTCGACCGAAGACGAGGTGAGGCCCGCCGCGCCCATGTCCTGGATCGCGACGATGGCGTCGGTTGCCATTAGCTCGAGGCATGCCTCGATCAGCAGCTTCTCGGTGAAGGGGTCGCCAACCTGCACGGTCGGGCGCTTTTCTTCGGACTTCTCGTCGAAGTCGGCGGACGCCATGGTCGCGCCGTGGATGCCGTCGCGGCCGGTCTTCGAGCCGACATAGACGATGGGGTTACCAAGGCCGGTCGCGGCGCAGTAGAAGATCTTGTCGGTGTCCGCGACGCCCACGGTCATCGCGTTGACGAGGATGTTGCCGTCGTAGGCCTTGTGGAAGTTGGTCTCGCCGCCGACAGTCGGAACGCCCACGCAGTTGCCATAGCCACCGATGCCCGAAACCACACCCTGCACGAGGTGCTTCATCTTGGGGTGTTCAGGGCGGCCGAAACGCAGTGCGTTCATGTTCGCGACCGGGCGCGCGCCCATCGTGAAGACGTCGCGCAGGATGCCGCCGACGCCCGTCGCCGCACCCTGGTAGGGTTCGATGTACGAGGGGTGGTTGTGGCTTTCCATCTTGAAGATGGCGGCCTGGCCGTCGCCGATGTCGATCACGCCCGCGTTCTCGCCCGGGCCGCAGATGACCCAGGGCGCCTCGGTCGGGAGCTGCTTCAAGTGGAAGCGGCTCGACTTGTACGAGCAGTGCTCGGACCACATGACCGAGAAGATGCCGAGTTCAAGGAGATTGGGCACGCGGCCCATCGCGTTCACGACGCGCTCGTATTCCTCGGGGCTGAGGCCATGCGCCTCGACGACGTCAGGGGTGATTTCGCTCATGGGGAGGCCCTTAGCCATGTCGATGCGCGCTTGCTAGTCTCCAATATCGCGGATCCGGCCTTTGATGCACGAATTGCCTGTCGGAAGAGGGCTGTGCGACCTTGACCCTTGTGCCGGGCAGCGCCATTGCTTGGCGCATGGATGCCCAGACACCCGAACTCGACACGCTCAGCTTTGAAGACGCGCTGCGCGAACTGGAAACCATTGTGCGCCAGCTGGAAAGCGGTGAAGTGCCGCTGGAGGATTCGATCTCGCTCTATGAAAAGGGCGAGAAGCTGCGTCAGCACTGTCAGAAGCGGCTCGATGCGGCCCAGGCCCGGATCGAGAAGATCGTGACCGGGCCCGACGGCGCGCCCGTCTCCACCCAGCCCTTCGACACGCCGGAGCGCTGAGAGGTGGGAGAGGGGGCTTCGGGCGATTCGCTGCTGAAAGAGGCGCTGGTCGCGATTGCGGGCGAAGTGGATGGCGCGTTCGATGCGCTGCTGCCGGTACCCGACGATGCGCGTGCGCGTCTCTACCAGGCGATGCGCTATGCCGCCATCGGTGGGGGCAAACGGCTGCGTCCGCTGCTGCTGACGGCGGTTGCGGGCATGTATGGCGTTCAGCGCGAGGCGGCAATCCGCGCGGCCATCGCGCTCGAATCGATCCACGTCTATTCACTGATCCACGACGACCTGCCGTGCATGGACGATGATGCCCTGCGCCACGGCAAGCCGACCCTGCATCTGGCCTTCGACGAATCGGCAGCGGTCCTGGCGGGCGATTCCCTGCACGATTTTGCCTTCGAGGTGCTGTCCGATCCGGCGACAAGCGCGGATCCCTTCACCCGCATCGAACTGGTGCGCGTGCTGGCGACTTCCAGCGGGGCGGAAGGCATGGCGGGCGGCCAGATGATGGATCTGGTGGCGGAAACGTCCGAATTCGACCTGCACACGATCACGCGCCTCCAGCAGCTCAAGACCGGGGCCCTGCTGGGCGCCGCGGTGGAGATGGGCGCAATCCTGGGCCATGTTCCGCCCGAGGGACGCACGCACCTGCGCAGCTATGCGCGCGACATCGGGCTGGCCTTCCAGATCGCGGACGACCTCATCGATCATGAAGGCGATGCCGAGGTGGCGGGCAAGGCCGTGGGCAAGGATGCCGATGCGGGCAAGGCCACCTTCGTCTCGCTGATGGGCGCGGACCGTGCGCGCGAACAGGCCCGCATGCTGGTGGAACAGGCCGTCGGGCACCTTTCGGGGCATGGCGAGGAAGCCGATCTTCTGCGCAGCGTTGCGCGCTATATCGTCGAGCGCGATCACTGATTTTCTCGCGCAAGGCAGCGCACATCAAGGCAGGAAGCCGCGGCCCGCGAGCCGCATGGAGGAAGCCGAAATGACTGAGACCCGGACTGCGGAGCGCGTGGGCGTCTATCCCGGCACGTTCGATCCGATTACGCTGGGCCATGCCGACATCATCCGGCGCGGCGCGAAGCTGGTGGATCGCCTGATCATCGGGGTGACGACCAATCCGTCCAAGAACCCGATGTTCACGCCCGAAGAGCGCATGGCCATGGTCGAGCGGGAGGTGAAGGAACTGGGCGTCGAGAACGTCACGGTGGTCGCCTTCAATGCGCTCCTGATGAAGTTCGCGAAGCGGCAGAACGCAACGATCATCCTCAGGGGCCTGCGCGCTGTCGCGGACTTCGAGTACGAATACCAGATGGCCGGCATGAACCAGCAGCTCGATCCCGACATCGAGACCGTGTTCCTGATGGCTGACGTCAGCCTGCAGCCGATCGCCTCCAAGCTGGTCAAGGAGATCGCGCTGTTCGGGGGCGATATCACCAAGTTCGTGAGCCCGGCCGTGCGCGAGGACGTGATCGCCCGGATCGACGCGCGGGGGCGCCTCGGCGACTACTGAGCGCGGGGGCATCCCGCAAAATCATTCATTGTACCGACAGCGAGAGGGCTCTATCGCCCTGCCGAGGATCGGTTTTCGAGCTTGTGAGTAATCCATGAAATTTCGCCTTACCGTTGCCGCGCTGATGTTGGGTGCCACTGTACTTGCCAGCCCGGCCGCGTTCGCCAAGGACAAGGACGCCGCGGCCACCGAGGCTCCGGCGCAGCTGCCCACCAAGATCGACATGGACCCGAGCCATGATCCGCAGAACGTGCTGGTCCTCGACCTCAGCAACGGTGGCCGCGTGCTCATCCGCCTCGTGCCCGAATGGGCGCCCCACCACGTCGAACGTGTCAGCAAGCTCGCCAGCGAAGGCTTCTACGACGGTCTGATCTTCCACCGCGTGATCGATGGCTTCATGGCGCAGACTGGCGATCCGACGGGCACCGGGCAGGGCGGCTCCGCCCTTCCCGACCTGGAAGCGGAATTCAATGCGATGCCGCACGTGCGCGGCTCGGTTGCGATGGCGCGCACCAACGATCCCAACAGCGCGAACAGCCAGTTCTTCATCGTGTTCTATCCGCGCTTCGCGCTCGACCATAAGTACACCGTGTTCGGCCGCGTCATCGCTGGCATGAACTACGTCGATGCGATCCACCGCGGCGAACCGCCCGAGGATCCCACGAAGATCGTCCAGGCTTCGCTCTTCTCCGAGCACAAGGGGAAGCCGGCGGCGCCCGCTCCGGCGGTGACCGACGATACACCCGTCACGCTCGACGATCTCAACAACTCGGCCTCGCAGTAAGAGGCCTCCGGGCCGCTTGCATCTTGCCGCAGGCGTGTTTCGCGTCTAGCGGCTGCCCGTCATGCGAGTAGACCTTTTCGATTTCGATCTCCCAACCGAGAACATCGCGCTGCGCCCGGCCAAGCCCCGCGATGCGGCACGTTTTCTTGTGGCCGATGGCGATGCGCCGCTGGCCGACCGCATCGTGCGCGAGCTCCCAGAGGTCCTCGCCCCGGGCGATATCCTCGTCTTCAACGACACCCGCGTCATTCCCGCCCAGCTTGAAGGCCGCCGCGGCGAGGCGCGCATCGGCGCGACCCTGCACAAGCGCTTGGACCTGCGCCGGTGGCAGGCCTTCGTGCGCAATGGCAAGCGCCTCAAGGTTGGTGACCGCATCGAATTTCCCGCTGAGGTCGAGGCCATCGCTGAGGAACGTTGGGACGACGGCAGCTGGACGCTGGCCTTTCAGGGTGAAGAGCCGGTCGAGATCCTGCTCGAACGCGCCGGGCGCATGCCGCTCCCGCCCTACATCGCGGGCAAGCGCGACACCGACGAGGCGGACAAGAGCGACTACCAGACCATGTTCGCGCGCGAGAAGGGCGCGGTGGCCGCGCCTACGGCGGCCTTGCACTTCACGCCTGAACTGGTCGCGCGGCTCGATGCGGCCGGGATTGGGCGCGAGACGCTGACGCTCCATGTCGGGGCGGGCACCTTTCTTCCGGTCAAGGCGGACGACACCGCCGAACATCAGATGCATTCCGAATGGGGCCGGATCGACGCCGAGACGGCGGATCGCCTCAACGCCGCGCGCGCGGCGGGCGGGCGCATCATCGCGGTCGGCACGACCAGCCTGCGACTTCTGGAAAGCGCGACCGGCGAGGACGGCGTGGTCCGTCCTTTCGAGGGCGACACCGCGATCTTCATTACGCCGGGCTACCGCTTCAAGGCGATCGACGGGCTGATGACCAACTTCCACCTGCCCAAGTCGACGCTCTTCATGCTCGTCTCGGCGCTGATGGGGCTGGAGAAAATGCAGGCGGTCTATGCCCACGCCATCGAGCACGGCTACCGCTTCTACAGCTACGGCGATTCCAGCCTGCTGATCCCGGGCGCGAAGGCCTGATCTCTTTTTTGTCCGGCAATTGCCGCGTGGGGGCTTGGAAGCGCGTGGGCTTCCTCCCATGTTCCCGGCCATGCAGGACATTCTCGAAATCGAGGGTCTGACCAAGACCTATGACGGGGGCTTCACCGCGCTGAACGGTGTCGACCTGACCATTCGCAAGGGCGAGATCTTCGCGCTTCTGGGGCCCAATGGGGCGGGCAAGACCACGCTGATCGGCGCGGTCTGCGGCCTCGTTCAGCCCAGCTCGGGCACGATCCGGGCCTTTGGTGAGGACATGGGACGCCACTGGCGGACCTTGCGCCGCCGCATCGGGCTCGTCCCTCAGGAACTGGCCACCGACATGTTCGAGACGGTGCTCCACACGGTGAACTATTCGCGCGGCCTGTTCGGCCTTGCGCCCGATGCGGTGCGGGTGGAGAAAATCCTGCGCGCGCTCAGCCTCTGGGACAAGCGCGAGGAATCGCTGAGCGCTCTTTCGGGCGGCATGAAGCGCCGCGTCCTGATCGCCAAGGCGCTCGCCCACGATCCCGAACTGCTGTTCCTCGACGAGCCCACGGCGGGCGTGGACGTGGAACTGCGCCGCGACATGTGGAGGCACATTTCCGCGCTGCGCGAGCAGGGCACCACGATCATCCTCACCACCCATTACATCGAGGAGGCCGAGGAAATGGCCGACCGCGTGGGGATCATCCAGAAGGGGCGCATCCGTATGGTCGAGGAGACCCGCGCCATGATGGCCCGGCTCGGCCGCACCGAAGCGGTCTTCACGCTGGCAGCGCCGATGTCCGCCGTCCCCGAGGGGCTTGCAGGTCACTCGCTGAGCCTGGCTGAAGATGGCCGTGCGCTTGTCTACCGGGGTGGGGACGGCACCGGGCAGGGCAAGTCCGAGGTGGCCGCGCTCACCAAGGCGCTGATCGCCCACGGGGTCGACTATATCGCCATCGACATCCGCGAATCCAACCTGGAGGAGATCTTCGTGAACCTCCTCGAAAACCAGTCCGACACGGGAGAGGGCGCATGAGCCTGTTCAACGCCCGCAGCGCGTGGACCATTTACAAGCATGAACTTGCGCGGGCCCTGCGCACCGCGCTCCAGTCGATTATCGCGCCGTTGCTTTCGACGATGCTCTACTTCGTCGTCTTCGGCGCGGCCATTGGTGGCCGCATGGAGTCCGGCCTTGAGGGGGTCGACTACGGCGCTTTCATCGTGCCCGGCCTGCTTATGCTCACACTCCTGAGCGAGAGTACGGCGAACGGCGCCTTTGGCATCTACATGCCGCGTTTCACGGGCGCGATCTACGAGTTGCTCTCGGCCCCCGTGGGCTTTGCCGAGACCCTTGTCGGTTTCGTGGGGGCGGCGGCGACGAAATCGCTGGTTCTTGCCGCGATCATTCTGGGGACCGCGCGCTTCTTCGTCGACTACACGATTGTCCATCCGGTGCTGGTGCTCGGATTTGTCCTGCTTGTCTCGGCCTCGTTCTCGCTCTTCGGGTTCATCCTCGGGATCTGGGCCAAGAGCTTCGAGCAGGTGGGCATGGTGCCTTCGCTGTTCGTGATGCCGCTGACGTTTCTGGGCGGGACCTTCTACTCGATCGACCTCCTGCCCGAGCCCTGGCGTTCGGTGGCTCTCGCCAATCCGATGGTCTATCTCGTCAATGGCCTGCGTTGGTGCTTCTATGGCCAGGCGGATTTCCCGGTTATCGTCTCGCTTCTCATGGCGCTCGGCTTCCTGGCTCTCTGCATTGCAATTATTGCACGAATCTTTGCAACGGGCTGGCGTTTGCGTTCGTGATTACGTAACCATCGCCAATGCCTTTTCGCTTCCGGTCAAGCCTCGTCCTTCCCCTTGTCCTGCTCTCCGTTCCGGCCTTCGCGCAAGATGAGCCTCCGGAGGGCAGCGCCGTGGACTGGGACGTCATCGCGATGCCCGATCCCATTCCCCCCCGGCCCGTCGTCGTCTTGCTTCCGACCTTCGTGGAGCCGATCCCCTTCGTCGATGCCGAGCGCCCGAGCTTGCCGCGCAACGTGCGGGCCATGCTCGAGGAATCGATGAAGGGTGACGAGGACGCCGAGGTTGATGCGGTCGTGAAGTTCGCGATCAAGGTGCAGCCCTGGTTCAAGGACGAGATCCGGGGCATGCACAAGAGCTACCGCGATCGCCGTGCGGCCGAGGAGCGTGCCAAGTTCGAAGCGAAGCAGCGTCGGATCCGGCAGGCCGGTATTCTTCAGCTCTGGAAGGGGCAGGTTGAGCTGGGCGGCTTTCGCAACACCGGTAACACCAATAACTTCGGCGTGACGGGCGGCATGAAGTTCGACCGGCAGGGAATCAAGTGGCAGCACACGATTACCGCCAGTGCCAACTACCAGGAGACCGAAGGGCGCACGACGAACAACAAGTACGTCTTTGCCTACCAGCCGCGTTACACGCTGCATGAAGGCTACTTCATCTATTCGCGCGCGCAGTATGAGAAGGACCCGATTTCGGGCTTCGACAACCGCTTCTCGCTCTCCGGCGGTCTCGGCCGACGCCTGATCAATACAAGTGCCATGACGCTTTCGGTTGAGGCAGGCCCGGCGATGCGTGTGATCGACTATGTCGATCAGCCTGGCGACACTCAGTATTCCGCTCTCATGTCGCTGGATTTCGCATGGAAGCTCAATGAAACGGTCAAGCTCTCGCAGGTTGCCAGCGGGTATGTGAGCACGGAAAACAATACCTTCACCTCGCTCACCGCGCTCGAAACCGCGATGACCGATCACATCAAGCTGAAGCTCTCCTACAATTTCGAGCACGAAACCTCACCGGCGACCGGAACGCTCAAGACTGATACGACCTCGAGCTTCTCACTGGTCTATGGCTTCTGATGCGTCTGGAGCGGTGGGTTCGCCGTGTTCTTTTCCGAACCATCAGATAATTCCATCTCTCGGGAAAATGCTCTAACGGGCGGGGCATGAAACCGCGTTTCCAGTTTTCGATCCACGCCCGCGACGGTCGGGCCCGTACCGGTGTCATCCAGATGCGCCGGGGCGAGATCCGCACGCCTGCCTTCATGCCCGTGGGCACCGCGGCCACGGTCAAGGCGATGAAGCCGCAGGACGTGCGCGCCGCCGGGGCCGACATCATCCTTGGCAACACCTACCACCTCATGCTGCGCCCGGGCGCCGAGCGCATGGCGCGCCTGGGGGGCTTGCACAAGTTCATGAACTGGGATCGCCCGATCCTGACGGACAGCGGCGGCTACCAGGTGATGAGCCTCTCGGACCTGCGCAAGATCACCGAGGAGGGAGTGACCTTCGCCAGCCACCTCGACGGCTCGCGCCACATGCTCAGCCCCGAGCGCTCGATGGAAATCCAGCGCCTGCTTGGCTCGGACATCGTCATGGCCTTTGACGAATGCCCCAAGATCGACCAGCCGCGCGATGTCATCGCGCGCTCGATGGAGATGTCGATGCGCTGGGCCCGGCGCAGCCGCGAGGGCTTCGACAGCGGCGAGGAACATGCCGAGCGCTCGGCGCTCTTCGGTATCCAGCAAGGCGCGCTCGACGAAGGCTTGCGCAAGGCCAGCGCGGATGCGCTCGTCGACATCGGCTTCGATGGCTACGCCATTGGCGGTCTGGCCGTTGGCGAGGGGCAGGAAGCGATGTTCGCGACGCTTGAATTTGCGCCCCAGCAGTTGCCTGAGGATCGTCCGCGCTACCTCATGGGCGTGGGCAAGCCCGACGATCTGGTCGGCGCGGTCGAACGCGGGGTCGACATGTTCGACTGCGTGTTGCCCACCCGCTCGGGACGCAATGGGCAGGCGTTCACCTGGAACGGTCCCCTCAACATGCGCAACGCGCGCCATGCCGAGGATACCGGGCCTGTCGATGAGCGCTGCGGTTGTCCGGTCTGCCAGACCTATACCCGCGCCTACCTGCACCACCTCATCCGCTCGGGCGAGATGCTCGGCGCGATGCTGCTGACCGAGCACAACATCTGGTTCTACCAGCAGCTCATGCAGGGCATGCGCGACGCTATCGCCCAACAGCGCTTCGATGCCTTCGCGGCCGATTTTCGGCGCGACTACTTCGCCAACCGCAAATAGCGCGTCAGGCGCCGCTGCCTGTTGCCACGCGCAGGAGCACGGTGCCCGAGACGATGAGCACGAGCCCGGCGATCGCCGCCGGGCTCAGCCGCTCCCCGAAGACCAGAAAGCCAAGCAGGAACGCGCCGAGCGTTCCGATCCCGGTCCAGGCGGCATAGGCCGCGGCAAGCGGGTTCGCGCGCATGGCAAGGGCCAGCAACCAGAAGCTGCCAAGCAGCGAGGCGGCCATGGCAAGGGCGCCCAGTGCGCTGATCCCGTCTTCGGTGTTCTTGAGAAAATAGATCCAGACGGTCTCGAGCAGACCGGCGAGTACGACGAAAATCCATGCCATGCGGCAGCCTCCTGTGTGCTGCCGGGCCGTCCCGGTTTGGTCGCCCCTGCAAACGCGAGGGGGAAGGTCGTCCTTGCAAGGGCTTTGGCTAATACCGGCTTCGGACGGCGTCAATGCCTGCCGGATGGTGGTCTTAGCGGTGGGCGAAGAGCAGGCGGCCCGGCGCCAGCTTGCTCAGCACGGGGCCGATGTCGCGCTGGGACACCGTGAAGCATCCGAGGCTGCGCCCCACGCGTCCGGTGTGGCGCGCCATGTCTGCCGAGACGTAGGAGGCGCCGTGGATCACGATGGCGCGCGGATAGGCCATCGAATTTTCGGGATCGAGCCCGTGGATCCGGCGCGAGCGGCCATGCTTGCCATAGTAGGTTTCCCCGATCAGGAAGCTGCCCTGGCACGAGGCGTTCGATCCCGGTCGGTTCGAGAAGCGCTGGAGCATGCCGGTATTGCTCGGGTCCGATCCCCGGCCATGCGCGACGTGGAAATCCGCGATGACCCGGCCGTTGCCGATATCGACAAGGCTGAACCGCGGATCACCGGAGGGGGCGCTGAAATCCACAAGACCCACGATGTCGCGGTGGCGCACCCGCGCGCCATGGGCGTCGAGCGCGGCCTTGGCCTGCGCAAGTCCGCGCGGTATCTGGCGGCTGGGAGTGGCTGCAAAAGAGATGGGCGAGGCCAGGCTGGCCGCACCCGTGGCGAGCGCGCCAAGGAAGTGGCGCCTGTTGAAGTTCATGCTTGTGTGTCCGACCCGTTTATTGTTTGTCTGTTATATGTATATATTAAGTCATAAACTCAGACAACGAATCTTTTGTATATGAAAAGACATGTCAATTCATTGCTTTGTGCCACGGCTCTTGCATTTGCGCTCGTAGGAGCACCTGCGGCCGCGCAAACGGCCCCCTGGTCGCAGACGGAGCTGGCCGCTCTCGAGGCGGCGGCAGGGTCTTTGCCCGAGCATGGTCTGCGCCCGCTCGACACCTCGGTCCTCGAGGATGCGCGAAAGGGTGGTGACACCGACGTCATTGCCAGCGCGGCGCAGGAACTGGCTCTCGATCTGGCTCGGACCGCTCTGCTGGGCGAGGCATCTGCGCGCATGCGGAGCGGCTGGCACATTGCCGATCCCGATGCCGAGATCGACATCGCCGCATGGCTCGCCCGGGCGCGGGCCGCAGGAGGGCTGACCTCGTTTCTGGATGCGCTATGGCCAGACCATCCGGACTACGCGGCCTTGCGACAGGCCTTGGCGCAGGAAACCGATCCCCAGCGGCGCGCCACGCTGGCACGCAACATGGAGCGGTGGCGCTGGTTGCCCCACCGCATGGAACGCGACTACATTCTCGTCAATACGGCGGCGTTCACGGCACGCCTGTGGCGTGAGGGTGCGCAGGTAGGTTCCTGGCCTGTCATCGTGGGCAAGGTCTCGACCCCGTCTCCCACCTTCCGGGCCGAAGTGCGTGGGGTCATCTTCAATCCCTGGTGGAATATCCCGCAAAGCATCGTGCGCGAGAACAACGGGCGGTTCCCGGCCAGCAAGGGCTACGTGCGCACGGGCGGCCGTTGGCGCCAGAAGCCCGGGCCGAACAACGCGCTGGGCCAGATGAAGCTCGACATGCCAAATCCCTACAGCGTGTACATGCACGACACACCGGGCAAGGCGCTCTTCGAGCGAGAGGTGCGCGCCTTCAGCCACGGCTGTATCCGTACCGGGGACGCGCTCGGCTTTGCGGCGACCTTGCTGGAAGGCGCAGCCACGCGCGCCGAGATCGACGCGGTCCTGGCGTCACGGCGCGAGACCCGCCTGGCGCTCGGCAAGGCATTGCCGGTCTACATTACCTATTTCACCGCTGGCCGCGCGCAGGACGGGCACGGGGTGGAGCTCTATCCCGACATCTATGGACGCGACGCGCGCATGGCGGCGGCCGTGGCCTCCTCTGACGGCGCCATGCAAGAAACCGAGTGTGCCCTGAGCGGCTGAAGGTCTTTTGCTGGACAAGGCGGGGCGGGGCCCGGACATTCGCATGGTCCAGGCCTTGATTCGCGGGGCGGACACGTTCTCCAGCGGGGTGAGGAGAGACAGCCCGGATGACCACGATAGCGATTGTCAGCCAGAAAGGCGGGTCGGGCAAGACGACGCTCGCCCTCCACATTGCCGCCAGCGCGGTCTACGCGGGCAACCAGGTCCAGGTGATCGATACCGACCCCCAGGCGACCGCCGCGGCCTGGGGAGACTGGCGCGGCGAGTTCCTGCCCGAAGTCATCACCTGCCCCCCGGTGCGCCTGTTCAGCACGGTCGAGCGGGCCAAGCGTGCCGGCGCCGATGTCATCGTGATCGACACGCCGCCCCATGGTGATACCGCCTCGCGCGAGGCTGTGCGGGTGGCCGACATCGTGCTTGTTCCCACCAAGGCGCGGGCTTTTGATCTCCATGCGCTGGAGGCCACGGCAGGGCTCATGGCCTATGCCTCCAAGCCGGCACACGTCGTCTTCAACGCCGTTCCCGCGCGCGCAACCCGGATGCTTGAGGAAGCGGCTGAGGCCGCGCGTAACCTCGGGCTTTCGGTCAGCCCCCACCACTTCGGCGAACGCGCCGCCTTTCACCGCAGCGCCGGAAGCGGCGAAGTCGCGCGTGAGATCGAACCCGAAGGCAAGGCGGCTCTGGAAGTCGATGCCTTGTGGGGCTGGGTCTGTGAGCAGGTGGGCATGCCGCCGGGCGAATAGTGCGCTTTCTGCGCAACTCTTCCTCGAAATTACTTTGCATTAAATTTCGGCAACTTGACCGCCTCATTGGACGCTCGCATAGTCCCTTTCCGTAATAGGGAAATGAGGGGTTTCGGGGTGGTCTTGAGAGGTTTGCGTGCGCTCGTGTCCGGGCTGTTCCTGGGCTCGGCGATGGCGGCGGCCGTGCCGCTGCAGGCACAGGCGCAGTCCGGGGAAAGTGGAGAACAGCTGGCCGCGCGGTTCGGGGCTCTGGAGGATATTACCCAGATCAGCCTGTCCCCGGACGGAACGAAGATCGCCTTCATCTCGCCGCGCAAGGGTGGCCGTGTGCTCGAAGTCGCCAACCTTGCCGAGGGTGGTTTCCCGACGGCCATCACCAGCGTCCCGACCGAGGAAGGGGAACTGCGCTTCTGCAAATGGTCCACCAACGCGCGCCTGGTCTGCCAGGTGCACTACATCGTGGACTATGCGGGGCAGCTTGTCAGCTTCACCCGCATCTTCGGGCTGGACGATGACGGCAAGAATGCGACGCTTCTGTCGAACACGAAATCCCTGCGCGCGCGCACGTTCTTCCAGAACGGGGGGAGCGTGATTGACTGGGACGTAGAAGGTGAGCCCGGGCGCGTCCTGATGACCAAGGTCTTCGTGCCGGAAAACACCATCGGCACGCGCCTCGCGAACGAGGAAGAGGGCCTTGGTGTCGAGATGGTCGACACGATCAAGGGGCGCCGCCGCCGGGTCGAGAAGCCCGATGAATTCGCGACCGGGTACATGACCGACGGTCATGGAACGATTCGCGTCAAGAGCCGCCAGCAGACCGGCGCGAGCGGGCTCCTCAAGCCGACCGAGGATTTCTTCTACCGCACGCCGGGCGACTGGGAATGGCAGTGGCTCTCGAGTTGGGGTGGTCCGGAGGAGACAGGCGTCCTGCGCTTCGAGCCGCTGGCCGTTGATGGCAAGAGCAACCGTGCTTTCGGATGGGCGTGGGAGAACGGGCATCGCGGCCTCTATGCGGTCTCGCTCGATGGCTCGCTGACGCGCGAAAAGCTCTTTGCGGCGGACGACGTCGATATCGACGGCCTCATCCGCATCGGGCGCGACAACCGTGTCGTAGGACTCTCCTATGCGCGCGAGCGGCGCGAGCAGGTCTACTTCGATCCTGAGATGGGGGCGCTGTCCAAGGCGCTCGCCGGCGCGCTGCCCGGGGAGGTCGCTGTCCGGGTCGTCGATGCCGACCGGGAGGAGAAGAACCTCCTGCTGCGCGTGACCGGCGATACCGAGCCGGGCATGCTCTATCTCTTCAACAAGGCCGAGCGGCGTCTTGAGGAAGTCCTGCCGGTGCGCCCGAAGCTCGTCGACCTGGAGCTGGCGCCGATGAAGCCGGTGATGTTCCCGGCCGGGGACGGCGTCCAGATCCCGGGCTATCTCACCTTGCCGCCGGGCAGCACGGGCCGCGATCTGCCTGCCATCGTCATGCCGCACGGTGGGCCGAGCGCGCGCGACGAGTGGGGCTTCGACTGGATGGTCCAGTTCTTTGCCGCACGCGGTTTCGCGGTTCTCCAGCCCAACTACCGCGGTTCCGCCGGTTACGGTTCGGAATGGTACAAGGAAAACGGGTTCAAGTCGTGGAAGACGGCCATCGGTGATGTCAATGACGCCGGGCGCTGGCTGGTGGCGCAGGGCATTGCCGCGCCCGACAAGCTGGCGATCTTCGGATGGTCCTACGGGGGGTACGCTGCGCTCCAGAGCGGCGTGCTCGACCCGGATCTGTTCAAGGCGGTGGTCGCCGTTGCACCCGTCACCGACTTTGAAATCCTGCGCGCCGAGGCCGAGGGCTTCACCAACGCCGCGCTGGTGCGCGAAGAGCTTGGCAACGGTCCGCACCTGCGCGAAGGCTCACCGGCGCAGAACGCGGAGAAGATCAAGGCGCCGGTGCTGCTGTTCCATGGCACGCTCGACCAGAACGTGGGCGTGCGTGAAAGCCAGGTCATGGCGAAGAAGCTGGAGCAGGCAGGCAAGTCGGTGCGCTATGTCGAGTTCGATGGCCTCGATCACTTTCTCTACAGCAGCGAGGCGCGCACGCAGCTCCTGGCCGACAGTGATGCCTTCCTGCACACGGAGCTGAAGCTCGACTGAGCGAAGGTTTCCCTCAGGAAACGGAGCCGAGTGCGAATTCGGCTTCGTCTTCCTCCAGATAGGTGTCGACATAGGCGACGAAGCGGCCGGTGCGTTCGTCCCGGAAACCCGCGCCGATGTCGCAGGCATGGCGCTGCGCGGTCTCGAGATCGGGGTACCATTTGCCGGTGCGGTGCGGGGTGATGTAGCGAAAGCGGGTCATTGCCTCTGCGCAATACACGAGGCCTGTGAAGGTTCCGCTTTTTCGCGATGAAATGACCCAGCTTTTCCGCGAGTTGCCACGAAAAAAGGGCGGCCCCGAGGGACCGCCCTTTCCGAAAGAATTTCGTTCCCGAAGGAGCCGAACTCTTAGCGCGAGTAGAACTCGACGACGAGGTTCGGTTCCATCTTCACCGGGTAGGGGACTTCGTCGAGCGTGGGAACGCGGACGAAGGTCACCTTGTCGCCTTCCGAAGCGACATAGTCGGGAATCTCGCGCTCGGGCAGAGCCTGAGCTTCGATGACGAGAGCCATTTCCTTGGCCTTTTCACCGAGCGAGATCACGTCACCCACGCGGATGCGACGCGAAGCGATGTTGCACTTCACACCGTTGACGCGAATGTGGCCGTGCGAGACGATCTGGCGAGCCGCGAAGATGGTCGGCGCGAACTTGGCGCGGTAGACGACCATGTCCAGGCGCTGCTCCAGGAGACCGATCAGGTTCATGCCGGTGTCGCCCTTCATCGAGGACGCTTCCTGGTAGGTGCGCTTGAACTGCTTCTCGGTCACGTCGCCGTAGTAGCCCTTGAGCTTCTGCTTGGCGCGCAGCTGCAGACCGTAGTCCGACAGCTTGCCCTTGCGGCGCTGACCGTGCTGGCCCGGGCCGTAGCTGCGGCGGTTGACCGAGCTCTTGGGACGGCCCCAGATGTTCTCGCCCATGCGGCGATCGAGTTTGTACTTAGCGCTCTTACGCTTCGACATAACGTTTCTTTCCGTTCTGCTGCCGCCTGTGCCACCGTGGCAAGGCGATCCCTAGTTTCCCGGAGCGCACCATCCGGCCATGAAATGCCGGATGCGGCCGCCGCTTCACCGGGGTGCGGGGCCGAAGGAGGCGCCTACTCTCGAAAGGGAAGGCGTCCCGTGAAGCGCTGGCCCTTACGGGATGGGGGCGCAAAGTCAAGCGCAAACGCCCCTTCGGCGCGCGCAGGGCCGCGTCCCGACCGCTTACAGCGCTTCGAGCGAGCCTGCCATGCCCATCGTGGCCAGATCGAAGGGGGTGGTCTGGTAGATCGCGTTGATCCAGTTGCCGATCAGGAGGTGTCCGTGGGCACGCCAGGAATTGAGCGGGCGGCGGCTCGGGTTGTCTTCCGGGAAGTAGCGGTGCGGCAACTGCGCGCCGCCGTCGCGGAAGAACTCGTTGGCAAGCGTCTCGGTGTCGTATTCCAGATGGTTGAACATGTGGAGCATACGGTGCGCAGGGTCATCGACGAGGCACGGACCCGTGACCGGGTTGGAGGCCAGCACCTCCAGGCGTTCGGCGGCGCCCAGTGCGTCGGGACAGACTTCTGTCCAGCGGGAAACCGGCACGTTGAAGACATCGGCAAAGCCACGCAGGAAGGGCGAGGCGGGGGCGTGGACTTCGTGCGGGTAGAGGCCGTAGGCCTTGGCGTCGAGCACGCGCTTGGGGATGCCATGGAAATGGTAGAGCGCGGCCTGCGCGGCCCAGCAGATGGTCAGCGTGCGGTGGACGTTGGTTTGGGTCCAGGCCAGGATCTGGCGCAGCTCCTCCCAGTAGTTCACCTCTTCATAGGGCATGCGCTCGACCGGAGCGCCGGTGATGATGAAGCCGTCGAAGCGTTCCTCGCGCACGTCCTCCCAGGGACGGTAAAAGGCTTCCATGTGGTCCTGCGCTGTGTTGCGCGAGACATGGTCGGTCATGCGCACCAGCGTCAGTTCGATCTGCAGCGGAGTGGCGCCGAGCAGGCGGGCGAGCTGGGTCTCGGTGCGCACCTTGTCGGGCATGAGGTTGAGCAGCCCGATCTGCAGCGGGCGAATGTCCTGACGCACCGCGTCGGCCTCGCCCATGACCGTCACGCCCTCGGCTTCGAGGGTCTGGCGTGCGGGCAGGTCGTCGGGGATCTTGATCGGCATTTGACGTCGTACTCCTGGGCGGAAGCGACGCGAAATGTGGCGTGTCCGTTTGCTTGCCGGGACGGCCACATCCTCCTTGCGGAGTACCACCTTGCCCGGAACGGCAGGTTGGCGTTGGGCGTCGCCCCAACTCTTGATGCTGGATGTGCCCATACACCCAGCCGCGCAAAAGCAAAACGGGATTTTGCGCGAAGCGGGTTGAAAATAGGTGAGCGGGCGTTGCGGGATAGGGCGCAACGCCCGAAGGGGCGCTTAGTCTTCGCCGCGTGGGCGCCGGGCCTTTTCGAGCGTGGAGAGGACACCGCGCATGGTGCGCACTTCCAGGTGGTTCCACGCGGGCTTGGTGAGAAGGTTGCGCAAGGTCAGGCGGTTCGCCTCGGCGCGGGTCTCGGGCCAGAAGTAGTTCTTGGGTTCGAGCAGCTTCTCGAAGTGGCCGATGAGCCCTTCCAGTTCGTCCTGCGGAGCAGGCGGCAGGACCTCTTCCTGCGTAGGCTGGGTGAGGCCAGCGCCCTTGGACCACTCATAGGCGCACAGGATCACGGCCTGCGCGAGGTTGAGCGAGGCAAATTCCGGGTTGATCGGAACGGTCAGGATCGAGCGGGCGAGCGCCACGTCCTCGGTTTCCAGCCCGGAGCGTTCCGGGCCGAACACGAAGGCCGAACGGCCCGGCTCGGCGTAGATTTCACCTGCCGCTTCTTCGGGCGTCACCACGCGCTTGGTCACGCCGCGCTTGCGCACGGTGGTCGCATAGACATTGGTGCAGTCCGCGACCGCGTCGGCCAGTGTCTCGTAGACCTCGGCTTCTTCGAGGATCACGTTGGCGCCTGCCGCAGCGGGGCCTGCCGAAGGGTTGGGCCAGCCGTCGCGCGGCGAAACGAGGCGCATTTCGGTGAGCCCGAAGTTCAGCATGGCGCGCGCGGCCTTGCCGATGTTCTCGCCCAGCTGCGGCCGCACGAGCACGACGATGGGCTTGCGGTCTTCGGGAACGGTGCCGAACGTCGGCGCGGAAGGGGTGGGGGTATCAGTCATTCTGGGTGTCGCCTGTCGCCACGTCGCGCACGGTGCCTGCAAATTCCTCGAAGTCGCGGGCTTCGTTGAAGGCGCGGTAGACCGAGGCGAAGCGGATGTAGGCAACCGAGTCGAGCTGTCGCAGGCCGTCCATCACCATCTCGCCGATCTCGCGT
This sequence comes from Novosphingobium profundi, assembly GCF_020524485.1. Classification (GTDB taxonomy): domain Bacteria; phylum Pseudomonadota; class Alphaproteobacteria; order Sphingomonadales; family Sphingomonadaceae; genus Novosphingobium; species Novosphingobium profundi_A. The sequence goes on along the minus strand of NZ_JAIVLF010000004.1, from coordinate 198,885 downwards.
GAGTGGATTTCGGCATCGCCGGTGGTCTCGATCTGGCGCTGGACGCCCGAGACGAGCTGGTCGATCCTCTCGCGGTCGATCCTGCGCTTGCGGCAGGCGAGCGAGACCGATTTCTCGATCTTGAGGCGGTCGAAGGGCTCGCGCCTCTCCTCGCCTTCCTCGCCGGACTTGAGCACCGTGATCTCGCGCAGCTGCACCCGTTCGAACGTGGTGAAGCGCGCGCCGCAGCTGGAGCACTGGCGGCGGCGGCGGATCGCGGCGTTGTCCTCGGCCGGACGGCTGTCCTTTACCTGGGAATCGTCATGGGCGCAGAAAGGGCAGCGCATTCGGGCCTATCGTTTCAAAAGAAGAGGGGCGGGCGCGACTTCAGTCGGGCCGCACGCGCTTGTAGAACTTGTATCCGGCGCCTGCGGCAAGCCCCAGGCCCACCGAGACGAAGGGCAGGGCTGCGCCTGCCACCGCACCCAGCGCCCCCCAGACGAGAACCGGCCGGGTCGAGGGATGGTCGAGGCCATCGCGCAGCATTCCGGAAAGTTCAAGGCGTGCATCGGTCACGAAGTCGCCAGTCTCGTTGGGGCGCTGGGGGTCGGTCATGGTCTTAGTCCTCGTAGATCGGGAAGCGGTCACACAAGGCTTCTACGCGCGCACGCACGTTCTGTTCCACCTGTGCGTCGCCTTCCTCGCCGCACTTGGCGAGACCGTCGAGGACATCGGCGACCATGTTGCCGATTTCACGGAACTCTTCCGGGCCGAAACCGCGGGTCGTGCCCGCCGGCGTGCCGACGCGGATGCCGCTGGTCTTCATCGGCGGCAGCGGATCGAAGGGGATGCCGTTCTTGTTGCAGGTGATGCCCGCACGCTCGAGCGCCTCGTCCGCGTCCTTGCCGGTCACGCCGAGCGGCGAGAGGTCGACAAGAGCCACGTGGGTGTCGGTGCCGCCCGAGACGATGGCCGCGCCGCGCTCCTTGAGCGTGTCGGCCAGCACCTTGGCGTTCTCGATCACCTTGGCCGCGTAGTCCTTGAACTCGGGGCGCAGGGCTTCCCCGAAGGCCACGGCCTTGGCCGCGATGACGTGCATCAGAGGACCGCCCTGGAGACCCGGGAAGACCGCCGAGTTGATCTTCTTGGCGAGCTTCTCGTCGTTGGTGAGGATCATGCCGCCGCGCGGACCGCGCAGGGTCTTGTGCGTGGTGGTGGTCGCGATGTGCGCGTAGGGGAAGGGTGAGGGGTGCAGACCCGCCGCGACCAGACCGGCGAAGTGCGCCATGTCGACCTGGAAGATGGCGCCCACGCTGTCGGCGATCTCGCGCATGCGCTTGAAATCGATCACGCGCGGATAGGCCGAGCCGCCCGCGATGATGAGCTTGGGCTGGTGCTCGCTCGCCAGCTTCTGGACCTCGTCGTAGTCGATGAGGTGGGTGTCCTTGGTCACGCCGTACTGGACCGCGTTGAACCACTTGCCCGACAGCGCCGCGCGGGCGCCGTGGGTGAGGTGTCCACCGGCATCCAGGCTCATGCCCAGGATCGTGTCGCCCGGCTTGACCGTTGCGAGGAGGACCGCGCCATTGGCCTGCGCGCCCGAGTGGGGCTGGACGTTGGCGAATTCGCAGCCGAACAGCTCCTTGGCGCGTTCGATGGCGAGGCTCTCGACCACGTCCGAGGGTTCACAACCCTGGTAGTAGCGCTTGCCCGGGTAGCCTTCGGCGTACTTGTTGGTCAGCACCGAGCCCTGCGCCTCCAGGACGGCCTTGGAGACGATGTTTTCCGACGCGATCAGTTCGATCTGCTTGCGTTCGCGCTTCAGTTCCTTGCCGATGGCGGCGGCGATGGCGGGATCGCTGTCGGCCACGCTGTCGGTGAAGAAGCCGGGGGAACGGATTGCGGTATCAACGGTCATGTTCGAAGGGCCCCTTGGATTCAGGCGGGAGGGTTGGAGAGCTTCTCGACGCGTCCGGCGTGGCGTCCGCCACCGAACTCGGTCGAAAGGAAAGCATCGAGGCAGGCCTTGGCCATGTCGATCCCGGTCAGGCGCGCGCCCATCGCGATGCAGTTCGCGTTGTTGTGCTCACGCGCAAGGGCGGCCGAGAGCGGCTCGGAGACGAGCGCGCAGCGGCAGGCCAGGTTGCGGTTAACCGCCATCGAGATGCCGATACCCGAACCGCACAGCGCCACGCCGTAGTCGGCGGTGCCGTCGGCGACGACCGAGCCGAGCAGGTAGCCGTAGTCGGGGTAGTCGACACGGTCGGCCGTTTCGGGGCCGAGGTCGGCCACTTCGTGGCCCAGTTCGATGAGATAGTCGCGCAGCGTGGCCTTGAGGTCCACGGCGGCATGATCGGAAGCAATGGCAATACGCATGGCGAATGGATCTTTTGACAGAGAGAGGAGTTGATAGCGCCCCCTTAGTCATCGCGGTGTCGTTTTGCGAGTCCCTGAGCGCTTATCTTTGATTGTTGGGCAAGAATGGCTGCGTGCCGGAGAGAGGGGCTGGATGTGCGAGCCTCATCCAGTTGCGTCGCGGTGTGGCTCAGTGTACGCGCCCTCCACCCGCTCGCGCAAGAAACTTGCTGTGAGCGGCGGATGATGCGCAGCGAAAGAAGGAAAGTCAGGGTGCAACCACGCGTTCTCATCGCCGGAGGCGGTATCGGAGGCCTTTGCCTCGCCCTGACCCTCGACCAGATTGGCGTTGACTGCCTCGTCCTGGAAAGCGTGCGTGAGCCCCGCCCGCTGGGCGTGGGGATCAACCTGCAGCCCAACGCAGTGCGCGAACTGGCTGACCTGGGTATTGACCAGGCCGTGATGGGCACCATCGGCATTCCAGCCAAAGAATGGGCGCTGGTCGGGCTCAACGGGCGCGAGATCTACAGCGAGCCGCGCGGACGCCTGGCCGGGTATCATTGGGACCAGTACGCGGTGCATCGCGGGCGCTTCCACATGCTGCTGCATGAAACCGCGATTGCCCGGCTTGGCGCGGACAAGGTGCGCCTCGGCCAGCGCGTCACGGGGTATCGCAAGGAGGCGGATGGCTCGGTCACCGCGCTGTGCCGCCTTGCCGATGGCACCGAGGTCGAGGAGCACGGCACGCTCCTGTTTGGCGCGGACGGCATTCATTCGAGCGTGCGTGCCCAGATGCACCCGGACCAGGCGCCGATCCACTGGGGTGGCACGGTCATGTGGCGCGGCACCACGCGCGCCAAGGCCATTCGCACCGGATCGTCCTTCGTGGGGCTGGGCACGGCGCGCCACCGCGTCGTCATCTACCCGATCTCGCAGCCCGATGCCGAGGGCCTGTGCGACGTGAACTGGATCGCCGAGCAGACCTTCGACGAGGATCACGACTGGCAGAGCCTGGGCTGGTTCCGCCCGGTCGACGTCGAGAGCTTTGCCCATCACTTCACCGATTTCGTCTACGACTGGATCGATTTGCCCGCGCTGATTGCGGGCGCGGACGTGGCTTACGAGAACCCGATGATCGACCGCGATCCGATCCCGACCTGGGTCGACGGGCCGGTGGCGCTAATGGGCGATGCCGCTCATCCGATGTACCCGACCGGCTCCAATGGCGCGTCGCAGGCGATCATGGACGCGCGCCGGATCGGCGCGCTGTTCCTTGAGATGGGTGTCAGCGCCGAGGCGCTGGCCGCGTTCGATGCCCGCTATTGCGAGCCGGTCGGCCAGTTGGCGCTGCGCAACCGTGGGGCCGGGCCCTTTGGTCTGCTGGGTATGGTCGAGGAGCGCTGCGGTGGCATTTTCGAGGATATCGAGGACGTGATCCCCAGGGGCGAGCGGGAAGAATTCATGCGCGCCTACCAGCGCGCGGCGGGTTTCGCGATGCAGGAACTGAACGCATCGCCGGCCACCATCGCACCCGGCGCGCGCGTCGAGGGTGCCCACAAGATCGAGGAGAAACTGCCGTGACCCCCACGCTGGAGCATGTCTGCGAATTCGAGGTCGAGCTTTCGCCCCCGCACGAGATGGGTGAAAACGCCCAAGGCACTCGCCGCATCATTCCCATTGTCGGCGGGCGCGTGACGGGCGCGGCGATCAACGGAAAGCTGCTCGCCATCGGGGCCGACTGGCAGACCGTGCGCACCGACGATGTCGCCTATCTCGATGCGCGCTATGCCATCGAAACCGATGACGGCGCGGTGATCGAAGTCATCAGTCAGGGGTTGCGCCATATGCCGCCCGAAGCGGCCGAACGCATTGCGGCGGGCGAAACGCTCGATTTTTCCGAATACTACATGCGCACCGCGATCCGGCTCGACACTGGCCACCCGGACTACACCTGGGTCAATCGCACGCTGTTTGTCGCGGCCGGTGGCAAGACGGGCTCCACGGTCTATCTCTCGGTCCACCGCGTCGGCTGATCAGGGGCTGAGGATGCGGCCCGCCTGAATGTCGCGAATGTTCTGGCGCAACTGCCGTGATTTATCGCGCTCGGCGGCCACGAACGTGCGCACGATGGCGTCTTCGGTTTCAAGAATACCGGGATCGCTCGTGTAGATTTCCCGGCCGATTTGCTGAAGGCTCTCCTGGCCTTGAGGTGTGCCGGTCCGCGCCTCCAGCGCGAGCAACGAAAGACGATTGAACCTGCGGGCGAACTCGCGTTCGAGCATCTGTGTCATGCGAAGCGCGATCTTGTCGTAGGCGAACTTGCGCATCTCTGCGGAAAATCGGGCAAGATGCTCCTCGATCATGTCGCGGGCAAAGGGCGGAGCCGTGTCTGCAAAGGCGTAGCTTGCGCGAATGGCATCGAGAGCGGTGTCCACGATACGGTCCATCTCCCGGTCGCGGATGTCGCGGGGATAGGCGGCGGCCGTGACCCGTTTGGCCAGTTGCTGGCTATCTCCACGCGTCGCCGCCGTGGTTCGCTGTGTGGTGCTCTGTCCTTGGGCGCTTGCCGTCATGCCGCAGGTGAGCAGGCCCATCGCAAATCCTAAGGTGCCGCGCATAAATCGATGTCCCCCTTGAGGGATACCAAGCACAAAAGGTGAGCCTTTCCAATCGCAAAGAAAAGCGCCCGCGGAGCAGGTCCGCGGGCGCTTCGTGATCGATGGGAAACCCGTCTTCTTACTGATCGAGGAACGAGCGCATCTTGCGGCTGCGGCTCGGGTGCTTGAGCTTGCGCAGTGCCTTTGCCTCGATCTGACGGATACGTTCGCGGGTCACCGAGAACTGCTGGCCGACTTCTTCCAGCGTGTGGTCGGTGTTCATACCGATGCCGAAACGCATGCGCAGCACGCGTTCCTCACGCGGGGTGAGGCTGGCAAGGACGCGGGTGACCGTTTCCTTGAGGTTGGACTGGATCGCAGCATCGACCGGGATGATCGCGTTCTTGTCCTCGATGAAGTCGCCCAGGTGCGAATCTTCCTCATCGCCAATCGGCGTTTCAAGGGAGATCGGCTCCTTGGCGATCTTCATCACCTTGCGCACCTTCTCGAGCGGCATCGAGAGACGCTCGGCCATTTCCTCTGGGGTGGGCTCGCGGCCCTGCTCGTGGAGGAACTGGCGGCTTGTACGCACGAGCTTGTTGATCGTCTCGATCATGTGGACCGGGATACGGATCGTGCGTGCCTGGTCCGCAATCGAGCGGGTGATGGCCTGACGGATCCACCACGTCGCGTACGTCGAGAACTTGTAGCCGCGGCGGTACTCGAACTTGTCGACCGCCTTCATCAGGCCGATGTTGCCTTCCTGGATGAGGTCCAGGAACTGGAGGCCACGGTTCGTGTACTTCTTGGCGATCGAGATCACCAGGCGCAGGTTCGCCTCGACCATTTCCTTCTTGGCGATGCGCGCCTCGCGCTCACCCTTCTGGACCATGTTGACGATGCGGCGGAACTCGGGGAGCGCCATGCCGGTGGCCGCCGCGATGTCCGAGACTTCCTGGCGGATGCGTTCGACCGCGTCAGCCTCGTTTTCCGCGAACGCGGCCCACTTCTTGTCCTTCTTGCCCACTTCCGGCAGCCAGGTGTCGTCGAGCTCGCGACCGACGTAGCTGTTGAGGAAGTCGACGCGCTTCACCTTGTGACGTTCGGCAAGGCGCAGCATCTGGCCGCCCAGCGTCGTGAGGCGACGGTTGAAGGTGTAGAGGTTGTCGACGAGGTATTCGATCTTGGTCGCGTGGAACTGGACCGATTCGACCTGCGCGGTGAGTTCCTCGCGCAGTTCGTTGTAACGGTCTTCCTTGGCGGCCGGGAAATCGATGCCCAGCGCGAGCGCTTCAAGGCGTTCGGACTGGAGCTTCTCGAAGGCCTGGAACAGCTCGGTGATGGTGGCGAACTTCTCGAGCGCCTCGGGCTTGAGAGCCGCTTCCATCTGGGCGAGGCTGAGGGTGTTGTCCTCTTCCTCTTCCTCTTCCTTGCGGCTGCCTTCGCCGTCCTCGCCTTCTTCGCCTTCTTCCGAAGATTCCTCTTCGTCGTCGTCCTTGTAGGAGGGCCCTGCGGTGGCCTCGGAAATCTCGCCGTCGTCGTCGCTCTCACCGTCCTCGTTGAGGCTTTCGGGGGCAGGCTCCTTCGACAGCATGGCGTCAAGATCAAGGATCTCGCGCAGCTGCATTTCCTCGTTGTTGAGGGCTTCGGACCACTGGATGATGGCGTGGAAGGTGATCGGGCTCTCGCACAGGCCCAGGATCATCATGTCGCGGCCCGCTTCGATGCGCTTGGCGATGGCGATTTCGCCCTCGCGGCTGAGCAGCTCGACCGCGCCCATCTCGCGCAGGTACATGCGCACCGGGTCATCGGTGCGCTCGACCGTTTCCTTCTTCTTGGTCTCGACGGCCGGCTTGGGCGAGGTGTCGTCGGAGGAATCGACTTCCTCGACCTCTTCCTCGTCCTCGTTCTGGGCGTCCTCGTCGTTCTCGACGATGTTGACGCCCATCTCGTTGATCGCGGCGTAGATATCCTCGATCTGATCCGAATTCATCTGGTCCTGGGGCAGGGCCTCGTTGAGTTCGTCGATCGTGATGTAGCCCTTGCGCTTGGCGCGCGCGATCAGCTTTTTGACCGAAGCCTCGTTGAGGTCGATCAGCGGCGCGTCGGTACCGTCGTTTTCGCCGCCGTTGGTCTCGTTCTTGCTCATTCTTCCGCCGTTATCCCGTGCTGCCCGACACCCTGTGAGCGTATAATTATACAATCAGGACGAAGACGCATGTCTTGTCGCCATTTGCCTGAGGCGTTTATCAAATTCCAGCTTTCTCTTGAGGAGACGTTGCTGCTCGGCAAAAGTTTCGTCCGAAACTTCGCTTTCGAACCGGGCTGTCGCCTGTGCCAGTGCCGCCTCCAGGACCGGACGTTCCACCAAGAGATCGATGGCCTGGGCGAGTTCCGCTGCCGCATGCTCTGCATTCGCGCCCGGGGCCAGAAAGCCGAAGCGAAACCCCGAATATTCAGCGGTTCTGGGAACTTCCAGACCATTTTCCGACAATATGGTGGATAGCGCGTCTTTTTCAAGCGGTGCCATGGCGTCGCAACATTCGAGCAACGCGTCGAAGCGCGAATCAAGGCCCGGCGTGCGGGCCAGCGCCTCGGCGTGGCGGGGGACGAGTTCGGGCCAACGCATCAGTCCGGCGATGACCGCGGCAGCGAGCCCGTCGCGCGATCCGCCTGAAAGTGCCTTTTTCAGCTTCTCGATTGATTCGGGAAGCGAGGGGGGCGTCGCTGGACGTCCGTTCCAGCGTCCCTGGCCGGGGCCTCGCGGTGTGAATGGACGGCGCGAATCACTGCCGCCCTGTCCGCCCTGCCAGCGGTTCTCGCGGCGCGGGAAAGCGAACTCGCCATATCGGTCGAGCAGTTCGCGCTTGTAGAGGCTGGCGATGTCGGGGTGCTGGATTGTCTCCACATGCTGGACGAGGCGCGCCTTGAGACCCGCCTTGTCCTCGGGCGTGGTGAGGGGATGCGCGTCCTTCTCCACCTCCCACAGCACGTCGAGCAGGCTTCGCGCCTCGCCAAGGACCTCTTCCATGGCCGCAGGCCCGCGCGCCTTGATGAGATCGTCAGGGTCGAGCCCTTCGGGCAAGCGCACGATGCGCAAGGTATGGGCCGGGCGCAGCAGGGGGAGGGCGCGGGTAATCGCGCGCAGCGCCGCGCGCTGCCCGGCGGCATCGCCATCAAAGCACAGGATCGGCGCCTCCACATGGCGCCAGAGCATTTCGATCTGGTGCTCGGTAAGCGCGGTGCCGAGTGGGGCTACGGCCTCGTCGATGCCCGCAGCGGCGAGCGCGATCACGTCCATGTAGCCTTCGACCACCACGATCCGGCCCGACTGGCGCGCGGCGGGCGCGGCGCGGTGCAGGTTGTAGAGCGTGCGCCCCTTGTCGAACAGCGGTGTGTCAGGAGAATTGAGGTATTTCGGGGCCTTGGTCTTCTCTTTTGAGAGAATGCGTCCACCAAAGGCGATGACCCGGCCGCGCGCGTCCTCGATGGGAAGCATCAGTCGGCCACGAAAACGGTCGTAAGGGTCGCGGTCCTCGACCTCGATGCGCAGGCCTGCCTCGATCAGCATCGGTTCGGGAAAGCGCACGAGGGCCTGCTTGAGGGCCTGGCGTTCATCGGGCGCGAAGCCGAAGCCGAAGCGCGCGATGATACGCGGATCGAACCCGCGCGTCTGGAGGTAGGCGCGCGCCTCGGCACCTTCGGGCGTGGTCAGGTTGTGGCGAAACCACTCCTGCGCGGCCGTTGTCACGTCGTTGAGCGTATCGCGCTTCTGCGCGGCCTTGGCGGCGCGCGGGTCGGGCTCGGGGACGTCCATCCCCGCTTCACCAGCAAGTTCCTTGACCGCGTCCATGAAGGCGAGGCCCTGGTGGTCGGTCATCCAGCGGATCGCATCGCCATGCGCGCCGCAGCCAAAGCAGTGGTAGAACCCCTTCTCGTCGTTGACGTAGAAGCTGGGCGACTTCTCGTCGTGGAAGGGGCAGCAGGCCTTGTGCTCACGCCCCGCTTTCTGGAGGCGCACCGAACGGCCCACCAGCGCCGATAGCGTGGTGCGGGAACGGAGCTGGTCGAGCCATTGGGGCGTAAGCACGGAAAAAGTCTGCCTTAGAGCGGGAAGGGGAGGCGTATCAGGAGAGCGCGGCCTTCACCCAGCCACTGGCCTTGCCCATGTCGAGCTCGCTTGCGTGGCGCTCCTTGAGCAGGCCCATGACCTTGCCCATGTCCTTCATGCCACTCGCGCCGACTTCGGCCTTGATCGCCTCGATCTTGGCCTTGGTTTCCTCTTCGCTCATCTGGGCGGGGAGGAAGGTCTCGATGACCTCGACTTCGGCCTGTTCCTCGGCGGCGCGTTCGGGGCGTCCACCTTCTTCGAACAGCTTGATCGATTCGCGGCGCTGCTTGACCATCTTCTGCAGGACCTCGATCACCATGGCGTCGTCATCGGCGGGCGCTTCGCTGGTGCGCAGCTCGATGTCGCGGTCCTTGAGCTTGGCGAGAATCAGCCGAACGGTTGCAAGGCGCGGTTTGTCGCCGGCCTTCATGGCTGCGATCTGGGCGGCCTTGATCGAATCACGAAGCATTGTTTTCCTGTCGGTGTATGGATGTGGGACGTGCTGGGATTGCATAAGTAGCAAGGCAGCGCGAAAATTGCATCTAGCCGCCTTGACGTGATGTACAACCCTCTCTAGCGGGAGCGCCTTAGCACACATGTCAGAAACACCCTCAACGGAGCGACCCATTATGGCCGACGCCGCATCTTCGCCTGCGCCTAAACCGGAAGGAGCCACGGGCGCTCTTGTACTCAGCACAGGCGAGGTTCTGTGGGGCCGCGGCTTTGGCGCTGTGGGTGTGGCAGAAGGCGAAGTCTGCTTCAACACGGCCATGACCGGCTACCAGGAAGTGATGACCGATCCGTCCTACTCGGGCCAGATCGTCACCTTCACCTTCCCCCACATCGGCAATGTCGGCGTGAACGACGAGGACCTGGAATCCAAGGTCGACGGCGCGGTTGGCTGCGTCGTACGCGAGGACGTGACGCTCGCCTCGAACTTCCGCTCGGGCGGTGAGTTCGGCGACTGGCTCGCGGCCAAGGGCAAGATCGGCCTTTCGGGCATCGATACCCGCGCTCTGACCCGCCGCATCCGCAAGACGGGCGCGCCCAACGCGGTCATCGCGCACGATCCCGAAGGCAACTTCGACGTTCCGGCCCTGATCGCGCAGGCGAAGGCCTGGCCGGGGCTTGAGGGCATGGACCTGGCCAAGGTCGTCACCCGCACCGCGGACGAGAGCTGGGAAGGTTCGACCTGGACGCTGGGCGCAGGTTACGCGGCGGGTGAGGGCGATGATCGCCCCCACGTTGTCGCGCTCGACTACGGCGCGAAGGACAACATCTTCCGCAACCTGGTGAAGGCTGGCGCGCGAGTCACCGTGGTTCCGGCCGAGACGAGCCTTGAAAAGGTGCTCGAACTCAAGCCTGACGGCGTGTTCCTCTCGAACGGCCCGGGCGACCCGGCGGCGACCGGCACCTATGCCGTTCCCGTCATCAAGGGGCTGTTGGACCGCGACGTGCCAATCTTCGGCATCTGCCTTGGCCATCAGATGCTGGCCATCGCGGCGGGCGCCAAGACCGCCAAGATGTTCCAGGGCCACCGCGGCGCGAACCACCCGGTCAAGCGCCACGAGGACGGCGTGGTCGAGATCACCTCGATGAACCACGGCTTCGCGGTCGACAACGCGACGCTCCCCGACACCATCGAGGAAACCCACGTCTCGCTCTTCGACGGCTCCAACTGCGGCATCGCGATCAAGGGCAAGAAGGCTTTCGGCGTGCAGTACCACCCCGAAGCCTCGCCGGGCCCGCAGGACAGCTTCTACCTGTTCGAGAAGTTCGTCGGGATGCTGGGATGATCTCCTCGCGCCTTTCCCTTCTCCTTCCCGCCCTCGCGCTGGCGGCCTGTGGCGAACCGCCGCCCAAGGCCCAGGTGGTGACGACGGACGGGAAGGCCATCGCGGAAATCTGCGGTGTGCCCGAGGCGATGTTCTCGGGCGGGAAGGGCGCTCCGGTGGTTACCCTCTCTCCCGATCTGAGCGCGGCCGAGCAGGCCTGCACCCTTCGCGAGGTGCGCCGCTCGCTCCCTCAGGCCCGCATTATCGAAGCCGACGCGCCGGGAACCCCGGCCCCGACCGCTTCGTCTCCCCTTTGACCCGCATAATCTTAAGGCAGGATTGAACCATGCCCAAACGCACAGACATCTCCTCGATCCTCGTCATCGGCGCGGGACCCATCATCATCGGCCAGGCCTGCGAATTCGACTATTCCGGCACCCAGGCGATCAAGGCTCTCAAGGAAGAGGGCTACCGGGTCATCCTCGTCAACTCGAACCCGGCCACGATCATGACCGACCCGGACATGGCCGATGCAACCTACGTCGAGCCGATCACGCCCGAAGTCGTCGCCAAGATCATCGAGAAGGAGCGCCCCGACGCGGTGCTTCCCACGATGGGTGGCCAGACCGCGCTCAACTGCGCGCTCGCGCTGTTCAATGACGGCACGCTGGAGAAGTGGGGCGTCAAGATGATCGGCGCGGACGCCGATGCCATCGACAAGGCCGAGGACCGTCAGCGCTTCCGCGAGGCGATGGACAAGATCGGCCTCGAAAGCGCGCGTTCGGGTGTCGCCCACACGCTGGACGAGGCTCTTGCCGTCCTTGAGCGCACGGGTCTGCCTTCGATCATTCGTCCTTCCTTCACGCTGGGCGGTACCGGCGGCGGCATTGCCTACAACAAGGCCGAGTTCGAAGCGATCGTGAAGTCGGGTCTCGACGCGTCCCCCACCACCGAGGTCCTCATCGAGGAATCGCTGCTGGGCTGGAAAGAGTACGAGATGGAGGTAGTCCGCGACCGCAAGGACAACTGCATCATCATCTGCTCGATCGAGAACGTTGATCCGATGGGCGTCCACACTGGCGACTCGATCACGGTGGCTCCGGCGCTCACGCTGACCGACAAGGAATACCAGATCATGCGCACCGCCTCGCTCGAGGTGCTGCGCGAGATCGGTGTCGAGACCGGCGGCTCGAACGTCCAGTTCGCGGTGAACCCCAAGGACGGCCGTCTCATCGTCATCGAGATGAACCCGCGCGTCTCGCGCTCCTCGGCGCTGGCCTCGAAGGCCACCGGCTTCCCGATCGCGCGCGTCGCGGCCAAGCTCGCCGTGGGCTACACCCTCGATGAGGTCACCAACGAGATCACGGGCGCCACGCCCGCCTCGTTCGAGCCGACCATCGACTACGTCGTCACCAAGATCCCGCGCTTCACCTTCGAGAAGTTCAAGGGCTCCAAGCCCGAGCTTTCGACCGCGATGAAGTCGGTCGGCGAGGTCATGGCAATTGGCCGTAACGTCAAGGAATCGATGCAGAAGGCCCTGCGCGGCCTCGAAACCGGGCTCGACGGCTTCAATCGCGTGGTCGAGCTGGAAGGCGCAAGCCGCGACACCATCACCGCGGCCCTTTCGCAGCGCACCCCGACCCGTCTCCTCAACGTGGCCCAGGCCATGCGCGAGGGCTTCACGATCGAGGAAATCCACGCGATTACCTTCTACGACCTGTGGTTCCTGCGCCACATCGAGGAGATTATCGCCGAGGAAGCCAAGATCATGGAGCATGGCCTCCCGATCGATGCGGCGGGCCTGCGTCGGGTGAAGGCCATGGGCTTCTCCGACAAGCGCCTGGCGACGCTCGCCGTGCGTTCGGTCCATGTCGCGGGTGGTCTTGGCGAAACCCAGGCCAAGAGCTCGGGGCTCCTGCACGACACCATCCGCGCGATGGCCGGTGCCACTAGCGAAGAGGAAGTGCGCGCACTTCGCAACAAGCTGGGTGTGCGCCCCGTCTTCAAGCGCATTGATAGCTGTGCGGCCGAGTTCGAGGCGATCACGCCCTACATGTACTCGACCTACGAAGCGCCGCTCTTCGGGGAGCCCGAGGACGAGGCCATGCCGTCCGAGCGCAAGAAGGTCGTCATCCTGGGCGGCGGTCCCAACCGTATCGGCCAGGGCATCGAGTTCGACTACTGCTGCGTCCACGCCTGCTTCGCGCTGGAAGAGGCCGGGTTCGAGACCATCATGGTCAACTGCAACCCGGAAACCGTTTCGACCGACTATGACACCTCCGACCGTCTCTACTTCGAGCCGCTGACGGCCGAGGACGTGCTGGAAATCCTGCGCGTGGAACAGTCGAAGGGTGAACTCGTCGGCGTCATTGTCCAGTTCGGCGGTCAGACCCCGCTCAAGCTGGCGGCTGCGCTGGAGAAGGCGGGTATCCCGATCCTGGGTACCTCGCCCGACGCCATCGACCTTGCCGAAGACCGTGAGCGCTTTGCCGCGCTGGTCGACAAGCTCAAGCTCAAGCAGCCCGCCAACGGTATGGCGCGCAGCCGTGACGAAGCCGTCGCCGTCGCCAACCGCATCGGCTATCCCGTGCTGACGCGTCCCAGCTACGTGCTGGGTGGCCGCGCCATGGAGATCGTCGACAGCGAGCAGCAGCTCGATGACTACATCGCGACCGCGGTGCAGGTCTCGGGCGATAGCCCGGTCCTCATCGACCAGTACCTGCGCGATGCGGTCGAATGCGACGTCGACGTGCTGTGCGACGGCGAGCAGGTCGTAGTTGCCGGTGTCATGCAGCACATCGAGGAAGCGGGCGTACACTCGGGCGACAGCGCCTGCACCATTCCCGCTTACAGCCTTCCGGCTCAGATCATCGAGGAAATGGAGCGCCAGTCGCACGCGCTTGCGCTGGGTCTTGGCGTTCGCGGCCTGATGAACGTGCAGTTCGCGGTCAAGGATGGTGAGGTCTACCTCATTGAGGTCAACCCGCGCGCCTCGCGCACCGTGCCCTTCGTTGCCAAGGCGATCGGCCAGCCCATCGCCAAGATCGCCGCACGCGTCATGGCTGGCGAAAAGCTGTCGACCTTCCCGCCGATCAAGCGCGAGCTCGACTACTTCGCCGTCAAGGAAGCGGTCTTCCCCTTCGCGCGCTTCCCGGGCACCGACCCGGTGCTGAGCCCGGAGATGAAGTCGACCGGCGAAGTCATGGGCATCGACCGCGACTATCCGCGCGCCTTTGCCAAGGCCCAGCTGGGCGCAGGCATGCGCCTGCCGGTGGAAGGCACGGTCTTCGTCTCGGTCAAGGACAGCGACAAGGACCACATCCTTCCCGCCGTCCAGAAGCTGGCCGCTGAAGGCTTCCGCATCATCGCGACGTCGGGCACGCAGCAGTTCCTGGCGAAGGCCGGGATCGCGGTTGAACTGGTGAACAAGGTGGCCGAGGGCCGTCCGCACATCGTCGACAAGATCGAGGATGGCGAGGTCTCGCTGATCTTCAACACGACCGAGGGGTGGCAGAGCCTCAAGGACTCGCAGTCGATCCGGGCCTCGGCCTTGACCGCGAAGGTCTCGATCTTCACCACGGCCGCCGCGAGCATTGCGGCAAGCGAGGCAATCGCGACGATTCGCGGGAGCCAGCTTGAAGTCCGTTCGTTGCAAGATTATTATAGCTGAAATCGATCTTGCCTTCCCACATCGCTGCAGATCGGACCGGTCCCTCATGGCGCGCGCGCCGGGGACCGGGCAGGCGACTAGTCGCCTGGCGGGACGCAGCGGGGCGAGCATGGGACGGCAACAGGAGGAAGATTTAGATGGCAAGTGTTGAAAAGCTGCCGATGCTCGCCGAGGGCTACGAACGGCTCATGGCAGAGATCAAGGCGCTGCGCGAAGAGCGTCCTCGGGTCGTCGATGCGATCGAGGAAGCGCGCGCGCATGGCGACCTTTCGGAAAATGCGGAATATCACGCGGCGAAGGAACGCCAGGGTCAGATCGAGGCCACGATCGGCGATCTTGAGGACAAGATCAGCCGCGCGCATATCGTCGATCCGGCAACGCTGTCGGGTGACAAGATCATCTTCGGCGCGACCGTGACCCTGCTCGACGATGACGACAAGCCGGTGAAGTACCAGATCGTGGGGCCGTATGAGGCCGACGCGAAGGCGGGGCGCATCAGCTACAACTCGCCGCTCGGCAAGGCGCTGATCGGCAAGAAGGTGAACGAAGAGGTCGAGGTGACCGTCCCTTCGGGTGACAAGTTCTACCTCGTCGAGAAGATCGACTTCATCTGATGTGACGTGCATTCCGGGCTGATCTGATCGCCCGGACCGCCACCGGCAAACGAAAAGAGCCGGGAAGGGTGTCCTTCCCGGCTCTTTTCGTGTGTGCCGAAATCTGGATCAGACTTCGTTGTTCTCGGGGTCGAGCAGACGGTGCAGGTGCACGATCACGTACTTCATCTCGGCGTCATCGACGGTGCGCTGTGCGGCCGACTTCCAGGCGTCCTTCGCGGTTGCCATGTTCGGGAACACGCCCACGATGTCCATGTCGTTGAGGTCGACGAATTCGAGACCGGTCGGATCCTTGACCCGGCCGCCCATCACGAGGTGAAGTTTCTGCTGCATGTGATGTGCCACTTTTTCCTGTTGGGAGACGCCTTGGCCCTATAATTTCCGACTGGGCTGGGGGCAAGGCCGGATCTTCCCGGAAATCGGGCTATTTCAGCTCCTGCAAATCATTATCAAGAAGCCTCAGTGGCCCACCTTCTTGCGCAGATCTTCCGCGAAATCCGCGAGTTTGTGCGTGCCTTCGCTGGTTGCCTCGCCTGCCTGTTCGATGCGCTTGCCGCTCTTGCGGGCGATGGAGGATGCAAAACCCAGCGCTGCAGTGGCCAATTTTTCAAGCTTGCCCGCGGCATAGTCGCCCGCGTGCTCGGCGCGTTCTTCGAGTCCTTCGAGGGCCGCATGGGTTTCGTCGCTTGCGCGGTGGCCGAGGAGGCGGATCTCGTCGCCAGCGCGCTTGCCGAACAGGAACGTGGTGGTGCCCGCCGTCTGGGCAATGCTGACTGCGCGCGTGGCCGCGCCGCGCGTCATCCGGCGCGGCAGGAGTGCGGCAACCGCTGCGCCAACCGCCAGGCCTCCGGCCACGGTGATAACCGGGTGGCGCTTCACGAAGCCGATCACTTTTTCGGAAGGACGCTCGTCCTTGCTTGAGGAGTGCAGGGCCACGATGTTGCCCGTATTCGCGCTGGTTGCCGAAGTGGCGGGGGTGGTGGGTTCGCTGTCAGCCATTGTCGGTGTCCTCTTCATGGTCGTGATCAAGCCGCAGCAGCGTCTCGACCCAGGAGATTAGGGGATTTCTGAATATCCAAAGCGCCAGCGCGGCGAGGGTTCCGCCCACGACCGCCGGGTTGTCCTCGACGACGGCCACGGCCTCGTCGAATGCGCCGCGCGCGGCCTCGACGGTCTCGTCGAGGATGCGCCCGGCAATGCCGCGCTCCTCCATGTCGGCGCGGATCGCGCCATAGCGCGCGTCGAAGGCGTCCTTGGCCGCATTGCGCACCTCGCGCTGTGCCATGACCTCTTGGGCCGAACTCTTCATGGCCGAGCCTCTTCGCTGGTCGTGTTGGCGATGACGCGCTTCATGGCGCCGAGCTTGCGCTTGGCATTCATTGCGCACAGCCCCGCGAGGACGGCAAGTCCAAGTGTGACAACGGCCATTGCGCCCCAGGCGCCGATCACCTGGCCAAGCGCGATGACGAGGCCGACCACGGCCGCCATGGCCGCAAAGAAAAGTAGCACAAGCCCGATGACGAGCAGGGCCACGATCTTCTTGACCTGCTGCCCGGCATAGGCCGCGCGCGCTTTTTGGAAGCCAAGTTCGGCCTTGGCGAGGACCTTGGCCTCATCGGCAAGGAGGCGCAGATCCTCGGCAAGGGTGACGTCGTCGGTTCCCGGGCTCGGCTCGGTCCCCGGCGGGGGTTGGTGAAGCATCAATCAGGCTCGGTCGTCAGGGGTGATCAGCTGCTTTTCGAAAACAGACGGCCCAGGACGTAGCCTGCGGCCACGGCCATGCCGACCGAAAGTGTCGGATTGGAGCGCACGAAGGCGCGGGTGTCCTCGCCCAGTTCCTCGAACGACTTTTCATCGAGGCGTGCGGCAGCGTCCTGCATCGACTTGGAGGCCGAGCGGGCATAATCGCCGTACTTCACGCCCGCCTTGTCGTCGATGTAGGCGACGTTGTCGTCGATGACCTTGGAGAGGCGCACGATGGCCTTGCTTGTCTGTGCCTTGCCTTCCACTGCATATTCGCCGGCCTTGGCCTTGGCGTCTGCAGCAAAGGCATCAGCCTTTCCGCGCGCCTCGTCCGAGCAGTGCTTTGCTTCCTCGTTCAGGCTGTCCTTCTTCTGGGAGAACTTGGCGCGATACTCGTCCGCAAGGGCGTGGGCGCCTGCCTTGGCTTCGTCGACCGCCTTGGTGAAGTGGCTCTTGGCGGCATCCGCGCCAGGGGTCGTCGTGTCGTCTACGGTGGATTCGACCATCGAGGTTTCCTTCCTTTGCCCAATCGCCGCAGTGTGCCTTTGCCCCGGCATCGCGTGCGGCGTCTGAATGATATGGTGTGCACACAGGGTAACACAAGCTACTCAATAATGCTGCAACGCAACTTGTCACAGGTTGTTCCGCTGCTTAGAGCGCCAACCAGAGTCACTGGAACGTGGCGACAGAGGAGGTTTCGAAAATGACCGCGATCATCGATATTCATGGCCGTGAAATTCTGGATAGCCGTGGCAACCCCACCGTGGAGGTTGACGTGCTGTTGGAAGACGGCAGCTTCGGCCGGGCCGCTGTGCCCTCGGGCGCGTCGACGGGTGCGCATGAAGCGGTCGAACTTCGTGACGGGGACAAGGACCGCTACCTGGGCAAGGGTGTGCTCAAGGCCGTGGACGCGGTTAACGACGATATCGCCGAGTGCCTGATCGGCCTCGATGCCGAAGACCAGCGCGACCTGGACTTGGCGATGATTGATCTCGACGGGACCGAGAACAAGAGCCGCCTGGGCGCGAACGCGATCCTGGGCACCAGCCTGGCGCTTGCCAAGGCGGCCGCGAATGCCCGTGGCTTGCCGCTCTATTCCTACATCGGTGGTGTCTCGGCGCATGTGCTGCCGGTTCCGATGATGAACATCATCAACGGCGGCGAGCACGCCGACAACCCGATCGATTTCCAGGAATTCATGATCATGCCGGTCGGCGCCGGTTCGATCACCGAGGCCGTGCGCTGGGGCGCCGAGATCTTCCACACGCTCAAGAAGGGTCTGTCGGAGAAGGGCCTGGCGACTGCGGTCGGTGACGAAGGCGGCTTTGCCCCCAACCTTGCCAGCACGCGCGATGCGCTCGACTTCGTGATGGCGTCCATCGAGAAGGCCGGCTTCAAGCCCGGCTCCGACATCCAGCTTGCCCTGGACTGCGCCTCGACCGAGTTCTTCCGCGAGGGCAAGTACGAGATCAGCGGTGAGGGGCTCTCGCTCGCCCCCGCCGCTTTCGCCGACTACCTTGCCGATCTGTGCGCGGCCTACCCGATCATCTCGGTCGAGGACGGCATGGCCGAGGACGACTTCGAAGGCTGGAAGGCGCTCACCGAAAAGGTTGGCGACAAGGTGCAGCTGGTGGGTGACGACCTCTTCGTGACCAACCCCAAGCGCCTGACCATGGGTATCGAGCAGGGCCTCGCCAACTCGCTCCTGGTCAAGGTCAACCAGATCGGCACGCTGACCGAGACCCTTGAGGCCGTCTCGATCGCGAACCGTGCCGGTTATACCGCCGTCATGTCGCACCGTTCGGGCGAAACCGAGGACGCGACCATTGCCGACCTCGCTGTTGCGACCAACTGCGGTCAGATCAAGACCGGCTCGCTCGCGCGTTCGGACCGGCTTGCCAAGTACAACCAGCTCATCCGCATCGAGGAAGAACTGGGCGGCGCGGCGCACTACGCCGGAGCCGAAGCCTTCAAGGTTTCGCTTGGCTGATAGGCCGATCTGGCAGGCGTACGCGTCACACGAAGGCGCGGCGCTCCTGGCTCAGAGTTGAAGAAGCCCCGGTACCACATTGGTATCGGGGCCTTTTTTTATTGCGCCTTGAGGGCTGCGGTCGTGCCGCCTTCTTCGAGCAAGACCACCGAGCGCGAGGCGGCGGTGAAGTACTCGAGCATGGCACCGTAGCCACGCGCGCTCAACTTCACGTAGACGCGGCGAGCATCGCCGGGATCTGCTTCGCGCAGGAGAAGTCCCTGTTTTTCCAGAATCGTGATCCAGCGTAGAGCGGTGGTGGACGGCACGGCAGAGCCGATGCATGCGCTCGTTACCGAAACGCTGCGCCGTTCCTTGGCGGCAATGAACAGGTCCAGAAGGATATCCCAGGCCGGTTCGCCAAACAGGTCGTCGGATTGGAAGATCTTGGAGCGCCGCCGCCGGTCTTCGTAGGTCTGTCGGGCGAGTTCTACCCAGATGGGATGGTCCTTGCGGCCCGTGTCGTTGGCGGACGTGGCTGCCCGCAGACGCCGTGTATGCCCATCGGCTGCGGCAAGATCGGGCAGGGCATCGAAAGGCGAGGCACCCTCGGGTGCGTCGTCGTCAAGTTCGAGCTGGCGCGCCATGGCCAGGAGCTCGTTGGCGATGCCGATCAGGCGGATCGCCTTGTTTCGGTTTCGCATCCTCTGGTCTGTATTTTCCATCAGTCCGGATCACCGTCGCACAAGGAGTGGGTGGTCCGATGGGCCGGATGGCCAACCGGGAGCCGAGATCCACATCGACGTCGGAGCAATCCTGCGTACAATTCCTGACTGAGCCGCATCATCCCCGCGTGCGGCCTTGGCGTCCCGTCCTGACGAATTCTTGCCCCGATCGTCTGACATGGTCCGACAACCTTAAGCGCGCTTACGGGACCGCGTCTTTACGAGGTTATTCCATTTCGGTTGCAGTTGGTAGCAGTTCGATCGATCGGTTGAGCAGCGTTACGGCTGCATCGAGATGGGCGGCGGCCACGCTTTCCCCTGCCATGTCGAGCTGGGCGAGGCGGTCGTAGAGATCATCGAGCAATTCCTGCAATTGAGCCCGGTCCTTCATGGTGCCGTTTCTCCTGTCGGCTGTTGGTGTACCGGCTGCGACCCCGGGTTTGGCTCCTTGTGAACGCCCCCTGGATCGGGCGTTCCGAGCCTGATGTCACATTAACATCCGTTATGGCTCTAAAACGCCATATGCCCCCTTCTTAGGGCCATTCGAGGGTAGAGCAATCGGGGTTTGCGCGCTGTTGCGTTTCGGGACTGGTGCGAGGGCGAAAGCTACCGTGCTTCCGCGACTGGCGCGCGCATGAAAAAGGGCGCCGGGCCAAGGCCGCGGCGCCCTTCGCAAGGCGGTGATGATGCCTTTCTTAGCGGCCGAACTTGTCCTGCAGCTTGAGCAGGGCAAGTGCCGCCTTGGCCGCTTCGCCGCCCTTGTCTTTCTGTGCCGGATCGGCGCGGACGAGGGCCTGCTCTTCGTTCTCGACGGTCAGGATGCCGTTGCCGATGGCGATGCCGTCCATGGTCAGCGCCATGATGCCGCGCGCGCTTTCACCCGCGACAATCTCGAAATGGTAGGTCTCGCCGCGGATGACGACGCCAATGGCGACATAGCCATCGTATTCACCGGCACCATCCGCGAGGGCGAGGGCTCCCGGGATCTCGAGCGCGCCGGGAACCGTGATGACGTCAACCGAATGGCCTTCGGCTTCCAGCGCCTTGCGGGCGCCTGCGACGAGCATGTCGTTGAGGTGGTCGTAGAAGCGGGCTTCGACGATGAGAAAACGAGCCATGGTGATAGCTTCCTTAGCTTTCGCTGGACGTGATGGGGCGTTCGCCGACGATATCGAGGCCATAGCCTTCGAGCGCGACGAGCGAATGACGGGTGTTGGTCAGGAGGATCATATCGTGGATTCCCAGTTCGGCGAGGATCTGCGCGCCCACGCCGTAATCGCGCAGCTCCTCCAGGTCCGGATTCTTTCCATCGCGGAACTGGCGCTTGAGGTCCATCACTTCGGAGAAAGATTGCGACATCGGGCTGTTGATGACGACGATGACGCCCGAGCCTTCCTCGGCGATGATCTTCATCGAGCGCTGCAGGAGGTCGGAGCGATCCTGCGATTCCTCGCCGAAGATGTCGACGAAGGTGGACAGCGTGTGCATGCGCACCAGCGTTGGCTGCGCGGGGTCGATGCGCCCCTTGACCAGCGCGATGGTCTCATCGCCGGTCGCACGGTTGTGGTAGCAGCAGGCCGTCCACTGGCCGCCATAGCGGCTCGTGAAGGTCAGCTCGTTGGTCTTCTCAACCATGCGGTCGTGCTTGCGGCGGTAGGCGATGAGATCGCGAATGGTGCCGATCTTGAGGTCGTGCAGGCGCGCGAAGCTGACAAGATCGTCCATGCGGGCCATCGTCCCGTCATCCTTCATGATCTCGCAGATCACGCCCGAGGGGTTGAGACCTGCGAGGCGCGAGATGTCGACCGCGGCCTCGGTGTGGCCGGTGCGCACGAGAACGCCACCATCACGGGCGCGCAGCGGAAAGACGTGGCCGGGGGTGACGATGTCGGCCTTGGACTTGGTGCCGTCGATGGCAACCGACACGGTGCGGGCACGGTCACCGGCAGAGATGCCCGTGGTCACGCCCTCGCGCGCCTCGATCGAGGTGGTGAAGGCGGTCTCGTGTCGGGTGCCGTTCTGCTGGCTCATCAGATCGAGGCCGAGTTCGTCGACGCGCTGGTTGGTGAGCGAGAGGCAGATGAGCCCGCGGCCGTGGGTCGCCATGAAGTTGATCGCGGCGGGCGTCGCCATCTGGGCCGGGATGACGAGATCGCCCTCGTTCTCGCGGTCCTCGTCGTCGACGAGGATGAACATGCGGCCGTTGCGCGCCTCGTCGATGATCTCCTCGATGGGGACGAGGACAGGGGTCTCGTCGTTCGAGAAGAGCACGTGTTCGAGCTTGGCGAGGGTTTCGGTGGTGGGGTTCCAGCTATCCTCGGTGCAGTCGCGCAGGGTGTTGGCGTGGAGGCCGGCGGCGCGGGCAAGCCCGGCGCGGCTCATGCCGCCTTCGGTGATGAGCTTGCGGACCTGGTCGATGACTTTGGAGGGCATTGGTCTTTCTCACATTGCGATGTGCGGCCGTTAGACCTTTATCACATCACAATGCAAGGGGTGAATATCCGATGGTCAGCTATCGAGGCGTTGGCGCGCCAGACGCGCGCGACGAACCTTGTGCTGCTCGAGATCCTCGAGCGTGGGGATCGTGTCATCGAGAATGTCAGCCAGGACCGCGCCGCGCTCGCCGGGAGGGCGTGTGCGGCCCGCGGTCGTGTCGCGGAATACCTGCCGCTCGATCTCGGCGTTGAGCAGGGCGCCCAGCAGGACCCCGTAGGCCGAGAGGTAAAGCCACATCAGGAAGACGACGATGGCCGAGAGCGATCCGTAGGTGGCGTTGTAGTCGCTGATATAGGCGACATAGAACGAGAAGCCGAACGAGATCGCCAGCCACAGGAAGGTGGCCAGCATCGCGCCGGGCGCCAGCCAGCGCCATTTGGCCGGGCGTCGGTCGGGCCCGAAGCGCATGATGAGGGCAAAGCCGCTGGTGCCCAGGATCAACGCGGCGAGCCATGTCAGCCAGGTAAACAGGGTTGCGGTCGAGGTGCCAAGGTAGAACGAGGCCTGGCGTTGCAGCCAGGTGAAGACGCCGCCTGCCAGGACGCCGGTCAGCGCAATGAAGACGGCGGCCAGGGTCAGGCTTGCAGCGCGCAAGGAAACCGCGATGGTGCCGCGCGTCTCGTGCTCCTCGTTGACGATGTTGAGCGCGCTGATCATGCCGTTGGCCGCGCGCATCCCGCCGAAGATGGCGAAGAACAGCGCAATGACAAGAGCAAGGCCGGTAACGCCCGAGCTGGTCGAAACGATCTGAATGAGCTGCGCCTGAAGGACCTGGGCGACTTCGGGCGGGACGACATCGACGATGCTCTGCATCTGCTTGCGCACGGTGTCGGCATCGCCGACCAGGCCGTAGATCATCACCGTCGCGGCGATCAGCGGTGTCAGCGCGAGGAAGCAGTAGAACGCCAGTCCTCCTGCCAGAAGGCCCAGTTCATGGAAGCCCGCCATGATCCAGACTCTGCGCAGGATTCGCAGCCAGGCGCGGGGCGGCATCTGCAGGGGCCAGTTGGAATCCGCACCGGGCGGGGCGTCAGGGGGGAGATAGTCCTCGGTCATGCGCTAACAAACTGAACGGGAACCATTGTGGTTGCAATGCGATAAGGGTTATCGGCGGTGTGGACACGGCCTTGGCGCGCATGGGGACAGAAACAGCGTTGTTTATGAACGGACTAAGCGATACACCTTGTCTCCGTACCCGAACCAGGGGGGCACGTGTTATCCGCTGCGGCTGCGCACTTTTGTCACTTTCGGTCGGCCTGGCCTACGCCGCGCCCGTTCTGGCGCAGGAAAGCCAGGTGCCGGGCGATCCGGCCATGCAGGAACGTGCCGAGGCGCCGTCCTCGCTGAAGGCTGGGGCCATGGATGTGCCCGCGCTGCCGGACGCGTCTGGCCTGCCCGAGGTCGAGCCTGTCATCGATGATGAGGAATTCAATTCTCGCGTGCCCGATCTGGGCGCGAGCGAGGATCCCGAACTCGACAAGCCGCTCGAATCGATCGCCGATTTCGAACGCCGCATGGCCGGTGATGGCGAAAATCAGGACGCGCGTGCGCCAGAAGCTCCCGTGCAGACGGTGCAGACGCTTCCCAACGATGCGCAGGCTGTCCCTCAGATCGAAAACGCGCCCATTCGCGACGCCGAACTTTCCGAGCCTTTGCCGCCGCTTGACCAGTTCGAGGTGACCCCGGTTGAATTCGCCGAGGAGGGCGGCGAGGAGGAGCAGGGCGAGGTGCGCTACCGCGTCGAGCTCGAGGGGCTTGAAAGCGCGGACGAGGAAAGCCCGACGGCGATCAAGAGCATGTTCAACTCGCTCTCCGCCCTCGAGAAGGGCGATGGCAAGGCGAACAACTCCGCCATGGTCTCGGCCCGTCTTGAGGAAGACGCGCAGCTTCTCCAGACCCTGCTCGAGGCGGATGGCTGGTATACTCCGCGCATCCGTACGCGACTTGCTCCTGCGCGCGACAGCGATGAGGGCGAACTTACCGCGCGCATTTCGGTGGTTCCCGGGCAACGCTTCACGTTCTCGGATATCGTGATTGAGGCTGATCCGACCGAGCCGGAAGGTCTTATCGCGGAGAACATGCCGCTCAAGGTCGGAGAGCCGATCGTGGCGCAGCGCGTGCAGGGCGCCGAGGCGCGCGTGGCAGTAGCCTTGCCGCAGAACGGTTATCCTTTCGCCAAGGTCGGCCAGCGCGACATCCTGCTCGACCGCGATACAGGCGATGGCGTCTACACGCTGCCCGTCACGATTGGTCCGCGCGGACGCTTCGGCGGTATCACCACCGATGGCGACACGGCCTTCGATGCCGAGCACGTGGAAGTGCTGGCGCGTTTCGAGGAGGGAGATCTCTACGACAGCCGCATGGTCGACGATCTGCGCAAGGCGCTCATCGGCACCAGCCTGTTCTCGACGGTCGCGGTGGAGCCCGAACAGACAGGCGAGGTGCTGGAGGACGGCACCGAGGCGGTGCGCCTCCACGTCAAGCAGGACAAGGGCCCTGCCCGCACGATCGCCGGTTCGCTCGGCTATGCTGCGGGTGAGGGCATCACCGCGCAGGCGGCCTGGACCCACCGCAACATGTTCCCGCCCGAAGGTGCGGTTAGCGTCAACGGAATCCTCGGCACACAGCAGATGGGGCTTGGCAGTACGTTCCGCCGTTCCAATGCGGGCCAGCGTGACCGCACGCTTGAG
Source organism: Novosphingobium profundi (assembly GCF_020524485.1). Taxonomy (GTDB): domain Bacteria; phylum Pseudomonadota; class Alphaproteobacteria; order Sphingomonadales; family Sphingomonadaceae; genus Novosphingobium; species Novosphingobium profundi_A. The sequence continues at coordinate 174,161 of NZ_JAIVLF010000004.1, read as the reverse complement.
CTGACCGCCGAGGCGTTCTACAACGACTACGACGCTTACGACGCCTATACCGGACGCCTCGCGGCGCGCATCAGCCGCGATTCCACGCCCTTGTGGCAGAAGCGGCTCACTTATGGCGTCGGTGTCGAACTGATCGGGACGGCCGAGACCGACTATCGCCCCGAAACGGGTGATCGCAGCCGCCGCACCTACTACATCGCGGGCGTCAACGGGCAGCTCGGATGGGACACGTCCGACAGCCTCCTCGATCCGACCAAGGGCTTCCGCCTGACCACGCTGATCCAGCCCGAGGCAACCCTCAACAAGGGGTTCAATCCTTACCTGCGCGCGCGCATCGATGGCTCGGCCTACTACCCGGTGACCGACAGCCTGGTGATCGCCGGGCGCGTGCGTTTCGGCACGATCCAGGGCGTGGGGCTGTTTGATCTCGCGCCCTCGCGGCGCCTCTATGCCGGTGGCGGCGGTTCGGTGCGTGGCTTCAGCTATCAGGGGCTTGGTGAACAGGCCCCCGATGACCGTCCGGTCGGTGGCCGCAGCCTCAACGAGGGCTCTGTCGAAGCGCGGTATCGCTTCGGAAACTTCGGTGTGGTTGCCTTCGTTGATGCAGGCCAAGCCTATCGCGAGACCATGCCACAGTTCAACGATATCCGTTACGGCGTGGGTATCGGCGGTCGCTTCTACACCAATTTTGGACCGATGCGTCTTGATGTGGCGACGCCCATCAACCGGCGTCCAGGAGAATCTTCCATCAACGTCTATGTCTCGATCGGGCAGGCCTTCTGATGGCCCAGGACGAACTTCCCGACACCGGCGAAAGCGACACGGTGGAAACCGCTCCGACCAAGCCGAGCCTGTGGCATCGCGCGCGCGTACGCCTTGTAAAGACGGTCGTGGCTGCGGTGCTGGGGATCGTGGTGCTTGTCGCGGCCGTGATCTTCGGCATCGATACCGGGCCTGGGCATCGCTTCGTGGCCGAGCAGATCGCGGGTCTCACCTTCGAGAACGGCATGCGGCTTCGCGTCGGCCGGATCGAGGGATCCCTATACGGCGAGATGACGCTGCATGACCTCTCGGTGCGTGATACGAAGGGGGAATTCCTCTTTTCGCCCGAAATCCATGTCGACTGGCGGCCCTTTGCCTATCTCCAGAACCACGTCGATGTGCGCAGCGCGACAGCGCAGCAGATGGTTCTGCGCCGCGTGCCGGTGTTCAAGGAGGCCCCGCCGAGCGAAGGCCCGCTGCTTCCCGATCTCGACATCGACATCGGCGAGCTGCGGATCGACCGTTTCATCGCCGAGGCGCCGGTTTCGGGCGAACGTCGCATCATGGCGCTATCGGGAGAGACGCATATTTCCGATGGCCGGGCCATCGTTGATGCCAAGGGCGCGACAATTCCCATCGAAGGCAAGGAGGGGGGCGATAGTTTCCTCGTGAAACTCGACGCTCAGCCTGCGAAAAATCGCCTTGGTATCGATCTGGACCTTAAGGCGCCCACCGAGGGTGTCATTGCCGCGCTTGCTGGCCTCACCCAGCCGATGGACCTGGCGCTGACCGGCAAGGGTGACTGGGCGAGCTGGGATGGCACGCTGGAGGGCACGTACGGCGGCGCACCGCTGGCGGATCTCACCCTGCGCGCGCGCGACGGCACCTTCCAGGTTCGCGGAGACACGCAGGTTGCGCGTCTTTTCGAAGGGCCGACAGCGGCCCTGCTGGGGCCGATCACCCGGCTTGATGTGACCGCCGCACTTGCCGAGCGCAGCTTGGCGCTCAAGGGACAGGTCAGCAGCGATGCTTTCCGTCTCGTGCCTGCGGGCCGGATCGACCTGTCCAACAACACCTTCGAGGACTTCGCGCTCGACTTCACCTTGCTCAGCCCTTCGGTGCTCACCGAAAACCTGCACGGTTCGGGGGTCGATGCGCATCTTGCGCTGGATGGCGCCTTTGCGACGCCGTCCGTGGACTACGAGATCACGGCCGCGCGCCTGGTCATGAACGACATGGGACTGCAGGGTTTCACAGCACGTGGCGCGGCGACGGTCGATGCCGAGCGGATACTCATTCCGGTCTCGGCGCGTGTCGCCCGCATCACGGGGCTCGACGCGGTCGCCGGAGGAACCCTGGAGCAGGTGCGCCTTGATGGCGATGTCGCGGTCAAGGGGACGCGCATCCTTTCGGACAACATGCGCCTGCGCTCTGACCGCATCGATGCCGGGCTGCTCCTGGCCGCGGACATGAGCGAGGGCTTCTATACCGGCGCGCTCGACGGACGGATCGACAACTACGAGCTTTCCAGCGTCGGCATCTTCACGATCAACGCCGACATGGAGCTGAAGGGCGAGGGCGCGAACTATGGCCTCGACGGTACGGTTAAGGCGCGTTCGACCAAGCTCCTCAACGAGAATGTCGCGACCTACCTTGGCGGCGATTTTGCGGTGTCCTCACGCGTGCGTTACGGCGCGGACGGTGTGGCGCGCTTTTCGAACGTCAACCTGACTGCGCCTTACCTCAACGTGCGGGGCGGATCGGGCCTGTGGTCGCCTGATGGCCGTATTGCGTTCAACGCCGATGGCACGTCCGAGCAGTACGGCGCGATTGCCGTACGGGTAAAGGGCACCATGACCGATCCCGACGCGCACCTCACGGCTGAACGGCCGGGGCTGGGCATTGGTCTTGCCAATGTCGATGCGCGCGTGACCGGGGCGAAGGGCGGCTACCGTCTCGATATGACGAGCGATACCGATTACGGACCGCTCACGGCCGACGTCACGCTGGAAATGGCCAAGGCCATGGCGGTGCAAATCAATTCCGCTACGCTTTCAGGAATCGATTTCGCCGGACGCCTTGTCCAGACCGCCAGTGGGCCTTTCGCCGGTCAGCTGAGCGCCTCGGGCAATGGGGTCGGCGGCAAGGTCGATCTTTCGGCGGACGGCGAATACCAGGCCGCGAAGTTCAACCTGCGCGCCAAGGACACGGTGTTCCAGGGGCCTGCAAACCTCGCCATCGGTTCGGCTATCATTGATGGGCGTGCGGTGCTCTACGATCAGCCGCTGCTCGTCGCCGACGCGCAGGTGTCGGGCGTCAGCATGGGCGAATACGATCTGGCCGCAGGGCGCGTGCTGATCGATTACCGCGACGGTGCTGGCAAGGCGAAGGGGCTGATCGAGGGTGTGAGCGGTATTCCCTTCCGGCTTGGCTTCAACGCCGAGATGCAGCCTGAATTGTGGCGAGTGGCCCTGCGCGGTCGTATGCGCGGACAGACCGTCAAGACGATCAACCCGGCCCGCATTGCGATCAAGGAGGATGGCTACGAGCTTCTGCCCAGCGCCGTCTCGATTGGCGGAGGCACCTTGCGCCTTTCGGGTGACTATGGCGCGGGCATGTCGCTCAAGGCGCGGCTTGAAGGGCTCGACGTCGCCATGGCCAATGCCTTCATGCCGGGCCTCGGCCTTGGGGGTACGGTCAATGGCAGCGTCGATTTCGCGCAGGAAAATGCGGCCTCCTTCCCGCAGGCCGACGCACGCCTGACGCTTGCGAACTTCACGCGGACCAGTTCCAGCACTGTGAGCGAGCCGGTGAACATGAACCTTGTCGGCAAGCTGCTGGCCGACGGGGCGGAAGTGCGCTCGGTCGTACGCCGCCGAGGCAGCGTGATCGGCCGTATGGCCGCCAACCTGCGGCCGCTTCCGGCGAGCGAAGGCCCATGGATGACACGGCTTCTCGAAGCGCCCTTGAGCGGTGGTATCCGTTACAACGGGCCGGCTGCCACGCTGTTCTCCTTTGCGGGCCAGCCTGGCCAGTCGCTGACGGGCTCTGTGGGGCTCGCTGCGGACTTTTCCTGCAAGCTCATGGATCCATGCCTGGAGGGTGTGGTTAAGGGCCGGGGCCTGACCTATGAGAACCAGGCCTATGGCACCCGGCTTTCGGAGATGGATCTGGAAGGTGCCTTTACGGGGGACCGCTTCGCCCTGCGCTCGCTGACCGGCAAGGCTGGCGCTGGCACTATCGATGCCAGCGGCTTTGTCAGCCTGTCGGCAGCGGGTGGCTATCCGATGGATATCCAGGTCGAACTCGACGATGCGCGCCTGGCCAAGAGCAGCTCGCTGTCGGCCAGCGCCAGCGGTTCGCTGCGCTTCCAGAAGAAGGCGAGCGAAACGCCGCTCCTGTCCGGTGAAATCCGGCTTCCCGAGACACGCTATCAGATCGTGATGGACAGCGTCTCCGAGGTACCCAAGCTGACCGGCGTGCGCTTCAAGCCGCGTCGTGGTCCGGTTCGCGTGACAGGCGACGAGGAAGCGGAGAGCATGGCAGGCGCCTTCGGCAACATCCGCCTCGACCTCCATCTTGTCGCACCTGAAAAGCTCTACGTTTCCGGTATGGGCCTGGAATCGGAGTGGTCGGCCGACTTTACCATCAATGGCACCAGCAGTGAGCCGACAATGGCTGGCCAGGTGGAACTTGTTCGCGGGACCCTGGGCTTTGCGGGCCGCTCCTTCGATCTCAGCGAGGGTCTCATCACCTTCAATGGAGGCCGGACGATCGACCCCACGGTTGCCATCACCGCGACCGAAGCGATCGAGGACGTCCAGGTGAGCGTGATCGTTTCGGGCCAGGCCTACGATCCGCAGTTCGACTTCAATTCCTCGCCCAGCCTGCCCGACGACGAGATCGTCTCACGTATCCTGTTCGGCAGTTCGGTGGCGAACCTCTCGGCCATCCAGGCCGTACAGCTCGCCTCCTCCCTCAACTCGCTGCGGGCTTCGGGGGGCGGTCTCAACCCGCTCGGATCGCTGCGCTCGGCGACCGGGGTCGACCGGCTGCGTATCCTGGGCGCGGATGAGGACAGCGGGCGCGGAACCGCGCTTGCTGCAGGTCAGTACCTGACCGACGACATCTACGTCGAACTCATCACCGATGCCCGCGGGTTCACCGCGACGCAGCTGGAGGTCAGCGTGACCAACTGGCTCTCGGTTCTGAGCCAAGCGGGTGGTTCGGGCGTCAACAGCGTCAACGTGCGCATCCGGAAGGATTACTGATGCCGCGATGTGCGAGTGTCTTGCGATCCCTGGTGCTGGCCCTGGCGCTGGCAGGTGCGGGCTTGCTCGCCGCCTGCCAGCAGGAGCCCGGGTTCGAGGAGCGCTACGAGGAGGCCACGAAGCGCATTGAGGCGAGCAGCAAGGCGATTGATGCGCAGCTGACCCCTTCGGCACCTACGGCCGCTCCTACGGGCGGCGAAGGCGTTAGCACTGCTCCTGTCAGGTAGGCCTGAGGCAACCTCGTGTTTACCTGCACTTGCTAACGATTGCAGACCAAGGTCGCGCATCACGAGAGGTTTTGAAATGTACGCCGGAAATCCCGGTGATCGGCTGTCCGGTCGCCACGAGGTGCTGCTGTGCGCGCGCTGCCGCAAGTCACCCTGGAAGGTCTTTGATGTCGAGATCGGCAACCTGGGAGCCGGCGGCTGCTCGATCCTGCGGTGCCGCGAAAGCTTTGCGCAAGGCGAGGAAGTCACTTTGCGATTCGCACATCTCAAGCCGCGCAAGGCGCGCGTGCGCTGGGTGTGCGAAGGCGCTGTCGGCATCGAATTCGTGCAGGCACTTGCGCCCGCAACGATAGCCGAACTCAATGCCCGCTACGGACTATCCATGGCGGTGCCACACGATCCAGCGTGATCGACAATGTCAGGAGAGGGGGGTGGTGGACGCACTTGGGCTCGAACCAAGGACCCGCTGATTAAGAGTCAGCTGCTCTACCAACTGAGCTATGCGTCCCCACGAGAGGGCCATCCTTCGAAGGATGGTTGGTAAGGTGGTGGTGGACGCACTTGGGCTCGAACCAAGGACCCGCTGATTAAGAGTCAGCTGCTCTACCAACTGAGCTATGCGTCCCCACGAAAGGGCCACTCCGAAGAGTGGTTGGTGAAGGCTTGGTGGACGCACTTGGGCTCGAACCAAGGACCCGCTGATTAAGAGTCAGCTGCTCTACCAACTGAGCTATGCGTCCACTTTTAGCCTTCTGCCGTGAGCCGGTATGAAGCCGTTTGGCTTCGCCGATTCGGCGGCGGAGTGGCTCCTATACAGGCTCATTCGAGGAAGGGAAGAGAAAACTTAAAATTTTTTCAGGTGAATGACGAAGGTCCACGGTTCCAGCGGTTTACGGCAAGCAAAACGCCAAGGCAGATCATGTTGGTGAGCATCGAGGTTCCGCCATGGCTCATCCACGGGAGCGGGATGCCAACAACCGGCGCCATGCCCATGACCATCATCAGATTGATGGCCACATAGAAGAAGATCGTGGTGCTCATTCCGGCCGCAAGCAGGCTGGAGAAGCGGTCCGGAGCCTTGGCCGCCACGCGCAGCCCCCAGCCCAGGATGATCGCGAAGACTGCGATCACGAAAAGGCCGCCGACCATGCCCCATTCCTCCGCCATGGTGGCGAAGACGAAGTCGGTATGGGCCTCGGGGAGATATTGCAGGTGGCTTTGCGAACCGTTGCCGAATCCCTTGCCGAACACGCCGCCCGATCCGATCGCAATCTTGGACTGGATGATGTGGTAGCCATCGCCTTGCGGATCGGCCTCGGGGTCGAACAGGGTCAGGACGCGCTTCCTCTGGTAGTCGTGGAGTACGAAGAAGAAGGCGGCAGGGGCGATGGCGATCAGCGGAACCGTGGCGCCGATGAACCAGCTTATCGGGAGCCCGGCGAGAAACATGATGACGACGCCGCCAAAGCAGATGGCGAGCGCTGTACCCAGGTCGGGCTGGATCAGCACGAAAAGCGCGGGAATGCCAATCAGGATGCAGGCCGGGACGAGCCCGCGCCAACTGCGGGTGAGGGGCGCGGGAAGGGTCTCGTAGAACTTGGCGAGGACGAGCACGATACCCGGCTTCATCAACTCGGAGGGCTGGAGTGTCATGAAGCCGAGGTCCAGCCAGCGCTGGCTGCCGCTACCGACGCCGATGCCTACCGCGCCGACCAGCTCCACCAGCACAAGCAACATCAGGATCAGCGCATAGGTCGGATAGGCCATGATCCGGAAGAAATTGCGGCTGAACATCGAGATGACGAAGGCCATCACCAGGAACAGGCCGAACCGCAGGACATGGCTCTGCGCATAGGGGTGAAGACTGCCCCCAGCCGCCGAATAGAGCACGGCGCCACCTAGGCCCACGAGCGCAAAGAGCGGTATGAGCACGATCCAAGGCTGGCGGGCAAAGACCGCAGGCAGGTTCATCAGGCTCATTGCGTGGACGGTCCGGTGCTGGTGGCGTCGGCGGACGCCGCGTCCGACGTATTCGGTGATGCGTTCGCGCTTGGCGATGCAACCGGCTCGGGGCGGGGGCTTTGGGCTTCGCTCATGATGGGCTGTGGCTGGCTCTGCGTGCTTTCAGCGTCGCGCACGGCCTCGGCTTCCTGTTCGGTCGAGACCTTGGGAGCCGACACGCCGTACTGCTGGACATAGGAGGCGTAGCGCGAATCGGCGCGCTCCTGTGCGGTGCCGCCCCACTGGCTCTCATATTCGGTCAGCCGCTCCATCGCGGCCTCCTTGTCCCACAGGTAGGTCATCACGTCGCGCGCGATGGGGTAGGCCGCGCCCGAGCCGCCGCCGTGCTCGATGGCAACGGCGCAGGCGTAGCGGGGCTTGTCCCAGGGCGCGAAGCAGATGAAGTGGCCGTGGTCGCGGTACTTGAAGGGACCCGTCTTGCCGTTCGAGACACTGAGGCTGACGACCTGGGCCGTACCCGTCTTGCCCGCCAGCAGCACGTCCTTCATGGGCAGCGCGGCGCGGTGCGCGGTACCCGGTCCGTTGACCACGTCCGACATCGCCTTGTGGATGTAGTCGAGGTGGTCCTGCGGGATACCCAGCGATTCGGCGTGTTGGGGCTTGCCTGTGTGGATCAGACGCGGCTGCAGGTTGAGGCCGCTCGCGATGCGCGAGGCCATGACCGCCTGCTGCAGCGGGTTCACGAGGAAGTAGCCCTGGCCGATGGTGGCGTTCACCGAATCGAAGGTCTGCCACTCGCGCTCGTACTTGCGCAGCTTCCAGGCCGGGTCCGGCACCGTCCCGTAGGACTGGCCGACGACGGGCAGGTCGAATTCCTGGCCCAGGCCCAGCTTGCGCGCCATCGCAGCCACGACGTCCATGCCCATGCGCTGGACCATCGCGTAGAAATAGACGTCGCAGCTCTGGTAGATGCCCTTGGCCATGTCGACCTGGCCGTGGCCGCGTCGGTTCCAGCAGTGGAACACGCGGTTGCCCACGCGCAGACCACCGCCGCAATAGACGGTCTCGTTGGGGTCGAGGCCTGCTTCGCGGAAGGCGAGGCTGACCATCGGCTTGACGGTGGAGCCCGGCGGGTAGAGCCCGCGAAGGACCTTGTTGCGCAAGGGCACGTGGTCATCATCCGACAGCATCTTCCATTCCAGGCGGCCGATGCCGTCGGAGAAGCTGTTGGGGTCAAAGCTGGGCATCGAGGCCATCGTCAGGATGTCGCCGTTGTGGCAGTCCATCACGACAACCGAGCCGGACTCGGTGCCGATGCGGCGCGCGGCATAGGACTGCAGGCCCGCATCGATGGTGAGCTTGACGGTATCGCCAGGAATGTCGTCGCGGGTCTCGAGGTCGCGGATGATGCGCCCGCGCGCGGTGACTTCGGTGCGGCGCGCACCCGGCTTGCCGCGCAGTTCCTTCTCGAAGACCTTCTCCAGGCCGTCCTTGCCGACCTTGTAGCCCGGCGTCAGGAGCAGCGGGTCACGGTCCTTCTCATACTCCTCGGCCGACGCGGCGCCGACATAACCGATAAGGTGGCCGACGTTCACCCCGTCGGGGTAATAGCGCGAGTAACCACGCTGGGTAACCACGCCGGGCAGTTCGGGCAGGCGCACGCTGACGGCCGAGAAACGGTCGAGGTCGAGGCCGCTTGCGACCTGCACGGGCGCGAAGCCGCGGGCGTCCTCGAGCTTGTCCTGCAGGTCCTGCCGCGCGACGGGGGTGAGGTCGAGGAGATCACCCAGCATCGCGACGGTCTCGGCCTTGTCGTGCATACGCTCAGGGATCACGTCGACGCGAAAATCGGCGCGGTTGGAGGCGAGCGGGGTGCCGTGGCGATCGAGGATCCAGCCCCGGCGCGGCGCGATCAGCGAGAGGTTGACGCGGTTGCTCTCGGCTTCGAGCTGATATTTCTCGTTCTCGAACACGGCGAGATAGCCAAGGCGCGCGGCGAGAAGGCAGGCGACCCCGCCCTGGACCGAGCCGAGCACGATGGTGCGCCGGTCGAAACTGTTGCGCAGGATGCCGTTGGAAATGTGGGGCTTGGGCTTGGCGCGACGGAAGCGGAACTTCATCGGGAGATACGCACCGCGGTGAGGCGCAGGCGGTCAAGAACGGCAACCAGGCGTCCGATGAGGGGGTAGGCGAAGATCGAGATCACGAGTTGAGGCACCACGACATGAATGGGGGCATTGGCGGCGACCAGATTGGACAGGAGATAGCTGCCCAGAATGTAGAGGATGATGAGACTGGTGGCTACCAGCCATTCGGTGGCGAAATTGCGCCAGGGGAAGCGCTCTTCCAGGTTGTCGATGGCCATGGCCGCGAGCGACCACAGAAGGACGGCGGAACCGAAGGGTTGGCCCGAAAACAGATCGTCGACGAGGCCGAGCGGCAGGCCGGCCCACAGTGGCAGGAGCCCTGGGCGCAGCTGCCGCCACGCAAGGAAGGTCAGGAACCCGAACGGGGGAAACATCGGCGCGGAGGCAATCACGAACCAGGTCGGCACGATCGTCGCCAGCACCACCGACAGCCAGGGCACGACCTGGGCCAGGATCGGGGAGGGGGCCCGGTTGATCCGCGGACGCGGCCCATCGTCGCGGCGCGTCGTGGGGCCTTCGAGCACTAGGGCTTCTCCGCAGGGGCTTCGACCGGCGGTGCCTCGGGGGCCCAGGCCCTTTCGACGAGCACGTAGTCGGCATCGGTCGGGTTGCTGATTACGCGGGCAATGGCGCCATCGCGCAAGATCTCGGTGAGGACCGCCATCGGCGTGCCGGGGCGGTAGAGCCCGCCAGCGCCGGAGGAAACGATGACATCGCCCTTTTTGAGCGGGTTGATACCCAGATTCACGAGGCGCACGCGCAAGGTGCCGTCGCCCTGGCCCTGGGCGAAGCCGGCGACGCCGTCCTTGGTGCGGCGGATCGGAACCAGGCTTTCGGTGTCGGTGATGAGAAGGACGCGTGCGCTGGTCTGGCCCACTTCGAGGACGCGGCCAATGAGCCCGCGCGCGGAGCGGACCGGCATGCCCTTTTCCAGGCCCTTGTTGCGCCCGACGCCCAGCGTTGCAAAGCGGCGCGTGCTCGACGGGGTCGAGGCGGTGAGGGTGGCGACCGCTACCACGTCCTTGCGCGTGCGGGTGAGCTTGAGCATGTCCTTGAGGCGCGCGTTCTCGGCCTCGATGGCCTCGGCCTCGACCAGGCGCGACTTCGCGATCGCGAGCTCCTTCTCGAGCTTCGCGTGGCGGCTTCCCATCTTGAAGAAGCCGGTAACGCTGTTCAGCACGTTGTCGCCGAAGCTGCGTCCCTTGGCGGTCGCTTCGGCGGCCGGGTCGGTCGCGTCGGCGGCAATCGCGCGCAAGCTCTGGAAACTGCTGGGATTGACGGCCGAGATCACGATCAGGACAAGCCCGATGACCACGCCCACCACGCCCGCAGTATGGCTGAGAAACGAAGAAAATTGCGCTCTGCGGGAATATCCGGAGCGCTTGCTTGCCGGCGGCGCCATGCGCCCTGCACTCCAAGTCGAGCCGGGCCTCTCCCAAGGGGAGGGGCTCCGGGTATTGCATCAATCAACGGGCGAGGGGCGCGCTGTGCGCCCTTCGCCCCGGCGGTGGATCAGGCGGACATCAGCACGCCCTGGTACACGGAATCCTCCATCGCGCGGCCGGTGCCGAGCGCGACGCAGGACAGCGGGTCCTCGGCAACGCTGACGGGAAGGCCGGTTTCCTCGCGCAGGTAGTCGTCAAGGCCGCGAATGAGCGCGCCGCCGCCGGTCAGGACGATGCCCTGGTCGACGATGTCGGCGGCGAGTTCGGGCGCGGTGTTTTCCAGCGCGATGCGCACGCCTTCGATGATCGCCCCGATGGGTTCGGCCAGCGCTTCGGCGACATTGGCCTGCGTGATCGAGATTTCCTTGGGCACGCCGTTGACGAGGTCGCGGCCCTTGATGTGGATCGTCTCACCCGCGCCATCTTCGGGCATGACGGCAATGCCGTAGTCCTTCTTGATGCGCTCTGCCGTGGCATCGCCGATCAGGAGGTTGTGGTGACGGCGCACGTAGGAGACGATCGCCTCGTCCATCTTATCGCCGCCCACGCGCACCGAGGTGGTGTAGGCAAGGCCGCGCAGCGAGAGCACGGCGACCTCGGTGGTGCCGCCGCCGATGTCGACGACCATCGAACCGACAGGTTCGGTCACGGGCATGTCGGCGCCGATTGCCGCGGCCATCGGCTCCAGGATCAGGAAGACTTCGCGCGCGCCGGCGTTGCTGGCGGCATCGCGAATGGCGCGGCGCTCAACCGAGGTCGAGCCCGAAGGTACGCAGATCACGATCTTGGGGTAGCGGAAGAGATTGGACTTGCCGTGCACCTTGCGGATGAAGTGCTTGATCATCTCTTCGGCGATTTCGATGTCGGCGATGACACCGTCACGAAGCGGGCGGATGGCCTCGATGTTGTCGGGCGTCTTGCCCATCATCAGCTTGGCGTCGTCGCCGACCGCCTTGACCTTCTTCACGCCGTTCATGGTCTCGATCGCGACGACCGAGGGCTCGTTCAGAACGATGCCGCGGTCCTGCACGTAAACGAGCGTGTTCGCGGTACCCAGGTCGATCGCCATGTCCTGAGAGCCGAGTTTGAAGAATCGCGAGAAGGGGCCAGCCATCTATTATCCGTATGATTTCCAGTCGCGGGGCGTTGCGCGAAGCGTGCCCGCGAAAGTCTGTTTTGCAAGAGAGAGGCTCCCTTAAACCATCGATTCGCGAAAGGCCAAAAATTTGTGTCGATTTTCGGTGGGTTTCCTCCGGGATCCGTCTCGAAATCCCGGCGCTTCGTCGTTAGTTTCAAGGCCTAGGGGTGCCCTTGTGCGTAAGTGCTCTGATTATGCGCGTGCAGTCACCGTAAATTCTCCGGAAATTCAGGAATTCCATGCCCACGATTCGCCGTTTGCCCGAACATCTCGTCAACCGCATCGCCGCCGGTGAGGTTGTCGAGCGCCCGGCCTCGGCGCTCAAGGAGCTGGTCGAGAACGCCGTGGACGCAGGCGCCACGCAAGTCACCGTGCGCATCGCCTCGGGCGGGCTCGACCTGATCGAGGTCACCGACGACGGCTGCGGCATGCGCCCGGACGAGATGGCGCTGGCGCTGGAGCGCCACGCGACCTCCAAGCTCCCCGACGAACACATTGAGATGGTCTCGACACTGGGCTTTCGCGGCGAGGCGCTGCCGTCCATCGGCTCGGTCGCGCGCCTCACCATCGAGAGCCGCCCACGCGGGGCGGATGAAGGCTGGAAGCGGGTCACCGACCATGGCGTGGTGACCGAGGATGGCCCGGCCGCGCTGCCGCCCGGAACCCGAATTCGGGTCGAGGACCTGTTCGGCAAGGTGCCGGCGCGCCGCAAGTTCCTGCGCACGCCGCGCTCCGAATACGCCGCCTGCCAGGACGTGGTGCGGCGTCTCGCCATGGCGCGGCCCGACATCGGTTTCGTCCTCGAACACGACGGGCGCCGGGTCATCGCGGTCCAGCCCGACGAAGAGCTGGCCTCGCGGGTCGCCCGCCTCGTGGCGCGCGAGCTCGCCGAGGACGGCGTCCTCATCGATTCCGAGCGGGGCAACGCGCACCTGACGGGCGTTGCAGGGCTGCCGACCTACAACCGCGGTGTCGCCGATCACCAATACCTTTTCGTCAATGGCCGTCCGGTCAAGGATCGCCTCCTGACAGGCGCCGTGCGCGGGGCTTATGCCGACATGCTGGCGCGTGACCGGCATGCGGTACTGGCTCTTTTCCTCTCGATCCCGCCCGAGGAAGTTGACGTGAACGTCCATCCCGCCAAGACCGAAGTGCGCTTTCGTGACCCGGCTTTCATCCGGGGCTTTCTGGTGGGCGCGCTGCGCCATGCGTTGGAAGCTGCGGGCCAGAAGAGCGCGCAGCCGCCCTCGGCGAACGCCATGGGCAACTGGCAGGTCGAGCCTGCAGCGCCAGCCCGCAGCGGCGAGCCCGCGCCCTCGATCGGCTCGCTGTTTGCCCGCGAGTATGCCCCTCAGCGCACCTCCTACCCGAGTGGCGGGGGGGCAGGGCGCGTGGCCGAAGGTGCTGCCGCCTGGCGCGCCTACGAGGCCGACGTCATGGCGCAGCCCTCGGGCCGGGCGGAAGCTCTATCGGAAGAGCCCGATGCCGCCGAGGAAGAGGCGCTGCGCTACCCCCTGGGTGTGGCGCGCGGTCAGATTTCGAACACCTACATCGTGGCCGAAGCCGAAGACGGTCTTGTCATCGTCGACCAGCACGCCGCGCACGAGCGTCTTGTTCTCGAACGCCTGAAGGCGGCGGGCGCGGAAGAGGCGATGAACCGCAGCCAGGCGCTGCTCCTTCCCGAGGTCGTCGAACTGGAGGAAGTCGCGTGCGATGCTCTAGAGGAGAAACTGGAGGATCTCGCGCGCTTCGGCCTGGTGCTCGAACGCTTCGGGCCCGGTGCGATGCTGGTGCGTGCGATCCCGTCTGTGTTGCGCAAGTCGAGCGCCGAGGCGCTGGTGCGCGACGTGGCGGACGACTTGGCCAAGAATGGCGATGCCCTTCTTCTGGGCGAGCGGCTCGATCTCGTGCTGGCAACGATGGCCTGCCATGGGTCGGTCCGGGCCGGTCGCACGCTTTCGGTGGCCGAGATGAACGCGCTGCTGCGTGAAATGGAGCACACGCCACGCTCGGGGCAATGCAACCATGGGCGCCCTACGTGGGTTAAGCTGGCTCACGCAGATATCGAGAAACTGTTCGGGCGAAAGTGATGCACGCAAGATGGATGGGGCTGGCGCTGGTTGCGGCACTGGCCGCCTGTGGTTCCGAGGATACCGTGGCCGAAAAGAAGGCCGATGCGGCAAAGGACGTTGCCATGGTCAAGCGCATGAGCAAGGCTCCGTTCGAGCCGATCATCCCGCAGCCCATCGCCGATGTGGACATGGAGCGTTACGGCCTGTCGCATCGCGGCTGCCGCTTCACGGCCAAGGGCGATGAGAACCCGATCTTCGTCGCAGGGCCGGACGAGGGTTTCATGATCGTGCCGCCCGACCTTGACCGCTATGCCGCGCGCACGACCAGCGCGGAGCTGCCCGGAGGGGCGCATTCGACCTACACGGGTCTTGAAAACTGGCTGGATATCATCCGCTTGCCCGACGATGAGACGGGCGGGGATGCCGTCAACTGGCCCGCGCGCATCATGCTTCACGATGCGCAGGAACGGGTCGCCTTCATGGCCGACGGCATGATGGACTGCACGCCGCCGGACACCGACTAGCGTCGCGTTACAGGGTGGTGGTCTTTATCAGCATCCAAAGCGCCATGCCGACCATGAGCAGGTTCTCGGTGAGCGAAACGAAGCCCAGCTGCACGTTCGCCGAACCACCGACGCAGGCGCACTTGAGCTCGCGCTTCTGGATGTAGACCGCATAGAAGACAGAGGCCGCGCCGACGCTTCCGATGCCGAGCGCCACGGGAATCGACAGGATGGGCAGGACATGCGCGGTCATCAGCGCCCCGGCCGTCCATTCCAGGAACGGATAGGCATAGGCGTAGGGCACATAGCGCCGGGCCAGAAGATCGTAGCCCAGGAACATCGTCGAGAACTGCTCGACATCCTGCAGCTTGAGCATGGCGAGCAGCATCATCGCGATTGAGACGAACCACTCGGCTGTCAGCACGGTCATCGCGGTGCCAAGGACCGCCCAGCTGCTCGCAATCGCGAGAGCCGCCGCCGTCAGAAATACGGCGATGACAGGAGTGTAGCTTTTCCGGTCCGTGTTGGGCACGTCCAGCTTCAGGAATTCGCGCAGGTCGGTATAGCCGCCGATGCGCTGTCCCGCGATGAAGATCTGCGGGGTGGTCTTCACATCGTGCTTTTCCTGAAAGGCATCCGTCTGCTCGCGGGTCTGCAGCCAGTGGTCCTCGACCTGATAGCCTTTACGCTCCAGCAGATGCTTGGCCTTGAGGCCGAAGGGGCAGATGTGCTTGTCCATCACCATGCGGTAAAGGACGGCGTTCTGGTTGGGGTGGGGCATAAAGGATCAACTCAGCGCCTGCCGAGCCGCATGGAACTTGCGGCCCGGATCGGGAATGATGCGGTAGCGCGCGATG
Organism: Novosphingobium profundi; assembly: GCF_020524485.1. Taxonomy (GTDB): domain Bacteria; phylum Pseudomonadota; class Alphaproteobacteria; order Sphingomonadales; family Sphingomonadaceae; genus Novosphingobium; species Novosphingobium profundi_A. The sequence continues at coordinate 158,777 of NZ_JAIVLF010000004.1, read as the reverse complement.
ATGAGGCTGAAGAGCCCAAACAGCAGGAGACCTGCAGCCACTGCGGTGTGGACCGCGCCCATCTCGCGCAGGTCGAGGATGGCCCCGCCGACCGAACGCGCCTCGGAGCTGTTTTCCGACCAGGCCGAGCGCAGCAGCGACCATCCGATGAGAAGGTATACCACCGCGCGGGCGGCATAACCGGCACGGCCGAGCCAGCAGCTCCAGGTCGGAGCGCGGGGGGAAACCCACTTCATGAAGCCGAGCGTGATTGCCTCGCGCGCCTGGAAGAGGGCGCCGGTCACCAGCGCGACACCAGCGATGGCAAGGGCGAGGGGGCCGAGCTCGAAACCAAGCGCGGTCGAAACCATGTCGTGGGTACGATCACCTGCACTCTGCTTGCTGCCAATGGCGAACTGGAGTGCGGACCAGGCAAGGCCGAGGTGGAGCACGCCGCTGCACAGGTGCCCGGTGCGCGTGGCGATGCCCTTGGCGTCAGTTCCGCGATTTTCGATGTCGAGAAAGGCCGAGGAGAACCGGAACAGGGCATAGCCCAGAAGTCCGGCTGAGGCGGCAAAGAGGATCGGGACGCCGCCCGGGATATGCTGGATATAACCAAGGACACCGGACTGGCCGGAGCTTACCGTCTGGCTCGAGGAGCTCGACAGGGCCAGATAGCCCAGCAGCGCATAGACGACGCCGCGCGCCACGAAGCCCAGGCGGGCAAGCCAGACGATCTTTTCGGATCGGTCGATCATGGAGGGCGGTTCCTTGCAACTCGTTAAGGGGTTGCAAGGGCAACGCATGGGCCTGCGTTTAGTGCCGAGCCTGTCCCGCCCCCCTCATGTCGGAGGGAGCGGGATGCAAGCGTAAGTGGGGTCTGGATCAGACGTTGAACTTGAAGTGCATGACGTCGCCGTCGTGCACCACGTACTCCTTGCCTTCCTGACGCAGCTTGCCCTGTTCCTTGGCGGCCGCTTCGCCGCCGAGCGCCACGAAATCATCAAAGGCGATGGTCTCGGCGCGGATGAAGCCACGCTGCATGTCGGAGTGAATCTCGCCTGCGGCCTCAGGGGCCTTGGCGCCCTTGTGGACGGTCCAGGCGCGTGCTTCCTTGGGGCCGACCGTGAAGAAGGTCAGGAGTTCGAGAAGCTCGTAGCCTGCGCGGATGATGCGCGCCAGGCCGGCTTCGGCAAGGCCCATTTCCTCAAGGAAGACGCCGCGGTCTTCCTTGTCCATGCCGACCAGTTCGGCCTCGATGGCGGCCGAGACGATGACCGCGGTCGCGCCTTCGGCAGCGGCCTTCTCGAAGACGCGCTGGGAGAATTCGTTGCCCTCGGCCGCGGCCTCTTCCTCGACATTGCAGACGTAGAGGACGGGCTTTGCGGTCAGGAGCTGGGCCTGGCGGAAGACGCGTTCTTCTTCCTCATCCTTGGGCTCGGTCAGGCGGGCGGGCTTGCCTTCGCGCAGGAGATCGAGCGCCTGGCCCAGAACCGAGGCGGCGATCCTGGCTTCCTTGTCGCCGCTCGCACCGCGCTTCTGGGCGGCGGGGACGCGCTTTTCGAGGCTTTCAAGGTCGGAGAGCAGGAGCTCGGTCTCGACCGTATCGGCATCGGCAATCGGGTCGACCTTGTTGTCGACGTGCTGGATGTCGTCGTTCTCGAAGCAGCGCAGGACGTGGATGATCGCGTCGACTTCGCGAATGTTGCCCAGGAACTGGTTGCCCAGGCCTTCGCCCTTCGACGCGCCGCGCACGAGCCCGGCGATGTCCACGAACGAAAGCTGGGTCGGGATGATCTTGGCCGAGCCTGCAATCTCCGCCAGCTTGTCGAGGCGCGGATCGGGCACGCCGACCTGCCCGACGTTGGGCTCGATCGTGCAGAAGGGATAGTTGGCAGCCTGGGCAGCCTGCGTCTCGGTGAGCGCATTGAACAAGGTTGACTTGCCGACATTGGGCAGGCCCACGATTCCGCAACGGAAACCCATTATCTACTCCGGTATGAAAATTTGGCTGCCCATAGCGCCGCAGCGCCGTCTTGGCCAGTTTTTGCAGTGCATTTCGGTTCAGGAAATGCACACGACGGTCAAGCCGGTGCGCATAACGGAAAGTTCAGGGCTTGTCGCTAGGCAGCATGCCATGAGCCGATCTCTTTCCCGCTTCGCGCTGCCCTTCGTGGCCCTTTCGTTGCTCACCGCTTGTGGCGACAGCCCCGAGACCCTCCTTGGAAAGGCCCAGGATAGTCTGGCGCGGGAGGACTTCGATCAGGCGCGTGTCGAAGTCGCCTCGGCCTTGCAGGAGGATCCGGGTAACGCGGCCATGCTCGAAGTGCTCGCGCGCGCTTACCTGGGGCTGGGTGATCCCGATGGTGCGGAAGGGGCGCTTCGTCGCCTGGAGCAAGCCGGAGGAACAGGGACGAACCGCTCGGTCCTGAGGGCCGAGATCGCGTTGCTGCGTGGACGGCCTGCGGAGGCGCTCAAGCGTCTGGCCGACGCCGATGGCGAAGATGCCGCCCGCGTGCGCGCCGAGGCCAATCTGGCGCTCGACCGGCGTGAGGCTGCCATTGCCGCGTTCGAGGCAGGAATGGAGCAGGGTGGCGGTATCCGCCTTGCCGAGGCCTACGCGCGGTTCCGTTTGCAGGAAGGGCAGTTCGACGCGGCCGAGGCGATCTATCGCCGGATGGTCGCGCGCGATGCGGGGGCATACGAAACGCGCGTGCTGGCCGGGGATCTCGCGGCTGCGCGAGGCCAGACCGAGGCCGCCATCGCCGCGTTCCGCAAGGTGGTGGAAGCCTATCCCGATCGGGCGGCACCGCGTGTGGCGCTGGCCAACCAGTACGACATCAAGGGGGATGTCGAGGCGGCCATGAAGGTGATCGAGACCGCGCGCAAGGACCTGGGCGCGACGTCCGAGATCGAGGCCATGCGGATCCAGCTTCTCTCCGAGAAGGGTGAGTGGGAGACGATCCGGACCACCTTGCAGGCGCGCGAAGCGCAGCTTGAGCCAGGCTCGCCGCTCAGCATGAGCTATGGGGAGGCGCTGCTGCGTCTCGGCCATGCCGAACAGGCGCGTGTCATATTCCAGAGAGCTTCGCTGGCACTTCCGGGCAATCCCTATTCCCGGCTCATGCTGGGAATTGCGCAGATCGAGACCGACAATCCAGGTGACGCCTGGGAGACCTTGCGCCCCCTTGCGATGAGCCCGCTGGCTGGGCCGCAAGCCATCAACGCCGCACGTCAGGCGGCCGAAGCGGTGGGGGCGCCCGAAGCGGCCGCGCTGGCCGCTCGCCTTGAGCCAGCGCGTCTGGAGGCCGCGCAGGCGCGGATCGAGGACGGCGCACGGGCCATGGCGCGGCAGGAGTGGGCGAAGGCGGTGGCGATCTACCAGCCCATGCTGACAGGTGCAGGAGATGCCGAGGTGCTGCGACGCCTTGCCCTGGCCCACATGCACCTGGGCGAGGTCGACAGCGCGGTTGGCTATGCCGACCGGGCGATGGCGCAGGCTCCCGACAACCCCGATTGCATATATGTCGCCGGACTCGTGCGCCTGGAAAGCGGCATCGAAATGGAAAAGGCGCGGCAATTGCTGCGCACGGCTGCGAAAGCCGATCCCGGCAATGCGGCTATCGCGCGTTCGCTCGCAAAGGCAAAGGCCGCCGAAGGCTGAACCTTCGACGGCCTTTCAGGGCTGCGTGCATCCACCAACGGGAATTGCGGCGCGCTTACCCGATGTTCCTGCGTGCGCGCCCGTGATGGGCGTGGACGCGCGGCAGGTCGTTGGTGCGCTGGCTCAGGCGACCCGACGCTTGCGGCGGCGCGCATAGGCCAGGCCGATGAGACCCAGGCCCATCATGCCCAGCATGCCAGGTTCGGGAACATCGGTGCCGCCCGACGAGCCACCGGACGTGCCACCCGACGTGGTGGTCGTGCCACCGGAGGTCGTCGTCGTGGTGCCGCCCGAAGTGGTTGTGGTCCCACCCGAGGTGGTGGTGGTGCCGCCGGAGGTCGTCGAGGTGCTGCCACCGCACATGGTCGAGCCGCCCGAGTGGCCGCAATCGCAGTAGTGCGAGTGCGTGCCGCCCGAGGACGTCGGCCACCAGAAGAAGGTGGCGTGCGCAGGGGTGGCAAAGGCGACCGAAAGTGCAGTGGAAATAGCGAGAGTATTGAAAGTCTTGCGAAGCATCCTGACGTAACCCCTGTAAACTTGAGATGTAGGTCCATCTTCGCAATGGCTGTGCCAATCGCAGTTTTCAGCCATAGTTAGTGGTTAATATAACTAACCGAATTACCCAACTGTAAACTAACTCGACAGGTGCTAGCCCTGCTGACGCAAGGCGATCTCGCTCATGAAGCGCGGATCGTTACCTTCGGCGAGCCAGTTGGCCTCGGCGGCAATCGCCCCGAGCATGTCGGCGAGCGGATCAATCTCCGCCTTGGCGTAGTTGCCCAGCACATAGCCGGTGACACGGTCCTTGTGGCCGGGATGTCCGATGCCCAGGCGCACGCGGCGGTAGTCGGGGCCCAGATGCTGGCCGATGGAGCGCAGGCCATTGTGCCCGGCATGGCCGCCGCCCTGCTTCACCTTGACCTTGAACGGGGCGAGGTCGAGCTCGTCATGAAAGACGGTGAGGGCGTCGGGCTCCAGCTTGTAGAAGCGCATGGCCTCACCCACCGAGCGGCCGCTCTCGTTCATGAATGTGGCAGGCTTGAGCAGCAGGATCTTGTCGCTGCCGAGCCGACCTTCCTGGAGCCAGCCCTGGAACTTCTTCTGGACAGGGCCGAAGCGGTGCATGTCGGCAATCGTGTCGAGAGCCATGAAACCCACGTTGTGCCGCTGCATGGCGTATTGCGGTCCCGGGTTTCCAAGTCCCACCCACAGTTGCGTGGCCATTGCCTGTCCTTTCGGTCTGTCCTGAGCGCGCGCTTAGTGGCGTGCAAGCGCCCAAAAGAAAAGGCCCTTTCCGCGCACCGGTGGCCGGGGCGGAAAGGGCCTGAACTTGTCGCGAGGCGATTACTCGGCGGTTTCGCCTTCGCCTTCAGCCTTGGTCGTGTCGCCTTCTTCGCTCTTGAGAGCCGAGGGCGCCGCGATCGTCGCGATGGTGAAGTCGCGGTCCGTGATCGCCTGCTCGACGCCGGCGGGCAGCGTCACGTGGCTGGCGTGGATCGATTCGCCGACGTCGAAGCCGGTGACGTCGATCGAGATCTCGTCGGGGATCTTGTCCGCGGGGCAGACCAGCTCAAGCTCGTGACGAACGATGTTGAGCACGCCGCCACGCTTCAGGCCCGGCGACAGCTCTTCGTTGGCGAACGCGACGGGCACGTTGACGTGCACGGTTGCGTTCTTCGAGAGGCGCAGGAAGTCAGCGTGAAGCGGGAAGTCCGTGACGGGGTGAAGCGCAACGTCCTTGGGGAGCGTACGCACCTTCTTGCCATTGATCTCGACCTCGACGATCGAGTTGAAGAAGTGACCGGTGCCGAGCTGACGGATCAGCTCCTTTTCCTCGACGTGGATGGCAATCGGTTCTTCGTTGTTGCCATAGATCACGGCGGGAGTACGGCCTTCGCGACGCAGGGCGCGGGAGGCTCCCTTGCCTGCCCGTTCGCGCGTCTCGGCCGGCAGGGTAAGCGTATCGCTCATGGTACGTGCCTTTCGAAAACTGGATAAATGATCGGTTCGGGACCGACCATCGGCCCCGCTCCTTCTGCCACGCCTCCAGGGATGACCATGACAGAAGGCAGGGCCCTTATGCGCAAAGGCGGGTAAAGGCAAGCGCTATTGCAGGCGCTCGACGGTGAGCCCCGCGTGCTCGAGCAGGGCAATCAGCCCGTCCGGACCGACCATGTGCGCCGCGCCCACGGCGACGAACGGGCGTTGGCCTTTGCGGACGGCCTTGGCGATCTTGCCGGTCCATGCCGCATTGCGCTCGGTAAAGAGCGCCTCGCGCAGTTCCGGATCGGCCAGCAGCCCGCGGCGCGTCTCGGCTTCGAGCGCCATGATGTCGCCTGCCCGCCACCCTTTGAGAAGGTCGGTGCCATCCTGGGATGTGGCTTCATGGGCTACGGCGCCCAGCAGGTCGCGCTGCTCGCGTTCGGGAAGGGCATCGAAGATCCCGAGCTGCGTCTCGGCCCCTTCCAGTTCGAGGACGGGCCGTGCGCCTGCAGCCTTCAGGACCGCGCGGTCGACGCCATTTGCAGCATCGCTGCCGTCTTTGGAGCTGCGCGCCAGCGTCAGCGCCGCCGCCCAGGTCTCGACCTCGCGAAACTGCCCGTCAGCATAGCCGGCCTTGTCCATGAGCGCCTTCAGTGCCGCCCGGTCATCAGGGGAGGCCCGGGTGCTCAGGGGAGGCTCGTTTTCTCCCCGGGCAAGGCGCGCGAAGGTCGCTGCAACGGCCGCATCGTCCTGCAGGTTGCCGACTTCGACCATGATCGCACCGGCCTTGGTGAGCGCTCCGTCGATCGTGTCTGAGCGCCATTCGAGCGGGGCAGGCGCGCTGTGGATCGTGCCAAATAGCCAGCCCTCATGGCCCGCGTCATCGCGTACGGCCCACAAGGCCGGGGTCGCGGGGAGGGGGGCGGGGCCGCAGGCGGCAAGCGCCAGCCCCAGCAGCCAGGAGGCAAGAAGTCCGCGAAGCATGCGCATCTGCAGGCCCCTTATTGAATGCGCTCGGCGGTGATGCCTTCACGCGCGAGCAGTTCCTGCACGCTGTCCTTGCCTGCCAGGTGTCCAGCGCCGACCGCGAGGAAGACTTCGCCCGGCGTTTCGAGACGCTCTTCCAGCCAGGCAGTCCAGTTGCGGTTGCGTGTGGTAAGCAAGGCCTCGCGGATCGCCGGGTCGCTTTCCTGTTCGTTCAGGATCTGGGCGAGCTTCTGCGCCTCTCCCGCCTTCCAGGCGCCGACCATCTCGGTAATGTCGGCTTCCATCGTGGGCAGGCCCTCGATGACCTCGGCAAGGTAGGTTTCCTGGGTCTCGGGCGGGAGGTTTTCGAACTGACCAAGCTGATATTCCGGCGTTTCGAGCGCCTGGTGATCCATGCCGCGGGCCTTGGCGAGTTCGGAAACCTGCGTGTCGACGCCGTGCGCAAGATCGTACCCTGCGGCCTGGAGCGGGAGCAGCGAAAGCATCAGGGCGGCAAACCAGCTATCGGTGCGGTCGAACGCGCCAAGCGGAAGGCCAAGCTTGCGAAGGGCCGCTTCGTAGCTCGCGCGGTGCTCGGGTGAGAGCGTGTCGCGCAGGCTCTTCCCGTCCTCGCGCTGGCTGAGGCGCATCATTATGGCCTGCGTCTTTGCCTGCGCGTCCATGGGGACTTCGGTGACGAGCGTATCGGACGCGGTAAGGGCCTGCGCCACCGCGCCGCTGTTCCAGTCCACCGCTTCGGGCAGGACATGGATCGTGCCGAACAGCCAGATGGTCGTGTCCTCGTCCGCGACCTTCCAGAGCGCTGGACGCACCGGGCGCGCCTCCGTCTCGACGGGCAGGGAAGCTGGCTTTTCGGCGCGGGCCGAGCAGGGCAGGGCGAGGGTGCAAAGGGCAAGGCTCGCGGTGAGCGAAAGGAGGCGTGTACGCATGTTGCATCCTGAATAGGGAGCCGCAGCGCGCGCGGGTAGGGTGAAAATCGGATAATCGTGCGAAAGAGGGCCGCATCTGGAGCCATCGCCTTCTAGGGGCAGGGCCGTCCGATCGTGTCGGCGCGGCGGAGGATGTAGTGAGGATACTGCGGCAGGTTGTTCCCCAAATCCCGCACTTGGGTGGGAAATGGGCGCAGCGCAGTTGATTTGCCGGGCTCCATCCGCCAAAGGCGGGCCGTCACATTCGACACGAAAAGAACAAGACGGATTACCCATGCCGACGCCTGCGAAAGAGCCGCTCAGCTTTCAGGACATGATCCTCACGCTCCACAATTACTGGAGCAAGCAGGGCTGCCTGATCCTTCAGCCTTACGACATGCGCGTGGGCGCGGGTACGTTCCACCCGGCAACGACGCTGCGCTCGCTGGGCCCTGAGCCCTGGAAGGCCGCCTACGTGCAGCCCTCGCGCCGTCCGACCGATGGCCGCTATGGTGAGAACCCGAACCGTCTCCAGCACTACTACCAGTACCAGGTGGTCCTGAAGCCGAACCCGGAGAACCTCCAGGAACTCTACCTCGCAAGCCTGGCCGAGATCGGGATCGACCCGCTCGCGCACGACATCCGCTTTGTGGAAGACGACTGGGAAAGCCCGACGCTGGGTGCCTGGGGTCTGGGCTGGGAAGTCTGGTGCGATGGTATGGAAGTCACGCAGTTCACCTACTTCCAGCAGGTCGGCGGGTTCGACTGCAAGCCGGTGACGGGCGAGCTGACCTATGGCCTGGAACGCCTTGCGATGTACATCCAGGGCGTCGACTGGGTCTATGACCTCAAGTTCAACAACGAAGGCGTTACCTACGGCGACGTCTTCCTCCAGAACGAGAAGCAGCAGTCGAAGTACAACTTCGAGATCGCCGACACCGACGCGCTGTTCGCTGGCTTCAAGGCCGCCGAGGCGGAAAGCCAGCGCTGCATCGAGGCGAAGATCCCGCTCGCCGCCTACGACCAGGCGATCGAGGCGAGCCACCTGTTCAACCTGCTGCAGGCGCGCGGCGTGATCTCGGTGCAGGAGCGCGCCAGCTACATCGGCCGCGTGCGCGATCTCGCCAAGGGGGCCTGCGCCTCGCACATCGAAGTGAATGCAGAGCGCTGGGAAAAGGATTTCCCGGGGTGGAGTGCGTAAGATGACCGATTTTCTGCTTGAACTGCGCTCCGAGGAAATTCCCGCCCGCATGCAGGCCGGAGCCCGCGCGGACCTGGAAAAGCTCTTCCGCAAGGAAATGAAGGACGCGGGCGTCTCGGTGGGCGGTATCACCGTCTACTCGACGCCGCGCCGTCTGGCGCTGATCGCGAAGGACCTGCCGGTTCAGACCGAGGCCGTGCGCGAAGAAACCAAGGGGCCTGCCACCAGCGCGCCCGAACAGGCGCTGGAAGGCTTCCTGCGCAAGACCGGCTTGTCCAAGGACCAGCTGGAAGTGCGCGACATCAAGGGCAAGGACACCTACTTTGCCGTCGTCGAGAAGCCGGGCCGCGCGGTCAAGGACGTGCTGGCAGACGCGATCCCCGCGATCATCCGCGCCTTCCCCTGGCCCAAGTCGCAGCGCTGGGGCGCCGCCTCGCTGAGCCCGGAGAGCCTTCGCTGGGTGCGCCCGCTTTCGGGGATCGTCGCGATCCTGGGCGATGAACTGGTCGAATGCGCGGTTGAGGGCATCACTTCGGGCCGCGTTACCAAGGGCCACCGTTTCCACGCGCCGGGCGAAATCAAGCTCTCGGGTGCGGACACCTACGTCGAGACGCTGCGCGCGGCCTATGTGCTGGTCGACCACGCCGAGCGTCAGGACCTCATCCGCACCAAGGCCGCCGAGGCTGCAAGCGCCGCGGGCCTCACGCTGGTCGAGGACGAGGGTCTCGTGATCGAGAACGCGGGTCTGACCGAATGGCCCGTGCCGCTGCTCGGACGCTTCGATGAGGACTTCCTCGAAGTCCCGCCCGAAACCATCCAGCTCACCGCGCGTGTCAACCAGAAGTACTTCGTGTGCGAGAAGGACGGCAAACTGGCCGACGCCTTCGTGTGCACCGCGAACATCGCGGCTGTCGACGGCGGCGAGGGCATCGTTGCGGGCAACCGCAAGGTGCTCGCCGCGCGCCTCTCCGACGCGCGCTTCTTCTGGGAGCAGGACCGCAAGACGCCGCTGTCGAAGCAGGCCGAAAAGCTGGGCCGCATCACCTTCCATGAGAAGCTGGGCACCGTCGCCGACAAGGTCGAGCGTGTTGCTAGAATTGCTTTCGATCTCGCGAATGAGGGAATTGTACCGGGTGCAGACCCTGCACTTGCCAAAAAGGCTGCCCGTCTTTGCAAGGCTGATCTCGTCACCGAAATGGTGGGCGAATTTCCCGAACTTCAAGGGCTTATGGGTGGGTATTACGCCCGAGCCGAAGGTCTGCCTGATGCTGTTGCTGACGCCATTCGCGATCATTACAAGCCCGTGGGTGCTAGCGATGATGTGCCGACAGCGCCGGTTTCGGTCGCCGTCGCGCTCGCGGACAAGCTCGATACTCTGCGCAGTTTCTTCTCGATTGACGAAAAGCCAACCGGTTCGAAGGACCCCTTCGCGTTGCGCCGTGCGGCGCTTGGCGTAATTCGCATCCTGACGGAAAACGGTTTGCGTTTGAGTGTCGGTACGCATGACCTCCTCGACTTCTTCGCCGACCGCCTCAAGGTCCAGCAGAAGGAAGCGGGCGTTCGCCACGATCTGATTGATGCGGTCTTTGCGCTCGGCGGTGAGGATGATCTGGTCCGCCTGCTCGCGCGCGTCCACGCGCTCCAGGCCTTCGTCCAAACGGACGATGGCGCAAACCTGCTGGCTGGCTACAAGCGCGCCAACAACATCCTCAAGAAGGAAGGGTTTGCCGCCGATGAGCGTATCGCGCGCACGGGTGACGAGGATCCGATGGAAAACGTCGACGATCCCGACATGACCGAGGTCTACGCCCAGCGCGGGCGCCTGTCCTACACACCCGAACCGGCCGAGCAGGCGCTGATGGATGCGCTTGCCGCTGCAGCGCCGAAGGCGGTCGCCTGCGTGGAGGCTGAGGACTTTGCGGGCGCGATGGCGGCGCTCGCCTCGCTGCGCGCTCCGATTGACGCGTTTTTCAACGATGTAACCGTGAACGACAGCGATCCGGCGAAGCGCACGGAACGGTTGGGCCTCCTCGACCGTTTCCGCGCTGCAGTGCACAAAGTGGCTGACTTCTCCCGGATCGAAGGCTAGTATTTTTGCCCGGCCTGGAGGAGGGCCGGACGTAATTAGGAAAGCCAATACAATGACGAGGCAGGTCTACACCTTCGGCGGTGGCGTCAAGCATGACGATCCCCGTGCAAAAGACAAGGTGATTACGGGGGGTAAGGGGTCCAATCTTGCCGAAATGGCGGGAATTGGTCTTCCTGTTCCTCCCGGCTTTACGATCACGACTGAGGAGTGCGTAAAGTATCTTGCCGAGGGTGGTGACTTTTCGGACGCGCTGCGCGCCGACGTTGCCGAGGCGCTGACCCACATCGAAAAGACCGTGGGCAAGAGCTTTGGCGATGCCGCCGATCCGCTGCTCGTCTCGGTCCGTTCGGGTGCGCGCGTCTCGATGCCGGGCATGATGGACACGGTCCTGAACCTGGGCCTCAACGACGAGACGGTCGAGGGGCTGGCGAAGGTCTCGGGCGATGACCGCTTTGCGTGGGATTCCTACCGCCGCTTCATCCAGATGTATTCCGACGTCGTCCTTGGTCTCGACCATGGCCGCTTTGAGGAAGCGCTCGAAATCGTCAAGGAAGACAATGGCTTCATGAACGATGTCGAGCTGTCGGCCGACGACTGGCGCGGCATCGTCGCACAGTACAAGGCGATTGTCTCGGAAGAACTGGGCAAGCCCTTCCCGCAGGACGTGCACGAACAGCTATGGGGCGCGATCCGCGCCGTCTTCGACAGCTGGGATTCCGACCGCGCCAAGGTCTACCGCCGCCTTAACGACATTCCGGGCGATTGGGGTACGGCCGTCAACGTGCAGGCCATGGTCTTTGGCAACATGGGCGAAACCTCGGCCACCGGCGTTGCCTTTACCCGCGACCCGGCAACGGGCGACAAGGCCTACTACGGCGAATACCTCGTCAACGCGCAGGGCGAGGACGTCGTCGCCGGCATCCGCACCCCGCAGTACCTGACCAAGGCCGCCCGCGAAGCCTCGGGCGCCACCGCGCCTTCGATGGAAGAGGCGATGCCCAAGGCCTATGGCGAACTCGCCGCGGTGTTCGAGCTGCTTGAAAAGCACTACGCGGACATGCAGGACATCGAGTTCACCGTGCAGCAGGGCAAGCTTTGGATGCTGCAGACCCGTTCGGGCAAGCGCACCGCCAAGGCCGCGCTCAAGATGGCGGTTGAAATGGTGGGCGAGGGTCTCATTGACGAGGCGACCGCGATCAAGCGCGTCGACCCGATGGCGCTCGACCAGCTTCTGCACCCCACGCTCGACCCCGAAGCGCCGCGCGACATTCTCGCCAAGGGCCTGCCTGCCTCGCCGGGCGCGGCCTCGGGCCAGATCGTGCTTGACGCCGATACGGCCGAAAAGCGCAACGAACTGGGCGAGGCGGTGATCCTGGTGCGCGTGGAAACCTCGCCGGAGGACATCCACGGCATGCACGCGGCCAAGGGCATCCTGACCGCGCGCGGCGGCATGACCAGCCACGCGGCCGTCGTCGCACGCGGCATGGGTCGCCCCTGCGTCTCGGGCGCTTCGGGCGTCTCCATCGACATGAAGACCCGCACCCTGCGCATTGGCTATCGCGAGCTCAAGGAAGGCGATGTCATCACGCTGGACGGCGCGACGGGCGAGATCATGGCGGGCGAAGTGCCCACCATCGAGCCGGAACTCGCAGGCGATTTCGGCACGCTCATGGAGTGGGCCGACAAGCACCGCCGCATGAAGGTGCGCGCGAACGCCGAGACGCCGACCGACTGCAAGATGGCCCGCCAGTTCGGCGCCGAAGGCGTGGGCCTGTGCCGCACCGAGCACATGTTCTTCGATGCAGGGCGCATCTCGGCCGTGCGCCAGATGATCCTGGCCGAAGACGAAGCTGGCCGCCGCGGCGCGCTGGAGAAGCTGCTCCCCGAACAGCGCGCGGACTTCCACGCGATCTTCGATGTGATGGCGGGCCTTCCGGTCACCATTCGCCTGCTCGATCCGCCGCTGCATGAGTTCCTGCCGCAGGGCGAGGCCGAGTTCGCCGAGCTGTCCGAAGCCATCGGCATCGGTGTCGACACGCTGCAGCGCCGTGCAGGCGAACTGCACGAGCTGAACCCGATGCTCGGCCACCGTGGCTGCCGTCTGGGCATCACGTTCCCGGAAATCTACGAGATGCAGGCGCGCGCGATCTTCGAGGCCGCGTGCGACGTTGCCGAGGCTTCGGGCGATGCGCCCGTGCCTGAAGTGATGATCCCGCTGGTTGCCACCCGGAAGGAACTGGCGATCCTCAAGAAGGTCGTCGATGAGACCGCCGCTGCGGTGTTCGCCGAGAAGGGCCGCACGCTCGAGTACATCGTAGGCACCATGATCGAGCTGCCGCGCGCGGCCCTGATGGCGGGCGATATCGCGCAGGAAGCACGCTTCTTCTCGTTCGGCACCAACGATCTCACGCAGACGACGCTGGGCGTCAGCCGCGATGATGCGGGCCGCTTCCTCAGCCCCTATGTGGAGAAGGGTATCTACCCGCGCGATCCGTTCGTGAGCCTTGATGTCGAGGGTGTCGGCCAGCTGGTGGAACTGGGCGCCGAGCGTGGCCGCACGACCCGTCCGGACCTGAAGTTGGGCATCTGCGGCGAGCACGGCGGCGATCCGGCCTCGATCGCGTTCTGCGAAAAGGTCGGCCTCGACTACGTCAGTGCCTCGCCCTACCGCGTGCCGATCGCGCGTCTGGCCGCAGCCCAGGCTGCGCTGGCCTGATCACGAACAGGGCGGCGTCGAGACGCTCGACGCCGCCTCTCGATTACTTTCGCCAGCCCGAAAGGGTGAGGATCTCGAAAGTCTCCACGGTTCGGCCGTCTTTGCCCCGCGCGGTGAAGGCGGCCGAAGCGCGTTTGCGGGCTTCTTTTCCAAGGATCGGACCTGCATCGCTCAGCACGTTCGAGGCGCCTTGGGCGCGCAGGTCCGCCACCAGGCTGTCGAGGCTGCGGAAGGCGACCTTGAGCGGGCGCTGGTCGATCACGGGATCGGCAAAGAGCGTGCGCTGGAGAAGTTCACCACCCGCGCGCACGTCGACCATGGGGTGGAGGCGCGGTGCGGGCCGCTCACCGTCGGCTTCCAGCATGGCTTCGCGCAGGTTCTGCAGGCTGCCGAGCGACAGGAAGCTGGCGATCATCATGCCGCCCTGCGCGAGCGCGCGGCGGATGTGGATGAGGGCACCGGGAAGATCGTTGACGGTGTCGAGCGTGCCCAGGCTCACGATCAGGTCGAATTCGCCGAAGGGGTAGGGCTGTTCCTCGTCGAAGCCGTCGGCGGGGTCGATCTCGGTGACCTCGCAGTCCGCCGCGCGCATCGCGCGGGCCAGTTCTCCAGTGTAGTCGCCCACGATGAGCACGGTCCTGGGCTCGAAGCGCAGGAAGCCGAGGCGCTCGTGGACATCCTCGATCATGTCCTCGATGAGGTAGCGCGCCGCGTTCGGACGCTGCTGCAGGTGCCGCAGGCGCTGACGCAGGGCCGTGCGGCGGCTGCGCGAAAAGATGCGGGGCGGGGTGCGGGGAGGTGTGCTGGCCATGATCGCTCCCTGCCGCGTTGGTTAAAAGGTTGCAACCGCTTGTGCGGCAAGGCCGCGCGCCTAGGCTGCATCCATGCGTATCCGCGAGGCCTTCTCTCCACTCATCGACCTCGTGTTTCCGCCGCGATGCCCCTTGTGTGGGGACATGATCGCGACGCAGACGGGGCTCTGCGCGGATTGCTGGAGCGAACTGGCGCTCCCGGGAACACCAGCCTGCGCAAGCTGTGGGCGCCCTTTCGCGCATCAGGTCGCGGAAGGGAGTTGCTGCGCGCCGTGTCTGAAAGACCCTCCACGGCACGACGGGATCGCTTCGGCAACGCTCTACAACGCCGCCTCGCGCAAGCTGGTTCTGGCGCTCAAGCATGGCAACCGCATCGGGCTCGCTCCGTTGCTTGCGCAGCTGATGTTGGCACGGCTGCCCTTTCTCGATGAGCATTGGCTTGTGGTTCCGGTGCCACTGCACCGCTGGCGCCTGTGGCAAAGGGGCTACAACCAGTCCGCCGAGCTTGCCAAGGGGCTCGCCCGGCCACGCGGCGCACGGCTCTTGCCCGAAGGGCTCGTGCGCACGAAGTCGACGCCCTCGCTGGGCGGGCTTGGCGCGGTAGCCCGCAAGCGTACGCTCTCCGGCGCAATCTGCGTAAATCCGCGAATGAAAGCGAAATTCAAGGGCGCGCAGGTGGTTGTCGTCGACGATGTGATGACGAGCGGTGCCACGACGGACGCCTGTGTGTCGGCGCTGAAGAAGGCGGGCGCGAAGCGGGTGGTCATCGCCTGCTTTGCGCGCGTGCTCGACGAAGCGCTCAGTGCCACATGAATGTCATCCAGGTGGTGCACTAGGCACGTGTCAGGCAGCTCTACGCCCCCGGGCCAACGGTCGGAAGTTTTTGGGACAGAATCGAAAACGCCCGGAATGACTGGCATTCCGGGCGTCCTCGTGACGAAACTGTTCGGACCCTGCGAATCGAAGCAACTTCCCCTAAGTCGCTTGGTCCGTCCCTCAAGGCGGTGGGCCCTATCTTGATGGAACCTACCGCGAATTCTCCCTGAACCGTGGCGCTTGTCATTCAGCACCCTATGGGTCAGAAGCAGCCCCCCAGCTGCAAGGCCTTTTTCCGTTACTGAGCGGCAATTGGAAAGCGGTTTCCGGGAATAGGGACGATTTTGGGCCGCAGCTGTTGTTATCCTGCAACAATCGAAACCCGCGGCCGCGTGTTAGAGGAACTTTTGGAAAATGGCAGACGGTTGCAACGCCGATCGGGAAAAGGGCAGCGCATTCCTCCCCAAGTTCGATGCGCAGGGGCTCTTGATCGCAATTGCGGTCGATGCGCAGACCAAGGACATCCTGATGGTCGCCTACATGGACGAGGAAGCGCTCGCCAAGACGCGTGAGACCGGCCTTGCCCATTTCCATTCCCGTTCACGCGGCAGGCTCTGGCTGAAGGGGGAAACTTCGGGGCACTTCCTGCGCGTTCAGGACATTCAGGTCGATTGCGATCAGGATGCGCTCACACTGGTGGTCAAGCCCGAAGGTCCGGCCTGCCACACGGGCGCGCGCCGCTGCTTCTACCGCCGCCTTGAGGGCGACGAGCTGGTTCACTTCGCCGACTGAGCACAGCCGAACAAGGTTGGAGCGCCCTTATGCAGATGAGGGCATTTCCAGAACTTCCTCGAAGAAGCTGCGCATCGCCGCCCAGGATTGGCGATCCGCGCTGGCGTTGTAGCCAATGGCCTCACTGCCGCGCGCATCGCTTCCGGGATCCGTAAAACCGTGGCGCACGCCGCTGTAGGCATGGAAATGCCAGTCCGCGCCGCCGTGGTCCATTTCCTCCCAGAACGAGAGGACCTGGTCACGCGGCACCATCGGATCGGCATCGCCATGGCAGATGAGCAGGCGGGTTGCGATGCTGTCGTGATGGGCCGGACTGTCGGTCGAGAGCAGGCCATGGAAACTCACACCGGCGCGCAAGGGTTGGCGATCGCGCGCCGCTTCGAGCACCGCCTGTCCGCCCATGCAGTACCCCGCAGCCAATAGGGGCAGATCCTCCGCTTCGGGCAGGTCGCGTAGCGCGGCGATAGCTGCGGCAATGCGCCCACGGTAATGTTTCACGTTCGTGCGCAAGGCCTCGGCCAACCCGCGTGAGGCTTCGAAATCGGCGACCTGCTCACCGTAGAAGTCTGCAACGAAAACCAGAAAGTCCAGTTCTGCATACATCGCTGCGCGGCGTTCGATAGCCGGGTTGATATTCATGATCGTCGGGTACAGCACCAGGGCCGCGCGCGCAGCGCCGACCGGACGGGCAATCCATCCGGTCAGCTCTGTGCCCGCGTGGCGGTACGTGTGCGGGCTGAGGTTGCTCATTCGGGCAGGAAGTCCGGGACCGACAGGTAGCGCTCACCGGTGTCGTAGTTGAAGCCCATCACGCGGCTTCCGGCGGGCAGATCGGCCAGCTTGTGCTTGATCGCGGCGAGCGTCGCGCCCGAGCTGATACCCACCAGCATGCCTTCCTTGGTCGCGCATTCGCGGGCCATGGCCTTGGCCTCGGCGCCGTCGATCTTGATGGCGCCATCGATGGCCTTGGTGTGCAGGTTGGAGGGGATGAAGCCTGCCCCGATACCCTGGATCGGGTGCGGGCCGGGCTGGCCGCCCGAGATCACGGGGGAGAGTTCGGGTTCCACCGCATAGGCCTTCATCTCGGGCCAAGTTGCCTTCAGCGCCTCGGCACAGCCGGTGAGGTGCCCGCCGGTGCCCACGCCCGTGATGAGCGCGTCAATGGGGCTGTCGGCGAAGTCGGCCAGGATCTCCTGTGCGGTCGTGCGCGCGTGGATCGCGGGGTTCGCGGCGTTGTCGAACTGCTGGGGCATCCAGGCGCCGGGCGTCTCGGCAACGATGGCGCTGGCGCGCTCGATGGCGCCCTTCATGCCCTTTTCGCGTGGGGTCAGGTCAAAGCTGGCGCCGTAGGCAAGCATCAGGCGGCGGCGTTCGATCGACATCGATTCGGGCATGACGAGGATGAGCTTGTAGCCCTTGACGGCGGCCACCATGGCAAGCCCGATCCCGGTGTTGCCCGAGGTCGGCTCGACGATGGTGCCGCCCGGCTTCAGGCTGCCCTCGGCCTCGGCCGCCTCGATCATCGCGAGCGCAATGCGGTCCTTGATCGAACCGCCCGGATTGGTGCGCTCCGACTTCACCCAGACCTCATGGTCGGGGAACAGCCGCGCCAAGCGGATGTGCGGGGTCTTGCCGATTGTCTCGAGAACGCTGTTGGCCTTCATGGCTCCGGGTCCCTCTTAGTAGTGTTGTTCAAATGTCCGCGCGCGCCGGATCTCGGGAAACAGCACGGCCCAGACGGCAGTAACGAATATGGCCCCGGCGCCGCCGAAAACAACGGCTCCTGTTGCACCCAGGAGGGCCGCGGCCACGCCTGACTGCATTTCGCCCAGTTCGTTGGAGGCCGAAATGGCAAGGCCCGAGATCGCCGAGACGCGCCCGCGCTTGTCATCGGGCGTGCGCAACTGGACCAAGGAGCCGCGGATGAACACCGAAACCATGTCGGCCGCGCCCAGAAGCGCGAGGAAGACGAGCGAAAGCATGAAGTTGCGGGAAAGCCCGAAGGCCAGCGTCGCGGCGCCATAGGCTACGACCGACCAGAGCATCTTCGAGCCCACCTCCTTCGAGAGTGGTCGGAAGGACAGGATCACGCCGACAATGGCGGCGCCCGCAGCGGTTGCGGCGCGCATTTCGCCTAAGCCTTGCGGCCCGACCTGCAGGATGTCGCGGGCAAAGACCGGAAGAAGCGCGGTGGCTCCGCCCAGCAGCACGGCGAAGAGGTCGAGCGAGATGCAGCCGAAGAGAAAGCGTTCCTTCCAGATGAAGTGGAAGCCGTCGATGATCTGGCGGACTGGATGGGCCTTGCGCGCGTCGGCGTGCAGCGGGGGCATGTTGCGGATCGAGAGGATCGCGATGGCGGCCACGACCTCGGCAACGGCCGAGACGGTGTAGGGGAGCGGCCGGTCCCAGGCAAAAAGGTAGCCCGCCACGGCCGGCCCGAAGATAACGCCGATCTGCATGGCCATCGAATTGAGCGCAATGGCCTTGGGGATCATGGCCGCAGGCACGATGTTGGGGGCAATCGCTCCCATCGCGGGGCGCACGAAGACGCGCACGGTGCCGTGCAGGACGCCAAAGGCATAGAGCACGGGCAGGTTGCGCAGCTCCATCGCGGTGGTGACGGCAAGGCCGATGGCAACGAGGCTGTCAAGGAAGGCGGCCGATCCGGCGAGCTTGCGGCGGTCCATCCGATCGGCCAGGACGCCAGCGACCGGCGTCAGCAGGAAGATCGGAATGAACTGGGCCAGCCCCAGAAGGCCCAGCTGGAAAGACGCTTGCGCAATCGACATGCCATAGTCGGCGCGGGCCACGTCATAGAGCTGGTAGCCGATAATGACGACCATGCCGGTCGAGGCAAGCACCGCGCAGAAGCGGGCCAGCCAGAACCGGCGGTAGTCTGCGATCTGCAGGGGTGATGTCGGCGCGGCGGAGGGGCTTTTCGTAGTCACGGAACGCTGCATGGCAGTGAGGCCGGGAATTGCCAAGCCATGCAGCGTTTTATCATCAATAGGTGATCTTTGCCGTGATGCGCACGTCACGCCCGGAGATGGGCATGAAGTCGCTGGTGTAGGAGGCCGAACGGCGTCCGATGACGTCGAACAGGTTGTTGGCCGCCAGCATCAGCGTGACCGGGCCCTGCTCACCCATGGGGTGCCAGTCGGCGCGCAGGTTGACGAGGGTGAAGTCGTCGGTCGCGTTCTCGTACGTCCCGACACGGTCCTGCTTGGCGTTCCATTCCACTTCGCCGCGAAGGTGCAGGTCGCCGAAGGTCAGGTCGCTGCCACCGCGCAGGCGCAGCGGGGGAATGCGCGGGGCCGGACCGATGTCGTCGAGGTTGGCGTGGGTGTAGTCGGAGGTGGCATCGATGCTCCACTGGCCACCGCTCCACTGCGCGGCCTGGAAGCTGGCCTGGGCCTCGAAGCCTTTGAACAGGGCGCCAGCTTCGGCGTACTGGTAGATCGGCTGACCGTCTTCCTCACCGCCGGTCGCGACCGAGGCGATGTAGTTGTCGAAGTCGGTGATGTAGCCGGTCAGCGAAAGCTCGAAGCGCGGGCTGGAGTACCGGATGAAGGCTTCACCGCCGTTGCTGCGTTCGGTGCCGAGTGTGCGGTCACCCAGTTCGTACGCCTGCGTCGCGACGTGGATGCCATCGCTTAGCAGTTCCTCGGGCGAGGGTGCGCGCTCGCCATGGATGAAGTTCGCGCCCAGGGTCAGGCCCGTGCCCGACTTCCAGCTCATGCCCGCAGCGCCGGACCAAAGGTGGTACTGCTTGTCGAAGTCCATAGAACGCGAGGAGACGTGCGAGCTCTCGTAGCGGCCCGAGCCGTCGATGGTGAAACCCGATCCCAGCGCGAGCGACTGCAGCGTGAAGAGGCCGAAACGCTCGATCTGGTAGTCCGGCACGACCGCCTCGGGGCCGTTCACGTTCATCTTGCGCCAGAAGTACTGCGCGCCGCTGCGGCCGCGCCAGCCACCACGGTCGGCCTGGACGAGGTCGGCGCGGGCCTCGATGGCCTGGCTGTCGAAGATCGTCCCGGTCTCGGTGCCTTCGTACTCGGTGTGGGTGTAGTCGGAGTAGCCGCCACGCAGCTGGAGGCTCTGGAACAGACCGCCCAGGATCAGTTCGCCGCGCAGGTCGAAGCGGTTCTGGACGAGGTCGATGGTGACCGGTTCCTCGCCGTGGTGGTGGCCCTCTTCGCCATGGTCGTCGTGATCATCATGATCATCGTGATCATCGTGATCATCGTGATCGTCATGGTCATCATGATCGTCGTGGCCATGCGGGTCCTCGAAGAAGGGGCGGCCCGGAATGCCGTAGCGCGAATCGTAGCGCTGGTAGGAAATGCCAAGGCTGCCGCCTGCGTCTATGAAGGCAAGACCTGCGCCGATGGTGTAGGTGCGCGCAGCGGTGTTGGGGGCACGGCCCCGGCGGCCTGCATCGGCGAGAAGTTCGTTCGCCTCGTCGGTCTCGCCTTCCTCGGCGAGATGTTCGGCCGCGTGCTCCATTTCGTGGCGCAGGGCCGGCGAATAGAGGTTGCCGCCGATACGCAGGTCATCGCTCTTGCGCCAGGAGCCATCGACATGGGCCACGAAGCGGTCGCCAAGCGGCATGTCGATCTTGCCGCTGAGCATGCGCTCGTCAGCCGCGGTGCCGTAGCTGCCCATGCCGGTCGCGGTGATGCGCTCGGGCACCTGGCGCGGAATGCGGGTGTCGATGGCGTTGACCGCGCCGCCGATGGCGTTGCCGCCGTAGAGCAGGACCGAGGGGCCGTGGAACACGTCGATGTGATCGACGGTGAGCGCGTCGAAGACGACGGCGTGATCGACCGAGACGTTGGACGCGTCGAGCGAGCCCAGGCCATCGGTCATCACGCGGATACGGTCACCACTGAAGCCGCGCAGGATCGGGCGCGAGGCGCCGGGCGCAAAGCTGGTCGAGGCAACGCCGGGGAGGCCATCGAGAATGTCACCGATCTGCGCACGGTCGGCCGCGACCAGTTCATCTCCGCCGATGCTGGCCGTGGCGGCGAGCAGGCCGAAATCCGTGGGAGGATGGCCGACGACGAGAATTTCCTTGGGAGTCTCCTCGTGGACCTTGCCGTGGGCCGGCGAGGCACCCGTGCCAGTGCCTGCCTGCGCCGGTTCGTCCGGCGTTTCGGCAAGGGCAACCTGGGGGAGGGCGCAAGCGAGGGCGAGAAGGGAGGCGGACATCGCGCGGGGCGCGAAGGCGAATCGGAACGGGTGCGTGCTCATGCCGCTCCCGCTACTTGTGATGTTATACTGTAACAAGTGCGCGTGAAGCGCAGAAACAATTTGTTACAATCTCCGCGTGTCAAAGCTTAAACGGTTGAGAACAAGCGCCGCTGTGCTGGCTTCTCAGCGGCGCGGGCGCAGGCGCGGGTTGGGCTGGAGTTCATCCACGAGCTTAAGGAAGTCGTCGATGCGGATGATACGCTCGAACTGGAAGCCGGCGCGCCCTTCGTGGGCCCAGATCTGGTGCGCCTCGATCCGTCCGATGACGGGCAGGCGCATGACCAGTCGTTCACCGCGCTCAAGACCCAGGTCCCCCTGGGCCATGAACCCCTGTGCAGAGATATTGACGATGTGCAGATGCACGTCACCTTGCTGGCGATGCTCGGCAATCACCTTGTAGTCGACCGGGTGGCGCGCTGCGCGCCTCTTGTCGGTTACAGTGAGCTGTGCTCCTGCACTCATGGCTGCCTGCCTTTGCTTGTGGGGACCAGTGGCGCATTATTGCCGCGCAATGGCAAACAATGCGTTAATGTTGCCAAGCACAATGGCGGAAATTTGCCGTTAGTCGCGTTAGATAGCCTTGAGGATGCCGTGCTTCTTCTTGCCCACGCTGAGCTTGATCGACGCACCTGCGGGCACCTCGATGAGGAAGCCGGGATCATCCATCACCACATCGTCAAGGCGCACGGCACCTTCAGCCACCTTGCGCTTGGCCTCGCCGTTGGAGCCGGTGAAGCCGAGCGCCGTGCACGCCGCGTTGAGGCGCACGCCGTCCGCACCGACTTCCAGGGTCGGCAGATCGTCGCCCAGGCCACCGCCCGCAAAGGTCTGCGCGGCCGTTGCTTCGGCAGCCTTGGCCGCATCTTCGCCGCGGCACAGCTTGGTCGCTTCATTGGCGAGGATCACCTTGGCATCGTTGATCGCGCCGCCCTCGAGCGCTTCGAGGCGGGCGATCTCGTCCAGCGGAAGGTCGGTAAACAGGCGCAGGAACTTGCCCACGTCCCGGTCATCGCAATTGCGCCAGAACTGCCAGTAATCGTAGGCGGGGAGCATGTCCTCGTTGAGCCACACCGCGCCCGAGACCGACTTGCCCATCTTGGTGCCGTCGGCCTTGGTGATGAGCGGGGTGGTGAGACCGAACACGTCGGTGCCGTCCATCCGGCGCGAGAGTTCGACGCCGTTGACGATGTTGCCCCACTGATCCGAGCCGCCCATCTGCAGGCGCACGCCCATCCCTTGCGAGAGGTGACGGAAGTCATAGCCCTGCAGAATCATGTAATTGAATTCGAGGAAGGTCATCGGCTGCTCGCGCTCGAGGCGCAGCTTGACCGAATCGAAGCTCAGCATGCGATTGACGGTGAAGTGCGTGCCGACCTTCTGCAGCATCTCGATGTAGCCGAGCTGGCCGAGCCAGTCGTGGTTGTTGACCATGATCGCATCGGTCGGGCCATCGCCAAAGGTCAGGAAGCGCTCGAAGGCGGTGCGGATCGAGGCGATGTTGCTCTCGATCTTGTCGTCCGAGAGCATCTTGCGCACTTCGTCCTTGCCGGTCGGATCGCCGATGCGGGTGGTGCCCCCGCCCATCAGGACGACCGGCTTGTGCCCTGCCTGCTGCAGACGGCGCAGCAGCATGATCGAGACGAGGTTGCCGACGTGGAGCGAGGAGGCGGTGGCATCAAAGCCCACATAACCCGGAACGACCTCCTTGGCGGCGAGGGCATCAAGGCTCTCGGCGTCGGTCATCTGGTGGATGTAGCCGCGCTCGTCGAGCAGGCGAAGGAGGTCCGATTTGTACTGGGTCATGATGGGAGAGCGCTTAGCCACAGCTTGCGCGCGAGGCAAGAGCGTGGCGGACTGACACGGACGCTTCCATGCCGTCTCGACCTGACCCCCGGCCCGGTCTAGGACGGCTCCTCTAACAAGGAGCGCCAAACCCATGCGACCGCAGACATTTACGCTAGCCTGCCATCCCGCCACGCCCGCGCGAGGGATCGAGGCCGTGACCGGTCGACTGACGCCCGAAGCCGATTGGGTCCGGCTGCGCTGGCGCATCGATGGTGCGCAGGGACTGGTTGTCCCGCCGTTCGCGGGCAAGGGGCGGGCGGACAACCTGTGGCAGACGACCTGCTTCGAACTGTTCGTCGCCAATGCGGAAGGAGAGGGGTATGCCGAGTTCAATCTTTCGCCTTCCGAGCGCTGGGCAGCTTATGATTTCACCGCGTGCCGCGAGGGTATGACCGAGCGGGCCGCGCCGCGCGAGCCGGTGTGTACGATGCGTGTGGGCGAAACCATGGCGATCTTCGATGCGGCCATTCCTCGCGCCGCGCTGCCAGCGATGCCCTGGCGTTGCGGCATAAGTGCCGTGATCGAGGAAGAGGGTGGCCACAAGAGCTACTGGGCGCTGACCCACGCCGGTGAAGCGCCCGATTTCCATGATCCGGCTTGCTTCACGCTGGGAGTTGCGGCACCGCAAGCGGCATGAAATTCGGTATCGATCGTCTCCTGGCAGACCCCGAACTGCGCGAGCCCCTTGAGGGTAAGCGCGTGGCCCTCGTCGCGCATCCCGCATCGCTCACGGCCGATCTCGTCCATTCGCTTGACGCGCTGATCGCGGCCGGGATCAACGTGACCTCGGCCTTCGGGCCCCAACATGGCCTCAAGGGCGACAAGCAGGACAACATGGTGGAGAGCGCGGACGAGCGCGATCCCGTCTACGGCATCCCGGTCTTCAGCCTCTACGGCGAGGTCCGTCGCCCCAGCCCGGCGATGATGGACACGGCCGATGTCTTCCTGTTCGATCTCCAGGATCTGGGCTGCCGTATCTATACCTTCTGCACGACGCTCCTGTACCTGCTGGAAGCCGCTGCGGCGCAGGGCAAGTCGGTCTGGGTGCTCGACCGGCCCAACCCCGCAGGCCGTCCGATCGAGGGGACAAGGCTGATCCCGGGGCAGGAGAGCTTCGTGGGCGCAGGTCCCATGCCGATGCGCCATGGCCTGACGTTGGGTGAGATGGGCTTCTGGTTCAAGCGCCACTACCGCATCGATGTCGACTACAAGGTCATCGCGATGGAGGATTGGCGCCCCTCGCACGGGCCGGGCTACGGTTGGCCCGAGGATCGCATCTGGATCAACCCCAGCCCCAATGCCGCGAGCGTGAACATGGCGCGCGCCTATGCGGGGACGGTGATGATCGAGGGCGCGACGGTCTCGGAAGGACGCGGCACCACGCGCCCACTCGAAGTGCTGTTCGGCGCGCCCGATCTTGATGCCAAGGCGATCCTGGCCGAGATGGAGCGCCTCGCACCACACTGGCTGGAAGGCTGCGCACTCCGCGAATGCTGGTTCGAGCCGACCTTCCACAAGCATCAGGGCACCTTGTGCAGTGCGCTCATGGTCCATGCCGAAGGGGCGTTTTACGACCATGGGGCGTTCAAGCCGTGGCGGCTCCAGGCGCTGGCCTTCAAGGCCATCCGCAATCTCTATCCGGACTATCCGCTCTGGCGCGATTTTCCCTACGAGTACGAATTCGACCGGCTCGCGATCGACGTCATCAATGGCGGTCCGGCGCTGCGCGAGTGGGTCGATGATCCGGCCGCGGTGCCGGGCGATCTCGACGCGCTGGCCTCGGCGGACGAGCAGGCCTGGCACGCCGAGGTGGCCGACCTGCTGCTCTACCGGGACTAGGCCCTAGCGTGACTGGGCGCGATCGGCCCAGCCCGCTAGGGCTGGGCGATCAGGCGACTGCGGGCGCAGCTACCTCGTTCAGGACACTCGGGTTACCGAGCATGTACGAGGTCATCGAAAGCGCGCCGTCGATGCTGTCGTTGAACACGCCGACTTCGTCCTCGGGCAGCCTTGCACCGACCGCATAGAGCAGCGGCAGGTAATGCTCGCCCGAGTTGATCGCGTTCGCTGCGGCCTGGTCGTCGCGGGCGAACTGCGTCAGCGCGGCGTGGTCGTTCGCGATCACGGCGGCGTTGATGCGCTCCTGGAAGGCGGTCGCCCAGTCCGGCTTCGTACCGTGGGTGGCGTGGTATAGGCGCAGGTTGTGGACGACATTGCCACTGCCCACGATCATAACGCCTTCACGGCGCAGGGGGGCAAGGCGGCGCGCCAGTTCGAGGTGCTGTTCGGGTGAGAGCGAATGGTTCACGCTCATCGCAAGGACGGGAATATCGGCCTCGGGGAAGAGCGGGCGCAGGACGCCCCAGACACCGTGGTCAAAGCCCCAGCTGGCGTCGCCACGCACGGGGATGTCTCCCGCCAGTTCAAGTACTTTGTCATGCAGCTCGGCCGCGAGTGGCGCGGGATACTGCATATCGTAAAGTTCCTGAGAAAATCCACGGAAGTCATGGATTGTACGCGGAAAATCACCCTCGGAGATGCGTGTAGTCCCCTGGCTCTCCCAGTGCGCCGTAATCGTCAGGATCGCCTTGGGACGTTCCAGCAGTGGGCCCAGGGCTTCGAGGAAACGACGTTCCGGGTTGTCGGTGATCATGGTCATGGGCGAACCGTGGCCGATGAAGAAGGCAGGCTGTGCGTGTGTCATGGCGCCAAGATGGTCCCATGCGTGGCCGCGATCAATCCAGCGCTCTTGCATACCCCCTATGAGCTTTTGCGCAGGCTCACTTCTTGCGAGTGAGGGTACGCATGGCCTCGTCGAGACCGCCCAGCGTCAGCGGGAACATGGCGCCGCCCACCAGGTCGCGCAGCATCTGGGTGGAGGGCGTGTAGCTCCACTGGCGCTCAGGCACCGGGTTCAGCCAGACCGTCGCCGGGTAGGTCTGGACCACCCGGCGCATCCAGGTCGAGCCGGGCTCCTCGTTCATATGCTCAACCGAGCCGCCCGGATAGCTGACCTCGTAAGGGCTCATCGCGGCATCGCCCACGAAGATCACCTTGTAGTCATGCCCGTACTTATGGAGGATATCCCAGGTCGGAATGCGCTGCGACCAGCGCCGGCGGTTGTCCTTCCACACGCCTTCGTAGAGGCAGTTGTGGAAGTAGAAGAACTCCATGTTCTTGAACTCGCTGGTGGCCGCACTGAAGAGGTCTTCCATCATCTCGATGAAGGGATCCATGGATCCACCGACGTCGAGAAAGAGCAGGACCTTCACGGCATTATGACGCTCGGGCCGCATCCGGATATCGAGCCAGCCCTGCTTGGCTGTGCCCCGGATCGTCGCGTCGAGATCGAGCTCCTCAGCCGCACCTTCGCGGGCAAAGCGGCGCAAACGGCGCAGCGCCACCTTCATCGTGCGCGTGCCCAGTTCCTTGGTGCTGTCGAGGTTGGCGAACTCGCGCTTTTCCCAGACCTTGATCGCGCGCTTGTGCTGGCTGGTGCCGCCGATCCGAACGCCTTCGGGGTTGTAGCCCGAGTGGCCGAAGGGTGAGGTCCCGCCGGTCCCGATCCACTTGCTACCGCCCTGATGGCGCTCCTTCTGCTCCTCCAGGCGCTTCTTGAGCGTGTCCATGATTTCGTCCCAGTCGCCCAGCGATTGGACGCGCTCCATCTCCTCAGGGCTGAAATAGCGTTCGGCGAGGCGCTTGAGCCACTCCTCCGGGATATCGACCGGCTGCTGGCCGGTATTGGTCAGGACACCCTTGAAGACTTTCTGGAAGACCTGATCGAAGCGATCGATAAGCCCTTCATCCTTCACGAAAGTCGCGCGGCTGAGGTAGTAGAACGCCTCGGGGGTCTGCTCGATGACCTCGCGCTCGAGCGCTTCCAGGAGGACGAGATGCTCCTTGAGCGATGCCGGGATACCGGCCGCGCGAAGTTCGTCGATGAAGTTCAGGAACATCAGCTGGCTTCCTCATCACTCAAGCCCGATGGCAGAGTGATCGTCGTATCGGGGGAACCACGTGTTGCCGAGGAGATAGGTTGTCCCTTGTAGATCTGCGCCACCACCTGGCTGACGGCAGGCAGGCGCGTGAAGCGCGGAAAGGCATAGGCGTGATCGACGGTGCGTACCGTCATCTGAAAGGAAGGGCTCAAAGAGCCGCTGATCGCGCCGGACAAGGTCTCGCGCCCCACACTTGCGGTAGTCCCACTATCGCCAACGGCTACGATGTAGCTGCTGCGCGTTCCCTTGGAGCGGTAGACGCCATATTCCGATGTCGAACTTGGATCGCGGCACCAGTCCGCATCCTTGGGGGGAAGTGCGCCGCTGTCGTAGGTTTCATCCTTGTTCGTCAGATTGATCGTGGCCCCGAGCAGCGCGTCCATCATGGTCGGCTTGTAGAACTTTGCGGCTTTGTTCGGGAGTGGCTTGGTGCACGCGAGGATCGGATAAGCCTTGGGTGCACCAATGGGCGCGCGAGGCGCGGAAAGCTCTTCCACGAAGGTGGACAGCCGGACATCGAGAGCATCTGGATCCAGGCTGTGCGAGGTCATGCGGACGGCCAGAAGCCAGTCGGCAAAAGGATATATCGCGATACCTGTGGACTTGGCGCTCGTGCCCGAAAGTGGTCCCACGGAGCGGATTCCGGCCGAGGGCTGGCCGCTGGGCGGTGTGAACGTACTCGTCCTTGTCTGGCTCGTGTCCAGGGTGCCGAGTTCTCCCCTTTCTATAAATGCAAGGATGCGATCATGCCAGACCGAGGCATCGGCAAGCCCTGCGTGAAACAGATAGACGGTGGCCTCTGTTTGCGTCGCGCCATCGGAATAGGCTGCCGTGACATCCAGTTCGGCATTGCCATAGTCCTTCATGGCGATCCGTTCGAAGCGGGATACCTGGGGCGCGAAGACGAATTTGGTCTGGGCGTGGTGCCAGTCGGCCTCGACGTCGACCTTGATGGGATCCGCATGGGCGGACGCGGGCGCCAGCGCGAAGGTGAGGCTTGCGAGCAGAACAGGGCGGACTCGGATCATGTCGCCGGCTTTGCAACAGGCGGCTGGCCCGGCCATTGCTTCACCTGCGGATCGAAATAGGCCCAGTCGGGGGCATCGCTGGTCCAGATGATGGCGTTGATGGAAAGATCCGCGGCATCATCCAGCACGCCAAGGCGGACGACTTGAGCCCCGCCGCGACTGGAATTGCGCGCAAAGACAGGGGTGCCGCAGGCAGCGCAGAAGCCTTGCTCGACGGTATTCCCGCTCGCGGCCTCATAGCCACGCCACGTGACGTCACCGCTGACAGTCATACCTTCCGTGCGGAAGAGACCGTTGCAGGTCGCATTTCCCGCTGCGGCCTTCTGGCACTGGCGGCACCAGCACTGGCGCACCCAGAGCGGCTCGCTTGCAATCGTCAGCGTGACCGCACCGCAGTTGCACGCGCCATGATAGGGCGCGCTCATTCGCCCCGCCGCGCCATGAAGGCGAGCCTTTCGAACAGCATCACGTCCTGCTCGTTCTTGAGCAGCGCGCCATGCAGGGGCGGGATCGCCTTGCCCTTGTCCTGTGATTGCAGGACCTCCAGCGGCATGTCCTCGTTCATCAGGAGCTTGAGCCAGTCGAGCAACTCGCTGGTCGAGGGCTTTTTCTTGAGGCCGGGGACTTCGCGCAGTTCGTAGAAGATCTCCATCGCGCGGCGCACGAGGGTCTTCTGGATGTCGGGGAAGTGCACGGCGATGATGGCTTCCATCGTCTCGCGCTCGGGAAACTTGATGTAGTGGAAGAAGCAGCGGCGCAGGAAGGCGTCGGGCAGGTCCTTCTCGTTGTTCGAGGTGATGACGACGATGGGGCGCTCCCGCGCGGCCACGTGCTCACCCGTCTCGTAGACATCGAAAGCCATGCGATCGAGTTCGGCAAGGAGATCGTTGGGGAATTCGATGTCGGCCTTGTCGATCTCGTCGATGAGGAGGACCGGCAGGCGTTCGCTGGTGAAGGCCTCCCACAGCTTGCCCTTGCGGATGTAGTTGGCGATGTCGTGGACCCGCTCGTCGCCCAGTTGTCCGTCGCGCAGGCGTGCCACCGCGTCATACTCGTAAAGGCCCTGGTGTGCCTTGGTGGTGGACTTGACGTTCCACGTGATGAGCGGCGCATCGAGAGCCGCCGCGATCTGTTCGGCCAGGACCGTTTTGCCGGTACCCGGCTCTCCTTTCACCAGAAGGGGCCGGCGCAGGAGCACCGCGGCATTGACCGCGACCTTGAGGTCATCCGTCGCGACGTAATTGCTCGTACCTTCAAAACGCTGCATCGCCTGTCCTCAATTCCCCTGCTCGGATTTCTGGCAGGCAGTTTGTGCGTTGCACAAGGTCTTGGCAAGAGGGGGAGCCTAGAGCGGAGAGCGTGCAACCCGAAGCGCTTCGAGGTATTGTGAACAAAAGAAAAGCAGGCTTCGCAAGAGGTCGCCAACGAACGAGGAATACGCGTGGCCCATCGCCCCAACAGCCGCAGTCGCAATATCGCCCTCCTGATCGATGGCGACAACGCATCGCCCTCCACGTTGGAAAGCGCTCTTACGATCCTGGGGGATCTTGGAACCGTGAATATCCGGCGCATTTACGGCAACTGGAGCAAGCCCGGCCTCAAGGGCTGGTCTGAGTTGGTCCATCGCTATGCGCTCGAACCGCAGCAGCAATTCGATGTGACCAAGGGCAAGAACGCCACCGACATGAAGATGACCATCGATGCGATGGACCTGCTCTATGGAGGTCATGTCGACGGGTTCGGGCTCATGACCAGTGACAGCGATTTCATGCCGCTTGCCATTCGCATCCGGCAGAACGGCACGCCGGTTTATGGCTTTGGGACGGACCGAACACCTGAGGCGTTCCGGGAGGCCTGCACGCGCTTCATCGACCTCGGCGCCTTGAATGCCGAGAAGGATGCCAAGGTCGCCGATCCGGAGGTCGCAGTCGCCAAGCCGCAGGTCGAGGATGCTCTGGTCGAATTGCTGGGCGATGCGTGGAAGGCCAGCAAGCGCGACGATGAAGGCTTTGCGAGCCTCTCTGAAGTCGGGCAGAGGGCCGCCAACCGCTCCAGCTTCGACGCACGTAGTTACGGCTTCTCACGCCTGTCCGAACTGGTGCAGAGCCTGCCGCAGTTCGCCATCGACCAGCGTGAGAACGGCGTCTTCGTCAAGCGAATGCGCTGATAGGCAGGGTCAGGGTTTCTTTCCGGGATCGTCCTTGGGCTTTCGCAGCGCCTTGCGGAAAGCCCAGAAGGCGGCAAGGAGCGCGGTGGCTCCCGTCAGCACGGCGGTGAGGACCTTGAACACCTCGGGCAGGTCGCGAAAGGTATCCATCGTCGCTTGCCATGTCGTCCGTTCGATGCGGACCTGCTCGATATGCATTGTCGGCAGGAGCGCATAGCGCGTGCCGTCGGCCGTCACCCCCATCACGACGGTGCGCAAGGCAAGCTCCTGCGCGCCATGCCGCAAGGGCGTGACCGCCCACTCCCACGTCGTTGCAGTCCTATCGCTGACTGTTTGTTCGGCCGGGTTCATCGGCTCTATGTGGAACCCATCACCTGTGAGTTCGGCGCGCATGATCCGCCCGACGATGGGGGTATAGGTCTCGATAGTACCGGGTTGGCCTGCCAACTCGTCCTGCGGCGTTCGGGGGCGGAGGGCCATTTCCTTCTCGGGCTCATCAGGCCGTGTTTCTGCAGGAAACCCGATCGACAGCCGGATGTTCACCGTCTCATCCCGCATCAGTTCCTCGGGCACATTGAAGGCGGCGGTGCCTTGCCTTGCCTGCTCCATGGCGCTGGTGAGGTCGGCGCAGTCTTCCAGTGTCAGGCGCCGCCCCGCCACGTCGCAAAAGGTTGTCTCTCCCGGATCGGCAGGAGCCATCAAGGCTTCCTCGGGGACGTCACTCGCCATGGAACTGCTGGTAGCCCCATCCATCGCGGTTTCATTGCAAGCGGACACCGCGATGGCCAGAGCAAGGCCCAGAATGTGTCGTGCGAATGCCATGAACACCTCCGATGCAGCGGGTGTCGGATGGTCAACATAGCACGTCGACAGGCGGGCCGCACCTGTTCGGCTGGGAGCTAACAATCGTTTTCATGTTTCGCGAGGGAGCCACGAAGATCAGTCTAAGGGAGAAATGCAATTAGAAGGAGACTTCCGAGGGCCAACGCCCTCGGGCTCCCGATACTGTCGAGCTCCTCTTGCGCACGCTTCCCTTTGCCCGAGTGGCAAATTTGCAGACTAGGCGGGCAAGGCGCGAGTATCCCTTGAAGTTCGACTATTCTTTGCCGTCGACAGGCTTGAAATTAGGCGTCGATCAGGTCGCGATCGACGTCGCCTGCGCGGTTCTGGATGAACTGGAAGCGGTGCTCGGGATTGCGGCCCATGAGGCGGTCCACAAGGTCCTTGACCACGGCACGGTCCTCGTACTCGGCGGGCAGGGTGATGCGCACCAGCGAGCGGCTGGCCGGCGCCATGGTCGTCTCGCGCAGTTGCTGGGGGTTCATTTCGCCAAGGCCCTTGAAACGGCCAACCTCGACCTTCTTGCCCTTGAAGACGGTGGATTCGAGTTCGGCGCGGTGCTCGTCGTCGCGCGCGTAGGCCGACTTTGAACCATGGGTCAGGCGGTAGAGCGGCGGCTGGGCAAGGTAGAGGTGCCCGCGCCGCACGATTTCGGGCATCTCCTGGAAGAAGAACGTCATCAGGAGTGTCGCGATGTGCGCGCCATCGACGTCGGCATCGGTCATGATGATGATGCGGTCATAGCGCAGGTTGTCCGGGTTGCAGTCCTTGCGCACGCCGCAGCCCATGGCCAGCATGAGGTCGGCGATTTCCTGATTGGCGCGG
This sequence comes from Novosphingobium profundi, assembly GCF_020524485.1. Classification (GTDB taxonomy): domain Bacteria; phylum Pseudomonadota; class Alphaproteobacteria; order Sphingomonadales; family Sphingomonadaceae; genus Novosphingobium; species Novosphingobium profundi_A. The sequence continues at coordinate 126,871 of NZ_JAIVLF010000004.1, read as the reverse complement.
ATCTTGTCAGCACTCGCTGAAGCGACGTTGAGGATCTTGCCGCGGATGGGCAGGATGGCCTGCGTCTTGCGGTCGCGCGCTTGCTTGGCCGAGCCACCGGCGCTGTCGCCTTCGACGATGAAGAGTTCCGTATCGCCATCGCCTTCGCCCGAACAGTCGGTCAGCTTGCCGGGCAAGCGGACCTTCTTGGCGTTGGTCGCGGTCTTGCGCTTGACCTCGCGCTCGGCCTTGCGGCGCAGGCGCTCTTCCACGCGCTCCAGAATGGCGCCGAGCAGCGCCTTGCCGCGGTCGAGGTTGTGCGAGAGGAACAGGTCGAAGTGGTCGCGCACGGCGTTTTCAACGAGGCGGCTCGCCTCGGTGCTGGTGAGGCGGTCCTTGGTCTGGCTCTGGAACTGGGGATCGCGAATGAAGACCGAGAGCATGATCTCCGACCCGGTCACCACGTCGTCAGGCGTGATGTCCTTGGCCTTCTTCTTTTCGCCGATAAGTTCGGCAAAGGCGCGGATTCCCTTGGTCAGCGCGGCGCGCAGACCCTGTTCGTGGGTGCCGCCATCGGGCGTGGGGATGGTGTTGCAGTACCAGGAATAGGCACCGTCGGAATAGAGCGGCCAGGCAATTGCCCATTCGACGCGGCCCTGTTCCTGCCCCGTATCGTTCTCCGGGAAGTCCTGTGAACCGGAGAAGAACTCGGCGGTGACGCAGGAGCGCCCCTTGATCTGTTCGGCCAGGTGATCGGCAAGGCCTCCCGGGAACTGGAAGGTGGCTTCGGCGGGCACGTCTTCCGAGGCAAGAGCGGGCGCGCACTTCCAGCGGATCTCCACCCCGGCGAAGAGGTACGCCTTGGAGCGCACCAGCTTGAAGAGGCGCGCGGGCTTGAATTTCAGTTCGCCGAAGATCTCGGTGTCAGGCGTGAAGGTGACCGCGGTTCCGCGCCGGTTGGGCGCCGCGCCGATCTTCTGGATGGGCCCGAGCGTCTGGCCCCTGGAAAACTCTTGCGCGTAGAGTTCCTTGTTGCGCGCGACCTCCACCCGGGTCTTGGTCGACAGGGCGTTGACGACCGAGATGCCCACACCATGCAGACCGCCCGAGGTGGCGTAGGCCTTGCCCGAGAACTTGCCGCCCGAGTGCAGCGTCGAAAGGATTACCTCGAGCGCCGACTTGCCGGGATACTTGGGATGTTCATCGACGGGGATACCGCGCCCGTTGTCGGTGATGGTGATCCGTCCGGCGGTGCCGGGTTCCTCTTCGAGAGTGACCTCGATGCGGTTGGCGTGGCCAGCGACGGCTTCGTCCATCGCGTTGTCGAGGACTTCGGCCGCGAGGTGATGCAAGGCACGTTCGTCGGTGCCGCCGATGTACATGCCGGGGCGCCGGCGGACCGGCTCGAGCCCCTCCAGGACCTCGATCGCCGAGCCATCGTAGGTTTCACCGCTGCCCGCGCCGGGCATGTTCTCGAACAGGTTATCGGACATGCCCGGTGTATAGGGCCCGTTTTGTTCCGCAATCAAGCGGCCATCGCCGCTTTTTCCGCCATTGTGGCGCAATGCGGCGAAACCGGCCGGTTTACTTGTCGAAGCGGGTCGGGGCAGGGCTCACGACACGGACCGAACCGGAACTGACTTCGCGCACTTCCAGAGCGCGTTCGACGACACCGCCCTTGCTGAAGCGGAACGGTCCGTCGAGGCCGAGGAAGCCGTCGGCCGAAACGAGGCTGGCGGTGGGGAACTTCGAACCCTGCTTCCAGTCGCGGGCGACACGCAGCGTCAGGAGCACCGCGTCGTAGCCCAGCGTCGCGATGCGATAGGGCTGTGCGCCGAAGCGGCTCTTGTAGCTGGAGGCAAACTGCGAGAAGCGCTGGTCGGAAACGGTCGCGAACCAGGCGCCCTGCAGCGCAGGGGTCGTGGCGAGGCGCTTTTCGCCGCCCCACAGTTCAGTGCCCAGAAGGCGGACCGAACCGGTGTCTTCACCGGACTTGAAAGTTGTGGCGGCCTGCGCCGAGAGACTGCCGCTGTCGGCGATGAGGAGCGCGCCATAGCCCTTCTTGGACTGGATGCGCTCCGCTGCAGCCCGGATCGAGGTGGGCGAGCGTTCGTAGGATTCCATGGCGATGACGGCGCCGCCGTTGGCGCGCACCGCCGACATGAGCGCCGAACTGGTGCGCTCGCCATAGTCGCCGCGCGGGATCAGCGCGGCGAAGGCCGAGATGCCCTTGGAGTGGGCGTACTCGACAGTGCGGGTGACAGACTGGCCGGGCAGGTTGCCCATGACGAAGACATTGTCCGAGGCCATCTTTTCATCGTTCGAGAACGAGATGAGCGGCACGCCCGCTGGCCGTGCGACGTTGTTGACCGAGACGATGTTGTCCGAGAGGAGGGGGCCCAGGATCAGCTGGTTGCCATCGGACAGGGCGCGGCGCGTAGCACCCGAGGGATCGCTCGCGGTGTCGTAGGTCGTGATGCGCAGGTTCGAGGCGTTGGTGTCGAGAAGGGCCATCGTGGCTGCGTTCGCAATCGACTGGCCGACTTCGGCATTGTTGCCGCTGGTGGGGACCAGGAGAGCCACGCGGTGGTGCGCGGTGTCGGTCGGGAGCGTGCTTTGCGTCGGCTCGGGTTCGGGCGGAAGATCGGGCGCCGTGGTCTTGGGAACGACGGTACAGCCAGCGACGAGGGTCATTGCCGCCGCGGCGAGCAAGTTGCGCCGATTGGTGAAACTTTTCAGGCGCATGTCGAACATTGCTTGCCGCTCCCGTAGTGCTTGGGCATGAGTCCCGCGATGGAACATTCTTTAGATCCCGGCCTCTATATAGTGGCAACCCCGATTGGCAACCTTGGCGATATCACGATGCGTGCTGTCGACGTGCTGCGGGGTGTGGAGGCGGTCGCGTGCGAGGATACGCGCATTACGGGCAAATTGATGCACCACCTGGGCTTCAAGACCCGGCTCATCCGCTACGACGACCACGCGGGCGAGGGCGACCGCGAACGGTTGCTCGCGCTGATGGCCGAGCACCCCGTGGCGCTTGTCAGCGATGCAGGAACTCCGCTCATTTCCGATCCCGGCTATCGCCTCGTGCGCGAGGCGCGCGAGCGCGGCATCGCTGTCACCAGCCTGCCGGGACCGAGTGCCGCAGTGGTCGGGATGACGCTATCGGGCCTGCCGAACGACCGTTTTCTGTTCGCAGGGTTCTTTCCCAACAAGGCCAAGGCGCGCGAAGATGTCCTTGCCGAACTGCGTTCCGTGCGCGCGACACTCATTTTCTATGAAACGGCACCACGCCTCGAGGCGGCGCTGACGGCGATTGCGACACATCTGCCCGGACGCGAGGTGTCGGTCGCGCGCGAGTTGACCAAGAAGTTCGAGGAATGCCGGACCGGTCTGCCGGAAGATATCGCCGCGCACTATGCGGCCCATCCGCCCAAGGGCGAGATCGTGCTGATGATCGCACCGCCTTCGGACGCGCCGGACGAGGCGCTCGATGTCGATGCGCTGCTGCGCTCCGAGCTCGAGGTGTCGAAGGCCTCGCAGGCCGCAGCCAAAGTGGCCAAGGCAACGGGGCTCGACCGCAAGACGCTTTACGCGCGGGCTCTGGAACTGCGGTGAGCGCCCGCCGCGAACAGGCGGAACGCGATGGACGGCGCGGCGAAGCCTGGGCGGCATGGTATCTGCGCCTGAAGGGATGGCGCGTGGTCGCCCGCCGGGTGAAGACCCGGCGCGGTGAAATCGATCTGGTGGTGCGGCGCGGGCGGACCTTGTGCTTCGTCGAGGTCAAATGGCGCCGGAACAGGGCCGATCTCGATCATGCGATTGACGCCTGGCGGCTACGGCGCGTGGCCGACGCGGCGAATCTGGTGGCAAGTCGATATGAAAAAACCGGCGACAGCGTGCGGATCGATGTCCTGTTACTGTCGCCGGGATGCTGGCCGCGCGTGATCGAGAATGCCTGGATGCCGGGATCCTGAAGGCACCGGTCACGCGGGCCGGCGGGGGGCTCGTGTCAGGCGTGCGGCTTGGGCTCGTCGTGATGCTCGCCCTTTTCACCTTCGTGATGACCGTCCTCGTGGTGGTCGCCCTTGTCGGCGTCCTCGTGGTGGCCCTCGTCCTTGTGGCCTTCCTCATGGTGATCCGGCTCGGCGGCCACAGCGAGAGGCGCGAGGCCCGAAACCGCGAAAAGGCTGGCGAGAAGGGTCAGGGTGGTCTTGTTCATGTGGTCCGAAACTCCCAAGAAGTGTGTTGCTTCGCAGCGATAACTACTCGCGTTGCCCCATGATTCGCTTTAAGCGGCCTCCCGGTAGGAACCCTCAGGACTCGATAATATGACCTTGCGCATTGCCGTACAGATGGACCCGATCGAAAGCGTCAACATCGCGGGCGATTCCTCGTTCGCACTGATGTTGAGCGCGCAGGCGCGCGGGCATGAGCTCTTCCACTACGACGTGCGCACGCTCGCCTACGACACCAATGAAGGTGCGGCCGGAAAGCTCACCTGCTGGGGGGCGCCGATTACCGTTCAGCCCGTGGAGGGGGCCCACTACGTGCGCGGCGAGTACCGCCTGATCGACCTCGTCAAGGACATCGACGTGGTGCTCATGCGCCAGGATCCGCCCTTTGACCTTGGCTACATCACGGCCACGCACCTTCTCGAACGGCTCGAGGGCCAGACCCTCGTCGTCAATGATCCGGCTTCGGTGCGCAACGCGCCCGAGAAGGTCTTCGTCCTCGACTATGCGCGCTTCATGCCGCCGACCTTCATCGCGCGCCGTATCGAGGACGTGAAGCGCTTCCAGGCTCAGATGGTCGACAAGGGCCTTCCCGGCGACCTCGTCGTCAAGCCGCTCCACGGCAATGGCGGCAAGGCGATCTTCCGCGTGCCTGAAGACGGCAGCAACCTTGGCGCACTGGTCGAGATGTTCCAGAACGCCTGGGTTGAGCCGTTCATGGTCCAGCCTTTCCTTCCCGGCGTTGCCGAGGGTGACAAGCGCATCGTGCTCGTCGATGGCGAGGTGGCGGGTGCGATCAACCGCAAGCCGGGCGAGGGCGAGTTCCGCTCCAACCTGGCCGTCGGCGGTTCCGCTGAAGCCTGTACGCTCAGTTCGACCGAAGAAGAGATCTGCGCGGCGATGGGGCCGGAACTCAAGGCGCGCGGCCTCGTTTTTGTGGGTATCGACGTGATCGGGGGCAAATGGCTCACCGAGATCAATGTGACATCGCCCACGGGCATCGTGGCTATCGACAAGTTCAACGGCACCGATACCGGCGCCAGGATCTGGGATGCCATCGAGGCCCGCCACGCGGCGATGTAAACCCGCTTCTCGGGGGAGGGGCAGGACGGAGACCGCTTCGTGAGCGACCTCATCTACGACGTCATCCGCGAGGGTGGCTATTTCGGCGTCTTCGTGTTGATGGCGCTGGAGAATATCTTCCCACCCATCCCTTCCGAGCTGATCATGGGGCTTGGCGGCCTGGCGGTCGCGCGCGAAGACATGAGCTTTCTGCCGCTGCTCTGCTGGGCGACGGCAGGGGCAACGCTCGGCAACTACGTCCTCTTTCTGGGCGCGCACCGCATGGGTTATGAGCGGCTCCACCCCTTCATCGACCGCTGGGGCCGCTGGCTGACGCTGGACTGGAACGATATCGAGCGCTCGAGCCGCTTCCTCAAGCGGCATGGGCACTGGGTCGTACTTGGACTGCGGCTCCTGCCCATGTTCCGCACCGTTGTCTCGATCCCGGCGGGCCTTGCGCATATGGGCCATGTGCGCTTCCTGGCTTTTACCGCCATTGGTACCGGAGCCTGGAACGTGGTCCTCATCATCGGGGGAGCCTGGCTTGGCCGCACTCTCCAGCACGCCGAGGACTGGCTGAGCGGGAGCGCGCTCGCGCTGATCGCAGTGGCGCTGGTGTGGTACGTCTGGCGGATCGTGACCTGGCGGCGAGGGCGCTCCTAGCTCTCGCTCTCACGCGGGTGGGCGTTGCGGTATACGTCGAGCAGGGTCGCGGCATCGACCTGCGTGTAGATCTGCGTCGACCCCAACGAGGCGTGACCCAGCAATTCCTGCAGCGAGCGAAGGTCCGCACCGGCGCCCAGCAGATGCGTCGCAAAGCTGTGGCGCAGGGCGTGGGGCGTGGCCGTCTGCGGTAGACCCAGGACCGTGCGCGCCCGCGCCATCGCCTTTTGCACCATGCCCTGCGAAAGCGCTCCGCCCTTGGCGCCGCGAAACAGCGCGGTGTCGGCTGAAATCGGCCAGGGACATTTGGCAAGATAGTCCTCGATGGCTGCGCGCACGATGGGAAGGATGGGCACGACCCGCTCCTTGCTGCCCTTGCCCAGCACGACAAGGCGGTCGCCGAGCGGCATCACCTTGCCCGTCAGCGAAAGCGCCTCGGAGATGCGCAGGCCCGAACCATAGAGCAGGACCAGGACCGCGCGGTCGCGCGCGCCGATCCAGTCGTCTGTGGCCAGTTCGTCCGCCATGCTGGCAAGGTTCACGGCCTCGTCGGGCGTGACCGGGCGGGGGATACCTTTCTTCACGCGCGGGCCGCGTACCCGGGGCGGGGCAGCCATGGCGTCACCTGTCTGCTGGCGCGCGAAAGTCAGGAAAGCCTTGAGCGCGGAAAGCTCGCGCGCGGCCGAGGCGTTGCCGATGCCCCCGGCGCGGCGCGCGGCAAGATGACGGCGCAGGTCCTCGCTGGTGCACCGGGCAAGCTCGGCCCAGGTCACGCTCGCGGCGATGTCCTTGCCCAGGAAGTCGAGCAGCCGCGCGGCAGTCGCAAGATAGGCGCGGGTCGTGTGGGCGCTGCGGCGACGGGCCTGGGCGAGGTGGTTTCCCCAGGCCTCAAGCACGTCGGCGCGGGTCACACCGCCACCAGGTCTTCGGGAACGATCTCGGCGAGGAGCCCGTCGAGGAGCGGCATGCCCGCCTCTGTCACGCCCATCCGGCTGCCGTCCTGCCACACGAGCCCCTGCCGTTCGTAGAACGTGGCCTTGTCGGCATGGCACAAGGCGCTGGCCGGAAGGCCGAAACGCTGGGCGAGATGGGCAAGGTCGATCCCTTCGCGCAGGCGCAGGCCCATGAGCATGGCTTCGGAGGTCTGTTCGGGCACCGCAAGTGCGCGTTCCTCGACGATGCCATGGTCCGCGCTTGCAAAGGCGTTGAGCCAGTTTTCCGGCTTGCGATGGCGGACCGTCGCGGCGTTCGCGCGCCGGCCGTGCGCGCCGGGGCCGATCCCGCAATAATCCTCATACCGCCAATAGGTGAGGTTGTGGCGGCTTTCCTCGCCCGGGCGGGCGTGGTTGCTGATCTCGTAAGCGGGAAGGCCTGCCGCTGCCGTACGCTCCCGCGTGAGGGCGAACATGTCGGCGCAGGCGTCTTCGTCCAGCGGCGTGAAATCGCCCTTGCGGACCATCGTCTCGAACTTCGTGCCCGGCTCGATGGTGAGCTGGTAGAGCGAGAGGTGTCCGGTGCCAAAGCCAAGCGCACGCTCCAGTTCGGCGTCCCACTGCTCCAGTGTCTGGCCGGGGCGTGCGTAGATGAGGTCGAAACTCACCCGCGCGAACTGGGCCTGCGCGACTTCGAGCGCCTTCAGACCCTCCGAAACATCGTGCAGGCGCCCCAGGAAGCGCAAGGTCTCGTTGTCGAGGGCCTGGAGGCCGAGCGACACCCGGTTGATCCCGCAACTCGCGAGCGCGGCGTAATTCGCTGCCTCGATCGAGGAGGGGTTGCCTTCCAGCGTGATCTCGATGCCCGGTGCAAAGCCCCACAGGTCCTGCGCCTCGCGCAGCAGCCGCTCGACTAGGGCAGGGGGCATCAGCGAGGGCGTGCCGCCGCCAAAGAAGATCGAATGGAGCGGCTCGCTCCCGGCAAGGGCATGTTCATGGCGCATGTCGGCCAGCATCGCGGCCTCCATTGCGCCATTGTCCACGCGGTCGCGGACATGGCTGTTGAAGTCGCAATAGGGGCACTTTGCGAGGCAGAACGGCCAGTGGATGTAGAGTGCGCGCGCCATGATCGGCCCAGCTTAGCTGCCGAACTGCTCCGCGACCAGCTTGGCGAAGGCATCGGCGCGGTGGCTCATCGCCTGCTTGTCGGCGGGTTCCATCTCGGCGAAGGTCATGGTCTTGCCCTCGGGCACGAACACCGGGTCATAGCCGAAGCCGACGCGGCCGCGCGGAGGCCAGGAAAAGGTGCCATTGACCCGGCCCTCGTAGACCACTTCCTCGCCATCGGGCCAGGCAATCGCCAGCGTGCAGGAGAACCAGCAGGAGCGGTCGGCATCGGGGCCCTTTTCGGCGAGCAGACCCTCGACCTTGCCCATCGCCATGAACCAGTCGCGGCCCGGTTCGCCTTCAAACCACTGCCGCTCGGCCCAGTCGGCGGTATAGACGCCGGGACGGCCATCGAGCGCGGCGACCGAGAGGCCGCTGTCATCCGAAAGTGCGGGCAGCTGCGCGGCCTTGGCCGCCGCGTGCGCCTTGATGAGAGCGTTCTGGGCAAAGGTCGTGCCGGTCTCTTCCGGCTCGGGCAGGCCAAGCTGGCCCGCCGAGACGCATTCAAGGCCATAGGGGGCGAGGAGGGCGCCGATTTCCTTCAGCTTGCCCGCATTGTGCGTGGCAATGACGAGCTTTCCGCCCTGGAGCTTGCGGGTCATGGGATCCCTCCTCGTGTCTTTAGCTTACTTGCCGACAGCCTTGGCCTGCGCGGCGAAGATCTGGTCGCAACCGATCTTGGCGAGGCGCAGCAGGCGCAGGAGGCCTTCCTCGTCGTATGTCGCGCCCTCGGCGGTGGCCTGGACTTCGGCGATCTTGCCGCCTTCGATCAGGACGAAGTTGGCATCGGCATCAGCCGAGCTGTCCTCGATGTAGTCGAGGTCCAGCACCGGGGTGCCCTCGCAGATGCCGCAGGAAATCGCGGCGACGCGGCCCTTGATGGGATCTTCCTTGATCTTGCCCTCTTCCATCAGCTTGTCGACGGCGAGGCGCAGCGCCACCCAGGCACCCGAGATCGAGGCGGTGCGGGTTCCGCCATCGGCCTGCAGCACGTCGCAGTCGAGGACGATCTGGCGCTCGCCCAGCTTCTTCATGTCGACGACAGCGCGCAAGGAGCGGCCGATCAGGCGCTGGATTTCCTGCGTGCGGCCCGACTGCTTGCCCTTGGCGGCTTCGCGGCTGCCACGGGTGTGCGTGGCGCGCGGGAGCATCGAGTATTCGCCCGTGACCCAGCCTTCACCCTTGCCGCGCAGGAACGGTGGGACCTTTTCCTCGACCGAGGCGGTGACCAGCACGCGCGTGTCGCCGAACGAAATCAGCACGGAGCCCTCGGCGTGCTTGGTGAAACCGGTCTGGATGTCGATGGTGCGCATCTCGTCGGATGCACGGCCGGAAGGACGCATGGATTTGCCTTTCTCTATTTTCGAGCCGCCCCTACGCGCATTGGGCTTGAGGCTGCAAGAGCAGAGCCTAAATTGTCACGCATCATGCCCACACCGCCCATCACCGAACTGACCACCCGCGCCCGCGAAATCTTCCGCCTTGTCGTGGAGGGCTATCTCGACACCGGAACCCCGGTCGGCTCCAAGGCCCTGGCCGGGGCAGGGGGCGTCAACCTCTCGCCCGCCTCGATCCGGTCGGTCCTCGCGGACCTTGAATCGCTGGGGCTGCTGGCCGCGCCGCATACCAGTGCGGGACGCCTGCCGACCGAGGCGGGCTTGCGTCTCTTCGTCGATGGCATCATGCAGATGGCCGAGCCCAGCATCGAGGAGCGCCAGGCGATCGAGCGCGGGCTTTCCGCGCCCGGCCCCATCGAGGCGGCACTGGAGGCGACAAGCTCGCTCCTTTCCAACCTGACCTCGAGTGCAGGTCTGGTGATGGTTCCGCGCCGCGAGCCGCGCCTCAGCCATCTCCAGCTTGTGCCGCTGGCGCCGGGGCGGGCGCTGGCGGTCGTCGTGGGGGACGATGGTGCGGTCGAGAACCGCGTGGTGGACCTTCCCGACGACCTGACACAGGGAAGCCTGGAGCAGGCCTCCAACTTCATCAGCGCACATCTCAAGGGCCGCACCTTCGGAGAGGCGACCCGGCTGATGCAGGCCGAGATCACCTCGGGCAAAGCGGAACTGGATGCGGCGAGCCGCGAACTGGTCGAACGCGGCATTGCGGTGTGGAGCGAGGACGCGCTGGAGCGCCCGGTCCTGATCGTGCGCGGGCAGGCGAACCTGCTCGATGAAAGCACGCTTTCGGACCTGGAGCGTGTCCGCTCGCTGCTCGATGACCTTGAAAACAAGCAGTCGGTTGCCGAACTGCTGGAGAGTGCGCGTGAAGCGCGCTCGACCCGCATCTTCATCGGCTCGGAAAATCGCCTCTTCGCGCTTTCCGGGTCCTCGGTGATCGCCTCGCCCTATCGTGATCGCGATGGCAAGGTGGTCGGCGTGGTGGGGGTTATCGGTCCGACGCGGTTGAATTACGCGCGGGTCGTCCCCATGGTGGACTTCACTGCCCGAAGTCTGGGCAAGCTTATCGGATAGCTGGAACCATAGAAGACATGACTGACGACAAGACTCAGCCGCCGGTTGACCAGGAAGTGGCCAAGGAACTGGACGGCGTGCCCGAAGAGATGCTCGACAACAGCGAAGCGGACGGTGACGGCGTGGAAGACGAACTTGCCAGATTGCGTGAAGAGCTGGAGACGGCCAAGCAGGAAGCGCTCTATGCGCGTGCCGAGACGCAGAACGTGCGTCGCCGTCTGGAGAAGGACATCGCGGACGCCCGCAACTACTCCGCCACCAGCTTCGCGCGTGAGATCCTTTCGGTCTCCGACAACCTCGCCCGTGCGCTTTCGGCCATTCCCGCCGACCAGCGCGAGGACGAGAAGATGAAGAACATCGTCACCGGTATCGAGGCCACCAACCGCGAGATCGACAAGGTGTTCACCAACCACGGCATCACCCGCATTGCGGCGATGGGCCTCCCGCTCGATCCCAACCAGCACCAGGCGATGATCGAGGTTCCCTCGGCCGATGCCGAGCCGGGCACGGTCGTGCAGGAACTCCAGGCCGGGTACATGATCAAGGACCGTCTCCTGCGTCCGGCCATGGTGGCCGTGGCCAAGAAGCCGGACTGATCGAGAGCATCCTCGCAGGCCGTTTCGGCGGCTCGAAACACGCAAAGGCGCAGATGGGCACAGGCTCGTTTGCGCCTTTGCTGTTTGCGGGCGGCGGGGGCCGGGGAGAAAAAGTCAGGAACTCTTGCGGATAGGTCTCGTTGAAAATGGAAACAGGCAATTTCAAGGAGATCTCAGTATGCGGGCGTACAGCAAGCTCATTTTGCCGGTAATGGCAGCGGGCGCATTCACGATGGCGGGCTGCGCCAGCAATTACACCGGCGAGGGCGCCGCAGCAGGTGGTGCCGTCGGCGCGGGCATTGGCGCTCTTGCGGGCGGCGATGTCGGCACGGGCGCAGCCATTGGTGCGGCCGCGGGCGCAGCGGCAGGCTCGCAGGTCGACAAGGACCGTGGCTGCTATCGCCGTGACCGTTCGGGCGACCGCTACTGGGACGACGATTGCTGATCGACCCTATTTCGGCAGGGGGATGAAAGGGGCGTGGTGACAAGGTGGTCACCGCGCCCTTTATCGTATCAGCCCGGGCCGAACGGCAGGATCGCTCGGTAGGAGGCGAGAGGCGGAGCCCCGGCCAGCACCACGCCGCGTTGAAGCAGGAACGCATGCCGTACGATCTCGGCCTGCTGCTCGAGGCCATAGCGTTCGAGCGTCCAGCCTGGCTTCAAGGCATAGTGATAGCGGCAGAAGGGGTGGCGCCGCGTCGGCAGGAACAGACGCCCCCGCGTTTGCGCCTGCCAGACATGGGTCATCTCGTGGATGAACAGGCCTTCCAGACTGAGGTCTCCGCAGGCGAAATCATCGCGGTAGATATCGCAGGCCGGATGGAAGTGGATATGCCCGCACGGCGCCATGACCGTTGCGCGGGGCTGCAGCGGAAACCATTTGGTGCGCTTGATCCGCACCTCATCATAGGAAATCGCCTCGCCGAAGATGCTCCGGGCAAGCGCGATTTCTCCGCGGGTCAGCGCGCGCGCCCCGCCCGCAGGGCACGTCGGGGCCGGGGGTGGGCTCAGTGCTCCATCCCGTCCATGGCCTCATGGTCCATCGCGCCGTGATCCATGCTCGCATCGGCGTGCATGCCTGCGCCCATCTTCTCGATGGCCAGCGGCATGGAAAGCTTGTCGCCGCCCTCGAATGTAATCGTCATTTCGGTCGTACCGCCACTCTTGAGGCTGTCGTCGAGATCGAAGGCCATGACGTGCAGGCCGCCCGGTGCAAACGCGACGCTCTTGCCTGCATCAACCGCCACGCGCTCGACCGCGCGCATCTGACCACCTTCGGTCTTGTGCATCTCGGCGCTGTCGGCCCCGGCGATATGGATGGCGGCTAGTTCGACAGGCGCATCGCTTGCGTTGGTGAACGTGAAATAGACCGCTGCGGGACGATCCGCGACGACGGGCAGGATCATCCGACCCGCCTTGGCGCTGGTGCCGGGCTTGGCGTCAGGTCCAAGAGCCTCGGCGGGTGCAGAGGCGGAGCCTTGCGCGTCGGGCTCTGCCGATTGCTGGCATCCCGCAAGTGCGAGAAGGCCCAGCGACAGGGCGGAAAAGGCGGCGTTTTTGTGGGTGAACATGCGAAACCGGTCCTCGCGGGAAGCTCTGATGGCGTGGATTGCGCTAATGCCATCGCAATGGTCTTGTTCCAAGAAAAACCGCACCTATATCCCGCTTCGACGATTGAACGTCACCGAGCTGCACAAGCCGCCTTGCCTCAAGCCAGGGAGGCGATCCGTGCGGTGTCAACCACTGACGTGAGGAATGGGGATAATGGGTAAAGTAATTGGTATCGACCTTGGCACCACCAACAGCTGCGTTGCGGTCATGGACGGTGGCAAGCCGAAGGTAATTGAGAACTCCGAGGGCGCGCGCACGACGCCGTCCATCGTCGCCTTCACCAAGGACGGCGAACGCCTGATCGGACAGCCGGCCAAGCGCCAGGCCGTCACGAACGGCGACAACACGATTTTCGCGGTGAAGCGCCTCATCGGCCGCCGCTTCGACGACCCGGTGACCAAGAAGGACACCGAGCTCGTCCCGTACACCATCGTCAAGGGCAAGAACGGCGATGCTTGGGTCCAGGCTGGCGGCGAAGACTACAGCCCGTCGCAGGTTTCCGCCTTCACGCTGCAGAAGATGAAGGAAACCGCCGAGAGCTATCTTGGCGAGACCGTGACGCAGGCCGTGATCACCGTGCCCGCCTACTTCAACGACGCGCAGCGCCAGGCGACCAAGGACGCCGGTCAGATTGCAGGTCTTGAAGTGCTGCGCATCATCAACGAGCCGACCGCGGCCGCGCTTGCCTATGGCCTCGACAAGAACGACGGCAAGACCATCGCCGTCTATGACCTTGGCGGCGGCACCTTCGACGTCTCGATCCTCGAGATCGGCGACGGCGTGTTCGAGGTGAAGTCGACCAACGGCGACACGTTCCTGGGCGGTGAAGACTTCGACACCAAGCTCGTCGAGTGGCTGGCCGACAAGTTCAAGGCCAAGGAGAACATGGATCTCCGCACCGACAAGCTGGCCCTGCAGCGCCTGAAGGAAGCGGCCGAGAAGGCCAAGATCGAGCTGTCCTCCACGGCCTCGACCGAAGTCAACCTGCCCTTCATCACCGCGCGGATGGAAGGCGGCGCGACGACCCCGCTTCACCTGGTCGAGACGGTCACCCGTTCGGACCTGGAAAAGATGGTCGCCGACCTCATCAAGCGTACGCTTGATCCCTGCAAGAAGGCGCTCGCCGATGCCGGCGTCTCGGCTTCGGAAATCGATGACGTCGTTCTCGTGGGCGGCATGACCCGCATGCCCAAGGTCCGTGAAGTCGTGAAGGACTTCTTCGGCAAGGACCCGCACACCGGCGTGAACCCGGACGAAGTGGTTGCCATGGGCGCCGCGATCCAGGCCGGCGTGCTTCAGGGCGACGTCAAGGACGTGCTCCTGCTCGACGTGACCCCGCTGTCGCTGGGCATCGAAACGCTGGGCGGCATCATGACCAAGATGATCGACCGCAACACGACGATCCCGACCAAGAAGAGCCAGGTCTACTCGACCGCCGAGGACAACCAGCAGGCGGTGACGATCCGCGTGTTCCAGGGCGAGCGCGAGATGGCGCAGGACAACAAGCTGCTCGGCCAGTTCGACCTCGTCGGCATTCCCCCGGCACGTCGCGGCGTCCCGCAGATCGAGGTGACCTTCGACATCGACGCCAACGGCATCGTGAACGTGTCCGCCAAGGACAAGGGCACGGGCAAGGAACAGCAGATCCGCATCCAGGCCTCGGGCGGTCTTTCGGACGCCGACATCGACCAGATGGTCAAGGACGCCGAGAAGTTCGCGGACGAGGACAAGAAGCGTCGTGAATCGGCCGAAGCCAAGAACAACGGCGAAAGCCTCGTTCACGCGACCGAGCAGCAGCTCTCCGAGAACGGCGACAAGATCGACGCCGGTCTGAAGGAAGAGGTCGAAGCCGCGATTGCCGAAGCCAAGACCGCTCTGGAAAGCGACGATGCGGCCGAGATCACGGCCAAGACCGAAGCGCTGACCCAGGTTGCCATGAAGATGGGCCAGGCGATCTACGAGAAGGAACAGGCCGCTGGCGGCGCCGAGGGTGGCGAAGCCCCCAAGGCGGACGATGACGTGGTCGATGCCGAATTCTCGGAAGTCGACGAAAACAACAAGGGCTGACAGTCCGGATGAAACTGTGAAGGCGTCATCGGTGTGATCCACACCGGTGGCGCCTTGCAGCATCGAAGGAGGTGAGACCACAGTGTCAGCAACCGAAATCGACTATTACGAACTTCTCGAAGTCTCGCGCGATGCCGACGACAAGACGATCAAGTCGGCCTACCGCCGCATGGCGATGCGCTTTCACCCGGACAAGAACCCGGGCGATGCCGAGGCCGAGGCCCGCTTCAAGCAGTGCAGCGAAGCCTATGACGTCCTGAAGGACCCGCAGAAGCGCGCGGCCTACGACCGCTTTGGCCACGCTGCGTTCCAGCAGGGCATGGGCGGTGGCGGCGGCCACGGTGGCGGCGGCATGGGCGCCGAATTCGGCGACATCGGCGATATCTTCGAATCCATTTTCGGCAGTGCCTTTGGGGGCGGTGCCGGAGGCGGGCGTCAGCAGGCGCGTCGGGGCGCGGATCTTCCTTTCGACATGGAGATCTCGCTCGAGGACGCGTTCAACGGCCGCAAGACCGAGATCACCATTGAAGTGTCGCAGCCTTGCGAACCCTGCGAGGGTTCGGGCGCGGAGCCGGGCACCGGCAAGCGTGGCTGTTCGATGTGCAACGGGCACGGCAAGGTCCGTGCGCAGCAGGGCTTCTTCATTGTCGAGCGCACCTGCCCGACCTGCCATGGGCGCGGCGAAGTCATCGAGAAACCGTGCCGGGCGTGTGGCGGCGAAGGCCGCGTCGACAAGCCCCAGACGATCGAGGTGGACATCCCGCCCGGCGTCGACAACGGCACACGCATCCGCCTTGCCGGCAAGGGTGAAGCCGGGCCGTTCGGGGCGCCTCCGGGCGATCTCTATATCTTCCTGCACGTCAAGCGCCACAAGGTGTTCGAGCGCGAGGGCACGACACTGCTCACGCGCGTTCCGATCACCTTCACGACGGCGGCGCTGGGCGGCTCGATCGAGATCCCGGGCATCGACGGCGAGATGATCGCGCTCGACATTCCCGCCGGGATCCAGTCGGGCAAGCAGCTGCGCAAGCGCGGTGCGGGCATGCCCGTGCTGCAGGGCCGTGGCCGTGGCGATCTCGTCATCGAGATTACCGTCGAGACCCCGACCCGGCTGAGTGCGCGCCAGAAGGAAATCCTGCGCGAGCTTCAGGAAACCGAGACAGGGGACGAATGCCCCCAGTCCAAGGGCTTCTTCGACCGCATAAAGGACGCCTGGAGCGACCTCACCGACTAAGGTTGGCGCAAGGTGTTACAGCCGCGCGAGGACCTCGTTGCGGATCTGATCGACAAGGGAGGGATCGGCTTGAAGCCGGTCCCTTTCTTCGTCGAGGATGGCCAGAAACGCCTCGCGCCGGATCGCGTCGATCTCACTGCGGCCAAGCGCATGGTCTTTCGGAACGGCAGAGGCGACGAGGTCGATCATGCGTTCCGCGCCGTGAAGTCGTCCCCACAGATAGTCATTCTCGCGATAGGCACGGCTGAAGAAAGCGCCGAATGTGTAGAACTCGGTCCCGCGCAAGGGCGAGGGCGAACCGTCGGGCCGGATCGCGGTGCAGTCCTCGGGCGAGATGCGATCGACCTGGACCGGGTCGAACTCGTTCAGTCCTTCGCCGCGCAGCATGGGCAGGGTCGCGGCGTCGTAGAAGGGAAAGCCCAGGTACGCGAGAAGCATGCGCCGACGCAGCACGCGCGGCATTTGCGAGAGCGCCTCGGCCAGGATGGCGTCCACTTTCCCATCGATATCGTGCAGCGACCAACAGCGTTCAAGATCGGCCAGGACAGCCTCCGGATCAGCGAGGATCTGCGGCGCCTTCTGCGCAAAGTCGCCGTCCTGTGCGGTGCAGCTGCTCGCCTCCTGGTAGAGATTGAGGGCAGTGTAGATGGCATCACGGGCCTGATCGCGGTCCACCTCGCGCACGCCCTCGTCCTGTTCGCTCTCCTGCGTGACTCTCCGTGCCAGAAAACGCAGGCGGCGGGTGCGATAAGCGAGGTCAAACTTGCGGAAGAAAGCAATCAGGCGCGGCGAATTGCCATCGCGCAGCGCCTCACGCCGGTCGAGCCCGGTTTCGGCAAGATAGCGCGCAAGGTGCTTGCTCACGCGCCGGAGCGTGACGTGCTCGGCGCCGGGCGCGCTTTCGACGATGCGCTCGGCCATCTTTTCGAGGACGCCGGTCAGCTTGACCTGCGCGTAGCTGTGGTAGGCAAATCCCGATTGCTCCTGCGCGGCCTTGTGCGCCTTGCTACGCCAGCTCGCGAGGCGCGCCGGGGTCGGCCGGTCAAGGAAGAGGGTGTGCCCGAACAGGCGCTCCACCGTCTCCTCGATCTCGGGACGCAGGGCCTCGATGATTTCGCGCAGCATAGCCGTCTCGCGCGAATCGAGCTGGATTGCCTCCAGGTTGTCCCGGATCGGCTGCTCGCGCGGGATCGAGGATAGCGAGCCGAAGATGACGGGGAAGAAGCCGGGCGGTTCGTTCTCGCGCCGTGCCGCTTCGCCGAAGGCATCGGGCGTGGGCTCGATGTAGACAACGCGGCGATCCACTTCGCGTGCAGCCGGGCGCGTACGAAGGACGCTCATGGCATCTCGGAAGGGCGCGTTGACGAGCACCGAGCCATCGATCAGCGCGACATTGGCAAGATCGCCGCGCCGGGTGTGCTCGGGCATGATCCGGGCAAGGAAGGTTTCGCGCTCTTCCCATTCGATCTCGCGTTCTCGAGCGAGTTCATCGATCTCGGCAAGCTGAAGAGGGGGAAAGGCGCCCGGAAAGCTCGAGGTCGCGCGCGCGGCAAAAACCAGTTCGGGGATGGGGGCAAGCGGCATGCCGCGATGCACAGGCGTTCGTGCGTGAAAGTCGATGGTGAGGCGATGCTCGCTCTCCAGCACGAGCGGGGGCGAATGCAGCTTGAGCGCTTCGAGGTGGCCCTTGAAGTCGGTCGCCGTCACGAAGAGGTCGAGCGGGTGCCCGTTGGGCAGAAGCGGAGCGCCGCCCGGTGCGCGCGCCATGGCTTCCAATGCCGAGGCGAGCGTATTGGAGAGCCCTTCGCCCGAGAACGGTGCCTCGAACCAGCGCGAGCGGATCAGGCGCGAGAGCTTCTCGCGCACCTCGGCGCGGGTTTCCGGGGCGACGCTGGAAGCGATGGCGCCGTCCGGGCGCTTCAGGAGAAAGGCGACAAGTGGCTGTGCCCAGAACTTGGTGGCGGCCGAAAGCGGGCGAGCGTCGGGGTGAAGCAGGCGGTCGATGTCCGCGCATTCCAACCACAGGTTGGTCAGCGGTTCGAGCGACTGGCCCGAATGGATTGCCTGGGCGAGGAACACGCTGTTGATGCCGCCCGCGCTCGCCCCGGCGATCACGTCCGCCATGACCCGCAGCTTCAGCCCGCTGGCATCCTCGATCCGTTCGAGCAACTGGCGGTAGACGGCGCCTGTGCCCAGATCGGCCGGATCGTCCGACCAGAACGAACGGCTTGCCCGCAGGGCATGCCAGAGCTCCTTGGTCACCCCGTGCATGTAGACGGCGAGGCTGACCCCTCCATAGCAAACGAGCGCAATTCGCAGTTCTTTCTGGCGCATGGACTTAGCGTGGACCCGATGCGCGGGAAAGGCAATTGCGTTCTTGCTCCGTTCCGGTTACGCCCGGTGCCATGGCAAAGCCCAAACGTAGATATGCCTGCCAGGCCTGTGGCGCCGTCGCGACACGCTGGCAGGGACAGTGCGCCGACTGCGGCGAATGGAACACATTGGTCGAGGAGGCGCCGCAGACGGTCTTCTCCTCGAAGCACGACCTGTCTTCGGGCGGGCGGCCGATCGTGTTCACCCCGCTCGACGCTCCCGGCGAACTGCCGGTGCGCCGCGCCAGTGGTCTTGCCGAGTTCGACCGTGCGCTGGGCGGAGGGCTCGTCCCGGGCTCGGCGATCCTGATGGGCGGCGATCCGGGCATCGGCAAGTCGACCTTGCTGCTCCAGGTCTCGGCGCACATCGCAACTTCGGGCGGCAGCGCGGTCTATGTCAGCGGCGAGGAGGCAGCAGGTCAGGTGCGGCTTCGTGCCGAGCGTCTGGGGCTCTCCAAGGCGCCGATCCTGATGGCCTCAGCGACGTCCGTTCGCGATATCCTGACAACGCTGGGCAACATGGACACGCCCTCGCTGCTCGTTATCGATTCGATCCAGACCATGCACTCCGACCAGATCGAGGGTGCGCCGGGGACGGTCAGCCAGGTCCGTGGCTGCGCGTTCGAGTTGATCCGCTACGCCAAGGAAAACGGCGTGACCCTGATCCTGGTTGGCCATGTCACCAAGGACGGCAACATCGCGGGGCCCCGCGTGCTTGAGCACATGGTCGATGTCGTGATGAGCTTCGAGGGTGAACGCAGCCACCAGTATCGCATCCTGCGCAGCCTCAAGAACCGCTTTGGTCCGGTCGATGAGATCGGCGTCTTCGCAATGGAAGGTGCAGGACTTGCCGAGGTCGGCAACCCTTCCATGCTGTTCCTGTCGGGCCGGGAAGAGCCGATGGCGGGCAGCGCCGTATTCCCCGCGATGGAGGGAACCCGACCGGTCCTGATCGAGATCCAGGCCCTCATCGTGCGCCTCCAGAGCGGGGCAACGCCGCGCCGCGCGGTCGTGGGCTGGGACAACGGGCGCATGGCCATGTTGCTGGCGGTACTGGAGGCGCGCTGCGGTCTCAATTTCTCTAGCGCTGAAGTCTATCTCAACGTCGCAGGTGGCTACCGGCTTTCCGACCCTGCGGCCGATCTGGCTGTGGCCGCAGCGCTCGTTTCCGCGCTGGGCGACAAGCCCCTGTCGAGCAACGCGGTGTGGTTTGGTGAGGTCTCGCTCGCCGGTGAAATCCGGCCCGTGGCCCATTCAGCGATCCGACAGCGCGAATCGGCGAAGTTGGGGTTTGCCAAGGCCTTCGGTCCGTCCTCGGCGGCCGAGCAGGATGCGGGCGGAGAGGGCGGCAAGGGGCTGACCTTTACCGGGCTTGGCATGTTGCCCAATCTCGTTGACCGCATCCTGACCGATGCCTAGGACACTGATCCCATGACTGGTTTCGACATGGCCGCCCTGCTTTTCGTTGCTCTTGGCGCGGCGACGGGATTCGTGCGCGGCTTTGTCCAGGAAGTCCTGGCTCTCTCGGCGTGGATCTTTGCGATCTTTGCTATCCGCATGCTGCACACGCCGCTTACCTACCAGCTCGAGAGCTACCTTGGCGATAGCTCGAGCGTGAGCATCCTGGCCTTCGCCCTGCTGCTTCTGGTGCCCTACATCGTGGTCAAGATGGTGGCGAAGTGGGCCGGATCGCAGAGCCGCAAGTCGGTGCTGGGTCCCATCGACCGGGTGCTCGGTTTCGGCTTCGGGGCGATGAAGGGCATCATCATCATCGTCCTGGCCTTCTCGGTTCTGATGCTGGGCTATGACACTGTCTGGGGCGTTGCCGGCCGACCTGATTGGGTCACCCAGTCGCGCACCTACCCCTTCATCAACGCCAGCAGCGAAGCGATGGTGCAGATGATCTCGGAGCGTCGCGCAGCCATGCTGGATGAAGGGGAGGGCGCCTGATGTCGGCAACGGTCCTCTACACACCCGATGTGCTCGCTCTTGCCATGGACCTGGCGGCCTATCCTCTGGCAAGCGACCTGCCGTACGTGACTGAGGCGCGTTCCCCAACCTGCGGCAGCCAGCTCAAGCTTGGCCTCGACAGTGGCCCGGATGAGCGCATTGCCCGTGTCGGCATATCCGCGCAGGCCTGTGCCATCGGGCAGGCTTCGGCCGCGATCTTTGCCAAGGGAGCCCAGGGACAGAGCGCGGCCGAACTGACCAGGGCCCGCAGCGAGATCCGAAGCTGGCTTTCGGGTGAGGGGCCGATGCCCAGCTGGCCCGGTTTCGATACGCTCGCGGCTGTTCCGGACTACCCGGGGCGGCACGGGGCGGTGCTACTCGCCTGGGATGCGGCGCAAGAGGCCCTTTCCTCTCTCGCCGAGTAACGCTACTCTTTGCCCGGAGAGAGGCCTGAGAACAGGCTCTGGGGGGAGAGGTCCGGTTCATGGCAGGGACGCATCTGCACGCAGCAGACACACAGCCAAGCGCTTCCGATATTCGGCTCGTGATTGCCGCATCGTCGATGGGGACGGTGTTCGAATGGTATGATTTCTTCATCTACGGCACGCTGGCCGCGATCATCGGCCAGACGTTCTTCCCTTCGGGCAATGAAACGCTGGAGACACTGCTCGTCTGGGCCGGCTTTGCGGTTGGCTTCGGGTTTCGGCCGCTGGGCGCAATCCTGTTCGGCTTCCTGGGTGACAGGCTGGGGCGCAAATACACGTTTCTCGTCACGGTTACCCTCATGGGCATCGCGACGGCGGGTGTGGGGCTCATTCCCTCGGCCTCCTCGATCGGACTTGCCGCGCCTGCGATCGTGCTGTGCCTGCGCGTTTTGCAGGGGCTGGCGCTTGGCGGCGAGTACGGCGGAGCGGCAATCTACGTCTCGGAGCATTCGCCCCCGGAGCGCCGTGGCTACTTTACCGGCTACATCCAGGCGAGCGTGGTAGGCGGCTTCGTCCTTAGCCTCGTCGTCGTACTCGGCTGCAAGGCGCTCATGCCCGAGGCGCTGTGGCTGGAGTGGGGCTGGCGGGTGCCCTTCCTGCTTTCGCTCGTGCTGCTGGGCATTTCCTTGTGGATGCGCCTCAAGCTCTCGGAGAGCCCCGTCTTCCAGGCCATGCGCGCCGAGGGCGAAATTGCAGGCAATCCTTTCAAGGAGAGTTTCACCTATCCCGGCAACCGCAAGCGCATCTTCATCGCGCTGTTCGGGATCGCGGCCGGACTGACCGTGATTTGGTATAC
This sequence comes from Novosphingobium profundi, assembly GCF_020524485.1. Lineage (GTDB taxonomy): Bacteria > Pseudomonadota > Alphaproteobacteria > Sphingomonadales > Sphingomonadaceae > Novosphingobium > Novosphingobium profundi_A. Next base: position 105,248 of record NZ_JAIVLF010000004.1, on the reverse strand, counting down.
CGCGATGTTCTCGGCGCTTGGCTTTCTCAAAGGAGCCATGCGGGTCGAGAGCACCATGGCCGAAATCATCATCGGCGCGAGTGCAGCGCTTGGCATGGCCTTCTTTGTCATCTTCGGCGCGCTGTCTGACCGGATCGGGCGCAAGAAGCCGATTGTCTGGGGCTATGCCCTGACGCTCGTGCTGCTGTTCCCGGCCTTCTGGATCATGGGCCAGAGTGCCAATCCCGACCTCGTCAGGACCAACGCCGCCGTCCCCGTGCAGGTCGAGGGCGCGGGATGCCGCTACAGCCCTTTTGCCGAGGAGCAGGCAACGCCCTGCGCGAGCCTCCTGGGCGATCTCACCGGGCTGGGCGTCACCTATTCGGTCGTCCCCGGTGATGCGCTGAAACTTCGCATCGGGGAGCGCGCCATCACCCTCGACACGTTCCCGTCGGCTGCCGAGCGCAAGGCGCTCCTCAGAGGCTGGCTGGAAGAGGCCGGCTACAACTTCGAGACGGTGCGGCCGGGCGCCTGGGACGCCATCCGGATCGGGGCTATGCTGCTTCTCCTGATGGCGCTCTCCGGGGCGACCTACGGGCCAGTCGCGGCTCTGCTCGCCGAGATGTTCCCGCCCCAGATCCGCTACAGTTCGATGTCTATCCCCTATCATATCGGGACAGGCTATTTCGGAGGTTTCCTGCCGCTCATTTCCAGCTACATGGTCGCCAGCAGCGGGAATCCGTATCAGGGTCTGTGGTATACCTGGATCGTGGTGGCGTTTGCCCTGCTAATTTCCCTTTGGGGCCTGCGAGGCGGGCCTCCGCGCGACTTTGGACACGATGCACCCTGAACGGCCCCAGGCGCCTTTGCGCCTCGATTTTGATGACGATGCCCTGATTGCAAACTGGAAGGCGCTCGACAGGCTCTCCGGGGCAGCGCGGGCGGGCGCGGCGGTAAAGGCGAACGCGTACGGTACCGGCGCGCGCCATGCCGTGCCGCTATTGCTTCGGGCAGGGTGCCGTGATTTCTTCGTGGCGCACTGGGGCGAGGTGGCCGATGCGGTTCCGGCGGTTGATCCCGGCATGGTGTCGGTCCTGCATGGCCCGTTGACGCAGGCCGACGCCGCCTTCGCGCAGGCGTGCGGTGTGAAGCCGGTAATCAACTCCCTGGCCCAGGCGCGGCGTTGGCTCGCCTCGGGCGGCGGTCGCTGCGATCTCATGGTCGATACTGGCATGAACCGTCTCGGTGTCGCCATGGACGAGTTGGGCGACCCGGCAGTGGCCCGGCTCGATGTCGATGTCCTGCTCTCGCACCTTGTTGCCTCCGAAGAGGAGACCCCGCTTAACGAGATGCAGCGCACGCGCTGGATGGAGGCGCGAGGCGCCCTCACGCATCGCCGTGCCAGCCTTGCCAACAGCGCCGGGATCGGTCTTGGCAAGGCCTATCATGGCGACCTGACCCGGCCGGGCCTGGGGCTCTACGGAGGCTTGCCGCGTGCCGATATGGCACCGCACCTGCGCCAGGTCGTGCGCCCGCAGGCGGCTGTGCTGCAGGTCCGGGACCTCGAAGCGGGGCAGAGCGTGGGCTACAACGCGACCTTTACCGCGCCGCGCGCCATGCGGGTGGGCACGCTGGCTTTGGGCTACGCCGATGGCTTCCTGCGCTGCTGGTCGGGCAAGGGCATGTTTCGCGATGGCGAGGGCGCGGCTCTGCCGGTCCTCGGGCGGGTCAGCATGGACCTAACGGTCGTCGATCTGGGCGCGGCACCCCATGTCCGTGAGGGCGACTGGCTGACGCTCGACTATTCGCTGCCGGAGGCAGCCGAAGTCTCTGGCCTCAGCCAATATGAATTGCTGACCTCGCTGGGGCGTCGTTTCGGGCGTTAAAAGCGGTTAATACCGTCTATTGCTGCGCAGCAAATCCTGTTGCAACGCGATATATCCGGGTGGTACGGTTCATCCATAGATAACTGAGGATTGCGCATGGCTGACAAGGCATCCAAGGACGACGGCACGGTCATTATCAAGAAGTACGCGAACCGGCGTCTCTACAACACCCGCTCGTCGAGCTACATCACGCTCGACCATCTCGCGAAGATGACGCGCGAAGGTGTGGACTACAAGGTGCTCGACGCCAAGTCGGGGACCGACATCACCCACACCATCCTCACGCAGATCATCATGGAAGAGGAATCGAACGGCGAGCAGATGCTCCCGGTCAACTTCCTGCGTGAGCTGATCGGCATGTACGGCAACTCGATGCAGTCGCTGATCCCGCACTACCTCGAAGCCTCGATGGAAAATTTCCGGGCCAACCAGTCCAAGCTCGCCAAGACTTTCGAGGACAGCCTCGGCAACAACCCGCTGGCCAAGCTTGCCGAGCAGAACATGGCCATGTTCCGCGCCGCATCGGCCGCCTTCATGCCCGGTGCCGAGAAGCCCGAAACCCCCGCTCCAAAGTCGGAAGATGGGGACAAGGACCTTGCTGCGCTGCGAGATCAGATGGCCGAAATGCAGAAGAGGCTTGACGCGCTCGGCAAATAAGTATCTGCGCATGGGCATGGTGCCGGTGATTCCGGCACACTGATTTTTCACCCAAGGGCGGCCATTCGGCCGCCTTTAATGCAGATACAGAAAGATTGCCCGTGTCCGCTATCCGCCATGCCCTGAACACCAAGCGTGAAAACGACTTCGCGCAGTGGTACCAGGAAGTGATCGCCGAGGCCGAACTGGCCGAAGAATCCGGTGTCCGTGGTTGCATGGTGATCAAACCCTGGGGCTACGGCATCTGGGAGCGCATGCAGCGCCTGATGGACGACCGCATCAAGGATGCCGGCGTCGACAATTGCTATTTCCCGCTGTTCATCCCGCTGTCCTACTTCTCCAAGGAAGCCGAACACGTCGATGGCTTCGCCAAGGAAATGGCCGTGGTGACCCACCACCGTCTGGTATCGGACGGGAAGGGTGGCCTGGTCCCCGATCCCGAGGCCAAGCTCGAAGAGCCGCTGATCGTGCGCCCGACCTCGGAAACCGTGATCGGCCAGGCCATGGGCCGCTGGATCCAGTCCTGGCGCGACCTGCCGCTGATGACCAACCAGTGGGCCAATGTCGTGCGCTGGGAAATGCGCACCCGCATGTTCCTGCGCACCAGCGAGTTCCTCTGGCAGGAAGGACACACCGCCCACGCCGACCGCGTTGGCGCGATGGAAGAGACGCTGCGCGCACTCGAGATGTACCGCGAGTTCGCCGAAGACGTTCTTGCCATGCCCGTGATCGCCGGCGAGAAGCCCGAGAACGAGCGTTTCCCGGGCGCGGATGCGACCTACTCGATCGAAGCCATGATGCAGGACGGCAAGGCGCTCCAGGCGGGCACTTCGCATTACCTGGGCACCGGCTTCGCCAAGGCGGCGGGCATCAGCTATCAGGATCGCGAAGGCCAGCAGCAGCTGTGCCACACGACCTCGTGGGGCACCTCGACCCGCATGGTCGGCGGTCTCATCATGACCCATGGCGACGACGATGGCCTGCGTGTGCCGCCTGCCGTGGCGCCGCACCAGATCGTCATTCTCCCGATGCTGCGTGACAAGCCGGAAGATGCCGCGCTGCTTGCCTACTGCGAGGACCTGCGCAAGGCGCTTGGCGCACGCCAGGCCATGGGCGAGAAGATTCGCGTCCTGCTCGACAAGCGTCCGGGCAAGGCCGCACTCAAGCGCTGGGGCTGGGTCAAGAAGGGTGTGCCGCTGATCCTGGAGATCGGTGGGCGCGATGCCGAGAACGGCCAGATCACTGTCGTTCGTCGCGACAACCTCTGGAACGAGGCGGGCAAGGTCAATTTCAAGGCCATGGCGCGCGAGGCCTTCCTCGGCGTCGCCGCGGGCGAACTGGAAGACCTCCAGGCTTCGCTCTTCGCCGAAGCCAAGGCCAAGCGCGACGCGAATATCTCGCGCGTTTCCACCTTCGAGGAACTCGAGGCCTTCTTCGCTCCCAGCAAGAAGTACCCGGGCTGGGCCGAAGTGCAGTGGTCGCGCCCCACCGGTGTGCAGCTGGAAGAGATCGTGCAGCGCCTTAAGGCGCTCAAGCTCACCATGCGCAACACGCCTATGGACGCCGAGCCGGTCAGCGGCGCGTGCATCTTTACCGGCGAGCCCGCGGCCGAACGCATCTACGTCGCGCGCGCTTACTAGAGCCAGCGCAAACAGGGACCGATCCATGAACGTGATAGAGCCGATCCGGCATTGCCTTTCGAACCTCGTCACGTTCACGGGTCGGGATTCGCGCACGACCTTCTGGATTTACACCGCGTTTCTCGTGGTGCTCTATTTCGCCGTATCGTGGATCTACGGTCTGATCGTGGGCGGTGCGATGGTGCTGGACGGCATCAACACCATCTCGTCGAATCCGGGCAGCGGAAATGAAGCCGCGATGGCTAATGCGTTCAAGACACGCATGGCATCGACCCTTGTCGGCACGATCTGGGTCAACGCGATTGCGTCGCTTGTCGCGACCGGATTGCTGGCGGCCGCGTTCGTTCGCCGCCTCCACGATTCGGGCAAGCCGGGCTGGATCGCGGGCCTCGCCGTTGCGCTCAAGCTCGTTGGGATTGGGGGCGGCATCGCCAGCATCCCCCTTGTTAGGGCAGCGTTCGAAAAGCTCGACTTCGCGCATCCCGAAACCATGCAGGCGGACCTTCAGGGCCTCAACAGTTCGCCCGCGGTCCTCCTGGGCATGGTACCCCTGCTGCTTGTCGTGGTCTTTGGCATCATGGGCTCGAGCGATGGCGACAACCGCTACGGCCCGGAACCCGACGACTACTGACCTGAGCGACAGCTGCGGCCAAGGCTTGCTTTCTGCGTTGGCGCGCGGAACAGTGCGCGCCATGAACGCTCGCTTCTTCCTGCCCGCATTCGCGCTTGGCGCTATCCTTTCCCCTATGACCGCCCACGCGGAGCCGGCTTCGCAGACGCGTCTGCGCGGCGATGTCGAGACGCTCGTTTCGTTCGGAACCCGCCACACCCTGTCCTCGGCGAGCGATCCGGTGCGCGGGATCGGTGCGGCCCGGGCCTGGGCCGCGCGCGAGTTCGCAAAGATCGGGTCGGCGTGCGGGAACTGCCTCGACATCGTTCAGCCGGAACAGACGGTCACCGGCCGCCGCGTCCCCGAACCGACGCGCATCGTCGATGTGGTCGCGATCCAGCGTGGGACCGAGCGCCCCGATGAGGTCGTCATCGTGCAAGGGCACATCGACAGCCGGGTAAGCGATGTCATGGACGCAACCAGCGATGCGCCCGGCGCCAACGACGATGCCTCGGGCGTGGCGCTTGTTCTCGAGGCCGCGCGCGCGCTCTCCCAGCTCAAGTTTCCGACAACGATCGTCTACGCCGCGCTCTCCGGAGAGGAGCAGGGGCTCCTGGGCGGCAAGGTGCTGGCCGACTACGCCAAGGCGCAGGGCTGGACGGTGAAGGCGGTTCTCAACAACGATATCGTGGGCGGCTCGTGCGGCTCGGACGGCTATTGCGACGATGCCCATGTGCGCCTCTTCTCCGAGGGGCCCCGCGCCGATGCGACCGACGAGACGCGCAGCGCCGGACGGCGTTTTGGCGGCGAGAATGACAGTCCGGGACGCAATCTTTCGCGTTTCATTACCGGCCTTGCGCCCGATCTCGACCCCGCCTTTGACGTGCGCGAGATCTGGCGCGCGGACCGCATGGGGCGTGGCGGTGACCAGACGCCATTCCTGGAGCTGGGCTATCCGGCCGTACGCTTCACCGTGGCGGTGGAGAACTACGATCACCAGCACCAGGACCTGCGGACCGAGGGCGGCACCTTCTACGGGGACACGGTCGAGTACATGGATTTTCCCTATCTCGCCAAGGTCACCGATCTCAACATCGCGGCGCTTGGCGCCCTGGCGAAGGCGCCGATGCCGCCCGCGCCCCATGCCGATGCGGCGGTGAAGACCTGGACCGATGTGAACTGGGAGCCGGTCGTGGGCGCGGCGAGCTATTCGGTCTGGAAGCGTGCGACCAACGCGGCGGACTGGGAGGCTGAGCCCGTCATCAAGGCAACCTCCGAGACCGCCGTCAAACTGGAAGGTCTTCGCGGGGACGACTGGATCCTGGGCGTCAGTGCCATTTCGCCGAGCGGTGCCCAAAGCCCGATTGCGGCGGCGGTGCCGGGCGGGGCCTTTCATCCGCTCCAGCAGGACTGACGCGGTCCCAACGCGTCGCTCCCCATTGCATTCGGGCCCTGTGTGTCCCATGGCAAGGCTATGGCATTCAAGAAACGGCCCGAACCGGGGCTGCCGACGCGCAAGCAGATCCTCGACTTCATCCAGAACGCTGACGGCCCCGCCGGCAAGCGTGAGATCGCGCGCGCCTTCGCGCTGAAAGGGCAGGAAAAGATCCAGCTCAAGGCACTGCTCAAGGACATGGCCGAGGAAGGCCTGATCGACGGCAAGCGCACCGCATACCACCGCATGGGCGGGTTACCCAAGGTAACTGTGCTGCGGGTGATCGACATTGACGAGGGCGAGGCGATCGCCGTGCCCGACACCTGGCACCCCGAGGACGCGAGCCCTCCGCCGCGCATTCGCCTTGTCGAAGCGAAGGGCAAGCGCAACCCGATGGGGGCGCTCAAGAAAGGTGACCGTGTACTTTCCCGGACCGAGGAAACAGGTTCGGGCTGGCGTGGCTACCCGATGAAGAAGCTCGCCCTGCGCTCCGAGCAGATGCTGGGCGTGGTGGAGATCGACAAGTCGGGGCAGGGCTGGCTGCAGCCGGTGGACAAGCGCATTCGCCAGTCCTCCAAGATCAGCGATCTGGGCGGCGCAGAAGCGGGCGAGCTCGTGCTGGCAGAGCCCATCGGCAAGTCGGTGCGCGCGGCGGTCAAGGTCACCGAAGTGCTTGGCGAACCGCTCGCGCCCAAGGCCTTCAGCCTGATCGCGATCCATAAGCACGGCATTCCCAACCATTTCGAGGAAGAGACGCTGGGCGAGGCCGAGGCCGCTGCGAAGCTGCCGCTCAGCCACGTGGACCGCGAGGACCTGCGCCATCTTCCGATCGTGGCCATCGACCCCTCGGATGCGCGCGACCACGACGACGCGATCTGGGCGCAGCCGCGCGAGGACGGGGGCTTCGACGCGCTCGTCGCGATTGCCGACGTCTCATTCTACGTGCGTCCGGGCGGCAGCATCGACAGGGAAGCGCGCAAGCGCGGCAACTCGGTCTATTTCCCCGACCGTGTCGTGCCCATGCTGCCCGAGGTCCTGAGTGCCGACGTCTGTTCGCTGCGCTCGGGCGAGGACCGTGCGGCCATGGCCTGCCACATGACGATCGATGCGCAGGGCAAGGTCATCGACTGGCGCTTCACCCGCGCCATCGTGCGCATCGACGAAGTGATCGCCTACGAGGAAGCGCAGGCCCGTATCGATGAGGACCGCGCCGGGGCCAACCTCCAGGGTCTGTGGGCCTGCTGGAAGGCACTTGCCGCGGCCCGCAAGGCGCGCGACCCGCTCGAACTGGAACTGCCCGAACGGCGCGTCCAGCTTGACGCGGAAGGGCGCATCACCGAGATCGCCACGCGCGAGCGTCTCGATGCGCACCGCGTGGTCGAGGACTTCATGATTTCGGCCAACGTCGCGGCGGCCAAGGCGCTGGAAGCCAAGGTCGCGCCGGTCGTCTACCGCGTCCACGAAGCGCCGAGCCGCGAGAAGCTGGTGGCCCTGAAGGACTACCTCGCCACTTTCGACATGAAGCTGGCGATGGGGCAGGTCATCACGCCGGGCCTGTTCAACCGCATGCTCAAGGACATTTCCGACGAGGCCGAGAAGGCGCTGATCATGGAAGCGGTCCTGCGCAGCCAGACCCAGGCCTACTACGGTCCGCGCAACGCCGGACACTTCGGTCTTGCGCTGGGCTCCTACGCCCACTTCACCTCGCCGATCCGTCGCTACGCCGACCTTCTGGTCCACCGTGCACTCGTCGATGCCTACCAACTCGAGCAACCGGCCCCAAAGGGCGACATCCCGGCAACCAGCGGCCTCTCCGAGCGTGACCGTGAGGATCTGGGCCGGGTGACCGATGCCATCAGCAAGGCCGAGCGCCGTGCGATGGAAGCCGAGCGCGAAACCATCGACCGCTATGTTGCGGCCTGGCTCGCCTCGCGCGTGGGCGAGGTCTTCCAGACCCGCATCACGGGTGTCCAGAAGTTCGGCTTCTTCGCAACGATCATTTCGCTCGGCGGCGATGGGCTGGTTCCGGTCTCGACGCTGGGCGACGAGCGCTTCGATTACGATGAGAAGAAGCAGGTTCTGGAAGGCGAGCGGAGCGGCACGACGTACGCCATTGGCCAGATCCTGCCGCTGCGCCTCGCCGAAGCGAACCCTCTGACCGGCGCGCTCAAGTTCGAGCTGGAAGAGGGCGGTGGCCGGATCGAGCCGCGCGGAAAGCCCGCGCCGCTCAAGCACCGTGGCAAACACCTTGTCGGAAAGCGGGGACGCCCTGCGAACATCCGCCACCAGGGACGCGGCAAGAAGCGCTGATCCCAGCATCAACTGGCATCGCCCCGACGAAATCGGTCGGCGCGATGCCGGGTGTGACAGCCAGCGACTTAGTTGTCGGCGAGGCGCTCGATGGCCGCGTCGTCCAGGTTGCCCGGGACGACGAAAACCGGGCAGGCCATGCGGGCAAGGCCCGAACCGGTGAAGTGCGAGACGAGGGGCCCGGGGCCTCCCTCGCGCGCAGCACCCAGCACCAGCGCGGACACTTCGGGGTGGGCTTCAAGGTATTTGCGCACGACCTTGATGTCCTCACCGACCTCGACGGAAATCAGCGGCATCTTCGCACCTTGCGAGAGCAGGTTGCCCGCTGCTGCCGTCACCAGAGTCTCGGCCCGCGCGCGCGCTTCCTCCTCGATCGTGGCCTGCACGCCGGCGAAGGCGTTGAACTCCTGAGGGGGTACGATTGCAAGAAGGTGAAGTGCACCTTCCGTTTTTGCAGCTCTGCGCGCGGCGTAATGCAGCGCCACCAGAGCCTCGTCGCTTTCGTCCACAATGACCAGATATACGCGCATATTCATCCTCTCACCGCGCTTTATCAGGGGTATTGAGCCTGCGCGCAACCCATCCCATATGCGAAAAAAGCACCTGTTGGGAGCTTGTGCGCAAGCTGCAACTTGTTCAATGAAGGGGCAACCTGAAACGCCTCCCCACGGAAATAAGGGACAAAAAAGCTTCCATGCCCATCGAGATCAAGATGCCCGCCCTTTCCCCCACGATGGAAGAGGGCAAGCTGGCCAAATGGCTGGTCAAGGAAGGCGACACCGTCAGCTCGGGCGACATCATGGCCGAGATCGAAACCGACAAGGCCACGATGGAATTCGAGGCGGTCGATGAAGGCGTGATCGGCAAGATCGCCGTGCCTGAGGGCACCGAAGGCGTGAAGGTCGGCACGGTCATCGCGCTGCTGGCCGAGGAGGGTGAGGATGCCTCCGCTCTGGCCGACGCCGACGTCTCCGCAACCCCCGCTCCGGCGCCCGCTGCCAAGGAAGAGGACGCTCCGGCGCCTGCCGCCAGCGCGCCCGCTCCCTCGCCGAGCCCTGCTCCGGCCGCCGCCAAGTCCGACGACAGCCGCATCAAGGCTTCACCGCTTGCGCGCCGCATCGCGGCCGACAAGGGCCTCGACCTTGCCACCATCAAGGGTTCGGGCCCGAACGGTCGCATCGTCAAGGCCGACGTCGAGAACGCCGAGCCCGGCAAGGCCGAAGCGCCTGCCGCAGCCGCGGCTCCCGCGCCCGCTGCCGCACCTGCCGTCTCCAGCGCAGCCTCGATCCTGGACGATCGCGTGCCGCACACCATCGAGACGCTCTCGGGCATGCGCAAGACGATCGCCAAGCGCCTCACCCAGTCCAAGCAGGAAGCGCCGCACATCTACCTGTCGGTGGACGTGAAGCTCGATGCGCTGATGGCGCTGCGCGCGCAGGTCAACGAGACCCTCGCGAGCCGCGGCCTCAAGGTCTCGGTCAACGACATGCTGGTCAAGGCGCTCGGCATGGCGCTGGTCGAGGTTCCCGAGTGCAACGTGTCCTTCGCAGGGACCGAGCTCATCAAGTACGAGCGTGCCGACATTTCGGTCGCGGTCTCGATCCCCAATGGCCTGATCACTCCGATCGTGCCCGACGCCAACAACAAGTCGTTCTCGCAGATCGCGAAGATGACCAAGGACCTCGGCACCCGCGCCAAGGAAGGCAAGCTCAAGCCCGAGGAATATCAGGGCGGTACGGCTTCGATCTCGAACATGGGCATGATGGGCATCAAGTCCTTCTCGGCGGTGGTGAACCCGCCGCAGGGCATGATCATGGCGATTGGCGCCGGTCAGAAGCAGCCCTGGGTCATGGACGACGGTTCGCTCGGTGTTGCCACCGTGATGAGCGCGACCGGCAGCTTCGACCACCGCGCCATCGACGGTGCCGACGGTGCGCGCCTGATGGCCGCGTTCAAGGACTTCGTCGAGAACCCGCTCGGGATGATTGCCTGAGATGGACACGGGATCAGGGCATGGCGAGGTGGGTGACCTGGTCATCCGCGTCACCGCCATGCCCACCGATCTCAACCCCTACGGCGGGGTCTTCGGGGGCTGGCTGATGTGCCAGTTGGCCCTTGGCGCGAGTTCCCTCGTGACCCGGCGCACCGGCCTCAAGGCCGTCGTCGTGGGCGCCACCGATTTCGCCTTTCCGGGCGCGATGCAGGTGGGCGACGAACTCAATGTCTACGCCGATGTCCTGCGCGTGGGCCGCACCTCGATGACGGTGCGCACGCGCGGTTTCGGCCGGGTCCGGGCCAGTGACGAGGAAGTGGAAGTGGCCAACGGCACGTTCACCTTCGTCGGGCTCGATACGAACGACCGCCCCAAGCCCCTGGCCGACAGGCGCAAGGAAGCATGACATGCAGGATATGATCGCAGACAAGCGCGAGGCGGTAATCCGTGTCTCCGCGCGTCCCGCTGACACGAATGCCTATGGCGACATCTTCGGTGGCTGGCTGGTGAGCCAGATGGACATGGCCGCAGGCCTCATCGCCGCGCGCTTCTCGCGCGGGCGTGCTGTCACCATCGCCATGGATTCGATGCAGTTCCACAAGCCGGTGAGCATCGGGGACGAAGTCTCCGTCTACGGCGACATCCAGAAGGTGGGCCGCACCTCGATGACCATCGCCATCGAGGCCTGGCGCCGCCATCGCTATGAAGAAGAGCGCGTGAAGGTGACCCAGGCGGTGTTCACCTTTGTCGCGATCGACGAGGCGGGCAGGCCCCGCGAGATCGAACAGGAGAAATAAGACAGTGGCAGACACCTACGACGTCATCGTCCTCGGTTCCGGCCCCGGCGGCTACGTTTCGGCCATCCGCGCGGCGCAGCTTGGCCTGAAGACCGCCATTGTGGAGCGCGAACTGCTCGGCGGCATCTGCCTCAACTGGGGCTGCATCCCGACCAAGGCGCTGCTGCGCTCGGCCGAGGTGTTCCACCAGATGCAGCATGCCAAGAACTACGGCTTGGCGGCGGACAACATCCGCGCCGATCTCGAGGCCGTGGTCAAGCGCTCGCGCGGCGTGGCCAAGCAGCTGAACCAGGGCGTCACGCACCTGATGAAGAAGAACAAGATCACCGTCCACATGGGCACCGGCACGCTGCTGGGCGACGGCAAGATCGAAGTCGCGGGCGAGAAGGGCAAGGAAACCATCTCGGCCAAGCACATCATCGTGGCGACCGGCGCGCGGGCGCGCGAACTCCCCAATGCGCCCGTCGACGGCAAGCGCGTGTGGACCTACCGCCACGCGATGACCCCGACCGAGATGCCGACCAAGCTCCTGGTCATGGGCTCGGGCGCGATTGGCGTCGAGTTCGCAAGCTTCTACAACGACATGGGTGTCGATGTGACCATCGTGGAGATGGTCGACCGCATCATGCCGGTGGAAGACAAGGACGTCTCGGCCTTCATGCACAATGCGCTGACCAAGCAGGGCATGAAGATCCTCACCGAAACCGCCGTGCAGGACGTCAAGGCGGGCGCCAAGGACGTGAAGGTCAAGATCAAGGCCAAGGACGGCAAGGTCACCGAGGAAACCTACAGCCACGTGATTTCGGCCGTGGGCATCGTGCCCAACACCGAGAACGTGGGCCTGGAAAAGGTCGGCGCCAAGCTCGACCGCGGCTTCATCCAGATCGACGACTATGGCCGCACCGGCGTGAAGGGCCTTTGGGCTATCGGCGACTGCACCCCCGGCCCCTGGCTTGCCCACAAGGCCAGCCACGAGGGTGTCACGGCCGCCGAAGCCATTGCGCAGGAGCTGGGCGACAAGGACGTCCACCCGCACGGTCTTGACCGCAACAACATCCCGGGCTGCACCTACTGCCACCCGCAGGTCGCCTCGGTCGGCATGACCGAAGCCAAGGCGAAGGAAGCGGGCTACACCGTGAAGGCGGGCACGTTCCCCTTCATCGGCAACGGCAAGGCCATTGCGCTCGGCGAGCCGGAAGGCTTCGTGAAGACCGTGTTCGACGCGAAGACCGGCGAACTGCTGGGCGCGCACATGGTGGGTGCGGAAGTCACCGAGATGATCCAGGGCTATGTCGTGGGCAAGACGCTCGAGACGACCGAAGCCGAACTGATGCAGACGGTCTTCCCGCACCCCACGATCTCGGAATCGATGCACGAATCCGTGCTCGCCGCCTTCGGCCGCGCGATCCACATCTGATCGCCGCGTCCCCAAGGGGTTGGCAAACGAAGAAGGGCGGGCCTTGCGGTCCGCCCTTTCTCATTTCGGCTTCATTTGCGGTCTCAGGCCGCCGCCTTGGGGAAGACGACCGAACGGATCGCGTCGAGCGCGCCCGGATCCTCGATGGTCGGGGGAGGCGGGAAGTCTTCGCCGTTCATGATCTTGCGAAGGACGTTGCGCAGGATCTTGCCCGAGCGGGTCTTGGGCAGCTGGGGCACGACAAAAGCGGTCTTTAGTGCGGCCACGGCGCCCAGTTCGCTGCGCACCTCGGCGATCACGCGAGGCGCCAGGCTCTCCAGATCGCTTGCCCCTGCGCGTGGGATCACGAAGGCAATCGGGATCTGACCCTTGAGCGCATCGTCCGCACCGATCACCGCGCATTCGGCCACGCCCTCGACGGTGGCGACGATCTGCTCCATCTGCCCGGTCGAGAGACGGTGCCCGGCAACATTGATGATGTCGTCGGTGCGGCCCATGATGTGGAGGAAACCCTCCGCGTCGAAATGGCCCGCGTCGCCGGTCTCGTAGAAGCCAGGGAAGGACGTGAAGTTCTTCGCGTAGCCTGCCGGGTTGTTCCAGAGCGTGCGGAAGGCACATGGGGCCAGGGGCTCACGCATAACGACGGCGCCGCTCTGGCCATCGGGAACGAGCTGGCCGTCCTCACCGAGGATCGCGAAGGCGTTGCCCGGCACCGGAAAGCCTGCACTGCCGCGCTTGCGGCGCGTGTCGCCAAGGCCGAAGCAGGTGGCGATGGCAGGCGCGCCCAGTTCGGTCTGCCACCAGTGGTCGATCACGGGCAGGCGGGTGTGCTCTTCGGCCCAGGAGATGGTCTCGGGATCAGCGCGTTCGCCAGCGAGGAAGATCACCTTGAGATCGCCGGTGCCGATTTCCTGGAGGAAACTTGCCTCCGGGTCTTCCTTGCGGATGGCGCGGATTGCGGTGGGGGCGGTGAAGAAGGTCTTGACCTTGTGGCGCCGGATAACGCGCCAGAACGTCCCTGCATCAGGCGTGCCGACCGGCTTGCCCTCAAACAGGACCGTCGTCGCGCCTGCCAGCAGCGGCGCATAGACGATGTAGCTATGGCCCACGACCCAGCCCACGTCAGAGGCGGCCCAGAACACATCGCCCGGTCCTATGTCGTAGATCGCGGGCATCGACCAGGCGAGGTTGACGGCGTGCCCTCCATTCTCGCGCACGACCCCCTTGGGGGTGCCGGTCGTGCCGGAGGTGTAGAGGATGTAAAGCGGATCGTTCGCCGCCATTTCCGCACAGGGCGGAACAGGGAGATGCGCGGTTTCTTCGCGCAGAGCCGCCCAATCGTGGTCGCGCGGGGCGCGCAGTTCGGCGGCCACCTGCGGGCGCTGAAACACGACGACGCTTTCAACCTCGTGACGTGCGCTGGAAAGAGCCTCGTCGACGAGAGGCTTGTAGGCGATGGTGCGACTGCCTTCGATCCCGCACGAGGCGGTAAGGAGCGCACGCGGCGTTGCATCGTCGATGCGCTTGGCCAGTTCGTGCGCGGCGAAGCCTCCGAAGACAACCGAGTGGATCGCGCCCAGACGCGCGCAGGCCAGCATGGCAAACACGGTCTGCGGGATCATGGGCATGTAGATGACGACGCGGTCGCCCCGTCCGACGCCCCGAGCGTCAAGCATGGCTGCCACCCGGCCGACCTCGTCCTGCAGCCCGGCATAGGTCCAGCGCTCGACGGTGTCGGTAACGGGGCTGTCGTAGATGAGGGCGCAATCCTCGCCGCGCCCGTTGGCGACGTGGCGATCCACTGCGTTCCAGGCGGTGTTGAGCGTGCCTCCGGCGAACCAGCCCCGGTCGGGATCGTAGGTGGTGTCGGGCGGCGTAATCCAGTCGATTGCGCGCGCGGCCTGGCTCCAGAACGCCTCGGGATGCTTGATGCTCAGATCCCAGGTCTGCCGATAGGCATCACTCATGTTGTCCTCTCCTCCTCATCCGACACCCCGATCTCCTCTTCTAGGGGGTGTCGGCCTCTCTTGTTGTGCCCCTATCGAAACGACTTGGACAGTACGACCATGGTAGGGTCTCCATCGAAGGGTTCGGGAACAAAGCCCTTCTCGCGTTCGAGTTCGATGGCGGCGTGGTTGTCGCGGCTTTCGATCGCGATGGCGCGGCGGCACCCCCGCTCCTTGGCCTGATTGGCGAGGAAATCGAGCATGGCCCAGCCCACGCCCTGGCCCTTGTAGGCATTGGCTACCGAGATCGCGATCTCACCGGTGTCGAGCGGGCCGTCGCAGGCGAGGAGGCCCGAAGCGATGAGTTCGCCGGTTGCGGTGTTGAAGCCCAGCCAGGATTCGGTGCGGAAGTGGTCGGCGTGGACCATCGGCGCAAGCTGCGCTTCGCTGACGTGTTCGGCCGCTGCAAAGAAGCGGAAGCGGCGGTCTTCATCGCTCACCCGGTCGAAGAATTCCGAGAGGATCCCGGCATCGGCCTCGGTTGCGGGCCGTACGTCGAGATCGAGGCCTGAGCGGGTGGGGAGGGTGACGGCTGTAATAGTGGACATCTGGAATACTCCGTTTGGAGAGGGTGTACCGATATCTTTAGGCGCGGCGCCGCCCCCGCACCTTGATTGAAATCAGGTTGCGGGGGCGGCGAGAAGTGGATCACGCTCTCACTTCGTGATCAATCAGTCGTCGATATTGCGACGGAACGTTTCGGGCAGGAAGATGACACCGATGACGACCGTCATGATCGCGACGACGACAGGGTACCACAGGCCGTAGTAGATATCGCCGGTCGCAGCGACCATCGCGAAGGCCGTGGTGGGGAGGAAGCCGCCGAACCAGCCGTTGCCCAGATGGTAGGGAAGCGACATCGAGGTGTAGCGGATCTTGGTCGGGAACAGTTCGACCAGCATCGCGGCGATGGGCCCGTAGACCATGGTGACGAGCACCACGAGGTAGAACAGGATCGCGACGACCTTAACCGTGTCGATCTCATCCGGATTGGCCGCGGCCGGATAGCCCGCGTTGGCAAGCGCCGTGTCGACCTGGCTCTGGTAGGCGGTGATGGCGGCCGCGCGTGCCTCACCCTGGATCCGGGCGGGATCGGGTGCGACGAGTGAGGTGCCTCCCACCGAGACCGAGGCGGTGGTCCCTGCGGGAGCCTCGACATTGGTGTAGTTGATGCCGTTCTTGGCCAGGAATGCCTTGGCGATGTCGCAGCTGCTGGCGTCGAACTTGTTCTTGCCGATGGGGTCGAACTGGAACGAGCACTCGCCTTCATGCGCGGTCACCACGACAGGGGCCGAGGCGGTCGCGCGGGCAAGGGCCGGGTTGGCCGCTTCGGACAGCGCGTGGAACGCGGGGAAATAGCTCACCGCGCCGAGCAGGCAGCCGCCAAGGATGATATACTTGCGCCCGATACGGTCCGAGAGCCAGCCAAAGAAGACGAAGAGCGGGGTGCCCAGCGCCAGCGCAATGGCAATCAGGTAGTTGGTCGTCGCGCCGTCCACCTTGAGGATCTTTTCAAGGTAGAACATCGCGTAGAACTGGCCGGTGTACCAGACGACCGCCTGGCCCGCGACCGCGCCGAAAAGGGCGATCAGCACGAACTTGAGGTTGCCCCACTGGCCGAAGGCCTCGGTGATGGGGGCCTTCGAGGTCGTCCCTTCCTCCTTCATCTTCTGGTAGACGGGGCTCTCGTTGAGCTGCAGGCGGATCCACATGGAGACCGCCAGCAGGATCGCCGAGAGCAGGAACGGCACGCGCCAGCCCCAGCCTGCGAACGTATCCTCGCCCATGCCGGTGCGCACGCCCAGCACGATGAGAAGTGCGGCGAACAGGCCGAAGGTCGCGGTGATCTGGATGAAGCTGGTGTAGAGGCCGCGCTTGTTGGCAGGGGCGTGCTCGGCCACGTAGGTTGCCGCGCCGCCATATTCACCGCCCAGCGCCAGGCCCTGGATCACGCGCAGCGCGACAAGGATAATCGGCGAGGCAATGCCCAGCGTGTCGTAGCCGGGCAGGAGGCCGACCGCGAATGTCGAGACGCCCATCAGGCCCATCGTGACAAGGAAGGTGTACTTGCGCCCGACAAGGTCGCCCACGCGCCCGAACACGAGCGCGCCGAAGGGGCGGACCGCGAAACCGGCCGCGAATGCGCCCAGCGCGAGGATGAAGCCGGTGGTCTCGTTCACGCCCGAAAAGAACGTGCGCGAGATGAAACTGGCGAGAAGTCCGTAGAGATAGAAATCGTACCACTCGAACACCGTGCCCAGCGAGGACGCGGTGATGACCAGCTTCTCCTTGCCCGTGGCCTTGTGGTGCTTGGGCAAGCCATCGTATTCTTTGTATGTCGTGGCCATTGCAAACTCTCCCGTGATGGCCGCCGGTCCGCATAAGGATGGGCCGGGCAGCCGCGTGTTGTCCCTCTTAGAAACTGTACTTGGCGGCGAACTCCATGCGATCGAGCGCGCCGTCCGCGCCCGACACCGTCTCGCGCAGGGCGTGGCGGTATTCGACACCGACGTCGAAATGCTCGATCGGCGTCCAGAACAGGTTAGCTGCCGCACTCCAGGCCCGCTTGTTAGCCATGTCGTGGACGAGCAGTCCGCTGGGGTAGTCGGCGCTCTGGTAGCCGCCCATGAACGTCGAGCGCAGGGTTCCACCCCATCCCAACTTGAGCGCGGCAAGCGCGGCGAAGTTGTCGATGACGGCCAGCTCGTCGCCCGCCTGGGGCTGCATCACGTCGCCCACAAAGCCGAGCCCGAGGTAGCGCCCGATGCCCTGCCCATAGGTTGCCATGAAGCGCAGATCGTGACGGTTGTCGGGGCCGAAGGGGATCTTGCCCGAGCCCGAGATGCCCCAGCCTGCGGCAGTGTGCTTGTCGCCACCCAGTTCGGAGCGCAGCTCGCGCACGACCCCGGCAAGAACGAAACTTCCCAGCGAATTGGACCAGTTGAGCCGTCCGACCAGATCAGGCAGGCGGTCCTCGTCGAGGTCGAGATAGCCGGGCGAACCACTGGACAGGATCTCGGTCTGCGGGTTCTCAAGTGCGACCGCCAGCTCCAGTCCGGGGCTCAGCCGCGTGGTGTAGCGGATCTGCGTCTGGCGGTTGAACACGGTGCCTTCGATAGGTCCTGCAAAGTCGGTCGATTCCGGCAGGACGGCGGTGTTCTGGAAGGTCGACCATTCCTGCCCGATCAGCCAGTGGTCGTACTGGAGGAACGCGCGGCGTAAGGTTGGCGTGTAGGGGTTCGTCGCGCGCTGCGCACCCGCAGGTGCAGTGGCGAGCGCAAAGTCGAATTCCAGGTAGCCCTTGATCTCCTTGTCGCCGACGGGCGTTGCCGCGCCCAGCGAGAAGCGGGTCTGGCGGGCCATCATGGTCATGTCGGTACTCGACGGCGCATCGCCCACGGGAATGTGCTGGGGGAGGTAGAATTCCTTACCCAGTGCACCGACACCTACATCGCCCTCGCTCCAGCGTGAGGCAATCGCGTTGACGCGAACGTAGCCGCCCAGCGTGAAGCGGGTGGCACCCACGGTGAAGCCATTTTCGGTCTTGGGGCGGGCCGTTTCGGCAGCCGCGACGCGGGTCGCCACTTCGGCGTTCTGGGCGGTAACGCTTGCGAGCGCCTCCTGCGTGCGGGTGTCCGCGGCAGCCTGATCCTCGCGCGCGGCGGCCAGGTCCGCCCGCAATTGCTGCATCTCGGCCTCGAGCCGCTCAAGCCGGGCTTCCAGGGCCGCTTCACGCTCGGTGATCGCGGCCTGGGCCACATGCGGGGCCGCCAGGCTCGTCGCCGCGAGCAGGGCACAGGTCCAGCGCCTGTTCATGGACATCTCTCCTCTCCTCCAGTGCCCTGGCCGTGTCCATTCTCTTGGGAACGTGCCCGGGCCCTGATATGTTCTGGAAGAAGAGAGACGGGCACCATCCCGACCTTTGGCGCAGTACTACGACCATTGTCTAATGTCGGTGGAGAACGTGGAATGTGCTAGAGAACACTCAAACCCGGATTAACCGGCGCGCAACATACCGGAGAGGAGATACCCATGGTCGAGGCCCTTTATCCCGTCCCTGAGGACTGGGCAAAGAATGCGCTCATCAACCAAGATACCTACATGGAAAAGTACCAGCGCTCTCTCGACGATCCGGAAGGTTTCTGGCGCGACGAGGCGCAGCGGATCGACTGGATCAAGCCCTTCAGCGTGGTCAAGCAGACGAGCTTCCACGAGGCCGATTTCGGCATCTCCTGGTTCCCCGACGGCACGCTCAACCTCTCGGCCAATGCACTGGACCGGCATCTTGCCGAACGCGGCGACCAGATCGCGATCCTGTGGGAGCCCGACGATCCCAGCGACCCGGAACGCCGCATCACCTACCGCCAGTTGCACGAAGACGTGTGCCGCTTTGCCAACCTTTTGAAGGCGCGCGGCGTGAAGAAGGGGGATCGCGTCACGATCTACCTGCCGATGGTGCCCGAAGCGGCCGTCGCGATGCTGGCCTGCGCGCGCATCGGTGCGATCCACTCCATCGTCTTTGCTGGCTTTTCGCCCGACGCCCTTGCGGGGCGCATCATCGATTGCGACAGCTCCATTGTCCTCACCGCCGACCAGGGCCTGCGCGGCGGCAAGCGCGTGGCGCTCAAGGCCAATGTCGACGAGGCGCTGGAGGACTGCCCCGGCGTCGAGACTGTCATCGTGCTTGCCCATACCGGTGCGGACGTGCCCATGGTCGAAGGCCGCGACATCGATTGGGCAACGAGCGTTGCCGAGCAGTCGGTCGACTGCACACCGGAGGAAATGAACGCGGAAGACCCGCTCTTCATCCTCTACACCTCGGGTTCGACCGGCAAGCCCAAGGGCGTGCTCCACACCACCGGTGGCTATTCGGTCTGGGCCTCGATGACACACGAGTACGTCTTCGACTACCGGCCCGGCCAGATCTACTGGTGCGCGGCCGATATCGGGTGGGTCACGGGCCACTCTTACGTCGTCTACGGTCCGCTGATGAACGGCGCGACCACGGTGATGTTCGAGGGCGTGCCCAGCTTCCCGGACGCAAGCCGCTTCTGGCAGATCGTCGACAAGTACGAGGTCGAAATCTTCTACGGAGCCCCGACTGCTCTGCGCGCGCTGATGCGCGAGGGCGACGAGTACGTGAAGGCCACCAGCCGCAAGAGCCTCAAGGTGCTGGGTTCGGTGGGCGAACCGATCAACCCCGAGGCCTGGTCCTGGTACTACAACGTCGTGGGTGAAGGGCGTTGTCCCATCGTCGACACCTGGTGGCAGACCGAGACGGGCGGCGTGATGATCACCCCGCTTCCCGGCGCGACCGACCTCAAGCCGGGCTCGGCCTCCAAGCCCATGTTTGGTGTGCGCCCCTTGCTGCTCGACAACGACGGCAAGGAGATGACCGGCGCGGGCGAGGGTTGCCTTGTCGTCGCCGACAGCTGGCCGGGCCAGATGCGCACCGTGTGGGGCGATCATGAGCGCTTCTTCCAGACCTATTTCAGCACGTTCAAGGGCTTCTATTTCACCGGCGACGGCTGCCGCCGCGACGAGGACGGCTACTACTGGATCACGGGCCGCATCGATGACGTCATCAACGTCTCGGGCCACCGTATGGGTACAGCCGAGATCGAGTCCGCGCTGGTGGCGCACCACAAGGTCGCCGAAGCTGCGGTCGTGGGCATGCCGCACGAGATCAAGGGGCAGGGCATCTATGCCTTCGTGACCACGAACAGCGGGGTCGAAGCGGACGAGGACCTGCGCCGCGAACTCATCAAGTGGGTGCGCCACGAGATCGGCCCCATCGCGA
This sequence comes from Novosphingobium profundi, assembly GCF_020524485.1. Lineage (GTDB taxonomy): Bacteria > Pseudomonadota > Alphaproteobacteria > Sphingomonadales > Sphingomonadaceae > Novosphingobium > Novosphingobium profundi_A. The sequence goes on along the minus strand of NZ_JAIVLF010000004.1, from coordinate 84,718 downwards.
CGCCCGATGTGATCCAGTTCGCTCCGGGGCTCCCCAAGACCCGTTCGGGCAAGATCATGCGCCGCATTCTGCGCAAGATAGGCGAGAACGATGTCTCGAGCCTGGGCGACACCTCGACGCTGGCCGATCCTTCGGTGGTCGACAACCTGATCGAGAACCGCCCGCAGCCAGCCACAGCCTGATCGACCTAGCCACGAGAGGACCACAAGAGGGATGCAGCGCGAAGAGGCTGGTGCTAGGCACGGGGGATGACTCGCAGCATCCTTATTGCCGATGATCACCCGCTTTTCCGCCAGGCCCTTGCCCTCGCGGTAGGGCAGGTCGCTCCTGATGCGCAGATCGTCGAGGCGGGCACCCTGGTGGCCGCCTCGAGTGCTGTTGCGGCTCACCCCGATCTCTCCCTGATCCTGCTGGACCTCAAGATGCCTGGCGCTGTCGGCTTCTCAGGGATCGCGCTGCTCCATGCCGAGCGGCCCGATGTCCCGATTCTGGTCGTGTCGAGCGCGGAAGGCGCGACAGCCGCCGAAGAGGCACGCGCCTTCGGGGCCAAGGGCTTCCTCCATAAGGACGCCGACCTTTCCGAGATCGAAGCCGCGATTGCAGCCGCGCTCTCAGGAGCGGCCCCGGCCCCGCGCAAACAGGCCGAACCCAGCGATCTCGACCCGATCCGTGAGCGCGTTGCAGGGCTCACGCCGACCCAGCTCAAGGTGCTTCTGGCCGTTCTCGACGGTCAGCTCAACAAGCAGATCGCGCACAACCTGGGCGTCAGCGAGGCGACCGTGAAAGCGCACATGACCGCGATCATGCGCAAGCTCGATGTCAGCAACCGCACCCAGGCTGCACTGGTTGCGCGCTCACTGGGCCTGCACCTCAACCATTGAAACACTGGCCAGGAAGGTCTCGATACGACCGGGTTCCACCGGCTTGGCGAGAACCCGGACGCCCAGCGCTTCGGCGGCAGCTCGAACCGGCCCTTGCGGCTCGGCCGTCAGGATGGCGGCGGGCAGGGTGGGGCGAATGGCACGCAGCGCTTCGATCAGGGCAATGCCGGTTTCGTCCCCGTCCAGGCGATAGTCGGCAAGGACCGCGTCGATCTCGCCTGCATAGGGCAGGGCCTGGTTTACGCCCGTGACGCCTACGGCGCGGTGGCCCAGTTCCTCGACCAGGGCGACCGTCGCCTCAACGATCCGGGTATCGTTGTCCACCACCAGCACGGCCAGGCGTGCAACAGGGCCCGTGATCTCGCGCGGCAAGGATGTTTCAGGCATGGGAGAGGCCACGGTTTCCGCCATCGGGAGAAGCAGGCTGAAACGACTCCCCCGCCCCTCGTTGGATGAAACCTCCATACGCCCGCCCAGCAGACGCACGATCCGCTCGACCAGGGCCAGGCCCAGCCCCAGGCCCTCGGCCTCGACTGTGCCGAGCCGCGTGAACTCGCCAAAGATCGTCTCGGCGGCCTCTTCGGGAAAGCCGACCCCGGTATCGACGACGTCGATACGCAGCCAGTCACCGCGTGTCCGCACGCCCAGGACGACCCCGCCATGCTGCGTATAGCGGATGGCGTTGGAGAGGAAGTTCTGCATGACCGAGCGCAGCAGGCCGGGGTCGGTCTCGACCTGCCCGAAGAGCGAGCCGATCTTCAGACGCAGGCCCTTCGCCTCCGCACTGGGCCGGAAGCTCTCGGCAAGATCGGTGAGAAAGGGCTTGAGGGCGACAGGTTCGGGGTCGGGAATGACGCCGCCTGCATCGATGCGCGAGATGTCGAGCAGCGCGCGCAGGAGTTCCTCGGCGGCGACGATGGCGCTGTCGACCCGCCCGACGAGGGGCTCCACTTCGGCCTGTGCCTTGCGCCCCAGCGCCGCGGTGAACAGACGGGCTGCATGGAGCGGCTGGAGAAGATCGTGGCTGGCGGCGGCGAGGAAGCGCGTCTTGTCCTGTGTCGCGCGGGCGAGCAGGCGGTTGGCCTCGCGGACTTCGTGGGTGCGCTCCTCGACCCGGTGTTCAAGTTCGGCGAGCGTGCGTTCCAATTCATCGCGTACCCGCACTTCCTCGGTCACGTCGGTGAAGGACATGACGTAGCCTCCGCCCGGCATCGGGCCGCCCACGGTCTTGACCACGCGACCATCGTCACGCCGCCGCTCGAAGCTGTGGCTCTGCCGCGCACGCAGATGGTCGAGCCGCCGCGCAATGGCCGCCTCCACGTCGTCCGAACCGAAATCGCCGCGCTCGGCGTTGTGGCGGATGAGGATCTCGATGGGCATGCCCGCGCGCACCAGCCCGGCCGGGTATTTCAGGATTTCCTCGTAGCGTGAATTCCACGCGATGAGATTGAGTTCGGCATCGACCACGCTGATCCCTGCATCGATGTTCTCGAACGTCGCAGCCAGAAGCTGGCGCGAGAAGCGCAGCGACTGGCCGCCTTCGTCGAGCAATCGGGTCACATCGGCAATCGACATCTGCCCACTGGCAAGCGCCGAGGCGACCAGTGTGCGGGCCGAGGCCGCCCCCACGACTTCGCCGATCAAGGCCTGGGCGCGATGGGCCGTACGGCGATCGACAGGTTGGCCGTGTTCGCCGGAGGGAAATTCGCGAAGCGCCCGTTCCTCGCCGATGAAACTAGCGACGAACTGCTCCAGTTCGCCCAGGTTCGTAACCCGGTGCGAGGGGGCAAAGAGGCTGGGCAGGGCGGGCGCCGGCATCTTGCGCGCGGCGATGAGGGCATAGACGGCTAGATTGAGACCCAGGCTCCAGAGTACACCGTGGACAAAGGCGCTTGTCGCCGCGATGCCGAAGAGATGTTCCGGCGCCAACGGGCCGCTCTCCAGAAACAGGGTCCAGCTTGCGGGAAGGATCGGGGGCAGGGCCAGCGTGTAGGCCCAGACGACGAGGCCGACGGCCAGGCTTGCCCGTGCGGCTACGGGATCGCGGTCCCGGCCGTTAGTGGCAAGGATCAGGTGCGGCGTGAACTGTGCCATGGCGGCAAAGGCGACAAGCCCCATCGAGGCCAGCGACTGGTCACGGTTCACGAGAAGGGCGAAGGCCAGCGCAAGGGCCATGATGGCTGCAATAGAGAGCCGTCGCAGCGCCAGCATCCGCCGCCCGATACCCCCGGCCGACTGACGCCGTGTCTCGGCTCCGGGGGCGGCAAAGACGGCCCGTGCGAGCAGGTCGTTCGAGACCATGGTCGCAAGCGCTGTGGTATCCACGATGGCCATCGAGGCCGCGGCTCCCACGCCGCCAAGGAGTGCGGCGGCGAGGGCCAGTTCGGATCCGACCCAATCGGGCAGCCGCAGCACGTAGAGATCGGGCGAGGTCCCTTCCGGCAGCAGGGCGTGACCGGCAAGAGCGATGGGGACGATCAGAATCGCCATGGCGGCAAGATAGGCCGCCAGCCCATGACGGGCGCGCAGCATGTCGTCCTCTGCGCGCGCCTCGACAAAGCTCATGTAGAACTGGCGAGGCAGCGCCACGATAGCGAAGACCGACACGAGGAGAACGGTCATTACGTCGAGACTGATGTTGCCGGGACCGAAATTGGCGCGCATCTGGGCGGCCCCACTGGCAATACGCGCCGGCTCCGCACCTGCGAGCAGGACGAGCGCCAGAACGGCCACGACACCTAGCGCGACGATCTTGAACGCGGAATCCAGCCCGATTGCAAAGAGCAGTCCCTCGCTGCGTCCCGCCAGTTCGAAACGTCGTGCGCCAAAGAGGAGAGCGAACAGGGTCAGGAGGACGCTGGCTGCAACCATGACCGGAACGGCAATCGCGGAACCCGAGACCAGAGAGAGCGCGTTGCCGATGGAGCGTAGCTGCAAGGCGAGGTAAGGAATGCTCCCCAGGAGCGCGATCAGCGTAACGAGCCGGGCGACCACGATGTCGTGGCCGAAGCGCGCGGCAATGAAGTCCGAGACGGTCGTCGCGCGCTCCTGCAGCACCGCGCGTCCCAGGCGGTGCAGGAAGCCTGGTGCGAGCAGCAGCAGCAGGATCGGTCCGGCATAGATGGGAAGGAAGGCCCAGCCCGACTGCACCGCGGTGCCGGTCGATCCGTAGAACGTCCAGCTGGTGCAGTAGACGCCGAGCGCGAGGGTGTAGGCCCCGCGCCGGGAACGGCGCTGCAGGCGTCCGTGGCGCGCCATGCGCTCCACCGTTGCTGCGACGGCAAACAGGATCAGGACCAAGCCTAGGGAGGCAAATATGGCGCTGGACAAGCTCATTGCGGTGTCCGCGGGGCTTGGAGGGGGGCGGGTGCTGGGCCGACGCCTGGCGCGACTTGGCTCGAATTGTTCACCTGCGACACTCCCCCCTTTCGGCAAATTTCTAGTGCACACAGAGCCAGATGTCATGTGCGCAATTGGGCATGCGCGTTTCGATCTCGTCAGGAGAAGGATCGGCGCAAGCTTGTGAACAAGACGCGCGATCTGTTTGAAAACGCCAACTTACCCTTCCCATCGCGCAAGTTCCGGTCTTATGCGCGGGGCGCCCCGTCGCAGCCAAGCCTGCGCAACGAAGCCGGGGCGCCACAAGGGTACGCCAATGCACTACATGATCCGTTCCGTCCTCGCCGCCGTGCTGGCGATGGGGCCGGCCGTCGCCTTCGCCGCTCCTTCCGAGCCATCCGAACAGACCTCGAAGGCCGAACAGGGCGGCCCGATTTCGCCCGAGGATATCGTGGGCCTCAAGGACATGCGGGAAATCGCCATGTCGCCCGATGGCCAGAGCATCCTCTATACCGTGACCAACCAGATCGCGACGGCAGGCTCACAGCGCCAGTCCATCTGGCTCGTCCCGACCGATGGCCGCAGGCCTGCCAGGCTCCTCGCCGGAGCCAAGGGCGTCAGCACGTCGCCGCAGTGGGGCCCGCGTGGCCAGCGCATCGCCTTCCTCTCCGACCGCGCCAATCCCCTCATCGAGGACGAGAACACCGAGTTCCGTTTCACCACCGAGGTCGAAGGCGCCCGCGCCGGGAAGGGCGAGGCAAAGGGCACGACGCAGGCCTGGATGATGTCCGTCGATGGCGGTGAAGCCATCCCGCTCACGGCCCTGCGCAGCTCGGTCACCAAGCTGGCGTTTGCGCCCGATGGCCGCCGTCTTGCCTTCCTCGCGGCCGATCCCGAAACGCCCGAAGAGCAGGCCGATGCCGAGGCGGGCCGCGACGAAGTCGTCTATGGAGAGCCGGGCCACTTCACACGCCTTTGGATCCTCGATCTGGAGACAGGCGAGGCGCGCCGGGTCTCGCCCGATGGCCTCAACATCTCGGAGTTGGCCTGGTCGCCCGATGGTTCGTACATCGCGGTAAGCACGGCGGACAACACCGACATCAACACTTTCTTCTACGGCACTGGTGTCGCGCTGCTCGATCCGCAAACCGGCAAGCTGGGCGAAACCCTGATTGCCCATTCGCGCGGTCCGATCAGTTGGTCGCCCGACGGAAGCAAGCTGCTTTCCTCGGTCGTTCACGGCGACAACCCCATCGGTTCGGCCGTGCGCGTGCATGACCTCACCCGTGGCGAGACGCTGAATCTCGGCGATCAGTATCCCGGTCTCTTCACCCATTTCACCTGGGCGCCCGACAGCCGCTCGATCCTCGCGACAACCTTCGAGGCGACGCGCTCCAAGATCGTCCGGATCAAGCTTGATGGCAGGATCGAAACACTGGCCCAGCTGGATGGGGAAGCGCACGACCTTGCTCTCGACGCCAGCAGCCAGCGCATTGCCGTCGCGCTGAGCAGCCCGGAGCGTCCCTCCGACATCTGGACGCTGACGCCCAACGGCGAGGCCACGGCCATTACCCGGATCAACCCGCAGGTTGCCGACTGGACGATTGGCGACGTGCGCGAGGTCTCCTGGACCAGCACGGTCGATGACCGCACCATCTACGGCGTTCTCGTCACGCCGCCGGGATACGACGGCAAGACAGCGCTCCCCACGGTGGTGCAGATCCACGGCGGCCCGGAATGGGCCTGGTGGTCCGGCTGGCTGGGAAGCTGGCATGAATGGGCGCAGATGCTTGCGACCCATGGCTACGCCGTGCTGCTTCCCAACATCCGCGGCTCGGACGGGCAGGGCACCGAGTTCGCCCGCGCGGTAGGTAGCGACTGGGGCGGAGCGGATTACCAGGACATGATGGACGGCATCGACAAGCTGGTGGCCGATGGCACGTCCGATCCGGAGCATCTGGGCATTGGCGGCTGGAGCTATGGCGGTTTCATGTCGGCCTGGAGCGTGACGCAGACGGATCGTTTCAAGGCGGCGGTGATCGGCGCGGCTCCGGTCGACATGGCGGTTCTCGCCCGCACGACCGACATTCCCGATTTCTCGGCCGCCTACTTCGGAGAGGCGCAGGAGCATCTTGACGATCTTGATGCGGTGTCCTCGGTACGTCTGCTCGACAAGGTGGAAACGCCGGTCCTGCTGCTGCATGGCAAGGCGGACACCCGCGTGCCGCCCGATATGTCGTTGCAGTACTACACCGGCCTCACGCGGCTGAACAAGCCGGTGGAGCTCGTCTACTATCCGGGCGAGGGGCACTCCATCCAGCAGCGCGCACACCAGATCGACGTGCAGGAGCGCACGCTCGATTTCTTCGAGACGCATCTGAAGCCCTGAGCGGGGTAATCATGTGAGCCGGGCTGGCAGGTCGCTCCTGTCGGCCCGGTCGGCTACTTTGGGGTTCAGGCCCCGCGCAGGACGCAGCGAAAGCCGATGTGCGTGGTCGAACTGTCGATCGCCTCGGGATGGCGCGCGGCCGGGCGGTAGCGCTGGCAGTAGTTTGCCGCACATAGGTGCGAGCCGCCTTTCAGCACCTTGCGTCCGATCCTGATCCTGGGTTGCGCCGGGTCGAAGCTCTCCTTGAGCTTGCCGCCGCGCGGATTTGCAATGGTGCAGCAGCTGCCCTTGCTCTTCTTCGCCAGCGCCGCCGCGCCCGGGTTCTGCGACCACCAGTCGCAGGTCCACTCCCAGGTATTGGCAATCATGTCGTAGAGCCCATACCCGTTGGGCGCAAAGCTGCGCACGGGCGAGGTCCGCTCCCAGCCATCGGCCATGGTGTTGGCGAAGGGGAACAGGCCCTGCCAGTAATTGGCCATCATCTGTCCATCCGGCGCGAGCTCATCACCCCAGGCATAGGCGGCATCGTCCAGCCCGCCGCGTGCCGCGTATTCGAATTCGGCTTCGGTCGGCAATTCCTTTCCAGCCCACTTCGCATAGGCCTCGGCATCGCTGTAGGCGACCTGGACGACCGGATGATCCCAGAGCCCGAGCTCCTCGATGTCGGCGCCGGGACCAAGGGGATGGCGCCAGTCCGCCCCGAACTCGAAATGCCACCAGTTGCCGGGATTGCCCATGTCGACTGGCCCACTGGTCTTGCGAAAGACCAGAGATCCGGGCCTGTCCATGCCCGGAAGCATGTCCGGATAGTCCTTGGGGTCAGGCGCGATTTCGGCAAAGGTCACGTGACCGGTCGCCTCCACGAAGCGCGCAAATTCACGGTTCGTGACCGGTATCTCGTCGATCCAGAAGCTGTCCACCCGCACCTGTCGCCTGGGTGCTTCCTCCGGGTAGAAATCCTCGGAGCCCATGGTGAAGGTGCCCCCTTCGATGCGCACCATTCCTGAGGTCAGGTCGGTCGTCGCGGCGGTGGCGGGCACTTCGGGCGTTGGACAGCTGGTTTGGGTGCTCATGCCTTTGGTGTGCGCGATGCGCTCGCCCCGTGCAAGTCTTGGCGTCGCAATCTACGCGATGAAAGTGCGCAAGGTTGATCCCAACTCGGTTTCTCCAACGGCGGCCATCTACGTCAAGGACAAGATCGCCCGTTCGGCGAAGCGCAGCATGTAAATGCAGCCACGGCCGCGCCTTTGGCCTGTTCTAGGCCGCCGTAGCGTTCTGGAACAGCGGGCCGAGGATAAGGCGCACGGCAGCCGGGAAGCGCCGGGCGAAGGCGTGGGCGGCGTAGGCGGGTTTGAGGTCGTCGGGGATCGTGGCGGGATCGCGCTGCGCGGAAAGGTCCGACTGGGCCGCGCCCTGCATCGCCAGCATCAGCACCGAAGCGGCATCGCGTGCCTCTTCGTGCGGGGCCCCGGTCAGGTTTGCGATCACCTCGCCGACCCGCGCCCCCAGCGCGAACATGCGCCGCTTGGCGGCAAACAGGGGCTCGTCCGCGACGTTGATGTCGATAACGGACATCAGCCGGGCCAGCAGCGGCAGGAAAAGCGGTACCTCCTGGGGGGCCCGGGCCATCACCTCGAGCAGGTTGGCAGCGTCTGCCTCGCTCTCGATCCGCACGACAAGGTCCTCCAGGGCGTTCTCGAACAGGGCCAGGAACAGCTCTTCCTTGCTGCGGACGTAGAGATAGAGCGTCCCCTTCGAAAGATCCGCCCGGCGCGCCAGCTCGTTCATGGTCACGCCTTCAAAGCCGTCCTTGCCGATCATCGCCCGCGCCGCAGCGAGGATCGCGGCTTTGCGCGCCTTCTTCTCTGCGTCCGAACGCGCCCTTTTCCTGTTTTCAGCCAGCGGCATGCAACTTCTTCCCCGGAAACACTTTTAAACTTGATAACTGACCAAGGGTCACATTATATCCGACCCAAGGTCATTTATCCATTACTCTCGGCGCCACCCTTGGCGGGAGGCCGGGAGCTGCCGACACAACCAAGTGGCAGATGCGGGCGCCATGGCCGTCATAGGTTCGCATTTCTGCAAAGCCAACGCCGCAAACCCCTGTCCGCATCCCTTGCCAATGCCTGGAGCCTGACATGTCCAATCGCTCGCTTCGTCCTTTCGGTGCCATGAGCCGCCGCGGCGCCCTTGCCACGGGCGCAGCCGGGGCCGCCGTGGTGCTTGCTGCCTGCTCGCAGGCCAAGCCGCTGATTTCCGCATCCGCGTCCCCCGAAGTGGCGACCAAGGCGGGCACCGTGCGCGGCGAGCGGGTCGAGAACGTCTACCGCTTCCTCGGCATTCCCTATGCGCAAGCCATTTCGGGTCGCAACCGATTTGCGCCGCCCCAGCCAGTCGCGCCCTGGGACGGGATGCGCGAAGCGCTGCGCTACGCCCCGTCCTCGCCGCAGCAGGCTTCGGACCCGACCGGCGGCTCGCCGGTCACGCCCGCCTTCGATCCGCCCGCCTACGTCCAGTCGGGCGACGAATGCCTCGCGCTAAATGTGTGGACGCCCGAAGGCGCGGATGGCTCACTGCCGGTCATGGTCTGGCTTCATGGCGGGGGCTGGACGAGCGGCAGCGGCTCCTGCGCGATCTACGACGGGAAGAACCTTGCCGCGCGCGGCGACGTGGTGGTCGTCACCATCAACCATCGCCTCGGCGCCTCGGGCTTGACCGACTTCTCGCGCGTGCTCGGCGGGGACTTTGCCGACAGCGCGAACCTTTCCATCAAGGACATGATCGCCGCGCTCGAATGGGTGAAGGCGAATATCGCGGCCTTTGGCGGCAACCCCGATCTCGTTACCATCTTTGGGGAATCGGGTGGAGGCTGGAAGGTCAACACCCTGCTGGGAAGTCCGATGGCCAAGGGCCTGTTCCATCGCGCCGTGGTCGAGAGCGGCCCGCTCACGCGCTTTGCCAGCCATGCGGAGGCCGACGAGGTCGCACGCGGGGTTCTCGAAGCGCTCCAGGTTACGCCCGAGACCGCCGACAAACTCCACGAGATCACCTTCGAGCAACTGCTTGAGGCAGAGTCCGCGGTCATGGCGAAGACACCGATGTCGATGCGCGCGCCGGGCTTTCCCAGCGGCTTCTGGCCGGTACTCGAAGACGATGTCCTGCCCGCGCACGTTTACGATCCCGTCGCCGCGCGGAGCAGCCACGATGTGCCGCTGATGGTCGGCCAGACGGGTACCGAGATGTCGCTGTTCATGCTCGGCGACAAGGCCGCCTACACGCTCGATCCGGCAGGGCTCGAGGCGCGCGTGGGCGGAATGTTCGATAGCGACGCTCCGAAGGTGCTGTCCACCTACAGGGCCGCTTTCCAGGACTACGCGCCTTCCGCGCTGTGGTTCCGGATTGTCTCGGATTACATGATGGGTGCGCTCAGCAGCGCGGTGCTCGATGCGCGCGCGGCCGTGGAGGGCGGCGCGCCCGTCCATGCCTACCGCTTCGACTGGATGAGCCCGATCGCGGATGGCAAGCTGTTCTCGCCGCACACAATGGAAATCCCCTTCGTCTTCGCCAACGTGGAGACCAAGGCGGGCCGCACCATGACCGGCGGCGGCGAGGAAGCCGCCGCCCTGGCCAAGGTGGTGTCCGAGGCCTGGGTCACGTTCGCGAAGACCGGCGCGCCAGCAGCCTCCGGCCTGCCCGAGTGGCCGGTCTACACCCGCGAAGGCCGCGAGGCGATGCATCTGGCACCGAACAGCACAGTTGGCCCCTATATGCCGTCCGAGATGGTGCCCCTGTTCCATGACAAGCTGTGGAGCGCGGCGGGTCTCGCCTGACCCCTTACCTTTTCCTCTGAAATCGCGCGGCGCACCCCGGTGGCGCGCCCGCCTGCAAGGACACGTTCGGTGTGCAAGATCTGCGATGCCACGGCGCCCGGCGATCTCCTCTCTCCCGAAGCCAGCCATGATGCGGGGCGGCGGGGCTTTCTGAAAGGTGCGGCAGGGCTGGGGGCTGGCGCGGCGGCTGTCGGGCTTGCCGCGAATGCCAGCGCTGCGGCGAAGGCCGTCCCGGGAAATTTGACGGCTGCGCGTACACTGACCGGCTACGGCGTCCCCGCAGGCGGCGGCGCGGTCCGCGCGATCCCGCTCGAACGTCGCGCGCTCGGTCCACGCGACGTCGCCATCGAGACGATGTACTGCGGCGTGTGCCACTCCGACATCCACACCATTCGCGGCGAGTGGGGCCCGGTGCGCGGGACGACCGTGCCCGGGCACGAGATTGTCGGCCGGGTCGTGGGCGTGGGCGCGCAGGTCACCCGCTTTCGCGTGGGCGACATGGCGGGCGTGGGCTGCATGGTCGACAGCTGCGGGAGCTGCGCGAACTGCACCGCAGACCTTGAACAGTACTGCCTCAACGGCGCGACCTGGACGTACGGCTCCAAGGCGGACGTGCCCGGCGGTGTGACGCAAGGGGGCTGGTCGCAGGGCATCACCGTCACCGAGCACTTTGCGATCCGCATGCCCCAGACCGGCAATCTTGCGGCGATGGCGCCACTTCTGTGCGCGGGCGTCACCACCTTCTCCCCGCTCCACCACTGGAACATCGCCAGGGGCATGCGCGTGGGTGTTGTCGGGATCGGCGGGCTTGGCCACCTCGCCGTGAAGCTGGCTGCCGCAGAGGGCGCGGACGTTACCATGTTCACCACCTCGCAGGGCAAGCTGGCTGATGCCGCCACGCTCGGCGCCAAGGCGATCAAGACCCGCGACGTCACGCTGGGCGCGAGCGTTACGCTGACCCCGGGTTACCGCCGCCGGGATGTCCCCGAGGGCGTCGACCACGTCAGTTACGGTGCGGGCGCGCGTATCTTCGCAACGGCGCGACTGGGCGGCGTGATCGCCAATCTGGGCGGCACCCAGGGCTTTGCCGGGGGCACGCGTGGCACCACGGTGGACGGAAGCCTGGCCTATCCGGTTGCCATGTCCGAGCGCCTGACTTTGATCCCGGCGCTCGCCACGACCTGGGGCAATGCGAAGAACAACGACCGCTATTTCGGGATCGACCGGCTTGAAGCGATCAACTCGGGCCTAGATCGCTTCGAGCCGGGGGCAGGCTTCATCGACGCCTCGGCCTCGCTGACGGCCTCCTACCGCCTGACCGACCGGCTTTCCGCAAGCGGGAGCCTCGGGGTTACGCGGCTCTTGGGCGATGTGCACCGCAGCCCGCTGGTCGAGCACCGCACCCAGCCGACCGGCTTCTTCTCGCTCACCTATCGTCTCGGGCGGATTCTATGAGGGCTCCCCGCAAGGGGCCCGGCCTTACAGCGGGACGCCGCACGCCGTCTGGGGAAGCGCGAAGCGCGCATCTGTGAGGAACCCCTCGTTGGTAAGGCTGGCGAGAAAGGCGGTCAGGCGGGCCATGCCCTGCGCGGAATAGGTCGGCACCTGCCGATGCTGCACGATCGCGGAGGCGAGATCAGGGGCCGATCCGTCTTGCAGATAGGGCGTGGTCACGGCGAGGTCGCTCAGCGGCCCGGTGCGAAAGCGGCCCGCAACCTGCATTCTGCCGATGATTTCCTGCATGCCCGGGCACGTTGTGTCGGCCCGGATCATCGAGCGCGCAGGGATGGGTGGCGTTGCCATCGGCAAAGGCGTGGTGCTGTTCATGGCAGGTCGCGCAGGACATCGTGCCGTTGATGGAAAGATCGGCCTCGTAGAACAGGCGTCGGCCAAGTTCGACGTGCGCGCCTCACGCGGCCGGGACGAGGAGGACGGACACCTGCGCGCTGGCGCTGGCCGAGACCTGGAGCGTGTAGGTCCCCGGCGTGAGGTCGAAATCGACGATCTTGCGGATGCCCGAGCATTCGGGGCCATGGCCGTGGGCCGAGGAGACGAGGGGCTCTGTGCCCTTCAGGACATCGATCCAGGCCGGTGTGCCCAGCGCAATGCGGTAGGTCCCCGCTTTGGGGACATGGAAGCGGAGGAGCCCGCCATGGCTGACCGAGCCTACCGGCTTGGCGGGGCGGACCGGATAGGTGACCAGCTGAGTTTGCCGGAGCGTCACCTCGACGGCCTGGCCAACGGTGATCGCGGCGTCGTCCAGATGGCCTTCATCGGGGGCAGCCTCCTGTGCGGCGGGGCTGGCCCAGTTGGAAAATTCCGCCGGAAGCGCGGGATCTGCGCAGTCCTGCGCGGCGGCCGGAGTGGTCAGATGAAGCGCAAGGGCGCCTCCTGCAGCGAGGTAAAGCCAAGAAATTGTTATGTTCTTCCTCATTCCGTGGCCATCCTTCGGTCTCCTGATACGAAAACTAGCTATATTCTGACGAATATAATATTCACCGTAATATAGATTTGCCTCCCCCGCCTCAAGCGCGGAATCGCACCGGACGATTTCCAACAGGTGGGGCCACTTCGTATGCGACAGTCCACCGCAATTGCGGCCGTGCTGGCCTGCGCCATGTCCGTTCCCGCTAGCGCCGAGGAAGGCGGGGATGCATCGGGCACCTTCGGCCTGGGCCAGATCCTGGTCGAAGGGACGCAAGAGGACGAACTGGGCATTTCGCTCGACACGCTCGATGCTGAAGCGATGCGCACCTTCCAGCTCCAGACGCTCGATGATGCTGTGCGCCTGATGCCCGGTGTCACGGTTTCGACCGGCGGCGACACGAACACCGAGTGGCAGTTGAGCTATGCCACGGGCGTGACCGAGCCGCACCAGACAAGCCGCGAGGAAACCTACAGTCTGGCGGCGGAGAACCAGCTCCAGCAGACCCCGACGCTGGCCGAGCGCTTCAGGTCGCGGTTCGGAGGGGCGGTCTCCAATCCCGACCTCAAGGCCGAGCGGGCCACCCACTACGAAGTGGGCGCAAGGCGCCGGTTCTGACCTGTCGAACTGGCCGGCGCGGTGTTCTATTCGCACGTCAGTAACGCGATCGTCGCCTTCCCGATGATCTACGAAGGCGAGGCGGTCAGCCAGAGCCGAAACCTGGGAAGCGGTGAATACTATGGTGCGGAAGCCTCGGCCGCGGCGCGCCTGTCGCCCGTGTTCTCGCTGGGGGCAACTACACCTGGACCCACCGCGATCTCGACGATCCCACGAATATCGCAGGTGCCCGCAACCTGTTCGACCACCACCACGTCCTGACCGATGGCTTCCCGGGACGCGCGCGCAGCTTCTTCGCCGGGCTCAACGCGGCGTACTGAAGCGGGGTACGGCTCGCCCCTCAGAACATGCTGAGCGTGCCGGTTCCTTGCGCATAGTCGAGGAGCACCTGACGCGTCTTCTCGTCGAGGAAAGGTTCGGTGTGAGACTGTGCCTCGATTACGAGAACGCGCGGATTGGCCGGATCGAAGGTGGGCCAGTGCGGAGTGAGCGTGGACGTGGGCATGCCGCTCGTGATGAAGCTGGACCACAGGTCCGACATGGTCAGAGCCACGCGCCAGTCGTCGAAACCGAAATCCCGGGCCGGAGACGTGCCGAGCGTGCCGAACAGGTAGGGGATCTCGGAGGAGTGGAAGGCCCCCCAACGCGCCGCTTCACGGGCGTCCCGGGCCGGCGGTTCGGCATGCGTGAAGAAATAGGTGTAGAAGGGAGACCGCGCGTGCGCGTGGCGTTCGCGTGCCCACACGAGATGCGCGCCGAGCCCGCGTTGCCAGCGCATCCGGTGCGCCGCTGCAGCGCGGCCCGTGTCGCTGGTGGCGGCATAAAGTGCGGCAAGATCCGCACTGGCATCGGGGAAGTTGGTTTTGAGCTCTTCGTGCCATTCGTCCTGGGAGAGCGCGGGGGCGACGGGACGCCGGGTCACGTTCTCGTCCCGGTTCATGCCCACGATCATCGGCACGTCGGCCAGCGCGGCGATGCCTTCGCTCGTTCCGGGGTCGCGGGGCAGCACCTTGCCGTCCACGACTGGGCCAAAACGCAAAGGTGCGCCGCCGGGGGCGGGGACGAGCTTCTGGGCGGGAAGCTGGCGCGCCTGCGCCACGCTGGAGACACCAAGTCCGGCAAGGAACGCGCTGCCGTTTGCGCGGGCATCCGCGATGGAGCGGGCCATGCCGGGAGCGGGCAGGCCCGATTCAACGATGGCCTGGCGGAAAAGGCGGCGGGCTGCGGGTGCGGACAGGAGCGTGTGGACGCTCATCCCGCCCGCGGACTGGCCCACGATCGTCACTTTGTCCGGATCGCCACCAAAGGCCGCGATGTTGCGCTTCACCCATGCGAGCGCAGCGATCTGGTCGAGCACGCCGAAGTTGCCCGAAAGGCCGTTCCGGCCCTCGCTCGCAAGGAACCCGAGGGCGCCGAGGCGGTAATTCAGGGTCACCACCAGCATCCCGCGCGTGGCGAGGTTGTGGCCATCGTAGATCGGCACGGCGGAGGAGCCCGAGGTGAAGGCGCCCCCGTGGATCCAGACCATGACTGGAAGAGCCTTTGCCGGCGTCTCGTCCGACGACCCGGTGGCCTGCGCAGACGGACGCCAGACGTTGAGGGTGAGGCAATCCTCGCTGAAATTTTGCGTGACCACATATTCGCGGGTCCAGGGGCCGTAGTCGCCCTGGCCTTCGGGCTGGATACAGCTGGCGCCAAAGGTATCGGCGGCGCGTACGCCGTCCCAGGCCGATGCGCGGGCAGGGGCCTTCCAGCGACGCTCGCCAACTGGCGCCGCGGCATAGGGGATGCCGAGGAAGGCCTCGACCTTGCCTTGCGACACGCCCGAAAGCGCGCCCTGTTCGACGCGGACCTGCGGGAGCGGGCGTTCCTGCGCCTGGGCTGCCGGGGCGCCGAGCGCGCCCATTCCCACAAGAGTACCGATCAGGCGGGCGGCGAATGCCCGGGTGGGTCGCATAACGGTTCGGATCCTTGTTTGGCCGGCCGCACACCGGCGGGGGTCAGCCCTGCTGCTGCGGGGAGGCTTCGAGATAGGGCAGGGCCGCGCGTCCCAGCAGCAGGCCCGAAGGCCAACCGGCGTAGAACGCAAGGTGCACGATCAACCCGCGTAACTCATCGGGTGTCACGCCGTTCCCGATAGCCTTGGCCACGTGCGATTCCAACTCATCGCGCCGGTTGGAGGCGGCGAGCAGCGCGCAAGTGACAAGGCTACGCTCGCGCGCGGGCAGTTCGCCCTGCTCCCACAGGTCGCCCATGAGGACGGTGCGCCGGATCCGCTCGAACTCGGGCACGGCCTCGTAGACGCGCATGATCTCGGCGATGGCGGGGCTCTGTTCGGGCTCAGTCGACATAGGGCCTATCCAGTACGATCAGCTTGGATTCGATGAACGACATCAGCCCCTCGATCCCGCCCTCGCGGCCAAGGCCTGACTGCTTGAAGCCGCCAAAGCTGATCGTGGCGTCGGTGCGCGAGGCGTTGTGGCCGACGGTCCCGGCACGGATCTGCGCGGCCACGCGTCCGAATGCCTCAGGGTCGCGCGTGAAGACCGAGGCGTTGAGGCCGTAGATCGTGTCGTTGGCGAGCTGGATCGCGTGCGCCTCGCTTTCGGCGGGGATCACGGCGAGAACGGGGCCGAAGACCTCCTGGCGCCCCAGCGTGGAATCGTTGCGCACGTTGCCGAACACGGTGGGGGTTACGTAGAAGCCGGTGTCCAGCCCTTCGGGACGCGTTCCGCCCACGGCAAGCTGGGCGCCTTCCTCCACGGCCTTGGCGATGAAGCCCTCGACTGCCTCGCGCTGGCGCTGTGTGGCGAGGGGCCCCACGGTGCTTGCCGGATCGAAGGGATCGCCGACCTTGAGCGCGCCGACCGCCTTCGCGAGCGCTGCGACCATGGCGTCGTGGCGGTCCTTGTGGACGATCACCCGCGTGAGGCTGTGGCAGACCTGTCCGGTCAGGAAGCTGCAGCCCGCGGCAATGGTCTGAGCGGCGGCATCAAGGTCGTAGTCGTCGAGCATCACGGCGGGCGACTTACCGCCAAGTTCCAGCGTGAAACGGGCAATGCGCTCGCCACTTGCCGAGGCGATGGCGCGGCCTGCGCCGGTGGAGCCGGTGAAGGTGATCTTGTCGATGCCTGGATGGCGCACCAGCGCCTCGGAGGCGGCGCGGTCGGCCATGACGACGTTGATGACGCCTGCGGGAAGGCCGATGTCCTCGCAGATCTCGGCGAAGAGATAGGCTGCGCCCGGCGCCTCGGGCGAGGGTTTGACGACGACGGTGCAGCCCGCGATCAGCGCGGGCGCGCACTTCTGGGCCATGAGGGGACCGGGACCGTTCCACGGCACGATGGCCGCGACCGTGCCGACCGGTTCGCGCACCAGCTGCGCCTCCATGCCCGAAATATGCCGGTGCCGCTCACGCCAGGCAAAACTCTCGGCGTAGTCCGCGTAGATCCGGAAAGGACGCGCCATGGCTCCGCCGATGCGCTCGCACGCGGCCGAGAAGAGCACGCCTGATTCCAGCGTCCAGGTGAGCGCGAATTCGCGCGAACGGGCTTCGAAGGCGTCGGCGATGCGGCGCATCCAGTCGGCCCGCTCGGCATGGGAGAGGCGCGGCCAGGGCCCTTCGTCGAACGCGGTGCGCGCGGCGGCGACCGCACGTTCGATGTCCGCCTCCACGCCTTCGGCCACCGTATATACGGTGCTCTCGTTGTGCGAGGCGATGACGGGAATGGTCCGCCCGGTCGAAGGGGCCATCCATTCGCCGCCGATGAAGAGGCGATCGGGATGGCGCAAGGTGAGGGTGTGTTCGCTCATGTCCTGATCTCTTACACGATACCGGCGGCGCGCAAGCCATCGATCTGGCCAGCATCCATGCCCAGGATTTCGCGCAGGATTTCCTCGGAGTGCTGCCCCAGACTGGGAGGCGGATCGCGGCGGGGCGGGGGCGAGCCGCTGGTCTTGATCGGTTGTCCGGTGACCCGGACCGGGCCCCAGGCCGGGTCCTCGATTTCCATCAGCATCTCGCGCGCGGCCACCTGCGGGCACTTGGCGATGTCATCCACGTCCTGGATGGGAGCCGCCGGAACGCCCTTGGCGATGAGGTAGGGCACGACCTCGTCGCGGTCGCGCTCGGCCAGCCATTCGTTGATGAGGGGGGTCAGCCAGTGGGCATGGGCGTTGCGCTCGACCCCGCTTTGCAGGCGTTCATCGCTGCCGAGTTCGGGGCGTCCGATTGCCTCGCAGAAGCGGGCCCAGATCTTTTCGCCCAGCACCGCGATGACGACCGAGCCGTCGCGCGCGCGGAAAGTGCCGAAGGGATAGCTCAGCGCATGGAGGCCGGGCTCGGGCACGATGCCCATCGCCGTGTTGAGGATCATGGCCAGCTCGTTCATGGCAAGGGCGGCATCGTACATGGCCACGTCCACACGCTGTCCCTTGCCGGTGCGCGTGCGCTGGAACAGGGCCTGGAGCGTGCCGGTGACCGCGACGATACCAACCTGGATGTCGGCCAGCGGGAAGCCGAGATAGGCCGGGTCGGTGCCGGTACGCTCGGGCCGCTGCATGAGGCCCGCCATGGCCTGCCCGACGATGTCGAAGGCGGGCCAGTGCTGGTAGGGCCCTTGCGACATGTCCGAGCGGCCAAAGCCCGAAATCGTGGTGTAGATCAGCCTGGGGTTGATCGCCTGCAGCCGCTCCCAGGTGAAGCCCATACGCGCGACGGCCTCAGGGCTGAGGTTGTCGAGCAGGACGTCGGCCTCGGCCAGGAGCTTCTCGAACACCGCCTTGCCTTCCTCGCTCTTGAGATCGAGGGTCAGGCTCTTCTTGTTGCGGTTGGCGCGCAGGAGACCCAGGCTGCGGGGCTGCCCGTGCGCGTCGTTCTTCTTGGGCGCGATCGTGCGGCAGGGCTCGCCATGGCCGGGCTGCTCGATCTTGATGACTTCCGCGCCCATGTCGGCGAGCCACATCGAGGTGGTGGGGCCAGCGATGAAGCATTCGAGGCTGAGGACGCGGATACCTTCCAGCGCCGGGGCGGCATCGGGATCGCACGGGATCATCGAGGAGATCATGGCTGCACCTGTGCGACGGGAACGAAGAAGGGAAGGGCGAAGCGCGCGTCGTAGGAAATCACCTTGCACTCCAGTTCCAGGCCGACCTTGAGGTCGTAGTGTTCACCGGGCGGGATGCCGCTGATCATGCGCGGCCCTTCGGCAAGGCGCACGAGCGTGACGACATAGGGCACCGCGCTGGTCAGCCGGTCGTGCACGGGATGGCGCACGGTGGTGTAGGACTGGAGCGTCGCGCGGCCCGAAACCGGGGCCCAGTGCTCACCGATGTGGCGGCACTTGGGACAGCAGGGGCCAGGCGGATGGCGAAACGCGCCACAGGCCTCGCAGGCGTTGAGGTGGAGCTGTCCTGCGGCCAGGTGGCGCCAGAACGGCTGATCGAGAAGCTCGTCGGCAGGGCGTACGATGTTCATGCGCGCCCCAGGATCATCGAGCTGGCACCGCGAAGTGTCATGAAGGCAGTCTCGCAATCGACCTGGTTGGGGGATTCACCGCGCAGCTGGCGCACGGCTTCGGCAATCGAGTTGAGCCCGTGGAAGTAGCCCTCGGACAGGAGCCCGCCATGGGTGTTGATGGGCAGGCGTCCGCCCGGGCCATTGCCGCCCGAGGTCAGGAAATCATGCGCCCCGCCGCGCTCGACGAAGCCGAAATCCTCCAGCGCCATGGGCACCATGATCGAGGTGGCATCGTAGAACATGGCGACGTCGATCTCCTGCGCGCTGACACCTGCGCGCCGGAACAGGATCTCCCCGGCTTCGGGTGGCACGAGGCGGTGGGTGTCCTCGGCATAGAGGAACATCGGGACCGAGCCGGGGTGGACGTACTGCTGCGCGGCCAGCACATCGACGGTACGCGAACGCAGGCTTTTCGCCTTTTCCTTCGAGGTGATGACGATGGCCATGGCCCCGTCCGTTTCGAGGCAGTAGTCGTAGAGACGCAAGGGTTCGGAAATGATGCGTCCGGCGAGGTACTGCTCCATGGTCAGCTCTCGCTCGCGCAGGAGGGCGCGCGGATTGGCGTTGGCATAGGCGCGCTGGGTTACGGCGATGGAGCCCAGCATCTCGGCGCACTGATCATCGCTCAGGCCATAGTGGTCGAGGTAGGCGCGCGCGTAGAGCGCATGGTGCTGCCCGGGCACGAGGAGGCCGAACGGCGCCGAGTAGACATCGCCCGGCGGCTCCATCTGGCGGTTGACGAGCTGGCCGTTCTCTTCGGAAAGAATGCGGTCGCCCCGGCCATAGCGAGTGCCCGAACGGGCGTTCAGCGCGCGGTAGAAGACAATGCACGAGGCGAGCCCCGCCTCGATCGCGGCGCAGGCCTGCGCGATCGCACCGCAGCAGTTGACCCCGCCAAATTCGGTCTCGCCATAGTAGGTGAGGCGGGGCAGGCCCAGCGCGTTGAGGATCGCGGCCTCGGTCGTGTTGTCCCAGGTGTAGCGCACCAGGCCGTCGATCTCGTCGATGTCGATCCCTGCGTCGGCCACGGCGGCCTTGATCGCCTCGATCGCGAGCTGCAGTTCGCTGCGCCCCGACCGGACCGAGAATTCGGTTTGACCGATCCCTGCGATACTTGTCGTCACTCTCGCCAATCCATCTTTTAAGGACTTGTGCCCCAGAGCTGGGGCGCAGGTCCGGTTTGTGCCCTCGTTGTGCCCCAGCTTGTGCGGTCGATAAAGCGCCGGGCCGTTGCACTGGCCGCGAATGACTTTCCCGCGCGGCGGCGTTTCACAGGGTATCCCCGTGGCTTGGTGGCAAGCGTGTCTTTGCGCCTGCCGGAATACTCCTTTCCGTTCAGGAGGGCTGTGGCGGGACCTGCAAATCGCGCTAACCACGAAGGAGCAAGAACAGCGCGACCGGCGCAGCACGACCGGTCCCGGAGAGGAACGCGATGAAGACGATGACGGCCCGTGAAGCGCTCGCGCACGTCGAGAGCGGCATGACGGTGGCCTTCCCCCATCTTTCGGCCGAGCCGCAGGCGCTGACCTGCGCGCTGTGGGAGCGCGCCGAGGCGCTGGACGAGATCACCGTCTATTCGGGCATGCTCTTGTCGGGTTACGACTTCCTGAAAGGGCCCGCCGCGGGCAAGATCCGCTTCAAGACCTGGTTCATGCCCGGGACCTTGCTGCGCAAGACGGCCGCCGACGTGAAGGCGGAGTATCTTCCGCTGACCTGGGCGCAGACCGGGCGCTTCCTCAACGAGGTGCCGATCGACGTCGGGCTCATCCAGGTGAGCGCGCCCGATGAAGAGGGGCGCTACAGCCTTGGCGTCAACGCCACTGTCGCGCGCGCGCTGATCAATAATGCCAAGACCGTGATCGCGCAGATCAATTCCGCGATGCCGCGAACCCTGGGCGACAGCCTCGTGACGGGCGATGCCTTCGACATCATCGTCGAGGAAGAAGTCCCGCTGATCGAGTTCCCGTTCCGCCCTGTTGATGCCATTGATCAGGAGATCGGCCGTACCATCGCTGGCTTCGTCGAGGACGGGGCCACGCTCCAGTTCGGCATCGGCGGCATTCCGGGCGCCGCGGTGGAGGCGATGATCGAACGGGGCTGCCGCGACCTTTCGATCATCTCCATGGTCACCGACAGCGCCATGCAGCTGATCGAGGCGGGATGTTGCCGCAAGGCCGATCCCAAGGCCTTCGTCGGCGACATCCTAGGTACGCGGGCCTTCTATGACTGGGTGGACGGCAATCCCGCCATCGCGCTGGCCGATGCCTCCTCCACGCACACGCCCGAGAGTTTCGTGCAGCGCGGCAACATCTTCTCGATCAACTCGGCGCTGGAGATCGACCTCTTTGGCCAGGTCAACTGCGAGACGTTGGGCGGCAAGCAGGCGGGCGCCATCGGCGGCAGCGTCGATTTCGCCATAGCCGGTCAGGTTGCAGGCACGACCAGCGTGATCGGCCTGCGCTCCACCACCAACAAGGGCGCCTCGCGCATCGTCAGGCGCCTCGATTCCGAGATCGTGACGATCTCGCGCACGTTCGTGCAGCGCGTGGTGACCGAACATGGCGTTGCGGACCTGCGCAATCTGTCGGTGCGCGAGCGGGCCATTGCGCTGGCGCAGATCGCCCACCCTGACCATCGTGAAGAGCTGATGGCACAGGCCATCGAGCTGGGATGAGGACCCGAACATGACCACCACAGCCAGCCCGGCGAAACCCCATCCGGCCAAGACGTCGCGCAAGGTGATCGTGACCTGCGCCATCACCGGCTCGATCCATACCCCCTCGATGTCGCCGCACCTGCCGGTGACACCCTCCGAGATCGCGCATTCGGCAATCGAGGCGGCCGAGGCCGGGGCCTCGATTGTCCACCTCCACGCGCGCAACCCGCAAACCGGCGAGCCCGACCAGTCGGTCGCGGCCTATGAACACATCCTCCCTGTCATCAAGCAGGCGAGCAACGTCGTCATCAACGTGACGACCGGCGGCTCCACCCTGATGACGACGCAGGAACGTCTTGCGCCCGCGATGCACTACAAGCCCGAGGTCGCCTCGCTCAACATGGGCTCGATGAACTTCGGCCTGTTCCCGATGCTGGGCCGCTTCAAGGATTTCCAGCACGACTGGGAGCGCCCCTACCTCGAAGGGTCGAGCGGGCGGATCTTCCGCAACACCTTCGACGACATCGAGACGATCCTGACCAGCTGCGCTGAGAACGGCACCCGCTTCGAGGTCGAGTGCTACGATATCGGCCACCTCTACACTTGCGCCCACTTTGCCGAGCGCGGCCTGATCAAGCCGCCCTTCTTCATCCAGAGCGTGTTCGGGATCCTGGGCGGCATTGGCGGCCACCCCGAGGACGTGCTGCACATGAAGCGCACCGCGGATCGCCTGTTCGGCGAGGACTACCGCTGGTCGGCGCTGGGTGCCGGGCGCAACCAGATGCCGATTGCGACGCAGGCGGTGGTCAATGGCGGCAACGTGCGCGTGGGGCTGGAGGATTCGCTGTGGGGCGGCAAGGGCCGCATGGCCACCAGCAACGCCGAGCAGGTGCGCATGGTGCGCGGCCTCCTCGAAAACCTCGGCCTCGAGATCGCGACACCCGACGAAGCGCGCGCCATGCTGCAACTGAAGGGCGGCGACAATGTCAATTTCTGATCGGGGAGCCGCACGATGAGCCTCCTTCGCGAAATCGAAGGCAATGTCCTTCGCCTCACCATCGACCGGCCCGAAAAGCGCAACGCCATCGACGAGCCGACGATGCTCGCCCTCACGCGCGAATTCGCAGCCATCGACCACGCCTCGCCGATCCGCGCGGTGGTTCTGACAGGGAGCGGAGACAAGGCGTTCTGTTCGGGCGCGGACCTAGGCGGCGAGGCGGCGAGCTTCGGGCCGCAGCATCACAAACCGACGACTGTCTACGCCGATCTCCTGCGCGCGGCTGCGCGCCTGCCGGTCCCGCTCATCGCGCGGGTGCAGGGTTGGTGCCTGGCAGGCGGCATGGGCCTCCTCGCCATGTCCGACATGGCCGTCGCGGCGAGCACGGCGCGTTTCGGCCTGCCCGAAGTCAAGGTGGGGCTGTTTCCGATGCAGGTTGCCGCGCTGCTGCAATCGCTGATCCCGCGCCGCCGCTTTGCCGAGATGTGTTTCACCGGCGAGCCGATCAGCGCGGATGAGGCGCTGTCCATCGACCTCGTCAACTACGTGGTGGAGCCTGAGGAACTCGACTCCAAGGTGGACTGGCTGCTCGCCCGCCTCGTCGACAAGTCGCCCACCGCGATCCGGCTTGGCAAGCACGCCCTGCGCGCGATTGCCGACATGAGCGTGGAGCAGGCGCTCGCCCACATGGAAGGCCAGGTCGCGCTGATCCCGCTCACCCAGGACGCCGCCGAGGGGCTGGCCGCCTTCCGCGAGAAGCGCGCGCCGGTCTGGACCGGAAAGTAGGCGAGGAGAATCCCCATGAGCGATCTGCCCCGTTTCGTTGAAATCCTCGAGGAAGGCCCGCGCGAAGGCTTTCAGGCCGAACCGCCTGGCATTCCCGTTGCCGCCAAGGTCGAACTCATCGAGGCGCTGGCCGAAACCGGCCTTGCCGAGATCAACTGCGCCTCGTTCGTCAGCCGCAAGGTCATGCCGCAGATGGCCGATGCCGAAGAGATCGCGGAGCGCGTGCACCGCAAGGAGGGCGTGCGCTACCGCGGCATGTGGCTGAGCAAGAACGGGTTCCTGCGCGCGGCCAACAGCGGGCTCGACCTGATGGCGACGCTCAGCGCCAGCGCCTCGGACACGTTCCTGTTCAAGAACAACAACCGCACGCCCGAGCAGTACCTTGCCGAACAGGAGCAGATGCTCGACCTGTTCGAAGCCCATGGCTTGAACAACGGTCCAGTCTACATCTTCACCGCCTTTGGCTGCAATTACGAAGGCGCCATCGACCCGGCCCGGGTGGTGGAACGCACAGCGCCCCTGCTCGATCTGCTCGCCGCGCGCGGACACGCGCCCAGCCACGTCACCTTGTGCGACACCATAGGCTCGGCCACGCCCGATGCGGTGCGCCGCGCGATGGGCGCCGTGCGCGAACGCTGGCCCGGCCAACCCATCGCGCTCCACCTCCACGACACGCGCGGCCTTGGCCTTGCCTGCGCGCTGGCCGGGCTCGAAATGGGGGCCTCGCGCTTCGACGCCTCGGTCGGAGGCCTCGGCGGCTGCCCCTTTGCGGGCAACGCGGCCGCTGCCGGCAATATCGCGACCGAGGAGCTGGTGCTTCTGTGCGAATCCATGGGGCTGGCCACCGGCATCGACCTGGCGCGCCTCGTCGAGGTCGTCGCCCTGGCCGAACGGATCGTGGGCCGCCCGCTTCCCTCCCGGCTCGCCAAGGCGGGCCTGTTTAACTCCTATCCCGCGCGCGCCTGACGCGCGCCCCTCATGTTCAAGGACTAGCGACAATGCGGATCGACGAACTCCCCGCCGGTATCGAGTGGAGCGAAGAACGGGTTCAGATCGCCGACTCGGTGCGCGCGGTGTGCGACGGGTTCGACGATGACTGGTGGCTCGAAAAGGAGCGCAAGCACGAGTTTCCCCACGAATTCCACACCGCCATGGCCGATGCCGGGTGGCTGGGCATCACCATGCCCGAGGAGTTCGGCGGCGCCGGGCTGGGCGTGACCGATGCCGCGCTGATGATGCAGACCGTGGCGAATTCGGCTGGTGTCATGGCCGCGGCCTCGACCATCCACATCAACCTCTTCGGGCCCCACCCGATCCTCAACCACGGCACGCAGGAGCAGAAGGAGCGCTTCATCCCCGCGCTTGTCGAAGGGCGCGACAAGGTGGCTTTCGGCGTGACCGAACCCGATGCCGGGCTCGACACCACGCACATCACCACCCGCGCGGTGAAGCAGGGCACGAAGTACGTGGTCAACGGGCAGAAGGTGTGGACCTCAACCGCCCAGCAGGCGAACCGCATACTGCTTCTCACCCGCACCACCCCCATCGAGCAGTACGCCAAGCCGACCGATGGCATGACCCTGTTCTACACCGAACTCGACCGCCGCCGTATCGCGATCACGGGGATCGAGAAGCTGGGCCGGGCTGCGGTTGATTCCAACTCGATCTTCATCGACGGCCTCGAAGTGCCCGAGGAAGATCGCATCGGCGAGGAGGGTAAGGGCTTTCGCTACCTGCTCGACAGCCTCAACCCCGAACGCATCCTGGTCGCTGCCGAGGCCGTGGGCGTCGGGCGCCGGGCGCTCTCCAAGGCGGTGGACTATGCCAACGAGCGCGTCGTCTTTGGCCGCCAGATCGGCAAGAACCAGTCGATCCAGCATCCCCTGGCGCAGAACTGGATGGCGCTGGAGGCGGCCGACCTGATGATCTGGCACGCCGCGCGCCTCTACGATGGCGGCAAGTCCTGCGGGGCCGAGGCCAACAGCGCCAAGTTCCTCGCCGCCGACGCCGCCTTCGAGGCCTGCGACCAGGCCGTGCGCACCCACGGGGGCATGGGCTATTCCAAGGAGTACCATGTCGAACGGTACCTGCGCGAAGTGATGCTGCCGCGCATCGCGCCCGTCAGCCGCGAGCTCATCATGTGCTTCATTGCCGAGCGCGTGCTCGGCCTTCCCAAGTCCTACTGACGGCGGGGCGTGAGGCGCATGGAGAACCTGTTCGATCTATCGGGAAAGGTCGCTTTCGTGACCGGGGCCTCGGGCGGGCTGGGTGCCCACTTCGCGCAGGTCCTGGCGCGCAGCGGGGCCGAGGTCGTGATCGGCGCGCGCCGGGCTGAGGCGCTGGAAGGCGTGGCCGAGGAGATCCGCAGCCAGGGCGGCCTGTGCGAAACCGTCGCGCTCGACGTGGCCAACCCGGCCAGTATCGCGGCGCTGGGCGACCTCCTCTCGCGGGTCGACATCCTCGTCAACAACGCCGGCATCGTGCGCGATGGCGCCGCGCTGAGCCACGCCGAGGCCGACTGGGACGCGGTGATCGACACCAATCTCAAGGGCATGTTCCTTGTATCGCAGGCCGTGGCAGGTGCCATGAAAGCGCGCGGGAAGGGTGGTTCGATCATCAACATCGCCTCGATCCTGGGCCTGCGTCAGGCGGGCGGGGTGGTCTCCTATGCCGTCTCCAAGGCGGGCGCGATCCAGCTTACCCGCACGTTGGCGCTCGAATGGGCGCGCTATGGCGTGCGCGTCAACGCGCTAGCCCCGGGCTATATCGCGACCGATCTCAACGCCGAATTCTGGGAAAGCGAAGCGGGCAAGGCCATGCTGCGCCGCATCCCGCAGCGGCGTCTTGGCCAGCCCGAAGAGCTTGACGGGGCACTGCTCCTGCTCGCCTCTGAGGCCTCCAGCTACATGACCGGCTCGGTGCTCGAGATCGACGGCGGCCATCTCGTCTCCACCTTGTGAGCCCCCTCCCATTCCCTGAATTCGCGAAGGACCCCAAGACCATGACGCAAACCGGAGAGGAGCTCGCCCAGAAGGTCGAAGCCTTCGTGCGCGAGACGATCATTCCCTTCGAGAGCGATCCGCGCATCGAGACGCACGGCCACGGCCCGAGCGAGGACCTCGTCGCCGAGATGCGCGCGCTGGCCCGCGAGGCGGGGCTGATGACACCGCACATCCTTGCGGATGGTTTGCACCTCTCGCAGGTCGATACGGCCAAGGTGCTGCGCGCCTCCGGGCTCTCGCCCTTGGGGCCGGTTGCGCTCAACACGATGGCGCCCGATGAAGGCAACATGTTCCTGCTCGGCAAGGTCGCCAGCCCCGATCAGAAGGCGCGCTTTCTCGCGCCGCTCGTGTCGGGCGAGGCGCGCAGCGCCTTCTTCATGACCGAGCCGGCCGAGGACGGCGGCGCGGGCTCGGACCCGACGATGATGCAGACCACCTGCCGGCTCGATGGCAACCACTGGGTCATCAACGGGCGCAAGGCCTTCATCACCGGCGCGCAAGGGGCGAAGGTCGGCATCGTCATGGCCAAGGCCGAGGAAGGCGCCTGCATGTTCCTTGCCGACCTGCCCGATCCCGCCATCCGCATCGAGCGCGTGCTCGACACCATCGACAGTTCGATGCCCGGCGGCCACGCGGTGGTCGCCATCGAGAACCTGCGCGTGCCTGCCGACCAAATGCTGGGCGAGGCGGGCGAGGGCTTTCGCTATGCGCAGGTGCGCCTTTCGCCGGCGCGCCTGTCGCACTGCATGCGCTGGCACGGCTCGGCCCGCCGCGCGCACGAGATCGCGACGCGCTATGCCTGCACCCGCAAGGCCTTCGGCAAGCTCCTCGTCGACCACGAGGGGGTGGGCTTCATGCTCGCCGAGAACGAGATCGACCTGCGCCAGAGCGAGTTGATGATCGACTGGTGCGCCGGTGTTCTCGATACCGGCGCGCACGGCACCACCGAAAGCTCGATGACCAAGGTCGCGGTGAGCGAGGCCTTGATGCGCATTGCTGATCGCAGCGTGCAGGTGATGGGCGGCTCGGGGGTCTCGGGCGACACCGTGGTCGAGCAGATCTTCCGCGAAGTGCGCGCCTTCCGGATCTACGATGGGCCCACAGAGGTCCACAAGTGGTCGCTCGCCAAGAAGATCAAGAAGCAGCACGTGAGCCGCACATGAGCACGCAGGGCGAGGACAACCTTGGCACCACGGCAGTGCGCGAAGGCTACGGCTTCAACGAGGCCCGCCTCGAAGCCTGGCTTGAGGCGCATATCGAAGGCTACCAGGGGCCGCTCAGCGTGCGCCAGTTCAAGGGCGGCCAGTCGAACCCGACCTACCGGCTCGACACGCCTGCGCGCAGCTACGTGCTGCGCCGCAAGCCGCCCGGTGTGCTGCTGAAGGGGGCGCATGCGGTGGACCGCGAGGCGCGCGTCCTGACAGGGCTCGCGTCCGCTGGTTATCCCGTCCCGCGCGTCTTCGGCCTGTGTACCGACGAAGCCGTGATCGGCACCTGGTTCTACGTCATGGACATGGTCGAGGGGCGCATCTTCTGGGATGCCTCGGTGCCCGAAGTCGACGCGGCCGAGCGCAGCGCCCTGTTCGATGCGATGAACGGCGCGCTCGCGGACCTGCACAACGTCGATTATGTGGCGGCGGGGCTGGAGGATTTCGGCCGTCCGGGAAATTACCTGGAACGTCAGGTCAGCCGCTGGACGAAGCAGTACCTTGCCGATGAGGACGCGGGGCCCGACGCTACGCTCGACAAGGTGATCGACTGGCTCAACGCCAACATGCCCTCGGAGCAGGATGCGCGCACGAGCATCGTTCACGGCGACATGCGCATCGACAACATGATCTTCCATCCCACCGAGCCGCGCGTTCTGGCCGTGCTCGACTGGGAGCTGGCGACGCTGGGCGATCCGGCGGTGGACTTTGCCTACAACGCGATGATGTACCGCATGCCCCCGCACATCGTGGCGGGCCTGGCCGGCGAGGGCCTCACCCGTCCGGGTATCCCGAGCGAGGAGGAGTATCTGGCTGCCTATTGCCGCCGCACCGGGCGGGAGGGGATGCCCCACTACGATTACTACGTGGCGTTCAATTTCTTCCGGCTCGCCGCGATCTTTCATGGCATCAAGGGGCGTTATCTGCGGGGCAACGCGGCCAGCGCGCAAGCCAAGGCGCGGGTTGACGTCCTTCCCGAACTCATCGAACTGACCTGGCAGCAGACCCGCCGCGCCGCGCGCTGAGCCCGAAGGCTAACGCGCTCAACAAAGGACCTCCCATGGGCGCTGAGCCCTTTCGTTCGCCACCTCGTTCCCCCTTTGCCTTCCCGGCCTACCGCACCTTGTGGTTTGCAAACCTCGCCTGCAACGCGGCCGTTCTGGTGCAATCGGTCGGGGCGTCCTGGGCGCTGGTCGAACAGGACGCCTCGCCCCAGCTGGTGGCCCTCGTGCAGACCGCGCTCAGCCTCCCGCTCATGCTCATCTCGCCGCTCTCGGGCGCGATCTGCGATGCCTTCGATCGGCGCAAGGTGATGATCGGGGCGCAGCTAGTCTTGTGCGCCGTCGCCTTGGTGCTGGCCTTCGCCAGCGCGCAGGGCTGGTCGAGCGCGCCTGTAGTGCTGGCCTGCATGTTCCTGGCCGGGAGCAGCCTGGCTTTCAACGGTCCCGCCTTCATGGCCTCGGTCAGCGACACCGTCCCACGTGAGCGTTTGCCCGAAGCGGTGCTGGCAAATGCGGTCGGGCTCAACGTCGCACGCAGTGTCGGCCCGGCGGCAGGCGGGCTGCTTCTGGCGGTGAGCGGAGTGGCCTCGAACTACCTCGTGGCCGCGGCCATCGCGCTTTTGCTGATGCTCGTCCTCTATCGCTGGCGGCCGGACTTCGGCGAGGATGGACGCGCGCAGCCACCGCTGGCCGAACCACTGATCGGAGCCATCGGCCAGGGCTTTCGCTTTGCGCTGGAAACCCCGCCGATCAAGGCCTCGATCCTGCGCGCCATGCTTTTTACCGCGGCCTTCAGCGGCTTGCAGGCGCTGATCCCGCTGGTGGCGAGCCGGGTCCTTGCGGGCGGCCCGGACCTTTACGGCACGCTCTATGCCAGCTTCGGTGTCGGCGCGCTGGGCGGGGCGCTGCTGGGTGCGCGGATCCGCCGCAGGTTGGGGGGAGAGGTGATCCTGCGCGGGTGCATCGTGCTTCTGGCGCTGAGCAACCTGCTGGTCGCCTTCAGTCCCTTCGTGCCGCTCACCATGAGCGCGCTGGCGCTGTCGGGCGCGGGATGGGTCCTCGCCCTCTCGATCTTCAACACCACGATCCAGCTGGCTTCGCCGCGCCGTATCGGGGGACGCACGCTTTCGCTCTACCAGATGGCGGTCTTCTCCGGTGTTGCAACGGGCAGCTGGATCAGCGGGCTCCTTGCCGATGCGGCCGGAACGCTCGTCAGCCTGTGCGCGCTGGCTGTGCTGGGCCTTGGCAGTGTGCTGGTCGGGCGCTGGCTGCCGATCCCCGATCAGAGGCGCGACACGCTCTCGTAAGGCAAAGAAAGAAGATTGTTTTTCAAGGGGCTATCGCTTCTTGACCCCAAAATGGGCGACCACATCCTTCTCAGCAATGGCGGTGCAAGGTGGAGGAGTGGGGGTTAGACCGCCTGCTCGGCAAAGCACGTGAGCAGGAAGTCGATGAAGGCGCGCGTCTTGGTGGGCAGGTGGCGGCTATGCGGGTAGATCGCGTAGATCCCGGCGTCGGTGCCGCTGAGGCCCACCGCGTAGTCCTCAAGCACGACTTCCAGCGCGCCCGAGGCCAGTTCGCCCTGCACCATGTACTTCTGGAGGACCACAAGGCCCATTCCCGCCACAGCCGCGGCCATCAGGGCAGGGCCCGAAGAGGACCGGAACGCGCCGGTGCCGTTGATCTCATGGGTTTCCTCGTCCTTCACGAAAGTCCAGCGCCCATCGTAGTCCGGCGCGTGGTAAACGAGGCATTCGTGCTGTTCCAGATCGTCGGGATGGGTGGGGCGCCCGGCCTTGTCGAGATAGGTGGGGCTGGCGCACAGGAGCCGCTTGCCGGGATCGAGGCGCCGCGCGATCAGTTCCGAATCCTTGAGCTCTCCGACCCAGACCGCGACATCGATGCTGTTCTTGAGGAGGTCGGGCCTCTCGTCGGTCAGGGTCAGGTCGATGGTGAGGTCGGGATAGCTCTCGAGGAAATCCTTGAGCTGCGGCAGCACCACTGCGCCGGCCGAAATGCGTAACGATACCCGCAGGATGCCCTTCACGTCCTCCTGGAAGGACAGTACCTCGCTGCGGGCCTCTTCTAGGTCGCGCAGCGCCGCGCGGGACTTGCGATAGTAGACTTCACCCGCCTGGGTGATCGAGAGGCTGCGCGTGTTGCGGTTGATCAGGCGCACGCCCAGTTCGTCCTCAAGCGCGGCGACGCGCCGCGCGATCGAACTCGTCGACACCGCCTGGCGCCTGGCCGCAGCCGAAAAGCTGCCATCTTCCACGACATCGAGGAAGGCGCGAATTTTGAGCAGGTCATCCATATCTGCGGCCCGGCATAGCCCTTGCCCGGCGTGAGGCAAAGCCGTCTTTGCATCCACCGCCAATCACTTTCGCGCCGAAAGGGCGGCATTTTAACTTTCCAAGCCGACCCAGATCGGGGATTTAGGGGGCATCGAACAAGCAAAGAAAAGAGTTCGGGAGGGGTTGTGAAAAGGTTTTCCGCCAAGACCGTCATCGTGACCGGCGGCGCCAGCGGTATCGGCGCGGCTACGGTCCGCCGCCTGTACGAAGAAGGCGCAAATGTCGTCATCGCCGATCTCCAGGAAGACGCGGCCAGCGCGCTTGCGCAGGACATCGGTGATCCGCAGCGACTTCTCATCCATGCCCTCGATGTCTCCGATGCCAAGGCAGTCGATGCCCTGATGGAGGCATGCGTCGCCCGCTTCGGAGTGCCCGACGGCCTTGCCAATTGCGCCGGAGTGCGCGGGGTTGGCTCGATCCTGGAAACCGATCTCGACCTCTTTCGCCGCAATGTCGCCATCAATCTCGAAGGCGGGTTCAACACCTGCAAGGCCTTCGCCCAGTGTCTTGTTGATGCGGGCAAGGGCGGGGCCATCGTCAATGTATCGTCGGCTGCGGGCATCCAGGGGGTTCCCAACCGCCTCGCTTACGTCGCCAGCAAGCACGGCGTGATCGGCCTGACGCGCGGCGCTGCGCTGGACCTTGGCAAGTACGGCATCCGCGTCAACGTGGTCACCCCGGGGATGATCCATACCCCGATGACCGCACCCATGTTCGAGGACCCGGAAAACGTGGACAGGATCCGTGCGGCCCATCCCATCGGCCGTGAGGGCATGCCCGAAGAAATCGCCGCCGCGATCGCCTTTGCGCTAGCGGACGAAGTGGCCTTCATGACGGGCGCGGTGATCCCGGTCGATGGCGGTTCCTCGGTGGGCCAGCCTTCCCACTAATGAATCCACAGGCGGAGGTTTCGCCACCGACAGAGCCCGCGCCAGGCGCGGAATGAGGATGGGGAGGCCCATCCCAAGCGACGTTGTCTGGGCGAAACCAAGGAGTTTCCCTCAGGTCACTTCCTCTCCTGGCGGAAAGAACCTTTGCATACATGATGACTGATCCCGGGACGCGAAATTGCCTATCCGGGGGCAAAGAACAAACAACATCGATCCTCAAGGGAGGGGACATACCATGAAGAAGACCCTGTTCGTCTGCGCATCGTCCGTCATTGCGCTTGCGGCCACGCCGGCCCTCGCGCAGGAATCTGCCGAAGGGGACGCCCCCCTCGGTGCTGGCGACATCATCGTTACCGCCAACCGCACCGCCTCGCTCCTGTCCGACACCCCTATCGCGATGTCGGCAATCGGCGGCGACCAGCTTGCTGATGAGCAGATCCTCGATCCCACCCAGCTCAACGAACTGGTGCCCAACATCGCGATCACCCGCGGTAACGGCCTGCAGATCACCATCCGCGGCGTGACCTCGACCGACCAGACCGAGAAGGGCGACCCTTCGGCCGCGTTCAACCTCAACGGCATCTACATTGCGCGTCCCCAGCAACAGGAGACCAGCTTCTTCGACGTCGAGCGCGTCGAGGTTCTGCGCGGTCCCCAGGGCACACTCTATGGCCGCAACGCCACGGCGGGCGTCATCAACGTGATCTCGGCGCGTCCCAAGTACGAGTTCGGCGCCTCGCTGGATGTCAACTACGGCAACTTCGACAAGCTCAACGCGACCGGCGTCCTCAATGTCCCTGCGAGCGACACGCTGGCCTTCCGCCTGGCCGGCAACGTCGACCAGCGCGACAGCTACATCATCGACGGCGCGCCCGACGATGGCGTCGACTACAACCGTTTCAAGAACAACAAGGCGGTCCGCCTCTCGGCCCTGTTCGAGCCGACCAGCGACCTCGCCGTCTACCTCGTGGGCGACTACAGCCGCCTCACCGGCGACAATGTCAACACGATCGTCAACTCCAACTTCGTGCCCGCCTCCAACTTCTACGAGGACATCGGGACGACCCCGCCGCTGACCAACGCGCGCTATATCAACACCAACAACAAGGCCCAGCGCACCAACCCCACGCCCTTCTCCCAGCAGCCTTCGGGTCGCACCGAAAACTGGGGCATCACCGGCGAGATCACCTACAACTTCGGTCCGGCCAGCGTGACCTACCTCGGCGGCTACCGCGAGACCGACGCCTTTGGCATCGGCGTTCTCACCAATGGCGCGCGGCAGGCCGACACCTCGGGCGATTACAACCAGCAGTCGCATGAGCTGCGCTTCGCCTACAACGATGGCCCGCTCCAGGCGCAGGTCGGTGGCTACTATTTCCGCGAGGAATCGGACATCACCCTGAACATCAACCGGGGCACGGGTGAGAATGTGGGCCGCCTCTCGTTCCTCCAGGGGCCGACCACGTCCCAGAACAAGTCGGTCTTCGGCCAGTTCACCTATGAACTCATGCCGCGTCTGCGCGCGACGGGCGGCATTCGCTACTCGCACGACAAGAAGTCGCGCGTGGGCCGCGGCATCATCCAGACCTACAGCTACATCAACAGCTCGTACGACTTCGGCGTGCCCGTGGGTGATCCTTTCATTCTCACCAACAACCAGGCCGAGCGCAGCTTCAGCAAGGTGACCTGGCGCGCCGGACTCGACTACGACACCGATCTTGGCCTCATCTACGCCTCGGTCTCGACCGGCTACAAGGCGGGCGGGTTCAACGATGGCTGCCTTGAGGGCACCCTGCCGGGCTGCACCTTCACGCAGGACTTCCTGTTCTACGAGCCCGAAACGCTGACCGCCTACGAAGCGGGCTTCAAGTTCGCCTTCGGTCCGGCCTTCGCGCTCAACGGCACGGTATTCCACTACGACTATTCGAACATGCAGCTCACCGAGCTCGTGCTCAACCTGCTCGGGCCCGGCCAGAACGGTCAGATCACGACCAACGCGGCCACCTCGAAGGTCGATGGTGTCGAGCTCGATGCGACGCTGCGTCCCTCGGATCGCTGGACGTTCAACGTCGCCTTCAACTACCTTGATGCGCGCTATGCGACCTTCAATCCCGGGCAGGACCTCTCGGGACGTCCGCTGACGCGCAGCCCCAAGTACTCGGGCCGCATGGCGGCGAACTACAGCCTGCCGGTGGGTGACGGTGTGATCGACTTCAACGCGGCGACGCGCTTCAGTTCGAGCTACGACCTGTCGAGCGACTTCTCGACCTACCGCTTCTTCGAGCAGCCCGGATACACCAAGACCGACCTTTCGGTCACCTACAAGGCCCCGGACAGCCGCTACTACCTGGGCGCCTATGTCGAGAACCTGGAGAACAACCTCATCGTCACTGTGGCAAACGCGCCCCAGACGGCTGTCTTCTCCGATCCGCGCACCTATGGTCTGCGCGCAGGCGTGAAGTTCTAAGCAGCTCCTCCCTGGGGGCGGCCTGCCGGTCGGTGGGTCGCCCCCGCCTCTCTCTACTACCATCCCGTGGGGGATGAGACTTGTGCGAAGGAAGAAATGGCCCGTCGCGACGTCCTGAGTATCGCCCTTACCGGAACCGTCCTGATCGGAGCCGGCAGCCTGCCCGGAACCGCTCACGCCCAGACTTCCGCCTCCTCCCATGCGGGCGCACTGACGCACGAGGACATGCTCGCCGCCCGCCAGCGCGCCGAAGCCATCGTCGCGCAGATGGAGCCGCAGGAGAAAACGTACCTGACCTGGGGCGTGATGCCACTTCCGATCCGGCCCAACAGCCCGCCGCCGCCCGAAGGGGCCATTCCCGCGGCCGGTTTCGTGCCCGGCATCGCGCGTCTGGGCATCCCCAACCTCACCGAGACCGACGGCCCGGCGGGTATCAGCTACGTGCAGGGCCTGCGCGGCGACTATGCCACCGCCATGCCCTCCGGGATCGCACTGGGCGCCTCCTTCGACCGCGATCTGGCCTATGAACAGGGGCGTACCATCGGCCAGGAGGCCCGAGCCAAGGGCTTCAACGTGCTGCTGGCGGGGGGCGCCAACCTGGCCCGCGATCCGCGCAACGGACGCACCTTCGAATATATCGCGGAGGACCCGCTGCTGACAGGTCAGGTGATCGGTGCCAATATCGCGGGCGTTCAGTCGAACCACATCGTCTCGACCATCAAGCACTTCGCCTTGAACGGGCAGGAGACCGGGCGCCGCTTTGTCGACGTGAAGATCAGCGACAAGGCCGCGCGCGAGAGCGATCTCCTTGCCTTCCAAATCGGCATCGAGATCGGCCAACCCGGCTCGGTCATGTGCGCCTACAACAAGGTCAACACCGAGCGCGGCTGTGCCAGCGAATACCTCCTCAACAAGGTCCTCAAGACCGACTGGAACTACCAGGGCTGGGTGATGAGCGACTGGGGCGCGGTGCCTGGCCTCTACGCGGCCTGGAACGGCCTGGACCAGCAATCGGGCGCGGGGCTGGATCCCGACGTCTTCTTCGATGACACCCTGCTCGACGCGGCAAAGGCCGACCCGGCGCGCATGGACCGTCTCGACGACATGAACGCGCGCGTCCTGACCGGCCTTGCCGCGACCGGCGTGCTCGACCATCCGGTAAAGCCGGGCGGCGCCATCGACTGGAAGGCCCACGCCGATGTCGCGCTGCGTTCGGCCCAGGCGGGCATTGTCCTGCTCAAGAACGCGGGCGACATCCTGCCGCTGGCGAGCGATGCCAAGTCGATCCTGGTCGTGGGCGGCAACGCCGATTTCGGCGTGCTCTCGGGCGGCGGGTCGAGCCAAGTCCACGGCGAGGGCGGTCCCGCCTTCATGCGCCCGCTGATGAATTCAGGCGCGTTTGCCTCCATGACCACCGAGCAGTACCAGCGCGGCGCGCCGCTCGAGGCTATCCGCAAGAGGAAGCCCGGCGCGGTCGTGCGCTACCGTCCGGGACGCTATGCCTCCGATGCCGCTGCGCTCGCCGCGCAAATGGACATGGTCATCGTCTTCGCCAACCAGTGGATGGCCGAGGGCATCGACGTCAGCGACCTTGGCCTTCCCGAAGGGCAGGACGCGATGATCGCGGCGATTGCCAAGGCCAACCCGCGCACCGTGGTCGTCCTTCAGACCGGCGGCGCCATCGACATGCCTTGGCTCGACGATGTCGCGGCCGTTATCGAGGCCTGGTATCCCGGGCAGGAAGGCGACGAGGCAATTGCGGGCGCGCTCTTTGGCGAATTCAACCCCAGCGGGCGCCTGCCGATCACCTTCCCGCGCACGACCGCGCAGCTCCCGCGCGAGGACGTTCCGGGCATGATCGCATTCGACCCCATCGCCTTTGGTTCGACCGTCGATCCCAGTCTCAAGCTGGAGACAGACTACAACATCGAAGGCGCCGAGATCGGTTACCGCTGGAACGCGAAGGAAGGCCACAAGGCGCTGTTCCCGTTCGGGTATGGCCTTTCCTATACGACCTTCCGTTCCGATGGCCTCAAAACCGATGGCAAGACCGCGCGCTTTAGCGTGACGAATACCGGAGCGCGTGCAGGTCGGACGCTGGGCCAGGTCTACCTCGTGAGCCGGGATGGCAAACCCAACCAGCGCCTTGTCGGTTTCGAGCGCGTGACACTTCTGCCTGGCGAGACGAAGCGGGTTCAGGTCTCCTTCGATCCACGCCTGCTGGCCGAATGGAACGGCGCGGGCTGGACGATCCCGGCCGGGACCTACGGCTTTGCCCTGGGCGAGAATGCCGAGGATCTTGGCGCGACCGTCACGGTTCGTCTCAAGGCACGCAGCTGGAGGGATTGACGCGCGTTGGTGTCCTGAGCAGAGATTTGTAACTCCCGGAACAGGACCCGATTTCGTGCCGAACCAGATCGTTACAATCGCGCAAGGGTGTCTTGAAGGACAGGTGCAGGAACTGGGGCAGGGGAGCCGCGTGGCCTCCTTCCTCGGCATTCCTTACGCCGCGCCGCCGGTCGGGGAGCGGCGCTGGCGCGCGCCCGGTCCAGCGCCGAGCTGGGAGGGTGTCCGCCGCGCGGACACCTGGGGCGATGTCTGCCCGCAGAACATCTTTCCGCCCAACGTGCTGCCCGAAATGCCCGCCAGCATGTCGGAGGACTGTCTGACGCTCAACGTCTGGAAACCTGCCTCGGCCGGGGCCGACTCGGGCCTTCCCGTGATGGTGTGGATCCATGGCGGTGGCTATGTCTCGGGCGGTTCGGCGAACCCGGCCTATTCGGGCCACGCCTTTGCGCGCGACGGCGTTGTCCTTGTCAGCATCAACTACCGCATCGCCCGCTTCGGCTTCTTCGTGCATCCCGCTCTGGCGGACGAGGGCTTTGGCGGCAATT
The DNA here is from genome assembly GCF_020524485.1 of Novosphingobium profundi. Taxonomy (GTDB): domain Bacteria; phylum Pseudomonadota; class Alphaproteobacteria; order Sphingomonadales; family Sphingomonadaceae; genus Novosphingobium; species Novosphingobium profundi_A. The sequence goes on along the minus strand of NZ_JAIVLF010000004.1, from coordinate 47,460 downwards.
TCGGATTTCTCGACCAGATCGCCGCGCTGGAATGGGTGCGCGACAACATCGCGGCCTTCGGCGGCGATCCGGCGCGCGTGACGGTGTTCGGCGAAAGCGCAGGCGGGGGCTCGGTTCACATGCTGCTGCAGTCTCCGCGCGCGCGTGGCCTGTTTGCAGGCGCCATCGTGCAATCGGGCGGCGGGCGTAACACCATGCTGCCCCCGTCCAGCAAGGCGAAGGCCGCGGCCACCGGAGAAGCCTTTGCGCCCGGCGCCAGCGCGCAGGACCTTCGGGCCATGCCGGTGGCGGACATTGTCGGTGATCTGAGCATGACGAAGATGATCTCGGACAGCTACTGCGGCCCGGTCCTGGATGGCGAGACGCTGATCGGGGAACCGCTCGCGGCTGCCCGCAACGGCCTCTATCCCGATGTGCCGGTCCTGCTCGGCGCCAATTCGGCTGATGGCTTCCCCACCGGAGAGGACAAGGACACTCTCTTTGCCCGCTTCGGCGCGGTGCAGGACGAGGCGCGGCGCCTCTACGATCCGGCAGGGGACAAGAGCGCGCTGGAAATCGGCACCCAGATGAGCGCCGACCATCTCTTCCGCGAACCCGCCCGTGCCGTTGCCCGCACGCTCGCCGCGCGGGGAGGGCAGGTGTGGCTCTACCGCTTTGCGCATGTCGGCGTGACGTCGGGGCTTGCCATGGGCGGTGTGCCCCACGCGGCCGAGATTCCTTACGTCTTCGATGTGCCCGAGGCGCGCCTCCAGCAGATCGACACCGGCCACGATGCGGCCGTCGCCGCGCTGACCCACCGTTACTGGGTGAACTTTGCGAAGACCGGCTGCCCGGACGGTGCAGGCGAGGTTCCCGCCTGGACGCGTGTCACCGGGGAAAGTGACACCTGCGTCCAGCTCATCGAGAGCATGGGTGCCCGCCACGCCGAGGATCCGCTGACTGCAACCCTCGATTTTCGTGAGCGGCAGCTGCGCGGTTAAGGCAGGTCGAGGCGGTAGATGGCTGTGGCGGTACCATGGAAGAGCGCATTGCGCTCTTCCTTCGAAAGCCCCGCCGTAGCCAACTTGAGCGCGTTCCAAAGGTCCACGTAGCTGGCTGAGCGGCTGTCGGGCGGATAGTTGCTGCAGGCCATGCAGCGCGCCGGGCCAAAGGCGTTCAGTGTGGTCTCGATGAGCGGTTGCCAGAGCCGGGCAAGCTCTTCGGGACCGGCCTTTTCGGTGCGTTCGTGGAGCCCGAGGTTCCAGAACGGCATACCCAGGCCGCCGACCTTGCAAGTGACGTTGCCGCGCTGGGCCAGGTCGGTGAGGTTCGCAGCCCACAGGGTAAAGACCTCGCGCTTCTCCTCGCCCTCGGTATCGAGCGCCATGGCGATGCCCATGTTGTTGACGATGATCGGGGTCTTGGGGAAAGCGTCGGCCAGCTTCGCGATCTCGGGCAGGCGGTGGTGGAACGCCGCCGCATCGAAGGAGAGCCCGCGCCGCGCGAGCTCGGCAAAGCCTTCGCGAAATCGAGGGTGTTCCAGAACGCCCATCGGCGGCTTGCCCGACATGAAGTAGCGGTAGGGCCGCTCGTCGGGGAAATCCATCGTGGTCTGGCGTATGCCGCGAAACCGCTCGGGCGCGGCCGCCATCGCGCGGTCGAGCAGCTCGCCCACGGCCGCGCCGTGGCGCAGGTCCGCATGGCCCACGATCCCGGCGCATAGCCCCACACCGTCAAAAGCGCCGCCCCGCGCCATCGCGCCGATCCCGTTCGCGTATTCCACCTCGCCCAGCGGTCGCAGCACTTCGGGGCCGTCGGGCCGGTAGAAGCTATGCGCATCGACATAGACGCTGGCGATGATCTTGTGCCCGCCTTGCGCATCGCGCGCATAGTCCTGCGCCCCGTACGTCACGTTCGCGTTGTGGAACAGGTGATGGTGCGCATCGACGATGGCGAGGTCAGGCTCAAGGATGGCAGGGGTAAGGTCGGTCACGCGGGCGCCTTGTGCTGGTGCGGGAAGGGATATGGCGAATAAGCGCCCGGATCAGGTGATGGTTTCGTCCGCGTCGGGGATCCGGCCTGCCGCGCGGCGCAGGCACTCGGCCGCGATCAGCGCGGCGATACAGAACACGATCGCGCACGAAGCTCCCACCATCATGTCGTCGGCAAAGACATAATCGGTGATGAGCGCGATAAGCGTCGCCCCGAAGCCAAGCCCCAGAAGTGTGCCCGTCAGGAGATAGGCCGCAATCACCTGCCCGCGGAACTGGTTGGGCGTGACCTGGTAGATCGCGACCACCGACTGCGCCGATACGGTGCCGATGAGGAACAGGAACAGCGCCAACGCGGCGACAACGAGCGTGGGGGAGGGCGCGAATCCGATGACGAGGGCAAGCGCGGCCATCAGGTACATCGAGGTCATCGGCGTGGTGGCGAGCACCCGGCCCGATCCGCGCACCGAGGCCCGCGTGACCCACCATCCGCTCGCCAGGATACCGGCCGACCCGAAGATCAGCTGAAGGAGGCCCATCGCAAAGCCGATGTCCTGCGCACGCCACGCGAACTTGCGCATGAAGACCGCGGGCATCCAGGTGTTGGTGCCGAAATAGACGACCCCGTTGAGGGCAAAGGCTGCGATCAGCAGCGCAAGCAGGCGCCAGCGGCGGCTGAGGAAGGCCCGAAGATCGGCCACGGGCGCGCCTTCCCGGGCCACTTCGCGGCGTTCGGGCTCGCGCACGAGAAGCATCAGGGCGGCCATGACGATGCCGGGAATACCCACCGCAATGAAGACCGTCTGCCAGTTGCGCACTTCACCGATGAAGGGCAGGATCATGGTATCGGACTGGCTGGCATAGGCGACCGCTGCGGCACCGAAGAGCAGGGCAACACCCGATCCGGTGAACGCCCCCATGGTGTAGAAGGCGGTCGGGCGCGAGCGCGTCTCCTTGGAGAAATAGTCCGCGATCATCGAATAGGCCGCCGGGCTGAGCGCGGCCTCGCCCGCCCCCACCAGCACGCGCGCGGCGAAAAGCTCGGCATAGTTACGTGCAAGCCCGCAGCCGATCGTCGCCACACTCCAGACCAGCATGCCCACGATGATCATGTTGCGCCGGTTGCGGGTGTCAGCGATCTTGCCCAGCACCAGCCCCATGACGCCGTAGAACAGCGCGAAGGCGATGCCGGCCAGGAGGCTGAACTGCGTGTCGCTGAGCTGCATGTCGGCCTTGATCGGCTCGACCAGGAGCGCAAGGATCTGCCGGTCGACCAGCGCGATGGCATAGGCAAACTGCAGGCAGACAACGACAAACCAGGCATAGCCTGCCGGTGGGTAGGGCTTGCCGGCAGGGCGTGCCAGCGCGTCGTGTGTCGTCATTCGGATCCTCTTCCCAAAGGCTCGCGGCGGTGCATGGCCGAATATCTTTCTCGGCTCTTTTCGTATCCCGTGCCCAGGGTTGCGCGATGAGGAGGAGGAGGAGTGGCCGCCCGGGGCACGGGATACAGGCCCCATGCTTAACCCGGACCATGGCCCGTGACGACCGCCTTAATGCGTTGCGACGTTGCGCGCGGTGCGAAAGATCGTTGCAACGCAGATGAGGTGCCTCGCGCACCAATATGCGCCACACCGCAGGACGCGCGCGGCCGGACGGATCGCCGCACACGGGAACGAGGAGGCCAGAATGAAAGTGATACGCGCCGGGACCAACCCGTCGGCACCGGCAGGCCCCGATGCCACCTTCACCGGCCGCGTGCGGCGCGATCCGCTGGTCAACGCCGAGGCGCCCGGCCGGGTGCTCACCGGCACGGTCAGTTTCGAGCCCTGCGCCCGGACCGACTGGCACACCCACCCGCTCGGCCAGATCCTGATCGTCACGGCCGGGTGTGGATGGGTTCAGGCCTGGGAGCAGGCCAAGCAGGTCATCCGCCCGGGCGACGTGGTCTGGACGCCGCCGGGCGAAAAGCACTGGCATGGCGCCACCGAAACGACCGCGATGACCCATATCGCGGTGACCGAGGCGCTGGACGGCAAGGCCGTGGACTGGCTCGAGAAGGTCTCCGACGCGCAGTACCGCGGCCCCGCCGTCGAGCCCTGAGGTCGGCTGCGGATTTACCGATTTACCAGGCGTAGGCCTGCGGGGCCTCGCCGCCCGGACCGGGCCAGATTTCGTCGAGGCGGGCGAGGGCTTCTGCGCAAAGCGTCAGCTCCTGGCTGGCAAGCGCGTCGTTCAGCTGGTCGAGGGTGCGCGGCCCGGTGATGGGGGCGGTGACGACGGGGTTGGCGCGAAGCCAGGCCAGGGCGACGGCGCCCGGTGTGGCGCCCAGCTCCTTGCAGAAGGCTTCGTAAGCCTCGAGCTGCGGGCGAACCGCCTCCACCTTCTGCGCCACACCGGCGCGGGCACGGCGGCCCTGCGAAGGCGCATCGAGCACGCCGCCCAGCAGGCCCCGGTTGAGCGGGCTCCAGGCGACAAAGCCCATGCCGTGGTACTTGCAGGCGGGCAGGACCTCGAGCTCGGCAGTGCGCTCCATCAGGTTGTAGTAGGTCTGTTCGGAGACGAGGCCAAGCGAACCGCGCGCCTGCGCGGCGGCGTGCGTGGTGGCGATCTGCCAGCCAGCGTGATTGCTGGAGCCGACATAGAGGATCTTGCCCTGCTGGACGAGGATGTCGAGCGCCTGCCATAGCTCGTCGCGCGGCACGCTCATGTCCGAATGGTGCATCTGGTAAAGGTCGATACGGTCGGTCCCGAGGCGGCGCAGGCTGTCCTCGACGGCCTGGCGAATATGGTACGCGGACAGGCCGCGCCCGTTGGGATCGGTCTGCATCGGCTGGTAGAACTTGGTGGCAAGGACAAGCGAATCGCGCCGTCCGCCCCTGGCCAGCCATTCGCCCACGATTTCCTCGGAGATGCCGTAGCCCTTTTCCATGTCGGGCTTCTGCGGGCCGCCATAGACGTCCGCCGTGTCGAAGTAGTTGATCCCTGTGTCGCTCGCGGCGTCCATGATCGCGAAGGCATCCTCCTTTGCGGTCACGTCGCCGAAGTTCATGGTGCCAAGGCACAGCGTGCTGACCTTGAGACCGGTTCGACCCAATGTCTTGTATTCCATGAGAAATCTCCTTCGCGTCGCCACTCAGAGTGGCGGCGTGCATAGCGTTGCACAAGGCAACCCACGGGCGGGCAGGTACGTTGCACGTGGCCTGCTCAACGGTCACATGAGCCCCTTTCAGGACGGCTGGACAGCCTCGCGCTTCGGCCCGCTACGGCGCCGGGCGCGGGGCTTCCCTTGCCGTTGTCAGGACGTGGTGCAGCGGTAGCTCGCGGCCTTGTCGACATCTCCGCCTTTGTAGTGCGCATAGGCAGGATAGGCGCAGATCGGCATCTCGCGTCCGGGCATAGTCGGCGCCTTGGCGGGCATCGAGAGCGGCGCGCCTCCCGTCTCGGACCAGTTTTCAAGGACGGTGGGCGGGTCGAAGTCCTCGAAGGCCGGGCCACCGCCGCAGTGGGTCATGCCGGGCACCACGAACAGGCGCGCAAAGTCATTGCCGTTCTGCTCTGCGGCTTCGCCGTACCAGCGCGCGATGTCGTCGGCCGAGAAGATCGGGTCGGCTGCGCCTTGGAAGATCAGCATCTTGCCACCGCGCTGGACGAAGGCTGCGACGATGCCGTCCTTCACGCCGTCGAGTTCGTCGCACTGCTTGAGGACCGCGCTCGAGATGAGATCGAGGTCCGACTGGGTGAGCGCATCGTAGAACGGGCCCTTGCCGGCCAGCGCCTGGAACTGGCGCACGTCCCAGACCGAGCCCAGCGCCGCGCGGCCATAGCGTGCGCGGATAAGCGCCTTGGCGGTGTCGCTCACCTTGCCGATAGAGGCATAGGCTAGGTCGAGCACGGCCTGCTGATCCACCGCGAAATCGAGGTTGGGCTTGTCGTGGCCGCTGTCCATGCTGACGACGGCATAGCCGCGCTGCAGCGCGGGCGTCGCGGTCGAGCCGGTACTCGGGATGGCACCGATGGCGGGCGCGATGAAGCCGTCGGTGCCGCCACCGCCCTGGAACAGGAAGCGTCCGTTCCACTATTCGAGCAGGCGCATCTGGAAGCGAGGCTGTTCAGTGCCGTATCGCTCCATGTTGTGTGAAATGCAGTTCAACATTGGACTTTGCACGTGCCATCAAATTGTGTCTGAGTGAGCCTTGATAATGTCGATCTGCAAGGCGCAAAGGCTACCGCCATAGCCGTCCGTTCTAGGTTGCGGACCTGCCCCAAAGCTCCAAAAGATCTGTCTCGAAGCCATTGCCACGCGCAATGCCTGTGCCATCATCACCACCTGCAGCAATGCAAAGGCCTGACCCGAAAATGTGGCACGCGTTTCGGTCACCAGTGGATGCGGCTGGATGCAGAAGGACGCGAATCACCAACGAAGCCAGACCCTTGGACTTTTCGGTGTTCGGCTGGACATGGGAAGAGAGGTGATTGGCGGACAGGGTGGGATTCGAACCCACGGTGAGCTTGCACCCACGGCGGTTTTCAAGACCGCTGCCTTAAACCACTCGGCCACCTGTCCGCGCTGGCCTTGCGCATAGAGAAACGTGCGCGGAGTGCAAGGTGGAATTATGCGAGATTGGCGTTGCAGCCTGATGATGATGAAGTTGCACGACCAAAGCCTTGTGGCATGCGGCAATTTGCGTGGGAAGGCGCGGTGGACCGGTTTGCAAACGCAAAGCCTTGTGCGAAAACTAGGTGTAATGAAATTACGATTCCGCTCCCTTCGCTCTGTTCCCCTCGCACTTGTGGCGACGGCGACGCTTGTTTCGCTTCCCAGTGTCACGGCCTGTGCGCAGTCGGAGAGTTTCCCGGCGTACATGGAGACCGTGGCACGGCATGCCCGGAGCGAGGGTGTCAGCGAGGCGACGATTTCGCGGACCTTGAGCGGGCTGACCCCGAACCAGCGCGTAATCGAACTCGACACAGCGCAACCCGGGCGTTCGAACACACCTCCGCCCATGTCCGGCTATCTCTCGCGGCATCTGAGTTCCTCGATCATTTCGCGCGGGCGCGCCAAATATCAGGGGCTGGCCTCGATCCTGCCCGGGATCGAGCGGCGCTATGGCGTCCCGGCTTCCGTGCTTTTCGCGATCTGGGGGCATGAAACGAACTACGGCGGCTACACCGGCAATTTCGACACCGCGCGATCGCTGGCGACGCTGGCCTGGGAGGGACGCCGCCGCGAGCTTTTCGAGGGCGAACTCATCGCGCTCATGAAGATGATTGACAGAGGTGTCCCGGCGTCCACACTGAAGGGAAGCTGGGCCGGCGCCATCGGCAATCCCCAGTTCCTGCCCAGCGTCTACCTACGCCTCGCCACCGATGGCGACGGCAACGGCACCATCGACATCTTCAACAGTTCGGCTGACACGCTGGCCTCGATCGCGCGTTATTTCCAGGACGCGGGCTGGCGCCCGGGCCGCCCTTGGGGCGTGCGCGCCTCGGTGCCCTCCGGCTTTTCGCTCGACCGGTATGAAACCAAGCTTGAGGCTCCCACCTGTGACCGGGTGCACGCGCGCCATTCGCAGTGGATGCCGGTCTCGCAGTGGAAGGCGCTTGGCGTTCAGCCGCAGTCCGCACTGGGCGATGACGTGCTGGCCTCGTTGTTCCAACCGGACGGCCCGGGCACGCCAGCCTACCTGTTAACCGGGAATTATCGGGTGATCCTGCAGTACAACTGCTCGAACTATTACGCCCTCTCGGTCGGATTGCTTGCAGATGAGATTGCCCGTTAAGCGCACGCTGGCGCTGTTTGGAGGACTCGCGGGGAGCATCCTTGCGCCTCATGTCCAGGCGCAGGATACCAATTCCGCGCGCACCGGCCCCGCAGCCGATTACCCGGTCGTGATCGGAGAGCCGTTCACCATCGACGGGACCGTCTGGACGCCCCGCGACCAGCTCAATTACGATGCGGTCGGCATGGCGTCTGTGGCGCAGGCAGATACCTCCGGCATCACGGCGGCACACAAGACGCTGCCACTTCCCAGCTATGTCGAAGTCACCGACCTCCAAAGCGGACACACGATCCTCGTGCGCTTGGAAGAGCGCGGCCCCATGACCAACTCCCGGCTGATCGAGCTCTCGAGTGGGGCGGCGCGGCAGCTGGGGATCTCCCCCGGCTCCGATACCCCGGTCCGGGTGCGCCGCGTCAATCCTCCCGAGCCCGAACGTGCGGCGCTACGCCAGGGTGGAGAGGCCCCGCGCCGGATGGATACGCCCCAAGGCCTTCTGGAGGTGCTGCGCAAGAAGCTGGCTGGGCAGTCGCCGCTGCTGCCTCCCCCCTCGACCCCGCCCACGCCGCCCAAGCTGTCGCCCGGGATGATGGAGCAGGGCGGTGCAACGGCGTTCGCGACTGCGTTTCCGGCTCCCGCGGCTGTGTCCAAGGTCGAGCCACAGCCCGAGCCGAGCCCAAAGACAAGCGCAACGGCGCCATCGCCGACAGCATCGGCGAAGCCCGCAACGCCGGCCCCGCCGGCGCCATCTCCGGCGAAAGCCCCGGTCGCGCCCGCAGCCTCAAGTTTCATGGTGCAGGTGGGGGCCTTTTCGATCGAACCCAATGCCCGCAAGCTCGCGCAGGCACTCGACGGCTTCGTCGAGAAGCCCGGTCGCTTCTGGCTCGTGCGCATGGGGCCCTTTGACAACCGTGCAAAAGCGGGAGCGGCGCTGGAGACGGCGCGCAAGGCTGGCTATAACGACGCCCGAATCCTGCATCGGGACTGACGCGAGAAGTCAGGGTCGCTCGCCCGGCGGCAATCTTCGCCGTTCTCCCTTTGCAAAAGGCCTAGCATCGCGCCGTGACAGGGCGCGTCGGAGAAGCGGATCTTGAAGTCCTATCGTTCGTTTGCACGCGCGCGACGTGCCGTGCTTGCCATGGGTGTCGCGCTGGCGGCTGCCACGCAGGTCCATGCCGCCCCCAGCAACCCGAAACCACCCGAGGAACTGGCTCAGATCCCGGTCAGCATGCTCGTCGATCTGGGATCGGGGCAGGTCCTGGAACAGCGCCGGCCGGACATTCCCTTCCTGCCCGCATCGGTGACCAAGGTGATGACCGCGTTTGTCGCTTTCGAGGAGATCGATGCAGGGCGCTTGCCGCTGGACCGGCGCTTCCAGATGGATCCGGAAACGGAGAAGGAATGGTGGGCCAAGGGCTCGACCATGTACATCACCCGCAATGACCGGCCCACAACCGAAGAACTGCTTCACGGCGTGATGACGGCCTCGGGCAACGATGCCTGCATCGTGCTCGCCAAGGGCTATGCCGGAAGCGTGTCGGCCTGGGTCGACATGATGAACGCGGCCGCAAAGCGCATCGGCATGAGCCGCAGCCATTACAACACGCCCAATGGCTGGATGGACGAGGGGCAGACCTACGTCACCGCCAGCGACATGGTAAAACTGGCCGATGCCATGATCATGCGCCATCCCAAGCTCTACCGCGAATTCTCGGGCGTAAAGCAGTACAAGTGGCGCGATGTCGTCATGCGCAGCCACGACCCCACGGTTGGCATCGTGCCCGGCGCGGACGGCATCAAGACCGGCTACACGCTGGAGGCGGGCTACAACTTCGTCGGCACGGCCGAGCGTGAAGGCCGCCGCCTCGTCATGGTGCTCGCCGGATCGCCAACTTACCGCATCCGGGACGCAGCCGCGCGCAACCTTCTGGAGTGGGGCTTCTCCGACTGGAGCGCGCGCCATCTCTTCGACATGGGACAGAGCGTGACCGACGCCCAGGTCCAGGACGGCGCCGAACTTTCGGTTCCGCTGGTTACTGATCGCGAGGTCCACGCTACGCTTCCCGCCGATGCGCCTGGGCGCAAAGTGACGCTAACGGTCCACTACCAGGGGCCGCTGAAGGCACCGGTAACCAAGGGCGACCGGGTTGGCGATCTGGAAATCGCGGTCGAAGGACTTGCCCCCGGACGCGTGCCGCTGTTCGCCGGGGCTGATGTTGCCAAGGCCGGTACGCTGGACAGGCTGCGCAACGGGCTTATCAACATCTTCCGATGACCACAGGACGATTCATAGCGCTCGAAGGCGGGGAAGGGGCCGGCAAGTCGACCCAGGCCCGGCTCCTGGCCGAAGCCCTGCGGGGACGCGGGTTCGAGGTCATCACGACCCGCGAACCGGGCGGAACCCCGGGAGCCGAAGCGATCCGCGGCCTGCTTCTCAATGGTGTTGAAGGGGACACAGCGGGCTGGGGGACACGCGCCGAGGCACTGCTCTTTGCCGCAGCCCGGGCCGATCACGTCGCGCGCCTGATCCGTCCGGCGCTTGAGCGGGGAGCCTGGGTTGTCTGCGACCGCTATCTCGATTCCAGTCGTGCCTACCAGGGCGGAGGAGGGGGCGTCTCCGACACCGATCTCCTGACACTCCATGCATTCGGCAGCGAAGGGCTGCTCCCGGACGTCACCTTGCTGGTCGAGGTGGCCGCCGAGGAAGTGGTGCGGCGCCTGGCCTTGCGCGATACCGAAGGCTCGGACCGTATCGGCGGGCGCGAACAGGCCTACCACGACCGTGTCGCGGCTACGTTCCGCGCGCTGGCCGACGCTGATGAAGAGCGTTTCGCCCGCATCAACGGCAACGGCACGCCCGAGCAGATCCACGCGCGCATTCTCGAAGCCATCGCGCCCTTGTGCGAAGGAGCGGGAGAATGACGACAGGTGAATTCTGGGGCCAGGATGCCGCCTGGCAGGAATGGATGCGCGCCCTTAGCTCGCAGCGCATGCACCACGCCTGGCTGCTTGCCGGAGCGCGCGGGCTGGGCAAGAAGGCCTTTGCCCGCGCGGCGGCCAGCGAACTCGTTGGCCATCTGCCCGGAAGTGAGATGGACGCAGAAGCGCACCCGGATATCCATGTCCTGACCCCGCTTCCGGCAAGCGACGACGACGCCAAGAAAAAAGCGGATGGGAAGCCCTACCAGACCAAGCGCAATATCTCGGTCGACCAGGTGCGCGAGATGATCCGCAAGCTCGCGACCCGTCCGACACTGGGTGATCGCCGCGCGATCATCGTCGATCCGGCCGACGATCTGGAAAAGGGCGCCGTCAACGCGCTTCTCAAGGTGCTGGAAGAGCCGCCTGCCGGGACCTACTTCCTGCTGCTCGCGCACCAGCCTGGACGTCTTCTGCCCACCGTGCGCTCGCGCTGCCGCGTTCTGCGCTTTGCACCGCTGGGTGAAGACGCGCTCGGCGCCATGCTCGCGCGTGAGGCGCCCGAAGCGGACGATGCGGCCCGGCAAGCGGCCATCCGCGCCGCCCAGGGCTCGCCAGGACTCGCCCGGACATTCGTGGCGCAAGACCTTGGCGCCATCCACGATCTGATGGTGCGGATCTTGCAGAACGGCGACCGTGACTATGCGCTACGTGGCGGCCTCGCTCGTGAAATGGGGATGCGGCCGGCGCGTGATCGCCAACTGGCGGCTATTGAGCTCGCGCGCGCCGTACTCCTGGCCAAACTGGGCGAAAGCGCCGGGCGCCAGCAACTCGCGATCATCGAGGCCTACCAGAGCCTCGGCCAGCTTCTGGTGCGCGCGCCGACCTACAATTTCGACGCCGGTGTCCTCATAATGGAGATTGGCGGGTTGCTGGCATCCTCGGCAATGCCTAGAGAACGTCGGGCCTAGGACACCTCGGGCCCGACGAACGCACGGCCTTCATTCACTCCGGACACAGAAAGTGTGACGCCGCCATGGGCGAGCCTTATTACATCACTACCGCCATTTCCTACCCCAACGGCAAGCCCCACATCGGCCACGCCTACGAGGCGATCGCCGCCGACGTGATTGCCCGCCATCGCAAGGCTGAAGGCTTTGATGTCCGTCTCCAGACGGGCACCGACGAGCACGGCCTCAAGATGATGCAGAAGGCACGCGATCTCGGGACGACCCCCGCAGAACTTGCTACGGAAATGTCCGGATATTTCCGTGAGATGTGCGATGCTCTCAACGTCGATTATGACGTATTTATCCGTACCACCGAGCCGCGCCATCACGAGGCGACGCAGGAGCTGTGGCGCCGGATGGAAGCCAAGGGTGACCTCTACCTCGACCGCTACGAGGGCTGGTACTCGGTGCGCGACGAGGCCTATTACGACGAGAGCGAACTCGTCGAAGGGGAAGGGGGCGCCAAGCTCTCTCCGCAGGGCACGCCGGTGGAATGGACCGTCGAGGAATCGTGGTTCTTCCGCCTGTCCAATTACCAGGACAAGCTGCTCGAGCTCTACAACAGCGGCGACTTCATCCGCCCGGAAAGCCGCCGCAACGAGATCGCACGCTTCGTCGAAGGTGGCCTTCGCGATCTCTCGATCTCGCGCACCAGCTTCGATTGGGGCGTGAAGGTCCCCGGCTCCGACAACCACGTCATGTACGTCTGGGTCGATGCCTTGACCAACTACCTGACCGGCCTGGGCTTCCCGAACGAGGAAGGCGACTACGCCCGCTACTGGCCCGCGAGCCTGCACCTTATCGGCAAGGACATCGTGCGTTTCCACACGGTCTACTGGCCCGCGTTCCTGATGAGCGCGGACGTTCCGGTGCCGCAGCAGGTCTTCGGCCACGGATTCCTCTTGAACCGGGGCCAGAAGGAATCAAAGTCGGTCGGTAACGTGACCGATCCCATCGCGCTCGCCGAGACGTTCGGTGTCGATACACTGCGCTATTTCTTCCTGCGCGAGGTGGCCTTCGGCCAGGACGGCTCGTGGTCGCCCGAAGCCATTGTCACGCGCTGCAACGCCGAGCTGGCCAACAGCTTCGGCAATCTAGCCCAGCGCAGTTTGTCCATGATTTTCAAGAATATGGGCGGCGAAATTAAGTCCGATTTGGAGCAATCCGAAGCAGACGCGGCGCTTTTCGAGGCCGTGGCCTCGGGCATTGCCGGCATGCGCAAGGCCTTCATGGACCTTGCGTTCAGCGATGGTCTTGATGCCTGGATGAAGGCGGTCTTTGCCTGCAACCAGTATGTCGACGAACAGGCACCCTGGGCCCTGCGCAAGACCGATCCGGCGCGTATGGAAGCTGTCCTGATGACACTCTTCCAGGTGGTCCGCGATCTAGCCATCGCGGTTCGTCCCGTCGTTCCCAGCGCCATCGACGCGCTGCTCGACCAGATGGGTGTCGCCGCTGATGCGCGTGGCTATGAGGCCTTCGAGAAGACCGACTGGTTCGCGGTTCTGGCCGCCTCGGACTATGCCGTCGAGAAGCCGCAGGGTGTGTTCCCGCGTCTCGAACTGCCCGACGATCAGGCCGAAGGTGACGCGGCCTGATGCTCATCGATTCCCACTGCCATCTTGAATACGAGGGCGTGGTCGAGGACCAAAACGGTGTTCTCGACCGTGCCCGTGCGGCCGGTATCAAGGGCTTCCTCAACATTTCCACGCGGCGCAGCGAATGGGAGAGGGTGGTCGCAACCGCCGAGCGCGAGCCTGATGTGTGGGCTTCGGTCGGTATCCACCCACATGAAGCCGACGCCCACGCGGATCTCGGCGCTGCAGCGCTTCTGGAAGCTGCGGCCCATCCGCGGGTAATCGCGATCGGCGAAACCGGGCTCGACTACTATTACGACAAGTCGGACCGGGAGGTGCAGCAGGACCTGTTCCGCATGCACATCGGTGTGGCACGTGAGACGGGCCTGCCGATCATCATCCACACCCGCGATGCCGAAGAGGACACCGCCCGCATCCTCCGCGAGGAGATGGAGAAGGGCGCTTTCCCAGCGCTGATCCACTGCTTCACCGCCAGCGCCGAATTCGGCCGAACCGTTCTTGAGCTTGGTCTCACGATCAGCCTGTCCGGCATCGTGACTTTCAAGAACGCGAAGGATCTTCAGGCCTTTGCGAAGGACGTGCCGTCCGACCGGTTGCTGGTGGAAACGGATTCCCCGTTCCTGGCACCGATCCCGCACCGGGGCCGCAAATGCGAGCCGGCCTTCACGGCGGACACCGCGCGTTTCGTCGCGGATCTTCGCGGCGAGAGCCTTGAGGAACTGGGCGCAAACACCACGCGCAACTTCTTTGCCCTGTTCACCAAGGCGAGCCCGGTGGAGCAGGGAGCATGAAGGTCACCATCCTTGGTTGCGGCACCTCTACGGGCGTTCCGCGTCTGGGCGGTGAATTCGGCGCCGACTGGGGGCATTGCGACCCCGAGGAACCAAAGAACCGCCGCACCCGTGTTGCGATCCTGCTCGAGAGCGATGCGGGCAAGCGCATCTTGGTAGACACCCCCACCGATCTGCGGGCGCAGCTTCTGGCAAATGACGTGCATCGCCTCGATGCAGTGTTCTGGACTCACGATCACGCCGATCATTGCCACGGCATCGATGACCTTCGCCCGCTGCGCTATGGCCGGGCCGGTCCGATTTCCGGCTTTGCGGCCTCGGAAACCGTGCGCCGCCTGCGCCAGCGCTTCGGGTACGTCTTTGCGGGCCAGTACGGGTATCCGACGCTCGTCTCGCTGGAGAACCTGGACAACCTGAGACTGTGCGAAGGCTACCGCGTAGAGCATACTCAAATGCCGCATGGCCCGGCACAGTCAACGGGGTTCCGGTTCGATTGTGACGGAAAGTCGGTATGTTACATGACAGACTTCAGTGAAATTACGAGGGACATGATAGACCTTTGTGAAGACGCTGATCTCCTTGTCGTGGACTGCCTGCGGCGTGATCCGCATCCCACGCACGCGCATCTGGGCATGTCGCTCGAACTGGCTGAGCGTGCCGGGGTCAATCGCACCGTGCTGACGCATCTCGACAAGAGCATGGATTACGCCACGCTTTCGGGCGAAGTGCCCGAAGGTGTCGAAGTGGCCTATGACGGCATGGTGATCGCGCCGTGAACCTGATGCCGACCCTGGCGTCCATCGTAGCCATCGGGTGCTGCCTGCTGCTTGTCAGTCAGCATTCGGGGTTGCGGGAGTTGGGTCCGGCGCGTTTCATCCGCCTGGCGCTGATCTGGGCGGTCCTGATCGTTGGTTTGGTGCTGGTGATTGAGGTACTTAATAGCAGCACATAACCACCGGAATGAGCCCGGCAGTTCAGCCACCGTCCTTCAACATAATTTAACATAATATATATTATCTACCCCAGCAATCTTCCAGATCAAAGAGCCCTTCGCGCGGCTTCTGCGACAGCCCGCGGAGAACCTACGGCGCAAACGCAATGCCAGTCTGTTAGATCGCCCGGATCCATCTCGAGCTGGCGTTCGAGCACTTCGACATTCGCGTCTGAAGCATCGTTCATGCGCCCTTCGATACGACTGCGAAGTGCCTCCCTTGGTGCCTCAAGCCACAGTCCGACGAATTGCACACCGACCTCGTCCGCGAGTTCGGCCAGGGCCTGCCGCTCGCTGCCACGGGCGAAGACACCGTCGACGATGACGCTGCTTCCGGCGCGCAAGGTCTGCTTGGCCAGGGTCAGCAGACGCGCATAAACGGCATCCGAATTTGCCCGGCTATAGGCCGATTCTGGCAGGCGGGTCTCGGGCGCGACACCCGCCAGTTTCTTGCGCAGGACATCGGTACGTAGCCAGCGCGCCCCCGGCACGGTTCCCAGCTCCGGAGCAAGATGCGCCGCGAGTGTCGATTTTCCTGTGCCCGAGAAGCCACCCACAGCGACGAGACGAGCCGGTGACGGGATCAGGAAATCCCGAGCTGCCGACAGGTAGCTCCGGGCATCCTGTTGAAGCGCGAGCCCCCTCTCCTTGTCACGGACCTGCGTCGCCTGTGTCGCAAGCACGTGCGCACGTACGGCCGCCCGCATCGAAAGAAACAAGGGGAACAGGGCCGACGCATCCGCTTCCATATCCACCCGGTCGAGATAGCGATTGGTCAGAAGCGAGGCGAGCTCGTGATGTCCACGATGCCACAGGTCCATGACCGCGAAGGCAAGGTCGTACAACACGTCACTGATCGGGAACTCGTCATTGAATTCAAGGCAGTCAAACGGTGTCGGGCGCCCTTCCCACAAGCAGATGTTGCCAAGATGGAGGTCGCCGTGGCCATGCCGTACCCAACCTTCGGCAGCTCGAGCGCGCAGGACCGGGCTGACACGCTCAAGCTCCGCGAGGCTATGGTCCAGCCAGCTTTCGCAAGCCTCAGGATCGAGAATTTGCGTGCCCGTGGCCGCCATGCTCTGCCGATTGCCCTCGATCACCCGGCGCACACGGCTGACGCCGTCGTCCTCTACCGGATGGGCGTCGTGTTGATGAAAATGGGCGATGGTGTCGGCAAGGTCGCGCACCATCAGGGGCTCGAGCCGCCCTTCCCTCACCATCGTCGCGAGCAGATCGCGATCCTGGAAACGACGCATGACAACGACCCAATCAAGGACTTCCGGACCACTTTGCGAGGCTGTCCCGAATGCCAGGCTTGCGTCGGCACGCTCCACGATCGGCAGGACGTCAAGGTAGAGGCCCGGTGCGATGCGGCGGTTCAGCTCCAACTCGCGCAGACATACGGCGTGGCGCTTCTCCAGGGTCGAAAAGTCCAGATAGGAGAAACGCACGGCACGTTTGAGCTTGTAGGCCCTGTCGGAAGCGAGGAAGACGCTGGCCCCATGCGTGTCCACGCGTTCCACCGGCTCGCCATGTGTTGCGGGATCGGCGAGGAACGCGAGTACGCGGGCTTGCGAATTGTCAGGGCTGTCGGCTTTGGAAGTACCCATGCTTCGTTGATGGCACAGGGGCACAGCTTACGCCATGCCTCAGATCAAGGTGCGCGCATGGCCTTTGCCGCCTTGAGGATGGCCCGTTCAATGCGCGGATAGGTACCACAGCGGCACAGATTGGTGATGCTGGCCCGGATCGTCTCGGCGTCAGGCTCAGGCGTCTCGGCAAGGAAGGCGGCAGCGGCCATGATCATGCCGCTCTGGCAATAGCCGCACTGGGGCACCTGCTCCTCCAGCCAGGCCTGCTGGAGCGGATGCAAAGCGTCCTCTTCGTCCGGGCCTGACAAGGACTCGATGGTGGAGATGGCCTGGCCTTCCTCCACGGCGGCAAGCGGCATCTGGCAACTGCGCACGGCCATGCCGTCGATATGAACGGTGCAGGCCCCGCACATGCCGATGCCGCAGCCGTACTTGGTGCCGGGAAGATCGAGATCCTCGCGCAGTACCCAGAGCAGCGGTGTGTCCTCCTCCGCCTCGACCGTTCGCCGAGCGCCATTTACGAGCAGGTTCTTCATCGTCATAGCGTCCTTCAGATCGTGAGTGTGCGGGAGATGGGGAGCGCGCGGATGCGCGGCCCTCCCGCATCGACAATGGCGTTGGCGAGCGCGGGCGCGACGGCGGGTGTCGAAGCCTCACCGACATTTCCGGGCTGGTCACTGCCGGGCATAAGCGCGACCTCGATCGGGGGCACGTCCATCATCATCGGCAGGCGATAGTCGGAGAAGTTTTGCGCCGTGGGGGCGCCGTCGGCAAAGTGGACCTCGCCCCACAGGGCTGCCTGGAGGCCAAAGACAATGCCGCCGCTGACCTGTCCCTCCACGCTGACCGGATCGATCATGAGCCCGCAATCGCACGCGCAGGCAATTCGCGTGAGGCTGAGGTTCTCACCCGAAAGCGCCACCTCGATGCCGACTGCACAGAAATTGGCATCGGTATAGGCCAGCGCGATGCCGCGTCCCGTGCCTTCTGGCCTTGGTGCGTCGAGGCCGATCATCTGCGCAGCACGGGTGAGGACAGGCGTAATTCGCGGATGCCCATCCAGAAGACGCAGGCGAAGCCGGAACGGGTCCTGACCGGTTTCCTGCGCGATCTCGTCAATAAAGCTCTCCATGAAGAAGCTGTTCTGCGAGAGCGAGACCGAACGCCAGAAGCCAACCGGTACGCCCATGTCGACGCGGTGGCTTTCCGCATAGCGCAGGGGCTCGGCATAGGCCTCGTAGACGAGCTTGCCCGCGCTCATCGGGTCGGCCATGTCGCCCAGGATATCGCCGCGACCGTGGTAGGCCATGATCGACTGTCCGGCGACCGCGGACTTCAGGGCTGCAACGCGCCCGTCTTTCGCCAGGGCTGCCCGTGAGCGGGCGATGAAGGCCGGGCGGTACTGGTCAAAGGCCATGTCCTGCTCGCGCGGCCAGATCGTCTTGACCAGTTGGCCTGGCACGCCCTTGGCGGCCTCGATGGCGACGCCGATGAAGTCGGTCCCCCACTTGCGGCCAAAACCGCCGCCCACATAAGTCAGTTCGACCCGTACGTCTTCGAGCGGCAAGCCCGAGAGCTTTGCGCCCAGCATGCGCGCACTTTCCGGGTCCTGCAGCGGGCCGCGCACGAAGAGACTGGCCCGGTCCATACGCGCGGCGCAGCAGATCGGCTCGAGCGTCGCGTGTGCCAGGAACGGTACTTCGTACTCGACTTCAAGCACGCGCTCGGCCTGTGCAAACGCGGCCTCGACTGCGGGCTTGTCCGGCATGATCGGACGGCCCGGGAAGCCGCTGCCTTTCTCGAACTCGGGAAAAACCCGGGGCTCTATCGTGGTAAATGCCTCGCGCAGACGCGAGCGGATGGTGTCATCGTCGAGCCCGGCAATGGGGGATGACGTGACCGTCAGAGTAATGGCCTCGGCCGCGCTCTTTGCCCTCCAGAAACGGTCGGCCACGACCACGACGCCTCCGGTGACCGGCACCACGGCGCGCACGCCCGGACGCGCCTTGGCATCCTCGATTCCGGCAAGTTCGAAGGTCGCTTGCGGATGCGGGGCCAGCACGGGCACGCCGACAAGCATGCCCTCCTCGCGCACGTCGATGCCGAATTCCGCGCTGCCGTTGATCTTGGGGAGAAGATCCTTGCGCACGCTCGTCCCACCGATGATCCGGAATTCGGAAACCGGCTTGAGAGGAACTTCGGCGGGAACCGGCAGCGCCGAGGCTGCACCCGCAACATCGCCAAAGCCCAGCGTGCGGCCGCTCGCGGAATGGGAGATGGTACCGCCCGATACGACGAGTTCGTCTTCGTCAGCGCCCAGGCGCTGCGCGGCGGCGCGCGTGAGCATCATCCGGGTCGCTGCGCCCAGGGTCCGCATCGCGGTGTAGTAGCCCATAACCGAGGTGCTGTTGGCGGTCATCTGCTTGCGCGAGAAAGGATTGGCAAACGCCGGATCGGCCCAGGGCAGGTCCACTTCGAGAGCCGCCCAGTCGCATTCCAGTTCTTCGGCCACCATGCGGGCGAGCGCTTCCTGCGTGCCCTGGCCCAGTTCGGAGGACGGCACGATCAGACGGACGAGGCCTGTCATATCAATGCTGAGCATGGCCCCGAAACGGGCCGCGTCGGGGGCGTCCGCAGCCTCGGCCGCCCGCCCTTCCCGCGGGATGCCCAGCACGAAGCTCGCCGCAGCAAGGCCAAGCGCGCCTGCAAAGCCACGGCGCGACAGATTGAGAATGGCGGGCATGGCCGTCACTGGATGTCTCCGTCGATATCGCGCGCCACGCGCAGGCCAAAGATCCAGGTGACCTGATCCACCGGATCACGTCCGCGCCAGGACACGCGGTTGCGGAAAGGCGTGCTGATCCAGCTGCCACCGCGCACTGCGCGCAAGGGGCATTCCTCGGCATCGACGTAGGGGC
Organism: Novosphingobium profundi; assembly: GCF_020524485.1. GTDB lineage: Bacteria > Pseudomonadota > Alphaproteobacteria > Sphingomonadales > Sphingomonadaceae > Novosphingobium > Novosphingobium profundi_A. Next base: position 27,894 of record NZ_JAIVLF010000004.1, on the reverse strand, counting down.
GGCCATCGAGGGGCACCGCGCTGGGATAGGGCGCTTCGTAGCAATCCTGGGTCCACTCCCAGACATTGCCGATCATGTCGTGAAGTCCAAAGGCGTTAGGCGCATAGCTGCCCACAGGTGCGGCCCCGGCGTGCCCATCGTGGCAGGCAGCACGGGGCAAGGCGGTGGTGTCGCCATCGGCCTGGCCTCCGAAAACAGGGATCATGCCACTGGCCGCGCCATCTTCGTCAAGCATGTTCGCCTGACCGCACCCCTCCTCGGGGCTCTGGCCCCAGGGGTAGTCGTCCTGCGAGCCGGCGCGGGCGGCATATTCCCACTCGGCCTCGCTCGGCAGGCGGTAATGCGCGCCAGTGCGCGCGCTCAGCCAGGAGAGATAGGCCTGCGCATCGTTCCAGGAGATGCACACGACCGGCATTTGCGGGGCTCCGTCACCCGCGCCGAGGCCCGGGTGACGAAAATCGGCCGTGGGCGTCTTGGCGACGGTCCCGTGCTCGGCATTGAGCGAGCGGCAATCGGCGGAAGGGATATGTCCGGTCTTCTCTACGAATAGAGCATACTCCTGGTTGGAGACCTCGAACCGGCCGAGCGCGTAGGGACGCGCAAGCGCGATCTCACGGACCGGGCCTTCGGGGCGTCCTTCCTCGCCGGCATCGGCGCCCATCCGGAAACGTCCCGGGGCAATCGCGACCATCTGCGGGCACCCTTGCGCGCAGTCGGTGAATACCTCGCCCGCGCGGAGCGGCTGCGCAGGTGTGGCCTTGGCCGCTCCACCACCGCCCGTTATGGCTCCCAGGATCCCGAGCGCTGCAGTTGACCGCCACACACGACCTGCCCTCATGCGAATCTCCCCCTCCTGGACAGGACCGCAGGCACGTGCGGCCTCTGCCCCATATTCCGTCCAGATCAGGCGCCGACGAGCGTGACCGCCACCTCGGCCAGTCCTTCGCGCAGCTTCTTGGCTTCGGCGTATTCGGGCGAGTTCCAGAAGGCGAGCGCGGCCTCGCGGTCCTTCCACTGGGTGACCACGACCGAAGCGCCGTCTTCGCCCGGACCTTCGAGCACGGTGCCGCCGGGGCCGCGGATGATGTATTCGCCGCCGTACTGCGCCTGGATCTTGGCGGCCGCCTGCGGGTAGCCCGAGGCCATGAAAGCATCGCGGTCAGGGACGCGGGCGGTGACGATGAGCCATGCGGCCATTTGGATATACTCCCTATTTTCGGTTTCGCTTGGGTGCAGTGATCCCCTTCACTTCGGGTTTTGGAAACAGGGTGCTTGTGGCGCTATCCGCAGGGCGGATGAATTGCTCCGGCTTTCCCCATCGCCCGGCAAACCATCGACATTGCGCCACGGTAGCGCGAATATGACCTAGAACTATATCTTTTAGTCGGATAGGTCTCCCCCATCGGTGCATTGTCGCCGCCGCGCGCTGCGCTTCCTTGCGAAGCGGGAGCCCCCACAAGTTGCGAAAAGAGGTAAGATCCAGATGAGCATCGTCGGCACCAAGATGGTCAGCGACGGCAAGACCGCCCGCCAGATCTTCGAGGAAGTCATCGCCAACCCCACCCGCGCGAAGTTCGGCTTCGGCGAGAAGCTGGCGATCGTGAACGTGGACTTCCAGAACGCCTATACCCGTATCGACGAGTTCAAGACGGCGTACGAGACCGACCCGCGCCAGATCGAGTACACCAACACGATCTCGCGCCTTGCCCGCGAAAAGGGCATGCCCGTGATCTGGACTCACGTCGCCTACGCCGAGGACGCGAGCGACGCCGGTGTCTGGGGCACGCGCACGGACACCCCGGATTCGCTCCAGAACATCAAGTACGATTCGCGCCGCCACGCGTTCGATGATCGCTGCGAGATCGATCCGGCCGACATGATCTACACCAAGCGCATGCCGTCCGCCTTCTTCGAGACGCCGCTGCAGAGCCTGCTTGTCTGGCACAAGGTCGACACGGTCATCGTCACGGGCGGTTCGACCTCGGGCTGCATTCGCGCGACCGCCGTCGACAGCCTCAGCCGGGGCTACCGCACGATCGTCCCGATTGAGACCTGCGCGGACAAGCACGAGAGCTACCATTTTGCCAATCTCACCGACCTTCACCTCAAGTACGCCGACGTCGAGCCGGTGCAGACCGTGATCGACTGGCTGGAGGCGAAGTAATGAACGAGGGCGAAAAGGACCCCGGCCTCTACGACTTCGCGCCCTATCGCGGGCGCAAGCCGTTTGCCTGGCCGGGCGACAAGAAGGTCGCTGTCTGGATCTCGCCGAACCTCGAGTTCTACGAGATCGATCCGCCGACCAATCCTCACCGCAAGTCCTGGGCGATGCCGCACCCTGACGTCGTGCGCCAGTCGCACCGCGACCACGCCAACCGCGTCAGCCACTGGCGCATGGCCGAAGTCATGTCGAAGCACGGCTTCCCCGGCTCGGTCAGCCTGTCGGTCGCGCTGTGCCAACACCACCCCAACGTGGTCGAGGACGCCAACCAGCGGGGCTGGGAGTTCTTCAGCCACGGCATCTACAACACCCGCTATTCCTACGGGATGGACGAGGCGCAGGAACGCGCGATCATCGAGGATTCGATTAAGACCGTGCGCGAGGCGACCGGTCAGACGATCCGTGGATGGCTGGCGCCCGCTCTCACCCACACCCCGCGCACACTGGACCTCATCGCCGAGTATGGTCTCGACTATACCTGCGACCTCTACCACGACGACCAGCCACAGCGCGTGAAGACGAAGACCGGCGACCTGATCTCGATGCCCTACAGTCTCGAGGTCAACGACCACTACGGCTTCTTCGTCTACAACATGAGCCCGCGCGAATACGCCGACACGCTGATCCGCCAGTACGAGCGCCTTGCCGCCGAGCCTTCGGGCACGGTCATGTGCATTCCGCTTCACTCGTATCTCATCGGCCAGCCCCACCGCATCGGTCCCTTCGAGGACGTCCTGAAGCACATCGCCGCCGATGCCGGAGACGGTGGACGCGCGTGGATCACGCGCTCGGGCGACATTGCCGATGCCTGGCGCGCCATTCACACGAAGGAGGCGTAAGATGAGCCTCGATCCCGAATACCTCGAATACCCCAAGCGCGGCCTGGGCTACGATCACGACCTCTTCCCCTACTCGGTCATGGAGGAGCGCAAGCCCCTCGCCTGGCCCGAGGGCAAGAGCGTCGCGACCTGGATGGTGGTGAGCCTGGAATGGTTCCCGATCACGCCGGAAAGCACGCCTTTCAAAGCGCCCGGCCACATGCAGACCGCCTACCCCGACTACCGCCACTACACTGCGCGCGAATACGGCACGCGGGTGGGCTTCTACCGCCTGCTCGACGCCTTTGCGAAGGCGGACGTGAAGGTCTCGGTCGCGGCCAATGCGGCGATCGCGCAGCGCTATCCCAGCGTTATCCGCGACATCGTCGATGCAGGGCATGAGATCATCGCCCACTCGAGCGACATGAACGGCACCATCGCCTCCACCCTCCCCGTCGAGGACGAACGCAAGCTCATTACCGAGAGCGTCGCGATCCTTTCCGACGTTGCAGGTGTGAAGCCGCGCGGCTGGCATTCGATTGCCCGCCAGCAGAGCTTTGCAACGATGGACCTGCTCAAGGACGCGGGCATCGAGTACTGCTGCGACTGGGTCAACGACGAGCTTCCCTACGCCTTCAACAACGGCGTCGTGAACATCCCGCTCAACCATGAACTGTCGGACCGCCAGATCATCAACGTGCAGCAGCAGTCGGCCGACAGCTACGCGCAGCAGATGCTCGACGCGCACGACTGGCTGAGCGCCGAGGCCGAGGTCCATGGCGGGCGCATGCTGCCCATGCACCTCACGCCGTACATCATCGGCCTCCCCTACCGCATGGACGCCTTCGAGAAGCTGCTGGGCGATCTCAAGGCGCGTGAGGGCACGTGGTTCGCGCGAGGCTGCGACATTCTCGACCAGTTCAGGAGCCAGATGTGAAAGCTTACGTCCTTGGAACGCAGGAAGGTATTCCCTCGCTGACGCTCACCGAGCGCCCCGACCCGGTCGCGGGCCCCGGCGAGGCGGTGCTCAAGGTGCGCCTTGCCTGCCTCAACAACCGCGACATCCAGATCCTCGAAGGGCGCTACGGCGCCAAGAAGGCCGAGGACCGCATCCCCCTCGCCGAGGGTCTGGGCGAAGTCGTCTCGGTCGGTGACGGCGTCACGCAGGTTGCCGTGGGCGACCGCGCGGTGTGCCCGCACTTCGTCGCCTGGCACGACGGCCCGTTCGACATGAGCTACTTCGGCAAGGACCTGGGCACTTTCACCGATGGCTGGGCAGCCGAGTACATCAAGGTGCCGGCAGGCGCCCTCGTCAAGGTCCCTGAGGGCCTTTCCGATGAAGCCGCCGCCCCGCTTGCCGCCGCCACACTGACGGCCTGGCACGCAGTATCGGTGGTCGGCGAAGTCAAGGCGGGCGATCTTGTCCTCGCGCTGGGCACCGGCGGAGTTTCGATGGCCGCGCTCCAGATCGCCAAGGCCAACGGCGCCTTCGTCGCGATCACTTCGTCGAGCGATGAGAAGCTGGAAGAGGCGCGCAAGATGGGCGCCGACTACACCGTGAACTACCGCACCCACGCCGACTGGGCCGCCGAACTGCTCAAGCAGACCGGCGGACGCGGCGCGGACATCATCGCCGAGACCGGCGGCCAGCACACCCTGCCCCAGTCGATCAACGCGGCAGCCTGCAACGCACGCGTCGTCCTGATCGGTGTCGGCAGTTCCGATAGCCCGCTGCCCAATTATGGTGCGATCATCGGCAAGAACCTTGTCATCAAGGGCATCGCCTCGGGCAGCCGCGGGATGCTGGTGAACCTGCTGCGCGCGATGGACGCGAACGGCTTTGCGCCGGTCGTCGACAAGACTTTCGCCTTCGAAGACATGGCAGAGGCTCTGGAATACCTGAAATCCGGCGGACATCAGGGCAAGGTGATGGTCAAGGTCTCCTGACCTGACGCATCCCGGAATGGAACCTTCGACGGCTCCGGTGCCGCATTTCAGTGGGTGCCGGGGCCGTTCAGGTCCATACGGATGTGAAAGCGATCCGCGCGGTAGTGCGCGTAGGTAAGCATGAACGGCCGGTCGTCCGCGTCATAGGACACACGCGTGATGCGCAGGATCGGTGAGTTCAGTTCGACACCCATGGCGTCGACCATCTCACCAAACGCCAGGACCGCGTTGATGGTCTGCGTCGCGTATTTCAGCTTGACCCCGACATCCTCAAGAAGCCGCAGGATGGGCGCCGAGGCCAAAGTTTCCGTGGTAACGTAAGGCGCCAGTTCGACCGGGACATAGCTGACGATCCAGCCAATCGCGACACCTTCCATCTCACGCAGGCGCACCGAACGGATGACGGGATCGCCTGCCTCGAGCCCCAGACTCGCCGCCGCACGCGGGGGCGCCGCAACTTCCTCGACGCTGAGCACCTTGACGTCCGTCCCGCCACCGAAGGCAAGGAGAGAATCGTAGGCCTGATCGATATTCGCCTCGATGGGCTTGGACGGAGACTTGAAGATGACCCGCGTGCCGACGCGGCGCTTGCGCTCGACGTAGTTCTGTTCGGCAAGGTCGTTGAGGACACGGCGCGCGGTGATGCGCGAAACATCGTACGTCTCGGCCAATTCCTGCTCGGTGGGCATCGCGCTCCCGAAGGGGCGCTGGCCCGAGAGAATCTCGTCACGCAGGAAGAGATAGATCTGGTGATAGAGGGGAACCGCCCCTTCGCGATCAAGCACGTTCTGACTTGCCCCTGTGCAAGGCCCCCTCACCCCTGCACGAATTCGTGCGGAAGCGACGCAGCGTAAACCGTAAATTTCGCGCTCGTCAGGGGCTTAGTCAACCCGTCCCGGCACGCTGTCCCCTGAGACCTCGCGTGCCGGAACGGATCGGACGCGCGCTCAGCGTTCGAGTTCGACCAGTTCGTACCAGGTCTGCATGTAACCGCCTACTCCGCCCTGGACGAAGATCGCGTCCTCATCAGCCGTCACCCACATCTCATAGGGCGGGTGCGCTTCGCCCGAGACGCCGACCATGTCGCCGTCCTCGTCGGTGAACTGGAACTTGTGGCATTCGAACGTACCTGCAGGCACGGTCACCGTTTCGTCGCCGACATAGCCCAGCTGAAGTGTCGTCTCTGCGATCAGCGGCGGTGTGGCGCCGCGGTGGTCGGGCGAGGGCAGAAAGCAGCGGAACGGACGGCTGTGAAAGCCCTTCGAACGATCGATCTTGCGGGTGATGTAGGCATCCGCGACGATGGGGTGGGTGCCGAAGCCATCGAATGCGCCGCCGATCTTCTTCGACTGCGAGACACGCCCGATCGAGGGGCCGTAGCTTTCACACTCGATCGTATCTTCGCCGATGATGAAGAGACCTGCCCCCATGAACTCGTCGCCGACCGTGAGGCGCACGAGGCAGTCCATCGGACGGTCGTTCTCATCGAGGCTATAGGTGATGTCGCGCATGACGGTGGGATCGGGCTCGTCGATCTCGCAGTGCGCGCGCAACGTCTTCTTGCCGTCGGAATGGTGGGTCCACATGAAGGTCTCGCGGCCGCGGTCGGCCCCTTCACGACCTTCCTTGCGCGAGGTGTACTGGATCTTGCCGGTAATGGTGCGATGCTTCTGCAAAATCGGCTCCTGTGTTCTTGGAAGATGGATCGGTGAGATCAAGGAAAACTCGGCGCGCCCTCACAACGGGGTGGCGATGCCGAGGAACGAGGCGATGAGGACAGCGGCCCAGAGCGTCATCACGGTGGGCTGCGTCACGGCCAGAACACCCGCGATGGTCTTGTCCCCCTCAGGGCTTGCGCCGTTCTTGGCGAGATCGACGATAGCTGGGATCAGCGGCACAAGCTGGCGCCGCACGAGCAGGCCGATGAAAATGCAGAAGGCCAGCACCAGCAGCTTGAGCGCGATGAAGAGCGGTAGCGCCAGAACGCCTGCAAGACCGGCGACACCTGTTGCGACGAGCGCGGCGAGGACGATATAACGGATGGCAAGATCGATCTGCTTGTAGGTCTTGCCTGCAGGTCCATGAAGGATGTGGACCGCCCAGGCGAGTGCGAGCCAGGCCAGCCCTGCCACCCACACGCCGGTCACCGCCATGCCGGGAATTGCCAGCCAGCCCTTCATCGCGGCCAGCGTGAAGCCGGTGGGAAAGGCCAGAATCAGCGCGGTGCGCGGGGCCATGTCGATGTTGTTGAGGATGTGCAGCGCGAGCAGGCGCTCGGGCACGGTCCGCTTGGGATCGACCAGAAAGCGCGAGGAATAGAACGCGCCAAGGTCACCGCCCAGCCAGTAGATCGGGATCAGGAGGTGCAGCAGGGTGAGGAGTGCAAGGGTGTGGTCCATCTCAGATCGAGCCCCCTTCGATCACTTCGAGAAGCGCGCCTTCGGGCGTCAGAAGAATGCCCGTGCGCTTGCCCGCATAGAGCGGCCCTTCGCGCACCACCGGCGCGCTGGCCCAGTGGCCTTCGAGGCGCGCGAAGTCGGGGTGCAGCATGGTCGTGATGGCAACGCCGGGCGGAAGGTCGCCCGCGTGCTTTTCGCGCACGGTCGCCTCGGCCGGGTACTGGTCGATCTCGAGGAAGGTCTGGCCCGCACCGCGTGCGGTCACGATGGCCGTCTTCGTCTCGGGATCGAGGTCGAAGGCCTGGTTGATCATCGAATAGCGGATCGGCACCGGATCGATCACGGGAAGGCCCAGCACGTCCTCCACCCACTTCACGCTGGCGGGCAGATCGTGGCTGGCCAGCACCATGATGAAGGGACGGTCGACCAGAGAGGTCGGCTGCGGAAGGCCGTTCTCCTCGCCAGGTTGCAGGATCTGCGTCAGATAGACGATCTCCTGGTCATCGCCCTTGACCTGCATCGGCTTGACCGTGGCAAAGCCGTCGAGGTCCTTGGGTGGACCGATGATCTCGAAGGGGCTCTCCTCCATGCGGGCGTTCACGGCCATGACATCGCGCACGCAAATCTCGGTCGCGGCCCAGCCATAGGTGCGGATCGGGGCATAGGAGGCGACCGGATCACCTTCCACGAAGCGCAGGAACACCTCTTCGCCGGAGGCAGGTTGCAGCAGCGCAAAGGGACGTCCGGCCGAGGCCGGTGCCTGCCAGGCGGCGGCAAGATCTTCGGGCACGGCGCCTTGGTCGACGACGCGGTAATCCATCCATCGGGCGTAGCGCTCGCTCGATGCGGCCATGTCGGCAACGACGAGGGTTGCGCACTTGAGTAGGGTCATCGGGTGTCCTGCTTTGGGATAGAGGAAAAGAGAGGGATCAGCCCATCACGCCCGTGGCGCGAAGGATAGCCATGGCGTCGGGCGCCACTGCGAAGGTGTCGATGGCCGCGGCGAGATCTGCATGGCAGTGTCCAAGCCCTGCAAAGTCGAGGCAGCCTTGCGCCTTTTCCATGTGCTGCTCGCGCGAGAGCGGCCATTGGGGCGAGCCGAACTGGGCCTCGACATCCTGCACCAGCGTGCGGCCGTCAGCGGTGCGAGCAATGGCCCGCGCCGGGGCAAACGCGGCCATGTCGGGATTGTCGTTGGCGATCACCGTGATCCGGCTCGCCAGTGCATGGACTTCGGGGTCATCGAGCGAGGCGCGCTGGAAATCACCCAGAGCCACCTTGCCGCGCAGCAAGGTCACGGCCGCAAGGTACTGCATGCACAGCCGTGCGTAGCCCGGCTCCATGTCCGCCTTGGCCGGGCGCCCGACAAGGCGATGGATAAGGGGCGGCGCATGGTATTCGAGGCTCTCCAGGTTGGCGGCGGTGAGGCCCTGCCCGGCCATCAGGTCCTGCACGGCAACGATCCCGCCATGCCCGGCCCGTCCGGTCGGGAACGGCTTCCAGCTCACCTCGGTGATGCGGCGCCCCTGCCCCAGCCTGGCGAGTGCGGGGGCGAGAGCCTCGCGCTTTTCCATCAGCGCGAAATAGCCGAAAGGGCCGTCGAGCGGATGGGCCACGCCGGGCATTCCAACTCGCGCGAGGTCCACGGCGACAAGCGCATTGCGCGCCGCATTGGCGACCTGAACCGGCAGCGCGGGCTTGCCCTCGACGTGCGCCTGCATCGTGCCGGAGGTCAGCGCCAGCGCATGACCGAAGGCATCGAGCGCCTCAGCGCGCGGCAGGCGGCGCATCCGCGCGATACCCGCCACGCAGCCGAAGATCCCGGCCGTTGCCGGGCGGAAAAAGGTGAGCGCATCGGGCGCCGCGATCCCGATGGTAACCGAGACATCGACCGCCGCGACAATTGCCGCGAGAAAGTCCTCGCCGCGCACGGGATCACCGCGCTCGGCCTCGGCGAGAAGTGCGGCCAGAGCGGTCGCCATCGGGTGCAGCACGGCCGGTTCATGGACGCAGTCGTATTCCTGCCCATGGATCTGGAAGCCATTGACGAAGGCCGCCGAGGCCGCGGGCAGACGGACACCGGGACGTCCCAGCACCGAGGTCGCGCCGCCCTCGCCCCAGCCCTGCGCCATGGCAAAGACGCCCTCGGAATGGGCGGCGTTGCGCCCTGCAATGCCCACGGCCAGACTGTCGTGCAGGAAGGTCTGCGCCCGCTCCTGCGCGTCGGCCGGGATGGTCTCCCACTCGAGTGCCAGCGCATGATCGATAAGAACGTGCGCGGGATTTTCGGTCTGCTTGGCCCCGGTAGTCATCTCAGTGCGGCTCCTCGCCGCCCGAGACGTTCATGCTCTCGCCGGTGATGTAGATCGCCTCGTCCGAGCACAGGAAGGCGATGGCCGATGCGGTGTCCTGCGGCAGGCCCGGACGGCCCATCGGAATACGCGCAGCCATGCGCTTGAGGTACTCCTCAACGCTGATCCCCTGCACTTCGGCGAAGTGCTCGTTCTGCCACTTGCCAAGGCCCGTGGTGACGTGGTTCGGGCACACGTTGTTAACGGTGATGCCTTCCGGGCCAAGCTCGATCGAGGCCGAACGGACAAGGCCGACCAGAGCGTGCTTGGACGAGCTGTACGCCTGGGCATGGGGAAAGCCCGACTTGGCCGCCTGGCTGGCGACGTTGATGATGCGTCCGCCCTTGCCAGCTGCAATCATGCGCTTGGCCGCGGCCTGAAGGCCGAACCAGGCGCCATTGAGATTGACGTCGATCACCGCGCGCCAGTCGTCCACCGACACGTCGACAAGCGGCTTCATGATATAGCCGATGCCAGCGTTGTTCACCCAGATATCAAGTGAGCCGAAGGTGTCGATAGCATGATCGGCCAGCGCCTCGACCTGCGCCGGGTCACGCACGTCGCAAGCGAAGGTCGTTGCCTCGCTCGGCATGGCGTCGGCGATGCGCTTCATCTCGTCCGTGCTGCCGATCATGGCATCGGGCGTGGAGGCATCGCGCGAGGTGCCGATGTCCGAGATGACGACCTTGGCACCCTCTTCCGACAGACGACGGGCAATGGCTTCGCCCAGACCACCCTCGCGGCCCGAGCCGGTAACAACGGCGACTTTGCCGGCAAACCTCATGCCACCAGCTCCTCGGTCATCACGAAGGTGACATCGACCATGCCCTGGAAGGTGGCGGCGACCTCCTGCATGATTTCGCTCTGCGCGTCGGCGGCGAACTGCTCCATGTCGTTGACGTCGAGAACTTCGATATATCCGAAGGGCGGCTTTTCATCCGAGCCCAGAACCGAGGTTGAACGGTACACGCGAAAGCTGTCGATGGACTTGAGGGAATTGGCGGTGGGAAGGTCGGTTTCCCGCGCCCAAGCTTCGTATTCCTCCACCGAGACACCCGGTTTCAGGTTGAATACGGCGAAAATGATCATCCGGTTTCCCCTTGGTCTTGCATGTCGCCTTGGCACATCGGCTTCGGCTCTTGCGTCTCTTGTAACGACAATATAGCATAAGGCTATAACAAATGAGGTAGGCCGTGAAGACGTCGCGTACAACTCCACCTGCAAATGATCCTAGCGCCGCCTATGACGGCCCACCCGACTACCGGGTAATTGGTCGCCATGCGGTATTCCCAGAGACCAACCACGACGAGATCGAGCGCGTGAACTTCCTCGCGCAGATGAACCGTCATCTCGCCGCGCGCATTGTTCCGGGCGTCAAGGCCGCCTACGACAGCCGAGTGGCGCCAAAGTTCGAGGCCGAGAACGGCCGACCACTCGCCAACCGTCACGAGGCACGCAAGGCGCTGCTCAAGGATCCGGCGTTCCAGACCTGGTCCGCGCTGCGCCGCATGACGATGGAACAGCGCCAGCAAGCCGGACGCTGGACATCGCTGCGCCAGGCCGAGCGCCTTGCCGCCATCGCGGCGGACCTGACCGAGGGCGATCCACGCCTGCAGCTTGATCCCACGGTGGATATCCCACGGTACGTCTCGGCGGTCGACCACCACTGCATGCCCGGCAGCTACCACACCGAGTATTTCGAGGGCGACGTCACCAATGGCGCGAACTACGATCACGCCGGGTTCGTCACCACCAGCGGCCTCCTCGGCAAGTATTCCGACGGCGGCGGCATGGCCGTCGTGAACTGGGTGAAGAAGAACCTGCCCGACTTCGCTCCGAAGAAGATCTTGGAGATCGGCGGCACGGTCGGCCACTCCAGCCTGCCCCTGGCGCAGGCCTATCCCGAGGCCGAGATGACCATCGTCGACCTGGGTGCGCCGGTGCTGCGCTACGGCCTGGCCCGCGCCAAGTCGCTGGGCGTCGACAACGTCTCCTTCGTGCAGGCGAGCGGCGAGGACCTGTCGCGCTTCGAGGACGCCAGCTTCGACTGGATCCAGACGACGATGTTCCTCCACGAACTCTCGACCACTGCGCTGCGCAACATTTTCCGCGAGACGCGCCGCCTGCTCAAGCCCGGCGGCATCGTGCTGCACGTCGAGCAGCCGCAGTACGCGCCCGAAATGCCGCTCTTCGAGCAGGCGATGCGCGACTGGGATGCCTTCTACAACAACGAACCCTTTTGGTCGCGCATGCACGAGATGGACCTCGACGAGGCCATGGTTGATGCCGGCTTTGCAAAGGACAGCCTGATCCATGGCGGCGTCTACGGCGTGGTCGACCGCGAGCTGTTCCCTGATGCGGAAGAAGATGACACCGAAGACTATGGCCGCAAGGCGGCCTGGCACGTGATCGGAGCCGTGGCATGAGCTTTTCCGACGCCCTGAACGGAGCCGGCGCCAAGCCCGCTGGCAAGCGTCCCTACTTCCTCGAACCCCAGGTCGAAAAGGTCCTCGCGATCACCATGGCTGTGGCCCAGGAACTGGCGGTGGCCCGCCAGCGCAACGATACGCTCGAGCGTTTGCTGCGCGAAAAGGGCATCCTTGAGGATGGCGAGATCGACGCTTTCGAACCCACCCGGGAAGCTTCGGCCGAACGGCAGATGTGGAATCAGGAATACATCGCCCGCATCCTGCGCATCGTGCAGCAGGAGAACGAAGCCGCGGTTCTGGATGACGATGTCGCCTCGGGTGATGTCGGCGAAGAACTCGCACGAGAGGCGTGATCGCACCATGAGCGAAACCTTCGAATTCACCGTTCCCGTGCTGGTGGTGGGCGGCGGCGCCTGCGGCTGCATTGCCGCTCTTGCCGCCGCGAAAGCCGGGGCCGAAGTCCTGCTGATCGAGCAGGACGAGCGCCCGATGGGCTCTACGGGCATGTCGCAGGGCCTCATCTGCGCGGCGGGCACCAAGGCCCAGGCTGCGCACGGCATCGAGGATAGCGCGCACACCTATTTCGATGACATCATGGCCAAGACCAAGGGGCAGACCGACCCGGTTCTGGCGCGCGCCATTGCCGACTATGCCGGGCCCACCGTCGACTGGATGGTCGAGGAACTCGACATGCCCTGGGAGCTCGATACCGGCTTCCGGCCCGCCTACGGCAACAGCACTTACCGCGTGCACGGCTGGCGCGGGCACGGCGGCCAGGACATGGTCGACCTGCTCCACCGCCGCCTCGACGACAACGGCGTCGATGTCATGACCGAGGCAAAGCTGGTCGATGTCCATGCCGATGCAGATGGCCGTATCACGGGCGTCACTATCGCGCGCCCCGACGGCTCGCACGAAGCGGTTGGCTGCGACACCCTGATCCTTGCTTGCGGCGGCTTTGCGGCGAACCATGCGATGGTCGCGGCCAACATGCCGGAGATGGCCGAGGCCCGGAACAACGGCCATGAGGGCAGCCAAGGCACAGGCATCGCTGTCGGCGGCGAGGTTGGCGCCGCGCTTGGCGACATGGCCTCCTACCAGGGGTATGCCATGCTGACTGAGCCGCAGGGCATGCCAGTCCCGCCGGGCGTCCCGATTGCGGGCGGCATCCTCGTCAACATCGAGGGCAAGCGCTTCACCAACGAGACCGACGATATTGCCGGCATGGTGCACCCTGTGCTGCAGCAACCGGGCGACTACGTCTGGGTGATCTACGACGACCGCATCGAGAAGGACGTCGACTACATCCCCGAGATCATCGAGCTCAACAAGCTCAACGCCCCGCGCTTTGCCGACAGCGAAGAGGAACTGGCGCAGGTGCTCGGTCTTCCCGCACAGGTGCTTGCCGCAACACTGGCCGAGGCACGCGCCGCGCAAGGCTCTGGCGAGGCCGACAGCTTCGGCCGTGTGTGGGACGGCGACCTCCCCCCTGCCCCGCGCTTCCGCGCGCTCAAGGTCGTGGGCGCGATCTTCCACACCCAGGGCGGCCTCCAGATCGATGGCAACGCGCAGGTCCTGCGCCCCGATGGTACCAAACTGCCCAACCTCTTTGCAGGTGGCGGCGCCGCGCGGTCCGTTTCCGGCCCCGCGCACTGGGGCTACCTCCCTGCCATGGGGCTGGCGACAGCCGTGACTTTCGGGCGCCTTGCCGGAGAGGCGGCGGCCAAGCTCGCGCTGAGCCGCGAACCGGCCTGATGCGCTTCGCCTTCACCTCGCTTCTTTCGTAATCCCCGGCCGCATGCCTCCGCACGCGGCCTCACTCACGGGAAACACACCATGTCCGATATCGCCGCCCCGGCTGCCCCTGCTTCCATTGCTCCGTGTCCGAGTGACCTTCGTGCCAAGCTCGAAGGCATCGTCGGTGCGGCCCACGTGACCTCCGATGAGGCGCGCCTGCGTCTCTTTAGCGAGGACGTGTGGATTGCCTCCGATCACGTTGCGATGCTGATCGTCGCCCCGGCAACGACCGAGGAACTCGCTGCCGTGGTCGCCGCTGCAAACGAGGCCGGTGTCGCCCTTGCTCCACGCGGGGCGGGCATGAGCTACACCGAAGCCTACATCCCGGCGACCAACGACACGGTCACCATCGATACCACGCGCATGAACAAGGTGCTGGATATCAGCCCCGAGGACATGACCGTGACCGTCCAGGCCGGATGCTCGTGGCGTGAGCTGAACGAGGCGCTCAAGGAGAAGGGCCTGCGCACGCCGTTCTGGGGTCCGATGTCGGGGATCTACTCTACCATTGGAGGCGGCCTCTCGATGCTGAACGCCATGTTCGGTGCAGGCCACTATGGGACGACCAGCGAGAGCGTGATCGCGCTGACCATGGTGCTCGCCGACGGGCGCATCCTGCGCACCGGCGCGCGCGGACCGGATGGCGACACTCCCTTCTATCGTCACTTCGGCCCGGACATCGCGGGCCTCTTCTGCGGCGATTCGGGCACGCTGGGGCTCAAGGCCGAGATCACCCTGCGCCTCATCCGCCAGCCCGCCTTCGAGCAGTCCGCCTCGTTCTCCTTCAAGAGCGGCCCGGCCATGCTCGAGGCGCTGGGCGAAATGGCCCGCGAGGGGCTTGCTGCGGAAAGCTGCGGTTTCGACCCGGGCCTCACCAAGGTGCGCATGAAGCGCATGTCGATGGCAAGCGACGTGAAGACGCTGGGCAAGGTCATCTCCAAGGAGAAGTCGCTGGGCAAGGGCCTGCTGGCCGCGGCCAAGATCGCCATGGGCGGCCGCAACTTCATCCCCGAGGAAGAGTACCCGCTCCACATCACCGCCGAAGGGCGCTGCAAGGAAGCGGTTGCCCACGATATCGCACGGGCCCGCGAGATTGCCGCCCAGTTCGACGGCGTGGAGATCGAGAACTCGATCGCCAAGATCATCCGCGCCATGCCCTTCCCTGCGCCCAACTCGATCCTGGGGCCTGAGGGCGAAAGCTGGATCCCGGTCCATGGCCAGTTCTCGCTCTCGACCGCGCCCAAGGCCTTTACCGAGATCCGCGCCTACTTCGACGAGATGCAGGAAACCTTCGACAAGCATGGCATCTTCAACGGCTTCCTGATCTCCTCGATGTCGACCAACGCCATCATCATCGAGCCGGTCTTCTTCTGGCCTGAAGGTTACCGCCCGATCCACGAATCGATGGTCGAGCCCGATCACATGAGGCGCCTGCAGCAGTTGGGCGCCCATCCCGAAGCTACCGCCATCGTCACTGCCGCGCGCGAGAAGGTGAAGGAAATTGCGCGCAAGTATGGTGCGGGCCACTTCCAGATCGGCCGTTCCTACAAGTACCGCGACCGCATGGACGAGGCCTTCCTTGACGTGCTCGACGCGGTGAAGAACACGGTCGATCCCAAGGGCCTGTTCAACCCGGGCGGCCTGGGCTTCCCGCAGGGCAAGATCGCGCAGCAATGAGCCAAACGGCGAAGACCTACCGCGCGATCCGCCTGACACGGATCGCGCCCTCCTTCCGCGAAGCCTGCGATATCGTCGAGCTGCCGAGCCGGGAACCGGGCCCCGGAGAGATCCGCGTGCGCAACCGTTTTTGCGGCATCAACGGCATCTTCGACACCCAGATCGCGCGTGACGCCGTCGACTACGTCAAGATTGCCCTCCCCACCTTCACCGGGGTTGAGGCCATCGGCACGGTCGAGGCCGTAGGCGAAGGCGTCAGCGACTTCGCGGTGGGCGATGCGGCCGTCTCTGTTCGTTTCACCGGCGGATACCGCGAGGAGAACACCGCGCCTGCCAGCGGCTTCGTCAAGGCTCCCGCCGTCACGCGCGAATACCTCGCGCTTGCCTCGACGGGCGTATCGGCGATGGTCGCACTTGAGCGCATTGGCGAACTGAAGGACGGCGAGACGGTCGCAATTTCGGCGGCTGCGGGGGGACTTGGCCACTTCCTCGTCCAGCTTGCCGCCCTGCGCGGGTGCCATGTGGTGGGCGTTGCCGGAGGCCCCGAGAAGTGTGCCTTCGTGAAGTCGCTCGGCGCCGCCTGCGTCATCGACTACAAGGCCGACGACGTGGCGCAAGTGCTGGGCCGCGAATACCACAACGCGCTCGACGTCGCGGTCGACACTGTCAGCGGGCCGATCCACGACGCCTTCCTGGCGAACCTCGCCAACCACGGACGGCTTGTCGTCGGAGGCGCGGCCTCGGATCTTGAAGGCAAGCCCGAAATCGTCACCGCCCCGCGCATTGCCAATTCGATCTACTACAAGAGCGCCTCGGTGCGCGGTTTCATGAACGGCCTTCTCACCCAGTATTGGGATGAAGCGCGCGAACGCCTCTTCCGTCTTTACGAGGATGGCAAGCTCCAGGTGCACCTCGACAGCGCGGCCTATCACGGGATCGCGGGGATCTATGACGGGGTCGAGCGTCTCCTGTCTGCTCGCTCATCGGGTAAGGTGGTCGTCGACTTGCACGAAGCGCCCTAAACAGGTCTAGGCAGGTCGCTGGGGCAAGCCCATGACGCTTGCCCCTCGACCATTTGCGAACGGGCTGACGAAAAAACAACGATGACATCCACGGGACCAAAGACACTTTTCGAGAAGATCTGGGACACACACCGGATCGATACCGGCACCTCGGGCGCAGGACTTGTCGCCATCGACCGCGTGTTCCTGCACGAGCGCACGGGTGCGGCTGCGCTGAAGTCGATGGCTGCCGCGGGCCGACCGGTCCGCGATCCGGCCCGTGTCTTTGCGGTCATGGACCACATTGTCGATACCCGCATCGGACGCGGTGACGGCACACTGATGGAAGGCGGTTCCGCCTTCATCACCGAGACCCGCGCTGCCGCCAAGGCCGCCGGGATCACGCTCTTCGACGTCAACGATCCCGACCAGGGCATCACCCACGTCATCTCGCCGGAACTCGGCATCGTGCTTCCGGGCGTCACCCTTGTCGCACCCGACAGCCACACCTGCACGCAGGGCGCGCTGGGCGCGCTCGCCTGGGGCATCGGTTCGAGTGAAGCCGAGCATGCCATGGCGACCGGCACCCTGCGCATCGAAAAGCCCAAGACGATGCGCGTCACCTTCACCGGCCAGCTTGCGCCGGGCGTGACCGCCAAGGACATGGCGCTCGCCCTCATCGCCGCGCACGGCGCGGGTGGCGGCGCGGGCCATGCGGTCGAGTTCGCGGGCGAGGCCGTGGAAGCGCTCGACATCGAAGCGCGCATGACCTTGTGCAACATGGCGACCGAGTTCTCGGCCATGGCCGGGTTCATCGCACCTGACGCCAAGACCTTCGAGTACCTTGCCGGACGCCGCTATGCGCCCGCGAACTTCGAGGATCCCTACTGGCAAACGCTCTCGACCGATGACGGCGCGACCTTCGACACCGAAATCGTGATCGACGCCGCCTCGCTCGCGCCAATGGTCAGCTGGGGCACGAGCCCGCAGCATTCCATGCCCATTGATGGCGCGGTGCCGCAGGGCCCTCAGCGTGCGCACCAGTACATCGACCTTGCCCCCGGGGCCGCGATGCTGGGCACGCCCATCGACGTCGCCTTTGTCGGCTCGTGCACCAACGCCCGCCTTTCCGACCTTCGCCGCGCCGCGGCGCTGGTCAAGGGCCACAAGGTCGCCGATAGCATCAAGAAGGCGATGGTCGTGCCGGGTAGTTCCTCGGTCAAGCGAGCCGCCGAAGCCGAGGGTCTGGACACGATCTTCACCGAGGCTGGCTTTGAATGGCGCGCAAGCGGATGCTCGCTGTGCTTCTTCGCAGGCGGTGAACGCTTCCCCGAGGGGAGCCGCACGATCAGTTCGACCAACCGCAATTTCGAAGGTCGCCAGGGTCCGGGCATCCGCACGCATATTGCGAGCCCCGAAACCGTGATCGCGAGCGCCGTCGCCGGTGTTATCGCCGACCCGCGTGAGCTGGCAAAGGAGAGCGCGCAGTGACCCCTTTCACCACCCTCACCTCGGTTGCCGTACCGATCCTGCGCGACAACGTCGATACCGACGCGATCATCCCGAGCCGCGAGATGAAGAGCACCGGACGCACCGGCTTGGCCGAGGGGCTCTTCGCGCCCTGGCGCTACAGCGATGTTGCCGCACGCACCCCCGATCCGACCTTCGAGCTCAACATGCCCGAGGCCAAGGGCGGACAGGTGATCCTGGGCGGCGCCAACTTCGGCTGTGGTTCGAGCCGCGAGCACGCGGTCTGGGCGCTCGTCGAGTACGGCATCCGCTGCGTCATTGCCGAGAGCTTCGCACCGATCTTCCGCGCCAACTGCATCCGCAACGGCGTCCTTCCGATCACCCTGCCCCGCGCCGATGTCGACGCGCTGGCCTGGCAGGAGATCACTGTCGATCTGCCCGCGCAGATGGTGACGGCCGGGGAGACCACACATAGCCTCACGATCGAGGACGAGCCGCGCACGATGCTGCTCGAAGGCCTCGACGTGATCGACCTCACATTGAAGGCCCTGCCCGCCATCGAGGCGTGGACCGACGCCGACCGCACGGCGCGTCCCTGGGTCTACCTGGAGAAGACCGCATGACCGAAATTCTCATTTCCGAAGTGGGCCCGCGCGACGGCCTGCAGTCGATCAAGCAGGTGATGCCGCTCGAAGCCAAGAAGGCCTGGATCGCGGCCGAGGCCGCCGCCGGTGTCAAGGAGATCGAGGTGGGCAGCTTCGTGCCGCCCAAGCTCCTCCCGCAGATGGCCGACACCCCTGAACTGGTGGAGTTTGCCAAGGGCATCGAGGGCCTCAACGTCGTCGCCCTCGTCCCCAATGCGCGCGGCGCCGAGAACGCGGCGAAGGCGGGCGTCCACGGCATGTCGATCCCCTTCTCATTGAGCGAGAAGCACTCGATCCGCAACGTCAAGAAGGACCACCCCGCGATGCTCGCCGAGATCGCGAAGGCGGCCGAAATCGCCAAGGATGCGGGCATCCACTTCGCGGTGGGTCTCTCGACCGCGTTTGGCTGCACCATCGAGGGCGCGGTTCCCGAAGACACCGTGGTGCGCCTTGCCGTCGCCGCGGCCGAAGCGGGCGGCCAGGAGTTCAGCCTGTCCGACACGACCGGCTATGCCGACCCCGCGCAGGTCAAGCGCCTCGTGCGCAAGGTAAAGGCCGCGGTGGGCGATGACATGCTCACCACGCTGCACCTCCACAACACGCGCGGCCTGGGTCTGGCCAACGCGCTGGCGGGCCTTGAGGAAGGGATCACCACCATCGATTCCTCACTCGGTGGTCTGGGCGGCTGCCCCTATGCGCCCGGCGCCTCGGGCAACCTCGTCACCGAGGATCTCGTTCTCATGCTCAATTCCATGGGCTATGACACCGGCATCGATCTGGAAAAACTGCTCGAAGTGCGGTCGATCCTGACAGAAGCCCTTCCGGGCGAACCGCTTTACGGCTTCACGCCCGATGCAGGTCCGATGCTGGACTACAAGGAAAGGATTGCGCGATGAGCGCTGAACAGGGCGGCGCACCGACGCCGCTGGCCGGAATCACGGTCATCGAATTCACCCACATGGTCATGGGCCCGACGGTCGGCCACATCCTCGCCGGGCTTGGCGCCGATGTCGTGCGCATCGAGCCCATCGGCGGCGACCGTACCCGCAAGCTGCTGGGTTCGGGCTCGGGCTACTTCCCGATGTACAACCGCGGCAAGAAGTCGATCTGCCTGGACCTCAAGAGCGCGGAAGGCATCGCGGTCGCCAAGGACCTGTGCGCCAAGGCCGATGTCCTCGTCGAGAACTTCCGCCCCGGCGCACTCGACCGCCTCGGCCTCTCGTACGAGACCCTTGCCGAGACCAATCCGGGCATCATCTACTGCTCGGAAAAAGGCTTCTTGCCCGGCCCTTACGAAGAGCGCACCGCACTCGACGAAGTGGCCCAGATGATGGGCGGCCTTGCCTACATGACCGGCCCTCCGGGACGCCCTCTGCGGGCTGGCTCCAGCGTCGTCGACGTGACCGGCGGCATGTTCGGCGTGATCGGCATCCTCGCCGCACTTGAGGAACGCCACCGCACCGGCAAGGGCCAGAAGGTCGTCGCCAGCCTGTTCGAGACCACGATCTACCTCGTGGGCCAGCACATGGCGCAGTTCGCGGTCACCGGAAAGGCCGCCAACCCGATGCCCGCGCGCATCTCGGCCTGGGCGATCTACGACGTCTTCGAAACCAAGGACGAGCCCGTCTTCATCGGCGTGGTCAGCGATGTCCTGTGGGAGAAGTTCTGCAAGATCTTCCAGCTCGACGAGCTGTGGGCCGATGAGAGCATCCGCACCAACAACGAGCGCGTGAAGGCGCGTGACCGCATCCTGCCGCAGGTGCGCGAGATGTTCCTGGGCATGACCCGCGGCGAAGTTGTCGGTATGCTCGAAGGCACGGGCCTTCCCTTCGCCCCGATTGGCAAGCCCGAGGACATGTTCGACGATCCCCAGCTCGCCGAAGGCGGCCTTGAGGACGTGACCCTCGACAGCGGCGAACAGACCCGCCTGCCCACCATCCCGCTGCAGATGGGCGGCAAGCGTCCGGGCGCTCCGGTTACGCTGCCCGGCGCGGGCCAGGACAGCCGCTCGGTGCTGGAGAGCCTGGGCTACTCGGCCGAAAAGATTGAAGCGCTCACCGCCAAGGGCGCCGTCGGCGCGGCCTGATCGGCTCCGATACACGACATGGCAAGGGCCCCGGAAGTTCGCGCTTCCGGGGCCCTTTTCCTTGCGCTTACACGCCCCCCTCTTCCGCCAGGAAAAAAGGGCGATCCCTGTGGGACCGCCCTTTCCTCCTGCGATTTCCTTTATCGGAACATCGGCTTTCCTCAGAACGGCTTGACCGTACCCAGGAAGCAGATGCCGGAAATCGTTATCCAGTAGACGTAGGCCATCATCCGGCCATACATGAACTCGCGCTCGAGAGCGGCTTCCTCGGCCGGGTTGGGACCTTCGGCCAGGCGCCGGAAACGCACCGTCCACAGGCGCATGATCCAGCGCAGGCCAAGCCCGATGCACAAGGTGAACCCATAGAGCGTCAGCTTCGTCGCGTACCAGCGCATGCCCTCGCCCGCTTCCAGCGGACCATGGCCCAGCAGCGAGGAGATGCCGACCACGAAGATCAGCGGGATGAGAACCCAGCGGATCTTTTCGTCGATCTTGGTAAGCTTCACGCCGACATCGGTTTCGCGCTTGATGAAGGCGCTCCAGCACAGGCCGAGCCAGAGTGCGATGAATATCCACATTGCGGTGAGGTACCCACCGCCAAACGGATGGAGCCCATAGATGTACCCCATGTGCAGCCCCAGCGGCAGCAGCGAGATGATGCCGGTGCGGGCCAGGATGTCGATGCGGTAGGCCGTCTCCATGTGGCGGCGGCGCTCGTCCATCGACAGCTTGCGGTTGCACACGTTGTAGCTCGTCTGGAAAACACCCCATTCGCCGCCCAGCCAATAGACCATGGCGATGATGTGCACCCAGCGCAGTACCAATACTTCTTCTATCACGACTTTCCCCTTGTCTAAGGGGGAGCCGCCCCTAAGCCGATGCGGCGTCCTGGCGGGAAAGCTTCTCCACCCAGTCGGTGACGGGCGGATCGGTTTCCTCCATGGCCTCGACTTCCTGCTGGAAGCCGCGCATGACGCGGGCGATATACGCCCTCATGGCAATTCCCCGTTCCTCACCGGCCTTGCGGTCCGGCTCATACCTTTCAATCTTGGTGCGATCGATCGAGCCCTCCAGCTCGAGCAACCGCTCCACCGTATCCAGACGTTCGCGCGTGGCGGCGAGTTCGGCCGTGAGCGAGAGCGTCAGCGAGTAGAGGCGGTCGAGGGCCATCTCGTCGAAGAAGGCCGGGCGACCACCCTTGGCGCGTGCGCCGGAACGTGCGATCCAGTCCAGATCCTGCGTCATGCCGAAATCTCCTTGGCGATCTCATTGGAAACCTTCGGCTTCCAGGCCCCGTATGCATTCCAGATGGCCGCACGTCCGTAGTCTTCCTTGTCTCCGTCGGGCGAGCCAGGGAACAGTGTCTTGTCGGGAATTGCCCGCACACCGGTCACGAACTGCTCGTCCAGCGGAAAACCGGCCTCTTCCATCACGGCCTTGAGGTCCACACCATGCATGGCCGACCAGAAGGGTTCGTTGTTGTTGTAAGCGTCCCAGTCGCGCAGGAACTGCTCGAACAGCGGCATGTCGGGGCCGTATTGGGGCTGCTCGACATGGAGCAGGAGCCCGCCCGGTTTCAGCACGCGGTGGCATTCGGAGAGGATGCGCGGCATCGCCGAGGCCGACGTCTCGTGCAGGAACATCGTCGTCTGCACCCAGTCGAAATGGTTGTCGGGAAAGCGCGAGAGGTCCTCGCCGCTCGCCTGGACGAACTTGATGTTGGATACACCCAGGCTGGCCGCGCGCGCGGCACCATAGCGCAGGACGGGTGCAGCGGTGTCGATGCCGATCACCTCGGCCTCCGGGAACCCTTGTGCGATGGGCACTGCGTTGTGGCCCACCGTGCAGCCCACGTCGAGCACCCGTTCCGGCGACCAGTCGGGGCGGTTCTCCTTGATCCACCCGACCACGGCCTGACCACCGCCATCGTTGAGGCTGCCAAGCGCTCCGCCAGTGGTGGCGAAGAGGCCGACATCGTAGTTCGCCGCGACCGCGACGTCGCCCGGGCGTTCCTCAGTATGGTAGCTACCGGGCTGGCAGTGGATATCGACGCAGGTGACGTAGAGGGGCTGTTCGACCGAGGAATCGAGTTCGAGCAGGCCCGAAGCCTCGTTATACGCCTTGGCCTTTGCGTCGAGTTCGTCGAGCTGGCGCAGCACGATCTGGCGCCCATTCTGCTGGCGCATCTCCATCGAGTTGCGCTTGAGCGCCGACCAGGTGCGGTGCCAGGGATCCTGGTTCATCGCGACACGGATTTCCTCACGGTTCTCCGGCGACCGGCCATGGATCGCCTCGAAGGCGGGCAGGACGCGCTTCTCGTATGCGAGCCAGTTGCCCTTGCCGAGATCGCCCGACAGGTAGCGGTTGAACTGGGTCAGGAAATTGAAGCGCGAGGCTTCATCGTGGTCCGCCTGTGCCATCATCGGATGGCGCTGAAGCGCGGTGTAGGGTGGTGGAATTTCGGCTGACATCAAACCCTCCTTGCTGCGGATGGCGGCGGGGCGGTCCGATCAGGGAGCCCTCGGCCTCTCGCGCTTCACCTATGTATGGCCACACGACGCGCGCGAGGTTGATTTGAGTCAACAATATAACAAATAAGAACAGGGCCCCGCGATTTACCGCGGAGCCCTGCGCTATTTCGGTGCCTTGCGGCTATGACAAATGACGTCGATGCCGCAAGCGCGGGATCAGAATTCCGCGAGGAGGCGGCCGAGACCTTGGATCTTGTCGTCGATGCCGCAGGCGCGTAGGCCGTGCCAGTAGGTCGCGGTGTTGATCGCGATCACCGGCTTGGACAGCTTCTGCTCGTACTGGGCCGCGATATCGACCATCGAGAGGTTGGTGCCGACCTGGACGATCGCATCGACATCATCGCCATCAAGTTCGGCGATGACCTCGTCGAGCCGCTCGGGCGTGACCTTGGCGATGTCGGTCCAGCGCTTGCACTGCAGCGGAACGTCGCGCTTCACGTCAAAACCCGATTCCTCGAGGAAGCGGCGCACTTCGGCGTTCGCAACCGGGTAGTAGGGCGAGACGAAGCTGACGGTCTTGACGTTGCCGTAGGCCTTGAGTGCCGCGGCAACCGATTCCGCGCCGGTCGATGCGCCGATCCCGGCGAAGTCCTCGACCTGCTTCTTCCACTTCGCGGCGCCTTCGACACCGCCGTAGAAGGTCACCGCCGACATGCCGAGCACGAGGTAATCGGGCTTGCAGGTCATGACCGAGCGCACCGCATCAAGGGTGTTTTCGGCGATCAGCGTCGTACCCGCGATGAAGTCCTCGTTCGAGAGGGCCAGCGGATCCTCGACGTAGATGCGCGAGAAGTGGTTGGTTACACCCTCAGGGCGCATGCGCTCCATGTCGGGCTGGACAACCGTGTTGGTGGACGGTGCGATGACACCCAGCAGCTTGCGCCAACCGAGAACGTCTCCCATTGCATGTACTCCTTTTGCAGGCCGCCAAGGGCCTGCGGGTTGAATGACGTTTCTCCCCGCCTTCGTGGTGTGGCGAGTTGTTGTGTTTTTCCTGGTGCGGTCTTGCGCCGCGTTTCTTCCCGAAGGGCCCTGTGGGCGCGGCACGGGGAAAGAGAACAAGCCCCTTCCCCGTGCCCGAATGGGTATCAGGTAATCGACCTGGCCTGCTCGAGGCTCTCGTACATGGCCTGGCGCATCATGTAGGCGCGACGCTTGTCGTCGTCGGCCTTGATGTCGAGCATCGCCTGGCGGCGCTGCTGGTGGGCATCGTCCTGTCCGCCCTTGATCATGGCCATGTTGGCCTTGGTCTGGGTCTGGGTGAAGCTGTGCGTGACCGTCCGGCGCTGGCGGTCATAGAGCGAGAGGTTCGCATCCATGTCGGCCTTGCCCTCGATCACCGGCATCAGCTTCTCAAACAGATTGAAGGCATCGTGAATGCCCGAGTTCATGCCAAAGCCGCCAAGCGGGTTGTTGAGGTGCGAGGCATCGCCGCACAGCATCACGCGGCCCTCGCGGAACGATTTCGCAACGCGCTGGTGGACGCGGTACAGCGTGCGGTGGCCGGTCTTGACGTCCTTGCCCGCGCCTTCGCCGATCAGGCGATCGAAGATGCCGTTCTTGACCTCGTCCGAACGCAGGTAATCCTCGTCGGCCTCGGGATCGGTCGGCACCAGCACGCGCCACACCGAAGGGACGCGCAGCAGCACGAGCCATTCCTGCGGATCGCTGACGTAGTTCACGTAGCACAGGTTGGGCAGGTGATCGGCCAGCTCAAGCTCGGTCGAGAGCGTGAGGAAGCGCTCGGGATAGGTGAAACCGTCGAATTCGACGCCCAGCCACTTGCGCACGATCGAGTTGGCACCATCGGCGCCCACCAGGAAGTCGCAGCGCAGCTTGTCGATACCGGTCATGGTCTCGACGAAGACGTCAACGCCCGCGCCATCGTCATTGAAGGAGACGATGCGGCTGCCGAAGCGGACCTGCGCGTTGCTGTACTTACCAAGTCCCTCGGCCAGTCCCTGCGAGAGGTGGTACTGCTCGCACTGGATGCGGAACGGGTACTTGGTGACGTCCGAGATCTCGGCAAGGTCGAAGTCGATGACTTCGCCGCTCTGGCGGTCGCGCCAGTGGTAGACCGGCGCCTTGAGGCCCTTGTCGATGAGCATCTGGGTGATGCCGATCTGGTCGAGCATTTCGAGCGAGGGCGGGTGGAAGGTCGAGGCGCGCAGGTCCTGCGCACATTCGCTACCCGCTTCCAGGACGACCACGTCGACGCCCGCCTGAGCCAGAAGCGTCGCCAGAACCGTCCCAACCGGCCCTGCCCCCGCGATCACTACCTGGCACCGTTCAACTGCAGCCATATCCAGCAGACTCCACTAATTGCTTCTTGCTGACAGGTATGGACCGCGTGCCCGGACTGGTTAGACACCACTGCCCGACTATCCGACTTGCGGTGAATATCGTGCGATGCGCGCTATTTCGGGCGCTTCGATGCCCAATTCTTAGTGGTCCGCCCGGACATCTGCCCAGGTGTCAGTGACCTCGATCAAGAACATGCGCTGCGACAAAAAAAGAGGGGCGCCGCAGCGCCCCTCCGATCCTTCGCGAATCTTTGATGCAATCAGACGACCGCGCAGACCGTCTTCCACTCCAGGTAGCTTTCCAGCGCCTGCTTGCCGCTGTCACGGCCCCAGCCCGACTGCTTGACGCCGCCGATGGCAAGCGCGGGGTCGTACATCGCGTGGCAATTGATCCAGACGGTGCCCGCCTTGATCTCGCTCGACATGCGGTGCGCGTTGCTGAGCCCTTCGGTCCAGACGCTGGCGGCGAGGCCATATTCGCTGTCGTTCGCGGCCGCGATCACTTCTTCGGGCTCATCGAAGGCCTGGGCGACCAGAACCGGACCGAAGACTTCCTCGCGCACGATTTCCATGTCGGGCGTCACGTCCGTGACGACGGTCGGCGTGATGAAGGTGCCGGCCTCGCCGGTGCGCTCACCGCCCGTGAGCATCGTGGCGCCTGCGCCCTTGGCGCGCTGCAGGAAGCCCTCGACACGCTCGGCATGGCGCAGCGAGACGACCGGGCCCATCTGCGTATCGGCTTCAAGGCCGTGGCCAAGCTTCAGGCCCTTGGCATAGTTGGCCACGCCTTCCACGACCTGGTCGTGGATCGAACGGTGCACGTAGAGGCGCGAGCCTGCAATACAGACCTGGCCACCGTTGAAGTAGATTGCATTGGCCACGCCCGGAATGGCGAGATCGAGGTTCGCGTCGGGCATGACGATCGAGGGCGACTTGCCGCCCAGCTCCAGCGTCACGCGCTTGAAGTTGGTCTTTGCCGCATCGAGCACCGCACGGCCCGTTGCAGTCGAACCGGTGAAGGCGATCTTGTCGACATCCTTGTGCTGCGCCAGCGTTGCGCCGGTTTCGCCGCCAAGGCCGGTGATCACGTTGAGAACGCCTGCGGGCAGCCCCGCCTCGACCATGATCTCGGCCAGACGCAGCGCGGAGAGCGAGGTGTCCTCTGCGGGCTTCAGGACGAGCGCGCAGCCAGCGGCGAGCGCCGGAGCGAGCTTCATCGCGGTCAGCACCAGCGGCGAGTTCCACGGCACGATGGCCGCGACCACGCCGACCGGCTCCCGCACGGTCCAGCTGCGCACCTGCTTACCTTCGGGCTGGTAGTTGATCGAGTTCTCGATCGTGTTGCCTTCGATGTTCATGGCCTGGCCCGCGAAGAAGCGGAACTGGTTGATGGCACCGGGGATCTCGGCCCAGCGGCCCACGAACAGCGGCTTGCCCTGATCGAGCGTCTCGATCTCGGCGAGTTCGTCGATGTTGGCCTCGAGGAGGTCCGCGATCTTCCAGAGGATGCGCGCACGCTCAACAGGGATGGTGGCGGCCCACTTGATCTGAGCCGCACGGGCGGCGGCAACGGCATCGTTCACGTCGTCCGCGCCCGCTGCGGCCACCTGGCCCAGTTCCGAGCCGGTCGCCGGGTCGAGCGTTGCGAAGGTGTTGCCGCTGGCGGCCTTGCGCCATTCACCGTCGATCAGCAGGCCCTCGCCGCGGGCGCGGCGGGCAAGGAATTCGCGCGTCGCGGGACGCAAGCTGGCGAAGTCGAGTGGCATCGTCGGTGTCTCCTTTGTTCCGCCTCGTCCTAGTGCAGATGCCATCCTGGACCGACGCACGCCAAGCCGAAAAGCCGCAGGGCGGATAACTCTATCCGCAAGCGCAGCATGAAAACGCGATCACGTTCACTGTTCGAGCACACCGTGGAGGCCGACGCGTCATCCACGCACAACCAGATCTGGCTGACCCGCAAGGACAAAGGGGCTTCTCGCACGAGGCGCCGCCCCGCCGAACCGGGCAGCAACCACAGCGCCGCTAGGCGAGAGAACGGATGGGGAAAGCATGACCTACCGCTTGGGTGTCGACGTCGGAGGGACGTTCACCGACCTACTTTTGTTCAACCAGGAAGACGGCTCGTTTTTCCGTCACAAGACGCCGTCGACGCCGCATGACAGTTCGGAAGGTATTCTGAACGGTCTTGGCGCGATCT
Source organism: Novosphingobium profundi (assembly GCF_020524485.1). Taxonomy (GTDB): domain Bacteria; phylum Pseudomonadota; class Alphaproteobacteria; order Sphingomonadales; family Sphingomonadaceae; genus Novosphingobium; species Novosphingobium profundi_A. The sequence continues at coordinate 23 of NZ_JAIVLF010000004.1, read as the reverse complement.
GCGAGAAGGCGGGGATTACGCCG